>NZ_JAUSUR010000001.1 GCF_030814225.1 Breznakia pachnodae
TGTCCAGCTTTTGCTTTTTTAGCGATAAATGGTGCATCTACTACTAATTTTGTTACAGTTGGATTCAATTCTTCTCTTGCTACTATATTAAACATACTATTCTCCTTTCATATGACAATATTTATTCTCTTTATTATAATACGAAGTTACAGAAAGTTAAACACTAAAAGTAATCAACTTTTACTTTTTTACCCATTATTTCCAACTGTTCCTTCAAATTTTCGATTAATTTCATTTTATGTTGAAAGGTAATCTTTTCATCGCTGTATCGATGAGCAGGATTTTCTGCTCTTCCTACAAACAATGTAATGTCACTTGCGTCCTCAAATAAGAGGCGTGCAATTTGTGATGCACCATCTTTTCTATAGGTCCATTCACTGTATAAACTATTCATTTCATTATAGTCTTTTGCATACTCCAGTACCTGCGCAATTGTAATTGTACCTTCACTTACTATATCCACACCTTCTAGTTTGGCAGTTGGTGGGATATTCTCTCCCATGTAAGTATTGTCCATCTGGATTGGTTTCCTTAAATACTCTGATGCTAATTTGGATGTCGTTCCACCACATACAATATGATAACCATCTCTAGAGAAAAAGAAACGCATCATCTTCTCTACATCATCTGGATTTTCAGGAGGTCCAATTAATAAATTTAAGCTTTTACGTTTTCGCATTTTTATTGTACACACGGTTACATCATCTCCAGGATGATTACCATAATGAGAAAGACTTTCATTTAATAGCATTGCACTAATTGTCTTAGCACTAAAATCAACATCCTGTGTTAACTCAAGAAAATGAATGACTTCATCACGATGCCAACCTAGATCCAGAATTTTTCCTTCACTTGCATAAAGTACACCATCACTCATTAACACCATGATATCATTCTCTTTTAATTGTATCTGTGATTTAAAGATTTTTCGATCTTTTATAATTTCAGTTATCTGATTATATTCTACATGTTTTCCATCACGTAATAGAATCAAGTGTGGATTATCATACTGAATAATATCTGCAACCTGATGATCATGTACATGAACAAGTGTAAATGTGGAATAAGCAATTTTTCTTACTTTACAGATTGGCAATGTTTCAATCATTGTATTGACACATTCTTCAATTGACAGATTATTTGCCATCATTGTGGATAAAATCTTTGATGTTAGAATAGATAAAATACTCGCTTTTACACCACTACCCATTCCATCAGCCAATACAATAATCTTAGATCCATCTTCAAGGTTCACTATCTCTACAAAGTCACCACAAAGCTGCTCTCCCTGTTTATTGGCACTACATACGCCAATGTCACAGAACATCTCATTCATTGTGTAATAGCTCCTTAAGCTTTGTCATTGCAACTTTGGTTTCTGCAGTTGTTTCACCTAACAGTGAAGCAATCTCCTGAACCGAACGCATTTGTTTTTCCACAATTTCATCCGTTATTTCAATCGTTGACTGACGAAGCTTATCTCTTTCTTTTCTCACTCTTGTTTCCTGTGTAATATCTCGCATAATACAAATTAAGATATGATAACTACGATCAGAAATTACACTCAGGTTAATATGTTTATCACATTCTGCAAGATATATTTTCTTATCATAGGTATTTTTACCATCCAGATAGGTATCCATAATAATTTTGGGATCCAACACTCGAATCACCTGTTCTCCTACTATTTCATAAGAATTATTTAGATTAAGGATATCACAGGCTGCATCATTCATCTGTTCAATTTCAAATTCTTCATTTAACACAATGATTCCATTTGGTGTGTTACGAATGATGTTATCTGAAAATGATTCTGCACGATCACGTAAGTATGGCATACACATTTCTAAGTTTGCTTTTCCCTGCAATACAGCAATTGCTTTTTCACGACAGGTATTATACCCACAACTCCCACAGTTTAGTTCGTGCTCTTTTGATGTTTTACCAATTTTCTTAAGCACTTCATCAATCATGGCATCACCAATATGAAGTTGTGGTTTTTGTTTTGATTCAAACACTGTATGCAAATCAAGTTGTGGTACATCTACAAGCGTACCAGTCTGCGCTTTATCAAATATTTCAATTGTCCCCTGAAGTCTTGAGAATCCACGTTTTCTCATCACTGGTCCACCAGCACAACTTCCAGTACACAAAGACATTTCAATAAAACAGTTCTTGATATTACCATTACGTATATCTTCTAATGTCTGCATACAGTTTTCCATCCCATCAATTGACAGATAAGTATAGTGATCATTCTTTTTCATTGTCGATAAGATACCACCAGTTGTTGGAAAACGTCTTGTTGGTATTCCTAAACCAATCTCTTTCTCTGATCCATTTGATGTAGTAATTAATTCATCCAGATCATCAAACGTCAATACAACATCAACATTTGATTCACAATCATCAATTTCAGCTTTCTTTGAAATGCAAGGTCCAATAAACACTACTTTCGCATTTGGACTGTTCTGCTTAATTACTCTCGCATGGGCTTCCATTGGTGTTACTACATCAATTAAATTCCTTAATACTTCCGGATAATACTTTTGAATTAACAAGTTTACACTATGACAACAAGATGTAATCATCACATCTTGAGTATTTTCATCACAAAGATGCTCATATTCTGTTTTTACCATTGCCGCGCCAACTGCAGTTTCTTCAACTGCAGAAAACCCTATCGACTTTAACTGTTTTGTCAGTTGTGCATAATTAGTATCCGATAGCGCATGAAAAGAAGGAGCAATACTGGCTACTACTTGTTGATCTTGCTGCAATAGTTGTTTTACTTTATCTACATCACTAACAATTGATTTTACATTCTGTGGGCAAATAAGATAACATTCACCACAGTAAACACAATCATCTTTTAGAATACTAGCTTGGTCATTAGAAAAACAGAGTGATTTTAATGCACAATGACGAATACACTTATAACAGTTTTTACAGTTTGTTCGTTTTGATTTTATATATGCATTCATACTTTCACCTCATTTACAAAATAAATAGTTACCAGTGGCAACTATTTATCTTACTATTAGAAATCTACTTCAGTGTCATAGTAACAACATTTTAATAATTGTTCCATTTGCTTTGGTGTAATACTTCTAGGATTTGATCCTGTACAAGCATCACCTACTGCAAGTTCTGCAACAGTTTCAAGTTTTTCTAAGAATTCATTTTCATCAATAATTCCACCTTCGTAATCTTTGATTGATGAAGGTATATCTAATTGTGCATTCATCTTTTTAATATGTGCAATTAATGCATCAACCAATTCTTCAGTTGTCGTACCTTCTAAACGTAAGAAGTCTGCAATTTGTGCATAACGTTTTGCTGCTTCAGGTTCTTTTGCATTGAATTTGATTACTTTTGGTAAGTACATTGCATTTGCACATCCATGAACAATATGTCCACCACTATATGCTGCACCAGTCTTGTGAGCCATTGAGTGAACGATTCCTAGTAATGCATTAGAGAATGCCATACCAGCAAGACATTGTGCGTTGTGCATTCTTTCTCTTGCTTCACTATCTCCAGCATATGAAGGAATTAAGTATTCGCTTACCATTTTAATTGCATGTAATGCTAATGGATCCGTGTAGTCACTGTTTAATGTAGATACATACGCTTCGATTGCATGCGTCATTGCATCCATTCCTGTGTGTGCTGTTAATTTTTTAGGCATTGTTTCAGCTAATGTTGGATCAATGATTGCGATATCAGGTGTGATATTGAAATCAGCCAATGGGTATTTAATTCCCTTTTCATAATCTGTAATTACTGAGAATGCTGTAACTTCTGTTGCCGTTCCTGATGTTGATGGAATTGCACAGAATTTAGCTTTTGTACGTAATGTTGGGAAATTGAATGGGATACATAAATCTTCAAATGTAGTATCTGGATATTCATAGAATGCCCACATTGCTTTAGCAGCATCAATTGGCGAACCTCCACCGATTGATACAATCCAATCTGGTTGGAACTTACGCATCGCCTGTGCCCCTTTCATTACTGTTTCTACTGATGGATCTGGTTCTACACCTTCGAATAGTTCCACTTCCATTCCTGCATCCTTTAAGTTATTTACTACGGTGTCAAGGAAACCAAAACGTTTCATACTTCCACCACCAACAACTACAATCGCTTTTTCTCCTTTAAGCTCCTTTAATGTTTCCAATGTTCCTTTACCATGGTAAACATCTCTAGGTATTGTAAATCTTGCCATATAATGACCTCCTTTATGTCTCTACCTGTATCATAACAAAGCACTCATATACTTTCTAATATGAAAAAAGGTATAACGTTATATCCAAAAATGAATAACATTACACCTAAAACTACTTGTTGCCACACACAAATATTCTATAGCAACATTTTTAGGTAGATCGCATATTACCTTTACCATTCTTATACTCATATAATTTGCATGCAGCGCTTGGATCGCATTAATTTTATTTGGTTTTTAAATTATTATGAATAAGATTTGTTGCTATGCAACTATGATATCAAAAAATTATACTGTTTAGTCATATGAAAAAAGTATATTGATATTTACATATCAATATACCAATTTACTGAAAATGTTGGAATGACACCTCATTTTTGGATTCATACAACTTATCCACAAACTTTCGATCCAATTCACTAAGATTGTAATCACAATGATAAATCAATACATCCTTATAGCGATTTGCACCTCCACTATAACTTCTTTGTACCAGATGAAAACGATCCAACATACTTTGTGGTATTGGTGACACTAACATATACGAACCTTGAATCATTTCCAAGATTTCAAACTGACTCGCTCTTTCATATACATATATCTTTTTATCATTCTCTTTATAATTAGGTTTCTTTTTATGATGAAGATAAGGAATACTTGTATCTCCATGAACCAACTCTACATACTCGTCTAAATCAGAAATATGTAAGTCTTCTTTTTGTGCCAATGGATGGTCTTTTGAGAAAATCACCAGATTTTCAAATTCCCAGATTGGTTCAAATACCAAATCTTTATCTTTTAAATAATCACGAAAGTAATTTTCAAAGGTAACATCATAACGAATGACTCCCAAATTAAATCGATGTTCTACAATATTTGTAATTGCTTGTACTGAATTTGTTTCCTGTACATTTACATCAATTCCTTTATGAAAATCTAATTGTTCCACAAATCTTACAACACTTGATGCAATGTAACTTCCTCTAGGAATTGAAACATTGAACTGCTGAACTTCACTTTGAAAGTTCTTGGATATACTTTCAATCTTATCTACCTGATTTAAAATGTTTCTTGCGTACGATAAAAACTCTGCTCCTTGCTTGGTTGGTATCGCACCTCTAGGTCCACGTTCAAAAATCGCAAATCCTAACGATTCTTCGAACTCCTTAATTGCTTTACTAAGGTTTGGTTGTGCCATAAACAGGTTCTCTGCAGCCTGTGTAATGGAACGTGTTTTTTCTATCTCTAATGCGTACTTCAAATGTAATGTATTCATGTCAAGTCTCCCCACTTATTATGCTTTTACGATACATAGCTATATTTGATAATATTCACCGCTATTATAGACATAAAATGAACACTAGTCAATGAAGGCGATAGAAAAGCACATGTTTCCATGTGCCTCATTTTATAATTGAGTAACTTTTAAAATATCATCAACTGCATCTAGTTTAGCAATAACAGCATCTAAAGACTTACTGTTTACATCAACCATTGTATATGCATATTCATCTTTTGACTTGTTGATAAGATTTTCAATATTGATTCCTTCTCCGGAAATTGTCTGTGAGATTTGAGCAATCATATTTGGTGTGTTCTTATGGAAACAAGTGATACGTGCTTCTCCACTACGATCAAGTGTTAGGTTTGGCAGGTTGATCGAATTAAGAATATTTCCATTTTCTAAGAAATCTGATAATTGATCCGCTGCCATAATAGCACAGTTATCTTCTGATTCAGGAGTTGAAGCCCCAAGGTGAGGAATACAAATAACACCTTTTTTATGCAGGATATTTCCATTTGGAAAATCACATACATAGTTTTTCATTCTTCCTTCATCCAATGCAGTACAAACAGCATCTTCATCAACTAGACCACCACGAGCAAAGTTTAAGATACATACGTTATCTTTCATTTTTGCGATTGCATCATCATTGATCATATTCTTTGTTTTACCATTCAATGGAACATGAATTGAAATATAATCACATTTCTCATAAAGTTCATCCAGTGTTTTCGCATAATGAACTTTTCTCGATAATTGCCATGCAGCATCGATTGAAATATATGGGTCATATCCATATACTTCCATACCAAAGTGTAATGCTAAGTTAGCAACTTTAATACCAATCGCACCTAAACCAATAATACCGATTTTCTTACCACGAATTTCATTACCAACAAACTTACTTTTTTCTTTTTCAACAAGTGTTGCTACATCTTCATCACCATTTAATGTTTCTACCCAAGACATTGCATCAAATACAGGTCTTGCAGATAATAGCATACCAGCAAATACTAACTCTTTTACAGCATTAGCATTTGCTCCTGGCGTATTGAATACTACAATACCAGCTTCACTGCAGCGATCAATTGGAATATTGTTTACTCCAGCTCCTGCTCTAACAATTGCCTTTAATTCTTTATTAAATTCTATATCATGAAGTTTTGCACTTCTTACTAAAATACCATCAGGATTTTCTACATCCTCACTACATGTGTAAAGACTTTTGTCTAAACGACTTAACCCCTTATTAGAAATCTTATTATATAGTTTTATATTCATTATTTGTTCCTTTCTTCAAAGTCTTTCATAAAACTTACAAGTTTTTCAACACCTTCTACACTCATTGCATTGTAGACAGATGCTCTCATTCCTCCAACACTACGGTGTCCCTTTAAGTTCACCATACCTTGTTCTTTTGCTTCTGCAATAAACTTTTCGTCTAACTCTTTACTAATTGTCACAAATGGAATATTCATTAAAGAACGATCTTCCTTCACAACTGTTCCACGATAAAATTCTGAGTTATCTAGCACATCATAAATCATGTTTGCTTTCTTTTGATTCACTTTCTCTAAGTTTTCTAAAGAACCAAATTCATCTTTAATCCATTCTAATACCAGTCCTAACATATAGATTGCATATGTTGGAGGTGTATTAAACATTGAATCGTTATCTGCTTGTACTTTATATGACAACATTGAAGGTAATGCATCATTTTCTTCAATTAAATCTTCACGAATAATTACAAGTGTAAGACCTGCCATCCCTAAGTTCTTTTGTGCACCAGCAAAGATAACACCATATTTTGATACATCAATTGGTTCACTTAAGATACAACTAGATAAATCCGCTACTAAAGGAATATCACCAGTATCAGGCAATTCATGGTATTTCGTACCATAAATTGTATTGTTTTCACAGATATAGAAATAATCAATATCTTCAGGAACTTTATAGTCTTTTGGAATGTATGAGAATGTATCCTCTTCACTGCTTGCAACTACCTCAGCATCACCAATTTTCTTTAGTTCCTTAATTGCTTTTTTACTCCAAGCACCAGTATTCACAACTGCTGCTTTCTTATTCTTCTTCAATAAATTCATTGGGATCATTGAAAACTGTAATGAAGCTCCACCTTGAAGGAATAACACCTTATAGTTTGATGGAATATTCATAAGTTCAATTAACTTCGAGCGACAGGATTCAAAAACCTCAAGGAATTCCTTGGAACGATGACTCATCTCCATAACTGATTGCCCAGTTCCTTTGTAATTCAATAATTCACTCGCTGCTTTTTCCAGTACCTTTTCACTCATTTGTGATGGTCCTGCACTAAAGTTATAAACTCTGTTCATTTTTCATCTCTCCTTATTTAATATTGTTTTCTATTATAGCACATTTTATGAAACAAACAATCAAAAAATGAAAATTAATGAAAGAATATGTAAACACATATGAAAAGAGTTCCCTTTATTATTGGGAACTCTTTATTTCTGAGTTATCTTTTTTATTTTTATCTTGTTTAACTCTTTTTCAAGATAGTTCTTTAACGAGCGACTCTTCTTTTTTGAGTCTCCCTCACTCCTATGGAGACTTTTTTGTAGGTATCTCTACCTTCACTTATAATATACATAATTTCAGGAGATTCGTAAATACGAGAATATCCAAATTTACAACCAATTTTTCCATTTCCCCTTTTTCAGCAGTCATATACACCTTGTAATGCGAAATGATTGTGCTATAATACTAAAAAATAAGGGGTGATGATATATGATTGATGGACATATGCATTTAGAATATGGACCTTTAGATAAAGAATATGTATTAGAGTTTATTGAAGAAGCCAAACGTAAAGGCTTAAGTGAAATACAAATTTTAGACCATACCCACAGGTTTGTAGAGTTTAAACCAATTTATGAAAACTTACGTAAATATGAAGTTCAGGATAAATGGTTGGATGGAAAATTAAAGTTTTGTAATAGTTTAGACAAGTTTATTTCATTAATGGAAGAGATCAAAAAAATGGATACAGGTATTAGTGTAAAATATGGTTTAGAAGTGTGTTATGTACCAGAGTATGAAAAGTTTCTAAGAGAAACCCTTTCTAAGTACTCATTTGATTTTCTGGTAGGTGCTATTCATTCTGTAGATGGTGTTTTATATGATATGGCATTCTCCAAAGAATTACTTTGGGATAAATATGATGTAAACCATATTTATAAGCGTTATTATGATCTTGTGTTTGATTTAGTGAAAAGTAATTTATTCACGCAACTGGCACATCCAGACACAATCAAGTTATTTAACTACTACCCTACTTACGATTTAAAACCAACCTATCATGAGTTAGCTGAATTATTGAATGAACATCATGTGAAAGCTGAAAACAATACTGGATGCTATTATCGTTATGACCACAAAGATATGGGATTATCTGATGAATTATTAGATATCTTATTAGAACATAAGGTTGAAATGATAACTGCAAGTGATGCTCATAAACCAGAGCATGTTGGTAGTTACATCAAGGAAGTATACAGTAAAACATTTCCAGCACAATAGATATTATTACAATAAGAGGTACATACAGATATAAACCTGTACTACCTCTTTTTATTATGATCATTATTATCTTTCTATACAGTAACAACATTGTATAGTGATTGAAGGTATCCTTTCTTATCCATCAACTCATTGAATGTGCCACTTTCTTTAATTTGACCATTATGGAAGACTAGTACACAGTCATATTGACGAAGTAAATCTTCATTCAATTTATGAGTAATAATTACTTTTGTCAAATCCTGAATTGAAAGAATCGATTGTTCAATCCGAAATGCTGTCTGATTATCTAATGATGAAGTTCCTTCATCCATCAATAAGATTGGTGTGTTTCGAATCAAACTTCTAGCAATAGAAATTCTTTGTTTTTCTCCACCAGATAGTTTCACTCCATTCTCACCACATTTATAATCCGTTCCACGTTCTTTGATTAGTTCATCTAATCCTGATTTTTTAATAGCTGCCTGCAATTCCTTTTCACTAAACTTTTGATACATTGTAATATTATTCATAATTGTATCATCGAAGATAAATACATTTTGCTGTATAATCGATAGATGTCCATACAGACTGTCAACATCAATATCTTTTAATTCCTGATTATCAAAATGAATATTTCCATTGTAGTTCTTATAGAACCCTTGTAGAAGCTGTAAGAATGTAGACTTACCAGACCCACTAGCACCTACAACAGCATAACTCTTTCCTTTTTCAAAGGTAAAATTAATAGAGTCTAATACATTTGTATCGGTATAACCAAATGATACATCTTCAAATGTTATTGTTTTATCAAATGATTCATATGGTACTAATTCAGTTTTATCTGTTGTTTCTTTCGATAATAAATCAGCACATTTCTCAATTAGTTTTTCTGCTGCCTTCTTGCTTGTACGCAATGGATTGATTTCCTGAATTGGTCCAACCAAGTAGTTCAATAACTGAACAAACGCAATAACAATACCTGGAGTAATCATTCCTTCAAAAACAAAGTATCCACCAATTCCAATGATTCCATAAAACGTGATATGACTAGAAACACCTGAAACCATACGAATTACTGTTGCAACATTTCTCTTTTTTCTTTTTATCTTTTCCAAGTTTACATTCTTTTCAGCATAATTATCATAAATTAAGGTTTCTGCCTTAAATCCTTTTACTACTGTAAATCCACTTAGAATATCTTTGAAGAATCCCATAAAACCACTGTTTTGTTTTGATTCTTCCAATTCCATATTAATTAACGTTTTCTTTAAGAAATTAGATGATAATACTAATAGTACACTAATTGCACAAACACATAGAAATAACTTCCAGTTTAATAACAACATTGATACAATTGCACAGATCATTAATAGGTATTGTTTATATAACTTAATTCCTCCCTGCAAATAGTTTAGATCAATTGAATTCACATCATTGGTTAATGCAGATAAGTAATCGCTTGTAAGTTCATTTTGAAATGATGCTATATCCTTTTTTAGAATTCTTTCACAAACAAAGTTCTTATACTGTTTCACTGCACGATAGCAAAACTTATTCATAAAGTAGTTTTCTATTCCTATTCCTGCAAGTATCAGGAATACACTCACAAAACACAACATAAATACATCATAAAATTTTGTAGCATCCTGCGTTAGTAATGCATCAAAGAAATCTTTGATGAAAAATGCAATACTGATGCTATAAGCTACTGTTAGTAGAGAACCAACAATCGCAAGACACAAATTAACTATATTTCCTTTATAAAACTGCTTCCTTAAATCTTTATATTTCATATGTAACATCTCCTTTTAACCACATTATAGGTAATAAAAAAGAGCAAGAAAACCGTATTTATGTAAGTGGTTTCTTTACTCTTTTAAGTGGTGAAAAACAGATTGTAAGATGTATATCACAATTTACTGTTTAATAAAAATAGACTTTCTGTCTTTGTTTAAATTTTCAGATGTGAAATTGATTAATAACTCTTCCACCCCTGAGATTGTAGCTATTTCTGCAATTATTGTAAATGTTATATTTAAGGATGTTAATTCGTAAAAAAATGGAAAACAAAAGATAATAAGTCCAGACAATTTATTTAGATATGTATGTAAGAACGATAATTGATGATAACGAATATAACCAATGATAATTGAAGCGAAGCGAATTACCATGATTCCTACCAACCAGATAATCATCCATGATGCAAAGTCAATAACTGGTAGAAATACAACTAACATAATACATATAAATACAAAGTCAGCAATGCTATCTAGTGTAGCACCTAGTTGAGATGTCATATTGAACTTCCTTGCGATAAAACCATCCAATATATCTGTAAGTCCACAAATACTGTAAACAATCATAAACCATAACTCAAATGGTTGTAGAAACAATAATACAAATGAAAGCAGTATTCTAGATACTGTAATTATATTGGCAATCATAGCTATAACACATAATACATGGCATAGCCAACAACACCAGCAAGTACAGTCAGAAAGATTGGATTAATTTTAAACTTAATATGAGCAATTGCACATACCAGAAATGTAATAATTGAAAAAACTGCAGCTGAATTAAATGTTAACTCTGCGATTTCTCTTAGCGAAGATATATTAAAGAATACTCCTAATGCCAATATAAAAGCAGCACTAGCTATTAAACCAACGGCTGAAGATTTCACAGACATTAAGAAATATTGCATCTTTTCATTATTCTTTAGTTTGTTTTCTACAAAATGATACAGTGATACCAAAATAAATGATGGTATACAAACAGCCACAGTTGCAATAGTGGCACCCGCTACTCCAGATACAATATAACCAACATAGGTAGCTGCATTAATTGCAACTGGCCCTGGAATTAACATATCTAGTGCATTTAAATCAGCAAACTGATGTAGAGTTAAGCCTAACTTTAATGATTCATCCAGAATCATCGTAAGCATTGCATACCCACCACCAAAACCTAAGATACCAATTTTAAAGAAAGCTATAAAAATATCTAATAAAATCATGATGATGCCCCCTTCTTCTTCAACATACTAAAGTAGAAGACACCAAAGATACCTGCACCAATAATTACATAAGGTGCCTGAATGTTTAGAATTGCAATCAACAAGAAACTCACAATCATCAAGATCCATGAATATGCTGATTTTAAATTATGTTGTCCCAGTGTAATTGCGGCTGCAAGAACAATTGCAACTGATGCAGCTCTCACTCCCATGAACGCCATTTGTAATGGCCCTTCTTGAGGAATGAATGCATATAGCATCGTAGCCAATAACATGAACACAAAAGCTGGCAGAACGCTTCCTAGGGCTGCACTAAGCATCCCCATAAACCCATTACACTTCTTCCCTACAAAGCATGCGCAGTTCAGTGCAATGATGCCTGGTAAGGTCTGTGACATAATCGCATCATCTAAAAACTCATCACGTTTCATTAATTTATATTTATCTACAATATCTTTTTCAAGCAGCGGCAACATCGCCAATCCACCAGCAAAGGTGAAGGTACCTGCAATCAGAAATACTTTAAATAAGATCCAATTTATTTTACTTTTACTCATATATCCTCCTATCTACACCACCTTATTATACACCTAATGATAATTTCATACGCTCTTTATAATCAGGCATGTAATAAGAAACAATCTTATAGAATTGTTTCGAATGATTTGGTTGGATGAAATGAACCAATTCATGTAGTACAACATATTCTAAAAATTCATAAGCATAATGAATCATATTAATATTTAAAGTAATCGTATTTTGATTAGTTGCACAACTTCCCCATCTTGATTTCATCTTGCGATATTTAACAATCGGCATTGGCAATTGATAATCACTTAGTAGTGCTACATAACGTTCTACGACTTCAATAAAACGCTGTTCACATAACTGACGCAAATATTTATTAATTGTTTTATTACATTCTTCACGGTCATGCTTATAGTACACAATCATCTCATTCTCATTGATTCGAAGTGAGTTCTGATTGGATTGCACGCATACAATCGATATCATCTGATCAAAGATATAAAACTCCTGTTGTTGCATACAATCAGTAAACACACGACTGTATCGCTTCATCTGTCTGCTTTGTTGTTTTAAAATCCAAGATAATTTTTCTTTAAGAAATGTATCTATTTTTGCTTGAGGTACATATGCATTTGCACTCACCAGAAGTGAGCCATCACTTTCTACCTTCAAGATAATATTTTTTATTTTTTTAATATGCAACTTATAGGCAAATACATACCCATCAATTGCTATTCTTTTTTCTTCTATCATTTTATCACTTACTATAGATTATCATATTCTTCGAAGTATGATAAGATATACAATATGAAAAATCCATTTATTTATAGTAATGACAACAAAAGATATCATACTTGGAACTATTATCTGAAACAGAAATATCATTCCAAGGTTTTTAAAGTACCATTAAATGCCAACTTCAGTTGTCCTAATCGTGATGGAACCTGTGGTGTAGGTGGTTGTACATTCTGTACCAGTTTAGGTAGTGGTGATCAGGTACAAGAAATGTTTGAACCATTAGATATTCAATATGATGCAAACTTAAAGGTGATGAAAAACAAATGGCCTCAAGGAAAAGGGTTTGCCTACTTTCAGGCATATACAAATACGTATTGCTCATTAGAGACATTAAAAGAAACAATTGAACCATTTTTCTATAAAGAAGATGTATTGGGTTTATGTATTGCAACACGTGCAGACTGTTTAGAAGATGAAAAAATTGAATACCTTAATAAACTTGCGCAAGAGAAAGAAATATGGATAGAATTGGGATTACAATCTATTTATGATGAAACAGCAGCACGAATCAATCGAGGCCATACCTATGCAACATTTGTTGATTGTGTAGAACGATTAAAAAACACAGATCTTAAAATCTGTGTTCATCTCATGAACTCACTACCCAATGAAACTAAAGATATGATGATTACTTCCGCTAAAACGATTGGTCAATTACCAATTCACGCAGTAAAGATTCACATGCTTTATTTAATGGAAAACACAGTATTAGCAAAAGAATATCTGGAACATCCATTCCCTTTGCTCAGTAAAGAAGATTATATTGATGTTGTTGTAAGACAACTTGAATATTTACCAAAAGAAATAATTATTCAGCGATTAACTGGAGATGGAGTCAAAGAACAACAGATTGAATCTTTTTGGATGTTGAATAAAACAGTAGTATTAAATGATATAGATAAAGAAATGGTAAAACGTAACACATACCAAGGAAGAATGTTAGAAAAATAAGAGCCAATGCGATTGCATTGGCTTATCTATTTTCAATATAAAATTTTAGTGCCATTAAATCTCTTCGCTGCACTAACTCATTTGCAGTGCGCTTACTGTAAGTATTCAGCTTTTCAATTGCTTCCTCTTCGCTGTAAGCTTCCGTCCCCTGCATCAATGTTTCTTCTTCAACACTGCGATTTTCTCCACCAACATAATCTTTCAATCGAATAACAAAATAAGTAGATATTGTTTCTCTATTTAATACATTATAGTGATCAACAATATATCCTAATTCCCTTTCAATTGTACAGCTATAACCAATTTCTTCACGAACTTCTCTGATAACTGCTTCTTCTAAACTTTCCTCATTCTCAACACCACCACCAATTGTCTCTAGATGATCTCTCATACCTAAAGCATCTGTACCCTTAATTCGCAGAAAAACTAATTCATTGTTTTCGTTATACGCTATGCAACGCACCGTCCAACGTTTTGTGTAAGGTTCTCTTGTTCTCTTCCTAAATACTCGATCCTCTAATATAGCAATTAGCATAAGTGTTTCTCCTTTTCTCGATTAAATTAAAATAAGAGACATTCGCATGCCTCTTAATCGATCTTTCGTAACTAATCTGGGGAGAAACTAATCATTTCTCTATGGGTGGGGAAGAAAAACGACTAGGCGACTAATCACGAGGCATCACTACCTAATAAAATGATACCAAATTTTAAAAATAAGTCAATAAAGCGCTTACATTTTGAGCCTAATTTATGAAATTTTCTTTATTTTTTGTCATTTTATTACGTTTTTTATACTATTTTTATTATATTTTTTATTTGATTTCTATATCATTTAATGACTGAACTGTCTTTGTAGGATGAACATTTAGACGTTCAATGTCTTTTTCAGTGTGTACTCCACTTGTTACAAATATGGTTTCTACACCAAAATCTACACCTAATTTGATTTCAGTTTCTAAGTTATCCCCTACTAGAATAGCATCATCTTTTGAGATATTTGCATATGCCAATACTTCATCCAAGATTGGTTTATGTGGTTTTCCTATCTGCGCACTCTTCTGTCCTGTAGCATATTCAAACAATGCAACAACACTTCCGTTCCCTACATTAAATCCATCATCTTTTGCCAACAAACGATCTCCATTGGTACCAATTAACTTTGCGCCATTTAATAGATGGGTTAACGCTTTGGAATACTTCTCATAAGTTCCTTCTTTATCCAATCCAACAAAGACAAAATCTACATCTTTATCCGTAATAGTAAATCCATTGTTTATAAGAGCTTCTTCTAACCCATCTACTCCGATATAATATGCATTTCGCTTATCACTAGTTTTGGCGATATACGAAGCTGCAGCCATACTAGAAGTGAAGAAATCTTCTTTCTTTAATCCTTTGAATCCAATATTCTCCATATGTTGAACATTTTGGATTCCCGTACGTGTTGCATTGTTCGTTAAAAAGATATAGTTATCACCATTCTTCTTTATACGCTCTAAAAATTCAATTGCACCTTCAATAATCGTGCTTCCTTTATACATTGTTCCATCTAAATCAATTAAATATGTTTTCATATAAGTCTCTCTTTCACTCCAAATAATCATAACATAAAAAGGATTTTCTGTTAACCAAGGTAATGTATAGATATGACAACTTTAAATATTTTAATTTTTATGATTTTACTTTGCGCATCGATACAAGACTTAATCTCCTATATGGTGTATGATTGTTTCTTTGTAGCACTTTATTTGTTACTTCTACTTCACAATGAAATTACATTTGAACTAGTAAGTATTACCTTATTATTTATTCTTTTATTTAGCCTGTTCTACATCAAAAATATGATTGGAGGTGCTGATATTAAACTTTATATCTTTATTCTTTTATTTTATGGTTTCACATTCTTTACGTATACACTAATCCTTTCAAATATTTTGGGCTGTATCTTCTGTATCTTTGCCAAGAAAAAAAGAATCCCATTTGTGCCATTTATAGCACTTGGGATTCTTCTAAGTTATTGTTTAATTTAGCGATGATAAACTTTCTTTTCGCTAATAATGTAATCCAAACGGATATCAAAATCTTCAACTGGAACTTCATCCAATTTCTGAACTTCAAAGGCAACCCCAATTTTAATTGCTTTGGTTTTTGCCAGGTAGCGATCAAAATATCCTCCACCTTGTCCGATTCGATTTAGTTTTTCATCAAACCCTACTAAAGGTACAATGATTACTTCCAAATTCTTTGGTTCTATATGATAATCTGAGGAAGGTTCTAGAATACCGTACTTTCCTTCTTGTACATCATTTAAAGATTCAATTTCATAGAACTCCATATCTTCTTTATTGACTACAACTGGCGCAAAAAAACTACGATCCATCGCTAACAGTGCGGTTACATCAACTTCACCAGACATTGGGATATAGATACCAATGTTCTCATACTTGGAAACTAGTGGAATCAATTTATCAACTACATCATGTGAATAATTCATTAACTCTAACGTTGTTAGATTTTCTCTGCGTTCTTTACATACCTTTCTCAGTTCATTTTTCATATTGTCTACCCTATCGATCCTTCCATATCCATCTTCAGCAACTGGTTTAATTCAACTGCATATTCCATTGGTAATTCTCGAGTAAATGGTTCAAGGAATCCCATAACGATCATTTCTTCAGCGTCTTCTTTGGTAAGTCCTCGACTCATTAAATAAAATAACTGTTCTTCACTGATTTTTGAAACAGTAGCTTCATGTTCAATTGTAGAACTATTATTTTCAACAATATTTGTAGGAATCGTATCTGATCTACTTAATTTGTCTAATATAAGTGTATCACATTCCACTTTACTTTTCGCGTTTTTTGCATTTTTTGTATGCCATACAGTTCCGCGGTAGTTTACTTCCCCACCTTTTTTAGATACTGATTTGGAAACAATACTACTAGAAGTGTTTGGTGCAAGATGAATCATCTTAGCTCCAGCATCCTGAATCTGATTGGAACTGGCAACAGCAATTGAAATTGTTGTTCCTTTTGCATATTCTTCCGCTAAGATACAAGCTGGATACTTCATGGTAATACCAGAACCAATGTTTCCATCAATCCATTCCATCGCACCATTATAAAGCACTTTCGCACGTTTGGTAACAAGATTCAAAATATTACTACTCCAGTTCTGCACTGTTGAGTAACGACATTTTGCATCTTTATGCACAATAATCTCTACAACTGCAGCATGGATACTCTCTTTTGAATAGATTGGTGCAGTACATCCTTCTACATAATGTACTTCAGCACCTTCATCAACAATAATCAAGGTTCTTTCAAACTGTCCCATACGTTCAGAGTTAATTCTGAAATATGATTGTAGTGGTTTATCCAACACTACTCCTTTTGGAATATAGATAAAACTACCACCACTCCAAACCGCACTATTTAATGCAGCAAATTTATTATCTGTATATGGCACAACAGTTCCAAAGAATTTCTTGAATAACTCAGGATGTTCTTTTAGCGCACTATCGGTGTCTAAGAAGATAACTCCTTTGTCTTCCACTTCCTTTAACATATTGTGATACACCGCTTCACTTTCATATTGCGTTGTAACACCTGCCAAGAATTCTTTCTCAGCATCTGGTATTCCTAAACGATCAAATGTATCCTTGATTGTATCAGGTACATCTTCCCAGTTGTTTTCCGTTTTTTCACTAGGACGAATATAATAGGTATAATCTTCAAAATGAAGTTGTTCGAGTGAAGGTCCCCAATTTTGAATTGGTGTCTTTTCAAAGTGTTCAAATGCTTTTAAGCGGTATTCTTTCATCCACTCAGGTTCATTCTTAATCTCTGAAATTTCTTCTACTATCTTTCTTGTAAGACCTTTGTTGGTTTTATATATACTAATATCTTCATCATGAAAACCATATTGATATTCATCATTTAATTCTAAGTCTTTATTATTCATGCTACTTCTCGCTTTCTTCCATTATCTGCTCAATAGCATCCCAGCCGATTGTAGCACAATGAATACGATTTGCCTGTCTTCCAACATTTTGAAAAGCAATTGCTTCTTCAAGTAAATCTTCATCATATGGTTTCTCATCAATCATATCACGATAGTTCTTAACGATTTCTTTTGCTTCGTCAATTGACTTATCATTCAGCAGTTCCGTCATAATTGATGTTGCAGCTGTTGATATTGTACATGCAACTCCATCAAAACGAATATCTTTTAATTTACCATCTTCTATAAGTGCCTGTACTTCAATATCATCAATACAAGAGTCACTTGCCATATGTTTACTCAGATAGCGATCATCTTTTACTAATTCACGATTCCGTGGATATTTGTCATGATCCATAATTATCTGACGTAATACCATTGGGTCTTTCATCATATCATTCATGAGTTTACCTCCTAAAAGAATACATCTAAGAAAGTCTCTGGTGTAATTTGTGAACATACTTCAATAAAGTAATCCACTTCTTCCTTAGTGTTATAAAAATACAAACTTGCACGTAATGTACTAGGTGTATCTAAAAAATCCATTAATAACTTTGCACAGTGTTGTCCACTGCGTAAAGAAATACCTTTATCACTGAAATAAGTTGCAGCATCTTGTGAAAATACATCTTTGATGTTAAATGTCACAATTCCACTGTCGCTCTTTTCATTATATATAATTACATTATCTAATTTCTTCATTTCCGAGATCATATATGCACGTAAATCACTTTCATATGATTGGATATTTTCAATTCCAATCGAAGTGATATATTCAATTGCTGCCTTCAAACCTAATGTAGCTTCAATTGCTGGAGTCCCAGATTCAAATTTATATGGTGGATTCTTCATTAATAAGTTTCCACACATATCATATCTGGCATTACTTCCTCCACCTAACATCAATGGATCCATCTCTTCCAGAAGTTCATATTTTCCATACAATACTCCAGAACCAGTTGGTCCACATAGCTTATGAGCAGAAAATGCAAAGAAATCACAATCCAAATCTCGCATATCTACTTTCATATGAGGTGCTGACTGTGCTCCATCAATCACAACGATAGCTCCATAAGAATGAGCAATCTTGCAGATTTCTTTTACATCAATTGTACATCCCATTACATTGGTAACATGTGCCAGTGATACAATCTTCACTCGATCATGCATAGCTTGCTTAAACTTTTCAATACTAACACAACCATGTTCATCTAGTTCAATAAATTCTAGCTTTGCTTTATTAGTTTCACATGCATGCATCCATGGAAGATAATTAGAAGCATGTTCTGCTTCATCGCTGATGACAACATCACCTTCTTTTAATATCTTCTGTGCATATCCATATGCAATCTGATTAAGTGCCAGACTAGTACCGGATGTAAATACTACTTCTTTACGATCACAATTAATGAAAGAAGCTACGGTATCTCTTACACTCTCATATAAAGTATCTACCTGGTAACTAAGTTCATAATCACCACGGTGGGCATTTACACTATATTTCGTATAGTAGTCAGTTACTGCCTGAATTACAGCATTTGGCTTGAATGTCGTTGCGGCATTATCAAAATAAACCAAGTCAAATCCTTTCTTGGATTTATTCTCAAACATCGGAAAATCTTTACGAATTGCCTCTACGTTCATATTATAACCCCGCTCTGCTACGAATCTTCTGTGTTAACATCTCTTTTGTTTCTTCTCTATCCAAGATTTCTGAAATAGGAAGTAAATAAGATAATGTAAGTAATTCTCTTGCTTGTTCTTCTTTAATCCCTCTACTTTTTAAGTAGTATAAGTAATCATCATCCATTTTCCCCATACTGTTGGCATGGCTTGCTGCAACATCATTCTCATCAATTAATAAGACTGGGATTGCTTCACTTCTCTGATGATCGCTTGTTGTGAGGATTCTGCTCATTTGGTGTGACTGACTTTGGTAAGCACCTTTTTCAATCGTTCCACATGCACGAATCTTATAATCTGCATTCTCATTACTGATTTCAAAATTCTTCATTTCACTATGCGTATGTGGTGCATGATGAATGCATTCAATATCATAACGCTTTTTTGCATTTGTAATTGAACTCTTCACAAGAGTTACACTTGCACCTTCTTCATCCAAATGAGATTGAATATTGATCATTGAAGTATTTTCATTCAATTCATAAAATCCAGCTTGTATATTTGAATCTCTTTTCTGATGAATTTCTAAATCCATTTGAAGATCATCACATTCGTTCATAAACAAAACATTACAACGACTTCCTTCATCTAGTGTAATCTGACCTTTTATCTTAAGGTTTCCTTTTTCATTAAGCAACAATTCAATCTGCTTATTCTTTTCAACCATAATATGAAAGTCAGAAGTTACCTCTAGTTCATGATAGCCATCCAGTTCAAATGTAACGTCATTCACTAGTTGTGTGCTCATTAACGTTTCGCTCCACAATTTTCCAGAGAAACAACTGGTTTCGCAGCTGGACGATCCACACCATATTTCTCATATACCCATTCATATCCTTCACTATCAATTTTCGATACTAAATCATATCCACCAGTTTCAACGATTTTACCATCCAATAATATATGAGCATGTGTTGGTTTTAACAAATCTAAGAAACGTTCATAGTGAGATACAATTAATAAGGACATCTCTTTATCTTCGTATAATTCAGATACTGCATCAGCAACTACTTTTAAAGCATCCACATCCAGTCCTGAATCAATTTCATCTAACATTGCAAGTTGTGGTTTCAATAACTTCATCTGAATAATTTCATTACGTTTCTTTTCACCACCTGAAAAACCTTCATTTAAGTTACGGTGTGCCATCTCACTCTTCATTCCAAGATCTTTGACCGCACCTTCCATCTCTTCAATGAACTTAAATAAAGCAATTGGTTTATCCAAACGTGCATTGATTGCAGCACGTAGGAAATCTGAATTGTTTACACCAGGAATCTCAGCAGGATATTGCATCCCCAAGAAAACACCAGCACGACTACGTTCATCAACTTCCATTGATAAAACATCTTTCCCATCTAAATATATTTCACCTGAATCAACATGAAACTTTGGATCTCCCATAATCGTTGATAACAGAGTACTTTTCCCCTGCCCGTTTGGACCCATTAATGCATGAATTTCATGAGCATTAATTTCCAAATTAATTCCTTTTAAAATTTGTACATCATTGATACTGACATATAAATCTTTTATAACAAGTTGTTTCATAATAAGTTTTTCATCCTCTCATTAGTTAATTTTATCTAAGGTTGCTAGTCTCTGCAATGCTTATGACTACATTTATCAAATACTACTCTTACAACACTAACAATAAAACCATTTCTTTATTATACAACAAAATAGAAAAAGTGTGTTATGAATATGCCATCATTTCACTATTTTCTTCAATAATATTCATAATATTATGTGAATATTTCCACCTTCACGTAAAATTCACATGGCTATTATAGCATAGTTATGGTTATTGAGAATTATCATAAATTGTTTCTGATTACGGTTTTTTCAAGAATACTAGCATTTATGAGCATTTTCAATTATAATATATAGGCGCATATTAAGTGCAGACAAAAGATATTTAGGAGGAAAACATGAGTTACAATATTAAAGATATCTTAAAGAAATTCTGGTTTGTAATATTGGTTGGGGCTATTTTTGTCAGCTTCGCAATCTTCTTTGCTTGGGATACAAACAAAGATACTATTGGAGCCAAGAGTTCAAAAGGAAAAGATGTTATCTTTACACTTGCTAACAAAAACTATACAGCAGACGCATACTATACTGACTTATTTGAGACGATGGCTAGCGATGGAACTGCAACAAGCGGTGTTCAGTTAGCATATACATTGCTGGAACGTAGTGTAGTTGATCAAAGTGTAAAAGCAACTGATGAGATGGAGAAAAGTGCAAAAGATACTTTCGAATCAGTAGAAGCATCTTACAAACAAGCATATGGTGATGAGTACGAAGCTACAATTACACCACAACTTCAACAATTAGGTTACGATGGAATCGATGACTTCGAACAATTTTTCTTAGATCAAGAAAAGAGTTCAAAATTAGTTAGTGATTACATTGAAGAACATAAAGAGTTATTTGATGAAGTTTATGAAGAAAAATCACCTAGAGTTATTTCTCACATCCTAGTGTCAATGAGTGATCCTGACAATCCTAGTGATACTGAAAAAGCTCGTATGGAAGAAATTGATAAAGCACTGAAAGATGAAAGTTTCGGTAAAGTAGCAAAACAATATTCTGATGATACTGGTTCAGCAGAAGAAAATGGTAGTTTAGGAATTCAATTAAAAGATGGAAGTCTTGTTGAAGAATTTGAAGATGCTGCCTGGAAATTAAAAGATGGTGAAGTTAGTGGTTGGGTAAAAACTAGTTATGGTTACCATTTAATTAAAGTAAATACTACTTCTAAAGAAAAAATGTTAGAAGATGAAAAATACAAAGATTCATTATCAACAGTAATTCAAAGTTACTATCCAAACTTAAAGAAACAAATCGTTTGGGGTAAAGCTGAAGAACTAGGTGTAAAAATTAAAGATGAAGATTTAAAAACAGATTTAATGAAATACATCGGTGTTGATGAAGAAAAGACAGAAGAATAGGAGGATACAAAAATGAAGAAGAAATTAATGGCAATATTTTGTGGATCCCTATTAGTCCTAAGTGGATGTAGTGATGCTACAACAACTGTTCAAAATGATGATAAAGTATTAATTACAGTTGGTGATGATGAAATTACCAAAGGTGATATGTATACAGGTTTGGTTGCTGCAGGTAATATTACTCCTGTATCTACTAAAATGAGTGAAATATTAGTAGATAAGGTTGTTCCAGTTACTGATGAAATTGAAGAAAGTGCAAAAGAAACTTTAGCAAGTTATAAAGAATCTTATGGTGATGACTGGGAAAAGACTTATCAAGGTTATGGATATGACACAGAAGAAGATTTCTATAATGATGTAATATTATTAAATGCAAGAGTTACAAAATTAACGGAAGCATATGTAAAAGATAACTTTACTGAATTAGCAAAACGTTTCAAACCACGTAAAGCTGAAATTATTGAAATCACTGATGCTGATAAAGCTGAAGAAGCTTTAAAAGAAGCGAAAAAAGATGATGCAGACTTCGCAAAGATTGCAGATACTTATGGTGATAAAACTACTTACAATGGTAGTGAAGCAGTTTATAATACACACAGTGGATTAGCTGATGTATTATGGAACAATATTTCTAGCGTAGAAAAGAATAACACTGTAGTTGATAAAGTATTACAAGATACTACAAGTGGAACTTACTATATCGTAAGAGTAACAAATGTAAGTCCTAAGAAATTTAAGGAAGAAGCAATTGAATCAATGAAAGATATTACTATTGATACTTCAACAACTGATGAAGATGGAAATACTGAATTATCTCTTGCTGATCAAGCATTCCAATACTACTTACAAAAGTATGATTATTCAATTCATGACATTAATGTTTATGAAGCGTTATTATCATCAAGTAAAAAATACGAGAGATAAGCACTATGTGTATATTCTGTAAAATTGTAAATAATGAGATTCCTTCTTATAAGATATATGAAGATGATCACGTTTTAGCTTTCCTGGATTTATCACAGGTTACAAAAGGTCATACCTTAGTAATTCCTAAAAAACATTATGGTAATTACTTGGAATGTGACAAAGAAGATTTATGCAGAGTAAATGAAGTTGCACAGAAAATCGGAAATGATTTAATGAAAAAATTAAATTGTTCTGGTATGAATATTCTAAGCAACATCAACGAGGTAGCAGGACAAAGTGTATTTCACTTTCACATGCATGTGATTCCCCGCTACTCTGAAACTGATGACTGCGTGATTGAATTCAAAGAAAGTCCAAAACAGGATTTAGATAAACTTCATGAATTATTGACAAAGTAAAAGCCGAAATTTCGGCTTTTTTATTTTTTTATTATTTTTTTAGGATTGATATTAATATAAAGGTCTGCTCTTTCTTTGCCATAATGTTTACTCACATAATCATACACATCGCTCAGAACAGGATTACGTGTTGGTGTAGCTCGATGAGCATCACTACCTATTATATCTACTAAATCATCCTCTAAGAGCTTTAACGCAAAGATGTTGGCTTGTTTCATCTTATCCAATTGAAGAATACTCGTACGATTCACCTGCATTAAACATCCCATCTTGCGCCATGTACGAATAATATCATAATCATCATGCACCCATTCATAACGCTCAGGATGAGCAACAACTGGTGTAATTCCTTTTGCGATTACT
Source organism: Breznakia pachnodae (assembly GCF_030814225.1). Lineage (GTDB taxonomy): Bacteria > Bacillota_I > Bacilli_A > Erysipelotrichales > Erysipelotrichaceae > Breznakia > Breznakia pachnodae. The sequence goes on from NZ_JAUSUR010000001.1 coordinate 24,686, forward strand.
TGTCTAAGATATTCAGTAGGATTATCCATAGAATTTTTAGTCCAAGAAAATTCAACTAACATATACTTATTGGCATTGTTATAAGTTACAAACTGATTTTTTTCTAATAACTCAATTGTTCGATGGTTAAAGAAATTCTCTGCACCAATTACAACAGTAATTGGTAAATCATAATCTTTAATCAACTGATGTAACTTATCCAGTGCAATACTTAATGTCTCTAGTGTATTCGGATATAGCGGATGTTTGATATGACTAGTAGCAACAATTGTCTCTACTCCATCTTTCACTGCTGCTCTTAGCATATCCAAAGACTGTGAAGCAGTAGCAGAAGCATCATCAACTCCCCATAAGATATGACAGTGAGAATCAATCATGATAAGTACCCATTGTTTCAAGAATACGTAAGTTTGTTTCAATTACATTCAACAATACTTTTTCATCAAAATTATAAGTAGCGTTGTGAAGATGCTGATCAAATTTTTTGCTTCTTGTTCCAATAAAATAAAACAATCCTGGCACTTCTTTTTGGTAGAATGAAAAATCTTCTGCAGCCATTTTTGGATCTACTACATACAACTCTTCACCTACTGCTTTTTCCATTACATCAAATAAGTCATTATCATTTTCAACAACCAGATAATAATCAATTACCTCAATATCTGCTTTTACACCAAAGGAAACTTCCATTCCTTTTCCAATTTCATAAATCCGTTGTTTGATTAATTCATATGTTTCATCATCAAAAGAACGCATAGTTCCTTCCATCACTACCTCTTCAGCAATAATGTTTTCAGCAGTTCCTCCATTAAAGGAACCTATCGTAACAACACCACTCTTAAGTGGACTGACATTTCTCGCAACGATTGACTGCAGCTGTGTCACAAACCATGAACCTGCCACAATAGCATCATTTCCTAATTGAGGCGTAGCTCCATGGGTTCCTTTACCAGTAATGTGTACACGAATTTCTCCATTACGTGCCATTAGTGGGCCAGGACGAGTCGCAATAACCCCTTCATCTACTTCACCCATTACATGAGTTCCAAAGATTGCCCGCATTGGATACTTCTTAAACAGTCCATTCTTAATTAGTATTTCAGCTCCTCCAGGACCTTCCTCAGCTGGCTGAAATACAAAGGTAACTGTTTCACTAAGTTTCTCTTTATTCTTAGCCAAAACCTTTGCAAGCCCCAGTAACGCTGCCATATGGCCATCATGACCACATGCATGCATATATTCATTCTTTGACTTGAAATCAATGTCATTTAATTCAATAACTGACAATGCATCCATATCAGCACGAAACCCAACACTTGATGCACTATTTTCAACTCTTAATTGTGCAATTATTGCATTTTCCATTAACTCTACATCTAAATCTTCAAAACCAAAAGATGTTAACTGTTCCACAATATAGTCTCTTGTCATTGGAACTTCTAAACGAATTTCTGGATATTGATGCAGATGACGTCGATATCCCTTTACATCTTCTTCTAATGCTTTTACTTCCTCACGTATGTCCATTGTATTACCTCTTTTCTCTCTATCCTATATATTCAAATATTTAACTAATAATAAACATGGATTTGCTTCATCCCATAACGTAGGAAATGTTTCTAATGGAACAAACCCTACACCTTCATAAAACTTTCTGGTTTTCGCATAACTTTCATCTGATGAAATCTCTGATAATGTTTTTACCTGCAAATAGCAGATATGATGCTCTACACACCACTTCTCACATTCACTCACAAGCTTTCTGCCAATTCCATGACGATGATAATCACTCTTTACACCCATTACAGTTAGTTCAGCACTTTGCTTGTAGTGCTGTTTGATGGCAATAAACCCTACTGGAGTATCTTTATCAAAATAAGCAAACATAAACGTATCTTTACTTTGATCTACATACTCTTGTTTGGATTCTTCAATTCCAAACCATGCTGGTAATGCATCTAAAATCTGTTGTGTAATTGTTCTCTTTTCATCATTACTATCAATAAACCTTATCATATAAATCTCCATATTAACTCTATTAGTATAGCACAAATCCTGTACTTATATAAAGTTAGCCAACCAAAACTTTTACACAAAAGAAAAAAGGTGTTTCCACCCTTAATCATCTGTTGAATTTCTTTGTCCTACTTGGAAGTCATCACTATTGGCAAACATCTGTGCTAAGCTAATTGGTTTTGAACCAGTAAGTTTTTCAAAGTCGTTTGAATGTTCAGACATTTTATCTAAACGAATTGCTCTGGCAAAGGTTACCATTCCATCACTTGAATATGGCGCTGGTGAATCATCCTCAAAGTTTCCATCGGTTGTTCTAGGAACTCCAATTGCATCAAAAGCAGCATATACATCTTCTTCTGATACATCTTTTACTTGAATGTTAAGTCCTGTCTCTTTGTTTCCAATTGCTACAAATTCATGTAACGTAAGTGACTCCAATCCATTGATATTTAAAGTTGCTTTATGTAATGACTCATCAGCAAGTGCATACATAGCAGCCTTTGCACAATCTTTTCTGGAGATATAAGACATTTTACCATCACCTTGACAACTCATCATCATATTACCTGTATCAGTTGCACTGAAATAGCTGGTAATCATTGCTTCAGCATATTGTGAGTTTCTTAAGAATACATAATCAACACCTGTACTCTTTACATACTCTTCAGTAAATGCGTGGTCAATCTTTTCAATACTTGGGTTTTCTGGATCTGTAGCATTTACTAGAGAAGTATACACAACTTTTGATACTCCCGCTTTGATTGCTGCATCTACTGCATTCTTATGTGCATTCTGACGCTTTATACCAACAAATGGTGATGAGATAACTAAGATTACATCTCCACCCTTAAAAGCCTCTGCTAAGCTCTCTGGATGATTGAAGTTTGCAACTCTTGTATCAAATCCTAATTCTTTATATTTCTTTAATCCTGCTTCAAAAGGACATGTGTAAATTAAATCTTCTTTTTTCACTAGTTCTGTTATGTGATCAGCAACAAAACCACCAAAATTACCATCTACTCCTGTAACTATTATTTTAGCCATAAACTACCTCCTGTTTTATAATTTAATAATACCAGTTACAGATAAGAAAAAAAGAAGTCAACTTCTTATCAACACTATAAGTATTTCTTATAATGATGAGAAATAAGTAATAACTTCTTTTAATAGCATATTTACTTTATCATTTATATTTTCTTTATGAATTCCAACACAGAAATCGGCGTGATGATGACTATTCTTGATTGGTATTTTTACTAGTTCACTTGTCTCTATTACTTCTTCAGCCACAAACGCAATTCCTTCATTCAACTGAACTGCAAGTAACAGTTCATCTAATTCATCAAATTCTTTGATAATATTTGGTAATACTCCATCCAACTTAAAGGAATAAATAAAATCATCATAGAAATGATTCCCAATATTCTTTGACAACGATACAATTGGATAATCACTGATATCCTCCGGTGTAACTTCTTTAAGGTTTGCCAATGGATGATGTTTTGCGCAAACCATACATACATGCATTGGAATTAATTTGTGATAAGAAATATTATTTCTTCCTTTAAAATCATTCTCAATACCAAAGGCAATATCCAACTTCTTATCTTCTAATAAATCAATACAGGTAATAAAATTATATTTCTTAACATTTACATCAATACTCTCCAAAGACTTTTTAGCACGTTCGATAATCAAAGGTAAATGCTTTTTCTCATATGGTCCTGTAATTCCTATTTCTATTTGATTCTTAGAAATGGAAGCAATTTTCTTCGATTGTTGTTCAATGTTTTGATACAGCGATAGTAAGTTCTTGCAACTTTCATAATAGTATCTTCCAGCATCGGTTAATGTTGGTCGATAAGTTTTTCGATCAAATAAAAGAAATCCTAGTTCTTCTTCCAGTTTATCAATTTGTTGGGATACTGCTGACTGTGAAACATAATGTTTCTTTGCAGCACCAGTAAAACTTCCCTCTTCTACTACGGACATAAATATCATAATTGAATGTTGAACCATATGATCACCTCGCTATAATAATATCACAAATTAAACAACTCTATCTATGTTCACCAAATGAAAAGCTGGTCATCTCTAACCAACTTTCTAGTTATATTAATATAAAACTATTTCGCACTTGGCAAGAATGGTGCTAATGTAGCTGCTAATCCATTCATTGTCATTGTTTGAACCGTTACTTTACCTGGACCATATACCACTGTATCAAATAAACCTTCTCCACCAAGAACTTTATTCTTAAGTCCTTTTACGGATTCAATTTCCATTCGACATGTTTCATCCATCAATGCAACAACTCCTGTATCACATACTAGTTTTTCGTTATCTGCTAATTCATATTCTTTTGCATATCCATCAATTTCAACAAACGCCACTCCTGGACCTGTAATCTTCTGCATGATGAATCCTTCTCCACCAAACAAACCAGCTCCAAATTTCTTCTGAAAGAAAACCGATAGTTCAACACCTGCGCTAGCTGCTAAGAATCCTCGTTTTTGCACAACAATACTTTCACCAGCTCCTAGTTCTAAAGCACGAATGGAACCAGGAAATGATGCTGAAAAAGCAACCTGTGATGCTGTATTAGCTGTATAGTGACTTAAGAATAAGCTTTCTCCACTAAACATACGCCCAAGCATTTTACCTGCTCCTCCACCTTTGGTTTCGGTTGTGATATCACCTTTCACCCATGATCTTCCACCATTTTCACTAATCATCCCTTCACCAGCTTCTAAATCACATAAGACAACTGATAATGGTTCTCCTTCGATTGTATACTTCATATTTGCTCCTCCCAACTCTTTTTATATTGAGTTACTGGTTTCATCATATCATAAAATTATCTATTTTAATTCATATATTTTCCAAAAAAAAGACACTCAGTGAGTGCCTCTTAATCTGCTATTCTGTTTCGATACAACCGTATCCACCGTTGTCACGTTTGTAAACTACTGCAACATCTTTTGTTTCGTTATCTGTATAAATGAAGAATGAATGTCCTAACATTTCCATTCTCATAATTGCTTCATCTACATCCATAAAATCCGGAGCAATTGTTTTTGTACGAACTACTTCTTCATCATCTGCACTTTCATCTTCAGGAATATCTTCATCGATGAATGCCATTGCTAACTTGTCTTTACCTTTACGTGATAATCTTGTTTTTTGTCTTCTGATTTGGTCTTCTAATTTATCGATGACTAAGTCAATCGCAGCATATAAATCTTCATGCGTTACCTCTGCTCTCAATACTGCAAACTTAGTTGGAATTGTTACCTCAATCTTTTGCCCTAACGGATAAACTCGAACCACTACATGTGCTGTAACATCATCATCTATGATGAAGTACTTTTCAAGAAAATTAAGTTTTGTTTCAACTTTCTCAGCGATTGCTGGTGTTACTGTAATGTTCTTTCCATAAATTTGTACTTTCATAATAAGTACCTCCTTCTTCTTTGATTATATTATAACCAATCTACCCTGAAAGAATAGTCTTTATTTCATGGTAAATTATGGTATAATGTAGGTGCTAAGGGGCATTCACTGCCCTTTTTATTTTTCATAGATATCATCCATGTATAAACGCTTCATTTTCCCTTTTACTCCATTTGAATAAGAACGATCATCGATAAAATCCAATAGCGGTTTTATCGGTTTTTTTTCTAATGCATCAAAGAGTAATGGCAGTCCAATGCTTGCATTATGCATTGCCTTTTGAAACAGTTCATCTTCACTTTCGTTTGATACCTCTCCAGTACAAGGGTGTTTCCATTCCCTTTTCTCAATGTTCATTACATCGTATTGCGTATCAATATCAGGAGTTACAACATTTCCACTTAACCCTGGTTTTCTGGTAATAAACTCAACAACTTTTAATAAACGATATTTAATCTTTTTAGGATCATATAAATACTTTTGAGCTTTTTCCCAATCTTTTAATGCCTGTTTAATATCTTCTTTGCTTACATCAATATCCAAACAGTCCTTTACTGCATTTACATACACTTCACCAATTGCCTTTGAAGAATATCTACTTCTTCGGCAGATTCGAAATGTTTCATATGTTTTAATCGTTTCATTACGATAGTTTTTTAAATTAATTGTATCCATCATTGATTCAAAACGATGATGATGCATCTTACTGTTGGTTTCACCAAATCCAGTAAAATATACAACATAGGGATGCATAACACTGTCTAACTGCCAATGTAAGTAGTGGCCAATGATATAAGTTGCCATTGCATCTTTGTATGGTCCTGCTTTTTGTTTGTGATAGGTTTCTACTGCACTTTTATAAAATGCATTGATTTTCTTTCGGTGCAGTTCACTACCAATATCGGATATACGCATATCTTGTTTTTTATAAATAGGAAACGCTCCATGGAAAAAAAGAAAATCTGGGCCATTCGTTCCGATAAGATATTCCTTTTTGTGTTCATTGATTATTTCTCTATATTTTTCATCTTTTATATCTTTATAAACTTCTTCACAGAAGATTGCATGTGTAATAATATTTGGCATCTTTCACCTCACTGATATTATAGCATAGCTAATTTAAAATCACCTTAGAAAGGCATGACTAATACTGCTTTAAAATCCAATGATAAACCAGATACATAGCATAGGTATCCATGGCACAATACTTAAGTAAACTTTCAATAACTGCTGGATCTGCATCATTTTCTAAATTGATATAACTTCTTACTGCTTCCATCCCGTGTGAAATTTCTAAATCATCATAAGAATAGTCAGTAAAAATAGAAACTAACTTCTTAAGTGAATACATTCCTGCCATGCGATTATCATAGATCAAACCAGAACTGAATGGAATTGCTAAGTCTATCATTCTCTCCCATATCTGTTGGAGTTGTTCTTTGTATTGAGGAAACTGTTCTGCTAATTGCTTTAAACGCAGTTTCTCAGCACCTTCTACGTTATAGCACATCACACTTCCCTCTTTTGGTAAATGTTCTATCAGATGCTGTATAAATGTCTCACGACAATCATTCTTACCTAAAAATTCTTCATGGCGTAAATTACCATCTTTATCTTCTATATGAAGTGAGTATTGGAAGGTAAGTACATCATAAGGATGCATCAAATCATATGGAGGAAAAGCAAAGGTTTCCCATTCAAAGTCCAAATAAGAAATTGGATATTGAATATCCTTAAAAAAGCCTTCCACTGCCATCTTATCAAAGAACAACTTGCCACTCTTTGCCGCCATATACTGTGCAAACTGATGACGTGTTCCTTCAATTTCACTAAAGTCCAATTGATTAATCGTATGAATTCCCTGATCATATAAATCAAATTTCTTTGAGGAAGATACCAAATGATAAATACTTGTATCACCTTTTACTCCAAAACATGAATCAAAATAATCACATTTATTACGACGTGTACATATATTCGTACGTTCCTTTTCAATATGCTCCATCTGTAATGTTTCGTCCATCTTTTTTAGAATTGGCGAAAGATTACGTTTACGATGTTTAATCAAAGAACTGATTTTATTGTTTGGTCGATTACGGTCATTGTATAAGAAATCATCAATTTGAAGCAATTCATTTAAATCTAGTTCACCTTTACGACAATAATTTGCATTTAAATGCGATACTTTACGACCAACAACCTTAATACCTAACTTATTCAATACCCATTCATTATCTGCCATTGTCTGAGCTTCACTCTCTTTAGGAAAACAACTGGCATAAGTATAATACAAAAAGTAACCATCACTCTTTTTTACCATGATTGGTATTTTTACGCGTAAGTCTTCATATTCAAAACGAGTACTTACAAATACATCATACTTATCTTCGTTATCAAAGAATACATCATTGGTATTGTTTGGTTGACCTTTTAGGTAATTATCAATTCCTAAGCGCTTTAGTGTCAGTTCTAGAATATTTTCATTGAACGTCACATATGCTTGAAAAGGCTGAGGGGCTCTTTTTGTCCACCACAGCAGTTTTTCACAACGTTCAAATTTTTTTATGTCTGAAATATGTTTCATGTATAACCTCAACGAAGAATATTATACCATATATTGTTTTAAAGATTTCGATAAAATATCAATCACTTCATCTTTTAAGGAATCTGGACTTAATATTTTACAGGAATCACCTAAGGAAAGTACAAATTCTAAAATCTTCATTTTATTCTCCATCGTGAACTTTAAGTACAGTTGATTCCCTCTTTGTTTCTTCTCACAAAGGATACCAATTTCCTTCTCATACAACAAAGTTGCCTGCTGTCCACTGATTAGAAGCTCCACCTCATATGTTTCTTTTAAAATATTCTGTTTCCCTATATAATTATGAATATTAAAGTCCGTATCACGCGAAAACACTTGTGTCGTCTTTACTACATCTTTCATTCTTAGTGATGAAATCTTAAACGTTTTATACAAGTGTGATTTATTGGCAGTTATATCATAACCTAATACATAGTTTCCATCATCGCTGTATACAAGCTCATAAGGCTGTATACGGCGTGTTTCATAAATATTAGCTCCCAGTTTACGATAACTGAATTCAACACAGAGATTGTGCTCTTTCGCGTCCATAAACAGTTTTGAATATCCTTGTTCTTCGTGATTAAAGGAAGTATGAAATAAATAATGAATATCTTGTGAACCTTTAGGGTCTCTTAAGTTATTCTTTATCTTCATAAGTGCATGATCAAACTGCGCTACCTGATGAAAGTTAGCAGTATGTAGATATCTGGAAGCATCATTAAGTGCCATGATTTCCGCTTCATCCAAGGCAATTGTTGGAATCAGTGAATTTTCATCCAAACGATATCCACCATATTTTCCGCTCACACTCTCAATCATATATCCTGCGGTTTCCAATTCTTTTTTGAATTCAGAAACATTGCGAATATTAGTTTCAAGATATTCTGCTAATTCTTCTCTTGAAACCAGATCCTTTGCTTTCAGATAATTCAACATTTTAATCGTAAGTGCACTTCGATTCATTTCATACCTCCTATTGTTTAGTGTTGATAGGCTACAGAACTCGGTGCAAATCTTGAAGGAAATTCTCCAAATGTTTCATTTGGAACAAACTCCTTAGGAACTACTCCCTGAAATACTAATGGCCAAACCATGTTTCCTAGCCCATACTCAAGAGCAAATCCTAATGCTTCTGATTGTTGAGAAGCTCCATGTGATATTAATAAATCAACGATATCAAGATTTTGGTTATATACTGCATGAACCAGAATTGGATATCCATTAAAAATCCAGTTTGGATCCGCTCCATTGATAATGGCATTCTTTACCATACCAGTATCACCTTCCCATACACCATTTAATAAGTCCTTTGCTAATAATGTTTCTTTCATGTCGTCATCTCCTTTTGTATGACTACAGTATAAACACTATTGTTACATTATTCATGTTACAATCTGAAGTTATCTTTGTAAAGAAAAACAGTCCTAAGACTGTTACTTTTGATACTTTAATTTTAATTTTTCAATTACATATGCATCCGCAAACCCTGATACATCTTCACCAAAGGATGCGATTTCCTTTACCGTACTACTTGATAAAAATGAGTATTCCGGTTTCGCCATAAAGAAGCAAGTCTCAATATCATCATTGATCCACATATTCGCTGTTGCATTACGCAACTCATACTCATAATCCAGTACCGCACGAATTCCACGAATCATTACTTTTGCATCTTTCTCTTTTGCATAATGAATACTTAATCCTTCACCAATATCACATGTTACATTATCAAGTCCTTTACAGCACTCTTTTAACATATCCAAACGTTCTTCTTCACTAAACAGATAGTTTTTATCCGGATTGCGCATCAATACAACAATCACTTCATCAAATACACTGGCAGAACGTTTAATGATATCTAAATGTCCTTTGGTAACTGGATCAAAACTTCCAGGATAAATTGCTCGTTTCATAATCTTACTCTCCCTTGAAATAGGTAATCTTTGTTGACCTATAATCCTTTTCCTTCGTTTTCTTTAAACTTCCATACTGATCTTTCAACGCTAAATCACTCTTGCTTTCACAAATAAGAATACAGTTAACATTCAACATCTCTTCATTTACTAAAAACTCAATGATTTCATCATAGACATCCATCGCATATGGAGGATCTAAATAAACAAGATCAAACTTCATATCTGACAATCTTTTTAACACACTACTATAATGTCCCTTTATGACTTCGACATTCTTTTCTTCCTTTAATGCTGCTACATTTTTCTTGATCACTTGAATTGCTGCAAAGTTATTATCAATCACATAGGCTTTGTTCATTCCTCTTGAGATTGCCTCTAAGGCTATTGCCCCACTTCCACCAAATACATCCAGCATACTACCACCCTCAAAAAATGGTCCTATACTTGAAAATACAGCTTCTTTAATTTTATCGCTGGTAGGTCTTGTTACATCGCCATTCAGGCTTTCTAAGAAGCGTGAACGATGTTTACCTGCAGTAATCCTCATCAAAACGGACTCCGTTTCTCAACGGCTCGTTTGACCTGATTCTTAGTCATTGCAATAATGGACTGACAAACTCCAAGCATCATGGATATTGCAAGTAAGGAACTACCACCTGAAGAAATAAATAATAATGGTACTCCAGTCAATGGTAACAACGCACTAACTCCACCTACATTTAAGATAAAGTGCAGTGAGAGATATAAGGCACATCCAACCAAGATTAGCCGGTAACCATCACTCTTTGTCTTCTTGGCATAATAGAATAAGCGATATAAGATAAGGGCATATCCAAGTACAATAACTAACAATCCAAACAATCCTAGTTCTTCAATTGTAACTGACAATATAAAGTCAGTATCAGCTTCTGGTAAGTAACCATACTTCAGTTCACTACTACCAATACCTAATCCACTCATACCTCCATTGGCAATCGCATACAAACTATAAACCAAGTTATATCCAGTATCATAAATATCTTCAAATGGATTTGCGGCATTGATAAAACGTTTCACCTTATACCCATCACCTAAGACAGAAGTTAATATTTTCATCCCAAAATCTGTCATAACTAAAATCATTGCAATGATTACGATAAATAAACCAATCTTTACCAGTTTCTGAGCAGGTGCTAAGTTCCCATGAGAAGGAATAATAAAACAAGTAAAGAATAATAAGAATAAGATAATTGCAGTCCCCATATCGGGTTGAATAATAATAATCGCTAAGAACGCTAAAAAGAATAACGTTGGTCGCTTCATATACGTTATTAAGTCAACTTTTGCAGCACCAAAATGATTTACAGTTAATCCCATCAGGATAACTAAATACACTTTCGCAAACTCACTTGGCTGAATCGTTCCTAATCCCAATGGCAATTGAATCCACGCTTTCGCTCCATTAACCGCCGGGAATGCAAGTGTAGCTGCCAACAAAATAACTACAAATACACCGACCATAGTAAATAACTGATTAAAGTTCTTTTTTCGTTTCCACTTAAAAAAATTAACAGCCAGCTTTACCATCATGAAATATGACAAGATAACAAAGAGCAGCTGCTTAATTATTGTTCGAATTACCACATCCGATTGAATCACCTGTTCTCCACCAACCGTAATGACACTTTGTCCAACACTGGTAGAAACAACCATGATGCTTCCAAACAACATTAATAATATTACACAGGCATGAATTGCTTTGTCATATCCGCCTGGCATTTTTAATTGAAAAAATTGTATAATTCTCTTCACATAATCACCTAAGTAATATTTTACCTCATTTTTCATGTTTTTGAAATATTTATATTCTATTTACTTCCATTCTTGTAAAATTTTTTATAGAATAGTATCAAGTAGGTGAAAATATGAGATTATCAATGAATGATGTTATTAAGGACACAGATCCTTTAATAAGAGAAAAATCGGAAGAAGTAAAACTTCCACTAAGCAAAGAAGACGCTGAGTTACTGAGCGCAATGCACCAGTTTGTGGCAGACTCTACAGATGATGAAAAGGTTGAAAAGTATAACCTTCGTCCTGCAGTTGGTCTTGCAGCAGTTCAACTTGGTGTTTTAAAAAGAATGCTGGCAGTCGTAATCCGCGAGTATGATGAAGAAGATAATGAAATTGATGTACAGGAATATGCACTAGCTAACCCTAAAATCATTTCACATTCTGTTCAAAAGTCATACCTTGCCAATGGTGAAGGCTGTCTGTCAGTAGATGATGTGCATGAAGGTATTGTACCTCGGCATGCAAGAATTACAGTAAAAGGTTACGACCTTCTTACAAAAAAAGATGTTCAGATTCGTGCGAAAGGCTATATCGCAATTGTCTTGCAACACGAAATAGATCATCTGAATGGTGTCTTATACTATGATCATATTGATGAAATAACTGATCCAGCAGTATTAGAGGACGCAATTGTAATTGAATAGAAGACTCTTTATGCAAAGAGTTTTTTATTTGGATAATTTTTAAAGTATGATATAATACTTACAGTACATGGTGTTTGAAAGGAGAAATGAATGAAAGAAGTAAACAAAACACCGAAAACGCAATCTAAAAATTCAAACCAAACTCATAATAGGTTTAAAATCAGAAATGATGACACCTTGGTCTATGCCTTAGGTGGTTTAGGCGAGGTCGGTAAAAATATGTATTGTCTTGAACAAGGCAACGAAATTTTAATAGTCGACGCAGGGGTGCGTTTTCCGGATGATGAATTACTAGGAGTAGATGCGGTAATACCAGAATTTACTCATCTAGTACAAAACAACAAAAAGAAAAAAACATTAGTGATTACCCATGGTCATGAAGACCATATTGGAGGTATTCCCTATTTATTACAAACAGTGCAGATTGATGCGATTTACGCACCACAATTTGCATGTGCATTAATTATGAAGAAATTAGAGGAACGAAAAATAAAAGGTGTAAAGATTCGTCAGATTGACTGTAATTCAAAAGTTAAGATGAAGAACTTCACTTGTGGGTTCTTTGATACTACTCACTCAATTCCTGACACTTTAGGAATTATTATCAATACGCCAAATGGTAGAGTTGTACATACTGGAGACTTTAAGTTCGACTTAACACCAGTAGGAACAAACTCGGAATACCAAAAGATGGCTTATATTGGTCAAATCGGAGTAGATTTATTATTGAGTGATTCTACCAATGCAGGAGTTGAAGGATTCTCAATCAGCGAAAAGAAAGTAGCTGCATCTATTTTAGATGTATTTAAGAAAACTGATGGAAGAATTATTGTTGCAACGTTTGCATCAAATGTATATCGTCTGTCACAAATCTTAGACGCTGCAGTAAAATGTGGTAGAAAAGTTGCTGTCTTCGGACGTAGTATGGAAAATGTTTTAGATGTTGGTAGAAGACAAGGTAAAATCAAAATTAAAGATTCGAACTTGTTATCACCAGATCAGTTAAACAAGTATCCACCAGAAAAGACATGTATCGTATGTACGGGATCGCAAGGTGAGCCATTAGCTGCCCTATCAAGGATTGCTGCTGGAACTCACAGACAGATCAAATTAAAACCGAACGATACAATTGTATTCTCATCAAGTCCAATCCCTGGAAATGGTGATAGTGTAAACCAGGTTATTAACAAATTATATCGTGGTGGCGCAAATGTATTAACCAATTCTATTTTGAATAACTTGCATACAACAGGACATGCTTCACAAGATGAACAAAAACTGATGTTACAGTTAATGAAACCAAAATACTTTATGCCAATTCATGGTGAATATAAAATGTTGAAACAACATGCTGCCAGTGGTGAAGAAACTGGTGTTCCAAAAGATCACATCTTCACATTAGCAAATGGAGACTGTTTGGTAATGCGTAAAGGAAATATCTTCCTGAGCCCAGAACGGTTCCCTGCTGAAGATATTTATGTTGATGGAAATGATATCTCTGGTATCTCTACTGCTGTCTTAAAAGACCGTAAAGTACTTGCTGATAATGGATTGGTTTCTGTTATCATACCAATTGATTCTCGTAAGAGTCAGGTATTGAGCAAACCAGTTATTGTTACTAGAGGATTTGTATTTATTAAGGATTCACAATCATTAATAAAAGAAGCTGAGCAAGTTGTATTTGAAGCATTAAAAGAAAGAATGCAGACAAAAACAACATTTGGTGAAATTAAGAATACGGTTCGTAGCACATTAGAACCATTCTTATATAAGAAAACCCATCGAAATCCAATTGTTATTCCTGTAATCTTAAATTCAAAGGAAGCAATTGAAGAGATGCAGCAACGTAACAAAGCAAGAAAGAAACCAACAAAAAAAGCAACTGCCACTGCATAAGTGTGTAGTTGCTTTTCTTTTGCTTATAATTTTCTAAGTGCTTCTTCCAGGCCTGTTTTACTTGCTGTTTTGTCATCTACATTTTTGATGACACGTGCTGGACAACCCGCAACCATTACTCCTGGCTCTACATCAGATAAAACAATCGACCCAGCAGCTACTACACTTCCTGTGCCAATTTTTACACCTTCAATAACAACCGCATTCGCACCTATGACAACATCATCTTCAACGATTACTGGAGTTGCACTTGCTGGCTCTACAACCCCTGCAAGTACCGTTCCTGCACCGATATGACAATTCTTGCCAACGATTGCTCTTCCTCCAAGAACACATCCCATATCAATCATTGTGTTATCACCAATAACCGCACCGATATTAATGATAGCACCCATCATAATGACTGCATTATTACCAATTTCTACCTGATCACGAATAATTGCACCTGGTTCAATCCTTGCGTTGATTTCTTTGATATCCAGTAATGGAATTGCAGAATTTCTAGCATTATTCTCAACATAATAATCAGTAATTAAATCTTTATATTTAGTTAATTGTGGCTCAATCATCTCCCACTCACCAATCAGAATTGGACTTTTACTGCAACCAAATGATTGACAATCGCTAAACTCTAGTTTTTCTTTTGCTTTCACAAACACTTTTACTGGTGTTTGTTTTTTTGAATCTCTAATAAAATTTATAATATCTTGTGCTTCCATATAGTCTCCCCTTATTTTGAAAATAATACGTCATTCATTGTATAGACACCAGGTTCTTGACCCACCAAAAACTCTGCTGCTTTAATAGCTCCATTTGCAAAAATATTCTTTGAGTGTGCCTCATGCTTAATTTCAAGCACTTCATCTTCACCTGCAAAGATTACACTATGTTCACCAACAATTGTACCACCCCGTACTGCATGAACACCGATTTCTTTACCTCGTTTTGCTACACCTTCGCGACCAAATACTTCTTCAAACTCACCATCTTGATTCATTGCTGATACTAACATCTTTGCTGTGCCACTTGGTGCATCTATCTTTTTATTATGATGTTTTTCAATTACTTCAATATCAAATGTATCTTTTAATATTGGAGTTACCATTTTCAACACTTCCTCAAACACTGTAACCCCCAGAGAGAAGTTAGCAGTATATACAATAGGTGCTAATTTTGATGCATCATAAATCGACTTAATTTGATCTTCACTAAATCCAGTAGTTGCTATTACTAATGGTTTTTTATTTTTGGTTGCATAATCAAGCAACATTGATAAGTTAGCTGGATTAGAGAAATCAATCATTACATCAAAGTCGTCTTTCACTTCATTGATATCCTTTAATTGATCCAAACTTACAATCCCTGCAACAGTATGACCCTTTTCTAGTAGCCTTTGTTCAATGAACTTCCCCATTGCACCATATCCAATCAAAGCTACTTTCATACATTCTTTCCTAGTACTTTCATTTCTTTGATTAAGACATTACGGTTTACTTCACTCATATACGTTAATGGTAAACGATATCCTCCAACACCCATTCCAGCTAAATTCATTGCTTCTTTAACTGGGATTGGATTTGTTTCTATAAATAAAGCATTAATGAAATCCAAGTAATTCAATTGAATATCAAGCGCTTCTTTTGTCTTGCCATCTAAATAATATCGAACCATATTATGCATTTCTTCAGGGATAATGTTAGCTGCAACCGAAATCACTCCGCATCCCCCTAGTGATAATGCAGGAACAACCATATCATCATTACCAGAATAAATTTGGAAATCATCACTTGCCAGTTTAGCAATTGTTGCAAGATAAGAAATATTTCCACTTGCCTCTTTAATTGCAGCAACATTTGGATGTGTTGCCAAACGTTTTACTACTGAATAAGGAATTGAGCATCCTGTTCTTCCTGGTACATTATATAAAATTAATGGTGTTTTAATAACATCTGCAACCGTTTTAAAATGAAGATACATTCCTTCTTCATTTGCCTTGTTGTAGTATGGTGAGATAACTAGCAGCGCATCTGCCCCCATTTCTTCATACTTCTTACAATAGGTTACCTGTGTATCCGTATTATTTGATCCAGCTCCTACGTAAACTGGAATTCTCTTATTTACTTTTTCAATTGTATATTTCACTACCGAGTCATCTTCTTCATGTGATAATGTAGGTGTTTCACCTGTTGTTCCTAACACAAGTAGTGCATCCGTTTTCTTTTCAATATGAAATTCAATCAATTCTCCTAATTTGTTGAAGTTGATACTTCCATTATCATTAAACGGTGTAATCAGTGCAACAATACTTCCTTCTACTAACATAATCTTACCTCCTTTATGTCTAGTGTTCCCTCTGCAATAAAAGTTGCAGGGCCTTTCATCATAATATAATCATCTTGATAACGAATGTGCAGATCACCTAATTCCAGATGAACAATTACCTCATCATCAACCAATCCTTTTTTATTCGCATATACAAAACTTGCACAACATCCAGTACCACAAGCTTTGGTAATTCCAACTCCACGCTCATAAGTGATAACATTCATATTCTTTCGATCACTTATCTCAACAAAATTTACATTTGTCTTTTCTTTAAATGTATCATCATTACAGATTGCCATACCAACTACTTCCGCATCCATATCGCTGAATGAATCAACAAATAGTACCGTATGAACAGTTCCCATAAAGACACTACATAACTTAAATCCATGCAATTCAAACTCTTCAATATTAACATCACTTTCAATATGAAGTAATTCCTTATCAAACAATGGTTTTCCCATGTTTACTTCAAATAAATCATGTTCACAGTTTACTGATAAAATACCAGAACCAGTAATTACATCAAATATTGTTGTATCTACAAGTTTCTTATCCATTACATATTTAGAAAAACAACGAATTCCATTACCACACATTGGAGCCATTGTCCCATCCTGATTATAGAACAGCATCTCTAATGGTTTTTGTTTTACCACAATACAACCATCAGCACCAATACCAGTATCATTACTGCAGACATGAATCGCTAAATCACTTAATACATATTGTTTTACTTGCTCATAATCTACAATAACAAAACTATTTCCACATCCATGATATTTGGAAAAAGAAATCATAGTTGAAGCTCCTTCTCCTCATTTAATGCTAATTGATCTTCATAAGTTTCACGACGAACTACCTGTCTGGCTTTTCCATCTTTCACAAACACAACTGCTGGTTTATTCAAACAGTTATAATTACTTGCCATTGAATATCCATAAGCACCAGTTGTATAAACAACTAAAATATCATTTGTTTCTACTTTAGGTAATTTTGCATCATGAATAATAATATCTCCACTCTCGCAACATTTTCCTGCAACTTCATATGTATAGTCTTTTGCCTGATCCATTTTATTTGCTATATCACAAGCATATTTCGCATCATATAGTGCCGGACGAATATTATCAGCCATTCCTCCATCAATAAAGATAAACTCTTTATTTTGAGTTTTTTTAGTAAAACCAACTTCATATAATGTATAACCTGCTTCACCAACAATACTTCTACCAGGTTCCATACACACTTTATCCAGTTGAACATCATGTGTATGTAAACTTTGATTGATGGCTTCAATCAGTTTGATACATAAGTCTTTTGTTGGAATTGGTGTATCTTCATCCGTATATCTGACTCCAAATCCACCACCAATATTCAAGACTGATGTTGGTTCTCCCATCTCTTTTATAAAAGCAATCATTTTATCAATTGCTGCAACAAACGCATGTTCTTCAAATATCTGAGATCCTATATGTGAATGAAACCCATCAAACACAACATACTCACTATCATTTACTTTTGCGATCATTTCTTTGATATCATCTTTTTGATCAATACTGATACCAAATTTTGAATCACTTGTTGCTGTCATAATAAATTCATGTGTATGAGCCTCTACTTTAGGATTCACACGAATTAACACATGAACCTCTTTCTTTAGCTTTTCTGCCAAGTGAATTACCTGATCCACCTCATACATATTATCCATAATAATCGTTTTCACTCCATACTCAAGAGCCATGATTATTTCATCATTTAATTTGTTGTTCCCGTGAAAATAAATATTTTCAGAAGGAAAATTTGCTTTTTTAGCTATCGATAATTCTCCACCACTTACCACATCAATACTGCATCCATAAGCATTCAGCTTTTCTAATAAAGCTACACAAGTAAATGCTTTTGATGCATATACTATTTCGGTATCGAAATTTTCACTCTTAAAATATGTTTGGTAATCTTCTACCTTTTTTTCTATTTGTGTTTCATCATAAACATATAATGGACTACCACATGCTTTTAATAATTCATCACAACGAACTTTTCCAATTTGTAACATCGCTTTATCCTCCACAAAAAAAGTCAATAAGGTATACTCTTATTGACTAAAATTACATCACTAAGATAGCACACCTACTCACGTAGACAGTCTTACAGTTCTTCACCATAAGCCCATACAATACATCTGCCAATCTATTGTATTCGGCGATTGCCCCTCCCATTATATGTCAACTGAATGCCTTCATCCACATAATCGTCTTAGCTAACCGCGCCTCTATCATCTATTAAGATTTGTATATAGTATATCATAATTTTCTCATTCCACAACCCCTATTATTTTGATAACAGAAATACTGATCAATATTTTTCATCTATTCTCCTATTTCTTTTCCAATAGTTTTACATCATTAAATGGATAAAATCGTTCACTATTGAACAAGTTTATATGATTTATGGTATATTATAGTCAAGTCTAAAGGAGAAACTTATGGAAACAACAAACGACAAAGAACTTTTTGAAGCAAACACCAGTGTAAAAGAAGGACGTTATCGCTGTAGCGAGTGTGATCATATTGCACTTATCTTTCGCGATGGAGATGATTTGCCAATCTGTCCCCAGTGTGGATGTTTCTATTGGTATAAAATAGAGGAATAATATATGAAATCATATCGAAAAGAATTATCCTTTCATCTTCCTACAAGAAGAGGACTTGTGAATATCACAAATGATGTTCAACAGGCAATTGATGAAAGTGGTATAAAAGAAGGACTAGTGTTAATCAACGCAATGAATATTACTGCAAGTGTCTTTATCAATGATGATGAAGGTGGTTTGCATAATGACTATGAGAAGTGGTTAGAAGGATTGGCTCCCGAAAAACCATACAGTCAATATCAGCATAATGGATATGAAGATAACGCTGATGCACATTTAAAACGTACCATCATGGGGCGCGAAACAACGTGTGCAATCACAAACGGTGAGTTGGACTTTGGAACCTGGGAACAAATTTTCTATTTTGAATTCGATGGAAAACGCACAAAACGAGTATTAATAAAAATCATAGGCGAATAATATCACCTATGATTTTTAATACCCATATTTTTTTCGTTGTGTCAGCAAGAAGAACATTGAGACAAAGAATGCTAAGAACTCAGCAACGGGTATACTCAGCCACAATCCATCAATTCCCATATATTCTGGTAACAGCAATGCGAAGAATACAATAAAAACTAAATTCTTTAAAAATGAAATCGCTGCTGATATTGGTCCATTTGATAATGCAGTAAAAAATCCTGATGAAAATATATTAAATCCATTAAAGATAAATGAGAATGAAAATAAATATAACCCATGAACTGCTAACTCATATGCAGCTCCCTTCTCTCCCATAAATACTTCAATCAAGAAATCACCAAAAACCAAAGACAATATAAAGATAGCAATTGAAAATATCCAAATAAAGATATTGGCATATCGAAACAATCGTTTCAGTTGTGCTCTATTTTCACTACCATAGGAATACCCAATTACTGGAGCTACTCCATTGGAAAAACCAATAAATACAGCAAGTAATAAATATTGAATATAGAAAATGATAGAAATGGCTGCAACTCCATCTTCACCAGCAAAGCGCATCATCCCTAAGTTGAAGATAACCGTTGTAATCGCGAATGATAATTGTGATACCATTTCACTTGAACCGTTAATCATTGCTTCAATAATCATTGAGAATTTCTTCTTAATCTTTGTGAAGTGAATTGAACTCTCTGGATTAACAAAGAAACGAAGCGCAATTAGAACAGAAACGATTTGTCCTAAAACCGTAGCAATTGCAGCTCCAAACACTCCCATATGAAAAATAGCAATAAATATATAATCGAATACAATATTTACGACACCTCCAACAATTGAAGTTCTTAGTGCAAGTTTTGGATGACCTGCAGTAACTAACAATTGATCATAAACATTCTTTAGTACCAAAACAGGTGCAAACAAGATAAATAGGATTCCATAATCAATACAGTAATCCATTAATACATCACTTGCTCCCAACACTTGGAATAATGGTTCCATGAACAGATAACCAGCAACAAGGAAAACAACCCCTACCGCAAAGCAGAACACATTGATAAACGTAAAGTCTTCATGTGCTTCCCCTTCTTTACCTTCTCCAAGTTTTTTTGATATAACCGCATTCCCTCCAGTAGCAAACATAATACCTATACTACTTATTAAATTAAATACAGGCATGACAATATTAATTGCAGCTACTCCATTACTTCCCACAAAACGGGCAACGAAAATACCATCCACAATCGTATATAGTGACATAAACACTAACATCATGACTGTTGGAAAGGCAAATTTTAAAAGTGATTTAAAATCAAACTCTCTAGCTATAGAATTTTGCATATTGACCTCCTTTATTTATAGAAAAAAGTGTGAACAAATGATATCATAAACTATATGGTAACCATATAGTCAAGGAGAAATTTATGCATTCAAAAATATTTTTAACTACAGGCGAATTTGCGAAACTATGCAATACAACAAAAAATACATTATTTCACTACGATACAATTGATCTATTAAAACCAGTTCATATAAATGAAAATGGTTATCGATTTTATTCAATTGATCAATTTTCAACCTTTGATATGATTTCAGTGCTTCAGGATAGTGGAAGTTCTTTAAAAGAAATCAAAGAGTTTATTAAGCATCAGAATGCAGATAACTTCCTTACAATACTGGCAGATAAGAAAAAAACGATTAAGCAACAACAACAGCATCTAAAACAGTTAAATATGTCAATTGATTATATAATTCAAAACACCAAGAAAGCAATGGATGTTACCTACTTCGAGCCAATCATAGAATTAGTAGAGGAAGAACATATTGTCTGTACCCCTTTTCTTGAAGCACATCACAACGAACAGGATTACTATGAATCTATTAGTAGTCATATTGCATATTGTCAAAAATACGAAATCAATGATGATTTATCTTATGGAGTTATTTATAAGAAAGAGGATATCTTTAGAGGATATTATAGAGAATCTTACTATTATTCTTATCTTTCAAAAAAACGTAATATTCCGAACATGAAGACAAAAGAAAAAGGAACCTATGCATTTATTTATCACAAAGGTTCCTATGATGAGTTGAAAAATACGTATCAGATTCTTTTATCTTACATAACCAATAATAACTTAAAAGTAATCAGCGATTTTTATGAATATGAATTATTGAATCACTTACAAACGGATGACCCTAATAATTACAGTATTGAAATATCAGTAATGGTAAAATAATTATTACTCCAGATTCCCCAGTACTTGTTTCTTATCTTCTAACATTGCCTGGTTACGATAACCAAAACATTTCGCTCGTGCTTTTAAGAGTACTTTTCTGCCACTTCCATTCCTTGTATAAACAAGTTCATGTCTACCCATCAGTCGTTTTATATGCTCTTCAAACAGTTGAGCATCTTTTTTATTTTTAGAGAATATCTCTGGAACCGCAAAGTATTTATTAATGCTGTTCATTCTTCCCTTTCGCACTATCATATAACGTTGGTTTTCAATCATTGCAAAGAATTCTTTGAGACAAGTAGTAAATAGATTTTTATCCTTTGCCTCTCCTCCATCTAAATAAATAATTACACATTCAGCAAGCGGTGTTTTACGAATCCTTACTTTTAAGGTTCTTGATGATACATAACCAGCATCCTGTAATGCAGATAAGATTGCATCACCAATTCGTTGAAGATTACGTTGTGGTGATAACTTTATTGTAATAAAAGAAACCAGATACATGGAAATAAATGCAAAGATAATATAAATCAAGAAATAGAATGACATGGTCATACTAAGACTTCCTACAGATCCACGCATTGCATATACTGGGGCAAGAACAATCATACTTACAATCATCCCAATCCATAATGCCCAGGTATTCGCAAATGCATATATCTTTTCAAACTGCTCGTTATCAACGCTTACCACCTGTTCTACTGGTGACTTTTGATCAATTACTGCAAGTGCATGATCCCAACGTTTCTTTTGCTTATCTCGTTTTCTTGATTCTTGCAACATTTGGCTATTGATATCTTTTATATTCTTTTCTTTGTATGGAGGTGTTACATAAGTAATCCTGCCAAATCCGCTTTCAACTACATCTAATTCATAATGTAGTCCCAGAAAAGATTCAAATCTTCGTTTTAAGGTATCAAAGTCAGCTGATACATGTTCTTCTAAAGTGAACTCTTTATTCTTTGATACTGGGTCCATACAAACCAGATGCCAGATGTTACTCACTTTATTTGAATCTTTATCATACGATCTGATTGCTCTTCCGCGCATCTGATTACTTAATACAAATGAGCCAACATAAGATGCCAATATCAGCGTATTGATACAAGGTGAGTCCCAACCTTCTCCCAGAAGTGATTTCGTTCCTGTTAATACATGAATATGACCCTGTTCAAATAAATGAGTCACACAACGTACAAGAGTCCCATTATCAGCGTTCGTAGACACTTGTACATAATCATCTATTCCCAGTTTTGAATAACTTGCACTATAACCATGTTGGGATAACCCAGAACTTAACAAAGATTCACATTCTTTCGGTATCACAACAATACCACCACTTAAGATGGCTAATTTCAGTCCTTTTAGTTTTAATGAATAAATACAATCAAATATAGGCACAGCACCAAGCTCTGAAATTCCATGTTCCTGTCCCACTAACGATATCATTTCTTTTTTTATGTAATCACAAAGAATTAACATTCTTAAACTATCATTCATTTGACTATATTCTTCTTTTACAATTGTTTGAATACTGTTCAGCTTACCTTTACTATTTACCAATAGTTTTTCTACTTTATCATTCTTCACAAAACTCACTTTGTTTCGATGAATGCAACTATGTGTACGTAAAATCTTTTCAATTAATTTTCTGGTATCATTTGTATCTTGATAATGTTCAATATCATCATAAAGAACATTTTGAATAAGACACTGCAGATACTTTCCACTCATCATTGGAAGTTCGAAGGTTTTCATATCAAATACTTCATTAAATTCTTTAGGATATGCAATTCCTTTTCCTTTTAAGTAAATCATGAGAGAAACTAAATAAGTAGGATTTTCTAGAAAGTAATCAATATAAGGTGAAGGATCACGAAGTGCAGGATGGGTACAGATTAATGATTCTAGTGAATTTAAATCCAATAATTCTCGCATACAAGCAATAATATTATCTTTATGTTTATCAACCATTTCTTTTTCATCTTTGGTTGGCCAATTAAAATAAACATAGTCCTGATGAGCACAAAGACTTCCTTCTTTTACTAATTCAGGAGTAAACACTTCTTCATCAATAGGGCCACACATATCAATATAACGATTCCACTCTTGAAAACTGCTGTCATATGGTGGCGTTGCTGTTAGAGATAATAAAGTAACTCCTTTTCCGGAATCAACTAATTTTTCTAATGCTTTCCACCATTCGTTCTTTAAATGATGTGCTTCATCTAAACAAATCACTTTAATATTGTGTTTTTCAATTACTCCAAGAATGTCCAAATCGCTATAGTCTTCATCATCGTCTTTTACTTTAGAAATACTACTGTGCATCGCCTGATAAGTAATAGAAGTAATTAATTTTGGTGAACAAATCGTATTTGAAAGAACTTCATCACTGTTTGTTGATGAAGTTAAAAATCCTTCTTTCACTCGTGACAACCATTGTTCACGAATTGTAATATTTGGTGTTAGGATTAAACATGGTTGTCCTAATCGCTTTATTATTTCGATTCCTAATGTTGTTTTACCTGAACCTGGTGCTGCAACGATATGAATTTTATCATCTCGTAAATGTTTATCTAAATTATCCAACACTCGTTTCTGATAAATTCTCCATTCCCCTTTGAAATTTAAAATATCTGTATACATGGTTCCCTCCATAATTACTTATTAGTATAACATAAAAAGGACATACAATAAGATGCTGTATGTCCAAAATATATTAATTATTATAGTTTAATAAAATCTGTTCAGCCTGTGAATTCCACAATCCTTTATGTTCCTTACAAGAATCAGCAAGTAACTTAAACAACTCATTATCTTTACCTAGTTCTTCAAAGTCATCAATTGCTGTTAGTGGCATTTCGATTTGGGTATAGATTAGTTTTTTACCACCAGGAATCTCTGGTAAGTGAAGTGTTGTATCAGCTACACTATCTAATCCTCCTATATGTGTAACCATAAGAGAAGGATTTACTAATCCTTTGCTAGATAAATCAAGTGCTTCTAGTAAATCATCATTGTTTCCACCAGTAGTTCCCATAATATGAGTGCTTGTATAGTGAGCATCGTATAAATTAATCATTGCTGAGAAATTCTTATCAGTTGGCCCAGCAAAGATATTCATACAACCATCAAATGCCAACAAGCGATTTCCTTGTTCTGCTAGTGCCTGCACTGGTGCATAGATAAATACATCATCGTATCCATGTCCATCTGTTAAATCCATAAGTGCTTTTTCATCATCTTCATAATCATTTGGATTGAAATAAACTAATTCAACCCCTCTTTCTTTCATCGATTCTTCAGATAAGATTTGTTTTGCACGATTCAGACGATCATTACTAATATCCGTAACAACTACTTTCTTCGGTTTCTTTTCAATTGCTCCTGCATAATCAATAGCACCAAGTCCCATTGGACCAGTACCACCTAAAATCAGTAAATATCCATTTTCCTTTACACCCATTTCATGATTATAGTTTACTTTATTGGTATGATAGTTTGCATGATAGCCACCAATTACACATGACATTGGTTCTCCTAAACTTGCACTGTAGTAAGAATCTCCTTCATATACCATAAGACAACCTAATTCCATAACTTCCTGTGGAATAATACAGTACGTACAATCACCACCAAAGTATTTATATGAATATCCTGGTGAAGCTAAACTTCCTTTATAGTTCAATGCTGGTTGTTGTGCAAAGCGTTGTCCTGGCTTAAACTGATCCTGCCATTTCTTACCAACCTTTACAATATCACCTGAAAACTCATGTCCAAGAATAATTGGATTTTCTGCTACATCATTTGGTACTCGTTTATGATTTTTTCCTTGTTTCACGGTTTTGTATGTCGACATACAAATACTGTCAGTAATAATTTTCACCAGAATTTCATCATCTTTAATTTCTGGTAATTCAAATTCTTCTAATCTAATATCATCAACGCCATATAGGCGTACTGCTTTCGTCTTCATGTTTCCACCTCTATAAGTAGTTTATCTCTACTTCTTTCATTAACTCTTTTACCTGCTCTTTTGAAGCTGGTTGGGTTCCTTTGGTCATAACTGCACCTGCACTTGTAGCTACTGCCAACTTCACAAGCTCTTCAAATGATAGTTCCTGTTCAAGTCCATAGGCAATCGCTGCTACCATTGCATCTCCAGCACCTACACTGGAATGTGCATCCACTTTTAATCCTTTTACCATTGCAGTATGTTCACTATCAATAAATAACGCTCCTTCTTTCCCCATTGAAATTGCAATCAGCTGCATTCCTTTATCTAACAATGCTTTTCCTAATTTAACAATTTCATCATTTTTACAATCTTCACTTATTTCATAATATTTACATAACTCATATTTATTTGGTTTTATAACATTTGGTACTTCTTCTATTGCATGAGCAAATAAATCCCCATCTGCATCAAGAATTACTTTTATCTTATTTTGTTTTAGTTGTTTGATTAATTTGGCATAAATATCTTTTGGCACACTGCCAGGTACACTTCCTGATAATACTACATAGTCATTTTTGGAAGCGTGCTTCACAATCTTATCTACAAGTGCACGCAAAGCAACTTCATCAATGTATGGACCTTCTTCATTTAATTCTGTAAGATCCATATCTTTGTTTAATACTTTTAAATTTACTCTTGTATTACCAGCTACTTCCACCATATCATTATCAATTGATAACTGATCAAGTGATTCTTTAATAAATGCACCATTAGTACCAGCAATAAATCCTGTAGCCAAGCTCTCACCACCAAGCGCCTGGATTGTTTTTGATACATTGATACCTTTTCCACCTGCATTCATCATCGTCTGCTCAAGACGATTAAGACCGCCTACAACAAGTTCATCGACTACTGCTGTTTTATCAATTGCAGGATTCATTGTTACTGTAATAATCATCTTACTCTTCCTCCGTTAAAATCTGATATATATAATCAATATCATTGCTTGCCACTAAATTATCTACGGTTTCCATTTCACATAACTTAGAAGCAATATTTTGAAGAATTTGCATATGATCATTGTTGGTTGCTGCAATACCAATTACTACACGTACAAGATTTCCATCCCAATCAATACCATCAGGATAAATCATTACAGCTAATCCAGTCTTTTTTACATATTCCTTAACTTCATATTCACCATGAGGAATTGCAAGATCATTTCCAATATAGGTAGTCAAGGATGCATCACGATTCAGCATCCCTACAATATATGGCTCTTCAATATATCCAGCATCCAACAATAGATTTCCTACTGCTTTGATTGCTTCAACATTTGTAACACTTGGACATTCTACTCTAATTTGTTCTTTTGCTAATACTGCTTTTTTATTTGTCTCTTTCATAATTTCCTCTACAATCCTTTCGTATACATCTTCACCAGCAAAACCATCGACTTTTAATATTAGTTTATCTGGATAACGCTCTTTTAATTGTTTATAAAACATTTGATGTGATATCAAAATATCAATCGCTTCCGGAATCTCATTGAGTCCACAGTTATGTACTTTTTCACTAAGACCTGAGTTCCTTAGTTTTCGCTGAAGCATCGAAGCTCCCAAAGCACTGGAACCCATACCAGCATCACATACAAAATAGATGTTTAACTCTTTCATGATGAGCTCCTTTCTTCATGCAGATGTTGGAATAAGTAATCCTTCATCAGAAGTTCAATTGCTACATAGATATCATTGTAATCACCAGTTGCTAAGCTTTCATACAACTGATCATTTTCAATGATACTACGACTAATCATACTCATTAATTTCTTTTGATTTTTAGTATGCTTTTCTGGAATAAACATCGCTATTACAAACTTAATGTTTGATAATTCATCATGAATAAACTCACCATGGTTAGAGCGGAATACTTTTAGGATACAGGTGTCTTCTGAAGTAAGAAATCCATGAAACAAAGCAAACCCCATTTCATTAAATATTGTAGAATTCATGTTTTCACGATGAATCAGTACTTTGTATATTGCTTCTTCTTCCACCTTATCTTTACTAATATTCCTAGCTACTTCATTTATCAGTTGTAATTTATCCAAGCGATAATCACAGATACATAATTCTACACTATCCAATAACTGAAAGATATCACTAGCTAGCAAGTCAGTCTCACTCTTTGGTGATGTCATTGTCTTCGCTCGTTTAATCGTTCTTCTTTTACGTGCAATTGCATCCTGCAGTTTTTGAATATCATTATTTGGAAGTAACGGATTCACTAAAATAACTTCTTCATCTGTTTCAAACGTAAAGGTTGATACCAGTAAATCACATTCAAAGGTTTTCTTTCGTATATCCTCAATTGATAACGTTTCAAAAGATACAAATTCATCACATACCTTTTCTAATCGAGCCAGTAGCATTGCGGATACCCCAATTCCACTGGAACATACAATTCCAATGTGAATATCTCTGGATACAATTTCTTTTTTTTCTTCTCGTTCCATCGCTGCACCAAAGTGCATTGCAACATAACCTACTTCATCCTCTGGAACGTCATACCCATAGACATCGCTAATACACGCACAAGCAACAATTGCCTGTTCATATATATCTTTATGCAATTCCTTCAATTGAGCCAGTAAGGGGTTGTAAATCGGCATATGATGACTTAAACGCACAAGCGTTGGACGCAAATGTGCAATCATTCCCTGTAACAGTTCACGATCACTCTTCAGCATTACATTATGAGGAGTTGGCAGCGTATCAATCATCTTATGAATCAATACAAGTAATTCCTCTTCTTTGTACATTGCAATTTCAATTGGTTCATCATCTAATGAATTCTGTGTTAGTTTCGCACCTTTGATATGCATAGCAATAAATGATATTTCAACCTCTGGAATCTGAATTCCAAATTCTTCCTCCAGATACGTACACATATGTTGTGCCTGTTTATAACTGTAATCATCTTTCATCATACCTACGATATAATCATTATCTTCCAACTTTTCATTCTTTAAAATTCGATCAATTGCAATGGTAAGATGGATGATTAATCCAATATAAGAACTTTGTGCATATCGAATCAAATCTAATTCTTCTTCATACTGATGAAAAAGACGTAAGATACGTTGTAAAATATCCTGATTCAATAAACTTAAAATTCCATTTTTATCATCCATAAAGATTTGCTTCAATAATGAATTTGCATCATACGGATCAATTGTTTCATCCTGTTTGTCATAAATTGATTCTGCCAGAATAGATGTTAATGCTTTACGATAATTCTCTTCACTACCTAACAATTCAATTCCCAGTCCTGGTGTACGATTCACTTTTAAGTTATATTTTTGAAACCATGAATCCAGAATATCTAAATCATTGCTGATTGTAGCCTGTGATACCTGAAACATCTCCGCATAATAATACAATTTCTGAATTCTGTTTTCTTTTAATATTTCAAATATCAACAGTTTATGACGATCTTCCTTTTTTAAATAACCCATCTTTTCAGCTTGTAGAGCCTGATAGAGTACTTCCTTTTGATCTTCACTACCCTCAATATATAAACCTTTCTTCGGCTTTGATTGTAGGGTTAAATCAAATGGTTTTAATATATAAGCAGTATCTTGTACTTCACGAAATACGGTACGTTTACTAATCTGCAAAAGCGAAGAAAGCTCTTCAATGCTCACATAGTCATTACTCTCTAAACAAATCTGCAATATTTTGTTTAATCTTGGTGAACATATCATAGCTTTCTCCTTTCGTTTTTATAACGATTTAATCTTCTCTACTATTATATCGTATTCATTGCCTCCCATGAAGTTCGTAATTGGGAAAATTGTAGCATCTGGTCGCGTTGACTTTACTCTCTCCAATAACGAATTATGAGTTACAATTACCTGCGCCTCTTTTGGTATCTCTTCAATCGCGTAATGTTCTACCTTGATATCAATACCTGCATCTTTCAACTTCTTGGTTAATGTAGTTGCCCCCATCGCGCTAGATCCCATACCAGCATCACAAGCAAATACAATATTCGATACATTGATTGCAGTAATTCCTTTTGATTCATTTTTCATTCCAGATACAACAGACTGTGCTTCATCAATATCCATATCTTTTGATCCACCAGTTGCTTTTATAATTAAGGAACCAACAAAGAATGTAACTGCTGCTGATATAATAACACTTAATGCAACTCCTAGAATACTTCCTTTTTCTGCCATTCCCATAATAGCGATAATACTACCAGGTGATGCTGGTCCAGTCAGACCACTATTGAATAATACATTCACAAACACACCACTCATACCACCTGCAATCACAGCCACAATCGTTAATGGATTCATCATAACATATGGGAAATAGATTTCATGGATTCCACCAAAGAAATGAATAATCGCTGCTCCTGGTGCCGAAGCTTTTGCTGCTCCTTTACCAAAGAATGTATATGCCATCAGTAATCCTAATCCAGGACCAGGATTTGCTTCAATTAAGTAGAAGATTGATTTTCCTGTTTCCAGAACCTGTTCTGCTCCCATTGGAGTAAAGATACCATGGTTAATTGCATTGTTTAAGAACAACACTTTCGCTGGTTCGACAAAGATTGATGTTAATGGTAATAAGCCATTTTCTACCAAGATGTCTACACAAGCTCCAAGGAAATCGTTAATTCCTAAACTAATTGGACCGATTACAACGTTTCCAATTAGTGCAAGTCCAAATCCTAAGATTCCTGCTGAGAAGTTGTTGACAAGCATTTCGAATCCACCTGGAATATGTCCATCCAGTGCCTGATCCATTTTCTTTGTTAACCATCCAGCTAACGGAGCAATTGCCATAACTCCCAAGAACATTGTAACATCTTGTCCTTCTCCTAGAAGATTAAGACCTCCTGCAATAACCCCAAAGGAAGCAATCGCTGCAACGACTCCACCACGTTGCTTGTAAACCATGCTACCTCCTGTATACCCTATTAGAATCGGTAACAGGTATGTAAGCATTGGTCCAACTAACTTCGCAAAGTGCTCGTTAGGAAGCCAACCTGTTGCAATAAATAAAGCTGTAATAATCCCCCATGCAATAAATGCTGCAATGTTTGGCATTACCATTCCACTTAGGAAGCGACCAAACTTTTGAATTGATTCTTTCATAATTTCTACCTCTTTCTGTTTTGAGTCTCCTCTTTACAATTTCAGTATAAGTTTACTTTGATGCAATCACAATCAAATGAAATTGAACTTTGTCATCTGTGAAAGTGACAAAATTTAACATCTCAGAAAAAGGACTTCTCCTCTTGTATAACTACATTTTAACTAACTTCTTTCACTTTGGAAATATAAAAGAGAAATGCAACCACATTTCTCTTATAACTTCTATTTATCTTCTATCTTTTTAACAAACGTTAATCTTCCATCATGAAACCGCCAGATCTCATCAGCCAAAGTTACTGATTCACGTTCCTGAGTAAAGAAGATAACTGTAGTATTGTTCTTGCTACACAGTTCCTTTAGCCACTCAATGATTTTTTCACGTACCTTCAAATCATGAAATACATCATATACGATTATTAAATCCGGTTCATTTACAATCGCCAAAATGAAAAGCACATAACAGCGTTCCTCATCACTCAAAGACTTAACTTTCTTATTTAATATATTAGTATTAATTCCATACTGATTAAATAGCTTTACAACTCGTTCATTAATAGTCGTTTTGGCTAAACCAATATCTGATAAAATTAATTCATAGTTTATCATTACCGTTTCATTATTCAAAAGTGAATCATTTATAATAAGGGTACCTATAGAGCATTGAAAGTCATTAAAATCATTCT
Organism: Breznakia pachnodae; assembly: GCF_030814225.1. Lineage (GTDB taxonomy): Bacteria > Bacillota_I > Bacilli_A > Erysipelotrichales > Erysipelotrichaceae > Breznakia > Breznakia pachnodae. The sequence continues at coordinate 56,486 of NZ_JAUSUR010000001.1, forward strand.
TATTTTTAAGTGTTTTTTCATTATAAATGATACTACCACTTGCTGGCATTTCTAATCCTATCAAAATAGAAAGCAGCAATGCATCTAGCTTTTTATCACTAATAATCAAATACAGTGTTCCACTATCAAAAGTAACATTGATATCTTTAAGTTTTCGATAAGAAATACGCTCATTGTAATATACAATGTTATCTAATGTTAAACGCTTCATACTTTACCTTTCTTTAATAATTTGGGTTCTGGTCAACTTTTTCTTTCAATTTACGATTATGAAATTTTGAGAAATCATTATCACTTTGATCATCTTCATAAAGTTGAGTATAACTGTAATAGCTGTATTCTCCTTCATAATAATCATAATAGATACTATAATTATCATAAAAATCATAATAACTATCATATAAATTATATCGTCTAAATCTAAAGCCTATATCATCTCTCATCTTTCTCATCTCATCATAAGAAACTTCATATTCAACTTCTTTTTGTAATTTTACTTCATAGTATTGTGGAAGTCCTTTTTTACTTAATTCTTCTTCATACAGATTAACAGTATTTGCATCTTTTAGATAAATACTTATTTCATTAACACCTCTTATTTCAAACATTGGTAAATTTTGAATAGTTTCATAACTTACATATATATCATTTGAACGTATATCTGTTCTAGGTCTAGGTGCATTCTCTGAATATAATAATAAATTATGATCTAAAACCTGATTTATAATATTCTGATTATTAGAATAGCGACGCCAATAAGGAGCATCATCTGGTGTAGAATCTGTATAAATCCCTGTAATTGTAAGAGTTTTATTATTTATACCATAAAATTCATCTGATATTTCCAATGTATCTCCAACTTTTAAACTATTCAACTCAGCATATTCATCACTTATAATGCATTCATCTACTCCTTTAAATACATCCCCTTCAACAATTTCTCTTATTCCATCATCAAACTCATCACTAATAGATGAAGTATCAGATGCATATACAGTGTTTCCCCGGCTATAATCCTCCGGATCTAGTTCATCAGGATCCATAATAGGATTATAGTCTTCTACAAATACTGGCATATACAAAAAGTAATTGTAAGACTCAACATATTCTGAATTGACAAAAGATTTATAATCTTTTGTTGTTACTTTTGGAAGTGTACCACTATACAAGTAATTCTCTAAGCCAAGTTCTTCCATCATCTTAGCATCTAAATCAATAGAAACTAGGTTATCCTTTATTATTTCTGTAGATATTGTATAGGGATGTTCATCTGTATTTTTTGTCTCCGCTTTTTTCACAACACCCGCAGCATCTAAATTAGTAAATATAGTGCTCATACCAACAATCAGCACAGAAACAACTAAAAGAATCATAAGTAGTGACTTCCCATTCTTCATCACTACTTCATCATTATTAGTATGCTTCTCATCACTTATTTTCGATGCAAGATATTGAGATGGTTTAAACCTAGTAATATAAACTATTCTAATTATCTCATACACAAATAGTTGAAATAATGCAATTCCAGAAAATAACAAACTGATTTGTCCCCATTGTAAATGAAACAGTCGATTACCAGTTAATACTAAAATACCAAAAGTGATAAATAATCCTAGAATAGTTACAATTAAGAAATCAATAATTCCTTGCTGAATCAATAATTTTCTTTGAGAACCATGATAAATTTTAATTTTAAGTGATTTTGATTCCATCATTACCGCAATTAGCGAAACAAATATTATAGCTATCAGACCTCCAACAATCGTATAAATTGAATTCGTCGAAATCGGAGATTTCACTTCTGAAGATATATTTAGTTCAGATTTTATATTATACTTTAAAAGATTAACATCATAATAATCACTTAATCCTTTTTGGTGGAAATCACTTTCTAAATCACTAATATTTTTATTATCACTAACGAAGAATAAAAGATTTTCCTTTAAAGGATATAAAATATAAGAGCTTTGTTCCTCACTTACCCTTTCAACGTCCACAAACTCACTTTCTTGATAAAGTCTCATATTATTCATAGTTTCCATATGAATAATAATGGTATTATCCACATCTATATTATCACCAATAGAATAATCTGTTTTCTTAGTCTGCTTAATTGAATTTAATTGATAGGCTTCATTTTCTTTCATCATTTTTGATGAATCAGAATAAATTCCACTAATTACCAATGAATGTGATACAGCATCTCCACGTCCACCTCGATTAATTATTACAGAGTCACCAATACTAAGGTTATTAAACTCTGCGTACCTTTGTGAGATGATACATTCGTTTAAATTTATTGGTTTCTCACCCTCTATAATTGTTCGATATCCAAATTCAAACTCTCTTGAGATGTCATCATTATTTGTTGCAAAAAGGTGTGCATTAGGATGGCGATTTTTTTCTATCGCCTCTCCATCTATAGTTTTTATTTCTATGTTCTTCATTGAGTCTTGCTCTTCTTTGTCACGACCAACCTCATACATATTTTCCACATTAACTGATATGTGTGCAGTCTTAACTGTTTTTTCAAGATATGATGAGGTTGCCATATTTTCAAGCAACTCTTCAGACAATTCGTTATAGTCAGCAGGATTGTTATCAAATAATTCACTATTATAGATATATCCATCACCGTCATATAAATCATTGTTTAATTTAACTTTATCCAGTTTAATATCAACTAAATTATAATCACTATTATTATCTTCGAATTCTTTTACTAATTCTACTTCCTTTTGATATTTATCATATGCTTTCACCTGCTTCTGATTCACTATAATTAAACTAGTAAATACAATAAACAGTACCAATATCAGTAACAAGTATTGAAAAAAGTTGTGTTTCATTCTATTTATAAAATTCTTCATCTTTGCCCTCCTCTTATTACTAGCATTCTACTTTTATTTAAGCTTTAGGAAACGAAAGATAAAAGCGTGTTCCTTTATCTATTTCACTTTCCACCCAGATACTTCCATTACATAAATCACAGACATGAGAAACAATACTTAAACCAATTCCATAACCATCATTTTTAAAATCATTTACTCGATAATAAGTATCAAATACTTTATCTACATATTCTTTGCTCATTCCGATTCCTTCATCTATAATTTCAATAATTACAAAATCATTTTGACTATAGGCCTTTAGTTTTATCGGATTGTTATTTCCATATTTAATTGCATTGTCAACTAAGTTTGAAATAGCACGATATAACCATCTCTCTTTTCCCATAATAATAGACTCTTCAGTTTCATCAAACTCAAAGGAAATGTCTGAATAGACTTTACGATACTGATCACAAACCGAAGCGACTACCAATGCTACATCTACTTCGATTAAATCATTATCAACCTTTGTATCACTAAGTGCTAATAAATTATCAATATTGGAAGATAAGTTATCAATCCATTCTAGTGTTTTTTTATTATCCATAAGTTCAGACTCTGCACGTAAAATGGATAATGTATTCTTTTGGTCATGAGACAAATAAGAGTGAAGCCGTTTATAGTCTTCCAGATTTTTTTCAAATTTATCTTTTACTTCTGTTAACGCTTCTTTTAATATTGGATCTCCATCATAGCTTAATTCTCCATCAGATACATTTTCTAACTGAGCAATAACTTTTCGAATTTCACGATAGTAGAAATATCTTGATACATACCAGAATAACAATACAGCAATTACAACAGTTGCAAATGTACTTATTACAATTAGTGGTAACCAAGAAATCATAAATGACTTTTGTGCATTTCTAACATCTTTCATCTGATGAAAACTTGAAACACCTGAGTATCTGCTGTTGACCAAATCTGTTCTATTAACTAAATAAGCATTTTCACTAATACTATTTTTATCTAATACCTGATCCATCGAATGTTCATAGAACTTGTAGGATACAAACAAGAAGCTTACGGTTATCACTATAGAAATCGTAATAATCGATAGAATCGCTTTAATATTTAATCTCCGCATAGTGTATAACCTTTTCCTCTGATAGTAACAAACATCTGTTCTCCACCAATACTAATTACTTTCTTTCTAAGTCGTGCGATATGCACTCTAAGTACTGAAGAAAATGGATCATAATTTTCGTCATAGACATGTTCAGCAATTTCTTCTGAGGAAACAACTGCTGGATATTTTTGGGCAAGATATTCAAGAATATCAAATTCTTTTGGTTTTAAAACTAACTCCTTGCCACTTATACTTGCAGTTCTATTTGTTGGATGAACACTAATCTTACCAATATTTATTACTGGATTAGTGCGACCATGAAAACGGCGTATAACTGCATGAATACGAGAATTCAGTTCTGTCAGTTCAAATGGTTTTACCATATAGTCATCAGCACCAATGTCTAATCCTTTGATTCGATCTTCCACTTCTTTACGTGCTGTAATAATAATGACTGGCAAATCAACACCATTGGTACGCATATTATCTAAAATAAGAAGCCCATCTTTATCAGGCAAGTTTAAATCAAGTAACATTACATCATACTGATTTATTAGAAGTTTTTCTTCACCTTCTTCTGCATCATCTGCAGTATCTATTTGAAAACCATACTTCTTTAATCCGGTTTTCATAAAAAAAGATAAGTCTTTATTATCTTCAATAATTAATATTTTCATAGCTCTCTCCTGCTCGCATTATAGCATATACAATGTTTACTAAATGTTTAAGTGAATGTTCACTTTCAGTAAACACTTCAAGGTATAGACTAATTATATAGCATTAGTTATGAAAGATAAATAATTACTATGTGATAGAAGGAGTGTACAAATGAAGTTAGAATTCGTGGAAGTAAAGGAAAATGAATATAAGGAATTTCATAAACATCATCAGTATCGTAATTTTATGAATTCCTGTGAAATGACGAAACTAAAAAGAAAAAGAGGTTCAGAGACTGAATATTTAGGAGTTAAAGATGGAAATGAATATGTGGCGATGTGTACAATTTGCTATCAGCCATTAATGAAGAAATATACATATGCATGTATTCAAAGAGGTATCTTAATTGATTATCAAGATAAAGAAGTCTTTGATTTCTTTATGAATGAATTAAAGAAACACTTACACAAAAAAGGTTGTATTTATTTACATATGGATCCTTACATCATTCGTAAAGAACGAGATATTAATGGTGATGAAATTGAAGAAGGTTTCAACAATGAAGGCGTTATTACAACATTACAAAACGCTGGTTTTCAACATCAGGGATTCAGTATCGGTAACAGTAGCAAATATCAGCCAAGATGGACTTTTGTATTACCACTAACAGGAAAATCAAAAGATGATATATTGGCAAATATGCATAAAAGAACCCGTTATAATATTCATAAGGCAATGCATGATGAAGTGTGTATCAGAGAATTAACATGTGATGACTTATCAATTTATTTGGATATTATGGAACACACAGGAGAACGGCGTCATTTTGATATTCGTGATCGTGCATTCTATATGGATTACTTGAATGCTTATGGGAAACATGCGAAATTACTTCTGGCATATTTGGATATTTCAAAGTATATTGAAAAACAGAAAGAATACCAAGAGGAATCAATTCATATAATTACAAAACATGAGGAACTTTTAGGTTCTCTTTCTGAAAAGAAATGTCAGAAATGCAGAAATATTATAAAAGCTGAACAAGATAAGATTCAGACGTATCAAAACAATATTGACGAAGTTCTTTCACTTAAAAGAAACTATGGAAATGAAGTGCCATTATCCGCATGTATCTTTGTAATTCAAGATGATGAAATTGTATATTTGTTTGGTGGTTCCTATAAAGACCTTTTAAAGTACAAAGCAAATTATGCACTACAGTGGCATATGATACAGTTGGCACTTAGGAAAGGTTGCACAAAGTATAACTTTTATGGTATCAGTGGTGATTTCAGTGAAGATGCTGATGACTATGGAATATTTAAATTCAAACAAGGTTTTGATGGTCATGTGGAAGAATTAATTGGTGACTTTATCTTACCAATCAAAAAAGGACATTATAAGTTGTATCATTTACTGAAAGGTTAAGAAAACCGAGAACATATCGTTCTCGGTTCTTTTATAAGATTTTCTGGTATAACTTAAACCAATCTAAGCCATATTCTCCATGACCTAAATCAACTGTATCAATATAGTCAAAACCATAACTTTCATATAACGTGATTGCTGGTATATTATGTTCATAAACATCTAAACGAATTGCTCTTATTGCTTTCGTTTTCGCATATTCAATAACCAGTTCCATCATTCGTTTACCTAATCCCATTCTCAAATAATTAGGATGAACTGCAAATGTACAGATTACAAATATATTCTTTAGCTCTGCTTCAACATCCCAATCAACCTCATAGTATGTAGGTTCCATATATTGGCGTAAGATAATACTTCCAGCAATTACTCCATCAATTCTAACAACATACAAAGTATCTTCTTTGATTCCAGTTGCTGCAGTTTCTCTTACAGGATAAATTCCTTTTCTCCATCCAGGATGATTCGTATGAGTTGCTAAGTAATCATTTAAAGAATTATAAAGATTCTCTAACTCATCAATATCCTTTTCTGTGCCTTTTTCCAGAATAACATTTACATTCATTGTCATATAAATGTAGCTTAAACACGAAGTTCAGCGTTTAATTTATCTTTCAGTACTTTTAAGATTTGATCATGAACTTCATTGATTTCTTCATCTTTTAAAGTGCGGTCATTTGCCTGGAATGTAGTTGATAAGGCGATTGACTTATATCCATCTTTTACATGTTCTCCCATGTATACATCAAATACTTCAACCTCTTTGATGATTTGTTTACCACATCCCTTAATTGCTTTAATAATTGACGCTACTTCTAAATCTTTTTCAACCACAAATGCTAAGTCACGTACAATTTGAGGATATTTTGAAACTGGTTCAAATCTAACTTTGCTAGTTTTATTACTTAAAATAACTTCTAGATTTAATTCAGCCATTACACATTCACCAACTTCATATTCTTTTGCCATTGTTGGATGAATGACTCCAATAATCCCTAATAAATCTCTTCCAATATACACTTCTGCACTTTGGTAAGGATGGAAATGTACAGTATCCATCTTATTTGCTTTCATCACTATACGAGTTCCTGTATACCCTAGTTTTTCCAGGATTGCTTCTACATATCCTTTAATTGTATAGAAAGTAGGTTTAATTTCATATTTTTGCCATCTGTTTTCCTGTAAGTTTCCATGCAGAACAATCGATAATCTCTCTTCTACTTTATCCTTTGCATATACATTACTAATTTCAAAGAATGGAATATTCTTTAAAGATCTTGCTTTATTATATGCAACACAACTTAATAAACTAGGAATAATACTTCCACGAATAATCTTACGGTCTTCACTCATTGGTGATGCCAACTCTACATATGAATCAAACGGCATAATTGCATCACTATGCATCTTTTCACTTACAAGGGTATAACTTGTTGCTTCATAAAATCCTTGATTTGTTAGAACATCACGAAGCGTTCTACGTAGTTGTTGTCGTTTGTTTAAACGACCTGGAGTATCTCCCATTACTGGCATTGTTGATTTTAAATCATCAAATCCAATAATACGAATGATTTCTTCTGCAATATCAGCTTCAATTGCTACATCCTGGCGATATGATGGAATAACAACATTAATCATGTCATTGTTCATCGTAGGGTTAAAATCTAAACGTTCTAATACATTAATTACTTGTTCATTTGTGAATGCTGTTCCCATAAGTTTGTTCATTCGCTCAAGAGATACATCAAATGTTACATCTTCAATTACTCGATCTGCTGAGTATACTGTTTCTTCAATATCTTTCGCATCAGCATATTCAACAAGCAGTTGAACCGCACGATCCATTGCTTTGTATGGAGCTCTTGGTTCAATTCCCTTTTGATAGCGAATACTTGAATCTGTATTTAAATTCAAACGACGTGCTGTATTACGAATTGACACATGATTGAAACTTGCCGCTTCAATTAAGATACCTTTTGTATCATCATCAATCTTAGAGTCATCACCACCCATAACTCCACCAATTGCAACTGGTTTGTCATTGATTGTAATCATAATATCATCTTCACAGATATCATACTCAATGCCATCCAATGCAGTATATTTTGTCTTCAATCCATCTTTTACAATAATTTCTTCTTTTTCTAATTTCGATAAATCAAAGAAGTGAAGTGGTTGTCCGGTTTCCAACATTACTAAGTTAGAAATATCAACAACATTATTAATTGATTTTACACCACTTGCCTGTAGTAAGTGTTTCATCCACATTGGTGATTCTTTGATTGTTAGTGAACGAATTACTTTCCCAGTATATAACGGACATTTTTTAGTTTCTGAACGTACAATAAGTTTTGTTGATTCTCCACCATCTGCTTTCCCTTCATAGTCAGGTAGTGTAACTTTCTTATCTAAAACAGCGCCTGCCTCTTTTGCCATTGAGAAAGCTGCAAGACAGTCATTGCGGTTTGGTGTTAATCCAATATCTAAAATTTCATCATCAAGTCCCAGATACCCAAGAACATCTGTATCACCTACTGGTGCGTCTTCTGGAAGTTCTTCAATACCAGCTTTCTGGTAATCCGTTAAACTTTTTCCATCTACACCTAGTTCCAATAAACTACAAATCATTCCATTGGATTCTACACCACGAATAATTCCTTTTTTTATTTCAATTTCAGGAAGAATTGCACCAGCTTTCGCTACAATTACTTTTAATCCTGCTTTACAGTTTGGAGCTCCACAAACAATTTGTAACACTTCATCTTTAACATTTACTTCACATACATTTAAATGATCTGAATCTGGATGTGGTTTACATGTAAGAATTTCTCCAATTACTAAGTTGGTACCTTTTGCAAGATACTCAACTCCTTCAACTTCTAAACCAGCAGCGGTAATCTTATCTGCTAATTCTTCAATTGTAAGTTCTCCTAAGTCCATATATTGACTTAGCCATTTTTTACTAATTAACATAAATTACCTCCTACTCAAAACGATTAAACGTTTTCAAGAAACGAATATCGTTTGTATATAAATGACGAATATCATCAATTCCATATTTTAATAATGCAACACGTTCCATACCAATACCAAACGCAAATCCACTACAAGTTAATGGATCATATCCAGCCATTGATAGTACATTTGGATGTACCATACCAGCACCTAGAATTTCAATCCATCCAGTACCTTTACAAGTTGGACATCCTTTTCCATTACAAATATGACAAGAAACATCAACCTCCACACTTGGCTCGGTAAACTGGAAGTAACTTGGACGAATACGAATTTCTCTAGATTCTCCAAACATTCTTCTAGCTACCAATTCTAACGTTCCTTTTAAGTCCGATAAGCGAATGTTTTCACCTACCACTAATCCTTCCAATTGACTAAACTGATGTGAATGAGTAGCATCATCATCATCACGACGATATACCTTCCCAGGACACACTACTTTAATTGGTAACTGTGGTGCGTTTTCTTCTAATACACGCATCTGTACAGCTGTAGTATGTGTTCTAAGCAATGTTTCATCATCAATATAGAACGTATCCTGCATATCACGAGCAGGATGATCCTTAGGAATATTTGCTCGCTCAAAATTATATAAATCTAGTTCCACTTCTGGGCCTTCTGCAACCTCATATCCTAAGCCAATAAATAAATCTTCCAACTCCTGTTGGATTACAGTTAAAGGATGAAGATTACCTAAATTAGGTTTTAACCCACTTAATGTAATATCAATCTTTTCATTCTTTAATTTCTCATTAATCTCTGAAGCTTCCAGTGTAACTTTCTTCTCTTCAATTGCCTTTTCAAATGTTTGTTTAATTTCATTTACCTGTTGACCAAAGACAGGACGTTCTTCCTGACTCAAATCTTTCATCATCTTCATAACTTCCTGAACTGGACCTTTTTTACCAAGATACAGTACACGGATATCTTGAAGTTCTTTGGTTGAAGTACAGGCTTCAATCTTTGCTAAACCTTCTTCTCTTAGTTGTTCTAACTTTTCCATATAATTCCTTTCTGCCAAAAAAAAAGCACAAGTATAGGAACGCTAATTTGCGCGGTACCATCCTAATTCATCTTGCGACACACTTAATTACATGATAACCGTTTGATACGGGAGATGATTAGTCTCACTCCAAGGTGAATTCATATGCTCTTCTTTGAGATGGCTTCCAGTCGATGACCATCATTCCCTAGAAAGAATGTACACATATTACTAGTCCTTTTCTTCGTTTTACTTCCATCATTATAGTATAAATAAAAAGTTATTTCAATTAGAAGATGAATTTTACCTGTAAACCTATAAAAATACCCTGTCTCTATTAAGAAACAGGATATATTCTTATAGAATTGGAACCCAAACCTCGATTTCACTTTTTCCATCTTCATTAGCAACTTCCGTATCTTTCACGAAATCATACATTGCTTTCTCATTATACTGACAGGTTGATTGGGGAAACCATTCATTGTAAATATATTCTACTACTGGTTGAATAGAATCCTTCTTATCACCATAAAAGTGAAAGATTACATACTTTGTAGCTGGTAGTTCTTTTAACACCATACCATCTGGAATATTATCTTTATCACTTACTTCTACTGCTGCATAATAATCAAATCCTGGTTGTTTATTCTCAAATGAAGGATTATTAGAATAATCATTAATTGCATACATAAATTCATGATCCACTCGATTTGTCACACGATTTACATTCTTAAGCAAGTTCTTCCAGCACTTTGGTATAACTCGAAATCCCCACTTTGTATTTGCCATATAACCTACAAATAACAGGTTATCTTTTTCTTCAAACCTTACTTTCATCATTTTATCTCCTCTCAATTTTTTCTTTCCATCTACGGTATACTTTAATTGCAGAGGTAAAAATTCTCGTTTCTTACGAAATGCATTAGGGGTACAGTGAAACATCTTTTTAAAACCACTAGTAAAGCTTTGTTGTGTTTCATAACCTGCAAACAATGCAATTTCCATAATCGAGTTGTTGGAGAACACAAGTAATCGTGCTGCTTCTGTCAATCGTCTTCGTTGAATGTAAGTATGAATACTAAATCCTACTACACTGGTAAAAATACGATGCAAATGAAACTTTGAATACCCCATCGTATCACAGATTATATCCAGACTAAGCTTTTGGTCCAGATGATGATCGATATACTCCACTACTTCTTGTATTAACTCTAAGTTTGTACTCATCTCTTCACCTCCTACACCCATTATAAGAAAAGATAAACATTCATTTTTCACATTTCTTGCTATGAATAGCAAAAAAGCGATTTCTCGCTTCTAATATCCAAAGTCACCATCAATTATAATAACTTTAATTCTTTCCTTTTGAAACTGACCTGCTATCATTACAAAGTCATTACAGATGCGTTGAGGACTATTACAGTCAATACACTGCTTCGTTACTGCACATGGTGTCTTCTTGCCCAGGCGTATGGTATCAAGTGGTGCAGCCACTTGTCTGACTCGCTGCTTTGCACTTTCCTCATCTTTTGTGATTTTGTTTGTACCTGTAATTAGAATTACTTGTTTAGGTCCATAAATGATTGGAGCTACTCTGCTTCCATTACCATCAATAAAGAAGAGTTTACCATCCTCGCTAATTGCATTTACTCCACTGAAGAATGTATCAGAGCGAAAATTATCTAAATAAATTTCTCTTTTATCATCACTTGTAAGTCCATCTTCATATTTATCTAAAAAATTATAATCATTTGTTCTTATATAATCAAACACGCCAAGTTCTTCCAGTGTTACGGAATCACCACACCCAATAGTTTCACCATATGAAAGAAAACTTTCCAGTAAATCGAAAAGTTCTTTTTTAGAAGTTACATGATAACCACCAATATTATGTTTATTTAAGTTCTTGATTGTGTTTGTTATATCCATCTATTCCTCACTCACTTCAAAATCATCTACTTTTTCATTACTGAAATATCTACCTTTATCAATTGTAAATTTCAAAACACAAAAATTAGGATCTTTTTTCCCGTTTACAAAATACCCTTCATTTTCTGGTTTCCAAAAATCTTCTTTTATTTCACTTGCGACTATCACTTCAACCGTCCCCTGAAACATAACACCTCTAAAAAACGTAGGATCATAAAAATAAATACATCCTTTTGGATTTTCTTGATATTCCTGCGTTCGTTTGGCATCACATGAAGTAGTGAAATAGAAAGTTCTAAGACCTACTCTCTTTTGTGGAGCTAACATTGCTTTCATTGTTGGAAACCCATTGCTGTCAACAGAACCAATAAAGGCCAGCTCCTGGTGATCAATCATATTTCCAATTGTCATTACTGGATCGTGTATCATATACTTCCCTTTCTTTCCATTTATCTAAAACCATTTATTCTTTTTAAAATAATATATACAGAAAACTACAATTAAAATACTAACAACAATTACAACAGGATATGAGTATTCCCAGTGTAATTCTGGCATTTGTAAGTTCATTCCATACCATCCTACTAATAAGGTTAATGGCAAAAAGATAGCACTAATAATTGTAAATAACTTCATAATATCATTCAGACGATTGTCCGTTGCTGATTGATAAGCCTCTCTGATTTCGGTTATGTATTCCATTAATGATCCAACATGATTGTAGTTACGATCCATTCGATTTTTTTCAATATCGAATTGCTTTAGTTCAATTTCTGAGAATAACTTATTCTCATTTTCAATCATCGAATCAATAATATCTAAAATACCATTAAAATCGCGTTTCATATGTAGTAATTCTTTTCGTATTTTCAATATTTCCTCACTTACATTTTTCGGCATGGATACCTTCATCACTCGGTTTTCTAACTCAAGAGCTTCATTTTCGGTATCTTCAATCTTTTTACCAACTGCTTCTGATATTTCTCTTAACAGTTTATGTAGTAGCTTACCTACCGTAATCTGTGTATCATCTACTGTTAGTTCTTTAATAAAAGAAGAAAAATGTTTTTTTCTGGCAACAAAAATACTTCGATTCTTTGATGCATAGATTAAACACCTATTTTTACTTTTACGATTATGAATTTCTGAAGGCAACATGATAATATCATAATGTAAGTGACTCTCGAAGCGAATATGGCGACTTTCTAACTCTTCTTTGATAATCGCATATTCGTCGATATCCTTAATTATATCCAAATCATGAGTATCAATAAAGTATAATCCATGACTTTTCATCTTCTCTATTTTCTTTAATTGATTTCCTTCAATCTGATATAACATAATTTATCCTTTCCTTAGTTCATACATACAGATACTTGCAGCAATCGCTACATTCAATGACTCAAAGTTTGCCATCTCTATTTTCATCACTTTATCTGCTTTCTTGATTAGTGATTCCTTCACACCACTGCCTTCATTTCCCATTATGAGAGCAATAGAAGCTTTTGGTGTGTAATCTCCAAGATAGACAGCTTCTTCATTTAATGCAGTAGCAACGACTTCTACACCACCCTTTTGGAGTTCCTCTACCTTCATTTGTAAATCACAGTTAATAATTGGCAAATGAAACAGTGCACCTTGTGTTGAGCGTATCACTTTCTCATTATAGATATCTACACAATCCTCACTGAGATAGATACCATCAAAGCCAAAGCTATGGGCACTACGTATAATCGTCCCCATGTTTCCAGGATCTTGAACTGCATCTAATAACAATAGTCTTGTGTTATCTTTTATTTCATATATTTGTTTTTTACATACAGCAATATAGTTCACAGAGGATACATTCTTTGAAAGTTTATCCATTACATGATCTTCTAGCACATAAATATCACCATGATATCCAAAGTTGTGTTCTTTTCCTTTACGCACTAATAATACATCTACCACATTCACTTTAAGTGCTTCTTCAATCAGATGCTCACCTTCAATCAGATACTTCTCATCTGTATCACGATATTTCTTCTGATGATATTTCATCCATGTTTTCACTTTGCTGTTTTGTACTGAGTTAATTTCCATATTCCTATTATACTAGAATTTCATAGCGATAACTAGGATAACGAAGCAAGAAAAAGAAAGTCATTGTGACTTTCTCATTATCTTTTGTATTCTTGAATGTATTGTAGTAACTGTTCGTCTTCTATAGCTTCTTCTAAACGCAGTGTATCTGCATCTGTACTTCGTCTTAAGATTCTTTGATACATAATAAATGTATTGGCAATCATAAGCAGAAGAACAATAATAATCACTGGAATTTCAAATGCACCTTTCATAAATAGAAAGGCAAAGAGACAAAACGCAAGAAACATAACTCCATTAATCAGAGATATCTGACGGATAATTCTTTGTTTAAACTCTTTTAGAAATATTAATTGTGTAGTTAAGAAATCTTTATCTTCCTGTGTAAATTCAGGTGATTTCTTAATTCGACCACTTAACTGCATCAGACAATATTGTAATTCGTTGGCTTTACGTTGCATCATATACTTTAGTACAAGTGCAAATAAAATCCATGTATCATCATTTTGCTTTGTTGAAAGTGCTCGATTTAATTCGTCTGCCACTTCCATTGTATACGTATATTTACTATTTCTAATTTCATCTCTTAGTTTATCCATAAGATTGGTCCTCTATACATTCAGTTTTAATTCTTCATATTCTTTATCATCATCACTCTCAACAAGTGGAACATCTGGCACAACCACCATATCCTTAATCATATAGTAATCATCTGATAATTTAATACTGTTTGAGAATGATGCTTCTCTACTCATAATTGAAATATCTTTCGCTTCCACCTTCAGTGTTTCTTCACCAATAAAGGTAACAATATCTGTACTAGAAACTAATTTAATATAACGCAAATAATTAGGGTTTGATTTTACCTGACGATGTAGCAATAACCCTTTTACTGGACGATTCATAAAATCTATTTCATCCAGCTTCAAGCGTTTCATTGCTCCTGATTCACAAACAATTAACAGATACTTGTTCGCATCCATAATCGTTTGCACACCAATAATCGTATCATCATTCAAATTCATTGCTTTTACTCCTTTAGATTTAGGAGCACTAGCAGGAATCTGATCTAATTTATAGTGAGCACCATATCCATTGCGTGTAGCTAACACAACTTCATTATGTGCATACGCTAAACTGGTAGATACAAGTACATCTTCTTTATGTAAGTTCATACAAGACATTGTTTTATTGTTTCGTGAAACTTCAAAATCAGCAATTCTAGTTTTCTTAATCATTCCATGTTTTGAAACACTAACGAAGTATCCATCTTGTTTAAAGTTACGAATAATAAATGCATTGATTAGTTTTTCTTCCCCACTCATCTTCATCTTTGTATTTAAGTGAGTTCCTAAATCTTTCCACTTATGTTCCCCTAACTCATATACAGGTAAGTATCCATAAGTACCTAGATTTGTAAAGAAAATCAGATAATCAAGATTATTTACTTCTTCAAATCCAATTAGATGATCGCCTTCTTTTGTACCAGTCATGGTATTTTCACTGGCACCAAACGAACGCATTGATACACGTTTTGCCCAACCATCTTTTGATACAGTTACAACATAACGATCATTAGAAATCATTGCAACCTTATCAATCTTAATTTCTTCAATCGTATCCTCTATTTTAGTTATACGATCACGACCATAAAGTTCCTTAACTTCTTTTAACTCTCTGATCATTAAGTTTTTTAAACTCTTTGGATTATCCAAGATATCTTGAAGCTCTTCCATTTCGTTTGTAAGTCTTGCGAACTCTTCACGTAATGCTGTTACATCCGTGTTTGATAAACGATACAATTGTAATGTTACAATTGCTTCAGCCTGAGGTTCCGTAAAGTCATATGCTTCCATTAACTTACGTTTTGAATCCCCTTTATCTTTAGAAGAACGTATAAGTGCAATTACTTCATCAAGAATTGAAATACATTTAATCAATCCTTCTAGGATATGACAACGTTTTTCTTTCTTATCCAAATCAAATCTGCTTCTACGTGTAATTACTTCATCACGATGATCAATAAACGCATCCAGCATTTCCGCCAAACCAAGTTGCATTGGTCGTTTATTAACGATTGCAACAACATTATAGTTGTATGAAATCTGTAAGTCTGTATTCTTATAGAAATAATTTAAAATTAGTTGTGCATCTGCATCTTTCTTTACATCTACACAAATACGCATCCCATTACGGTCACTTTCATCACGAACATCAATGATTCCATCAATATCTTTATTGATTCTAATTTCATCCATCTTTCTTACAAGGTTACATTTAATAACATCGTAAGGAATTTCATTGATGATAATTTGTTGGATTGTTTTGGTTTTAGTAATTTCTGCTTTTGCACGCATCATCACTTTTCCTTTACCAGTTGTAAAAGCATCTCTGATTCCATCTTTTCCCTGAACAATTCCACCAGTTGGAAAATCTGGACCTTGTACATAATCCATCAGTTCATCAAGTGAACATGATTTATGTTGAATACGATAGATTGCAGCATCCAATACTTCACTGATATTGTGTGGAGGAATGTTTGTAGCATACCCCGCTGCAATCCCACTAATTCCATTTACAAGCAGGTTTGGATAACGAGCTGGTAATACTGTAGGCTCTTGCTCGGTATCATCAAAGTTTGGTGCAAACTCTACTGTTTCTTTATTAATATCCTGAAGTAACATTTGAGCAATTGGTGCCAAACGAACTTCCGTATAACGCATTGCAGCTGCAGGGTCATCATCAATTGAACCATTGTTTCCCTGCATATCAATTAAAGGAATACGACTTTTCCAATCTTGTGAAAGACGAACCATCGCATCATAAATACTGCTGTCACCATGAGGATGGTAGTTCCCCATAATAATCCCAACGGACTTAGCACTCTTACGATATTTTTTATCATGCGTATTTCCATCTTCATTCATTGCGAACAAAATTCTTCTTTGTACTGGTTTCAAACCATCTCTAGCATCTGGAAGTGCACGTTCCTGAATAATATATTTTGAATATCTTCCAAAACGATCTCCCATAATATCTTCTAAAGGTGTAATAACTAAATTATGTTTTTGATCACTCATTATTTCACCTCTCTTGCAAATGAATCTTCCATAGTGAAAGAAACATTTTCTTCAATCCAATCACGACGAAGATCGGCTTTATCACCCATTAAAACACTTACGCGTTTATCAGCAACAATTGAATCTTCAATACTTACCTGAATCAACGTTCTGGTTTCAGGATTCATTGTTGTATCCCAAAGCTGATCAGCATTCATTTCTCCAAGTCCTTTATAACGTTGCAGACCATATCCTTTGTACTGTGAACGTTTTACTTCTAACTCTGCTTCATCCCAGATATAGATATGATCTTTACCTTTTTCTAATTTATATAATGGTGGAAGTGCAATATATACCATTCCATGTTCAATTAACTCTCTCATATAACGATAGAAGAATGTCAATAACAAGGTTTGAATATGTGCCCCATCCGTATCTGCATCGGTCATAATAATAACTTTTGTATAATTTACATCATCAATATTAAAGTTAGCTCCTACACCAGCACCAACAGCATGAATAATTGTATTTAACTCTTCATTCTTTTCGATACTAGTAATACTAGCTTTTTCAGTATTCAACACCTTCCCACGTAATGGAAGAATCGCCTGGTATTTTGAATCTCTACCTTGCTTAGCACTTCCTCCGGCTGAATCCCCTTCGACCAGATACAATTCTTTTTTCCTTGCATCCTTACTTTGCGCATTCGCTAGTTTACCTGATAAAATCTTTTCTGATTTTCCTTTGGATTTTCCATTTCTTGCATCATTACGAGCCTTACGAGCAGCTTCTCTTGCTTGTGACGCACGTTGCATCTTCTTTACAAGATTCATCGCTAATTCTTTATTTTCTTCTAAGAAGAACGTCAGTTTTTCACTAATAATATTATCAACAACCGTACGAGCTTCTGGTGTTCCTAATTTCCCTTTGGTTTGTCCTTCAAACTGCAATAAGTTTTCCGGAATACCAAGCGATAATATCACTGTTAATCCTTCACGTACATCACTACCTTCAAAGTTCTTATCGCGATCTTTTAATAATCCGTTACGGCGTGCATACTCATTAAATACTTTGGTAAATGCCCCTCTGGCACCTACTTCATGAGAACCACCATCCTTGGTGCGTACTAAGTTAACAAACGAGAACATATTCTCCTGATACTCATCAATGTATTGAAATGAACAGTCAACCGTAATTCCATTACTTCCTGCTCCATTAAAAGAAACTGGTTTATGAAATACTTGCTTGTCTTCATGTAAGTAATTCATGAAGTCTTCAAGACCATTTTCAAAACAATACAATTCTTGTTTGTCATTTCTTAAGTCAGTTACCTGTAATGCAATCCCTTGTAATAGGAATGCACTTTCTCTTGCTCTTTCGCAAATTTGAGTGAATGAAAAATCAACAGTTGAGAAAATCGTAGGGTCCGGCATAAAGGTAACTTTACTTCCATGCTTATTTGTTTTCCCTATTACTTCTAACTTACTTGTTTTTGATCCACCATCTTTGAAATGCATTGCATAGATTTTACCATCACGACAAACTTCTACATCAACATAAGTACTAAGTGCATTTACAACACTGGCACCAACTCCATGAAGTCCTCCACTGGTCTTATAACCACCTTCTTCACTGAACTTCCCTCCAGCATGAAGAATAGTGAAAATAACCTCTAACGATGATTTCCCATTTGTGTGTTTACCAACAGGCATTCCACGCCCCTCATCCTCAACACAAAGAGAACCATCTTTATTGATGGTTATATCTATTTTCTTTCCATATCCATTTAATGCCTCATCTATTGCATTATCCAGTACTTCCCATACCAGATGATGAAGCCCTCGTCCATCTGTAGATCCAATATACATCCCTGGGCGCTTTCGAACAGCATCTAACCCCTCTAATATCTGAATACTACTTGCATCATATTTTTTCTCTGCCATTACTACACTCCTTTGGCTAAGTATTACACCTTATTTTAGCAAAAAAACTGGTTTATTTCAATTTCTATAAGAAATTCAGTACAAACTTTAAATATTAACTCAAACGTATATTTCAATACTATTTAATCTATTAAAAATCAATAATGAATTTATTAATAAAAACTGCAATAATTTATTAGTTTCTTGCTAAGTCACAATTAGTATTATAACAAGTATTTGAATGAAAAGCATTGAAATTAAAGAAAGATTTCATAATTCGCAAATACTTCGAATTTCAAAGGAAATTTGTTTTATTTATTTGCTATTTTATTCATCATTTTTATTCACATTTTTATTAAATATATGATACAATATCTTTCTAAGTTGAGGTGTTTATTATGGGCATACATCCATTGTATTTAAATATTATAATTGCAAGTATCATTGGTTACTTATTAGGGTCGATTCCCTTTGCACTAGTAATTGGTAAACTTTTCTATAACACAGATGTAAGAGAATATGGTTCCGGTAATCTGGGAGGCAGTAATGCTGGACGGGTATTAGGGAAAAAAGCAGCAATCTCGGTCATTGCATTAGATGTATTAAAAGTAGTGTTAGCTGCTGGTATCGTCGCTTACTTCCTAGAACCAGCTGCATCAATCTGGGCAGGATTGTTTGCGGCAATTGGTCACTGTTATCCAATCTTTGCAGGATTTCGTGGTGGTAAAGCAGTTGCGACAATGTTTGGATTCTTATTATCAAGTGCAATCTTTACATTCCAAGATCCTTGGATGTTATTTGTACCACTTGGAGTATTCCTAGTTATCTTATTATTATTTAAGATGGTATCACTGGCATCAATATTTGCAGCTGTTACTCAAGCGATATATATATCATTTATCACAGAGTATACTTCAGCAATTGTTGCAAGTATTTTACTAGCTGTACTTGTAATCTTCCGTCATATACCTAACATTAAGCGTATAGCGAATGGAACTGAAGCAAAAGTTGGTTGGTTAACAAAAAATAAATAATATTAAATAAGTGTCAGCGATGGCACTTTTATTATGTTTTATTTTCATGTAGAATAAAGACTATGAAAAAGCAATCAACGATTCAACTTGTTAAAGTTGCTTCAAAAAACAAATCATTATTATTTAATCTTATGCAGTTATATCTATATGATCTATCTGTTTATTTTAATTTCAAAACAAATAATAATGGAATTTATGAATATGATCATTTTGAAGATTACTTCACTGACACTAATTATATTTCCTATTTTATATACAATGACAATGAACTTATTGGCTTCGTACTATTAAATGATTATTCACCTATTACAAATAAACATGAAAATATCATCAATGTTTCTGAGTTCTTTATCTTAAAACTTTATCGTAAACAAGGTTTGGGTGAAATAACCTTTCAAACACTTTTAGACATGCACAAAGGAGTTTGGACAATTAAGCCTGCTGCATTCAGTAAAGAAGCAAATGCATTCTGGAAAACAATAATCAATAAACATATTGGAAGTAAAATAACTATAGAGTTTATCAACAACAATCCAATCTACACATTTTCAAATAAATAACGAAGGTACCTAACCTTCGTTATTTTCATCTATAAATGGACTGTACATCATAATTGCTGAGTTTGATACGACAAATTCTTCATCAATCATTGTTCCTTTGGAATCAAATACCTGACGAAACAATTCGTTATGTCGTGTATAGCCACCCCAGTATTCTGGTCGCATTAAATGGTTTTTCTCTATAATCTGATAGTGAATATTAAGTGGTTCACTACTCCTCCACTCTCCCTCTAAGTTATGTTCTCCTACTGTAATTTTTAACTGATATGGAACATTGGTTGTATTTTGAATCATTAAATCGCCATGTGGATAAAAACAGGTTGCTCCACTTCCAAATGGTTGCGTGCGATTTGCATCAGGAAATACATCAAAGCCATGACGATGCCGTTCTATTATTTTTAGTGGTGTATGAATAGTCATCCAATAAATAAGATTTGACATCTGACAAATGCCTCCACCAATCCCAGGCCCAAAACCACCATTATTTAACACCATGCCATCAACATACCCTTTTCGCTTTGTGGTTTTACCAATCAAATACCAATAACTAAATACTTCACCTGGTTTAAGAATAATACCATTCAATTGCTTGCTGGCTATTTTCAAATTAACAATCTTATTGTATTGATACTGCATATCTACATCTTTCAGTTTTCGCAACAGTGGTGTCTGATGAGAAAATATTTGATGTTTCAAATCCGCTCCCATATTGGTGGCGAATACTTTTTTCATTTTTATCCACTGAAGTTTGCGTTTGTATTCATAATATTTCATTCCTAAAAGTAACCGAAAATCACCACGATGAATTGGTTTCTCAACTTTTTCTCTATCCATATGTTATTCTCCATCCCGTTTTTTTCAGTGTATCATTTCTTTTTAGGACAAACAAGAGAAAAGACAGATCTAATGACCTGTCTCTATATTAAGCATATTGTTCGCTTTGTTGTAACTGATACATTGCAAAGTAATTTCCTTTTAATGCAATCAGTTCATCATGAGTTCCCTGCTCTACAATTCTACCTTTGTCTAATACTAATATTTTGTTTGCATCCTTAATCGTTGATAATCGGTGTGCAATCGCAATACTGGTACGACCTCGACGAATTCTTTCCAGACCTTCTTGAATCAGCGACTCAGTCTCTGTATCAATATTGGCTGTTGCTTCATCCAAAATCAGAATTTTAGGATTCGTTACAATTGTTCTAGCAAAAGCCAGAAGTTGTTTTTGTCCTGTTGAGAACGAAGAACCACGTTCAATTACTCGATGTTCATAACCATCTGTTAACTGATTAACAAATGTATCTGCTTGAACAAACTCACAAGCATCTTGTATTTCTCTATCTGTAATACTTTTATTCTTTAAACGAACATTATCAGCAATTGTTCCATAGAACATAAATGGATCTTGTAGTACCAACCCTGTTTTTGCTCTCAACTCATCCATTGGATAATCCTTGATTGATTTGCCATCAATCAATACTTCACCTTCATAGAATTCATAAAAACGCATCATAACATTAATAATACTACTCTTCCCACTTCCAGTATGTCCAACCAAGGCAATTGTTTCACCAGGGTTTACAGTAAAGGAAATGTTCTTTAATACATTGTTCTTTCCATCGTATGAGAAAGTAACATCCTTAAACTCGATTTTTGCATCTTCAATCACTGCATTTGCTCCAGGATTTTGTGAAGGTGCCACTTCTTCATGGTCCAATACCATAAAGACACGATAAGCAGATACTACTGCCTGTTGGAAAATTGCTAAACGATCCATAATTTGAAACATTGGATCGAAATAACGATAAATATACTCAATAAATGCAGTAACTGTACCAACTGAAACCACGGTAGTCAAAGCACGTAATCCTGTATTCAATATCAGGATAGCTAATGCTAATGAAGTCAACAAGTGAATTGTTGGTGCTAGCAGAATACCATCTAAACGAGTATTTCGCATACTTGCTTCATAATATTCTCTATTTGTATCTTCAAATTCTTTTGATATACGTTTTTGTTGAACAAACAATTGAATAATATTCATACCTGAAATTGATTCAGCCAGCCTTGTATTCAACTGTGATAAACGCTCACGTGCAATCAAATAGTATCTCGTACTAAATTTTTGATACAAATAAATAATCAGAATCGCTACTGGTAAAAACAACAGACATATAAGTGCCATTGTTGCATCCAAAA
Organism: Breznakia pachnodae; assembly: GCF_030814225.1. Classification (GTDB taxonomy): domain Bacteria; phylum Bacillota_I; class Bacilli_A; order Erysipelotrichales; family Erysipelotrichaceae; genus Breznakia; species Breznakia pachnodae. The sequence goes on from NZ_JAUSUR010000001.1 coordinate 79,313, forward strand.
TAAACATGGTTACTAAAATACATATAATAATAATTACACTCGATACAATTACAGAAACAACATCATTCAACATCTCCATAACTGATTCGGTATCATTGGTTACTCTTGATACAATACTACCAGAAGGTGTCTGATCAAAGTAACGCATTCCCATTGATTGCAGTTTTTCATATACTGCGACTCTTAAATCCTGAGTTACCTTGTTACCAATCTTTTTAAACTGATATACATATAAATATCGAAACACTGAATAAACCAGAATTACTCCAGCATAAATCGTAATGTTTTTATAGATTAAATCCATATTTACATGATCCTTGCCAAAAGCAGTATCAACGATATTTTTAATTACAATTGGTCCTAGCAAACTAAATACAGTCGCAGCAAGTAATGTCAGAATAGCAATTAACAATGCTCCACGATATGGATTCAAATAGCCCATCAATCGCTTTAACACTTGCATCTGTTCACGACCAGTTATTACTTCAATGTCATCATAGTTATCCATTACTCATCACCTCCCTGATATAGTTCTTGTTGGGAGTTAATATAAGCATACCAACCATCTTGCTTGATTAATTCATTGTGTGTTCCTCGTTCTTTTACCTTACCTTCATCTAATACAAGGATAAGATTTGCATGCTTGATCGCACTAAAACGGTGAGCCACAATAATCGTTGTCTTGTTTTCACGATTCACTCTTAAAGCTTCTAAAATTCGCTCTTCTGTCTTTGCATCAACGGCAGATAAAGAATCATCTAGAATCAACACTTCTGGATTCAACAATAACGCTCTAGCAATTGCTATACGTTGCTTTTGTCCTCCAGACAATGAAACTCCACGTTCTCCAACTACAGTTTCATAACCTTGGGCAAATCCTTCGATATCTTCGTGTACAGACGCCATCTTTGCTGCCGCAATTACTTCATCCATACTTGCTTCCATACATCCAAAACGAATGTTGTCAGCTACCGTTGCTGAAAACAAGAACTGATCTTGAGGTACATATCCAAACGCTTTATGATATTTGTCTACATCATATTTATAGATTTCACTATCACCAAAACGAATCGTTCCTTTATAGTGATCATATTCACGTAACATCAGCTTTACTAGCGTTGTTTTACCTGAACCTGTTTTACCTGCAATACCAAGCGTCTGACGCTGTTTTAACTCAAATTTAATATCTTCCAGTACTGGTACATCTTTTTGTCCATACGCAAACGAATGAACATCAAAAAAGATATCTCCTGTAGGAACCTTATCAATCGGGTTATCAATATTTTGAATATCCGATTTTATACTTAATAACTCCTCAATTCTTTCATAAGATACATTTCCTCTTTCAATGTTGTTGTAAAGAAATCCAAACGCCAACATTGGCCAAATCAACATATTCATATAATTTACCATTGCTACAAGATTTCCAAGGGTTACATCACCACTTTGAATCATTCCTGCACCAAAGATAAATAACAACACATAACAGGCAATGATAATGATTTCAATCATTGGATCAAACGCTGCATCATACATTACTGTACGCATATTCTTTTTATAAACATCGTTTGTTTCTTCACGAAAGCTTTCAATCTCTTCTTGTTCCTGTCCAAATGTTTTTGTCACTTTAATCCCCGATACACTTTCATGTGTACGGTTGTTCATACTTGAAAAAGCTTGTTGTGCTGCAGTAAACGTTGTATGAAGACGTTTCCCTATCACTTGTGAGCCAATAATCATAAATGGCATTGGAATAAGTGTGATAAGTGTCAGCTTTAAATCAACAAATACAATCATGGCAAATAATACCGAACTACCTGTAATCAATGCATCTGCTAACTGCAAGACTCCTAAACCTGCAAGTCGCTGGATTGATCGAAGATCATTTGTCGCATGTGCCATTAAATCCCCTACACGATATCTCTGAAAGAAGTTTGACGACATCTTAGTGAAATGTTCAAAAAGACGAAAACGTAAAATCCTTTCTAATCGGAAGGCTGAACCAAAAATACAAATACGCCACAAGTAGCGCATAAAGAACATAATTAATGCATTAACAACTAAAACCACTGCAGACACAATAACTGTTTCATAAGTTAATTCATTAAATTCTATTTGGTCGATAATTCCTCCTGTAATCATAGGAGGAAATAAGTTTAAAACCGCAATTACTGCAAGGGCGAAAATCCCTCCAAAATACGATTTCTTTTCCTGCTTAAAAAACCAGGAAAGCTTTTTAAATATCTGCATACTTCCCTCCTTTAACACTGATATTCAAATATTTTCAGTGTTGCAATCATACTTCTTATAGCGATCCTTTATGCAAATAACGAATTTACAATAATTGTTGGAATCTGCATTCCAACAATACACTTACATATGATTGTAATTGAACTGTACCAATCTTCTTTGTTCTGTATTTGATAACTACCATTATATCCAGCAGCTACACCCTAATAGTACATATCATTCTTAGTAAAAGATAAATTAGTCAGTTCCCTTGTTTTTTCATTCAAGGTGAGTACCACTAGATTATACCTCACAAAGAGATAGAAGAAAATAGTCAAATATCATAATTCTTATTAAATTACTAGTAATTAATGCTTTTTATTTAGTTTTCAGATATTTTCATAAGAAAACGAAGTCATTGTACTATCGTACGTTTTGACTTCGTCATTCAATATTCATATTTTTAGAAAAATACAAACTGACTTGCTGTATTATATTCTTCTTGAGTAATCATTTCCAATTCCAGCATTGAATTTAGCACTTGCATCTGACGCTCTTTGGTTTGCTCATTCTTGTTACTTAACGCATAAACCGAAGGTGCCTGTGGTAAACCAGCCAATACACTTGCTTCACTAACGCTTAGTTCAGCTGGTGTCTTTTGAAAATACCCCATCGCTGCATCATAGATTCCATAATGCCCATCTCCATAATAAGCAACGTTCAGATATAACTCTAAAATCTTTTCCTTATCATATTTATCTTCAAGTTCTTTCGCTACAAATGCTTCAGCAATCTTCTTTGTTCCACCGTTGTCATCCATAAAATACATATTCTTTGCAAGTTGTTGAGTAAGTGTACTCCCACCTTGCACCCCTTGATTAGATAGCGTTACAACAATTCCTCGAACAAGTGCATAATAATCAACACCATTATGATCATAAAAACGACGGTCCTCAATTGCGACAATCGCATCTTTCATATCTGAAGATATATCGTTTATTGGTGTATAATGCTCAATATTCTCTATTTCGCTTACTTTCTCTTCAACACTTACTTTATCAACTTCACTTTTATAATCTAGATACCCAATACCTGCAACAATACAGATAAGTAAAAAAGCAAGTACAATAAGAATCAAGAGAATTCTTTTTATAATTTTAAACATATATAAATTATAGCATATCAAAATTAATTTCAATACCTATTTCGGTATCGTAACAACAATCTCTGTTCCGATAGTTTCTTTACTTTGAATTTCAATCGTTCCATTATGATTACTTACAATATCTTTTGCGATTGCAAGACCCAATCCAGAGCCTTCTATCTCACTGTTACGAGCTTTATCAACACGATAAAAGCGTTCAAACACGTGTACTAATTCATCTTCTGGAATCCCAATTCCTGTATCTTTTACAAGAATTACTACAGAATGGTTATTCTCTGCTAATGATAAAGTAACATTACCATTTTCCTTGGTATACTTTACTGCATTATCAAGCAGAATCAATAGTAACTGTTTCATTTGGCTTTCAATTGCATTTATCTGGATTACATCAGTATCTATTAATTTTATATTAATCTTCTTTTGTTTCGCAACCAGTGAGTACTGCGACACAACTTGTCGTACCTGATCATTTAGCTGAAATTCTTTTTTATCTAACTTCAGTTTATGTTCATCACTTCGTGATAACCAAAGTAAATCTTCAGTTAATCTGCTCATACGCTCTGTTTCTGCATATATATTCTCTAACCATCGCATCTGTGATTCTACACTTTCTTCAGGATTATCCATAACAATCTCTAAACTAGTTTTTATAACCGCAAGTGGGGTTCTTAGTTCATGAGAAGCACTGGAAGTAAAGTCCAGTTGCTTTTGCCAACTTTCTTCAATTGGTGCAATTGCTCGCTTAGCAATTACATTACTGGCAATATACACAACAACGATACTTATAACTCCTGTAATTAACCAACGACTTAAGGTTACTTCACTTCGTTGTCCTAACAGTAGAATTAACATAAGCAACAAAAGAACTACAGATATAACAAGTACATTAAATCTAACAAAGTGCTTCTTCAATTTAATCTTCATAGGAAACCTCCAATAGTGTATAGCCTACACCACGTATTGTCTTAATTTCAATTCCTGCTTTATCCATATCAATCTTTTTCCTAAGATAATGAATATACAGTTCAACTATTCCAATTTCCACATCCTTTTCAAATCCCCATATTTTATCAAGAATTTGTTCTTTACTTAATACCTGATTTTTATTAGTAATTAGATATTCTAAGAGTTGGGTTTCCTGTAAAGTTAAACGTTCTGCATATCCCATACTATAACTGTACTCACAACGTCTTACATCAAGTACAATATTTCCTATCTTAATTAGTTGATGTTCAACAATCTCAGTAGTTACTCTACGACTTAATGCACGAATACGAGCCAACAACTCATTTTTCGAAAATGGTTTAATCAGATAATCATCCGCTCCACCATCTAAACCCATCACTCGATCTTCAATTGTATCTTTTGCAGTCAGAAAGATAATATAGGAATGAATCTTATTATCTCTAATTGATTTCAAAATATCAATGCCATCCTGTTTTGGTAACATCCAGTCTAAAACAATTACATCATAAATTCCACTTAATGCTTTACTCTCACCAACTTCTCCATCATAGGCACTATCTACAACATAATTCTCTTTTTCCAATATATATACGAGTGCATCATGCAAACGTCTTTCATCTTCTACTAATAGTATACGCATAAGGTAATCCTCCTACTCAACATTATAATATAGATTTCTTTGAATTAACTTTGAAATTTTTCAAAGGTAGTTCAAAGGTTGTTGCTGCATAATCTGTTTGTAAGAAAAAACTTACAGATTTATCACATTCGGAGGATATGAAAATGTTAAAACTAACAAGTATAAGAAAAAGTTATAAGACGGGTGATTTTATACAACATGCCTTGCATGATGTATCATTATCATTTTCTAAAAATGAATTTGTTGCAGTTCTAGGAGAAAGTGGTTCAGGAAAAACAACATTACTAAATATCATTGGAGGTCTGAATCGTTATGATGATGGAGACTTAATTATCAATAATAAGAGTACAAAGAAATTCAAAGATAAGGATTGGGATGCTTATCGTAATAACTGTATTGGATTTGTGTTTCAGAACTACAACCTGATCCCCCACATTTCAGTTCTTTCCAACATTGAAATGGGAATGACATTAAGTGGTGTATCACCGTCAATTCGCAAACAAAGAGCACTAGATGCATTAGAACAAGTTGGATTAAAGAAACACGCACATAAAAAACCAAATCAGCTCTCAGGTGGTCAGATGCAACGAGTTACAATTGCCAGAGCACTAGCCAATGATCCAGATATCATTCTTGCTGATGAACCTACTGGTGCACTTGATAGTGAAACCAGTGTTCAAATTATGGAGCTGATTCAACAAATCGCAAAAGATAAGCTAGTAATTATGGTTACTCATAATCCACAATTGGCAACTACATATGCAAATCGAATCATTCATTTGAAAGATGGAAATGTGATAAAAGACTCTGGAAGTAAGAGCCAAAGTGAATCTAGTAAAACTACACTAGAAATTAAGAAAACAGCTATGAGTTACTTGAGCGCTTTAAAACTTTCATTCCATAATTTATGCACAAAGAAAGGACGGACGTTCCTTACTTCTTTTGCTTCAAGTATTGGGATTATTGGAATTGCATTGATTCTTGCACTCTCAAATGGATTTCAAAGGGAAATAGAAGTATTTGAAAAAGATTCTCTTTCACAAATGCCAATTACAATCACTAGCCAGGCAATGCAGTTGGATTTTTCATCTCTTGGTGGAAGTGAAAATGACAATGAAACTTACCCAGAAAATGAACGTATTATTGCATCACAGAATAGTCATGAGTCGATGTTTCATACCAACAACATTACTTCAGAATATTTAGAGTATATTGAAAACATTAATCAGAAAGATTTAAATGCAATCTCTTATCAATATTCAGCAGTATTTAATATTTTAGTAAAAACTACTGATAACACAATTGAAAAAGTTGATAATACTCAACGTCACGGAACATGGGATGTCTTACCAAATTCTATAAATGATACAAATATAATTGAGGACACTTATGATGTATTAAGTGGAACAATAAAAGAAGATGAACCAGGAATCATTGTAGTTGTAGGTTCATCAAATGATCTCTCAGACATTACTTTACAGCAGTTAGGAATCCATAGTGAAGAAGGAGCCTCTTATACCTTTGATGATATCTTAAACAGTGAACTTAAACTAATTACAAATGATAATTATTATATTGAATACAATGGTAACTTTGTTCCTGATAATCAGTTAGAATCCTTATTTAATAATCAAAACTCTATTTCTTTACCAGTACAGGCGATTATCCGTGCAAAAGAAGGAAAAGAATTATTAAGTAGCAGTAATTCAATTTATTATACAGAAGCAGTAAGTACATTATTGATTGAAACAAATAAAGATTCTAAGATTGTGATAGCTCAAAAAGAAAGCAGCTATAATGTATTAACAGGAGAAATCTTTAATGAAAATAGCAGCAGTACAAAAGATGATGTAATTGGATATCTGGGAGGAGATGCAACTCCAAGTTCTATTTCCATCTATCCTAAAGACTTCGATTCAAAAACTCGTGTTACTGAGTATTTGGACGCTTATAATGAAGGAAAAGAAACTGTTGATCAAATCGTTTATACTGATATGGCGGCATTAATTACTTCTCTGTCTGGAGATATCATGAATGCCATTACTTACGTATTAATCGCTTTCTCTGCAATTTCCTTGATTGTATCAAGTTTTATGATTGGTATCATCATTTATATCTCAGTGTTAGAGCGAACAAAAGAAATTGGAATCTTACGTGCATTAGGTGCAAGAAAAAAAGACATTCGTCGTGTCTTCAATGCGGAAACATTAATTGTAGGATTATTCTCAGGATGTTTAGGTATTGGTATTACCCAACTACTCATCCTGCCAATCAATATGATTATTGAACGTGTGTCTGGATTAGGTAATGTAGCTAACCTCCATCCGTTACACGCACTTATTTTAGTAATGATATCATTAGTGCTAACTGTCATTGGTGGGTATATCCCTTCTCGTATGGCAGCTAAGAAAGACCCAGTAGACGCATTGCGTAGCGAATAGAAAAAAACAACTGTACAATTTTGTATAGTTGTTTTCTTTTGACATAATAAAACACAGCTCAGCTGTGTTATTATCTATTCGCATTCACAGATTTCATAATTTGTCTAATTTGAGCTTCGGAAGGTTTTCTTCCCATCTGTAGAAACATAGCTCGAATCATCTTTTCATTAATTGGTGGATTCTCTCTCAATTCCTTTTCAAATTTTCTTTTGGTGAAATAGAAACCTAAAAATCCTCCAATTGCTAAACCTGCGATCAAACTACCCAATGAATACCAAAAATCCATAGTTATGCCTCCTAAGTCACTAATAATATTATACTCATAAATAAATCAATTTACAACTTTTTTAAGTGTTCAAACCACATTTTATTCATCTTTTGCAAGATTCATATGTCTTTTCACAATTAATCCAATATATTGTGCTGCTAATTCCGGATCATCATTGCACACAACATACTTATAATCTTTAATTAATTTCATTTCTTTTTCGGCTTTTGCCAAACGTTCTTGAATCACTTCCTCAGCTTCACTTTTGCGTCCACGAATGCGATTCTCTAATTCATCCATTGTTGGTGGAATCATAAAAATTGTAATTGCGTCAGGAACTTTTTCACTTACCTGTTGAGCTCCTTGTACTTCAATCTCCAGTAAAACATTTTTCCCTTCATTTCGAAGTCGTTCCACCTGACATAACGGGGTTCCATAATAATTACCAACAAACTCTGCCCATTCTAGAAGTTCTCCATTTTCAATGGCTTTTTCAAACGCTTCTTTACTGACAAATAAATAGTCTACTCCGTCCACTTCGTTTTCACGTGGTTTTCTTGTTGTCATCGAAATCGAATAAGTTAAGTTCAAAGAATTATCTTTCATAAAGAAATCACGAACTGTCCCCTTACCAACACCACTAGGACCACTAATAATAATTAATAAACCTTTTTTCATAAGACCCCCATTTATAATAGAATTATTATATCATTGAATAAATTAGAAGTGAACAGCAATTGTTCAATATATGCTATAATATCTAAAGAAAAGAGGTATTTATGGCATTAGATGGTTTAGTATTGTATCGAATCAGTGAAAAACTGAAGTTATTGCAACCTGCAAAGATTAATAAAATCCAACAAATTTCAAATGATGAAATTATTTTTATATTACGTACACAAGGAAAAAATCATAAATTAATGATTTCGTGTCACAGTGTTTATAATCGTATTCACCTTACTGATAAAGAATATCAGACAATGGAAATACCAAATAACTTTTTAATGGTACTAAGAAAACATATTGATCGTTCAATCGTCACAAACATTGATCAGTTAGGTCTTGATCGTATCTTAAAGATTACCATTGAAGTGAAAGATGAATTAAGCGATTATCATAATTATTATTTATATGTAGAGTTAATGGGAAAATATGCCAATCTGATTTTGGTGAATGATGAAGATCGAATTGTGGATGCGTTAAAACGAATCCCTGCATTTGAGAACAATTCAAGAACGATTCATCCAGGTGCAGCTTATACATTACCAAAACCACACATGGATAAAACTGATCCATTTCTGGCAACTGAATTCAATCCAGAAGAATCTCTGGTAAAACAATTCCATGGATTCTCGCCTTTGCTGAGTGATGAAGTAATGTATCGGATTAAACATGGTGAACAGTTCACTGAAATTATGAAAGAGATTAAAAATAGTGATGTATTATATCTTCATCATAAGCAAAATGATATTTTATATCATCTGATTGAACTGAAACATCTAGAGCTTCCCTATGCAACCTATGAATTAATGGAAGCAATGGATCAGTTATATTATCAGAAAGAAGAAAAAGTTAGAATTAAACAACAAAGTGGTGATATCTACAAAGTTGTAAGATATGAGTTAAAGAAGAATCGTAAGAAATTAGGTAAATTAATTCAAACCTTAGAGGATGCAAATGAATTGGATAAGTATCGCATGTATGGAGATTTACTATATGCGTATGGTCAGTATCACAATCAACATTTAAAAGTATTGGAGCTTCCTAGTTTTGAAGATGAATCACTTGTTAAAATACCCCTTGATGATAAGATTGTGGTAAAACAAAACGCAAAGAAGTATTATCAAAAATACAATAAAAGTAAAACTGCACAGATTGAGGTTGCAAAGCAAATTGAAAAAACTGAAAGAATGATTCAATACTTTGAAAACATTGAAGTTCAACTTGATAGTATTTCATTAGAAGATGCAATTGAAATTAAAGAAGAACTATCAAATCAGGGGTTTATGAAGAAAACAGGTTATAAAATACGTAAAAAGAAAAAAGATGCAAAGCCTCACTTTCTTACATTACAGATTGATGGTATTAATCTCTATGTTGGAAAAAATAATATTCAGAATGAATACATTACATTCAAACAAGCGAAAAAAGACGATACTTGGTTCCATGTGAAAGACATGCATGGATCACATGTTGTCATTACAACTAGTGATCCTAGTGAGAAAGTGCTACGTATCGCAGCAATGCTTGCAGCATACTACTCGCAAGGAAAGGACTCTAGTAGTGTTCCAGTTAACTACTGTCTGATAAAGCAGTTAAAACGCCCGAATAAGGCTGCTATGGGATTTGTGACACTTACTAACTATAAAACTATTTATATTGATCCGGATCGTGAAAAAGTAAGCAAGATTATTGATGAATATAAAGTGAATTAAATTAAATACTGAAAAATTCTCGTGAAGATGGAAACAACATAAATCACGAGTTTTTTTATCGGAGAAACTCTAAGTGCTTTGTTTTCTTCTTTACCATACGTACTATCATTTTCTAAATACAAACACTCGCTTTTAATACGATTTAATTTTGTTTTAAACATTTGGGTAAATGCCTCACTTTTAATAACTACCATCGTTTCTGTATCTAAGTGAATACTTCGATCATCAAGATTAAATGATCCGATAATACTTGTATCATCATCTAATATAACGGATTTTCCATGGATTGATGATAAACTTTGATACTCATAAATATCTGCTTCTGTATTTGCAAATCTTTTACGATAAGAATAGTAATTAGAAAAAGCAAGAATATTAGGTGTAGATGCCAATGAGTTTGTAATTATTTCGTAAGAGATATTCTTAGGCTTATTCTTCAACAATTCTAATAAAAAGGCATTCCCACTCATATATGGTGTTTGAATAATCACTTTTTTCTTTGCTGTATGAATCAATTTCCTCAACTGATATGCAAGCCATGGTTCTTTCTTTTCATGAGTTGAAATTGGATTATGCAATAATATAATCTGGTCTACTGGATAAGCATTTTTTTCATAAGATGCTAAAGTTGCAGTAAATACATTTTGATTATAGTTATAAAAATGTTTTACTTCCTCTTTCCATTCCTGTTCAAAACGAATATAACGTTTTCTTTCCATCTTACTTTTTACTATTTTACTATCTTTATGATACCAAAGAGAATTCATATAGAGATTGATATCATTAAATATCTTGATTCCCTTTCGCTTATGGTAAATCATCACATCTCGATCATACGTTATCTTTCCTTTATATTCATTATTCGCAAAATACTTATCACCAATATTTCTTCCACCAATAATAAGATAATGATCATCAGCATTCATAAACTTATCATGTAGGAGCATATTCCATCCCCATGGTTTTAATAAAGAAAGTTTGTTATAGCGACAATATTCGATATTTTTATGAGTCAGTAAATAATTCATTATTTTTTTTGCTTTATGATTAATTAAACCAACTTTCCCATCTAAAAGAATTCGTACACGAACACCACGATTTGCAGCATTTAGAACTTCCATCAGAAATACTTTTAGTGTTTCACCATACTGAAAGGAATGATAGACAATATCAAGCTTTTTAGTTGCTGATTTAATCAAAGCTATTCTGGCATCAAAACTACCTTGTGGTTCTTCCAACAGAACAACTTTGGCTCCTTTATTACTTGTCTGTGATTTTGGTATATGTAATGAGGCTTTGCTCTTTTTACTTACACGTTTAGGAAATGCAAGTGAAAACGTATTCACAAGAATTGTAAATGAAAGATAAATAATAAAGATTAACTTAAAAAATCGCTTGTATAAATTCATTACACTCCCTCCTATTCTTGGATAAACAGTCCTCTCTCTAATATAATTATATAATATAAATATATTATTTCAAATAGGCAAACAAAAACTTGAACCAATTGATTCAAGTTTCATAATTATTATTTAAGAAGTGATGCAATTTTAGGAATAATTTGTTTCTTTCTGGAAACCAGACCTTCCATATAATTATCACCTGTTTCTTCATTCATAAATGAAGAACAGATTGCATTAGATAACTTACCTGAGTAGATAAATTTACTTCCTTTTCCTTCCACATTCGAAAATGCCATCATTAATAAATCATACTTTAAGATTTCATTTTCCTGTTCAAGGAATTGTTTAAATTCTTCCTCTATACTGGCGATGGTATCCATATCATAGATATAAGCCTGACCAATTGCCAACTGTTTACCTGCAATATCATACTCCTTAAAGTCAGTATATAGGATATCGCGGTTTGATTTTCCTTCAATTTTCGCACTTGCTTTGAACATTTCTGTTGCCAGTTCATCTAAGTCAATATCATATAACTTTGCAAATCCCTGTGCAATATCTTTATCCACTTCGGTACAAGTTGGTGAATGGAAATTCATTGTATCTGATATAATTGCACAACAGATAGCACCAGCAATTTCTCTAGGTGGCACAATATTGTGATCATTGTACATCATTCCAATAATGGTACATGTACTTCCAACATTCTGATTACGGAAGATAATAGGCTGACTCGTTTCAATATCACCAATTCGGTGATGGTCAATAATCTCCATAATATTTCCATATTCAATATCATCAATACTTTGACTACGCTCATTGTGATCTAATAAAATAAGCTTTTTCTTTGAATATTTAAGAACATGGAATCTACCCATTGAACCAATCAGACGATCATTCATAAATACGGGATAGTTACGATATCTTGTCTTCAACATTTCTTTCGCTACATCTTCCACATATTCATTCCCATTGAATCGCTGAATCCCATTAATATCTGTCATAATCATCCCTACTGGAATACTACGATAAATCATTTGCAGGATTTTCATAATATTGTATTGTGTACGAATTAAGGTAACACCCATTTCCATTGCACGATCAATTACTTTATCACTTGGTATATAGCTTTCAGCAAGTGCTATAACCGCACAGCCTTTTTCCATACATGTAAGCATAATATCTTCATTGTCACTAAGAACCATAATGTTACCAACAATATCTCGTTCCATCAGTTTCTTATCTGCAATACGAACATACCCACTTCTTGGTAAAGTTCCTTCATAAATAAAGTCACCTTTTAGTGAATGTACCAAATTAATCAGTGGTGTTTCTTTTAGTAAATCTTTTGTAATATTTAAATCCTGCATCTGGATTTTTGAAATATCCGATAATGTCGTAAGTCCAATTAACTCTTTATTGTCATTTACCACATATACTGTATGTGTATTATACTCTAAGCACAAATCCCATACACGACGTAATGTTGTGTTTGTGTCCACCTGAACAGCAGTATCTAAATCAATATCTCTTAATGCTGCTTTTGCACTTGTAATCAAATCTGGTTCTTCTAATTGGAATTTATCCAATACAAACCTTGATTCATTATTTATCTTTCCTAATCTACATGCCTTGGCCTGAATACCTAACTCATTTATTAAATAAGCATAAGCGATAGCAGAACTGATAGAATCCGTATCTGGGTTCTTATGTCCTGTTATATAGATAATATCTTTCATAGATTTTCTCCTTTATCTAATCATACTACAAAAAAATTACAGTACCAAATGAAAACCATAAACTCGCAAGTCCTTATTTGCGTTTTTTCACTTCTGTTGCAGGGATCCCTACAACACTTGTATTTGGTGGAACATCGTGGGTTACTACTGCATTTGCGCCAACTTTACTATTATCGCCCAAGGTAATATTTCCCAGTACTTTGGCACCCGCACCAACCATGACATTATTCCCTAATGTCGGATGACGCTTACAGCATTCCTTCCCTGTTCCTCCTAGCGTTACTCCATGATAGATTGTACAATCATCACCAATAACTGCAGTTTCTCCTATTACTACACCCATACCATGATCAATTAGTAATCCTTTTCCAATCGTTGCACCTGGATGAATTTCAATCCCTACCCAGAATCGTGCAATATTGGTTACAAAGCGTGCTAAAAAGTACAAATGTAATTTGTAGAGAAAATGAGCAATCCGATAGAAAAACAACGCTTTCATATGTGGATATAAAAGGATGATTTCAAAAGCTGAACGCGCAGCTGGATCACTTTGTTTTGTATGCCTAATATTTCTTCTAATCCCATTAAACATAAATTACTCCTAACGTATGTAATATTATGCCACAAATTCACAAAAAAGAACAGTAAAATAAAGTTCAAAATTATTGTTCATCAATATTTAATATCCTAGATTTTCTTTCACAAGTAAGACAGTAATTCTTCCTTTGTTCGGTGTCGTCTGTCTTTTTGTAACTGTATAAGTACTACAAATACGTTCTTCACTATAACATTCACTACATGTTCCAGTTATGGTACATGGCGTTTTGCGCTCTAAACGTTGTGCATTCATTGGTGCAGCTGTTGTCTCCAAACGTTTCATTGCATCCGGCAAAGAAACTACCAACTTGTTTTCACCAACTACGACAATTACCTTTTTAGGCCCATATGCCATTGCAGCTACACGATTCCCTGTTCCATCAATATTATATAATTCACCACTCTCGCTCACTGCATTGCTACTTGTTACATAATAATCACAAGTAAATGCCTTACGAAATATTTCATGTTGCTGCTCGCGGGTTATTCCCTCCTCATAACGATCCTCAAAGTAGATTGGCATCTCTCTAAACAAATCAATTAAACCAGCCTCAAATAGCGTCTGTGAGCCTCCTACACTCAATCTGCTATCAGCTTCAACTGTGTTTTTAAAATAGGAAACGACCTCATCAACATTATTTAGAATTATAGCATTCATATTATTTTTTTCTAACGCCTTTTTCGTACGTTCTAACTTAATATCCATAATTTTTCTTACATTTTCATCCATGACAATCACCTCATCACTATTATACCTTTTCTAAATCAAGATAAATAGATACCTCAGAAAAACTTTTCTATATTCTATTTTTAGTAAGAATGTTATAATAACATATAGAAGTAATAGGAATTAACATATTCAATCAATAGAATTTCATTATTCCTACTAGTGTTACTTCATAAAATACTATCAAAATGATAATAGTATTGAAAACGAATCGAGGGCAAATAACAATAAGGAGGAAGACAAGGTTATGGGGTTCAATAGATTTAATCAAGATGATGATTACAACAATGAATTAGAAAACAATGAACAAGGGCAAAACTCAGTCAGAGAAAGTTTCAGGGAAGAAGTTTCAATTTTTAGTGAAGGACTGATTATTGAAGGAAATGTAAGTGTGGAATCACCTTTAGTTATGAAAGGTAAAATCAACGGAAATCTTTTCTGTAAGCAATCAGTAGAATTAAAGGACAATGCTACAATCAGTGGAGATGTACATGCTGATTCATTAAATCTGGAAAGTGGCGAGATTTATGGAGATGTTACCATTTCCAATCAGATGACATTACGTAATGATACTTACATCAAAGGTAATATCAAAGCTGATACATTGGATATCAATGGTAATGTTGAAGGAAATATTTATGCACAATCAGAGATTAGTTTCTCCAGTGATGCAAAAGTACAAGGTGATGTTAGTGCTTTGTATATCAGTATTGAAAAAGGTGCTAAAATTTCAGGAGCTATGAATATTGGTGAAATGGCAAAAACACAAGAACCTGTAGTGGAAACACCTGTATATGAAGAACCTGTTGTCAGCGAAGAACCAGCTGTTGAGGAAACAGTTGAAGAAACGCAGGAACAAGAGATGGAAGAACAAAACGATTCTTTATTTTAAAATTAATTTAAGCAGAAACACGAATACTCCCTATAATCTGGGGAGTATTTTTTACAATATATTTATGTTAATGCTATAATATGAAAATAGTGTATAGTTCCCCTTTACTATATATGACAATAAAGAAGTAATTAGATTATAATAAAAAATAGGTGGAGACATAATGAGCCAAACATCAAAAAAGCTACATCAGCAAATAGATAGAAGTAAATTTTATATTGTACTATTAAATCTCTTGCGAATTGCATTAATTGGAGTAATTATTATTTTTACTATGCTTCATTATGTTGTTAAACCACTACATATAAAAGGTAATAGTATGTACCCTGCGATTGAAAGTGGAGATACTGGAATTACTAGTATTATTAATGTTTCTATGGGAGATATTAAACGCTTTGATATTGTTACTGTTTATAGTCCTAATGAAGATCGAAATTTAACCAAACGCATAATTGGATTACCAAATGAAACAATCGAATATAAAAACGACAGTTTGTATATTAATGGGGAGTATGTAAGTGAAGACTTTCTTGATCAGGACTATGTCTCCACTCAGACAAATGATGGGAAAACATACTTCACCAAGGACTTTGGACCAATCAAATTAAAAGAAGATGAATACTTTATCTGTGGAGACAACAGAATTATTTCTGTTGATTCAAGAATACTTGGCCCATTTAAAGAGGAAGATATTCTAAGCATATATTTCTACAAAATCTATTAAAAAGGATATCAAATTGATATCCTTTATTTACCTTATTAACTAATTACAGATGCTCCACGAATCTCTGCAACATATTCATCTTTATCTTTATCATAATCAAGATAGATTACATCATCACTGTTGAATCCTTGTCCAATCATTTGTTTCGCAATTAATGTTTCAATATTACGTTGAATGTAACGACGCATTGGACGTGCTCCAAATACTGGATCTACTCCTTGCTCTACAATCATATCGTAAACCTTCTTGCTGACATCTAAATGAATATCTTTCTTTTCCAGACGAATCCGTAGTTCGTTCATGAATTTTCTTGCTACTTTCGCAAGCATTTCATTATCTAAAGCATTGAATACTACAATTTCATCAATACGGTTCACAAATTCTGGTTTGAAGTAACGTTTTACTTCATTCATATAATTTGCTTTCATTTCAGATTTATCTGGATCAAATGCATATTGACTTCCTAGATTACTTGTCATAATTAAGATTGTATTCTTGAAATCAACCGTAACACCTTTTGAGTCAGTAATTCGTCCATCATCCAATATTTGCAATAACACATTGAATACATCCGGATGTGCTTTTTCTACTTCATCAAACAATACAATTGAATATGGGTTTCTTCTTACTGCTTCGGTAAGTTGACCACCTTCATCGTATCCTACATATCCTGGAGGAGCACCAATTAAACGTGATACTGCATGTTTTTCCATGTACTCACTCATATCAATACGAATGATATGATCTTCCGAATCAAAGAGTTGTTCAGCTAATGCCTTTGCAACTTCCGTTTTACCAACCCCTGTAGGTCCTAAGAATAAGAAACTACCAATTGGTCTGTTTTCATCCTGAATCTGTGCTTTACTTCTTAAGATTGCATCACTTACTAATGTTAATGCTTCATCTTGTCCAACTACACGTTGTTCAAGTGTGTTCTTAAGTTCTAATAGTTTTTGTCGTTCACTTTCTACCAAACGACTAACTTCAACTCCACTCCACTTAGATACGATATCAGCAATCTCTTCTTCCGTAACAGTTTCCGAAATTAAAGCACCATCTTTGTTTTTCTTTTCATCTTCTTTAATTGTTTTTTCCAAATTAGGAATTGTTTCATATTGAAGACGAGCCGCTTCTTCATAACGTCCGTCATTTTGAGCAGTTTCTAAATCTAATTTTGCTTTTTCTAATAATACTCTGGCTTTTTTAGATTCTTCCAACTCTGCTTTTTCATCATTCCATTTTGTGTATAATATATCTTTCTTACCCTTTAATTCTTTTAATTCATCACGAATTACGCTAAGACGGTCTTTTGATTTTACATCTTTTTCATTTTTAAGTGCAGTTTCTTCAATTTCTAACTGCATAATTTTACGCATTAATTCATCAATTTCTTGTGGCATTGAATCCATTTCAACACGTAAGTGTGCACAAGCCTCATCAATTAAGTCAATCGCTTTATCTGGTAAGAAACGATCTGTAATATAACGATTTGATAATACTGCACTTGAGATAATTGCCTCATCCAAAATCTTTACTCCATGGTAAGATTCAAAACGATCTTTTAGACCACGAAGAATTGCAATTGTATCTTCTACTGTAGGTTCTTCTACCTGTACCCTTTGAAAACGACGTTCTAAGGCAGCATCTTTTTCGATATACTTACGGTATTCGTTAAATGTAGTTGCCCCAATACAACGTAATTCTCCACGTGCCAAGAGCGGTTTCAACAAGTTAGCTGCATCCATACTACCTTCTGTTTTACCTGCACCTACCAAGTTGTGAATTTCATCAATAAACAGAATAATATTACCTTCTGCATTCTTTACTTCATCCAGTATTGCTTTCAGACGTTCTTCAAATTCTCCACGATACTTTGCACCTGCAATCAAAGAACCCATATCTAATTCTATTAATTTCTTTTCTTTCAAACCAAAAGGAACATCACCTTTCATGATTCGCCATGCAATCCCTTCAACGATTGCGGTTTTACCAACACCTGGCTCCCCAATCAATACTGGATTGTTTTTTGTTTTTCTTGAAAGAATCTGAATTACGCGACGAATTTCATCATCACGACCAATAACTGGATCAATCTTTCCATTCTTTACATCTTCAACCAAGTCACGTCCATATTTACTTAACGCTTCCAAGTTATTTTCTGCATTTGGTGTATCCATCTCTTTACCACCTCTTCTCTCTAATTCTTGTTCGTATGCTTCTTTTTCTTTTAATTTAAATTGTTTTACCAATAACTTAGAGATATAAGAATTATTAAACATCAAAGCAATCCACAGAGATGCACAACCCAAATAAGACTCATTGTGTTCTTCACTCCATTTCACTGCTTTCTCATAACTCTTGGCAACCTCATTTGATAATACTGGATCACCACTACTCTTTGCTATTTTTTCAAGCTCATCATCAATTAATACCAGAGCTTCTTGCTTATTAATATGTAGTCTACGATATAGCCCATCTAATACATCACTTTCAAATAATTCCTTTAATAAGTGAATGGTATCCACACTTGCATGTGAAAGACTTTTCGCTAATTCTACGGATTTCATAAATACTTCTTGTAGACTAGATGACATTTTTTCAAAGTTCATAATTTCACCCCACATCTTTTTTATTTATCGATTGGCACTCTAACTCATTAAGTGCTAATATTATTATACTATCTTTATTAGCACTGTCAAGTGATAAGTGCTAATATTTCTATTTTTTTCCATCAATGCTATAATGTTAATGCTATGAAACTAAATCAACAATTTATTATACCTACCTATGTACAATTTGTATTAGACTTTCTTCATAATCATAATTATGAAGCTTTTTTAGTCGGTGGATGTGTACGTGATTTATTACTTGATCGTAGTGTTCATGATTTTGATATCACAACTAATTGTTTACCTGATGAACTATTAACTATAGCTAAGCAGGATAATATAACTGTAGTTCCTACTGGTCTTCAGCATGGTACCGTTACTTTTATTATTGACAAAGAACCTGTAGAAGTCACAACCTATCGAATCGAAGAAGACTATCTGAATCATCGTAAACCTAGTCATGTTGAATTTACCCCCAGTCTTAAAGAAGATTTAAAGCGAAGAGACTTTACCATCAATGCTTTGTGTATAGATAACCATAAAATACTTGATTACTTTGATGGACTTCAAGATTTAAATAACAGTATTATTCGTTGTATTGGTGATGCCAGTGAACGTTTCAATGAAGATGCATTACGAATATTACGAGCACTACGATTTAAGTGTGTTCTTAACTTTACGATTGAACCACAGACGTATAAGGCAATTCAAACAAATGCACATCTTCTTTCCTCGATATCAAAAGAACGGATACGAGATGAATTTATTAAACTTTTGGAATCTGATGAGGATGACTTATTATTGTTGCTTAGAGACTCTTATACGTTGTTAGAGATCATCCCTGAATACGAACTCGCTTTTGATGTACCGCAGGAATCACGTTATCATATCTATGATGTATTTGATCATATGAATGCTGCACTTAACGCTAGTAAAGGAGCACCACTAACCCTTCGTTTAGCAATCTTGCTTCATGATTTAGAAAAAAAGAATTTTAAGACAATGGATACTAATAATCATGCACACTTTAAGGGACATGCACATGCCAGTGCCAAGTTGTCCAGAGTTATCTTAAATCGGCTTCGTTTTCCAAAAGCAATCATTAAAGATGTATATACTTTAATTGAATATCATGACTATTACTTGCAACCAAAGAAAAAAACAATTAGAAAATTTCTTTACAAGTTACAAGGAAACTTTACTCTTGCCTATCAAATTCTTGAAGTGCAGAAGTTTGATAACATGGGAAAAAATCCTGATATTATAGAAGAAAAGAATCAGGTGATTGATGAAGTAATTGCACTTATTCAAGAAATGGAAAACAATCAGGAAGTCTATACAATTTATGGACTTAATGTAGATGGAAATGATATGATACAGCTAGGTTATCAAAGAGAAGAGATTAGTATTATTTTACAATATCTTCTAAAATATATTATTCATCATCAAGATAAAAATACCCATGAACATTTATTAAAAATTGCAGGAGGAAAATTTCATGAAATATCTAATCGCCAGTGATATACACGGCAGTGCATATTACGCAAAAAAAGTCACAGATGCATTCAAAGAATACGAGTGTGACTACTTACTACTCTTAGGAGATATCTTGTACCATGGACCTAGAAATCCATTGCCTAAAGATTATAATCCAAAGATAGTAATTGAATTGCTAAATGAAATGAAAGACAAAATTATTGCTTGTCGAGGAAATTGTGACAGTGAAGTAGACCAGATGGTTTTACAATTCCCAATAACAAATACCTCACAGACACTTATTGAAGAAGACTATCGTATCTTCTTGTCTCATGGTCATGTGTATCATCCAGATCATTTACCTGAAGGTATCAGACCTGGTGATGTATTTATGTTTGGACACATTCACATTCCAGTAATGGAAGAGAAAACTGGTGTTCACATTATTAATCCAGGTAGTGTATCCCTTCCGAAAGAAAATAACCCTCATACGTTTGGTGTATTGGAACACGATACATTCTCATTAATTGATGTAGAAGGTAATGTAATTAAAGATTATTTCATAAATAGAGATTAGCGAATAAATTATACATGTCAAAAAAAATCACTTCAACATTTTGTGAAGTGATTTTTTGTTATGCTTCTAATAATTCTTTTACTGTTTTAACATCTTCATCATCGCCATCGTTTTCGAATTTGTACATGCAAGGAACTCCATAGGTTTCTGCAACCACATCCCCTGCTTTCGCAAATACTTCTTCACCATGACTTCGATCTCCACTGGAAATAACACCTTTTAGATGATCCTTATTATTTGTTAAAAAGGCATCTACTTCATATGGAACTTCTCCATACCCATCAGTATATGTAACGACCACAAAGTCTTCATTTACCTTTTCATCTCCACTTTCAATCTTTTCAAGATTTTCTAAATCTAATTTATCCAGAAACAATTCAATATTCCCAGTTCTTGATGCATAAACTACTTTCATATCATTTCCTCCTATTGTTAACTATGACTAACATATTTAGATGATATCATCATTATTTATGAATTGCTTTTAGATTGACCAAGATTATTCAAAATAGAAGTTACTAAAATCATATTTAAATGCACGGTAAGCATATTTTTCTGACGTGTATGTATACTCTCTTATCAGATTTCCTTCACTGTCATATTCATTAAAACAGTTAGACATACCTGAACTTGTTACTAAATGATCTTCATAGTTTTCAATGCTACTTACAATACTAGAATAAGGCAAAGCTACTTTCTTAGTAAGTGTATAAGTATTGTTTTCTTCATCAACTAAATATTGATAGTAATAGGATGCTTCTCCTTCTTGATAAGTTCCTGCTCCTTCAAAATTGCTCCAATCCAAATCCGGTCTTGTTCGTGCAGCTGTATAGTTATTGTTGTACATTGAAACATAATAAGTACCATCTTCATTGCTTCCTTCATAAACTAAAGAATGCTGACCTGCCTGTGATACAAAGTCTCCCACTTTATCCAACAATAGAGATGTGTATTCAGTCCCTTCATATAGCGTTTCATCTGCAATTAGATAATCCAGTTCTGGATCCGTATTATAATTATCAATTTTAATAATTGTACTCACTTCTCGTGAACTTAATAATAAATCATCACCAATAATTTCCAGACTATTTAAATGAATCCAATCCAGTTCATCTCCACCATACGTATTTCCATCTTCTGGTGCAACAGCAAGATCATAAAGTTCTGGGAAGAAATCTTTCATATCCAACAGTTCTCTTACCTCTCCTGTATCTAAATCAAGAGCTACTACAATATCTTCGATTGTATCTGCATCATTTTCATTTGCCAATATTAATAACTGATTATTATCTTCATCATAAATGAAATCATGGTGTTGTTCATAACCATCTATTTCATAAAATTTTACCATTTTACCCAGACCATTCACTTGAACAAAACCATCAGCTTTATAAGAATAAAGCATCGTATTATCAATAAACAAAATCCGATCACTTCGATATCCATTTAAAGGTAATTCATTTCTTAAGGTACCATTATTATCATAAAGATAAATATTAGAGTTAAAACTCTTATCGTGCCCTAACAAAGCAAACAAACCGCTACTTAATTCTTCACTACTTGTGCCATCAGTTGTTTCAAGTTGAGTCTCAATGGTATCACTACATTCTGGCATTGTCACATCAAACGTATATGTTTGATCATTTTTACCATCGGATAATTCTGCAGTGATTACATTTTTTTCGCCTAATACACTACCAATAATTTGAAATACACTATTTCCATTTGATAACTCATATTTTTTAGCACTTTCACTATAGTCACTATATCCATCGGTTTGAATAGTATAATCTAATGACTTAATCTCATTATTACTAGTAAGTAAAACAAATGATGAATTTCCACTTCCATATGGATTGTATACCAAGACTGGTTCTTCAATTTTTTCTGATAATTCTTCAAGTTTCTCATCAATTACTTGCTGATAGTTATCACTGTAGATATCACCTTCTTCTGGTATTTCCACTTCATAAATATCATCACCCATAGATTCACTTTCCACTAAATCAATATTTTCTCGATACCAGTCCAGACTACCTTCTTTCGCTGATAAAGATCTGCTTCCTACCACAAAACACCCTACTGCAACAACAATAACCAAAATGCAGCCAACAACTATTTTATATTTTTTTCTCATAGACTTCCTCACTTCACTTACATTAAAGATAAAGAAGAAATGTGATGGTTTTGTGTATGTTTCCAATAAATTAAATGAAAAAAATGCGTAACATAAATACGCATTTTCCTTACTCAGTTTGTTTTTTCGTTTCTTTTCGCTCTTATACCTATAACAATAAAAGCGATACCTGCAACATCAAGGATTAGTCGTAAAACTCCTAAATCTCTTAACTCTGATGCTGTGTCTGGTGATGTTGCAACTACTTGCAGGATAACTCCAAGAAGTAACAAAGCAATTCCTATACCAATTGTTTTTGTATGTTTATTCATAGACCCTCCGTTAAACTACATAATTATAACATAGGTTTGAATAAAACCAACAAGGAGTTAGTTCCCATCTAGTGAATGATAGAAAGCTCTTAATTCTAATTTTGTTATGTCAGATAGTTTTGTATAAGATATTCCTTCAATTGCTCCCTGAATGCCATACAACATGCTTAGGCAAGCTCCAGAATCCACTTGTTCTCTTATTTTTATAAATACATTCATACTACCTTCTTTGTATAGTTCTTCAGGTGTATGAATTCCAATTTCATTAAGGTTAGATACAAGTACTTTTCCTACATTTGGTAAATCTGTTAGTTCCACAATAAACTCTACGACACACAATCATATGCATCAAGTGCTGGAACTAAACAGTTGGTAACACCTGTAATACCGCAGACTGCTAGCGTCATTAAGATTGTATCTTTGATTTCACCTCTTGTGGCTCCTGCCATCTTTGCCATTGGTACATGCGCCACTACTGCTTGTGGTTGCATTTGTGAAGCTCTAATTCCAATATAAATTAATTGCCTTGTTTTATCATCCAAACTACCTTCTGTAGATAATGCATTGATTAACCCACCAAATGCCTGTGCCACTTCCGGCGACTCTTCTAAAAAGAGTTGATAACCACTTTTCTTTTCATTACTCATATTCTAATCCTTCTTTCTAATGAACATCTTTCCATGCAGGTAGCTTACTCATCATATCTTTTGCGACACTTTGCGCTACTTCATGATCCAACCCCTGTGTTTTTATAATAAATGAAGTCATTCCATCTAATCGCTCATCATATGTTTGTAATGTACCATCTGCATTTGCGCAATGTACACAATAATCTTTACTTTCATCTTCTAATGGATAATCTTTCTTTTCTCTAAGTGGCATTCCACAAGATATACATGTTTTCATAATGATTTCCTCCTATTTTTTAATCATTTTGATAAAGGTGTCAACTAATTCATTCTTGTATTTTTTTATTACTGAAGTGTTTGGTGCAAATAAGTCACGATTCAACAAATAATAATGTAATAGTCCAACCCAACTGTTAAATGCAAAGTTTAAAGGAATATCTACAATCTTTTCTCTTTCTAACACTTTTTCCAAATGATGCGATGCAGCAGACTGGATTGAAATATAACTTACTGTCGCCTCTTTAGGAAGCCTATGACGTTCATTAATAAAGTTTATATAGAAATCCTCATATTCTTCGATTGCTTCAATATGCGCATATAACGCATCTTCTAACGGCATTGATGATACAGATATTTCGTGTAGTCGAGTTGTTAGTTTATTTCCAAACTCTCCAATCACAAAAATTAACAGATCTTCTTTGGTTGGAAAATGAGAAAAGATAGAGCCGTGGGCTACCTCTGATTGCTTAGCAATCTCACTGGTGGATACTTGAAATCCTTCCTGTGCATAAAGCATATATGCATTCTCTACAATCTTTTCCTTTGTTTTTTCTTTCTGTAATTGACGTTTATTCATATTGACACCTCACTCATTGAGTATATACTCATTATAATTGTGAACAAAAATTTTGTCAACAAAAAAAGTAAGCAACAAATTGCTTACTTAAATGCTTTCTTGAATTTATCAAACGGTGATTCATACTTTCCAGTATCACGCAGTTTTGCATAAAGTTCCTTTTCTTGTTTTGAAAGTTTCTTAGGAATTTCAACTTTTACTTCAACATATTGATCACCTTGGTAACCTCTTGTTGATTTCACTCCCTTACCTTTCAAACGGAATTTAGTTCCACTTTGCGTTCCTGCTGGAATCTTCAAAGAAACATCACCATATACAGTTGGAATATCTAACTCTGTACCCAACACTGCATCAATGTTACTGATTGGAACTGAAATACGAATATCATTTCCATCACGTACAAATGATTTATGTGGAGCAACTAATATCTCAATGTATAAGTCTCCATTTGGTCCACCATTGACTCCTTTTTCTCCTTTATTGGAAATACGAATCTGTTGACCACTTTGAATTCCTGCTGGAATTTTAATATCTAACTTTACACGTTTGTGTTCATGTCCACTACCATGACATTTTGGACATTTATTCTTAATTGTCTTTCCTGTTCCATGACAAGTTGGACATACACTTTCACTTTGGAACACTCCAAAAGCAGTTCTTTGTTGAGTTACAACACGACCACTACCATGACATGTCTCACAGGTTTCAATGTCATCTTTACTTTTAGCACCGCTACCTAGACACTCACTACATTGCTCATCAACTTCCAAAGATATTTCTTCTGTTTTACCAAAGACAGCATCCATAAAGTCAACACGCATCTGCATAAAGCGATCATTTCCTTTTTGGGGACCTGTAGATGCTCTTGATTGACCACCACCAAATCCTCCACCAAAGAAAGAACCAAATATATCTTCAAATCCACCGAAGTCAGAGAATCCCTGACCACCACCGAAGCCTTGACCTTGTCCATCTAAACCAGCATGACCAAATTGATCATAAGTTGCTTTTTTCTGCGAGTCACTCAATACTTCGTAAGCTTCATTTACTTCTTTAAATTTTTCTTCTGCGCCTTCGTCACTATTTACATCAGGATGATATTTCTTCGCCATCTTTCGATAGGCTTTCTTAATATCCTGATCACTCGCTCCCTTAGCCAGTCCTAACACTTCGTAATAATCTCTTTTTGCCATCGCAAAACCTCCTAATCCCTACAAACTATGATATCACATAGAGAGAAGTCCTAGTCAAAAACTAGAACTTCAAATCTACAACTATCTTATTTTTCTTCGAATTCAGCATCTACTACATCGTCGTCGTTAGATCCACCATCAGCACTACCAGTTGGTTGTCCTTGTTGGTCATACATCGATGCACTAGCTGCTTGAGCTGCAGCTTCCAATGCTTCTAGTTTTGTACGAATTGTGTCAATGTCGTTTTCATCAAGAGCTTTTTGTAATTCATCACGCAATTTTTGAGTTTCTTCTTTTTGAGCAGGATCCATCTTATCTCCTGAATCAGTCATCGCTTGGTCAATTTGGTTAATAAATTGTTCTGCTTTATTTTTAAGTTCAACTTCTTCTTTACGTTTGTCATCTTCAGCTTTATGTTCTTCAGCTTCTTTTACCATTTTTTCAATTTCATCATCATTCAATCCACTAGAGTTTTGAATTACGATTGATTGTTCTTTACCAGTTCCTTTATCTGTAGCTGATACGTTAACAATACCGTTTACGTCAATATCAAATTTAACTTCGATTTGAGGAACTCCACGTCTTGCTGGTGCAATACCATCAAGTTTAAACATACCTAAAGTTTTATTGTCAGCCGCCATTGGACGTTCTCCTTGAAGAACGTGAATGTCTACTGCTGGTTGGTTATCAGCTGCAGTTGAGAACACTTGTGATTTACTAGTTGGGATTGTAGTATTTCTGTCAATTAATACAGTCATAACTCCACCCATTGTTTCAATACCAAGACTTAATGGTGTAACATCTAGTAATAATACATCTTTAACATCACCAGTAATAACTCCACCTTGGATAGCAGCACCCATTGCTACTACTTCATCAGGGTTTACACTACGGTTTGGTTCTTTACCTAATTCTCTTTTTACTGCTTCTTGAACCGCTAAGATTCTTGTAGATCCACCAACCAATAATACTTGATGAATATCATTCTTAGTTAATCCGGCATCTTTTAATGCCTGACGAACTGGTCCAACTGTACGTTCTACTAAACCTTTTGTCATATCATCAAATTTAGCTCTTGATAATGTAGCTTCAAAGTTCAAAGGTCCACCAGCTGAAGTTGAGATATATGGCAATAAGATTTGTGATTGTGCCATACTACTTAAATCTTTTTTCGCTTTTTCTGCAGCATCTCTTAAACGTTGCATCGCTAATTGATCTTTTGATAAATCAACATTGTTTGTTTTCTTAAATTCCTCTAGCATCCATTTTACGATAATTTCATCAAAGTCATCTCCACCTAGTTTATTGTCACCAGCTGTTGATAATACTTCAAATGTACCATCTGCAAGTTCAAGGATAGAGACATCAAATGTTCCTCCTCCTAAGTCATATACAAGAACTTTTTGTTCTTTATCTGTTTTATCAATACCATAAGCAAGCGCTGCTGCTGTTGGTTCATTAATAATTCTTTCTACTTCAAGTCCAGCAATCTTACCAGCATCTTTTGTTGCTTGTCTTTGTGCATCATTGAAGTAAGCAGGAACTGTAATAACTGCTTTTGTTACTTTTTCACCTAAGTAATCTTCTGCATATGATTTTAAGTATTGTAATACCATCGCTGAAATTTCTTGTGGTGTATAATCTTTTCCATTTACATGAACTTTTTCATTTGTACCAATTTTTCTTTTGATACTCATTACTGTATCTTTATTTGTTACTACCTGACGCTTTGCAGCATCACCAACAACTTTTTCTCCATCTTTAAATGCTACTACTGATGGTGTTGTACGATTTCCTTCTGGATTTGTGATTACTTTAACATCACTACCATCCATTACGGCAACACATGAATTTGTTGTACCTAAGTCAATACCGATTATTTTACTCATAATTTCCTTACCTCCTGAGTTTATTCACTAACTTTAACTAAGCTCGCTCTTAAGATGCGATCTTTCAATAAATATCCTTTTTGAATTTCTTCTACTACGATTCCTGGTTCAACACCTTCTACTTTTTCGCTAACCAGTGCCTGATGCAGGTTTGGATCGAATGGTTGGTCCAGCGCTTCAATCACTGTAACCCCTTCTGCTTCCAAGGCTGTTTTTAACTGTTGATAAATCATATTGATTCCTTCAACATAATTCTTCATTTCCTCATCTTTGCCTTCAAATGCAATTGCTCTCTCCATATTATCGATTGCTGGAAGAATTTCTTGTGCAAATGATTGAATACGATACTTACGTAAAGTATCGGCATCATTCTGCAAACGTTTCTTCAAGTTTTCTGTATCAGCATACGCTTTATAATACATATTCTGCGTCTTTGCCAATTCTTCTCTTAACTCGATGATTTCATCTTCTAGAATTTCTTCTTTTTTCTTTTTCTTCTTAAAAAATTTCTTTTCACTTTTATCTGTTGAAGATTCTTCTTCGACTTCCTCTTCTTCCACAACTTGTGGTTCTAGTTCAGGCTCATCAATATCTACCTCTTCAAAGATATCTTTTTCTTTATTTACATCACTCATTTTAATCTCCTAACCATCATCACGATATAAATCCTCAATCACTTTTGCCATATATTCCATCAAAGCGACGATTTTGTTATACGGCATTCTTGTTGGTCCTACCACCATCAGTTGGCCTTCTTCTTCATTGCTCAACTTGATTTTACTAGTAATAACTGAAACATTTTCCATTGGAATCACCTGATTATCAGTACCGATTCGAATTGAAATATCTTCATTACTACTACCAAGTTGGCGCCACACTGATGAATCCTCCAAAAACTTCATCAATTGCTTCAATTTTTCAATATCCGCGAATTCTGGTTGATAAAGCATGTTAGAAGCTCCTGAAGTATAAACATTATCAGATGCGAATTTCACAAAAGCACTTGTAAATGCTTGAAATAAGATCTCATGTCTTGAAACCTGACTTGATAACATTGGTCGAATTTCATCCATCTTGTTTACTACTTCACTAATTGGTGTACCTGCTAAATGATCATTAAGAATATTGCAACATGTCTGTATATCCTTTAATGAAACATTTTCATCAAAGTGGAATGTTTTATTCTCTGTATGACCATGGCTGGTAATAAATACGCAGACAGCACTTCTTTCATTGATTGGAAAGATCTGTATGTGCTGGAGTGTTTGTGAACTTGTTTCAGGACCAAGAACTACTGATGTAAGGTTGGTCATCTGCGATAAGATATCACAGCTTTTCACAACGATTTCTTCCATCGTATAATGTCGTTCCTTGAACACTTCACTAAGCGCATTCTGTACTCCACTATCCAGTTGGGTATCCATTAAATTCTCTACATAATAACGATAACCTTTACTTGATGGAATTCTTCCTGATGAAGTATGAGTTTTTTCAAGCAAACCATAATCTTCAAGGATAGCCATTTCATTTCGTAAAGTCGCACTAGAAACACTGATTTCTAATAAAGTCATAAGACGTTTAGATCCAACTGGTTCCGCAGTTTTTGTAAACTCATCTATAATAGTTTTTAAGATGAGTGTCTGTCTTGGTGTTAACATTTTTTCACCTCTTTCTAGCACTCGAATTCAACGTCTGCTAACAGTATATAACAGAAGTTTAGCACTGTCAACTCATTAGTGCTAATTTCTGTTAATTTTTCATATTTCCCATATTCTATGGGCTTTTATCACGAAATTTATAACTAGTCATCACATGAAATACACAAACAAGCGATTATAATACAGTATCAGCAATGATACAAATGCGGGGGCTGTATGAAACATATAAACAACATAGGTTTATCACTAATCTGTCTTTTCTTATGCCTATCACTATGTGCATGTCAAAGTGAAGAAGATGAAGCGATAAATGTAATCAATGAAATTGAAGGTGAAGATTCATGTGAGATTGTATCTTCAAGTTCTTATGAATATGATTTTACGAGTGAAAGTGTAGAAGATATTGTTACTACTGTCATTTTGACATACACTGATGACGCTTCACAGGTATCCTACTTTTATGAGTGGACTGGGGATCATGATGTAATCCTCTATAACGAAGAAAGTGAAGTACTTGCAGCAAGCACTTATAAAGTTCCACTCAATATGTTGTATTACGATATGATTAATAACGGTGAACTATCAGATACTTCATTGCTTTATTATTCAAGTGAATCTTATTCTGCTTATGATTATATAAGTAGTAATTATGCAATAGGATCTTCTATTGAACTCTCTACCCTGCAATATAGTAGTATCGTATATAGTGATAATACTGCTTCCCTGATTTTATTAAATAATTATGGAGTTCTTGAAGCCTATGATGAAATGTATCAGAAATATGCACAAATGTCGTTTGATGATGACTTTTACTATAATAATGAAACAACTGCATTAGCTGGATACCATATTATTCAGTATTTATACGAACACGAAAATGACTATACACAATTAATAGAGAATATGAAACTTGCAACCGAAGGTGAATTCTTACAGGCAACAACAGATGACTATGAAATTGCACACAAATATGGTGATTATGGTGGATATACTCATGATTATGGTATAGTATATACAGATGAACCCTACCTTGTTGGTATCTATACAAACCAGGTAGCGAATAGCAGTGAACTTATTTCCGAAATAAATAATGTGTTCTTAAATTACACTCTATGGAAACAGGAAAACAGTTCTTGCAGTTAATCACTAAGGAGAGCGTACAATGGCATATATGAATTGGTATAGCATAGAAGAACTTTATGCTGGAACAACCCTAAAGGATACAGAAAAACCACTTGATAATAGTATGGCGTTACATACAACTGACCAAGTGGATGCAGTAATTGCAAATCGAAAAGAGTTAATGAAGGAACTAAACTTCGAATTAGAGAATTGTGTATTCGCAAATCAAACCCATTCTTCTAATATTCATAAAGTAACAAAGAAAGATATTGGTGCTGGTGCATTCAGCACCAAAGACGCAATCGATAATTGTGATGCTCTTTATACAAGAGAAAAGAACATTCTGTTAGGAGTGTTCACAGCAGATTGTGTGCCTGTACTTATATATGATAAGGAACAGAATATTATTGCGGCTATCCACGCTGGATGGAAAGGTACAACTAAGCAAATCACCAAGAAAATGATTGATACCTTACTTTATGATGAGGATAGTAACGCAAGTGAGTTATACGCTTATATTGGACCCGCAATTGAATTTTTAAATTTTGAAGTTGGTCAAGAAGTAGTAGATGAAATAAAAGCATTACCATTTGAAACAGATTGTTTTATCATCCCTAAAGAAAACGGAAAATTCTTAGTTGATTTAAAAGGAATTAACTATCAAATGTTAATCAATGCTGGAATTCCTGATACTCATATCTTCCAACATCATGGTGATACATATGAAGATGAAGAAAATTATTTCTCTTATCGTAAACGCAAGGAAGATGGAAGAAATTTAACCTTTATATTACAAAAATAAAAAGAGAAGCGAGTGTTAATGTTCGCTCCTCTTTTTTGTCACATATAGGACTAGAGCTCCTGACAAACATAAGAATAATAAATATTGTTCTATGTTTGTAATATCTCCTGTATCCTGAGGTTCTGGTTTTGGTGAAACTGGTGGTACTGGAGCATTTGGATCACTAGGTTTCGGTTCATTTGGTTCTTCTATTCGTTTGGTTACATGCAATATCCAGTCAAAAGACCCTTCAGCTTCTTGATACTTGTTTGTTAATAAATCACCTACAAAGTGATAATCTACTTGTAGAACTGCTTCTTTATACGCTTGGATTTCACCAAGCTTTATTCCACTCTCGTATGTTGTACCAATAGACTTCTGTTTTGATTGCAGTGGGCCTTTGTATACCTCTTTTCCTTCATAGGTCAATGTAATCTCTATCTGCTCCATAAAATCACCAGAAACTTTTTTATTGTTTTCATAGTGATAACTAAGAAGATTGTCATGATATAATACTAAATCAAATGACTCATCATGGTTATTCTGTATTCGAAATGATCGTGTTATCTTATCACCAGGCATGATATCATCCTGTTTTGCGAAATGCCCTGTTTCATCATCTATTATTTCAAATCCTTCATCATCACCATTCACCAACATGTCAGGGAGTTCTATTGTGGCACTTTGTATGCTATCTACTTGTAACAGCAATAAAGCTGCAACGAAAACTAATAAGATTTTCTTTTTAATAAACTCCCCTCCCTTCCATTAAATGATAACTGCTTTATTATTTACTATATACATGTTATGGAACAAGAGTTACATTGCCATTTCCATCTAGTGTAACTGGCCATCCAGCAGTTGCTACTGCTCCATTTTCGGCTTGAATTGCCTCCATGTGAACAGTGATTTTAAATGTCGCTCCTTTATATGTATTATCTAATGTATCTGCAAATGAAACATGATCTAACAGTAATGGAGTAACACCTTTTCCAGGTAATTCTTTACTGTAATAATACCAGCCTGTTTCCGGATCAACTGGCCAATTTGTAGCTTTGTCATTATCAAATACCAAATCAATTCCTGTATGTGTGAAATCATCCATTGCTTCTGGAGGAGTATTTACTTTTTCGTTATATCCCTTCTTCACTCCACCTGTTGTATCTTGCTTGTAATAAGCATACGTAACAGCTTTAGTATCTGGATCATATTTTATCAAACGATTATTTGATTCAACATATCCAAAATATTCTACGAGTTCTCCTGAGTTATCCGGTTTGTTTTGCACCCTTTTATATACCTTTACACCTGTAGGTAAACCTGAAAGGTTACCAGTGTCTTCCACGAAGCCTGAAGCTATATAATCTTCAATTTGACGAGCACTAATCTTTACCATAATATCTCCATCAGCTATCGTTTGATCTGTTTTATAAAAAATCTCTATGTTTTCATCACCATCCATTGTCATTAGAATGAGTTCTTTTTCTAATCGTACTCTAACAACTGCATCCGATTCACCTTTATTAGTAACTCCTACCTTCTTATCTACATCAAGCCCAGGAGTAACTGGTGTTTTTGGATTGAATTTTTCGGTTACTTCCACATCAAATGTATCCATATTGAATATGTTAGGCACTGTATCTTTCGCAGTAAACCACAGCAATGTAGATGAAATCAATAATACAAGTACAACCAAGGATGTAACGAGGGTCACTTTCTTTTTATTTAATTTCTTCTTTTCTTTCATTTCTACTTTCCTTCTTTCTTTTTAACAACATCTGCACAAGTTTAATTGAAATCACAAATAAAACAATACATAAAATAAACAAGAATGTGTGTTCCTTTATCCACATACTGATATATCCAATATATGGAAGAGTAAATCTTACTGTACCAATCACCTGATTTTCACTGACTAATGGATCGCTAATTTCATTAGCATCCCCTTGTGTCTCGAAAAAAAGTATATTCGTTTCTTCATCCTTAAACTTAGATATAACTCTATGAGTTACAGTAACAGATCCATCTGCAGTTGTTGCATATGTAATCGCTTCTCCTTCCTTAATTGTCCTTGGTTCCACTAATTCTACTATAATTAAATCACCTTTCTTGATTGATGGTTGCATACTATCGGACATTGCTTCATACCAACGATATCCAAATATCGACTTTTCCTTACCATCACTAAAATGAAACACGAGTGCAAGTACAAGTACTGCTACAATACCCATATAAAATAATATATTTCCAACAATCTTCAGTTTCTTTTTATCCTCAAAACATCACATCACCACCTTACCAAATCATCACTTTCAATTACTGGGCGTTTGCCCCAGTAACTGTATGCACTATCCGCATCAACATATACTGCTTCAATTTTAAAATTAAGTTGATATTCTTTTTGCGAATATGCTGATGGTGCCAGTTCATTTAATGTTAGATTATTCAAAACTGGATCTGTTACTTCTCCTGCTTTTAATACTTTCATATAGTAGAAGTAACCATCACCACCATCCATCCATTGTGCTTCTTTATCAGCTCCGCTGTAGAGCGGCCAATAACGGCTCCATCCTTTATCAACTACATCTATCTCACTTGTGGCTGGGTCACCATCATGATCAAATGTGTTTGATAAAATCGCTTCATTCACTTGACCCCACCGCTCAAGATAACTACAGCGAAGCAATATGTCCATGTTGCCGGTATTATGAAAATTTACTTTCTTGGTTACTGTCGTGTTGGGAGTCCACGATTGTATTGGTGGGAAATCTTCATTGATTGTGACATAGACATATGGAAGCTCAAGAATATTCGTCTGCTTGTCCTTTGCTATATAAGACAGATAACTCGAATTTGTTGATAATGCGAAAATGAATAGTAAAAGCGTACATATTGTTATTACAACAACTCCTTTTCCTACTTTTCGAGTATCTGTTATTTTTCTTTTTCGCATAACATCACTTCCTTTTATTAACGTTGAGTTACTGTAACTTGTTTTGTAATTGAAGTATCCAACTCAACAATTTCATTACCAACTTTCATTTCTGTATAAACTCTTCCATCAGGTGGAATTGGATTATTTTCATCTTCTGCCTTTAACACTATACCTGCGTCATTGAAGTAACTACCGGTACCTATATCCAGTGGTCCCCACTCTATATAACGTTCACCACCAACTTCTTTGTAAACCCCTTTACCAGTCGCTTCAACTGTATATCCATCATCAATATAATATCTAAGATATACATTTTGATAGTTACCCGAGATTACACCTGAAAACAAATCGAATGCCAGATATAACTCATCTTCTTTCGTAATCTTTCGATAATAATCCTCAAAAGGTTGAGATGAAACACGTTCCATAAAATCCTCAATAATTGCACCTTTCGTAGCTGAATAATTCTTTGTGTCAAAAATTCCGATAGAATATATTTTTGCTCCTAAAGCTTTTCCTGTTCGATTATAATTTCCTGCTTTTGCAGTTGCAAACGTATCTGGTGGAATAGTAATTGTTGGATTATTAGCTAACCATGGAATATAAGTAGAATCATAGACAGACTTTCCTCTTTGTCCATGATAATCTAAGTCCCAACTATATTGAGATGCAAGTGTTACTCCATAATAATTAACTTTTGGATTTGAAGCACTGTTTCCATATCCAGTGAAATAATTATTAACACTTACTTGCTGTCCTTTATTTTCTGCCTTCAATACATCTGCTTGATTTAAAGATTCCGCCATTACCCGAAATGAGTTAAGGGGATAACTGTATCCTCTATCTTTATAGAAACTATAATTATTAGACGCCGCAGAGTCCGGAATAATAACTGCACCTGGCATACCATCAGTAAAAAATAAAACAGCTCTTTCATTCTGACTATTAGGATATTTTTCAAATTGTCGTCTCGCTTCCTTTAAACCCCAATCAGACATTGTAGCACCTTCAATACCAATTGAATTGATTTTACTATTTATTGCATTCAAATTAATACCATCAAGATTTATCCAATCTTGAATAATTTTTGTATCATTACTAAACGTAACAATAGAAATTCTACTATTTGGATGTGCATCTTGAGCTAATACAGACACAAATTCTTTTGATGCTTTCTTCAACATTCCAAGCCTAGTGTATTGTTCTTCAACTGGTTCGCCATTATATTCGATATCATATGCCATCGTTCCTGATACATCTAGTACCATCACAATATCAAGTGGCTGTGACTCAGAAGGATGAGGAATCGCTGATATCTTCACATCATAAATCTTATCTCTTGTCCAAGTGGAAGAAAGAATCTTATTTATTATATCGTTGGCAGATGAGAATGGTTTTGCATCTTTACCACTAAAGTAAAAATCAATACTATTTGGTGATCCTTTGTCATATACTGAGAAATCAAACTTTGTCTTTACTTCTGATGACATGGCATCTATTTCAAGATCTGAAAGTCTTAAGTCAGCAGGTACAATAACTTCACAAGTGTAGTTACCAAGAGGCAAACCACTTAAAGTAATATTATTATCATAAGGAATTTCGACTTGTGTAGAAACCGGCCCTGTTATTTTTAACCATAAATTATCATCGGTTGTTGTTGTGCCATTTTCTAAATGAGTGAGTATAATAACATCGTTTTCTGCTGCATAGATACTTACACGATTATGATTTGGTATAGCTACAGTTACAAATGACAAGCAGATACAAACTACCATTTTAAACAGTGTTCGACGTTTCAATTTACATCACCTCTTTTTTGTTATTAATCATTTATAATTTATATACCTTTTACAACCTTATTGTAATATCTCTTTTAAAAATAAGCAAATAAGTGTCACGAAAATAAAAAAAGTGTCATTTTTTGACACTCTACTGTCCATTTTCGACAACTGCTATATAAGCATGGTCGATAGTGATAACTGCATAATTCGGTATATCACCTTGTGGGACTTTTTCTTTAATTAAATTAATCAGTTCATTATCCTTCATTTTAAATTCAATTGGCACATCCACATCAAAGATAAAATTATTGTGAGTATCACCTCTTACAACCCTAAAATCATGAATTGATAAACTGTGATCGATTTTCTTCACTTCCTTTTCAACTGCTATTCGCATTTCATTCGTGAATGCATCATTCATATCCACTGGATCCATATGAATCACCAGATTAATTTGTTCATGAGTTGCGAAGTCTTTTTCAATATTATCAATCATATCATGACTCTTCAGAATATCTACTTTACAACTTACCTCTACATGTACAGTAACAAATGTTTTTCCTGGCCCATATGTATGAACAACTAAATCATGAACACCCAGTACCCCATTATATGTTAAAATCTTTTGAATAATATTTTTAGTAAAATCTGGATCTGGTGCTTCTCCAATCAGCTTGTTTAATGTATCACTAACAATCTCATATCCACTCTTCATTACAAATAAGGCAACTACGATTCCTAAGTATCCATCTAATTGAATACCAGTAAAATATGCAATGATCGTTCCTATTAAAACAACACTAGTTGCAGCAACATCACTGAAACTATCAACTGCCGCACCATGCATAACAGTAGATTTTAAAAGTTTTGAATATTTATTGTTGTATAAGTACATATAAATCTTAACTAGAATCGAAAATACTAAAACGATAATCATCGCAATATTAAACTCTACATCACCTGGATTAAATATCTGATCAACTGAGCTCATCATTAACTGTAGTCCAAAATACATAATAATAAAAGCTACAATCATACTGAAGATATACTCTAGACGTTCATGTCCGAATGGATGATCTTCATCCGCTGGTTTGCTTGAAAAAACAAAACTGGCCAATGATATGATACTGCTTCCTGCATCACTTAAGTTATTGAAGGCATCAGCTGTAATCGAAACACTGTTGAATATTGTACCAACGACAAGTTTACTTATAAATAAAATAATATTCCAGAAGATACCATAAAAACTTGCAAGTTTTCCATAAGCAGCTCGAACTTTTGTATCTTTTATATTTTTATAATCTTTAATAAAAAATTTAATTAAGAATGACATATACCTCTCCATTTAACAGGCTTTTATTATACTATTTTTCACTACAAAAAGGAAGTGTGTCGCAATTATCACACTTTTTATAAATTCATATCATTTTGGTAGGCTATCTAATTGACGACTTTTATTCTTTCCTATATACTCGTGATGAAGCAAGAGCAGAAAATATAAAATGCTTCGAAGGGCGATATATCAAGGGCAATATCTTGTTATGATTTTTACTATCTATAGATAGTTGATATAATTCTTAAATTCGAATCTATTATTACTGGACGTGAAACCATGAAATTCTAAGGCTTCACTTTTTTACGTTTTGCTCTTTGCTTGAGAAAGAGAGGAAATATACATATAATGAAGAAATTTATTCTATTAGTCGCACTGGTATTAGGGGTATTTACATTCAGCAATACACAAGTAGTAAATGCAGAAGAAGAATCTACATCTACTGGTGCCACAATCACATTTACTGGTGATAATACGGACCCAACAAATCCTGTTGATCCAACTGATCCAGATAACCCTGGTACTGGACCTGGTACTGGAATGGAAGGGCCATTGAGTCTTGACTATGTTCCACAAATGGCATTTGGTTCTCAAAAAATAACTGGTAATGTTGAAACTTATGATTTAACAGATTTAAAGCCATATATTCAGGTTACTGATAAACGAGGTACTGGTGCTGGTTGGAAAGTTTCAGTATCATTATCTGCTTTTGAAAATACAGATGCATCAAAATCTTTTGATGGTGTCATTACTTTCAAGAATGGTACTACTGCAACAACAACTGGAAATAGTTCTGTAAGCCCTACAGCATCTGACCCAGTAACAATTACTTCTGGTAAAAGTGAACAAAAACTTGTAGGTACTACTGCTAATAATCAGGGTATGGGTACTTGGGTAACACGTTGGTTCCCTACCGAGAGTGAAGCAACGACAAATGATTCAGTTCAATTAACAGTCAACACTGCTAATGTTTCTACTGATTCATACAAAGCAAATTTAAACTGGATTATTTCAAACGCTCCATAAAGAGAGCGTTTTGTATAAAGGAGGACGACCGTAATGAACAAAATTACAAATAAAATCAAGTTTTTAACAATTATATCAATACTTATAGCTAGCTTTAGCATTGCGGTCACCTCTGCATATGCACAAAGCGAAAATCCAATCACCTTTTCTGTGAGTGCGATCATTCCAGAAAATCAGATTGATGAAAATTTAAGTTATTTCGATTTAAAGATGGACCCAGAGATGGAACAGACAATTCAAGTTATGATTACTAATAACAGTAATGAAGAAATCACAAGTTATATTGCAGTAAATTCTGCATCTACTGGGATCAATGGAGTAATTGCTTACAGTGAGCATGGGATTCAAGATAAGAGTATGAAACACTCGATTGAAGAAATCGCCGTGGTAGATACTCCTGAAGTAGTTATTCCTGCAAATAAAAGTACTGTTGTAGATATTCAGCTAACCATGCCTAAAGAATCTTATGATGGTGTGATCTTAGGTGGAATCTATATAACTGCAGAAAGCAATGCTGAAAATGAAGAATCATCAAGCGATGGTTTTGAAATTGAAAACAAGATTGCTTATGCACTTGGTTTAAAACTTACTGAAACTGAAAAACAAGTAAAACCAAATATGAATTTGAAAACAATTGAGCCATCATTAGAAGCAATGCGTACTGCAGTGAATGTTAAATTGCAGAATAGTGAACCTATTATCATGAAAAATGTAATGATTGATGCTCAAATATATAAAAAAGGCGAAAGTGAAGTTCTACACTCAGCTAAAACAGCAACTGCAGAAATCGCTCCAAATTCGAGTTTTGATTTTGTAGTTGATTGGGAAAACAATAAAATTGAACCAGGTCAATATCGATTAAAAATGCGTGTTGAATACGAAGATGATTATTGGGAATGGGATGAAGAGTTTGAAATAAAAGATGACACATCTTCATCCGTAAATGATGAAGCAATCAATGTTGATGATGAATTCCCTATTTGGATTTTTATCATTGCTGGTGTTGGTATATTAAGCTTATTATTATACCTTGCATTCATCTTTGGTAAACGTTCAAAGAAAGACGAAGACAAGTAACGTAAAGGAAGGAGTGGTCTTGTGAAGAAAATAAAAATTACCAGCTTAATTGTTATTGTTATTCTCGCTATAGTTACATTATTTTCATCAGTGTATGGAAATGAAGTGATTACAACAGAAGATAATGATGATAGTAGTGAAGAAACAACTAAAGATTCAACTGTTGAAGCTAACAAGACCAAGGAAACTCCTGTAACAGAGGAAGTAGTTGAAGTTGAAGCAAATAGTGAAAGTGAAGTGATTGAGGAAGGTCAAGTTGAGCCATCTGCATTAGCAACGAATGAAATCGTAGTGTCATCATATGGAGATCTGAAAACAGCTCTTGAATCTTCTACAAATGGTATTGATACCATTTATCTTGGTAGTGATATCACAATGGAAACGACTGGAATAACTGTTAGTAGTACAAAATCTAACGTTACAATAAACGGGTCATATGAAGGTGTACGTCATACTTTAACAGAAGGTAAAGCCGCTAGTGCGACTAGTAATATTTATATAAATAATGCTTCCATGAATAACTTTACATTAAAGAACCTTGATATTTATGGATACAATTACTATGGAACAGTCAAAGTTGCTGATGCTGTAAGTGGTGTGACGTTAACCTACGATAATATTATCTATAATGGTCCACAAATTACGCATAATCCATATGGCCATGCGGTTTACAAAGATACTACAATTAATATTCAGTATAATGGAACCTCTGCCGCAAACGAGGTTGCTGAAGTAGTGAACGTTGATTTCTATGGAACAGTAGCAATTACTCATAGTAGTGCAAATAATATTTTTTATTTCTATCAGCCATCTACTATGACTTTTCATGAAGGAAGTACAGTTACAGTGAATGCTGGAAGTAATCCAATGTTTTATAATTCAACTGTTGCAATTGTTATGGAAGAAAATGCCGCTTTTTATTATATTAGCAATGGACCTAAATTAAGTAACGTTAACAATTCGATACGTTCCATGGACCTTGGTAAAAACAGTATCTTTGATGTAAAACTTAACGGTACTACTTCCCTTGATTATGCGACTAGATTTAGTGGTGAAGTTATTATTCGTGAAAATGCGAATTTTAATCTGGCTTCAAAACCAACAATATCTAGTTATCTAATTTATGGAACTACAGCAAACAACTGGACCCTGAATGGTGGAAATGTAAATATTGAGACAAATTCCAATGTAGCAAATGTTATGTCTGCAAACAAAGTAACAATTAATAGTGGTAAATTCATCATTAACAACAATGGAACTCAAGCCATTGGTGTAACCTTATCTAATGGGATAACAGTTGAAAGTGATGGTCAATACTACCAATACAGCAAGCAGGCAACCGCTTATTCATTTAATGCAACAGGGACAGGTACTGGAAGTGGAATCAATATCAATGGTGGTTCCTTCCATATTGAAGGTGGCACTATTACTGCACAGTATTTGTTAGGATCAACAGCACCATTTATGATTGGTGAAAATTCTGATGTATATTTATATGCAGGAAGTGGACCAGGTACTGCACTTATTTACATGACAGCAGCTGCTGGTTATATAGATATCAACAATCCAAAAAGTGTATTGTTTTATAGTCCAGGAAAAAGAGTAATTCAGTATACAGGTGCACGTCAGTTCAATATGAATGCAAACCAAATAAACTATTGGACTACGGCAGCGCTTCCAGGTTACCAGATGTGGGATCCTCCCCATTATTATTGGAATAAACAATATACTGCTGATAACTATACCATTAATGGAAC
Source organism: Breznakia pachnodae (assembly GCF_030814225.1). Lineage (GTDB taxonomy): Bacteria > Bacillota_I > Bacilli_A > Erysipelotrichales > Erysipelotrichaceae > Breznakia > Breznakia pachnodae. The sequence goes on from NZ_JAUSUR010000001.1 coordinate 120,686, forward strand.
ATTGGCTGCAGGAGCGAATGGTAGCTACAACATTACTTCATCTAACTACGAAGCTGATGATGGTTCAACTGGAAATCCTGTAAATCAGTTTACAATGAGTAATTTGAACGCACTTTCTTTAGGACGTTTGGAATTATCATTAAACCCTATCTCAGTTCAAAATACAACACTAAGTGGAAGTAGTGTTCCCAATGCAATATTATTAATTGAATATAACAGTAAAGAAGTAACGATCAATGCTGATCAAAATGGAACTTTTAGTACTACATTAAGTGATCTTAGTGTTGGTGATCGCATCAATGTAACTGCGAACAATCGATATTATTTATATCAGAGTGCAGATGTGATTGTAGAGGATAATGGTGGTTTATCATTTCGTTATGTTCCTGAAACTTTAGCATTCCATACAATTGATATTCCTTCAACCCCTACCCTTGTACAACGGCAAGTAGATGACTGGCAGATACAGGTTGAGGATACACGTACAACAAAGACTAACTGGAAATTATTTGTAACCCTTGAGCAGCCATTCGTGGATCAAGACAATAAAATTATGGATAATTTAGAATTAGTATTTGTCGATGAAAATGATGAGGAAGAAAAATTATCTTCACAGCCTTATCTTGTATACGACAGTAATGATACGCAGGAACTGACAACTATCACCTGGAATATGAGTCAGGGTATCTTGACTAAAATCTTCCCTGGTGCTGTCTATAGGGATAGTGAATACAATGCGAAAGTAACATGGACCTTACAGGATGCTCCATAAGAAAGCGACGAGAATATAATCTCGTCGCTTTTTTTAATCTATTTGTTTCTTAATGCTGCTTGTGCAGCTGCCAATCTTGCGATTGGAACTCTAAATGGTGAACAAGAAACATATTGTAACCCTATCTTGTGACAGAATTCAATTGATGAAGGATCTCCTCCATGTTCCCCACAGATACCAAGTTTGATATCAGGTCTTGTTTCTCTTCCTAATCTCGCTGCCATTTCAACCAATTTACCAACACCTTTTTGATCTAAACGAGCAAATGGGTCTTGTTCATAAATACGTTTGTCATAGTAGTCGTTTAAGAATGAACCTGCATCATCTCTTGAGAATCCAAATGTCATCTGAGTAAGGTCATTTGTTCCAAATGAGAAGAACTCAGCTTCTTTTGCGATTTCATCTGCTGTTAATGCTGCTCTAGGAATTTCAATCATCGTACCAACTAAGTAGTCTAATTTCACTCCATTTTCTTTGATAATTTCATCCGCTGTTTTTGTTACAACATCCTTAACATACTTAAGTTCTGCAACTTCTCCAACTAATGGAATCATAATTTCAGGAACTACATTAAACTCTGGATTCGCTTTATTAACATTGATTGCTGCTTCAATAACTGCTCTTGTCTGCATTTCTGCAATCTCTGGGTAAGATACTGCCAAACGAACTCCACGGTGTCCCATCATTGGGTTAAACTCGTGTAATCCTTGGATAATTCCTTTTAACTCATCCACTTCCATTCCCATATCATCTGCTAATGTAGTGATATCATAAGAAGAAGTTGGTAAGAATTCATGTAACGGTGGGTCTAAGTAACGGATTGTTACTGGTCTACCTTCCATTGCTTCATAGATTCCTTCAAAGTCTCCACGTTGCATTGGTAATAATTTAGCCAGTGCACGTTCTCGTTGCTCTTTGGTTTTCGCTACAATCATTTCACGAATTGCCTTGATACGTTCACCTTCAAAGAACATATGTTCGGTACGAACTAATCCAATACCTTCTGCCCCAAATGTTAATGCCTGTTTTGCATCTCTAGGAGTATCTGCATTGGTACGTACTTTTAATGTTCTAAATTCATCAGCCCATGACATAAAGATTTCAAAGTCTCCTGCAATTTGTGCAGGAACGGTCTTTAACTCTTCACCATATACATTACCAGTAGAACCATCCAATGAAATATAGTCATATTCTTTAAACACTCTACCATTGATTTTAAATGTTTTTGTTTCTTCATTGATTTTAATATCACCACAACCAGATACACAACAGATACCCATTCCTCTAGCTACTACAGCAGCATGACTTGTCATACCACCACGTACTGTAAGGATACCTTTTGCAGCATTCATACCTTCAATATCTTCAGGTGATGTTTCTAGACGTACTAAGATTACACGATGTCCCTTAGCTGCGTAAGAAACTGCATCTGCAGCATTAAACACAACTTGCCCTGTTGCTGCTCCTGGTGATGCCGGAAGACCTCTAGTGATTGCAACAGCATGTTTTAATGATGCTTGATCAAACGTTGGATGTAACAGTGCATCCAACTGTTTTGGATCTACCATTAATACTGCTTCTTCTTTCGTTAATAGTTTTTCTTCAACTAAGTCACGAGCAATACGAATTGCTGCTTTTGCAGTACGTTTCCCATTTCTTGTTTGAAGCATAAACAATTTCTTATTTTCAATTGTAAACTCCATATCCTGCATATCACGATAGTGAGATTCCAATTTCTTTGTAATCGCTACAAACTCATCATATACTTCTGGCATTACATCACGTAATTCACTAATGTGATTTGGTGTACGAATACCAGCAACAACATCTTCCCCTTGTGCGTTCATTAAGAACTCACCATATAATTTATTTTCTCCAGTACTAGGGTTACGAGTAAAGGCAACTCCGGTACCACTTGTATCACCCATATTACCAAATACCATCATCTGTACGTTAACTGCAGTTCCCCAGCTTGAAGGGATATCGTTCATCTTACGATAGTAAATTGCTCTTGGATTGTTCCAAGATTTAAATACTGCTTCTACTGCTTTTTTCAGTTGTTCTCTTGGATCTGTAGGAAAATCTTCATGCAATTGAGCATGATAGAACGCTTTGAAACGTTTTACCATTTCCTTTAAATCATCTGTTGATAATTCAGTATCCAAATATACTTTCTTCTCTGCTTTAATATCATCGATAATTGTTTCAAATTTTCCTTTTGATAATCCCATAACAACATCGGCAAACATTTGAATAAAACGACGATAAGAATCATATGCAAAACGTGGATTATCTGTAAGTTTTGCTAGTCCTTCTACTACATCATCATTTAGTCCTAAATTAAGAATCGTATCCATCATTCCTGGCATACTAGCTCTTGAACCTGAACGAACCGATACTAATAATGGATTCGTAGGATCACCAAATGTTTTTTCTGATAATTTTTCTAATTCAGCAAGATGATCAAAAATTTCACTAACGATAGCATCGTTAATAACCCCACCATCATCATAATACTGGTTACACGCTTCAGTAGTAACGGTAAACCCATAAGGGACAGGCATACCAAGATTTATCATCTCAGCTAAGTTAGCACCTTTTCCACCAAGCAAATCACGCATTTCACCGTTTCCTTCATGAAACGTATAAACAAACTTTTTCCCCATAAAGAGACCTCCTTTTGTAATCGCTTTCATATTTACTATTATACCTAATTCGTAGACATAATTCTACTGTTTTTAGTGTACCATAAAGCATTCCGAATGAAAAATCGACATTGCAGTAAGAAAAAGCATCTTAAAATAAGATGCTATAAGTCTACATTTTCAAAATTTTTGACTGACTTTTTATACGTTATCCAAATACTTATCGTAAACACAATGATTCCGACAATTAGTATTGGTAATTGATATATCATATCATTCATCGCAACACTATCAATCCATTGCACAAATGGAATATGTCCTAAACTCTCAATAACTAACATTCCTAAAACAACAGGAATTAGTGCCAATACAAATGATGTCCCCACCTTATAGGCAGTTTTATAAAAACGTGTAAAGAATATATAATTAAACATTGCATAAACAATAAATCCAAATCCATAGAAAGCAATATTTGCGTTTAATCCAACTGCATTCCCTTCACTAAATAAGTGGTAGCGAAGAATGGCAAATGGTACAGATAATAGAAGCTGTCCTAATTCTGCAATTAAGATAAGCATAAACTTCCCTTTGACTACATCACTTTTTTTCACTGGTAATAGTGCTGTATACACTGCATCATTGTTTTCTCTTGCAAACATAAAGGTAATTGCAGGACCAAGCGTTCCATATAAGAAAATAGTACTATATGGATAGGCTGGAACTAATACCAGACAACCAAGTGCTGCAAATATAAATAAATTTGGATGCGCAGCTAAGCGAATTTCTTTATACAATAAATTCTTCATTTCCATCCCTTCTTTCTAAACGAACCATAATCTCTTCCATTCCAACTGTTTCTTCTCCAGATTCTTTCAAATATTGATATTGTTTAATAAACGCTTGTTTATCGCAACTAGTCAGTACTTTTCCTTTTTGAATATACGTGATATCATCTGCACATTTCTCTAAATCGGAAATAATATGTGTTGAAAACAATATACTTCTTGTCTTATCTTTTACTAATGTTTGAAATAGATGTATCAATTCATCTCTTGATACTGGATCCAATCCACTGGTTGGCTCATCAAATATAAGTAACTTTGCCTGATGTGAAAGTGCCAATGTGAGTAGATATTTTACCTTCATTCCATTTGATAATTCTTTTACTTTCTTCTTTTCATCTAATTCAAAGTATTTCATATACTTTTGATAAGTCTTTTCATCCCAATTTTTATAGAAACGTTTTGTAACATTGGTAATTGTCGATAACTTCTTTAGATTATAGAAATCAATTCCACCTAATACTACACCAATTTCCTGCTTCCATTCTTGTTCTTCATTGTAGAAGTCAAAACCTAGTACATCTATTTCTCCTGAGTCTTTCTTTACCATGTTTAATACGGATTTGATAATAGTACTTTTACCCGCACCATTCTTTCCTATTAACCCCATGATTTTACCTTCTTCCATCTCAAAAGAAACATCTTTCAGTTGAAATCCAGTATAACTTTTATTTAGTTGATTAATTCTTAATGCATTCATTCTTCATCATCCTTATCTGTCGCTACATTCTTATTAATCATTGTTGTCAAATGGGTCATATATTTAGCTGGTACTAGTGCAATACCTGCAGTTCCAGGATTTTCATCAGTGAATACGATCAGTTTATCTCCTGCTTTTAAATCAAACATCTCTCGTGTGTCTTTTGGTAAGACTACCTGTCCACGTTCCTGTAATGTAACAAGTCCCATAATATGTTTTCCTTTAGGTCCAATTGGTTGTCCAATTTTTGATTCATCATGATGAAGTAAATCCTCCAGTGCTACATCATATAAATCTGCCAATGCTATGCAATTGATAATATCAGGAAGGGTTTCTCCACTTTCCCATTTTGCAATCGCCTGACGACTTACTCCAATCTTTTCAGCCACATCTTCCTGCGAGTATTTTGCACTCTTTCTTAAATATGTTAAATTCTTTTGAATCATGATTTTCATACTTTTCACACCTTTCATATATTTCGTACTTTTATTGTACAATCATATTTCCATTATCACCACCAACTTTCGATAACATTTTTTGTATGTTTTAGTTGCATAAGAAAAAGAGTGAGAAATCCCCACTCTTTGCATTACTTCTGTAATTCGTTTAAACGGTTGGTTACAATTTCAAATTGTGATTTATAACCTTCCAGTTTTTCTTTTTCAGCATTTACTTTTGCTTCAGGAGCTTTGTTTACAAAGTTAGGATTGGCAAGCATTCCTTCTCCACGTTTAATTTCTTGTTGAAGTTTTGATTGTTCCTGTTTCAAACGTTCAATTTCTTCATCAATATTTACTAGTGCTGCCAAAGGAACCGAAATCGATCCTTGAACAATTGGTCTTACCACCATTTCTTCAGCACTTGCCTGTGCAATCCAGTTGGCACGACACATTTGATTTAGTAATGATGAAATAAATTCATTCACTTCTTCGATGTTTCCTTCACTATCATTAACAATTACGTCAATCTCAGCACTTGGTTTCAACTTATAAGCAGCTTTGATTTCACGTACTGCACTTACCATTGACAACAAACGTTTTACTTCTTCCATTTCTGTATTTGAAATATCTGTAGGTATTACTGTTGGCCATGATTCTAAATTAATACTGTCTTGTGTATGTGGAAGTGATAAATAAATCTCTTCTGATACAAATGGCATAAATGGATGAACCATCTTTAAGATTCCTTCCAGTACTACTAATAATGTAGATTTAGCAGCAAGTTTTACTGCTTCATCTTCACTTTGTAGTTCGGCTTTTGATAATTCAATATACCAGCTACAGAAATCATCCCAGATAAAACTGTATAATTCATTACCAACTAATGCAAATTCATATTTATCCATATTTGCAGTAACGTTTGTTAATGTTTCGTTGAAGCGATTTAAAATCCACTTGTCAATCGTACTTGCATTTGTAAGATCAACATTGCTTACTTCAAATTCATCTCCTAAATGCATCAGTACAAATTTTGAAGCATTATAGATTTTATTAATAAAGTTACTAGAACTTTCTACTTTTTCTTCAATATAACGTAAATCTTGTCCTGGTGTTGAATTTGTTGTTAGGAAGAAACGCATCGCATCACAACCATGTTTTTCAACTACTTCCATTGGGTCTACACCATTCCCCAGTGACTTTGACATCTTACGTCCCTGATCATCACGTACCAATCCATGGATAAGTACATCCTTAAATGGTCTTGAGTCTGTACAATAACGTGCCTGGAACGCCATACGAGCTACCCAGAAGAAGATTATGTCATAACCTGTCACAAGGGTATCATTTGGATAATAACGCTTGTAATCGTCGCTCTCGTGTGGCCAACCTAATGTTGAGAACGGCCATAGTGCACTTGAAAACCAAGTATCTAGTACATCTTCATCTTGTTGCCAGCTATCTAAGTCTTTTGGTGGTTCTTCACCTACATAGATTTCCCCTGTATCTTTGTGATACCAGGCTGGGATTCTGTGTCCCCACCATAATTGTCTTGAAATACACCAGTCTTCAATTTTTTCTAACCATTGGTGAAAGGTGTGCTCAAAACGTTTTGGTGTAAAGTGAATCTTTTCATCTTCGATTTCTTGATTCTTTAATACTTCATCAGCCAGTGGTCTCATTTTAACAAACCATTGTTTTGACAAGTATGGTTCTACTACTGCATCCGTACGTTCTGAGTGACCAACCTGATGCATATGTTTTTTAATCTCTACCAGATTACCTGCTGCTTTGATATCTTCTACCAGTTGTTTACGACAATCAAAACGATCCATGCCTTCATATTTACCACATAAATCATTCATTGTTCCATCTGGATTCATACAAATTGGTTTTGGTAAGTTATACTTTTCTCCAATTGTAAAGTCATTCGGATCATGTGCAGGTGTACACTTCATTACCCCTGTACCAAACTCCACATCAATATAGTCATCTGTTATAATTGGCAGTTTTTCACCATTTGCTGGATTGATTACATGTAATCCAACAACATCTGTATAACGCTTATCATCTGGATGAACTACTACACAAACATCTCCAAACATTGTTTCTGGACGAGTAGTTGCAACATGTAACTTCTGTCCTGTTTCTACTACCTCATATACAAAGGTGTACATTGCACCTTCAATTTCTTTATGAATTACTTCGATATTAGAAAGCGCTGTCTGTGCATCTGGATCCCAGTTAATAATTCGTTCACCTTGATAGATTAATCCATCATTGTATAAATCAACGAATACTTTCTTAACTGCTTCACTTAATCCATCATCAAGGGTGAAACGCTCTCTTGTATAATCCAAAGATAAACCTAGCGTAGCCCACTGTTCACGAATATGTTTTGCATATTCATGTTTCCAGTTCCAAGCATGTTCTAAGAACTTCTCACGTCCTATATCATAGCGAGAGATTCCTTGTTCCTTTAAGCGTTCATCTACCTTTGCCTGTGTCGCGATACCAGCATGATCCATACCCGATACCCATAGTACATCAAATCCCTGCAGACGTTTGTATCTCGCAACGATATCCTGTAATGTCGTATCCCAGGCATGACCTAGATGTAACTTACCAGTTACATTTGGTGGAGGTATCACCATACTGAAGGCTTGCTTACTTTTATCTCCTGCAGTAAAGTAACCTTGTTTTACCCAGTGATCATAATATTTATTTTCGATTTTTATATGATCATATTTTACATCTAACTTGTTTCTCATATCTTTTCCTCTAACTTTCTTCATTTCTTACCACAAATAAGAAATGAGGCATATCGATTCCTCGATAGTGTTTTATATATCTTTTTTCAATGTGCATACCATTACGAATTGCAACATTCATGGAAGCAATATTCGTATCACGAATAATTGAATATACAGCATCTGTTTTTAATACATTGAATGCATAATCTCTACAGCCTCTGGCTGCTTCTGCTGCATAACCCTTATGCCAGTGATTCTTATGGAATAAATAACCAACTTCTAACAATTCCTTACCTTCCACATTCTGGACAGTAATTCCACACTGACCAATCATTTCATCATTCGCTTTTAAGACGACAGCCCATAAACCATGTCCATGTTGTTTGTAACTATCAAGTAACCAATTCATCCAATTTTTTACTTCTTCATCACTGAATGCACCTTCATAAGCATACATGGTTTCTTCATCTTGTAATATTGATGATAATGATGCATAATCATCATTGCTCATCTCTCGTAGATACAAACGTTCAGTTTCAATTAAATGATTCATTTTACCCCCTTAAAAATAAAAAAGCACTCATCCAAAGGACGAATGCTCGTGGTACCACCTTACTTCACGCCTAACAGCGCCTTTAACATGTAACGTATGTGACTCGGATCATCCTACTGTTAGTTCAGACAACCTACTCCTAGACTACCTTCCTTTAATTCGTCCATCTTTTTTCACCAACCAAAGACTCTCTATGTTTCAGATATTAAAGTACTCCTTCTATTCTTCGTATTTATTTCATATTATAACAACATCAAGGTAAATATTCAACCTTAAATCTTGCTAATGAAGTTACGTGCATATGCACGAATCTCTTCTCTTTGTGCATCACTTGGTTTAAACAATACACGATATCCATCATCAACAACTTTCATCCGTTGCTGTTTCAAACGTACCAATAAATTAGGAACGGCTTCTCCACTCCATCCATAGCTACCAAATGCAGATACTTTTTTCACTCCATGATAACCACTAATCATACGATTCATAATATTGTAAATTGGAGGTAGTGCATCAGCAAGTATTGTACATGATCCATATAAAATCGCATCTGCCTGTACCATTTCATCAAATACCATATCATTATCTGTAACTACTAAATCATACATTTCACAATCCATGTTGTTCGCTCTTACTTCTTCACAAATAATTTCAGCAATCTCTTTTGTATATCCATATGCAGTAACATAAGGAATTACAACTTTTACACGCTCATTCTTTACTTCATTCGCAAAGTCAGCATACTTTTGAATTGCATGATCAATCTCTGTATCAATAATCAAACCATGACCTGGTGCAATTAAATCAATATCCAAAGGTTTAATCTTTTCTAACGCCTTTTTGATAAATGGTTTAAATGGACTCATAATCATTGTTGTATAGTATTGGAATGCATCTTCATAATTCGTTCTGTCTTTTACATTCGACAATAACATTTCATCACTTGCATAATGTGCTCCAAATGAATCACAAGTTACAAGCGTTTTATCTTCAACAATATACGTATAAATCGTATCAGGCCAATGCAAGTTCGGTACACTTAAGAATCGTAATGTCTTATTCCCTACCTTTAACTCTTCGTTGTCTTTTACAATCATTGAATTAAAGTTTCCATTTACAATTTCATTTAAGTTACGGTTTGCGGCAAAGCTAGATACAACTGAAATGTTTGGATTCATTTCTAATAGTCGCTGTACTGATCCACTATGATCAGGTTCTGTATGTGAACATACAATATACTTAATATCTTCAATACTTGTTAATTCTTTTACCTTTTCAATATATTGGTCAAAAAACTTCACTTTCACTGTTTCAAATAACACAACACCACTATCTGTCTTCAACAGATAAGAATTGTAAGTAGTTCCATATTCGGTTTCCATTATAATATCAAAAACTTTTAGTTCTCGATCCTGAACCCCAATCCAATAAAAATCATCCTTCAATTTTAAAATATTCATGTTTGTTCTCCTATTTTCGTACATTATAAGTATATAAATTTTTCGTGTGACTTACAAACTGTTTGCTCGCTTTTGAGGCAAATTTTACATTTTATTACCTTTTATGATACAGTAAACGTAAGAAAGGAGGATATTATGTCAAAGGCAAGTATGATTGCTTCTCTACTTCTTGAAGGTAAAACAATTGAAAAGTACAAAGAAGCAGGAAATAGTATGTTGCCGATTCTAAAATCAAATCAGCCTGTAACCTTAGTTCCGGTAAGTGATATTGATTTGAAAGAAAATGATATTGTGTTTTGTAAAGTGAAAGGTAATTATTATACGCATAAAATTACTGGAATCAAAAAACAGAAAGATAATATCAAGTATCAGATTTCCAACAATCATGGATTTATCAATGGTTGGATTAAGAAAGAGAATATTTATGGAATCGTAACAAAGATTTGGAAATAGTATTTCCAGATAACATATGTTTGTATAGTTTAACGGGAAAACAGCAATAGCAGAACAAGGTTCAATTCCTTAAACAAGCACAAAAAAAAGAGGACGTGGTCCTCTTAATATAATGATTCTATTTTTTTCCAAGCTGCATCTACTCCTAATCTAGTTTCGCTAGAGAAAGGAATAATTGATTCAACTGGCAATTCAAGAACTTCACTGATTTTCAGTAGGTTCTTTTTTCTTTCGTTCTTTTTTAGCTTATCAAATTTTGTAGCAATCACAATTGTATTCATCTGATGATAACGAGCAAATTCAATCATCGTAACATCATCTTCTGTTGGTTTATGACGACTATCTACAATTAATACCAACCCAACCTTCTGTTCTCGATTTGCGAAATAATCTTCCATCATGTCGCCAAACTGCATCAGTTGTTTCTTTGAAATATTTGCATATCCATAACCAGGAACATCCACAAACATCAATTCATCATCAATGTTGAAGAAGTTTAATAATCTTGTCTTCCCTGGAGTATTTCCAACATATGCTAATTTCTTACGATTGGTAATTGTATTAATAAAACTTGATTTACCAACGTTACTTCTTCCAGCTAATACAACTTCAGGTAACGTTGTATCTGGCCAAGACTCACGGTCTGGCGCAGATATAACTAATTCACATTTGTTACAGGTTCTCATTATTTTACAAGTGCTGCATTTAACACTTGAGATACATGATCAACTGGAATGAATGTAATACTTTCTTTTACTGTTTCAGGAATATCATCTAAATCTTTAATGTTTGCCTTTGGCATAACGATTGTAGTAATACCTGAACGATGAGCTGCCATTGATTTTTCTTTCAATCCACCAATTGGAAGTACATTACCACGTAATGTAACCTCTCCAGTCATCGCAACATCATTCTTAACTGCTTTGTTGCTAAGTGATGAAATAAGCGCTGTAGTAAGCGTTACACCAGCACTAGGACCATCTTTAGGGACAGCACCTTCTGGTACATGGATGTGAACATCCTGGTTTTCAAACATCTTACTATCGATTTTGTATTTGTCAGCATTTGCTCTAACGTAGTCAAAGGCAATACTAGCACTTTCTTTCATTACATCACCTAATTGTCCAGTAACTACTAACTTACCTTTACCATCGAAGTGGTTAACTTCAATTTGAAGAATATCTCCACCAAATGAAGTGTAAGCAAGTCCAGTAACTGTACCAACTTGGTCTTTGTGTTCTTTCTTACCATAGTCAAAGATTTCTTTTCCTAAGTAAGATTGAATCATTTTCTTAGTTAATGTAATTGATTTCTTTTTATCTTTTAGAATCGCAAGTACACACTTTCTAGCAAGTGCAGCAATTACTCTTTCTAACTGACGTACTCCACTTTCTCTAGTGTAGTATTTAATAATATAAGAAATCATATCATCCTTGATTTTAAATTGGGCTGGTTTTAAACCATTTTCTTTAATTTGCTTTGGAATCAAGTGACGTTTTGCAATTTCAAGTTTTTCAACTTCAGTATAACTTGATAACTGAATAATTTCCAAACGGTCTCTAAGTGCGTGAGGAATGTTATCAAGGTAGTTTGCAGTTGCAATAAACATAACCTTACTTAAATCATATGGTTCTTCCAAGTAGTGATCAGAGAACAATGCATTTTGTTCAGGGTCAAGTACTTCTAACATTGCACTTGATGGATCCCCTTTATAATCAGCACCCATCTTATCGATTTCATCAATAAGGAATACTGGGTTTACTGTCCCTGCTTTTTTCATTCCTTGAATAATTCTACCTGGCATACTTCCTAAATAAGTACGACGGTGACCACGGATTTCTGATTCATCCTTTACACCACCAAGTGAAATCTTAACAAATTCACGATTTAGTGAACGAGCCACTGATTTTGACAATGAAGTTTTCCCAACACCTGGAGGACCTACTAAACAAATAATTGGAGCCTTAAGTGAATCCGTCATTGTTTTAACTGCCAAGTATTCCATGATTCTTTCTTTGATTTTTTCTAAACCATAGTGATCTTCATCAAGAATTTCTTGTGCTCTGTTTAAATCTTCATTATCTTGGCTTTCTTGCCACCAAGGTAAATTTAACAACCAGTCCAAGTAAGTTTTCACAACTCCACTTTCACCTGATGCACTTGGTAACATCTCATAGCGAGATAATTCTTCCAATGCTTTTTCTTTAATTGCTTCTGGATATGGGTTTTCTGCGATCATGCGACGATACTCTTCGGTATCTGATTCACGATCAGCCACATCTCCTAATTCTTCTTTGATTGCACGCAACTTTTCGCGTAAGTAATATTCACGTTGATTTTCGTCCAAACGTTGTTTCACTTTATCGTTAATCAATGTATCTAGTTCATTGATTTGCTTTTCGTTTTCCATTTCCTGAATAATGTATAACAGACGATCATTTACATCTGCTGCTTCAAGAATACGCTGTTTTGATTCAACTGAGAACGGGAAAATTTGTGCAACCTGATCTGCTAAGTGTGTAGCTGAAATTCCCTCAGCTAACTTTGTAATCATGTCTTTTGGTAAATCTTGGTTTAATACTTCAACATTTTCTAACTGACGAGCAATACGACGTACCAATGCCAATTCTTCATTCACATCTGTTTGTACATCTAATATTGGGTCAACACTTCCGAATACCATTTCATCAGTAAACTCAAGACTACTGATTTTTGCTCTTTCCAAACCTTTAAATTTTACTCTTAAATACCCGTCCATATGGCGGATATGTTGTATATGACAAATGGTACCTACTTCATATAGGTCATCCATTCTAGGATCTTCTAAAGCTAAATCTCTTTGAGCAACCAACATTACTTGGCTTTGAAAATGCTCTTGTGCCTCTTCAAGTGCGTATACACTCTTTTTTCTTCCAACATCAATGATAATTTCATTGTTAGGAAAAACAATGACACCACGCGTGCACACTACTGGTAATTCAACCTTTACATTTCCCATAACTGTACCTCCTCTTTAGCACTCTTTTTGCTAGAGTGATAATATATATTTTACACAATATTAGCACTCTGTCAACTGGAGTGATAAGAAATATCAAATTTTTATATTTTAATATCTCTTCTATACTTCTATTATAACGTAAAATGTATGCATAATATCTGCATTTGGGTGAAAAAAGACGCTGCAGCGTCTTTTCTTTTGTATTAAGCTACGCTGTCTTTTACTAATTCAACAGCTTTTTGAAGTCTTAAGTCATAATTTAAAGCATCAGGGTTGATTGCTTCTTTAACTTTGTCCACTTCCATGCCATAACGATTAGCAATTTCTTCGTATTCAACTTCTACATCTTTTTCGCTAATCTCAATTTTTTCTACTTGAGCTATTTTATCCAAAACTAAACGAACATTTACTTTTTGTTTCGCTTCAGGAATCATTTGTTCTTGAAGTTGTTCAGCAGATGTTCCAGTCATTTGGTAATATTGCTCTAATTGGAATCCTTGTTGAGCAAGTCTTCCTGCGAAGTCGTTCATCATTTGAGCAACTTCATCATCGATCATAACTTGTGGGATTACCACTTCTGAGTTTTCAATCAATTTCTCAAGTAAATCGTTTTCAAATTTTCCTTGAGCTGTTTGTTCTTTTTGTTCTTTTAAATTATTCTTTACATATTTTTTGTAGTCTTCAACTGTTTCTACACCTTCTACTTCAGCATCTTTGATTAAGTCATCATTGATTTCTGGAAGTGTCTTTTCTTTAATTTCGTGTACTTTTACTTTGAACACTACTGCTTTTCCAGCTAAGTCTTCTGCACCATAGTTTTCTGGGAATGTTAAATCGATGTCTTTTTCTTCATCAGCTTTCATTCCGATTAGTTGTTCTTCGAATCCTGGAATAAATGATCCTGAACCGATTTCCAGTGGATAGTTTTCACCTTTACCACCTTCGAAAGCAACTCCATCTTTGAATCCTTCAAAATCAATTACAGCTGTATCACCACTTTTGATTTCTCCGCCTTCTTTTACTACTAGTTCACTAAAACGTGTTTGTAGTTGTTCCAATTGTTCGTCTACTTCTTTCGCACTAACACTTACTTTGTCTTTCTTAATTTCAAGACCTTTGTAATCTCCTAGTTTTACCTCAGGTTTTACTGTTACATTGAAGTTCAACATTACTGCTTCCTTAGTTACTTCATCAACACCTAATTCTGGTCTTGCGATAATCCATAAGTCGTGTTCAGTAATTCCTTCTTGTAAAGCGTGTCCAGCAACTTCATCAATTGCTTCCATTAGAATGCTTTGTTCTGACACTTGTTTTTTAGCGATTTCATCAGGAACTTGTCCTTTTCTAAATCCTTTTACTTCAATATCTTTTGCTAGTTTTTTAAACGCCTTTTTTTGCGCTTCTAGCCATTTTTCTCCTTCAACCTTTACTTTTAATTCTCCTTGAGAATTTTCATTTAATTTCCATGTTGAACTCATTTTCTTACCTCCGTAAAGTCAATTTCATTAAATCTCGTACTTATATAATAATAAGTCATAACCCTTGTACATTGCAAGGTTTTTTTCATGAATAAAGCGTTTAAATGCTTCTTCGTCTCCATTTGCCTTATATACATACTCAATAATCGCATAAAGTGCATAATCTAGCTCATCTTCATCTACTGAAAATGGTAATTTCAGATATAATTCTTTCATCAGACTATCCACACACATTCGATAGAATGTTGGATTGTCATTTTCGAAATAATCACTTAATTTCTGCACCATAAGTTTGGTTTCATCACGATCTTGAATTCGCTGTACATAAGTTGGTTTAAATTCAACCATTAACCCTTCATAGTTCAGTTGAATCTCATCACTTACATCTTGTTCCATCAGTGTTTCAATTAAAAGGGTACGAATCAGATAATTTGGTGCTTTCTTCAAGTATGTTTCAACAACATCCAAATAATTTCTAATATTGCTTCCTTTTAATATCTCACAAGCCATACAGGCTTCATCAACACTACCAAACAATAAAGTCTCAATATCTTCTTGATGATACTTTGTTGCCCGCTTTTCAATACTCAATTCCTGTTTACACTCCAAAAACATTTTTTGTAAAGTTTCTTCATGAGTGTACGGTATATAAGGCATATTCAATTCTTCTTTTAAGATTGAATATGCCTCATTGTAGTTTTCTTCTTTCATGAGTGTGTTTACTTTATCAACTAATGTATCATAATAATCCATATTAATTCCTCACATAATAGTATACTAAATAACTATTTCCTTGAACACTGATATGATTGTACTTTGTGTTTATTTGTCATCCAATATCTTAGATTCTTTTACCAATGCTAAGATATGACCTAAATTCCCATCTCCTGCAAACTCTGTAGGATCAAAGAAATTACTGTCACAGGATTTCCAGTACAATGCATTTACTTCTTCCTTTAATTCCACTGGATGCTGTAATTTCCCAACATATACTTCCAAAATGAAATTACTACTATAATAACAAAAATCCATAAAATGATGAAGTACAATCTCTTCTTTTTGTATTCCTGTTTCTTCTAACAGTTCGCGATATGCTGCATCATCACTATCTTCATTATCTTCTACTTTTCCACCTACCAGATTATACAATCCTTTGTATGGCTCTTTTTTACGCAAACATACCAACATATTCTCTTGTGTATGGTCAAATACAGCAATCACATTCAATCTGCGCATCACAGAACTCCTTCTAAGCGCAGCAACTGCTCTTTGATGTCCAATCCACCACCATAACCAACTAGCATACCACTGGCTCCTATGACCCTGTGACAGGGATAGATGATGGCAATAGGATTCTTGTTGTTGGCCATTCCAACAGCACGAAAACCTTTGGGACTACCAATTGCCTCGGCTACATCTTTATAAGTTCTTGTTTCACCATATGGAATTTCAGATAAATAAGTCCACACCTTCTTTTGAAATTCTGTTCCATGTAACTTCATCTTCAAATCAAAGGCTGTTCGTTTCCCATCAAAGTATTCCTTTAACTGTTTCCTTGCATTCTTTAAATTATCAGATGGTTGCTTAACTGCAGTTTCATCTTCACCATCTGCAAACGATACTTCTTCAATCCACCCATCAACTTCTACTATCTTCAGTTTCACAATTGGTGAATCATAATATATTACTTCTCTCATATTCCCTCCTATGGTTTCCATTTATATAACTTCATATCTACTTTCTTATTAGGTTTCAGTTTTACCCCTTCTTCTAACAGTAAGGATTCTTGTTCATCCCAGCCCATGACTAACGTACCATCACTATGAATGACACGATGACATGGATAATCACCAAAGAATTCAGCATTGGATAAAACCTTACCAACTTTTCTGGCATTCTTGGGATATCCTGCAATCTTTGCGATATCCCCATAACTGCTTACCTTGCCTTTGGGTATTTCATTTACTACTTCTAAAATTAAATATGCAAAATCGTCCATCTCACACCTCACTCATGGGATAACTGCCATAAATATATTGAAGCAATTGAGTTATAAGGTGAAAAACGTTTACGACATTCTTCAAACGCTTCTTTCTCAATTGATTCTAGTCCATATAAACGACAGATTCCTCTATGTATTGCCAGATCTTTATAACTAAGAACATCTTTTCGTTGTAAGGAAAAGAGCATAATCATTTCAGCTGACCACTCTCCTATACCCTTAATTGAAGATAATTCCTTAACTACTTGTTGATCTGATAAGTTTTCTAATCCTTCTAAATCCAATTCTTTTGATAATACTTTGCTTGTAATATCTTTAATTGTTTCTGCTTTACGATAACTCAGCCCACAGCCTCGTAACTGCTCCACTGAGAGTTTATTAACCTTTTCTGGAGTAACTTTACCCGCCAACGTTTCAAGTCTCCCATAAATCGTTCTTGCAGCTTTAGAAGACAACAGTTGTCCAACAACTGTATCGACAAGTGCAATATATACATTAGGAGTGATTTTCCGTTTGATAACGCCATAGCGGTCAATTACTTCCGATAAAGATGGACACACAGATTTCAGATACTGCATTTCTGTTTCACCATATTCAAAATAATTATCACTCATCTCTTTCTCCTTTATAGTTGCGATAAGCAACCGTTCTTTTCACATGTAATATATTTTCTTCGCCATCAAAATGAAATGGATTCATTTTCTTTTTGGAAAATTCTTCAATCACATCCTGTGCATCAATTAAAAGTTCCATCGCACTCATTGATCCATAAATCTTCATTGGCATTATATATACCGGAACTTTATCTTTAATATGCTCTTCAATCATATTCTTAACATAATATTGAAGATGAGAACAACACATAATAATATCGTATTGATCCAGTTTATTCTTAACAAGAATAAACGCACTGTAGTCAATGGTTACAGAATTATCCATATTTGCTTCTTGCAGTTCATCTTTCAGTTTTCTAACCAATGCACTTGAAGAAGAACCATTGGTACAACAGATTAATATTTTCATTTACCCAAAAGTCCTTTCTTTACAAATTCTTTCAGCTTATCAATTTCTAATTTCATTTTTATTCTACGCTCTTGCAATTCCTGATCATCTTCAGAAATATCATAATAATATCGAAGTGACTGTTTACTTACTGATATACTATTCAAGGGTTCTCCTTCAACCATTGTCTTATGCTGTTTATCTACTATATAAAAAGAAAATGCTTTACTGTTTTGTGATTGATAAGTAAACGCAATCCCATCTTTATTAACCAGTGCATATCCATCCACGTAATACGCAGATAACTTACCACCATTTATTCGTGCTACTTTCATATAATAATCAATCATTTCATCATCATTTAACGTTTTTCCATTTATTCTTCTTATTTTATCTTTAGGTTGAATTGGATCATCCAATGCAAAGTCTTCAAAATAAAGAGCAGAATCAAATGCAATGCTGGGTAATTGAGTAGCTTTATAAAATGCCTGTGCTTTTAATAGAGCATTTTCTACTGGTGTACTTCCAGTTTCTTTCACATTAACACAAATTTCCAACTCATCAATTGTAACTAATTTCAGTTCATTTTTATCGATTAATTGCTCAAAGTATTTCTTTTTTGATGGATTGTTTGTTGCACACAATAACTTTTTCATAGTATCCCCTAATTTTAACTATTACTATCATACTATTTATTGAAGTTTTTCGAAACCTCAAAACAGAAAAAAAAGCCAAGGAACTTACCTTAGCTTTTCTATAATTAGTTATGTGCTGATTGTCTAAAGAAGAATGAGTAAACAGCAATCGTAATTACTGCACCAATCAATGCTGGTAAGATTGCGAATCCACCGATTAGTGGCCCAAAGTTACCAAACAATGAAGTACCAACCCAACTTCCTAAGAAACCAAAGATAATATTACCAATGATTCCTGCTGGATTTCCTTTACCAACAATTGCACCTGCAATCGCTCCAATTATTCCTCCGACAATTAATGACCATATAAAACTAAACATAAACTATACCTCCCTTTCCGTTCACTTTCCTAGTGTGTAGCTCTTTTAGCTTCGTTTGTAGCTTTTGTAGCTTTCGTCTTTGTATTTTTGGCTGCTTTCTTTGTTTCGTTTTCAGCTTTTGATGCTTTTGTCTTAGCGTCTTTCTTTGTATCTTTCGCTTTCTTTTCTACGTCGTTTTTAGCATCTTTTGCTTTTTTCTCAACGTCGTCCTTAGCACCTTTTGCTTTCTTTTCAACATCGTCCTTAGCATTTTTAGCATCTTTCTTTAGGTCTTCACCTTTTTCTTTTGCTTTACCACTAAGGTCTTCAGCTTTATCAACTACTTTATCTTTTAAATCTTCTGCTTTGTCTCCAGCTTTATCAAATGCATCTTTTACATCATTTGATACTTCTTTACCTTTTGCTTTGGCTTTGTCACCAAATTCTTCTGCTCTGTCGACTACCTTGTCTTTCAAGTCTTTTAATTCTTTTTTTAAGTCTGCCATAATTCTTTTCCTCCTTGAGGACCTTTCCTGTCCTATCTGCCTTTTATATTACCACTTTAAAATTCAAAATCTATTATAATGCTCGAAATCTATTCTTTCTCTTTTTTATAACGTTCATTAAACTCGTCTTCACCAAGAATATTTTCGACATGCATATTTAATTCAATTACATCTAATCCAGTCATTTTCTTTACTGCTTCTGTAGCTTTCTTAACGACTTCATCAAATGCTTTTGCTACATCTACGCCATAACGACATACAACATTTAAATCTAATGCAACTTGTTTTTGACCAACTTCTGCATCAATACCAACTGTATTTTCATCTGCACCAGTTATCTTATCCGTTACATTCTCCATAAAACTGCTATTTAATGGTTGAATACCATCTACCTCTGCTGTAGCTAATCCTACAATTTTCTTAATCACTTGATCATCATAGGTTAAACTCTTATTTACTTCTGTTTCTTTTGCTTTTGCCATTTCCTTTACCTTGCCTTCCTTTTTCTGCCTTTGTTTTTACTACTTGTGTCTAACTTACCATCGAATGCACTTCCAATCACATAACTGATTGTCAGGATGATTACTGTTAGCAATGTCTTCCAAAATCCAAAAAGTAACCATAAAATTAAAACAATTAAGCCTATTCCAATTGAAACGATTCGCCAAAAATATGGCTGAAACTCTTCTGGGAATTTACGATATAAATATACAAACATCTTAAATTACCCTTGGTGGCTTCTTTTTGTTTTGAGCCGTTCTTTCTTCTGGCGTATATTGACTTACTCTTACATTTACTTTGTCAATATCAACACCCAAAGAACCACTGACCACTTCTTTTACTTTGCTAGTTACTTCTTGAGCTAATGTTTCATAATCTACATTTGACAACACTTCTGCATTCACTTTAAGTGTTACCTTCTTATCACTTGGTTTGCCTTGTACATCAACAGCATAACGTTTGATTTCTCTAATTCCATCCAACGCGAACTGCGCAGAAGAAATGATACTTTCATCTGAGATTGTTAAATCACCAGCATCCTTGTGAATTGTAAACTCACGATCTTCCTCTTTTTGAACTACCGTTTTAACGATAAGAACGAATAATAAAATAGCTGTAATTATTAAACTTCCTACTACAATGTA
Organism: Breznakia pachnodae; assembly: GCF_030814225.1. Lineage (GTDB taxonomy): Bacteria > Bacillota_I > Bacilli_A > Erysipelotrichales > Erysipelotrichaceae > Breznakia > Breznakia pachnodae. The sequence goes on from NZ_JAUSUR010000001.1 coordinate 141,426, forward strand.
TTGAAGCCATTCATTACGCATGATGGTATAAAAGATATTCCAACTTACATCAGGAATTCTAATAAATATCATTGACACAACGACTGCATTCACTAGTAATAGAAATGAAAAAATAACAGCTATCCATTTCAAAATTCTTTTCATAATAGTACCTCCCTTTCCTTTCGTCCTACTAAATTTATAACACTCCTTTCTTTTACTCTCAAACAATATGCATAACTTTTTTTGATAAAAATTCCTATAAAAAATAAAAAAAGACACCTGCCTAGTAAAAGCAGATGTCATGATAACGATTGAGTTTAACTATATCTTTGAAGTGTTTTCACTCCTATAACACTTAGGATTGCTACTACAATTGTAGCTAGTATTGTCTGAATAAATAAGGTGTCTAAGTAATTATTGATTTCCCCTACAAAGGTCATAATGTAGAATACATTCATACCTAATTCTTGTTCTTGAATAAAGTTAGGAAACAGATATATTTGAATTGCTAGAAGTGCAATAATCAAAACAATAAACACTAATATTTGAAAAATACGCTTATACAGTTTTCCAAATCTTCTTACTAATGCAATACTGAAACCTGCCACAAATAAAAGTTGCAGACAAAACATAAATGTATAAACAAACAGTATCATCAACGTTCCGCCCAAGCCATAATTATTGAGTGTATTGTACATTCCATAGATACTCACTCCTCGACTTAAATGTTCAAGAATAAAACTTGTAATATACAAAGAAAGATACATGCATACTAAAATTAATGAAGCATATACAATTTTAGTAATTATTTCTTTTGTAATTGATGTGAATAAACTTGAGCTCAATTTAAATGTTCTTGATACAAATATAAATGTACCACCAATTATAAACACTAAAGACCAGATAAAAAGAAACATTAGAAAAGCAATCATTGGATTAGAGTAGTCGGATGTAAAAAGACTTAAAAGTAGTGAGAACACAATCGGAAATACATAAAAACTTACGAGTAATTTATTCTTTTTTATTAATTGATTCTTTAATATATCAAAATACATAATGTTCTCCCTTCTTTATTTCTCTAAACGAACAACACACCAAAATAAACGATGATCAGAAAATGAGGTATCCGTTACAATAATATCGGTTACTTCTAGATTGTCAGAGTAATAGATATTATCAGTAAATGCGCTTTCACGGAACGTAACAAACGTTCTATCTTTTGTGTTTAAAGATTGAAATCCATCAATTGTATAAATATCTTCAACAAAGAAGTTATTCATATCCCCCATAAAAATAGTGTTTTCTTGGTTTTTCATGATATCAGTGATTGCATCAACCTGGCTATCTCGAATTCCACGATTAAAATAATTCAGATGTGTATTATAAATATGTAAGATTTCTCCATTTACATCAATTTTTGCACCAGCCAGAATTCTAGGCTCCGAAAAGGTTCCTGCTGGCAGTTCAGTAGATGTCACTTCTAAGATAGGATACTTACTGATAATACCTAGACCATAAGAGCCATCGAATAACCACATACTTTCATAAAAATAATAGTATTCATATCCAGCACCTTCTGCCATTTCTTTTACCATATCCATATCATTGGAACGCCCAGCATTCTGATCCACTTCCTGTAAAGCAATAATATCTAAATCTAATCCTTCGATATCATTGATAAATTTATCTAAATCGCTACCATTGTTTAATAACTTTACATTATAAGTTGCGATATTAAGAGTTTCTGGAACTTCTTGATTAGATACTTCTTGATCTTGGATTGTGATTGTATAATCTCGATCACGATATCGCCAGAAACAAAACAATAGAAATGATGTCATAAATACAATTACAAAGCTTATTATCAGTATTATTTTTGTTTTCTTTTTCATGAGCCCTCCATCTCTATAGTTAAACATATATAACTTAATGTTTATTTTATCATAGATTTTATATGTTTCTAAGTATACTACTTGAAGTACACTATAAGTCAAGAAAAAAACTACATAAATTTATGCAGTTTTATCATACTTTAATAATTTAATTTCCTATTTTTTTATAAAGGTCAATAAACTCACTAGCAATAATTTTAAATGCATCCGCACTCATTAGCTGGTCTTCTGCATGAACTAACAGTAAGTTAATCTCTGTTGGTTTATCATCTGCCTCCTGTTGAATTAATTCTACATGTGCACGATGTCCTTCAACAAAATTTCTGTCCCCTTCTTCCATCATTCGCTTTGCACCTTCCATATCCCCTGCTTTGGCTAACTGCACTGCTTCAATATACAAACTTCTGGCAGTCCCTACTGATGCAATGATTTTAAATGATACTAATTCTAGTCCTTTCATATTACCTCCCAATCTATCTTTCTCATCTTTTTATAACTCTATATTTATCTACTTCCCTAGTATCACACGTTATTATCGAAGAATCAACAATTTATTCAATTGGTAAATATTAAACGCATCCACCCACATGTTTACAACTACTTTTGGTTTCATGTTCCCCTCCTATTAACAGCATTATTGTATCATGTAACTTATTAATAAAACAAAAAAACAGACAACCTTTCGATTATCTGTTTGACGATTATTCTAATTCAAATGCTCCAGTATATAACTGATAGTATTTTCCTTTTTCCTCAATCAGTTGGTCGTGTGAACCACGTTCAATGACTACTCCATGGTCCAATACCATAATTACATCAGAGTTCTTTACTGTTGATAGACGGTGAGCAATTACAAATACAGTTCTTCCTACCATTAACGCATCCATTCCTTGCTGAATGATTTGCTCTGTACGAGTATCAATTGATGATGTTGCTTCATCCAATATCATAACTGGTGGATCCGCAATTGCAGCACGTGCAATTGACAGCAATTGTCGTTGCCCTTGTGAAAGACTTTCTCCACTTCCATCAATTTGGGTGTTATAACCTTCTGGCAAGCGAGTAATGAAATCGTGTGCTCCTGCTAATTTAGCTGCAATGATACATTCATCATCTGTCGCATCTAAACGACCATAACGAATATTATTAATAACTGAATCCGAAAACAAATTAGTATCCTGCAATACAATTCCCAAAGAACGCCTTAGCGAGCTCTTTTGGATTTTATTGATATTGATTCCATCATAGCGAATCTTACCGTCCTGGATATCGTAGAAACGATTCAGCAAGTTGGTAATTGTTGTTTTCCCTGCACCAGTAGCACCAACAAAGGCAACCTTCTGCCCAGGTTGTGCAAACAATGAAATATCATGCAGAATTGGTTTTCCAGGAACATATGAGAAATCAACATCTTCCAAGCGCACGTCACCAGCTAATTTTGTATAAGTAGTTGTTCCATCTTCATGGGGATGTTTCCATGCCCATATTCCTGTTCGTTGCGGTTGTTCGATTAGTTTACCATCTTCTTCAGTTACATTTACCAAAGTTACATAACCATCATCAACTTCTGGTTCAACATCAAGCAACGTAAAGATACGTCCTGCTCCTGCAAGTCCAGTAACAACTGCATTAATCTGTTGAGACACCTGGTTAATATTTCCAGCAAACTGTTTTGTCATGTTCAGGAATGGAACGACAATACTAATGCTAAACGCAAGTCCAGAAATACTAAAGTTAGGTACATTGAATAATAACAATGCACTACCTACAATCGTTACTACAACATAAATAACATTTCCAATGTTATTTAATATTGGACCTAGAGTATTTGCATAGCGATTCGCTTTTTCTGACTCTTTAAATAGTTGTTCATTTAATTCATCAAATGCTTTTTCACTTTCTTCTTCGTGGCAGAATACTTTTACTACTTTCTGACCATGCATCATTTCTTCTATAAAACCTTCTTCTTTGGCTAATGAAGTCTGTTGACGAATAAAGTACTTTGATGCTCCTCCACCAACTCTTCTAACTACCTTCAACATAACAAATACACCAACTAATACTACAAGCATTAACCATACACTATAGTAAATCATAATGATAAAGATAGTTAATACGGTTACTCCCGAAATCAATAGTTGAGGTAAACTTTGTGATATCAATTGCCTTAAGGTATCTATATCATTCGTATAATAACTCATGATATCTCCATGATTATTTTGGTCAAAATAAGAAATTGGTAACTTCTGCATTGAATCAAACATATTGATACGAAGTTTACGCAGTGATCCCTGCGTAATGATCGCCATCATTTGATTATACGCAAATCCAGAGATTAATGATAATACATAGAATGTTGCTAAAATGCTTACAAATCCTAGAATCTGAGTACTTACACCATTCCAGTCTCCACTTTGCCAACTACTTTCAATAAGCGAAATTACATTCTGCATAAATATTGCAGGTATAGAACTTGCAACTGCATTAAAAATAATAAAGAACAGGGTCAATGGGACCATAACTGGATAAAAACGAACAAGCATTTTCAACAATCTTATAACGGTTCCTTTTTTGTTTATTTCGCCTGGATTATTCATCATCATCCCCCCTATTCTGTGAATTGTATACTTCTTGATAGATATCACTTGTCTTCATTAAATCTTCATGACTACCAATCGATTGAATCTTTCCACCATCCATAACAATAATACGATCACAATCTTCTACTGAAGATGTTCTTTGTGCAATAATAATTTTTGTTGTTTCTGGAAGAAAATCATTCATCCCTTTACGAATTAATGCATCTGTCTTTGTATCAACAGCACTAGTAGAGTCATCAAGAATCAAAATTTTTGGACGTTTCAATAATGCTCTAGCAATACACAAACGTTGTTTCTGTCCACCAGAAACATTGGTACCACCTTGTTCAATATAAGTGTCATATCCTTCTGGAAACAAATCAATAAACTCTTGTGCCTGTGCTAATTCACACGCCTCTTTAATTTGTGCATCTGTTGCTTCTTTATTACCCCACTGTAAGTTTTCTCTGATGGTACCAGAGAACAATACATTCTTTTGTAATACCATTGCAACCTGATTACGTAAAACTTCCAAGTCATATTTCTGTACATCTTCACCACCAACACATAACGTTCCATCACTAACATCATATAATCGAGGGATTAGTTGTACTAATGTTGATTTTGATGATCCAGTACCACCAATAATTCCAATCGTTTCTCCTGAACGTATATCTAAATCAATATTCGCAAGGGCTCTACGATCAGCATTTTCATCATATTTAAAACTAACATTCTCAAAACGAATGCTTCCATCTTTTACTTCCATTAATGGTTGTTCAGGGTCGTGTAATGTACTTTTTTCATTCAATACTTGTACAATTCGCTTTCCTGATTCTCCAGCTAATGCAATTACAACAAATACCATTGATAGCATCATTAAACTGTTAAGAATCATAAAACTATAAGTTAGTAATGCTGAGAATTGTCCCACATCTAAATCCATACCTCTACTTGTAATGATAGTATAAGATCCATACGATAATACAAAGATCATTACTGCATAAATACAGAACTGCATAATTGGACTGTTTAATGCCAATATTTGCTCTGCCTTTGTAAAGTCTTTACTAACATCAGTAGCAGCTGCATTAAATTTATTACTTTCATAATCTTCACGTACATATGATTTTACTACGCGCATTGCTTTCACATTCTCTTGAACAGAATTATTTAAGTTGTCATATTTTGTAAATACCTTCTTAAATAGTGGGAATGTCTTGTAAATTACAATCGCCAATGCAACACCTAAAATAGGAACAACAACCAAGAAAATCATTGCCATTCTTCCACCCATTATAAATGCCATTGAAAATGCAAATATCAACATTAACGGTGCCCGAATTGCTGTACGAATAATCATCATATATGCCTGTTGCACATTGGTAATATCTGTTGTCAAACGAGTAACAAGTGAAGAATTAGAAAAACGGTCAATATTTTCAAATGAATAGTCCTGAATTGCATAGAACATATCTTTTCTTAAGTTTTTCGCTAATCCACACGATGCACTTGCACATCGATATCCTGCCAATGTTCCAAACAATAAGGATAACATTGCTAGAATAACAAGTATTACTCCATAAAAAAGAATTGTGCTGAATTCTGCTTCTGCTTTAATTAGATTTACTAAATTCGCAATTAAAAAAGGGATGATACATTCGATCACCACTTCTATAGAAACAAATACTGGCGACATAATTGAATCTTTCTTATATTCTCGAATACTTTTTGAAATTGTCTTTATCATAAGATTCCCCCTTCACTAAAATTTCATAACTACTATTTCAATATTTCACTAATAGCAATTATGACATAATATCACAAAAACATGAACTCAATCAAACGTTTTTTTACTAAACATTAACAAAACTCAAATTAACATAAATCAGTAACTATATTACCTATCAAGAAAAGAGCTGACAGTTATTAACTGTAGCTCTCCTTTTCATAATCTAACCTTTTAATGGTATTTGTGAATATGTTACTAACTCGATGTCGTTTGCTTTAATCCAGTCTTTTAATTCATCACACATAAAGTTGTATGCATCATTACATCTTGCATTGGTTAATGATGATAACTGCATTAATTCATAATCTACATATCCTGGATGTGCAGCTAACTCATAAATATCATCACTCTTTAACATATCATCATTAAAGAAATTGATAATATCTTCTGGCTCAATTGGAATTGACCAATCTTCTTTCATAATTAAACACATATTAGGAATTACATAGTCACTGTCTGGATGATTTCCTTGCGGTAATGTAAAGAACCTTCGGACTGGCAACTGATGTTTCTTCGCCAGTTGTAACTGGATTGCTTCGGCACCAGGAATCATTTCAATTCCGTGATGCGAATTAATATGCGTTGGCAGTTGTCCTGTTAACTCCACAAAGTAATCAAACTGTGCTGTAACTTCTTTTCTTATCTCTTCAGGATCTACAACCGCATCCTTATTCATTGCATCTTTGTTCAAATTTCCATCTGCATTTACAAGTGTTTTCAAATCTTTTGTTAGTGGTTTTCCTACTGTAAGATTCAAATGAATACCAACACTTAAGTCAGGATATTCTTTCATTAATTCTACAGCATGTGGAAATCCTGGCATATTTGTCATCATACTTGTAGATGTCAGAAAGCCATATTTATAACAATCAATAATCGCATAATTACATGCTCTTGTAATTCCAAAGTCATCACCATTCACAATTAATTTCATAGGTTATAACACTCCTTCGTTATTTCTTACCTCTAAATCTTTTTTACTAAATCCAAAAAAGTATGTAAGAACTGCTGTTCCAATCAATCCTATTGCTGATGCAATTATACCATTGATTAGGTTAGTTGTACCACCACCAACATATCCTAGAACCGCTAAGAAGTTAGTAGCTCCAAGTACATACGTTGCAACACCAGTAATACCTGCATATAATCCACCAACAAATCCACCAATCGCCATCGCAATAAATGGTTTTTTATATTTCATTCCAATTCCATACAACGCTGGCTCGGTAACGCCACCTACAATTCCGGAAATAAAATATCCCAAACTTAATGATTTTTCATTTTTATCTTTTAATTTGAAGAATGCTCCTAATGCCATTCCAAAACATGACCAAGTAGCAATTCCACCAGCTACTAAAATACAAGATTCAGATCCTTGTTGCATAATGATTGTGATACCAGTTACGATTACTACTGAATGCATTCCAGTCATTACTAAGAATTCCCATAATGCCGCAATTACAGCAACAGCAATAAACCCTCCATTGTTACTGAACCACACTAATGCTTCACCAACATAATCCCCAACAAATCCTCCTAATGGAGCCAGTGCACATAATCCAACTGGAACCATTACTGCTGCAGTTAGGAATGGCACAAAGATTGTTGATAATGTAGTAGGAACAATCTTTTTAAAGAAACGTTCAACATATGACATCACCCATACAATTAATAGTATAGGCACCAAAGTTTGCCCATAGTTATTTACAACTGTTGGAATCCCATAAACAGTGAATGAAACCCCAATATTTGCTAGTTCTACAAAAGCTGGAACTACTAATATACAACCCATATACATCCCAAGTACTGGTGTAACTCCAAGCGTTTTTGCTGCTGTATAACCTAGATAAATTGGCATGAAGTAGAACCCTGCGTCATACAGGAAACTAAGTAATATATACATATCACTTTCAACCCCAAATACATTTAGCATGTCTGGTCCAAAAATTACTAATACCGTTTTAAACATTGCTGCTGTAATCATTACCGGAATAAAGGAAGACAGTGAACTAGATAAATAATTTAATATCTTTCCTCCAACATTTTTTAATGTTAATGGTTCTTTATCTAAGTTTTCATCTAATCCCGCAGTTTTAGCAAATCCTCCTAGATCACAGATTTCACTATATACTTTATCTACATTCTGACCAACAATTACTTGTAATTGTCCACCAACAATCTGACAGCCCATAATACCATCAACTTTTTTAATATCATCTACATTCACAAGACTTTGATCTTTTAAAGTAAACCTAAGTCTTGTCATACAGTGCAATACACTTGTTACATTTTCTTTACCACCAACTGCACTTAGCACATCTTCTGCTATTTTTTTATTTTTATCCATATATTTTTCCTCTTTTTGTTTTTACTTTTATATGCAAACAATATATGCGCGCTTATATATTGGTATTGCCAAACGACAACTGCTCTTAATTACTATCTAATCTGCTACATAATCGATTTACATGAAGCATTAGATACATTAATTCTTCTTCATTAACATCCCAATCAAGTGAGCCACTTAAATAAATCTTGATAGTATATACACATTTATAAATACTCGGAAACTCTTCTTTCATTGATTCAAAAATCTTTAAGTTATCCGTAGACATTTGTGTATTTGTATTCTTTCGTTTCAATAAATAATAGATATGAGATACAAACCTGGAATAATTAAATCCACTCTTATCAATTTGCAAGCGAAGTTCCTCCTCAATAATGCGAGTGACATCTTCAACAACTTTCTCATCATCAATTTCTTGACTCATATCTCTACGAATTCTTTCGGCATTAATAAAGTGAAATGCAATTCCAAATACTTCTTCATATGGCAACGAAACATTCTTCTTTGCATTTATATAGCGAACCGCTTCTTTTGCCACTTCCATTTCCAACTCATAGAAATGTTCAATCTCATGAGTAAATGGCATCTTAATATTCATATATGTTTCATTTCTCTGAAGTGCAAATTGAATATGATCAGCAAGTGTAAATACTATATTGGGATTCATCTCAATATCAATTTTTGCTCTTGCCAAGTCAACAATCTTCGCAGCAATTCCAAAGATATCTTCAGGTATCTTTTTCAATAAATCAATACATGATTCATTCACTCCATAGAATGTTCGTTGAATAATTGATAAATCATCAAGTTCATATGGAATTTCAGGAAATGAGATCCCTTTTCCAAATGCTATTAATTCATGGTTATTATTATCAACACATACTGCGACATTATTATTGATTTTTTTTACAACCCTCATGATTGTACCTCCATCTACTTAAATGTAATCAATTTCGTCTTTCCTTTAACAACCAAATCCTCACCTGGTTCAATCACAAATGTTACTTCAGCACCATTTGTGATAACCATTGGTGTGATTAAATCAACTGCTTGTTCTTCCATAAATGCTCTATCTATTTCAAGCAGTAATTCCCCTTTTCTTACTCTTGAGCCTTGTTCTACAAATCGTTTAAACCCTTTTCCTTCTAAGTTAACCGTATCCAAACCTACATGAATTAGTATCTCAGCACCATTAGTTGCAGTAATACCAATTGCATGCAAAGTGTTCGCTATCATTGTTACTTTTCCATTACACGGTGCACAGATAGCATTACCTTCTAACTCAAAAGCAACTCCATCACCCATCATTTTGGATGCAAACACCTGATCTGGCACATTCTCTAATGCAATTCTTTTTCCATCTACAGGTGAGTACAAATCTACACTTTGATTCTTCTTAAATTTTTCGAACATTTGTCTCGTCCTCTCTTTCATTATAATAGGAAAAACTCCCATAAAAAAACCAAAAAAACAAATTACTTCGCTTTTTCGGTTATGCCTCTTATGGGAGTAACAATCCTAAATTCAATTTTGTTAGACAAATAATATCATCAAGTGTAAGCGCTGTCAACACTCAAATGTTTAATTTTGATATTTCTGCTTATTTGGATACAGAGTAACAATAAACTGGGTACCTTTTCCTAAGATACTATTGACCTCAATGCTACCACCTAGAATATCAACTACTTTTTTAACTAACGACAATCCTAAACCATTTCCCTGTTGTGAATGAGAAGTGTCTCCCTGATAGAATTTATCGAAGATATGTTTTCTTGTATCACTGCTGATTCCACATCCATTGTCTCTTATTTTCATTACAATAGCATCATCTATTTCTTGCAGAGATACTTTGATGGTTCCACCATCATCACTAAATTTAATTGCGTTAGAAATAAGATTATTCCAAACCAGTTCCAACATTCCTTCATCTGAAGTAATCATCACTTCATCTAAAGAATCTTGAATCGTGATATTTTTCTTTTCCCAAAGATCTTCATATGCAAGAATACTAAATCGTAATTGTTCACTTAAATCAAAAGTTGTGTATTCTGCAGTAATCTCTTGGTTTTCAAGTTTATTTAGTTTTAGAATATTCCCTACCAGATTTGATAGTTTTTTAGAAGCCGATATAATTGTTTCCGTATATTCGATTTTTTCACTTTCGCTTAGTTTATCATCTTGTAATGCAAGAGCATAACTTTGAATCACTGAAAGTGGTGTTTTAATTTCATGTGATACATTCGCAATAAAATCACTTTTTAGTGTCTCTGTAGTGTTTAACTCTTCTACCATTTTATTAAAATCTTCATAGGTATCATTGATAAAACTATCATTATTATTTTTTAATGGCCGTATACGTACTCCATAATCCCCTTCCGTCACCTGTTCCATTGCTTCACTTAATCTGCGCATCGGTTTTTCATAAGAGAACTTACGAAGCAATACAACAATGAATCCAGCTAAGAAAGTCATTAACATCAGATAACCAATTAATGAAGGTGCAATGATAAAGTTAGAATCAATTCCACTCTCCTTAAAACTTGAATAAATCATAATCAGACAACTACTGGCAACTGCAATAACAAAGAAAATAACAATATACATTCTTACGGATAATAATGTACTGCTACTTTTTTTCTTATCCTTTTTCTTCTCTTTTGTCATTTTAAAACCGCCTTATATCCTAACCCATGTACGGTTAGAATATCAAAATAAGGATTATCCGCAAACTTATCTCTTATCTTAGTAATATAGACATCAACACTCCTAGGTGTACTTTCACTATCAACACCCCAAAATTCATCTTTTAACTGATTTCTTGTGAAAGTGCGTTTTGGATATGATAATAACTTAAATAAAATATTGAATTCCTTAACTGTTAATGGAATCTGTTCTTCATCCAGATATGCTTCCATTTCATCTGCATTTAGCGTTAGCAATCCAATCGTTAATTGTTTGCTAGTCTCAATACGTGCTCTACGAAGCAATGCTTCTACTCGTAAAACCAATTCATCCAAATCAACTGGTTTTACCATATAGTCATCAATTCCAATTTGAAATCCTTTTTGTTTTGAGCCAATATCATCTTTTGCACTCATAAAAAGAATTGGTAAGGTATCGTTTTGCTTTCTAACAAGCGAAGCAAACTCAAACCCATCCATTTCTGGCATCATAATATCAGAAACAATTAGATCAATCATATTATCAATAAGTTCATCAAAAGCATCCAGTGCGTTCAGACAAGAAATTACCTGATACCCTGCATTTTTCAAATGAATACTTACAATTTTATTTAATTTAACATCATCTTCTACAACTAGAATGTTAATCATAGTACCACCCCTTTAGTTTTATTATAAACGTATGCGAATAAAAAATATACAAGAAAATCCTTTTCAATAAAGGATTTTAAATCGATAAATGATAAGAGTATCTGTATTCGTTTTATATATTTTGTAAGAACTATGTTGAATGTTTTTCATTTTTCTCTTATCAGTTTATAAATCATAGATTTACTTCTTTCTCATATAAATAAACACACCGAACAGCACAACTGCTATTACAACAATTCCAATAATTATAGGATTCATAAATTCACTCCTTTCTTACATAGTAAATCGACTATCAATTTGATGGTAATCTTTTATAGACTGATTTTTCACTGTTCATATGAACTCTTCCTTTAACAATCATATAACCACCTATAATTGCAGCGATTCCCCCAAACAAGACACCACTGCATCCAATATAAATAGTATAATCACCACCGTGTGCAAATGACATAATTGCTGTTTGAGTAAGAACTAAAGATATCAAAGCAGTTGCTAGATTGGTCAAACGAATGGATTCCATTAGTCGATCTTCTTTTTTTCTTGCCAGAAATACACCTCTGATTGCTGCACCGATTTCAAAGAAGGTAACAGCAGCAATTGTAATTGCTCCAATCGTTGAATACTTTACTAATGGTTCTTGAATGATAAATAAACGAAGACTATATATAATAAACAATAAACTTGATACTAAAATCACTACGCCAATCAACTGATAGCAACGATAGTGTCTTCTTTCTATCTCTTCACTACTGATAGACTCTTTCGTTGTACGCTTATGTTCAGTAATTGCAAAGTATTTTGCAATCATAATTCCCAAACTATAGCATGCACTTAATATCGGAAATAGAGAAAGTGTATAAACTCCTAGAAAAATCTTAGCAAGGGCCAACACCCCATTAAATGACATTGATAATTTTGTTAACTGATATTTGCAGATATTAATCCTAGGCATATATTACTCCTCCCTGATATTTATACTATTTTGCTTTCTTTTTCAAAAATACTCTAGCTCCTACAATAAACGTAGTTGCAGTGACAACCGTCACGGCTAATGGTTTTAGTCGCATACTCACTTCTCCTTCCTATACATATATCATTTCACTTGCTTCTTCGCATGTTCGATATACTGTTTCATATTCTTCATCAATTCTAGGATTTACTTTATTTGTTTGTGCTTTCTTAACTATTTGATAAATAAAATATGGTAATGCCCATCCAATAAACCCTGGAATAGCAAGAATCACACACCATAGGATAAATCCACCTAAATAACAGAAAGTAGCTCCAGCCATAAATACGGTTCCTATCAAACCTGTAGCTAGTGCAGTAATCATTGGTCTTGTACTTTTAGTTTTCTCCAAATGATAAATTGTCTCTAATGCATGTTCACATTCCTTTTGAAGTTTATTTAAATCTGATTTATTTTGAACCCTTCGATCTCGCTTCAATTTTATTGTAATCGTATCACTGCCAATTGTTGATGATCCAAAGCCTTCAATACTCCAGCCAAAGTTTTGATAACAATCGCTGTATACTGATTTCATATCGTTGTCAACAGATAAGGTGATATATTCATATGCAATAAAGTCTGGCTTCTTAGTTTTCATAAAATCTCCTTTCGTTTTATTCTTCTTTGTACATATGTAGTATGCTCTATACATATTAATAAGTTGTCAAAAAAATGTTAAAAAAATATTAAATCAAAAAAAAAGAACCATTTGCTTTCGCAAATAGTTCTAACTTGTCTGTACTTTACACTTAGTAAAGTCAATTTCAATCTTTTCTTTTAAACTGACTAATCCTGTGTTGTGTTCCTTTAAGAAATTTAAGTATCCTTTTAATCCATTCTTTGTCTTCGATAGACGATCCAAACTTGAAACAACTACTAGTGTAACTAATCCTTCACTAATATCCATTTGTAAGTTTGCCAATTCAGGTCTATCATCTTCTTCAACATCTTTTTCTTCAAATCGTTTGATTCCATATTTCAATTCAAATTCATTTAAAAACGAATCACATTGTTCAAGATCCTTTTGTTTGTTTTCCTCGAATCCATAGACTGCAATAAACTGTGTTACCATTTGCCATGACCTCCTTATTTCATAATTCTGGTTATGTTATAATTACACAAATTCATCTCAGATTTAATAAAAAGCCAACTAGTATTAGCTGACTAAATCTAAATTATAAATATAACATCAGTAGCTTTTTTATTGTAATACCATTTTGATAAAAGATTATCCATACTCCTTTTATCTAGGTCTATTTTACCACATTTTCAACCGAAAAGTAAGTTTAATGAAAACAAATTTCAAATTTTTCATAAATTTATGAAAGAATATTCAAAAAAATACATTGATTATCAAAACAAATTCTAGTTTTCATCTCTTTTGTATAGTACAATATAAAAGATATTTATTGAGAATAAAGAAAGGTATTATAATTATGTATAAAATTATTACAGATAGTTCTTGTGATTTGCCAGAATCATCGCTTGGAGATCTAGACATTATTCAAGTACCCTTTTATGTTACATTAGATGGTGAAACACACCAAAAAGAAAAAATTGAAGTAAGTGTTGAAGATTTCTATCAGTTTTTAATTGATAACCCTAAAGTATTCCCTAAAACATCGATGCCATCCATTCAAGACTACATGGATGTCTTTGAACCGGTTGCAAAAGCAGGTAATGATATTATTTGTTTATGTATCACTACAAAATTCAGTGGATCATACAATTCTGCACAAGGTGCAAAGCAAATAATGGAAGAAACATACCCTGATATTAAGATTACAGTAATCGATACTACAATTGTAACCGTACTTCAAGGATTATTAATTATTGAAATAGCGAAGATGAGAGATGCTGGATATTCTTATGAACAAATGATAGAAGAAATCGAAAGTTTAAAAAAGACAGGAAAAATCTTCTTTACAGTTGGTAGTATGGACTACCTTATCAATGGTGGTAGAGTTGGTAAATTATCAGGTTTTGCAGCTAGTGCATTAAAAATTAAACCTTTAATTCTATTCGATAACGGTGAGATTCATAATGCTGGAGTTATCAGAAGTCGTAATATTGGAAAAAAGAAATTGATTAATCTATTGTTGGATCATTTTGAAAGTAATAAATTAACACCAGATGAATGTATGATAACTGTTGGTTATGGTTCTGACAAAGAAGAAGGCTTACAGTTTAAGCAACAAGTAACAGATGCTATAAAAGAAACATATCCACAGTGGAATGAAGAAGTAAGTGTTCATTTGATTGGTGCAACTATTGCAGTGCATACAGGTCCTTTCCCTCTTGGTATTGGTGTTATCAATAAAGTTAAAATATAATAGTGGTGATTCGTCATTATCGAAAAAAAGTGGTAATTTATTGCAATTATCACTTTTTTAGGTCATTTCAAAAGCATAATTTTTATTAATTGGTATAATGGCTGTGGATACTTATAATTTATATATGCTTTAGTATCCAGACGAGGGCGGAAATACATGAAAAAAACAAGAAAATTACTTGGTGTCTTTTTGACACTTTTGATGTCGTTTGCAATTATAAACATTGCGAGTAACAATGACATCAGCGCAGCGCCTATCGCTGTTGATAACATGGGCGAATTAGCAACAGCGATACAAGCTGCAGATGAGGATACAACAATTGAATTAAGCAATTCATTTGATACATCCCCTACAACACAGACTTCTGTGACAATTAGCAATTCTGCTAACATCACAATTGAAGGAAATGGAAAAGTGATTGATGGTAGTAACTTACCTACTAATGCAAAACACTTAACAATCACAAACAATGGAACTGGTACCTTAACTTTCCAAAATATTACGTTTGCAGGAAATCCTGGAAATAGTGGTGCATCAATTACCAAAGGTGGATTGAATTTCACTAATGGTAATTATTCATTTAATAATGTAACAATCTCTAGTAATAGAGTCGGAGTGAATTTAAACAATGTTAATAACTTTGAAGTAAATGAATCAACTTTTGATACTAATTACAACCCAGGATATGGAGCTTCAGCAATTAATGCAGAAGCAAAAGTTAATAACCTTGATATCAAAAATACTTCTTTCATCAACAACTATGGTGATGGAGGAAGTGGGGTGTCAACTGGTGCAATTTGGATTAAATATACTCAAACTGTAACAATTGATCAGTCTTATTTTAAAGGAAATACTGCAAATTCATCAGGAGGAGGAGCTGCAATCGCATTTACTGTTGCCCAAAGTAATAATATCAATATTACGAATAGTTATTTTGAAGATAACAAAACGAATTACAATCCAAGCACTGGTAGTGCTTGGGCAGACGGTGGTGCAATTTATTATTATGGTCAAGCTGGAGGAACCAATCCTTATTTCAACGTTGACAGTTGTACATTTGTAAATAACTACGCTCATGATGATGGAGGAGCAATTCTTATAGAACAACCTACTGCCAGTGGTCAGGCAATTGTGTCCAATTCAACATTTAGTGGAAACCGCGCAAATGGTAAGGGTAGTCAAGGATTCCAAGATAGTAGTGGCGGTGCAATTCAAATAGCAATCGATACAAATGTTGATTTAGTTAATAATACATTTTATGCAAATGTTAGTGGTGGCTCTGGTGCATTTCATAACAATCAAAAAGGTGGAGCTATCGCGACCCACAATGAAGGTGGTAGAAATGCACCTATAAATTCTTACAATAATATCTTTTTAGATAACTATGCTGAAGATGCAAGTGGTGTAAGAATTAATGATGAATATGCAAATGTTCATGCAGAAATTTTTATGAATTATAATAGTATCGGTGTAGACAATGGAACAGCAGTAGATTCTAGCTTAATAAATACACAAACGGTTTTCGGATCTGATACACCTACACTACAAGCAAACTATGATGTATCATCAATTGGAAATCCTAATAGTAGTTATACGATTGGATATTTACCAACGCTAACAATTGTTCCTGGTGGCTTAGCTGATGCAACTGGTACGCCTACTTCCCTTGCACCATTAGATGCAAGAAAAGTCACAAGAGAAGCAACACCTGATGTTGGTGCAATTGAAATCTCATATATGAAGTTTGATGCAAATGGTGGAACATGGAAAAATCTACCTGCATTATCTTATGATGGTACAGAGTATTATAGTGCCTCTGAAACTGATACTTATTATTTAGTAGCGTACAACACTGCCACATTAAATACACTAGATGATACAAATCTGGAAAACGACGATAAACAATTCTTAGGTTGGTCAACATCTGAAACAGCAACAACTGCTGAGTATACTGCAAACCAGGCAATTACCTTAAATGGAAGTGATACTTTATATGCAGTGTGGAGTAATGATACTACAACTACAAAGCATACTGTAACGTTTGAAACAAATGGTGGTAGTGCAATTGCTAGTGTTGAGGTAGAAGATGGAAATGCAGTAAGTAAACCTAATGAACCAATACGTGAAGGTTATAAATTCCTTGGCTGGTTCTTAGATGATGAAACATTTGCTAATACTTATGACTTCACTACTTTGGTAACTAAAGATGTTACATTGTATGCAAACTGGGAAAAAGTAACTGACCCAGTAGATCCTGTCGACCCCGTAGACCCAATTGATCCTGTAGATCCTATAGATCCTGTTGATCCAGTGGAACCTACAAACCCAACGGAACCTACAAACCCAACGGAACCTACAAACCCAACGGAACCTACAAATCCTAGTGAACCAATAGCAAAACCTGCTACAACCCAAAATGGAGTTACAAGCCCTGCTACTGGTGATACAACAAATGTAACTTTATTGCTTACATTAATTCTATTAGCTGGAAGTAGTTTGGTAATTTTAAAAAAAGTAAAACATTAATATTCACAAAACACCTTAACTAAATTTGAGGTGTTTTTAATTGTTATTTAAAATAATTAGTTAATAATAATTTCACGTTGAACAAAAAGTCAATAAACGATACAATTGATGTAGAGATGAAGGAAATAAGTATTAAGGAAATAGTATCAACAATTTTAAATTGTGATATATTTTTTTAGGAGGAAAGATAAAAAATGAAAAGATTATTAAGTTTATTGCTGGTTTTCGGACTATTCCTTACTGCCTGTGGAGGGAGCAGTAATGACAGTAGTGGTCCAAAAGAATTTGATTCTAAATCAGCCAACGCAGTAGCAAAGGTATTCGACAAGAATGGATATGAGGTTACTTTCCAATCATCTGATGGATTTGAAAGTTTGGTTTATTCTAGTGAGGATAACTTAGATTACTTTGATGTAATTGCTACAGCTGACGGAGAGAAAGTTTATGTTTATGGTGATTTAGATGCTGGATACATCATTGATGATGAAACTGGTGTTTATGGATCTGATTCAGTTGCTGACACTTCTTTTGCTTGTGTATTTAATTTAGAAAAAGAAAAGACAGTTACTGGTTATGATTGTTCTGATGACGATAAAAAAGAACTGGAAACAATCAAAACTAGATATCATGAATGGATTGAAAAGTATGAGATTAATGAAAAAGACATTAAAAAGCATTTAGATAATGTATTTGATGAAGCAAAAGCTGAAAACGAAATTAAGAATAAAGCATACGGCTTAGGAGAGACTGTAGAATATTCTGAAAATGGTGATGTGAAATTTACGCTTACAATTAATTCAGTAACATCAACTGAAGAACGTAATCAATTTGATGACAGCAATCCTGCTCAGGTAATTAAGATTAATTATACATATGAAAATATTAATGATGAAGATGGAGTTTATATCTTTTCTTCTTACTTCACTGTAATCGATGAAGGTGGTAATGTTTGTGATGCATACCCTATCAGTGGTGAATATCCAAAAGATGCACCAATTGGTGCTAAAGCTACTGCTGATGAAGCATATGGATTAAAACAGGCTAGTGGAACAATAAAGTTGCGTTTCAACCCAACAATGTTTGGTGATGAATACATTAACTTCGAGCTTCCAGTACAATAAGAAGTCAAAGTCTCAGCTGAAACTGAGACTTTTTTTATTTTAATTTTTATAGTTTACTGGTAATTCAACAATAAACTTAGAACCTTTATCTAATTCACTATACACTTCAATCGATCCTTTGCATAAGTCAACAATTCGTTTTACAAGCGCCAAGCCAAGTCCATTCCCTTGCGAAGAATGAGAGGAATCTCCCTGATAGAACTTATCAAATATATGTTTTGTTACTTCTTTATCCATTCCAATCCCATTATCTTCAATTACTACTTGAACTTTTTCTCTATCGTTTACTAACTTTAAAGAAATCGTCCCATTATCTTTTGTAAACTTTATCGCATTCGTAAGAAGATTAATCCAAACCTGATTCAGAAGTTCTTCGTTTGCTTGAATTGTACAACTGTCTAGCTCCATATCTAATGTAATATTTTTATTTTTAATACGACTTTCCAATAGTAATATAGCTTTTCGTAATTGTTCATCTAATAAAAATTCTGTAATATCATTCATTCGATCACTACTTGTAACTTTTGATAATAACAAAACATTATTAGAAAGTTGCGTTAATCGCTCTGATTCGGAAATAATAATATCTAAGTATTCGTCTTGACGTTCTTTGGATAAATTTCCTTTTTTAATTAGTTTCGCAAATCCTTTGATTGATACTATGGGTGTTTTATATTCATGCGAGATTGTACTTACGAAGTCATCCCGAAGGGTTTCTATACTTCCCAATTCTTTTGCCATTTCATTTACACTTGTTGTCAATCGACTAAACTCATAAGGGTATTGATTTTCTAAACGAATATCAAAGTTCCCTGCTGCTATTTCTTTTGTGGCATCAATGATTTTATTTAATGGTCGTAATGTTCGATTTCCTGCGATTGTTGTAATAATAATACTTACTAATAAACTAATAATAAGCATAAACATAATTATAATTGGAAAACGTCTGGATGTAAGTGGTTTTAACACATGTAAATAATCCATCAAATATATAAAAGCAACAGAAACTAACATACTTACAAATAATACAATAAAAACAAAGCATACCAGTATTGGTAATAGTTTTATCCTTGCCATTATAAATCTTTTATTTTCATTCTTCATCATACTGTACCGCCTTATATCCCAGACCTCTCACCGTAATAATATCAAAGTCTGGCCAATCATAGAACTTCTCTCTTAAGCGTCCTATATGTACGCTTACTGTATGTTCTGAAGTCTCGCTATCCATCCCCCATATTTCATCCATTAACTGAACTCTTGTGAAAATCATATTGGGATAACTCAATAATTTATATAATAAATAAAACTCTTTCTGAGGTAAGGTAACACGATTCATTTCACGCGTTACAGTTAACGTATCATAATTTAAAGTTACCTTCCCTACTGTAAGTTTTCTTTCATTTACTATCTTAGCTCTGCGAAGTAATGCATTGATACGTAAAATCATTTCTTCTTCATCGACTGGTTTTACCATATAATCATCGGTTCCTACAAAGAACCCTTTTTTTCTGTCTTTTATTGCTTCTTTCGCAGTTACCATTAAGATTGGCAACTGATAGTCTGCATCACGAAGTTGTTCCACTAAGGCGTACCCATCTACTTCTGGCATCATAATATCAGTAATCATTAAATCGATGTGTTGAGTATCTAAAATTTCTAATGCCTCTTGTCCATCTCTTGCTAATACTGGTGTGAATTGAGCATCTAAAAGTACTGCTTCCATAAGTTTTCTGGTGTTGAAATCATCTTCTACTACTAATATTTGAATCATGGTACACCCTCCTTTTATTAATCATTACCATTATAATAAGAAAACTTCAACTGAACTTCAACTAAAATGTAGATTTTATTGAAGTTCAATTGAAACTACTATTATACTATATCCCTAACATTTTTATGAAAGGAGTAGTTGTATGAAACGACAAACAAAGATTGATTGGATTGAATTGTGTAAAGGGTTATTATTCTTCATATTAGGAATTTTCACTTTACGTAATCCAAATAAAACAATGACAAACATTGTAGTTATATTCAGTATTATATTAATTATTTATGGCATTGTGGAGTTGTTCTTATATATAAAGACACGAAAACATATTGTTTTCAAAACAACAAGTTTACTAATTACAAGTATTGCAAGTTTAAGTGCTGGTGGTTTATTACTTTTAAATCCAATTATTGGAAAATGGATTTTGAATATCATTATTCCCTTATGGATGATGATTAATAGTGGTATCCATATGTGTAGAGCATATATATTAAAACCGATAACTGGTAATGTTGTATTTATTTTAGTTGAAGTATTACAGCTCATCTGTATGACATTTGCAGTAATGATGCTATTTAATTCTTCATTATTCGCAATATCATTTGGATGGTTAAGTGGAATGGTATTTATCGTTTTAGGTGTTAGTGATGTTATTGAATCCATTAATGATGTAGATGATGAATCATTTATTGAATTAGATGTATAGATGAAAGGAGAATCCTTATGGAAAAATGGTATGAACTGGAGATAGAAACAATTGAAGAATACCTGGTTACAAATATTACTACTGGATTACCACAAGAACAAGTGGATGATCGACAACAGGAGTATGGAAAGAATGTTTTTAAAACGAAAAAGAAAACAAGTTTAGTAAGAAGAATTTTACATCAGTTGCGTGATGTATCAACAATTGTATTATTAGTTGCCGCGGCATTGTCTTTTCTTTTGGCTTTTAAAGAAGGATCAAGTTTTATCGAACCAACTGTAATTTTAGCGATTGTTGTCTTAAATGTAACATTGGCGAT
The DNA here is from genome assembly GCF_030814225.1 of Breznakia pachnodae. Lineage (GTDB taxonomy): Bacteria > Bacillota_I > Bacilli_A > Erysipelotrichales > Erysipelotrichaceae > Breznakia > Breznakia pachnodae. The sequence continues at coordinate 163,135 of NZ_JAUSUR010000001.1, forward strand.
CACCCAAGAAGGTAAAGCAGAAAAATCATTGGAAGCATTGGCTGAGATGAATTCACCTAACTGTACTGTCTTTCGTGATGATATCAGGAAAACCATCGATACTTCTGAAGTCGTAATTGGTGATATTATCATTTTAGAAACTGGTAGTATCGTTCCTGCTGATGCAAGGCTGATTGAATCTTTTGGATTGTCCTGTGATGAATTATCTTTGACTGGTGAAAGTGAACCAGTAGAAAAAGATGCTACTATAAGTATTTCTGGAACTGCTTCTGTTGGTGATCAAAGCAATATGGTATTCTCGGGTTGTATTGTCAGTACTGGACATGGAACAGCGATTGTAACTGCTATCGGAATGGACACACAAATGGGACAAATTGCCAGTCATCTTCATAATACCGAAACATTAAAGACTCCATTACAAGTTCGTTTGGATTCACTTGGACGTGTCATTAGTTGGATTGCAATCGCTTCTGCTCTTTTCTTATTGGCAATTGGTCTTCGTGGTGGTGCTGATTTTGGAACAATGATTATGATTGCTATTTCAATGGCAGTGGCTGCAGTACCAGAAACATTATCATTAATTGTCACTTTATCTTTGACCAATGGTGTACAGAAGATGGTCACAAAGAATGCTTTGATTCGTAAACTTCCAGCAGTAGAAACATTAGGTAACACTTCTGTTATATGCTCTGATAAAACAGGAACACTTACGCAAAATCGTATGACAATAAAACACCTTTGGCGTTATGGTACTCCACAAATTAGCAGTGATGATAATTTTGGTAGAAAAGAAGAAGAATTGGTGACAATGTTAGCACTTGCTAGTAATGCAACGATCGATAAAAATGAAGAAGGTAAAACAGAGTATATAGGTAATGCTACAGAAGTTGCTATTATGCAGTTATTAAGTAAAAAGGGATTAGAGAAATCCACTTTGGAAGATCGATATCCTAAAGTAGCTGAAATACCTTTCTCGTCAGAGCGAAAACGAATGAGTGTAATATTAAAAGAAACGAATGGATACCTTATTATAACCAAGGGTGCATTGGATCGATTACCCCTCGAAGAAATGTCAAATCAAAAGTATCAAGAAATCATGGCTGTACATGATTCATATGCGAAAAAAGCACTGCGAGTAATTGCAGTTGCGATTCGCTATGTGAAAAAATTACCTGATGAAAATGAATTAGAAAAATTAGAACAAAATATGTCATTTGTTGGTTTAATTGGTTTGATTGACCCTCCTCGACCGCAAGCAGCTGAAGCAATTGAAAAAGCAAAAAAGGCTGGAATACAAACTGTTATGATTACTGGTGACCACGCCACTACTGCAAGTGCAATTGCTGAAGAAATCGGAATTCTTAGTGAAGGTAAAAAAATATTAACTGGTAGTGAGTTGTCTCATATGAGTGAGCAGGAGTTAAATGATACAGTAAAGAACTATGCCGTATATGCTAGAGTCTCTCCTGAGGATAAAATTCGTATTGTGAAAGCATGGCAAGAGAATGGTGACGTTGTTGCCATGACAGGTGATGGTGTAAATGATGCTCCTGCTTTAAAAGCAGCCGATGTAGGTATATCAATGGGGATCACTGGAACTGAAGTTGCTAAGAATGCATCTGATATGGTACTTACAGATGATAACTTTGCTACTATTGTTGAAGCTGTCAGTGTTGGTAGAAATGTATATGAAAACATTAAGAAAACAATCTGTTTCTTACTTGTCTGTAACTTAAGTGAAATCGTTATAATGCTATTTGCTCAAATGGCAGGATGGGGCATCGTTCTAACACCAATTATGCTTTTACTTATCAATTTGCTTGGTGATGGTATTCCTGGCTTACAACTGGCTAAAGAGGTCTCTGATGAAGATATAATGGCTAAGAAGCCAATAAAACGTAATCAAGGATTATTTACGGCAGATATGTTACGTTTGATTCTTCGTCAAACTGTATCTTGTTCAGTTGTATCACTTCTTGCATTCTACATTGGTTCATTCATCGATGTATCTAATATTATGTCTGCAAGTCTAGATATCGGTCAAACGATGGCCTTTCTAACAATTGGATGGACTTCGATTTTACATATCTTTAATGTTCGCAGTAAAAAATCAGTATTTGAAACAACGTTATCCAACAATAAACCACTAACAATGAGTGCAATCGCGATGATTGTAGTATTTGGATTATTGGTAGCTACACCAATTGGCAATATATTTGGATTAACTCATATTGGTTTTGTTCATTGGTTAATTGTTATTGTCTTAAGCATTCTTCCTACCCTTTCTCATGAACTAGGAAGAGTTGCAGATAACAATCCTCACTCGATTAGAAGAAGAACTTACAATTATATTAAACGATAACATAAACGGATAATCTTTTCATGGATTATCCGTTTACTTTTTATTCATATTCTTTTTTTCTAATATCTGATTCATATACTCATAAGTTTCTGCAACTTCTTTACCATTCATTTTAAAAACTCTTTCTTCAGTTAAATCATTTCCCCAAGCTACTAACTCTTTATTATTCAGAATAAACCTTTTCATTTCGTCCAAGTTCATACATAACTCTCCTTCTTACAATCATTATAATAGATAATGCACTTATCTTCACTATTTCATTACGTTAAAGTTATTATTTTATACATATGCTATAATTTACATAATAAAGAAAAAGGAGGATACAATGTCAAAATTTATTAAAGTAATCAACAGAAACAAGAAAATGCTAAAGAAAAACAGTGAGAACGAACTAATTATCAATATTGATAACATCTCATTTATTGATCCTGAAGATATGGAAATCACTATGGTTTCATTACATCAATCTGGTTATGGATCAACTTCTCATACATTTGTAATTGATGATTATGATATGAGAAAATTATTAGCTAAACTTGAATACTAATCTAAACTTTTTAGTTTAGATTTTTTTTAGATAACTTACATAAAACAATATACTTTCCAAGTCATCACCTTTCATTAATTATACTTTATAATTTGTTTATAATATATTATAATATAAGTATAAGGAAGAAGGTGAAGAAGTAATGAATCAAATAAGTGATTTAGAATTGTACATTGGTACAAAAGAAGAATTTAATAACGCAAACAAAGAATATATGAAAATTGTATGTGCTTTAAACGAAGCAAATGGTTATGTTACTCATCAGTCATTGGTTAATCAGGTTGATAATGAACATACTGTAGATTCACCTGATTATTTGGTTTATGAAGATGAGGATATTATTTCATTGAATATGATTGATGATTGTAAATGTGTATGTGATGACATGATTGAACCAGCACTTGACTTTATTAGTAGCAATCTAGATAAAGGCTATAAAGTCTTTATTTACTGTAATACGGGCGAGTGCAGGAGTCCTTCCCTAGCCCTAATGCATTTATTAGAAACTGGTGTAATCAAGAAAGACGAATTCTGTTTTGATGTATTTAGAAAAAATTATTATCCTAAATATAATCCAAAAAATAGTATTAAAGATTATATCACAAACAGATACTTAAATTAATCGCTTATTATAAACTCTAACAAGAAGGAGTAAACCGATGAAAAAGATTGTTGTATTGATTTTTTGTTTAGGATTATTACCATTATTTGGATGTACAAAGAATGATATGAAAAATGGTGCAGAAATTATTGAGGAACTAAAAAGTAATGGAGTTTCAATTGATACTGCTGAAGATAACAGTTCTTCAATTCTGATAATACCTGGAGGTTCTCGCTTTCACACATTATATGACGATAGTACTGATTATTATACTATCTTTACTACAAACGATGCCAACACTGGTGTATACGGCATAGAAAGTGAAATCTATGCAAGTGACAATTGTCAGTTTCACTTACAAACTAATGAATCTATTAATGGAACAAGTTGTTCTAATGAAGATATTGATAATGCAAAAGAAACTAAAAGATTTGTTGGAGAACTTTTGGATGAATATAATCTTACAATAAATGATTTTGAAGCTATTTATAAAGAAATGATTAAGTAACTGTTTTTAATATCGCATTTAAATATAGTATGACTTACAGTTTTTCTTTATAAAAGATATAATTCCCCTTATAATAAGGATATATCATAAGGAGAAAGATAATGAGAAAATTATTTAGTTTACTATTAGTTTTAGGATTAATATTAAGCGGATGCGGGAGTAATGATTCAACAAGTAACGAAAACAAAGAAAAAGATGAAACAACAGAAAAAAAAGATATCAGTTCACTAGAACAAGAAAATTCCAATAAAGAGATATGGGATTTTTTATCTGACAAAAATGCATACTATAGAGTTAACTTTTTAAATCGTGATGCGTCTAAAGAAAGTGATTATTATGATTTTGACGGAAATGCTTATCCTGATACTGAACAAAGTTCTAAAACGATCAAACCTAGTGATGAAAGTTTCGAGGTAGATACTATCGCTATATATATGAATTCTAATGTTTGGTATGTCAAAGCAAAATTTAATAGTAAAGGTTCAATTACAAGTTTTCAATTTGATAACTATTCAAAAAACAAAGAGTATTATGAATATAGTTCGAAAAATGGTTCTTCATCAAATGATACCAAAGCAAATAATAAGTTTTATTACTTCTTGATGGAAATTGGTACGAATGAAGAAGGTTTTATAGATTATCTAGAATGGGTATATGATAACAAAGCACAAACTGCTATCAATACTGAAAAACAACACAACCAAACATATAATGACAAGTCTGAGGATTCAAAAAGCAATTCTGGTGAGAGTTCTGATAATAGTAATTCTGATAATAATTCTAATAATAATAATAATAATAATAATAATAATAATTCAAACACTACAAATCAATCAAATAATACTAACAATACTAACAGCAGTAATACTGGAGGTACTGGTGGAGGAAATAATTCATCTTCATCAGGTACATCATTAGCTAACCAAAATGCTGTGGACAAAGCACGTTCATATTTAAGCACATCTTTAGCATTCAGTTATCAGGGGTTAGTAGATCAATTAATATTTGAAGGTTTTACTGCTGAAGAAGCAGCCTATGGTGCAAGCAATGTAGGAGCAAACTGGGATGAACAAGCACTTAAGTCAGCTAAGAATTACTTAGCTACATCAATGGCATTTTCTTATCAAGGTCTAAAAGATCAACTACTATTTGAAGGTTTTACTGCTGAAGAAGCAGCCTATGGTGCAAGCAATGTAGGAGCAAACTGGGATGAACAAGCTGCTAAATCTGCAAAATCTTATTTAAGTTTTATGTCATTTAGCCGTCAAGGATTAATCGATCAATTAATCTTTGAAGGTTTTACCCAGGATCAAGCAGTTTATGGAGTTAATGCTGCAGGACTATAATAGAAAGTATCTAAGTTATGAAAAACAATTTGAAGTATAAAAGATAATAAATACCACATGTTTATATATAAAATAACCCCTTATTTTAAGGGGTTATTTATTTAAATGGCGTCCACAGAAGGAAAATCTTGAACAGTATCAAATAATCATATTTTCCTTTATTTATAGTATTATCTCACTTTTTTCTATCGTATTTTACTATGTATTATCATACTTTTTTATAAGTTTGTCCATGATTTGTCCGTAATCTGAAATTAAAATAATAATTATTTATTTAGTTCTATAATGTAATCAATTGCTTCATCAACTGTAGTATTTTCATCATTCATATCAATAACTACATTATAGATATTTTCATACATTTAGATCACCTCACTAGTATATACTCAATAATCCTTTATTCCTAAATAAAAAGTAGATACCATTGAGAATAGGTATCTACTTTAGTACTGTATCTACTCATTTTTGAACAACTATTACATATAATATAAATAGATAACTTATTTATCCTTTATAAACACAGATACAATTGTTGAAACTACAAAGACTATCATCGCATAGTCAGATGGTAATTCGTATCCTCTTAATCCACAGTATATCATAATTCCAAAACTAATAATTATAACAGCTTTAACTATTTCTTTTATTTTCATTATAGTCCAAAGTTTCTAGTTACTGTGTAATTAATATAGACATGTAAGAGCTGATCTCTTTTCATTTGAATTAATGCTGAAAACTTAATATTATATGCACTTGTAATATTTGCATTTTTACTTTGCACTTTTACTGCAGTATAACTATTTCCTGCATAAATGAAAACATCGTGAATAGCAAGAAACTTTCTCAAACTCCAGGATGTACTTCCTGTTGGTAAATAATAAGAGGCATAAACACCATAGTAAGCATTAGTGCTAATTTCTGGACGGCGATCCGTATCAGTTGGTGTATAAAATCTTGAAGTAAAATATCCATATCTAGTTTCCAATGCTCTAGGCATTTTCTCTCCACGTACTATAGCATCATTGAATCCCTCTAAATTATTCACATTTACTTTTATTTCAGCTTCTTCATATGATATATTATTAAGATCTGCAATCTCTTTAATAAATTCCTCTCTACTAAGTTCAACAAATTCATAGTCATCATCTTGCTGAACCTGTTGTGAGTTATTATCATCATTACTTGTGTTTTCTTCGGCACTTATTGCAGTTGGGACCACAACTAAAGTACATAGCAAAATAGCTAATAATAGTTTAATTTTTTTCATTCCTCTTTCCTCTTTCTTTCCTTATAACAATCCCCTCCATACCTGCGCAAATATATTTTGATTGTCAAAGAAACTTTATCACAAAAATAGTAGAATTTCTTGAATTTGTGACAATCGGTCAGTGAAAAAGGATAATTGGTAATGTCATTGTCATTTTTGGCCGGAATACTGGAAGAATCGGGAAATAAAAAGAATAGATACTTTGTTTGAATTAGTATCTATTCTTATATTTAATATTACATATTATATTTTAAAACGTAGTATCATCCATATACATAAACAGTTCACAATCTTCATCTACAAACTATCTAGTAGTTGAATCCCCTTTCTCTAGATCGTTGTAGAGCCTAAAGGTATCACCACCTACTCATGAACAATATAAATACTTTATAAGTGTTGCTACTGATGATGAATATAAATTATTATTTGAGACTTTACATTTTACTGGAATGCGCATAAGTGAGCTACAAGTAAGAAAATAGAGTGACATAGACTTCAACAATGGTACACTTGTTATCAATACTAACTATGACACAAGAAATAGAGTCATTACACAATCAACTAAGAATGGAACAGATAGAATCATATACTTAAATAAGAACCTCTTAGATGGACTTAAAAAGCACCAAGAAGAGGTTTCAAAGTTTTATGAATATAATGATGATTGGTATATCTTTGGAAGCATTAAAGTAATACCACAAAAAAAACTGTAGAGAACCGCAAGGAGTAATACATCAAACTATGGAATGAAATAAATCCTGATAATCCCCTGCCAAAAATTAGAGTTCATGACTTTAGGCACTCACACGTTTCACTTCTGATTAACAATGCTAGCAAGGAAGATTTAGATAGTTATATCATTGCTGAACGACTAGGACATTCTAAAGAAATGGTTAAAAAAGTATATGGTCATTTATTTCCTGAAAGGCGTAAAGAAATACTCAATATTTTAGAAAACCTTTGATTTTGTCCGTGATTTTTGAATAACCAAATAAAAAAACCCAGTTAAGGGTTTATTTCATAAATGGCGTCCACAGAAGGAAAATCTTTAACTATATTTAATAATTATATTTTCCTTTATTTATCGTGTTTTATTACTTTTTATCATTATATTTTATTACGTATTATCATACTTTTTTATAACTTTGTCCGTAATTTGTCCGTAAATATGACCAATTATTTAAAACATATATTTTTCCAATCCTTTCTCAAACATTTTAATACATAATTAATGTAAATTATATAAACTTACGTTTGAATTATCTATGTATCTACTTGATTTATAATATTTTAATACTTTTTATTTATGTCTCTCAATTGTTCCACAATATCTACTATATGTTGTTAGATACCAGTATACAATGTGACTAACATTAAGATAAAAACAATATCATTACTCATTTATAAAAAGTATCCAATAGCGTTATCCTTAAAAAAATTAATCATTAAATGATGAATAGAAAATCTTATTTCTTGAAGAATAATTCATATCCTTTATTGATTCAGAAAAATAGGAATTTGAAATGTCTTTCATTAGTATACACAAATTGTTAAACTCATTCTTAAGCCATAAATATTTTTCAAATACTCTTATATTGGTAATGTTTTCATCTAATCCATCTATAATTTCTTTTTTTGCTTTACTTAGTAATTCATAATAATTACTTCCAATATCTTTGTCTGAAACATTGTGCATAACTCTAAAATAAGTTAATTGATTAAACCCTACTAGTCCGTCATTATATCGTTCAATATATTGGTGATATGGATGCCTATTTTTTTTAGTATCTAATGGATAATTCAATCTTTTAACTATTTCACCAGACAAGACTATCCTCGGAAAAATAGCTTGATCCTCTTCTATTCTATAAGCATCTATTATAGCTGGTCCGAATGCTTTTGAGCTTTGAGAATTATCATCAACATGCATATCACCCCAACTTATTGCACCACGAATTAAAATACCATTAGACAAAAGTTCAGCGCCTATTTTAGATAAAACAGCAATTAATGCTGATGTTCTTTCGTTTATATGATTATCACCATTAACAGTAATAATAATTGAATCAGAAAAGCAAAAACATCTAGCCATTTTATTTATATAATAATCATCTAAATTTTTTTTCTGTGCATCTTCTTCAACATCAATTAATATTTGATTGTCTTCCCAAGTTTTTTTTAAGCGAAGATTATTGAATTTTTCAAGCGCTGTATCTATTTTAAGTAAATTATTAGCGTCGTTAATAGATTTTTTTACAAGCGATGAAAATCCAAGAATATCGATAAATGCTACTATATATTTTTTATAATCTTCTTTTTTTCTATAGTTCATAGATAAATTTCCTCCTAATTTGAGTAAGCATTACTGTATGAAATAACTTATTTATAAGTATTGCTCACTATTATAATAGTAACTAAGTTCTATAATATCGAATATGAATAACTATTTTCATTTCCTCCATATATTTTTTTATAATATAATCTTTTCACTTTCATTCATTTTAGTCAAGTTCAAAATCTTGTGTAAACGTATTTTGAATTAGTAAATGAATTATTTAGTAATCTATTTTTGTTTTATCTTCATACCTAATATACTGCCTAGTATTTGGATTAAATGATAAGTATACAATTAATAAATTCTTTGAATTTCTAGATAATGTGTAAATTATAATATATATGCTGTATAATTTATACACTGAGGTTAAATAATGAAAGATAATTATGCAATATTAAAAAAGAAAATCGACAATTTCAATTTGTTTTATGCTGAATGTAAAATTCAAAATAATATTAATAATATTTTATTGAAGGAAAAGCTGTTTGATGTTTTATCATGGATGGAAGTATGTATTATAAATATTCCATCTTTTAATGAGGAAGAAAGTAAAATCATTAGTGCAATTAAATACGCAAATAATAAAAGAAAGCATAGTATAACGATATATACCCATACTTTATCTACTTTTGATCTATTACCATCAAAAGACTTATTACCATCAAAATTCAAAATAATTTGGAATGATCTCCCTCTAGAGTCGAAAGGATTTTCAAATCAACATAAAAATTATGTTAAGTATTTGATGAAGAAAAATATTCATGAAACATTAAATAATATATTTTCAATAATAAGTAAATATTATATGGAAACACTTTGATTCAATTCAACAAAATTTTACTAATTGCTCCAAAATAATAAAACTTAAATATTATTAATTTTAAGTTTAAGTTATTTGATATTTCCTTCATAAGTTTGATCGACAAATGATTTCATCAAAATTTCACTTAATCCTTTTCTCCTTTTCATCATTTTTCATTTCTTCGTAGTATTTTTTCATAGAAGAAAGAGACCAAAGATGAACTTTGTCATTCCATTTCTTATCAGATTTTAAAATTTGCTGTTTAAGATCGAAATATTTGCTTATATTAGTTTGAAAGATAATTTTTTCAACACTTGCTTTATATTCAGTTACTAAACTAAATTCATATAGTGCTTCAGGGCAATCTTTTATACTTATTATACCAGTTTGTAGATTAGTCTTTGAATCGGATAATTTCAACAGTATTGTTGGAGATAGTGGCATAATAATTGTATCAATCATAAATTCACCAAGTGCTACACATGGGTGATCTCCAATGATAAATTGATCTTGTGGCTTATTTAAAATAAATATATTTGGTTTAGATTTTTTTATTATATTAAAAATTGCACTAAAATAGGTTTCAGTTTCTTTAAGTTTTCCTGAAAACCCATTTTCACCATAAGTACCCAATTGTAAAATATATACCATATTATTTACAAACTGTTGCTTAGCTAGGTTTAAAGAAGATTTTGATGTAATTCTATTCAAATAGCTACTAGCATCTCCAAAATAACCTTCTCTTCCTCTTGGTGTACGAATAATTTGTAATGCAAAGTATTTACTTAGTTTATCCCATTCAATTGAAGTCACTCTTATATGTTTTGTTCTCTTTATTGATTTTGATAATGTTACATCTGTGATAATTTTTTTCAATATAGGAGTAGCTGCATCTTCAATTCTTTTAATATGATTTTCCGTATCATTAGTTTTAATTAATTGAGAACTGTCTTCCATGCGAAATGTATAACCACCAGATTTTACAAAGGAATTCATACTATCAAAACCGTACAGCACTTCATAAAAAAAACGTTTTAAACATTATAGATTTTGATGATTTTGGTTTTTCATTCACTAAGTCTCCATTAGATTTTTTTCTTATAACTCCTACCTGTCCTGAATACATCCAATTATCAATTATTGTTTTTCTTTGAACAAAATGCTGATTTTTAGCAAATTTTCGACCCACAATTACCTCCTAATTTCCTTACAATTATATCATTTAAATTTGAGAGATAAAAAATATAAACATCATATAGGTTGACTATCATTTAACAGTTTTATTAAATCTTGTCTAACTATGTTAATCATGGCTGACTTGAATGCTTTTAGATCAGGATAATTTTCATTGTACTTCTGATTATATAATATATTTAAAATTTTATCCCTTGAAGTATTATAGGTTATATTCAGTTTTTTTAGTTTGGGATATTCTTTATCAAACTCAGTTTTCATCCTCAAATCACGTTTTCTAGCTAAGTTTATTCTTTCTTCCTCTTCTTTTTTTAGTAAATCATCATATTCTTCTAAACTCATATTTTTTAATTTTGCACTAAATTCTCTTCTTCTTTTCTCTTCTATATCCTTTAACATATCATTACTTTTTTTTAGCAATGAAGCTGCTTGTCTAGTAGATAAAGCAGCCCTTCTTATACACTCTTTCATCCACTCAGGTTTTGGTACTTTCCCTTCGATAAACCAATCATTAATTTTGGGCTTAAGATATTCTTCATTTCCCCCATCTCCAAATTCTCCGTTTGTTTCTTTTGTTATTAATGTATGTAATATAAAATGCTCGCAAATATCGCAATATACTAAGTTCTCCTTTTTTTGCAATTCATAAGGATATCCAAATTCTTCTATTGCTTCTTGATTAGAAATACAAATATATTTATTTTCAAAAATATGGTGACATTCTAAACCTTCTTTAGCTCTACTGTAATTTCCTTTTCCTATTTTTTTTATTTCTCCTTTTAAAAATCTTTCATATGATTTTTGCTTAAAATAATCATCTCTAACTTCTCCATATTTTTGTTGAAGGATGGTAATACATTCATTATATGATTTATCAAGCAACTTCATATACCATTCTAAATTTTCTTCTTTAATTTCTGTAGTAATAAGTTTATTTACACGCATATTATACCTCCTTCTTCCATTTTTTAACGGTAAACTTTAACCTAGTTAAAAATTAATTATATTTAACTAGAGTTATAAAGTTAATGTAACTGATAATCCACCATTAGAAATTTCCATTCATACATGATATGAGCTTCAACAATTGTTGCTTTAACAATGGCTTCCTCATATGAATAACCCTTTTTCACAAAATAGTTTAGTAATATTTTAAACGCTTCTTTAATCATAATTATACTCCTCTTATTCTTATATTCGTAAAAGAAATATGTATTCCTAAATATAACAAAAATATTAAGTACAATATTAGAAATGTTTAGTCCAGTAAATCAAGCATTTGAAACAAAATACTTGATATTGTTCCATTAACAAAACATTTATGGATAAAGCCTTCACCGAATCTCTCATTTGCAATAATGTATTTTAAATACAAACCACATTGGTTGATATTTAATTTACTAATATTCCAATTATTCTTTATATCTTGTAAGTAATCCTGATATGACTTCCCTTCTAAAAGACAATGTTCATTTATTAATTCGATAATTTTGTAGATAATGCTTTTTTCATTATAATCATTCTTTTGTAAATCGAAAAAAAGTCTACTAATCTGCTCTTTTAACTTTGAGTAATCTCTAATTATTGCTACAGTAGAATAAAACTTACCATTTTTTGAACCTGGATAATTATCATAAGTTATCCAATCAACTGAATATTCATTATTTAACTCAATTGGATGTCTTCCTTTTGTTGTTCCATCTCCCAAATTCTCTCCCCAACATTTAATTCCTTTTGTGATATTTTTTCCAATTTCAAAACTGAAATCCAGATAACCTGAGTTTTCTCTAGGTATATTTACATAGGAAGAATCATTAGTTAGGAAGACTGCATATCCTACTTGAAACGTATCATCACATTTCATAATCGATTCGATTCTACAAATATCCTTAATATAATCATAACAAGCTAAGTCTTTTGCTCCTTGTTTTTTCAAACTGTAAGGTTCATCTCCTTCGAAAACTTCAATATTGTTAGTTTTGTATTTTAATTCTATTGGTATTATTTTGTTGTTGCCATTCAAATAAATATCTATATAACAATTTTTATTATTCAAACTACATACTCTCTCTAATCGGACTTCCAAATCCTTATTCATTTCTTTAATTTTCCAAGCTAAGCTAAACTGAAAATCTGCCTCATTATGAAAAATTTTTCTTTTTTCAATTACTTGATGGATAGCATCAAAAATATCAACATTAAGATAATTATTACAATTCATATTTAGAAAGTTCCATCTTTATTTCAGCAAGTTTATTAAAACTTTTTTTAAAAGACCAGCCTACAGGTCCTCCTGTTAAATGTGGAAATCTGAAAACCCTTATTGAAGATTCATTTGATTTAATGTCACCTACTATTATTTCACTTTTCTTATAATGAGTTTCATTTACCAAATTTTCTTGATCGAAAGAAAAATTGCTGTTAGAGTCACTTATATAATAAGTTGCAGCATCAAAAGCTGAAAATGAAAAGAAAATAATGACATCTGGTTTAATTTGATTAACAACTTCATAGAAAGCCTTCGTAGACATTCTTATATCAGCTTTCCACTTTGCTTTATTTATTTTTCCATTTATTGTTCTTTGCAGTATCTTCTGCACATAATTATAGTAATACACCTCTTGCAAATTATCCTTTATAATTCCATTACATGTAAGGAATTCAGTAATATTATTAAAGAATTTAATATTCCATCTATCTGCATCCACTTGATGGAAATATCGATTCATTACTAATTTTGGAAAATCATTTAATACTTTTTCATCCCCATTGTAGTAAGTCGAATCATCAGAATAGTATGATTCTCCAACTATCAATATTTTTTTATCTTCTCTTAATTTTTCACCTTTATATACTGGTATTTTTATATCACTCATATTTACCTCCGTTTGTGTATATAATTTACTACTGTTAGATAACTAAAAATACTCAAGACTTATTCATCAATAAATTCGTCAATAATATAAGAAATAAATTCTTTATTTCTCTCGTTAGTATCTTTGATAGACTTTAAATCTAAACTTATTTCAAAAAGAAGTATGCGCATTGCTTCACTTTTATCAAATTTATTTAGACCCAAACTTGTTTGCGGTTCAACATATTCTTCCTTCATATGATTAAACCGATCATGTATTTTAATAACATCATTACTATATATATTCATTCCAGTGCGAGCAATTGTTTCATCACTAAATTCTCTTTTAAAATTATTCACAATATGATTTAATTGAATATTGTCAATATCATGTTTATTCGATGCTTTAATATAAACATTTAACCTAATTACATTTACACCTGTAAATTCCCAATATCTATCTTTCACATTTCCAAACATTGGCTCTATACCATTTCCAATTTTTAGTTTTATTAGATATTTTCTACTGCTTGAATCAAATCTTACTCCATAACTATCTAAAGATAAATAATCATCACCAAGATTAATATAACTTTCATATTTTTTTATAGTTTCTATAATGAAAGTTGAAAACCTTTTTTGATAATCTAATTTCATTGGTTCGTACAGTCTTTCTATGTTGTCATTTTTAACACCTTTACTTTTGTCTAGATTCCCAATGAAAAAATCTGTTACTGCACAATATACTTCTTCCACCATTGTTATTGAATGTTGAAGTTCTAAAATGTGTGAGTTAATTTCTTCTATTTCAACCTCTCTATTTTTGAATCTTTCTAATAATCTATTATAATAATTAGACTCTCTTGACTCTTGAATTTCTATTTTTCTTCTTTCCTCATCTTCAATTCTTTTATTCATTTCGTTTGATAATTGTGTTTTTTTTCTTTTTTCATTTTCTATATTATTCTTAATTTCTTTATGTTCTTCTCTTTTCTTCTCAAGCATTTCTATTTCATTAGTTGGATAGCCATCAATCACACCAGCTATTAACTTATAATTATAATCAATACTCGAAAATCCAGAATATTTGTTAAAAAAAGTTCTTGTAATTGATTGTCCTGTTTTTTCAAAAACAAATCGATCTCTTATATGTTTTTTTAATAATTTATAATCTGATTGACTTAAATCTTCAATAAATAATACATCTTGATTTTCAACTTTTGATAAAAAACTCTTAAAATACTGTGACTCAGTAAAATTAATTTCTTTTGTGTATGGAATTATTTGATCATTAAAGTAATCATATAAGTAGCACTCAACATTAACAAAAGCATTCTTAACAATATTTTCAAAAGTTTCAGACCCTTGTGGTGTAACTTTATAGGAAGCATATGCACCTATTCGAAACCCTTTAACCTCTCCACCATAAGTATGAGTAACTTCTTTTTTCTTTTCAAATGATTTACATTCTGAAAAAAATGTACTTTTATCAAATATTAATACTCCATTAAAAGGTTTCCCTTGTAATTCGCTATGATGTTCTACATTTAATAGCGTAACCCCATTATAATTCCATGCCTTCAACTCCATCCCATGCTCATTTCTCAAAGCAGGATCTATTAAAGAATTAAATCCACTACTAATAGATTCTTTATACTCTTCTACAATATCTATTCCTTTTAAATCAATATTATATTTTGACATTTTCTCTCCTTTTTTCAAAGTAAACTAATGAAACAATATAGTTACTATTATCATAACAATGTTCTCTATATTCTAATTATTTAATAATTTTATTCATTATCTAATTTACTGTCCCAAATTGGTTCTAAAATTTTTATTCCTTTCAAACTATTCAATTCACGTATTTTATCTTTTACAGGTTTTGATTTCAGTATTTCTTCTATTTTTCTTTTCTCATTAATATTTGTATATCTAATTATAAAAGTATAATAACAAAAATCCTTCTTCATATCCAATTCAATTGATTCATGAATATCTAACTTTTGATTAGACTTATTCCAAAATTCAATTTCATCTATTTTATCACTTAAAAAATCCTGATTAAGTTTAATATAGTTTATTGTCTTTTGAAGATGATCTTCAATTCCTGATTTTCCTAAACAAGATTGAGAATTGAACTTTACTTCTGCTAAAACTACTCGATGTTCATTCTTACAAACTCCTATTAAATCAAATCTTCCCCCACCATTATCATGTTTTTTACTTTCCTTAACAGGGTTGTATTCCATATCATAAAAAAGAAAATTAGATTCTTCATTAGAGAACAACTCCTGTTGGTATTTCTTTTCTTTCATAGGCAAATTATAATTATCACAACACTCTTTTATTAAGTCTGCATATTCTATCCAATCATTAATACCCTTGTTAATAAATTTTATAGTAAATTTTTCAGTTTCTTTATCATGGCCAAAAACTCTTTTTAAAGTAACAACTGCAACAGGTAGTTGTTTTTCAGTTCTTCTACTATTAATTTCAAAAATCCCACCTTTTACTTCTCCCTTATAGTTATTTCCATATTTGGTTATTTTGAGAGTATTATAACCTTTATAATAAATATTTATTATCTCATTACTATTAGTCTTTCGATAACATAATATAAATTCTTTGTTATTTTTTAAGTATCTAATTAACGGTTTTAAATCATTATATACAAAATCAATAAAATCATTTGAAATAATTCTTAACTGTCCCATTACACCTCAAACTCCTCTCCATAATCTAAAATAATTGAATTTTTATATTTCACATAGTCTTGTTTTCTATTTGTATGAATTGGAATTACATAATCATATTGTATCGTTTCCAAGACTCTATTTCTCGTACATTCATCAGCATGCCCTGATGTGTGAATCAGTTTTATATCTATTTCCATGTTCTCAATAGTTTCTAAGAAATGTTTCATTTTACTGTTTCTTTGATAACCACTCCACATGGAATATATTAAACATGCATTATTTAAATAACCTTTTTTATGGTACATCTCTATATCTTTCAGCATACTTTGCTTTATTATAAGAGCAAAATCTCTTTTAGTCATTTCTAAATATCCATCTTTCCTTATTGGTTCAACATATGTATTATAAAACTCACTTTTTGATTTTGCTTTGTATTCAGAACGTGAGAAGGGCACAAAAGAATAAACATTTGAAAAATCATTGGGATTGGGTATCTTATATCCGTAACTCGCTAATAATAGTGTAATATTGGCAGTAAAAATATTTTCTATAAATATCTTTCCACTTCTTGTAGCCGCTTTATATACTGTGACTATTCTATCAATATTAGTGGTGCTTTGTAAAACTAATACTTGTTTATATTTCTTGCAAACATCGAATAGATTATCACAAAGTTCTTTCTCTGACTTGTTTATAATCTCTTCTCTTGATATTGTAGTTCCTTCCATTAATAGAACATTTACTTTTTTTATTTTATTCAACGTTGGCAAAAGCAATCTTCCTTTATACCCATTTTCACGAAAATCTCCCATATGTAATATACTTTTTCCATCACACTCTATCAAATACATCAAGGAATTAAATGCTGAATGATCTACAACATAATTTTTTACTATAATACTTTTAATAGTAATTTCTTGATTTATAGATATTTTAATAACTGCTTTTGAGAGTTTTTGATTTGTAAAATCTGCAAGTAACTTATATATTTCATAGCTAACTCTTTCCATATAAACAGGTATATTGCTTGGTATATAATCGATTAATCCTGCATGGTCTAAATGGCTATGAGTAATAAAAACTGCTGAATAGTCTTCCCATTGAATATCAGGAATTTGCGTCTCATCATCTAAATCGCAGCCAAAGTCGATTAAAATTTTTGTATTATCGTTTGAAGATATTTCAACTATATTTCCACCAATGCTATTTGATCTCCTTATTATTTTTAATCTCATGATTCTCTCCTACCATTTCTTAATCAAATAGATTATTAACCCTTTTATCTAATTCCTCCTTCTGTTTGGCAAATTGCTTCAACACAAGCAAAGCCCTCTCATCTGCTAAATCTAAAGATTTATTAAATAATTCAAATGATTTAGTAGTAATTTTCTCTCTTAGTTCACCTTGTACATCATTAAATTGCAATTCAAATTCTAAAATGCTTCTAGCCTCAAATAGCATAAATCCATTTCCATTCTTAGCTTCATTAAAAATACTCTTAACGATACTTTCTGGATTGGTATACTTTGAAAAATCAATATTTACTAATTCTCCCAATCGATTTTTCATCATTATACAACCAGCATGCAATATCGCTTTATATTCTTTAAGAGTCTTACTTAAATCATCTAAATTATCTAATATTTTCAGTTGTTCTTTAATAGCATGATAAAATATATTTAAACTAAAGAAATTTATATTTTCATAATAATTATTTTCTTCACTTCTGCCGCCTTCAATTAGAATTGCAACAAACCTAGTTGATAAGTCTAAATCACTAATCATTTTATGAATCAAATTTTCCCTGTCATCTGAATCACTTTTATTACTTCTATATCCTTGATGTATTTGAATTTTAATTTGATTGTCATAGTACAAAGAAAACTGTGATCTATAAGTAATTAAAAGTCTCTCATATCCATTCATAACTTCAATAATTTTTACAGTATTATTTTCCATTTATTCTCTCCATTTTCTTTAGTTCTATTATCATTGGTACTCATTTAACATGAAACTATTGGTTTAACTTACTTTAAATTATATCATTTTATCACAAGATAAACTTATCTATATAAGACTCAATGCCTTTACTTTAATAAATCCTATATCACAAAATGATAAAAAGTATATTTATTCACTTTGATTTTATACTACATATAAATATTATTGTTATATCTCTTTTCAAGATTCTATCTCAAAAAGATGACTTCAATATTATTCAAATGTTTCATTTTCGATTCGTCTTTGCCTTTCAATTTCTTTTGTTTCTGTCTTTATTTTCTTTTTCAATTTTAATATTTCAATATTTACATCATCTTTCAAATCGTTTAAAACCTTATCATATAAATCAAGTAATAAATCTATTCTATTGCCAAGCAAAATCGGCAAGGATTGATCCTCATTGAATGGATAAATTGTTTTACATAATACCTTTAGAAGTTTATTATTTTTTGTATCGTTAACAACATTTATAATATAATTTCCAAGGTCTGTCCATTTGTGTGTCTTTGTATCTTCATCGACCATAAATGGTTCGCAAAAATCCACAAATTCAACAAGAGTTTTAATATCTTTGTTTTTTATCCACTCTAATTTTTTTTCATCAGGAATATAAGTAAGAGGACTTCCCCAAAATGAATTATATAGAAACCAGTTATGAGGAGATCTTATACCATTCTCTTCATTTACAATGAATAAATCTAAAAATTCCTTATAATAAAACTGAAGCAATGGAATGAATACTCCTTTTATATCATTAAATGAAATATAGTTTTTTGCCATTTCAAATTTGAAATTAATAAAGAATCGTGAAACTTCTTTACTAAATCTATCATCAATGAAAACATTTTTTGCAACCTCTCCAAACTCATGTTCAATTCTTGAATTAGAAGAGGTTTTATTAAAGAAATCATAATTTAAAATGGAAAGAGCACTTAAGCTAATTAACTCATCAGATAATTTTTTCTTACTTAAATAATGTTCAATTACATCTACTTTCAACTCTATTGATTCATTTGACTCATCAAAAGTATTTAGATAACATATTATTTTTTCATCTGACATATCAACAATTTTATAAGTCAAATTTAAAAACTTTGACTTTTCTATAACTCTTGCTTCCACTAAATTTATCAATCTATCAAAATCGACATCATTTATTTCTTTTACACTTTGTAAAATAGGATAAAACGAAACTGTTGTTGCATCATTACACACCATTTGAATGCATTCTTGATAATTATCTTCGTTCTCTCTTAATGCCGTAAACATGCCTTTTAGCAGTAGAGAAATCCCATGATTCGAATTGTTTTTTTCATTTACATGTCTAATAATCAACTCCAAAATGACTTTCTGAGAAACTTCCTTTGACATTAAGCCTATGCCAAATTCAACCATATAATAACTTCTTCCACCAAGTAATAGATTTATATTCTCTTGTAATATATTAAGAGAATTTGAAAATTCTTCGCCTAAATGTATAATTGTTTCACGCAAATTATCATGATCATCCTCTATTAAATCAATATCAAGACGTAGTTTATTATCACTATATAAATATATCTTAAACTTCTCCACTAAATTTATTGGCTTTACTATTTTTGCTAAATCTAAAAGTTCTGTCTTTATCTGGTCAGGTAAATCTTCTTTATCAAAATAAAACAAATGATTAATACTTAGCCATAACTCTGGAAAACTCTCTTTTTCAACCAATTTATGTATTTGAGGTTTTAAATAATTATAAAGTCCTCTTTTTAATAAACTTGGATAATTATTAGCTAAAGTAATTTTACAATTTTGATTATAATGGTCATCAAATAGATAAGAGAATATTAAATCTAATGTCGCCGTATACCATTTCCTTATCGCTTCGTGGGTTTTAGGAAAGTAACCATAATCACGTTTCATTGTTCCGAAATCTTCAATTGCAAATCCTGAAAATCCATCTGTTTGCAATAACTTATCAAGTAAACAAAATGCAAGTTCTTCTGCAGCATTATTTTTCATATCAAATAAATATCTTATTGAATTAAGTCTTTGTTCAATTGTTGCATGGGTCCCAGAAAGATAAAGTTGATATATTGTTTCAATTTGTCTTTTTACTGAATTATGTGTTTCAATTTTCCCCTCAGATAAAGAAAATCTAAATAATAATAAGATACAATCATCAAAATACTCTATATCATATAATATAAAAATTATCATATAAACATAGTCATTATAATTTTTGTTTTTTCGTGAGAAAAATGATAGGTTTTCAATTTCTAATAGTCTTTCTACAATTTTATCTGGAATAAGATACTTTAAATTTGAAAGTACCTTAACCATTTCAGATTTAACTACTTCATAATTCGTAAAGTACTTATCATGTATTGATATTGCAAATTGAATTGCCTCTTTATACGTATGGAGATATTTAATCCTTCTTGATAACGATAAAAATATTCTTGGATAGTCATCAATTATATCCAATATATCTTTCCTATTGTGTTTAATAAGAAAATCAATTGCCAGTTTATTTGCTAATCCATGGGGCAATACTGCTCTCATTTCCCCCCGTGACTGAACTAACTGCATTTTTGTTAACTCTTGAATATTCTCATACAACTCCGAGCATGATAACCCTGATATTTTAGAAAAAAACTGAAGCTCGCTTTCTATATTAAAAGAATATACTAATGAACATACCTCTGCTGTCTTTAATAAATTTATATTTAATTCGTTGTTAGAGTAAAACAATCTATCAAATAACTCATCACTCCGTAAAACACCAATTGATTCATTTTTGTCAAATGTCTTTGCAAAATATGTTGCTAGTCTGAAATTACCTCCAGAATTTTGCACAATTGTTTCAATATGTGGCAGCTCTAAATTATCATAATTTTCCTTTAGATACCTTTCGATTAAACCATCGTCACTACTTACCATATAATAATTTGCCGTGTCAAGTACATCATCTTCTTTAGCATCATATTCAATTGTTAGTAATGATACCTTACTTTCTTCTGTATTACATATTTTTGCTAACCTCGTATGCAATTCTTTCTCACAATTATCAACTATTATAATAACTCTCTTTCTCAAATTTATTAAGTATTCTATTAGTGACATGGGAGTGGGGTTAGGTTGGTTTCCTATATCACAATACAAAAGTAGATTAGAATCTAAATTAACTTCATCTAGTGACTTATCAAATAATGCAAATGCCAATCGTGTTTTACCAACGCCAGACAAACCAGCAATCCTGACAACTTTACCTATCTGATTCAAATCTTCACGTATTTTTTTTATACCAGTCTTCATATCAATTTTGTTTTCTTCTTTATATTGCTCACTATATAAATAGCTCTTTTCACTAATTAAAAAATCATTGTTCAACTCTTTGGAGCCTTTTCTCCACTCTTCATATGTTCGCCATCCTGTAAATGCAATTCCTGTTTTATTTTTCACCCAGGCACATAAGGGTGGATACATATTTATCCATGATGCTAGTCGTGTATTATCGTAAAAATCAAATACTAGGTTCTCGGAGTATTCTCCTGCAGTCTCCTTCATTACTTGTATTCTCTTCTTTAATTGAGAATCTGTAAGCTCTGCTTTAGAACTTATAATTATATATGCACCATTATCAGAAGCTAACTCAATTATACTCTCTCTTAATTTTCCTTTTAGTCTCATTTCCCTTATTATCATTGCAGGCTGCAAATCTGGCACTTTAACTTGAAAGACAGTTCTATTTGCTGGTATGTATTCATCTTGAAGACTTATATTTGATGACATTCTAATTCGAACATCAACACCACCATCTGATGAGTCTTGATTTCCTCCATATGTAATAGATTTTGTACTTATTTTAAATGAAGATAATGTTGCTTCGCAAAGTAATCCTATAAGTGTCCTTAAGTCATCATCTCTAAGTTTTTTTATATCCTCCTTTGTCACTACAAACATTTTACTATCCTCCTGTGCATCAACTGCTGCTTTCTATAATTAATTTGTTATAAGCCTTTTTAAATAAATCATAAGCTTCATCTTGTGATACATTGCGAATATAAGACCCAGCCAATTCATTTGTTTCCATATTCTTAGACTCTATTGGACCATTACTTTTCCCTGGATTATCATTCATAATGATGTCAATTGAACTAATTCTTTCTGTTGGTCTAACAAGTGAATATTTAATTATTCCCCCATCTTCTTCCACATCCACGATTAGTGCAGTTTCTATAATCAAATCAAGAGATTTGGAGCCATCATATGACTCAATATAAATAAAATAGTATCTTGATATCTCTTTTCCTAAAGTTATATCCCCATAAGTAGTTTTACATTTCTTTAAATCAACTCCCTCTATATAACTATTAAACTCGTTACTATTCATATATGCCATATAGTTATCGGTATTCGAATACTCTAAATAGGTATATTCTGTATAATTAGGAATATACTTTAACGGATTAACGACTATTTTACCACCCGAAATATCATCTATTTTTCGTATATACCAATAATCTAAATCTTCTCTATATGTAAGTAATGTTGCACTTTTAACTTTACCTTGCTCAATATCTATTTCAACAGAAGAATCACTAAATGCATTAGCATATTTAGAATTATGTTCATCCTCTTCTAAAATTTCAATTTTTTTGCTTTTATTTTATAATCCTCTGATGTATTATCTAATTCCCTATTAGTGGTATATATAAGACTTCGATTTTCTTTCTCTAATATCTCTTGTTATAGCTGAAAAAATAGTTATTCCTGCAATAACTATAGATAAGATTATATTAGTTACACTTAACCAAAATGTATCTTTTTTATAAAAAGACTTACTTTCATTTTTAATTTCAATTTTTACAGATTTTTCTTCATTAGAAAGTTTAAACTCAAAATCATTATTACTTTTTTTATCTTTTACTTCTTTTCTTAACTTTCTATTTTCTCTTTTAAGCTCATCCCTATTCATCCTATCCCCTCCAAATTAATTATAGAAATATTATATCAAATAAAAAGTACTCAATCTAGAGTACTTTTAGTAGTTTAGTATTTCGAATAATTTATTGACATAAATTTTAATATCAATAACAGATCATGATCATGCATTTCATACATAGGACACAACTAGGTTATAAATGCACATCAAAAACTTAGGAATCCCACCTCTTTCGTTTGATCATATGCAATTATTTGTACAATTATTGGATACTAAACCTTGCTCTCACAAGATAATTATTTATTCCCGTGATATTTAAATATTAAAAGCAGATAAAAAATAATAAAACAAATAAATATTAAATAGCTACCAAAAAATAGAATGGAAGACATTAGCAATGAATTGTACTCACCTCCAATTATGAAATAACCACAAAACCATGATACAAGTGGAAAAAGCAGAAAAATACCTAAACATATACAATAAAACGAATAATTATGGATAAAATTTTTATCTTCTCTATCATTCCTTAACCATTGTTCCCAAAACATAGCAGCCTCATCTATATTATTATTAACTCCTAATAATTCATTAACCTTCTTTTCTATTAGAAGTATATAAGATGATAATTTAATCTGGCGATATACTTGATCAATCCAAATCACTGATATTGAAATAGATATAACTGGAAATATTAAGCAGTAAAAATACATTGAGTGAATAATAGAGCTCAAAATATGTTGTTGAAATCCCAATGTTAACAATACACCAAATATTGTTATATAGAGAGAAATTATTGTTATTTGAATTTGTAACTTGTGAATTGACTCTGCTTTTACCTCTTTATACTCTGCCAAAATAGAATCCAATATCAATCTAATTTTCATTTCATCTTTTTTTCTTACTTCCCCTAAATAAATATGTTTTTTTCGCATTTTAGTCCTCCCTTTTCTAAGCATTAATTATAAGCTATTGAATAACCAACAATCATTTCATCACTATACAAAATAATAACTATTACTTCTCAAGTGTAATTAACATCTCATCTAACATATCATACAAATAGTCTGATGGTATTTGTCTATCATCCGTCATTTTTATCAAATCATCATTAGAGAGACTTAAAATTAATTTTCCATTTTCTCTTAAACACCCATGAATTGCTTTTTTAGCATTTTCATCTTCACCATATGGAGAAATAATTATTGCTACTGAGCGCAACGCCTTAGAATATAGATATTTTTCTGTAGTATATATTTGACCTTGCTTGATTTTATCGCTATAATTTTTAAATTCAAAAATAATATATATATTATTAAAGTAGTCATTGAGTACTTTCCACCCCCCTCAGACACATTGTCCTTAATTTTACAAATTAAGTCATATCTATATAATGACCCCTCAGTTGATGTTTGTTCTTTCCACATTGTTAATTCATCATTGAACAACTTTTCTAAAATGTCTATGCATAGTTTTTCATAATCTGAAAAACTTCTATGTTCTGGTTTCCATGTTTTCAATTCGTTTTTATAGTCCTGTAATGTCTTCACATTTGATTTAACTTCTTTAGTTTTTT
This sequence comes from Breznakia pachnodae, assembly GCF_030814225.1. Lineage (GTDB taxonomy): Bacteria > Bacillota_I > Bacilli_A > Erysipelotrichales > Erysipelotrichaceae > Breznakia > Breznakia pachnodae. The sequence continues at coordinate 188,157 of NZ_JAUSUR010000001.1, forward strand.
TATCAAATAAAGAGATATTGGGTTTTTTTGGCAATATATCATTTACAAAAAATTTAATAATGATATTAACTTATTTTTTAGAATATCGTTCTCTCTAACTAAATATAATAAATGAGAAATGTCTAGAATTGTAATGCCTTTAAGTAATTCAATTTCTCCTGAAATTTTGTCAAAACCAATTTCGTTTGCAACAATAAAAATAATTTCACTATTTTTATTGTTCGCATACTCTTTTTGCTCAAGAATATTTTTAGAAAAAACTATTGCTTTTCTCAAATTAACTAAAGAGAAGTTTCTATCTCTATAGCATTTTACTTCTACAAAAAAATCATGATTTATCTTAAAGTCAAACCCTTTTTTTTATACCAATCATTATAATTGTAATCAATTTCTAAATCATAATAAATAAATAATTCTTCAATAAATTCTTCAAATAAAACAGCCCTTTTCATGGGGATATCTATGTTGATTGTATCCATTTCATTACCTCCAATATTAAATATATAATTATTATAACAGTTACATTATACAAAAAATAGAATGAATACTATATTTCTGGGTTCTTACTTATATTTCTTTATTTGCTCCTGATGATGAATATAAGTTGCTGTTTGAAACTTTATATTTTGCTGGAATGCGCATAAGTGAGCTACAAGCAAGAAAATGGAGTGACTTAGACTTCAACAATGGAACACTAGTTATCAATACTAACTATGACACAAGAAATAGAGTTATTACACAATCAACTAAGAATGGAACAAATAGAATTATACACTTAAATAAAAACCTCTTAGATGAGCTTAAAAAGCGTCAAGAAAAGGTGTCAAAGTTTTATGAATATAATGATGATTGGTATATCTTTGGAAGTATTAAAGTAGTTCCAGAAAAAACTGTAGAGAATCGTAAAGAACTATATATCAAACAATGGAATGAAATTCATCCTGATAATCCCCTCCCAAAAATTAGAGTTCATGACTTCAGACACTCACACGTTTCGCTTCTGATCAACAATACCAGCAAAGAAGATTTAGATAGTTATATCATCGCAGAACGACTAGGTCATTCTAAAGAAATGGTTGAAAAAGTATATGGTCATTTATTCCCTGAAAGGCGTAAAAAATACTCAATATTTTAGAAAATCTTTGATTTTGTACGTAATTTGTTCGTAATTTTTGAATAATCAAATAAAAAAGCCCCATTTAAGGGCTTATTTTATAAATGGCGTCCACAGAAGGATTCGAACCTTCGACCGCACGCTTAGAAGGCGTGTGCTCTATCCAGCTGAGCTATGTAGACAACTGCTCAATTATAATATCAAATATCTGGATAAAAGGCAAGGTCAAATTATCAAATACAGTGCGAATTTCAATATTTTATTTTAGAAACTCAAACTCTACACTAATTTCGCCTGTTTGATCATCAATCATCATGATTGCATAAGATGGTGGTCTACCATCTCTGGCATGATAAATTGAACCTGGATTAAGGATATGAATTCCATCCTTAACTTCATAGTATGCAACATGAGTATGGCCATAAACAATAATGTCACAGCCCATCTCTTTTGCTTTTTTCATCATTTTTTCTTCTCTTTTGAAATAACTGAACAAATGAGAATGAAACATAATTAATTTGTGTTTACCTAAATTCAATGTAATCTCCAATGGATAATCATAATAATCATTATTTCCACATACTGTAATGAACTTAGGATATTCACTTGGATCTAAACAAATATCTCCAGCATGTAAGAAATAATCAGCATCTGCATGTTTATCTAATACCATATCCAATGGTTTTCTCAATGAATGCGAATCACTAACTACTACTATTTTCATACTTAATTACCTATACTTTCTAACACCTTGAAATTCTCATACATTATCGTCAGATAATCCTGGTTCTTTTCCTGTTCATATTCACTCAAAGATGATATGTTACTTAACTCTATTGGAATTAAACCTAACTCTTCTACAAGCTCATTATACAAAGCTTCCATCTCCGGTGTAAGATTTTGCTCGTGAGCTATATATTGTACTCCATCATCTATAATTCTCTGTTTGATGATTGCAAGTTGATTATCATTTGGCAATGCTCCATATTTTGATAATATCACAGGATACACCTGAATGCCAAATGTATTTTGCCAATTCCCAAAAGAAGGTGTGATAGATACAAAAGAAATATTTTTATTACTGTCTTTAATAGTTTGATACTGTGCATCTAAATTCGTTAAATCAATTTCTAATTCTTCATAATTCTTTTTAAACTCTTTTTCCAATTCAGGATATTCATTAATAAGATAATCACGAATTGTTTCAGCAGAACTCAACATCATCAACGGATCCATCCAAACAAATGGATCTTTATTATAAGTATTAATATCATTAAACACATCACCATCATAGTAAGAAGATTCTACGAGGCTTGTAGTACCATCTACAGTAGTTGGTGTATAACGATTGAAATTATAAAAATGCCCAAAGGTACTTAAATCAACATAGTTAGACTGAATACTACGAATATCTTGACCATATAATTCAAAGTAAGGTTCCATTCCTGAAACATAGAATAAGATATCACTCTCCTCTAACATACTTTCATAGTCATCACTAATACCTGCTGCCTGTATAAGCGTACCATCCGACAAATTACAGGTACTAATATTGTCTCCACCTATTCTTTGTACCAGGTATTCAACTGGATATGAAGTTGTACAAACTACATGGCTCTTACTATCACATCCTGAAGTTGTGAAGATAGAACTCATTAATAATATAATTACTAAAAACCGCTTCACTACTTCACCTACTTTCTAGCTTTGGTTGCTTTATATAAGAATAATCGTTCTTCCTTTCGAATACGTAATTCTTTCTTTTTTAAATGACTGTCTCGCAGATTTGCAAAGAAAAATAAGATAACTACAAAAACTGCATTTACTACAATTGTAAGGAACATTCGATTGGTAATCCAAACCATAAAGGATACCGTTGTTTGTCCTGTCACTAACATCAGTCCATATGTAATCAGTTGCATCGCAAACAATGAACTGATACAGATTACAACACTCTCAAGCAATGTTTCTCCTAAGTGTTTTGTCCATGCTTTTACGATAATACATAATAAACTGAAAATAAATGTATATACTAAAAATGAATCCGTATAAAAGAAATCGTAAAACATTCCACTCAACACGGATAATATCATCGCATCAACAAAATCCATTTTACGGATTGTTAGAACTAGTCCACATACACCAAAACAAGATACAAAATACATATGTCCCATTGTGAAACTTACTGGAAAAATTGATTCTACTGCCCCATCAATTAAGAAGCAGACAAATACAAATAAATATTGAACTAACATTTATTTCACCTTCAATACACTTACATAATTAAAACTATCAAAGTTTACGGCTGGTTTCACAAGTACTGATTTCCCAACCTCATCATACTTATCACTAACTTCTGAAACCTTTCCAATTAAAATACCAGAAGGAAACACTTGTCCAGTTCCCGAAGTAATAATTTTCATTCCTTCTTCTATTTTCACATTAGAATCATATACATTTACCGTATACATTCCTGTATCGGGATCATATCCTTCTAAAGTTCCACCAGCTGTTGTGTCTTTGTCAATCTCCACACGTATTGAAATTTTTGTATCAGCAGATGACTCCGTTAACAACTTTACTTTAGAACTGTTTGGATTGGCTTCCACTACCTTTCCGATTAAACCTTTACTACAGATAACTGCCATATCCTCAGTAATACCGTCGTTAGTTCCTTTATCTAATGTAATTGTATTGGACCATCCTTGGGTATCACGATTTAAAATGTTTGCTGAAATACTTTCATAGTTACTGTTAGAAGTTAACTCATTTAATTCTTCTAATTCCTGTAGTTTTCTTTTCGTTTCATCCAATTCTGCTTTATACATATTTTGTGAAGCTAACTCACTTCTCAACTCATCATTTTCATCTTTTACTTGCCACAGACTGCTTAAATCTTCTGAAAATCCAGTAACTGTTTGTACTGGATGATCGATTAATGAATATCGTAACATTGAGAAAACATCATATCCATACTTTGAAGCAACATTTCCTCCAATGAATCTTGTAAAAACACCAAATCCTAAACAAATTACACAAACGGTAATTAAGATTTTCTGAATTCGAGTAAATCGAAACTTTTCTTTATAAACTTTTGAAAAACGTTCCATATATCTTATACCTTTCTATGTCCTCTATTATAAACTATTCAGGTCAAATAATAAAGAAGGGGTTTTATGTGAAATTTACCCCTTCTACTTCATTAATCCTTGTTCTTTAAAACTGAAATAATCATTATTTGAAACTACAATATGATCAAGAACAGGTATACCAATGACAGTTCCTGCATCAACTAGTGTATTTGTAAAGGTTATATCTTGTTCGCTAGGGATACAGCTCTGACTTGGATGATTGTGCGAAACAATAATACTGGCAGCATTCTTTTTTACTGCTTCTTTATAAATATCTCTGGGATGGGCTACACTGGCATTCAATGTTCCTATAAATATTGTTTTTTCAAAAATAATCTGATTCTTAATATTCAAAAACAAAACATGAAAATTCTCCTGCTGTTTAAATCCAATCTTCTTACTAAGGTATTCAACTAAGTTCTTTGGTGAATTCACCTGAAATCCATTCACAACATTTTCATAGGACACTCTTTTACTTATTTCAAATACTGCTAGAATTTCTAAGGCCTTTGATGAGGATACACCTTTTATACTCACTAGGTCTTCATAACTCATCGTTCCAATACTGGAAAAACCACTTACCTTTTGTAAAATACTGTCTGCTAAATCTAATACAGAAGTTCCTTTATATCCACAACGCAGAACAATTGCAAGCAATTCTCTATTTGATAAACTTTCAATTCCGTTTAGTATCGCTTTTTCACGTGGCCGTTCTTGAATTTGAATTTCTTTTATTTTTACTATATCACCTCATTTTAGTTTCCCTCTAATCATTTATTAGAATAAATTTTAGTTTTTCCTAACTTTTTTTACTAAAATGTATGTAATTAATTGAAAGGATAAGAAAAAAGGAGATTATTTATCTCCTCCAGTTTCTGTTTTTGAAGTATCATCACTGCCGTCGGTTGCATTTGAGTCATCTTCCTTATCTTTGGCAACTTCAGGGTTTACATACCATACTTTAACTGATTCTTTTCCATTATTCTTGACTTCATAATATCCATTTAAATAATCCTCTAAACCATTATCCGCAATGTATTGTTTCCATTCTTCTTCGGTATAGAAATTTACATAAGGTGCAGCCAATAACTGATCTTCTGGAATATACGAACAAATTTTATCTTTGTTATATAACGCATCTGCACAAGCATAAACTGGATCTGGAGTAGGAGTTGTTTCCTTCTCTTCTGTCATGATTATCACTTTTGCTTCTTTTTCAGTTGAATTTCCATGCTCATCAGTTGCTGTTACTGTAATTTTATATTCACCTTCACTAGCAAAATCAACTTTTGAACTGTCTACTGTTATTGTAACTGTACTCAAATCACGAGCATAAAAGTATTTTCTTAAATCTGAATCAATTGATCCTTTTACCAAATGAATTGTATCTTCAAAATCTTCAAACTTTGGTGCTACAGTATCTTTTACCCGAACAACTAATTTCTTTGTTTTTTCTTTTTTATCTTCTTTATATGTAATCTCACCCATGTATGCTCCAACCGCTGGGTAGTTTGCATCACCATCTGTTTTATAATCATCAAATGTAACCTTTGCACTATCTAATATAGTTGTGCTATCTGTATCTAAATAAGTAGATGGATCTGTTGATAATTTCTTTCCATATTCTACAGTAAATTCATCTTTTTTTAATTCTACTTCCTCGGTCTTTCCCCCACATGCAACTAACCCCATCATAAGACACACAGTTAATAATGAATATACTAGTTTTTTCATATTCTTCACTCCTTAAAGTTTATGCAATTATCATAGCACAACCAAAATTAATTAACATCTTTTTTTTAGTTTTTCATAATTTAATTACTTTTGTAATCTCTTTTCTGTTGACTTATAAAGGAACACTTTGATATAATCACTATGTTGGAATTTTGACTTGTTAGCTCAGTTGGCAGAGCAACTGACTCTTAATCAGTGGGTCCAGGGTTCGAATCCCTGACAGGTCACCATGTAAAAGAAATAGTGCTTATCATCTTTATTGATGTTAAAGCACTTTTTTATAAATAGAAGAGGAAATTGATTATGGAACTATGGGATGCATATAATAAAGATGGAAAAAAATTAGATATTGATTTGATTCGTGGACAGGATATTAAACAAGGGTTATTTCATCTTGTTTGTGAAATAGTAGTTCGTCATATAGACGGTAGTTATCTTATGATGTTACGTGATTATAATAAAGATATATATCCTGGCTATTATGAACTGGGTGCTGGTGGAAGTGTTTTAAAAGGAGAATCCTCAATAGAAGGAGCAGCTAGAGAGTTAAAGGAAGAAACCGGAATAGCAGCTAATAATTTAATTCTTATCTCTACTTATTGTGATAATAAAACAGCAATTTATCATAGTTATCTATGTGAGACAGATATTAATAAGAATGATATAGTACTTCAGGAAAATGAAACTATTGGTTATAAATGGATAAGTAAAGATGAACTTGTTGAATTTATGAACAGTGACTCATCTATTGCCCATCAAAAAGTACGATGGTTAAACTACCAACATATTATTTAATGTATAAGAGCAACTGATTAAGAGTCAGTTGCTTCTACAATAAAGGCTCATGATTTCATTTATCATCATGAGCCTTTTTACTATTAGAACAACGATGCTTGTTCTGGTTTACGTGGGTTTTCTAAATCCCACATTAGAATATTTGTTAGTTTTGGATGACACCACTTATCCTCATCATTACCATATAAATATTCATGAACTTCTTCATCTTCTAAAATAAATGGTAATCTTGAATGAATTGGTGCAAACTCAGTTGTTGCTTTCTGGGTCAAAACTACAAAACAGTTTTGATTTCCTATTCTTGTATAGATTCCTGCCATATTCATTAGTTTGCCATCGATTCTTCTTACAACATATTTATTCTTATACTTATCCCATTCATAAAACGATGGGACTTTTACTATACATCTTCGATGTATGAAACTATCTTTAAAGAATTCTTTAGTATTTACTGTTTCCTGTCTTGCATTGATAATCGACTGACCTTTTGACCAATCTGCCTTCATACCCCACAGCATCTTTATAACACCAGTCTTGGTAATTACAGGATACTCCATACCTGGACTAACTTCCACTGATCCATTTGTATCAAACAATTCTCTATTATCCTCTAACAGAAATAACAGTTCTTCTTTGCTAAGAGATGAGAAACGACCACACACTACACAAAACTCCGTTTCACATGCAATACATGTCCAATAATTTTCACTGGTAACAATTCTATTTCACTTTTATTAAAAATCTTATTCTCAACCTGTGGATTGGATGCCTCCAGTATCAGTAAGTCATCTTTCTTTAATACACGTTTAATAGTGACTTCTTCTTCAATCATAACTACTGCAATTGCATTGTTAGGAACTTCCTCAGCCTTTCTGACAAATACCAAATCACCTTCAAAGATGCCATCACCTGTCATTGAGTCTCCACTGACCTTTAAATAATAATCTCCTTCTCTGGCTTCTTTATCACTTACCTCCTCATATCCCAAAATATCTTCATTAGCATACAAATTGTAACCAGCCTTTACTGTCCCAATAATTGGTTTTACAAGATGTTTTGTATCTTCTTGTAATGCACTTGCAGACAGTCGTAAAACCGTTGCTAAGCGTTCCAGTTTATCTTTAGGTATTTTCTTAGTTGATCCATCCAACCAACGATATACACTAGATACACCAACGTCTAACTGTTTTGCTACTTCTTGTGGGGTTAGACCTAAAAGTGTCATCTGTGTTCTTATAATATCTACATTCATAATCTTCCTCCTATCCATATATTACCATTTTAACATCGAATTCGCAACATTATAAATAATTAATAATGTTTAATTCCCATTTTATATTGTTTTATGGGAATAAATATGATATTTTATAAATGTGAGGTACATATGTATAAAGATGAAAGAGTTATCCTACATATTGATATTAATCATTGTTATGCTCAGATAGAGGAAATGTTGCATCCTGCTTATCGTGATATTGCAATGGCAGTTGGTGGCAGTGAAAAAGAACGTCATGGAATCATACTGGCAAAGAACCTAAAAGCGAAGCCTTTTCAGATTGCTACTGCCGAACCAATTCGTAGTGCCTTGAAGAAATGTCCTGATTTATTAATTATTCCCCCTGATATGAAAAAATATCAGTATTATACTGCATTAGTTAAAAGTATTTTCTACGAGTATTCTGATCAGATTGAGGATTTCGGATTAGATGAAGCCTGGGTCGATGTCAGTGCTTCTCAATCATTATTTGGTAATGGTATGTCGATTGCTAAAGAAATACAAGACAAAGTGTTATCGGAATATGGATTGACAGTTTCAATTGGTGTCAGTTTTAATAAAGTATTTGCAAAATTAGCATCGGATATAAAAAAGCCTTCTGGTTTAATTGAAATCAGTAAAGATAACTATAAAGAAGTTGCATGGAACAGAAAAGTAGAAGAGTTACTTATGGTTGGTAAATCAACAACAAAGAAGTTACATGAACTGAATATTTTAACAATTGGCGATTTAGCAACCACTTCTATCAAATTACTAGATAAACATTTTGGAAAAACCGGAATGATGTTATGGAACTATGCAAATGGTGTGGAACATAGCGATGTCGATACTTCCAAACGTGAACGTGCTCCTAAATCCGTCAGTAACTCATGGACAGCTCCAAAAGATATTGTTACTTATCAGGATGCTCGTCTTGTATTAGAGCGCTTGAGCAACTCGGTAGCCACTCGTATGCGTGGCAAACAACTAGTTGGTAATGTGGTTACATTATCACTTCGTGATGTGAAACTGTCACGTTGTACAAGACAAAAGAAACTTGATTATTATACGGATATGAGCAAGGATATATTTTATGAGGTATCTTTACTCTTGTTGGATAATTATGACTTCTCTATCCCTTTACGCAGTATCGGAGTGGCAATCAGTAATTTAAAGCCTGCTGCAGATCACTGCCAGCTAAATCTATTTGAAGATGAAATTGAAAAACTACAGAATCGTAATGTTGAAATAACAATTGAAAATATAAGAGAAAAATATGGTTTCTTCAGTATTGATAAAGCTTCTGCTTTGTTGGACCGAAAACTTAACAAGGTTAATCCTAGAGGAGATCATATAGCGTTTGCAAGAACAATGTATAAAGGAAGTGATGAAAGATGAAATTGTTCAAGAAATATGTAAAAGTAATTTCACTATGTGACGAGGATGGAAATTTGACTCCTGGATATATTGTATGGATCAATGGACAAAAATATAAAATCGATAAAGTATTAGAAAGCAGACAGGCTGCTTCCCCTGCTGGTGGTTGTGGTATACGTTATCGTTGCTTAATTGATGGTAGAGAACGTAATTTATTCTATGAAACAAATCGATGGTTCGTAGAAACCTACAGACCTTAAAAAGAGTTCAGATATTGGCTAATCTGAACTCTCATTTTATTAGTTTATAATATTATTCATCCTCATTGTTTTTTCGTTGAATATAGAGACCGACAAGTGCAATAATAATTGCTGCAACCGCTATCGCCATAGCAACGAACCCCGATACCGTATATGGATTTCCTGTAAGAAGTAATACAAAAGCAAAAGCAATAAATAAATAATATGCCATTGAGCGAATTTTCATAGTATCTCTCCTTCCCTTTATACTTATATTATAAAACAAATTTATAATATATACATCCATTTGAACGAAAAGTGGAAAAATTGGAAGAAAAAAAGAAAGAACTTAATCTTTCTTCAATACTTTATGTAATGCTGCAAACCATTTCTCGAACAAATCAGCTTCTTTAATTGTTTGATTTGCATTACTTGTTGATGGTAAATATGTAACAACAATATCTAGATTGTGAAAATGTTTTTGAAATAAATCATAACTTTTCTTTCCATTACAAATAACCATTTGAAGCGTGGGGTATGTTTTCAAGACTTGATCAATTGGATTCACTTCTTCATTATGAATGTTGGAATCCAAACTTCCTTCTCGCTCACAAGAACCAATTACATCCCATAAAGCAATGTGATGTTTTTTTAATGTTTGAAGTTTCATTTCATAAGAATCAAATTCAACATCAAAATATCGAGCCATAATTTTCCAGAACCGATTATGCTTAAATCCATAATATTCCTGTTGCTTTAAAGAAACTACCGATGGCATAGAACCTAAAATTAAAAGTTTTGGTTGTTCTCCAACTACAAGTGGAAAGCCTTGAATCATGATACGTGAACACCAATCAAATCATATGGTAGAGCTTCATTTACTTTTACTTTCACAAAACTTCCATATGGTAGTGCCACATCACTTGTAAACACAACCATACCATCGACTTCATCTGGTGCATTCATCTTTGAACGTCCACGATACTTTCCTGTTAAACCTTCTTGAGATTCAACCAGTACTTCAATTTCTTTTCCAATAAACTGACGATTGTTTTCTAATGCAATTTCTTTTTGACGAGCCATCAGCTTATTTAAACGCTGTTCAGCGATTTCTTCATCAACTTGCTCTCTCATATCATAAGCGATTGTATCTTCTTCAGGTGAATACGTAAATGCACCCATACGATCCCAGCGTACTTCCTCAAGGAAGTCATATAGTTCCTCAAAGTCTTTCTCTGTTTCAGTAGGAAAACCAACAATAAACGTTGTACGTAATGTAGGATATTCAAATGTTTCACGAATATATTTGATTGTTTTTAAAATATCTTCTTTCTCACCACGACGATTCATCAATTTTAATAACCGATTATTGGCATGTTGCATTGGAATATCAAAATAAGGTAATACCTTTTCTAATTTCTTCATTCCAGTTACTAGTTCAGGTGTTATTTCATCTGGATACATATATAAGATACGAATCCAGTGAAGTCCATCAATTGCATTTAATTCTTGAAGCAACTTTAAAAGACTTAGTTCTCCATATATATCCAATCCATATTTCGTAGTATCTTGAGCAATCACAACAAGTTCTTTTACCCCCTGTGATGCTAGATGATTTGCTTTTTCAACCAGTTCTTCCATTGGATAGGAACTATTTCCTCCACGAATCAAAGGAATCGCACAAAAGGTACAGCAATTATTACAACCCTCTGCAATTTTCAGGTAAGCTGTATAAGGTTTACTTGACAGAAGACGTTCACTTTTATTATAAGACTTCAAAGGATTACCTAAATGATATTCTAAAATTTCATGTAAGTGAGGATACTCCTTAATACTAATAACAGCATCAACTTCTGGAATTTCCTTTTCTATATCTTCTTTATAACGCTGAGCTAAACATCCAACAACAATTAATTTCTCAAGATTTTGCTGTTTATACTCTGCCATTTCTAATATCGTGTTTATTGCCTCTTCTTTAGCAGATGCAATAAATCCACAGGTGTTAATAATAATTGCCTGTGCTTGTTTAGGGTCATTTACCAACTCATGTTTCCCATGGGTCAACATCCCCATCATTGTTTCACTATCTACTAAATTTTTGCTACATCCTAAAGAGATAAAACCAACTCTCATACTACTACCTCATTTCTTCTAACTGATTATACCTTATTTACCATTTCTTTCAAATGCTTTTACAAAAGAAAATAAACTACCAGCTGCATTAACTGGTAATTTATTATGTTTCTTAGTCTTTTGATTTTTTAAGCCACTTTAATGCATGAGTAAATTTAACTTGGTTACCATACATTAATGTACCACGACGATAAATCTTAGCAGCTGCAAATCCAATTGCTGCCGTTGATGCAACCAGAATCACAAGTGAGATAAGAACCTCTACAAGTGGTACTTCCACCATTGCCATTCTTGCAAACATCGCCATTGGTGAACTGAATGGTACAAATGAAGCAATCTTGAATACCATACTAGATGGATCCATAATTCCCATATATACCACAAAGTATACTGCAATAAATACTATCGTAATTGGTGTTGAACTACTATTTACATCTTCACTCTTAGAAACAAGTGCTCCAAGTGCTCCGAAGATAAATGAATAGAATAAGAATCCTAAAATTCCAAACACTGCAAATGCAGTAATTACAGATGTAGGAATATTAAATACCATATCCAACATTCCATTCCATGCCGCACCATTTAGTGTGTAAGTGGCAATTGCACTTCCTAAGAATAATGCAACCTGTAAGAATGCAGCTAAAGCTCCTGCAAGAACCTTACCAAAGATTAATGCATTTGTATTAGCACTGGTAACCAGTAATTCCATCGTACGATTTCCTTTTTCACTCGCTACGGTTGTTGCAATGATACTACCATACATAATAATAATCATATAGATTAAGAATATTAAGATAAATGTATAAATAATATTGTTTGCTCCATCATTTCCTAGTGTTACTGTTGTTCCTGCTGTTGTATTCTGATAATAAATACTCATAATCTGATTAGAATCTAAACCAGCTTCATCAAATGCAGCATTACGCTTAATCTGAGACATTGCTTCACTATAGATAGAACTTGTCATATCAGTCATACTTGAATCATTTACATAGTAAGTAAATGAGTAATTATCTTTAATTTCAAAACCACCATCTACTTTGTCATCTTTTACTAATTTCTCTAATTCATCAACTGAATCAACTGTTTTGAATTTAGCATTCGGGAAATACATTTTAATTGTTTCATCTTCCCCTTTTAATAAATCATTAGCATCATATACAGCATAATCACCTTCACTGGTAAATTGCTCAACAATGCTGTCGCTCATACTTCCACCATCTACTTCTCCAAGTACACTAGGAAGTGATAAACCAACAACTGAAATCAATACAAAGATGGTTGTTGTAATAATGTAAGCTTTTGCTTTTATTAGTCCTAAGAATTCAAATTTTAATATTGTAAAGAACTGTTTCATTATTCATCACCTGCTTTCCAAACAAAAATGTCTGTTAATGTAGGTTTATAATCACCAAATGTTTCAATTTCAACATCACTTTTGGTAACTGCTGTTAAGAAATCTTTCTTTGTATAACCATTAAGAAGTTCAAGAATTACAAACTCTTTCTTTTCTCCAACGATTGAAACAAGTTCAGCAAACTTATCAGCACAGATTGCTTTTAGTTCACTGATAGAATAGTTCTCAGCATTTAAAATAAGTTTCTTTTCTCCAAGATCTTTTTGAATACTTTTTAAATTACCATCCATAACAATTTCACCACGATTGATAATAACAATTTCTTCACAGAACTCTTCTACATAACTCATTTGGTGACTTGAGAAAATCACTAGTTTTCCTTCTCCAATTTTTTCATTAATTAAGTCTTTTAATAATTGTGAGTTTACTGGGTCAAGTCCACTAAATGGTTCATCCAAGATAATAATATCTGGATTGCAAATTAATGTCTGTGCCAGTTGGACTTTTTGCTGATTCCCTTTTGAAAGAGTTTCTAACTTTCTGTTTGCATATTCGGTAATTTCCAGTTTCTCCATTAAATCTTTTGCATTTACTTTTGCTTCACCTGCGCTAATACCACGAAGTTCACCAAAATAAATAAGTTGTTGAAGAACCTTCTTCTTTGGATACATCCCTCTCTCCTCAGGCATATATCCAATTCTATAATCTTTTGCACGAAATTCTTTTCCATCAATCAGAACTTCTCCTGATGTTGGTTTAAACACATCCATAAGAATACGGATTGTCGTTGTCTTTCCTGCACCGTTTCTCCCCAATAGTCCTAATGCTTTTCCATCTTCTGCTGAAAATGAAATACCATGTAAGACTTCATTGCCATCGAAACTTTTGCGGATATCTTTAATCTCTAGTTTCATCTTTTCCTCCCATAATAGTTTCATGATATCATACTTGCATATGATTGAATAGTAACTTTACACCATCTTAATAGACACTTTACTCCACCTTAATTAGTATTTTTTTGAGTAGTAAGTATGCAGAGCTATTTTCATTATTGCTAAGAACACAGCACACACAATCAATGTTGCAAATACATACTTATTAAAATATGCACTGATAGTCCCCGTAATAATAAACACATATGCACACCACAGGATTGGTTGTCCACCCGTTTTAGCATCAATAAATTGTAAACGTTCATCTTCTTCCTTAATTTTCTCTATTTTTAACTTCTCTTCATCTTTTGATATTTTGTAATATCGAAATGCCTGAGCAAAACAAGCTACAGTGACTGATCCTGTTAATCCAACCTGAAATCCACTGATGAAAGAATTGTAATGTAAATCCCCTGTTGAAGGTTCAAATAGATTTAGAATTACAACGATAACAACAATTAGTGCAATTCCTCCTCCAATAGATAACAATAAAATTCGCTTTTTTAAACTTTGTCTATATGCTTCCATTTACTCAACCTCCGAAAAATCAAATACCTCTTCAATTGACAATCCAAAATAATTTGCAATTTTATATGCCAACTGTAAAGATGCAGTGTACTTCTCTACTTCTAATGAAGTAATTGTTTGTCTGGTCGTACCAACAGCCAATGCCAGTTCTTCCTGTGAGAGCTTTCGCTCTTTTCTAAGTTCTTTAATTCTTGTTTTCACTACATCACCTCTTTTGCAAAGTGAACTTTACATAAAAAGTATAGTACACTTTGCATTTTATGTCAACACTATATTTAAAAATTCATTTGACTATCTAAAATATGAATTAAATTTTATAATAAAATTAATAAAGGAGAGAAATTATGGATAAAACGGTTTTATATGATTTAAGTTATGGTCTTTATGCAATCGGAACAAAGGATGGGAGTCGCAATTGCGGTTGTATTGTAAACACAGTATTTCAAGTGAGTAATGAAGGACCATTAATTGCAGTTAGTTTAAACAAAGATAATTACACAACTTCATTGGTACAAAAAAATAAACGTTTTTCAGTATCAATTTTATCAGAATCAACAAATTCAAAAGTTATACAGGATCTAGGATTTCGCAGTGGTAAAGATAATGATAAATGGGATGATTTAGTTCATACTGAAGTAAATGATTTACCAATTGTAAAAGATAACTGTAATGGGTATATGATTTGTGAATTAGTGGATACTATGGATGCAGATACACACTTGATTGTACTTGCCAAAGTAAAGAATGCAGGACGTGATTGTGATGTTCCACTAATGACTTATGCTTACTATCATAATGTAATTAAAGGAAAAGCACCAAAGAACGCTCCTACTTATCGTGAAGAAGAAGTTACAGGTGATAAATGGGTTTGTCCTTTATGTGGATATGTATATGATGGTGATGATTTTGAAGGTGAACCTGATACTTACAAATGTCCAATTTGTAATGCACCAAAAGAATTATTCGAAAAGAAATAGCTTTAAAAAAGACGATTTTGCCAAAACATAATCGTCTTTTATAATGTCTTAAAGTAATCCAGTAATATAATTGAAGTTAATTTTATTTCTTTATCATTCAAATAAGCAAGTGGACTTTCATCCTGTACATGAAAACATAAACGATAGGCACATAATGCCTGATAGATAAAATCTTTCTTTCCTGCTCCATAACGGAAATCTCCCAACAATGGATATCCTTCAGACGCAAACTGTGCACGAATCTGATGCGATTTACCACTATGTAGTTCTACCTCAACCAAACTGATTTTATTTCTTACATCAAGAACTTTATACTCTAATTTAACTTCTTTAGAACCTACTTTCAGATTTTTTGATATCTCAATCTTCTGATTTTCTTTTTTATGATAATGAACCCAAGTATCATGTTTTTTTGGTAGTATTCCTTCTATTAATGCTAAATAGAATTTATCTATATATCCTTCACGAATAAATCGATTGACTTCACGCAGACTCTCAGCATTTTTCGCACCAATGACAAGTCCCTGTGTATTACGATCAATCCGATGTGCCAAGGAAGGGGTGAAGCTTTGTTCATCTTCATAGTGATATTCACTCTTCTCATATAAATACTTTTTCATTCGATTGACTAATGTATCACTACTCTCATGAATATCTCCATGAGTTAACAATCCAACTGGTTTATTCATAACGATAATATTTTCATCTTCATATACCACATCAATATCACTATTTACCTGAAGAAATGTAGTATCCTTTTCTACATCAAAAAATTCTTCAGCTATATACAAGCGAAGAATATCATTTTCTTCCAGACGTTGATCAATCTGACAACGCTTTCCATTTACTTTTATCTTCTTATTTCGGATATATTTATACATTAGATTTTTTGGTAATTTTGGAAGTGCTTTACTTAAAAACTTATCTACTCTTTGATTTGCATCATTCTTATTAACTGTAATTTCTCTCATAACATCTTACAGAAAGGCAATTAAAGAAACACCAATCAACACTCCTACCAAAGAACCAAATACTACATCCGTAAAGTAATGTACTTTTAATATCATTCTTGATATTGCTATTAAGGAAGCAAAAATCAATGCAAAAAATCCATAATTAGGATAAAAATACATAATCACCATCGCACAGGCAAATCCATTTGCACTATGACCAGATGGAAACGAAGAACCATAAGGATTATCAATACTGATTTTTATATCTGGATGATCTTCAAATGGTCGATTACGTCTAAAAATTGCTTTAATAAATCCGTTATTAACAGCATTTACAATTAACATTACAATTACCAAAGCAATTGCAAGTTTACGTTCACCTCTAAAATATGCAGCTACACAATAAATAATCCAAATCAGACAAAAGTCTCCTAAGAATGTAAAAAACTTCATAAATTTTTCTAATATTGGATTATTTAGTTTGTCATTTATATAATATAATATTGTATCATCGATTCGATTCATTTCATCACCTTTTGTAATTATATCCTATTCCAGCAAAAAAGAATAGCGTGTCTATTCTTTTTCTTTTATATGTTTTCTTTTAATATTTTACCTAAACGTTGTAACCCATCCACAATTCTTTCTTCATCCATATTAGAGAAATTAATTCTGAATGTATTTTCATGCCCACCATTGGGAAAGAATGATCCACCTGGAACAAATGCAATATTCTGTTCTAAGCTTTTCACTAAAATATCTCTTGCATTGCAGTGCTCAGGCAACTCTACCCAAGCGAACAATCCCCCTTGCGGACGTGTGAATACTACAGACTTTGGAAAGTATTGTTCCATAGTTTCTACTGCAAGGTTTCTGCGATTCAAATATACTTTTCTTATTTTACTGATATGTTTATCATAATCATAGTGTTCCAGATATTTCGCAATTGCAATCTGTGACATTGTATTACACTGTAAGTCTGAACCTTGTTTCACTAATACAAATTGACGTGTAATTTCCTTTGGTGCTGCAATCCAGCCAATACGATATCCTGGACAATAGGTTTTTGAGAATGTCCCTGTACACATACAATATCCTTCTTTATCAAATGATGCAATCGATGGCAGAAACTCACCTTCAAAGCGTAATTCACCATAGGGATTATCTTCAATAATTGGAATCTGATATTGGTTTGATAAAGCAGCTATTTTCTTTCTTCTTTCCAAACTCCATGTTCTTCCTGTAGGATTTTGAAAGTCAGGAATTACATACATACACTTAATTCGATCATTCGTCTTTAACGCCTCTTCTAAGGCATTCATATCCATTCCATCATCATCGCAAGGGATTTCCAAGAACTTCGCTCCAAACATCTTAAATGCACTGATAGCAGCAAGATATGTAGGACATTCACAAACTACAATATCATCTTCATCAATGAATACTTTTCCAGCCAAATCCAGTGCCTGTTGTGAGCCATGAGTAATTAAAATATTATCTTCATCAAACTTGGTTCCCAAACGTAAATTCATACGATTCGCAATCCAATTGCGTAATGGCTGATATCCTTCTGTTGTTGTATATTGAAGAGCCTTATCCCCTTCTTCATCTAATACCAAATTATTGATGTGCTTTATTTCTTCAATTGGAAATAATTCAGGAGCTGGTAATCCACCAGCAAAAGAAATGACTTCTGGTCGTTCCGTAATTTTTAATATTTCTCTTATCTCTGAAGCCTTTAATTGACTCATTCTTTTAGCTAGTTTCATCATACTCCCCCTTAAATATTTTCTTAGATTATACCACTATGAACTGATGAATACTAGACTAACTTATGATAAGAAAAACATAATGACCTAGCCATTATGCTTCCTTTTTACGTTTTAGATATTCTTTGAATGTAGTTGGTGTTCGTTTTAACAACCAAGTTAATACATTAGCATTTCCATGAATTCCATATTTACTATATGTTTTTGATAACTCTCTGAATGCCTCTCTACCATATACATTTTCCAAATGAATACTATCCATCAGTACTTCAATGTCAATTCGTTCTGCCTTAGCCTTCTCATTATAAACTTCATTAAACTGCTCTACCAGATCAATTGGTGAAAGAACATCATTTCCTACTAACTCATAAGTAGCACCATTATGCTTATCTGTTTCTTTTAATACAGTTGCTGCAACTTCACCAACATCATCACTATCCACATAGGATAAAGGTGTATCAATATCATAGAAAATTGTATATTTTCCAGTTTCCTTTACTACTTCTGGATGGAAGTTATGCATATAATGCATTGGTTGTAAAATTGTATAATTCAGATGATCAGTTAATCCTTTGTATACCAGATACTCTTCTATTTTCATTTTCGCAGTATGTTGCAACAGCGTACTCATAATTGAGTGAGTCACCGACATCAACACAAACTGTTTCACATTTGCCTTAACTGCTTCATCAATCAATGCTTTTCCAATGTAGTATTCTTCAGCGGCAAATAATGGTGGTATAAACAATACTTGGTCAACACCCTGTAATGCAGTTCTGATAACTGAAATATCTGTTAAGTCACCAACAACCACGTCCTTTACTCCATGGCTATCTTTCAGATTTTCCACTTCTGCATTAATATCTGTTGCTCTTACATCCAAACCAGCCTTTACTAACTGTGTAATAATACTTTTTCCTGTATTTCCATTTGCACTTGTTACTAAGATCATAAAATATCCTCCTGTTTCTTATTACTATTATAATTTGTTTTCTAATGAATTGCATAGTACAGACATGAAATTAATAAATTTCTTTCGCATCCTTCGCTAATTCTTTTACATGCATTAGAAAGGCTCTACTATTAATTGCATGGTTTTTATCATACTTAAAATCGAATACATTGTTAATTGCATCAGTTAAATCATCAAATAAATCAGTCATTGTAATCACTGCATTCCACAGCGCTTTAAGATCACAAGATGAAAAGGTATTTATATAACGATCATACTCTTGAGGAACTGATGCAGACATTAGTTTCCCTGACTTTCCTGCACTCTTTTTGAAATCTGTATGTAATCCAAAATACCAAGAAAGCATTCGAAATAATTCGGTTCGTAAAAACACGAATTGATCTTGTACATATACAACCTCTTCTCTCCATAATCCTTTCGTAATATTATTGAGACACCACCAGAACTCCATATAAGTGCATTCAAATGCTTCCTGTGTTGGTTTCTTTACCCAATAATTTTGATCATTTGATATTACTGACTTTGGTAGTTTTCCAGTTTCATCATAAAGTAGTTGATATAAACTATCACTCGCACCATGTTTCAATGTATACTCTAATGTTTCCACATGTAAGTCAATTCGATTTCCATCACTTAACTGAATCAGCCAGCCATAACAATTCACTGGATCTGAGGGAACGAATATATTAGTTTCTGGATAACTTAAATATAATCGTTCGCCAAAAATATTAATCCACTCTTTATCTTCTATAAAAGGAGTTGTATCTTCCACCACATAAACTACATCATAATCCTGAAAGATATCTTTCTTAATTGTTGGATTGGTTCTTGAACCATTCATATAAGCTCCTATAATACGAGTATCTTCTTTTGCTACTTTAACTAATAATGCTAACATTTCCTTCTCATTACGCATAAGTATCTCCCATCATCTATCTAAAATTATTATAACAAATATTCTTATAAATTCATTAAGCGAATGAATTGCATCTCAATATAATTATGGTATTATATAGTTAGTTAAAGTTAACTTACAAGGAGGAAGAAGTTATTATGGAAAATAGTTTAAATAAATTATTATCAGATTTAGTAGTAGAATACCACAAATTACAGAATTTTCACTGGTATGTGAAAGGTAAAGATTTCTTTACAGCACATGCTAAACTAGAAGAATTATACGATTATATTAATGAAGCAATTGATGAAGTTGGAGAATTGATTCTTATGATTGAGGGAGAACCAAAGGCTTCTCTTGCAGACTTCTTAAAATTATCTTCGATTAAAGAAGCAGATGCAAAACACATTGCTTCAAAAGACATTTATAAAGAAGTGTTAGCTGATTTCAATTTCTTATTAAAATCAGTAAAAGAAATTAAACGTGATGCTGAATTAAAAGAAGTTGATGTGGTAGCAATTCAAATGGATGACTACATTAAAGAATTTACAAAATCTATTTGGATGATTTCTCAAGTAGTTGAATAAGTCAATAAATAAGAGATAGCAATTTGCTATCTCTTATTTTTCTTTACAATCTCACTACCTTTGGTAATTAATAATGGTTTGTTTAACCATTCTAAATTTTGCCAACCTTCTTCTTTGGTCACAATGTCATATCCACTTTGTAAGAAATCCAACAATGCCTGTTCAGGATCATCATAACTTATAATATCTTTTAAGCTGACGAAGAACTCAGCTTTTTCTTTGCTATAATATGCTTTATCCGGTTTAATTGGTGCATCACTTAAATCTTTGCTAAGAAATGGATAAGGAAGCACAAAGAATGCAGGTTCATCCACCATATCATCCCCAGGCCAGAATCCAAACTCAAGCATTTGTTCATCAAATGCTGTTTTTTCAATTACACCATTGCCTGTAAACGGCTCTTCTTTTCCACTAAATAATACAGTTGAAACATCAAATGTTCCCCAGAAGAATGATGGTAATATTTTCTTTCCTCTAAATGTTGATACAAACTTTAATAATGTATTATGAGCAAAGGTACACATTCTAAAGAAATCAAGTGCGCAACTGCTATCATAGGTTCTTGGTGTTGTATCATCTTCAAATGGGGTTCTGGTACTCATTTCCATTGGTGTAGTGCAGATTTCTGTTTCACACATAACATCGCTTAGCATACGATTAAACAAGCTGTAGTACTCACTGATTGACTTCCCTGTTTCAAAAGAGAATCCACTAGTTCTTCCATCAACTCCACTAGTGATTACACGGCCTTCCTTAATCATCAATGAAATCGTAAAACTATTTTCACCATTTGGAATTAAACCTGTTGTAAACCCATCTGCAGTTAACTGCAGTAAGGTATGATTCCACTGTGGTTGTGGTTCCATTCTCGTTAACTTTGCCTTTCCTAACATCTGTGAAATCAAATGCAGCGTTAATGCCGTATCTTTCCATTCACTGTAATTTAAAACTTTCATTAATCCTTCCTCCTTTTAATTACATTTATCAATACTGTAATTATAGCATTCACAACTTAGAATGTTCACAATAACGAATGACAAAAAAGATGATGCTTTCGCATCATCTAAACTTTAAATACTATTTCATCAAGACCGTTATCTTTTTTATCTTCACTGTCTTTTGTATCATCCGAAGTTTTTTCTTTATCTTTTGTTAAATCTTCAATTCGCTCTTTTACTTCTGGAATCACCTTTTCTTCAACAACTGCAGCAATATTTTCAATTACCTGTTGCTTATCAGTTTTCTTTTTCTTCGTTTCTTTTGCTGGTTTGTCTGACTCTTCTTTTTCAACGACTTCCGGTTTTATAACCTCGTCTTCTGCCTTTGAAGCATCAAGTGCCATCTTTGTACCTGCAAATCCATTAAGAATAGCAGCTAAATCAATACCAGTTCCTTCTTTTAAACCCTCTACTACTCCCAGTGAAGATTTCAAAGTGTCACCAACCATCTTTTCAGCATTTCCATCACCAAACATAATAATTTTTTCTGTTTTCGATAATGGTTCTGCTGCACCTTTCACGATTTCTGGTAATTTTTCAATTAACATTTGTGATAGCGCTGATTGTGTATAACGGTTTAAGGCTTCTGCTTTACGTTCAATAATTTCAGCTTCTGCAAGCCCAACCTGACGAATTGCTTCCGCACGTTTTTGCTCTGCTTCTGCTTCTCTTTCAATTTCGAATGCTAACGCTTCTGCTTCTTTTTTACGTTTGAACAATTCTGCTTCCGCTTTTTGTTGTTCACGATAACGATCCGCATCGGCAACCTTCTCTACTTCAGCACGAAGTGCATTCTCACGTACTTCAATTTCTTTTTGTTTTTGTTCTGCTTCACGTTCTGTTTTCGCAATCTCAGCATTCACTGTTTCAACTTCAATTTGCTTTCTTGAAATCTGTTGTGCAATTGAATACGAAGCATCTGATTTCGCTTGTTCAGTATCTGCCTGCGACTTCAATGTTGCACGTTTAATTGCAAGTTCATTTTGCGTAATTGCAATTTGCGTTTGTGAAGTAACATCAGCATCATTTGCCTGTGAGTTTGCCTGTGATTGAGCAATCTTAATATCACGCTCAGAGTTAGCTCTAGCAATTGCTGCTTCTTTTTGAATCTTTGTAACATTATCAATCCCTAAGTTTTCAATAACGTTGTTATCATCAATAAAGTTTTGAATTGTAAGGTTAATTACACTTAACCCCATGTTTGATAGTTCTTTTGTTGTACTCTCCTGTACATTTTGAGCAAATACATCTCTATTATGTACAAGTTCTGTAAGTTCCATCTGTCCAATGATCTCACGCATATTACCTTCTAAGACTTGTTGTGCGATTGCTGAGATATAGTTCTTATCCTTATTCAAGAAGTTTTCAGCTGCTCTGCTTACTGACTCAGGATCTGAACTTACCTTTACATTGGCAACTCCATCAACACGAACATTAATAAACTCTTTTGTTGGTACAGCTGTTTCGGTTTTAATATCTACCTGTACCAGACTTAGTTCTAATTCATCTTTTCTTTCCAGAAATGGAATTTTAATACTCGCTCTTCCAATAACATATTTTGCATTCTTTCTAAGACCTGAAATAATATAAACTTTATCAGGTGGTGCCTTAACATAACCAGACACGATAATGATTAGAACAAAAAGCCCAACCAAAATGGCCAGAAAGATTGACCAGTTTTCTAAAATATAATCCATTTAGTTCCCTCCGTTTTACTTAATCTCTATTATATCGAAACTAAGCAAGAAAAGATATAGTTACTTGAATGATTCAATCAAAACATATTTATTTATTGTAACAATTCTACAGTTCATTCTATTGAATAAAATTAGCAAAAATATGATATAATTAGCACAATTATTTAAATAATCATTTATTATGGAGGGACTTTTATGTCATATAACATTTATTTTACAAGAAGTGATGAATACTTTGATGATTCTTCACCTATCACACTAAAAGAGGTGGAGGAATTACAAGAAAAACTACCTAGAAATTTCTACTTTGATTATAGTGGAATAGTAACTACAACCACTCCTGATGGGAAAACTATATCAGCTGAGGTTGGACCTTATCTTTATTATTTAAACGAAAATGATTTAAATAGTAAAATATGTATTTACTTTTACTCTGGATGTCCGTTCTTCTCAGTGCGAGATGAAAAGAAAATGCTTCCGTTATTGGAACTTGCTGATTTATTACAAGCTAAATTACAAGGTGAAGAACTCGAAGTATATACTGAAGATTCTATTTTAAATATCAATGATAATTTTGAAAGTAATGATACTACTACAAGCAATAATAACCAAAACGATAAGAAAGGGTTTTTCAAAAAGTTATTTAAAAAATAAAAATCATGCTATATACGAACATAATTGATGTTCGTAAAAATGAAATACATAAAAAGTGATGCGCATATGTAAATGTACATCACTTTTTATAGAATTACTGTAAATATTCTTTGTATCTCTCTACAAATTCTTTTGGTACTCTTGCAATTACATGAATTCCATTTTCTTCATTTTCGTGCAAGGTAATATCAAATTTCTCATTCATCGAAGATACAGTTGATCCCATTGCATATGGAAACAAGAAGTCTCCATCGCAATAATCATTAAATAAATGTTCAGCAATCTTTGACTTTAAGGTATCAATACCTGTTCCCTGTGTTGCTGAAAGATATACACTTTCGCCTGACTTGGGAATATCAATATCCGTTACATCGATTTTATTATAAACATCGATAATTGGTACATCCTGAACCCCAATGTCTTCCAATGTCTGCAATGTTATTTGTTTCTGTTCTTTGTAATGAGGATTACTGATATCAATAATATGTAATAATAAATCCGCTTCATTTACTTCTTCTAGAGTAGAACGAAATGCTTTGATTAAGTGGTGTGGCAACTTATCAACAAATCCTACTGTATCCGTTAATAAACATTCACTATTCTTACCTAACCCAATTCTGCGTACTCTTGTCTCTAGTGTCGCAAACAACATATCTTTTGCAAATACTTGCTTTTCTTCATCGTCCTGAATAAGTGCATTCATGAGTGATGATTTACCTGCATTCGTATAACCAACCAAAGCAACTGTCTTAATATCCGCCTTTTTACGCTTCTCACGCTGCGTTTTACGTTCCTGAACCATTTTCTTTAGTTCACTTGTTTTCTTTGTTATTCTGGCTTCTATTTGACGACGATTCAATTCTAGTTTGGTTTCTCCACCACCACGGTTGGCAAGGCCTTCACCTCCACCACCACCCTGGCGGTCCAATTCATCATTCATTCCAATTAATCTTGGTAACTCATATTGCAGTTGACTAATTTCAACCTGTAATTGTGCTTCTTTAGTGCTTGCACGACTGGCAAATATTTCCAGAATCACCATTGTTCGATCAAGTACTTCGCAAGGTAGTAATTCACTTATGTTGCGAAACTGTGAAGGAGAAAGTTCATCGTTAAATAATACGGCATCAATTTCTTTTTTTTCTACCTGATCTGCAATCTCCTGCAGTTTACCTTTTCCCAAATATAAAGTTGTTTTCGTATGTTCCATTTTTTGAGTAACTTCACCTACTACCTCATAAGAGCAGGCTTCAGCTAAGTTACCAAGTTCTATCATTGTATATTCAAATGTTGTATCTTGCTGGCTTTCCACTCCAACCAGCAGTACTGTTCTGTTTTCTATTTCTTTCATATAAGACCTCCTATTTTCACAAAACCACAGAATAACTCTATGACTCAAGTAAATAAAACAGAGAATCTTTTAACTTAATAAATAATTCGCTTTCTAGGCTACTTGTATAGAGTTCACTTTTATAAACTAATTATTCTCTTTCTTATTGAGTACATGTTTATATACCTCCATTTCATTTTGTTACAATACCATAGAACCCTTAAAAACTCAACTCTTAACCACTTTCATCGAGATACGAAGAATGTAGTCTTCAGGAATTCTGGTTGATATTTCGTTCAACAAATAATCCTCATAAATATCTCGATCGACTTTATAGCCTTGTTCCTTTATAAACGTAAACATCTGATTATAAAAATCGGCTCGATCTTTAAAGTCACCATATGTATATCCAACCGCATATAAACCTTCTGGCTTATACATGTTTGAAGTTGGAACACAATAATAAAACTGTGATGCATCATCAAATCCTTCATCTTTAAAATGATTTGCATCAATATGAATCCCCCATGGAAATGCACATTCATATCCCTTTGATGCAGCATCTTGATAAAACTTAGTAACCATTTTTGATAATGTATTCTTTTCTGAATTACTTCGATAAGTATTCTTCCCTAAAAAAATAGCTTCTTTTTCACGATATTCTATTCCTATACTTCCTACTTCAATATTACTTGCCAGTTGAGCCATAGCAACCTGCATATCCATCATATCTTTAATCTGATTTAATTTTTCTATTTCAGATTCTATTGTTTTCTTTTGCTTAGTAAACAAATCAATCATCGTAGCTGGTGTACGTTTATCTGTAAACTCTTTGATTTCATTTAAAGTCATTCCAATTTCCTTTAATGTCCAGATCATATTTACTGTATATAATTTACGATAATAGTAATAACGATAACCATTATCTAATACAATATCTGGAGTAAATAAACCAATTGAATCATAATAAATTAAATTTTTACGACTGATTCCTGATGCTTTCGCAAATTCACCAATCGACAGATATTCTTTACGATCAAAATTTTCCATAGTTACACCTCTAATTTGATTTTAGGTGGATTGCACATAACTGTCAAGTTACTATACGTTAAAACGAAAAAGACAATGATTGCTCACTGTCTAGAATACTTCTATTGTATAAGATGTTGTAAACTCTTTACCAGGTTCCAACAGCATTGTTCCCTCTCTTTTTTCAAATGGTAAATCATTCTTTTCAAAATCACCATGAGAATACCAAGGTTCAATACAAACAAATGGAGCACCTGTTGCATAGGTCCACACTGCAAGAATTGGATATCCTTTGATACTCATCTTCACTGAGTGTTTTGGTCCCGTTAATGTAATATAAGAACTTTTCATTCCTTTATAGATCAATGTAGGATATGTATCAAACGTAGTGTAATCCATTGGTATAGATGAAATTGTTCTTTCTTCATAATGATGAGGTGTTTCACGTCTAGGATCACTTATTAATTGTTGTAGGTGTTCCTCGGTTTCAAAATCAATACGATAATCCTCAAACTTTTCACCTTCCAAGATTGGACAATTAAATCCTGGATGCAATCCAAATCCAAATGGCATTATTTTCTTACCTTCATTTCTAATTACATAAGACACCTCAACAACACCTTCATTTAATGTGTACGTGATTTCATACATAAAATCAAATGGATATTGCTTCTTTGTGGCTTCATCAGCTTTCAGCTGAAATGTAATTGATGTATCACTTTGATTTACACATTCTAAATCAGCATAACGAATCAATCCATGATTTTTCATCTGATACTCTTTTCCATCTATTTCATAAGTACCACTAAATGTATTTCCAACCATTGGAAACAATGTTGGATTTTTCCCTGTCCAATATGCATCACTTCCCTGCCATAAATACTGAACACCTGTCTTTTTACTAGTTAATGAAGTCATTTCTCCACCCTTAGTTGTAAACTCTACTTCGATTTGATTATTATGTATTTTCATAACAGCCTCACTTTCCATTCCTATTTTATCACGTTCATTCCCCCTTGTGTACTACGCTTGACACATTTGCAAAAAGAACTTATGATAAGAGTGTAAAGTGAAGTGTAAATATCCCTTTCCTATCTTCCTACTTCACTTTACACCCTATTTAAAAGGGATTTTTTTATTTATAAATAACAATTAATAGTATTCAATATATAATTCAAGAGATAAATTGTGTGACAATTATCTCTTTTTCTTAAATTTTTATGATTTCAAGCACCTTTCAATTAGTGTTCACAAAACAAACACAATTGGTGTGTATACTTGGAATCAGTTAGATAAGTTTCTTTCTCTCTCCCTAATAATCTTTTCTTCTTATCTAACTTTCCCTCAAAAAAGGTTCCCTGAAGGAACTTTTTTTCTTATATTCTTTTTTTGAGCTCCTTTGATAATTTATTCAAGGTACTCTTTTTTCTTGTCTTCTTAAACAAAGCAACAAAAACCATTAGAATTACAATCCCTGCAATACCTGCATAATATAGTAAGTCCTTTTCTTCTTCCGGTTCAACTCCACTCCACATATTCAGTTGCTTGCTCTTTGCTTCGTCTTCTAAGCCATATAACTCATCCGTATATACATAATCACCATAGATGTACTTTACTTCTGCCAAGCCCTGTTCTACAAGCTCTGCCTGAAGTAATTCCCCATCGACAAAAATCCATGCCAATAAACGATCATACTTATCACGCATATTACTTGGCTCATATTCAAATGAAATAACTTCTGCTTCATTTAGACGATCACATACATATTCACTAGCCTCTTTTCCATAGGCTTCTTTTTCTTTGGTATACTCTGGTGCATTAATTGCCAGAAATCGTACCTTTTCTTCTTCCCCATCCACAATAAAAGCCGCTGTATCACCATCAATACATCGACTTAAAGTTACTTCCTCACGCTCTTGTTGCGCGAATACATCAGAAGATAAAGCCACGATTATGCAACTGCACATAATCACGATTAACTTTCTCATTGTAATTTAGAAAACATCTCCTCATATATTTCTTTGACTTCTTCTTTCTCATCATCGCTCATTTTACGTTCTGTAGCATCATGATCATCAAGTGTACCCATATGATGAGCCACAACTTCTCCATCTTTCACTACAATTACTTCAGGAACATAAATACGTGGATTCCCATCATCGTCTTTGTCTAATCCATAAGCTGCATCAAGAATATCAGTTGCTGCTTGTTCCCATTCAGGATTTTCTTGATTAATATCACTCTTTTTATTTACATAATAAATAGATAATTCTTTTTCTTTAGCAACTTCATTCATAATTGGAAGTGCTTCAATACACCATGGACATGTTGGATAACCAAAATAGATAATTCCATCAAAATCATCAGTTTCTAACAACTTTGTTGCTTCATCAAAATTGATTTCAAGAAATACATGATCTTCATCATCAAAGTTCTCATACCCACTCATATCTGCTGTATCACAATCTAAGTCCACATCACATACATTTTTATTTCCAGTTTCTTCTTCCTTACCTGAGTCACAGGCAAATAGAATAAAACTCATACTTAATAATAACAGTCCTATTTTTTTCATTTCAATTCTCCTCCAGGATCAACGATAACCTTTATATTCTTCTTCTTTAGTCGGTTATTAATAAATTCACTGAATAAGTCATAAGCCAACGCTGTCACTGGAACTGCTAAAATCATACCAACAAACCCAAAGAAATCTCCTAGTACAAAAATCGATAATAACACCCATATTCCTGGTAGCCCAATACTGTTTCCAACAATTTTTGGATAAATAACCTGACCTTCCAAATTTGATAAAATCTGGAAGATAATAATAAACCAAATGGCTTGAACTGGATCAAATGCGAAAATCAATACAAAATCAATCATCATTGCAAAGATTGGTCCAAAGACTGGAACAATACTACATACAGTAATAATTGCAGCTGATAACTCTGGTAATGGATAATCAAGAATCAAAAATACAATATAGAACATAATCCCTTTGATTGCACAATCCACTAACTGTCCACCAACATATTTGGTAAAGATAAAGTTTGCTTTTTCACCAATTCTAAATATTTTATTACTTTGTCTTAATGTAAATGCAGCAAGAATTACTTTACGTAACTGATAAATCAGTTTCTCTTTTCCTGCCAACAAGTAGATACTTAAACAGAATGCCAAGAACCACTGTAGGAATGCATTGGTAAATGCAACTGCATTGGTTACAACTCCTTGTGTGAAATCACCAAAGAATTTGATGATTTGTTGGAAAACTTCTGTATCACTTGACATGTTTTGAAGTTCTTTAATATATGGAATATCCTGTAATTTAAAATCAATATTAAAATCTTTCAAAATATCATTTACGGAATTTACACTAGAATTAATCAAGGTATTAAAGCTCTTAAATACTTCTATAATACTTTCTGATATCTTTGGTAAAATAATAATCATCAGTAAGTATATTAAAATTGCTGCCAGAATCAATGTCAATAGAATCGATACGGTTCTAGCAAAACGAAGTATAAATTTATTGTTTCGAAACACTTTATTCCAACCTTGCTCAATTTTACGCATTGGAATGTTTAATATAAACGCAATTCCAATGGCAATAAACAATGGTTGCAATAATCCAAGAATTAAAAATAACGTATCAAAAATCACCTTATAATTAAGTACTATAACCAGCAGTACAATTACATAAGTACATATGAAAATGATATTTTTATTCTTTTCTAAAAACTCCTTCATTTGTTACCTCTCATAACTAACACTATTATATAATTTTTTTCGAATTAAGAAAACTATTTCGTTATCCGATTATTCACAACAGCAATGGTTTCACCATTATGTTTTATAACTTTAGTAATTCGATCACTTAACAAACACAAAACCTCATAAGGAATCATTTCAAGCTCATGTGCCACCTTAACAAGTGGAATATGTTCGCCAATAATCTCTACAGGTGTTCCTACAGGATATAGTTTATCAACTCGTATCATTGTCTGATCCATACAGACTCTTCCTACAATTTCATAAGGATGAGTGTCAATACAAACAAATCTTCCTTGATTTTTTCTTAGAAAACCATCTCCATAACCAATTGGAATTGTTGCTATAAAACTATCATTCAGACAAGTATAAGTAGCACCATAACCAATTGTTTCACCTTTCATCACTTTCTTTATATGCGTTATTGTCGAGTATAAAGAAAGAACTGGTTTTACTTGTAAAGGACTTTCCACACTTTTAATTCCATATAATGCCAGTCCTACACGAACAGCATTACTACGTTCATCATGATAAGAAAGTGTTGCATCACTATTGGATGTATGAATCCATTTAAACTTATGTGGAATCAAATCAACAATCTGATAAAACCAGTTTGATTGCTTCTCACATAATGCTTTATCTTCATTATCCGCACTGTGATAGTGAGTATAAATACCTTCAATGTTTACCTTTAAATCTTTAAGATACTGAAATGCTTTTTTTATTTCATCTAATCGTTTGAACCCAATTCGGTTCATTCCTGTATCAATTTTTAAGTGTATTCTTAGTTTTGTCATATCTACATTATTCGTTTTTATATGCTCTAACCATTCATAAGAAAAGATACTGATTGTTATATTCAAACGAATTACTTCTTCAATACTATCCGGATCTACATATCCTAAAATAAGAATATCTCCTTCAAATCCCTGATTACGTAAAGAATAGGCTTCATCATAAGATGAAACACAAATGTAAGGACAACCATTTTCATAAGCCGTCTTTGCTATATAGTAATCAGAGTGTGAATATGCATTTGCTTTGCATACACAAAAAACTGGTTTGTTTGTATATTCTTGAAGATGTTTTAAATTATCTTCAAATACATTCAAATCAATTTCACTATAAGTTCCACGATAAAGCATGGAATCTCCTAAATAATTTTCGCTGTGTAATATGAAATATATCCAGCATATGCAATCATCAGTGTACGAATAACTCCCATATTGGCAAAATCAGTTAATGATCTTAACGTATCTTGGATACTAAAAGACAGATAAGATAAACTAAAAAAGCCAAAAGCATTCATCCATGAAAAGAAATCTGCTAAAAATACACATATAACAAAACATACAACACTTAGAATAGAAAATTTAATATCTACTCCTCTTCCACAATAACGGATTGCACTACCAATCGCCCATCCAGCACCTAGATAAAGAATCGATAGATACCAGCCAGTTCCAGTAACGATTGCACCTATTATATAGGCACATACAATTGATGTTACAAGCCCTACAGCAATTGCTACAGGAAAGCGTTGTTTGTTTCTTAAGTTGTTTGGATTAAATACATTCATAATCAAACCTCCACTTTAAGTAGTATAGCACAAAATAAAACGATTTAGAATTACTTGCATCTATCTATTATGAAAAAATAAATGAAATATTATCATTCAATAAAACTGAAAAAACAGCAGTAATATGCACTCATTAGAATTAATAATTTTATATATGCATTTTCTTGTTTCCTATGTTATAATATCTTCACTGATATCGGCAGTACTTTATATAAAGATTGCAATTAAAAACTTTTTCAAAAAAGTGAAAAAAAGTGGTTGACATCATTTTCTACAAATGATAGTATATAAAGGCGCTGGATGAGACATCCGCAAGAAAACGACAATGATATTAGATGGAGGTTTAGCTCAGTTGGGAGAGCATCTGCCTTACAAGCAGAGGGTCAGCGGTTCGAGCCCGTTAACCTCCACCATTTATGCCGACTTAGCTCAATCTGGTAGAGCAACTGACTTGTAATCAGTAGGTTGTGGGTTCAATTCCTATAGTCGGCACCATTTTTTTGTGGGGGGGTAGCGAAGTGGCTAAACGCGGCTGACTGTAACTCAGTTCCTTCGGGTTCGACAGTTCGAATCTGTCCCCCCCCACCATTCGTATTGTCTATTTCTTGGGGTATAGCCAAGCGGTAAGGCACCAGACTTTGACTCTGGCATTTCACTGGTTCGAATCCAGTTACCCCAGCCAATTTATTATATGTGACCCGTTAGCTCAGTTGGTAGAGCATCTGACTTTTAATCAGAGGGTCGGGCGTTCGAATCGCCCACGGGTCACCATTCTTAATAAATGCGAGTGTAGTTTAATGGTAGAACTTCAGCCTTCCAAGCTGACTACGTGAGTTCGATTCTCATCACTCGCTCCATTAAGTAAAGTAATCACACTGAAAAGTGTGATTTTTTTATTTCATATGGTTGCCAAAAAATAATACTCCTCATGATTCAAATAGTTATTTCAACCTTTAAGATAACTCTATAATTTTCAACATTAAAAAACACACATTATAAACCAACTTTAAGAAATAGTTAGTTTATAATGTGTGTTTTAATATACAAAAAAGTACGAATCGATCAAATAACCTTTATTATATTTTTTTGACAAACGAAATAAGAAACTTTTTATATGTTGTCTCTTTTGTACTTGGTTAGAATAAGTATCTAATAAAATTTTAAACTTTTGTTTTTCTTTAATTGTTGCATCATTTTTGAAGTACCCCCATACATGTTCACTTGCATTTATAAAACCTGTTTCATTATCATTTAAAATTGCCTTATCAATTAACTGATAAAAACGCAAAGTAAAATTCTTATCTTTATCTTTTAACAATTCACGTATTTCTAAATAATTTTGATGACTTTTCTCTAAAACAATATATTTATACCTTGCCCATTCTTTTTCAATAACAGTAATAGAGAAATTATTGTCATCCATACACAAGCTACATTTAATAGCAGATAAATTTTTATCTTTCACTTCTAGCATAATGTCAATATCTTTTCTATTTAGATGATGCACAAACGCAAGAAACTGTGTTGTATCAATTGTTTTTGAATGTGCTCCTTTTCTTTTTATACTATCTTGTTGTGAATAATGTATTTTTTGAGTACCATCTTCATTTTTCCAACTTTTCTTACACAAATCAATCCAATACTGATCATCTTTATTATCACCATTGTTATTTATTTCATTATGAAGGTTATCAAATACGACTGGAATATTTGTTCTTGAACTTATTTCTAAAACATCCTTTATCGTATATAATTTATCATCATTTTCAATAACCAATCTTTTTTTAACATTATCATTTAAAGTATTATAGTTCTCTATAAATCGTTTCTTTGCTGACGCTTTATCTCCATAAACTCCTCCGATATGTAAAATTAATTTATTAGTACTATCTAGATTCATAGCATCTAAAAATTCACAATGGTAATTTAAATCAGCAATTGCTTTCTTCACTACTTCCGCATCTGGAGAATTTAAAACTGTATATTGTCCTGGATGCATAGAAAGACGAATATTGTATTTTATCGCTTTCTTTCCAATTAACTTTAATTCATTTTTAAATTCATTTTCCCAGTCATATTTTACTGCTTTATGAGATGCCAAGGGAATAATATCTGAACTAATCCGAAACATATATATTTTATTATTATAATTGTATTCCAGCATTGCATCCAATACTCTCAAATTATAGTCAATAATATTCTTCAAATTATCTGGTGTTGCATTTTTTAATGTACAAGTTTTTAAATTATATCCTTGCACTCCTTCCAATTTACATGCATAACCTATTCTCATAATTGCCTCTTTTCTTATCTTTCCTTTTATTCTTCATTTATCCATTCAAATATATAATTAACAGTTTGTTGACGCTGCTGTTGTGGTGAAATAGTTGCATCACCATCACCTGACTGCATACCATATTCCCCATAATAAGCATGATTACCTCCATCTAAAGTAATATGTTTTGTATCACTTGGATAATCTTCTTTTGCCTCTTCAGCTTTATCTTTATTAATTACCTTATCTTTACTTCCTGTAATTGTTAATATTTTTAAATCTGAATCTGATAGGTCTTTATAAGCATAAGACCCCAGAAATACAATTCCTTCTATTTTAGCTCCATATTTTTCAGCAAATATACTAGCAGATGTACCACCTAAAGAATGACCAATTATATACCACTTCTTAATATGAGGATTTTCATCAATTACATTATTTGCCTCATTATTATCTAATATACTCAAACGAAATGGCATTTTCACAATCACTACAGTATCATCGTTTCGATGCAGTTCTTCAGCTAATGGAGCATAGGCCCTTTCATCAACCTTGCCACCAGGATAAACGATAAAACCAATATCACTATTTCCTTCATAGTATAAGTCACCATCTTTATCTTTCATCTTTTCACTGATTGTTATTGCAGCATCAGTTGCATGATAATAATCATTAACATAATATACCAAGAATCCACTAATAAGTAATACAATGGATAATACTCCAATTAAGATTTTCTTTTTGATACTCATACTAATCTCCTTATATAATCATTCTTATTTTATCATTAAAGTAATCTACCAAGAAAAGATT
Source organism: Breznakia pachnodae (assembly GCF_030814225.1). Classification (GTDB taxonomy): domain Bacteria; phylum Bacillota_I; class Bacilli_A; order Erysipelotrichales; family Erysipelotrichaceae; genus Breznakia; species Breznakia pachnodae. Next base: position 223,052 of record NZ_JAUSUR010000001.1, read on the forward strand.
TCACTCCGAATTTAAAATAAGAAACATTATTGATGTTTCTTATAACTCTTTTCTTTTCAGCTCTCCATCACTTATCTCATAAATAACATCACACTTTTTCGCCATCCGTATATCGTGAGTTACCATAATAACACTACGTTTTCCTTCTTTTACAACATTCGCCAACAAATCAATGACCTCATATGCTTTGTCACTGTCAAGTGAAGCAGTAGGTTCATCAGCAAGAATAATCGTTGGTTCATTGTATAAGGCTCTTGCTATTGCAACTCTTTGACGTTGACCTCCTGATAACTGATTTACATATTTATTTTTTATAGAATCAATATCTAACTTTTCAAACAATTCATTTAAATATTCTTCTTTTGGTTTGTGAGTAATTTTATCAATCAAACGAAATTGCTCTTTTACTTTTAAAAATGGTATTAAGTTAGAAGACTGGAAAATAAATCCAATTTTATCAAATCGAAGTTTTGCTTTATCTTTTTCCTGTTGTTCATTAATCTTTTCACCATTCAGATATACAGTCCCTGTTGTCGGTTTCTGTAATAATCCTAGAATTGTTAATAATGTACTTTTCCCTGAACCACTTGGTCCAATAATTGCAACAAACTGATTTTCTTCTATTTCTAAATTGGTTTGTTTTAATGCTTGTATTTTAGTTGTTCCATCTTTAAATTCTTTACTTACATTTTCTAATTTCATAATACTCATAGTTATACCCCCATAGCGATCAGTGGATCGACTTTCGTTGCTGAGCGAACAGAGAATAATGCTCCTATCAGTGAGAAAACAAACATTGACAATAGAATTGCTCCAAACAACAATCCACTAAATTGGAATGGAACGCTTTCTGGCAAAAATAATGATGTCACAAAAGTTAATAATGATCCCGTTGCTGTTCCTATAAATGTAAGAGCCAATGTCTGAGCAATTACACTTCTGCGAATAATCTTATTTGAAATCCCTTGAGCTTTCATTATTCCAAACATTGCTGTTTTCTGTACTGTTAATACATAAATAAAGATACCTAAAACAAAAGCTACAATTCCAATTAGAAATCCAATCATTAAACTAAAAGTTAACACCTGTGGACGATATCCTGGTATCTCATCAATAAACTGATTAATAGTTAATTTATCTAACGATGAATCTTGTATATCTACAGTCCCTTTATAAACAATTCCATTCACCATTGTATTGCTCATCGTTTGAGATGGCATATTAACAAAACTGCGATAATCATCCAGCGATACATAAATCACTGGTGCAGTATTAAACTTTTTATCTTCGCTGAAGCCTACAATTGTCAGTTTTGTATCAAAACTTGACAGTTCTATTTTATCGCCTATTTCATATCCATATTTTGTATTCAAACTACTGTCAACAACTGCCTCATTACTAGCTGCAAACACTTCACCTTCACTAACCTCAGGCATAATAAATCCTTTTTCTTCAATTCCAAAGATATAAGTATTTAGTGTTTCTGACTCTTCATCTCCATCAAGAGAGATGATTGATGCACTTACACTTAATAGTGCACTTTGTTTAGCATCCACTGACTTATATTGTTCCTCATTTAAATACGACATAGTTATTGAATCATTTGCATTCTTATTAAGAATAATTCCATCAGCATCCCATGCATCCACACTCGATCGATTATCACTGGCCAACCCATAGGCTAGTCCACTTAAAAAAATAGTTAGATACGTTGTAAGCATAATAACTAAAATAATTAAAATATATCTGCTCTTTGAAAATAGTATTTCTTTTATTGCTAAAAACATAAAAAAACCCCTTTCCTATCTCTTGGGTTCATTATAAAACGATTCTTCAAAGAAGAAAATTAAAATGCCTACTTTAAAAGCAGGCACCTTAATATAAAATGCACTACAAGGTTATAGATAAAAATTGGAACGATGTTTGGTTACCTTGTATTGCACTTATACTATAGCTTACTGTAAATAAAAACACACCGTCCTGTTATACAAGACAAATTTATCGTCATAAATATAATTTCTTTTCAAATTTTTAGGATTTTTTTCTTATTAAGTAAACAAACTAGTAGGACAATCTATAAGAAAGGAACGTTATGAAAAAAAGAAAATACAAATTATTATCAATACTAGGAGTAATTGCAATGTTGATTAGTCTATTCCCTGTTACACTTCAGGCACAGACTCCAACATTGTCATTTGAATTCCCCTATCCCTTAAGCTATGACAAAAATGATAAATGGAATATTGGAATTGATCAGACAGTGCATACGGAAATTGATTTTGCCAACTATTCAAGAATGTATGTTGACAACAATAAAGTTCGCTGTAGTCAGTTAGGAATCATTGCCGTTGCTGGAGCTCAATATACAGTAGATCTTTTAGATACAAAGGAATATCCAGAAAAAGTGAAAGAAAGATTAAAAGATATTGAAGCATTTGGTTATGGAATGAATAATGATACAAGTGATGAAATGGACTTTGCAACATCCATTCGAATATGGCAGGAATTAAATGCATATAATTCAAATGAACTTGCAAAGCCTACGCATATTCATCCTGATATCCAAAGTAAAATAGACATTATTAATCAACGTTTATCGATTAAAGAAAAAAATGTCTCTTTTCAAAATAACACTATTCAACTGATTGGGTATGGTGAAAAATATGGAATTACATTAAATGACAGTGAGAATGTTTTTCAGCACTATATCAATAAGAACATTGATGGGGTCCATTACAAAAGAAGTGGAAACACTATTAAAGTGTGGGTAAAGCGTGGAGATTATCCTAGTGGAACTTTGGAGTTTCAATTATTTCCAACAAATAAAAGTGATGTTTCATTAGCATATTCATCAGTTAATAAAAGTCAGGATGTTATATATTTATCTGGTGCCAAACCTAAGACAATGAGTATAAGTTATCAGGTGAATGAAGGCGAAGTAGAACTAAAGAAACAGGATATCGAAACAGGAACTATCTCACAAGGAAATGCTTCTCTTTTTGAGAATGGAAACTATCGTCTTTATTATGCCAAAGATGTTGTCATAAATAATACTGTTGTACATAAAGAAAATGAATTAGTCAGTGAAATAAATATTGGCAAAGATTTGAGCATGGTGTGGAAACAATTAATTTGTGCGGATTATTACATACAGGAAAGCAATGCCCCTACTGGTTATTTGTTAGATAGTACTAAGCACTACTTTTCAATAAATAAGGATAATAAAAAAGTTACACTACTATCGAAAGAACAAGTAAAAAAGCAAGGAGCTGAAATTATCAAGATATCTAGTAATGGTGAAAGCAGTGAAGTCATCTATTTAGAGGGAGCTGAGTTTAGTGGAAAACTATTGAGTGAAGTAAATGAAAAAGGTAAAGAGAATGCTGCAGTAATTACTAGTGTTACTACAGACCAAAATGGATATGCTAAGATTCCAGAACTTCCTTATGGAACCTATATCTTTTATGAAACCAAAACGCCTGAAGGATATTTGACAGCACAACCTTTCATCATCGAAATCACTCAGGATAGTCGCGACCCTCTTCCTGTACGTGTCGTGAATAACGTTCCATTTGAAGCTTATATTCATGGTATAAAGCAAAATGGTACTACTGCACAGACAATCACGCTCACAAGCGCTGTATTTGAGTTATACGACAGCAATGGTGATGTCGTTTCATTTAAACTTGGCAACAAAGAACTTACCAAACTATCAACTGATGAAAATGGTGTTTTCTCTACCCCTCTAAAAATAAAAAGTGGCGTTTATACAATTAAGGAAATAGAAACACCGAAAGGTTTTATTAAATTAGAGTTACCAATTACCGTAACTGTATCTAATGATACTATTTCATATGATGATAAAGGAAATGCATTCGTAGAAATCAAAATTAGTAATGAGCGACCTGAAGGTAAAGTATTACTAAGTAAAGTGTTTGAAGAAAATGAAAACTTAGATAATGAAACTTTAGAAGCAGGATTTGAAATCAGGACAAGTACTCCAATTATTGATCCTACAGATGGTAGTGTTGAATATGAAAAAGGTTCAATAATTAAAAATCCTAATCGTCAAGATGGTTTGTTTGTAGTAAAACAGTACGAGACCATAGAAATAGATCATTTACCAATTGGAGCCGAGGGTTCTACTTTTATATTCAGTGAAAAGATAGTTCCTACTGGTTATCAAAAAATTGAAGACTTTACAATAGAGTTTAAAATCACTGATGATACAACTAAAACATATACTATCCAAAAAGAAGTAGAAAACAAAATCATTACGCTGGATATTGAAATAATCAAAACTAACGAATTTACAAACGAAGTAATTCTTGATAAAGATTTCGAGTTTACAATGTATGAAGATTTAGAATGCACAAAAATTGTAGAATCTGCAAAAGGAAATCTTTCAGTAGGTAGTGTATATTTCAAAAACATTCCATATGGTGCAACTCGTTATTTTAAAGAAACAAATGCACCAGAAGGCTACCTCTTAAGTGATGAAGTTATTAAAGTTGTATTTGATGAACAATATTTAGATATTGGAGGTGTGATTCAAATAGAATACACAAATAAACCAATTCCTAAAGTTTCAACATTAGCAAAAGGAAAAGCAAATCAAAAAACTTTTGATCCAAATGTGAAAAATACTATTTTGGATATTACCCAAACCGAGGACTTTGATATTTCTATAATTTATGATCGAACTACAGAAGTAATAAGCAAAAAGGATAATAAAGCTATATTCACAATAAATGATACCGTTTCTTTTGAACAAAAAGATACAGAGTCGGTTATTGAGTTAATAATACCAGCAAACACTGTAACAGAGGATGGTGAGTACTACATTGCACAACATTATTATGACAGTAGTAATGGAGAACTATATTTATCTCACAATGATGCGAATGATAAAAATCAAAGTATTAAATTTCAAACCAAGAAACAACCAAAGACATATGATCCTACATATGCTAATGGCTGGTTGTCATTAATTGGTTTATCAATTATTACAATTACCTCTCTTCTTTATTGGAAAAGAGAGAAACTACATAAATAATTCGCTTATTTATGCATCATATAATAAAGAGTATGAGGTAATACCATTTTCGATATAATGCCGTTTCACTATTTAACCAAGTAATTAATAATGTTAAAATCCTACTATTGGAGAAAATTTATGAGTGTGTTAACAGGTATTGGGTCAAAAAAAGTAAATATGGCAAAAAAGAATCCCATTCATTATTTATTTAAGGCAATTATGGGTGGACTTTATTTAGGGGTAGCAATGATTTTATCATATACACTTGGTGCATTGTTTATCGATTCCCCTGAAATATCCAAATTATTAATAGCATTTAGCTTCGGAATTGGAATTATTCTTATACTGTTTCTTGGTGCTGAGTTATTCACTGGTAATTGTCTAACAACAACGATTGCTATGTACCAGAAAAAATGTACGATAAAAGAATTAATTCCATCATGGTTTCTGTGCTATCTTGGAAATATGATAGGAATTGTATTTATATGCGTATTATTCATTTGGAGTCAGGCAAGCAATCCTTTGTATGATAATTTCTTGAGAAATATTAATGTAGCTAAATTAGATTACAATGTTATTGAAGTATTCTTAAAAGCTGTACTTTGTAATTTCATCGTTTGTATTGCAAGTTATGCAGGCGTTAAAATTAAAGATGATACCGCAAAGACTATTATCATCTTCTTCGTAATAGCAGCATTTGTATTGCCAGGTTTCGAACACTGTATCGCCAACTTTGGAACCTTTGCATTAGGTATCGCAAAATATGGAACAGCAATTGACTGGAGTGGTATTCCACTACATACACTTGCTTCCACACTTGGAAATATGGTTGGAGGAGCATTTCTGTTTGCTACACCAATGTACTTTTTATTAAAATCAGAAGAAAAAGAAGTTGCGACCTCTGAATAGGTTACAACTTCTTTTATTTATTTACTGGTTTTCTTATTAACTTGGCAAACGTAGATACAAATAACATTCCTAGCGCTAATAAACCAGCACTGCTTAAGGTATCTAGACCGATATCTGCTGCCGCTTTTAAATCATCATTTACAATTGATAACATTGTAAGATACATTCCATTTCCTGGCACAAGTGGAATCAGTGAACTGATTGCAAATGTGGTAACAGTTGTTTTCCTGACTCTTGCTATAATCTCTGAATAAATAGAGAATGCCACTGCAGCTAAGAAGATAGAAAGATTCACTCCTAAAGATATCAATAATCCCATTTCATATACAAAATAGCCAATTGCTCCACCAAATCCTGCATAAATTAAATTCTCTTTTTTAATATTAAATAGGATTCCAAAAAATAAAGATGCTGCGAAAGAGGATATCACTTTAACTAAAATTATCATTAGACACCTCCTATATACATCATCCACACACTTAATACAACCCCTGCACCAAGTGCTAGTGCAACAGCAATAAGAACAGCTTCAATCGCTCTTGTTGCACCAGATAATAGGTCTCCTGAAATCCAGTCACGAACAGCATTTGTAATTGCTACTCCCGGAACCAATAACATTAAGGTACCAATGATTGTTGTATCTCTTGAATGAACAAGCCCAATATACGTTAAAATAAGAATCAGAAATGTCAGCATTGCTGATAATATTGTAATCTTAACAATCGAATTAATGTTTTTGCGATCAAAAATACCACCAACATACTGTACAAATGTACCAATCACTAATGCATAAAATCCATCTGTGAGGGTTCCTTCAAACAGATATGTGAAGAACATCGCCGCAAACCCTCCAGACAATATTCTCATAATAGTAGGATACTCTTGAATTTGAGTAACCTTTTTTAATTCATGAAATGCTTGTGTTTCATCTAGTTCACTAGATGCACATTGTCTTGAAATCTGATTGACTTGATTAATTCGTTCAAGATTAATTCTGCTTCCTTTGATTCGCAATACTTTTGTATAAGAATCATCATTATAATCAAAAGAAACAAACAATCCAGTTGGAGTTGCAAATGCCTGTGCATCATGCGCAAGAAAAGATTCACAGATTCTAGTTACCGTTTCTTCAACTCTTACTGTCTCTGCTCCACTCTCCAATAGTATTTTTCCAGCTAATGTTCCCGCTTTTAAAACAACATCAGGTCTCATCTCTTCTTCCTCTTTCCATATGATTTATATTGGGATTTATTATTATAGTTTTGATATTGATGACTACGATCACGAATTAAACATTTCTTTCCCTGTCCAATCAAATCGTTTCTATTTGCAAGCGTTAGTGCCTCATATACTAAGTCATAATTTTTAGGATTACGATATTGAATCAAAGCTCTCTGCATTGCTTTTTCTTTTGATGTCTTTGGTACATATACCTTACTCATATCTCTAGGATCTAAACCTGTATAATACATTGCTGTAGATAACGTTCCAGGTGTAGGATAAAAATCTTGTACCTGTTCTGGCTGATGGCGAATATCTCTTAGATACTCTGCTAATTCAATAGCAGCATGTAAATCACTACCAGGATGCGAAGACATCAGATATGGAACCAAGTACTGATCTTTATGATATTCTTCATTTAAGCGATAGTACTTCGCTACAAACTCCTGGTACAATCCTCTACCTGGTTTTCCCATCTTATCTAACACTCGATCACTAATATGCTCAGGGGCAACTTTTAATTGACCACTAATATGATGTTGAACAAGTTCTCTGAAAAAACGTTCATCACGATCATACATTAAATAATCATAACGAAGACCACTTCGCACAAATACCTTTTTCACATTTGGCAATTCTCTTAATTTTTTCAAGAGTGTCAGATAGTCAGTATGAGTAACTTTTAAATTATTACATGGCTTTGGCCACAAACACTGTTTTGTTTTACATACACCATGATCAAGTTGTTGTTCACATGATGGCTCTCTGAAGTTCGCTGTTGGCCCTCCAACATCATGAATATATCCTTTGAATTCTGGATCCCATATCATTTTTTTAGCTTCTGCCAAAATAGAATCATGGGATCTTGCCTGAATTACTCTTCCCTGATGAAACGTCAATGCACAAAAACTACATGCTCCATAACACCCTCGATTAGATATCAGTGAAAATTTAACTTCATCAATCGCTGGGACGTGTCCAATTTCTTTATACATTGGATGATATTCACGAGTATAAGGCAGCGCATAAGCACGATCGAACTCACTCTGAGTTAGTGGGCGATTTGGTCGGTTTTGTACTACATACCAACCCTGATAACGTTCTACTAAAGTCTTTGCTTTAAAATGATCCGTATTCAGATATTGTGTATGAAAAGATTTTGCATACAATTCTTTAGAACGCACAATTTCTTCATATGCAGGCAACATAATGGGTTCAAAAGCAAGTGATGCATCTTTTGTCTTAAACACAGTTCCATCCAGATAAGTTAAATCTTTAATGGCAATTCCGCTATCTAGAGCATCTGCAACTTCAATTACGCTATTTTCACCCATTCCATACATTAATAAATCTGCATTGGCATCAATTACAATTGATTTACGAACCTTATTATCCCAATAGTCATAATGAGCTAGTCTTCGCAAACTCGCTTCAATTCCTCCAAGAATAATATTTGTATCTGGATACGCCTGTCTAGCCATTTGTGAATATACAACAACAGCACGATCAGGACGTTTCCCCGCTTCTGCATTTGGTGTATAACTATCTTTTTTTCTTCTTCTTTTTGATACTGAATAATGATTTACCATTGAGTCAATATTACCCGAAGAAATCATGAAACCTAATCTAGGCTTTCCAAATCGTTTAAAATCATCAACACTACGCCAATTCGGCTGTGCTAAAAAACACACCTTATATCCATGGCTTTCTAAAGTTCTGCAGATAATTGCAGCACCAAAGGATGGATGATCCACATAGGCATCTCCACACACATATACAAAGTCTGGTTGTTTCCAACCTCGCTCTAACATTTCTTCTTTTGTTACTGGTAAAAATTCATTCATATTGTACCTACTTTATTATTTCCTATCACATTATACTATAAATCTGACAAATTGAAATCAATGATTATTTTTTTGCTACAACTCGACATGGAAGACCACTCATTTCACTATATTTTACTGGATAAGTATTTGCAATAAAAGTAGTAGTTTTCTCTCCTTTTAGCACTTGTGATAAATTACATAAATTTTCAACTACAAACACTCCGTGATCTGCGCAATACTGATCCATAGGCGTATGTTCACTACCTCTTCGAATACCAGCACAATCAATTGCAATAATTGAAGCCTTCTTCGCTAATAAAGTCTCTATCAGTTCATTAGACAGTTGCGGGTGTTCTTTGAAATATTTCTTACCGCCATATCCAACTTCCTCAATAAATCCTGTATAAAATGCCACAAACATATGTTCACTAATTATGCTTGTATCAATATCTGTACTATTGATATCTCTATCTCTGATACCATGTACATCAAACACAATTGCATTTCGTTCCACAAACTCTAGTGGAAATTCCTTATTCATTACATCAAAGTGGGTTCCTAAGTGGCCTACTAATGATTTCTTTTCGTTCCCATTAGCATCTGTAACCATTTTTGGTGTAATTTCTATAGTTAAATCAATCAACATTATTTTCCCCTCCTTTTTTCGTTAATAATAAAATTTGATTTTCTAAATAGGTATTAAAATCGTTTAAAAAGATATCAACCTCTTTAAGTGTTTTATTAGAATAAGAATTTAAAAAGTTTAAATCACGTTCTTCCCATAACTCATGTCTTTTCAGATGTTCCAAAAACATTTTCTTTCCCTGTGGAGTAAGCGAATAAAATATTTCCTTTGCATTTCCATCTTTTGAATACTTATCAATAAAACCACCATTCATCAATTTAGTTGTTATTTTACTGATTGCACCTTTTGTCATTTTCATATAACTAGCAAGTGTTGTAACATTAGGATCTTTTATTTTCCCAATTGCATCAATACAGTGAATTTCTGAGTATCCTAACTCTTCTAAAAAAGCTTCTTCTGTCAACTTTGAAAGCATATCTTGTTTCTCTAATAATTCTTTTAATGAATCTAATATTCTTTTTTCCATAACTCACCTATATAGTTTCCTTGGAAACAATATATCAATATTCGCCTCTTATGTCAACTAATTAAGCTCTACATACATAAAAGAAAACCCGATTACTCGGGTTTAATCAATTAAGTCTTTGATTTCACTTGCTGCATCAGCATCTAATACTAATGTAAAATTAGGATGCAATTGGAATACTGAAGATGGCACATTTTCACTAACTGGTCCAAAGAACGCTTCTTTCACAATTCCTGCCTTTTCTTTTCCTGAGACAAATATAATTGTTTCTTTAGCATTCATTACACTTCTAGGACCCATTGTCACATAAAAGTCTGGAATATCTTCTTCATTACCACCAACTTCACTTTTCATAATGTCATACATTCTCGGAAAAATGCTAGTTTCTACTTTTGATGTTAAATCACCAAACTTTGTTGTATTTGGAAGATTTCCACAGAAATGTCCGTCTTTTCCTAACCCCATAAAAATCGCATCTAACCCACCAACACTTTCTAAGTAAGCATCATGTGTTGTATAGTTCTTTTCATCAAGCGCATGTACATGTTCCATTGAAATTCCAGCTGGATCAAAATACATATTTTTCAAGTTTGTCATGGTAACACCATAACCACCTTTTTTCTTAAATGGAATTTCATCAAAGTTATAATATGTTACATTCGTAAAATCAGATTTATTTTTAATTTCCTCTACCAATAATTCATATAAACGCTTTGGAGTTGAACCTGCAGTAATTGCGATGTTCATCTTTTTATTTGTATACATTTTTGCCAACAGTAAATCCATTACTGTTTTACTCATTTGTTCATAATCTTTTTCAATAATTATACGCATATTCTACCTCCTATATTAAATCTTTAATCTCACTTGCCGCATCTTCATCCAACACCAAAGTAAAGTCTGGGTGTAACTGGAATACTGATGAAGGAATATCTTCACTCACAGGTCCAAAGAACGCTTTCTTAATGATTTCTGCTTTCCCTTTACCTGTTGCAAACATAATTGTTGATTTAGAGTTCATAACACTTCTTGGTCCCATTGTCACAAACGTATCAGGAACTTCTTCCATGTCTCCTCCAACTTCTCCAGCCAAAGCAGGTTTCATTGCTTCAGGAATCGTAATCTCTACTGTTTTGTTTCCAAACTTCGTAAATCCAGGCATATTACCACAGAAGTGCCCATCTGCTCCGATTCCCATAAAGATTGCATCCAAACCACCAAAGCTTTCTAAAAGTGCATCATGTTCTTTATGATTTTCTACTGTTAGAGTATGTACATGATCCATTGAAATACCTGCAGGATCAAAATAGTCTTTCTTTAAATTAGAAACAGTAACTCCATATCCTCCACTCTTTTTAAATGGGATTTCATCAAAATTATAGTAAGTTACATTATCAAAATTTCTTCCATTCTTAACTTCTTCAGCTAATAATTCATACATTCTTTTTGGTGATGCTCCTGCAGTTATCGCAATATTCATCTTTCTATTTTCATACATTTTTGCCAATAATAAGTTCATCACTGTTATGCTCATTTGTTCGTAATCTTTTTCCACTATTATTCTCATAAAAATACCTCCGTTATTTTTAGTATAAACTCTATAGTCACTATAGAGTCAAGCACCAAAAATGTGTATAATAATAACAGTGAGGTATAAATATGGATGAGTTACTATCAATAGGAGAAATGGCAAAACTAAATAATGTATCGGTTCAGCGATTACGTTATTATGATAACATTGGTTTATTTTCGCCTGCCCATATTAATGAGCAGTCAAACTATCGATATTACACATCTGAACAATCCGCACATTTAGCTATTATTAAACAACTGCAATATATTGGTTTATCTTTATTGGAAATAAAACAACTTTTCGAGGATCCTTTGCATAGAGGAATCGAAGAACATCTTTCTACTAAAATGGATTATCTGATTCGCCAAGAAGAAAGAATACAAAGAAAAAAAGATCTGCTGAAAAGTTTTCAACACACCTTAAAAGCAGATAACAATGAAATAAAAAAGATTACTATTCACCATTTCATTGGTTTATTTATTGGTGATATCACTCAAGATTTGCCAATACCTGCATCAGGAATAAAATCATTCTATGATTCCAAAGTGGCAAAACAATTAGATAAACTAAATATATCAAAAGCTTATCTTCCTCATTTCTACGTAAATGGAGATAACTTTCAAAATGCCAGGATTTTTATAAGAAGTGTAAATCCTAAACCTGAATGTGAACTGTTAATTATTCCAGAAAGTGATTACTATTATTGTTATTCAGACGAGGATCACTTTTTGAATGATTGTAAGCGGCTAAAAGAAAAAGCTAAAAACGAAACAAATGAGTATTATATTGAAGCATTACCTAAAATTGATCAAAACAAAATTCAAAATTATCTCATATATCTACGTATCCAAAAATAAAAAGACCTCGCGGTCTTTTTATTTATTGTCATCTTCTAACACTGTTCTAACTACTTCTGCAGCAAGAACACCAGCACCAAGTAACAAAGTAGCTGTAGCCAACTTACGATGTTTCTTTCGTAAAGGAAAGTAACCAGCGATTAAGGTAGCACCAGTAACAACCATTCCTGCACGAACATATTTATCGAAGTTTTTATCATCTTGCACTTTTTTCACTACTTGATCCAGTTTTTGAGTAGAAACTTCAACTACATTTTCTAGCTGTTCTACTTTTTCATCAATTACTGTTTGTAACTCTTTTTCGCTCATAATTACCTCCATTTATGCTTTGTATATTTTAAATGTACCATATTCCCTAACACAGGTCAAAGACATAGAATGAATTTATGAAAAAAATTTTAACGAACAACAAATTTAACTTTATCTCCACCAAAAGAATCAGCTGTATACGTCAGTACAAGTGTTCCTTCTGGAGCAACTTTAAATGCGATTTCTCCTACTGCAGATTCCCCTGGATCTACATCTGTATCCATCGTTCCATTTGTATTTGCACTAAATGTAAGATCCTGTTCTCTACCATCTCCATCTTTTAGTGTGAAATCCAGCATACTGCTTGAACTAAAACTTTCATCAGTTGTGTTTTCTAATTTAATATCCATAACAAAGTAAATTGAACCATCTTCCTCAGGACCAAATATCCCTTCATCTACACGTGTGGAATTCACAGTAATTTTAATCCCATCAACTTCCGCAGTCTCTCCAACTGCAAACTCAGTTTTCTTCTCTTCTTCTTTTACTTCCTCTTCGGATGTACCACCTTCATCATCAACTGTACATGCAGCTGTAGTAAATACAAACATAACCGCCAGCAACAAACTTAACCATTTCTTCATTTCTTTTTTCCTCCTACATAGTTGTCATTATATAGGAAAGATTTTATATTTTGGTATGCTCTTAGCATACAAAACTGAAAATAATCATAATCACAAAACAACCAGTTAGAAAAAGAGCTATCCCTAAGATAGTATCTCCAATAAACCGAAATTTTTTCATTGGATTAAATCTTTTTATATCTAAATAATTAGTAAGTATTATTATTGGTAAAAGAAATATATATGCAACCATCGTTTTCGTATATAGTACATCCTGTATGTTTTTCGCTTCTGACACTTCAATTATGAAGAGAAACCAAATAATAAATAGATATGCTAGGCTAGCTAATATTCGATTAAAAGTCTTTCCTGTACGAAATCCAGGCAATGTATATTTAGAACGATTGGCAATCGCTTGTTTTAAATCCTTTTGTAACTGCTCAACTGAATGATATCGCTGATCCGGGTCTAACTGCGTACACTTTCTAACGACTCCTTCATGTTGTGAATCTGTTAGTTGTTCATTTACTAAACAACCTGTAATCATTTCGTTTAAAACATTTCCAAAAGCATAAATATCACTTTGTTGCGAACTATAGGAAAATCCATATTGCTCTGGCGCGGCATACCCAAGACTTCCCAACACATGAGTATCCGTTTTCTTTTCTTTATTGATGTTTTTAGCTATATCAAAATCAATCACCTTAATATGACCATTCACAACAATAATATTATCAGGCTTTAAATCACGATGAACAATTTTTCTTTTATGCAAGAACAATAATGCTTCGCTTAACTGATAAGCATATCTTCCAACAAGATGAATATCATCAATTGGAATTAAATCTCCCAGTAGTTCTCCATCCAGATATTCTTCAATTATTTCAAATCCATTTTCTATATTATTGATTTCATAAATTTTGGGAAAATGAGGATATGCTCTCATTTTTAACCATTCATAAATAGCTTTATTATCGTGCTGAAAAAACTGTTTTCTTACAAACAGTTTTTCATTTTTTTCTACTAATTCAATTTTCTTATACTCATTACTTGAGTATTCCTCAACACATGTATAGTTTCCCATTATGGGTATCATTATATCATACTTCTAAAGACTTTTTGTATGCTTTAAGCACACAGGTTTTCTCTTGTCTTTTCTACCCATTCATTATATTATTTGGATGGTGATAAAATGAAGAAAAAGAAAACGGAAGAGCTGGAAAAAATATTAAAGCACGCTTCTCATCATGAACTCAAGGAGTTCATTGATCAGATGGAACATACAAATTTTGTAGAGTATTTTGAATTTCTGTTAAATCAATATTCTATGAAAAAGGGCGAAGTCATCAATAATACAAATATTGATCGTACGTATGCTTACCAGATTCTTCAGGGAAAGAAACAAGGGAGTAAAGATAAAATATTTCAATTAGCTTTAGGTATGAACTGTACATTGTATGAATGTAATACATTATTGCAGTTAAGTGATAAGTCACGTTTGTATCCTAAAAAGAAACGAGATATGATACTTATTTATGCATTGGAATCAAAACTTTCGGTATTTGAAACTAATGAATTATTAAATGAATTTCAAGAAGATATCTTACAATAAGAAAGACAAGAATACATAGCGTTAACTAGTACTCTTGTCTTTTATTATGCCTACCATTTTCAACAGATACTCTGCATTTGTTGTCGTTGCTCTTCCTGGCTTTATTTTATAGTCAAAATAGATCTTATTGTTTTCATAATACTCTGAGAAGTGATAATTTTTACTTTTAATTTCCGGATCACTCTCTAAGTCACACAACTCGTAATCATGCGTAGTTACACAAGTAATACATTGTTCATTAGATAACTGACGAATTGTCTCTGTAGCACCCATAATGCGGTCCCTGGAGTTGGTTCCTTTGAATATCTCATCAATCAATGCAAGCATTGGTTTTTTTGTTTCATGAAAATCTACCATTTGCTTAATTCTAAGAATCTCAGCATAGAAAGTAGAAATTCCTTCACTGACATTATCCTCAATTCGCATCGAAGTAAAAATATCCATTATTCCCATTTGATATGCTTGCGCATGAACTGGTGCACCTGAATATGTAAGAATTGTATTCAATCCCAAGGTTCTAAGGAATGTTGTTTTCCCTGACATATTTGACCCAGTAATAACACAGGAAGTATCATCACTAGAGAAATCATTAAACACTGTTGTTTCTTCCAATAGTAATGGATGTCCCATAGAAGATGTTTTAACTTCCACTTCACTACTGATTGTTGGAAAACAATATACTTCTTTTACTTTTGCAAGAATACTTAAACTGCTAAGCGCTTCAACATTCCCAATTACATTGAACCATTTTGGCAGAATACTTAAGTAATCTTTTTTCCATTTATTTAACTGTTCTACGCAATGAAAATCCCATGATAATAATGCACTCATTAATAAATGTGCAAGAAAATTAAACCTTACTTTTGATAACTCACTAACAAATGATAATGCTTTGATACCACTTATAGATTCACTCATTGCAGTCAGTTGTTCTTTTAGATATTCACTCTCAAATGTTTCTTCCTTTAATGATTCAAACATTTTTAAATATATTGATAAAGACTCATGCAAAGCAAATACTGGTCGCAATGTAGACGTAATCTTTCCTGCAAACACAAACGTCAATAACAACTGTAAAACAATCCCTGCTTCCATAATCGTTAATGCAACATTTGATCCAGTTATATAGGCAACAATTAAAGAAACAATCGTAGCACATGGCAATAACCATTTTAGTACTTTCATAACCATTGGTATAGAATAACTGTCCTCATTCATTTCTTCAATTGACTCAAATACTTTTTTACTATTAACTTTGCTATTTGCTATTCTTCCAAGCACTTCAAAATGAATTGTAAATTCTAATTTTTCTAATAATTCCTTCACTGCATTTTGACGCTTTGTGATTTCTTTTTCATCTTTTGGTTTAAGACTTAACCAATTAGCTAACTGTTCTCTCCCTACATGAGTAGAAGCAGTATTTATATATTGATATAGTGAAGCATTTCCAAATATATCCAAATCATATCCTGGTGGAAAGTGTTCACTTAAGAATTCTTGTCCTTCGTCACTGAATTTCTTCCACTCATTTGTGAATCGATCTAGATATCGATTCAATACTTCTTGTTTCATCTTACAATAAGCTAACTGATATTTTATTCCATCATGTTTCTTTACCAAATATAAGAAAAGCACTAATAGAATAACGCTCATTGCATAATAGAATAATGCCTGTGTATATCCAAAATAGATTCCAGCTAAAATCCCTACAAATACAAGAAAACGAATTGTTGAATACGTCTGTGATGTTTTCTCCAAATCTTTTTGTTTATCTTGCTCTTTTTCTAATTGTTCTTCAAATACTGTTTTCATAAAATCCTCTTTCCCAACAATTGTAACATAAAAAGACGGCTTTCGCCGTCTATCTTATTCTGTAAACCATTTTTGAATTAATTCGTCTAATTCTCCACTTTCCTTCATTTCATTGATCGCTTTATCAAAATCAGCTTTTAACTCTGAATCTTTCTTGAATGCCATTGCATTTCCTGCAAGTTCATCCCCCTCTTCTAATATATAGTATCTCAAACCATCATTACTTTTCATCAAATCAATTGCTGTAGCTTGTTCAACAATCATAGCATCAATAACACCTTTATTTAATTCTTGAACTAGGTCTGCATAAGTTTTTAATTTCTTAAATGAAAGATCATAATCCTCTTGCATATTATCAACTACAAGTTCTTGTACTGTTCCCATTTGGATTCCAACATTTTTCCCTTTTAAATCAGCAGTTGT
Organism: Breznakia pachnodae; assembly: GCF_030814225.1. Classification (GTDB taxonomy): domain Bacteria; phylum Bacillota_I; class Bacilli_A; order Erysipelotrichales; family Erysipelotrichaceae; genus Breznakia; species Breznakia pachnodae. The sequence continues at coordinate 240,307 of NZ_JAUSUR010000001.1, forward strand.
TTGTAAATCACTACCTTCTTTTACTAACACAACATTTTTCATACTATCAGAAGTATAGTACATTTCTGAAAAATCAACTTTTTCTGCACGTTCTGCTGAAGGTGTCATTCCTGCAATTGCAACATCACCTTTTCCTTGGTTCAAAGATTCAGGAATTGCATCGAAGTCCATATCTTTCCATTCAATTTCATAACCAGCGATTTCTGCAGCTCTTGTCATTACATCAATATCAAATCCATATAAATCACCATTTTCATCAACCATTTCATATGGAGGATACCCAGAGTTAGTAAGAACTGTTAATTTCTTATCATCACTATCACTGCTTCCACCACATCCGCTTAATACTAAACTACATACAAATAGTACACTTAATAACTTTTTCATTTTCTTTCTCCTCTTTTCTTTCGTTAAATCATATTTGCTAAGAATGCTTTTGCTCTTTCGCTCTTTGGTTGTTCAAAGAATTCTTTTGAAGGGCTGCATTCTTCAATTTTTCCTTTATCCATATAAATTACATAATCAGCAACTTCTTTTGCGAAGTTCATCTCATGGGTTACAACAATCATTGTCATTCCTGTATGACTAAGCTTTTGCAGTACTCGCAGTACTTCACTTGTCATCTCTGGATCTAATGCACTTGTTGGTTCATCAAACAATAATACTTCTGGATTCATCGCAAGTGCTCTTGCAATTGCACATCGTTGTTTTTCTCCTCCACTCATCTGGTGAGGATAGGCATCCAAACGATGTCCCAATCCAACTTCCTGAAGTAATTTTGTTCCTTTTGCATCTGCTTCTTCTTTACTCATCTTTTTAACTTTTTTTAGTGCATAAGTCACATTATCAAGTGCTCGCATATGTTCAAACAGATTGAAGTTCTGAAACACCATTCCCATTTTTTCACGAACATTTTCAAGTTTCGTCTTCGGATCATTTACCTTGATATTATCTAGATAAATTGATCCCTCTGTAGGAACTTCCAACATATTTAAACAACGTATGAAGGTTGATTTCCCTCCTCCACTTGAACCGATAATGGCATATGTCTTACCATCTTCAAATGTAAAATTAATATCAAACAGTACTTTTACATTACTGCTGTATTCTTTATATAAATGTTCAACTTTAATCATACTTTAACTTCCTTTCCACAAACTTACCAATCATACTAAGAATCTTATTCATTACATAATAAGTAATGAATACTACTAGCAATGGTTCGAAAGTTGCATAAGTTGTGCTCTTTACACTTTGATAACGATACATCATATCCGTCATACCAATTGCTGATACAACTGATGTCTCTTTGGTTAATGTGATAAACTCATTCATTACCGCTGGCAATACATTTCGAAATGCCTGAGGAACAATAATATCTTTTGCGATATCCTTTCCACTGACACCCAATGCTTTTGCAGCTTCAATTTGTCCTTTATCAATTCCATCTACCCCAGCTCTTATAATCTCAGAAAGATAAGCACCAGAATTTAATGCAAACACGATAATACAACTTACAATTTCTGAAGGATTAAACCCTGGTATTAATCCAGGTAATCCAAAGTAGAAAAAGATTAATTGAACATATACTGGTGTTCCTCTAAAAACATCAATATAAGCCTCTACAATAAACTTGGTTACTTTATTCCATCTTCGCAAAAATACAGTAGCTAATCCAATAATTGTCCCACATAGGGCTGCAACAAGTGAAATCAGTAACACTACTGGTAATCCACTCAATATTAGCTGCCAATACTTTTCGATAATCTCTACATTAAAATCCATACGATATCCTCCATTAAATAAAAAAATCCATCCTTCATATACAAGGACGAATTATTCGCGGTACCACCATTGTTTCCAATACTTCTGTATTGACTCTCTACTATAACGCCAGTTAGCGTGAATACCTCAATTGCTTTTCGATATCCCAGTTCCCAGACACGTTCCCAATTTCTTTCATCTGATTTTCCACCAACCAATCAGTCTCTATGCTTCCATAAATAGGTACTACTTCTGTTCATTACTTTTAATAAACAATATAATACAGCCATCTAATTAAAAATGCAAGCAGAATGTTTAAAAGTTGTTATATTTTATTATAAGCATATAAATTATGAGCACATGAATTGTTGTTTTTCACTTTCAAACTTATAATCAAGTTATAGTTAAAACTTAGTTCAGACAAAAGGAGGAAGAAACATGTTTGATTTAAAAGGAAAAGTAGCAGTTGTAACTGGTGCTAGTAGTGGTTTAGGAAAGGACGCAGCAATTGCATACGCAAAAGCTGGTGCTGATGTAGTTTTATTAGCTAGACGTAAAGATCGTCTAGATGAAGTTGCAAAAGAGATTAAAGAACTTGGTGTAGATGTACTTCCAATTCAAATGGATGTTACAGATGAAGACAGTGTGAAAAAAGGAATTGATGAAGCAGTTGAACATTTTGGACACTTAGACATCTTATTAAATAATGCAGGTGTTGCTGTTCGTGGTGGAGTAGATTCATTAAGTGTAGAAGATTTTGATAAATCAATGGACGTAAATGTTAAAGGAATCTTCTTGGTAAGTAAATATGTAGTAGCAAATATGATGAAGAATAAATACGGTAAAATCGTTAATACTGCTTCAATCAATGCGGTTATTGCAGATAAGGATGATACATTTATTCGTCACTCATATAATGCAAGTAAGGCAGCTGTATTAGTCTTACAAAAGGTATGGCAGCATCATATGGTAAATATAATATTACTGTAAATGCTATTGGACCTGGTTTATTTGAATCAGAAATGACAGAAAATACATTGTTTAAGTCTGATGCATTCTTAAACTTATACAATGGATTAAACCCAATGAACCGTCCAGGTAAACGAGGAGAACTAAATGGAACAATCCTTTACTTCTCTAGTGATGCATCTAGTTATGTAACTGGTCAATTCATCATCATTGATGGTGGTATGTCAATCGTATAAGCAAAAAAAGTCCACCGAAGTGGACTTTTTCTTTAGAATAGTATCGCAGTAATACAATTCTAAATTGAAGGACAACCAAATGAAGGGTAATCGAGAAGTTGTCCTTCCATAATAAATAATAAAGATTTATGAATCTTTTTGTGAGTTTTGCAATGAGTCTTCACTTTTTTGCCATGAACTCACTTTTTCTTTTGGAAAAATCAATTCAACTTTGAACAAGTCCCCATCTACATAGAGATTCATTTCCCCACCTTGGACATTGGTAAAACTCTTTACAATTGCCAACCCTAATCCAGCACCTTCCTGATTTCTAGATTCATCACCTTGAACAAATCGTTCTGATAATAAATCAATATCCATTTTAATTTCCTGTTCTGAAATATTCTTAAATGATACTAACACTTCATTTTCAAGTTCACTAATATCAATGTATACCCTTGTATTACTTAATGCATACTTATAGATATTCATTATCAGATTATCAAATACACGATACGTCTTAATACTATCGAGATTTAACATAATATGATCTGAAGATGTATGAATCTTAAAATCAAGATGTTTATTATCGATACAATTCAAGTTCTCAAAATGCACCTGATTCAACAATGCAACAATATCAACCTCTTCTATATTCAACTGAATATTGCCGCTATTCGCTTTACTGACTTCAAATAAATCATCAATTAAACGTTTTAATCGTAACGCACTAGAATCAAGCGTATTTACGTACTCTTTCTCCTGTTCATTCAGTTTTTCAGCTTTCAGTAAATCAATATATGTAATAATCGTTGTAAGTGGTGTTTTTAAATCATGAGATACATTTGATATTAACTCTGTTTTCATTCGCTGTGATTTTACTTCTTCACCTACTGCTGTCTGAAATCCATCCTTAATTCTAACAAATTCATTCCCAAGTGATTGGAATTGTCCCAAATTTCCATTTAGTTCAACATCAAAGTTCCCGCTTGACAGTTTTTTTGTAGCATCTAATAGTCTGTGGTAATTTGCTCTCTCTTCGTCTATTTTCCGCTTTATTGTAATAAACAGCAATACCGTATAAACAGCTGCTAACAGGAAGCCAAATCCAGGAGAAATAACACACATAAAGATACAGACAAAATTAATAAATACAAATAATAACAGTTTCTTGTTTATGTCTTTTTGTATATCAAAACTAACTAACTTTGATATAAAATGTTTTATTTTTCTAACAACCCACAAAACACAAGTGTTATATTTAAAATATGAGAATCCATTTAAAATAATATACTTAAACATAAATATAATTACTGCCACATACTGGAATACCAGACACCACATCAATCCATTAATTGCTATAACAAGAACTTCATTATCGATTAGATGCTGGAATCCTGCTATCGCGATCTGATGATTACTGATACCTGCAATTAATGGAGTAGCATATAATAGAATACCACCCATCACTCCCAGACAAACAATCAATATCTCAAGTTTTACTTTCTTGACTACACGATAGATGTGACACTCTTCCAATATCTTAAGTGGGCACGCAAAGATATAAAGTGCCAATGCCGCGGCTGCCATAAGGAAGTATGGCAACAAAGCTCCCATATAATCCCATGTCAAGGTATCTGTTCCCCATCCATAGTATTCACTAGTTGAGATATTGTACTTTGGAATTGCATATGTAATCGTGGTATTTTTTATGGGCTTAGCACTCATAATAGAATTATAACCATTATAGTAATCTTCATAGTAAGAGCCTTCCTTTGTATACTTAGCAACATTACTCAATGACTCTACACTACCAATTTCTTTTGCAAGATATTCTTTTTGATGATCATACCCATCAATACTTCCTTCTACACTCACAGTTCCATTTTCATCAAAATGAACGACTAAGTATCCATGATAATCCTTTCGCCTATTTTGATTATTTCTTAGATCTGCTATATTTTCTGCTGTGTTCGTATAAATAATCGGATCACCATCAATTTCAATACTATAGTAGAGCTGGTCACTATTATCTATTGTATTAATGCGTTCCGTTAACATATCCATAATATTATTTTTCGTCCAGCTGAATTCATCTTTATCTTTTTTTAATTCATCATCAAACTCAAAATATTTCTCATAAAAGTCACTTTTATCAGTTGTTGTTGATAATAGTGCATATTCCAGACCTGGTGCTTCACTTACCAAATCTCTTATTAATTCTTTTTTATTTTGTTGTTCTATATCTTCTTTTACTCCATCATACTGAAACATCATGAATACTGAAAGTACTACCAGAATTAGAACACTTGATATTTTGACTATTTTTTTATTCATAATCTACCTCTTTTACTTTATTTGATATTTTCTATTTTGTATCCAATTCCCCAAACTACTTTCAAGTATTTAGGTTGCTTAGGATTAATCTCAATTTTCTCTCTTAAGTTTCTAACATGTACCATTACGGTTTCACTGTTGATTGCATCTTCTTTCCAAACCAGTTCATAAATCATATCAGTAGAAAATACTTTTCCAGGATGTTTCATCAGTAACTCCATAATCTGAAATTCAATTGGAGTTAATCGAACTAGCTCACCATCTACATATAATTCTTTTGTATCTAGGTTCAACTCTAACCCACCAACCTGATATCCACTAAATACTTCTTCTTTCTTACTGGCAAGTTCCATAAAACGTTTGTAACGACGCAATTGTGCAGCTACCCTAGCTAGTAACTCCATTGGCACAAATGGCTTTGTAACATAGTCATCTGCACCTATATTTAATCCAGTAATCTTATCGATATCTTCTGATTTCGCTGATAATACAATAATTGGAAAATCATATGTTTCTCTTACTTTCATAATCATTGTAATTCCATCCATAATTGGCATCATTACATCAACAAGCGCCAAATCAATTGTTTCCTTTTCAATGATATCCAATCCCTCTTTTCCATTTAACGCCTTAAACACTGTATAACCCTGATTTTTTAAATAAATTTCAATTGCATTAGCAATTTCTTTTTCATCTTCCACTATTAACACTCTATCACTCATATAAGTACCTCTAGTCATCATTATAGCTTTTAAATTCTAAGAAATACAGTAGTCATTTCTAAAGAATTTCTTAAGACTTTTATTTCTTGTTTCTGCAATTTCACAATATATGGTGCTTTATCTTATGCTGATAACTCTTTTTATGAAACAGAAATAGAATTATACTTATGGCTAGAATGATATATGTGCTCTTCATATGTAATAATTTAATTAGCAAATAGAATCCATTGGTAGGCAGTTGTTGAAAGATGTGAATGATAAATTCTTGAACACTTATAATTAATGGCTGGATGAATGTAGAAAGAATTTGAAGTGGAAATAAGAAGTGAATTATTATTATTATATTTCCTTTTATATTCATATTAAGATGAAATAAAATTATTGTTACCAGAATTATTAATACAAGAACTTTAATTAAACCTTTATATTTTTTCACCACGATATTCCTCCTACTGATTACAGTATAAGAATAAAATCAAAAGGAAACATTGAAATAATATATAAAAATAAAGAAAGATTTTTTAAAGAGTAACGTAAAAACTCCTCTTACTTAACATAAAAGGAGTTTAGTTATAATTATTTATTCATAAATGAATGTAGTGAATCAAGATTTAATAATTCATAATCTTTTAAGAACTCATATAACTGAGCAGCTATTTTCTTGCATCCACCTGCACTATTAGATTCAATATTCAAAGCAAGGATTGGATCATGTAATGACTTTCTAAGTAACAGCCATCCATTTCCATTTGTTTCATCAAATGAGAATCTTAAACCCTCATAGTTTTCTTTTGCCAATTTAAACTGTGGTTGTTTAGTTGGATACGTTTCTAAAGCACTTAATACTTTTTCTCCATACTCAGAGAAATCTGGAGTATTGATTTGAAAACGTAGTTCTTGTTCCTCAAGAGGATGTTTTAAATCTTTGATTAAGGTATCAATAGATTTTCCTTGCGCATGCATCTTTGCCGCTTTAATAACAATTTTAGTGGCAAGATAAGCACCATCATCCAAGAAATAGTTTTCTTTTAATGCCGCATGTCCACTTGTTTCAATTGCTAATTGAGCATCTATTCCTTCTGCGTTTAATTCCACCGCTTTGTTGATAACATTTTTATAGCCTCGTTTGAATCGCAGATGTTTTACCTTCAATACATTCTCTAAAAACTCATGAAGTTCATCACTTGTAACACTATCCGTAACAATTGTGGTTCCTGGATGTTCTTCGCATACAAGTGCAGCACTTAAAGCAACAATCGCATTTCTGCTAATTTCATTTCCATCTTTATCAACCGCACTGCTACGATCTACATCAGTATCAAAAATCAATCCAAGATCAGCATTGTTATCCAACACTGCTTTACAGATTGCTTCCATTGCTTCTTTGTTCTCTGGATTAGGGATGTGATTTGGAAACATTCCATCAGGGTCTAAGAATTGACTACCTGTTGTATCAGCGCCTAATGGCTGTAACACTTTTTCTGCATAAAACCCACCTGCACCATTTCCAGCATCTACAACAATTTTCATACCAGATAAAGGTGTATCAAAATTTGTTTTGTCATTCACTTGCTTACGAATCGTTTCAATTAAGAAATTTGAATATACTGATAATAAATCCTGTTGTTTAATCGATCCATTACCTTCTATATAATTTTCTTCTTTTGCGTTTGTGATAATTTCCGTTATATCTTTTTTATTTAATCCACCATCAACATCAAAAAATTTCATTCCATTACGGTTATAAGGTAAATGACTAGCTGTAATCATAATTGCTCCATCACTTTTGAACTCTTCAAATATCGTTGACATAAACATCGATGGTGTTGATGCAAGACCACAATCGTACACAACACATCCACTATCTTTCAATCCTTTGCAAACCGCTTGTTTCAAAGCATCAGCTGATATCCTTGAATCATGACCTACAGCAACCTTCAAATCTTGCTTGTCATACTTATCCTGTAAATAAGTTGCAAATCCTCTTGCAAACTGATAAACGATATCTTCTGTCAGCGTAACACTCTCACCTGCTACACCATCAACAGCAACTCCACGAATATCACTTCCATTTTGTAATTTTAATAAATCCATATGTTCACCTCTTTAGTCTCTCTGCCTATAATCATAGCGAAACCTTGATTAGAATGCAATTATTTCTTTCTTGCAACAATACAGATTGTTGAAGACTGTTCATCATCTTTCCCCCCTGTACAATCGCTATAAAAACTAATATCGCTAAATCCTGCTTTCTGAAATTCATCTTTTAGTTTCTTTTTATTGAATGCAGTGTTCCACAAGTTATATACTTTAATATCTTTATCATCAACAATTGTATACTGTTCAAGATAAACTTCATTATACTTTCTGTCTTTCTTGATACACACATAAGGATGTGAACGCCAAAATCCACTATCCTCGTAAGTTATCATTTCTTGTTCTTTGAAATTCTTATAATTATATTGGCTAAATACATCTAAAACAAAAATCCCATCTGGTTTTAGTGTCTCATAAACATTTTTTAGTAACCCATCACGTTCTTTAGGATTTAAAACCCCAAAGTCACAATAAATCATCATTGCTAAATCAAAAGATTTATCAAACACAGATTCTAGATAGTTCTCATATCGATAATCAATCTGCATCTGCTTGCTTAAAGCATTTTGCTTTGCATATTCGATTGAACGCTTGGAATAATCTATCCCTACAACCTTACATCCGAATGCAGATAACTGTTCTGCATATAAGCCTGGTCCACAACCTAAATCTAAAACATCTACATTTTTCTTGTTTTCTACTAATGAATATATCCACTTGGCAGATGATTCTATTGTTTTCATTGTTCTTGATGCTGATTCTAATGTTTCATCCAAATGCGCTTTCAACATCTGTTTTGAAATATGTTCATCATTCCAAAACATCTTTTCTCCTTGCTCATATGGCTTCGGATTTTTTCTATATATTTCTAATAATTTCTTGTTCATATTAACCTCCGTACTTGCAATGTATATCATAAAAAAACTGTGGAATTTATAAAACCAGTTCAACATAATCAAAAGATACTGAATGTCAGTATACGATTGATTCATGCTGCTGATTTTATCTTTTCCACAGAACATTTACATTACTGATTGTGTAATATCAAATGGTTGGACTACCTCACTCCATTTCTAATTATGATATACATTGCAACTCTATTATACATGTAAGTATCTGCAATGTCATCTACCATTACTCGATTTCTCTAATTGCGAAATAGTTATGATTATTATCTGCAAAGTTAAATGTTCTAGTTCCATTCATTTCGACAATTTCACCAACGAGAACACCTTTTCCTTTTAAATCCATATATGTCTGATCAAATGATTTACAACTAAACAAAATTGATGGAACACCTAAATTCATTTCTGGATTCATCTTTTCCACCATTACACGATTAAAAAATACAATTGCAGTATCTGCTCCTTCTCTTGGTAGCAGTTCTACCATATCTTTTGATTCACTAAGTTTCATAAAGTCAAAATTATTAATCCAAAAGTCTCCTGTAACCTTGGGATTATTTACATAAACAATTACTCTGCCAACTGCATCTATCATAAAGTAACCTCCCTTTCAAAAGAGTGAAAGAGCCTTCATCTAAATAAAGACTCTTTTAAGTAATCAATGGGATATTATATGTTAATCATCAAGACTTTCTATAAAATCCATCCATTCTTCTTCATTATACTTATCATACTTGTCAGCTTCATGTAAAATCTTTTTGATTTCATGCACAGCTCTTTTTTGCTCAATCCATGCTGTCGCTCGGTTATTCGTTTCGTCTAGTTTCTCCAATGTAGCATCTAACCTTACTATTTCATCAGCTATTTTATCTAAAACTTTATCTTCTTTCTTTTCATAATCTGCCATAAGTCTAAATCCTCCTTTTTAATGCAAATACCCAGTTGATTCCTTATGACATAATCTTATCACTGATGAAAAAGTATTCAATTTATATGCTTGTTTAAGTTAGTTCATTTTAATTTGAATCGATTATTCGTGTTTGCATATACAATTGCAAAGATAAGACTTCCTAAGAAAATTCCTAATCCAATTATATGAATTATAGAGTTATCCACTGATTCACCAGCAATTAGCAATACCAATCCCAAATCTGCTATTAGAAATATTTTACCCATAAATTTTGATACCGCCTTACGATCATATGTATTATATTCATTTTTTGACATGGTTGAAAACCCAGCAAGCAATCTGGTGCCTCTCCCACTGAATAGAACCATACTGTATATAAATAGAATAATTGCAGGAATACATTTATAAATCCAGTCCATACTATACTTCCTTATCTTTTATTTTATGAATTACATAATAAACTGGGATTAAAATAAGTAATCCTCCTAAAATCATAATTACTAAATCCTCACTCATATATCCACTCACAATTAATGACTCTTTACTATCTGAAACTGAAATGGTTGACAGGACCACTGCAATAAGTCCGCAGACACCTGCAGAGAATATCACAAATCGTTGTCTGTTCTCACTAAGAGGATAAATATTTTTATGAATCATCGATACGCTAAAAAAAGTTACAGCTGCCATAATAATTAATAAGTTTGCATGTACAACATGAAGAAAAATAATATCCATATCAAATAGAAATGTATATAGTAGTAAACATATCCCCACAAATAATAATGTTCGCTTAAAGATATCACCTCTCATTATTAATTCATATTCATCAAGTTTTTTCAGTTTCATATTAATCCTCCTCCCAGAATAATTCATCCAATGTTTTATTTAACACTTTTGCGACTTTGATGCAAAGCGTGATTGAAGGTGAATAGTCACCTTTTTCAATTGCATTAATAGTCTGTCTGCTTACACCAACAGCATCTGCCAAATCTTTTTGTGTTAGTTCCATTGCAGTTCGTGCAATCTTCATTTTTAAATTTTTTGCCATGACCTTACCTCAAATTAAATATAAATCTTATTTCTTTTTATGTCAAGTATATTTGACTTTTTATCAAATATACTTGTCTATAATTATATTTTGACTCTTTATGCAACTATTCAATGTATATCATTTATACCTTTTCTTTTAGAGTGTTATAATAATTAATATGAAAGAAGGAGGATGCAGTTATGAATAATGAACAATTAAATCGTATGCATACAGGTAAAGGGTTTGTAGCAGCACTAGACCAAAGTGGTGGTAGTACGCCAAAGGCATTGCTTCAATATGGTGTTGAAGAAAATGAATATTCAAATGATGAGGAGATGTTTGCTAAAGTTCATGAAATGAGAACTAGAATTATTACTAGCCCATCATTTACATCAAAGCACATTTTGGCAGCGATTCTATTTGAAAATACAATGGATCGTGAAATTGAAGGAAAGCTTACAGCTGATTACTTATGGGATGTAAAGGGAATCGTTCCGATCCTAAAGGTTGATAAAGGTCTTGCTGACTTAGAACATGGAGTTCAACTTATGAAGCCAATTACTGGACTGGATGTTCTGTTGAAAAGAGCAGTAGACAGAAATATCTTTGGTACTAAAATGCGCTCTGTAATTAAAGAAGCGAACGAAGAAGGAATCAAAGCAATTGTACGCCAACAATTTGAACTTGGTAAGCAAATTGCTGATGCTGGATTAGTTCCAATTTTAGAACCTGAAGTTGATATCCATATTACGGATAAAAAGGAAGCAGAAGTTATTTTAAAAAGAGAAATCTTTAAACAATTAGAGTTGTTGGATAAAGATACAAAACTTATGTTTAAACTAAGTATACCAAGCGAAGATGACTTCTATGCTGAATTAATGGATTATCCACATGTAGTAAGAGTAGTAGCGTTGTCTGGTGGTTATAGCCGTGAAGAAGCAAATGAACTATTGGCTAAAAACCATGGATTGATTGCTAGTTTCTCTAGAGCATTAGCTGAAGGTTTAAGCGCTAAACAAAGTGATGATGAATTTAACAAAGTATTAGCAAACTCTATTGAATCAATTTACAAAGCATCAATAGTGTAAGAAAAAGTGTTCCATAATCGGAACACTTTTTTATGAAAACTCTTTTCTATTATTTTTAATATAATTTTTTAGTCGGTTTGATAATATTTCTTTATGTTGATCACTATGATATTCATGATCAATATCGATAACATAGGATGTTTTACCGTTTTTCTTTTTGCCTTTTTGATAGTCCATTCCTTTTTCTAAATAAATTAAAGCATTTACCATTGAAGCATCATTAAATGCATTTACTGTCTGCGAAATTTCTTCTTCAAAATGCTCTAGAAAACTTAAAATCCCTTCATTCCCCGTTTGAACTGAAAATCTCATAATAAATACAAGATTGCGTTCTTTTTTCGTTAAATCAATATCACCATCATCTAAATCCATCGTATACCAATATAATTCATCTAAAAACTCAGTTGGATTCGATATTGATAAAATATAATCAATAGGTGAAGTAGTATTTGATTGTTGTTCTAAAAATTCAATTGATTCTTCTACAAATTCAGAACGTTCTACTCCATCAAATAATTTCTTTACTTTTCGCTCCATGTCCTTGTTACTGCCCATCTTGTAAACCCTCCTATTTAAACATCATAACAGTTTTTACTGCTTTTTTCCATTGTTCATAGTAATATTCACGGTTTTTCTGATTCATTTGTGGTTGATATTGTCTCTGTACTTGGCGATACTTAAGGATGTCTTCTTGCGAAGCCCAAAAGCCACTTGCCAGTCCTGATAAATATGCTGCACCCAATGCGGTTGTTTCCTGATGTTTTGCTACATCAATTGATACATTTAATATATCTGACTGAAACTGCATCAGAAGTTCATTCATAACAGCACCACCATCGACACGTAATTCTTTTAAATCACATTCACATTCTTGAATCATTACTTCCAGCACATCTCTTGTCTGGTATGCAATTGATTCTAAGGTAGCTCTAACAATTTCAGCTTTACCACTGCCCCTGGTAAGACCTAAAATAGCACCTTTTGCATCCTGATCCCAGTAAGGAGAACCTAATCCAACAAAAGCAGGAACTAAATACACTCCATTATTGTTTTCAATCTGTTTCGCATACTGTTCACTTTCTGCTGCATTCTGAATCATCTGCAGACTATCACGAAGCCACTGAACTGCACTTCCTGCCACAAATATTGAACCTTCAATTGCATAATCTATTGTACCATTCATTCCCCATGCAATTGTAGTAAGTAGCCCACTTTTTGATATCACTGGTGTCTGTTTCGTATTCATTAGCATAAAACATCCAGTTCCATAGGTATTTTTAACAATCCCTTTATCAAAACAACCATGCCCATACAACGAAGCCTGTTGATCTCCTACAAGTGCAGTGATTGGTATTTCGTGTTGAAAAAATGCTTCCTTATTAGTAACTCCAAACAATCCAGATGTATCTTTTACTTCAGGTAAAACACTCTCTGGTATCTGAAATAATTGCAATAACTCAATATCCCACTTCTTTTCAAAAATATTATATAGCATCGTTCTTGATGCGTTTGAATAATCAGTCGCATGATTACCAGTTAATTTCCATAAAATCCATGTATCAATTGTGCCAAACAACAGCTTGTTTTCGTCTGCCAACTTTTTTGCCTCTTCTACATGATCAAACATCCATTTAATTTTAGAAGCTGAAAAATAAGAATTAATAGGAAGTCCTGTTTTAGATTTCACCATTTGTTCATATCCCTGTTCAATCAACTTCTCGCAGATTTCATTGGTTTGTGTTGATTGCCATACAATTGCATGGTAAATTGGTAATCCAGTTTCCTTATCCCACAATACTGCTGTTTCTCTTTGGTTCGTTATACCAATAGACGCAACATCATCTAAATCAAGTTTATGATTTACTAATAGTCCAGCAACTAAGGTTTGAGTAACTTTCCAGATTTCTTCTGCATCTTGCTCCACCCAACCTGGGTTAGGAAAAAACTGTGTAAATTCTTTTTGTTCCATTGCACAAATTTCACTGTTCTTATTAAACAACATCGCTCGAATCGATGTTGTACCAAGATCTAGGGTTAAAATATATTGTTTCATTCATCCTCCTATCGATTATCTATTAATTACGTTTTCTCTATTTTTTATTTTAACATAGTAAACTGATTTGAAAAGATGTGAGTGGCAATATAATGAAATTTGTTATAATATACATAACAAGTATCTACTATAAATGGAGGTATAATATGAGTAAAGAAGTTGTAGAAGCATATATTGAAGCAATTAATAGTCATAATGTAAATCGACTTATCCAACTGATGGATAGCGAATATTGTTTCATTGATACCTGGAATAATAGCGAAGATAAAGAAACTATGAAAACTGGTTGGGCAGAATACTTTAAACTGTTTCCTGATTATCATATTGAAGTACGGGACCTACTGTATGATAAAGATATCTTCACAGTTTTTGGATATGCAAGTGGTACCTATAAGAACACTAATAATCATTGGCATTTACCTGCCGCCTGGAAAGTAATTGCAAACGATCATAAAATCTTACACTGGCAGGTTTACTGCAATGCAAAAGTTCCTCTTGATTGTATGAATAAAGAAGATCAAAACGCTTTTATTTATAATGAAAAGAACAATGACTAATCATCGCTCTTTTCTAAACATTGTTTCAATGTTATATTTGGTTGTAATGTATAACGTTCATCATCTAATAATGAAGGATATTTAATTAATTCTTCTTTTTTTATTTTCGTTAACCGTTTTAAATAATATTCTAACTTTGATGCTTCACTTCTGTTTTCAGCAGTCCACAACACTTCTAAACTAATGATATTTCTTGCACGTGTATATTTTGCACCTTCTTTTGTTTTATAATAATGTTCCTTCATTCGTTTTTTTATATCATTGGTAATGCCTGTATATAATGAATTATCATGACAGCGAATTATATAAATATAGTACATTTCCTACAATCACTAGAAATTTTGAATCAACTGCTCATTAAGTTGTTTAATAATTGCAACTGCCAATAAAACGGTATGATCAATATCTTCCATTGATATATATCCATAATGAGTATGTGCATAACGAGTAGGAATCCCTAAAACCAGACAAGGTACTCCCTGTTCTGATATATGAATTGCTGCGCCATTTGTTGAACCAGCTTTTCTTACAGCACATTGATATGGTAATTCAAATGCATTTGCTGTTGCTCTTGCAAGCTCAATTAGTTTTGGATTAGAAATCATCCCACTATCAATATAACGAATCTGCGGCCCTTTTTTCAATACACCTTGTGGATGAGCAATATCATCATATACATCATCTGCTGGTGAACCTTCAAATACAATTGCTAATTGAGGTTTTACTTTATTTACTGTAACTTTAGCACCTCTACACCCTACTTCTTCTTGTGAAGCGATTGCGCCTGTTACCTGTACTTGCAGTTCAGTATCCTTTAATGCTTTTAAAGTTTCTAAAACACAGTAACAACCGATACGATTATCAAATGCTTTTCCCATAAACAATCCGGTTTCTGTGATTTCTTCCAAATAAACTTCTGGAGCAATTGGATCACCTAATGTAATATGAAATTTTTCTTCAACCTCTTGTTTTGAAAATGCACCAATATCAACAAATATATCATCCAACTCCAATTTCCTTTCCCTTTGTGCACTACTCATAAAGTGTGGTGGACGTGAAGTTGTTGTACCTTTTACATATTTTCCATCTCTTGTTTTAATAATCACTCGATGTGCAGGAATATTACTTACTACCCAACCCCCTAGTGGAATAATACGCAGTAATCCATTATCTGTAATATCCTGTACCATAAACCCAACTTCATCGCTATGTGCATCCAACATTACAGTTGGCAGAGTAGTGGCTTCATTATAATTCAGATATACGTTCTTTAGTGTATCCTTCTCTACTGAGATTTCTTGAGCAAATTCATTAATTACTTCTATCACATCTTCTTCATGACCAGATGGACCAAATGCATTACTTAATTTCTTTACTAACTCTTTATTCATTGCAGTTCTCCTTATATCCATTTTACTATACTACTTATTTTATCATAATTGTAGAACTAGAAATACTTTTTATCAAAAAGAAAAATCACATATCACTGTGATTTCTATTATTTATTCACTAAATAAGGATCTTCGTTTATCGCTTTTGCTCTTTCATAAACACTATCATCAATATGACAATACCCTCTAGGATTTTTATCAAGATAATTTTGATGGTATCCTTCTGCCAATACAAAGTTTTTTAGTTTTTCCACTTCAACAACTATATGATCCTTATACTTGTTTTTTAATCGCTGTAGTGATTGTATAATTATCGTTTCATCATCATTATCAATATAATAAATTCCACTACGATATTGACTACCAATATCATTCCCTTGTTGATTGAGTGTTGTAGGATCAATTATTTCATAATATAAGTCCAAAATAAACGGTAATGAAATGATTTCATCATCATAAGTCAGTTCTACTGTCTCGGCATGCATTGTATCCTTAATATCTTCATAAGTTGTCCTCTTTGTAGTACCATTGGCATAGCCAACCCTTGTACTAACAATCCCTTTTATTAATCTAAAATACTTCTCTACTCCCCAGAAACAACCACCTGCCAGGTAAATTTTTCTTTCCATACTTATAGCTCCTTTTCTTCATTCTAACATACATATGCGCATTTCTATAGAAATATGGTAAAATGAAATCGGAGAATTACTATGAAAAAATATATACCTAAAAATAGTTTAAAAGGATGTTATAAAGAAAAAGGATTGTTTTCATTACCAACTGACTACATTGTATTTGATACTGAAACAACCGGAACGGATCCATATACATCCAGAGTGATTGAAATTGGTGCAATCAAATATCGTAATCTTGAAAAGATTGAAGAATTTAATATGCTCATCAATCCAGAAGAAGCAATCAGTTCGTTTATTACCCAACTAACTGGAATAAGGAACAATGATGTTGTTAATCAGCCAACCATTGATATTGTTTTAAAAGACTTTTATGATTTTGTAGGAAAACTACCTTTAATTGCTCATAATGCAATTTTTGATATTCAGATGATTGCTGGTGAAGCATATCGATGCGATATGTCATTTCTTCAAAATGAAGTAATTGATACCGTGCCTATGGCTAGAGTAACAATACCTAAACCTTGGGTAGAAAACCACAAACTCGAAACAATCAAGAATTTCCTTGGTTTAGCGAATGGTTCACACCGAGCACTTGATGATTGTGAAACCTGCAATTGCATTTATCAACTATACTATGACAAGAATACACAAAAAAAGTAATCTATGGGGAAATAGATTACTTTTTTTCCTTTCCTGTTCTTCCTAGCCCTGTAAAATATGTCAGATACCTTTCCTTCTTCCTTATTTTATTTTGAATAAATTAGATCTCTAGCCTATCTTCAATATATATCCAGTTATCTAGTTTATCCCAAATACATAACACAAATCATACCTTTCCTTTTATGATTAGCGTTCCTTTCCTTCTTCCTAAACCTTTCCTAACTTCCTATTCTTTCCTGTCTTCCTGAACCTTTCCTTCTTCCTAATTCGAATAAATCAAATAACTAACCTATCTTCCATCTTCCTTTAGTTGTTTAATCCACCTCAAATCTGTAAGTACAAACTATAACCCTTTCCCTGTATAGCCGTACTCCTTCCCATCATCCACTTTTTCCTTTCCTAACTTCCAATCCTTTCCAATCTTCCGTTGCCCTTTCCTTCTTCCATTCTTTGAATAAATTAGATCTCTATCCTATCTTCTTTGATATACCCCAGTTATCTAATTCATCCCAATTTAGTAACACGTATCATAACCCTTTCCTAATCAATATGATATGCGCCTTTCCTTCTTCCTTACCCTTTCCTACTTCCTAGTCCTTTCCATCATCCATTTATGAATAAATTAGATTACTACCTATCTTCCATCTTCCTAGTTATCTAGTTTATTCTAAAATCTACAGTTACCATCATGACCCTTTCCAAAAATACATGTGGTATTTAAACCTACCAAAATAGTAGGAATTTAGAATTAATTTTTTATCCACCTCTAAGTGGACTCAATTGACTCTAAATTTTTTGCAAACTTCCTTGTTTACAATTCTATATTAACACATCATTCTATCATTTCAACTATAATGCCTATCAATTTACTAGGAATTAAAGAATTAAATTTTACCACCTCATAATAGTAATAATTAATTGGTGGACTCCATGCTAATATAATTGTATATCAAGGTTGTAATTCTCTGTAGTTTTCCTCAACTACATTTATATTCTAACACATTAAATTCAAATTGCAACCCTAATCCCCTCTTTTTTAGTAGGAATTTAAATTTCTTTTATTTATGCTACTTTTAATGTGTACCTATACTATAACAGTGGCTTATTAATTACCAATAAACACTCTGTTAAGAAATGGTTAATTTTAATTAAAAACAGAAAAAACTCTTTCGTTTTGAAAGAGTTTTTTTCATTAAATGTAAATGATATCCACACTACCTAATGTTACATTTCCTTGGATTGTAACTGTATGTTTTCTTTCTTCTGCAGATAAATTTGAATGCTTTCTTGTTTCATCCACTCCACCAAGAGTTGC
The DNA here is from genome assembly GCF_030814225.1 of Breznakia pachnodae. Lineage (GTDB taxonomy): Bacteria > Bacillota_I > Bacilli_A > Erysipelotrichales > Erysipelotrichaceae > Breznakia > Breznakia pachnodae. The sequence continues at coordinate 258,958 of NZ_JAUSUR010000001.1, forward strand.
TGACATATTATTAATAATATTCCATTCTCTTGGAAGATATAGTTCAACACTTCCTAACTCACAATTAATATCTACAACAGTTCCATTCTCACTTGGTATGGCTTGGTCAAAATAAACTTGTAGTGATCCAAGTGTACATGATATTTTTACTCTTTGTAGGTTTGTTGAATAAAGATATTGCGAACTTCCTGACATTGTTGTACTTAATTCAACAACATCATCTGTTGCATCTCCGCTCTCATTACGACCGTGATGATCAAATGTACGTGTATATCTGCGTTTGTAGTTGTAATCTTTTCTAAAGATAATATATAGTCCCACTGTAGCAAATCCTCCTGCCCACATTAATGGCCAAAAACTTATATATTCACTAATTCCTAATACTGTTCGATTCATCCATACTACATATGCGATTGGCATAATAACTAATACCCAGTTTCGATTAGTAATATTACCTAATGCACAAATTAGTAAGAATACTGATATAATGATGTGAAATAAATTCACCTGTAAGTCAATAAACTGACCTACCACAATTGCTGCTCCTGCTAACAGGAAGAATAAACCCCATAATAGATTGGTTCCTTTTCTCATAATTAACTCCTCTCTTGCAACTTAAATCTAAGTGCTTTGTAATACATTCTTGAAACGTAAACTTCTTTATGGCTATGCCGGAATTGAACTCTACTGGATGCTGCGATATTCTTTTGAATCGAATAAACTTGCTGTACATTAATAATAGTCGACTTTGAAATCCTTAGAAATGTATCAGGTAAATCTTTTTCTAATTCATATAAGCGGTATTTTACCTTATATGCATCATCAACAGTATGAGCAAAAACTTCATCGCCATCTGTTTCAAAGAAAATAATATGTTCTATTGGAAAATAATACTCTTCATTATTTTTATAAAAGACCATTTGTTTTTTTGAAGAATTCTGGTTCAAAATATGCTTTTGAATCATTTGGATATCTTTTGTAATTTCTTTACATTTGATTACAACTACTTCTTCATCTAGGTCATCCACTATTTCAATAAGTATTTTCATTTCTTTCTCCTTACCAACATTATAACGGACTATTAAAATTACGCCATAGTTTTTCGCCAAGTGGTAATTTTTTTCCACTAAGTTGTCAAGTTTCCTCTTTTAAATTAAAAAAGTTGATTGTTTACCAATCAACTCCATCATCATATTGTTCGCTATTATTACCTTCCATGCCAACAACATCATAGTAAATACCAATTACTTCATCCTCACTCATAGCGTTTAAATCTAATACTGTGTACTCGCTGGTTACAGCAAGGATATGAGCAACCATGTCTTCCCTAGTCATATGAATGTCCTCCTATCTTATATCTATACTTATTATAGTAGGATTCATAGATATTATCTATTCATATACTTTAAACATTCTTTTTAATCATGGAAGCATACACATCTAAAGAATTATATAAGTTATCTAATAATGTTTCATCAGAAACCAATTCATCTGCAAGCTTGTCGAAGAATTGTTTTGATGCATCTAATACTTCTTTTCCTTTTTTACTGATCATGAAATATACGATTCTACGATCACTTTGTGAAACTTGCTTTGTCAGTAAACCTTTATTTGCCATTTTTCTAAGTGTTGGTGATACATTGGATGTAGGTTTACTGATAACCCTTGCTATTTCATATAAGGTAACCTTTTCCTTTGTATCTAAAATACTTAGTATTTCAATTTTTGCTGAACTCATTTCATGCTCTTCATAAAATCCTATAATTTTTTGATGCCACAAATCTTGTAAATTATTCATGATTGCATTGCATTTGATTACTTTTTCCATTTTCATAATACACACCTCTATTCATCTACTGTAATTATAATATATATGTTTAGGGACATTATTCACCTGTCATGAAACTAATCATAAATGCAATGAAACTCGCTAAATCTTATAAAATATAAAAAAAGCAGTGAGAATTTACTCATTGCTCTTTCTGCTTTCAAGTGATTCGTACTCTTTACGAGTAGCTACTGCTTTATATGCTGGACGAATAATCTTACCTGCATTGATTAATTCTTCCATACGGTGTGCACTCCAACCTGCAATTCTGCTAGTAGCGAAAATTGGTGTATACAGTTGTTCTGGTAAATCCAACATACTGTAAACAAATCCACTATAGAAATCGATGTTTGCAGAAACACCTTTATATACTTTGCGTTCTCTTGCAATAATTTCAGGTGCTAGTTTTTCAACTGCACTGTAAAGTTTGAATTCATCCATACGTCCTTTTTCTTTCGCAAGACGTTCTACTGACTGCTTAAATAATGTTGCCCTAGGATCACTTATAGAATAAACAGCATGTCCAATTCCATAAATCAATCCTGCATTATCAAATGCCTTCTTATTTAATAAATCACTTAAGTATTGAGAAACTTCATCTTCATTTTCCCAATCTTTTACTTTCTTTTTCATATCATCGAACATTCTGACAACTTTGATGTTTGCTCCACCATGCTTTGGTCCTTTCAGACTAGCAAGTGCAGCTGCCATGGCTGAATATGTATCGGTTCCTGATGATGTTACTACATGGCATGTAAATGTAGAGTTATTCCCTCCACCATGATCTGCATGTAAAACAAGTGCCAAGTCAAGAATTCTTGCCTCTAACTCTGTATACTTTCTATCCGGGCGAAGTAAATATAAAATATTCTCCGCTGTAGATAATTCCGGCTGTGGATTATGAATCACTAAACTGTTTCCAGCTAAATAGTGATTGTATGCATGATATCCATATACTGATAATAATGGAAAGAGTGCAATTAAACGAATACATTGAAGCAGTACATTTGGTACTGAAGTATCATCTGCTGCATCATCATAAGAAGCAAGTGTTAATACACTTCTTGCTAATGTATTCATCATATCCTCACTTGGTGCTTTCATAATGACATCACGAACAAAATTTGTTGGTAATGTTCTATATGTACTTAATAAATCTTGAAAATTCGATAATTCCTCTTTTGTTGGCAAAGCGCCAAATAGTAATAAATAAACCGTTTCTTCAAATCCAAAACGGTTCTCTGAGGTAAAACCTGATACCAGGTCATTTACATTAATTCCACGAAAGTATAATTCTCCATCGCATGGATGATTTTCACCATCTATTTCTTTGGATGAAACAATCTCGCTGATTTCCGTCAATCCCGTTAACACACCTTTTCCATTTAAATCACGAAGTCCCCTGTTAACTTTGTATTCTGTATACAAAGAAGCTTCTATATTGCTATTACACTGACATAAATCAGCTAATAATTGAATCTCCTCTGTTACTTCAGAAAAGTTTATATCTGACATAATCGTACCTCCTTTACGCTTTATTATACACTATTTTTTCGTGAAAACCTAATCGACATTTTCTGAAAGAACTTACAAAAAGTTACACCTAAGATGTAACTTTTTGCATTTTATTCTATTTTTGAAACCGTATTCACAGATTTATATTAGGTTTATCTATTCCAAATCTTATCAAGACGATCATCTATTTTAAAGTCTGCTCTTGATGGATTCCCCTCTGCACGATATATTTTTTTCTGTTTTATATCATAAATAGAAGCCCAGATTGTATCAAATCCTGCACCTTTTTTATATTGACACATAAATCCATACGTTCCTGATAATAAGTTTTTCGCAAACTCTATGGAATAATCATTCTTCGAAAGAGCTGTTATTCCTGTCGTATAACGTTCCTTTGAATGAATTTCATCTACTATATCTTTTACCTTATACTTTTGCATTGATTCACACATAAAGTCATTTGCTGATACTAAGAATGTTTTATTACCATCAGGATAGCGAAATGCTATCTCTTCACAGTTGCATTCAATTGCCACCATATCTCCACTTTGATCAACTGCAGTAATAATCTGTGAAGATGCAATTGGCAACCTTTTCACTTCATCAATTACTTCTTTTACAGTTTTACACTTCTCCAGAAAATAACGTACTAAGAATCCTGCATTGAATCCTGGTTTAATTTTGTGTGGGATAATAAAGTTTAACCCAACTGCTAATCCATATTCATTTACTCCATCTTCCATCTGCACCATTGCAGTACTGTTTGCAACAAATGCTAAACAATCTTCTAGCTGATAATAAGCACTTTCTGTTAGTTTTTTGATTACCGTCGCAAAATCACTGGTTCTGGCCATCATCGTTGTGCTGTCATCTTTAAACACCATCGTGGTACACCAATTATCATTGGTATAGCAGTACATACAAAATAACCATGCAGCAAACTTCTGACTGTCAATTCCCATTCCATCTGCCAGACCTATAATTTGCTGTAACACCTCTGGATAATACATTTCATATTCTTTAATACATAATAAACCAAATGTTAGTTGATCTTCTGGGAGTTTCGCAAACTCCATAATGTTGACACCATTTATTTTCATTAATTTTCCATACTTTAAACCTGCTTCATAATGGGTTCCTTTATATCTTGGATGATACATTGTTTATTCCTCCTTGATTTCAAACTAACATGATAAAAATTTAATGTAAACAACTATAAAAATTTCGACTTTTTTGGTAATTTAATTCAAAATAAAAGGAGGTTTTAAACCTCCTATAAACAAACGCCTGTTTGCGGATCACAACTGATTTTGTTCATTATTTTATTAATAAAATAACTTTGACCTGCAACTTGCTTTTCTACTTTTCCTTCATCAACTAAACGCTCTACCCATTCATCTACTTTATCTAGACTTCCAAGATTGTATGCCTGCATAATTTCTGCAGCAGCTAAACGAGGATGTTTCTCCATAAAACTTAATAAATGTTCATCGTTAATTGGTGGATGTAGTGGTATTAATTTACCATTACTAATCATATTGATTACTGAGACAAAGGTATCAAACTCTTGAAACCCTCGCAACATTACCTGTTGATTGTTGTACTTTACTAAGAATGTTGGAAAGCCTTGTACACCTAAGGCTTTACCTAACGCCATATCGCCTTTGAATGCACCTTCTGCAGAACCATTGTCCATATTTTCTAAAAACGCACTGACATCGAGTCCTGATGCATCTACCAGTGAAGTAAGTACATCTAATCTGCTAGTTAGTTTTGCTTCTGCAGCACTTGCTGCACGAATGTTATATAAGAATAAATCTGCCTTTTCCTGATCAATCTTTTGCGCTGCTTTATATGCAATGTTTTGTGGGTAAGATGATGGATAAGCATTAGAGAACAAAGCAAAACCGTTACTCTCAACTGGCATACCATGACGCTCAGCAGCTTCTTCCCAATGAGTAATAATCTGTTTATTGACACTTTCAATATCACTACCACCTATATCATTAGAGTCATCACGAAAGTTATGTATATCATCAACCAGACCTCCCATCACATATCGAATTTCTATATTAGGGTAATGCGTTTCTAGTTTTCGTAACACTGGTTCACTTCCCCAGCACCATGTACAGATAGGATCTGTAAAGTTTTGTATTATTATTGTATTTGACTTATCTTCTGCCATATTGTTTCCTCCTATCATAATAATTCTAGTTACATCATATAAGGAAGAGATATGTTCGTCCATGATTATGCTCATGCATAGAATATAATTACATAATCAAATAAAAATAACGATGGATAAATTTAAATCAAGAACCTGCAATTTTACTATTTACAAAGCCAATTATTTTAGGTATAATCATATATGCTTACAATAAGTTATGGCGATCGTGGTGAAGTGGTTAACACATCTGGTTGTGGTCCAGACATTTCGTGGGTTCGATTCCCATCGGTCGCCCCATATAAATAATTAAACGTTCAATTAAGTTAAAGATAATACTTATATGAACGTTTTTTTGTATTCATTCTTGATTCAAATACAGTCTTAAATTATGCTATACTAAATTTACATAAAAGAGGGACAGATGATGAGTGAAGAAATGATGGTATATTGTATAATTGGTGGATTAGTTTTATTATTGGTTATTTTTCTTTTTATTATAAATATTCGTCGAATTAAAGCAATAAAAGTAAAGTTAGCAAATGAATATGGAAAACCACCCGTTTGGTCGTTAGATGAGAGAGATTACAATAGTATGAAGAATCTCCATCGTCATGGTTCTCAAAGTAATAGTGACATGATTGATGATATTACCTGGAATGATTTAAGCATGGATTCTATATTCAAGCGAATAAAGAATACGCAGTCTAGTGTTGGTGATGAATACTTATATCGTCTTTTACGCCAACAGAAAAATGAGAATCTTAACCATTTTGAAAAAGTCGTACAAGCATTAGATTCTGATGAGCAGAGACGACTGAATATACAGTACAGTTTTTATACTATTGGTCGTCATACTGGTAATAAACTAGTAGAGACATTAAATCACACGGATTCATTTCCTAAATTACCATTAAAGGCTATTCTTATAGTTACCTTAATTGATTTATTAAGTATTGTCTTAACCTTTTTCACTCCCGAATTTGGTGTTATAGCAATCACAATTTGTTACATTCTTTCAATGTTTTTATTTATCTATGCAATTAGAGTTATTTACTATACAACTCTTAGTATTCAAATGATTTCAAGTTTAATCAAATCTGCTAGAGTGATAGTGAAAGAAAACATACCAGAGTTAAGTCAGGAAACCAATCAATTGAAAGAACTATTAAAAAAATGTAACAGTACTGGTAAATTAGCTGATATTTGTAATCTTTTGTTAATTGGTAACAATAAGAATCCTTCTGGAAATATATTAGCTGTAATTCTTTGCTATTTTGGTTTCTATGCACTAGCATACCAATCCGTTGTAAAGAAAATAAGTAAACTATCTCCAGAGTTATTAGAACTTTATGAAATCATTGGATATCTTGAATCAGCAATTTCTGTTGCATCGTATCGAAAAAGTTTAAATTATTATTGTCACCCTACCCTTATTGATGACAATATAGTAAACTTTGAAGAAATTGTTCACCCATTATTGAAGAAACCTGTTGCTAATACACATAAGATTCATAACAAAATTATGATTACTGGATCTAATGCAAGTGGTAAATCAACCTTTGCGAAAACATTAGCAGTAAACGTTATTCTTGGTCAGTTAATCAATACATGCTTGGCAAAATCATTTCAATTTCGTCCATGTACACTGTATACTTCAATGAATTTAAAGGATGATTTGGAAGCAGGAGATAGTTTCTATGTTGCAGAAGTAAAATCGCTGAAACGCTTGTTAGATGAATCTGCGAAAGATGAGTACTCGATGTTATTTATTGATGAGATATTTAAAGGCACCAATCTGATTGAAAGAATTTCAGCTTCTACAATCATACTGAAAAGGTTAGCAGAAAATGATTGTTTCGTTTGTCTTACTACCCATGATTTGGAACTGGCAGGCTTATTAAACTCATTATACGATAATTATCATTTCCAAGAAGAAGTTAAAGATGATGAGATATATTTCAATTATCTGCTTCAACCTGGTATTACTACTGGTAGTAATGCGATTAAACTGTTAAATTATTGTCACTATGATAAAGATATTATTGATCATGCGCAATCAATGGCAGACCACTATCGTAAAACTGGAGAATGGTCATAGTAACTAGGGATATACCACTGTATCCCTTTTTTATTTTGATAATCGATTGACAGATGTACCACCACTATTCATTTAAAGTGAATTATGCTATTATAAACACATCTATGAAAGGAGAATTGAAATGATACTTATGCTTGCTCTTGCAGTAGCTCCATGCAAAGTCTAGTGGGACGAAGTTGCATGGAGGCAAATTACTAATTTGTCCCTAGACTTTGCTTTTTATTCAATAATGAAAAGGAGCAAAGAAAATGAAAACAATTAGAAAAGATATTATTAATTTAAAAGATTACTTAGTTTTATGGTCAACCCAGTTCTTGTCAACTCTTGGTAGTTCAATGACAAGTTTTGCACTTATCCTATGGTCATATCAGGCAGAAGGTTCTGCATTAACAACTGCAATTCTTTCAGTTTGCTCATATGTACCATATATACTGATGAGTATGATATCGGGTGTAATCAGTGATAAATGGAATAAGATACTAGTGCTTATAACTTGTGATAGCATGGCTGCTATTTGCACTATCATTACACTTAAATTATTAAGTGATGGGAATTTAGAAATTTGGCACTTATACTGTTTAAATGCAGTGAATGGCTTTATGAGTTCATTACAGTCCCCAGTTTCTGAAGTAGTTATAAGTTTATTGGTTCCTCAGGAATACTACCAGAAAACCAGTGGATTACAATCATTATCAAATTCACTATCTAGTATTATTACACCAATGCTGGCAGCTGCCCTATTAAGTTTTGGAAGTATGCAATTAGTAATTATGGTTGATTTAACTACCTTTATAATTGCTACTCTTACACTTTTATTTTTTGTGAAGATTCCAAAATTGGATACAAAGGAACAAGAAGAAAACATCAGTTTTACAGAATCAGCAAAGTTAGGTTTAAACTTTCTAAAGGAAAAGAAAGGTATCTTCTATCTGATGTTGTTTCTGGCGATGATCAATCTTACTGCATCTATGTACAACGCTGCACTTCCTGCCCTTATTCTCTCAAAGATGAGTAATGGAGTGGTGTCACTTGGTACTGTGCAGACTGTTTCCGGAGTCGCTTTATTGATAGGTAGTTTAATTACTACTGTTGCACCAAAACCACGAAGCCGAGTAAGGGTTATTTGTAATACTCTTTTAATATCAATGAGTACAGAGAATTTCTTTTTAGCATTTGGTAATTCGACTTACATTTGGAGTGTTGGTGCTCTTATAGGCTGGATCTGTATCCCACTTATGAGTGCTAACATGAATGTAATATTTCGTGAACAAATACCAATTCATCTGCAAGGAAGAGTTTTCTCAATAAGAAATGCATTTCAATTTTTCACCATACCTATTGGTTATTTCTTAGGTGGATTCCTAGTAGATTACTGCTTTGAACCATTTATGAAGAATCAGCAACCAAATAGTTTACTAACACAAATATTTGGAGCACAGAAAGGTTCAGGAGCTGCCCTATTATTTCTTGTATTAGCAGTTTTAGGAATCGCTACCTGTCTAATCTTTCGCAAAAATAAAGAGATATGGAAATTGGAAGAATAAAAACAAAAGTCGTTCATTGAGTTTATTGAAAACAATGAACGACTTTTATTGTTATAGGGTACAAAGTAAGGCAGGAAGATAGGAAAGGGATATTTAGGCCTTACTTTGTATCTTTATTATATCAAACTTGTCAAATTTTAAGTATTTATGTTATGTAACTAACAAAATAAGTTACCAATCTTAAAATAAAAAGTTCTCAAACGAGAACTTTACTTAATTGCTAGGATTTCTACGTTTACAACGTGTTTGTCACTGGCATTTTTTTCAATACTTAATACTTTACATTTAAACTCTTGAATATCATCTTCTTTAGATGAGAATGTATTAATTTTAGCAATATCCGATTTAGAAATATCCCCTACTACATCTTCATCTTTGGTAGTTACAGTAAAGTCTTCACTGATCAATAAAATCATTTCTTTTTCAATTGTTGAAATAATTGCCTGACGTTGTTTATTTGCAGTGTTGATAAGATTTGTTTCTAATACAGTAATTGTTTCAATTGCTGCTTTTGGTTCCATCTTTTCTTTCATTGTCTGTACTTTATCTTTTAGATTACCACTAGGCTTAAATTCAATCTTTTCTCCAACTGCTTTTAGAGCACTGATTGAGCCCATTGCTGTAAGAATAAAAAACAGAGTGACAAATAAAATTACAACTCCTAATAAAATATTAATTGTAAATGCATAAATACATAGAACCCCAAAAGCGATTGCTGCAAGTAGTTCAAGTATAAAGCTTTTCTTTAATTGCTTAGCACTTTTCCATTCCGTACCTATTTTTACTTTGTCCTCTTTTACAGTCCATTCTGAATTATTGTTACTCATATCTGAATTGTTATTACTCATACACATCTCCTATTTTGTCAAAGTAATTATACAAACTAAAACCTTCTTTTACAACAACAATTTCACAATAAACACAAAAAGAGGCATTTTATGCCTCTTTATCCTCCTTTAATTGTGCAATTATAGAATCTTTCAGTTGTGGTGGTACTTCATCATAACGATCAAACTCTTGTGTATAGAAGCCCCTTCCCTGAGTAATTGCTCTTAAGTTTGTTGGGAAATCCAGCATTTCAGCAAGTGGTGCTGAAGCAGAAATCACCTGTTTGTCATGCTCCATATCCATTCCAATAATCATTCCACGACGTTTATTGATTTCTCCAATAATCGTTCCTGTATATTCGTCAGGTACAACAATCTTAAGATTTACGATTGGTTCTAATAAAATTGGATTTGCCTTAGGCATTCCCTCTTTATATGCTAGTGATGCTGCCAATTTAAATGCCAACTCACTAGAATCTACATCATGATATTTACCATCGTAAAGTGTTGCTTTTACATTTACTACCTTATAACCTGCAAGAACTCCAGCCAGCATAGATTCACGTAATCCTGCTTCTACTGCTGGGAAGTAACCTTTTGGTACTGCTCCACCAACAACGCGTTGTTCAAATACCATTTCCTCTTCATCTGGATTTGGTGAGAACTCAATGAATACATGACCAAACTGACCATGTCCTCCTGATTGTTTCTTATGTCTACCTTCTGCCTGTACTGTCTTTTTGATTGTTTCACGATAAGGTACTTTAGGATCACTTAAATCAACATCTACTTTATATCTATTTTTCATTTTTGATACAATCACTTCTAAATGCTGTTCACCAACTCCATATAGTACGATTTGTTTTGTTTCTAAATTATTATCAATCCAGCATGTGCAATCTTCTTCTAATACTTTTTGAAGTGCACCATTTACTTTATCATCATCATTTTTTGTTTTTGGACGAACTGATTTACCTAATAAACCTTTACTGAAATTGATTCCATCTACTGCATACGAATGTCCTTTTTCACAAAGCGTATCATTGGTTTGCGTATATTGCAGTTTAACAACTGCTCCAATATCACCTGTAAATAATTTACCAACTGCTGTCTGGTGACGACCTTTGATAATGAAAATCTGATTAATTTTTTCAGTTTCATCTTTTTTAGAATTATAAACTGTTGTATCACTTGTTAATACTCCACTTAATACTTTTAAGAATGAAATCTTTCCAACAAATGGATCTACAATTGTCTTAAATACAAGACTTGTCATTGCTTCATCTTCATCGGTTCTTAACTCTTTGGTATTCTTTGTTTTTGCATCATTTACAACAACAGTTCCATGTTCTCCATAAGTTGGGAAGTATTTAACAATCAAGTCCATCAGTCTTTCAATACCAACTGAAAGGTTTGCTGAACCACTAAATACTGGAACAATTTCACCATTACGAACACCAATTCTTACTCCTTTAGTAAGTTGTGCTTCACTGAATTCTTCACCACTGAAGTATTTTTCCATCAGTTCATCATCACCCATGGCAACTGCCTCTGATATTTGTGCTTTATAAGTGTCTACTAAATCACGATAATCTTCTGGCACATCATAAGCTGTTTCTCTACTTGCTTTATCACCTTTGAAATACCAAACTTTATCTCTTAAGATATTAATGGAACCAACGACATCACCATTTTCAATAACTGGTACCTCAAATGGAATAACGGCTTTTCCAAAACTATCTCTTAATGCATTATAAGTTTCTTCAAACGAAGTATTTTCTTCATCTAGTTTATTAATAAAGAAAATAGAAGGTACTTTTTTCTCCTGTGCATGTTCCCATGCATTGATTGTTCCAGATTGTACTTTATCTTTTGCACTTACAACAATTAATGCATTGTCACAAACTTCGACAGCTGCTTCCTGTTCACCAATATAATCAAGATATCCTGGTGTATCTAAAAAGTTGATTTTGTAATCTTGCCATTCAATTGGAACAATTGATGTATAAATACTCATTCCTCTTTTGATTTCTTCACTATCATAATCAATTAAACTGCTTCCTTCACTCGTTTTGCCAAAACGATCACTGGCTTTGGTAAAAAATAACATTGCTTCTAGAATTGAGGTTTTCCCTGAGCCACTATGTCCTAATACGCTGACATTACGTATTTCACTCGCTTTATAATCTCTCATATAAACCCTCCTATCCTAGCAATGGTCCAAGCTCATCCATTAATGACTCACGTACATAATGTATTGCTTTTCGACCATCTTCATCTTCAAGTTCTTTGTCTGCTCCATAATCTAGTAATTTTTCCACTAAACCAGCGTATCCGGCGTATGCAGCACGCATCAGTGCTGTACATCCATTATTATCTGCCAGATTTACGTTGGCTTTTGATACTAATAATAAATCAATCACATCTTGCTTATATGCAAGACAAGCTTCCATTAGTGCTGTTCTTCCTTTTTCATCTTTTAGATCCAGCATTAAGTCTCCTTTTAATAATTCCTTTACAACTCGATCATGTCCTAAAAATGATGCACGCATCAAAGCTGTTCTTCCTTTAATATCCTGAATATTAATTTCTGCTCCTGCTTCCATTAATTTCTTAACAATCGTTTTGTTTCCTTTTTTAGCTGCACCCATAAGAGCAGTCCTACCAATACGATCACGTAAATTAACATCAGCGTCATTATCAATTAGAATTCTTACGACATCTTTAAAATCACGTTTTGCTGCACGCATTAAGATGGTACGTCCTTCCTCGTTTTGATAATTAATATCCAATCCCTTTTTCATCTGTGCGACTAATGTCGTAACATCTCCTGTTGCTCCACAGTCCCACATTATCTTCATTTGTTCGTCCATGTTTCCACATCCTTTCACTAAAAAATAGCGAAGCACTCTCCGCTATTCCTGAAACAAACAAAAAAATTGTGTGACAACCATTCCTTCTGCTTCTCTTACCTCGTTGTTCATTGTCATCACACCTTTCTTACATCTAATATAACAAAATAATACCACTGTTTGTTGCAAGTGGTATTATTGGTTACTATTTTGGAATTTTTGAATTAAGTTTCTGATTTCTTGAGGTGTTTCATCCGTGAAATCTAAACGAAACAAATCTATCTGAAGTTGTTTATATTCTTTTAATTTTGTAATCTGATCATTTACTTTATGATGATACATATGCATAATGCAGTTCTCATCTCCACGTAACCAGAATTTCTGCTGGAATGTATCCTGCAAGTAATAGTCTTTTACTTTACATAACTGACAGTTTTTCTTTTTACCATCACTACATAAACTATTAACTGCACAATACTTCATACTCATTAGTTTGACTTTGCCATATAAAACTACACCAATATCACCAAATGTATGATTACGTGTCTGATACTCACTAATCAGTTCTTTTGTTTGCTCTTGGCTTAATTCCTGTGAAAGATAAATATGTTTGTTGTTTAAGTGCTGTAAGTATTCTAAAGCATAAGAATTATGAACATTTAAAGAATAATCTAAATGATATCCTTTGTTGATTCCACCAATATCCCCTACCATAGACGTTTCTTCAGGATAGGATTCAATTACATTTGGGGTACGATAATGTACATACTTAGACTGAGCGTATTTTTTATAGATACTACTGTCATCAATGTAAATATGAATACCTGGGTACTTTATTGCTTCAATTAACTGTTCTTCCTTTAATACAGTTACTTCTAGGCGTGTTTCACTACTTTCATGAAACCTAAGTGGTGGCAATGACAATAGCTCTCCATCACGCTGAAATTGCTTCTGTACCTGTTTATATAACAAATCAAGTGCAGTTCTTCGTAACTCATTAAGTACTTTGATTGGAATAAACAGTCCATCATCCAATTGGATGTCCAGTTGTTTGAACTGATAGATGGTATCTCCTGTTTTCATTAGTTTTGATTTGATATCTTCACTTAGTGCTGCACGGTTAGTTGCTTCACTCACTATCTGTTCACTATTTACATTTACAAAGTTTCCATAATCATCCCAGACTTCCAGTTGGATTACTTCATTAAGTTTTAAGATAACTCTTCCATAGATTGATTCTTTTCGTGGTTGTTTCTGATATTCCTGTTGAATCTCTTTCTCTATCTGAACATCTTTTGTCTTAACCACCTTTGTACCTTTGCTTACTGGCATGTCTCTTGTATCGATTTCAATAACTTCCCCTGCTTTCGCACTTGCTACAAGCAGATCATCTTTATACATACGATTGATTTGAAAACCAATATCTTCTTTCATTAGAAATCTTATTCCATCATGCTGATGCAGTGGTTGTATTAGTTTAATTCCGATTCGTTGTTTATTTACATAAATTACACTACCTAATTCAATACCAATATGGTTTGGCCTTTCATAATTCATTAATTCTTTTGCCTGCTTTGAAAACAAATGTCCTTTGGTATAATCTCGATTAAATAAAACCTTTAACTTGTTCATTTCTTCTTGCGAAACTTTGTTACTATGATTATCCAATAATGAGCGATATAGAGATGTAACTTCTCCTACATATTCACTGCTTTTCATTCTTCCTTCTATTTTTAAAGAATCAATTGGTAATTGCTTTAATGTCTCAACATCATCTAAAAGATTAATATCTTTTGGACTTAACAGATATTTACTTTTTATGATTTCTTTATCTTCTCTTAATAAGGTATATGGTAACCTACACCCTTGTGCACACATTCCACGATTTCCACTACGATTATTATTCATTGCTGAAAACAAACACTGGCCTGAGAACGAGATACAAAGCGCACCGTGGACAAATACTTCTTTTTCAATATCAATATCACGAAATGAAGAAATCTGCTCTTTTGAGCATTCTCGAGCTAATACAGCACGTTTGATTCCCTGTGATTCAAGAAATAATAGTGCATCTTTATTATATACATGCATCTGGGTAGAGGCATGTACTTCAAAATCCGGAAACTGAGTACGAATATAATACATAATTCCTAAATCTTGTACAATTAATGCATCCACCTTTAATTCATACAATTCCTTTATATAGGCAAAACACTCTTCTAGTTCATGTTCATACAATAATGTATTTAAGGTAATATAAACACGCACATGATATCCATGTGCATAATTAATAATGTGTTCTATCTCTTCCATCGAGAAATTTGCAGCATATGCTCTTGCACCAAATTTATATCCACTCATATAAATTGCATCAGCACCATTTTGAATGGCAGCATATGCACTTTCGATTTTTCCTGCTGGAGATAACAATTCAATATTTTTCATGAGGTTATTGTATCACATTCCATTTATTTCCAACACACTCCTACTACTTTTCTAGTAATTTTTGTACTATAATGTATATGATATATTCATAAGAGGAGGAAACCTATGTTAGATATTTTTAAAAATCGGTTCAGTGTTCGTGAATACAATAGCGAAATTGTCAGCGAAGATGAATTGAATCAGGTTCTTATGGCAGCACAAAGTGCTCCTACATGGAAAAATAAACAATGCTTTGATATCATAGTAGTTGATGATAAAGATACATTAAAAGAAATTGGTGAAATTGTCAGATACAACCCTAGTAAAAGTGCATATCATAACGCCAGTCACTTACTAGTCTTTGTAGCAGATCCAACCAGAAGTGGAAACCGAGATGAAAAACCATATTACATGAGTGACACAGCAATTGCAGTTGAACATGCAATTCTACAGGCAACTGCCTTAAATCTTGGTACATGCTGGGTTGGTGTATTCCCCGAAGATACATTAAAAGAAAAACTCGGAATACCTGAAGAACTTAGAATTGTGGCATTAACACCACTTGGACATTCAAATGAAGAATATCAAAAACGACCACGTCGTGAATTATCGCAAATCATTCATAAAAATAAATTTTAGGAGGAAGAAAAAATGAAAAAACCCACAGACACATACACCTTGAATAATGGTGTAGAAATCCCATGTATTGGATTTGGGACATGGACAATCACTGATCGAGATACTTGTATCTCTGCAGTGCAAGATGCACTAAACGCTGGATATCGTCATATTGATACAGCTCAGGCATATCAAAATGAAGCATTCGTTGGTGAAGCAATTGCTAACAGTGGAGTAAAACGTGATGAAATTTTTATTACATCAAAACTGTCAAACAAAGTAAGAGGTTATGATGAAACAATTCAAGCAGTAGAACAAACATTAAAAGACTTGCAAACTGATTACCTTGATTTATTCCTGATTCACTGGCCAAACCCAATTGCCTTCCGTGATAACTGGAAAGAAATGAATGCAGAGTCTTATCGTGCAATGGAAGACTTAAACAAACAAGGAAAAATTCGTGCAATTGGTATTTCTAATTTCCGTAAGCATCACATTGAAGCACTTATGGAAACAGCAACAGTGAAACCTGTTATCAACCAAATTGAATTACACCCTGGATTATTACAAGAAGAACGTGTAAACTATGCTCATGAACATGATATGCTGATTGAATCATACAGTCCTTTAGGACAATCACGATTGATTGAAAAACCTGAATTTGATGTATTATGTAAAAAATATAATAAAGCAACAGCACAAATTATCCTGCGTTGGCAAATTCAAAAAGGACACTTGCCGTTGCCACGTTCAACTAATACACAACGTATCGCAATGAACCTGGATATCTTTGATTTTGAATTATCTGATGAAGATATGAGTTATATGGATGGTCTTACATTTGAAGGATTGGATCAAGACCACGATCCTGACACAGCAACATTCTAAGAAAAAAAACACCGCAAGGTGTTTTCTTTTATGACATTTTTATAATTTCATAGCGATCATTGATTTTAAGAACCGTGAATGTTGCAGTTGTTTTTAAATCATCTTCTGCTACATCAGTATCAGCATATGTAATGTTTACAGTTATTGTAAACCCTTCATACTCATCTGTGCTTTCTTCATAAGTCCCTTCTTCTTCACTACCAGTAGATGTGGTAAATTCTTCTGTAGTAGCTTCAGTTGAATTAACTTCTACTTTTGTAACTTCAGGTAAATTCTCTTTTCCATGTTCATCAATGATTGTCTGATAATTTGCATATACATAATTCATAGCAAATACTTGGAAATCTTCTCTATTTCCTTCTGGAAGATAAGTTAATCCACCAACTTCTTCAGCACTTCCCTTATTCTTAAGGGTAAAGAAATTTGCACTGAAGTTTTGAACTACTGATTTTGCAATTGCTTCATCATCAGATTTTAATGCATCTGTCAGTTCGTTATATAATTCGTATTGATAGTCCGTTGGATTCGCTGGAACTTCATATACATCATTTGCTTTTAGTTCTTCTTTTGTTTCTTCTTTTTTAGTTTCATCTTCGCTGTCACTTCCGCCACATGCTCCCAATACAAACAACAGGGACGCCATAACGATAACACTTAGTTTCTTCATAAAAATCCTCCATGGTTATTCATGTAAATAATATTATAACACAACTTTCCTCTTTTCAATCTTTTTATTGTGATATAATAGTAGAAGTTTAGGAGAATTTTATGAATCAAGTAGCGACAAATTGGAAAGATTATGAATGTATTGATTGTGGTAATGGAGAGAAACTGGAACGTTGGAAAGACGTTGTTTTACGCCGTCCTGACCCTCAGGTGATTTGGCCATTAGAGAATAAGGATTCTTTATGGAAACATCCAGACGCTCACTATCATCGCTCTAAAGCAGGTGGTGGTCAATGGGAATACTTAAAGAAAATCCCTAGTGAATGGACTATTCAATATAAACATCTAACCTTTAAGGTTGCCCCAACCGGATTCAAACATACAGGATTGTTTCCAGAACAGGCAGCAAACTGGGATTATATGATGAACAAAATCAAAAACAGCAATCTGGAAGAGATTCGTGTATTGAATCTATTTGCCTATACTGGTGGTGCGACTCTTGCCTGTGCCAGCGCTGGTGCTGAAGAAGTAGTTCACGTAGACGCAAGTAAAGGAATGGTACAGTGGGCCAAAGATAATATGAAACTTTCAAATCTTTCACATAAGAAAATCAGATTTATTGTGGATGATGTTATGAAGTTTGTACAACGTGAAAAACGTAGAGGCCGTACATATCATGCAATTATTATGGATCCACCAAGTTATGGCCGTGGACCTAATGGAGAAATTTGGAAAATAGAAGAACAACTATATCCACTGATTCAGGCATGTCTGGAAATTCTAGATGATGATGCCTTATTCTTCCTTGTGAACTCCTATACAACAGGATTTAGTGCAACTGTACTACACAATGTACTTCATGCTACTGTGTTAAAACGATTTAATGAAGGTATCTTATCATGTGGAGAAATTGGATTACCAATTACCCTTAGTAAAACGATTCTTCCTTGTGGGATTTATGGAAGATGGGAAAGAACAAACGATACTATATTATAAGCAAAAGAGGATGATTTCTTAATTGAAATCATCCTTTCTTTTACTTATTATTTTTATACATATTCTTTTTAAATCCATAGGTTACAAATACACCACTCAACAATAATAGGAACATAAAATAGTTGCTATTTGTTGTATCACCAGTTCTTGGTGCTTTGCTTGGTCGGAATGTTACATTCTTATCTCTTGTAGGCGTATCAATTGATGGTTTATCAGGAATTTTATCATTTTCGAAACTCAATGTAATTACAGATTTTTGATTATCTCTAATTTCAAAAGTAATTTTTTGGCTATTTAAAACATAACCTGTTGGTGCTTTTGTTTCTTTGAAGTAATAAGTTCCTACTTCCAGCCCAGTATAGATAACTTTTCCATTCTCATCACTCACTAATCCTTCTTTTATTAAAGTATCATCTGAGCGATGCAAACTAAATGTTGCACCCGATAATGCTGTTTTTGTTTGTGCATCTAGTTTTATCAGTTCTACATCTCCTGTTACTTTTGTTTCTTCATATACATTCACAAACTCAACAATGGATGCAGATGTTAAATCATCTCCTGCTACATTTGTTACATCAAGGGTTCCATCACCATTATCACTTATCTTATAAGTTCCTGTATATACTTTTGTTGAATAAGTAATTCCAGTAATATTACCTACTTTCTCAACTATCTTATATGTGTACGTTTGATCTTTGTCACTCAAACCATAGTTAAGAGTGTTGAATGTTATTATATCTTTTGTGCCTGATGTAGGAGTAATAGTTTTTGAATCTATCAATACATCTGACCCACTGTCTACTCTATATAATTCAAATGTAAATGTATCATTTTTTTTGAAATCTCTTCCACTCATTGTCTTTGATGCGTTGAATGCTATGTTTCCATCGGAACCATAAATATTAGTGAAATCAACAACTGTTGCCGATGTTAGGTCATGACCTGAATCCCTTGTAATTGAAAGAGTTCCATTCCCAGTATCTGTTATCTTATAATCTGCTTTATATTCAGCTGTTGAATATGTTATACCATTTATATTCTCTTTTTTCTCAACAATCTTATATGTATATGTTTGATCTTTATCTGCTAATGTATAGTTTATTTTATCAAACACGATTGGTGCAGTAGTTCCACTTGTTGGAGTAATTGTCTTTGAATCAATTTTCGTTACAGTTGACCCTACTACTTTGTATAATTCAAAAGTAAATGTATCTCCTGATTGAAAGTTTCTTCCATTCATTGTTTTCGTTGCATTGAATGTAATGTCACCTGTAGCACTGTAAGTGTTTATAAAATTAACAATTGTACCAGAGGTTAAATCATGTCCTGATTCTTTTGTAACCAAAAGGGTTCCATCACCATTATCTGTAACTTTATATACACCCTCATATACCTTTGTTGAATAAGTTACACCACTGATTGTATTCTCTTGTTTTTCCTTTATTCTATATGTATATGTTTGGTTTTTATCAGTTAATGTGTAATCTAATTTTTTGAATACAATAGATGCTGATGTTCCACTTGATGGTGCAATTGTTTTTGAATCAATCAATGTTTCATTTACACCATCAAATTGATATAACTCAAAAGTAAATGTATCACCAAACTTAAAATCTCTTCCACTCATCGTTTTCGTAGCATTAAATGTAATATCTCCAGTTGCAGCATAAGTATTAACAAAATTAACAACTGTACCAGAGGTTAAATCATGTCCTGATTGTTTTGTAACAGAAAGAGTTCCATTGCCATTATCTGTAACCTTATATTCACCTTCATATACTTTCGTAGAATAAGTTACCCCACTGATTGTATTTTCTTGCTTTTCTTTAATTCTGTAGGTATATGTTTGGTTTTTATCAATTAATGTATAGTCCAACTTTTTAAATGCAATGGATGCAGATGTCCCACTTGTTGGAGTAATTTTCTTACTTTCAATCAACGTTTCAGTTGAACCATTTACTTGATACAACTCAAAAGTAAATTCATCACCTAGCTTAAAATCTCTTCCACTCATCGTTTTCGTAGCATTAAATGTTATATCACCATCTGCTGTGTATAATTTATTTGTTATATTTCCAACATCAACAATCGTTGGTGACGAAGCTGGTAAACCATCTCCTAATGTAAATGTATATTTGGTGTCTGACAACACGTATCCATTTGGAGGGGTAACTTCTTTAAAGTAATAATTTCCTGCATCTAAGCGTAATACCTTTAGTTTACCTTTTGATAATAAAATACTTCCTACAGTTAGCGAATCACTACCAGTGTCATCATGTACATACCAATCCTCACCACTAATAAGCGTTTTTGTAAATCCTGTTACTTTTGTTGCATTATTAATATCTGTATCATACTTATATAACTCAAACACCGCACCTGAAAGAGCATCCAATGTTGTTTCATCAACTTTTTTAAGTTCCACTCCTCTAGGTTCATTATTAATTAGTTTATAAGTAATTTTGTCATCCGCTACACTAAATTCAATTCGTTCATTTTGTCCACTATAAAACCCACTTGGTGATACTACTTCTTTTAAATAGTAATTACCTGGAGCTAATTTATTAATAACAAAGCGACCAGTACCACTTCCTGTAGTTAATGTTTCAGTTGCTCCAGTGTTACTGAATACATATTTTCCATCTGTATAATCAAATTTTAATGGTGTTGTTCCACCAACTTTATATACTTCAAAGCTTACATTCTCTAAATATCCATTTATTGCAGTATCATCGTCTTTGTTCTCTGAATTTCCATAAGTACTATCCGCTTTATAAATAACCGCATCTCCGTTAGTTGGTTTACCACTAATTGTACCACTCCATCCATTTAATGCTTCAGCACTATATTCTTCAGTAGACCATCCTCCACTTACTCTAAAACCATTTGTTACTTTTTCTACAGTTCCAGTTTCATTTTGATCAACTTTTACTCTTGTTGTAACATAGCCATTATAAGTGAATACTGGTGGATTTGTTTGATAATATACTTTTGAATCAATACATGCTTGACTCAATTCTCTCCATTCAGAAAGTTTTAATTTTAAGTTATTGCTATCTATTAATTCATCACCTTCATCTGCATTATTATCAATTCCTTGTTGAATCATATAATCTGCATTTAATTTGATTGCATCAATTTCATCCTGTATTTTTTCTAAGTCATATACATCACCATATTTTACATAATTACCACTCGATGGTGAACCAAAGTTCGCAATTAGCCTTTCTCGTTCATTACCTGAACCATCATCTTCTAATATAATAGTCCACGTTTTTCCTGTAGAACGAACACTTGCTTCAGCAGCAGCCATTGATGCTGATGTAGTTCCAGGATCAATAAAAGTAAATCCCCTGTTCTGTGCTGCATTACCAGAACCTATATTAATATAACTTTCACCACTCATTGTAGTTAAATTTGATTGGAATGTACGGTTTGTTGTATTATTATGCAAATATATCGGTACTCCAAACTGTACCGCTACTCCATTAACTCTCCATGATGCTTCTGGATAAGCATTAAATGTCTGATGATAATCTACATACTCTTCAAAAATTAAATCTTTATATGTGTAAGGTTTAGATATAGAAAATTGGGTTGAAGCATAATCATTAATCAGTACTTTCCAATCAATTAACTTATTATCATCGTTATAGATGCTAAAACTTTTTCCACTAGGTTTAATTTCCGTACCAATGCCTGGTTTATTCCCAACAGGAGGATCTACTCTTTCTATTTCCGCTACTGTATCTTCACCACGATTAATAATAATTGATTCTCCTGCTTTTGTGCCTGACATAGTTGCAAATCCATCCATCGTTCCTTTAATATCAGTTAGACTTGGTAAATCTATTGTAATGTCCGGATCAAATGTAATAACATAAACTAACTTATATTCTCCATCCTTAATTTTTTGTTTTTCTACGGTTCCAACAGCTAATTTTTTACCATCATCACCATAGAGTATTTTTTCACCAAAACTCATTCCACTTACAACACTATCTGGACCTTTAATAGTACAAATATCAAAGTTAATGAAATCTCCCTTTTCGAAACCTATATCAGCAGAGTTTATAAGTGACCAACTCATATCAAAGTAAAATGTTGGTGATCCATATGTTTGTAAATCAAGCGCTGGCTGTACTCCTGAACTAACTCCTCCAACTTCTTCATAAATTGAAGTCTTTGGTCCTCCGTGATACGAAGCAACAGATAAAGTTAATTTATCTATTTCAAACTTTCCAGACACATTCTGATTAGGTGTTCCACCAACATAAAGCGGTTGAATGTTATTTGTACTATCATTAACTACTTCTTCCATCTGAAGATACTTTGTGAATTCGGCATTATTATGATCATAAAAATATAACTCTGCACTTTCTTTAGCATCTAGTTTTACATCAATTGATAAAGTACCATTTAAGTTTGTATAACTTTCTGCATTATCATCCAACTTAAATGATAAACTATGGTTATCTTTATCTATAACTACTTTACCAACTTCACTACCATTAATATTAGTTAACGATATTTCTTCGCTAGTTAGAATATTAAGTTCAGTTGGAAAGTATAAAGTTTTCTCTCCTTCAAAGTCATTCTTATTATCAAAGTTCCAGTTAAAGTTTACTTTTACATTTTCATCTTGTTGAAACTTCTCTGGAACGCTCCCATCCTCTTTTGTTATTTCTATTTGGTTAATCCACTCAATTTCTTTTGCGTGAATGTTTATTCCTGTATTACTACCTATAAATGTTGAGACTAACATAATAGTAGCAAATATTATTTTTGAAATCTTCTTCATTGTGCCCTCCTTAATGTAAAATTTCATACTTATTTTTCTATCTCCACTTGAAGTTCATTTCCTGCATAATCATAAATATAAAATAAATCATGCACTCCTACTGGACTATATATTGATATGGTGTTTGTTGTTTCGTCAAAGTAATATTCATGTGCTACATTGCCATTTCGATAATGTACAATCGCTTGTGGATTGATATTTGATAAGTCATCATACAAATGTAATGTGAATTGAAATTCTTCTTTTGTAGAATATCCATCTGGACTATCTCGATCAATATTAGTAATTGTAAACTCATACTCATCAATAATCTTGTCATCCTTCTGCAACTGAGCAATATGTGTTCCATTATCACTTACTTCTGTTGTCTGAACTCCATCAATTAATATATGATCATAATTATCATTACTTGTTTGTACATCAACACCTACGTTTTGATTTGTCCATGTATCATCAAATGATACATTTGTAATTGTTGCTAAATCTTCTTCTTTCTCAACCACTTTTTCCTCTTCTGGTGCAATAGCTGGTGTAACTTCAATTATTTCCTTTTCTTCAGGTGTATTATTGTTAATAATTCCATATCCACCAATTAACGCTACCGCTACTGCTGCTCCTATCGCAAGTTTTGTTTTTAGTGCTATACCAGTTGCGGCAGCAGTTCCACCAATAATCTTCTGTAATAACTCAGGATCTTCTTTTATTCCATTTGTGCATATATCATTTAATGTATTGTACGCGCTTTGAAGAACCCCAGGTGTAAACAATAGAACACCATAATTTTTTGGCGTTATTCCTTGTCTTTGCAAGTCGCTTTTTAATGCTTTTTTGATTTTATTCAGCCTTGAACTTACTGTTCCTCTTGGAATTTCTAAAACAACGGAAATTTCATCTAATGGAAGTCCTTCGTAATAACGTAAAACACCAACACTTTTCAGAGGAATGCTCATTCCATCAAGTGAATCCATAATTGCTGACATAATGCGTTTGTCTTCAATAATTTTAGAGACATCGGCTTGCTTCTCATCTTTGTAATCATCAAATGTATTATCATCATCCAAGATTATGTATTTCTTCTCTTTTCGTGCAAGATTCAAACATTCGTTATAAGCAACTCTTTGAATCCATGCATGGAAAAATTTTGAATCGTTTAATCCATTTAATTTGTTATAGACTTTAATAAACACCTCCTGCACAATGTCATAAGCAATATGGTCATCTTTAAAAAAGTGTTTTGAAATAAAATAGATTTTACTATAATAAGCTTTGTATATTTCGGTAAAAGCATCGGTATCTTTCTTTTTTGCTTTCTCTATAGTCTCAATTGAAACAAGACTATATATCTTCTCCTCAGTCATCTTTCGCCCTTCTTTCTAATCTCATACATTTATTAGTCGTAAATCTTTCATAAAGCGTTCACATTTTTGCTTATATTTTATAAAAATTGTCATTTGATTAAACGAACTCATACATATGACGGTAAGTTTCACTAAAAGTCTCACTTTTTTCACTAAAAAAACAAAAAAAATATGATTGATATTTATCAACCATATTTCTTTTATTAATTTAAGTCTTCACCATTACTTTGAATTACTTTTTTGTACCAGTTAAAACTATCTTTTCGATAACGGTTAAAAGTTCCTTCACCGTTATCATCAGCATCCACATAGATGAATCCATAACGCTTTTTCATTTCTCCAGTAGATACACTAACTAAATCGATACAACCCCAAGGAGTATATGCAATCAACTCCACCCCATCATTAATTGCTTCCTTCATTTGCTCAATATGCGTACGTAAATAATCAATGCGATACGGATCATGAATAATACCATTTTCAAATTTATCAGTAGCACCTAATCCATTTTCAGTAATCATTACAGGTACCCGATAACGATCATACACTTTATTAAGGGTATATCGTAATCCAACCGGATCTATTTGCCAATCCCATTCACTTTCTTCTAAATATGGATTGCGTGCTCCCCCCATAATGTTTCCTGATGTCTGATCAGCATCAGGATCAGAACTACGACATACAGACATATAGTAACTGAATGCATAGAAATCATGTAAGTTTTCTTTTAACAGTTTTTTGTCTTCTTCTGTAATATCTATTATAATTCCATTGTCTTGATAATATTTTTCTTGAAAATATGGATACTCTCCTTTTAACTGTACATCTGAACAAAAGCAGTTTCTTAGTAAATCTTCTTGTTGGGTAAGTACGATATCTTCTGGCTTACATGTTAGAGGATATAGTGTAATGTGACAGGTCATAGAACCAAATTGAAAATTTGGATTGATGCTCTTACCTAGTTGCACTGCTTTTGCGCCTGCGACAAGTACATGGTGTAATGCCTGAAATCGCAATTGTGCATTATCTGTTCCACCACCAAACGTCTTCATATCATCCGCAATGATACCACCTTGAACAAACCCACTTATTGGAAGTGACAGATTATTTATTTCGTTAAACGGAATCCAGTAAGTTACATAATCTTTATATCTTTCAAAAAGAACATTACATAACTTCATGAAACAATCTATCATTTTACGTGATGCCCATCCATTAAACTTCTTAGCTAAATGTAAGGGTAACTCGTTATGTGAAATTGTAACTAGTGGTTCGATATTGTATTTTTTTAATTCTTCAAATATTTTATCATAAAACAAGAGTCCTTCTTCGTTAGGTTTTTCTTCATCTCCATTAGGAAATATTCTTACCCAAGAAATAGAGAAACGGTACATTTTGAATCCCATTTCAGCAAACAATGCAATATCCTCTTTATAATGATCATAATGTTCTGATGCTTTATGAGAGGGATAGTATAACTGCTCACTCATATCTAAGGATACTCTCCTTGGGTTTTGATGAGTACCTACAGTAATTACATCAGAAACACTGATTCCCTTGCCACCGACTTCCCATGCCCCTTCAACTTGATTTGCCGCAGTTGCACCACCCCAGTAAAATCCATCTGGAAACTTTGTAGTTTTCTTCATTTATGCATTCTCCTTTGTTGATAAATAAACTAAATTATCTTTATTATCAGTTGTTCCATCTGTCTTTGAAAACTGAAATGTATAATTCTTACTATCTGTAATTACCATACACACAGTTGGATCAAATCCTTTTTCTTTGATTAATTGTGTATCAAACTCAACAAGTTTATCACTAGCTTCTATATAGTCACCTTCATTTACAAAACTAATAAATCCTTCACCATCCATTTTCACCGTATCTATTCCAATATGAATTAATATTTCCACATTGTCATCTGATAAAATTCCAATTGCATGTTTCGTATGATACAGTGATACTATCTTTCCGTTACAAGGAGCATAGATAATATTATCTTCTGGAATAACAGCTATACCATTTCCTAAATATCCTTGAGCAAAGGTTGGATCATTCACTTGTGACAGGGAAATCACATTACCTTTAACTGGACTATTTAATATGTATTCCCCACTTAATTTTGTTGTATATCCTGTGAAGTGTAAAATTACTACAGTTACAATCATTGAGACTGATACACCTAGCATGTAATAAACAAAGGTTGGTCCAAAGGCTAATATGATTGTTCCAAATGGTACAAATCCAAACCCTCCATAAGTTACGCTAAACAATCCCATAATAGCACCACCTGCTGCTCCACCTGCCATAACTGCAAATAATACTTTTTTAAACTTCAAAACTAATCCAAATAATACTGGCTCTGTCACTCCAATAAGCCCAGATATTCCTGTTGAACCAGCAATTGATTTTAAATCTTGATCTCTCGTTTTAAAAAATACATATAATGCTGCAGCTGCCATTGCAGCATTTGAAGCAGCACTGAATGGATACATGAAGTCATAACCTAATGATTCTAAGTTCATTACAACAATTGGAGTAAACGCAACTTGCATCCCTGTCGCAAGAATGAATGGATAAGTCAATCCATAGAAGAGTCCACCTAATACTCCAAACTGGTTATAAATCCAAACGAATCCTTCGGCAACGAAATTACCTGCAAATTGTCCCAGAGGCCCTAAAATCCATAGTGCAACTACTCCACCTATTAGTAATGACAATGTTGGTGTAACAATAATATCTACCATTTTAGGAACAATTCTCTTTAATCCCTTTTCAATCAATGACATAAAGTAAACTGAAATTATAATTGGAACTACTGAACTTGAATAGTTTTGTAATGTAATTTCAAATAAACCTAAATCAATAATTGGTGTTCCTGCTGACACCATCCCAATAAATGTAGGGTGGATCAGAATAGCACCTAATACTGCCGCCACATATGGATTACATCCAAATCGCTTACCAGAACTAAATGCTAGATACATTGGTAAGAAATAAAATGCTGCATTACTAAATACATTTAATAATTGGAAAATTCCCGATGCTGGATCTACCCATTCCAGTACTTGTAATGAGTATAGAACTCCCATAATCATCCCTGAACCAACGATTGCTGGAATAATTGGTGCAAAGATAGATGAAATCGTATCTAGAAATATATCCAATAATGAACGTATATTGAATTCTCTCTTGGATTTAGTTCCATTAGAATGTTCTTTTAAAGAAATTAATTCATTTACTTCTTTATAGCATTCATCTACTGCACCTTGTCCAATGATTAATTGCAACTGGCTAGTACGAAATACAACACCTTGTACTCCTTCAATTTCTTCTAATTTCTTTTCATCTGCTAACTTATTGTCAAATAATTCAAATCTTAATCTAGTTGCACAATGTACAACGCTCTTAATATTCTTGTCTCCTCCAACTGCTTCTACAATTGCTTTCGCCATATTTTTATAATTCATAATATGCTCCTTTCTTTTAAAAAAAGTCTATGTCAAAACTTGCAATAAGTTTTGCACATAGACTTTGCCTTTTCAGTAACAACTCTATTTATTTAACTATTAGTCATTTCTAATTAATCTTTGTATATGAACTGCTAAGTATAATTTTTCTTCATCATTTACTTTGTATTCATAATTATCCTCAACAAACTGTGCTATGTATTGAGCACCTTCAAATGCTTCTGGATAATTTTTAATAAAACTTTTCATAATATCTTCATCCCCGAAATTCACATGTTCGTCTTTCAATATACGTTGAGCAAAGAACTTCAGATGTGTAAGGAACCGATTGTAAATCAATGAATCTTCTTGTAAATCTAACTTTAATTGATACTTCACAATCTTCATAATCTGACCTGTGATTTTCATAATATTAGAAACTGCAAGATTCTGCTGATTTAACTTTGCGTCAATTACATGAATGACAACAAAGCCTGCTTCATCTTCTGGTAAACGAATATGTAATCTCTTTTCAATTAAATCAAGAGCATATAAACCAACTACAAACTCTTTTTCATATAGATTCTTGATATCCCATAATAGTGGATTGTTAACTGAATATCCATTCTCTAATCGTGTAAGTGTAAATGAAATATGATCTGCTAGCGTTACGTGAATACTTTCATTTAATACAGTGTTTAAATATTCTTCAGCGAAGGAGATGATTTTCTCAGATACTTCAAAATGTTCAACTGGAATTTCCCTCAACAATCTAGATATCATTTCTTGTTGATAAGTATCTTGTAATACAAATCTTTTTTCTATCTGTTTTTCATCGATCCAACTTCCCGGGTTTTTGTTGTATGCGATTCCTGATCCTATGACAATGACTTCTTTTAAATCATCATCATACGTCTGGACAACATTGTTGTTGTATTTCTTATAAATCTTCATATCTCCTCCTTTCTGACAAAAAATACCTGGATACAGATAAAACTATCTGCCATCCAGGTATCGCCTTTTCAGTAACAATCCTAAACTAAATATATTTATTGTTCCTTTACACTTATAGGATAGCAAAAGAAATATTTGATGTCAACGATAAATCGAAATTATGCAATTTACATCTCTGCTAGGATTTTATAAATCAATTTTGCAACTCCATCATTTGCATTTGAATCAGTTTCAAACTTTGCAACATCTTTCACTGCCTGTGGTGCTTGTCCCATTGCATAAGAATTAGGAAACCTTTCAAGCATTGGAATATCATTCATTCCATCACCAATAACAATAACTTCTTCTTTTTTATAGCCATAGGTTTCACATACTTGTTCAATCATATGACCTTTGGTTGCTTCAATTGAATTGATTTCTAAGTTATGAAGACTAGAAGATGTTGTAATAATACCTTCTATTGTCTCTAATTCTTGTAATACTTGTTCTCTTAACTCTAAATCATCAAAACGAGTTTCAATTTTTAAAATTGTTCTCTCTAAAATTCCTTCTATTGTTTTCTCAACAATTAGTGTATCAAAAAATTTGATTCTTTCCATGAAGCGAAGTGGATCTTCACGCATTTCTTTTGGTGCTGCTTTTTTTATTCGCTCAATCAGATGAGTTTTCAAATCATCACCACCATATAAAATACATCTACCTAAAGAAGTATAGTAATCTGCATCAAGTTCATACTTATCAATTACTGCTTGAACAGCAGCAACACTATCTTTTGATAATGGATTCGAAATTAATAGTTTTCCATCATTATCATAAAACTCAGCACCATTCAAACAAATAGCTTTTGGTTGCAGATAAGACTCTTCAATAGCCATCTGCACGCCATGATAATCTCTTCCACTTGCTGGCATAAATGAGATTCCTTTTGATCTCAACAACTGTACTGCTTTTCTATTCTCATCTGATAATACGTGCTGATCATTCAACAATGTACCATCCAAATCACTTACAAATAAACGAATCAAAGTAGTTCCTCCTAAAGTTCAATTTTATCTTGGTAATTCAAATTCAAATCTTTGAATTCTTCTTTTAGCAGTTCTTCTTTTTCTCTTACCTGTAACATTTCTGGTTTATGTGCATCATAACCAAACATCACTTTACAGCCTTTTTGAGCTACAATACGAAATACATCATAATGTGGATAGATATACTGCTGTATACCATTATACAACTTTTTGCCATAAGTTGCTCCTTTTAAATTAATTTCAAGATAGGCATCATTACGTAATACTGCATCACATATTTTTTCAATTGCCTTTTCATTGCGTTTCGAAAACTCGTCTTTACCTAACATAAAGTAATCAAGATGAGCGACATATTTGGTTAATCCACAATCCAAAGCAGCACAAATCTGATTTGCATAAATATCAACATCATCGTCATTGCAACCATGATCATAATACATATCAAAGTTTTTCGCATGTTGACCAACAATCATATAATCGACTTTCGATAACATTTCTTTCAGATAGTCTTCTTTGTCATCAAAATATTCAAATTCAAAACCTATTTTAATATCAATCTGATCCTTATATTTTTCTCTTAATGCCTGCATGTCCTCAATATACTTATCCATTTCAGCAAACGGGATGCGTTCTTTTTCATCATCCCATCCATCAAACCCGATATGTTCGCTCATACCTAATACTTCAAATTCTGCATCAATTGCACTTTGAATGTATTCATCATCTTTACCAGTTGCATGGCCACAGCGATAGGTATGTGTATGGTAGTTGAAATTTTGCATATTAATATTTATCTACAGGCTTGCGTTCCGCCTTTAGATTACCTTTCTTATGACTTCTTTTTTCTAATTCATGATTTACATCTTCCAATGTAATATTCTTTTCTGCCATTAAAACAAATAAATGATAAATCAAATCACTAATTTCATTTACCAGTTCTTCTTTATTATCATTTTTCATCGCAGCAATGATAACTTCAGTAGCTTCTTCTCCTACTTTTTTCAGGATTTTTTCTAATCCTTTTTCATATAAATAGGCAGTATAAGAACCTACTTCTGCATGTTCCTTACGGTCTAATAAAGTTTCATACAATACTTGTAATTCATTCTTCATGTTCCATTCCTCCTACAGTAATTTATTGAAAAAACAAGATTTTTCTCCCGTGTGGCAAGCCACCCCATCCTGTTTAACAACCATTAATATTGTATCATAATCACAGTCTAAATACATTTTCAAAACATGTTGATAATGTCCACTTGTTTCACCTTTGACCCATAGTGAATTACGACTGCGAGAATAATAAGTAGCAATCTTTGTGTCTAATGTCATTTGTAAACTTTCTTTGTTCATATATGCCATCATTAACACTTCATTGGTTTCATCTTCTTGTACAATTACAGGAATCAAACCATTATTTTTTTCAAAATCAATTTTATCTATCATACTATCACCTATAACCGTACTGGTATTTCTTTCTCTTTCAGATACTCTTTTACCTGACCGACACTTAACTCACCATAATGAAATAATGAAGCAGCAAGAGCAGCATCTGCAGCATCTTTTTCAAACACTTCAGCAAAGTCCTGCAGACTTCCACATCCACCAGATGCAATTACAGGAACATCTGCTATCGCATTTACTGCTTGTAACATTTCAATATCAAATCCGGCTTTTGTTCCATCAGCATCCATACTAGTAAGCAAGATTTCTCCTGCACCTAATTCAAGACACTGCTTTGCCCAATCAAGTAAATCCAGACCTGTATCGATTCGTCCACCATTGATATAGACATTCCATCCACTTTTGTCTTCTCGCTGTTTGGCATCAATTGCCACAACAATACACTGCGATCCAAACATTTGTGCACCATCTGCAATTAATTGTGGTTCTCTTATTACAGCAGAATTCAATGATATTTTATCAGCTCCTGAACGAAGCATCACTTGCATATCCTGAACACTACGAATTCCACCACCAACTGTAAATGGAATAAAAATAGTTTTTGCAACTTCTTTTACAACATCTACCATTGTCTCACGGTTTTCATGAGTAGCTCCAATATCTAAAAAAACAATTTCATCAGCTCCTTGCTCATAATATTGTTTTGCTAGTTCTACAGGATTTCCCACTTCTTTTAAACCAACAAAGTTAATTCCTTTTACTACCTTACCTTCACTTACATCAAGACAAGGAATAATTCTTTTTGTGTACATATTAAACCTCCTTTGTTAGTTGTATTGCCTCTTTTAAATCTAATGTTTTATGATACATTGCTTTACCAGTGATTGCGCCATATAGTTTCAAATCATTTAGAGCCCTGATATCATCAATGCTTTTGATTCCACCAGACGCAACAATTTGAATACTCACTTCATCTTTTAAACGATTCAACATCTCAAGATTTGGACCTTCTAGAGTTCCATCTTTAGAAATATCTGTTACTATAATTGTTTTAACTCCAAGTTTTTCTAAGTATTTTGAAAAATCAATGTAATGCAAATCGCTCGATTGAAGCCATCCTCTTCCATAGACATAATCATCTTTGAAGTCAACACCTACAGCGATACGTTCTCCATATTGAGCTAACGCTGTTACTAGTAGGTTTTCATCTTCCATTGCACTTGTTCCTAAGATTACTCGTTCAACACCATTTTCTAAATAATAAGTAATGTCTTCTAACGTTCGGATTCCACCGCCTACTTCTACTGGAATCGAAAGGGTTTTCGCTACTTCAATAATCTTCTCATGGTTCACTAGTTTACCAGTTTTGGCACCATCCAAATCTACCAGATGTAAGAAGGGTGCTCCCTCTTTTTCAAAAACAACTGCAAGATCTAAGATTGTACCTTCCACAGATTCCATTTGGTTATAGTCACCTTTATAAAGACGTACAGGTAACCCATCAATAATATCAATCGCTGGTAGTATAATCATCACATATCTCCTTAAAATTTTTCAACATTGCCAATCCATCTTCCCCACTTTTTTCTGGGTGATATTGCATTGCATACACATTTTCTTTTTGAAAGTATCCAGGTACTTTCATTGAACCATAATCACTATAAGCTACTAAATCTTCCACATCATAGTCACTTACATAATATGAGTGAACATAATAGACGAAAGGAAGATAGTCTTTATTCCATAGATTGGTTTCTCTTTGTATCTCTAAACGATTCCAACCAATTTGTGGAATCTTTACAGAAGGATCAACCATTTTAACTACATTTCCTTTTAAGATCCCTAACCCTTTACTTCCATTTCCTTCTTCACCGTTTTCAAATAACACTTGCATCCCTAGACAGATTCCTAAGAATGGTTTCTTCATCGCAACTGCTTCTTTGATTGGTGTTATTAGATTTCTTTCGCTTAAGTTTTTCATACTGTCTTCAAAAGCACCAACACCAGGAAGAATCACTCCATCAGCTGCTTTAATATCCTCAGGATTACTACTAATCTTACAAGTTGCCCCAATAGTTGTTAGGGCATTGTATACACTATGTAAATTGCCCATTCCATAATCAATAATTACAATCATTGAATAACTCCTTTAGATGAAGGTATCGCTGTTCCTGTTACTTTGACTGCTTCTTTTAATGCGCGTCCCAATCCTTTGAAGATTGCCTCAATTTTGTGGTGATCATTATCTCCATACAATACATTCACATGTAATGTAATACCAGATTGAATTGCAAATGCATACAAGAATTCTTTTGTCATTTCACAAGAGAAATCTTTAATCATATCTCTTTTCAGTTCTGCATTATATACCAAATATGGACGACCACTAATATCTAAATCGACAGTACATAACACTTCATCCATTACCATACGCATACTTCCATAACGTTGTATTCCTCTTTTATCACCCAGAGATTCTTTCACAAGCATTCCTAAAAGAATTCCACAATCTTCAACTAAATGGTGATCACATACATGTAAATCACCTTTCGCATGAAGTGTGATATCCATGTTTGAATGAAATGCCAATAACGTCAGCATGTGGTCAAAAAAACCTACTCCAGTATTAATATCAGCTACTCCAGACCCATCAATATTGATCATTGCCTGAATCTGTGTCTCTTTTGTATCTCTTGATGTTTGTGCTACTCTTGTCATAGGACCTCCTAAAGTGAACATAATAGTTCAATTACTCTTTTATTGTCTTCTTCATTACCAACCGAAATACGAAAACTATTTCCATCAAAATTACGAATCACAATATTATTTTCTACCATTACTTGCAGAAGTTTTTTCTTATCTTCACACACTCCATAAAAATAATTGGCTGCTGAAGGATATAAGGTTACCCTCTGTGGTTTATTCATAAGATATTCCATATACATAGTATCTCGCAAAGATTTGATTCTTTCAATCCCTGCATACATTAAATCTTTATATTGTAATGTAATTAATGCAGTTAACTGCGTTAATACATTTACATTGTATGGCACTTTATATGGTGCTATTTCTTTTATTAGTTCTTTGTTTCCAAGCAGAAATCCACATCTTACCCCTGCTAATCCATAGGCTTTTGATAATGTTCTAGTAATCAACAGGTTAGGATAAAGATCCAAATATGGCAGCATATTTACATTACAGAATTCTGCGTATGCTTCATCTACTACTACTTTTATATCCTGGAATGATTCTAATATTTTAATAATTGAACCATTTTTAATCTGACGTCCTGTTGGATTGTTTGGATTAGAAAAGATAATCATATCAATATCATTCTTTTTCCCAAAACGAATAAATTCATCCACATCAAACATATCATCTGCAGTAATTGGAAATCTTACGATTTCTGCACCCTGCATTGAAGCATAGTAATCATACATTGAGAAATCTTGCTCCATTGTGTATAACTTCTTACCTTCACCTAACGTTAGATTAATAAGTAATCCTAACATCTCATCACTACCATTACCTACAATGATCTGATCTGGTGAAAGTGAAATATACTCACCATATGCTTTTTTTAATTCACTCATATCATCATCTGGATAACGATTAAAATCAATTTCTGCGATTGCTTCTGAAATTTCCTTAACAATTTTTCGATTTAAATTTTCTGGATTTTCATTGGCATTTAATAAAGTTCCCTGATTATTTTGTGCTGTATATGTTTTTATATCTTTCATTTTATATCCTCACCCTAACTGCATTTGCATGCGCATCCAAACCTTCTTGTTTGGCAAAACGAATAATTTTTGCCCCCTCCTTTTGTAATGCTTCTTTACTCCAATGTAAATATGAAGATTTTTTCATAAAACTATCCACTCCTAGTGGTGAATAGAATCTTGCAGTTCCATTCGTTGGTAATACGTGATTGGTACCACCAAAATAATCCCCTATACTCTCACAAGTATAATAGCCAAGGAATACACTTCCTGCATTTCGTACTAGTGGTAAATAATCTTTTGGATTCTTAACCATTAATTCTAAATGTTCTGGTGCAATTTCATTTGATATTTCAATTGCTTCTTCAATCGTAGACGCTACTATTACATATCCATAGTTTGCAAACGACTGTTCCATAATCGAAGTTCTTGAAAGCTCTTGTATCTGTTTCTCAAGCTCTTTTTCCACTTCTTCAACTAATTGCTCTGATGTTGTCACAAGGATGCTAGAAGCCATTGTATCGTGCTCTGCCTGTGACATTAAGTCAGCAGCCACAAAACTAGGGTTTGCATCTTTATCTGCAATTACCAAAATTTCACTTGGTCCTGCAATCATATCAATGTCTACTTGTCCATATACTAACTTTTTTGCTTCTGCTACATAGACATTCCCCGGACCTACTACTTTATCTACCTTTGGTATTGTTTGTGTTCCATAGGCAAGTGCACCAATTGCCTGCGCACCTCCGACTTTATAGATTTTATCAACACCAGCAACTTTGGCACTTGCCAGAATAAATGGATTTACACTTCCATCTTTTTGTGGAGGAGTTACCATAATAATTTCATCAACATTTGCGATCTTCGCTGGAATTACATCCATTAGTACTGTACTGGGATAAGCAGCACTTCCACCAGGTACATAAATTCCCACACGTTGTAATGGAAGTACTCGTTGTCCTAAATACACATCATCCGCTTCAACAATCTCATATCCTTCTTTTAATTGTTTCTTGTGATATAATTCAATATTCCTTTTTGCATCTTCTAAGATAGAAATAAACTCATCATCTACAAGACTCATTGCTTTATCCATTTCTTCCTGTGTTACAAGAATATCTTCTATTACAACTCCATCAAATTTAGATGTATAAAATGATAATGCATCATCTTTCTCTTCTTTTACTTTTTGAAGAATTTCTAATACGGTCATTGTAATTTTAGGATCTACACTCACATTACGATCTTCTAATACTTTAGCAAATGCTTCCTTATCCCCATAATTTATCTTTTTCAACATACTGTTACTCTCCTATTACCTGCCCAATATCATCTAATAATTCTAATATTTCTTTTTTCTTTAAACGAAAACTTGCTTTGTTTACAATTACTCTTGCACTAATATCACAAATTCGATCAAATACAATTAATCCATTTTCTTTTAATGTAGAACCAGTTTCAACAATATCTACAATTGCATCACATAAGCCAAGAATTGGAGCAAGTTCTACCGAACCTTCAATCTTTATAATTTCAACATCCATTCCTTTTTCCTTAAAGTACTGTTTAGCAACTGTTGGATATTTTGTCCCTATCTTTACATGAGTATTCTTTTTAAATGGATCCTTTTCTGGTAAACTTGCAACGATAAATCCACATTTACCAATTTGTAGATCCATTAATTCATAATAACGATTTGTTGACTCTAAAAGTGTATCTTTTCCAACAAATCCAACATCTGCCACTCCATGTTCCACATAAGTAACACAATCAGCAGCTTTTACCAGAAAGTAATCAATATCTTTCTTTGTATCATGAAATACTAACTGTCTCCCTTTATCTTTTAAAGGTTCAATTCCATATCCACAAGCTTCAAATATTTTTACACTTTCTTTTTCTAATCTTCCTTTTGTAAGTGCAATCGATATCATAGACTACCTCCCAGCACATTGATTCCATCAATTGTGTTATTTTCCTTTAATATAACTGTATAAGAATCATCAAATTCATTTCTTTTTTTGATTGCTTTTAATATATTTCCTTTTCCATATTCAACAATTATTTCTTTACTTGTATCTTTAAAATCATATGCATTCATTAACTGATCAAGTTTAATTGAAAAACCAACCGCTGGTAAATCAACACCATACTTCTTAAGTAAATTATCATAACGTCCTCCACTTAAAATCCGCAGTCCCACACCTTCAACAAATGCATCAAATATAATTCCAGTATAATAATTCAGATTACCAATTTTTCCTAAATCAAAAGCAACGATATCCTTATACCCTAAACTAGAAAGGTTTTCATATAAAGATTCCAGATATTCAATGATTTGCATCAACTCACTGTTAAAAGCAT
The DNA here is from genome assembly GCF_030814225.1 of Breznakia pachnodae. Taxonomy (GTDB): domain Bacteria; phylum Bacillota_I; class Bacilli_A; order Erysipelotrichales; family Erysipelotrichaceae; genus Breznakia; species Breznakia pachnodae. Next base: position 296,455 of record NZ_JAUSUR010000001.1, read on the forward strand.
ATTTCTTTGCTTCCTCCAGCATTGCAACATCACCATTCCACCAGATCATCTTTAAAAAGAATTCTTCCATTTGTGGAGATACTTGAATTGCATCCAAATAATCCTTCAATTCAATCAGACTTTTTTGATCTATTAAATATGCAAGTTTCTCTGCCTGTTCACCAGTTATATTTGCTCCTCTGCAAGCAGCTGCAAAGAATTGAGCATTCCCTATTTCCAATGTGAGTTTCGTTTGCTTCATTGCTGTTAATGCATCTAATGCAGTTGCCAGAATTTCTAAATCTCCTGCTTCTTTTTCAACACCAATCAATTCCACTCCACAATCAGTAATCTCATTTTTATTACCAGATAATGTCTCGTGAACTTTAAATACATTTGCACAATAACGAAAACGTAAAGTTTCTTTAGTATCTTTAAATTTCGTTGCTGCCAACCGTGCAATTGGAATTGTCATATCAGCTCTAAGTGTTAATATTCTTCCATTATCATCAATGAATTTATATAACTCCTCTTCTTTGATATCGTCAAAACCAACTTCATAAGTTTTGTAGAACTCAACACTTGGAGTCATTACTTCCTTATATCCCCAAGTATCCAATCTTTTTTCTAACTCTAATTGTAATGTCTTTTTCTTCTTTGCTTCGTCTAATACGAAGTCACGCATTCCTGATGGAACTGAAAACTCTCTCATTGTTGTTTCCTCCTTATAATAAACAAAAAAACTTTCATCCAAAGGACGAAAGTTTAACTCACGTGGTGCCACCTTTTTTTATCAGTATCTCACAATACTAACCTCTTCAAGTACTAACATACTCTAGCACGATAACGGATGCAAGGACACCGATGAAGACTACTGAATTCGCCTTCACAACTCCAAGATGTGTTCAAGAAACTTTACATCTTCTTTCTCACCAACCAAGAAGTCTCTGCAATGACCATTTCTTTACTAATTCTTTTCATAGTTTTTTGTATTGATGTTATTATAAGTTTTATTTCATAACTTGTCAAGAAATATTTCAAACATTTTCATCATTTCTTACATTTTGTTTCATTGGTTGTCAACTACTATAATTTTAGATATTTAAATAATAAGAAGAGGCTACCTTATTAATAAGATGATACCTCTTCGATAAGTGATTGAATATTATTTAGATATAGCCTGCCCATCTAGGTGTACGTCCCCACCACATTGTATGAAAGTATACTCTAAGTCCATTGTAGCGTGTACCCTTTTGAAAGATGCTTGCACTGTAGCCCAATACAGAAGCAATTGCTCCGGCATAAGGTGCAACTGTTGGGAAGAAATAAGCAACTGCCGAAGCAACACTTGATCCAGCACTTAATACTCCAGACATTGTTGCACAATCAGCACGTGTAAATGTCCATGTCCACTGTGCATGACCTACATGAGTCCAATATCCCTCACCTACTAATTCATCTAAACAATCTAATTCAACATAATTCTTTGGTAATACTAATTCCATAAACTTCTCCTTTCCTTATATATTTAGCATCTGATAATAAATACATATTCATTACATTAAAATGATGTGTAGTTATATATCAAATACGCTAAACACTGACCAAATAACTGAATTCCAGCAAATATAAATGCAACTTCTATTCCAAAATCACAATGTATGCAAATCGTCATTAAACTAAGCAGAATTAACTTTACCCATCGATATTGCATAATCATGATTGTTCATCAGTTGAATCGTTCTTCTTCATCCTTTTTAACTCCTTATTTTTCTTTTATTGATGATCTTATCAACAGCGATAGTTATTGGAAATTTAATAATCCCAATAGCCAATCCATATAGGTTTCCCTGTCATATACAACATAAACATTCACAGGCAAGGAACGTACAATTTCCATAGGAAACTTCCCTTTTTCTAAGTTTGTTTTATTTAGTTGTACTTTACATTTGTATACAGGTATCTTACCTGTATCACTTTCCTGCATTAAAGTACCTTTATCAATTGAAGCTACTTTACCATCCAGCATTCCATAAATCTGAGTATCCATTCCAGAAACAGCTATCTTAACCAGACTTCCTTCCTCTACTTTCATTCGTTCATATGCTGGTATATATGCAAGAACATAATATTGGTCTTTGTTATCCATACTTATTTCACCAATGACCTCATTCATTTGAACACTGATTCCTGTAGATAGTGATGTAACATAGTGAAGATATCCAGAACTAACTGCTTTTAAAAGATACGTAGAAGTTTCACCATCAGCAATTTGCAAACTAATTTCAATCTCTAACTTCTCATCTTCTAGTTGGGTTCTTGTAGAACCTAGTTCAGAAAGGAACTGTGTCTTTGTTTTTTCAACTTGTGATGCACTATCCAGTTGCTGCTGCAACTCTTGAATCTCTTGATCTAGTGATTCTATTTCTTGATCAAGCAGTTCATTCTCTGTAGCATCTTCTTTTTGATTCTTCTTATTCTTAACTTCGCTTAACTTTTGCTGTTTCTTTTGAATACTGTTAACAAGATTTGAATTTGATGTATCTTCTTCACTTTTCAGTAATAAATAATAATTCATCTTTTCATAATATTCCTGTTGTTCTTTTGAATTATCTAAATAATTCATATTTTGCTTTAATGATTGATCAAATAAATCAATAGCATCAAGTTTCCTATTTGTTAGATCTAATTTTTGATGCAATGTATCAATTTCAGTTTTATTGCTCTCTCTGGTTACTTCAAGAATCATCTCTCCTTTCTCTACATAGTCACCTTCTTCTTTATATAGTTTATTAATAGTCCCGTTTACACTTGAACTGACATAAGTAGTATCATCCCCCATTACATAACCGGAAGCCTCTACTGTATACGTCTTTTGAGCAATACTTAGAAATACTAGAAGTATTATCAGTAAAACATTGACCATTATTAAAATATAAGATATTACCTTTGGTGATTTTTGTTCATAAAAGATACGAGAATCTTTTAATTCATTTGTATCATAGAGTTTCATACTATGCCTCAGTTATTGGAACATATAAATCAGCGACTAATCGATTATCCTTTTGTGAATGCATATGCGTATAAATTGTCCCATCATTTACTAATTCATGTTCAAACAAATAAAGTTGAAGTTTCACATGAGCTAACTCAAAAAACTGTGGTTCACCATCGTAATGAAGAAACAGACAACTATCTATTCTATATTCAGAAAGTTTCGTATATTCATCATATTCTCCATCAATTTCAATTAGAAAATCATAACTGGCTCTTATTTCACCATTTTCTAATACTTCCGAGCCATTCAATCTAGTAATCAGACCACTCGTAGTTTTAATTTTTAGTAATTCTAAACGATTTAAAAATGAAATAATATATTTATTCACTTCTTCAATCTTTATGTTACTAACACTCTCACAAATCACATTTTCCAAATGGAGTGATTTATATTTAATTGTTCCTAAATTTTTCATATTATTTTCCTTTCCTTATATTTTGCATTTTGACCATTTCAAAGTACTTGCCTTTCTTTTTCAATAATCCCTGATGGGTTCCATGTTCAATGAATCCACCTTTATCTAAAACATAAATCTCATCACATTGCTCAATCATTGTCAGTCTGTGTGCAATAATGATTCTAGTTTTTTCTTTTAGATGATGAAAAATCAATTGATGAATATAGGATTCACTTACTGAATCCAGATTAGAGGTTACCTCATCAAAAATATAGTAAGATGGGTTTTGAAGAATTACTCTTGCAATTGTCAGTCGCTGTTTTTCACCAAATGAGAAATTGCTTCCGTCTTCTTCAACCACACTAAAATATTTTTTATCCAGCTTTTCAATAAAATCATGTATACCAATCTGTTTACAGACTTGTACAATCTTTTCCAAGGTAAGACTGGTGTTGCCTAATCGTAAGTTATCAATAATAGTTCCCGAAAACAATTGTGCATGTTGAGGAACATAAGCAATATGTTTTCTGATTTTGTGACAGTTGATAGTTTGGAAATTATGTTCTCCTATAGTAATAGAACCTTGTTGAGGTGATAAAAACTTTAGTATTAATTTCGCAAGACTACTTTTACCAACTCCACTTTCGCCAACAATACCAATCACTTTTTTCTCAGGAATTATAAGATTTAAATTTTCAAAAATTGGTTTCTTATAACCATAAGCAAACATAATATCCTTAAAGACAATATCACCACTCAACTGGGCATCTCTTCCTTCACTATTCTCCTTCTTTAACATCATTAACTCATTTAACCTCTGCATTGCAATATTTGCTTCTTGAAATGATAACTGCAGAGATACTAAACTTTGCACTGGTTCAATAAAATACTGACTAAGGGTTTGAAATACCATCAGATCACCAATACTCATAGCTCCATCCATAATATAACTTGCACCTATTGCCATAAATAATAAGTTTCCAATTGTATTTAAAATTGTTGAAATGGTACTTTGAATATTCTTAATTTTACCTTCTCTATAACCTATCTTTTGAGATCTAACTAAATTCTTTTCAAGATTTTCAATTTGATGTTGTTCATTTACTGTTGTCTTTACTGTTTCAATGTTATTTAACGATTCTATTAGCCCTGAATTCAGTTGTGAAGTAGCTTCCATCTGTTGGATATTAATTTCTTTATAAGGTTTCTTAAATATATAAATCAACCCAATATTCATACAAACGATAATAAGAAGAATCAAAAATAAAGAACTGTTTAGAAACCATAAGATCAAACAAGTTACAACTTCCAATGTAACGTCCATAATCAGTGATACAGATAGGTTTGTAAAGATTTCTTTAATGGTCATCGCATCTTGAAAACGGGTTATAATATCCCCTGTTTTTCGTTGTACAAAGAATATATAAGGAAGATGTAAAATATGATGATAATATCCCAGTAATAATGGAATATCAATTTTTCTTGAAAGATACAATAACACTTGCTGACGACAGGCTGATAACCCACTTTGAATAATCGTTACAATACTGAAAAATAAAACAAGTAATACTAATGTCGTCCGTAAAGAAAACGGAATAATTTCATCCATTAATATTTTTGAAAACAATGATGATGCAATTCCCAAAAAGGTAAGTAGAAAAGACAAAGAAATAATCTGAAGTAATAATCGTTTATGAGGAAAAACTAATGTTGTAAGCATTTCCCTTATTCCAATCTTTTCAAACACTACGGATTCAAACTCTGACTTTGGGACTGTTATAATTACCGCACCAGTGAATCGTTTTTCAAATTCTGTTATATTCTCTTTCTGAATTCCTTTGGCAGGATCTGCATATAAAACCCTATCATTCTTTATTCTATGAATAACGACAAAATGATATCGACCATTCTCATTGAGTAATTGCACAATACAAGGTAATGTTACATCTTCAATCAGTTCTTTCAGCTCACAGCGCACTGCCTTACATTGAAAATGAAATTTCTCTAGTGCCTTCATAATTCCTAACATTGTTGTACCATCACTTAACGTTTTACTTTCTTCTTCGATAACTGATAGAGGTACTTCTTTTTTATAGTGAAGCAAAACAGTTGCAACTGCTGCATTTGCACAGTCACTGTAACTATTTTGCATCACACAACTCCATCTTTTCCACATACATATTCACCCTTTCCAATCTTCTCTTCTTATTTATTAACTTCAAACATAATAAATCCTAATCTTTTTTTCGATTAATTATCAATGACAGAATAAATGTAATGACAGTACCTGCAAATAATAAAACCACTGCATCACCACTTACAAAACCTAAAAAAATTAATATACCTAACATAATTGAAAAAATACTTACAATCTGAAACAAATACTCTAAATATTTCATAATATCATCTCTCTTCCTACTTATATATATTCAATTTAAATGAAAACCCCTAAAAAAAAGATGTACCTTTTTATCAGGTACACCTTAAGATGTAATCTCAATTACTTTTTCTTTTGGATTGTTGAACACTTTCATATAGATAAAAGGTGCTCCACTTTTACGGTTAATAATATTCTCAACCATAATAATCGGCTCATTGATTTTCAGCTCCAGCATATGTGCATATTGCATTGGCACTAATGTTGGAACAAATCGTTGGGTTAGACTTCCTTGTATAATGAAGTCATTGAAATCTCTTGTCTTTGGCAGATTTCTAAATTCATCGTCATCAAGATCCAATCGTTTGATATATATTTCCTCAATTGATTGCGGCCTTTCATCTGCTAAACATAATCGTATCATCCTAACTACAGAATCTTCTCCACTGATGTTTAAATAACTTTGAACTTCGTCAGAAGAAGATGCCTTAACATCAAAATAGATAGATTTATAAGTGATTTCTCTCTCTATGCTTTTCTCATCTAAAGTTGTGTTCTTTTTACGAAGAACTTCATCTGCAACAAAGGTCCCCTTATTCGAATTTCGATACAGATATCCCTCATCAACAAGAGCATCAATCGCCTTGCGAACTGTCATCCTGCTGGCACTGTAGATTACAGCTAAATCACGTTCACTTGGAACAGGTGAATTGGCAGGTAGCTCGCTGATCATTTCAATTATTTTCTCTTTTATTTGCAGGTAAATTGGAATGCTCACAAAATTCTCCTCTCATTATTTTTCTTTTTGATATAACAATTATAAGTTAGGACCAAAAAAATAACAAGACTCTAATTATTCCATAAACGCAAATGCACGCCAAGGTTCAATATAGTCTAACAGCATTCGCTCATTTTCTGGTATTGTCCCAATTACGTTTTTACGTCCATCATTTGGCATATCCTTCAATACAATATGTAATTCTCCTTTGTAACGTGAATATTCATCATTTACGATAATTACATCTCCACGTTTTAAATCACGAGTATTCGCTGCAGGAACACTCTCTTTAGCATACGTTACACGAGGCATCGTAGAACGTGCCATATACTCACTCATATCCCCACGAACGAAATGTTTATGTTCGAAGATAATTTTTCGTTCAGTTGGGTGTAATTCTTTTTCATAATCAATTTTAAATGTAAGTAAATTTGGATTAATTTTCGCACATGCTTCTAGTTCTTCTTTAGAAGCAAATGCATTTCCAATAATTACATCATCTATCATCTGCGTCGCACATAAGTGACGCATTTGCACATCTATTGGTAAATCACGGTGGATTTCTAACGTACATAGTCCTTCATTTACTGGCCAAGGTCCAAATGTATTATCATTTTGTGATGATACAAAGGCTGCAATTTGAAGCCCATGTTCCTTGATCATATTGTTACATAGGTCAAAGTGTTTTTCACTCAATCCTGTATAACGTTGTGGATAGAAATTATGACATGTAATCATTGACTCCTTGTTAGGATAATGAGATACGATATTATCAATATATCCATTTCCAAAACTAGCATTAATTTCAATTTTTAATCCTTCTTTATTATATGTCATCATACTTTCTTTTAATCCATCAAATCCTTCATCAAGACGAATACCATCTGCATGCATTTCTTTAAAGAATGAAAGATCATCATAACTTACACCAAGTTTTTCAAATACAAATGGTGCAACATCTAAAATAACTTCCATTCCAAATTCATGAGCATAATCTATCATCTCTCTGAATTCAATTAATATTTCTTCTTTACTTCTTCCTTCAACACTTAATAAACAAGTAAAGATTCTTTTAAAACCACTATTTGCAGCTTGTTCAATATACTTTTTATTATCCTCTAACGCTGCATGTTCTGGATAAACTGATATACCTAGTCTTGCCATATTTCCTCCTTTTAAGAAAAAAGAGAATGTGTTAACATTCTCCAATTTGTCCTTGCATCATTGCTTCTAATTGATTTAACACTAGATTTGCTTTCTTTTTATTTGAGCGCTTATAGAGTTTAGACATAAGTCCATAATTCAAATTCTGACTTTTCTTCTCTGACATAAACTCTTCATTATAGGTTAGGTTAAAATGCGAATCATCTACATCTTCAAGTTTGTATGATAGAGTATTAAATCCTTGTGCACTTTCAAAAGTCGCCTCATAAATAGTTGGAACTTCAAGTTGTGTAATTGTTACTCTAATTAGTCCTTCTTTTCCGACTTTAGTTTTAAGTTGTTTTTTGTAAGAATATCCCTTACCTATATCTTCCAGCTTCACTTGTTTTCCTTGAGCCTCTGAAATATCTTCTAATAATGAATCCATTAAAATTGAAAATAGCTTTTCTTTTGACCCCTCAATTACTCTTGTGACTTCCATATTATGAGTCTCCTTTCTTCTTTCTAAATAATAATACTGCACCAACGATTGCCATGGTAATACCACTTACAATTCCTGGTAAACTATCTGCCATCGTTGATGATAATAATACGATCACACAACCAATACTGATTAAAAACAATGACCATTCTTTCATAGTTAGCGCTCCAATCTTATTATTCTGCTTTTACTTGAAAGTAAAGAACCGCTCCCACTTCAGTTGCTTTAATAGCTGCTTTCGCAGTTGTTGCTGCATCTTCCATGTCTTCTGCATTTACAGAAAATTTAAGATTGATTCCACTTTTTCCTTCAAATTTATATTGGTATTTCTCAATACCTTCTACTGTTTCAATAACGAAATCTTGTTTAATTGGACAAGATATAATAATCATAATACCACCTCTATTTTATCCTATTTTCTTGTATACATCAATGAACTCACCAGCAAGAATCTTGAATGCTTCAGCACTCATTAACTGATCTTCTGCATGTAGTAATAATAATGTAATAGGTCCTAATTCTCCATTTGCTTCACTTTGAATTAGTTGAGCATGTGCATGGTGTCCTTCGGTAAAGAATTTTTCACCTTCCACGATTGCTTCCTGAGCTTTTTCATAATCCCCCGCTTTTGCATGTTGAATTGCTTCGATAAAACTACTTCTCGCCCCTCCAACGTTTGAGATGATTTGAAAAGCTATTAATTCTAATCCTTCCATTAATACCTCCAAAATATGTTAGGAGGGAAGTTTCCCTCCTAATTTAAATTATATTTTATTCTTCTATTGTATCGTTTAAATCAACTTTGTTTCCGATAAGAACGAATACTCCCCAAATAACGACAGCAATACTTCCACCTGTAGCTAGGAATGCGTAAATCACTGGTGGCATTACCCAAGGTACTGGTGTAAATACTGGAGGAACAATTCCTAATGCTGTTGCAGCATATGCGATGATTGTTAAAATAATTGGTACGATCATCCAAGGAATGAAATATACTGGGTTTAATACAATTGGCATACCAAACATAACAGGTTCGTTAATGTTGAATGCTCCCATTGGTGCACTTAATTTTGCAATAGCTCTAGATTCTTCTTTCTTAGAGAAAATGAAGATAGCAATGATGAATGCAATTGTACATCCTGCACCACCCATCCATACATATGCATCAAATGATCCACGTGTCCAGATGTAAGGTAATTCACTAACTGCAGTTCCTGCAATATAAGCTGCATTGTTTGCGTTTGTAGCTGTTAAGTATACACCATCTAATACTGGTGCAAGTACGTTGGTACCATGGATACCAAAGAACCAGAATAACTGAACAGCAATAATAACGATAATAACTGCTCCAAAACCTTGTGATAATGATAAGAAAGGTTGTTGGATGTATTCAAGAATCAAGTCTCCAATTGCTTTTCCTGTTCCTAGGTTTACTAGGTAAGCAATAATAGCACATAAGTAGATTGCCAACAGACCTGGAATAATAGCAGTAAATGCTTTAGAGACTGCTGGTGGAACTGAATCCGGTAATTTAATTGTAATGTTTTTATTAATTAATTTTGAGTAAACAATTGAAGACAATAAACCGATAATTAATGCTGTAAATAATCCACTTGAATTTAAGTAAGCATAATTAATATGTCCCCAAGCACCAATTTCTTCACCAGCTTCACTAACTACTGTGATTGCTTGTGGTGTTACTGCAATAAACGCTGCTACTGCGATTACACCACCAGCTAATGCTGGAGCTTTGTATGCTTTTGCAATATAATATCCTAATGCGAAAACGAATACTAATGAAATTATTGCTAGTGTTCCCCACCAGACATTTCCATTTACACCGATAATACCTTGAACGATGTCTGAGCTAACAAAACTATCCCATCCCCATTCAGTAGGTAAATCTCTAAAGAATACGTTTAATAATGTTGCAACTGCTCCAGCCATTGTAACTGGCATAATTGCGATAAATGCATCACGAATTGCAACTAAATGTTTTTGTGATCCAATCTTTGCTGCTACTGGAACAAAATGTTGTTCCATCCATGCTGTAAAACTTTTCATATTATTCTCCTTTTTTTATCTTCTTTTTACTTCACTAATGCTAATGCATCTTCTAATACTTTTTTACCATTCATCATTCCATAACTTGCCATATCGATAACCATAACTGGTTTCTCATTATTCACACGTTCTTTCATCTTTGCTTCAAGATAACGAACTTGTGGTCCTAGACAAATTACGTCAGCCTTTGGTAATTCTGTTTCTGATTGTGCATCACCAACTGCCCAAATCGTAGTTTCAATCCCTTTTTCGTCAGCAGCTTCTTGCATCTTTTTAACAAGAGCACTAGTCGACATTCCTGCTGAACAAACCAATAGAATATTTGTCACGAATGCTTCCTCCTTTCGTGGTATATACCACTTTCCTACTCCTAATATAACATAATTCTCACACAATGCAAGCGTTTTCATCTAATTTTCACAAAAAAAAGATTACCTGGTTGGTAACCTCTCTTTTTTTATTCACCTACTAATTCACTCATAACGTAGTCTTCAACGATACTATAAGGTGCTGAACCTACATTTAGAATCGCTTCATGATATTCCTTATCTGTTACATCAGAATTCTCCTCTTGAACCTTTTCTCTTAAGTCTTTAAATCTGAATCCAGCTCCATAATATTTTGAGAATACTCCTGGAGAATGCAACAACTGTTCGTATTGACTAGTCGCCACATCGTTCGTATAACCCATACTCACTAGAGCAGAAACTGCATCATCTTTACTGATTCCATCATAATGGATTTCAACATCCAATAATAAAATCTCGATGTATGTATATTGCATCAGGTATGTGTATAGAGTTGCTGCATCTGCATCGTTTGCATATTTCGCAGAATAGTTTTCTACATAGTTTGCATACCCTTCTGTATATCCATCAAAATCCATCAGTTGACGAATGATTGGTTGTTCTTGCTCTTTGTAGTATTGTGTCTGGTACATATGCCCAGGGAATCCTTCATGAGCAATTGTAAGATATGAATCTTCACTGTACTCACTATTTAAAACCATTAACTCAGCAGAATCTAAAGAATCTACTGGACTGATAAAGTAAGCAGCTGAAGCCTCAAAAATTGACTGCATGGATTCTGGAACAATTTCCATATCATATTCTAATTCACGAATTTTTGGAAAGTCATCTGCCATTTCATCTTTTAATTCATTTAATACTTCTGTAGGGTTTGTTGCATCTGTATAATCGATTACATCATTTCCTGATGCATCCATTACACGATCAAGTATTGTTGAGTCTTTCATCATCATTGACTGTGCATCACTTAAGACATCCGTTTGTTTCTCTTCAAGATATTCACGATACTCTTCCACTGTTTCAAATCCAGTGTTTGCACTAATCAATTCTTCATAGTATTCTTTTCCATCATCATAAACAACTGCATATCCTTCATCTTTTGTTGTTTTCACATCAAGTGCTTCTACTTTTTCTTTTAAAGATGTATATGCCTGTTTCAGATCTTCTTCTACATATTTCTTGTTGGTAGCTTTATATTCTTCTTTTTCTGTATCACTTAATCCATCTAATCCATCAATTTTTTCATTGAATGAATCAATCAGGAACGTTTGGTCTCCATCAATATAATCTGTACATTGTTCAATTAATGCAGTAATCTGACTTGGAGTCATCCCATAACCTGCGTCCTGACGATCTTGTTCATGATCTGCAAGTGCTTCATAATAATCCTTTGTTGTTTTTAATAAATTCAAATAAGAATCTACATCACTTTGTGTACGAAACTTATAGAAATAAAAATTTAAAGGCATGTTGCTTGGAGCCCCATACATTGTATCCAAATAATTTGTATTCAGATAATATGCAGCATCATCACTCATATCAGTAGAAGTATCAAAGTACGCCAACATAACATCATATGTTAATTGTTGATCTTTACTTAATGAACTGCGAGAAAAATCTTTGATTTCATCATAGATTTTATCCATTTCCTCAACACTTTCATCATATTCTTCTCTTGATGGTAGTGTATATTCATATAACTCATCTTTGTAACCAGCTGCTTCTTTATCTACGAATGTATAGTTCAACCCATAATCTGTAGCGCTGTATAATTCTGATGGTAAGTTTTCAACATACTCATCAAACTCTTTGTTTGGTTCACTAGCTGTTCCATCGTCACTGCCACTACAAGCAACTAATCCAACTGCCAATGACAGAACGCATAATAACTTAATAAACTTTTTCATGTTTCCTCCTATAGTCGTTTTTGAAAGTTTCCACTTACACTTAGTCCTTCACTAAAAATAATAAATGCATGTTCGTCAAACATCTTAACTTTCTTTTTCAACAATGGAATTTCATACTTTGATATTGCTGTAATCATGATATATGTTCCCTCATGGGTATAACCACCTGCGCCTTCCCAAAAGGTAACCCCTCGATGCATGTGATCAACAATATAATCCATCACTTCAATATGTCGTGTAAAAATCATTGCTGTCATATTTATATTTTGATAATGAACTTTGTCCACAACAAAATTAAATACTACTAAATAAATCATAAAATATATTGCCGTTTCAACGTTGAACAATAACGCATAAGTAACAAACAGAAAACTGTTTACAATAATTGATAATCGTCCAACACTAAAATTCGAAAATTTTCTTGTAAAAAAAACACCTAGTATGTCTAATCCACCACCAGATCCTCTGGCTCTTAAAATACAACCAATACCAAACCCAGAGATAATCCCTCCAACCAGACAAGATGCTAATATATCGTCCAAAATTGGCGTCTGTAATACTGGTATAATTGCCAGAAAAAGCGTCTGTGTAAGCACACTTAGGATTGTTAAAAAGAAAAAGCGCTTAGAGATATTTCGATAAGCCAATATCATCAGTGGAACATTCAAAATAAAGTTAATAATCCCACTTACTTCAAAAGGAAAATGAATTCCTGCATCACTGAGCAGTGTTCTTAACACTTGTGAGAACCCCATTACTCCACCACTGTACATATGAATTGGTGTAATAAATAAACTGATTCCCAAAGTAAATACAAAGGTTCCAAATACAACAATAATGGCATTCCTTGAATATCGTTTCATCGTTTTTTTCATACTATTCACTCATCGAACGTGATTTTTTGGCACACGCATCCATTGCTTTCGCAACAATCTCATACAAACCTTCTTGCTCCAACACATTTACTGCTTCAATTGTAGTTCCATTTGGGCTACAAACATTCTTTTTAAGCTGATCTGGTGTCTCATCTGATTCCATCACCATTGTTGCGGCTCCAACAACCGTCTGCGCAGCCAACTTCTTAGCAACTTCATAAGTAAGTCCCTGATTCATTGCTTCCTTAATAATCGCATCAATGAACATAAACACATAAGCTGGACTGGATCCACTTGTTGCAATAATTGTATGAAACATATCTTCGCTTATTTCTTCAACTACGCCAACAGCAGAAAACAACTTCATTACAAAGTGTTTTTCATCTTCACTTACTTCAGGACTCGCACAAATACCACTTGCCCCTTTATTTACAAATACTGGTGTGTTTGGCATTACTCGAATCACTTTTAATTGTTCCTGCTGGAATAATCCTTTGATTTTCTCAATTGTCATTCCAGCTGCTATACTAACAATCACTTTTCCCACATCTGTTTTAGGCAATGTTTCAATTACCTCTTTAAACTGGTAGGGCTTGATTGCCAGTATAATATAATCACATAACTCATAGAGTTCATTGTTGTTATCACATACATGGATATGATAAGTGTCTTTTAAACGACTTCTTGTTGTTTCTGTTGGTGTGTATACATAAATATCATCTGCATTTATAATTCCTGCACTTAATATTCCTAAAAGAATTGCTTCTCCCATATTTCCACAACCGATAAATCCTAATTTTTTCATTACTATCACCTAGTAACATTCTATCTTTTTTTCAAGGTAAAGTCTACCAAAGTAAAGAAAAAGATAAGAGTTTTCTCTTATCTAAAAGTATGCAATTATATCCTTTCGATTCGACAATCACCTTCAATGTTCATCACATCGCAAGTAGAATCAACAACCAATAAGCCATCACAGATAACCGTATTTACTTTACAGTGATTTGTTAAAGTAATCTCATTTGCACTAATTGTATCACATTTTAAAACTGATGCTTTTAATGTTGTACATTCGATATTCACTAGTTTATTGGCTGGTGCTGTTCTTATAATTAGTTGAGTCAGATTAAATCCCTGAGCAATCTCAATATCATCGCCCATCATCTGATTTCCTTTTACTTTACCATTAATTCTAATACGATCAGCATTAATTTCACCATCATTATCCAACGAACCATTTACTGTAATCTGATTTGCATAAATTACTCCTCGATCACTTTTCAGCATGCCATTTACAGTCATATGATCACCTTTAATATCACCATCACTCTTCAAAGAACCTGATACAACCAGTCTTCCTGTTTCTAGATTTTTTTCAAATTTTGCCATTCCAGTGATTGTAACATCCTCTGCATTCACATCACCCATAAATTTTGCACTACCAGTTACATTAATACGCCCATAGTCTCCACCCATGCTTTTTTCTGCACCAGTAACTCTAATATCTCTTTTTGTCATTTTATTATCCTCCTAAATTAAGTTTTTAAACTTCATTTTAAATTCATCATTTACATCTCTTAACTGAATTCTCGTAATGATATTACAACGATTATCCATGTAAAATTCTTTTATGCCATTTCCAACAACCAACAGATAATGCTGATCATATTCGAAGATTACTATTTCGTAATCTACAGAAGTAATATTCTTTATAATAGCAGCATTATTCTTCAACAATTTCTCTATATCTTTATCTTTTAGATGTGGAGTTACTTTCGTATGAAGTCCATAAAGAATCACCAAATCAGTATATTGCAGACTTTCTTTTTGTAATAGCGCTTTATACATACTTACAAAGCTTTCACTTACAATTCCCTGCTGATATAAAACACTTTCTTCAACTACATTATTACTCATTAACTCTGGTGATAACATTACTGCCATCTCCTCAAGCGAATAATAGTCTTTTAACTCTTGGATTGTATTGATTCGCTCTAAAATCTTTTCTTTAGGAAACACCGTTTCCTGTCCTGTATAACTTGATTGTTTCACAAACCATTCTTCTGGTATTAATCCAAATCGCTTCCATCGATACAACTGCCCATACGAGATACCTGTGATTTTTAAAAGTTCTTTCTTTGTAATCGACATATTACCTCCTTTCGTAACAATGTTACGTTTGCATAAACAATATAACATAACATTGTTACGTTTGTAAAGATAAATGAAATATTTTATACTTTCATTACAACATATTGCTTTGATTAATAGAATAAGATACTATGTAGTTGTAAAGTATAACTACTTTTAAGTATACAGAGGGGCAAATAAAATGAAAAAAGAAAAGAAACTTGCTTATGCAAGAAAAAGCACTTCCTTACTTGCTTGTCTTTTTCTAATGGCTACACTCGTTGCATGTGATAGTGAAATGAAATTATCACTAGTCGACGATAAGAAAACGACAATCGAATATGGAACAGAAGTAGATTTTGATTTATTATCAACACTGGTTACTTCTAACAAAAAAGACACCAATATTACATTTCAAAGTGATGTTGAATACAGTGAAGTTGGAATTTATGATATACAAGCATTGGGCTATCTTAAAGATTCTAATAATGATAATGCGGATGCTACATTAGATTTTACAATTAAGATTGAGGACACGGTCCTCCCTACTCTAAAAATAAAGGATGCTAAGAAAACAAAAGAAGTAGAGTATGGTTCCACCATAAATATCAAATCATATATTGATGAAGCATATGATAAAGTTGGTGAAGAAAAAAAGCCAATCGAAGAAAATGAAGTACTTTCAAAAGATAAGTATGAGGAACGGCTTACAGAAACGAAAACCGCAAAAGAAAAAATAAATAAACGAAAAGTTGGAAAAGTAGTGGTTTCTTCAGAAGAAACCAAAGCTGAAAATATGCAATTAAGTGCAAAAGCAAATTATTTACTAGCAACTCATGATATTGATACTTCTAAACCTGGTGAATATGAAATTAAAGTTGTAGCAGTAGACAGTAATTATAATGTTTCTGACATTGCTAATATTAAAGTTAAAGTTTTAGAAGAAGGTAAAAAAGCCGAAAACACAGATGGCTCTAGTGATGACAGTAATACTACTAATTCATCTGCAGATAATGGTTCATCTGGTAATGATGGAACTGCTAGCAATTCTGGTGATTCTAGCAATAGTGGATCAGGTAGTAGTTCTGGCAGTACTGGAGGTAGTGGCGGAAATAGTAATAGTGGCGGTTCTACTGGTACTGGTGGGGGTCAATCTGGCGGAAACAGTGGTGGTAATGTATGCTCACAAACTGTTGTGTCAAGTTCACGACCTGAGCAATATTTAGAACTCTATCGACTGGTTCCTTGTGATCCAAGTATTGTGGAACCAGGAAAAAGTAATGCCTATAAATCAACACAAGACGGAATTTCAGGTGTGGTAAATGAGTTTCACTTTAGCACAGATTTCCAAGACAATGGTTGGGTAGCATCTGGTAGTGTCTATGAACTTTATAACAACGCAGGTCAAATTGTAGGTTATGGTGGTTATGTGGAAATTGTTGACAGGAATGGAACCATTATTGGAAAACTTGTTATTGGCGATAATACAAAACCAAGAATATGGAAGTACAAAAGCAACGTTATTGTTGGCTGGAGATAGCAAAAGAAAACTGTAGTATTGTAGATTCTCATCTACTTACTACAGTTCTTTTTATATTTGTTTACCTTTTAACGTCCAAGTTTTTGCTTCTAAAATTTCAACTTCAACAATATCTCCAGGGTTCAACTTTTTATCAGTTACAAAATTAACAAGTTTATTTTGTTCAGTATAACCACTATAAACTTCTTTATTCTTTTTACTAGGACCATCTACTAATACTTTGCAAACCATTCCTTCATATTTTACGTTTTGCTGACGAGCATAACCATTGGTTTTCTCCATCAAGCGATTTAATCGATCTTGCTTTACTTCCATTGCTACATTATCTTTCATTTTAGCAGCTGGAGTCCCCTCTCTTGGAGAGTAAATAAACGTAAAGGCATTATCAAACTGACAATAATCCACAATATCTAGCGTTCTTTGGAACTGTTCCTCTGTTTCATTTGGGAATCCTACGATAATATCCGTTGAGAATGCACAGTTTTTAACTTTTGCTTTTAATTTATCAAACGTTTCTTTGTAGTCCTCAACCGTATAACGACGTCCCATAATCTTCAACATATCATTATCTCCAGATTGCACTGGTAAATGAATAAATGGCATTATATTGTCATACTTTGCAATTGCATCAACCATTGCATCACTGAAATCCCAAGGATGTGATGTAGTAAAACGAATTCGTTCAATCCCTGTCTTTGCTACTTCTTCTAATAAGTGAGCAAATCCACCATCTAGTCCTAAGTCTTTTCCATAAGAGTTTACATTTTGTCCAAGCAATGTAATTTCTTTGAAATTACTGTCCTGTAACTCTTTTACTTCTTCCAATATATCTTCTACTGTACGTGAACGTTCTTTCCCTCTCGTATAAGGAACAATACAATACGTACAGAATTTATCACAACCATACATAATGTTTACCCATGCTTTATGAGTACCAAAACGCTTCACAGGTAAATTTTCAATAACATCTCCTTCTTTTGAGAATACTTCAATTGTTCTTTCTTTGTTCATCATTGCCTGATATAACAATTGTGGTAAACGATGAATATTATGAGTACCAAACACTAAGTCTACATGAGGATACTTTTCAAGGATAATCGAAATGATTTCTTCTTCCTGAGCCATACATCCACACATTGCAAACATTAAATCAGGATTGGTTTTCTTCAAACGTTTTAAAGATCCTAATTCACCCAATACTTTATCTTCCGCATTCTTTCTTACTGCACATGTATTCAGAATAATTAAATCTGCCTCTTCAGGAGTATTCACTTGTGTAAACTGTAAGGTTTCTAAAATACCTGCAATTGTTTCTCCATCACGTTCATTCGCCTGACAGCCATAAGTACGCAAGTAAAAGGAGCGATCAACTCCAAGGTTTTTCACTTCATGTGGTATTTCAAACAGTTCTTTTTCAATATTACTTCTTGCCTTTGTGCGTCGCTGTGCAACTTTTAAACTAGGCAGTACAAATTCTTCTTTTTTCATATAACCTCACATTCTATTTGAACAAGAAAATGATTTCTAAGAAATCATATTAAATACAAAGATTTAATACCAGGTACCTCTCTTGCAGCCCTGTAAGATTATTCTCTTCTTTATCTTTCCTGATGCAAGGTGTTACGATAAAGACTTCAAATATATCCTACTCCATTGGCACACAATGAAATTCCATCTACAATACCGACCAGACATCTTCCATTAGTGACTGCATTAATATTGTAGTTCCATTTTGTGCTTACTTATTTATTAACATTTTTTTCTTTTTATCCTAATATTTTTATATTTTTATAGAACTTTCCTAATTAATAAAAAAACCAAGCTAGGCTCGGTTTATTGTGTAATAGCTTCCGTAGGGCAAGTTCCTAAACATGCTCCACAATCTATACATGTTGCATCATCCACAACTGCTTTACCTTCATCATTCATTGACAAAGCTTCAACAGGACAAGATCCAACACACGCTCCACACCCAATACAAGTATCTAAATTAACCTTAACTGGCATTGTAAGTCCTCCTTTATGACATGTTTATTATATCACATTCACACTCACTTTCAACCTTATTTAAAACAGTGCAGGAGTTAGTTTTGGTTTATTTATTTTCAACTTTACTGTCGCAATATAAACAGCGATAAATTCTATCTTCTGGATTCGCAAGATAGAAAATATTATCTAAATCTTGTTCAACTGATGTAATACAACGTGGATTTTTACATCGCTCAACATTTGTAATTTGCTTTGGCATATCTAACTTCTGTTTTTCAATTGTTTTTCCATCACGAATGATGCTAACCGTAATATTTGGATCTAAGTATCCAAGTACATCTAAGTCTACTTTAAAATCATTATCAATTTTAAGGATATCTTTCTTTCCCATCTTATTACTTTTTACATTCTTTATAATTGCAATTGTACAATCCAAATCATCCAAACCTAGTGCATCATAAAGTCGCATTGCTGTTCCAGCTGTAATATGGTCTAATACAATTCCATTTTTTATACTATCTATATTCATGATTACGCTCCTTTATCCAAACCTAGCATTTTTAAGATCAAAGCCATACGTACATATTTTCCATTCAATACCTGTTCAAAGTAACAAGCTCTTGGATCATCATCAATTTCTACAGAAATCTCATTTACACGAGGCAATGGGTGAAGAATTGATAAATCTGGTTTTGAATGTTCAATCTTTTTCAAATCTAAGATATAAGTATCTTTTAAACGAATATAGTCTTGTTCATTAAAGAATCTCTCTCTTTGAACTCTTGTCATATAAATAACATCAAGTTCAGAAATTACATCTTCAATTTTTTCTACTTCTTTATATGGTAAATTCTTACGATTTAATACATCACTTTTTAAATATTCAGGAATTTGTAATTCTCTTGGTGAGATAAATACAAAGTTAATGTTTTCATAACGTGACATTGCTTTTAATAATGAATGCACCGTTCTACCAAACTTTAAGTCACCACAGAAACCAATCGTCAGATTATCCAAACGACCTTTTTCTCGATGAATTGTCAGTAAATCCGTTAATGTTTGCGTAGGATGGTTATGGCCTCCATCACCTGCATTAATAATTGGAACCGTTGCTCTACTAGTTGCTACCAGTGGAGCACCTTCTTTTGGATGACGCATAGCAATAATATCGCTGTAACAAGATACAGTTTGTACGGTATCACTCACACTTTCACCTTTCGCTGCACTTGATGAACTTGATTCAGAGAAACCCAATACGTTTCCTCCAAGTTCCAACATTGCTGCTTCAAATGATAATCGAGTTCTGGTACTTGGTTCAAAAAACAAAGTTGCCAATGTCTTATTCTTGCAAGTATCATAATAATCTTCTTTATTCGCAATAATTCTTTCTGCTAAATCTAGAATGTCTTGAGTTTCTGAAACAGTTAAGTCACCTGGATCAATTAAATTACGAATCGTTGTTTTCATTTTTTACCTCTTATCTTTATAAATTTAAATCTTCCTCATCTATTATATATCGAACTGCATCAATTGAAAATATATAACTAATTAAATTTTCAATTGAATGTGCAAAAAGCACGACAGTGCGTGCTTTTCATAATTATTTTTGTGATACTGATGGTTGTTGTTGTGTAATACAGTGAATATTACCTCCACCAAGTAGAATTTCACGTGCGTAGATTCCAACGATTTTACGATCTGGGAATACACTTTGTAAAGTGTCAATCGCATTACGATCATTAGGGTCGTCAAATAAGGGCAGTACAATTCCACCATTTGCGATATAGAAGTTTGCATAAGAAGCCGCAAGACGGTCTCCTTCCATTCTTGGTAATGTACCATCAACTGCATCTACCCCTTCACTTTCTTCTTGTGTGATTAGGATATTTGCAGGTAACATTAGTTTTACTACTTCTAAATTTCTACCTTTTGCATCTTTTTCTGTCGTTAAAATCTCATATGCTTTCTGACAAATTTCATATTGTGGATCTTCTTTATCATCCGTCCAAGCCAATACAACTTTTCCTGGTGCTACGTAATGTAAGATGTTGTCCACATGTCCATTTGTTTCATCATTATAAATTCCATAAGGAATCCAGATAATTTTTTCTAAATTTAAGTGTTCTTTTAATACTTCTTCAATTTCTTCTTTTGATAAGTCAGGATTTCTTCCTTCACTCAATAAACATTCTTCAGTAACAATTAGTGTTCCTTCTCCATCAACGTGAATAGAACCACCTTCTAATACAAAGTCATCTAGACGATAACGGTCTTTTCTTTCAATGTCACACATCTTCATTGCAACATGGTCATCTTTATCCCATGGGAAGTATAATCCATCAACCAGACCACCCCATGCATTGAATGCCCAGTCAACACCACGTACTTCATCACCATTGATAACAAATGTAGCCCCACAGTCACGCATCCAAGAATCATCATTGCTCATTTCCACAACTCTGATATGTGGTGGTAGCATTGCTCTTGCATGGTCATATTGGTCATTGCTTACACACATTGTCACTGGTTCAAATTCAGCGATTGCTTCAGCCACTTGAATAAATACTTTTTGCGCTGGTTTCCCTCCAAGTCTCCAGTTATCTGGACGTTGAGGCCAGATCATCCAACATCCATCATGGTTTTCAAATTCTCCTGGCATGCGGAATCCATCTTTTTTTGGTGTACTGTTAAGTGTTTTCATTTTGTTCCTCCATTGTAACCTCGCCTTTATTTTGGCGACATATAAATTCACCTATGATAATAAATATGACAGCCCCTATGGTAATCGGCAGTGTTGCTTCCAGTGTCGCACTATCAAACGATAATGGAACAGCTGTAAAAATAAGTGACACAATGATAACTACCATTGGACATAATGCTAAAATCTTTAAGAATAAATCGCTTCCCTTTACTTTGAATGGTCTAGGTGTATCTGGATCAATCTTACGTAGCTTTAAGAATGCTGGGAAGATTGGAATATAAGATAATAAGAACATTACTAAGTTAAGAGCAAAGAAACTCCAGAATAAATCTTGGTTTGGAATAATTGGTGCAATTAACACAACTACGCTAGCAACAATTCCATTCATCAAAGCTGCCCCTGTTGGCATTTGATTTTTCTTTGATTCATGTTTGAATACTTTTGGCATATCACCATTTTTTGCTGCATAAGATGCAACACTATTTACTCCTAATGACCAAGAAATCATGTTTCCAAATAATGTTAGCAAGAATAGTACTGCTGATACTTTTACTAATAACCCTGTAGGTTCATTCGTCATTAAGATAATCGCATCGACTAATCCACTACTTGTACTAATATCTGCAGTCGGTATTGCTACACCAATTCCAAACGCTGAGAACATGTAGATTCCTGCAATAACAAGACCTCCAATAATAATTGCTTTTGGAATTTGTTT
Organism: Breznakia pachnodae; assembly: GCF_030814225.1. Lineage (GTDB taxonomy): Bacteria > Bacillota_I > Bacilli_A > Erysipelotrichales > Erysipelotrichaceae > Breznakia > Breznakia pachnodae. The sequence continues at coordinate 318,921 of NZ_JAUSUR010000001.1, forward strand.
GCTTGGATTTTCCATATCACCTGATAATGTACAGATAACTTCAAATCCTAACATATTAAATAAGATTACGGATACGTAAGATAAACTATCCAAATCAAAGGATGGGAGAATTGATGAAACCGTAATTTCATTTGCTACTCCTTGCGTAAGCGCTACATAGATTCCAAGTCCTCCTAATAGAAGTGCCAAGAATACTTTTATAACAGCTGCACCGTTTAAAATCCATACCGAATCTGATACTGGATAAAAACTGATAAATACTATAATCCAAATAAATGCTAGTTCAATTAATAAGGCAGGAATCGTTCCTATTTCTGCCCCAGTAATCAAGGTAATCATATCTGGGAATACAACAGCTAATGAAGCCATCCATAATGGAAAGTTAATCCAGTAATACCAAGATGCTCTACTTCCCATTCTTGAGCCAAAAGCTTTTCTAACCCAGTCGTATAATCCCCCTTCACCATCATACGTTGTTCCTAATTCTGAAGAGATCAACCCATATGGTAATAAGAAGATCAACATTAATAAGATCCACCAGAAATACTGCGAGTTCCCTATTGCTGCAACGGGTGCAGCTGCTTCCGCAACGAATACAACACAGATTACTAATAGGATGGCATCTATCATTCTAAATTTTTTCTTTTTTGACATTTATAGTGCCCCTTTCATTATGGTTACATGTGGATTGTTGTTCCACTCTCACCTTTCATTGCCAATGGTGCTTTTTCAAGAGATGCAATAATTGCTTTTCTTCCTTTACCACTGCTAGCAAACTGCATTGCTGCCTCTACTTTCGGCGACATACTACCAGGTGCAAAATGTCCTTCTTTTGCATATTGTTTCGCTTCTTCCACACTCATTTCTTCTAATGCTTGTTGGTTTTCCTTTCCAAAGTTAATTGCCACACGATCAACTGCAGTTAATATAAACAGATAGTCTGCTCCTATTTCCTGTGCTAGTTTCGCTGATGCAAAATCTTTATCAATAACTGCAGGTACACCTTCGTAATCACCATCATCGTTGATGTAGACAGGAATTCCCCCTCCTCCACATGCAATAACGATGTACTCATTATCTAGTAAGTTTAAGATTGATGCCTTTTCTGCGATATCGATTGGCTTTGGTGAAGCAACAACCTGACGAAATCCTCTTCCAGAATCCTCTACATAGTGGAAGTTAATATCTTCTTTCGCCATTTCTTCAATTTTTTCTTTACTATAGAATGCTCCAATTGGTTTATTTGGATTTTGAAACGCTGAATCTTCTTTATCCACTACAACCTGTGTAACCACTGTTGCCACATTCCAAGGCATTCCTTGTTTTCTTAGTTCTTTTTTAATTCCTTTTTGTAAGTGATACCCAATGTATCCTTGTGACATTGCAGTACATTCCATTAACTGTAAAGGTACTACTTTATCACTTTGTTGTGATGCCAGATCAAATGCAAGGTTAATCATCCCTACCTGTGGTCCATTCCCATGACTTATTATAATTTCATGTCCCTGAGCAATTAAACCAATTAATGAAGGAGTTGCTGCATCAATCATTTCTTGTTGTTCTTTAGGATTGTTTCCTAATGCATTTCCTCCTAAAGCTATTACGATTCTTGACATAAGTATCTCCTTATTTTAGATATTCAAGACGTTCTTCCATGAAAGCATCTAGTTCTTCTTTCGCTTCCATTTTTTGTAGTTCTGTTGGTTCTTTCTTATATCTAGTAAAGTAAACCAATAAACCACGCATTGCCGTTAAACGGTTTCCAGCTTCTTCAAATGCTACTGAGATATCACTATCTAATACTTCATCAGTAACATCTTCTCCACGTGTTGCTGGCAAACAGTGCATGAATTTAGCTCCTAAGTTCGCCATTTGCATTAAATCACGGTTTACCTGGTAATCGTGGAATACACGTTTACGTTCTTCTTCTGGCATTTCATCTTCATATAATCCATACCAAACATCTGTATATACAAAGTCAGCACCAGTCATAGCAGATACTTTGTCATCAGTTACATCCCATGTACCACCAGATATTTTACAGTTTGCTTCCATAATCGCTTTATGATCAGCATTTAGTTGATGTGTCTTTGGTCCATAGTGTACAAAGTTCATTCCTAGTTTTGTAGTTATAAATCCTAGAGAAGCACACACTTGAGTACCATCACCTACGAATACTACTTTACAGTCTTCTAATTTTTTTCCTTTTGGTAAGTTTTCTACAATTGTACATAAGTCACCAATTTCTTGTGTCGGATGATTATAGTCTGACATCCCATTTAATACTGGGATTGTGCTAACACTAGCGAATTTCACTACTGTATCATGTTCAATTACTCTAGCCATTACAATATCAATTAGGTTTGATAATACTCTACCAGTATCTTCAATTGTTTCATGTCCACCCAGTTGAATCATTCCAGGTCCTAAGTACTGTGCATGTCCACCCAATTGTGTCATTGCTGTTTCAAATGAAACTCTTGTACGTGTTGATGATTGTTGGAAGATCATTCCTAATGTCTTATCTTTCAACAATGGAGGATAGTAACCATTGTTGATGCATTTCTTTAATTTCAAAGAAAGATCAATGATGTCTAATAGTTCCTCTTTTGTAAAATCATTTGTGTCAATAAAGTGTCTTAATTCCATAACTTTTCTCCTTTTCCATTCACTTGTTATGTAAATATGTAATTGTGAAAGCGTAACATATGTAGTTATTAAACTTTATTCAGTTGTTAGAAACCACATACGTCAGTTGTAATTATGTTTTTACGAAGGAATGTCCAATTCAATGACATTAATTTTTGAATAAGATCAATTGCCCTACACATGTTACGTCTTTGACATCTTCAACTTACTACTTAATGTAAGGGGTTACATTAGGAAAAAGGTTATAATTTGGTTATATTTTCTCTATAACTAAAGTTATGTTTTATCTAAACCTTTGGTTTATGATATACTTTTCTTTGACACTAATTTTATGATTTGCCATGATTTGTGTAAGGGGTTACAAGGAGAACGTTATGGATACACTCAATACTCTATTATTTATATTCAGTGTTGTACTTATACTGATTCCAGTATTTTCATCAGGTGCATCCTTACTGACATATATCAAAACAAAAGAAAAGGTCTTCCTCTATGCAACATTGTTGCTGATGACCTTTATCTGTGACTTAACATTTCTACATTATATTGATTTCTATCACTCCTCTACTACTGTGCTTCCTGATACGTTTATCAGTTTTGCACCATTTAAAATATTATTATTCTCAATTATGCTGATATTAAATATGTTAATTGTCTTACATATCTTTAAGAAAGAAGTAAAAGCAAAGTATTTCTTATTTATACCTATCTTTGTAGCAATTGAAGTAATCTTAAAAGTTATGCCAGAAAACAATCTGATGATATGGATGTTTTATACAACCAGACAAGTCTTTTCAATTATTGTATTACTATTTTTCTATTATTCTTATGTACGATGTACAAACGCAAATATTAAAAAAGTAGCGAAGAAGTTTGTAGGAGTAATTGGAATTCTAATTCTATTGAATCTAATTATTGTAATCGAAGATGCATTGGTATCTTCTCAACAGGAAGCATTCTCTACTTCAGGTTTAATATTTAAGGAACGTAACTTTACGGAAAATTTGTACTGGATGGTAGTTACTATACTGATCTTCAGCAATACCCTTCCTGTAATTCGTCAGTTAGAAATACCAACTATGTCTAAGTCAGAACGTATATCACAAGATATACAAGCCTTTACGACTTCGATACAGCTTACCAGACGCGAATTAGAGATATTCCACCTCATTATCTAGCACACTGGAAATAGTGAGATAGCAGAGCAGTTATGCATCTCAAGTGGAACATTAAAAGCACACATTCATAATATTTATGCAAAGGCTGATGTCAGTCATCGTAATGAACTAATAAAAAAGGCAAGTGAATACTCAGTTCCTGAAGATACAATAGTCAATGAAATATAAAAAGGATGATTCTTTATTGAATCATCCTTTGCTTTCTTCTGGTCGAATCTGAATTCTTGAAATATTTGTAGCACATTTGTTTTCTGTATCAATATCAATTAATACAGCTGAGAAGATACCTTCTCCTTCAGCGACAGTAAAGCGTGTTTTCTCATTTGTTAAGAAACGAATAGTAACTTCTTCCACATCACGACCAATGATGCTGTCATAAGCTCCACACATTCCGACATCGCTAATAAATGCACATTTACCAATAATTCTTTCATCTGCCGTCTGTACATGTGTATGTGTACCAACAACTACCTGCAGTTTATCTTTAAAGACATTTGCAAATGCTGTTTTTTCACTAGTTGCTTCTCCATGTAAATCAACGAAATAAATATCCGCATCTACTTCATCCAATACTTCATTCATACAAGTAAAGGGAGATTCATCAACATTGTGCATAAACACTTCACACATTAGATTACAAACACAAACCTTAACCCCTCCAACATCAACAACTTTATAATATTGTCCATATCCTGTAGGTTCTAGATTCATAGGAACTATCATATTCTTAGCATCATCAATAAAATTGAAGATTGTATCTTTTGAATATGTATGGTTCCCCATTGTAATCACATCGACACCATAATTTAATAACTGATTGTAAATCTTATAGGTGATACCTTTTCCATGAGCAGAGTTTTCTCCATTCGCAATTACCAGATCAACATTATGTTGTTCCTTCAAACTTTGAACATGCTCGCCTACCATCTTTCTACCGACAGCACCAACAACATCACCAACGAATAATATTCTCATTATTTTGCTATTTCATTTGCCCGAGTTTCACGAATAACCGTTACTTTAATTTGTCCTGGGTATGTAAGTTCTGACTCGATTTTATCTTTCAATTCACGTGCCAACTTCATACAAGCGGGATCATCTAACTTATCTGGTGAAACAAAAACTCGAATCTCTCTTCCGGCTTGGATTGCATATGTACTTTCCACTCCATCGAAAGATTTTGATATCCTTTCTAAGTCCTCTAGACGTTTTATATAATTTTGCATCTGTTCTTTACGTGCACCAGGTCTTGCTGCACTTAATGTATCAGCTGCATATACTAAATTAGAAATTAAGTATTTTGCTTCTACTTCACCATGGTGAGATTGAATTGCATTTAATACAACTGGATCCTCTCCATGTTTCTTTGCAAATTTATATCCTAGTTCAACGTGACTTCCATCCACTTCATAGTCAATTGATTTCCCAATATCATGAAGCAATCCAGCACGTTTTGCTAATACTTGATTCAGTCCTAATTCAGCAGCCATCATACCAGTTAAGTATGCAACTTCCATTGAATGTTGAAGTGCATTTTGACCATAACTATAACGGTACTTCAATTTACCTACTAAACGAACCATATCTTTATCCATTTTACCAATTCCAAGTTTGAAGATAGCATCTTCTCCAGCTTTCATAATCGCTGTATCCATCTCTTTTTTGACTTTACGAACGACTTCTTCAATTCTTCCAGGTTGGATTCTTCCATCTTTAATCAAATTCTCCAGAGCTTGACGAGCAATCTCACGACGAATTGGATCAAAACATGAAAGTGTTATTACTTCTGGTGTATCATCAATATTTAAATCAACCCCAGTTGCTTGTTCAATCGCTTTAATATTACGACCTTCACGACCAATAATTCTTCCCTTCATTTCTTCTGAAGGTAATGTTACAACTGAAACCATACGGTCAGCTGCTTCATCTTGTGATAAACGTTGTACAGCTAATGCAATAATATTTTTCGCTTTATCATCTGCTGTATCTTTTGCATCATCTTCACGTTCTTTAATATACGATACTACTTCATTATCCATACGTTTTTCAACGATACTGAATAACTCATCTTTTGCCTGTTGGCTAGACATCGCTGCGATTCGTTCAAGTTCTTCAACCTGAGTATCAATGCGACGGTCCAATTCTTCTTCTTTCTTGTCCAATGCTGACAATTTTTCACTTAATTGCGTATTTTTCTTATCTACCTGTAATTCTTTATTCGTTAAAGTTTCATCTCTAAAATTAAGATTGTCTTCACGACGTAAAAGTTGGCTCTCCTTTTCCAGAAGTTCCTCATTACGCTTTTTTTCTTCTTTTTCTGCATTAAGTTTCATTTCATGAGCTTGTGTCTTACCTTCTAATACTGCTTGTTTAACAATATTGTCGGCTTTCGACTCAGCTTCCTGTATTGTAAGTTTTGCTTGATGTTTGCTTTTTGTAATTCCCATCTTACCGGCAATCACCATAATGGCAAGCCCGATAATAACACCAATAACACCAGACAAGAGGATTGTAGATATATCCATAATAAATCCTCCTCATGTTTCTAATCTTTTTATTACGAGTGTATCCAAAATACACCTATATATATAATACATAAAAAAGCACATTTTTTCAACGAAAATATCCTCGCTGAATCCCTTGCAAGCAAAAACAGTGATGAACATCACTGTTTCGTTTGTTTATTTTGCTTCAACTTCTTCTTTTGGTGCCTCTTCTGCTTCTTCTTCCACTGGAGGATGTAATTTTTCTTTTACCTTATCTCCAATTTCTTTTAGTAAGTCTGGATTGTCTTTCAAGAATGCTTTTGTCGTTTCTTTTCCTTGTCCAATCTTTTCACCGTTGTAAGAGAACCAAGCTCCACTCTTGTTTACGATGTCATAATCAACTGCTAAGTCCAATACTTCAGCAACATATGAAATACCTTCTCCATACATAATTTCAACTTGTGCAATCTTAAATGGAGGTGCTACCTTGTTTTTAACAATCTTAACATTAACTTTATTACCAACAACATCCGTACCAATCTTAATTGCTTCGCTACGACGAATATCAATACGTACTGATGAATAGAACTTCAACGCTCTACCTCCTGGTGTTGTTTCTGGGTTTCCAAACATAATTCCTACTTTTTCACGTAACTGGTTAATAAAGATTGCTGTACATTCACTCTTGTTCATAACTCCAGATAACTTACGCATTGCTTTTGACATCAAACGAGCTTGTAACCCTACCTGAGAGTCTCCCATTTCACCATCTAATTCTGCTTGTGGAACAAGTGCAGCAACTGAATCGACTACTACTAAGTCAATTGCACCACTGCGAATCAACATTTCAGTAATTTCTAATGCTTGTTCTCCAGAATCTGGTTGCGATAAAATTAGTTCTTCAATATCAACACCTAAGTTTTTCGCATATAGTGGATCAATCGCGTTTTCCGCATCAATAAATGCAGCTCTTCCACCACTTTTTTGCACTTCCGCAATCGCATGTAATGCAAGAGTAGTTTTCCCACTTGATTCAGGACCATATACTTCAATGATTCTTCCTCTAGGGTATCCACCAATACCTAATGCTTCATCAACCTTGATACTTCCAGAACTGATTGCATCAATTGCAACAGCACTACGATCACCAAGTTTCATGATTGCTTCTTTACCAAATTGTTTTCTTATCGCGCCTAACGCATCTTCTAATAAAGCATCTTTTTTGTCAGCTGCTTTGTCATTTACTTTTTTTTCTGCCATAATTTCCTCCTCTATTATTATTCGCAAAATTACAGATATATCCTATTTATTAAGTCGTTCTAATACTTTTTCCTTTAAATATTCACACACCTGTTCTCTGATTTCATTTCGCGATCCCTTAAAAATCATTTCATATGTCGTGACTTCCTCTTTTACTAGAACACCCATATATACTAAACCTACAGGTTTGCCATCCATTACATCTGGACCAGCATTCCCACTACAAGAAACTACGATATCACTTGTGAACATCTTTTTCCCTTGTACTGCCATCGCGTGCGCACACTGTTTTGAAATCACACCATACTCAGCGATTAACTTTTTATCTACATGTAATACATCTTCTTTAATAACTGTCTGATAAGTAACCAGACTACCTTTTAATACTGAAGATGCACCTGCAACACCACTAACAAGAGCAGCAAACATACCACCAGTTAAACTTTCGATACTGGCAATTGTCAGATTTTCTTCTTTTAGTCTTGCCACTAATTCTTTCATTATTTACTCTCCATAATATATTGTTTACATTGTTGAAAATAAACAATACCACTATAAGCAGAAATAATTGCTGATATCCATACTAACCATTCTCCCACTTCAAGTCCAAAGAAAGCGAATGGAATATCATTCAATAATACAACGATAATTGTTACCATTTGAAGTACTGTCTTTAACTTTCCCCAGATTCCTGCAGCAACAACAACACCTTTTTGTGCTGCCATCATCCGCATCGCATCAACAATCGTATCACGCCATATCATGAATAAAACTGGTACGATAGAAACCGTACCAGATACAGCTAATAATATAAAAACTGTATTTACTAACAACTTATCTGCAATTGGATCAATAAACTTTCCAAATGATGTAATCATTTTATATTTTCTTGCGATGTATCCATCAAGAAAATCCGTAAATGAAGCAACTGCAAATATAATTAATGTAATAACTTGCGTTCCTGGTAATACTATATCACCAATAGTCCATGTAAACATTGTGATTCCATAATCTGTGAATGGAAACATATATACAAAGACAATTACAGGAACTAACAATACTCTGAAGATAGACAATTTATTAGGTAAATTCATGACTATTGTCCCTTCAACGTAAATGTGATTAAAAAGTTTTGAGCTTCATACGTTGATGTAGCAAGTTCCTTATCCAATGTAATTTCTTGCCCATTAATTGTAATCTTCATATTATTATATGAGAATTTTCCAACTGTTAATGTATAAGTAGTACCTAAAGTTGCAGTTCCATCATATTCAAATGGATTTTGGCTAGTAGCAGTTGTCTGATAAATATATTCTCCACTAACAACAGATAAACCAAACCAACTTTGTAATGTATCATCACTAATCGTAATTTCAATCTTTAACGGATCTGCATCCTTTAATCCTTCAATTTCATAGTTTGTTGCATCTACTGTGTTTATAGTCAACGCACCTTCTGCCTTTTTATCATCATCACCATCTGTTTCTTTGTTGTCATCATCCGTATCCGTTTCTTTTTCTGGATCCGGTGTATTGTTATCTGTAACTACTGGATCTTTCGTTGTATCATCAGATGAACCACCAAACCCATTATTAACAACTACAAAAATCACTATTGCGACTACAATTGCAATAATTGCAATTAATGACAATAATGAAACATCTAATTTTGGTCGTTTACTAAATCGTGAAGACTGATTAGCATTCTGACGAATCGAGCCTCGATCCTTAACCGTCGCAACCGGTGGTTCCTTATAGTTTTCACTTTTGGGAACTTCTGGCTTACTCTTTTTTGCCTGAATGTTTTCTTCCATTTCTTCACGTTCTTTAATTGCTTTTAATGAAATAGTTTGGGTAAACTCATCAATACTGTCATCAAAGTTTTCCTTCACTTCATCAAACGGGATATCTAGTGCTTTGCAATATGCACGCACGTAAAAGCGAAGATATGTAATATCATCTTCGAAATATCCTATGTCCCCTGCTTCAATTGCTTTAATGTGACTAACTGGCATTTTTGTCATTTTTGCCACATCATTCACAGAGAGTTTTAATTCTTTTCTTTTAGCCGATAACTTCAATCCTATATCTTTCATTATGCACCTCATGTAAGACATACCATTATTATTATACCAATATTAAAATGGTTGTAAAACAAAAAAATGAAACAATTGTCTCATTTTCAATAAAAATAGTACATATAAGCCATGTTCTGTACCCTTTTTCAAGGGTGGCAACCATTTATCTACACAAATGTGTCCCTTTGTCACTTCAGTTCGTAACGCAGAGTTCCCCTACCAAATTTTGGGTTTCTCGCTTGTGGGGTTTACCCGTTCCATCTTTTATATTTCTATAAAAGCTCGTCTCTGTGGCACTTTTAAAGACTCCATTCATAGTTTCCCTTAGAATTTCATCAGCCGTTAGCTTACACTACCCAGACTTATCGTTTCGTCTGGCACAAACACTATAATCATCTCAGATTATGCGAGCATGGACTTTCCTCTACCTATATTATATATAAGCAGCGATTGCCTTGTACTATTTTTTAAATACTTCTTTTTCTAAGTTTGAAATTCTTTTTAATAAATCAACTTGATCTACACTTACTTGTTTATCACTTTCAAACTTAAGTTTTAATTCCAGTTCACTTATTCTAGAATTTAACTTGCGATTTTCATCCTCATATCTTTGTAAATGAGTTCCTAATTCTTCAATATAATTTTGATAACTCTCATAGTCTTCAATAATCATATCTAAAAACATATCAACTTCATGAGTAGCATAACCCTTTAAATCAATATGAAATTGTTTCTCTAAAATTTCTTTTACTTCTAAGTTATATTTTTGTACCATATCATCACCCACTTAAGTTTCGCAAATTATCTACAAAAAAGCAAGCGGAATAGTAAAAATTATGGAAATAATTGATTATATTGTAGTATAATATAGTCTAGGTGAATATATGATAAATTATCCAACAAAGAAAAAGACGAATACTAGCATGAATATTACTACGAAGTCCAACCAAAGAGGTATGGGCTTGGAGAAAGATATTAATGACAGTAATACCTTTTATCGAGAATGTAACAGAGCACTAATATATAAAAAACCTACACCTGTGCAGGTTGTACGTGTAGACTATCCAAAAAGAAGTAGTGCTAAAATCGTAGAAGGTTATTACAAAACCCCTAGTACAACGGACTACAATGGATTATATCGGGGAAAATATATTGATTTTGAAGCAAAAGAAACAAAATCAAAAGCATCGTTCACCTTCAAAAATATCCATGAACATCAAATCCAGCATTTGGAAGATGTACAAAAACATGGAGGTATTGCTTTTTTAATTATTAGATTTACACTCTATAATGAGACTTATCTAATAGATGCATCACATATTATTGATGCATATAAAGATCAAAAGCAAAAATCAATTCGATACGAAAAAGTAAAGGAGTGCGGATGTTTAATCTGTGAGTCATTCACACCAAGACTTAAATATCTGGATATTGTTGATAATTTGTATTTCAAGGAGGATTCTTATGGCTTTTAATTTAAAAAAGAAACAGTCAACTAATAAAAAGACGACTGATAAGCCCAAAACAAAAAAGAAAATAACACGCAGACATATCGTGAATTCGATTTGTATCGTTTTCTTATCATCTGTGTTGGTAGTTAGTTTAGTATGTTTTGTGTTACTACAGAATATATTAAGTAATTCAGGAGATGTGACAGGAGAACTTACTGCACAAGCTTCTACACGAATCTATGATAAAGATGGAGAACTTATAACCACTCTGGCAGGTAATGATGGAGTTCGTGAAAACAAAACATATGATCAAATGCCTCAAGTAGTAATTGATGCATTCCTGTCAATTGAGGATTCTAGATTCTTCAGCCATAATGGATTCGATTTACCACGTTTTATTAAATCTGGATACGAAAACGTCTTAGCTGGAGGGTTTGCACAAGGTGGTTCTACACTAACTATGCAGTTGGTAGATGTTACAATGTTCCAAGATTTTGATGGAACTACTGCATCAACTTCAGATAAGTTAGAACAGAAAGTTCTGGAAATTTTCAAATCAATGGAAATTGAAGATGAAATGTCAAAAGAAGAAATAATTGAAAATTATCTTAACCAGGTAAACTTTGGAGGCGCTGCTCGTGGTATCCAAAAAGGTGCTGAATACTACTTTGATAAGGATGTTGAACAGTTGAACTTAAGTGAAGCTGCATTCCTTGCAGGTGTTGTTAATGCTCCTGGTTACTATAATCCTTATTTGGATGTAACTACCAGTGAAGATGGTACCGTTACTGTGAATCACTATGACGAAGCTGTTGAACGTAGAGATGAAACACTTTACTTAATGAAATATCATGGATATATAACTCAGGAAGAATATGATTTGGCCATCTCTACGGAGTTAGCATTTACATTGTCTGGTGAAACTAGATTCTCTGTCGATGAATATTCAAGTTTTGTTCAATATGTTACAAGAGAAGTCCTCGAGAAGACGGGAATTGACCCTTATACAACATCAATGGACATTTATACTACAATGGATAGAAATGCGCAGGATTATGCAGATGCCATTTGTAATGAAACAGCAGAATATACACATAAAGAAGGAACATTTGCAATTAGTGAGCAATATAACGATCGTTACCAAGCTGCTTTTGCGGTTATCAATAAAGATGGTGGAATCGTTGCCCTTGGAAATGGTTTTGGTGCAGATGAGGATGAGAAGAAAGCTCGATCATGGAATGTAGATAAAGAGTTTGGTTCTACTGTAAAACCACTAATCGATTATGCACCTGCAGTTGAGGATTTAGGTTGGGCCTCTTCACATGTGGTCCCTGATGAACCAATGGAATATGCAACAAGCGTTATGTTTAATGCCGATAGAAAGTTCCATGGAGATATGGACTTACAAAAAGCACTAAACTACTCTTATAATGTACCAGCATACTATACATTAAGTCAGGTTGTTAATAAAATTGGTAATGATGGTGTTAAGGATTATCTGACAAAACTTGGATTTGATGAGGATGTTGTTAATGGTTATGATGATTCCACTCTTGCTTATTCGATTGGAGGAAGAGAATTTAAAGGTACTCCTTTAGAGTTGGCTTCTGCTTATCAGACACTAGCGAATAATGGTGAACATACGGATGTATATTCTGTTAGTAAGGTGGTATTCAAGGACGGATCTGATGATTATGTAGCAAGTCAAGAATCACAACGTGTTTACTCAGACGGAACATCTTGGATAATCAATCATTTATTATCAGGTGTTGTTGATTCTGCCATTACAGATGTTAGCTCTTTAACTAGTGCTGATTATCAAATTTATGGAAAATCTGGAACTACCCATTATGATGAAATTACTGCTGATGAATATGGTGCAGAATACAATGGAAGAGCAAAAGATAAATGGGTCGTTGGTTATACTGATGAATATATTGTAGCTAGTTGGGCTGGTTATGATGCAGCTAGTGGCTCTGAACGAAATTATCTTAACGAAGATGAGATAATTTATTGGAACCTTGCTGGTGATATTACCCGAACAATGCTCGATGTAGTTACAAACTATGGTGAAACTGCAAGCAAAACTGAAGCACCACAGTCAGACGAGGTTACAAGCATTACCCATGTAGCTGGTGTATTCCCATATGCAGCAGCCTCTGGAGACGTTTCAAGCGACTTGGTTGTTAATGGTTTCATTCTAAAGAAACACGCCACAACACTTGATACAATTTCTCCTGACCCACTTGAAGAACCTTCATCATTCACAATGTCACTAACAGGTAATAATTTAGAATTTACATTATCTGAATATCCAGACAAAGAGAAACTTAAAGTTGCTGAGAAGACGAAGACTGTAACTGTAGCTGGCGTCTCTGCATCGGTTACCAAAATATTTGATAAATCATTCTTATATGGTGCAGTAACATATCAAGTTGACATTGAGTTAAACGGAAATAAGCTTACTACAGTAAGTCCAGAAAATGGAAAAGGTACATTCTCTCAATGGGGTAAGGAACTTGAAAACGGTGATAAAGTCAAAGCATGTGGTTACTATAAATATGCGAATACAGATGAGAAAGAAACATCTCACCTATGTCAAGAACTTGTTGTCTCTGGTGTCGAAAAAACATATACAATAGATAATTCATTTAGTTTGCTGTTTGATGGAAACACAACAGCAGCTCAGGCAAAAACAAAAATTGACAGTTATATGAAATCAAATTATGAAGATGTAAAATACGAAATTATTGAAACATCATCTGTCAGCACTGGATCATTAGATACAGATAAGAGTACCCTTCAAGCAGGTACAAAAGTTGACACAAAAACGACTTACTATATTTATATAGGAAAATAGCAAAAGAAAAAGCAATGGATTTAAAAATCCATTGCTTTTTCTATACTTATAGAACAGTTATTTACATTCCATTTCTCTATCTTCCAAATATTCTTTTACTGTTTTTAAGCTAACTTTTTTATCTTCACCTTCGACATAACCACTCAACAACCCACTGGTTTTCAAACTGTCAAAGTTTTTATCTGTAACTTCTACCTCTAATGTATCTTTAAATTCCGTTTTACTTACTTCATATGAGTAAGTGACTCCATCAACTGTTTTATATGCCTCAGTTAATTCTTTTCCAAATTCTTCTAATTCATCAGCACTTGTATAATCAGCCGACTTCTTTAAATCAACAATATTCTCAGTTACAATTTTACTAACTTTATCATCATCTGAGGTTACTGTTATTGATACTTCAATAACTTCCTCATCCCCTAAATTCATTTTGCATGTTGTTGTTTTATCACTTGAAGAACAGGCACTGATAACTGCCACGCTCATAATAATTAATACTAATAACCTTTTCATCATAACTCCTTTACCTATTTTTTGAAATACTTCCCATACTCATCATGCAAATTCTCTGTATTCTTATACTGCTTTTTTAATTTCGAAATATAGAACATACACCCTAATGCAGTAGCAAAGAATAATATAAGTGCAATTACATCATATTGACAATTCATTATGAATTCCTCCACAAGACTTTATTTCTTGTTTCTAAATATTTTTTATAAACATATGTAGCAATCAACATTAAGAAACTTAATCCTATGAAGATATAATGCACATAACAAGTTACATGTGTCTGTACCATTGCAGCAACCTCATTCTCAGGATTTCCTGCAAAACTAAATGACTTATATTTATCCGTATCTGCTTTTTTATCCCCAATAAACAATTGTATGATTTTTTGAAATGTATTCCTGCCACTCAGACGTTCATCTAAAGCATCAAATGAATATTCTTTTGTCTTGATAACTTCCATTATCTCTATGCTTTTTTCTTCGCTAATTGCCTCTTCAACAATCTCTCTCACAATATCTGGATGATACTCAATATCTGGTTCATATGGTTGAGATGGTACAACAGGATCCGGCTGTGTAGGCGTTGGCGTAGGTGTCGGTGGTTTCGGTTCAACTGGTGGTGTTACCACAACCTGAGTTTTGTGTGCTGCCAATGTAATAGAAGGAGCTGCAACAAGATATGTTCCATTATCATTTGCTGGGTTGTATCCTGCATGAATATAGGTTCTTGTTCCATCCGCTTTTACTCCAGCAATATTATACTGGAGATTAATATTTATATTGGTACCATTAGTTGTAAGTGATTGTTCTTTTACGCGAAACCTCATCGTTGCAACTGTTCCACCCGTTACGTCTACTGAATTATGGTAGTTATTCGCTGATGTAACAACCAGTATCTGATTATCTGCTCCATTGTATTTGGATACATATGATGACCAGTCTGCATTTGTAAATGCTGGAGATAATGTATTTCTTATTTCACTAAAAGAAGTGATCAATTCTAGTTGACTCTGATCATAGGTAACTATTTCAGTGATTCCAATTGAATAAGTGTTTGCAGGTAACGCTATTGATAATTCAATAATATTACCACCACTGTAATAAGTTATCCCATTCTCGCTAAAAGGCGCAGAACCACCTTCTACGTAAGTTATCGTATTAATTAGTCTTTGTTGTGCAACATTATTAGGCACTTCTGTATAATGTAAAGCTGATACTGGGCTATTACCCAGTATCAACGCTACTATACTAAAACAAATTATACTTGTCATTCTTTTCAATCTTTTCATACCTCACTAACCTTCCCTTGTAATTATTGTCTACTGTATTGGAACTAATATCGTAGGTGGAGTAACTGTTGGGTTTGATAAGTAGTATTGACATTCACTTAAATCAATTACATCTACACGCCCATCTGAATTAGCGTCTGATAAGAGTATTTCAACCGAAGTTGCTGACCCTGGATCAGAGAAGATACGTTTGAACTCTGTAAAGTCTAATACATCAACACGGCCATTCTTATCATAATCAAATAACAGTCTCTCTTCTGTTTTCTTAACCACTTCTAATGTTACAGTTTTTTCAACATAGTTGTCTGTTCCCTCTGCACCATAGTAATAAACAATCGTATATTTCCCTAATTTTCCTTCCTTAATTGCATTTAAGTTATTTGTTGAAATTGCAATTTCAGGATTAACTGTAGTTCCATCTTCCAGTGTAACTACGGCATTGTTATAAGGAATTAAATCTTCTTTTTTAGTTACTTTTTTAGCATCCGTATCAGCTATTTCACCATTTGTTGCATTTAAAGCAACTTTTTCATTTGGTGAAATCTCTGGATTATCAGCAACAACGACAATTTTCACAATTTTATTAACTTCACTTTGACCACTACCATATGAATACAACACATCGTATGATCCAATTTTACCTTGTTGAATTGCTAACCAATCTTGTGCAGATACATTTACTGTTGGATTTGCTGTTGATCCATCTACAAGTGTAACTAATGCTTTGTTGTAAGTTCTAAGTTGTTCTTTGTTTACTAGTTTCTTTGCATCACTTGATTGAATGAATGCATTGCTAGCATATAAACTCACTTCTTCATTTGGTGAAATTTCTGAACCATCTTTGATTACTGTTGTATTTACTTTCTTACTTAATAAATCACTACCTGATCCGTGTAAATAAGTTACTTCATAAACTCCTAGTTCTCCATCTTTCAATAGGTTCCAGTAAGCTGAGTTTATTTGTACTGTTGGATTAGCATTTGTTCCATCAATTAATGTTACTTTTGCTTGGTTCACTGGAATCAAGTCTTCTTTCACTGTAAATGATTTTGCTACAGATTCTGTAACAAACGCACTCTTTGCAAATAATGATGCCTTGTCATTAACGATTGATCCATTTTCCACAATAACTACATTTGCAGTTGTAGTCACTAACTTATCGCCAGTTCCATAACTGTATGTAATTGTATACTTACCTAATGTTCCAGCCTTAATTGCTGTCCAATCATTTGTTTCAACAACAGCATTTGGATGTGTTCCATCAATTGCTGTTACATAAACATTATTTACAGTACGTAAATCTTCTTTTGCATTTAACGCTTTTGCTTGGTCTACTGTTATGATTTTATCTTCTGCTGTTATCACATGCTTCTTATCTTCAACAACACGTAAAGTTACTGTCTTAGAAACATATGTATCACCATTACCATAACTATATTCAACATGATAATTCCCTATTGTTCCTGCCTTGATTTTAGCATAATCAGGTGCACTGATTACTGGTGTTAGCACAGAACCATCAGATAATGTCACAGATGCGTTATTCAAAGTAATTAAGGCATTTACATCAGTTAATGCTTTTGCCTCAGTCTCACTGATTTCAGCGTCTTGTGCATATATACTTGCTTTCTTATCTGGTGATATTTCAGAATCATCTTTGATTACTGTAATTTTTACTCTTTTATTAACTGCGTTTGATCCACTACCATATGAATACAGAACATCGTACGAACCTACAGTTCCAATATTTATTGCTAACCACTCTGAAGAACTAACATCTACAGTTGGTTTTGGTTTTGAACCATCAAGCAATACTACTTCTGCATTGTTATATGGAATCAGTGCATCTTTACTTGCCAATGCTTTTGCATCCGCTTGTTTTATGAAACCATTTTCTGCATATAAACTAACATCTTCATTTGGTGAAATAATTGATCCATCTTTTACAACTGTCACTTTCACTGTTTTTGATGCAGTATCACTTCCACTACCATAAGAATAAGTTACATCATATGTACCTAGTGTACCCGCTTTGATTGAAGCAAAACTTGCTGCTGATACATTTGGTGTTGCTGAAGTTCCATCAGCAAGTAATACTGTTGCTTTATTTACACCAATAAGTGCATTTTGATCAGCTAATGCCTTTGCATCACTTTGTGTAATAAATGCTGATTTTGCATCCAATGCAAATGTTTTTTCTGGTGAAATGATTGCATCATCACTAACTACGCTCAGTTTTACACTACTACTTCCTGTATTACCACCCTGGTTATATGAATAAGTAACGTCATAAGATCCTAATTCTCCATTTTTAATCGATGTGAATTTTGGTGCATTTACAGCTACATCCACACTGCTACCATCAGTCATTTTTGCCGAAACATTGTTGTATGGTTTTAATTCATTTGCATTTGCTAAGTTCTTTGCATCACTTTGTTTAATAAATCCATTTTCTGCATTAAAACTTACTGTTGGTTTCTTTAAATAAATGGTTTGAGCAGGAGCAGTGTAATATGCTGTTTCACTATCTCTTGCTGGATCATAACCTATATGTGTATAAATTCTTCCATTATCAGTATTTTTTACTGTTTGAAATTGTGGGAATTCAAATACAACTGGTTCTCCAGTAGTTGTTTCTCCACCGTCTTTAACACGGAAATACATCTTTGCCAATGTACCACCTTGTTTGTCTTTTGAACTTTCAATTGTATAGTTATTAGAACCACCATAAATCAAAATTGTATTTGGATCATTATGAAGTCTTGAAACATATCCTGTCCAATCTTGTTGAAGATAATGCTTATCAATCGATTGTTGAATATCATAATTCGTTGATAACAATTCTAATTTTGTTGAATCATAACGTATCCCTTGTTGATATGCCTGCGTGTCTGTATCTGCAGGTAAATCAATCTTAACTTCAATAATATCGCCATCACGATAATATTGAACTCCATTTTCTACATAACTTGCATTTTTGTGTGTCCCTAATGCACCACCGCCATCATTTCTACTAACTGTACGAATAGCATCTACTGGGTCATCTGGTGCAGCCATTATACCTTGTAATGGTGCTACACATGTTACTGCTATAAAAACAGCGACAACTAACTTAAATATTTTTTTCATGTTTTTCCTCTCTACAACGCGGAAAAGATGTTTAATAACACCTTTCCTCCCTAAGTTATTTTATTGTTTCTTAATTTTTAATGTAATCATTGCTCCTGCTGCTAATAAAGCAGTAAATATTAATAATGGAACATTTGTAGTATCACCAGTATCAGCACCACTTCCTGCTGCCGTAGATGGTTTCTTAGTTCCTCCTGCTGCATTACCAGTGTTATCAACACTTGGCTTGTTTGTGTTTCCTCCCTGATTCGAGTTATCACCATCACCAGTGATTGAAACCGCTACAGTAACATCTGCCGTTCCAGTTCCTACATTACTTGCAAATGAAGGATTACCATTGTATGGAGTAACTACACGATTTCCATCTGTATCATAAGAAATCATTGGTAGTGCAAGTTTAAAATTCACATTAAACGTTTGTGCTAATAGATTATCATTTTCATCTACACGATAAGTGTCTGTAGTTCCTGATAATACTTTTCCTGGAACCACAAATGTACTTCCATCATTACATTCAATTGTTACATCAAAATCTTCACCCTTAAGTGCATTGATTCTTTCTTCCAACTTAGCGCTTGAAGTTCCAGCATCTAATACAATTGTTTTCGATGCTGTATCAATTGACTTAACTGTATATGTTCTTGCTGCAACTGATAATGTCAAAGTCTTTTCAGTCGTATCACCAGCATCGTTTGTTACTGTATATTTAAATACATAACTTCCTTCAACTGGTTGATGTTTAGTAAATGTACCAGTACCTTCACTAATAACCACTGAACTAGCATCAATAGTAGCATCGCTCTCACATGCTGCAGATTTAATATATGCAGATGGATCGAATAAATCACCTTCGAAGATAGCTACATTGCTTTCACTAATATCTAATGTTGGTGCAACTGATTTAGGTTCTTCACCACCACCATTACCTGGTGTTTTTGCAGTTACTGTAATTGGTGCAGGAATGAAGTATGCTGTTTCAGCATCACGATTCGCATCATATCCTGCATGTGTATAAACACGTGCTCCATTTGAGTATCCAGCTGTTTGGAACTGTGAGAAATTAAACGTAATCGCTGTTCCCTCAGCTGTTTCTACACCTGGAAGAACTCGGAAATACATTTTTGCTAAGACTCCTCCGTCAAATTCTCCACCTTTTGTGTAATCTGCAGTTGTTCCATAAACTAAAATATGTTCTGGATCATTGTTTAATGCAGATACCTGAGTTGACCAAGTTGCATCAATGTAATTTCTTGATAACGTTGAACGAATATCATAATAACCTGACAATAATGTAACTTTTGATTTATCATAATTTACACAATCCTGAAAAGCAATTGAACCATGCTCTGCTGGAAGTGCAATAGTAACTTCTATGATATCTCCATCACGAAAATATTGAATTCCATTTTCCTCATAACTAGCCTTCTCGTGAGTTCCATATGCTCCCCCACCGTCATTTCTGGTAACTGTATGGATTGGCATGATTTCGAACATTGGCTCACCATCGACCCTATCTGCTTTTGTATCAGTAGGTAGTAAAGCCGAAACTGCAGGAACTGCAATTGCTGCTACCAAAGCCACAATACCAAATATCTTGACTTTTTTACTTTGTATTCCTAAATTCATATTAACCTCCTCTTTTTCATATAAACAAATATGAATATAAAAAATCCTTTCTATCTACATGGGCGAACTTAATTAAGAAAAGGTTCCATAAAAATTAAAAAAGATGCAAATTTCTTTGCATCTCTTAAATTCTTAGATTGGAATATGTACTTCTATTAATGGTAATGTAGGATCACTAATGAATCGGTTTATTTCAACCAAATCTAAAATATCAATCCTTCCATCTCCATTAGAATCACTCATATACAAAATCTCTTTTGTAATTGTTCTTGAACCACTCATATAACTAGTGAATTCAACATGATCCAGAATATCTATACGTCCATTTCTATCGTAGTCAAACATATGACGTACATAGTATTGTTGAGTAACTTCTGCATGCACTTGTTTTACAAGTCCGTTGTATGCAAAATCTACTTCATAATTATCTGGTGTTCCAGCATTCAAGTCAGACCAATCATCTACTGCAACCGTTGGTACAGTTGTTGTGCCATCTGCGAAGTAAACTGTTGCTTGTGCTAATGGAATCAATGCTTCCTTATTCGCAAGAGCTTTTGCTTCTTCCTGAGTTAATGAAATACTGTTTGCATAAATTGCAAAATCACGTTCAGGCGAAATGATTGCTCCGTCTCTTACTACTGTAACTTTTACTACTTTCATCGTGAAATTATCACCAGTTCCATAATCATAAGTTACATTGTATGTTCCAATGATTCCCGCATTAATGCTTGGATAATCCGTTGATGAAACATTTGGTATTGCAGTTGTACCATTTGCATAAGTAACACGTGCATTATTGTAATCAATCAATTCACTGATTCCAGTTAATGCTTTTGCTTCACTTTCGGTAATAACTGCATTACGTGCATTCAATACAAAGTCTTTTTCTGGTGAAACCACTCCACCATCTTCGTATACAGTCAACATAACTGTTTTCTGTACTTGGTCACTTCCACTTCCATAACTGTAAAGTACTGGATAAGAACCTTTAATACCACTTGTTGTAGCTAACCAGTCAAATGGTAGCATCGTAACCGTTGGTACATCCGTTGTTCCATCTTTTTTCACTACAGATGCTTTATTAAATGGAATTAACTCGGTTGTCGCAGTTAATGTTTTTGCTTCACTTTGTGAGATAAGTCCATCGTACGCGCTTAACACAAAGTTCTTTTCTGGTGAAACAGTTCCATTATGTACAGTTAGATTTACTGTTTTCGATACTTGGTTTGAACCACTTCCATAACGATAAGTTACTTTATATGTTCCTAATTTTCCCATTTTGATATCAGCATAACTTGTTGTTGATACACCAGGGACTGCATCACTTCCATCACTTAAGATAACTGATGCATTATTGTAAGGAATTAAATCCTTTTGTGCAGTAATAGCTTTTGCATCTTCTTGTGATATAAATCCATCTGATGCATAAAGTATAAAGTCTTTTTCAGGTGATACATCACCATCTGGTACCACTCTCAAGTTTACAGTCTTCGAAGTTTCATTGCTTCCACTTCCATAACTGTAGGTAACTGAGTATGTCCCTAGTATTCCTGCACGAATTGCTAGCCAGCTAGTTGCTGTTACGACAGGTGTATCACTTGTTCCATCACTCAATGTTACTGTTGCCTTATTATAAGGAATCAGTTCATTGCGGTTTAGTAATGCCTGTGCGTCTGACTGTTGAATAATTCCACTCTTCGCAAAAATCGCAAAATCCTGGTTAGGTGAAATAATAGAATCATCTTCAATTACATTTAATTTCACTGTTGTACTCAACGATTCACTTGCTTGTGTGTAAGCATAAGTCACATCGTAAGAACCTATTGTTCCAGCTTTGATTTGTGACCAGAATGATGTTGCAACCTGTGGATCTAGATAAGATCCATCTTTTAATGTTACATAAGCATCATTATAAGGAATCATATCCGTTTGTACACCTAAGCTTTGAGCCAGTGTTTTATAGATAAATCCATTTCTTGCATACAGTGCAAAGTCATGACTTGGTGGTGTGATACCTTTTGTAACAGTTAAATCAACTGTTTTACTTACATAATCACTGCCACTTCCATAACTATAAGTTACAGGGTATGTTCCTTCAATACCAGCATTAATCGCTACCCAAGAAGTAGTAGTTACATTCGGTTGAACATGTGTACCATTCTTCAAGATAACTGAAGCTGAGTTATAAGGAATCATATCTGTTTGTGATGTCAGAACTTTTGCCTGCTCCACATTAATTAGTCCATTCTCTGCATATAATGCAAAGTCTTTACTTGGAGGAAAAACCGTTCCATCTGGTACTACTGTCAGTAATACTGTTTTGGTACCTTGCGTTATTCCTGTTCCATAACTATAAGTAATATCATAAGAACCATGTACTCCTGCTACAATATTTGCCCAGCTACCTGTTGTTACAACTGGAGCTGCTGTTCCACCTGTATTGGTAGTAACACTTGCTGTATTGTAAGGAATCAACTGATCCTGATGAGTTAATGCTTTTGCTTGTGTTTCATAAATGAATGCATCTTCCGCATTAATAACATGTTTTTTATCTGCAGTCATTGTAAGATTTACTGGCAATTGTACTTGATTACTTCCACTTCCATAACTATATGTTACAGGGTGAACCTTTACAGTTCCTGCAACAATTTCACTAAATGTTGATGCATTTACAGTTGGTTCTGCACGAGTACCATCTGCTAATGTTACTTTTGCATTGTTGTATGGAATTAGTTGTGCCTGTGTCGTTAATGCCATTCCTTGTGTCTGTGAAATCGATCCATCTTCTGCATATAATGCAAAACTGTGATCTGGTGGCACTACTGAACCATCTTCAACTATATTCAGTTTTACTGTTTTAAATTTTTGATTTGCACCTGCACCATACAAGTACGTTACATCATAACTTCCAATTGTTCCGCTAGTAATGTTTGTCCAGTTATTTACACTCACTAATGGTGTTGCTGCTGTTCCATCACTCAATGTTACTGAAGCATCATTGTATGGAATTAATTGGGTTGAATCAGTAAGCAGTTTTGCTTCGCTTTGTTTAATGAACCCATTTCTAGCATATAGTGCAAAACTGTTGTCTGGTGGGAATACAGTCCCATCTTTCACTACATTTAATTTTACTGTCTTTTCACCACGAACGTTTCCACTTCCATATGCATAAGTAATATCATATGTTCCTATGGTTCCAGCAGTAATGTCATTCCATGAATTGGTTGAGACACTATCTGGAGCTGCTGCTGTTCCTTGATTTGTTGTAACACTTGCATTGTTATATGGGATAAAATCAAACATTGTCTTAATTGATTTTGCCTGTGTTTGCGTAATAAATCCATTGCTGGCATTTACTACATGCTTTTGGTCTTCCACTACTGACAGAGTAAGTTGTTTCTCAGTATAGTTTGCTCCTGTACCATATGAGATAATTGTTGTATATCTACCAACTGTACCCGCTTTAATTGCATTCCATGATGCATTGCTCACATTTGCTGTTGCACTGCTTCCATCAGCCATCGTTACAGTTGCTTCATGAACTGTTAATAAAGAATTCACTGATGTTAATGCCTGTGCTTCCATTTGTGAAAGTGATGCATTGACTCCAAATAATGCAAAGTCTTTATTTGGTGAAATAATTGAACCATCTTTTACAACATTAATCTTTACTGTTGTTGATGCATCTCCATAAGAATAAGTTACATCATATGTTCCAATTGTTCCAGCTTTAATATCATTCCAAGATGCTGTTGTTGCAGTTGGAGTAACACTTGCTCCACTCTTAGAAACTGCAGTTGCATTGTTATATGGAATTAATCCATTTGTATTACTTAATGCTTTTGCTTGTGATTCTGTAATAAACCCATTATTAGCACTTACTTCATCATTGTTATAATTAAAGTTTGCCAATTGAATTTGGAAAGGTTTATTATTTGATCCATAATCTTTCAATAATACACCACTATATGTTAAATATGCAGGAGTTGGATTATTCACCGTTCCTCCAAACACTTCATGTGGTCTAAAGTTTTCATACTTTAAATAATATGAACCATAGTTGAATGTTAATGTTCCAGTCCCAGTCGCTTCATCGGTAACTACCCACTCCACATCAAATACTGTCATTTGATGTGTATGCGTAATATTCTTTGTATAAGCAACTGGAGTTGTTACATCTCCATATTGGTTTGTTTTATGAATCGCAATGTGATTCTTACCTAACCCTGAATCACCAAATTCATTATCATTATCATGATAATCAACTTCAAATATAACCCCATTACGTGCTCCATAGTATTTGTCAAAACGATAGATACCCATCGCACCACCTGGTAAATATGTATATGTTAGATTTGGATTCGTTTGAAAACCAATCGTAAATCCATCACCCATTAAAGTAGTATTTGATGATAACATATTTTTCACTGTAAAACCTTTAGAGAAATCTACAGGTTGTTTTGATACAGCAGCAAATTTAGCATACCATCCTTCCCAGAATGCCGTTCCACACAATGACAGACATTTCGCATTCTTCTTATAAGTAAAACTGTAATACTCAGCATACTTATTCCCCAACTCTAATGTATAGTCATCAATGAACTTTAATCCTCCTGTTGTTGAAGAGATATTAAAGTCATTTCTGAAACTCCATGAACTGTTTGATAATGGCATTATTTCACTAAATGCCTCTACTGATTGTTCATTTGTATTCTCGCTGACAATTTGATTTACTTCGTATTCAACTTCTTTTGTTCTTTTAATTTCTTTAATCTTTCCTTCTTCTTCCTCGTATACTTTATAGTTGATTACAAATGTCAATATTTCATTTTCGGTTGAAATATAACTTGTTGAACTTCCTTCACTAATACTTCCATCAGGATTTCCAATTGCTAAAATTTCAACATCATTACTATTTGGAAAGGATTCAAAAACTACTTCTACTGATTTTTGATCATCACTGACATTTGTTTGAAGATTATAACTGACATCTTCACTTTCTGCCTTAACAGCAGGTACACTTACAACACTTAATGCAATAAATGCAGCTACTGCGGCAACGAAACTTTTCTTAATTCCACTAATTACCTTTTTCCTTTTTGCCAAAATTAGTACTCCCTTCTTTATATGCTTAATTAACAGTATTGCTGTCTATAAGACTTACTTCTTTTGAATTTATTTTGTATACTTGGTAGTTCCCCGTCTTATCATACAAATACAGCTTGGCTTCCTCTTCAACCGCATCTTCTAAATATGCACTGCTGGTTCCAATCTGAATAAGACCAAATATGTTGTCTCCCTCTTGTACATAAGATTTTTCAAAATCAATTCCAGACAAGTTATCACTAGCCAATATCTTCAATAATCCGTCTTCTTTTGTCAGACTAGTTAAAACTGGAGATTCCTTGTCAATATTGTCGATTACAAGTTCTTGCGATACATCGCGATACTGAACATTATAAGTTCCATTCTTATTCACGATAAATGCATAATTATAATCATCTTCATTAGTTAATTTAATTTCTTCTTCGCTATCACTCAACACTACCTTGATATCTTTTATATCCGGTTGTTCATCAAATGACAAAACGATCTGTAAGTCTTCATTTGTTAATTCTTTAAGATAGCCGATATCTTTTAATTGGGCTACCGGTTTTGAAACTGCCTCCACAGCTGGGTTTAAAAATGTATAAGTTCCAAATGCTCCCAGAATTAAACCAACGCTTATAATAGATGCACCAAACCCTGTAAACAACCCAGTACCAACTGCTGCCACACCCGCTGTAACTCCTGTTGCATTTTCAATTACACGTGCAACTTTTGCTCTTGAATTTGGATCCATTGATTCTTGTGCTACCAATGAATTGTATAATTTGAACATCAGTGGAGTAAACGTAAATGACAAGTATACTGCCGGTGTAACCTGACGATTGGATAAACCTGTTTTCAGCTGTTTTTTAGCTCTGTGCAAACGACTCTTTACAGTACCAACCGGAACACCCATAATGTCTGCAATTTCTTCAATGCTACATTCACCTACAAATCTTAATAGGCAAACTTCGCGCATGTCTTCAGGAAGTCCATCAATTTCTTTTTGTACTGCTTCCAAAATTGTCTTTTTTCTCACCGCATCACCTGAGTCACCTTTTTTATCAGAGTAATTTTCTATTATGGATTCTCCATCTTTGGTAAATGCACCACGTTTGTTTTTGCGATAAATATCTAAAGTGTTGTGATATGCAATTCGATATAACCAAACATTAAAAGCACGAACATCCCGTAAAGCAGAACGGTTCGCGATAACTTCAATGAAAGTATTTTGAATTGCTTCTTCACTATCAGCTTCATTATGCAATATATTTACTGCAAGATAATAAATCTTATTTTGATACTTACCAAAGATTTCTGGAAATATACTATCGTCTCCATCTAGAAATTTTTGAATCTCCTCATTTCTTAACCTACTCATATTTTTTCATCCTTTCTAACATAAGTGGCGAATGAAATTGAAAAAAGGTTCCAATAATTTTAAAATTATTTAGAGTTCTCTATTCTAATCTGGTCAAATGGGTAAAGAATAATAATATCTTTTGCGATAATAGAATCAATTTTAATTGGTCCAAATGCTCGTGAATCCTTAGAATTCATGCGGTTATCCCCAATTATAAAGTATTCATCTTTCTTTAGGGTAATTGGTCCAAAGTCACTTGTAAATGGTATTTTATGTTCCATCGTATGGGATTCAATATAATCTTGATCAAGGAATGGTTCTAACACTAATTGACCATTGATGTACAGTGTATCATCCTTATACTGAATCGTTTCATTTGGTAAACCAATTACACGCTTAACAATCTGTCCTTCATCTTCTTCATCAACCACAACAATATCAAAACGAGTAATTGTCTCTTCACTAACAACAAAGCGATTTGCAATCCCATACTCATTATTTCTTAGCGTTGGCTCCATGCTCGTTCCATCAATGTGAACCGATGCAAATACAAAGCGCATAACTAAAAAAATTAGAATACTGATAATGATGATTACTTTTAAGATCAGTATGATGTATTCCTGTTTGATTCTTTTTTTACCCTTCATTATTCTTTTCCCTCCAATGACCTTCATTTGCCTTCTATCTCATCATAATGATTCTAATAAAAGATAAATGAAAATTGCTACGAAACTCCATTTTTTTGATTTGCAATCTTAAGTTTCTGTTTCTTATTTATAGATTTACTTAATTTTAATAGAAAGTCAACAAGAAAAAAATCGTCCTCAGTGAGAAACGATTTCATTATTTATAAATTTTTATTAGCTCATTCTTTTGTATGGGTATGGAAATACCCACTAGAAAGAGTAAGTGCTTCTTTCGCATTGAACAAGCGACAGCGAGCTCTTCCAATAAAGGTTTCCTTTACAATCTGACGCTCTTCCAACATCTGCTGAATACCAGTAATATCCTTATTACCATAGTCATATTCAAGCATACTGATAAAACTCTTTTTCCCTCTTCTTTCAATTGGACTGGTAACAATTCGAATCGGTGTATCGCTATCATTGACACGACCAACTTTAAAGATATCAGCACCTTCATACTTGATTCCCAAGAGTAATACAAATCCATTTAATTCACAAAGTTTCCCCAATGGCGAATCTTTTGATAAAGAAAAATGAAGTGGTTGTTTATCACAAATCAGTTTTGCATATTTTCCCCATGCGATAAATGAATGGGTTGGATGATTGGAACGATATACCCCATCATGACGCATCATCTGATTTGCAAGTTTATTATTACTAGGTGTTAACTTTTTTGAAAACGGTGGCATTGCATCACGCACAACTTCAATCTGATAAGGCTTAAACTTATCAACATCACGATTCAAAGGGTCAATGTTTTTTCTGGAAAAAGCACTTGTGACAATACAACCATCATATCCAACAACTTCCTGTAATGCTTCTATAAGGGTGCGATTTCCACCACAGATATAAGAAAAATATTCCAAAGATGACTGCACGTATACAACCATGCCCTTTTGAATACCAATTCCCTTTAAATGTTCAATCAGATCCTCTTTGGTAATTAAATTATCCTGTATTAATTTTGAGGTAGTAAATTTTGTTCGATTAACCATTCTTCCCACCCTTCCGGATCTAATGAATATTCATAAACACCATTTTCATATAATTTTCCATTTTGGATATACATAAGTACTGGCCAAGAAGAATAGTCACTCAAGACCTGATTCAGCTGATCACTAGTATTAGCATCTACACTTGAATAATTCAGTTCATACAAATCCTTATTTATTTTTGATAATTTATTGCTTGTCTTATCATGGAACTCTGTACATGGATCACAATCATCATTGGTAATCAACAATACAAATGTTTCCTGATTGGTAACTTTTTCAATTACTTCACTAGCTTCAATAGTTTGATGCTGAGCAGTTGTTTTGTTACTGCTACACCCTACCAAAACACAGACAAGTAACAATGAAAGCATTACTCATTTCATTCTTTCACCTTTTGATTATGAGCGATTTTACTTGCAGCACTTGCCGCAATTGCCCCAATGATATCATCTAAAAACGTATGACAGGCTTCACTGTTATCCATATGGTCATTTAATTTCTTAATAATTCCATATTTTGCTTTATCAATATAACCAAAGTTTGTTAATGCAATAGATCCATATAAATTACAGATTCCATATGCAAGAACTTCATCAATACCATACAGACTTTCATCACGATTTAGAATATCTTCTAACTCTTTATCAATCAGCATTTTCTTTTCACTCATCATATCTAAACAGATACCGGTGATAATCGCATGCTGTACTTCTCTTTTTTCAATTACCTGCAATACAGTTTCTGTAATTGCAGCTTCATCATGGTCTGTTACATGATCTCTTTGCAGATAAAAAACACAATCTACAATATCACTAATTTCTACGCCTCTTTCTTTTAATAAGGCTACACAACGTTCAAACATAATATCACTGCTCCTAACTTATATTATACACGATACTGGCTATTTCTTTCGCTTTATTTTATAAATCTGCTCTACAATTTTTCTGCCAATATACGAAACTCCCAATAATATTGCGACAATGATAAGCATTGGCAAAATTAATCGTTGTCCAATTAGTGGTTTCATCCCAAAGAAATCATAGAAGAATAGCAGACAACCGACTAAACCTATTCCCATAACTACAACCAATGCTGTACGTAGTGGCGTAAATGGACGAGCCACTTTTACTAGCACAATCATTCCATTGAAGCACAAAGTAAGTACTGCAAGTTGAACCATCACTTCTCTGGAAATATCAGAAAAACGATATAATAGCATACAGTAAATTAAAGAGATTACTGCACTTATTGCTGAGGGCAAACTAACCTTTAATACATTCTCTAAGAATTCTCCTTTTACCCGCTCACGATTTGGTTCCAGTGCCAATATAAACCCTGGAATTCCAATGGTAAGTGAGGAAACCATCGTTAACTGGATTGGCACAAATGGATAACTCATATTTGTAAATAAAACAAAGAATGCAAGAATGGAAGAAAAGATGGTTTTTGTTAGAAACAGGGTTGCTACTTTTTCAATGTTATTAATAACTCTTCTCCCCTCATATAATACATGAGGCATTGCATCAAAGTTATTATCCAACAGTACCAGATTTGCACTTGATTTTGCTACATCACTTCCACTTGCCATTGCAATACTGATATCTGCTGCCTTAAATGCCAATACATCATTTACACCATCTCCAGTCATCGCTACAATATGTCCATGTTCTTTTAATCGTTCTACCATTAATTTCTTCTGTTGTGGACTTACTCGTCCAAATACTGTATGGTCTTCAATAAGCTCATCAATTTGCTCATCACTTAAATTATGCACATCCAGAAATGCTTCCGCATTATTTACACCTGCACGTTTGGCAATCTGACTAACTGCTTTTGGATTGTCTCCAGAAATAACCTTTAGACAAACATCTTGTTCCATAAAATAAGATAACGTAGTTTTAGCATCTTCACGAATTTTATCAACAAGACCAAACAACGCAATTACTTCTAAGTCATCAGGTAATTTTTCACCAATCTGCTTAGATGATTTCGCTAAAGCAATGACACGATAACCTTGCTTATTTAATGCTTCGATATCATTTTTATGATGGATATTTTCTTCCACAATAAACTCATATGCACCAAGCACATAAGAAGCATGAGAAAAGCTTACTGTGCTGTATTTACGTTTACTCGAAAATGGTATTTTAGATACAAATGTAAATGTCTCACTCGTATCATAATAGTCATATAAAGCTAATGAAGTTGGATTATCCGGTTTCGTAATATACAAATAATTCTTCATAATTTCTTCAATATTATCATCACTAAACTTAATAACTTCTTTTACTTCCATTAAACCTTCTGTAATCGTTCCTGTTTTATCCAGACAAAGGGTATCTACTCTCGCCAGAGTTTCTAAACAGTACAACTCCTGTACCAACGTTTTCTGCTTGGCTAAGTTCATAACTCCAACTGCTAATGCAATACTCGTTAAGATTACTAATCCTTCTGGAATCATCCCAATAAGCGCTGCTGACACACTTAATACTGATGTCGCGTAATCATTTCCATTTACGACAAAGCTTTGAAAGAATAAACATCCTCCTAGTGGAATAATCATAATCCCAATTCCCTTGATAATTGCATTTAATGAATCTCTTAATTGAGATGGATAACGTTGAAACTTCTTAGCATCACGTGTGATTTTGGCAGCATAATTATCATTACCTACTTTATCCGCTCTTGTTGATGCACAACCGCTTACCACAAAACTTCCAGAGTATAGGAAATCTCCTACCTCTTTCTTTATAAAATCGCTTTCTCCTGTAAGTAAAGACTCATCAACTTCAACAACTCCATCGAGTACAACACTGTCACTGACAATCTGATCGCCTGTTTTTATCTCCAGTAAATCATCCAAGACGACTTCTTCTACTGGAATATCTAGATGCTCTCCTTCACGAATAACATGTGCTTTCAAAGACACAATCAAAGATATTCGATCAAGTGTTCTTTTTGCTCTTATTTCTTGGAATGTTCCAATTACAAAATTGGAAACAACACCACCTAAAAACAACAAATTCTTAAAAGAGCCTGTTGGAATAATAATACAAGCTAACACCAAATTCACAAAATTAAATAAGGTAAAAAGATTATCTGTGATAATCTTTTTATAAGATTTAGTTTCATTTATGTCAGAAGCATTGATTAAATTGTCTCTTTTTCGTTCTTCTACCTGTTTGTTTGTTAATCCATGATCTAATTTTGGATCATAACGTACCATAATACCACCTACCTATATTAGTACCACAAACCTCATCAAAAATAATCATAAAACCGTTGTAGGAAGAGCGGCAATCCTCTTAATTATAATTATAATCTTAATAGTTTCTCACTGTTTACTTACTCTATATTATAACTCTATTTGTTTGAAACACAAAGCAAAAAAAGAAACCCTAGTCAGGTTTCTTAAAGTTCTTTCTTTTCGTAAATATTACAAGATATTTTATAGGATAATGCAAATGCACCAATCAATGCTGCTATCGCTATAATGATTCCATAACTGTTAATTACATTATACAGCGTTGTCATCATCACTCCAACATCAAATGTATTGTTTAGCAGATATACAATCCCTACAACTCCAAGTGCTAACAATGCAACGGATATCATCATATAGATACGGGCTTTATCAGCACCAAACTTATAGATAAATGGGATTGTAAGTGCAACTACCAATGCAATTCCAAACATTGTTCCACCAAGTGAAGATAACATATTCTCTAAGTTTCCAACACCATTGTTAACATATGAAATCAATAATGGGACTGCTCCTCCTAACACAACTCCAATCGCAATCAGAATAAAGGCAAGTACATATTTACTTCTTACAATATCTTTTCGATTCAGTGGCATTGTTAATGCATAAGAATCCCATAACGTATATTCATCATAACTAAAAGTATTAATTGACATCATAATTACCATAAATGGAATCATAAACATCAGCATATTTAAATAACCGTCATCGACAAATGAAACACCCACAAATACCAATAATAATATTAACAGTGAATTCTTATAACCTTTTATTGTTTGTAAATCTTTATAAATTAATCCTTTCATGGTATTACTCCTTCCCCTTAATATATAACATCATAATTTCATCAATGGTTGGTTTATCAATAATCACTCCACTATATTTCTTTTGGATTCGATCACGATCTTCCACCAATACTTCATAACTGTATTTTTGCTTTTTATATCTTATGATATCTTCTGGATCTAGAGCATCAAATGCTTCTTCATCACATTTCAATATACCAAAACTTTCCATGATATCATCCTTATCCTTACTAAAGATTAGTTTTCCTTTATTCACAAAAGTTATATAATCAGCAATCTTTTCTAGATCTGTTGTAATATGTGTAGAAAGCAATACGGTATGTTGTTCATCCTGAATAAAGTCTAGAAAGATATCCAATATTTCATTACGTACAATTGGATCCAATCCACTTGTTGGTTCATCCAAAATTAACAGCTTTGGGTCTCTAGCAAGAGCTGTAGCAATCTGTAGTTTCATCTTCATCCCCTTGGATAAATCCTTAATCTTTTTATCTTTTGGTAATTCAAATTGTTGAAGATATGAATAAAATAATTTAGAACTCCAGTTGCGGTTGATTTTCATCATAATTTTATCTACATGATTGGCATCAATCATTGGTGAGAAAAAAGCTTCTCCCAATACTACACCAATATCTTCTTTGATTAACTTCTCATCTTTTTTATAATCCTTATCAAAGATTTTAACATCTCCACTTTCAACATTTACCAGATTCAACATTGATTTGATAATTGTTGTTTTACCTGCTCCATTTTCTCCAATCAATCCCATAATGGTACCCATTGGAACATCAAATGATATATCACTGAGCTGAAAATCTTCATACTTTTTTGATAACTGTTTTACACTAATACTATTCATCTGTTACCTCCTCATATAAGAACTCTAACAATTCACTTAATGATTCCTTACTAAATCCTATCTTTCTCGCTAAATTGATGGCACCAGTTAGGTTTCCTTCAATTGCTTTTAATACTTCTTCCTTAATTAACTCTTTATTTGTACTTGAAACAAAGCAGCCTTTACCACTGATCATTTCAACATATCCTGCGTGCTCTAATTCTTCATAGGCTCGTTTGGTTGTAATTACACTAATTCTTAAGTCCTTTGCCAGTCCACGAATTGATGGTAATTGTTCCCCAGCAGATAATTCTCCGGATAAAATTTTATCTTTAATCTGAGTTGCAATTTGCTCATAAATTGGTGTCTGTGAACTATTACTTATTACAAGAAACATCATTCACCTCCAACTGTATATATACATTATATACAGTTGGGATATATTCGTCAATAGAAATACAAAAAAAGTTAGTAACAATTGCTACTAACCCTTTATTTATCGATGATAATCAATGCATATAATATATGGTGCATCTTTACGATTGATCAATTGATGCTTCATTACATCAAAATGTTTGCTTGCAAGTGTGCTGCAATACTCTTCAACTTTCATCGCTTCTCGCTTGCCTGTTTCAAACCCAGGATACAACACAAGGACAACTCTTCCTTCGTAGTTCATTCGTTCCCAAACTTTATTCAATGTGGTAATTACAGTATCAGCATTCGTTGTCACTGTCTCATCAGATTGTGGCAGATATCCAAGATTAAAGATTCCAGCATCCAAACGTCTTGTATACTTATCGAAGTGTTCATGTGAATCCAAATGCACATAAACATTCTTTAGATAGCGACACATATTCTCAGTATTATCAATTGCTTGCTGTTGAATATCAAACGCATACACCTCTTTAAATTGATGTCCTAGAAAGAAGGTATCATTTCCATTCCCACATGTGAAATCAACTGCAATATCTTTATGATTTACTTCTAATAATAATTCTTGCGCGATTGTTGTTATTTTTTTCATATAATCATTATAGTCACTTTCACTATAAAATACCATAAGAAAAGAACACTCCTTAGAATGTTCTTTCACATTTATTGATTACATACACATACGATAGATATTAATAACATCTTGTGTAGATAGTTCACGATACCCATCAATTTTACCACCCTTTGAAGCAGTTGCACTTGCTGCCATTTCTTCAACTGGTGCATCTTCTGGAATCCCAATTGCTTCAAATGTCATTGGCAAATCTAAACTTTCAAAGAATTCTTTGGTCTTTTGAATTGCTATCTTTGCAATCGCCATATCATTTGTCCCTTCCAGACCCCATACATCACGGCCATAAGAAGCAAACTTATCAACTGTTGAACCATCTAGAATATATTCCATCCATCTTGGCGTAAGCATTGCAAGACCAGCTCCATGCGTTACATCATAATAGGCACTAAGCACATGTTCCATTGCATGGCAACTCCACTTCTTGCCAACACCACAACCAGTTAACCCATTGATTGCAAGTGATGAAGTCCACATCATATTTGCTCTTGCTTCATAGTTTTCTGGTTCATTATAAGCAATCTTCCCATAACGAAGACATGTCTTTAATAGTGATACTGATATCTGATTGGATACTTGTGATATCTCTCCATCATTGAAATAAGTTTCCATGATATGTGACATAATATCAGCTGTACCTGATGCAGTCTGATATTTTGATACACTATACGTATACGTTGGATCCATAATGCTTACTTTAGGAAATAACGTTCTGTGGCCAAATCCTTTCTTTAATTTTAATTCAGGATTTGTAATTACTGCAGTTGCATCCATTTCACTTCCTGTTGCACTTAATGTAAGTACTGAAATTAATGGTAATGCTTCTGTAATTAGATTACTGTCCTCAATAAAATCCCAAGGATTACCATCGTAATACATACCAGCGCAAATTGCCTTGGCACAGTCAATTGTACTTCCACCACCAACGGCTAATACAACCTGTATATCATTCTCTTTACAAAGATTTACTCCATTTACTACACTCTCTAATCTCGGGTTTGGTTCCACTCCAGATAATTCATGTATTGTAACATCCTTTAATAATGACTTTACCTTTTTATATAAACCAATTTTCTTGATACTTCCACCACCATAAACAAGTAGAACTTTATCTCCATATCTTGCTACAGCATCGCTCAGTTGTTGAATTGATCCTTCACCGAAATAAATTTCAGTAGGAACATAATACGAAAAATTTTCCATGTTAATACCTCACCTATGTGTCTATTATACTACATCTCTTTCTTATATGATAAACAAACAAATCTATTATCATATTAAATTTCTATAAACTTGTTTCTGACTCGTCATTTTGTGAATAAAGTGTCCCTAATTTTGAAACAGGATGTTTATCGCAACGGATATATACTTTCCAATAAAAGTTTTCAATATCATTATCTGATAACAGTATTGGTTTTCGTAAATACTTTTGTTGCGCAACAATTTTATCCTCATCACTTAAGAAACTTAAATATTTATAGATTTCCTTGTTTGATAAATTTAGTTTTCTTGATACAAAAGCATAATCAAATTCATTCTCCTCATTTTCTCTTATATAACTAAGAAGTTGGCTTTGCATTTCTTTATTATTTTGAACTTCATCCCTCTCTCTTCTATCTTTCATGTAAGCAATTAATAAATATAAGAGACCAATAACTACAATAGTTAAAAGGATTGCGACAATAATAAAAACAATTGTTAGTAAAACTTCTCCACTCATCATATCAACTCCTTACATTCCATCCCATTATACCAAAAAATCACTACAAACCTAAGTTTTGTAGTGATCATTAGTTAATCTTTCGGATATACCAAATTACCTTCAGTAAGGTGCAGCAATACTTCTACATAGTATTTTGATGCCCAGTACTTTGCCATTGGTAAATTTAAATCAAGATAGTTTCCACATGAATATGCATCTGCCCCAGGAATATCTCCTTCATAATTCTTCACAAACATAAATACTTCCTGAATGATTTCCACTACATCTCTTGGTTGTAAATCACCTTTGAAAATTACATAGAATCCAGTTCTGCAACCCATTGGTCCAAAATATATTGTCTTATCTTTATATTCATCATGATTTCTTAAATAAGTTGCACCCAGGTGTTCAATTGCATGAACTGCAGAAGCTTCCATTGCTGGTTCAATATTAGGTAATGTCATACGAATATCAAACGTAGTTAAAACTTCTTCATTTAAATAATCTTTACGGGATACATAAATCCCTCTTTTTAGTCGTGTGTGATCAACTGTAAAACTTTCAATCTTATTCATTCTCTTCACCTTGCCCTCTACCCTATATATATTATATTCTAATTCTTTATAAATTGCGATATGAAATCATTTTTTATTGCACTAAATCTTGTATAAAGAGTAAGATTCGCTCCACCATCTTTGGATCATTTAAAATAAATGCCAATACAATAATTCCAAATGCCATCAGAAACATAATTGTCAGATGCCAGCGCTTATACATTACCAGTATCGCAATGTATTCTCTTAATGTCGCGTTATACCAAAAATAGAATGGGGTCTTAGAACCAATTCCCTGAGCCTTTAATCCTGCCTGACGAGCAAAGATACCAGAACGAAATACATGATAATTACTTGTCGCAAATACTGCCTGGTATGGTTTTCCTTCCATTTCCTTTTCAATCAGTTGTTTAGAATACAACATGTTCTCATACGTATTTTTAGACTTGTCTTCCATTAATAAATCCCATAAAGGAATTCCCTGCTCCAGTGCATAATCACGCATTGCCTGCGCTTCACTTACTGATTCATCTTTTCCCTGCCCACCAGATAAAATAATCTTTGGTGTTTTCTTTTTCTTCTTTTTACTGTGAACCTGACGCCAGTATAAATTCATTCCACGATCAATTCTTCTGGCAAGCAATGGCGATACTTTATAACCACCAATTAATCCACTACCTAACACAATAATATAGTCTTTGTTTAATCTTGGACGATAAATTCCATAAATAAATGATGACATTAAGTAATTCATCAAGATTACAATTAAATAAAACAGATATGCATATACGATTGCTATTAATGTTGTAATCATTGGGTTTTTCATTGCTGTTTCCCAGTGCATTCCAGATACAATTAGTAAGCCAAGAATTCCTAATCCTAAAAATAAGGTCAGCATATTCGATAAACTTCTTCCTTCTTTTCGTAAGATTATAAATGCATTAATAAATGATAAGAACATAATAATAAACGCACCTAAAGAAAAGACCATTAAAATTACAAATAAGACTGCTCCTACTAAAAATAAAAGAATCTGATTATTCGTATCAAATGCAAGATATAGTAAAGATACTAAAGTACAGATTAAAAGAATATTAAATAAAAATCCATTCATAATCTTTCTGCGATCATGAATATTTGATATTACAAATATCAAAAATACTACTAAGTTAATAATATAAAATATCATCTCTGCCTCTTCCCTTACACATCTTTACTAAAATTCTTCTGTAGTTTATTTTCTATATATCCACAGCGCTTATAAAACTCATGAGCGCCTGTGCGATAATTGCTTGATACCAGACGTACGATATCTGAGTCATCTTCTTTAGCCCACGCTTCAATTGCCGCTAAAAGTTTTTTACCAGCGCCTAATCCCTGATATTGTTTATTCACACAAATCGCCATAACATTCTTTGCAGCAGCACGATACGTACACTCATAATCACTGGCATGAATATAGCCAATTACCTTGTCATCAACACACGCAACAACTAGCTTCTGTGAAGACTTCTCTAACAATGATTCTAGATTTTTTTTGGTTTTCTCTACTGGATATTCATACCCTAAACTTTCTGTATTCATATATGCTATCGCTTCATAATCTTCCAATCTTGCTTCTCTAATTTCTATTACGTTTTCCATAACTTACCCCATATTAATTCTTTTCATATTGATAGATATATTCTACATGAATTATGATGAACTCTCAACTGTGATGTATATATTAAAAGATACTTCGAGTGTTGAAAACGAAGTATCTTTATTTTATTTATGATAAGAAATTGTAGATACAACAGATTGCGTTATCTTCTGCAATAAATATTTCGTATCATTGAGTGAATCTTTTAATGTCATTGGGCGTTGTGCCAATCCATAAAGACCAATGATACCACTCTCCAACATATCCATTACACTGATAGCACTAACTGCTCCTGAAATACAGATAGTTGGCACCTTGTATTGCTTTGCAATCTTGGCTAATGATACAGGTACTTTTCCAAATAATGTTTGATAATCCGTTTTTCCTTCTCCAGTAATTAAATAATCACATTGATTTAAATAATGATGAAAATGGAATCGCTCTAAAATATAATAAGTTCCATTGACTACTTCAGTATGTAAGCAGGATAGAAAGGCAAACCCTAACCCACCAGCTGCACCACTTCCTTTTTCTTCATGACATGTTTTATTCATCAAATCATTCAGAAGCAAAGTCCATTTCTTCATACAATGTTCCAGATAATCACATGTGCGCTCATTTGCACCTTTTTGTGGGGCATAAGTATAAGTGGCACCTTGTTCTCCCAAAAGGACGTTATTCACATCACACAGTAGTTTAAAGCGAACATCAGCAATCTTTTCTGATACCAACTGCATATCGATATGATGAACCTTTTCTATATTTAAAAGGTAGGGTTCCACTTCATTATGATTCCTATCATACAAGTGCATGCCAAGTGCAGCTAAACAACCAATCCCACCATCATTAGTTGAGGTACCACCCAATCCAATAATAATACTATTCACTTCCAAATCATCACAAACTTGAATGATTAATTCACCAATTCCAAATGTCGTTCGTTTTTCTATATCTTTGGTATTTGCTTCTAACTGCACCAATCCTACAATCAATGCCACTTCGATAATTACTTCTTTCACTTTAGGGCAATAACCAACCATTACCTCTCTTTTATTACCAGACTCATCACTTACTGTATAATACTTTTTCTCTAGTGTATCATCATGGTAAAAGAATACATCTAAGAATCCTTCTCCACCATCAGACACTGGAAATTTATGAACTTTAATTTCATCACTAATCTGATTAATTGACTCCTCCATAACATTACAAATTTCAATAGATGAAAGACTGTGTTTATAGGAATCTGGGGATAATAAAATATTCATATAATCACCTGCTAAACTACACGATTAATTGCTTTACCTTCAAGAAAATCTTGAAGATTCGTTAATGAAGTTTCCATAATACGTGAACGTGCTTCCTTAGTTGCCCATGATATATGTGGAGTAATCAAACAGTTTTCACACTTTAGCAATGGATTATCATCTGCTATTGGCTCCTCATAAGTCACATCAAGAGCAGCAGCATAAAGTTGTCCATTTTGTAAGGCCATAGCCAAATCACCCTCATTGATCAGTTTACCACGTGCATTGTTTATTAAAATGGCTGAATCT
Organism: Breznakia pachnodae; assembly: GCF_030814225.1. GTDB lineage: Bacteria > Bacillota_I > Bacilli_A > Erysipelotrichales > Erysipelotrichaceae > Breznakia > Breznakia pachnodae. The sequence goes on from NZ_JAUSUR010000001.1 coordinate 358,996, forward strand.
TTCATCTTTGCTAATGTTTCTTTATTGATTAATTCATGTGTAGTTTTTGTTAACGGGCAGTGAAGTGCAATAACATCACTTGTTGATAATAAATCATCTAAAGATAAAGAAGTACTTCCTTCAACTGCTGAAGCATATTCATCATAATATACAATGTTCATACCTAAAGCAGAAGCAATATTTGCGGTGGCTTTCCCAATGTTTCCAAACCCAATAATTCCCATGGTTTTACCTGCTAATTCAATCATAGGGTAATCCCAAAAACACCAATCTTTGTTTTTTGACCACTCTTTATTTTTTACCTGTTTATTGTGATATCCAATATGGTGACACACCTCCAGCAACAACGCGATTGCATATTGAGATACGGTTTGTGTTCCATAACCAGGTACATTGCAAACTGCAATTTTTTGTTTCTTAGCTGTTACTAAATCCACTACATCATATCCTGTTGCAAGTACACCTATAAACTTTAAGTTTGGACAGTTTTCAAGTATTTCTTTATTTAAAGGTGTTTTATTTGTATAAATAATATCGGCATCCTTTGATCTTGCTAGAATATCCTCTGGTGATGTTCGTTCATAACAAATAACTTCTCCCATATTGTCAAAGATACTCCAATCCAAATCTTCTGGATTTAATGTATAACCATCTAAAATAACAATCTTCATAATCTACCTCTCTTCTTTCAACAATGTCATTGCTTGCTGTGCTTCCATTCTCCAAAAATCTTTTAAGATTCTTAAATCAGTACCTAGCGCAAAGTGACGTACACCCAACTCTTTATAGTATGGAATTTCTGATGCATGACGTATTTCTACTCTTGGCGATACATGATATTTAATTGCAGTAGCAATTACTTTTCTTTCGATATCCTTTATTTTATCCACGTCCTCTTTTGCATTCAACCCACTGTTCATCGCAAAGTCAGCTAGCCCAAACTGAATAAAATCCACCCCATCCACCTGACAAATCTCTTCAATGTTATCAACTGCTTCTTTCTTCTCAATCATAAACCCTATTACGGTTTTTGCAACATCTTCTGCGTATTGCTGTTGAGAACTTAACTCTTCACAACCAATCCATCTGCGATTCACAAACCCTAGTGCTCCCTTGTGAGTTAATGATGCAGGTCGAATCGAACGAATCGTTTCTTTCACTTCATCGCCTTTTGTATGGTCAGTAAAAAGAATCCCCTGAAATCCTGAAGCTAGTGCTTTTTGGGCTACATAAGAGCGATTTTCATAATCTACCTTTATGATGGTAGCTAAATTATGCAATTCTGCAGCACGGCAGATATCCTCTAAATCATTATGGTCAAATGGCGCATATTCTGCTAGGAACTCAACATAATCATAATATCCACATACACCAATTAATTCAGTCACAAGAGGCCAGGTCATATGCATTCTTGTTGCTAATACAACACCATCTTTGTCCATAGCAGTTCTTAATGTGTTTTCTCTCATCTCAACACCCACTAATCATAGATTCCAGACATAATTTTTATTATTTCTTCTACATCATTCGTCTCACGCATCATTCGCTGACGTTTTTCTTCAAACTCTGCCAATCCTTGTGCACGTTCAATCACTTCATCCAAGTGTTCATTTGGAAACTTCACAGCACCATTTTCATCCATATGAATAATTTCTCCTGGAGTCACCTGCATCCCAAATACTTCTACTCCTGTATTAACAGATTGAACTGCCCATTTTCCATGTCCTGCAGTTACTCCACTCAACATATACTGCATTTCTAAAGGACGAATTTCGTCAACATCTCGTGATGGGCCATCACTGATAACCCCAACAACACCAACAGACTTTAATGCAGTCATCATATTACCACCTAAAAGTCCATTCTTGTGTTTGATTTCATCAGGAAAGTTTTGTTTCAATACTAAAATAACTGGTTTTGGCATTTTATCAACTGCTCGTAAAACATCAGCAAATCCTAATCTTGTAAAGTTTGTATCTGGTAATCCATAGGTACAAGTTACTGCATAGCCTACCGTTCTCCCTAATTCAGGATACATACATTTAGCATCCTGATTGGTATACCATGCTTCATTCCATGGGTGATATAATCCCAAACAATAATCTTTATCCGGATATGTTGCTACTACATTGGTAATACTTGGTGTATCAAAATCTTTTAGTTTCTCTATTTTTTGGTTTTTCATCTCTCTTTACCTCTCTATAAGTTATTCACAATATCAACTGGTTTTTGTCCTTTATGAACAAGTTCAATATCTTTCATTACCTTTAAATCCATATTACAGATACATGCATAGTTATAGACTCCAACATGCGGACTAAAAACGGTATTCTCTAATTTTAATAGTGGATTATCCACTTCTACTGGTTCACTTGTAAGTACATCAGCACCAAAGCCACCAATCCTTTTCTCAGCTAATGCTTCTACAAGTGCTGCTTCATTAATCAGTGCACCTCTTGCAGTATTTACCAATACTGCCGTTTTTTTCATCATGACAAATTGTTCTTTATCAATCATATGATGATTTTCTTTTGTCAGATTTGCATGTAAAGAAATAAAATCTGACTCTCGTAACAGTGTTTCTAAATCAACGTGTTGACTTGTCTGTTTTTGATATGGATCATAAATCAATATCTTATTCTGATAACCATGCTCCATTATTTCTTTGAATCTGCTTCCAATATTTCCACAGCCTATCACTCCTGTTACTTTCCGAGTTAGTTCATATCCCATCAAACGTCCACGATTATTTAACCACTCATCATTTCTAACCATATAATCAGCTAATAACATCTTTTTTGCAGCCATCGACAACAAAGTTGCTGCCTGTTCTGCAACTGCATCACGCTCAATTCGACCTGTAATATTACACACATACACATTGTGTTGTTTTGCACTTTCTAAATCAATATGATTGAAACCTATCCCATGTCGTGTAATTAGTTTTAGATGCTTCATACCATCAAAAAATTCACTATCTAAAGTTGGTGATGTTCCCATAATGATATAAGTAACATCATGAAGTAATTCTAATAATTCTTTTGTTTTTGCATCTTTTGCCACTGCATAACGAGTTACTTCACCAATTTTCTCTAATTCTTCAATATGCTCAGGAAAATCTCTACCAATGCTACTTACATTTAAAATCGCTATTTTCTCCATAGTATCAGTTTTGCTCCTTAAAGAAATCAATTACATTCATTGCAGCATATAGTGACATTGTATTAATTGAACCATAAGAAGATGCTGCCAAATGTGGTGTAAACACAGAAGTCTGTGACTTCAATAATTCAGGATCTACCTCAGGTTCTTTGTAGTGGACATCGGTTGCAATTGCATAAATATCATTGTTATCTAATGCAGCAACTAATGCATCACGATCAATTAGTTTTGCTCTGGCTGCATTGACAATAATTACATCTTTCTTCATTTTACTAATCGCTTCTTTATCAATTAATGGAGTAAAACATTCAAGTGCAGGTACATGTAAGGTAATAAAATCAGATGCCTTAAATATTTCATCAATAGTAGATGCTTGTACCTTGTACTGTTTCATAAATTCCTCATCGTATGCAATATCATAGCCTAGAACCTTGCAATCAAATCCATGTAATCGTTTTACTACTGCTTTACCAATTGCACCTAAACCAATTACACCAACTGTGCTTTGGTATAAGTCATGGGAAATCGGTTTCTCCCATACATGATTTCTCAAATTACGATCACTTCTGCAAATACTGTGAGCACTTGCAAGCATTAGACCAACTGCATGATCAGCAACTGAATTCGTATTGGCATTTTGGGTAATGGTTAACTTAATTCCTTTTTCTTTTAAATACTCAACATCCACCTTGTCTAATCCTACCCCATAACGTGATACAATCTTTAAGTTCTTTGCCGCATCTATCACCTTCTTATTTAATACCTCAGTCCCTAAAATGACAGCATCTACATCTTTAATCCATTCAATTAATTCATCCTCGTTTAATAATCTACCACAAGGGTTGGGTATCACTTCATAACCTGCTTCAACTAACAATTCAAATGCTTTTGGATCACAAGAAGCAAATGAATTTGAAGTAATTAAAACTTTCATCTCTTTCTCCTCTCTTAGAAAAACAGCACTCGGTTAAAACCATGGTTTTACCAAGTGCTGTTGCTATTATAGTTCCCTTAATTCTTTCATTTTTTCTGCATAATTAAAACCATCTTTAAACAATGCACTTGTTCCCAGAATGAAACCATCTACCCCTTTTTTAGAGTATTTTTTGATAATTGGTTCACTACATGCACCATCTAACACAATTTTAAAATCATATTCTTTTTTTAATTCTATTAACTTATCAATTTTTTTCTCAATAAAATCAATAAATTTTTGTCCAGCAAATCCTGGATTCACACTCATGACTAAAACATAATCACATACATATAAAATATCTTCTAACGCTGAAAGACTGGTATCAGGATTAATTGCAATTCCAGCTAACTTCTTTCGCTCTTTTATATGTTGTAAGGTTTTAATTGAATAGCGTTCTGATTCTGGATGAATATAGATCAGATCAGCACCAGCATCAATAAACCAATCAACTTTACTTGCAGGATCCTCAATCATTAAATGAACATCTATAAGACGATCTGTAAGTCCACGAATTGCTTTTATATCCATAATTCCCATTGTCATGTTAGGTACAAAACTTCCATCCATTACATCACAGTGAAACATATCAATACCAGCTTGATCTAGATTGATTACTTCACTTTTAAGATTTGTGAAATCTGCACACATCATACTTGGACATAATAGTTTATTCATAATGCTCCCCCGCAATTTGTCTCATTTCATCTATATTATCTTGTATCCTAGTGTTCTTACGAAACAATCCTGAAGTTCCCCCTGTCAGAATTGTTGCTCCTGCTTCTACAACAGAAGGAATTGTTTCACTGTGAATATTTCCATCTGCCTGAATATGCGTTGTTAGTCCTGCTTGTGATAAACGCTCTCTCATTATTTTAATATGTTCAATTGCAGCAGACTGAATCTTCTGTCCAGCAAATCCTGGATTTACTGTAAGTTTTAAAATCCAATCAACTTCTTTTGCTAATTCTATAAAATCTTCTGGTACATCGCTTACTGATTTAAATGCTAATATCGGTTTTGCACCTAATCTTCTAATCTTTTCAAATACTTCTTTGTGATTACAGTCTATTTCATAATGAACAGCAATATAATCTGCTCCTGCTTTAATAAAAGGTTCTAAATACTTATCAATATCATTCACAGCAAGATGTACTTCTATTGGTTTATTTACGTATGGTCGTATCTTCTCCAATACTAAATCACCAAATACAAAACACTTATTAAATTCACCATCCACAACATCATAATGAATAAAATCTAAATCACTTTGATTTATCTTTTCTATTTCATTTTCTAAGTTAAGAATGTCACAGCAAGATAATGAACCACTAACTAAAATCTCTTTATTTAGGTTAATCTTTTCCATATAGAATATCCATAATCATTACATGATCTCGATTTGCTTTGATTTTATCTACATAGGTTTGAATATTTACGACTGTTGGATCATCCAGAGAAAGTTTATTCAGTTCACACAACGCTTCAATTGGTGTTGTTGTTAGTTTAGACGCTGAAGGTGTGTCTTGTAGTTCTTCCCAGTAAATTAGAGCTGAGGCTGCAACAAACTCCATGATTTTCGGATCTATATGATGTTCCTTAAGTATATTAAGTGGTGTCATAATACGTTCCGTTGGTCCCAGTTTTCGTTGTGGAGCACGTCCATTTTTAATATTGAAGTCTAAGATACTCTTATCTTTCATTTTAACCATTGCCTTATCCGCAAACGCTTCCTGATCTTCTTTGGTAATTTCAAAGTACTCTTGAAGTACTGGATTTAAATCCTCTAACAATTTATCCATCATTTCAGAGATGTCTGGATCATTTGCAGCATCCCCATATACTTCATATCCTTTTACATAACCACAATAAGAAATCAGTCCTGCTAAACAGTTATATGTGTATATCTTACGCTTAAAATATTTCTCAAAGTCATGCATTGGTACAGCACCATCAAAATCCAATTCTCCATCATATCCATCACAATCATATGGAAAGAACGTTTCATTCATTGATAGGATATCCAATCTTGTTCCTTCCAGTGAAACAGTGGAACAAAAAATTGCTGACTGTGACACTCGAAATGGAACTGTGATATTTTCATTATGCATTGCCTCTCTCAGCACTTTACCTGGATTCACTCCATTCTCACAAGCAAATAATATTGTCTCTTTTGCCTTGTTTAACAATCCCTCTTTCAATTGCTTCGCAACATCAGAAAGATTCTGTTCCCCTACTGCAGTGAAGATAAAGTCAGCTTCATGAATTGCATTCTTTGCACCATCGCAATAACTTTCATATGCCTTAAATCCTTGAATATATAATGGTGTACGATCTTTACGATAGAAATGAATGGTAAATGCATGGTCTTCCTGCATTAATTGAATTAACGCTTCACTTTTATCAATAAACGTAATTTCATAGTTTTTCTCAAATAGATACCGTGCAACATATCCTCTACCAGATTGTCCTGCACCAATCACTACTGCCTTTTTCATTAAGCATCACCTTCAATCCAACCACGTTGTTTCAACTCTTCAATTCCTTCTTTGATTAGTTTTGTAGCTTCTTCATCTTTTTCTAATTTTGAAATGGTTGCAAGAATATAGTCAATTCCTTTCTCCTTACGTAGCTCAACCAATTTGTTTGCATCTGCATCCTCAGGATCCTGATAATATAATGCAGCGGCTGTAGCTAATGCAATCGTCTTTGGTTGGACTCCTGCTTTCAGCGCCATTTTTAATGGTCCTATCAGGCGATCTTCAGGTCCCAACTTACGAATTGGGTCTCTTGCAATTCTGGTTACATCATCCACAATGTTGTAATCTGTATATTTTGCTTTGGCATTCTTCGAGAACTCCAATTGACTCTTTTCATCGATTCCCATTCCATTAATCAAAGCAGTATTAATTTCTTCATATACCTTATCTAACAATGGTTCAATATCTGGATGATTTGCAGCATCTGCAACTCTTCTGATTCCTCGTAGTCTTCCAAAGAATGCAACAGAGGCAACACTTGTATTATTGGTATAAATTTTTTGTTTCAGCAAATTTCCAAAGTTATCAATAAATTGAATATGATTCCACTGAGGAATATCCCCAAGAATTCTACTTTTATCAACTGGAAGATACCATAAATTCTGTACCCATGTATCCATTTCATTCACTACTTTGGAAGGATCAGGTGCTCCCGTACCTGTACATAAAATTACTGATTCACTCACTCCTGTATTCTTTTCAAATACATCTTTACTCTCTTCGTCATTCAGCGTTTCTAAAATAGCTGTCTTTAAATCAGTAGCTGGATCAATCCAGTTCTCACAAGTAATAATATTACTTGTATGAACTGCACCTTTTTCTAGTAATAATCTAAATGCCTTTCCCAGTGTCTCACCCACTGCAGGCATATTTTTTCCACCACAGGCAGTAAAGATCATATCACTTTCTTCCCATGAGGTAGCTAACTGTTCAATATCATGAATGGAATAGGCTTTTACATTTTCAACCTTTGTACTTAATTCCTCATTTCCAAGTACATGAATTGTATATTCCTTTTTCTCATTCAATGCCTTAACCATGTCATCACTAGCATCAAAAAATACGACTTCAACATGATTACTTAGTAATAACTCACATACAAATCCTCTACCAATTCTTCCAGCACCAAGAATAATTGCTTTCATCATTTCTCCCCCTAATCGTGATTTTCAAGTAACTCAATCATAATGTCTGTTGCTTTATTTACTGTATTAATTTCTGATTCTTCAGAACGTGAACCGATATGAGGGGTCAGAATGAAATTATCCATGGCGATAAGTTCATTGACCCAATCAGTTCTTTCTGGTGGTTCACTAGTGAAAACATCCGATGCACTTGCAAATATATCACCATTCTTCAGTGCTTCATACAAAGCTTTTTCATCAACCACTCCACCACGAGCAGCATTAATTACACAAGCGCTTTTTTTCATTTGTCTGAATTCCTTTGTGGAAATCATATTTTTCGTTTCATCATTTAGTGGTACATGTAGGGTAATAAAATCACTATTCACAATAATATCTTCTACATTTGTACTTTTCGCATTATATGTATCTAAGTCTTCTTGTTTAATATCAAACACATCATAAACAAGCACCTTCATACCAATTCCATTCGCAATACGAGCAACATGTTTTCCAATATTTCCAAATCCAATAATTCCAACGGTTTTTCCATATAGTTCAACTCCGGTTGGCTTCTTCCAGCCACCACTGCGAACATCACATCCTGCGGCTACAATATGTCTAGAAGCAGCGAACATTAATCCTATTGTGTATTCTGCAACTGCATTGGAATTCGTCCCAACACAACGCCCCACTGAAATATCTAACGCTTTTGCAGCATCCAAATCGATGTTGTCGACTCCAACCCCAAACTTCACAATCGCTTTTAAGTCTTTGCATTGTTTCAGTAATGCTTCATCACATTCATCCACACCAACAATGATGCCAGTTGCTTCTTTTGCCGACTCTACGAACTGTTCTCTACTCAGAGGTAAACCACTGCGGTTTACATTTAACTCATATCCAAGTTCTTCCAAGCGTTTACCAGCTTCATCTCCATATTTTGCATATCCTCTAGGTGTAATCAAAATCTTCCCCATGATTATGCTCCTTTATTTCTTGTATCAACTAAAATCTGACGTAATTTCTTTGCATTCTCAGTAATTTCTTCACTACTTCCTTTTGTTAGTAAACCACCTAATCCAACACAATCAATCCCATTCTCAACCCACTCATGCAAGTTATCAAGAGTTGCTCCTCCAGAAGCTAAAATTGGCATATCTGGGAATGGCACTTTGAATACTTTCGCTAAGTTTGGTCCATAGTAATTAGAAATTGGGAATGCCTTAATATAAGATGCTCCGGCTTTTAGTGCTTCCATCATTTCTGTATATGTTGTACAACCTGGTGCATAAGCTACCTGATATAAGTTAGCCATATCTGATACTTCTTTACTGAATGTAGGTGCAATAATAAACTCTGCTCCATCCATAATTGATAAACGAGCTGTTGTTGCATCTAAAACCGTTCCTGCTCCTACCAACAGCTGATCTTTAAATTTATCTTTTAGTGCTTTAATTACATCACCAGCATTGCTGTTTGTATAACTGATTTCAATTACATCAACCCCACCATCCAGGCACGCTTGTGCAATCTTAATTCCTTCTTCGATTGTTTCTACCCTTACAATCGCCATAATTCCTGTATCTTTAATTCTTTTGATAGTGTCTGCCTTAAACATCGTTTATTCCTCCTTGTTTTGTTCTTTATAAAGATGCTTTATAAATCTTAATAATGTCTTCCTTACTTAATGCGACATAAGCATCTTTCAATGCTGGTTCGCACTTCGCTGCCATCGCCTCAAAATGTGTTTCATCAATGTCCAATTGTGAAAGTGTAGTTGGTAACTCTAACTGATGATAGAATGCTTTTAATCTTTCAATCCCAGCTCTTGCTACTTTAAACTGATCTTCACAATCTTCTACTCCCCATACATTTCTTGCCAGCGTGGCAAATTTTTCTACTGTGCTATCATTTAGCACATACTCCATCCAGTGTGGTGTCAGTATTGCCAATCCCACCCCATGCGTGATATCGTATACTGCACTTAATTGATGTTCGATCGGATGAACACTCCATGCCACTGGTTTTCCTAATTTCAATAGGTCATTAATTGCCCAGCTACTTGCCCACATCAAGTTTGCTCGTGCTTCATAATGATCTGGCTTGTTATATGCAGTTACTCCAAACTCAATACAAGTTTTAAGTAAACTTTCTGCAAATTGATCCTGTAAGTATGCTTCTTCTTTTGAAAAGTAGGATTCCATTACATGTGACATAATATCTGCAGTTCCTGATGCGCTCTGATACTTAGATACGCTAAATGTATAAGTTGGATCCATAATACTTACCTTAGGTCGTAGAAGTGGATGTCGCATTCCAATCTTTTCCTGTGTTTCAATATTAGAAATCACCGAAATATGATCCATTTCACTACCAGTTGCTGCAATTGTTAATACACTGATAATTGGTAATGCTTTAGTAATCTTTGATTCATCAATCACAAAGTCCCACGGATTACCATCATAATAAACCCCTGCAGCAATTGCTTTGGCACAATCGATACTACTTCCACCACCTACTGCCAGTATCACATCCGCCTGTGCCTCTCTTGCTATTTTTATACCTCGTTTTACAGTACCTAATTGTGGATTGGCTTCTACACCTGACAATTCAACGATACTTGTAGCAGAAACTTCTGCTTCCTTTAAAATCGCATCATAGATGCCATTTCTTTTTATACTTCCTCCACCATAAACTAATAGTGCTTTCTTTCCATATTCGCCAAGAATGGTATGCAAATGCTGAATCTGATCTTTACCAAAATATACTTTGGTTGGTATATCATATATAAAATTTTGCATTATACTCCTCCTATGAACATTTCATGTAAATACTCATAAACACCGTCTTCGTTATTTGTAAACTGCGTCTGATCATCTGCAACACTATATGCATTTATGGTTGCATTTTTCATCGCCACCCCAAAACCACAGTTTGCAAGCATTTCAATATCATTATCACTATCTCCAAATGTTATAACTTCTCCCACAGTGTCTCCCCGACCTGTGACAAAAGTTTCTATTGCCTTATGCTTTGATGTACGCTCATCCATATACTCATAGATATTACCTTGTGAAAAACATCCTCTAAGACCACTGAAATACGATCTGCTAATAATGTTTTGAACTTTTGAATGATCGGTTTTATCAAACAGCAACATTACTCTAGCTGTCTGTTTAAAATCACTGGTTTCATCTACTACTTTTTCAAACTTAAAGAAATTCAAATCTTTGATTCGTTTTGTCTCTTTAGTTAATTTTGATGAACATAAGCAATTTGGATTATGAAAACTTACATTAATAAATGAGAAATCTTTATAATATGACAAGATTTCTTTGATTGAAGATGGCGATACCATATTTAATTGGTAAAAGCGGTCTTCTTTCAATAAACACAAGTCAACTCCATTATTTGCAATTACAACATCTACCACTTCTTCTAAGCCTTCTTGTTTTAATAAAGGCAATACTGAAGTTGGTGCTCTACCTGTAGCAATTCCAAATACAATATTGAACTCCAATTTAATCTTTTTAATTAAATCGATTGTTTTTTGTGTCATTTTCTTTTCATCATTTAAAAGCGTTCCATCCAAATCACAAAAAATATACTTTTTACTACTCATGAGTAACTGTAATTCTTACTTCCCTGCACATCCAAACAATTTGATATAGTGAATAACTTTATTCTTAAATCCTTGTGCTAGTAGTGGATATAACTGATAAACTGCATTTCCACTTAAATCTTCTTTCGTAAGATTTTCAATTGCAGCACGTTTTAAATCATTGGATAAATTGATTTTATTAATCCCTTCATGTGCACATCGTTTCAGGTTCTCATCGCCAGTTCCTGATCCTCCATGAAGAACCAGCGGAATTGGTAGTGCATCACGAAGTTCATGCAGTAGTTCAAAGCGAATGTTTGGTTCTCCTGTATAGACCCCATGTGCAGTACCGACAGCTACTGCAAGTGCATCTACATTGGTTAATTCGACAAAGCGTTTCGCTTCCTCTACTTGGGTGATTCCAGTCGATCCATCAACTCCATAGTTATCACCTGATCCAACATGACCAAGTTCTGCTTCTACACTCACTCCAAGTGAATGAGCAATTTTTACCATTTCTTTTACTTCTTCTACATTCTCATCAAACTGACATAGGGAACGATCAATCATGATTGAAGTAAAACCAGCACGGATTCCTTTCATGCATTCTTCAAAAGTTTTCCCATGGTCTAGGTTCACAGCTATTTTCTGTGTAGATCTTCTGGCTAAATCACAAATGATTCTGCCAAAGAACTCAATATCTGGATTTGCATTAGGAATTACATTTAATATCAATGGTGAATTCATTTCTTCAGCTGCAGCAATTGCGGCACGAACATTGTGTTCATTGTCGACATTGGTGGCAGGAATTGCATAACTTTCCTTTTTTGCTTTTGCAAGCAATTCATGTAATGTAACTAACATCTCTTTCTCCTTTATTAAAAATTAATCAGTACGCGATAAGTATTTGGAACACAGGCACGATCAAATGCTTCCTGAGCCTGATGATAGGCATAAGTTGAATCAATTAAATCACTCATATCAATCAGGTTATTTCCAATTAGTTTAGTAGCTATTTCATTGTCCTCAATCGTTGGATTAAGGGTTCCAATAAATTCAATTTCTTTACTATGCATATAACCAAAATCTACGCCTATTAACTCTTTACGGTCTTGTGAACTGTAAGCTACCAAGCGTCCATATGGTGCCAGCAACTCAATTGCTGTTCGCCATATTGCTGGATTGGCAATTGTATTGAATACTACATCCGCACCTTTTCCACCTGTAATGTTTCGAACTTCCTCTAAAACATCAACTTTCGTAGGATCAAATACCATGTTTGCTCCATTCTTTAATGCCAGTGCTTTACGAGTTTCGTCAGTTTCAGAAATTACTACTCTTGCCCCTCTCATAAGAGCAAGTTTCATGTGTAGGAATCCCATGATTCCCAGTCCAATAATAACCACTGTATCTGCAAACTTGATTCTTGCTTTTGATACACTATGAACGCAACAAGCCAATGGTTCCGTTAGTGCTGCATGATTCAGATTCACATCATCTGGCATCTTAATAATTTGCCAGGCTGGTATCGCTAAGTACTCACTTAATCCTCCACCTTGAACAAATCCTTCAAATACTGCGTGTTTTGGCATTTTCTGTTTGTTTTCACACTGTGTTCCTCTTCCTGAACGGTCAAATTCACACTGGTTACAATATCCTGATGTAAAGATAACTTTATCGCCTGGCTTTACGCCAACTACTCCTTCTCCTACTTCAGCTACCACACCACTACACTCATGGCCTCCTAAAAATGGTAACTGATAGGCTCTTGTTCCTTTGTAGGTTCTCTGTTCAATCGTACATAAGGAAACGGTTTTGGTCTGAAATAAAACTTCATATGCTTTTAGTTTTGGTTTTTCTAATTCACGTAATTCTAAATGATCTTTTTCTGTAATCACAATTGCTCTAGATGTTTCCATGTTGCTCCTCTCTATCCTGCAATTTTTCTATGACAGCGATAAAATCCTATACATTGTAAGAAACCCATAATAACTGCAAGTGCAATACATCCACCTACAAATGCTGTATTAATAACTCCAGCAACCTGATTTGTCAGCAGACAATAACCTAGTCCACAACCAATCACAAAGAAGGCAATTCCACGAAATAGTGAACTCTTATCATCTTTGTCTGACTCTGCTTTATCCACATGCTTTGTTTTTACTGTAGATAATGCTGGTAATATCTGATAATTAAAAACAAACAGACATACTACATATACAGCAATACATAATATCATCCAAATCCAGTAATCAAGCGAAAGTAATGTACCAAGAATAATTCCTATGGAAATAGCATTGAACACACTGTTTTTAAAAATGATGGCAAAGCGTTCATTTTTTGCATTTAATAAATAGTACTGATTATGTTTTTTATCATAAAAGATTTTTCTTTTCTTCTTATCTTCAAAAATTTCTGCATTTCTACTGAAGATCATAATTTCACTCCTTACTTGTTATAGATCCAGCGATTCTCTTAAATTCACAATTGTATCCTTTGACAAGCCTGTTAAATGCGTTGTCATTTCATCCAGTTTCATCATATCTTTATTTGCTAATGCTTCCATTAAAAACGGCATATTTACTCCAGTGAAACACTGAATATGATGATCTTCTTTTAACTCATCAATTGCCAGTGCAGTCATATTAAATGGTGATCCTGCAAAGATATCTACAAATACCATTACCCCTTCACCTTGATCCATAGCTGTTATCTTGTCCGTTATTTTATCTTTTAGCTGTTCTGGACTATCTTGTGGAAACAAACCAATTGTTTCCATTTCATCACATGCATCACCAAAGAACATTGCTGAGCTTTCTTTAAATGCCTGTGCCAATGGGCCATGCGTTACAATTAAAATTTTTACCATTATTTACTCCTTCTCTTTTAAACAATAAGAGGAACCTAATAGTAGATTCCTCTTATCTAAATTTACTATTATCCTAGTAGTCCTACTGCTCCACCTGCAAATCCAATAACAAATAAGATTAACAGTATAGTAGTAACACTTTTTCCTTTTACCTGTAGCCAGAATCCCAGCAGCGTAACACTTAAAGGAATCAGTGATGGTACGATTTTATTTAAAATTGAACCTAAATCTAATACACCAGTGTCCAGTTCAATTGTATAAACAGCTCCGATTGTTACATATTTAACAATCATAGCTCCCAAACAGAACAACCCGATGATACCCAGTGCAGTCGTAACCATTTTTACGAATCCACCTTCTAAGAAACGGTCAATTGAATCAATACCTAATTTGTAACCACGCATAAACATTTGATACGTTACTACAAAGTCCAATAATGTAACTCCAATACCATACATCCATGCTCCCCAGATATGACCTTGTACAGCCCAACCTAAGATAACACTTAAGATGATTGGTTTTACCAGACCAGCCCATAAGGTATCTCCAATACCTGCAAGTGGTCCCATAAGAGCGGTTTTAATGTCTGGAATAATGGTTGCATCCATTTCTCCAGTTGTATCCATTGCCAGCCCTTCTTCAAGCGCAACAACCATACCTGGAAGAATTGCTCCCCAACGTGGCTCAGTGTTGAAATACAACATATGACGTTGAAGTCCTTCAATCATTTTTTCATTATTATTTGGATATAACTTTTCAAAGATTGGTCCCATCGCTGTTGTTAATGCTCCAGCTTGAAGACGTTGATAGTTATATGTCATGTGTGATGTCATATGCCAAGTAACAGCGGCTCTACGAACATCCTTTTTCGTTAATATTTGTTTTGTTTCTGTGCTCATGATTATTCCGCTCCTTTCATGTCATCTTCTTTGTTGTACCCTAATTTAATTAAGATGAATGCTAAACATACACCAACTACTGCATATAGTAATAAATCTGTCATTCCAGTATAAGCAGCAATTGCAAATCCTAATGCAAAGAACGGTAATAATTCTTTTTTATACATAAATTTCATCAACATTGACATCCCTAATGCAGGTAACATTTTTCCTACTGCACCCAGACCATTCATAGCCCATTGTGGGATACTGTTGATCAATGTTTGAATATAGTCTCCTCCATATAATGCAATTAAGAATACTGGTAATGCTCTTAATACTAATACAATTGCAGGTCCCCCCAGCATTTGAATACGACGAATCCCTCGCCAATTTCCTTTGTCTGCGAGCGCATCCATTCGTACTGGCCAAAATGACGCTACTGTCATATAAGCAACATGTACATAGTTTCCTAATAACCCAATTGGTACTGCAAATGCAACTGAGGTTTCAATCGACATTCCCCCTTGTATGGCAACAAACGTTCCTAATAAACCAGCCCAATAAAGGTCAGAAGCATTTGCTCCTCCAGCACTGATCCACCCTAAATAGGATACGTTGACCGTTGCCCCAATAATTGTTCCCTGAACAGGATCTCCATAGATAAGACCTACCCAGAAACCTGCCATAACAGGCTCACGGAATAGATACCAGTGATATGGTCCCTGAATCCCGTTTAGTAACGCTAATAGCGCCATTAATAATGCTTGTAACATAGTTTTTCTCCTCCTTTTTTACACGCATTGTATACTTTTCTCACTTCTTTATTCACACCCAAAATAAATTATTCATTCACTGTTCTAAAATTTAGAAAGAACATCTTTGAATGAGAATTCATTATCTTCAGGTATTGGTTGAAGGTAAATTCTTACACCACCATCATGCAAGATATTAAGTTCATCTTTCTCTTCTGTTGACATAACAACATTTTTATATACATTTCGCTTATTTCCAGAACCTTCAATTCCACCAACCTGTAATGATGGATACTTCACTCCCTGCTCCCAAGCTGCCAATGCCTGTGATGTATTTTTAAATAGAATCAATAAATTACCAGTTGGCATTTCTTTATTCTTCCACATGTTTGCAGCTTCTTCGACTGTAGTAACTACTACTTTTACTCCAGAAGGGGCAGCCCCTAATAATATCTTTTTAAGAAGTGGGCTTTTTGCACTTTTGTCATCAACCACGACGATATCTGTAATATTATATTTTACTACCCATCGAGTCATTACTTGACCGTGGATCAGACGAAAGTCAATTCTAGTCAGTTTTAAGTTTTCCATTAATTTTCCTCCTTGAATAATGAATGCTTAATTATATTCATTTACGATTGATACAAAACGTTTTGCACGTTTCGTAAGTTCATCAAACTTACCTGCATCTCTTAATTTTTTATCAATTAATTGACTACTCACACCTGCACCTGCAAATCCCAAGTCCAGATATTCACGCAATGTTTCTTCGCTTACCCCCACAGTAGCAAGATATTTCACATGATGAATTGGTGCATAGATATCCTTGCAGTATTTCACTCCAAGCGTACCTGCCGGAAAGAACTTAATGAAATCAGCTCCAGCTTCATCAGCTGCACATATTTCAGTAGGTGTCATTACTCCAGGAACTGATACCAGACCAAGTTTCAGTGTTTCCTTTACTATTTCTGGATTAAAGTTTGGCGAAACAATAAATTTGGCTCCAGCTTCTTTCGCATTATGCAATTGTTCTTTTGTCAGTACAGTGCCAATTCCTAAAAGTAGTTGGCCGTTTAACTCTTTATCCAAACGCTGCAGATCGCTTTTCACCTCTGCCAATGTATTTGGATCACTAGGATCATATGTTATTTCAAAACAACGAATTCCCCCTGCATATAATGCCTTTGCCAACCTAACTAGATCATCACCTGTGATACCTCGTGTTATTACGATCAGTTTCTCTTTTTCAATTGTTTTTATTGTCTGCTCTCTATCCATGATTATGCCTCCTTTCATTTACATATCATTAATGATATTGTTCGGTTTACTCCCCACTTCAACCAAACATACATCATCAACCACCTTACGATTCATCTGCCACATACAATCCGTGTTATAGATGGAAGAATGTGGTGTGATAATTACATTTGGAAGAGTTAATAACTCATTCTCCTTTAACATTGGTTCTACACTTGCCACATCTGCACCATAACCAAATATCTTTTTTTCTTTCAACACTTTTATAAGTGCCTTTTCATCTATTAAATCGCCTCTACCTGAATTTATCAGAATAGCAGAAGTTTTCATTTTACTTAAGTTTTTCTCATTTAGAATATGTGTTGTTTCTTTTGTTAAATTTGCATGTAGAGAAACTACATCACTCTTTGCTAACAGTTCATCTAATTCAACTAGTGTAACTCCATCTTTATCAGCAACTTCTTTACTAAGATATGGATCATATACTAAAACTTTATTATTCAATCCATGTTGCATCATTTGGGCGTAACAGCTTCCAATATTTCCATATCCAATAATTCCAGTTACCTTATTTGTAAGTTGAATCCCCATGATTCGCTGACGATTCACATTCCACTCACCTTGATGAACCATATCATCCGCAACCACTATATTCTTACTAATCGATAGTGTTAATGCAAGTGCCTGTTCAGCTACTGCATACATCTCTATTTCATTAGGTATTGATGTCACATAAATGTTATGTTCTTTTGCACTCTTTAAATCAATATTGTTAAAACCAATTCCATGTCTTGCAATCAGTTTTAAATCACATTGCTTGAAGAATGTTTCACCAAAATATGGATAGTTCCCTAATAATACATATTGATAACCTTTCAATAAATCTATTAATTCCTCAACAGGGATATCAGCGGGCAGAATAAACTTTTCAACCTTACCAACATTTACCTCTAACTCTTCTACAAACTCAGGAAACTCTCTTCCAAAACTTGTAATATTAATAACTGCAATTTTCCCCATTCACATCCCCACTTTCTTATTGTTTCTCACACAGCTATGCCCTGTGACACCCAAATCATATTACAATCAACTTTTTTGTCAAATTGGATTTTTTCTATTTAGTGTGTAATCATTGTGTGTTATAATTTGTACGTATTGTTAGCGTTTACATTACGCTTACTTGTGAAATCTTTGGCTAAATGTCATCAAAAGTGTATTTTGTGTCAATCGAAAATAGATATATAACACTCTTTTGACACTCTATAACTGTTTTTCATTACCAAATTACACTAAAAAATAGGAGAAATTATGAACACTTCAAGAAAAGATATGATTTTGAAAACGATAGATGATTATACGATTGAGAGCATATCAAATGATTCATTTACTTTTGAGAATTGTAACGCCCAAACAATTGCACTAGATACTAATCTTGATCGTGCAAATGTATCAAGAATCCTAAACCAGTTATTTAATGAACAAGCGTTAATTAAAGTAAAGGGACGTCCTACTTTATACTTGTCAAGAAAGGTAGTCATTACTCAATTTCATTTCAAAAATGTTCCTCAGGTAATATCTAACCCTGAAACCATTAAGGATTATTTTGTCTTCCATACGAATGCAGACGATGTAATTCTAAAAAAAGGACTGACAATGATTGGAAGTCGTAAAGGTGAATCCTTACATGAAATCATCAATCATATCAGCCCTGCCCTATACTATAATCAGACTAGTACAATGCCAGCACCAATTATTGCAATTCAAGGTGAAGTTGGTTCTGGAAAAAAATATTTTGCTCAAAAATTGTTTGAATATGGAATTCATAATAAATACTTTTCTAAAAAGAGTAAATATCAAATTATTGATCATGCTACACTTCTAAATAAGTCTTATGATTTAGAATCTATTATTAACCCTAATATTACTTCTGTAATTATGATAGAAGTATTTCATAGTTTTTACGAAAATGATATCTATCAGATAACGAATAATATTCTTCATTTATATAGTTTCCACAATAAATCAAAACCATCTTTAATTTTTCTGATAGATTCTAAAGTGCAGAATTTTGAATACTTTAAAACACTAACGCCTTACTACATCAGTTATCCAAACATGAGTGATCGAACACCAGAAGAAATTCTAAGTTTTATTCTTCATTTTATTCAGAATACCTGTGATAATATTGGCTATATTTTACGGGTATCAAAAGATACATTACTTCCTTTTGCCTGTAAACACTATCCACTGAATCTATATCAGTTAAAGAATGAAGTTACTTATACGGTCACTAAAAAAGTCTATACATCTGGAATTAATAGTAATTATCCAGTAAATATAAATTTTGACACGATATCAAAAGAATTATTATTTGAAAATAATTATGATAAATCCAAAGAGTTGGATTTCAATAATCTAATCCAACAACTGTTACCACCAATAATTGAATTCATTCCGAATCAAAAATGTAAAGCTATTGATAATTTAATGAGAAGTGATATTATCACTGACTTATTCATTACAGTAGAAAATGAAACTTTGGCTCAACAGGCAAAATATGACGTATATAATGTACGTTCCAAGCTTACGGATTCATCTTCTTTATATGAACATTACACGTTAATTGAAACTTTAGAGCCTACCTTTAATAAAACAAAACTAAAAAACGATAAGCAATTATTAAGTTTTTTATACTATCAGATTGACAAAATGCTAACGGGAACATTCTCACAAGAATTTACCTTTGAAAATATTGAATATATCGAATCTGATCAGTCAAAGAAATTAGCAACACGTATAATTACGCTAGTTGAGCATCGTATGTCAAGACAGTTAAGCACTACTTATCGTAATTACATTCGTAACTATATTTATTATTCCTTGGAGTCTATTAGTGTAAAGTCATCTGTTGTCTTAGTCTTATGTCATGGCGAGCGAATAGCAGAGAATTTTGCTCAAATCCAAAACTTTGCAACCGAATCAAGATTATTCTATTCTTTTGACTATACAAATTATTACCAAAACAATGATATAAACTTATTCATTAATGAACTGAGTAAAATTTTAGCTTATATTGATCGAGGACATGGAGTATTACTTGTAGGTGATATGCCTCCCCTACTGAACTTAAATCAAAAGTTGGTAAAGAAGACTAATATACCTATTTTCTCAATTGACGCTGCTTCGCTTCCTTTATTTGTAAGAATATCCGATACCCTAAAAACCCATGGATCTCAGTTCGGGAGTATGATGTATACGATTATGAATGACAATAAATATATTAAATCTTTCCTGGAATCAACTACCTTAATCAACAAAGGAACACGGCAGGAAGATCCATATATCAAAGCGTTTGATCATTACTTTAAACACGTGAATACACTACGTACAAATGAAATCTTATATGGTGCTCTCTTCAATATATGTAAAGAGTTATCGATTCCAATGAACAATGACATTATTATTCATTTCTTGTTTCATGGTAATTTTATGCTAGAACGAACAATTACCCAAGAACTAGTTAACTTTAAAGGATTATTTGATTTTATTTATGACAATGAAGAAATTTATACTGTTATCAGAAAGAACATTAAAGAAATCATTAGTTTCTCACGTTTAGAAATTGACGAAGCAGAGATTGCTGTTCTTACAGAGATTATAAATAACTTTATTAAAAAGATGAAAATAGGGGTATAGAAAATATATCTTCATTACATCTCCAATACAACAATATAATATTATGCTATTGTTTAATTAGAAAAGGAGGATATTATGAGTAAGGAAGAACTTAAGAAAATGAAGAAAAAAGGTGATGAATATGGTAAAGATATGCGCTCTTTATATATTGGAGGTTTCATTCTTGCATTAGTAATCATAATCATGTTTTTAATTTATCAGTTTACATAAGTTAGTTTTCAGTTCACTGTCGAAAGCAAAAAAGGACCAATGGTCCTTTTTGTCTTTTTAACGGAATCCTCCGCCTTGTCCCTGATCACCACCTGGCATCATACCTCCAGATGTTCCAACCTGAGTACTTCCAGATGAAGCAGTAAAGGTTGTGTATTCTTCATCGTCAATATAAACAGTATAACTAGTATTCGTCTTTAGTTGTTCATCACTAAACACAATGGATTGAAAGTTCTTAATTGCTGTATATGACATGATTTCGTCCCCATCAGCAGATACAATTCTAACTTTTGACCCTGCTGTATAAGTAGATGTTAAGTTAATCATAACTGAGTTCTGCGATCCACTTATACTCATTGCCATATCTGAAGTACCTACCGCAACTAATGTACCTCCAGTCACTTCAAAGGTTCCATCATAGTCAAGTGCACCATTTCCTCCTGAAGCAGGTCCATGCACAATGATAGTGCCACCACTAATCGTTGCATCACCATTTACATCTATACCATCACCTTCTGCATCTACAGTAATGGTTCCTCCACTGATTGTAAGGGTTCCACTGCTCGTTGAGAACATATCTCCCTGACGTCCTGAAGCAGTTGTTGTATCAGTTCCTCCAGCTGCATTGATCCCGTCATCTTTGCATACAATATCAATAGTTCCTCCACTAATTCGTAAGTCCGCCGCTTCAAGTCCTTCATAACTATCCGTAATATTGATAGTTCCTGCACCAATATCTAAGATGTTATCTGCATGAATTCCATCATCACCAGAAGCAAGCATATACTCACCACCAGTAATTGTTATATCAGCTGCATGAATACTATCATCGCTACTATTAATATCAAAGGTTCCTCCATTAATGGTTATTGAGGTATAGGCTTTTATCCCTTTCGATGATGATTCAGTTGAACCAGTTGTTGTAATCGTAAACGTTCCAGATTCAATTAGTATATAACCTTTTTCTGTATCTGAATCATTGGTTGACTTCATCGCATCTGCCACTGCTGTAATGTTTAAAGTAGCATTTTCAACCGTAATTGAATCTTTACCACGAATACCATCATCGTTCGCATCAACATTAATTGTTGCATCATAGATCTCTAAATCATCCTTAGAGGCGATTGCATCGCCATAGGCAGCGTTTATGTTTAAAGTACCACTACCACTAATCACTAAGTCATCGTGTGAGAACAAGGTCGCATCAGGCTCCTCATCCACATTTTCAAAAGTATATTCATTGCCATCACTCAACGTATTATTGCTACCTTCAGCAAGACTGATTGTTGTGGTATCAGCATTTACTACATAAATCGCTGCACTATCTTCATTATGAATCGTAGCTCCATTTAAAATAAGGGTTACTTCATCATTGTCTCCTACATCCACTCGAATCTGTCCATCATCAAGTTCTCCGCTTACCTCATAAGTTCCAGCAGCTGTGATTGTTGCTGTTGAACCATCAACAGTTACCTGATCACTATCAGAAGTAATAGAATCACCATTAAGTACAATTGAAATATTGTCACCACTACTTGTTGTCGTTGCTTCCTTTTCTTCACTATCTCCACCACTACATGCACTTATAAACAACACACTTAGTAAAAGTATTGTTGTAATCTTCTTCATTATCTTCATCTCCTCTAGAATTCATCTGAATATTCTAACATACTCAGTGAAATATTTAAGTTACCATTGCGACAGCGTAGTTCATCAATCATTTCATGTTTTTCACTATTGTTTAATATGGTAAGTTGAAATGTTAATTCATATACACTACCAAAATCTTTTGTTCTCATTCTTGATAATCGAAACTGTCTTGTATAACGTTTCAATACATCATCAAATACATGTTCGTTATTTAAATCTTCTGGAACTAAAATGGTAAGTTGCATATTTTTACTGTTACGTTTTCCATAATCTACCTTATCAAGAATGATAACTGCTGTACAAACAATAATCGTAAACATAACACCATAAATTGGTATTTGAATACCACAGGCTAATCCTGATCCTACACAGAATAAGATATATACAATATCTTTACTGCTTCCTGGGGCACTACGAAAACGAATAACTGAGAATATACCTGCTAGACTAAATGCTCCTGCCACATTATTTCCTATTAACAGAATAATCGTACTCATTAATACTGGCAGTAACATTAAGGTTACTGCAAAGTTTTCCGAATGATAATTCTTACTTGTTTTCATATAGGTTAATGAAATCATGAATCCTAAGATAAACGCTATTCCAATCAACATTAAAACAGTTGATACACTTAAGGTTGTATCATTAATATTCAAATTCAAGATTGTGTCTAGCATATGTCGTATCTCCCTTCACTGCTTCATAATTCATCTGATATTCACTGTAAATACTTCGATGCTCTGATATAAAATGTTCATATTCTTTTCCATACTTAGAAAAGCTTTGTTTGTATATTTTATGTTTTGCCAGTAACTTTACCAGCCAGAAAGGAAATGCTTTTTCTGCTTTGATTTCCATTAACCAGATTCCATCTTTTAATAAAGATGTTGGTTTTTCACCTTCTCGTTTCGCAATAATATTTGTATCAAAGGTAATTCTTAGATCTTTTTGTTCAATACTAAAATATGCAATTCTCTCATATGTAAGATACAACTTCAGGTAAAGCTGATCACGATCAATACTATATTTCAGTTCTTTAATCACCTGTTCATTCATATATGGTTGTAAAGGTGGAACAATTCCCTGTTCCACAAAATCAACAGCATCATCAAATTTCATCTTTGTTCTGCGTTTATTTACAAACTTATTGTATTTTTTCTTTACTTCCACAAAGACAATGTCATCCTTATCAAATTCATTATAGGAACGAATTCGAATCTTTTCCTTATACTTTGGTTTTGCTAATGATTTACGAATAACATTATTGTCCTTTGTATCTGCATATAGATTATATATTTTATAGCGTTCTCCATCTTTATTATGATGATCTAATTCTAAATATTGTTGGATTTCTTTATGAAATGCTGCAAAGGTTTCACTATCTAAAACATACTTTGCTTCATGTCTTCCAAATACTTCTTTTGCCATAACTTCCTCCTAATTGTTACTTACTATAATCCTTATTTCTTAAATTAATCTTAAAATCATATAACTATAAATGCTGTAGGAATTTCTCGCTCTTTTCCATTGGATAATTCATTCACCAGTTTTCCTTCATAATAAAGTGTTGAAGAACCACCACCATCAAGATTCGCTGCATTATACGCACCATACTCCTGCATTATCTCCTGTAAATCATAAAGGGTTGCTCCTACACTGCTTGTTGATCTGCCTTCTATAACTACAAAGATAATTGTTCCATCACTGGTCTGACCAATTGTTGAACGTGGCTGTAATCCACCTGTTGATGTATCTGTAATTTGATTTACACCATCAACAATCAGAAACGGACCAAATGAGATTGCATCATTGATACCTTGTTCAATTGCTTCATCATAAGTATAGTTTCCTAATTTTAAGATTCCATCACTAGTTAAACCAATCATGCTATATACTTCATTTTCCTCACCATACAATAATTCTTCATCAATAATTGTTAGCGAATTTAGAGTACCATTACCACCTCGTCTGGAGACGCTGTAACCTCCTGCATTCATCGCAACAACTGCACCACTCTCTTCCACGGTTTGTGATAGTTTGGTGCCTGAATCACCATCTAAGGTATCCACAAGCGAAACTGATGTTGGATCACTGATCATTACTACATAACCTTCATAGTTATTATTGGATATTTCTTCAATTGTGATTTCCTGTTCTTTATTATTTACACTGATTCCTTCACCAGTTGAATTGGTAGTGTTTTCCACTTCATATTTATTTAATATTTCTTCTATTTCATCATCGGATAAAAACCAGGTAGCAAGAAACTGATGACTAGCAGTTGACATTGCTGTCTGGACCCATAAATCGCGATACGTTGCAAATAGATCAGTTTTAAAGAATACAAAGATTCCACCTGCACAAAACAAGGTGATCACAAGTAGAACTACTACAATTCTTTTCATTATTTTTCGCATACTACCACCTCCCATGTATCATAGTTTACTCCTCATATCTTAAAACTTTATTAAAGTGGTTTTAAGGTGATTTTAAGAATCGCTATGTTATAATAAAGCCAATTAGGAGAGCCATTATGCGACTATTAATTATTGAAGATGAAAAAAGTCTGGCTGACTCACTAGCTCAGATTCTACAAAAAAACAATTACACTGTAGATGTTTTTTATGATGGAGAAAGTGGTGAAGAACAAGCTTTATTTGGAATTCATGATTTGATTATCTTAGACATTATGTTACCAAAGAAAGATGGTATTAGTGTATTAAAATCGATTCGTGCTAATGGTTTAGAAATGCCTGTAATCTTACTGACTGCTAAAGGTGAAGTAGAAGACAGGGTACGTGGTTTGGATGATGGTGCAGATGACTACTTACCAAAACCATTTGAGACAAATGAATTACTTGCCAGAATACGAGCAAACCTCAGAAGAAGAAACACAACCTTAGAAGATAGCAATCGCCTTGTGTATGGTGATTTAACTTTAGATAAACAGAATCTTCTATTATCAGCAAAAGATCATCAGGTAAACCTTACATTCAAAGAGGCTGAATTAATGGAATTCTTTATGTTGCAGAAAGAAACAGTATCAACAAAAGAATTATTAATTGATAAGATTTGGGGATTTGATAGTGATGCAAACTTTAATCATGTAGAAGTATATATATCTTTTTTAAGAAAAAAACTATTATTTTTAAAATCAAATATTACCATCTTTACGGTTAGAGGAATTGGTTATCGCTTGAAGGAGAAAGAAGATGTTTAAAAAATTACGTAATAAATTTCTCTTTATCAATTTAGGAGCGATTCTTTTAGTTCTATTAATCTCTTTTGTATCCATCTTTTTTATAACTTATAAGAATGTTGAAAATGAAGTAATATCACAGTTGAATCAAACCTTATCCCAAAATGAGGATAACCGAAATGATCGTCCAATCCCAATAGGTGAAAATGAAGAAAAAGATGCGCAAGAAGAACTTCCACCATCTATATCATTTTGGTTAGAAGTAGATGAAAACATGAAGATAACTAATAAAAACAATCTTCATTTTGATTCTATTCAGACATCTACTTATAAAGCACTTGTAAATGAAGTATCTATCGATAATGAAACAGGATTCTTTTCTTATAATGGCAGTTATTGGGCATATAAAGTAGAAACTTCTAATTCGGGATATCGAATAGCATTTACTGATATTTCCAATAATGTTTCAACCTTAACTGGAATGTTGTCTGCATTTGCTATTGTAGCAGTTGTATCTTCAATTCTTGCTTTATTATTCAGCAGATATTTTGCAAATCGTGCGATTGAACCAATGAAAGAAACATTTCAGAAACAAAAGCAATTTGTATCTGATGCATCACACGAATTAAAAACACCACTTACAATTATTAACACCAATGTAGATTTAGTGTTATCAAATGAAGATCAAAGTGTTGCTTCACAAAAGCAGTGGTTAACCAATATTAAGAATGAAGTAAATCGTACATCCACTCTTACTAATAATTTATTGTATCTTTCAAAAATGGATGCAACTGAATTTAAAGATAGTGAACGAATTAATATCAGTAGTCAGATTGAACAATGCACTCTTTCACTGGAAGCAATTGCTTATGAAAAACAGTTGACGTTTGAAACGGATATTAAAGAAGAACTATATGTGAAAGGTAGTCCAACCATGATTAATCAACTAATTATCATACTATTGGACAATGCCATTAAATATAGTGAAGAAAACACAAAAATAGAAGTAATCTTAGGTAATTCAAGTAAACATGTAAACTTACAGATAATTAACCAAAGTAAAACCATTCCTTCTGAAAAGTTGGAACATCTGTTTGAGCGCTTCTATCGTGCTGATGATTCAAGAAATTCACAAAGTGGAGGACATGGTCTAGGATTGGCAATTGCCAGTAATATTATTGATAAACATCATGGTAAAATAACAATTAACAGTAAAGATAATAAATTTATTGTAGAAGTTAAACTACCTCTATCCAATTCATCAAATTCGTAATATAATTTGATTAAGGAGTACGCTTATGAGTGATGACAAAAAGATTGCTGTTTATTGCCAGGAATTAGTTTTAAATGATGTTTTATATAGTACGGACTATCAAAAACAAATGGTAATTTCCTTTATCAGACAACATCACTATGATTTTGATGATGTTGTATATTACATTGATCAAATGGATTCTTTTGGAAATGCTTACCCTAAGAATCGAACAAACTTAATCATTGATATTCAACATAATAAAATAAAAACAGTAATCGTCTTTAAATTCTTGTTTTTCGACCTTAAAGAAAATGATTTAAGAAAATTCATTCGCTCCCTTACAACAAGAGGAATTCAGTTACAGGTTGTAAATGAACCAAATTATAAAAATATATAAGTAAAAGACCGTAGTATTTACGGTCTTGTTTATTAGTATTAATAGCTTTATTATTCAGTGATTTTATAGTTAAAAAAACTTTTTTAATTTTTTTTAAGAAATTTCACAAAAACGCTTGCCTAATACCAGAATCTTTGGTAGAATATAATTCGTCAGCAAAAGACATATGGTCCAGTGGTGTAGTGGTTAACATGCCTCCCTGTCACGGAGGAGATCGTGGGTTCGAGTCCCATCTGGACCGCCATTAAGAAATTTAAAACTAGATTATCGCTAATCTAGTTTTTTTATATTTATTTAAGCAACGCTCTTAACGTTGGCATATCTTTTACTTCATACTTTTGAATAAACTTATCTACAACTTCTTTATCAAAATCTTCTGTCTCTAATAACATTTCTTCTACTGGTAGTGGACGTTCATTTTTAACTTTAACATCAATAACGACTGGACGATCACTTTTTTTAGCAGCTTCGAATGCAGGTTCTAATTGTTCATACTCTGTAACTGTAAAACCTACTGCACCCATTGCTTCAGCCATTTTTCCATAATCAGCATCTTGAAGGAATACTCCAAACTTTTTCTGTTCAGTATCTTCTTGTTCTGCCTCAATAAAGCCAAATGAGCTGTTTGATAAGACGACATTGATAATAGGTAGTTTATACTTTACTTGTGTGATGATATCCTGCATAACCATTGCAAACGCTCCATCACCACTCAATGTAAATACCTGACGATCTGGATAACTTAATTGTGCCGCGATTCCACCTGGAACTCCATTACCCATCGTTGCAAACCATCCAGATGTAGTGAACTTCTGAATACCATTCATCTTTAATAATCTTGTTGCATGAATTGTAACATTACCAACATCTGTAACAAAGATTGCATCATCTTCTGCGATTCGATTTATTTCTTTAAAGATCGGTTCTACTCGTAATGGTTGATCACTACGATTTTCAAAAGTTTCCAACCAGTTTACCCAGTTTTCTTTATTTTTTAAATTCGCATTGTACCAATCATCTGCATCTCTTGCCTTACCAATCTTTATCAATTCTTTTAATGAAGCTGTACCATCACCTAATACTGAAACATCAGTTTTATGGCGACGTCCAAATTTACTTGCATCAATATCGATTTGAATAAATTTAGCTTCTGGATTAAATACATTTACTGCAAACGGAAAATCACTACCTACAAACAGAATTAAGTCTGCAATTGCTAACGCTTCATTCGCTGGTTTGGTACCAACTCGATATGCACTTCCCAAATATGCTTTGTATTCATCTGGAATAATTCCTTTTGCCAGTACCGAAGCAGCAATTGGCATTGAGAAATGTTCACTAAATGCCTTTACTATTTCCCAGCCACCTTTTACACCTTGCCCAACATAAAGAATTGGTTTTTTCGCTTCTTCAATATATGGAATTGCCTTTTTCAAATCTTCTACATTTGGATAGATAACTCCCTTTTTATAATTAGGCGCTGTTGAAACTTCCATATATGGTATTTCTTCCACTCCTAAATCAACAGGGATTGTTACTACTGCAACCCCACTATATTTATATGCTGCTTTAATTGCTTCATCTACCACGTGTGGCAAACTCTCAGCAGTCATTACCGTACGATTATAAACACTTACATCCGCAAACATAGGATTTTCATTCAGCTCC
This sequence comes from Breznakia pachnodae, assembly GCF_030814225.1. Taxonomy (GTDB): domain Bacteria; phylum Bacillota_I; class Bacilli_A; order Erysipelotrichales; family Erysipelotrichaceae; genus Breznakia; species Breznakia pachnodae. Next base: position 388,233 of record NZ_JAUSUR010000001.1, read on the forward strand.
TGAAACACATCATAATTCATTCTGGTAGCCGCTACCTGACCCAACAATACAACCACAGGAACATGGTCCATCTGCGCATCATACAATCCATTAATCAGATGCGTTGCACCTGGCCCTGCTGAACCAAAAGCAACTCCTACCTTTCCAGTCAGCTTTGCATCTGCTGCTGCAGCCAATGCTCCTACTTCCTCATGACGTACCTGAATATAATTGATATGTTCTCTTTCATGGTATAAAGCATCCATAATTGAGTTAAATGAACCTCCAGGTATTCCATAAATGTGATCGACATCCCAACTTTCTAGAACTCGCACCATAGCGACTCCTGCATTAATTTTTTTATTCATTATTTTCCTCCCTTGATGACCTTGTCATCTCCTATCTAGTTTTGAATAACTACTTATTTTATATACTTACCGTACGCCAAACCATGTAAATTTTCAATTACGATGCTTGAAAAAGTGACATTTATCACAAGAAAAAAGCACACATCTGTGCACTTTCCATATATTTATTCCGCTCTATCTACAGGAATATATTTATGATCTTCTATTAATTTTTTCCCTTCATCTGAGAAGATAAAGTCATATAATTTATCACCTGCATTACTGTCTTTCTTTACACATAGGATAAATGGTCTTTGTAATTTATATGATCCATCTTTTACGGTTTCAACACTTGCATCAACACCTTCGACAGTAAGAACGTTTACTTCTTCTGATACTGAACCCATAGAGATATAACCAATCGCTTGTGCGTTACCTGAAACACTTGTTGTCACTGCACCTGTTGCATTTTGAATATCAGCATTTGCAACTAACTGGTCCGTTTCAAATCCAACGATTGATTCAAATCCATCTCTTGTTCCTGAACCTTCTTCTCTTGATACTACAGCGATTTCCTGATCATTTCCACCAACATCTTTCCAGTTAGTAATTTCACCTGTATAGATTTGCTTTGCTTGTTCTAAACTAAGTTCTTTCACTGGATTATCTTTGTTTACGATAATTACAATTCCATCCAACGCAATTTCAGTTCCATCTAATGCATCAACTTCGCTACCTTCTAAGTCACGTGATGCCATTCCAACATCGAATGTTCCATCAGTTGCACCTTTTGTCCCTACTCCAGAACCTCCACCTTGTACTGTGATTGTTCCTTCTCCTGCTTTGTTGTAACTTTCTGCTATTTGTTCCATTAATGGTTGAATTGATGTAGATCCACCAACGACTAAATCACTTTTAGGTTCATTCTTGTTTGCTGAATCATCCTTTGCATCTGATTTACCACCACAACCAACTAATACTAAACTACATACTACTACAATACCTATCATACCGAAAATTCTTTTCATTTAATTTCCTCCTCTTATTAGGTAACCACATTATAAAACCACTTCATTAACTAGCAATGAACAATTTGTAAAGAAATTGTTATGAGATTGTTATAAACAAAAAGCATTGTATTATGAAATATTATTTCACTAACAATGCTTTATTTTCTATTCATCTAAATGACTATCAATATGAAGCATACGATAACCAATCCCAACATATGTCTGGATCATACCTTTATTTACACTATCATTTGTTTCTATTTTTTTTCTTAAAGAAGCCATAAAGACTCGCAGCGATTTTATATCATCCTCAAATGTGGTTTCCCAAATATTTTTCAAAATATAATTATAGGAAATTACCTTGTCTTTATTTTTAGCTAATAAACAGATTAACTTATATTCAATCGGTGTCAGATGCACTTCCTTATTGTTCACTTCAACAATCTTCGCATCATAGTGAATCACTAAATCACCATTTCTAAATTCTGAACTTTCTAACTTGCGATTACTTGTTTGTCTGCGAAGTGCCACTCTTATACGTGCCAATAACTCATTGATGCTAAATGGTTTTACCAGATAGTCATCAGCACCTTCATCCAGAACTTCAACTTTATCACTGTCATTTCCTCTGGCGCTAATTATAATAATTGGCACCTCAGAAAAGGAGCGTATTCGCTTAACAACTTCTACTCCATCTAAATCTGGAAGTCCAAGATCTAAAAGAATCAATGAGATATTATGAGTCAAAAATTGACTGATTCCTTCATTTGCATTTTCTGCAATATGATACTTATAGTTATTTAATTCTAATGTGGTTGTTATAAGATTACGTATTGATTTATCATCTTCTATAACTAAAATTTCCATTCTATTCACCTTCACTTTCTGGGAATGTAATTACAAACACGCTTCCTTGAGGTTGATTATCTTCAACGTAAATACTACCATGATGCAGTTCCATGATTGTCTGACACAGATACAACCCCAATCCAACACTTCTTCGCGAATCACCAATTGTATTATGTTCAGTATAAAATAAATCAAAAATATGTTGTTTTGCTTCTTTACTGATTCCTCTTCCTTGGTCAGCTACTGAAATTTTAATCTCATTATTTATTTTTTCTGTTTTAATAACTACTTCACTATATTCTTTTGAATACTTAATTGCATTATCGATTAAATTCAACAATACCTGAACAATTAACCTTGAATCCATTTTTACCATCAGTAATTCAGTACTTGGAATATAAGTAATCTTATTATCCTTATATCTTTTAGATATTATCTGAATTGCTTCATTAATAATATCTTCAACAATATCACTTTGAAGATCCAATTCAATTTCTTTATTTTCCAAGCGAGTCATTGATAGTAAATTTTCACTTAACTGAATCAACCAATTACTGTCTTCATAAATATCTTCATATATTGTATTTAATTTCTTCTTTGATAAACTATCTGCATTCTCCATTAACATCATTGCACTACCTGAAATACCAGTCAGCGGTGTGCGCAGATCATGAGAGATGGAACGAAGTAAATTATAACGTAATTTTTCTTGTTCTGATTTCTGTGAGATTTCATTATACTCCTGGATACTTTGAATCCTTTCAATACTCATACCACATTCTGCCAACATGGCAATCAGAAGGTTTTTTTCAAATGTATTCATTGGATATTTCTTATCGGCTACAATTCCTATAACGGCAAATGTATGATCATGTCCACCAATCGCCATATACAAACATTTCGCTTTAGGAAATGTGTTAGTTGAAAGTCCTGCTGGTCGATTATTCTTAAACACCCAATTCACAACAATCATTTCATCTTGATCTATATAGTTTGTAAAATCAAAATCATTTCCATGATCATAAGTTAGGGGGGGCTGGGTTTGATTATTTATCTGTGGATAAATGATTACATTATAATCTGATAATGACATAATCTGATGTGCAATCTCGTTGTATACCTCTTCAATTGTCTTGGCATTTTGCAACTGTTGAGTTGTTTCAAAAAGAATATCTGTACGATATGATTTTATTGCTGCTTCTGTTGTATGATATTGAATCCTGTTTGATAACATTGATATCAAAAAAGAAGAAACAAACATCAGCGTCATTGTAAATACATATTCAGGATCATATGCCTCCATTGTCCATCTTGGCTCAATAAATAAGAAATTATAACAAACAACACTTATGATACTAATTAGAAAATTATAAATAATTCCTTTCGCAATAATAGAAGATAATAATACACCTAAAAAATATACTGCAAGCAGATTTGCTTTATTGATACCTTGATCAAATAACCATAGCGATAATAAAGAAGTCACCAAAATGATCAGTCCTGCTCTTACAAATTCTTTAAAGTGAGAAGATAAATCCACACGATAGTATGAACGTATTTTTTCTCTTGTATCTTCAAAATCAGGAATAATATAAATATCTGCTGATGGTATATAACTAATTAACTGGTCTGCTAATCTCCGTTTTCCAAAGAATGGAATAATCTTCTGATTCATACTTCTTCCAAAAACGATTTTACTAACCCCACTGACTTTAGCATACTCAGAAATTTGTAATGCTATATCATCTCCATAAACAGTCACTATTCTGGCATCTAATTGTTCAGCTAACTCCATGTTCTTTTGTAAATTTTGTTTGTCTGTATCACTTAATCTATTTTTATTATTTTCCACATACAATGCAATTAATTTAGCTTTGAATGCACTTGCCAGTCGTTTTGCAGAACGAATAACAATTGGATTATTTTGGGAAGCAGTAATACATGTTAGAATGATTTCCTGTGTGTAATACTTATGATCTTGAGAATTGATTCTTTTATCTGCCTCATTTTCTTTTCCTATTTTATCTGCTAATCTTCGAAGAGCCAACTCTCGAAGTGCAATCAAATCGCTTTTTTTAAAGAAATGATTTTCTGCTCTTTCCTTCTTCTCTCCATTGTAGAGTTTTCCCTGATGTAGTCTATTTATTAATTCATCTGGGTCCAAATCTATAAATTTTATATAATCAGCCATATCAAAAATACGATCTGGGATTCTTTCATTAACAGATAAACCAGTAATCCTGAACACTGTATCAATTAAACTTTCAATGTTCTTCACATCCAATGTTGTATATACATCAATTCCTGCTTTCAATAATTCTTCAACATCCATATAACGATTTCGATGTCGTTTGTTACCTATATTTATATGTGCCAACTCATCTACCAGAATTATTTGTGGATTACGTTTTATAGCTATATCTAAATCCAATTCTTCATATTGAGTTGTACCATCACTTACTTTTTTTGTTGATAAAACTTCTAGACCTGCTAAAAGAGAAAGAATCTCTGTTCTTTCTTTTGGTTCAATATATCCAACTACTACATCCTTTTTTTTCGCTTCAAGATGTGCCGCTTTCAACATCGCATACGTTTTTCCAACTCCTGCTGCATAACTAAAAAATATCTTAAGTTTCCCTTTATGAAACTCATTTCTATTAGTTTCTAACACTCTTTTTTCATCTTTCTTCATCTTATTAGATCGCCCTCTATCATTATATTCTTTAATTCAAATTTTACTATTCGTTTACTCTTTTTTGTTTTATCGTAACATCCATGAATACCATTCATTAGTTGTAAAGAAACAAAAAGACAAGTAGATTATTATGTTACTACCTGTCTTTTCGATATCATCAAAACCAAATAATTATATATTAAAGTTTCAACGATATTATGTGCATAAAGAAGGTTAATTATAGTAAAACAGGGCACGTTTTACTATAATTTTTTACTAATAAATTTATAATGAGGTTCACATTAAATTGACTGAATCAGGAAGGGAATTATTAGTATTGTATGAGCTTTATGCACAAACCCTTATTTATTTAATTTTCTTTTTCTTTGAACTGCTATAACTCCACCTAACAATCCAATACTGATAACTACCAAGAATAGTAGATTTTGCATATTTGTTAGGTCACCCGTTTCTACATCTACCACTTTTTCAGGTGATGTATCATTTCCAGATATTGAAGGTGTTTTCGGTGTATCTGGTTTTACTGGATCAGTTGGATCTATTGGATCTGGATCGATTGGTGTTACTGGTATAACGACAGGAATCTTTTTCCATTGTGCATAGAACACAATATTTGATTCTACTGAGATTGTGTCACCTGGCTTGTAAGCAATTCCACTTCCATCCGCTTTCGTGTTCCAATAGGCGAAACTGTAACCATCACGAACTAGTGTCGCCTTATCCATTACAACAATATTACTATTTACATAGTAAGGACTTCCAGCATCTATTGGCGCTGTTCCTTCACTATTTCCATTTCCATCATATAGGACAGTAAATTTATCATTTTCATCCCATTGCGCATAGAGTATAGTGTCTTCAGTAATCGCAAATGTATCATTTGCGTTATAAGATATCCCACTTCCATCTGCTTTGGTATTCCAAGCAATAAATGACCAGTTCTCTTTTTCTAACGTTCCCTCATCCATTACCGTAACCAATTCGTTACCTTGGTAGGAATTCATTATATCTTCTGGTTCTATACCAGAAGTATGACCATTGCCATCATATGTTACATCGTATTCTTCTAACTCCCACACTGCGTATAGAGTCAGATTTTCTTTCACATGTGTGAGTGCTGCTCCTTGTGTATAAGTTGAATCTGCAGCTGTTGCAGCTGGATCAGTTGACCATCCAAGGAAAACATAACCTTGTTTTGAAATCGCTACTTCACTTTCACTTTTTACACTGCTAGTTCTACCAATGTATCCCATATCATAATATGTAGTAAACTTGTTTTCATTGTTTGCTTCGTAGTATTCACTACCATTGTATGAGCTTAAAGGACTTAATCCAAAGGCTCCACCATTTGCATCGTATTTTACCCATGTACTTTCAATTGCTCCGATATCTTTGAAATGTGCATCACTTCTTCCATCATATCCAGTAATTTCATTTACACTTGTATTTTCCGCAAGTCCTTCTGGTTTGATTGGAATTGTTGGGACTACCATTTTTTCAACTCCTGCTGTAAGTGTAGAATAGTTTGTAGTTAATCCTGCATTATTAACACCCAATACATCAGCGACTGTATTATTTGGTGTTACATTCATCAAGTTTGTTCCTGGTTTAGGCGTTAAGCTTGAAAGATCTTTATTTATACTAGTATCATTCAATACTCCACCAACTGTATATACTTGGTTACCAACAAATAATGAATTGTTATAAGTACTACCAACTTCTAAAGCAGCAGCCAGTCCACCAGCAAAGCCACCTCCACTATAAGATACTGCCCCACCTTTTTGTTCTTTGGTTGTATTGGTATTACCAGCTGTATTATTTACAAATGTTGAGCTGTTAATTGAATTTGTCATTCCTGCATTATTGTAGAAGTACTGAATGGCTCCACCACTTACTCCATCACCATCTAATCCTTGTGCTACATTATTGTAGAAAGTGCTATTGGTAATTGAAGTTGTAAAGTTCCCCGCTGATTGAAACATGATAGCTCCACCATCATCATGTGCGATGTTGCTGTCAAATGTTGTATTATTAATATTAAAGACCGCTCCATTTTTCCCATCAAATACATAAATAGCCCCACCATCGTATGTATTTGCTGCAGCAGTATCAGAACCTGCAGTTTCATTTCCATAGAAATATGAATCATTAATATTGATTTGTCCAGGTGCTGCAAAATAATGAATTTCGATGGCACCTCCACCACCTCCATATACACCAGTATTTGCACTCATATTTTTATTGTTTTTAAATACTGTATTATTAATATTCAAAGTACCAATATAGTTTTTAGAAGATATTGCACCAGACTCATAGCCACCTGCATTTCCACTATTGTTTTCAAATGTACAATAGTTTATATCTACATTTGCTGTTGATTCAAGATAAAGTGCTGAACTAATTGTGTTATCTGCAAATACACTATTATTAATTGTTGTCTTTGCTGTGCTACCTGAAGATATATAAAGTGCTCTTGCTTTTGCGTTACGTATCTCCAAGTTGTCCAAAATTACCTGTCCATTCGTGTGTCCTAATTGTAGTGGTCGAACTCCATTAGATCCATCCATCTTCAAATTTTTCAAGGTAATAGAACCACTGCCACTACCATTGATGGTAAATGTACCAGTTGTCCAGGTATTTCCATTTCCATCAATTGTAATATTTACATTAGGAACAGGTACCAAAAAATTACCTGATGTAAAACCATCGGCTAATGTAATTACATCTCCTTCTTGTGGTGATGCAAGTGCAGTGTACAAATCTGCAACATTGCTTACAGTTGAAGAAGCCAATACAGTTGGTGTTGTTTTCTTCACAACATTCTCTTTTTGCTCCACTTCTTCTACAGTTATGATTCTTTCTTGCTTAATCACTTCTGTTGTAGCTGGATCACTAACACCATAAACTACAGTGTATTCGCCAACAACACTAATATCAAAACCACTATCATCCAATATGGATACTTCATATTCATTTCCCTGCTCATCACTGGCAGTTACATCATTTAATAAATCAAATGTTTTGTCATCTTTCTCTACTTTTTGATCTTCTGTTTTAATTGTTATTGTAGAAGCAACTGCTTCTTCTTTTATTTCTTCTGTTGTTTCTTCTGCAACAATTGATTTAACTGCAGGAACTGCTCCTGCAACAACAATCATTGCAATCAAAAAACCTTTTAAAATCTTTCTAATATCGCCCATTTTATGCTCCTTAATTACTCTTTCTTTACTGGAATAATTTGCCCTTCATTACAGTAAAATCCGTATATTTATCTTTATTATTTTCGCACTAAAAAACCATTACATAAGCATCATCCCTCCAAATCATCAGCGAAATAACAGCGTCTAAATTTATATAATTTAATTTTTAACTACTTTGTGTATTGTTAAATAGAAACGAAAAAATGGATAATCATGATATCCATCACTTTCCACATTTTCTTTTAACATAGCCATTATATATAACATCGCATAAAGATGGTGTTAAAAAATTAATAAACAGATTAAGATTGTATTAAGGTTATGCAAAACGAAAGAAAACACCCATAACAATCTAGATACTAGATCATTATGAGTGTTCTTTTATTCCTTTATAATAATGCAGATAATATGTAATTCAGTATAAATAGTAATGTCGCGATTATTAAGATCGGTGTTAATTCATTAATTTTTTTCTTAGCAATTTTAACTACTACAAATACAATGAATCCCATTGCGATCCCAGTAGAGATAGAATATGCTAATGTCATAAAGATAACAGTAAAGAAACATGGAATTGCTTCTTCTAAATTTTGCCACTTAATATCTGCGAAAGAACTTGTCATCATTACTCCCACAATAATTAGTGCAGGTGCTGTTGCAGCTGAAGGAACAACTGATATTACTGGTCCAAGTACAATACTTAATAAGAAACAGATTGCAACGACAACAGATGTTAATCCAGTTCTACCACCAACACCAATACCTGCAGAACTTTCTACATAGGTAGTGGTGTTACTAGTACCTAACAGAGCTCCAATACTAGTTGCAATACTATCCGCAAATAATGCACGATCCATTTTAGAAGAAAATCCTTTTCCGTTTTCTAACTCTTTTTCATCTTCTGCACTAAAGATGCCTGACTTACGTCCGGTACCTATAAAAGTTCCAATTGTATCAAAGGTATCCGTTAATGAAAAAGCAAAGATGGTGATAAGAATAAAGGTTAACTTTTCAGGATTTGAAAATAAGCTTCCCATTCCTTCGCTACTTAAAGCTGTTCCAGCAACACTTCCAAATTCTTTAAACATTTCTCCATAAGAACTAAAAGAAATTGCTGAGATATCTACTACACCTGCTGGAATCCCAACTACTGTAGTTACTAATATGCCTATTAGGATTGCACCTTTTACATTGTTAACTAATAAAACAATTGTAAATACTAAACCAAACACAGTTAATAATAGAGTTGGATCATTAAATGAAGCAAGTGATGGAATACCATCACTAAATTGAATTAGGCCTACATTTAAACATCCAATATAGGCAATGAATAATCCAATACCTCCACCAATTGCATGTTGCAGACTTTCAGGAATTGCTTTAATAATTAATTTACGAATATTAGTAAACGTAATAAAGATATTAATTAGCCCACAAATAAACACCATTGCAAGTGCTTCTTTCCAAGAAAAACCATTTGCAATTACTACCGTAAATGTAAAGAATGCATTTAATCCCATTCCAGGTGCTAGTGCATAAGGAACATTGGCAAACAATCCCATTACTAGTGTACCAATTGCTGAAGCAATGATGGTTGCAATAAATACGGCTCCTGTTGGCATACCTGCCAATCCAAGGATTTGAGGGTTCACAATCAGAATATAGGCCATTGTAAAAAATGTTGTTACCCCTGCGAGAACCTCTGTACTAACTGTTGTATTGTTCTCTTTTAGTTTGAAAAACTTTTCCATTTTCTATCCTCTTTTCTATCATGCATTAATTTATAAAATAAAAAAAGAACGACTTTCTTTATATGTATCATTCCCTATAAAGATATAATATAAAACGTTCGATTCTATTCTTAAATAAAAGAAAGCATCATATAATTAGTTTATAAAACTATAAGCGTTTAATCTTTAAAATTTGGTAACGAAAATGTTAATTTTTGGTTAATTTATAGAAGTACCTTGTTCAATCATATGAAAAGCCTCTAATAATTTAGAGGCTACGACGAGAATGTATTTTTTTAATAAGGATGTGTTATATTTTCGTCGGAATATAACCAACTATAGTTTATACCTATTTTTATATTCCATTGTAAATAATTGGTTAACTTTTTGTTACAAAATTAATAATATTCTTTACGAAGCAGCTGCTACCTCTAAATACTTATCCTCGTGATTCTTATTTAAATTAACTGTATTATTTGCAATATTTAATGAATGATCACCAATGCGTTCTAAGTTAGATAGGATATCTACAAATACAGAAGCTGCAATTTGCTTTGGACATTCTTCATTACACATTCGAACAAAATGACGTTCTCTAAACTCATCTTCTAATTCATTGATCATTTTTTCTTTTTTATTTACTTCTGCTAATAAGGTATCTGCATTTTCATTTTCATATATATCTAGAACTTCTGGAATCATTGTTTCTATTAAATCGTAGATTTTCCCAAGTTCTTCAAGCGCATCAGTTGAAAAATACTCTTTTTCATCGTATACCATTTTGTAGAATTCAGATAAGTTTACACATAAATCCGACATACGCTCAAGATTTTTTACAATCAAAAAGTTCTTAGAATATTCAGTTGTCTGATCTTTCGCAAGTGTCTGCTGCTGTACAATTTTTAATAAATACTTTGATAAATTGGTATCGTACTTGTTTACAATACTCTCTATTTCTTGTACTTCATCATAATCTTCGCTGTTTTTTGTTTCTAGATAAGTGCGTGATACTTTTACAATCTCCAATACATTACGTCCCATCCGTATCGTATTCTTTTTGGCGACTTCTAATGCAGCCGCTGGAAAAGTGGTAATCAAAGAATAGTCCAATTCATCGATTGTTTCAATTTTAGCTCCCTGACGATCATCTCCAGGTATCAGCAACTTTAATAATTTAACACTTTGATTTACAAATGGGAAAATCAGAAGTGTTGATCCTACATTAAAGATAAAGTGAGCCTGTGCAATCCACATCTCAGCATTTCCACTAAGTGCATCATTTACCCAATTAGTAAAATATACAAATGGTGTCAGAATCAACATTCCTAGTAATGCTCCAGCGATATTGTAGACCGCATGAAACCATGCTGCTCGCTTCGATGATACAGAGCCTCCTGCTCCTGCAATAATTGCAGTAAGTGTTGTACCGACATTAGAACCAAAGATAAAAGCTACACCTGCTACTGGAGCAATTGCACCAGTTGTATATAACTTTTGAACGATTCCAATAACTGCTGTAGATGATTGTAGCGCTGCTGTTGCAATAGTACCACCTAGTAATGCCAGCCATGGATTCTTTCCTAATACCTGCATAGCATCGTTGAACCATGCCTGATCAGCAACTTGAACCAGTTGGTCTCCCATGATTTCTAATCCTGCAAAGATAAATCCAAATCCTAATAATACTCTTCCTAAATACGTAATTTTTTTCTTTTTAGCTAATAACATTAAAACGATACCAGCAAATATAATATAATAAGCAAACTGCTCAATATTTAGTCCAATCATAATTGATGTGAAACAGGTTCCAATATTTGCCCCAATTGTTATTCCAATTGCCTGTTCCAAACGCATAAGCCCTGCTCGAACTAAACTAATGGAAATAACTGTAACTGCTGTAGATGATTGTAGAACTCCTGTAATAATCGTTCCAACCAAAACAGCCATAAATAAATTACTTGTATATTTTTCAATATACTCACGAATACGACTTCCTGCAATACTCTTTAATCCATCACTCATTTGATTGATGCCATAAATAAAAAGAGCCAAGCCTCCCAAAACTAGCCCAACTGGCCGAACCAAATCCGTATTAAAAATGTTCATCTCTTTTTCCTCTTAACGTTTCCTTTTTTTGTACTTTAAGAGTATTTTATCAAACAAAAATAAAAAAAGTTTTATATGAATAACATTTAACAAACTCTTAACCGTTTGTTAACAATTCATAATAAAACTTTTATTTATTCACTATCGAAGACTTCCAAACAAACCAGCTTTCTTCCATCCACATGATTCTAAGTATTCACGAATCGGTTTCTTTACTAATGATGTATCAAATGTAAATCCAATGATACCAGTTTCACCTGTATCTTTATTTTTACCCACACCAAACTCGAAAGATTTCTGCATTGTTTTACCTTTGAATTTACTGGCAGATAATTTTGCTCCTGTTGATGACACGGATGCTGATTTACTAGACGTTCTGTCTACCTCTTTCCATTTTCCATTGTCACCAAGAGTAACTGTAAATGTATAGTCTCTTACTTCGCTACTGATTTTACTTTGCGAGAAGAACGTTGCATCCATCCATTTCCATTTCCCAATAATGCAGTCACCCTCCACACTCACTTCCCAAGGCTGATCATCTTTATTTAATACTGAAACTGCATCTGCTAATACTTTACTTTTCTCAATCATTACTGCATCTCCTTTTTACACATGAAAACCGGTATTTCACCGGCTTTCTTACATTATAATTCTATCATATTTATAAATACTTCACTATCAATGTTTATTTATTAACAACTTCTGCAGCTTTTGGTAAAACTGAAGATGCCACTGTAGTCGCTTCTAGTGAACCTGCACCATTTTCAACAATAATTACAAACGCAATTGGTGTCGATGAATTATCAGAGAAACCAACAAACCAAGAATGAGGATTTCCTTCTTCTACTTCGGCAGTTCCAGTTTTTGCACATAACTCTAAATTAGGAAAATTATAATCACCATAAGTGCTTACTGTATTATTACGCATCAAAGTGCTTAACTGATTTGCTGTGTCTTCTTCCATTAATCTTGTTTCACTATCATCTAAATTAAAGGATGACAGAAACGAGTCACCATCAATATAATGTGGAGTTTTCGATATTCCACCATTGGCAATCGCACCACAGAACATCATGTACTGCATTGGGTTCACAAGCGTTGTATATTGTCCAATTCCTGCCCATGCCAAGTTAAGCTGCGCAGCATCACTAACATCAAATCTACCTGCTGATGTCTTTACACCATCAATTGAATATGTATTTGTGACACCTGCTTTTTTTGCATATTCATTTAACGTATCATTTCCTAACTGTATAGCAATCTGTGCAAAAGCTGAGTTACATGAATTGGCAAGTGCCTGTTCAAAGTTTTGCACCCCATGATAACCACTACATTTTACCCATTCTCCTGCGATTTCAACTCCTCCATGACAATCAAATGTCTGTGTATAAATATCAGGGATTGTTTCAATCGCTGCATAGGCTGTTACCAGTTTCATGATTGACCCAGGTACATATAACCCATTCATCACTCTGTTGATATAAACTCCTTCATAATCTTCATGATCCAAATCAGGAACGTTATAAGGGTCATAGGAAGGTTTAGAAACCATTGCCAGTATTTCACCTGTTTCATAGTTATAAATCCCTACAGCACCGTTATAATTGCCTAGTGCCTGATATGCTAGAGAAGATAACTCTGCATTAATCGTTAAATTAATTGTATTGTCTGATGATGAAGCACCATATAGACCATTCAATAATCCATAACCAATTAATTTATCACGCTTTGATGACAATACACCAGTCGTGATATTATCATCTTTATCTCCAATTACATGTAATGTTGATAAACGGGTATAGTAATCATCGGAATAAGCTAACCCATTACTGTCGGAGCGAAGTAACTGTGTGCCATCAGATGAATACACGCTTCCAGCAACCGTTAACTCTCCATTGTTATAAATATTTCCATTGGAAGGATGAACCACCCATACCTGAGCAGATGATCCATAATCACTAATAAAAATAGCTGCACAAAGTAAGAATACTCCAATTAGAAAACTTAAATATTTTGCTCTTTTTCCAACACGATTCATATCTTACTCCTCCTCAAATTCTACAGGTGTAGCTGCTTTGTTCTTCTTTGGAAATGCAAAGTTCAAAGCTGCAGTTATAAAACTTAACAGTCCCCAACTACCAACCATACTTGATCCACCATTACTAACAAATGGTAAGGTAACTCCAGTAAATGGAAGTACATCAATTGCACCAAAGATGTTCAGTGATGCCTGAATAATAAATAAACCAGCAGCTGAACATGCAGCAATAACATAATACGAAGAACGAGCAATCTTATGAGAACGAATCGCACTGATCATAATAACTACATAAATAGATGCAACTAAAATCGCAATAATCAGTCCCCACTCTTCTGCTACCATTGCAATTACAATATCGCTATCAGCAGCAAAGATTGTTCTGGCAAAGCCATTTCCTCCACCTAGACCCAACAGACCACCACTGGCAATTGCCATCAGTGCTCTTGCCTGTTGCGATCCTGAATCATATACATGTGACCATACATTACGCCATGTATCAAAACGTTGCAGAATATATGGTTTGAAACTAAGTACCATTAATCCTCCCATTGCCGCAACAATGAAGGTCATCAAAATTGCCTTTATATCTCCTGAAGTCATAAACATTAAAATAATAAAGGTAAAGAAGAAAATAAGTGCGGTACCAAAGTCACCCATCAGGAATAACAATCCGACACAGGCAACTGAATAGATAATTAAATTTCTTAAGTTCTTCGTTGAGAATAACCAATCCAGTGTTGCACTACTGGCAAAGATAAACAATACCTTTACAAACTCTGAAGGTTGAATGGTAATTGGTCCTAGAATAATCCAGTTGGTCTGCCCATTAATATTGGAACCAATTAATAAGTTTACAACCAGAATCAGAATTGACAATCCTGCTGCATAACGACGCAATTTCATGATTTGTGTAACATTCTTAAGAACTATACATAATACACAATAGAAACCTATCCCCATAAGAAAGGCTCCTACTTGTTTTATCAAATCACCAGGATTTGCACTGGCAATTACACAAAAACCAATAGTTGTTAGAAAGAATGCTGCAGTCTCTGCACCCAGATTCTTTATCTTCAACATCTTGGCAACCCATTTAAATATCCATGGGGTGATAAAAATAACTGCAAATGTAATAAATAAAGGAGATACATACTCTTCATCTATTGTTAGATATAACTGAATAAACGCTAATATCTGAAACATATTTAATAGTACAACTGCAGTACTGTAACTTCCTTCTTTTTTACCAATAAAATTAATCTTATCTTTAAATTTCGTTATAAATTTCTTTTCTTTCTTTTTTAACTCTTCTTCATAATCTCTGGCATCCATAAAGGTAGCAGGCATAATTAAAACATCGACACCTGATAAAGTGACAGTGTCTCCCATCGCAATCATTGTTTCATCTGTGGTTGGCTTCCCATTAACCAAAATACCACCTTTAGATTTTGTATCAGTTATCTTCCAATAACCATTGTCATTCATTGTCATTACTGCATGCTGTCTTGAAATAGAAGGTAGATTAATTACTACATCACAAGCTTCTGAACGTCCGATTGTTACCTCGTAATGCGTAACTGGAATACGAAAGCTTCCATTTCCAATATCTAAAACTGCTAATAAGTTTCTCTTTTCTTGTCGATATAACATCAACCGTTTTATTTCTCTGAACAAAAGTAAACTTAAGATTACAAAGATAAAACGTGCGGGCAATAAATAATAAGTATTTAGAAGTGTTTTAACAAACTCCATGTAATGCCCCCTCTCTTCTAAACATTGTATATAAATGTACCAAAAATTACAAGTCGCTCCTACAATTTCACTTTATTCTACAACAAATTTTCAACAATTTTGTAAGCCCTTTCATTTACTTATTTGAGATTCTGTATTATAATATATATGAAGAAAGAAAGGAGGACTGAATGATGGTAAATATGAAATTTATGAATATGAATGAACTAGTGAAATACAATCAGTCTTTACTCCTTATGCAGGATAAAAGCCGTATTTCCTGTTACTTCGTTAAATAAACGAAGAGAGTACAATGAAAAGATGATAGCAATCTGATAAAACACATTGAAAATCAAAAATAAAGAAAGATGCTATCAATCAAACAAAAGGTCAAATTAAGATAATGATAATTTGACCTTTTGTTTTGTCTGCTCTTTCTATTCTAATGATTATAAGTTACAATAACAACTACAAATACCCTACATCAATAAACACAAAAAGTCGGGTACCTCTATTTTATTACTGATAAAATGTGAAGGAAAGGAGATAAATGTGAATACCACTATTGATCGATTAAACAATGTAATTGAATACATTGAACAAAACCTAAAAGAGGAACTGTCCTTTGATAAGCTTGCAGATATTTATGGAAATTCTAAAAGTGTATTACAAAAAACATTTCTTAACATCTGCGATCTTTCACTAAGTGATTATATTCGTCGAAGACGCTTAAGTGAAGCAATCCATGATATACGTGATGGTGAAAAGATTATTGATGTTTCAATGAACTATCAATACAATTCATCCGATGCATTTACTAGAGCATTTAAAGCACAACATGGTATTACACCAAGTGAGGCTAAAGAAAATGATGTTACAGTTACCTTTTTCCCTAAAATCAGATTCACATTTTCAATCAAAGGTGTAGAAGCAATGAACTATAAAATAGAAGAAAGAACTGCAACTAGAATTATTGGTTACAAATATTTTGTCTCTATGGAACAGGCAGGAAGTAACTTTATTCCAAGTCTGTGGGATGCCCTATCAGAGGAACAACTGCAAAATTTATTGGAAAAGAGCAATCATAAAATTGATGGTATTATTGGTATCAATGCAGATATGTATAACAATGGATTTGATTACTATATCGCTGTCACTAGTGATGAACCTGCAATTGATGGACTTGATGAATTTGTAATAAAAGAAAGTACTTGGTTAAAAGTACATGTAGAAGGTCCATTGCGTCCAGAACCTGTCAAGTTAAAAAAAGCATATGGAAACTTATTCAAAGAGTGGTTACCAAACTCAAACTATGAGCACAGTGGAATCGCTGAAATTGAGTATTATCCAGACCTATTCAAAGACAAAACAGATGAAGATTTCGTAACTGAAATTTGGGTGTCTGTAAATAAGTTGAAAGGATAAGGAATCAGAATCAATCTAGTTAAATATTGGCCATAAAACCACTTCACAACCAAAATCACGCATGCTATAATAACTATGGTGGTTAACGGATTAACCAATGAAAAGACACAGGGGCGAACCTGTGTCTTTTATTATGTATCGGTAGCAACGGATTAAATTCTAGTAACGATCAAGTAACTTGATAATTACGATTAATACTAACATGGCGATTACTTCGCTCATGTCTAATCCTCTAGTTTCTACCACCGATACAATCGTAGAAGTAATTCATACGAATACCTCCACTTTAATCTATGGAAATTAGGATGATATTCCTAAAATAATCTATATTAATTTTTCTAAAATACGTTCATAGAATTTTTTTGGATCTTCATCTATTTTATTCTTAATTACTTTAATCTGATAACTTTCAAGAATTGTTTCTAAGTCTGTTATTTCTTCTGGCGTAAAACTATATAGATAAAAATATATAGTATTAGAACCTTTCATTTTATTGAAATGGCGAACTCTTGCATTTAAGATACTCCAGATATCCACTTCACTATAATCAAGTCCAAATCCAAGCATATGAATTTCATCTTTAAACATCATATCAATCCAACTCTCATCTGTCTGCAAGAATGTTTCTGCTGATAGATAGTCTTGGATTCTTCCAATTATACGTGCATACATGTTCTGACCTAGTACAATACTTCTTGGATAATTCAGTTCCCCATGGATGTGCCATACTTGTTTATCTTTTACTTCGTTACAGGTTGTAATACGATAAATCTTTTCAACTGACTTTTCTTTACTTTTACTTATTGTATGAAACGTTGAGGCAACACTAGACTCTAATGTATAGTCATAGTTTGTAGTAATGATTGTATTCACCTTAGATAACTTCATTATCTTGCTATGAATATCATTCCCCTTCATATCCTTCATCTTTGATACCGTTAAATCAAGTAATTGCTGTTCTTTTAAATCATATTTCTTTTTTGAGCGAAAATATATTTCTTCATAAAGAATCGGAAATGGTTTATTTCCATTGATTACTTCTCTATCAACCCTAGCCTCTTTTTTTAAGTCTTCAAGTAGTTGAAACCATGAGTAATCTGATTGTATACGATTAATTCCATTTCCTACAAATATTACCTTATTCATACAATTTCCACTCCTAACATCATTGCAATTACCGCAGCTTGGTCAAAACGAATTTTTAAACCATTTAGATCTCGCATATCAACTAGCAGAGAATCAAATTCACAAGTAGATACATCTAATCCTTTTATCTTTGTTTCTCGTAGATCCAGTTTTGTGATTTGTGAATGATCAAACGTTAATTCTTTATACTCACTTGCAAGTAGGGATGCTTCTACAAGTTCACAACTGTTAAAAGATACATGTTCAAGATTTGTATTAGAGAAATTGGCATATCTCAAAATTGATTCCTGAAAGATAACATATTTCAATTTTGATTTATAAAAACTTGAACCAATTAATTTACAGTTTCGAAAATCAACTCGTTGAAACAACGATTCATCAAATTCTAAATTAGATACATCCATATTTTGAAAAACAACATCTAAAAACTCCATCTTTGCTAACTTGCAACATTCAAAAATACAACGTTCAAATTTTACTTCATCAAATTTCATCATTTCTTCTTCATCATAAAATGTACAGTTCTTATAATGTGTTTTTAGTTCTATCTGATCAAATCTCAGTTCTTGATTTTCAATCACTTGATCGTATTGTTCAATTGGTTTTGTTCGTTTCATAAAAGCACCTCATGCATCTATCATAATACAAAGTAAGCAGACAACTCAACAATAACTGCATTAAAAAACCAGAATCAACTATGTGACTCTGGTAGTTTATGTTAATACATTGATGGCATTGCAGCTGGTGTTTCTGCTTTTGCTTCAACTTTGTTGGCAACAGCAACTTCTGTAGTTAAGAAGAGCGCTGAGATACTTGCAGCATTCAATACTGCACTACGTGTAACTTTGGTTGGATCGACAATACCTTCTTTATACATGTCTACCCATTCCCCACGCTTTGCATCAAATCCAATATTATCGTTTGATGCTTTTTGCTTTTCAACGATTTCATCTCCATCATATCCAGCATTTTCAGCAATTTGCCATGTTGGCATTAATAATGAATCTAGCACGATATTGTATCCTTTTTGAACATCTACAATATCGCTCTTTAAATCATCTCTTAGTTCATTATATACATCGACAAGAATAGAACCTCCACCATTAACAATACCTTCAGCTACTGCTGCTTTAGTTGCATTCAGTGCATCTTCAATTCGTAATTTCTTTTCTTGCAATTCACTTTCAGTTGCTGCTCCTACTTTCACAACAGCAATTCCATTTGATAATTTGGCTAAACGTTCCTGTAAGTTTTTCTTATCATAATCACTACTTGAGTTATTAATTTGTGCATGAATTTCATCTTTTCTCTTTTCGATTACTTCTTTATCTGCAATCCCATCAATAATCGTAGTAGTGTCTTTAGCAACAACTACTTTCTTCGCTGTTCCTAAATCAATAACTTCCATATCTTTTAATTCCATCTGTAAATCTTTTGATATAAAGTTAGCACTTGTAATTGTTGCAATATCTTCTAACATTGCTTTTTGGTTATCACCAAATCCTGGTGCTTTTGTAGCAACAACATTAAATGTTCCTCTTAATTTGTTTACTACCAGTGTACTAACAACATCGTTATCAATATCATCAGCGATAATTAATAATGATTTATGTTGTTCCACTATCTTTTCTAAAATTGGTAATATATCTTGAATTGTATTTATCTTGTGATCTGTAACTAAGATATATGGATCATCTAGTGATACTTCCATTTTATCTCTGTCACTCACCATATAAGGTGAAATATATCCTTTATCATATTGTAGTCCTTCCACTACATCTAAACTTGTATCAAAACCTTTGGATTCATCGACATTGATAACTCCTTCGTTTCCTACTCTTTCCATAGCTTCTGCAATAATTTTTCCAATTGAAGTATCCTGAGCTGAGATAGCTGCAACATTTTCAATTTCACTATTTGTTTTAACTTCCTTAGATTTTTCTAGTATTTTTTCAGCTACTTTCTTACTGGCTGCTTCGATACCTTCTCTCATCAATACTGGATTACTTCCTTTATTGATTGCTTTGATTCCTTTCTTAATCATTGCTTGTGCCAATAGCGTTGCGGTTGTTGTTCCATCCCCAGCAACATCATTGGTTTTATTTGCTACTTCATATACAAGTTTTGCACCCATATTTTCATATGGATCACTTAATTCGATTTCTTTCGCAATTGACACTCCATCATTTGTAATTAATGGGGAACCATAACTTTTCTCCAATACCACATTTCTACCCTTTGGTCCTAGTGTTACCTTCACTGCATCAGCAAGGGTATCTACACCATTCATCATTTTTTCACGTGCATCTAATCCAAATTTTAATTCCTTACTCATTTTTACAAACCTCCATTTTTATTTCAAAATCGCTAAAATACTTTCTTCTGATACAATCATGTAATCTGTGTCTTCGTATGTAATTGATGTTGTTGCATATTCTTTATAGACAACACGATCACCAATCTTTACCTGTAATGGTACTAGATTTCCATCTACATACTTCCCTTTCCCACAGGCAACTACCTTAGCAATTCCTGGTGTTTCTTTGTTTTGGGGACTTAAGATAATTCCACTGGAAGTCTTATTTTCCACTTCTTCTTTCTGTAAAACTACATTGTCATGTAACGGTTCAAACATATATTTACCTCCTTTTAGCACTCTGACTACTTGAGTGATAATAAATATTATACTCAAAATTAGCACTCTGTCAATACGAGTGACAGAAAATATTTAGTTTTTTCAAAGTTCATATGAGTAAGTTTTTTTTAAGGTTAATGCTATACTAGAGAAAAGGTAGGGATATATGAAAAAGATAAATAAAGTACATGTAATGATGACTATTTTTGGTATTGTTTTAATTGCTATAGGCTCTTCCATCTGTAATTATGGCCAAGTTGGTGTAGACCCTTTTACAGCGATGAATATAGCTGTCAGCAGCAAATTAGGAATTAGTTTTGGGTTTTATCAGATGTTAATAAATCTAGTATTATTTTTAGGAGTATTAAAAATAAGTAAACATTATATTGGTTTTGGAACTATATTGAATATGATTGCAGTTGGATTCCTTATAGAGTTATTTACTTCTCTTTGGAGTTCTCTTTTCCCAATTGCAATTACACTTCCATTACAAGTAGTAATGTTAATTGTAGGGGTATTAATTATGACATTAGGAGCATCTTTGTATATGCGTGCTGATTTAGGAGTAGCACCTTATGATGCAATTGCGTTAATCGCAAATGAAAAATACCACAAAAATTTTGCAGTATCTCGGATAATCTGTGATATGTTCTGTGCTGGTGTTGGATTCTTCTTAAGTGGACCTGTTGGTGCAGGAACGATTGTATTTGCATTCTTTACCGGACCCTTTATTCGTTTCTACGATACTCATGTATCTAATCCATTACTTGCATATTTTGATAAGCAAGGTACAAAAAAGTCTACAATGTAGACTTTTTTCTTTGCTATTTATTTAGATGTTTCAATACTTTTGCACATACATCTTTAGCTGTTAAACCAAATGATGCAAAGATATCGCTTGCTGGTGCTGAAGCACCAAAGTGATCAATTCCAATACTCAATCCATTATCTCCTACAATATCTCCCCACCCAAAAGTAGTTCCTGCTTCAATTGAAACTTTCACTACATCTTTTGGTAAGATTGCAGTTCTTTCTTCGCATGACAATGCTTTAAAGTTATGCCAACTTGGCATACTTACAACACTGCTGTCTACATTATTTTCATGTAGCAACTTCTGTGTTTCTAGTGCTAATGATACTTCTGAACCTGTTGCAACCAGAATCACCTTAGCTGCTTTCGCAGCAGGACTTACCACATAAGCACCTTTCGCTACTCCTGATGTTACATCCTTTTGGTCATTTTCTAAAATTGGTAATACCTGTCTAGATAGAATCAAAGCAGTTGGTCGATCTGTTGATGCAATTGCTTCTTTCCATGCTGCTAGCGTTTCTTTTGCATCCGCAGGACGAATTACATGTAAGTTTGGCATTGCTCTTAATGAAGCTAATTGTTCAATTGGTTCATGTGTTGGACCATCTTCTCCTACTGCGATACTGTCATGCGTAAATACATAAGTAACTGGTAACTTCATCAGCGATGCCATACGAATTGCTGGACGCATGTAATCTGAGAACACAAAGAATGTTGATCCAAATGTTTTCACTCCACCATGAAGCATTAAACCATTCATAATCGCACCTTCAGCAAACTCGCGAACTCCATACCAGATATTTCTGTTTGCTGGTGTTGCAGGACTATATGCTCCTTCGCTCTTAATAAAGGTATTGTTGGAACCACCCAAGTCAGCAGAACCTCCAAACAGTTCTGGTACTCTTGCTGCTAAAGCATTGATCAATTGTCCAGATGCAGAGCGGGTTGCCAATAACCCTTGGTCTGGTGCATACACTGGGAAGTCTTTATCATAGTCTTCTGGAAGTTCATTACGTAATGTACGCTCCAACTCTTCCTTTAATTCTGGATAAACTCTTCCATATGCTTCCATCATTGTATTCCATGTTTCTTCTTTTTTAGTTGAATCATCTACATAACTTCCTAATTCTTGTTTTACATCTTCAGGAACCGTAAATGGATCATAATTCCATCCATAGTTTTCTCTAACCAAAGCAACTTCATCTTTTCCTAATGGAGCACCATGAGATGCTGAAGTTCCACCTTTGTTGGGAGAACCATAACCGATTACTGTTTTTACTTCTATTAGTGTAGGACGATTATCCTTTTTCGCTGTTTCTACAGCTGCAAGAATTTCATCTGCATCATTTCCATCCTCTACTCTTAACACTTGCCATTTATACGCATCAAAGCGTTTTGCCACACTTTCAGAGAATGATTGATTCAATTCTCCATCAAGTGAAATATCATTTGAATCATAAAGAATAATCAGTTTACCTAAAGCCAGATGTCCTGCCAATGAAGCTGCCTCACTTGCAACTCCCTCCATCAGGTCACCATCACCACAAATCGCATATGTATAATGACTCACTACATCATACTCAGGTTTGTTGTATTTCGCAGATAAATGATTTTCAGCCAACGCCATTCCCACAGCCATTGCAATTCCCTGACCTAGTGGTCCAGATGTTGCATCTACTCCAGGCGTATGTCCATGTTCTGGATGTCCTGGGGTTTTACTGTCTAACTGACGAAATGCCTTTAAGTCATCCATTGAT
This sequence comes from Breznakia pachnodae, assembly GCF_030814225.1. Classification (GTDB taxonomy): domain Bacteria; phylum Bacillota_I; class Bacilli_A; order Erysipelotrichales; family Erysipelotrichaceae; genus Breznakia; species Breznakia pachnodae. Next base: position 411,695 of record NZ_JAUSUR010000001.1, read on the forward strand.
ACATCGTATCCATACAAATGTAACATACTGTACAGCAAGGCAGAACCATGCCCAGCTGACAATACAAAACGATCACGATTGAACCAGTTAGGATTTTTAGGATTCACATTCATCACTTTAGAAAATAAAGTATATGCCATTGGCGCAGAACCCATCGGCATTCCTGGATGTCCAGAATTTGCTTTTTCTACCATGTCAATCGATAACATACGAATCGTATCAACTACTTTTTGTTCTATGTCTCTCATTAAAACTCTCCTTCTGCTATTACTAGCATAACTACTAACAATATAACGCAAATAAGCAAATAAATCTAGTTTCTAAGCGATAATTGTCACAAAAAAGATTGAGGTTACGCTCAATCTTTTTGAATCGGAATTTGAATCATAATCATAAAGTCATCTTTATTTCTAACTACAAATTCACCGCCGTGAATCTGAATGATTTTCTCAACACTTTTTAAACCAATATGATTACTTTCAATATCTTCTGTTTTTTCTAATTTTGAATTACTCATATGGAACTGATAGTTCCCTTTTCTTACTTCACTCATAATCAAAATCGGATATTTAGAATCTGCATATTTCAAAACATTTGAAAACAGATTATCAACTGCTCGCTTCATCAGACGCATATTCATATCTAAGTTTATATCTTCCACATCAAACTTTACGATTACATCATACCCTTGTAATCTTAACAGTTGTGCACTTTCCTCAATATATGCTTCCCATTCACTAATACACTCAGGTTTTAAATCAATCTTTTCATCTTGACCATATACAAGAAAGTATTCAAACATCTCATCCGATAATGTGCGTATCTGCTGTACTTTATCCATTGCTTTATCCAGATATTGTTCGTTTTGGGTTGGATCCCCTTTTTTTAATCGTAAGATATCCAAATATCCCATCAATGAAGTGAGCGGTGTTCTCAAATCATGAGACATTGATGTAATTAAGTCTTTATTTGATTCTCGCATTCTCATTTCACTTTTCATACTCTCTAAAAAAGATTCTCGCATAATATTCAGATCTTTTCCTAATTCACTTATTTCATCATTACCTACAATACTCACTGGATGTTCTAAAGTTCCACTAGCTAATACTTCAACATCTTCCTGCATTTTTCGAATTGCTCTTACCTTGCTTTGGATAAACCATAGGAATGGAATAATATAGAATGATATTGCAATTGCGATAATCGCAAATATATATGGTAATACATATTGGTATAAAGGATAGGAATAAACAAGTACCAATGATTGTGTATTTTCAAAATCCAACATATATGTTCGATACAATGGTGAACTTATTGTTGCAAGATTAGAAAAACTTCCTTCAATTGATGACTCATAACTGTAGCTATTTGTATTAGCATAGAAAATCTCATTATTCGAATACAAAATTACATCTGTATAATCACTTTGATGCTTATCCATTATTTTACGTATTTGATTATAGTTTAAATCATTTAATTCTATATCCTTTGTTTCTTCATTAATGTTTTCCATCATTGTATTCATATCTTCTTCTACAATATTATCTCTCAAAAATCCAAAGAACGCATATCGATGTTCATACATGATAAAATACAGTGAAACTGCAACAATTCCAGCAATCAAATTTATTAATATCAACTGGATTGATAGTTTATTCATAAATCTAAACCCTTCAATTTTTTTGAATATTCTTTTTAAAATTTTCTTTCGTTCAATAAGCGTTAATATAAGATAACATAAGCCAACAATTACTACTGCACCAATGGCTATAATAATTACATATGTATGATAGAAAGGGTTAAAGTTTGCACGAACAGTCAAGGTTCCTAGGGAACCATCTTCGAATTCAATTGATTGATCTTTGAATGCCTTTTCGCCAAAAGGATACCAGTATTGGTATGCATCTTCTTTCAGGAAAAAGACTCCTGTATATTTTGAATCTGACAAAGTATAAGAATAAGTTCCCAATTTCTCTTCGAGTATTTTATCAATATCATTATAACTTTTGTCCTCTATAGTATAATTCTGTAACTCTATTCTTAATTCCTCAATAGTCTTATCACTAACCATGTATTTACTATAATCTTCTTTCGTGATATACATTAATGCATCATTTCGATAAGCATAAGCAACAAAGAAACAGACGACGCCAATAAAGATAGATAGGTAAATTTTAAGGACAGTTTTTGCACGTTTACTCAAAACGGTACCCCTTTCCCCACACGTTCTTAATGATTTGTGGTTTTTGTGGATTCTTCTCAATTTTCTTTCTTAAATTACGCATATGCACCATCACTGTATTATTTGCATTATAGTAATAAGGTTCTTGCCATATCGTTTCATAAATATGTTCTACTGAGAAAATTTGTTGAGGATGTGTAGCAAGTAAATGCAACATTCGATACTCAATATCGGTTAATTCAATTTCATTTCCATCCATCAGTACTTTTTCTTTGCTTTCATCAATTGTTAAAGGACCAAACTGCATCACTTGTTCTTCTGCCTCACCTTTTCCCTGATAAACATAATAACGACGAAGCATTGCCTTTACTCTTGCTGTTAATTCATTATATAAGAATGGTTTTGTCAAATAATCATCTGCACCAGATGAAAATCCTAATGTCTTATCACTTTCGGCTCCTCGTGCACTTAAAAATAAAATTGGGGCTTTATTCTTTTTACGAATTTCCACACATGCCTGATAACCATTCATCTTTGGCATCATTATATCTAAAATAAACAGATCAATTGTTTCATCTGCTTTTTGTGTTGCTTCATCTCCATCTTTCGCTTCAACAATCTCATAGCCTTCACTTCCAAGAAGTACTGAAATAACTTCTCTAATCTCCGGATTGTCATCTGCGACTAAAATTTTTGTTTTTTTCATATGATATCTCTCCACTTATATCTGCTTTGATTATACAACATTAATAAGATTATTAAGAGATTTTTAAGATTTCTTAAGATTTGCTTTAACCGATTCTTAAGTATTGAGTGACATAATGGTCACAGCGGAGGAAGTTTATGAAAAAGCAAAAAGAGATTATAGTTCACTTTTCAATAACCATAATAGGAGTATTCTTTATTCTATTATTAATACCCAAAGAATCTATTTTTGGTTCTTCTACTGATTGGTTTTCCCAACATGTACAAATAGCTGATACCTTGCGTACTTCAATTTATGAACATGGATTATTTTATGATTATGTAGATTTACTTGGTGGTGGACAAAACATATATGCCTTTTCCTACTATGGCTTGTTTCGACCAGACCTTTTATTATCATTATTATTACCTGCAGTAGCAATGAAGGACATTATTATTACCTATATGATATTCAACTTTATTCTAAGTTTGAATCTTCTATATTACTTCTTAAAGCAACATAAGATAGATATGATTCCAGCACTGATTGCTGTTGCCTTACTTGCACTATCATCTTTTGTCTTTCACTCACACAGACAGATTATGTTTGTGAACTATATGCCTTATTTAATACTATCAATGATTTTTATTGATCGAATATTTACAAAGAAATGCTCGTATCCATTAATTATAAGTAGCATGCTTATCATTCTTCATAGTTTCTTTTTCTCAGTAAGTAGTTTCTTTGTATTAGGAATTTATTTTCTATATAACTTCTATACTTATAATTATTCGCTCAAGCGAAAAGAAGATCGAAAACTATTATGGAAATTTATTATCTGTATTTTGTTAGGAATTATGATAAGCGTAATTCTATTACTACCCACAGGTCTTGTATTATTAGAACATTCAAGATGCGATGGTATATTTGATCCTAATATTCTTATCCCAGATATCAGTTATAAGAATCTTCTGTATGACAAATATGGAATGGGACTTACAATGATTGCCTGGATTGGCTTATGTTTAGGATTACGAAATAAAAAGAATCGATACTTAAGTATTGGATTGATGTTGTGTCTAACCTTGCCTATTGTTACTTACCTGTTAAATGGAACATTGTACTTACGAGCTAAAATATTTATTACCTTTCTACCTTTACTATTATTTGTAATTGCACATTCCATAAATGACTTAATCAAACATCCAATAGAAAAGTTCCATCCTTGGATATTACTCTTCTTTTTACCACTACTGCTTAGCGATAACTTAAGTGTTATTGTCACTGATATAGTCATATGCCTACTTGTGTTAATTCTTTATCATATTACAAAGAGACCAATTACTTTACTTTTATGTATTAGTTATCCACTTGTAGTATGTATGGAAAACAATGCTATGGAAGATTATGTAACAAAGAAAAGTTATCAGAATGCAACAAGTATAAAAGAAGACCAAACCCTAAGCAATTATACATTTGACAGCAATTATCGTTTTGATGATATTCGTTACACACTATCAAATGTAAACTATGCAGCAACTGATATGAAACGTACAACGATGTATACATCAATTAACAATTCAATTTACAATAAATTCTTCTATGATATTGCGTATAATGCAATACCGACAAGAAATCGTGTCATTACAAGTCTGCAGAATAATTATATATTTCAAGAGTTAATGGCAGTTCGTTATCTTTATACCAATAAGAATTACACACCATATGGATATAAAACAGTATGTGAAAATGGAAAGATTCGCTTATTAGAAAATGAAAATGTGCTTCCAATTGCTTATGCTACTTCCAACGTTATTAGTGAACAAACGTATAATGAACTGACATATCCTAATAGTCTGGATGCTCTATACCGTTATACGATTGTAAATAACAGTTCTAAGACACCAAGTAAAAGCACTATAACAAAAACTAACACTACTTTTAATGAAGTCAGTAAAGACGATACACTTAGCTATTCAATGTTAGATGATAAGATCAAAATTGATAGTTCAGATAAAAGCAAGCTGAAATTACAGGCTGATGAAACTCTAGAAAATAAGATGTTATTAATTCAGTTTGATGTGAAGGATATCAGTAATATCAAAACAAAAGATTTATCAATCAGCATCAATGGGGTTACAAATAAGTTATCAAGTAAGAATGCACCTTATCCTAATAACAATACAACCTTTACTTATATTCTATCTGCTGATGAAGCTATTGATACTTTAAACATTACCTTTTCTAAAGGAGAATATACATTGGAAAATATATCAATTTATGAACTTCCCTATAGTACGCAAAAGAAAGATTCAATTACTGCATTAGATACAATTAAATCAGACAGTATATTAAAGGGGTCAATAGATGTAGAAGAAGCTGGTTACTTCATTACATCCTTACCAATGCAAAATGGATATGAAGTTTATGTGGATGGTAAGAAACAAGAATATGAAACCGTTAATAAAGCATTCCTTGGCTTTTCAATAAGTGAAGGAAAACATGAAATTGAAATTAAATTTACTGCACCAGGAAAATCAATTGGTGCCACTGTAAGTGTGGTTGCGATCATACTTGTTGCTGCTTACATTATTATAGAAAGAAGGGGTTATTATGAAAACAACAATTAATAAATTAGATAAAATTAGTATTATTGTTCCTTGTTTTAATGAAGAGGAATCATTACCATTATTCTACAAAGAAACAATGAAAGAATTGCATCAAATAGATGGAACAGAGTATGAGTTTATTTTTGTCGATGATGGTAGTAATGATCGTACCATCAGTGTATTAAAAGAGTTATCAATACAAGATGATAATTGTAACTATTATTCATTCTCTAGAAACTTTGGGAAAGAAGCTGCAATGTTTGCAGGGCTACAAAAAGCGACTGGTGATTATTGCGTTATTATGGATGCAGATTTGCAGCATCCTCCTAAATTACTAAAAGATATGTATTATGCATTAAAAGTAGAACAATACGATTGCTGTGCTGGCAAGCGAATGGATCGTGAGGGAGAAGGTAAACTACGTAATTTTCTATCACGTTCCTTCTATAAAGTAATTCAGCGCTTAACTAACATGGATATGAGTGATGGTGCAGGTGATTTTCGAATGATGAGTCGAGTAATGGTAGATGCAATTCTACAAATCCAGGAATATAATCGTTATATGAAAGGAATCTTCTCATTTGTTGGTTTCGATACAAAATGGATTCCATTCAACAATACAGAACGAGTAGCTGGAGAAACAAAATGGAGTTTTAAAAGTTTGTTTGGCTATGCAATGGAAGGAATTGTTTCTTTCTCTACAAAGCCATTAAAACTTGCTGGAATTATTGGTGTCTTATTACTAGTTGTCTCATTCTTTTTTGGAGGATACCTACTATTTCAATTACTGCTGCAAAACCATGTAAGTGGAACCTATGTGCTAATGGAAGTTATATTATTGGTTAGCAGTCTGCAAATGATTTTTGTATCAATTCTTGGACAATATCTTTCAAAGGATTATCTGGAAAACAAAAAAAGACCTATTTATATTGTGAAAGAGAGTAACACTCATCATGTCTAAAAAACGATTATTTGTTCTTGTTCTCCCTTTTGCCATCTTATTTTCATTATTGACATATGAAGTTACTGCAAGTTCCTCTTCGAAAGATAATGTTAATCTAATGATAGTAGCTCATCCAGACGATGAAAGTATCTTTGCAGGCAATGAAATTCTAAATAACTCTTATCATATTGTATGTATTACCAATGGTAATAATGAAGTTAGAAAACAAGAATTTGAGAAAATGCTGGAAGTAACTGGTAATACAGGGGTTATGCTGTCTTATCCAGATAAAACGAATGGTGAACGTGATGATTGGTCAAGTGTAGGAAGTGATATTGAGGAAGAACTAAATAATATTATTGCCAGTAGAGAATGGGGAAAAATTGTTACTCATAATCCTAAAGGTGAATATGGGCATATCCAACATAAAAAAACCAATGAAATTGTAACGAAACTAGTAACACAACAAAACAAAGATGACCAACTTTATTACTTTGGAGATTACTTCAAAGCTAAAAATGAAGCAGGTCATACTAAAACACTAAATAAAGAGCAATCGAAAGAAAAAGTAAAATTGCTTACTGTATATTCTTCACAACTGAAGACAGTTAATAAACTGCATCATATTCTAGATTATGAAGAATTGGTACCATACCAAAAATAAGGAACTGACCTGAATCAGTTCCTTTTCCTTATCGCTTATTTATTTCATCAATTTTCTTATTGATATAATGAATTAATTTTTCACTTTCACCTTTTTCATAATAACTCATATGTGATTCATAATATCCATGTTCATATGCATCTTCATCTGCAAAATATGCATGATAACCATTTGCATAATTAACAACAATACAGTTCTCACATTCAATTTGTTCCTCCAAAGTAGAAAACAATTCTGCTGGAATACAAATAACCATAAATTTATTCAATTTAATAATTGATAAGTGAACCTCATGAGTAAGTGATCCATCATCATGTTCAACTAACAGATAATTTGCTTTAGCGCCTTCATAGAGCGATTCTAACAGGCGTATCGCCTGTGGTTCCAACCCACTTTCAATTCCCTTCTCTAAAGCCACCTTCGCCTCATCTAAGAGTTTCTCAGCTTCTTCAAGTGTTCCCAACTTCTTCTTTTTCATATCATAAGAATAATGCGAAGCATGATACTTATTAATATCAAATGGTTTAGCATTTTGCAATGAAACGCAAATCTTTTCAACTAGAATAGATGCTAAACGAACAACCTCATCTTTTGATGCACTCTCTCTTGTAAATCTTGTACTGATATTTCCACAAGATCCATTTAAGAACATTACATTCTGATAATCCTGAGTTAGTTGATTTTCTACTTCGCCAACAAAGTCAGATGAGATATCCACATTATCATCATGCAGAATCGTTGGATGACATGCAAAATGATACAACAGTATATCTTCTCGTTTATTTCTTGAACACAAGATAGTAGTTAATTTATTAGGTACTTTCACATCTTCACTGTGACGACTTGCTGCAACACCCTCTACATCACATTGTCCAACTCTTACTTCAAACTTCGATAAATCTATCGTTGCTTCTTTTACGGCATGCATACAACGCATTACCACATGTCGTAAGTATTCTCTATTATAATCTCCAAACACTTCTTTAAACGCCCCACTCTCACAAGTTCCTTGTGGACCTGAATGGGTATGTGTAGCAAATACTTCCACATCATGAAAACGGAAATGACGAACATCTAATTCGTCCTTCAACATCACCATAAAATTATGATCAATGGCAATCAGATCCAGAGATAACCATAAATATGATTTCCCCCAGTTCTTCATAACCAATGCTCTTGCATACAAAGGAGAATGTACCCCCTCTGAGATTCGAGGTTTTAAATAACCCGCTAAAGGCACACCAACATCTGGTGTGATTTCTACTTTTGAAAATCCTACCTTCATTCTTTCACCTTCCTAACTCATTGCAAATAATTCTGTAGTTTTCAAATTCATTTATACTAATCTTTATATTTCTACTTTTGCTTTTAAAAGTAAAAGCACATCTTTCAGATTACTATCTGCCTGTAAAGAAATGCTTATCCCTCTACCTTCCATATATTTGCGTGCTTCACGCAATTCCTTTTTTAAATTATCTGCAAGTTCACTTGCTTCAAGTGCTTCTACTGCGCGATCACCAAAAACAAATGATACTTCAAAATAATTCTCTCTAGGAAGAATATAAAATAAAGTTCGTTTCTTCTGCTTTACTAACTGTGTCCATCCTGATTTCTTTGAATACATTTTCCATTCATAGGTAATATCACCATATTCATCACTACGTTCTTTTAATGATGTTAATACACGATAACTTCCACCCAAGGTATTCTTCAACATCTCCTCTGTTGGCATCACTGCCTTGTCTACAAATACTGGTTCCATCTTTTTCTCCTTTACCTAGTTGTTATTTCACCAATTATATCACTACTATTAGTTTATATTATGTGATTACTAATAAATTATAAATAAATCAGTGATACTTGATACGTTCACTGATATTACTTACCTTTTAATTGAATCATACTGCTTAATGGAAAAATCAGTTTCACTGTTGTCCCTTCGTTTTGGGTTGAATCCAGTTCAAGACCTACATATAACTTCTCACAAAGCCGTTTACACAGATACAATCCCATTCCTGTAGATTTAGAATATTGACGCCCATTATCTCCAGTAAACCCACGTTCAAACACCCGTTTCACATCCTTATTGGTAATACCGATTCCATTATCTTTTATATATAGAATCGTATTTTCTTTCTCTACTGTCGCAGAAAGTTGAATTATTCCATTTTCATTTACATACTTCAAAGCATTATCAATTAATTGATTAATAATAAAAATCATCCATTTTTCATCCGTATATACAAGCGTATCTAAATTATTTAGTTCTACTTTTATTTTCTTATAAATAAAGGTTTCCTTATGTTTACGAATAATTGGATTCACAATATCTGTAAGTTTGTATTCTTTTAATACATAATCTTTTTCCACACTTGTACTTCGAGCATAAAACAATGCCTGTTCCACAAACCCATCAATTCGTTCCAACTCTTTTTCTATCTTAATCATTTCTGAGCTTTTATTATTTTCACTAATCAGCTTCGCTGCTGCAAGTGGCGTCTTTACTTCATGAACCCATAGTTCAATATATTCTTTATATTCTTTTTCACGGATTGCATATTCATTGATACTATCATGGATATTCTTATCCAAATCCTGTAAGATATCATATAAAATTTTTCCTTCCAGAAAATCAGGTTCCTTCACCATTTCATGGACAAGATATTTTTTATCTAATTTATCAAAGGTTTCTGTTAATCGTTTATAAAACGATGCTTTCATATAATAGTCAATAAATAATATACATCCGATCAGTACCCAAAGTAAGATAGTAAAAAATAAAATAGTATCAATATTATTACCTGAAGCCACAAAAAAAGTTACTTCAATTAACGTCACAATGAGAGCTAAAGCGATTACATAAAATTTTGATGATAAATATTTAGAGAGTTTCATAGACAATATACCCCAATCCACGTTTGGTTTGGATTAATTCATCCAATCCGATTCCCTCTAATTTTTTACGTAATCGATTAATATTTACGGTTAATGTATTATCATCCACAAACAGATCTCCATCCCACATATCACTCATAATTTCATCACGACTGACAATTTCATTCTTACGTTTAATCAAACAATGAAGAATCCGAAATTCATTCTTAGTGAGTTCAATTGTTTGCTGTTGATACTGAAATGTATTCTTACTAATATCTAGTACACATTCACCCAAATACAAGATATTAGATGTCTGATTTTTATACACACGCATAATCAAGCGCTCAATTCTAGCTAACAGAATCTGTAAGTTATAAGGTTTACTTACAAAATCATCCGCACCTAAGTTCATACTCATCAGTTCATCAATTTCACTTGTTTTACTGGTTACAATCATAATTGGCACTTCCGATACTTTTCTAATTTCTCTGCAGATGTAATAACCATCAAATACTGGCAAGTTTAAATCCAATAAAATCAGATGTGGATTCGCATTTAAAACACTAGCAACAATATCCTCAAAGTTATCAAACAGCAATGCTTCATAACCATTCTTGTTTAAGAATTGTGCCAGTTCATTTCTAATATTTAAATCATCCTCAATAATTGCAATTTTATACATAAGTACATTATATAAGATTATAGCAATAAAAAAAAGAGTTGGTATTTTCTACCAACTCCTCATCTTACATTCCATCGTGCATTGTACGATGAATTACATCATCCTGTTGTTCTTTAGATAGCTTGTTGAAATTAACAGCATATCCAGATACACGAATTGTTAATTGTGGATATTTTTCCGGATGTTTTTGTGCATCCAATAATGTTTCACGGTTAAATACGTTAACATTTAAATGGTGACCACCACTTGTTGTATATCCATCAATCATTGTAACTAAGTTATCTACTCTATCTTTCATGTTCATTACCTCCGCTTACTCGTCGTCTTTTCCTAATGCTTCAGGAATAATTGAGAACGTATTAGAGATACCATCTCTAGAGTATTCATATGGTAACTTCGCTACTGATTCCAGTGATGCTACCGCACCAGATGAATCTCTACCATGCATTGGGTTTGCCCCAGGTGCAAATGGTTCTCCAGCTTTTCTTCCATCAGGTGTATTTCCTGTTTTCTTACCATATACAACATTTGAAGTAATTGTAAGAATACTCATTGAAGGAACTCCACCACGGTAAGTTCTATGTTCTTTAATCATATTCATAAATGTTTTTACAAGACTTGCTGCAATATCATCTACACGGTCGTCATTGTTTCCGTATTTAGGAAAATCACCTTCGATTTCATAGTCTACTACAATTCCATCTTCATCACGAATTGCTTTTACTTTCGCATATTTAATTGCAGAAAGAGAATCTGCAACTACTGAAAGTCCAGCAATACCTGTAGCAAAGAAACGTCTTACATCTTGATCATGTAGTGCCATTTCTAGTGCTTCATATGAATATTTATCATGCATGTAGTGGATAACATTTAGTGTATTTACATACAGTTCTGCTAACCAGCTCATCATCTGATGATATTTACTCATTACTTCATCATAGTCTAAGTACTCAGAAGTAATCGGTTCCATTCTTGGTGATACCTGAACTTTTTTCTTTTCGTCCACTCCACCATTGATTGCATATAATAAACATTTTGCCAAGTTTGCACGTGCCCCAAAGAACTGCATATCTTTACCAACTTTCATACAAGATACACAACATGCAATACAGTAGTCATCTCCCATTTCAATGCGCATTAGATCATCATTTTCATATTGAATTGAACTTGTTTCAATTGAGATCTTTGCACAGAAACGTTTGAACTCGTTTGGCAGACGAGTTGACCATAATACTGTCAGGTTTGGCTCTGGTGCTGGTCCTAAGTTCACTAATGTATGTAATACACGAAATGAGTTCTTAGTAACTAATGTTCTACCATCTAGTCCCATACCACCAATTGATTCAGTTACCCAAGTTGGGTCTCCTGAGAATAACTCGTTGTAATCAGGTGTTCTCATGAATTTTACTAAACGTAATTTCATAATAAAGTGATCCATCATCTCCTGTGCTTGAGATTCATCAATAACTCCATTATCAATATCACGTTGAATATAAATATCCAAGAACGTTGATGTACGTCCAAGTGACATAGCAGCTCCATTTTGATCTTTTACTGCTGCTAAATATCCAAAGTATACTGCTTGAATGGCTTCCTGTGCTGTTGTAGCCGGTTCAGAAATGTCGCAATCATAGATCATTGCCATTTCTTTCAAAGCAGTAAGTGCTCTAATTTGTTCGGAAACTTCTTCACGTTCACGGATTCTTTCTTCTGTCATTGAACCCAATAAAACGCTGTTTAATAAATCTTGTTTATCTTTAATAAGATAATTTACACCATATAGTGCAACACGACGATAATCCCCAACGATTCTTCCTCGTCCATACGCATCTGGTAATCCTGTGATGATACCACATGTACGTGCACGTCTCATTTCTGGTGTATAAGCATCAAAAACCCCCTGGTTGTGTGTTTTACGATATTTCGTAAATACTTCAACTACTTCTGGATCAATTTCAAATCCATAAGCTTTCAATGCTGATTCGCTCATACGAATTCCACCAAACGGTTGCAAAGAACGTTTGAATGGTTTATCCGTTTGGAAACCAACAATTGTTTCTAAGTTTTTGTCTAAATACCCTGCGCCATGAGAAGTTAATGATGATACAACTTTTGTATCGGCATCAAGTACCCCACCAGCGTCTCTTTCTTGTTGATTCAAATCCAGAACTTGGTCCCATAATTTCTTAGTTGCTTCTGTTGGTGCCGCTAAAAAACTGTCATCACCTTCATAAGGTTCATAGTTCTTTTGGATGAAATCACGAACATCGATTTCTTTACTCCATTTTCCAGACTTAAATCCGTCCCAGCCTTTATACATTACATTACCTCTTTTCTTAAGTTGCTAATTTAGCAATTCGTTTGACTCACGAAAACGAATGTATTGACTCACGCATGAATTATAACACAATACGCATTTCTTGTCATCAATTTGCGTAGTCTTTTTGCTCAACAAATTCTTTCATTTTGCAATCGATATAAATCTCTAAAATTTCTTCTGGCTGATAGCCTTTTACTTTAGAAACTAGCTCTCCTTTATGAAGAAACAAGACCGTAGGGACAACCTCCACTTCATAGTATTCATTGATCTGATAATTGCTTTGATTGATATCTACTATATAAGTACTAAGATTATTAAATTTATCTGCCATACTGTTTACGATAGGGGCCATCACTGAGCAGTTTGCACAGCCATCACCAGTAATCAAAACCAGACAGAAGTCTTCCTTTCCTAGTACATTTTTAAAATTCTCGTTTGTTAACATTACTTTACTCCTAAGATTTCTTTCGTCTTCTTTACTGCATCTTTGCTTGGTGGATTTACACCTTCCAAAGGATACTCCATATCCATTGCTTCATACTTTACCTTTCCCATCGTATGGTAAGGCAGAACTTCGACTTTTTCTATATTCTCAAACTGATTTAAGAACTCATGTAAATGTATGATGTCCTGTTCATCATCACTATACCCTGGTACTAATACATAACGAATCCAAACTGGTTTTTTATGTTCATTTAAGAACGATAAAAAAGCCTTTGGCTTCGTATTACTTTGTCCAGTTAATATCTGGTGTTTCTTGTCATCAATCTGCTTGATATCAAGTAGAAATAAATCGGTGTATTCCAATAAGGTTAGAAATTTCTCTAGTACTTCAGGATTGTCTTCCTGAAATGTAATTCCTGAAGTATCAATACAAGTATGTAAACCTGCTTTTTTTAACTTCTTAAACAGTTCAATCACGAAATCAATTTGTAATAGTGGCTCTCCACCACTAATCGTGACTCCTCCATCCTTGATATAATTATAGTATTTCTGGATTTGCTGGAACACTTCTTCTGCACTGTAGTCTTTTCCACCATTCATTTTCCATGTATCTGGATTATGACAGTACAAACAGCGAAGTGGACACCCCTGTAGGAAAACGATAAATCGCACTCCTGGTCCATCAACGGTTCCAAAGCTTTCAAAAGAATGAATTTTTGCCAATTTCATCACCTCGTTTGTATTATATCACAGCTTTGAAAATTCCTTGGAGAAAATGACCTCTGATATTTGTATTTTTAGGTTTTATCTTTTATACTTATACTATGATAAAACAGATTATTGATGAAAATGGAATGCGAAGATCCCTTATTCGTATTACCCATGAAATCCTTGAACATAACAAAGGAACACAGGATATTGTTTTGGTAGGTATTGAAACCCGTGGTATCTATCTGGCAAAACGACTTCAAGAAACCATTCAGCAGGTAGAAGGTACTCAAGTTGAGTGTTTTTCTTTGAATGTATATCCCTGGCGTGATGATATTATCAGAAAAGAACAACCTACTCAACAGTTGGACATCAAAGATAAGAAAGTAATTCTTGTGGATGATGTACTATTCAAAGGTAGAACGGTACGTGCTGCGATGGATGCAATTATGCATTTTGGTCGAGCAAAAGAAATACAGTTAGCGGTTCTTGTAGATCGTGGACATCGTGAACTCCCGATTCGCGCTGATTATGTTGGAAAGAATATTCCTAGTTCACTGGAAGAAAACATTAAAGTAAAAGTTCATGAAATTGATGGAGAAGATGGTATTTATATCATCAAGTAAAGGAGACTTATGAAATTCAATAAAGATTATGTATTAGATATTGCGAAGAATTTATTATCAATTGATTCACCTACTGGTTACACCAAAGGTGCAACTGAATTCTTAGAAAAAGAATTATCATCATTAGGTTATGAATCTTTTAGAAATGAAAAAGGCAACTTAATGGTTAGCGTAGAAGGTAAAAATAATGAAAGACACCGTGCTGTATTGGCACATGTGGATACTTTAGGCTTAATGGTTCGTTCAATCAATAGTGATGGAACATTGGCTCTAACCAACTTAGGTGGACCTATCATTCCTACTTTAGATGCTGAATATTGCCGCATTATTACCCGTGATAAAAAAGTGTATACAGGAACTATCCTAGCAGATGTTCCTGCAGTTCATGTATATCCGGATGCATCTACCAAAGAACGTAAAATTGAAAATATGATTGTTCGTATTGATGAAGTTGTGAAGACGAAGGAAGATGTTGAAAAGTTAGGTATTCAGAATGGTGATATTGTAGCAATTGACCCAAAAGTTCAAATCACTGAGAGTGGATTTGTGAAATCACGTTTCTTAGATGATAAGATTAGTGTTTCATTATTAATGGGAGTACTAGAATCTATTAAAACTAACAAACTGACAATTGAAGATAAAACAACATTTATTTTCTCTACTTATGAAGAAGTAGGTCATGGTGCTGCTTCAATCCCAAATGATATCAATGAAGCCTTAGCAGTCGATATGGGGTGTATAGGACTCGATTTGGCTTGTACTGAGTATGATGTATCAATTTGTGCAAAAGACTCGTCAGGGCCTTACGATTACGATATGACAACGAACTTGATTAACTTATCAAAAGATAACAAGTTAAGTTATGCAGTTGATATCTATCCTTACTACGGTAGCGATGTAAGTGCTGCTCTTCGTGGTGGTAACAATATCAAAGGTGCATTAATTGGTCCAGGTGTTCATGCAAGTCATGGAATGGAAAGAACCCATTATCAAGCAATTGAAAATGCAATGAAGTTAGTAATGCTTTACTTACAAAAATAAACAAGAAAAAATGCTCGCAGAAATTATCTGTGAGCATTTTTATATACATAACTTGTTATAATACTTTCCCCCAACTATTACCATTCTTATCACAAATAGCAACATAGGCTTTTCCACCAACAGATCGATTATACTCAATCCAAGTATATCCATCTGCATGATGATAATTAACATAATTTACTTTCATTCCACTTCCATAACACAATTCTTCATTTTTAGCATTCTTCACTACTACTCCTTGAGTGCTTGGTTTTGTACGAATTCTAACACTATCTACACTAAACTGAAATGTTCCAGATTTAGGAATAGTAAGATACCCTAGATCTTTGACTTGAGTTACTTCTTTCACATATGCTTTGGGTCTAAATATCCTTAAGACACCATATGTACTCATTTGTATCTGTGTTGCCTTTTGTGTACCTGCCTGATTCTGACCCAACACAGTAACAATATATTCTCCACTACGTAGTGAATCTTTACCATCAATTTTACGAATCATTGCAATATGACTGTATGGTGATTGAGGCACTTCTCCCCAAACAATCCAATCTCCATCTTGCATATGTTCATCTTTCGCAACCGAATCATAATTTTTCAAAATTCCATTTGAATTCATATTATTTGCAATGTCCTTTACATACCCTGTAGTAGTACAATTAATTCTAGGATATCCCATAAGACCATTAAAATAGTCAAATAAATCCCAACACTGTGCACCATAATAACCATCACGATCAATTGCTTTACCGATTGTTTTTAAATAAAACTCATGTGGTGTCATAATATTACTCATATAATCTCTATCTCCTTTCTATCAAATAAATAAAGAGAGACATTATGCCTCTCCTTGTAATCTTCTAATCAACAATTCTTGTATATCGTCATTAAAATCCTCAATTAAACCATTGCCCCCTAATTCATGATACGAGATATACATTTTATCCCAAGTCTCTTTCCCATGTATCGTTATATATCCTAGAGAAATATACTTTTCATGCATATCCATTAAATCACTTCGTAATATACACGCCAATCCTGCTTCTACAGCAAATTTTTTTCTTGATTTCTCTAACTGCAGTTGATTATTTAACTTTTGATTATCATTGTATATACATTTCGCAATATAAGATACAACTCCTAATACTGCAGTAACTACTGCCAATATAACTGATTCAAATAATCCCAACTCTATCCTCTCCTATTCTTCTTTTTGTTTTTGCATCAATACCTCATAAATCCCTGTAGCACCTAAGAACGTCATTATCACTACCAATATAAAATCAGTGATAGTTCCACCACCATAGTGAACAGTGAGAATGTAACTCCATACAATAGTAATTACTACTGTTGCAAGTCTAGCAACATTTCCTTTCAATTCAACATTGAAAAAGTTTTTTACGCCTTGTGTTGATACTGTGGTTAATGTAGATGTCAAAACTGCCATTATTACAATCGGAAATAGATTCTGAATGATTTCTACTGCGTTTTTCATTTTTTTATTTTTCCTTTTTTACTTCACCTAAACAATTCCTTCTATTTTCTTTATACACAATGTTTGTGTAGCACTAGCTGCGCTAGGAATTATGCGAAACGATCTACATACTTGTATTGTTAAATTAACAGCACCTGCATACAGTTTTATAGTTCCTAATCCCAATTCCGAACCGGTTGTTGTACCACTAATTGGATTAGAACCAGTATAACTTAATAAATCTTCTAAATATGAGCATTCTATCACACCAGCAATTGATGAAGGCGTAGCAGTAGTCGCCACATGAACCTTAATTCGGTCATACATATTTAACTCAGTCCGTGTTAATGAAATTGTATTTCCTTCTGTAAATGTATTTGCCAATGTACTGAATATTAATATTTTCCCACTTACTAATTTCCATCCACCCCAAACTCCATTCATCTTCAATCTAGTGAAAGTTGCTTGTGCTGTTCCAACTAAATGATAAACTTGCTTCGTATCATTACCTCCTCCAAACACTTGCATCCATCCATTGATCTCTATTGGTCTGTTTATACAATTACTACAATAATATATTCCTGTATAAATTTCGTTATCTAAGGATTTACCTTCTAAAGGTATATATCCTCTAATATTTTGCATATATGGATTTCCATGAGAATCATTACCTAAATTAAATGAGTTATTTAATTTAGTTTGAACATTACTTCCATCTTCTGTTGGAACTTGTTCTGCTGTTAATACCTCTAACTCAATCCATTCACCATAAGTTCCATCAGGATTTTGAAATCTTATTTTTGTTCCATCTATTTCATGTGATGGTTTATCACCTTTATCACCTTTAATCGTAATTATATCTTCCCATTCTTTTGTTGTTTCATTTTTAATTTTTAATATTGCCATTAGTTCCTCCCTTATTGTGGTATTCCCCAAATTTTTGTAATACTTTGTCCATTAACAACCGAGTTTAATAAACTTGTTGGTATATAAATGGTATTTTTATTAGTTTCATTAGTATATGTATAAAATCTCAATGGTCCTGCATAATTATACTGCGTGTTCACTCTTTCAGTCTGTTGCAAAAGTGGACCACTCACTAGAAGTGGATTGTTTCCACTTCCTGCAAACATCAAACCACCATATATATCTAAATTATCACTGATTTTGAGAGTAGTATCGCCTGTATAAGTTCCAGTCCACAACGTTACTCTGCCTGCTATTAATTTCCAACCTTTCCATGTTCCATTGTTACAAGTACATTCGTATATTTCCTCAGTACTTGTTCGATATGCAATTAGTTTCTTATAAGTATTACTCATTATTTTTACATCTAAATACCAACCACTCACATATGGTGTGTTTAATTGCTCAGTACCATAAATTAAATACATACCCGATTGTTCAATCGTATAAACATCAATATTCTCTTTTTTTATCATTCCATACTGGTCTTGTTCATTTGGTATTCCATTTTGATCGACTCCTAAACTAAATGTGTTATCTATTTTCTCCTGAACATTACTTCCATCTTCTGTTTTTACCTGATCTGCATAAATTTCAAAATCAGGAGTTCCATCTGGTAAAACCCAGACATTATATTCACCATCTTCTGGAGGTATATCATTTCCAAAATACACTCCACTAGGCCCTTTTAGATTTACACCATTATCCCAAGAACCATCAGGGTTCTTGAAATGTAAAAAAGTATTTTCCCATTTATGTTCTGGAATAAATTCTCCATCCTCTAACATTTTATTTACTTTATCAATTAATTCATTAACTTCTTTTTGTAGCTCTGCAGAGTTTTCATCAAGCTTTGCTACTTCTTTAATTAAAGCTTGTAATTTATCGTTAACATTTAGTTCAATATATGAGTTTACTGTATCGATTACAACTAATTGCCAACTATCATTTTCAGGTAAGATATTATTAGAACCTACACTTGATTGAACTGCTAAATATACTGGATCAGTTTGTAAAACCTCATTACCATCTGTTAATGAAAACGCAATTCCTAAATAACCATCCTTAACGAATGCATTCATTGGTAATGTAAATACTCCATCCTTTAAAGGTAATGCAAATGCATCTAGTTTTCTTGGAGAAATACTTTTTGTAGGTACCCATGCATAATATGGCGTAACTACATAGTTTTCATATGTGCTGTCCTTTATGAATTGAATATTTATATTATTACTATATTGAAAAGGTAGAACATCTGTATCTTGTTCTACCCTCAACTTATTTTGCGTTAATGTACAATGAATCATTATTTATCACCGTCTTTCTTTTCTAATTCATTTACTTTTTTATTTAATTTTTGAATCTGTTGAACACATGCCATTAAAATAACATTATAATCAACAGAATATCTTGATTCAGATATACCATCTGTACTTAGTTCACTTATTAAGTAATCTTTATATTTGTCTCCAAGTAAATCCTGTGCAATTACCCCTACTTGATATTCTGCACCATTTATATAATCAAATCTTTTCACTTTAATTCGTTCAACCAAATCACTTATATCAATTGCATTTATATTTTCTTTCAATCTAATATCAGATCCAACTGTAATAGGCGTAGATGCCATAATTACAGGGGCTGACAATGATACTTGTTTTCTAGCCCATAGATTAGTTATTCCAAAATCATTAAACAAAATAAATGCGTTTTGTTGTTTATTTCTACTGAAATTAATAATCATTTGAACTGATCCATCTAAATCATCAACTCTTAAATAAGCTTCATCACTTAAATAGATATGCCTTTTCACTGCTCCTGTCGAATTTGTTAAATATAATGCTTCTCCAATAGATATAGATTTATCTACGTCTATTGTAGATCCTGTTATGTTTCCTCCATTTATTGTAGAACCAGTAATTTTAGTACCTGTGATATTTCCTCCTGTTATAGTATTACCATCGACTAATGCTCCTTTTATAGTACCTCCCGAAATCGTATTTCCTTCTATCGTTGAACCTTTGATTTTACCACCAGTAATTGTGTTTCCGCTGAGTTCGATACCTTTTATTACACCTGCACTAATGAAATTACCATTTATTGCACCATCTTGAGTAATTGCTACATCAAAAGGTCCTTTATATCCATTTTTAGAGAATCCAAATCCTCCCAAACCAATTCTCCAAACATTTTTTGCACTTTCTTTAGGTAATTTATCTAAGATTAATATTTCGCTATCATCAATATAAACATTACCTAGTTTGTTAAGATTATTAATTATGTCTGTTTGATGTTGTACTACTTCATAATTCTGATCTGCTTTTTCAACTGCTTCTTTAATATTATTTTTAAGATCTTGAAATACTGTTTTCACATCTCTTACATAGTTTCCAAATGCTAAAGTCTTTACTCGTCTGGTTAAAACATCATAGGTATAGGAAATAACTTTGGTTTTTAAATCTACAAGTGGATGTTTTACACTAATTGTGTCACCAATTCCTAATGATTGTTCAATATTTGATTCAATCTCATAGTTTACTTTTGGAACCTTACTTTCATTCAAATAGTCTTTTGCCTTTTGAAGTAACTCTGTACGCATTTGTTGAATTGTTTTATCAGCACCACTTTCCGTCTTCTTATCTATTGAAAATGATACCGATCTTGTATATGGAGTTTCATATTGAATATCTGCATAGACATATTGATCTGTTAGTTTTAAATCATCTGGACCTACAGGAAGCAACTTTGTACAAACAGTACTCCAATCCTCTACAATTCTCATTGATTGAAGATTTTTACCATATGCAATGGATACTCCATTGTCTTTTCCAACTTTTTGTTTAAGATTGATTTTAAATCCATCTATGTCATATACACCACCAAAAAGTTTCTCCGTTTCCTCTAGTGCTTCAAGATACGATACACAAGTAAACTCACTAGTTGCTGTAATCTTTTCAATATCACTATCTACTATAAAAGGACTTGTGATATCGGTTCTAAAATTTATCCAGTTTAAAAACACTGCAGCTGTTAAATTTTTAGGGGTCACCGAATCCAACAAATACTTTTCTGAATCGAATACAATATGATTTGCTACAAATGAAATTCTTTTATTCGTATAACTAGGATTACCAATTCGAAAAGGTTGAATACCTTTCTCCTTGGTTTCTACGGTAATAATATTATCTTTTATTAAGATAGATGAATATTCTATAGATGTTTCTACTTCAATGCTCCATCCATTTAAAGATTGACTTTTACTCTCTATACATTTCAATGGTAAAACACTACCTAATCCATTTGAATTGAATGATTGTTCTCTAGCATCATATACTTTTATCATAGCCATCGATCCTTTCGTTTTACTTTTATTTCAACATTTCCAGAATGTACAACTACAGGATTTGGTCCTGGACATAACTTCGGATACTGAAAACCAATCACAATATTTTTAGATTTAGATTTCCCATTGAAATATTCTTTTTTTTCTTCACTGTCAATTTCTACTACTCCATCCGAATCAAATACATATTGAAAACGTATATTTCCAATCGTAATATCGGCTTTTTCTCCATCCTTTCCTTTTATTAATAGAAGAGGTTCTGAATAAACATTACCTAAATTATGAATGCTGTCTTTTACACAAATATACTGATCTTTCGCAGTATACCAAAAAGGTGATCTAATGTAATTAACAACTGCCATGTATATTGATTCACTTCTAACAATGGAAACTTCATCATAAATAACAATCTTAGCAATTCTTCCATTGTATTCTAAGTCACCACTACCTGATAACCATTCCAAAATTTCATCTCTTCTATTTATATCTAAGACTTGTAATTCCAAAGACGATACAACATTGTTGTATCCTGTTTCTTCAAATATTGAGCCATCTCTACCTTCAACTTGAATTTCATTGTAGCGTTTCGTAGCTCTTGTATGAAAATTTTCTTCAATTGGCAGGATGCTCATTGCTTTATTTGTTATTTCTTTAAATTTAAACATTACATCACCGCCTCTAATAATCTACTATCAACAAATTTCCCTACTTCTTCATCATTTAATTTAATACACAAATATTTAAAAGCTTTTATGTTCGCTTCTGCCATTTTATTATAGTCAATGATATCGATTGGGTTAGCTCCTCCACCAGTTGTTAATGGAGCTACAGTTGTTCTATTTCCCTGTTGTAATAATAATTCTGGTCCTGCTTCTCCTACCATAGCAATACCACTCATCAATTGTCCACCTTTAGCTAAAGGTGTGATATTATCTAATTTTGGAATATTGAACCCAAATGATTTTCCACCAATTACTGGTATCCAATCTGGAACATCAAATTTTATTTTATTAAGCCCTTTTATTAATTCATTTAATCCATCAATTGCAGAATTCATAATTCCAATAACTGCATTAATTGGAGTTTTAAATATACCTTCAAGCGTGTTGATAATACCACTGAAAATACCTTTTACCCCTTCCCAGGCACGATCCCAGTCACCAGTAAAAACACCACTGATAAACTCGATTACTCCTTTAAATATTTCTACTGCTCCAGCTACAATACTTTTAATCCCATCAAATACACCACCAAATGTTCTTAAGAGTCCACTAAACACTCTTCCAAAAGAATTTGAAAAAGTATTAAACACCTCTGCTAAGATTGGACCAAAAGTTTTAATTAACCAATCTACTATTGGTTTGATAGTTTCCCATAAGGTAATCATTTGAAGAATAATATCACCTACAAATGAAGTCCATGAATTCCATAATGGTTGAATTCCGTTTTCCCAAATATCTGTGAATACGTTTGTAAGATTTGTAAAAATCGGTTCTAGTGTTGTATCCCACAGAGTCGTAAGTGTTTCACTTATTCCATTCCACGCTTCAGTAACTGCTTCACGGAATGTTTCATTATTTTCCCATAAATCTGCAATTGCTAAAGCAACTAAAGCTATTACTGCAATTACTGCTAGTATTGGTGCTAATACACCAGTAAGCGAACCTGATAATCCAGTAAAACTTGTTTGTAATACCTTTAATGTCTCAGGAAACTGGGTTAATAACGTTGAGAAACTTCCCATAGCTTCACCTAAGCTAAATACAATTTCAGTCATTGGTGCAGCAAAATTTGTGAAAAATGATTCTAAATCTGTAAATCCTGTACCAATTAACATTACATTCTCATAGACTTCTTTTAATGTGTCTATTGTACTACCAATAGATTTAGAGACTTCATCAAATTTTGTTTTTACCTTATCAATATGTTCACTTGATTTACCTAATTGCTCCGCAATATCTTTAACATTACTTGACATACTTACTCCTTTCCAGCTTTATATGATAGATAATCATTTCGTTAAATAGAATTGGATCCATTCTCCAAAATGCATCTTCACTCAAGCCAATTAAAAGAGCAGAATATAATAACTCTGCCCACTTTATTTCGTTAACTTCGTTAGACTCTTGCGACTTTCCTGTTTTTTTTTGAAACCTTCCATTTTTTCTTTGAATATTTCAAATATTACAAAAATTGTATCATCATTTATATCAATTAACGATAATGCATCTTCTACTGATACCTTTTGTCCATTTGACTGTAAAATTGCGTGGATCAAAACACCTGCCGCTTCTATTTGATTTTGATCTTCCTGCATTTTTTTATTTAATTTTTCTAATCCATAATCATTCAACAACTTTAGTGTAAGCCAATTGATACTTATATCAATTGTTTCACCATTTGATAAAGTAATATCCTTCATCTTATTCACCAGCTAATACAGACATTAAGTCTTCTGGTGTTAGAATTGGTTTGCTAAAGAATTTATCTTCAGTTAATCCTTCAGGCAGTTTGAATTCTGTTTCTACTTTTGTACGATTATCTCCATTGTCATTGAATGCCATAGCAGAGATTGTAAATGTATCATTTTGTTCAGCAAATTCTACATCACTTGTAGTCACATCATCTGTGTTGGCAGTTAATTTACATTTAGGATACCATTCAAAACGATAGTGACCATTTTTTAGTACGACTACTTTACCATAAGCAAAGTAAGGACGTTCCTTGTTACCACCACTAATGATTAATCCATTATCTTCAATTACATCGCCTCTCATTTTTGCAAGTGTTTCTGCAGGGAAAGCGACAACTTCAACACTAATATCGGTTGACGCTAAAATAGACACTACATCATAATCTTTTCCACTTGCTCTTACTTTTGTACTTGTTGCATTTTCAGTAACACTTACACTTTTTACAACTTCTGTTTTTTCTACCTTTTCCTCATATACTGATTCGTATACTCCTTCAGGATTGCTCTGTGCAAAGCATACATATTGCGCTCCTACTGTTTCTTTAATTTGTGGTCTTTTGTTTTCAATTGACATTTTTAATACCATCCTTTCTTTTCTTGTTAATCATTGATTAATAATGTCTTTCATCATGCTTGTTCATGACTACTTTTGTTCGTAATACACTTCTATCTTTATCTTCAGTTATACAATCGCATCACCTTCCTTTTTAATTCTTAATACAACTTTTGTTATCTCAAACAAAAAGCAAGAACGATTTAGTTCTTGCTTAGTTGTTGTATTTATTATGGAGTTAAATCATCAGAACACTTCGTTGTGTAATGAGTTATCTTTTTCTCCTTCTTCATTATAACGGATATTTCAAGGGCACGTGTGTACCTTGTTAAATAATTTAGATAATGATCGATCTGTAATTGTTCGTATTCGTTTAATTGAGTTAGGTGTCGTTAATGAAATATGTTGAAATGAGTAGTTGCAGAAATACTTTAACTCAATCATTTCTTTTTCTTCTGCTTCTAAATCATCTACAGCATCCTTTAACCCTAACTCATCTAACCGCTTCAGCATATTCTTTCTTTGTGTTATAAGTTCACTCTCGTCTGCCAATAATGAATTAATACGAGAGTATTGTGTACTTTTGTTTGATATAGGTTTGTCATAAGCTATCCCTGATGCTGTATAACAATCTTCAATATCTTCTCTAATTCTAAATAATTCTTCATTTATATTATCAATCATTTTTAAATAATTTCCATATGATATCAAATCTGATTTTAATTGATTCAATTTTAAATTTGCGTTTAATGTCTCTTTCATTCCTTACCTCCATTTATGCACTTACTATATAATATTATTTTTCATCTTCCTTCATATAAATTTCTCTATAATACATTTCCTGTCTTGGTTCATTTACAAATATATCAATCACATTACCTTTTACTGCACCACCACAATCCTCAGCAACATAAACGTAACCATCAATCATTATTTCACTTCCATAGGGGATAATAGAAGGGTCTACAGCGATTGTTCTTCCCTCTTGGGCAATTACACCTGTTGCCGTCATTGCACCCCACTCATCTTCTCCTTCCCAGTAATAGGTGATTTTAAAAGCACCCAAACTTATCCAATTAGATTCTTCTTTTTGATTCTTACTTTTATTCTCTTTTCTAGTTCATTTATCTTGATTATAAAAGTTTAGATTTTTATTGTCTGTCTTTTGACATAATGATGGTGTTATTTCTACTCCACCTAAACAAACCATACTTGTTAACACTATCAATTTAGTTAAACACTTCCTTTTATTTCGCATTCTGCACTCCTTCCTTCGTTCCTTTTTTATGGCACAAAATAAATATAAATATTTACTAGTAAAAAATATCCACTTTATATTGTGTTCCTTTTTTGTGGCACACTTTTAGTATATCGTAGAGAATATCACTTTTCAATATAATGTTCCATAAATTTGGAACATTATTATAATTGTGCCGTTTTTATGATATAATAGAATTACCAGGTGGAGGCACTTATGATAAAATCAGAAAAAATAGATATGTTGCTATATCAGGAAATCGGAAAAATACTGAAAACTCGTAGAGAAGAATTAAACATGAGTTTCGATAAACTTAGTGAGTATATCGATGGAAAGAAAACAAAGAGTACGTTAAAACGCTATGAAGATGGAAATTCTAGAGTAGATATGGAAACCTTACATGATATATGTAAGGTATTAGGGTTAAATAGAGATACAGTAATTGCTAATGCAAGTTATGCTGCCAACTTTGCAAGTGAGAATACTGAGAGTAATACTCAATTTGCCAATCCCACAGATGCATTGAAATTCATTCTTGAACAACCTGTTTTCGCATCTAACATTGGCTATGATCCTAAGAAAATGAGTGATGAACAATTAATTAAACTTGCAAACAAAATTGTTCGGTTTACTAAAATGGAAATAGAAGACATGGAAGAGATTGACTATACTGAGTTAGACAATTAATTAGGAAGGGGTGTGCAGTTTGAATAAAAAAATCAAAGATGCATTGAAAGAAATGGAAGGTTACAGCATAAAAGAATTTCTTTTAGAACATAATATTCGAGTATATTCTACATTACAGTTGGAAAATGGAGAAGATGGTTTTTTATGTAATGACAAAATTATTGTGCGAAAGCATTTACCACGAAACTATAGAAAATTTGTAGTTCTTCATGAAATCGGCCATTATATTATGCATAGTAATGATTCACTAGCTTTTTCATATACACAGCTTGGTCATCGAAACAAACTTGAAGTTGAGGCCAATATGTTTGCATGCTTGAAACTTTTAGAGAATGATATTTTAGAAGAGGTAAATGTAGTAAGTTCACTATTAAATAAAGGCGTTCCAGAACAGATTGCTTTTAAGTTCATTGAATGGTATATAACACAAAAGGAGAGTTAGCAGACAATATTGTCGCTAGCTCTCCTTTTACACTTTTTTCGAGTGTTTTATTCTTTACGATGCATTCGCTATCGCTTTACGCTTTTTCTTTCTGTTATAAATCAGGAATCCACCTGCTGCTAACAGAAGTAATAATCCAATCACTAATGGAATCATAATTCCTCTTTGATGTAACTGCTCAAAGTTAAACAAGATATAATCAAATGTTGCTATACTTGCAGTTGCATTATGAGCTTCACTAAATTCTTGGATATCAACGTTTTCAATACCATGTAATGTAATATTGATACCAGGACCACTAATTATAGATCCATCAAATGAGATATCATCAAATAATGCTGATTTGATAATTTCTACGATATCATTTTTATCACCATGGAATATCATTGCTGCATTCTTATATGGAATCAGAGATCCATTTGATGCAAAGGTAATAAATGCTTTTACAATAAAGCGATCACTTCCTTTACCTGCATCAATTACTAACTCGCCTTTCGTTGAGTAGATACGATATAAACTATCTCCACTACCATCTTTGATTGATGTAGCATGACTTGTTCCCCTTGATAGGTAACCTTCAGTTGTAGATGTTGCATTCTTTGCATCATTTACAATGATTCCAATATAGAATGTATTGTTACCATTACCACCAAGAATCTCCGTTTGTGCAAATGTATCAATGAATGTAAACGTATTGTTTCCACCTACTGCATTGAATGTTACTTTTCCAATGTTTGATACATTGTAAGTATCTGCACCTTTGCCTTGATCATAAGTAAACTTATTGCTGTTCAACTGATATGTATCATTACTAGATTGTCCAGTAAGTACTAAATCATTAATATTCTTAATTGTATATTCATTCTTAGCTCCAGCAGCTGATAAGTTAAGTTCTAATTTATCGTTACCACCATTTCCATCAAATGAAAGTTGCTTTGAACTTGTTGCTTTTAATTTACCTATATCTACATTCACATTATCTTTTCCACTACTTCCAACAAATGCAAATGTATCCGCAAGAGAAAGTAATGTAATCTTATGTGTACTGTCAGAGACTCTTGAGTGAATTGTAATGCTTCCTGCATTTTCATCAAGATTATATTCATTTGTTTTACCTGCATATAATGTCGTTTTATTTGCATATAACGTACCATATAGATATAATCCATCACTTAACGAAGATGTTAATGTAATATTGCTTGCATGTAATTGTGCAGTCTTATCCACTGTTAGTTTACCTGCAGTAGTAATATCTAAGTTACCACCTGTCTTTAAGTTTGTATTAGCACTTATTGTCATTGATTTACTGTTGTCTATTCTTAGATTTCCAGTTGCACTACCACTGATTGTATCTGTAGTTACCAGCAGTGTTGCTGATCCTTGAACATTGAAATCAATTGTATTTGCACTTATACGTCCTTGTGTTGTTACATTTCCATTATTCGTAAGATTTATTGAATTTGCTTTACTATTTTCAATTTCCAGACTTCTACTGTTGTTTATCACAATTGAAGAAGCACTTAGCTGCATTCTACTTACACTTGAGTTAAGTTGTAATGCACCATTAACAGTTGCATTCAAATATGCTCCTGTAATATTGTTTGCGATAATTGACGTTGCTTCCAAGTACATACTTGCTGGAGTTGTCATTGAATTAATTACTAATCCTTTGGCATTCTTCAAATAAATATCTCCACTAGCATTTGCACTTACCGTATTCACATTCACAAACAATTTACTTTGAATACTTTGACCAATTTGTGCTGCCTGTAAACCTAATGCATCCGCATGAATCACTGGTGAACTTAAAGAAGTTCCATTAATTGATCCAGCTGCTTTTAGATATACTGCATTCGCTCTAGCACTTTGAATATTCATATTTGCCAGATCTTCTACATACATATAGTTTTGTGCACTAAGGTTTAAATATCCTCCAACTCTTGAGCGAAGTCTCAGCCATGCATTTGCATTACCTATATTTCCACTCGCAGAAATATTCATTGTTGAACCTTCTACTAATGTATTGCCATTTGCATAAATGCTTCCATTCACTACTAACGTCAATGCATTTCCAACTGTAATCTTTTCTACTGTTAAGCCTTTACTATTTGTATAAACTGCAGTTCCATTTACAGTCATGTTTAACTTGTTAACTGCTGAATTCACAGTTGCATTGCCTGTACTTGTCAGGTTGAAGCTATTAGTTCTTAAACTATTCACTGTAATGTTTCCACTGTTTATCTTGATTGATTCATTGCTGTTCATTCCACTTACAAGTAAGTTTTTCGTCGCATCATTAACAATAGAGATATAG
This sequence comes from Breznakia pachnodae, assembly GCF_030814225.1. Classification (GTDB taxonomy): domain Bacteria; phylum Bacillota_I; class Bacilli_A; order Erysipelotrichales; family Erysipelotrichaceae; genus Breznakia; species Breznakia pachnodae. The sequence goes on from NZ_JAUSUR010000001.1 coordinate 440,983, forward strand.
TCTTTTGCTTTTACACTGATTGTTTTTACACTTGTTTGAAGTGGTTGTGTACCACCTACATTGCCATCAGCAACTATGTTAAGTGTAGTAGCTTCAACTTTTGTATTGGTTGCTGCACTTACATCACCTTTTACATATAGGTCTAATACGTTGTTCACACTACCAGAGCCATACATTTGTAAACTCTTTAAGTTTGTAATATACGCATTATCAGCACTAATTGCTAATTTGTTAGTATTTAATATAAATCGATCAGTAGCTGTTCCAACATTCTTACCTGCATTCAAGATTACCTGATCTGCGGTAATTGTTGGTTGCATCTTCGCTAAGATGTTTCCAGTAGTAGTTAAACTTACTACTTTACCTGCCACAATCTTGTAGATGTTCATATCACTTCCACTATGAGACAAGTAGACATTGTTTGCTGCTGTTGCACTAATTGTTCCAGGAACAATTAACTTCATAGTATTTGCCGCACTACCAACACTACCACTTATACTGTTTAATGTTACATTTGCAGCCTTTAAGTTAATTGCTTGTGTATTTGCATCAATATCTTTATTTGCACTTAAGTAAATATCTTTATCCGTTGTAATATTACCAACCTTAATACTATTTATTGCATGCAAGTAAACATTTGCTTTTGCAGTTGCATTTAAGATACCTGTTCCTGTTTGGTTTACAGTTACTCTATTTGTATCTGTTCCTATTTGCGCTTTACTGCTTAAATTAATATTGTTTCCTGTTATATGCGCTTGGTTTCCACTTCCATAGATTGATGCATTTGATTTCAGGACTACATTTCCTGTATGTCCATTTACACTTGCTATGTTCATGTCACCAGATGTTTCTTCAATATACACACCTGTTGTTCCATCCGCTTTCAGCACTCCAGTTAAATCCATTGTCAATAGTTTTGTTGCTTCTCCAATACTTCCGCTAGCCACTAATGTTGCATTAACTGCTTCAATACTGTTTCCACTACTTCTATTCACAATTGACTTGTCTGCTTTCAGATATACATCTCCACTTGTTTTGATGCTTCCAATATTCATATTGTTTACACTTTCATGTAGATATACATCATTAACTGCTTTAACATTTAAGTTTCCACTTACATTTAACTTCATATAAGTACTTGAACTTCCAATACCTTTTGTAGTATTGATTGTTGCATTCTTAGAAGCAATATTTACTACTCCACTCTTCGCATTAACCATACCATCATTTGTGATTGTTACATCCTTACCACTCTTGATTGTATTGATTACTACATCTTTTGAGTTTGTTAGAGTAATTGAATCTTTCGCTTCTAATTGTACTTCACTAATTGTTGTCTGTAAGTTAATACTTCCACTGCTTACACCTTTTAATGTATTCGCAGCAATATCATCTGCTACTACATTTCCAGTTGTCATTTCTACTGCAGTTGCATGAATCTTTTCAACTCTTAAGTCTTTACTTGCATCATTTATGAAGTAAACTGATCCAGTTGCATCGACTTCTAGACGACTTACAGATAAGTTCATTGGTGTTGCAGCACCTCCTAGCGAAGTTGCAGTTGCTTTTAACTTATTCGCAGTAATCAAGTGATTTGCTACTCCAGTTAAGTTTCCTGCTACTTCTACATCCAACAATCCAAGAACATTGCTGTTACCAGTCATATTCAGTGATTTGCTGTTTGATACATAAGCATCGCTTGCTTGTACTGTCAGGTTATTTACTGTCATGTATAGACGTTCAGTTACACTACCAATATTGTTTGTAGCTTCAAGAACTGCGCTATCTGCGTTAATTGCTGGTTTGCTTGTACTTGTGATTGTATCTGCTACCAGTTTCACTGTAGAACCTGCTGTTACTTTATCTAGCTTTAATGCACCTGTATGTGTTACATACACGTTGCCCTTAGCAGTTGCTTGTAGTGTTCCTGTTGTATCTAATACTACATGAGCACCATCTGCTCCAATACTTCCACCATAACTATCTAGTACAACATTCATACCCTTTAAGTTATATGCTTGCATATCAGCTGTTATATCTTGATCTGCGCTTAAGTAAATATCATTATCCGTTGTAATATTACCAACCTTAATACTATTTATTGCATGCAAGTAAACATTTGCTTTTGCACTTACAGTTAAAACACCAGTTCCTGTTTGGTTTACAGTTACTCTATTTGCATCTGTTCCTATTTGTGCGTTACTGCTTAAATTAATATTGTTTCCTGTTATATGCGTTTGATTTCCATTTCCATAGATTGATTCATTTGATTTCAGAATTACATTTCCTGTATGTCCATTTACACTTGCTATGTTCATGTCACCAGATGTTTCTTCAATATACACACCTGTTGTTCCATCCGCTTTTAGTACTCCAGTTAAATCCATTGTTAATAGGTTTATTGCTTCTCCAATACTTCCACCTGTCACTAATGTTGCATGGTGTGCTTCAATACTGTTTCCACTACTTCTATTCACAATTGATTTATCTGCTTTCAGATATACATCCCCACTCGTTTTAATACTTCCAATATTCATATTGTTTGCACTTTCGTGTAGATATACATCATTAACTGCAGATACATTTAAGTTCTCACTTACATTTAACTGTACATATGATCCAATTTCACCAATTCCACTTGATGCATTAATTGTTGCATTCTTAGAATCAATGTTCACTACACCACTCTTCGCATTAACCATACCATCATTTGTAATTGTTACATCTTTACCACTCTTGATTGTATTGATTACTATATCTTTTGAGTTTGTTAGAGTAATTGAATCTACTGCTTCTAATTGCACTTCACTTACTGTTGTTTGTAAGTTCATACTTCCACTACTTACACCGTTCAGTGCATTTGCAGTGATATCATCTGCTACTACTGTTCCTGTTGTCATTTCTACTGTATCTGCATGAATCTTTTCAATTCTTAAATCTTTACTTGCATCATTTATGAAGTAAACTGATCCAGTTGCATCAACTTCTAAACGACTTACAGATAAGTTTATTGGTGTTGTAGCACTTCCTAGCGAAGTTGCAGTTGCTTTTAACTTGTTCGCAGTAATCAAGTGATTTGCTGCTCCAGTTAAGTCTCCACTCACTTCTACATCTAGCAATCCAAGAACATTACTATTTCCAGTCATATTCAGTGATTTAGTGTTTGATACATAAGCATCACTTGCTTGTACTGTCAGGTTATTCACTGTCATATATAAGCGTTCACTTACGCTACCAATATTGTTTGTTGTTTCTAGGATTGCACTTTCTGCGCTAATTGCTGGTTTACTTGTACTAGTGATTGTATCTGCTACCAGTTTCACTGTTGCTCCTGCTGTTACTTTATCTAACTTTAATGTTCCTGTATGTGTTACATACACATTATCTTTAGCAGTTGCATGTAATGTTCCTGTTATATCTAATACTACATGAGCACCATCTACCCCAATACTTCCATTTACACTTGTAAGGATTGTATTGTTTCCACGAACTACAGCTTGATTAATCATTTGAGTACTATCTTGTGCTTTTAAATAAATATTATTTGCACTGATGTCATCCAATAATAAACCATTGATGCTGTTGATATAAATATCACCTAGTGTTGTAACTTTTAATTTTCCACTACTTTGACTTATACCAAGATACTTCGCTGAAGTACCAATATCCTCAGTAGCTTCAAGTTCAATATTCTTAGCATAAATATTCGTTGCATTTACATAGCCATATATTCCTGCTTTAGCTTTTGCATATACGTCACCATCAATTACAACTATATTCTTGATGATTAAATCATCATTCACTTCTTCAACTGATACTCCAGATTCTGCAGTTATATCAACAAATCCATTACTTAATAAATATAATTTCAATGGTGTTGCTTTACTTCCAACGGTTCCAGTTGTTGAACTAACTACAAGTTCTTTTCCTTTTAGGTGATAAGTACTAGTTACATCACCTGAAATGTTCCCTGCTGCTGTTAATTGAATATTTGCATCAGTTGTTAAACTTTCTACTACTAATGCTTTATCGTTTACAGCAACAATATTCGCTTTTGCTAAGGCAAATAGTTTATCAACACTTAATGTAGCATTGATTGTTGAATCAGAATGTAATTCAAGTCTTTCTGCCGTTGTTTTATCAATTGTTAGTTTTTTGGCTGTAAGAACAGCTTCTTCTGCTTTTAAATCTTTCACTGTTAATGCTTTACTGTTTACTAAATAAACTTTAGCATCACTTGTTGCTGTTAGATTATCAATTGATGTTCTTATTGGGTTTAATACAGTTCCAGTATTTCCATCAATTATAATAGTTAAATCTTTTGTAGTTATGTCAACTCCAGTTGTTTTAGAAGTTGATAATGTACCAGTTGTAATCATTGTTACTTTATCACTTGCAAGTGAACCTGCAGTTGTAAAGATATAATGGTCATCACCAATATTCATATAAGTTTCTTTTGCTGTAAACGAACCATCAAAGATTACATCTAAGTCAACTTCCTTCGTTTTAGACGTTTGACTATTACCAAATTCATCTATTACTTCATAGTCAATAATTTTGTAACCCATTTCTACGAATACATATCCACCTTTATTCTCATCATACTCCCAAATCTCTTCTAATTTATCACTATATATAGGTTTCAATTTTTGTTGCCCATATTCACTAGTTTCAACATTATCTATATACATTGTCGCTAATGTACGAAGATTAAATGCTCCTGTAACAATTACTTCTTTGAATTTAACCTTTAGATTTGTTTGTGGGAATTCTTGATTACCTAAACTTACATAATCTAATCCCGCAACTGAAAGATATACATCACTTGCTTTGATTTTAATGTATGCGTCCTCATCTCCTTCATCAATAAAGTATATGATAAAACGCTCATTCGCACTACCTACTTTATCAGCACCTAAAATTTCTAATCCTTTAAATACTAGGAATGCATCTCCAGTAGTTCTAACTGCTGCATTTGTTTCTAATTGTAGGATTCCATTTAGTAATTCAAAGTATCCATTGAAAACAATGTCTCCACCATACATACTCTTAATATTAACAATAGTAACTCCATTACCAACCATTTCATATTTTACTTCCAATGTAATATCCTTTGCAGTAATAACGTGTTCAGGATTTTCCATTGTTTCATCATTAAATGATATAGTATCTAGATAAACATTATAGTTTGAATTATTGATGATTTCTACTTTCTCAATACTTGAATTACGATAGATTGTAATATTACCCTCTACTAATCCTGCATAAGATGTAATAATCAATGAACCTGTCCCTAGATTACCAAAAGAAGTAATATGAATATTTCCATTTGCATCTTTATACGATGTTGCTCCAGTTGTAGATGTTACATTACCATTTACATCAATTGTGATTTGAATTGGTACACTTGATCCATAATAGATTGAACCATTCAAGGTAACTGTATTCACACGATTATAATTATTTGTTTCCTTGGTATCAATATCACTATTTAATACCTTAGGGATTAATTCATCTACAAAGTATTCTACTACTTTAACTACCGTTTTAACTATCCACTTCACAATCTTATTGAATGGCCATGGAAGCCATTTTACAATTTTGTCAGTTACTTTTTCTACAACTTCCATCGTTTTACGAACCGCTACCAGAATGTATTCAACAACCGTATCAACTTTTGTTTTATTGTTAAGTTCACTTACCTGGTTTGTATTGATTGGCGATGAAGCCTTAATTTCAATATCATTTGCTGATAAGACTGAATCATTACCAAGAACTGAAATTGTCGCTTTAATCGTTGCATTTGCAATTGATCTAGCTTTTATAGAACCAGTTACTCCAGCAATTGTAGCATCTGTTTTCGCATTCATCTTGAAATCACTAATTAATGCATAGATTTTTAGTATTTTCATTGCTGATATGTTTGCATTAGTTGATGTAACTGAAGTATTTGCAGTTACATTAATCTCTGATTTAATATCTGTTGTTGAACTTGCTGTATAACTTGTACTCTTCGCAAATGCGATAAGACTTAATTTAGAAATATCAGAAATAATATAAATATTCGTTCCTTTATACGTTCCACCAGTTCCCAGGTTAACTGCATTATTAATTGTTGCAGAGATTGTTGCATAAGCAACATTACCATGAGCTGCTAAACCGTTCGAACCAGTTATTACTGCTTGAACATTAGCAACTATTGATGTTCCTGCTTCAATCTTTAGTGTATTACCTGCTTCCACTGTATTGTTGTTAGCAAACGTAATACTTGTTTCTGCTTTACTGATTGCAATCTTGTTTTGAATATTTGCTTTTGTAAACACTCCTGATGAACCACCAGTACCATCAACTTTTATATTCAAATCAGTTAATGCACTAATCACTAAATCATTTGATGCTGTTAATACGGTTAAATTACCAACAGTAATTTTATTTGTTAAATTCAGGATAACATCTGTAGATATTGCACCAAGCGCTACAATTCCACCATTATTTGCTTTTGCATATCCGTTAATATCAATCATTGGTGCAGATAACAACATCAAGTTTTTCGCTGTTATTGTTGCACTACTTCCAATTTCAATACCGATATTATCTGTAACATTAATCGTCGTAGTTGCACCTTTTGAGCTTCCAAGAATTGATGTTCCCTCAGATGCTAAACTTGTTGCTGTTACTTTTATAGTTTCAACTGCAACAACTGATATATCTTCATCTGCTGTTATTGTTGCACTTCCTATAATAACCTTCGTTAATGAGTTAATTGTAGAAGTTGCAAGTGATTCACCAATGGCAACTCCACCTGAACTCTTACCTGTACTTGTTGTAGTACTAGCAATATTTGTACTAGCACTCATTGAAATACTATCTTTTGCTTTTAGCGTCGCATTACCTACTTCAACTGTTGTTTTTGAAGTTATATTATTAGTCGCTTTATTTGGTGCTCCAGCATTCACTAATCCATCAGATGATTGTCTTGTTTCGACTGCCGCACTAATATCTGCATAAGCAACTAACTGTATCGAACCCTCCGCTTGAAGTGTTGTATTTTCAACTTTTATAGCTGTTGTCACATCAATTACTGATGAAACTTGATTTGCTCCAATACTGACTATTCCACCTGAATCACTCTTTAATTCAGGAGTATTTTTAATTGCTGCATAAGCATAGGTAAAGATACTATTTCCTGCAATTAGTTGTCCATTTGCTTTTATAATGGTTTGAATATTTGTAGAGTGGTTCACTGTAATTTGTGTTCCAATTACTCCTACTAAATTACCACTAGATCCTGAACCTTTGGCAATTGCACCTAATGAAGTATCTGGTATAACTGCCAGATTACCTTCTGCTCCATTTGCTGGATTATCAGTAGTTGCAGTAGTTGTCTTCATATTATAGTATCCAACTAACTGAATATCTTTCGTTGCTGTTAATTTAGCAGTTGTTCCTGTTCTTGTTATAATTGTAGGACCAAGTGTAACATTAACTTCACTACTTCCAACACTTACTGCTCCATAGTTTGCTCCAGTAACTTCTCCATATGCTTTGCCATATACATAATTTTTTACACGAATTGTATTCGCCTTAATTGTTACATTATCGTCTATAGCAGTTGTAATTGTACCTTTTACATTTGATATAGCTTTAATACTGCTACCAGTACCAGCACCATAACTCTTAGTTGTAGCTATTACACTTGCGTGAAGTCCAGCATATGTAAGTATATTTACATCTCCATTTGTTGATGTAACTTTTGAGTTATTTCCAACTAATGTAGATATTACTGCTTCATGATTTGCTGTAAATTGTGAAACTGCAATTACGATTGCTCCTCCTCCAGCATTATTACCACTCAATAAGATACCTTCTTGAATTACACCATTTCGAACATTGTAAGTTGTTCTCACATTTATGTCACCTGTTGTTTCAATTGTATTTGAAGTCCCTATTTGTGTTGTAATTGTTGGTTTTAGATTTACTGTAGCAACAACTCCTCCTGCAGTAAGTGCTCCACCACTTGTTCCTATTGCTGCCACTACTAATTTTGCAAACACTTCTGATGCAACTAATAATGATGATGCAGTAATATTTGCACCTGATGCGGTTTCTGTAGTTACATATTGTTTAGAATTAATTGTAACCATGATTGCATTTGCAGATACTCCTCCTGCACTAAATCCCGATGCCGTAACATCCATCATTGATGATGAGACACTCTTTACAGTTACGTTTGCCGCTTTAATAGTAGAACCTAATGAAGTTTTCATTGTTAATGAATCATCAATTGTTACTTCAAGACCATTTACACTGCCATAGAGTGCTCCACTTACTGATGAAACATCAACTTTAAAACGATCTGTTTTAACTGTTCCATCTTTATTAGCGTTATAACAACTATAGATATCAATAGTTCCACTGTTGATAGTTCCACCAGTGCCAATTTTAGAGCTTATATTTGCTGTATTGTTAATAGATAATACAGATGCTCCTCCACTTATACCACCTGCTAAGGAAATTCCTTCAATTTTTGCATCCAGTTTCACATCAGCATCAGCAAATGTACTAATGCTATTACTCTTAGTAATTGTTAGATAATTCCCAATTTCTGCTGCTACTGTAGGTTTTAAGTTTATTGTAAGTACTGCTGCTTGTCCTGTTCCAACCAAACCGGCTGCACTCGCGCGTACTTTTGCTATTAAATCACTAACAAGCTCTGCATGAACTTTAATATCATTTGCCTGATTAATTGTAACTTTATTATTAATTGATGCTGTAATGTTCATAGCCAAATTAATATTTAAATCACTAACACCTGCTGCTCCTCCGGTTAATCCAACTGCTGCTCCAAGTGCATATGTTTTAAGTACATAATTTGCACTTGCCAAGACAGATAGATTTCTTACTTTATCTACTGTTACTGATTCACCTAAATATGCATTTACGGTTCCTCTAAGATCCAGATATACCACAGAAGCACCTAAACTTAAGGATAATGCTGCACTTCCTGCAATTGAATTAATTGTATATTCTTGTTGTTTTGCTGATGCTGAAACACTAATGTCTTCACTCGCATTTAAATTAGCACTGCTTCCAACATATGCTTGAATATAGCTTCCATGTTTTAAAACTAATACACTTGCACCTGCTCCAGCTGCTCCTATTGATGCAGCTGCAGATTGTATATCGATTTTATTTGATTCTTGTGCATTTACAGTTATGTTTTTAGCAGAAACATTCGCTCCACTTCCTATATATGCACTTGTTTTATCTTTATTACTTTCTTGAGTTCCATCTAAATATGCAAGTAGGTCTACTTGAACTCCATCAAGTAATGTATTTGTTTCATCAAGAATCGCTTTCATATCATCATCGTAATTACTTGATTCGATTGATATTTTTGTTTTCCCTAATGCTAGTTGTACATTATCGTTCGTTACTGTTACATCTTTTTTAGATGCTTCATTCATCGTTTGATCATTGCTGATTCCAAGACTAACAACACTAACTGTACCTCCAGCACTAACGTATCCTCCTGATGCTGCTAATGCCTTTAATGAGACTACTCGGTTAAGTGTTGCTTCCACTGTTATCGAGTTTGTTGCAGTTACTTTTGCTAAATTTCCAATATATGCTGCAATAGTATTTTGAACAAGTATTACACTTACTCCTGCTCCAACTGCAACTCCACCAGCACTTATAGCCGCAACACTGTTATCGATATTTAATGAGTCCGTAGCTTTCACACTGATGTTTCCACCACTTGTTACAGTCGATGCACCTGCAATATAACTGTTCATTGTATTATTTGAAATAATAACAGCTACTGATCCACCAACACCTACTGCACCTGCTGCTCCACCAACAATTTGAGTAGTAATGTTTTCAACTGCACTGGTTAGTACATTAATATTACCTGTTGCTTCTGCATTTGAAATTGCTGCAGTAATTGTTGATTTAAATGTAATTGTTGCATTCGCTGCTGATACGCCTACACCACCAGCACTAACTACGTATGTATTTAATTCATATACCTGTTTAGCAGTTGCTTGTACATTAATTGATGTTCCTATTAGTTTACTAGTAGGACTTGCAATTGCTGATACTGTATCTTCAATAACCATAACATTTACAACACCAGCAACACCTACTGCACCTCCTGAAATACCAGAAGCTGAACCAGTAAATGTATTGGATACTGTTGCTGCTAATGATAATGTACCTTTTGCATTTATTGTAGAAGATGCATTTACAATAGAAGATGTTACCCGATTACTGTTGATTACAAGAACACTTGCACCTACACCAACCAATCCTCCTGCACCTGCTCCAATTGATGGCAATATCGTTGTTGTTGTATTTGCTTTGATACTGATATTTTTATCTGAAGTAATTGTTGCTTCACTACCAATACTATTTAATGTTTTTCCACTTAATACAAAGGTTGCACTTGTAGGAGCAATCCCTGCAATAGCCGCACCTAAACTAATAACAACACTTTTAATTTCAATTAATGTGTCACTTAAGAAACTAACCCCTGAAATGCCATTGTTAGCCTTTTGCCCACTCATTGTAATTGATGCTTTATTACCTACTGTATTTGAAATTGTTGTTTGATTAACTACAACTAGTACTGATGTTCCAACACCTACATAAGCACCCACACTTGCCGTACCTAAGTTCAAGTCCATAACTAAATCATGGAACGCCTTAACATAAAGACTACCATTTAAATTAATTGATGAACTATCTCCAATTATAGTTGCAACTGTTGTTGTATTTAAAATTGTATTTGCTGATGCAGAAACCGAAACTCCTCCTGAAGCCACAATTCCAGCAACCATTGTAAAGATGTCATCTTTCGCTGTTGCTATAATTGTAAGATTACTTACATCACTACTATTTTTCTGATTAATTGTTATTGAATTACCAATACCTGCAGTAACTTTATTTTCAAGTTTAATTGTATTTACAGATGCTCCAACTGCTACTGTTCCTGTAACTGATGCTGCTCCAACCCAACACTCCAGTTTATTATTACTGTCAGCCAGAATGCTGATATCACCAGATACAGTTACTGCTGCACTGTCACTTATATATGCTTTTGTTTGTTGCGTCATAATCACAGTATTCACAACTCCTGTTACAGATACTGTTCCTGATGCAACACCACTTACTAATATTGTAAATAATTCATTAGAAGAAGTTGCAGAAATTGATAAAGACTTCGTATTAACAATTGCTCCACTTCCTATTTGAGCAACAACTTTTCCTTGAATATAGAATGTGTTAACTGCTGCTCCAACTGCAACTGTTCCTGAACCACCTATGGCCCCGGCGTATACCTCCGCTTTTGCACTATCTTTAGCAATAACAGTAATGTCATTTCCTGCTGTTATTTCGCCATCGATAGATGCTAATACATCATTCTCAATAATCGTAACAGGCACTGATCCCTGTACCGCTACTGACTTGCTTCCACCAACTGCTGCTACAATTGCTAGAATTTTTTCTTCACTATTTACTTTTACTACAATGTTGTTCTTAACATTTACAATACCTTTCCCAATAGTTGCTTTGACACTTTTTCTCATCACATTTGATGTAGTTGTTCCACTTACTGAGACCGTCCCAGCAATTGCCACTCCACCATTAATTGATTCACTGAAAGAAGTAGAATCAGCTTCTACTGTAAGGTTGTTTGCTTTTATTGTTGTATTCGCTCCTATTGAAGCGATTGTTTTTGATAAGATTTGTGCATATGCACCACTTAGTCCAACTGCTACATCATCAGCTACTGCTGCACTTGTTATAATGAATCCTAAGTATTCACTAGAAAGTGCCTTTATAGAAATATCTCCATCAGTAATCAATGTAGTCCCTGTTCCAACTGTTGCATTTGTTTCATTATCAATCAAAATCACTGCTGCAGTACAACCTACACCAACTGATCCTTTTACTGCACCTACTGAAATTCCTTTGAATGAAGATTCATTTGTTGCAGTTACTTCTATATTTTTCTTCGCTGTAATTGATACATTATTTCCAATTACTACATTTACTTTATTGTAAGATAAAATAACATTCACAACACCTGCGATTCCTACATCAGTTGCTTTTGCACCCGCTAATGAAATCACTAGATAATCTTGTTTTGAAGAAGCTGATACACTTACACCACCAGCAGTCGTTGTAATTTTACTTCTATTACCAATTGATGCTATATGTGTACTTTCATCAACGATTGTACCAGTGTTAAGACCAACACCCACGCTGTTTGAATTCGCTACTCCACCTGTAATTACTTTTACATTTATGTCACTATCTGCTTTTACTGAAATATCATTTATTGCATTTATAATTACATCTTCTCCAATACTTGCCTCCGTTGTATTTGTGAACATTAAAATTCCAAATGAACCTTGAAGAGCAAAACTTCCTTTTGAAGCGTTACTAGCACCGATTACTTCAATATAGTAATTATTTGCTGCTAAGAAGTTTGTAAGATTAATATAATCAAACGTCTCATAATCATCAAACATTCCTTCTTTATACTCAAAGTTAAACGATAATCCTGTTGGATCAATACGTGTTCTCTTTGCTTCTACATATAAAGAATCCAATGTTAATGTAGAACCTTTTCCTATAAGTGCTTGAACACTTGATGATGCATAAATCATTGCGAATGAAGCTCCAATACCTACGGCACCTTCACCGCCGCCACCAGCGTAATTCCAAGCCTTTGCTGCCAGTTTGGTATTTTCAGTTGCTGTTACACTCACTTTACCTGTTGTATCTACAACTGCACCTTCCATAATCATTGCTTTTATTGCATTTGAATACTTTAAGAATGCTACTGATCCAGCCAATGCTAAATCTCCTTCTTTCGCTACAGAAGCCATTCCTACCGCTAACAAAGTTACTGAGTTTTTAAAGTCTTCATGCATATTTAAACTACCTGCTGCTGATATTGTAATATCACCAGTAGATGTCATGTTATTTCCATATGCTTCAGTTTTGCTACCTAAAATGGCAACTGCAACACTCAATGTAATTGCTTTACCATCACTAGAAGCTTTTGAGCCATTATATGACTTAAAGTTATTATTATTGGTTGCTTTGATTTCAATGCCAGCTGCTTTTGCAGTTCCATACATTGCTGCGATTACATCATGGTTTAAAATCGTTACTGCCACTGCACCTGCTACTGCTACCTGTTCACCATCTTTTGGTTTTGATTGTCCAGTTGTATCAGGATTTGAAGTCTTCACATTTGTTGCACCTAAAATTGATGAACTTGTGTTTTGATCAGCTGCTCCACCTGTGAATTCTGAAACTTTATCACCTGTTTTGGTTGATGAACCAGTACCAAATTTTTGTTCTCCACTTAATACTTTCTTTAAATCAAAGTCTTTGAACTTACTCTTGAAATCATCTTCACTAGCACCTTTGCTGGTACCTGTTGCTTCTACGATATCTGTCGTATTTGCTGTCGATGTAATTGATAGTTTTCCAGTTGCTGTAAGCGAACCATATACAATTGCTTCATATTTTGATTTAAAATAAGTTACTGCTACTGAGATACCAATTGATGTACCATTTGCTTCTGCACCTGCATGTACTTTCGCATTAGTAGTACTTTGAGTAGATTGTTCTACACTAATTGTTCCATTAACATTAATTATAGTATCTTTTGCAGTTGTTGCTGAAATCTGACGAGAAAGCAAGTTCAATACAACTGCCCCATCTAATGCAAAATCAGATGCTTTCTTTCCATCTCCTGATCCTGCTTCAGCTTCTGAATCAATACTTGAATCAAATGTTGCCTTAATTGAAACATTTGATTTCGTACTTGTTAATGATTTAATACTTCCATTACCCGACAAAGATGCACTTACTTTTGTATCTAAATAATTCATTACAAATGAAGGTGCGATTCCTTTGCTCTTACCAGTCGTACTATTATTATTTCCACCAGCTACATATTTTGCTTCAGAGAATCCACGTGAATAGAATCTTTCTTTTAAATCCGCTGATATAACTGCTGTAGTTGTTGTTCCTGTTTTTCCAATAGTAACTGTACCTGCAACATCAGCTACATATTTCTGATCCGCAAATACTAATACAACCGCTCCAGCAATTGTATTCTTAGAAGCACCCGCTCCTGATGTTGTTACATTGGCTATTGTATTCTTATCATTTGTTACAGTTTTTGCATCTTCATCTTTTTTAGCTAGTTCATTTACTTTTTCTAATGTATCACCAGTTGCTGATACAGTTAATGAACCTGTATTTATTGTTGCTCCCGCAAGAATCTTTGCACTGTTTTTAATATCTCCTACAAAGACAACAACTGCTGTAGATGCTCCTGTTTTTCCAGTACTAACATTTGCATTTGCAAAGTTATAAATAGCTACTGCTTCTTTAGCGATTACTTCTACACTATCTGCTGTAATACTTCCAGCATCAATAATGGCATTGTTCTCTGTTTCTAAATATACTACAATAACTGCTCCAGCAACTTGAATGTCGCCTTCTTGTGTAGACATGTTTGCACTAAATTTCTTTTCAAGAGAATTACTTTCTGTATTCCCCATTAGTTTATCCGCCATTCCACGGAGTTTGTTTACTAAATCTTCTGGTTTGGTATCTGAGCCCCCGGAGTCTGATTCTCCTTCAGGACTTGCTGTTGCATATGCATCACTTCGATGATGCGATGTAGCATGTACCTGAACTTTGGTTGCTTTGGTTGTTCCTTTTAAACGTGCTGTATTTTTATCGATATTAATAACTAGAGAAACGGTTGCACCGATTCCACCTTTATCAACTAAATTACTTGCACTTGTTGTTTTTCTTGTTTTCTTACTTATTGATTGAACGGATACCGTTCCACTGCTTGTTACATTTGCCAAACATTCAGAAATGATATCATTCAAGTTAATATTAATCGCAACACCTGGTGCAATACTTAATCCACCTGCTCCACCAGATTTTACGTCTAATGTTGTTTTTGAAATACTATTTGTTAATAATGTAAGAGCTGCTGAAGAATTAATTTTTGCGCTACTATCAATTCTTGATGTTGCTACGTCTTCAAATATAATTAGACCAACTCCCGCTCCTACCGCTTTATCACTACTACAATCAATATCAAGGGTAATATCATGAAGATCATTTGTCTTCACTGTTATTGTTCCTGCTGCATCAATTGTTGTAGTTTCTATTTTCGCTTCACTTGTTGTATTATAAATTACAATACCAACTGCTCCACCTATTCCATAACCTTCTTTGTTTATTCCAGCTTTTGCACTCATGTTATTTGCATTCACATCTGTTGTTTCATTTGCAATAACATTAATATTTTTAGCCGCAACATTTGATGAAGATAGAATAGCTTTATTTGTATAGTCCACAATGTGTAGTGATACACCTACTCCAATTCCTACCGGAAGTGATGCATTTTCAACTTTTGTAGTTGCACTTCCATCTGCATTAATATCTGCTTTGATTTTCGCATTTGCAATCACTGATAAATCATCTGTAATATAAGTGTTTGCTTTATAACTAGCATTATTATCAATTGTAACTTTGTTGAACGCTAATGCTCCAACCATCTGATTTGTTAGTGAACTGGTTGAATCTTTACTCATTGTATCCAATACTTGTTGTAGAGTTGATGATAACGCGTTTGATATATCTATATTTAAAAGTGATGTTATCTCATCAACAATTCCGTTCAATTCAACTCTTGAATTAGCAGGCCCTTCATATTTACTTCCTACTGAAGCTGCCTTTGTTGTTAAGTCTAAAGTTGATTCAGCTTTTACTTTCACACTCGCAGCTAACCTACTGCTTGCACTTGTTCCTATTTTTACATCCTTGCCTATATCTGCTTTTGTCGTTTGCTCAATAATATTGATTGCTACAAATGCACCACTTATTGAAGGATCACTTTCACCATCTGCACTAACGGAACCATCAACAACTGCACTTGCAGTAATATTATTGATTGCTTGTACATCAATTGTTTTTGCACTTAATTGTCCTCCGAATAATTCAAGAATCGCTTCAGAAACAATCGAGTTTACCACAAAGGATACATTCAACGCTCCTGCTCCTGATTTCACATTAGATAACACATCACTAATACTACTAAACAATAGTTTATCGGTTGCGTTAAATGATGAAGATCCAGATACACTAACTTTAGAAGAGTTATTTACAGTGTTAACCACTTTACTTTTGGTTTCATCTCCAGATATTTCTGATAATGCTTTTGACGATACTGTAATATTACTTGCTTTGAATGTTACATCAGCTAAGTCAATTGAACTCTTTGTATTAATATCATTAGTTACAGCAGGACCTTGTGAATCAATATCAATTAACTGAGATCCATTTGCATAAATCTCTATATTACTTGTTGCTTCTAAATTCGCATACTGTATTGTTACTTTACTCTCAATACTGCCTGCACTGGTTGCACTCTGTGCTGCATTCAATATCAAAGAATTTGCTTTTACATTTATAATAGAGGTATTGTTTATTCCCTTTACTTCAATCTGTGATGCTTTTAAATTCACATCTGCATTTGGCATGTTTAATGATGTATCAACTTTGATGATATCATTACCACTCATACCATCAACGCTAAAGTTAGTTATAGCGGAATTATTTAATTCCTTCAATGTAATAACATCATTAACACTACCACCTTGAATACTAATATCTGACATACCCTGTAACGTATACGTTACTCCACCAACTGTATAATTCAAATTTCCTGAACCATCAGTTGTGAATTCAACGGTGTTTGCTTCATCTGGTAATGCAACAACAGCTTGTGTTGATGCAGTACTTATTACACTTGCAATATTAGCGATCGCAACATTAGTCGTAGAAGTAGAAATAACTCCTGATGTTAATGTTGTAGCACCACTCATATTAGATATAAGTGAGTTTGTACCACCTTTTCCATCTAGTGTTACATCAGATAATACATTGTTTAAAGCAAATGTATCATTACCTGCTCCACCACTTATAGTTGTTCCTGTTAAATCTCCATCTAACACGAAGTTTATAGCACCTGAACGTGCTGAAAAATCCAGAGTTGTATCCTTTAGATTATTCACTGATACTGCAGAGAATTTTGCAGTACTTGCATCTAAAGTCAATCCTGAAATATTTTCTATTGTTATTACTCCTGTAACCGTTATTGTATCCAATGTTACATTAACTCCATCCTGCAAACCATTAATATTTAGATTTGTAAAAGATGCAGTTCCTGTAGGTACTGTCTGACCTATTGTCAGTTTTGTGATTTGATCATTTGAAATATTCAAATCACCATGTGCAACATCTGAAACTGGAGCCAATAATGTTACTTCTCCATTTGTTATTTGAGAGTCATTCAATGCATCAGCTACAGCTTCTAACGTTTCATATTCTGTACCCCCTAGTGAGAAATTTGCTACATCTGCCTGTGTCGTTATTACTGGTGTATCACCAGTTGGCGATGGCTGTGGTGTACTGGTTTCTTCGGCACTAACATTAATCGAACCAAAAGAAAAAAGCACTGCCCCAACAAGACATAACAATAACTTAAAAAAGTTACGTATTCTCATAACGATACCTCCTTTTCTTTTTTTAATTGAATCTAAGCCCTATATCTACTTTAATTATAGCGTATTATTTTTCTCAAAAAGTAACACTTTAAGGAAGTTTAGATACACTTTATGCCCAAAGGATAAAAATGATTTCAGATTAATGATAAAATGTGATTAGGTAATTACACATTGAGGGTTAATTTTATGAGCAACAAGAAAAAACGAAAAAAAGAACTAAAAAAGAAAAAATTTACAAAGAAGAAAAATTCTCTTTTTATCATTATTATGGTTGTGCTTATTGTTGGAAGTTCTCTATCATATGCTGGTGTCAGAGTGTATCAGCAGGAACAAAATGAACGAACTCAAAAAGGTGCAGAATACTATAATAAAGCCCTCGCTGCTTATGAAGAGGGTAAGTTTGAAGACGCCTTAAAACAGATTGATCAGGCACTTCGATATGAGAAAGCAGCAAATTATATTGAACTTAAAGGAGATATTCTGATTGGTCTAAATCGTAGCGAAGAAGCATTAGAAATCTACAAGCGTGCACTAGAAGAAAATGAAACAAATACTAATCTTTTAGTGAAACTGGCAAACTTAGAAATTACCCTTAATAATTATGAATCAGCAATTAATTATTTGTCTAAAATATTGGAGTTAGAAGATAATGATGATGTGCGATTAAGCAGAGCACAGTTATATTTCAATATCGAAGATTATGAAAATGCAGTAGCTGATCTTAATCTGTTATTAGAAAAATCAGAGAATGATTTAGAGCTATTAGTAAGACGTGCTGAGTGTTATCTTAAATTAGGTCAGGATGAACTAGCAAATAAGGATATAGAAAGAATTGCTGCCATTGATCCAAGTTATGTTCAGTTATCACAAGTTCAGGGTGATTATGAAATGCAACAGAATAATTATGAACAAGCAATCACTAAATATACAAATGCCGTAGAAGAAACAAATGATCCAAAAGCATTATTAAAACGCGGAGATGCATATTATCAGTTAGAACAATATCAGAATGCAATTAATGATTACACGGCATATCTTGAAAGTAATCCAAATGATATAGATGCATTGAGTCGATTAAGTTCTTGCTATATTCATTTGGAAAACTATGAATTGGCATACAATACTTTATTAAAATTGCATGAACTGGAACCAAAAAACAATGATTATTTATATCAGTTAGGTTATAGTGCATATATGCGAAAAGACTATGAAAACACAATTACCTATTGGAAAAAATATGAAGATAATGGTGGTAAAGATAAAGAAATATTATTTGTAATTGCGATATGTTACAGTAATATGGAAAACTATGATCAGGCATCAAAATACTATACAAAATGTATAAAAAATAAAGTACAGGAAGGTTCGTCATACTTTAATCGAGGTTCTATTTATCTAAGTAAACAAGAGTATGAAAAAGCATTAGAGGACTTTAAAAAGTCTTATGATTTAAACGAGCAAAAAGATTACTCTCGTTATAATCAGGGACTTGCATATATGAATTTAAATCAGTTTAGAGAATCTACTGCAGCATTTGAAGAAGTAGTAGAGATATCAAGTAATCAAGAATTGATTAATCAGGCAAAAGACTGGTTATCAAGATACTATGTAAAATAGAAAAAAAGTGTTGTCAGGATATAAATCCTTTCAACACTTTTTATTTGTTTTTGCGCTCTAAATATTCTTCATAAGTCCCTAAATAATCATTCAGTTTTTGATTTTCATCAAATGAAATAACTCGATTTGCAACAGTATCTAAAATCTGATAATCATGAGAAGTAAAGATAATGATTCCATCAAATTTAATAAGTGCATCATTTAGTGCAGTAATTGATTCCATATCTAAATGGTTAGTAGGATCATCAAATATTAATACATTTGCACCTTGAATCATCATTTTTGAAAGCATACAACGTACTTTCTCACCACCAGACAAGACATTTACTTTCTTTAAGGCATCTTCTCCAGAAAATAACATTCTTCCTAAGAATCCTCTTACAAACGCTTCATCTTTATCTTCTGAGTATTGAGTTAGCCAATCTACAATTCGCATATCATTATCAAAGTGTTTTTCAAAATCCTTTTCAAAGTATGCAAGTTGAACACTACTTCCCCAGTGTATATGATCTGGATCATCTGCATAATTTTCAGCGATTGCATCTAAGAAAATTGTATTTAATAATTCTTGGTCTCCTACAAGTGCAACTTTATTATATGCTTTATCCATTGTTAGTGTAATTGGTTTTGTAGTAGTTCCTTCACTTGTTGTAACGATTAAATCATCCAATGTAAGAATTGAGTTCCCTACTGGTCTTTGTGATTTAAAATCAATAAATGGATATCTACGATTACTTGGTTTAATATCTTCTAATGAGATCTTCTTTAATGCTTGTTTTCTTGACGTTGCCTGTTTTGACTTTGAAGCATTGGCACTGAAACGATCAATAAAATCTTGAAGTTCTTTCATTCTGTCTTCTTTTTTCTTATTTGCATCTTTTAATTGTTTTTGAATCAGTTGACTTGATTCATACCAGAAATCATAGTTTCCAGCGAATAACTGAATCTTACCATAATCAATATCTGCAATTACAGTACATGTCTTATTGATAAAATGACGATCATGGGAAACAATAATAACCGTACTATCTAGATTAATTAAGAATTCTTCTAACCAACGAATTGCATCAATATCCAAGTGGTTGGTAGGCTCATCTAAAAGTAATACATCAGGGTTTCCAAATAACGCCTGTGCAAGTAATACTTTTACTTTATCATTACCTTCCAGTTCCTTCATAAGTGAATCATGAAATTCAGTAGTAATACCTAATCCCTGCAGCAAAATTGCTGCATCAGCTTCGGCATTCCAACCATCCATATCAGCAAACGCTTCTTCTAATTCCCCAGCACGAATTCCATCCGCTTCACTGAAGTCAGCTTTTGCATACAATGCATCTTTCTCTTTCATGACATCATATAATTTTTCATTTCCCATAATAACGGTCTCTAATACAGGTTTATCATCAAATTGGAAATGATCCTGTTTCAAGAAAGAAAGACGTTGTCCTTTATCAAGACTTACGTTTCCTTTGGTTGGTTCTAACTCTTTTGATAACAGTTTCAAAAAAGTGGATTTACCAGCACCATTGGCACCAATTACCCCATAACAATTATCTTCTACAAAATTTATATTTACATTATCAAATAATGGTCTCCCATCAAAATGTAATGACAAATCAATTACTTTCAACATGCTATTTCTCCTTTACACGCAATGATAGTATTATAGCATAAACCAACCTATAAATCGAAACTATTTTCGATATAGAAAAAGCAAATATATTCATCTAAGATTACATTTGCTTTATTAATTATTTTATTGTGATAAGAAAATTGAAACATAGAATTTATGCTTATCATACTCATATTTCAAAACACCATTGTACTTTTTTAGTATTGCCTGCACGCTGCTGACTCCAATTGCATCCTGTGCATGTTTTGTAGACACTAGTTTTCCTTTTTCTTCAATAACATTTCCATCAAATGTATTATCAATAGAAAAAACTAACGAATGATTATCCTGTCTCCCCCTTACATAAATCAATCGGTTTTCTTCACTGACCAGCTTACTTGCCTGAATTGCATTCTCAATACAGTTTCCTAAAATAATACTAATATCAGCAACTGACACCTTAATATCATTTCTGATATCCAGTTTAATATCTATAGGTATCTTCTCAGCTTTTGCCATCCCTGCATAATATCGCATTAATAAATCAATTTCTGTATTCTCACAATATCTTATATTGTCTAAAAAATACTGATTTTGCATATACTCCTGTATATAAGCATTGATTTTCTTATAATCCTGATTTTGTGCAAGAGCATCAATTGCTCGCATATGATGAATAAAGTCATGTTTGATTTTACGAAACTGATCCATCTTCTCAACTAACTGATTATATCCTTGATTATGCAAATGTAACTGCAAATCAAGAATTTGTGCTTCACTCTCTAAAATAATATTTTTTCGATATTGTTGAAGCAGATTAAATGATAAATAATAAGTAGATAAAATACTTATAAAAATTAAAATAAATATAGAAAGTGTTGTACCATTAAATTCCAACGTTCTTGCCATCATAAATGATAATAGTGATATAACCATTAAAATTAAAGGCAACAAGCATAGTTTCTTCCAGGTATCCGAAGTTACAGTAAATGTTGATAATCTCTGCATTACAATTTTAATAAACTTACTGACAAGTGGAAATACTAAAACCGTAATTAATGAAATAATCCATAAATCATTTATACCATTAATGAAACGATCTTCAACTGCTGATGTGTTTACAATCCATGCATGACGTATATAGTTTGAAATTGTGCTCACAATAAGTGCATAATGAATTACTAATAAAATAAAAAATACTTTTTCATAAAATGGACGATTGATGAAACTGTCAATTATCGCAAATGTTATAATCACAATCACAATAAACAAGTAATTTACCATACTGTTATCACTTGTATAAGAGTAAAGTATCATCCCCAAAATTGTAAATACTATTGCACTAACTGCAACTAAAAATACTGCGTGAATAATGGTTTTCCTGTTTACTTGATGAATCGCTTTATATGGCATTAGAATAAGATAACAACATGGTATTGTCTGTATTGCATATGCCAAAAAGAGGCGTAGAGCATTAATTGCCATATTTGATATCGCCTCTTACATCATTAAACAGATAATCATAATAATCATTCTTTAATTTAGAGCGAATCTTTCGATTCATTGAAATTTCTAAATGATTCTTTAAAACTAATACACTTGTTTTTACTTCCAAAATAAAATTATAATTCACAATATAACTTCTCTGAGGTCGTGTAAATAAAGTAGGACTTAATTGTTCATATAATACTTCCAAAGTTGAATAAGAACGTAGCAATCCCTGTTTTGTATGAATCAGTGCCACTTTCCCTTCTTTTTCTATATAAGAAATATGACTCTCTGGAAGAATCACTTCTGAGTGACCAACTTTAATCTTTATCTGTTTTGTATCTTCTATTTTTTGTTGTCGCTTATAACGACGCATTACTTCTTGTATCTGTTTACCATTAATTGGTTTTAGAATGTAATGCAACGCCCTTACTTCAAATGCATCAAGTGCAAATTCATTGCTGCTTGTTAGAAAAACAATATTTACATCCTGATATTCACGTATCTTTCTGGCAATTTCAATTCCATTTTCTTTATCTAAATAAATATCAAGAAATACTAAATCATAATGATCATTTAAAATATCACTAAGCTTTTCTGAATTACGAAAATAATCAATCTCCAAGTGAGTTTGATTTTCTTTTTCATATTGTCGCAGCCCTTCAATCAATACTTTAGCATCTTTCTCCACATCTTCTAATATACAAATTTTCATAAACATACCCCTGTCCATTTCTTTTTGTGTTAGAATTGATGCCCCTCCAGTTCAAATTCATTGTTTAAAATAAAGATAAATAATAATCCTTATCTTTTGAATATACTTATCACCTTATTTATTAACTGTCTTTATTATATCATCCTTTCTTTAAATATCACTCATTTGATTTTATACATTTTCTATTAAATTATAATACATAATTCTTAATTTTATGGAAATGAGTATAGGGTTTCTTTTCTTTTTTTTATTTTATTTTTCTAGGAGTATAGGGTTTTTTGAATATAAAATTAAAAAATACCTTTCAAATTATGAAAAGGTATCTCTTATTTCTACTTATTTTGTTGGTTCCCACTTACAACGAACTGGTGAAACAATCGCTTCATCTTTCTTTAACTCTTTAAATGCTTTATCGATTTCTTTACGATCCATTCCCGTTGCTTTTTCCACTTCTCCAGCACTCATTGGTTTACCAAATTCTTTCATTGCTTCTAATACTTTTGCTTTTGTGTCCATTGTTATTTCCTCCATTATGTTAATCATAGCATAGCATATCCTACAATTAAACTCTATGGATTTGCTTAAGAAAAGCTGGCTAATTGCCAGCTTCAACTTTATTTATTAATAACGCTTTGTACGTATGCTTGAACCTCTTCAGCATTGTCCATTTCCAGACATTTTGCTGCTACGTCTTCCATTTCTTTCTTGCTTAGAGAAGTAATTACTTTTCTAGCTTTCAGAATTGATGAAGCACTCATTGAGAACTCATCTAATCCAAGACCTAATAGGATTGCTGCTGCATCTGGCTCTCCAGCCATTTCTCCACACATACCAGCCCATTTTCCTTCTTTATGAGCTCCATCGATTGTCATTTTAATCAAACGAAGAATTGAAGGGTTGTATGGTTGGTATAAGTAAGATACTTTTTCACTCATACGGTCAGCTGCCATACTGTATTGGATAAGGTCATTTGTTCCAATTGAGAAGAAATCAGCTACTTTCGCAAATTGGTCAGCTAATACTGCTGCTGCTGGAATTTCTACCATCATACCAACTTCGATATCATCTGCAACTTTTACACCTTCTGCAATTAATTCTGCTTTTACTTCTTCAAAGATTGCTTTTGCGTCTTTGAATTCTTGAACAGTCGCGATCATTGGGAACATAATACATAGTTTTCCATAAACTGAAGCACGACATAATGCTCTTAACTGAACCTTGAAGATATCTGTACGGTCTAAACATAGACGAATTGCACGGTATCCTAAGAAAGGGTTCATTTCTTCTGGGAATTCAAAGTAAGGAAGTTTCTTGTCTCCACCAATATCTAGTGTACGAACAACAACTCTTTTTCCTTTCATTCCTTCTAATACTAATTTGTATGCTACAAATTGTTCTTCTTCCGTTGGGAAGTCTTGAGAGTTCATGTAAAGGAATTCTGTACGGTATAATCCAATTCCTTCTCCACCATTATCTAACACACCTTGCACATCATTTGGAGTTCCAATGTTACCAGCTAATTCAACATGGTGTCCATCAGTAGAAATAGATGGTGCATCGATTAATACTTTCAATGCTTCTTTTTCTTCTTCAAATGCAGTACGTTTTACCTCATATTCTTTTACAGTTGCATCATCTGGATTTAAGATAACTTTACCAGCGATTGCATCCATAATAATACTGTCACCGTCATTTGCTGTTTCTAAAATTCCAGCACAACCTACTACTGCAGGAATTTCTAAACTTCTTGCCATAATAGCAGAGTGAGAAGTTCTTCCTCCAATTTCAGTAGCAAATCCTTTTGTGTACTTTTTGTTTAACTGAGCAGTATCAGAAGGTGTTAAATCGTATGCTACGATTACTACTTCTTCATCAATTGTAGTTAAGTCAGGAATTTTCACTCCTAATAGATTTGCTTTTAGACGTACAGTAACATCTTTAATATCTGCTGCTCTTTCACGCATGTAAGCATCATCCATTGATTCGAACATTGAAACATACATGTTAGCAACTGTTTCTGCTGCAAATTCAGCATTACAGTTTTCAGTCGTAATTTGACCTTCTACTGCACCAATAAATTCTGGATCTTGTGCTACCATTAAGTGAGCATCAAACACAGCAAGTTCTTCTGCAGATAGGTTTGCTGCTGCACGCTCTTTGATTAGCTCAATATCTTGTACAGTTTTATCTACTGCACTTTTAAGTTTTGCTACCTCTTCAGCAGCATCTGCGGATTTCTTTTCGATTTCCATTTTTGGCATTTCAAGTTTGTATACTTTTGCAATTGCAATTCCACTTGAAGCCGCTATTCCTTTTAACATACTGGTTCCTCCATACATATTTTACATAAAATTATTATAACAAAGATAAGACCCCTTATCAACGAACAAATTGGAAACCTGTTATATTTTTCACAAGAAAAGCAATAATTTTCCTTTAAAGTTGTAAGGGCTCACAAATTATCCATATAAAGCATGGAGAAATGCATTCATACTGCGCTCTTTACATTCATAAAAAGTCGCATCATCATAAAATTCAATATACCAATTTTTACGATAATGACCTAGATATTCTTTTCTGATAATTTGAATCTGGTAGTCGCATAGTTTACGTAGAGCACAATCTACTTGATGCTTTACTTCAAAGTAATGACTTACCTGATCACCAACCTGAAATACACCGCATATATCTGTATGTAATTCACAACTACGATACATGTTAGCTACCTGTTTGATTAAATTATCTTTCTTTTTAAATTCAATTCTTTCAAAATCCATATTATCACCTATTCATACATAAACAGATAATTGAATTATTCCTAAATAAAAGTATTCATCTTTTACAACGAATACTTCTTTTTCTATTCATTAGGATCAGTTTCCCAGTCCTCTAACTCATTTTCTTCTTTAAAGAAATGTGGTTTTCCATTTTCTCTTACCAGATACATGTTATCATTTGGGTAATAACAGACATCATCACGTTCGACAGAACCAACATCTAAAATTTCAAATACATCATCACTATTATTATAAAACTGATGTGCATTACGCTTTCCAGCTGGCTTTGATATAAAATCACCTTCACTTACTTCATATTCATCACCATTATAGCGCATAAGTCCCTTTCCTTTTAAAATTAGAAAGAACTCTTCCTGTAATGAATGAGCATGATAGCGACAACTATAAAAACCAGGCATAATCTTATCAACATTTATATACAGTTTTTCACTACCTGCTGCATTGCCCAGAAACTTTGTTGTCAACCCGTTTTTGCTTTTCCAGATAAATTCATCTTCTAGCTTATTTATATTATTTATTTTCATCACTTACCTCTTAACGTTATTGTATATTAAAAAACACTATGTTTCCATAGTGTCTTGAGATTATCTCATGTGGTAAGGTTTCACGTAAGCAGGAACACCGTTTTCCATAATTAGGTCTGGTTCACCTTGAATTAATGGTGTGAAGTATTCGTAAGCTTCTTTTGTTAATCCTTTGTAATCTGGAAGAATCCATTCAGCTGGAATGTTCTTAACATGGTTAGCAAATTCGCTAGCTGGTCCTGCAATGTAATCTACATCATATTCAGCACCTTCTTTACGAACTACACCAACTACTTGTCCAGTGAATTCTCCATCAGCACTACGCATATGTCCACTCATTCCTAATTTGAATGCTTCTTCAACATCTACGTATGATTGTAAGTAGTTAGCACAACGTTGTGCAGTACTTAAATCTTGTACTTTTGCACGTGGTGCGATACCAGCGTCCAAAATCATGTTTTTAAGAGCGTTTCCAGCTCCACCTAGTACTGCATGTCCGAAACCGTCATTCTTAGCGTCAGCAGCTGCTAAATAGCTACCATCAGCAAAATGAGCACCTTCACTAACAACAATATAACATTTTCCTTTTGTATCCATACAGTTTTTTACTTGTTTTAAGAAGTTGTCTTGATCAAAGTCTTCTTCTGGTAATACAAGTAAATCTACTTTGTCAGAAATAACACTAGATCCTGCTAACCAACCAGCATCTCTACCCATTGTTTCAAGGATAAATACTTCCGCACGAGTATATACATTGTAGTCTAACCAAGTACTAGTTACTACAGCATTTACAAATTTTGCAGCTGAAGCAAATCCAGGACAGTGGTCAGTAACCATTAAGTCATTATCTACTGTTTTTGGAATTCCAACAAAACGTTTTGCAATTCCATTTTTCTTAGCCCATTGGCTAAGTGCATCAACTGTATCCATTGAGTCATTTCCACCAATGTAGAATAAAACTTCAATATCGAATTGATCCATGATATCTACCAATCTACGGTAATCTGTATCGTCATCTCTTTTTAATTTGTAACGACATGATCCTAACGCTGATGATGGAGTTTGTTTTAATATACGGTTCTCCAATTCACTCATATTTGTTAAGTCATATAGTCTTCCTTCTAAAATACCTTCAATCCCATTTAATCCACCATATACTGTTTCATATACTGGGTTCAATTGGTTTGCCTTAACCACACCTGCTAAAGAAGCATTGATAACGGTAGTAGGTCCACCAGATTGTGCAACTAAACAATTTGCCATGTTTTTACGTACCTCCTATGTAATACATACAGGAGTATTTTACCACAGTAAAATGACCTTTTCCAATAAAACTTGTGAATATTAGAACAAATTAGAATAATTCTTTGACAAGACATTTCATTCACGTTATCCTAATGTATATGAAATTATGGAAACCAACCAATACAATTGAGACAATTCTGTGTATTTTAGCTGTTATTGTTATCCCAGTAACTTCCCTAATTTTAGGGCTTCAGGAGTCTGTGTTGTATGAAAACCTTACCTATATTGGAAACCAGCCACAGTATCGTTTACTATTTCAGATATGGGGTGTTTTAGTTTCTGTAGATTATCTTGTTTCCTTCTATTATCTAACAAGAAAAACAGGAGTTTATGGAAAACGACTGATTCCACTTGCCTGTGTATTAACAATTATGAGTATTTCATCATTCTTTATTCCTTATAATACAGAAATATATCCTATGCTTTCTAACTTACATGTATATGCTTCACTGCTATCAAGTGTCTTTACCATCTTCTTAATTATTTATTATGTATATTTATTTCAGTTTATTCAGCCTGTATATTTTGAAAAATGTTTTCGCTTTATGATAAGCTTTATTATCATTGCAGTTACCTTGTTATTTGTATTAGGGGATATCTCTGGAATCTTAGAGCTCGTAATGTCTATCTTCTTAAGTTTATTTCTATATTATATGATTCGTGCATATGATGTTCACAAAACTTTAACATAAACAGCGTTTAGATTTCATTTCACTTCTGTATGATAATCCCAAGAGGTGATTAATATGAAACAAGATGAACTACTATACTTAGCATTATTATGCATTATCAATAAACCGAAAACAAATAAGGCTTCATCAATCAAAACATCACAAAAGCCTAAGAAAAGTCAAAAGCAACTAAATCCATAATAGTTGCTTTTTTAGTTTATTATAAGTATTCGTTGTATTCTTCCCATAACTCCATCATCGTATTGATTTCATTATGAACCTGATCAATTTCTTCATCAAGTACAGACATCTTCTTAGGATCATGATAATACTCTGGTTCAAAACGAAGTTCACGTAGCTCTTCTAACTTCTCTTCTGCAGTGTTAATCTTCGTCTCCAATTTTGAAATTTCCTTACCATAATTAATATGTTTTGGTTTTTCCTTTTTGTTTGTTGTTGGTGCATTTTCCTGTACCTTTACTTCTTCTTTTTGATTTAATTCTTCATATGTAAGGGCATGATATTCTGCTTTTCCTTCATCAATCGTTAAGATTCCATTAGCAATCTTTGATATAAAATATCGATCATGAGATACAAACAACATCGTACCATCATAATTTAGCAAGGATTCTTCCAGTGCTTCTTTCCCTAAAATATCCAGATGGTTGGTAGGCTCATCAAGTAATAACAGGTTTGGTTTTTGAAGCATCAAATCAACAAATGACAATCGTACCTTTTCTCCACCACTGAGTACTGCAACATCCTTAAAGACATCATCACCAGTAAATAAGAAACTTCCAAGTGCCGTCCTTACCTGAGTACGATTTAGGTCTGGGTATTTATCCCATACAGTTTCTAATACATTTTTTGTGTATTGAAACTGAGCCAAATCCTGATCAAAATAACCAATCTCAATCTGATGACCAAACATAAATGAACCACCTAGTGGTTTTACTTGTCCCATTAAGGTTTTCATGAAGGTACTCTTCCCCTTCCCATTAGGTCCAATAATAGCAATCCTCTGTCCTCGAAGAATATCTAGATTGATTTTACACAGTACCTTATCATATCCTATTTCCAAATCTTGAATCGTTAGTACTTGATTTCCACCTTTGATTCTAGAACGGAAGGTTGGATGAAAAGTTTTTGTATCACTGGTTTCCAGTTCAATCTTATCCATCCGATCCAAATACTTAATTTTTGACTGTGCAAGTTTTGCCTTATTTTTCTTATAACGGAATTTTTCAATGATTCCTTCAATTCGTTCAATCTCTTCCTGTTGATTACGATAGGCACTCTGATTTCGTTCCATTTCTACTTTTTTCGTCTGTACATATGCAGAATAATTTCCTGCATATTTTTTTAATTTATGTCTTTCAAGTTCATAAATTGTAGTTACTACTTCATCCAGAAATGTTCTATCATGGGAAACCATGACTACTGCTTTTGGATAACGTTTTACATATCCTTCTAGCCATTTGATGGTTTCCAAGTCCAAATGATTGGTTGGCTCATCCAACAATAAGATATCTGGTTTACTCAACAACAACTTCACAAACGCAATTCTTGTCTTTTGTCCTCCAGAAAACTCATTTACCTGTTTCTTTAAATCTTCCATCTTAAAGCCAAACTTTGTAAATATATTATGTATTTCACTTTTATAGGTATACCCTCCCAGTATTTCATGCTGGTGCTGGTATTTTCCATATTGTTGTAACACTTCATCGCTATAGTCTTCCTGCATCTGTAGTGTTAACTCTTCCATCTTCTTTTCTAATGTATGTAGTTCTTCAAATATTTGTTCAAATTCTTCTTCAACACTGTGATTTTCGTCAAAGAAAGAAGTCTGAGCCAAATACCCAATACTTATTTTCTTATCTTTATGGATTTCTCCTGAATCCATACTTTCTTCGTTCGCAATAATTTTTAATAATGTTGTTTTCCCACAACCATTTCTACCAACAATTGCTACTTTTTCGTTATCTTTAACTTCAAATGTAATATTACTAAAAATTTCTTGCGCTCCAAAAGATTTATATCCTTTACTTATCTGGTAACGCATAATTTACTCCTTTATTATTCTGTATCTAAATCTAAATATACTGCTATCGAATTCGCTACTGAATCAACAATCGTTTCTTTGCTGTTTTTCCAATATGTTGCATTATCACTATTACTAAAGTAACAGAAATAAATATTCAATGTATTGATTCCATATAAATTGTCTTTGGAAAAAGATGCAGTTCCTTCTTGTGAATTCTCTGAATACATTCCAGCCTGTGTTGCTTTTCCACCTGACTCACGAATGTATAAATCACTATCATATACCTCACGACCATCTATATCTCCAGCATTCACACCAGAACTAATCACACCTTGGGTACTATCACCTGAACGCATATGAATCGTATCTCCCACTAAATTCTTACCTGTATTTTTAGGCAAATCATATCCAATCTGAGATGCTAACATTCCTGTTGAATGAGAGGAATGGAATATATTAAATCCATTCAAGCTTGGTGATGTTTCATCAGATGAGAAACCTAGACGGAAATAGTATTTCGCATTTACTTCATATGCTTTTGCGATCCGTCCATCTTCCCCATAAGTAGATATAACTTCATCTTCGCCTCTAAGAATTAATACTTTTAATCCTTTTTCTTCTAATTTTGTTTTTAATAATTCTGCAGCTATATAACTCTCTGTTGCCTCTGTAAGTCCATTCCCTGAACTTCCTGCAGTACTTCCATAACCACCAGTAATTCCACTGTCATTGGCAGCTGGATCAATTACTACATCATATTCATCTTCTTTAAGTTTTGTTTCACTCACTGAAAGATATGCATATGCATAGTTTGTTGTTACATCATAATCATTCAACAACTTTGTATCTGCCAGCAGTTGAACTTTCTTATTTTTTCCATTTCGAGTAACTGTTGTAGTACTTATATCCACTTCATCACTCATATATAATCTTCGCTCTTTTAAATCCTCTACAATATACATTTCATAAAATCCTGGTTCTAAGTTTCCTAACAGAATCTTACGATCAGCCGCACTATCCATTAAAAATGAATATTCTTCATCACCACAGACACTTTTTAACTTTATTGTTTTCGCATTAAATCCATCACTGTTCTCACCTTTATAAGGGTCCTGATAGATTCCTAAACTTTCTCCATAAAATAAATAGTCCTTTACTTCAGTTACATCTTTATATTCTTTTTCCAATGTAGTTTTTGTTTTTTCACTACTAAAGTCACAGACAGTAAATAATACCTGCTGTTCTTCATTACTCTTATTAATAAAATTCACCAAAAAATACGCAATAAAAATTAATAACACTAAAAGTGGTACTACAATTTTATAGTTTAATTTAAATCGTCTTTTTCTTGGTGTATACGCCATTATGCTTCCTCGCTTGTTAAATTAACATCTACAATATGTTTTGGATGTTGCATCTTTTCTGGTGGATAACTCATATGATTCACCGATACTTCAGCATCCAACAGTGATTTTGGGACTCTTGGAATTGGCAGTTGTGTATCCACAAACTTATGATATTGTAATGGATAAATATCATCCTTCTTATAAACTACAGGATGAAATGGTGAGTTAAATACCCATGACAAATCAAATCCAATCAGAGAACTTCCACGTTCTCTACTTTTTCTAGAGTATCTACGAACAAAACGGACAAAGCGTTTCTTTAAACGATATGGATTGATTCCAAGATTTTCAATCAAGGTCACAACAACCAAATAAAGAGTAGCTTTCAGTCTACACAAGACATCAACCCACTTTCGCTCATCAATATAATCAATTATAAAGACATCAATAAATAAACCATCTCCATCTTTACAACGATTTCTCAACAGTGTATTCGCTTCCTTTACATACGTTCCGCGTTTGCGAAACTTCATTGCTGGAATAAATACATTGTATTCTTTGTGTGTATCAAATGTCTGAAAGTAATAGTTCTCTGTATCCAACTCGGTTTTTACAACGTCTAAAAACCGTAAGTAGTCTTCATATAACATTCCAATATCGGCATCATCATCCCAAGGAATAAATCCTTCATGACGAACTGCCCCAAGACACGACCCACCTACTAAGAAGTAAGGAATATCATGTTTTTGACAGATTTTATCAATATCTTTCAACATTTCCAGTAAAACCATTTGTACATCATGTACGGTAATTTTACTGCCATCACTATTCGTCTTTAATATGTACTCTTTCAAAATAAATCACCTGCTCCTATTATACTAATTTTTCTTTTAAAAAGATACTTCAAATAGTTTATCCTCTTATTTTAGAATTCTTAAACTTATCTACCATTTTATAATAAAAGAACACCTAATAACAAGTGTTCTTTTCGATATCTATTTATTTTTATTTATAATTAAGCTAAGAATCCAAAATACAGTACAAAGATAGCTACCAAACACCAAACTACTGGACTAACTTCTTTTGAACGGTTTGTTGCAACCATTGCAATTGCATAAGTGATAAATCCTAATGCCATACCATTTGAAATTGAGTATGTAAGAATCATCATTGCGATTGTAATAAAACTTGCTGCTGCAAATGCAAAGTCATCCCAATCAATTCCTTTTAACTGTTGAGCCATTAAGATACCAACTGCAACTAATGCTGGTGTTGTTACCGCACTTGTTACTACTGATAATACCAATGGTGCCAAGAAAATTGATAAGAAGAACAATACTCCAGTTGTTACTGCAGTAAGACCAGTCTTACCACCAACTGCAACACCACTACTTGATTCTACGAATGATGTAACTGTAGATGTACCTAAGGCAGCACCTGCAATTGTACCAATTGCATCTGATAGTAATGCTTTTTCTACGTTTTCTAATTCACCTTGTTCATTTACTAAACCAATACGGTTACCAATTGCTACAAGTGTACCTGCTGTATCAAAGAAGTCTACAAATAAGAATGAGAATACAATAATGAACATATTTCCAAGATCTGAGAACAATTGGTCAAATCCATCCATAAATGCTCCTACTGTGTTCATTTCGAAATTCATTGCCATTGATTCTGGTAATTGAGGCATACCTTCAACTCCCATAAATCCAGCAATCAATCCAATTACTGCTGTAATAAGTAATCCAAAGAATACTGCTGCTGGTACATTTTTACCAATTAAAGCAATTGTAACTAGAATACCAACAATCGCTAATAATACAGTAGGATCTGTTAAGTTACCTAATGTTACACCTGTTGATTCACTAGAAACAACAATACCTGCATTCATAAGTCCTACAAATGCAATAAAGAAACCAATTCCTGCACCAATAGCAAGTTTCATTTGTTTAGGAATAGCATTGATAATCATCTTACGAACTCCAGTAACTGAGATAACCAAGAAGATTACACCAGAAACAAATACTGCTGCCAATGCACTTTGCCAAGTTTCTCCCATTGTTAATACTGCTGTGTACGTAAAGAATGCATTTACTCCCATTCCTGGTGCCAATGCAACTGGATAGTTTGCAAGAATTCCCATAAGAATTGAAGCAAATCCTGAAGAAATTGCGGTTGCCATAAATACTGAATGCACATCCATTCCTGCTGCACCAAGAATACCTGGGTTAACAGCTAAGATGTATGCCATCGCTAAGAATGTAGTTACCCCTGCAATGATCTCCGTCTTAACGTCAGTTTTCTTTTCGCTAAGCTTAAATAAATTTTCTAACATTTTGTCCCCCTTATTAAAAAAAATACTCTTCTATTATATAATGATTGACATTTTTTTCAAAGGGTAAATTATCGCAAACAACAATATCTAAAAAAGAGAACCTGAATCTGGTCCTCTAATCATATGCTTCTATAATAACTTCTTTCTTAATTCTTCAACACTAGAAGCATGTAAATATACTGGTGCTACTTCAAACACACTCTTACATCCAAATTGTTTTTCATTTGCTAAACGATATGCGGCTCTGGCATAGGCTACTAATACACTGGAAGTAAACTCAGGATTAGAGTCTAAATCTAATTTATATTCAATCACTTGTTTATGCTCATTATCAAACCCTGTATTTGCAGTATGTAATACGACCCCACCATGAGGTAAACCCTGGTGGTCTCTTTGTAATTCTTCTTCACTAATGAAATGAACAATTGTTTCATAATCAGCAAAGTAGTTTGGCATTGTTTTGATTGTTTCCTCAATCACCTTTTTATCTGCACCATCTTCCACTACAACATAACATTCACGTAGATGTTTTTCACGTGCTGTAAATTCACTATTATTTCCACTTCTTACTTTATCTAAAGTTTCTTGAATTGGAATAGTGTATTGACGAGCATCTTTTACTCCTTCAACACGACGAATTGCATCCGAATGTCCCTGGCTAACACCTTTTCCCCAGAACGTTTGTACGTTTCCTTGTGGTAGAATTGCTTCTCCATATAGACGTTGTAATGAGAATAATCCTGGATCCCATCCTACTGAAACAATTCCAACATGATTGCTGGCTCTACATGCATCATCTACACGTTTAAAGTGCTCTGGTATATTTGCATGTGTATCAAAACTGTCTACTACATTAAATGACTTTGCAAATAATGGAGTCTGTTCTGGTAAATCTTTTGCACTACCTCCACATAAAATCATTACATCAATATCATCTTTCATATTCTGCGCATCCTCTAGTGTATATGCAGGAATATTTGTTTTCGTTTTTATAGTACTTGGATCACGACGAGTAAAAACACCTACCAGTTCCATATCTTCATTATAAGATATAACGTTTTCTACTCCTTTTCCTAAGTTTCCATAACCTACGATTCCGACTCTAATTTTCATATCATCACCTCTTTGTTCCTTAATTGTTTTTCTAATTATACCAAAATTTAAAACCAATGGCGAAAAAAAAGGATATCACTATTCGTGACATCCTCCACATCCGCAATCATCTCCACAATCATCACTGCTGCAACCACCACAACTTTGTTGTTGCTGTTGCTCATAAATCAATGTGTCAATTACAAGACATTCAATTTCTACTAATGCATTTTTAGGTAACTTCGCTACTTCAAATGCGCTTCTTGCAGGAAAGACTCCTGAAGTAAAGTAACTTCCATAAATATCATTCACTACTGAGAAGTCATCAATGTTATCCAATAAAATCGTTGTCTTAACGATATGATGCATATCCAATCCTTTTTCATTCAATAATGCTTTAATATTTTCCATTACTTGTTTTGTCTGTGCTTCGATTCCATCAACCATTTCATTCGTTTGTGGATCTAAACCAATTTGTCCAGACATATATACAAAATCTCCCAACTTAACTGCTGGAGAATATGCACCAACTGGTTTTGGTGCATTCTTACTTTCTATTTTTTGAAGAAACATTTTTCCACCTCTTAATCTTCTTCTACTGGTGTTAACACCGTAAGTTCTATCTTTGTTGCCATTCCTTCTTTGGTAGCAAGTACTTTGATATGATAGTTTTCAAATACTATCTGTTTACCTTTTCTTACTTTTCCACCTGCAAGTTCTTTTACCCATTGGGAAACAGAACGTGCCGAAGTAATTGGTAAGATATAATCATCTAAATATTCATCAAAGAAATGTGCTAAATTAACCTGGCCTTCTACTTCAAATGTATGATGACCAAATTCTACTACATGGTCTGGTAATGCATCATACTCATCATAGATTTCACCAACTAATTCTTCAAGCACATCTTCTAAGGTAACTACTCCCACAAAATTCTCGATCTTCGAACTTTCAGTAACAATTGCCATATGCACACGATTCTTTTGAATATCTTCTAATATCTGAGGTAATTTACGACGCTGAGAAACAAATAATGGTTCGCTCATCATCTTTACAATATTCACTTTACGATCAGCTAATAGACAATCTAAAATATCACGTACTCTTAATACCCCTACCACTTTCAATGTCTCATGAGAGATCACGGGGAATCTTGACAATTTATTTTCTGAAATAATCTTTTTAAGTGTTGTATACGATGCATTATCATAAATCCAGATAACATCATCTCTAGGAACCATAACGTCCTTCACACTTGTATCATCAAATTCAATAACACTTTCAATCAATTCGCGTTCATCCTGAACAAGAACACCTTCCTGCTCGATTGTTGAAACAATCTCTAGCAACTCATCCTCTGTTGCAGTTACTTTTTTAACCTCATCATTGTCTTCCCATTTTGTTTGTGCCACTACAGCAATTGAACTAAGCGGTTTAAAGACTTTGACAAGAATTGACATTGGACGTGCCATGAACATACAAATACTTTCTGGCTTTGATTGGGCAATTACCTTTGGAGTAATCTCTCCAAACACCAAAATAAGTACGGTCATAACAGCTGTTGCCACGGCAACACCTGCACTTCCTAATAACTGCGAGAACAACATCGTTGCTAATGATGTCGCTAAAATATTAACAATATTATTTCCTATTAGTATTGATGTTATTACGGCTGTAGAATTCTTCCACACCTGATATGCTAACTCTGCTTTTTTATTACCTTCTTTCGCAAGATTTTTCAATCGTATTCCATTTACTGAAGAATACGCTGTCTCACTTGAAGAGAACAATGCTGACATAGCAATTAACACTACTAATGCTACTATGATACCAATCTGCTGGGGATCCAAAATTTACCACTCCTTCTGTTATTTTTCTCAAAAATATTCTAATAAATATCTAGTAAATAGTATTATAATATAATACGCTCATTTTATCAATTTTTCACGCTTTTTTTTGAAAATTTGCTTGTTCTGATTTTTATATAATTTTTATTGTTTGATTTAGTGAAAATCATTTCTTATTTGTGATTACTTTTCCATTGTGATTTCGTTAGACAATATTCATAAGAATCAAATGTTTTATCAAGACTTGAAGAATAAAAGTTTCCTTCTTGTTGAAGTATAAATCCTAATTTTTCAATTAATTTCTTTGATGAAATGTTTTCCTTAAAACAACATGCCCATACATACTCAATATCATGTATAAACAAATAATTTAATATTTCATTTACTACTTCACTTATAATTCCTCACTCTGACATTTATTATATAGTCACTTTATTATATTTATTCTTATATAGTTTTTTTGCTTTTTTCGTATACTTATTTACAAACTCTGTCTTATGATTTGTATAAGCATCACGATTATGTTCAAAGCGTTTCCATAAACCTAATTTCATTGTTTCATATTCTTTTGCTACTTTGAGATGTTCATTAAGATAATCTCTAAAATATAACTCATCATTATCCCCAATGTGTCGTAAATGCAGATGAAAAACTTTCTGAGCAAATCCATTCTCGGTATAACCTTTATTAAAAGATTTACGATTATCCGATTGAGACATAAAAATATAACCACTTTGAATTAATTGTTTTTCTATTATATTCCAATCCCCATCTGTTTCAATTAAAATATCAACAATTGGCTTTGCATAGATTGCAGGAATTGCAGTACTTCCGATATGAGCGATTCGAAGTGGATATACGTCTTTTAAAATCTGGTCTAATAGCATTTTTTCTTCGTCAAACCAGCATTTCCAATCTTTATTATGCTCTGTCAGTTGTATAGGAAATAACTCCCATAATTCTTCAATCGACATTTGTGATAATTGTTTTTTCATATTATATCCTTATTTGTAATTTACTGTAGTGATCATCTTCTCACTCCTTCGTATATGATATTAGTATATCAATAATCAAATTAAGACTCAATCTCTATTAAAATTCTAAAATTGTGTATTTTTTCTTGACATCAGATTATTTAAGTGTAAAATATGCAATAACAACATTGATGAGGACGAGTACCTTTAGAAACTATTTATAGTGAGTTGGTGACAGTGGAAAACCAATAAGAAGCCTAAAGCGAAAAACACCTTGGAGTTGCTTATGCGAAAACGTAGTGTAAGCCGTGAGTACGACGTTAAAAGTACTTATTAATGATAGTTAATAAAAGAGATCATAAGTTTTCAGTTATGATAATTTGGGTGGTACCGCGGATTCACAGTCATTCGTCCCTTGTAGGATGAAGGACTGTTTTTATTTTAGGAGGCCGCTAATATGTGTGGATTTATGTATTGTAGTGATACAAGTGTATCAGAAAAAGAATTTCAAACATCGTTTGAGAAAATTGCTTATCGTGGACCAGATATGAGTAAAGTGATAAAAAATGAACATGGATACTTTGGTTTTCATCGTCTTGCGATTATGGGACTTGATGAGCATGGTATGCAACCATTTGAAAGAGATGGTAGTTATGTTATCTGTAATGGAGAACTTTATGGATTTCGTAAATTAAAGAAAGAATTAGAAAATGATTATACCTTTATATCAGGTAGTGATTGTGAATTATTGCTTCCAATGTATGAAACTTATGGGACAGCAATGTTTAACAAATTAGATGCAGAATTTGCCTGTGTTCTCTATGATGCAAAACATGATTCATTAATTGCCGCAAGAGATCCGTTTGGGATAAGAGCAATGTTTTATGGATATCACAAAGAAAGCAAAGCTATCATGTTTGCATCCGAAGCAAAAGCACTTGTTGATTTATGCGATCAGATTTTTCCTTTCCCTCCTGGTTACTTTTATCAGGATGGAGTCTTTACCTGCTATCATGATGTATCTCAATCATCCAATTTTATCAACAAAGATATTGATGTAATCTGTAAAGATATTCATGACTTACTGGTTGATGGAATTAAGAAGCGTATGGATGCTGATGCACCAGTTGGATACTTGTTAAGTGGTGGATTGGATTCTAGTATTGTTTGTTCTGTTGCTTCAAAACTTTCAGATAAACCAATTCGTACATTTGCAATTGGGATGAGTGAAGATGCAATCGATTTGAAGTATGCAAAAGAAGTAGCTGATTATATTGGTAGTGATCATACAGAAGTAGTTATTACCAAAGAGGATGTACTAACTATTCTTCCAAAAGTAGTTGAAGTATTAGAGACTTGGGATATTACAACCATTCGTGCTTCAATTGGTATGTATCTGTTATGTCAGTGGATTCATGAACACACTGATATCAAAGTTTTATTTACTGGAGAAATATCTGATGAATTATTGGGATATAAGTATACTGACTTTGCACCAAATGCTACCGAATTTCAAAAAGAAGCACAAAAACGTGTAAAGGAATTATATATGTATGATGTATTACGAGCAGATCGTTGTATCTCAAGCAACAGTCTGGAAGGACGAGTGCCTTTTGGTGATTTAAAATTTGCAGATTACATTATGAGTATTTGCCCAGAGATAAAAATGAATACTTACAACATGGGAAAATATTTATTACGTAAAGCATTTGAAGGAGATACTTTACCGGATTCAATTTTATATCGTGATAAAGCTGCGTTCTCCGACGCAGTTGGTCATTCATTAGTAGACTATATTAAGGAATATGCACAGACACTATATACAGACGAAGAGTTTACAAGAAAATGCAAACAATATACCCATTGTCCTCCCTATACAAAGGAAAGCTTATATTATCGTGAACTGTTTGATCAGCATTATCATGGTCATGATGCTTTAATTTGTGGGTATTGGTTACCAAATCAAACTTGGAGTGGTTGTAAAGTGGATGATCCAAGTGCCAGAGTTCTTTCAAACTATGGAAACAGTGGTGTATAGTCGATAATTACTGGAGAAAATTAAAATCAGCCTTGACAAGCACTGATAGAAAGTATAAAATCGTAAATAACAGCAAAGGTGCTGTAGGCTTCTTTTTCCTACGGCATCTTTTTTTAGTTGCTTAACAACCAAGGGGGAAACAGTAAATGTTAAATAAATTAGCTTATGTAAAAGATGAAGTACTAAAACGTAATCCAAATGATGCTGAATTCATTCAGGCAGTTGATGAAGTTCTTGAATCATTAGAAGTAGTTGCAGAAAAGAACCCAGAGTTTTTAGATGCAGGTATTTTTGAAAGAATCGTAGAGCCAGAACGTCAGATTATGTTTCGCGTTCCATGGGTGGATGACCAAGGAAAAGTACAAGTGAACCGTGGGTTCCGTGTTCAATTCAATAGTGCAATTGGACCATATAAAGGTGGACTTCGTTTTCATCCATCAGTAAATTTAAGTATTATTAAGTTCTTAGGTTTTGAACAAGTATTCAAAAACTCACTAACTACATTGCCTATGGGTGGTGGTAAAGGTGGAAGTGACTTCGATCCAAAAGGAAAATCGGATGCAGAGGTTATGCGTTTCTGTCAAAGTTTCATGAGTGAATTAAACCGTCACATTGGTCAGTTCACAGATGTACCTGCAGGAGATATTGGTGTTGGTGGTCGTGAAGTAGGATTTATGTATGGTCAATACAAAAAGATTCGTAATGAGTCAGTTGGCGTTCTTACTGGTAAAGGGTTAGACTTTGGTGGAAGTCTTGCCAGAACAGAAGCTACAGGATATGGATTATGCTACTTAAGCGAAGCTATGTTGAATGATCACAACAATTCATTCAAAGGAAAAACAGTTGTTGTTTCTGGATCTGGTAATGTTGCAATCTATGCAACTGAAAAAGCTCAACAATTAGGAGCCAAAGTAGTTGCTCTATCAGATTCACAAGGATATATTTATGATGCAAACGGAATCAACTTAGATATCGTAAAAGACATCAAAGAAGTTCGTCGTGGAAGAATTAAAGAATATGTTGAGGAAGTTTCTAGCGCTACTTACACAGAAGGATGCAAAGGAATCTGGTCAATCAAATGTGATATTGCGCTTCCATGTGCTACTCAAAACGAGTTGGATGAAGCAAGTGCGAAAGCATTGGTTGAAAATGGATGTATTGCAGTTGCAGAAGGTGCAAACATGCCTTGTACTCCTGAAGCAGTAGAAGTATTCCAATCAAACAACGTATTATATGCTCCTGGTAAAGCAAGCAATGCTGGTGGAGTAGCTGTATCAGGACTTGAAATGAGTCAAAATTCACTTCGTATGTCTTGGTCATTTGAAGAAGTTGATGCACAGTTAAAAGGAATTATGGAAGAAATCTACCGTAATATCTCAGTAACCGCAAAAGAATATGGTGTTGCTGGTAACTTTGTTGCTGGTGCAAATATTGCTGGATTCTTAAAAGTTGCTCGTGCTATGATGGCACAAGGGATTGTATAAAACATATATTATATAGAAAGAAAGAGTAATAAGACCAAATTTGGCTTATTACTCCTTTTTTTAACTCATTGGTGTTGTTCTTGTTCTGCTCAATTCCATTGGTGTAAATCCAGCATTCGAAATCATTCTTGTGTTATTCCACATATTATTTAATAAATCAAAGAATACAGTCAAGTCATCTTCATCTAAAAGGTCTAATATTTCTTCACCTAGA
The DNA here is from genome assembly GCF_030814225.1 of Breznakia pachnodae. Taxonomy (GTDB): domain Bacteria; phylum Bacillota_I; class Bacilli_A; order Erysipelotrichales; family Erysipelotrichaceae; genus Breznakia; species Breznakia pachnodae. The sequence goes on from NZ_JAUSUR010000001.1 coordinate 482,711, forward strand.
GAATCCATAACATCTTGCATCTGAGCACCACTACGAATTAGTTCACGTACCTCCATGATGGATGCAAAGATATATTCTCTTTCTGAATCCCCTGCTACCTTAGCAAATAAGAAATCAATTAACTTCTCTACATGTTTGTCAATATCTAGTTCCATTGTTTGAAAAAAGAAATCAACTTCTCTTTTTGTAGGAATATAGTGTCCTTTACCACGTTGGTCATTTCTTATATGGTTATAAGTAGATTTATCCTGCAGTAACTCATGGTCAATAAACTCATTGTCCATGATTGCAAAGTTCTGCATAACACTTTTATTCTTTTTTACTTCTTTCATTACTTCTTCTTCACTTAACTTTTCATCTGCAACCTTGTTGTAGATTTTAGTTAATACACTTAAAGGAACAATCGCATATAAGTCATATGCCATATCAAAACAGACATGTAACTTAAATTGAATTTTTCGCTCTTTCTTAAATTCTTCTGTATATACTTTTTTGAAACTTTCTTTCGCAGCTTTTGTGATTTCAAACTGATGTCCATCACTTATAGCCACTCCATTCTCAGTTAGCATTTCAAGCAATAATACAGCAACTTCATCATGAGTATGAATCTTGCCTTCATGTTCCATCACTTCTTCTAATATTTCAACAATATCATCATTAATGCCACACATCAGTTCTGCTAAGAATTGTTCTTCGTTTTTCATAATCTTCCTCCATTATTGATCAAGAAAATCTTCACCTTTGAGCACTTCATGTTTCACAAGACCAGGATATCCTAACTGTTTATTAGCTTCATAAGCCATGATTGCAACACAGTTACTCAAATTCATACTTCTAGCACTCGCTACCATTGGCAAACGAATACAACGCTCTAAATTCCCCTTCAGAATATCTTTGGGAATTCCTGTACTCTCTTTTCCAAACACAAGATAAATATCTTTATCTTGTGGAAAGACAAACTCTTCAGGTGATTTTTTAGCATACCTAGAAATATAATATTTTTCACCATCTGGATGTTTATTTATAAACTCATTCCAATCTGTATATGTTTGATAATCCAAATCTTTCATATAATCCATACCTGCTCTTTTCAGATGTTGTTCATCCAGATAGAATCCAAGTGGTTCAATTAAATGTAACTGACAGTTCATCGCTACACAAGTGCGCATGATGTTCCCAGTGTTTTGAGGAATCTCAGGTTCATATAATACGATATGAATCATTTCTTTAAATCCTCAAGCAACATAGCCAGTGCTTTTCCGCGGTGTGATACATGGTTCTTTTCCGTATCACTGACATTCGCCAACGTCGTATTGAATGGTGGATAATAGAAAATTGGATCATACCCAAATCCATGTTCCCCTTCAATCTTATGGGCTATCTCCCCTTCACATACACCACGATAAGTTTTGTAAGTTCCATCTTCTTTAATATGACAGATTACACAAACAAACTGTGCTCCACGATCCTTTGCATTTTTTACTTCATTGATGATATAACAGTTCTTTGCGCGATATGGAGTATCTTCCCCCATAAATCTTGCTGAGTATACACCAGGACCGCCATTCATTGCGTTTACACACAAACCTGAATCATCACTGATTACTTCTTTGTGTAGTACATCATATACACTTTTAGCTTTCTTATATGCATTCTCTTCGAATGTAGTGCCATCTTCAATAATTTCAATTTCTTCATCAAGATCCAACAATGACTTTACATCATAACCAAGAGGTTTTAACATTTGCTTAAACTCTCTTACTTTATTTTCATTTGATGTTGCTATAAATATTTCTTTCATTCTATCACCTCTATATATTCCCCATCGATAAACCATCGTTTAGGATATTGTTGCTTTTGGTTATAAAGAACCAACTGATATCCACACTTATTTTGATAATATACCACATCAATATAAGTATAATGATAAATCTTCTGCTCTTCTATTATATCTCTTTTTAGGAATAAATTGATAATTTCTTTACGTTTTTCTGTAGTTATCATTGTCTTTAAAAATAATTTTGGTCGCTGTTTAAATATTTTAAAGTAATCAAAATATAAAAGTCCATCTACTATTTCACTATCTACTCCATCTGATAATTGCTTCATAAGTTCAAATAACTGATGTGGCTGATAAGGATGAGGTAATGTATTCATTCGTTTTCCTAACTCCACAAACAATGTAAATGCATCGCTGTATAATCCCAGTTCTAATATATGGTCGATAGTGTATCTCATTGTATTAGAATTGTAGAACTTTTCAACAGCATGAGCAGCATCATGAATCAATTGCAATTCTTCATGATTCAACCATAATGTTTTTTGAATATCATAAGGTGGCAATGTATTGTATTCGAAACCATACAACTCATGTTTTCGCTTTAAAGGAGTTCCTTTTAATAACTTTAATATTCCTAACTGTATTTCATCTACATGTAAATCAAACAATCGATTAAAAGAATGTTGAAACAATTCATACCCTTCATATGGCAAGCCTGCAATCAGGTCTACATGCATCACAACTTGTGCTTCCTGTAGTCTTTCAATTACTTCTTTTAACCGCTCATTATTTTGGATTCGACCTACTGCCTGTAAAGTAGGCTGATGAAATGACTGTACTCCTATTTCAAAACGAAAGCGTTTTTTATCTGCTTCGTTACAAAAGAAATCAAGCAACTCTTCACTTAATGTTTCTGCTACTATTTCAAACTGAAAGATCTGATTCTTACAATGCTCATTCATATAACGGGCAATCTTTAATGCTCTTTTTGGACTTACATTAAATGTGCGATCTAATAATTTCACAATCTTAATATCAGACTTTGCAATTTTCTCCAAAACAGAAAAAATATATGCTTCTGAATACAAACGCACTTTACCATCTACACTACTTAAGCAATATTCACAATTATAGGGACATCCTCTACTTGTTTCAAAATAAAAGTATCGTTTTCCCATTTCATTTTTATCGATGTCTAAAAAATATGGACTTTCATATTGTTCATTTGTATCCAAATCCACATAAGCAAATCTGGTGTTTGGAAATTCTTTTGTATAGATACCAACAATTTCTTCTTGAATATTTTGTTCATAATTTTTGATATACTGCCAAAATGCTACTTCTCCTTCTCCAATACTGATGGCATTTACACCCTCATTAATCAGATAATAGGATTCATAACTAACCTCAGGACCACCAACTATAATATGTTTATTACACTTTTGCTTAATTAACTTGATAATCTTTCTGGTTTCTTCAATATTCCATATATATACACTAAAAGCTACTACATCATAATCTGACCCAATTAATTCTTCTGCAATTCGATGGATATCATCTTTAATAGTATATTCTTTGATATCTACATTCTCTTTACAGTAACTAGCCACATATAACCAGCGTAAAGCCAGATTTTTATGAATATATTTTGCGTTTAATGTTGTTAGTAAAATTTTCATATATAATCTCCATTTCTATATTTTACCAAAAATAGAACATATTAACTACCTTATCATTTTCATATGCAGTAAATAAAGAATTAGGATTTCTTTCATCGTCTCTTTATGATATTATTTTAAAAAGGTGGTAGTTATGATAGATAACATAATTATGAAAGTATTTGGTCATACTGACTATACATTAGATAAATTAGATAAAGGAATTACCAATCACAATTATTTATTAGTAATCAACCAGGATAAATATATTGTTCGTATTCCTTATGATGATAGTACTCATGTGTTTGAGCGAAAACATGAAGCACAGATACTAAAAGAAGTTACGGATTTAGATGTAACAACTATTTTTTATGATGAATCTTCAGGTATCAAAATTACGGAATATATTGAAGATCTATATGAGTATGAAGAATGTCCATTTGAAGACAAAGTAGAACGAAGTGCAAAATTAATCAAAGAGTTACATAAAAAGCCGGTTCCTGCTTTCTCATTTGAACCGATTCAGACATTATATAAATATAAAGAAAAGGTACATCATCCAATTTATGATATTGAACCATATGAAGTTATCATTGATCAGATACAACACGTAAATCATAAACAGGTCTTGTGTCACAATGACTTAGTATCTGGTAATCTGCTCTTTGGCAAAGATCGAGATTACCTAATTGATTATGAATATGCAGCTAGTAATGATGCATTGTTTGATGTGATGTCATTTATCAGTGAGAATCAAATTAATGATGAACATTTAAGAGAACGTTTCTATCAGGTTTACTTTGATGAAATTACTGATGAAATTCGCCATGACTTATTTTTGTGGGAAGCATTTCATAATATCTTATGGTGTTATTGGGCTATGATGTTAGCTCAACGCAGAGAAGATCCAATCTATAAACAGATTGCAGAAGACAAATTTAACGCATTAAAAAGGATGAAGATTGTTTAATCTTCATCCTTTTCTAACGTTTTTCCAACTACTTCCACAATCATTTTTTTATGGAAGCCCAAACTTTTCATATCGCTGATAAACTTATCCACAATTGAAGTAGCCTGTTCAATTTTTAGTTTTTTAATTAATTCTTCATCTTCACAGATGTAGCGTCCTGATGTTCGCTCACTACGAAGCAGCCCCTCTCTTTCCAACTCGCTAAGTGCCCGTTGAACGGTGTTTGGGTTTACGCCGTATTCAATAGCTAAATCACGGACTGATTTTACCTTTGACCCTAAAGCAAAAGTGTTTGATACTATGTTTTTCTTAAATTCATCCATAATTTGTAAATAAATTGGAATGTTTGGATCAAAATTCATAAAATCACTTCCTTTCTTAAGCTAGTCCAGCTCAATCTTTTTGTCAACTAAATACTTAATCCCAAAGAAACACAATACACTAATAATTAAAGCAAATACAATCCCTGGAACAATTGTACTTGATAGCACATCATTCACAGCAGTTGCTGTTTCATTTAAGTATGCATCCACATTATATGTGTAACCTATACCATTCAATGCATCTATAGCACTGCTATTCATAAATAGATTTTGGACCAATGAAGTTACAAAGTAAATTACCATATAAACTCCAATTCCAATAATCAGACGATGTCCTTTCACATACTTTGTATTTACAAAAGTACAACAGAAGAAGAACAATAAGATTGCCTCAAACAATGAGAATAACAATAATACTAATGTTAACCAAAGTGTAAGGTCAAATCCATATCTTACTAAGAACTCTCCTATTTCACCCAATGCACCTGCAAAGTTAGGAATCATTATAACAAATGATAAGAATACTACTACAGTTGATACAATAATCCAAAATGCTGCCATCAGTAATTTAGATAAAACAAGTTTACCTGTAGATACTGGTAGCGTAAGCGTTAGATATCCCTGTTTCTTAAACATTGATTTATTAAACGCTCGAACGATTGCCACCATTACATAGATATAACATCCCATGATACCAAATATATAAACCATCATTAATAGTCCAACAACAATCCCTGCTGTATCATCGCCTATATTCGTAAAGTTTGTCAATCGAAGCAATAGTGCTAACACTAATACTGCTGCATAGAATGAAAGAAATGCAGAACGGTTTACTTTAAACTCGTGTTTTAATAACTTTAACATTATCTGAATTCCTCCCTGAACAACTCATCAACTGATTTTCCAGTACGCATACGCACTGACTCAACATCATCATCAAGTACTACCATACCATCTTTTAAGAAGACAACACGGTTGAAAATACGTTCAATATCAGCAATCAAATGTGTAGACATAATAATTGTCTGATTTTCATCGTAGTTCTCTAAAATTGTATCTAGGATGATTTCTCTGGCAGCAGGGTCTACCCCACCGATTGGCTCATCCAGTACAACGATTTTTGCTCTTCTTGACATAACAAGTGCCAATAAGAATTTTTCTTTCATCCCTTTTGACATTGATTTAAATCTCATTGCTGGATCGATATTGAATCGTTTCAGCAGATTAATACAACGGTCGTAATCAAAATCTTCATACATATCTATAAAAATCTCAAGTACATCGGTTCCTTTTTGCCAGTTTTCAAAATAAGGTTCATCTGGCAGATAAGAAATCACTGATTTCGAATGTACTCCGATTGGTTGTCCATCAATCGTAATTGATCCTTCGTAATCAGCAAGGACGCTGTTTAAAATCTTAATCAACGTGGTTTTACCACTTCCATTTGGTCCTAGCAATCCTATAATTTCACCTGGACGAATTTCTAAGTTTACATTGGATAATGCTACTTTTTTACCATATAATTTGGTGACATTATCAATTTTCGCAAGAACTTCCATAAGTTTCCTCCTGTTTTACTGTATTAACATTATAACACAGTTTTGATATTTGTAAAGTTTCTTGCAAAAGTATAACACAAACTGCTAGAATCCGATATAATAGATTGTATGAAAAGCAAAATATTACAGATATTAAATGAGCATTGCGATACTTATATTTCAGGAGAAGAGATTTCTTCAATGCTGAAAGTATCAAGAATGACAATATCAAAACAGATACGTAAATTAATTGAACAAGGTTACCAGATTGAATCCTCTACTAAAAAAGGATATCGATTCAGCAGTAATAATGATGTTCTTATAAAGGAACAGATTACGGATAACTTACAACCTTTTTTCTATGATATAGAAATTATGGAGTCTGTTTCTTCCACAAATGATTATCTAAAGACACTTGCTTTTGATAAACAGGAAGGTTATGTATGCGTTGCAGATTATCAGGAAAAAGGAAAAGGCAGGAATGGAAGAAGTTTTTATTCTCCTAAGCAAAAAGGAATCTATATGAGTTTTCTACTCAAGCCTACTCTTTCTGTGTATGAATCCCTAAAAATAACCGCATGTGTTTCGGTAGCTTTGTGGGAAGCAATAAAAAAGAACTATCAGATTGATTCTAAGATCAAATGGGTGAATGATATATTTATCGAAGAAAAAAAGATTGGTGGAATTCTTTGCGAAGCAAGTTTAGAGATGAATACCGCAAGCATGGATTATATGGTTGTAGGAATTGGTGTAAATGTACACAAACAAATATTTGCAAAGGACCTAGCATCAGTTGCTGGCTCAATAGAAGAATTCAGTGACAAAATAATTTCTCGCAATCAGATAATTAAAGATATACTAAATGGTTTTTATAAATACTATAATGAAATTGATAAGAATACATTCTTACCTGCCTATAAAGAGCATTCTTCTGTTCTTCATAAAGATATTATGGTTTACGAGAGAAATAACAGTTATCCTGCAAAAGTATTAGATATTGATACCAATGCAAGTCTGATTATCGAAAAAGAAGATGGAAGTACCTCCACTATTAATTCTGGTGAAGTTAGTATACGAAAAATATAAAAAGACAATGATCGTTAGTAATACGAATTACTTATGAATCATTGTCTTTTTAGTAGGTTTATTCAAGTTCATGTATAGATTATTATACACACTCCTCTAAATTATTTATCTAATGCAAGGGCAGTTGCACCTGCGAGCCCCAGTGTTCCTAATACAACCAACGTTTTACTTGATACTGCAATTCCTGCAACTACAAGACTAGTTCCAGCCACTCCATTAATAGTTGCACATGTAATCTTTGTAGCTTTGCTTGGACGTGGGATTTTTATTGATAATCCAATGTCCTTTGCACACTTTTCAAAAAATGATGCTGTTTCATTAATCATATAATTTACCTCCTGTATCATATAATTATTTACTCAAAAATCTCACCGATTAAATTATTCACCATAAAATCAAATACATCAAAGTAGTCACAGGTAATAGTTAGTAAATCTTTGGTATAAAGTGTAGATAACAATGCACTAAATACACCATATGCTTTTTTCTCATCTATCTTTAGTTTTAAATTAGCACTTTGAATTGCTTCACCAAAAAATTCAATACTTGTGAACTCTAACTTACTAACCATTTCATCAGGTAATTTTGAGAGAAAGGATTGAAAATCTGGAGAATTAATATTATATAAAAGAATTTTATGATCATATTCTCTTAATAGATTACTCAAAGCTTTCGCGAACCCTTCTTTTGAAGGATTGCTTTTACATGTGGCAAGAAACCTATCACTTAATGTATTCTGTACATGATCAATTGTTTCAAAAAACAAGTCCTCTTTAGTTGGATAAAGTTTATAGAACGTACCAATTGATATGTTGTTATTATCACATAACACCTTAATACTTGTCTTCTTATAACCTGATGTTATCCAATGTTGTTCACAATCATCTCGTAGTTTCTTACGTAATCGATTTTTATCTTCTTGTGATAAAACTGGTCCTGATGGCATGTGTTTAACTCCTCTTTTTAAATAGTTATGCGAATATTTATATATTATATTCGCATAACTATAATATCATTTAATTATATAGTCGTCAAATAATAACTTAAAAACCAGCAATCAAAGGATTGCTGGTATCATTAATCTAATACATTTCGTTTAAAACTAGTATAAGTTGCACATATATAAATTGCATATACAATCATAAACAAGAGAACTGAGATTCCAATCATACTCCATACCTGTTGTGCCACTCCGGTTTCGAAGCGAGCACCAAACGCATGAATCATAACTGTACTAATCATTAATGCTGGTACTGCTGGCAAAGCAAAGTAGATTCCTAATTGCTTACGCATCGTTTTTCGCAGAGATCCTTTATCAACTCCTAATTTATATAGTGTCTGATATCTGTACTTATTCTTTGATATCTCACTTAAATGCTGGATTGATAGAATTGTTGCTGCTACCATAATCATAATTAAAGCAATGTAGTAAAGTGGGAATACAAAGATAATTGTAGAAGCTGAATAGGTAAGTCTTTGTATTTCTCTTGATATTGCATATTCAGGTTCATTTGCATCAGCATCATATACCATCGTTTGAATCCCTGTATATTCTTCTTCCGTTATTGGCGTGCCTGTCATTGCTGCATAGATAGTGGAGTCCTCTGGTTGTGCTATAACTATCTCATCAGGGACAATTATGACTAATCCATTCCCATTTCCAAACCATCCTGATTGACTAAAGTTTTCTGTATGTAATTCCTGATACTTTACAGTATCATCATTTAGCGTAAACGTTGGATGATTAGCTACATAATCTTGAATACTATCTTCATAAGCTGGAATACAGTGAATCATAAACTTATCTTTATCTAAATATACTTCAGGTAAATTAAGCATCTCTCTTAATTCTTCATAATCACTATACTTCATGACTACATCTTTATCAAAATCAGCGATTGCATTTCCACGTTCTTCCATTCCTGTAGTATAATCACGTGTATCACTTTGGTAAAGAGTATAGGTATATTCCTGTGTAACATCAATTGTACTGTTATCAATATAATCAACATACTTTTCAATCTTATCAGAATCGTTTACTGTAACCGATAAATCATAAGCTGTTTCTTTCTCAATTCTTGATTCAAACAATGAACTAAATAACAGACCTGATCCAACAGCTGCAATTGTAATTGAGAACAGAAGTGAAAGAGTTGCCATTGTAACACTCATAGAACTTATTTTTGATAACAGTGTCCTCATTATAAACAACTTGTTTCCCTGATACTTCTCTTTTGGATGCATATCTAGGTATTGTGTTGCGAATGAAGATAAACTGATGAAAAATCCATATAAGAAACCAATTACCAATACAAATCCAACCATGATTAACAAGCCACTTGATGCTAATAGAATAAGTAAGAGTCCTGCAATTCCTGCAACTACTGACATAAAGAATAAGGCAACTCGCTGCTTTTTCACATCGACTAATTTCTCTTCGTTCTTTTTATCATAATTGATCAAATCATAAATCTTCATCTTGGTAATCTTTTTACGTGTTCTCATTAAGGCAAACAAGTAAATACATACAAAGTAAAGTAATGTTAATCCAATCGTACCTAGTGATATTGAGAAATTAAATGTATAAGGCATTTGAAAGTTATACATTACCATCATATAAATTAACTGATAAATTAGGTTTCCTACTACAACTCCAAATAGTAAAGCAATACTTCCAATCACAAGATTTTCAATAAAGAACATTTTTGCTACTTGTTTTTGTTCAATACCTAGTAAAATATAGGTTCCTAATTCTTTACTTCGTTTATGTAAGATAAAGTTCATTGTATAACTTACCAGCCATCCGATAATAAAGATGATTAGAATACTTGCTGCTATAATTACATAGGGTAGAAAACTCATTAGTTCTCCTAGTTCACTTATTTCTTTTGAAAATACCAAACCATTAAATGCATAAATAAGTGCTACTGATATAATCATCGTTATAAAATAGATAAGATAGTCTTTTGCCTGTCGTTTGGCATTTCTTAAAGATAATGTTTTAAGCATTGGAAACATCTCCTCCAAGTAATGCCAATACATCTAATATTTCATGATAGAACTGATTACGACTTTTTTGACCTCTTATAATTTCGTTAAATAATTTTCCATCTTTTAAGAATAGGATTCGATTTGCATAACTGGCTGAAAATGCATCATGAGTTACCATTAAGATGGTTGCTTCTAAGCTTTGATTCAAATCTTCCATAACCTCCAGTAACATTTGCGCCGAACGTGAATCTAACGCTCCTGTTGGCTCATCCGCAAGAATTAGACTCTGTTTATTGATAACTGCTCTAGCACAGGCACAGCGTTGTTTCTGACCTCCTGACACCTGATAAGGATACTTATTCAGAATATCTTCAATTCCTAACTTTGCTGCAATCTCTTTTACCATTGGTTGCACCTTTTCTGGTGATAAATTATTAATAGTTAAAACAATTCCAATATTCTCTTCAATAGTTAAGGTATCCAACAGATTGAAATCCTGAAAGATAAATCCTAAATTCTTTTGGCGAAACTTTGCAATATCCTTTTCATCAATATCCGTTATATTAATATCATCTAAATAGATATTACCAGCACTTACTTCATCGATTGTTGAGATACAGTTCAGTAATGTTGTTTTACCTGAACCCGACGCTCCCATGATAGCAATGAATTCTCCTTTGTCTACCCCAAAGCTAACCTTATCCAACGCCTTAGTGACATTGTTTTTACTTCCATAATATTTTTCTACGTTTTCTAATTGTAATAGTGTTTTCATAACTATTCTCCTTCCTTACAACTCCATATTACTGTATAAGAAAGGAGTGTTGTATCGATGTATCTTACCAGAATCTTTCATTTTCGTAAGATAACTATTTAGACTTTCACAAATGTACCTTTAGGAAATACCAGAATCACTTCTGTATATTCGTTTTCTTTTGATTCCATAGAGATATGAATCCCTAACTTCTTACTTAACTTCCTACAAAGATATAGACCAATTCCTGTTGATTTGGTATAAGTTCTTCCATTCATTCCAGTGAATCCTTTTTCAAACACACGTGGAAGATCGCTTGCACTTACGCCAATGCCATTATCTTTTATATGTAACGCTACTCCATTGCTTACTTCTGTAGCAAGAAAGGTAATAACAGGCTGCTTCGACTTATACTTTATACTATTGAACATGATTTGGTTTAAAATAAATCCTAACCACTTTTCATCAGTATAGACACTAGCTGATAAATCTTTACAATCAATCATCACTTTATTCTGCATTAAAATTTGTTTATTCTTACTAATTACATTATCAACGATTTGCTGAAGTGATGTTTCTTTGATTGCATAGTCATTCTCTACTACACCTGAACGAGCATAGTATAAAGAACGTTCTACACTATTATCAATCAATTCTAATTGAGATAGTATTTTTCTTGTTGTTTCATCTTTATTATTTTCTGCAATTAACTTTGCTGCAGTGATTGGCAGTTTTATTTCATGAATCCATGATTCAATATAATCTTTGTATTCTGTAAACTGGTTCTCTGCATTACTAACATAACCAATCATTGACTTACTCATCTTTTTAAACAGCTTATAATACTCTTTACTCATTGCATCTGAATGTTCATCCATACATTCCACAAACAGATACTTCTTATCAAGTTGCTCCATGATACTGTTTAATTCTTCAAAATACTTTTTTTGTTTATGATAACCAATACCAAGTGTTACGAAAAGTACAATTATCCATAAGCCCAATAAGTAATACAATATACTAAGATTAGCACCTGAAAACTGCAAGACAAAAAAAGCAAATAGCATACAAATGATATTTACTAATATAATATACGCTCTATCCTTTATATAGTCTATGAACTTCATATTTTGTATCCCATCCCTCGCTTTGTCTGAATCAGATTTTCTAATCCAAGATTATCTAGTTTTTCTCTTAATCTGGTTATATTCACACTTAACGTATTATCATCAATATAAACTTGAGTATCCCATAAGTATTCAATGATATCAGCACGAGAAACAATTTCTCCTGGTTTACGAGCTAAACAAGTTAATATCTTTAATTCATTCTTTGTAAGTTCTTCTGTTTTCCCTTCATACTCAATGGTACTTTTCAATACATGAACAATACTTCCTTTTACTTCAATTGTATCTTCTTGTGTACTTTGATTACGAAGCAGCAAACGATTGATACGAGCCATCATTACTGGAATATTATAAGGCTTCGTAATATAGTCATCTCCACCTAAAGATAATGCTTTTAATTCATCCATGGGAGTATTTAAACTGGTAATAAAAATAATTGGTGTCTGTAACGACTTGCGAATCTTTCGACAAATCGTATATCCATCTTCTTCAGGAAGGTTTACATCCAACAATACTAAATCAGAATGTAATTCAAATATCTGTTTGTCAACATCCCTAAAATCAGTAATGGCATTTACATTATACCCTGAACTTTCTAAAAGAATTGTTAGTTCCTCTCGAATATCTTGTTCATCCTCAACAATTGTAATTGTTTGCATTTTAAATACCTCCCAATAGTTACTTCTCTATCTTACCACAATAATAAAAAGGAACTTTAATAAAGTTCCAATTTTTATAAATTATAGTTCTTCTCCATTCGTATCAATTACTCTTTTATACCAATAGAAACTATCTTTTCTTGATCTCTTTCCACTACCTTTGCCATAGTTATCCAAATCTACATGAATAAATCCATAGCGTTTTTCCATCTCACTTGAAGAGCAGCTAATAATATCAATAGGACCCCAAGGATAATAACCAATTACATCTACTCCATCCTTGATTGCCTCTTTCATTGCATCCACATGTTTTGATAAATATTCAATTCGTTTATCATCATGGATTTCACCATTCTCTTCTACCGTATCAAAGGTACCATAACCATTCTCTGAAATCATTATTGGTTTTTGGTAACGATCCCAGAAATAGTTAAGAACGGTACGTAGTCCTAATGGGTTGATTCCCCATCCCCATTCGCTCTCTTCAATATGTGGATTCTTTACGGTACCATAATCATTTCCACCACCAGCTAAACTTTCTGCTGATGTACACATATTATAGTAGTATGACATTGAGAAGAAGTCCGCAGTATTTTCTTTTAATACTTTTTCATCTTCTTCTGGAATATCTAAATGAATATCATTTTCTTTAAAGTAACGCAATGCATATCCTGGATAAACTCCACGCATTAGTACATCTGAGAAGAAGTATTCCATATGATTGTATTGTAAGTTTGCAAGTACATCTTCTGGTTTACAAGTCAAAGGTTCCGCTAACCCGTTATATACCATACAACCAATTTGGAAGTCTGGGTTAATCTCATGACCAATCTTCGTAGCAATTGCACTAGCCACCATTTCATTATGAACTCCCTGGTATTTCGCTTCTACAATATTATCTACTTTATCTTCAGGAATTCCTAAGTGATTAAACGATTCATGTTTAATCAGATTGATTTGGTTTACCACAATCCAATATTTTACTTTATCTTTATAACGTCTGAAACATGTCTCGCAGAATTTCACAAAGAAATCAATTGTCTTGCGATTATACCAACCATTATATTCAGTAGCCAGATGTAGAGGCATTTCATAATGTGACAATGTAATTAATGGTTCCATTCCATTCTTAATCATTTCATCAATTAGATTATCATAAAATACCAATCCTGCTTCATTGGGCTCTTCATCATCTCCATTTGGAAAGATTCTGGCCCAGTTGATAGATGTTCGAAATGAATTCATTCCAGTTTCTGCCAGCATCTTTAAGTCTTCTTTATATGTGTGATAAAAGTCGATTCCATAACGTTTCGGATAATATCCTTCTTTGTCATTTAATGCAAATTCAATATCTGCAGTAGAGATTTCTTTATTTGATTTCTTCTTTAAATCCCCACTGTCCTGTACTTTTAAGATATCAGCAACACACAATCCTTTTCCATCTTCTAAATATGCACCTTCTGCCTGGTTTGCAGCAATCGCTCCACCCCAGAAGAAATCTTTAGGAAATCCATTAGGTACTTGTTTCATAGATTACTTACTTCCTTTCAACGCTTGTATTTCTTTTTTATTCTCAATAATTTCAACCATTAACTCTTTTGCCAGTATCGTTGTCATCAAATGATCCTGTGCATGAACCATAATAAAGTTCACTTCTATATCGCTCGCTCCATTTGATTCTTCAGATAACAGTTTAAACTGAATCTGATGAGCATCTGTCAAAAGAACTTCTGCTTTTTCTATTTCTTCATTTGCCTTTTCAAAGTCTCCCGAGTTTGCAGCATCCAATGCTTCAAACACATAACTCTTTGCTTCACCCGCTTTAGCAATTAATCCAAATGCTGTTTCTGTAGTCTTATTAAGCTGATTCAATTTGTGCCTCCGCTTCATTCTCTTCTTTTACTTTACTGTTATCATACATTTTTAGGAATGGATAATAAATTACCATATTGATTAGAAGCATAACTATAACTAATAGAAGCGCTTTAAAGTCCATTGTAGATAACATTGCTCCAAGTGGTGCAGGTGATGTCCATGGAGCGGCAATCGTAGCCATATTTACCAGACCTGATGAGGTAGCTAACCATCCAAGTACAACATTAACCATAGGTGCAATCATAAATGGAATGATTAGAATTGGATTCAAGAAGATTGGTAATCCAAAAATCAACGGTTCATTAATATTGAACAATGATGGAATAAGTGCAACTTTACCAACATCTCTGATTTGTTTTGATCTTGCACGAAGAGTAAGGAATGCTAAACCTAATGTTGCTCCTCCTCCACCAAGGGCTACATAGAATGCCCAGAATGGTTGTGTATATACTCTTGTTGCTTCTAAACCCTGAGCAATCAAACTTGCATTTTCAGCAATGTTCATTGACTCTAATGGGTCAAGAATTGGTCCAACTACAGTTGTAGGGTGAACTCCAAATCCAAATAGTAAGTTTTCGAATCCAGTTAAAATAGTAACTGAGAAAATATTATCTACACTTGCTTTTAATCCTTCAAATAACCCAAAGAATACTTCTGGTAATAATTGTCCTGTTGCTGCTTGAATACCTAGACTTAATCCATAGAATAAGAACATTGCAATTCCAAATGGGAATAATGATGCAAATGAATTTGCTACAATCGGAGGAACTCCAGCTGGCATTTTAAATGTCCAACCTTTTTTCTCCACAAAGTTCATAATCTCAGTACCAATTAATGCAACAAACGCTGCCAATAGAATTCCTTTACCATCAAATGCAGCTGTTGGGATTGCTCCATCAGTTACAGGTGCACATACTAAAATATAAATAGATAAGTTAGCAATTACATATTGTAACGGTTTACGGTCATAGTGACTTGCTAATGAATAAGATGATCCCACACATACAAATAATGATAAGATTGCCATTGTTGCACTAAACGGTGCAATGATTGCTCCCATGTTTGCCTGTGCCCAGTTGTACCATCCTTCTAAGAATGCTCCAATTAATGGAATATCAGGGATATTCGTTGGATCTACTGGTGGATATGCTAAAATTAAAAATATACTTCCGATGATGGTTAGAGGCATTGCCGAAACTATTCCATCACGAATTGCCAATAAATGTCTTTGTTGTCCAAAGAAATTTGCTAATGGCATTAATTTATCTTCTAACTTGTTAAAAAATGCAGTCATTGTTTATATTCTCCTTTTTATTGTTTATAAACTTCGAACAGAATCTAGAATCTTATCTCCATTACATGTTCCATATGCAACAGAATCAATATCTAGAACTTTGATGCCATAAGGTGCTGCTAGTTTTTCTAACATTTTCTTCTGGTATCTAATTTGAGGTGCTGCTAAGATAACATCGTATTTCCCAACACACTCTTTTACTTCCTGTGAAGACTTCGCTTCAATAAACCAATCCTTTTCATCCTCCTTCAGTGCACTCTTCATTGCTTCGACAAGTATACTTGTTGAGGCACCACACGCACATACTAATAAAATATTCATAAAAACCTCCTTGTTGTTAACAACTCTACCTTCTTTATACCAGTCCTATAAGTAAATGTCGCTATGTAAAATGTCCACAGCATTGTGGACATTCCTTTTAATGATGAAAATAGTGAAAAAAAGGCATAAATTCGTGCCCTTTTCACTTCTTTCCATATCATTGTGGACATTTTCGAGAAACATAAATGGACAATAATGGTATACTTTAATTAATATAGAAAGAGGTCTTTTCATGAATAAGCACCAAAAGAAAATATTAAGAGAATTGTTAGACCACACTTCCATTACCGGAGAAGAACTTGCAGAGAAACTAAGCGTAAGTTCAAAAACAATTCGTCGAAATATTCAGGATTTAAAAATTATCTGTAAAGCACATGGTGCAGAGATTATCTCGAAACCAAGTGTTGGCTATAATCTTAACATTCTAAATGAAAAGCAATTCAATGATTTTTTGGAGTTGGAATCAAAAGCAACTCGTTTACCTTCTTCACCAGAAGAACGAGTAGATTACATCATTCATCTGCTTTTATATGCAAATAACTATATAAAACTAAATGATATTGCGAATGAACTATATATTTCTATTTCCAGACTGAATAATGACTTAAAAGAGGTAAAACGAATCTTTAAAAAATTTGCTTTAGAAATAGAGAATAAACCAAATTATGGAATACGAGTTGTTGGTAGTGAACGTAATCGTCGTTTATGTATTTCAGAGCAGCTGATGAATAATGATTATCTAAGTTCTAAAGATATTACTGATTCTTCCAGTGATAAGTTTCAGATTATGGTCAATAATGTAATTAGTAAAGTACTGGTACAAGAAAATCTAAGGATGTCAGATGTCGCTGTAGAAAGTCTTGCGATTCATTTGCTAATTGCAATTGAACGTATTAAAACTAATAATATTATTAATCTTAGTGATGAAGTTGTTCACTTACAGAAAGAAAAGAATGAATATGTCATTGCTACTGCTTTACAGAAAGCAATTGAACATACGTTTGGAATCAGTCTGCCAAATAGTGAAGTTTGTTATCTTACACAACATTTATCTGGTAAAAAACATTTCGAGGGTGAACAGAGTGAATTCAATGTAGAAGTAAATGATGAAGTTAACTTCTTAGTAAATAAAATTCTACGAGCAATCTTCGACCAGACAAGACTAGATTTCTATAATGACTTAGATTTAAAAATGAATCTGATGTTACATATGATTCCCTTTATTGAACGAGTTCAAAATAAGATGTTAATTCGTAATCCAATAATGCATGATATAAAAGAAAACTATAACTTTGCTTATGAACTAGCTTCAATTGGTCTACAAAGTGTTTGTGATGAACTTCAGGTAACGATTACAGAAGATGAAATAAGTTACTTTGCCTTACACTTCATTCTTGCTTTGGAACGTAAACGTGAAGAAGTAAAACCAAGTAATGTATTAATTGTATGTAGTACAGGAAGAGCATCTTCACAGTTACTGGCATATCAAATTCAAAAACACTTTGGTTCTAAAATCAGTACCATTAAAATCATTGAAGCTCATATGTTGAATCATATATCGCTTGATTCTTATGATTTTATTTTCTCAACAGTTCCAATTCAAGAAGAACTGCCAATTCCAATAAGATATATTAATAATTTATTGGCAGAAGATGATTTTGAAGTTATAAATAACTGTTTGGAAAAACGTAAACCATTATTCTCAATTCGTGATTTAATTGATCCTGAACTTTTCTTTACTGATTTAAATGTCAGCACCAAGGAAGAAGCAATTGCTGAGTTAGTGAATCAGGTAAAAGAGAAAGTGGAACTTCCAGATGATTATTATGAACTCATATTAGAACGTGAAGAATTTGCATCTACTGAGCTTAATAACTTAGTCGCAATTCCTCACCCAAATAAAGCAATTAGTAAAACAACATTCATTGCAGTTGGTATATTAAGAAAACCAATTACCTGGGCTTATCGACAAGTACAGATATTATTTCTAATATCGATTATGCCTAACAATAAACAGAATCTAAGAGACTTTTATGAAGGTCTGGTAGAATTTACCAGTAAGAAACAAAACGCTCTTGATTTGGTTCAGGAACCAACCTATGATAAAATCATTGAACTATTAGAGAAGTAAAAAAAGCCGGAGAATTTAATCTTCGGCTTTCTTATGATAAATAATATGTTCTTCAACCAGCTTATATACAATATCTGACATTTCATCATACTTATACTGTTTGTAATCTTCATGTCGAATTGGTTTTCCATAAGTGATTTTTAATTGTTTATTTTTATCTTTCTTATCATCTATACAATAGGCATTGTTTAATGTTACAGGAACAATCGTTGCCTTTGCTAGATATGCAGGTTGTAATGCTCCTGCCTTAAAAGGATTCATTTGGTCTCCTCTTGATCTAGTTCCTTCTGGGAAAATTAATAATCGTTTTCCAGCTTTTAGTTCTCTTGCAGCTTCACGAAGCATAAATACATTTCCTTCACGAGTCTCGTGATCAAAGTGAATTACTCCAATTGAAATTGCCCAACTACCAAACACTGGTAGTTTTTCATTCTTCTTTTTTGATATAAATGCCATCGGCTTGTCACAAGTAGCAATTACAAGTGCTGGGTCAAGTGTACCCTGATGATTTGATACAAAGAAGACCGCTTCATCTTCGGGTATATTTTCTACTCCCTCAGTTTCTAAATGATAACCAAGATAGCGAATAATAAAACGAGACCATCCTTGTGCTTTTTTGTATCTTACTTCCATCGGTTTACGTCGACAAAGTAATGCACTCAACCAAGAAAATGGTAATACAAATAAACATCTAAATATCTGAAAAAAAGTCATTGTCCACCTCTATTTCTCACAGATTGCATAGGCAATGGCATATTCTTTTTCATGGGATATGGATATATGGATCGTATACCCATCCACATTACAATAGGGTTTCCCACTTTCATCATTAAGAACTTCTATATTAGAAATCGCTTGGGCTTCATTACAGGCTTTAAAGATTGCTTCTTTTGCAGCAAATCTTCCAGCTAAAAACTCAACTTTACGACTTTCACTCATTGAAAGATACATTTCCTGTTCCTTCTTCGTCAGTACTCTTTTATAGAATTCATTATTTTGTTTTCTGATTCGTTTCATCTCAACGATATCACAGCCAATACCTACAATCATTACACTATTCTCCTACAGCGCACATGATTTCACCTTTTACGGCAATCTGTCCTTCTACGCTCGCTTCAACATCTGCAAAGTAAATACCTGCACGTTGATTTGTAAGCGTTACTTTCATTGTTAATACATCACCAGGAATTACCTGACGTTTAAATCTCATTTTATTAATACCTGCAAAAAAACCAATTTTACCTTTGTTTTCTTCTTTTGATAATAATAGAACACAACCCGTTTGAGCCAATGCTTCTACAATTAACACCCCAGGCATCACATGTTTTTGAGGAAAATGTCCTAAGAACTGCATTTCATTTGCGCTAACACATTTCTTTCCAATAATAGTTAAACCATCTTCACTGATTTCTTCAATTACATCAACCAGTAAGAATGGATAACGATGAGGAATAATTTCCTGTATTTGATTTGAGTTATATAACATTATGCTTCCTCCCATTTCTTGAAAATTAATGAAACATTATGTCCACCAAATCCAAGAGAATTACTCATTGCACAGTTTACTTCTTCTTCTCTACCTTTATTAGGTACAATATCCAAATCACAATCTTCATCACTATTTTGATAATTGATTGTCGCAGGAATGAAATTTTCCTGTACTGCCTTTAAAGTAATAATTGCTTCTACTGCTCCAGATGCACCTAATAAGTGACCTGTGTTTGATTTCGTAGATGAAACTGCAAGGTTATATGCATGATCCTTAAATGCACTTTTAATTGCCATTGTTTCGGTCTTATCATTTAGTGGTGTACTTGTACCATGAGCATTAATATAAGAAACTTTATCAGCAGATATATTTGCATCGTCAATCGCACGAACCATTGCCTGTGCTCCACCACTACCATCATCTATTGGTGCAGTAATATGATGAGCATCACAACTAGATCCATATCCTATAATTTCTGCATATATTTTCGCATTACGTTTTTTTGCTTGTTCAAGTTCTTCCAGAACTAATACTCCAGCACCTTCACCCATAACAAATCCACTACGGTCTTTGTCAAATGGAATACTGGCGCGTGTTGGATCTTCACCTGTATGCAGTGCACGCATGGAAGCAAACCCAGCAATTGCCAGTGGCGTAATACTTGCTTCACTACCACCTGCTAACATTACATCTTCATATCCATCACGAATCTTATGGAATGCTTCACCGATTGCATTACTTCCTGCAGCACATGCAGTCACTTGTGAAGAACAATGTCCTTTTGCACCAACATCAATTGCTACATTCCCTGCTGCCAGATTTACTAGTGCCATAGGAATAAAGAATGGTGATACTCTAGATGGTCCACGATCATTAAGTGTATCCTGTGCATTCTCAATCGATTCAATTCCACCAATCCCAGATGCAATAATTACACCAAAACGATTGGCATCAATTGCAGTTACATCTAATGCTGAATCTTCCATTGCTTGCTTCGCAGCGATTCTAGCTAATTGAGTAAAACGATCATTAAATTTTAAATCACGTTTACTAAAATATTGTTCCATATCTAAGTCTTTAATTTCACCAGCAAGTTTTGCTTTGAATTCCGTTGTATCAAAATGGGTAATTTTATCAATTCCACATTTACCTTCACGAATTCCTGACCATGTATCACTTACGGTATTTCCGATTGGTGTAAGTGCTCCTAATCCTGTAATTACTACTCTTCTTTTCATAGTTTCACCTACATTACCATTCCACCGTCAACGTTTAATACTTGACCAGTTACATAACGACTTTTATCACTTGCTAAGAAGCAAACCATGTCTGCTACATCTTCCATTGTACCAAAATCATTTAATGGAATGTTACTTAAAATAGCATTTTTTACTTTTTCATCTAATACATCTGTCATCTTAGTTGAGATGAATCCTGGAGCAACTGCATTTGCACGAATTCCTCTAGGTGCTAATTCTCTAGCTACTGACTTTGTTAAACCAATAATACCAGCTTTACTTGCTGCATAATTTGCCTGACCAACATTTCCAATCAACCCAATTACACTTGCCATACTAATGATGGAACCACTACGTTGTTTCATCATTGGTTTTGCAGCATGCTTAATACAGTTGAATGTTCCTTTTAGGTTTACATCAATAACTGAATCAAAATCTGCTTCACTCATACGCAACAATAATGTATCTTTTGTGATACCTGAGTTGTTTACCAATACATCAATTTTCCCAAACTTATCCAGTATTGTTGCAAACATTTCTCCAACTGCTTCAAAGTTTGTAACATCTGCCATTACACAAAGGGTTTCTACTCCATGTGCTTCACATTCTTTACTTACTTCGATTGCATTTGTTTCATCACCAATATAATTAATTACAATATTGTAACCTTCTTCTGCCATCTTAATTGCAATTGTTCTACCTATTCCCTGACTTGCACCAGTTATTAACGCTACTTTCTTATCCATTTGCTCTCACCTCATCTAACATTTTATTTAATGTATCTGTGTTTTCTACACTGTATACTTTGACATCACGACTAATTTTTCTCACAAATCCTTTTAATGCTGATCCAGGTCCAATCTCAATAAAGGTATCAACTCCTTGATCAATCATATATTGTATCGATTGCATAAAGTACACACTCGACTTAATCTGCTTTGTAAGGATATCTGTAACATCTTCGCTCTCTTCTTTACCACTAATGTTATACACTACTTTTATTTCAGGTCTTGAAATATCAAATTGTTTCAACACTTGGTTTAACTCTTTAGAAGCATCTTCTAATAATGAAGAATGAAATGCCCCACTCACATTTAGCGGTATTGCACGTCTTGCTCCTTTTTCTAAAAGTAGTTCACATGCTTTTTCAATTGCAGTACTTGTACCAGTAATTACAATTTGTCCCGGACAATTGTAATTAGCAATCTGGCAAACACCATAGTCTTTTGCAACTTCTTCACAAACACTTGCGATTACTTGTTCATCAAGATTTAGTATTGCAGCCATTCCACTTGTACCTTTTGGTAAAGCATTGGCCATAATCTTTCCACGTTCTCTAGTAATATGAGCTGCTGTATTTACATCAAATGCACCTGCAAAACATAATGCACTATATTCACCTAGACTTAAACCTGCTACATACTCAGGTACAATTCCTTGTGCCTTAACAACTTCAGCAATCGCTACCGAAGTCGTTAACATACTACTTTGTGCATACGCTGTATCATTTAACATCTCTTCTGGTCCATTGAAACATAAATCTTTTACATCGTAATCTAGTGATACATTGTCAAAGACATTCTTAGCTTCTTCATAGTTATCGTATAGGTCTTTTCCCATTCCTATATGTTGAGATCCTTGACCAGCAAATAAAAATCCTATTTTCATACTGTCTCTCCTAACGCTTTGTAAGTAGAAGTTTTTAATTCTTCAATCAGTTCTTTTACAGATACAATTTTATCCACTCTACTTGCATTACTTCCTACAAACACAAGTCCATTATTAATATTTCCTTTCGCTGATTGTATCAGTGCTTCGCTGATACAATAAGGCGTATCTTCTGGTGTACATGGTGTTAGACAATTCAGACATTTACGAATTGTGATATTTCCACGTTCCTTATTTTTACGCATAAAGTCATTCATAATTCCTCGACCAGGAAATCCTGTTGGACTTTGAACTATTTCGATTGTATCTTCACTTGCAGCAACTACTGCTTGTTTAAATGCGATATCAGCATCACATTCATTAGTTGCGATAAAGCGAGTTCCCATCTGAACTCCATCTGCTCCTAATTGTAAGTAATGAGCAATATCTTCACCTGTGAAGATTCCACCAGCAACAAATACTGGGATATCTTTTTCATACTTTTCTTGATACGGTTTCAGTTCAGCTTTTACATCTTCATAAATCTTTTCGATTGATTCACAAGTATCATCAATAAGATCTTCTTTTTTAAACCCTAGATGTCCTCCAGCTTCACTACCTTCAATTACCACAAAGTCAGGTGTTGTCTGATGGCGTTTATCCCATACCTTACAAATCAATCGAGCAGCTTTTCCACTTGATACGATTGGTGCTAATAAGATGGATTCATCATCTACATATTTCGGTAAATCTAATGGTAATCCAGCACCAGATATAATTGCATCTACTTTTGCCATAACTGCCGCTTTTACATACTCTACATAATCTTTGCTGGCTGCCATAATATTAATTCCAAGAAGTCCTTTGCCGCAGGCTATATCTTTAGCTTTTTTTACTTCTTCTATAATCGCTTCACAGTTTGCTTTCAGTGATTCTTTGCGAAAGTAATCTTTACGATAACCAGGATGCGCAGCACTAATAACTCCCATACATCCTTCACTCATAACTGCACCAGCAAGATTTGATAAGGAAACACCAACACCCATTCCACCTTGAATTAATGGAAACGATAATACCTTATCTTTAATTTTTAGTTCTTTTATCATTACAATTCCTCATGTTTCATAATTAATGACTGTAATTCTTTCTTAGCGTCACTCATCATTGTGTCTAAGATTTCTTTTAATGATTTCTCTTCTTTACACATTCCAGCAATTTGACCTAACATCACTGATCCATACTGCATATCACCTTCGAAAACAGCTTTACGAAGCGCACCTAAGGTTAGTTTTTCTAACTCTTCACGATTGCCTGCTTCCGCTTCTATCTTCAAATGTTCTCTTGTCATCTTATTCTTTAATACACGAACTGGAGAGCTTAAACTTCTTCCAGTTACTACAGTATCTGTATCTTTTGCCTTCATCACAGCTTTTTTATAATTTTCATGAATTGGACATTCGTGAGCAAGTAATAAACAAGTACCTACCTGAACTCCAATTGCTCCTAATGATAACGCTGCGTTGAAACCACGTCCATCCGCAATCCCACCTGCTGCAATTACAGGAATACTAACTGCATCAACAACTTGTGGTACAAGCGCCATTGTTGTTTGTTCACCAACGTGACCTCCTGCTTCTCCACCTTCTACAATTAATGCATCTGCACCTGAGCGTTCCATACGAATTCCCAAAGCGACACTAGGAACAACAGGAAATACTTTTGCTCCTGATGCTTTCAACATCTCCATATACACTCCAGGATTTCCTGCTCCTGTTGTGACTACAGCCACTTTTTCTTCAGCAATCATTTCCATGATTTCTTTGGTATATGGGTTCATCATCATCACGTTTACACCAAATGGTTTATCTGTTAGTTGTTTGCACTTATGAATGGATAACTGTGCTTCCTCAACGCTCATTGCTCCTGTACCAATAATTCCAAGTCCACCTGCATTACTCACTGCTGCTGCAAACTCTGCTGTTGCAATGTTCGCCATTGCACCCTGAATAATTGGATATTTAATATTCAACATCTTATGTAATAACATACATTTCTCTCCTTATAATTCGATATACGAGGCAGCATATGTAAATCCACCGCCAAAACCAACCATTATGATTTTCATCCCAGGTTTGATTATGTTTTCTTTCATCGCTTCTGCTAAAGCAATTGGAATACTTCCACCCGAAGTATTTCCATACTTATCTAAGTTGGTATAAAACTTATCATCACTTAGTTTCATTCGTTTTGCTACATTGCGGATAATGCGAATGTTTGCCTGATGTGGAATGATATAGTCTATTTCATCTAAATCTTTACCAGCTTTTTTCAACACTTCTATAACTGCTTCTTCTAGTGCTTTTACTGCAAAACGAAATACTTCACTTCCATTTTGTTTTAGGAAACCAACTTCACGACTTCCATTTTGTAGTGGTTTAGGCAAAACAAGTCCACTTCCCTGAAGAAAACCTTCATGATCTCCAGTACTATTTGCATAATGATACATTACATTATTACAATTTTCCTGTTTCATAATAACTGCACCTGCACCATCACCAAACAATATAGAAGTATTACGGTCTGTGTAATCCATAAGTTTGCTATTTACATCAACACCTATTACCAGTGCGCATTTATAATCACTCAGCATATAAGATGCCGTTTGTAATGCATAAACAAATCCAGTACATGCTGCACTCATATCAAATGCCATTATCGTTTGTTCATTCAACCCTAATTTATCCTGAATCAAACTAGCACATGATGGTGTAATGTTGTCTGGAGTAATTGTAGCAACAATAATCAGATCAATATCTTCTTTACTTATGTTAGCTTCTTCAATTGCCATAAGGGCTGCACGATATCCTAAGTCACTACTGTTTTCATCAGGACTTACTCTTCGTGTCTTAATACCTGTACGACTGCTAATCCATTCATCACTAGTATCTAAAATTTTTTCGAAATCTTCATTGCTAACAATTTCTTTACCAACAGCATATCCACTTCCTAATATTTTCCTGTTTTTCATATTACAATGTTCCTATTTTACGAAACTTAGTATATCGTTTATCTACTAAATCTTTCGTTTTCATCTTTCTTAAATCTTTTAATTCCTGAGCAATATATGTCTTCATATTTTCAACAACATATTCAATACATTCCTGAGCTCCACCTAATGGTTCCTTAATAATTGCGTCAATAACTTTCTTACTCAACAAATCATATGAAGTTAATTTCATAACTTCTGCTGCTTCTTGAGCACGACCTTCATCTTTCCACAAAATAGAAGCAAATCCTTCTGGTGATAAAATCGAGTAGATTGCATTCTCCAACATTGCCAAACGATCAGCAACACTAAGAGCCAATGCACCTCCACTACCACCTTCACCAATTACAATACTAATAATTGGAACTTCAAGATTAGAGAAGGTATACAAGCAATCTGCAATCGCTTGCGCCTGTCCTCTTTCTTCTGCTTCCTTACCAGGAAATGCTCCTGATGTATCCACGATATTAATAATTGGGCGATTGAACTTCTCGGCCTGTTTCGCAAGACGTAACGCTTTACGATAACCTTCTGGATTCATCATCCCAAAGTTACGTTCAATATTGTCTTGGGTTGTTTTCCCTTTTGCCTGAGCCAGTACTGTTACTGGAATACCATCAAAGTATGCAATCCCACCAATTAATGCTTTATCATCTCTTACCCCACGATCTCCATGCAACTCATAGAAATTATCAAACAATAATTCAATATAATCCTGCGCTTTGGGACGATCAGCATGTCTTGCAAGATATACACGATCCCATGCACTTAAATTATT
Source organism: Breznakia pachnodae (assembly GCF_030814225.1). Classification (GTDB taxonomy): domain Bacteria; phylum Bacillota_I; class Bacilli_A; order Erysipelotrichales; family Erysipelotrichaceae; genus Breznakia; species Breznakia pachnodae. The sequence goes on from NZ_JAUSUR010000001.1 coordinate 509,416, forward strand.
GTATGTCTCTCTTTGAATTCGTTTGATCTGTGCATCAAGTTCATCATAATATGTTGTATTTACGTCTTCAATTTTCGCTTTTTCAGCTTCAAGACTTTTAATTAATATTTCACACTCTCTCAAATTCATATTATTTACCTATATGAAATGCAACCAAATCACTTAACGTCTGTTTCATATCTTTACGTTCAACAATTTGATCCACAAATCCTTTCTCAAGCAAAAATTCTGCACGTTGGAAATCCGGAGGTAATACTTCATTGATTGTTTTCTCAATTACCCGTCTACCAGCAAATCCAATAAGTGCATCTGGTTCTGCTAGTATAATATCTCCCAGCATTGCGAAACTCGCACTGACGCCTCCGGTTGTTGGATTGGTAAGAATCGAAATATACAATCCTCCACGATCACTAAAACGTTTAATTGCACTGCTTGTCTTAGCCATCTGCATTAAAGACATAATTCCTTCCTGCATTCTGGCTCCACCACTTGTACAACTGATAATTAATGGTAATTTCTTTTTTGTTGCATATTCAATTGTACGAGTAATTTTTTCTCCTACAACTTCTCCCATACTTCCCATCATAAAGTTGGAATCCATTACTGCTATCGCAACTTTTTGATGATTGATTCTTCCTACTCCACACACTACTGCTTCTTTTAATCCAGTCGCTCTTTTATATTTATCTAATTTATCATCATAACCAATAAAGTTTTCTTCATTTTTACTTGTTGCATCTTTATCAAATTCTTTGAATGTATTATCATCAATGATTTGACGAAGTCTCTCTCTTGCACTAATTTTCAAGTGATATCCACATCGTGGACAAACATAATGATTTTCAATAAATTCACTATATGGAATATTGTCATTACATTTATCACATGTCTTAAAAACATTATCTGGAATTTCTCTTTTAGGAGCCTGATGAACAATCTTTTTACGAGCATTTTGAAAAATATTCAAACGCTCTTGTCTTTTCTTAAATAAATTCTCCATTTTCCTTCAACTCCTTTATATACTCTTGGGCATATCCAGTATCATATTTTCCTTCAACAAATTTCGTACTATGCAGTACAAGATAATGAAATTCAATGTTTGTCTGTACACCATCAATAATTAACTCTGATAACGCATTACGCATTTTCTTGATACACTCTAGCCGAGTTGGCGCAAAGGTAATCAGTTTTAGAATCATTGAATCATAGAATGGTGGAATTTCATAACCACAATACACTGCACTATCATTACGAACACCACGTCCTCCAGGGATATGTAAGAAGTTAATCTTTCCAGGTGATGGCGCAAAATCTTTTGCGATATTTTCAGCATTAATACGACATTCCAAAGAATATCTATTGCAGGTAATATCTTCTTGTTTGTATTTCAGTGGCATTCCACTAGCTATACGAATCTGATGTTTCACAATATCCACCCCAGTAATCATTTCAGTAATTGGATGTTCCACTTGAATTCTTGTATTCATTTCCATGAAATAATAGTTATTATGTTTATCTAATAAGAACTCTATAGTACCTACACTGTTGTATCCTACATATTTACACGCAGCAACAGCCGAAGCTAACATATTCGCTCTTACAGTTTCATCCAGTACATAACATGGAGCTTCCTCAATCATTTTCTGATTTCTTCTTTGGAACGAGCAATCTCGTTCAAATAAATGAATTACATTTCCAAATTGATCACCCATTAACTGAACTTCGATATGTTTGGGATTTTCTAAATACTTTTCTAAATAAACATCATCATCACCAAAACAAACTTTCGCTTCACTTTTAGCACTATGAAAAGCATTTTCAAACTCTTCCTCTTCCCAGACGATACGCATACCACGTCCGCCTCCTCCACTGGAAGCTTTCACAATTACTGGATAACCCATTTCATTCGCTAGTTTAACACCCTGGTCAACGGAACTTAGTATTTCTTTTGATCCTGGAATAACAGGCACCCCTGCTTCCATCATCATTTTACGAGCTGCACTTTTATTACCTAACTTCTCAATAATTGATGCATCCGGTCCAATAAAAATAAGCCCACATTGTTTCACAAGTCGAGCAAACTTTGGATTCTCACTTAAAAAACCAAACCCTGGATGGATGGCATCACAGCCACTGTTACACGCTGCCTGAATGATATTATTCATATTTAAATACGAATCACTTACTTTGGCGTTTCCTACACAGATTGCTTCATCTGCAATCTGTGTGTGCAGTGCATCCTTATCTGCAGTTGAATAAATTGCAACACTGGCAATTCCCATCTCTTTACAGGTACGAATGATTCTTACTGCAATTTCACCACGATTCGCAATTAAGATTTTCTTAATCATAATAACACCTACTCAATGTACATCAGTACATCATCAAATTGAATCATATCTCCATTCTTTACAGAAATATCTACAATTGTTCCATCTTTCTCTGCTTTGATTTCATTCATTACTTTCATTGCTTCAATAATACAAAGAGTATCTCCTTGTTTCACTTTCTTACCAACACTAACAAATGTATCTTCACCTTCTGCTGGTGCTGCATAGTAAGTACCTACAAGTGGACTCTTGATTGCTTCCCCGACTACCTGTGACTCCTTTTGAGTTTCCAAAGATGGAGCAGCTATCGGTGCAGCAGCAACTGGTGCTGCCTGTACATAACTTACTTCTGCTTTTGGTTTTTCCAGACTGATTTTTATATCATCAATTTCTAAATCCATCTTTGCGACTGAACTTTCTTCAAATAAAGCAATAATTTGCTTGATTTTAGTTGTATCCATAACTTATCTCCTCATTTATATAAAAAGCTAAGATAACTTAGCTTCTGGTTTACTTCTTTGCGTTTATCGTGTCGATGATATCTTGTACCGTTTCTAATTTAGCTAACTCTTCGTCTTCGATGCGTACATCAAATTCTGTTTCTAATTCTAATGCAAGCTCAACTGCTGCTAGAGAATCAATTCCTAAATCGTCTTTTAAATTAGCTTCTGGTTTAACATCATTTTCATCTACATTAATTGCTTCCACTAAAACTCTTTTAATATCTTCAATCATTATATATTCCTCCTAGAACAAAGCTTTGAATATCAAAGCTATTCCTATTATACATACTTTGAATATCAAAGTAAACATTTTTTACAAAAAAATACTTGCATGTTATCGCAAGCATTTTTGTCATATTTACATTTTCCCTATTCGTTGCTTTATCGTAACCGCTACCAGACATGAGATCAAATCACCTGGTAAATATACTAAAAATAAATAATAAAACATCCATCCAAATGTAATTCCTTTTTCAAAATAAATATTCTCATTAATCAAATTTCCAGAAAAAAAAGCCGTTACATAATAACGACTTTTCCGACCGCCTACTGCGATCCTAATTAGTATGGACTATGTCCTTACGTCTATAATATAACATTTGCCACAACCTCAGTCAAATATAATTATTATATTTTATCAATCTTTTCCTATCACTATCATTCCTTTGTTTAAATAGTCCGGATACCCATGTATTTTTCTCTCTATTAATAAAAAACTAGTATCCGATTGACCACCTCGATATTTTTTATAAATTGGATAAGAACATAAATCAGCAATTTCCAATCCCCAAAAAGTAGCACTTGCTTTATGAATATCTTTACTAACACGTTTGGGATTAAAATATACACCAACTATTTTATTAAATTGATTAATACTTACTGATGAAGTCCCGAATTCAATTAAATCTACTACTTCATTTAACAATTTGCAGTCTTCCTTTTTCCCTCTAGACTCTAATATAATTAGTGCCTTATCAGATGTTTTGAGTTGTACTGTTACAAGTGTTTCTAAAATTTTTGTAACTGCTATAGTATAAGGACTTTTAACTAAATTCCCACCTATTTTGTATAAAAAAACTTTATCTATGCAACAACTTGTTATAGAAATTGGTAATTTCTTCATTAATTGATTCAAATCATTCATGAACTTTTGAGAATTTATTTTAGTTTGATTGAAAGGACCCTTTTGCATTCTTATATCTCTAGAATGAAAGCATACTTGTTTTTCCTCGTTCCCATATAGATAAGTAGCTTTATTTCCCCAGTGTTTTGTTTTGATAAACTTTATTTCTTTTCCTATTTTAGTTAAATTTTCTCTATTAATTAGAACAGATGTTAAACAGAAATGACTTGAACCTAAATCTAACTCAACATTATTTTCAATATGATTAATTACATTTTTCATATTAACATTACCATTTTCATCCATAAACGCAATATGCGTTATATTTATAGGACATGAAGTTATTACTGTTGGTTTTTCTCTCCACATATCATCCTCCAGAATTTATTATCACTATAGTAAAAATGTAATGGAAATCGTATACTACTTTAGAACTAAAGTTATTTTGAAAATAACTTTACTATAAATTAATTATAAGGGTAAATCCTAAATGTTATTATGTTTACATCCTTATAAATTCAACTACATTTCTCCACACCTATTCGTCTCTCAGCGATGTTCCATACATATTATTTATTAAATCTATCAAATTAACTATCTTAATATTTAGTTTAATTTGTCCTTACTATATTATTAACTGCTTCATTATTTTATCCTAATAATATATATATATTTCCACAATTTTTCTAATAGTCTACAATTTCCCTATTCGTTGCTTTATCGTAACTGCTACCAGACATGAGATCAAATCACCTGGTAAATATACTAAAAATAAATAATAAAACATCCATCCAAATGTAATTCCTTTTCCAAAATAAATATTCTGGATGAAACAGAAATATAGAAAACCACAAAGATAAATTAATAACATTCCAAGAACTGCTATTATACATAACTGAAGAAATGAGTTTCTATTTTCACTTAATACACCAACTACATATGCAGCAAATATAAATCCTAAAAGATATCCAAAGGTGGGATGAATGATATATCCCAATCCTCCACCAGAAGAAAATACTGGTAATCCTATCAATCCAATTAATATATATAATAATACCGATATAGCTGCTCGTTTCTTTCCTAATAATAATCCTGCCAATATCACAAATAATGTCTGCAAAGTAATTGGAACAATTGATATTGGTATTTTAATAAAAGCACCTACTGCTAGTAATACTGCAAATAATGAACAATATGTCATATCCTTAACTGTTAATTTCATAATCACACCTCATAACCTGTAAATAAGAATATCACTTACCATGTTGATTGTAAATATTTATTTCCACACAAGTTTACAATCAACAAAAAAAGAAAAGCCATTTTCATGACTTTCCATTCTATTCTTATCTATTTACTGATTGTTTTCTTTTTAAGTAAATTACAATCGAGAAAGCACCTACTGCTAGCAGTCCCCATATAAGCTGATTTGTTGTATCACCAGTATAAGGTGAAGTTGTTGTAGCGGTTGTTTCATTTCCCTCTACAGTAACTCCTGGCTGCTTCTCAGGCGATGTAGTTGTTGTATCATCTTCTCCATCATTGTCAGGTGTTTGTGGAGTTTCATCATCTTCATTGTCATCAGTTTTATCTGTATCATCTAGATCCTTTGGATTATCTGTTTCTTCTTCAATTAGTTTGTAAACATAAGTAACCGTTTGGTCCTCATCTAAAAATGGTCCTGTTGCATTGCTTGGCACGATAACTAACTCATATCCATCAAATTCTTTTGGAGTAGTGTTATAGATTTGATCAATTAAGTCTATATGTTCTTTTGGCTCTGTTAAGTCGTTTCCTTCAGTATCTACATGGTATTCTGTAACTTTTCCTTTTGCCAGATAATTCATAACTGTGTTACTAGACTGTTCAAAAGTATTGATTACTGATGTTGCACTATTTTCTATTTCATAACGCATAGTATCAAATTCATCAGTAAGCACCTTTGTTTCAATTACTAATGAATAGTTTTGAGAGTAATTTGCATCCACACCAACAAATGCAGACGCTGCAGTAAATTTTACTGTATTTGTTGTTTCATCATAAGTAATTTCACCATAGTTAGCTAATGCTGTTGCATCAGTGTCTTCATAACTTACTAAGACATTACCATTCTCATCAATTAAATATGCTGTTGTAAATTCCAAATCATCTGTAAGAGTATCAGATAAAACTAAAGATTCATATTTTCTTAAAGTTTCTGATCCTAATATTGGTAGTCTCTGGTTAATCTTATATTTCAAAGTATCTCCAGTAGTTACCCTTGTTTCATCAATATCTACATCTTGCTCATTCAAAACTTCTTTTGTAACAGGATCAATATATCCAAATACAGTTGCAGAGAAAATACTTGTCCAAGTAGATTGACGTTCTGCACCGATATAGAAATTAAGTTTATCTCCTGCTACCTGAAACGATACACCTGACTTATAGAAATTTGAAGAACCTAGTGTATCATTGAATTGATAGTCAGTATAAGGTCCACCACCAACTACCATTCCTGAGTGTGTATAGCGATTTGTATATTCTTCAACAACTGCGCCTTCAGCTAAGTAGTATGGATAAGAATCCATATTCTCATACCCTACATATTCACGACGATCCGCATCCTGAATATATCCACCATTTAAGCTGGCAAATGTAATATAACTATTACCTTCTAAACTAACCATATCTCCACTATCTAAATAAAAGAATTCTATAGATAGTTCATAATAATTTAATCCTTCTAAAGTATATCCTCCATATAAATTATTAGAGAAATAAAACTCTGTTGAAGGTTGATTTGTTGTATTTTGAATCAAATTAGAAAAAGTCAAAACTGCACTTACTTTTTCTCCATTATATGTCCCTGCTTGTGGATACCTAACTTGAATATAAGAACTAGCATTCATATCATTTGTATCTGGAATAATAACTTTACCACCACCATAGTTTCTAATATTACCCTGAAACATATAGTATCTAGCTACATAAGATAATCCTGCAGAATTATTTTGTACCTGTTCTTTTGTGAAATACGTTAAGTTATGCTCTGTACCATCACTACCAAGTCCACCTACGCTTATCTCTAAATCCACATCGTCTGGTGTTGCATCAATTAATAAATTATTCTTTACCATTGCATAATCTGGATCAAAATCATCTACAGTTATTGCCGCCGCATCAATAACTGTAACACTTGCTACAATCGTAACAAAAAATACTAATAAACCTAAAAATGTCTTCTTCATTTTTTGCCCTCTAACTATTATTCAAAACATAATAATTCTCTTTCTACTTAATTTAGACGGATAAATCACCTAAATCGTTCATTTTTTACATATATTTTTATATTTATTTTTATTTTCTAGTTTATGAGTTTTTTCCGCCTGTAAATATTGACATTGAATCTTTGTATGTTACAATAAGTAACTGACGCGGAGGTATAACTCCAATAACTATACCGGATAAGCGAATATTTCATTACGATGGTAAGCCACTGTATTGAAGGATTTGTTTATCCTTTTATTATCTTTTTTGCACCATCGTACCGACTTATAGGAGGTACTTTTTTATGTTAAAAGTCAACAATCAAAACAAAACAATCAGAAAGGAATTTGCAAAGTATGCAATTCCGGCAGTCATTGGTATGGTAGTGTCATCTCTCTACAATATCGTTGATGGTATTTTCGTTGGTAGAGGTGTTGGAGACAGTGCACTTGGTGCAATCAACATTGTCTATCCATTCATTATGTTTCAAATAGCAATTACAATGCTAATCGCAATTGGTGGAGCAACACAGTTTTCAGCTGCAAAGGGACGTAAGGATTATACTACTGCTAATAGTATATTTCTTCAAAGTATTTATTTATTAATTATTTTAAGTACAATACTTAATCTTCTTGTACTAATATTCCCAACTCAAACATGTCAACTTCTTGGAGCTGATGCAAATTTACTTTCTTATGCAAGTGACTATATCTGGTGGATTTCACTTTTTGGAATCATCTATCTACCAGGATTAGGGTTGAGTATTTTCGTACGTAATGATAATGCACCTAATCGAGAACTGGCAGGAACGCTTGCAGGTACTGTTATTAATATTGTTTTAGATTACTTATTCATTATGGAGTTTGATATGGGGATTGCTGGAGCTGCAATTGCGACAGGAATCGGACAAAGTGTATCAGTGTTAATATTCTTAACCCACTTCTTACAAAAGAATCGAGTATTACAGCTTGGTAAAGTTGTCTGGGATAAAGTTACTCTTAAGAAAATAACAATGAATGGTCTTCCATCATTTCTAATGGAGTTCAGTCAGTCAGCAGTAACATTTAGTTTTAACGCTGTCATACTTTCCTATGTAGGGACTATTGGAATTTCTTACTATAGTATTGTAATGTATATTTGTTCCATGTTTAATATGGTCTTAATTGGGCTAACTCAAGGTGCTCAACCCATTATGAGTTTTAATCATGGAAAAGGAAATGGAGAAATTGTAAAAGCAGTACGTAAAATTGCTTCGCAGACTGCACTAATCTTAACAACTATTATTTATGGAGTAATATTCATTTGGGGATCTTCCTTAGCATCTATCTTTATTTCCAATAATCCTGAACTTGTTTCTATGGCATCTAATATGATGAAATATTATTTCTTAGCCTTTTTCCCTATTGGTTTAGTTTTAATTAATATTCTTTACTTCCAAGTAACAGAACAAGGAAAAGAATCTATACTTCTAGCATTTTTACGTTGTATTGGATTTATCCAAGTATTTCTTTGTATTCTTCCTCCAATTTTAGGAGTTAATGGAATCTATTTATCATTTCTTTTTGGTGAACTATGTCATTATCTACTATCACAGTACTTTTTCACCAAACGTCAAAAATCAATATTAGTAACAGTTTAAAGGACGCCACTGAGCGCCCTTTATAGTTATCTTCTATATTTTCTTCTAATCATGATTGGCATACTGCTAATACCTAATAACAAGATATAATACAGCATGTTTGTTGAATCACTTGTACCTACACTATTATTTGTTGTAGTTGATTCAGTTGGTGCAGTTGAAGCTTTTCCTTCAGGTAATACAGTTACTTTGATTGTTACTGTATTTGTAACTAACTGCCCATCTTTGCTAATATATTCTGCTGTAAATGTAAGGTCATATGTTCCACCTTTTGATGTAACACCTCTAATCATATCTAACTGATTTCCGCTTACTTTAATTGTAATCGAATCAGTTGAAGCATTTACAAGATCTGGATCAGTTTTTAATAGATAAGCTTCCACTTCTGATAAATCAGTTGCAGTTGTTTCATCAATAATCAGTGCTTCTTTATACGTTATCGTAAAGTCATTCGCACTAATTGCTAATTCATCACCATCAGGTGTTACAACAATTGGTGGGGTTCCAGTTCCTTGAACCGATACTTTTACTAATTTACTTACTGATTTTCCATCTTTTTCTACTTCAAATATTAAATCAAAAATACCACCACTCTTTGTGACATTATTGATTGCAGTAAGTTGTTCAGTATATACTTTCGCTGAATCTGAAACATCATTATAGCCAATTGTAGTTCCATCCACATCTTTAATAATTTCAAATGCTTTCACATCTCCATTTTTAATCGCTTCTTTTTCAGTAAGTTTCTTTGCATCATCTTGTGTTAACTGGAATCCTACACCACTGATTTTTAGCGTTCCTGTGGCGTCAACAATTGTTCCACTATCTTCAATCAATACATCTATAGTAACACTATCTGTCTTACCATCTGTGTTCGTTACTCTATAAGTAACTTTGTAGATTCCCACTTTACTGAAATCAGTTGTTCCATCAGGTCCAGACTCTACGGTTACTTTGATATCAGAACTTAAGTCTATACTCACTGGTGCACTTCCCACTCCATCACTTGCTTTCAAGTAACTTGCACTAGCTGCACTTTCTACCTGACTCAAGATTGTTGCATCATCACTTAAGTATTCTTGTGCACTTGCTTCAATCTCTACCAGTCCATGTACTTTCACTGTTCTTGTCTTTGTCTGTGTGTTTCCAAAGCGATCAGTGATTTCATATGTCACTTCATATGTTCCGGGTGTTGTGTACTTACCATCAGTTACTGGTATGTTGTGTGTTACTACTGTATTCGTTAATGCTCTTGTAGTTAATAATGGTATATTGGTGTTCGTTGCATCTTCTGCACTTACTCCATGTAACACATCAAAACTATCTCCTACATAATGTTCACAATCATCTGCTGTTATTGTTGGTTTGATTAGTGTTGCACTAATTGTCACATCTACTGTAATTGCTGATGTCTTTCCATTATCTTCTGCTGTGAAGGTTAGAGGTTTTGTATCTCCTTCCAATCCCACTGCATTGATATCTGTTAGATCAGTTGTATCAGCTTCAATATCGATGATTGGTGTTTCATCTTTTAATAGATATGCACTTACACTTCCATTACCTTGGGATGTAGAGTCATCTAGTGTAGCTGCGTCAGTATTCGCTATTGTGAATCCTTTTGCTTTCACTACAATTCCATCATTCTCTTGAATCTCTGTTCCTTCTACTACAACTAGAATTTCTTTTGTGATACTTCCACTTGTTCCTGTTGCAGTGAATGTAAGTCTGAATTCTCCACCTTTAGTTGATACATTTTTAATATCACTTACATCTGCACTTGTGATGTTTGTAAGTGTATCTACACCCGTAATGTTTCCATCTGTTCTTGTGTATTCATATGCTTTCACATCTGCTTTTGTTATTGCATCTACCTTTGTGAATGCTTTTGCTTCATCTTGTGTAAGAACGATATTATCTGCTCTTATTGCTAGGTCATTTTCTACTTTTGTAGTGTCATCCAGAATTAAGACATTTACTTCTTTGATTGCTGTCTTTCCATCTGTATTTGTAACTGTATACTCCACTACATAGGCTCCTACTTTACTATAGTCTGTACTTGGTCCACTTTTGATTGTATTGGAGATTCCTGTTACTTCTGTAGCCGTTGGTGCCACTCCTACTGTATCATCTGCCTTCAAATAACTAGCACTTGCTGCACCATCTACTTGTGTAGCGATTGTAGTATCACTTAAATAGTATGTTTGCACTGGCACTGTGATTTCAGGTAATCCATTCACCTTTACTTTTCTAGTTTCTGTTGACTCATTTCCAAATTGGTCAGTTACTTTAATACTTACTTCATACGTTCCTGCTGTTGTATACTTATCACTACCATTTGGAATACTATGCGTTACTACTGTATTCTTATTTGGATCTTCTGTTTTTAATGTAATTGCTGTTGATGTTGCATCTTCTGCAGTTACATCATGTAATACATCAAATGCATCTCCTACATAATGTTCACAATCATTTGCAGTTATTGTTGGTCCTGTTAGTGTTGGACTTACTACCACACTTACTGTAATTGTTGAAGTTTTGCCACTATCTTTTGCAGTGAATGTTAAGTCTTTCGTAGCTCCTGCTAATCCCACTGCATTGATGGCAGCTAATTCTGTCGTACTTGCTTCAATTGTAGTTACTGGTGTTTCATCTTTTAATAGATATGCACTTACATTTCCTCTACCACTACTTTGAGCAATCGCATCCGTTAATCCAATTGCATCTGTATTTGCAATTGTGAATCCTTTTGCTTTCACTACGATTCCATTATCTTCTTGAATCTCAGTTCCTTCCACTACAACCAGGATTTCTTTGGTGATTGTCCCACTTACTCCTGTTGCTGTAAATACTAGTTTGAATTCTCCTCCTTTTGCACTTACTCCTGTGATTGCACTTACATCTGCACTTGTGATGTTTGTAAGTGTATCTACACCAGTGATATTTCCATCTGTTCTTGTGTATTCATATGCTTTCACATCTGCTTTCGTTATTGCATTTGCTTTTGTGAATGCTTTTGCTTCGTCTTGAGTTAATACAATATTATCCGCTCTAATAGCTAAGTCATTTTCTACTTTTGTATTCTCATCTGTAATCAACACAGTTGTTTCTTTGGTAGCTACTTTGCTGTCTGGATTCGTAACACTGTATTCAATTTTATAAGTACCTACTTTACTGAAATCAGTTGTACTTGGTCCACTCTTAATTGAGTAAGTGATTCCAGTAATCGCAGTATCTGCTGGTGCTGTTCCTACTGTATCACTTGCTTTTAGATAACTGGCACTCACTACTGATGAACTTTTTATTTGGGTATCAATCGTAGCATCACCTAATGCATAGGTTTGAACACTTGTAGTGATTGATGGTAACCCATTTACTTTTACTACTCTATTTTGAGTTTTCGTATTTCCATAGGTATCTGTTATCCTATACTCTACATTATATGTTCCTTCTGTAGATAATGTACCTAATGTCATTGGTACTGTACTAGTATCCCATTCTACATTCTTTCCTGGATCACTTGGCTCAAGTATTATCGTATCTCCATTATCATCAATGGCAGTTACTTCAGTACCTAACCAGTTAATCACATCACCTTTGTATGCATTGATGGTTGGTAAGGTTACTGTTGGTGCAGTTGATGTATTTACTTTTACTTCAACTACTTCACTCTTCTTTTGACCATAAATATCTTTAATTGTAAGTCTTATTTCTACTGTTTGTGTTCCTGTTGTTTTACTTACTCCAGTCACATTTACAGTTTTTGTGGAAGTACCTGCAAGCGTTATATAAGCCGAATCAGATGCATTCACTAATTCCCATGTATATGCAGTTGTAGGATTCTTAATACTTTCCCAAAAATCTGGTTCAATTTTGGTTGGTGTAATATTAATGTTCTCTCCAACTTTTACCACTTGCGTATCACTTGGAACAGTTAATTTCAAATCAACTGGAGGATTATATTCCAAGAATCCACAACCAATTGTTTTTGCGACTGGTTTGGTTGCATCAATCCCCAATACCCAACCTCTGTATGTATCGCCTAGATTAGGAATATCATTTGCAACGATTGCATCACTGTCAATTGTAGTATCTACTGGATTATTAACTGTATATTGGTAAGTAGATCCTGTTTTTTCTACAAACTCTACAGCGTAGGTTCCATACCCCATACCAGTTGTATAGTCAAACAAATATACTCCACTTGCATCGGTAGCTACACTTACTTGATTTCCATCTTTCATTACTTTTTCATATACATTCGTAGTTTCATTTAATTTCCATAATCTTATTTCGTGATTATCTACTGGAGCATCTCCATCTTCTGTTTTGTATAAACCATCTCCATTATTATCAATAAAGACAGTTCCACCAACTTCCGCAATTACTAATTCTGTACCAACTTTAGTACCTGATAAAGTCCCTTTAAAATCAGTACTGATAACATCATATGATGGATTAAATATATTTCTAGTTCCTATCTTATTTCCACTAGTAGCAGTATCAAATGTTTCATCAACATTTAATGGAATTTTGAAAGTTGCCCCATCCCCTGAAGGAATTGGAGTATTAGAAGAAATACGTATCATATTTACTTTTGATAAATCTGATACTGTTGTTGAATAAATACTATCCTCTTTATAATTCGTTTCAGTTGCTGTTGAAGTATAGCTAATATCAAATCCGGATATTGGTGCTAATGTGCTTTTAAGTTTTGTATTCCATTTAAACGCTTCACTTTGAAAGGATTCTCCAAAATTTGCTCCTGCTTTAGGTATTGGAATATAGACAACAAACGTGTCTGCAGGAACATCTCCATTATTTGTAACTTTTACTGTATAGTCTGCATCTGTACCAGGTGTGAAATAAGCTAAAGTGTTTATATCACCTTCTACATACGGATCTTTTGGTTCTTCGCCTTCTAAATTTAAATATGTATCAACAAGTACGTTTTTGTTTTCTGACACTTTAATTATATTATTGTATACACCAAGCAAAGTATCTGATGTTGAACCATCATTATCCATATCGTAAATATCCGTATACGCCTTTAATGGATATGTACTAACTGCAGTTGTATTTGGATCACCCCAGGCAATCATATCTTGAGCATTATATTCACCAACTAATTTTTGCTCCGTTACTACATCATAAGAAACCGTTAATGTAGTACTACTTAGACTAGAACCAAAGTACCTACCTATTGTTGCACCTTGTGTTTGAATAACAAATATTTTTTCTCCATTTGGACGATCATAACTAGTAATAACTTTTGCTACTTCATTACCTTGATTATCAACAATTTTAATTGAAGATTCAGATATTTTCATCCCTTCTGGTTGACGCAAATATATTTGTGGATTTTCAATCGCATGTACTGTCTCATATAAAGGTTCGTGTGTCGCAATATTAAGTAACGTACTCATTTGCACAGTTTCTCCTGCTACAATCGCATTCGTTGTGGCTCCATCTTTTTTATATGTAGTAGTGGACATTGATGCCACTTTTCTATTATTTGACTGCGTACTTGAAATCGTTCCACTTCTGGAAACTCTTGTAGCAAGTTCATCACCATCTTGATACATAGAAAATGTCACTGTCGCATTTGTACCATCATCCAATATTCCCCAGGCAGCAACATGACCAGAGGTTGCTAAATAATCACCACTAGAAAAACCTTGCCTAAAATTTCCAACCTTCACTCTCATGGCAATAAAGTAATCTGTAGACGATAATCCAATTGATGTATTTGTAATTGCTACTTTTTCCGTAGTAGGTTTCAGTGGTGTTGCATAAGTATACGTTCGATATGTAGTATCGCCAGGCAACATATATTCTATTTCTGTAATCTGATTGCTACTTATACTTGTATCAAATGGAAAAACAATTCTTGTAACTTTATAGTTCTCATCTATCTGAAATTCCGCTACCTGATCCTTCTTCACACCCGCTGTTGTATTTTTCACTTGAAAAGTCGGTCCATACATAAAATGGTTTGTCACACTTGAATCATATGTTGTGTTATATGAACTAGGTATTGACATCTTTTGATCTGCTGCAGTAACTACATTCACAGAATATGGTGAGCCTGTTCTTGTTTTTACTGTTGTCGTTCCATCATACCAAGTTAATGTTATCTTCTCTAACCCACCATTCACATAGTTTCCAACACCTAAAGATTCCGGCACTTTATAGTTAACATAATATGTTGCATTTGACATCCATCCTGTCGATGTCATGGTTACTTTTCTAGCAGTTGAATCATGATTAATTGTATAGCCTGATGCTGGTGATACACTCACATACTCCGTACCATCAGGATAATATAATTCAACCTCTGCTTTCTTTGCATAGTAATATTTAATTTTGGTATTTTGATTTTCCATTCCACCACTTCGCATAGCAGTTGTATTTCCTTTAGAATCATAATCCGTTTCGCTTGCTACAATATTAGTAGTTCCTGTTGGAAGATGAGTTGCCCAGTTTAATGTTGCAATTGCTGAACCTGATCCTTCAACTGTAATTGATGCATCTCCTACAACATCATTAGAAGCATTCTTCGTTGCAACTGCACGAATTGGGTTTGGAATTGTATGCGGTCCATAGTATCGTGCCATATCTACACTGACTTTAAATTTAATAACTACGACTTCAGCACCAGGTGCAAACGTATATTCGATATTACCTGAAGTTGCACCAATTGCATCCTTTGTAGGTAATTTCATTGTGGTAATACTATTACCCAAAGGGTCACCACTACCATATTGTGCTAGCAATGTTGTATCTACATTTGTTGTAGTAACACCATCAATAACTGATATCATTTCATAACGCATTCCTTCTGGAACTGTAATAGATAGTTTTTTATTTGCAGAACTTGCATCACCAAAATCTACTCTTACAGAAACATCTTTGATATTACCATTTGCCCATCCTATTCCATCATATGCAGGAATATCTACAGTTACTCCTAGATTCGTTTCTGCGGTTCTTGCAAAAATCCTTTCTGATTGCATCGTTTCTGTCAATGTTTTATCAGATTGTGATTGCGAATTATTTGATTCGTCACTGTCAAATCCGTCTACTATTACTTCCTTTTCATAAGTGTATTCTTCATCACCTTCACTATACACAATATTGAATTTGTATGTTTCATTTTCATTTACTGTATATGTTCCTTCTAATCCTAAGCTGATTCCTTGTGGATCAACTATATCCAGAATAGTATATTTCTCATTGATATTTTCAATATCAAATGAAATAACAGCTTCTGTTTTTTCTTCATTATATGTTACTGACTCTTTTACTTCGAATTCTTCATTTGCCAATATATTAGATGCTTGTAAAAACGTTCCAATACATGTAATTGATAAAGTAAAAGCTAATGTAACTTTCCAAAATACATTTAGTTTTCTTTTCATTTGCTTGCCCTCCATTGTTAATTTTTTTATTTGGTTTCCAATTAAACCAGTGGTTAGATAAACTTGTTACTGCTTTGGTTCATTTTTTCTCCAAACAAATATAATCAACAATATGGCTAAGACTATTAAGATTGGTAAAACTGCAATATTCATCTTCTCTTCAACATAAATAGTAATATTTTCATCATCTAATTTATTATTCTCTTCTTTATTACTACCCTTTGCGCTCCAGTGATATGTTTTATCACTAATTAGTTTCCCACTTCCTTGTATTGATGATTTCTCTGATATCTTTAAATTGTTTTTCTTTTCCTCTTGCTTATCAACATCTTCAAAAACTGCATATACATTTATATTGTCTGTAATATTATCAAGACTTTTATCCCATTTCAAAAATTTCTTTTCATTTGTATCGTTTATTTTTACTCCTTTAGCATCGTCACCAAAAGATACCTGTTCACTATAATAAAGAGTTTCATCTATATAGTAACTTACAGTAAATACTCTCTTTTTAAAAACTGCATAGTAACTCATATCACTAAAGATTGCTTCTTGATTATAATATGTGCCATTTCCATCTTGTAATGTATTAAAACCTACAAATTGATAACCATAAGGTTCCTCTACATTTGGAATTGTTACAGTATCGCCACTTAAAACAGTAGTTAATGATAATAAGTCATCATTACTATAAAATTTAACATTATAATAACTTGCTTCATTAAAACTCCCATAAAACACATGTTCTGTTCTATTTGTTTTGATACTGGAAGAAATATTTGGAGCATATACACGAAGATTACCAGTAATTTTATCTCTTGCAGCTCCAATTGATTTCACTTGTAATTGAATGTTTGTATAATCGTTACCAAGAGAAAGTGATACACCTGTATTGTTAATGAAATTCTGATACTGTTCTTGTGTAGCATTTACTCCATTGATAACAAGTACACCTGAATAATATGAATGGAAAGTAATTCCATACTTCGTTTCAAATCCTATATATGTATCAATTACTGAAGATTTGTTTCTAATTTGAAAATTCAATTGTATAGTTGATCCATAAGCTACTTGTGTTGAACTATTTAATTCAATTAAACTACCATTTTGTATTACATATGCCTGAGAACTCTGTTCCAATGCAAAAGAGGCTGATGCATCCAGCCTTTCGTTCATTGGTATTATTAAAAGCAGTGTAGTAAGTACTACTGCTGTAATCTTTCTAAATCTATTCATCCGCCCATCCTTCTAATCTTTAATTAATTTCTATCTCGTACTGTGTTAAGTTACCTACAATGTCAACTACAACAACTTCGACAGTACCATCAAGTTCAATTTTTAAATTATGATCTTCAGGAATCAATATGTTTTCATTATTATTTTTTATATAAGAATTTTTATAGTCTATTTCACTATTATCAGTAATATCTAATGATAAAATTCCTTCTTCATAAGAAGCATTTTGAAGAATTGGCTTTTTCTTATCAATATTTGAAATGGTAACAACTGCTTTCTCTTTTGCTATTTCAACTGTATACTCACCATTACTCTTTGCTACAAAAGTAATCTGATTATCTGCATATGTATAGTCAATACTCTTATTTTCTTGAAATACTTCTATCTTATTTGTTTCAACGACATCTGATAATGTTACCAATACTTCAACATCACTATTGGTTAGTTGATCATAATATGCAATTTCTTTAATCACTTGTTTTTCCTGTGTATTCAGTTGACTGTATCCAACAAATCCAGTTCCCCCTACTAAGGCAAATGTAATTGCTACTTTTGCACCAGTTGAAATTGTAAATGTCTCTGCTGTTGCCGCAAGTACTGTTGGAAATGTTGAAGATGATACAATGCTATTTATAATTTTCTTTGATGTATCTACAGACATCTGATTCTGATTCACTAACACCTGGAATGCTTCATACATCATTGGTGTGAAAGCAACCGTTAGATATTTTGCAGGATTGAATCCCTGTTCAGTTAGAATTGGTTGTACAGAATCTCTTATTTTAGATAAACGCGATTTTACTGTACCTACAGGCATTTGCATAACCTCTGCTATTTCGCTAACTGTTAAATCATCAAAATATTTAAGAAATGCAACCTGATGAAATCGTTCTGGCATTTCTAAAATTGCATGTTCAATTGCAACCTTTAATTCATTATCACTAACTTCTTGCGTGAGTGTGCGTTTGTATTCGATAATTTCTTCAAGATTTGTATCATCTGACAACTCCATCTTTCTTTTCCCTTTATTTTTTATAGAAAGTGAATGATTAAATGCAATTGTAAATATCCAAGAATGAAATGATGCATCATTCTTTAGTTTATTAATATTCTCAATTACTTTTATAAATGTTTCTTGTACAGTTTCCTCCGCATCTGCTTCATTTCTTAAAAGCGTTAATGCAAAGTAATAAATAGAATCTTTGTAATAATTATAAATATAATCAAAGGCTTTTCGATCACCATTTTTTAACTTCTTTACATACTTCAAGTCTATTTTCTGTTTTGCCATATATACTGCCCTCCAAATTTGAGTATACCCACTCTTTGGTTAGACGTAGAAAGCATTCAAATGGTTCAAAAAAAACACTACACATAGTTACCCATGTATAGCGTCTGTTTAAATATTCGCTTGAATTCTATATTCTTCTCTAAAGTATTGTAAGATACGCTCAAGCGCTTCATTCAATACAATATTCTCGTCTAGTTGTAAATCACCGATTGCTTTATCAATTAGGTTTTTATGAAAATCCTCGTGAATTTCCAAAATAGGTTTTGCTTTTTCAGTTAAACGTAATCTTACAATTCGTTTATCCTTTTCATCACGATATCTTTCAACATATCCCTTATCAATTAATTTCGCAACGTTGGTTGTTAAGGTACCTTGTGTAACCATCATTCTCCCCGCTAGGTGAGACATTGAGTTATCACTTCCCTTTTCGATATTCTCAATAATGTGAACATCATTCATTGAAAGTGCTACTCCTTTATCTTTTAGGTTACGTTCCTCAATATACAAAATATAATTAAACAACCCAACTAATAACTCGTTCAGTGTATGACGAGTATTATATGTTTGATCCATAACTATTTAAGATCGAATTATTCTGCTTCCTTGTCAGCAGCTTTTTTCGTTGTCTTTTTAGCAGCTGGTTTCTTTGCTGCTGGTTTCTTTTCAGCTGTTTCTTCTTTTGCTTCTGCCTTTTTAGCTGGTGCTTTCTTTGCAGGAGCTTTTTTTGCTGGCTTATCTTCTGCTGCTACTGTTGTAGCTGCTTCTTTTTTAGCCGCTGGCTTTTTAGCAGCCGTTTTCTTTGCTGCAGGTTTCTTTTCAGCTTTTTCTTCTTTTACTTCTGCTTTCTTAGCTGGTGCTTTCTTTGCAGGAGCCTTTTTAGCTGGCTTATCTTCTGCTGCTACTGTTGTAGCTGCTTCTTTCTTAGCTGCTGGTTTTGCTTTTGGTGCTTCTTCCTTCACTGCAACTGGTCCTTTTTCAAGTGCCTTTTTTGCAGCTTCACAAATAGCTGTAAAACCTTTTTCGTCGTGAATTGCCATTTCTGACAACATTTTACGGTTGATTTGGATATTCGCCCATTTTAAACCACAAGTAAGTCTTGAGTAGCTTAATCCATTCATTCTAGCTGCTGCGTTAATACGAGCAATCCATAATTTACGCATATCACGTTTTAATTGTCTTCTATCGCGGTATGCATATTTTAATGAATGCATAACTTGTTCATTAGCTGTACGGTATAGGATGTGTTTTGATCCAAAGTACCCCTTCGCTAATTTAATTGTCTTTTTTCTTCTAGCGCGTGTTACTGTTCCACCTTTTACTCTTGGCATATCAAGTTCCTCCTATTTCTACTTCTTAAGCATTAGCTTGATACGTTTGTAATCGCTACTGCTCACTAATGTTGATTTCGCTAAATGTCTTCTTTGTTTCTTTGTTTTCCCGTGGAAACGGTGTGATGTATATGCATGTCCTCTTTTTAATTTTCCAGAACCTGTTTTCTTCACACGTTTTGCAAGTCCACTATGTGATTTCATCTTTGGCATAATATTCTCCTCCTAAATTATTGTTGTTTCTTCTTAATTGGAGCTAATACACATGACATTGTATTACCTTCAAGTGAAGCTCTTTTTTCTACTTGCGCAATATCTGATATTTCTTCAATGAATTGATTCATTGCTTTTCGACCAACGTCAAGTCTAGTAATCAAACGACCCCTAAAACGCATATCGACCTTAACCTTATGCCCTTGTTCAATAAACTTACGAGCATGGCGCATCTTTGTATCAAAATCATGTTTATCAATATTCGGTGGCAAACGAAGTGATTTAAGTTCCACAACATGTTGTTTTCTTTTCGCATCCTTTGCTTTCTTCTGCGCTTCAAAACGATAACGTCCATAATCCAATATTTTACATACTGGTGGATTTCCTTTAGGTGCAACACATAGTAAATCTAACTCCTGGTCCATTGCTCTTTTCAAAGCATCATCACGACTCATAACTCCTAATTGTGTTCCATCCGCGTCAATAACTAGTACTTCTCTAAAACGAATTTTCTCGTTAACTAAATCTGTATTGACATTATTTGGTACTACTTTTCTAATAACAGACACCTCCTTGCATATAAAAAGCGAGCATTAATTGCCCACTTGTTTTGCTTTCTATCATTAACTTTCATTAAGATGTAGCCTACAACCTTTGTCCTCTGACAGCAGGTGAGAAGTGGGACTTCTACTTTCTACTAACTTTTCTTGCTTACTTATATTACTATTTAATTGACTGATTGTCAATCATTATTGTGTTTTTCTTCCATCAATTCAAAGATTTAATTATTATAGATTAAAAGGGAAAAACTTTTTCTATTGTACTCATTATTCAGTTACGCTATAATATGCATAGTGGTGATACTCAATTACCTAAAGAAAGACACATTGCGCTAACAATGTGTCTTTTATTGTGCAGGTGATGACACTCAATTAATCCTTGTGCTTAATTATAATAATAAGTAAACAAAGTACAAGAATAATCTCGTACATATTAACCTCCAGTCACCACCTACACGTAGAGTTACTTCTTTCATTGAAGATTCCTCCACTTGTAGTTATGCAGTTTTCTACACAATACCTAAATATTGAATATAGTATTCACAAGAAGAAAAAGCTTAGTATGATTATATCTAAATCACACTAAGCTTTAAATTAACTTCCATAGGAAGGATCTACTGCCTTTAATTCATTAAAGGTATCAATTTCAATAATGTCTCCTTCTTTTACAGGTTTAACTCTTACTTTATAGTTATCAAGACATTCACGAAGGGCTACTTCATCCCAGTATTTTTCTTTTCCTCCTGGCATTAAATATACATCTTCAATGTCTTTTGACATCTTCTTTCCATCCTCAGCTGTCCAATACGAAATACCAAACATGTGGTGGCAGTTTTCTCCACCAACTGCTAGTTTTGAAATGTATCCTTTGGTTGTGTAGAAGCACCAGTCATCAGTGCGATCTACTTTCATTCCTAGATAGTTTGTTGAATACTCATACTTACGAATAATTTCAGGATTATATAAAACTAGATCCGATTCCAGTACATATGCATTTTCCATCATATCTTTTAATAAGTATGCACTTCCAATATTATTTGCTTCATTGTAAGTAGGATTCTCAATGAACTTAAGCATTGGATACTTCTTTAATAATAAATCAAATTGCTCACCTAAATATCCACGAACAATGGTAATGTCTTCAATACCTGCATCAATTACTGCATCTAACAGTGTATCAATGATTCGTTTTCCTTTTACCTGAATTAATGGTTTTGGTGTATTCAAAGTTACTGGTACCATTCTTGAACCAAATCCTGCAGCCATAAAGATTGCTCTTTTTACTTTGTAAGGTTCTAGAGCTTTATATCCTTCTTCACTTACTTCATAGTAACTGTTTCCTTTGGATACTAAATAGCCTGCTTCAACTAATTCTTTAATCGTACGATTAACAACCCCTAAAGAAACATCAAGTAAATCTGCAAGTTCACGTTGTGAATGCTTTTTATCTTGATATCTTTCAATTCTAACTAATACTTCAAACTGATATTCGTTTAATTGCATATGTTCCTCCTATTCCCATGCCTTCATTCTACATTTTTCTGATAAATCTAAATGCTCTTGTAGTAATTCAATTGTAAGTGGCTGTGAAAAAGTCTTTTCATTTCCTGATACACTACCCGATTCTACTTCTTCACCTTCATATAATGGCATTGGATAATTTTCCATAACATCATCACGTCCATCTTCAATGATACACTTTGCCATCGCTTTTGCCAACTCTGTTTTTTTCTCACTTCGTTTTACTACAGCAATTGATTCAGTAAGAGTGAAGTTTCCCTCTTCAGGATCAATATAGTCAATAGGTAACCCCTCTGCCTTATCTGCAATCGCCTGATGACGCAATCCAAATCCAATTGCGACTTCACCAGCCCTTACTTTTTTCAAAGGTCCAGATCCAGAACTTTCTAAATGAGGTCCTGCATTTTCCATCATTGCGGTTAGGATTTTCTCTGCTTCTTTTTCACCATACTCTTCAATTAACGCCTGTACTAACAGCCATCCCGTACTTGAACCCGCCATATCCACAATAGATATATTATCTTTGTATTCTGGTTTTGCCAAGTCCTTTAATGAAGTAGGTCTTTCTAATCCAGCTTTTTCTAATTCTGTGGTATTTACTATAATGGTTCCTTCAATTGCTAATAAAGGAGTGCGATAAGATGGTACATCATCAATTGTCTGTTTATCAATATCCAGATCAACAAACATGTCGTTTTCTTCTTGCGCACTATCAATATAGTAAGAACTCATGGTAATAAGATCTGCTTCTATATCAATTCCTTCACCTAATAGTTTACCACCTAATTCGTTTGTTCCATAGGTTTGCAGGATATATTGTCCTTTAAATCCATTTTTATCCAATACTTTTTGCATTGCTAACTGTGCTTCTTCATCTGCATTTGTGTAAATAATTACTTGTTTACTTTCTTCTTTTTTACACCCACCAAGAAAAGCTACACAGAAACATGCAACTAGGAATAGTTTTGTTAGTTTAGACATATTTCTTTTCACTCTCTTTCTTTGTTAGATAATTCATAACAATTTTAATAATTACATTTGCAATAAAAATCAGAATTGATAATACAAAGATATCTGTAAATTTAGCAAAATGTTGTAATTCCTTAATTTTCGTTGTAATAACACTTGTCTGTGCACCAACCAGGAAAATAATTGCACTAATTGTAACCATTGAGTTAATAAAGTAATATCCAAACATTTCAAATACGGTTGAAATTGAACAAGGAATCATAACTTTTCTCAGTGTTGCAAACCAACTGTCCCCTAATAGTCGACCTGTTGTTTCCCAAGTTGAATTCATTTTCATAAACGCATTTTTAATCATTACATATGGTGTTGAAAAGAAATGGACAATATTACATATAATCAGAATCGTAAATGTATTCTGAATATTTGTTCCTTTAAATGCAAACATAAATCCTATCCCCAGTACCATACCTGGTAATGCATTGGTAAGTGTTGATACAAAATCAATACTCTTTGTAATAAACTTTGGCATTTTTCCTCTTGCTGTAATAATTGCAGCCACATAGCAGATAACCGTTCCAATTACTGCTGTGGCAAGTGCTACAATAAAGGAATTCTTAACTACATCAATTAAATTCGATGACTGGAAGGTTTCTATAAAGTGTTGGAATGTAAATGCTGTATTATATGGCCATTCTTTTACAAACGGCAAAATAAAGATAACTGCAAATACGGCAATAACTACAAATAAAATTAATGCAGAGAATACACTGCATATACGATCTTTAACTTTGTATATTGGTAGTGCAACTTCTGAAATCTTGTCATAACGAACGTTTAAACGTTCTATATAACTTACTACAAAGACAGCTACAATTGAAGGTATTAATAGTACCAATGCAATTACTGCTCCATTGTGAAAGTTTGGAATTGATCCAAGCATCTGATTGTATAAGGTACTGGCAATAACTTCATACTGTCCACCAATTGCAGCTGGAATACCAAAATCAGTAAAACTTAAAAAGAAGGTCTGAATAAATGCAATTACTACTGTATATAACAGAGGACGAAAGATGGTATGAAAAAATCTTCTTCTTCCGTTATCTCCCATAATAATTGATACGACGAATTGTTTCTTATCAACATACTTCATTGTGTTTTTGATTAGAATAAATGCTATTGGTAATGTATAGATTACATAGCCAATTAATAATCCATTAAATCCATATAACTGAAATGGCTGAAAACCAAATAGTTTGGTAAATACTCCTTGTTTTCCAAATGTATAAATAATCGCAAAACCATAAGTAATGGTTGGCATCAGCATTGGCATAACGGCAATTATATTAATAGCTTTTTTAATCCATTTTGATACATGTGTATAGTGAATCACATAAGCTAAAAAGAATGCAAGAGTTGTAGATATTAATGCACTCAAACTAGCAATCTTTAAACTATTTCCAAGTGAAATTAAAAACCGTTCTTTGGTAACAATCTTAATAATGTTATTTATACTGATGACTCCGTTTGTCTGGATGGCACGAATCAGCACAAGTGCCAAAGGGTAAAACAAAAAGAAAGCAAAGAATGCAAATAACACAATATAGATAAGTTTAAGTTCTCTGTTACTCTTAAGCATGAGTATCTCCAAATAACTTCATGATATTATCTTTCTTAATATATAACTGATTTAAAATAAATGTTTTCACAAACTCATCCTGAGGATGTTTAATAATATTTTCTGGTGTATCAAACTGAGCAATTTTACCTTTGTTTAAAATAAGAACTTTATCGGACATTGTAAGCGCCTCTTCAGGATCATGAGTAACGATTATCGTTGTAAGTTGAAATTCTCTTGAGATTGTCTTAATCGTTTCCTTAATTGATTCACGAATAACTCCATCAAGGGCACTTAATGGTTCATCCAATAATAATACTTTTGGTTTTAATGTTAGAGTACGTGCTAATGCTACCCTTTGTTTCTGACCTCCTGAAAGTTGATCAATATCTTTATCCAAATGTTCTCTTAATTCTAGCAGATCAATTAATGAATCAACTTCTTCTTGAGTACAAACAGATGGATTGTTTCTCCAACCATATACAATATTACGGTACGCACTTAAATGAGGAAATAATGCATAGTCCTGAAATACAATATTAAATCCTCTTTTTTCAATTGGTTCATTTGTAATATCTTTATTATCTAAGATGATTTCTCCACCATCTAAATCAACAATTCCTAATAAACAATTCAGCAATGTTGTTTTCCCACTACCACTAGATCCTAA
The DNA here is from genome assembly GCF_030814225.1 of Breznakia pachnodae. Taxonomy (GTDB): domain Bacteria; phylum Bacillota_I; class Bacilli_A; order Erysipelotrichales; family Erysipelotrichaceae; genus Breznakia; species Breznakia pachnodae. The sequence continues at coordinate 535,081 of NZ_JAUSUR010000001.1, forward strand.
TACAGATACTATTTCACCTTTTTCAATCGATAATGATAAATCATTTAACACTTTTTTGTTATCATACGATTTAATTACATTTTTTAAATTTAGCATAACACTCTCCCTGTTATCATTCTTTGACAATTTTATACCAATTTAGAACGAATTACAACAGTTTCTTATGTTTTAGTGTTCATATTCATTGTTTAACACCCTTACAAATGAACAAAAGCAGAAGTTATTTCTTCAATAACTTCTGCTTATATAACTTGGATTGCTTACGTAATTGCTGATCCATATAATCAAATCCATACTTTTCTAATAGTGTTTCTTGCTCTGAGAAAAGATTGACTCCCAGTCCTAACTGATTCGTATCCATTCTCACGCCCATACTGGCCAATGTCGTTGGAAACATATCAAAACTGGTAAATTGTCTGTCTTTCATCTTTTGTGCCTCCACAGGGCTATTTATAAATGAATTAAAGATTGTTCGTTCATAATTCTTATCATAGGTATCATTAATATACTCGGCAGCCATACTAAGATGATCTCCAGTTATAACAATTGTTGTATTCTCATAGAATGGTTGTTGTTGAATCCACTCTACAAATTCTCCTACCTGTTTGCAGTTACACGCTATAATATTTGATAAACGCTCATCATATTGATCTTCACATTTATGACATTTATATCCATAAGGATGATGTGTATCCACTGTTAGCATTGTAAAGTTAAATGGTTTATCTTCCTTCGCCAATGCAGTTACTTCTTCTTTTGCGAATGCAAATAACTTTTCATCTTCATATCCCCAGAACTCTTTATAGTCTGCAGGAATTTTACTATCTTTATAAGCACTCTTTAAATCAAAAATTTTATAATTTCCATGCTTTTTAAAATAGAACTCTCTTCCGCCAAAGATAGCATCAGAACCAATTAAATATTCCTGATTGTATCCCTGATCTTCCAGTATATCTCCTAGTGCATATATCCCAGGAAAGAAATCCGTTTTATTAGAGAAACGTTTTTGACTGATTGGAACCAGTAAGGGAATGCCTGCGCTTTGAGCCACAATTCCACCAGTTGTCCATCCAGTACCAGAAACGACCTTTGCTCCTCCCAATTGTTGATTATGAGAGAAGTTAATGTGTTCAAGTCCATAGGTAGAAAGTGGATAGATTAAATCATGTTTATGATTCCCCCCATTTTCTTTTGAAGTATATGTGGTCTCTAATGATTCAACATAAATATAAATTAAATTACGTTTCTTTTCTGGAAATGTTAATTCCACACTTTTCGTATCTACATAATTATCTTCATAGAAATTACTTTTTCTAAACAAGTTAATTACAAACATAAATAAGCCTACTTCATGTGCTGCCAGTATTAATAAGATAATACCTGCTACAATTGCAATTATAGTAAAGTTCTCTGCATAGGTTTCAATTAATAGAGGAGCACAAAGGATAGCAGTAAAAATACAAGCTTTCACAAAACATTTTTTAATCCAGTCAAATATAAAATCTGTATTGGTACCTTCTAAAGGAACTTTTAAATGAAAGATAATCTGTTCGAAACAAGACAATCCAAAATAACTAAGCGCCCACTTTGCGGAAGTATACAATGTTGCAGATATTAATATAATTAATATTCCAATAACCATAAGTTCTCCATTTCCATATCGTTTACAATAATACTTAATATTATACGAAAAAAGATGACATTCAACAAGTTCAACTTGCGAATATGTCATCTTTTCAGTTATTATTCTTTATTTATTTTAGGTCTGCTTGATGTAATCGACTTCTTCTTCATTAATAGTAATGCTACTAATAATCCAGCAGTCGCTACTCCCAATCCTATTGTTGAATATAATAAGATATTCTTCATATCTGCATCACTCTTTAGTGATTCATACTCTTCCTGAGTGATTGGTGCTGCTCCACTAAATGGTTGTAGGGTTTGTGATTCTGACTCATACTGATATAACCTCATTACATCATTTTCATCCATCAGATACACTAACTTATAGTTCTTGAACTTTGTATTCTCAAATGCCCATCCTTCTAACTCGGTTTCTCCTACTGTTACCTTTCCAAATTTATACCCTTCCATCTTCTGCATCTCTTCTGGTATTGTGATGATTGCATAGTTCTTTCCAAACAATGCTGTCGGAATATAAATTGAGGTTACTTCTTTTGTCTTCTCATCATAGATGTAATAGTTTCTTTCACCTTTTTCATCTACCATATACAACAAGATTAATCCTGTACTTATTTTCTTTTGAGCTGTTACTTCATTTCCATCTATTGTTAGTTTGTATTCTTCGAATCCTTCTAACTTTGGTGCTGATTTTAGTGTTAACACTCCAAGTTTACTATTTCCTAAATTCAAATATACTTCAGGTGTTTTTTCTACATAAGCATTGATTGTATATACTTTGCTTTGCTCCTTTGAAGTTACCGTTACTTCAATCTTATTTTCACCTTCTTTTAATTCTTTCTTTCCTGTTCCACTTACGCTTGCTGCTGCATCTGCTGCTGTCGCTTCCACTGTAAGTTCTTTTATATCATTTGTTAGTTCTACTGTATAGTTTGTTGTTCCTGCTGCAAACGCTGGTGACAACTCTCCTGATGATACACTCAAAGATGCAAGATCTACATTTACTGTTTCCTCTTCCTCTTTGGTTGGATCTTCTGCTGTTTGATTATTGTCAGTAGCTCCACCACTATTTCCTCCTGATGAGCCTCCTGAAGAACCTCCACTGCTTCCTCCTGATGATCCTCCACTGTTATTTGCTACTACGGATACAGATACACTTTGACTTCCTGTTACTGGCTCAAACGTGCTTGAATCACTTACATCGGTTGCAGTTACTGTTACTGTTGTTGTTCCTGCTCCTGATGGTGTTACCGTTACTGATTGTGTATTATCTTCTACCCAAACTGATGTAGTTGATAATGTTCCATTACTTACAGCTAAATCAAATCTACCTGTTACACTACCTCCCACACTTACGGTGAAGGAAGATCCTACGTTTACCGATCCCGTAGATGCATATACGCTAAATCCAGCTGCTTGTATTGTCGTCGGTATAATCAGTGTCAATGACACTACTACTGCAATTGCTGCTACTGCTATTCTTTTAATATTTTTCATCATTATCTCCCACTAAAATCCACTGATTGTACCCATGATATAGGCTTTAATCTTTAAATAATCAGCTGATGTGACTTTTCCATCACCATTTACGTCAGCTGCTTTCTGTTGATCACTTGTTAGTGACTTTGTACCCATAATATAGGCTTTAACAAACAGGTAATCTGCCGAAGTGACTTTTCCATCACCATTCACATCACCCTTTACTGTACCAGTACTTCCACCACTACCAGTATTTACAATTGTTACATAACTCGAATGAATATAACCATAATAATTATTGTAATCATAATCACCCTTATCTTGAGTTAATGCTGTTCTATTTGCATTTAATGTAGTATCTGATTGTATTTTATACCATACATTATTGCCATTAATTGATTCCCCAGTAACTGTACCTAGAATAATAAATGGATAATCTCCTGATGTTCCAGTCTGATATAAAGCAGTTGAACTTGAACTAGCTTCTTTTCGCACATTCAGATTCGTACCTTTTGATTTAATTGCAATTGTATACTTACCAGCATCACCTGCCCCATAAGTTTTACTCATCTGCCAACTAATTGCAGCAGCCTTTTCACCCCAATATGGATCCGATGCATACTTCACATTAATACCACTGGCCTTATCTCCTAAATGAGAACCATAGTATCTTCCAGAATAATCTTTTGTATCTAGATAACCTTCGGATATAAATACCTTTGTATGATAATAGATACTGTATGCTGCACTTGAATACCCATTTGCACTACCACTAGGATCTGAATCATAAGCAGCATGTCCAAATAAGTTATTCTTATTTTTAGCTATTGAACTTTGTCCCCATGCACTTTCATTTGCTGCAATGCCAAATGTCAACGATGCATTTACACCATATGAATTTTGATATTGAATAAATGAACTACCTAAGTTGTTCATCTTAGATGAACTGTTTGTTTTTGTAAGCAAGAAACTATTAAAGTTTGCTGCTGTAAAATTTGTCTTTGTTCTATGACTTAAATATTGATAATAATTATAATAAGGATTGTTTGGGTTTATTGAATTTGCTCTAGTTCCTGCCTTATAATCACTAATCATTTTTGAATATGTAGTATAGAAATAATGTCCATCATAACTATAATAAACAACATTATCTTGCATGTAAGATTGGCGTGGACCAACATTGGTTTGTAACCAATAAGAACTTGATGAAATATTATTCGTTCCATAATGAATAATCGTTCCACCTTCACTTCTATAGAAGTTTACTGACTTAACTTGATTAGTATTTGTATAATCTAACACCTGTACCTCAGATGCATTTACCCAACCAATCACTCCAGCTTGCATAAACTTAACTTTTGAACGATCACTGTTGTAACCCAAGAAAGCTGCATCTGCTGCATAATAACCATTTACATATCCTGATCTGTTTGTACCATCTTCAGTATATGTTGTATTAAGTGATGAACTTGATTTTGTCTTAAAGTTAACTACCCCAACACTAACATCTGCATAAGTAGCTATTGTTCTGGACCTCATTTGAGCTGAATTTTCTGCTGCAGTTTCTTCTTCAAGTTCACTCATATCATATTCAATGATATTTCCTTCTGCATCCATCGTTGTGAACATATGATCTTCATCCAACTCTTCACCAACTTCAAAATTTTGTGCTTCATCTGCTGATGTATCTTCACCTGCGCCATCATTCGCTAAAAACTTATCAGATGCAAAGATACTAATTAATATAAATAAAGATGTAAATATTAATAAACCTTTTTTCTTCATAAACTAAACTCCTTATATCCCATTTTATTATAACAAAAACGACTTCTCTTGTTAACCCCAATTAACATTCTCTTGTTTATATCTCAAAAAAAATATTCATTTTAGTGATAGTAGTCACTAAAATGAATAATCTCTAAACTCATTAATTATCTATATTTTCCATTTTATTATTTTCTTCAAATTGGCGAAGCTTATTTCTCAAAAGTAGTAACATCATAGCTAATACAATCGCAACATATATAAGTAATACATAGGTTACACCATCCATTGAGTATTGTTGAATAACAAAATAAGAACCACACAATACAACTACTAAACCAATTATATTAATTATTAATAATTGCTTTAAACATCTCAATATAATTAAAAGGTTCCACAAAAACCAGACAAAAGCAGTTAATGAAGTATACAAAATAATTGGAACTAATAGATAGCTATAATTAGCAATACGTTCTCCATATAAGATTCGTAATCCAAATGTACCTAGAAGTTGTCCACCAATGATACAAATAACGGAAATTCCAATAAGTACTAATATAATCTTATTTACCATCTTTTTAAATCCAGCAATGTCATTTTTATTTAAATAATCAGCAAAAATCGTTAAGAATGGATTAAATATATAAGATGCTGCAACTTGAACAATTACAGTTGGTGCTGCAACATAGCCATACACTGCAAGTACTGCATTCCCTTCTAATAAATCTAACATTTGTCGTGGAAATGACGCAGAGAATGTTGATAGAAATGATGCTATTGTCAGTGGTAAAAACTCAATAAACATTAATTTCATTGAAGCCAAAGAGGATGAGAACTTAATATGAACAAAATTTTTCACATTTGGAACATCGTATATTAAAATACATATAAAACTAAATATTGCCATTATTAATACACTTAAACTAATATTTCCTGTAAATTTCAAAGCAAAGTAAAAACTAAGCAAAGAAACAATTCCTCTTAATAAAAGCGATCTACCTCCAATATCCATTCTCGACTCACGTTGTTCAAATGCATGCATAATATCAACAATCGCCTCACCTATCTTATATAACATATACAACATAATACACAAGACTTCATTAAATGAATAAGCAAAGAACATAATATATACAAAACATAAGACGTAACCTAATATACAAGTGAATGCGCGAAAAGAAATATATTCATCATCTTTATATTTACTTTTCATATCAGAGATTAGATATGGTCTTACATTGAAACAAGAAACATTATAAAATATATTTGTTATTGTAATTGCAAGTGTCAATATTCCTGCAATTGATTCATCATTTGTTATCCTTAAAACTAAAAAAGATGAAATAGCCCATTGGCAGGCTAAATAAACAAATGAGCCTATTGAGTTCCATAATAGATTGCGCGATAAACTTAATTTCTTATTATTTTCCATATTATAGTACCTTTGAAACAATCAATGAAAATGGATACAATAAATGCATTCGATAACTTAACACAAATAGTTTTGTTGCAACACGATGTGTAAGTGGTAATTGTTTTAGTTTGAAGAAACCTACATATGGATTTTTTTTCACATTTGGAAAATTATCTTTTATAAAAGAGTAACAAAATTCGCATATTTCTTTTCTGGTTTCCTTATCACAATTCTTATACATATTTGTTGTTAATCCAGCTAAAATTTTTATAATACAATACTCTAATATTTTATCTTTTATTTCATCAGTATTATGGTTACGAACTGTTGCAACTGCTTGACGCACTCCATTGTAAGGAACTTTAGGTTTTTGTCCACCCTTTTTTCTGACATTCCCCATTGTTGATGAACTATGTATTCGATAATGGTACCCTACGAAATCAATTACTTTCACACTTCTTGCTAAAATATCACTCATGCAACAATAAGGACCATCTTCTAGTTGTTCTCCAACACTAAATTTAATATCAAAACGTTTTAGAAAATCGGTACGAAACAGTTTGGCACAAGGCGTATAGTGAAACAGATGTTTATGAGTAGCATCAAATTCTACCCACCATGCAAGTGGAAGACGAGTCAATGTTATTTCATTCGTCTCACTAATAAATTTTTCATAAGCACAGGCAACTATATCTGTTGTATCATCTACTTCATTCATTAATTCTTCCAACATTGTTGACTCTAAGATATCATCAGAATCGACAAAACTAATAAACTCTCCATCTGCATAATTCAAAGCATTATTTCTCGCAGCAGATTGGCCTTGGTTTTCTTGAGTATAAACTTTAATAACATCAGGATATTTTTTTTCCCAATCCCTTAAGATTGTATTTGAACCATCAGTAGATCCATCATCCATAATAATAAGGTTAAAATTCTTATAGGATTGTTGAAAAACTGATTGTAAACTTTCTTCTAAATATTTTTCTGAATTATACACAGGCATAATTAATGAAATTTTTTGATTACCCATTCTAAACCTCCAAATTAAATTTACACGCAATGTAGATTCACTTAATGTGTAAAACAATTTAATTACTGTATATCATTATACGAAAAAAGACTACAATCAACAAGAGCTGCTTTAACTTTATTTTAATTTCCATATAAAAAGCACAAACCACATTAGTTAATGATTTATGCTCTTCATCTTCTTATTTATGCTCTTCTTTTGTATCGTTTTCGTTTTTGATAAGTTCAACAAATTCTTCCTGACTTAAAGTAGTAGTCTTTTGTTCCCCGTATCTTCTAAAACTGATTGTTTTTTCATCACGTTCACTGTCTCCTAAAATCAACATGAATGGTAATTTCTTCATTTGATTTTCTCGGATTCTGTAACCTAACTTTTCTTCACGATCATCAATCTCTACACGAACATTGTTGTCTTGAAGTAGTTTGTATACTTCTTGTGCATATTCTTGGTGATATTCATTCTTAACTGGTAATACACTTACTTGTACTGGTGCTAACCAAGTTGGGAATGCACCTGCATAGTGTTCAATTAAGATTCCGATAAAACGTTCAATTGATCCAAAGATTGCTCTGTGAAGCATGACTGGGCGTTTCTTGCTACCATCTGAATCAACATAAGTTAAATCAAAACGTTCTGGTAAGTTTGCATCTAACTGAATAGTTCCACACTGCCAGCTTCTACCTAATGAATCACGGATATGGAAATCAAGTTTTGGTCCATAGAATGCTCCATCACCAGGATTGATCTTATATTCTTTTCCTGATTTCTTGATTGCATTTTCCAATGCAGCTTCTGATTTATCCCAAGATTCAATAGTTCCAATGTATTTATCTTCTGGTCTTGTACTTAGCTCAATTCTATAATCCAAGTTAAAAGTTGAGTAAATACGATCAATTAGTTTTAATAGTTCAATAATTTCACTTTCAATTTGATCTTCTCGCATAAAGATATGAGCATCATCTTGTGTAAATGTACGAACTCTAAATAAACCATTTAAGGCTCCACTTGCTTCATGACGATGTACCTGACCTAATTCCCCACTACGGATTGGTAAATCTTTATAAGAATGTAATCCATTCTTATAAACTAACATTCCTCCTGGACAGTTCATTGGTTTAATTGCAAACTCACGATCATCAACCATTGAAATATACATATTGTCTTTGTAGTTTGCCCAGTGTCCACTAAGTTCCCAAAGATCTTTGCTCATCATAATTGGAGTTTTAATAAACTCATAGTTTTCTCTTTCATGTTCTTCATACCAGTAACTTTCTAATAAGTTACGAACAATCATTCCTTTTGGTAAGAAGAAAGGCATACCAGGAGCGTATTCACTCATCATGAATAGTTCTAACTCTCTACCTAGTTTCTTATGATCACGTTTCTTAGCTTCTTCTAAAAGTGCTAAATAATCATCTAATTCTTCTTTTGTAGGGAAACAAACACCATAGATTCTTTGCAGAACTTTGTTGTTTTTATCCCCTTTCCAATAAGCACCAGAATGTTTCATTAACTTAAAGTTACGACATTCTTTTACTGTATCCACATGAGGACCTCTACACAAGTCCACAAAGTCTCCCTGACGATAGATTGTGATAGTTCCATCCTCTAAGTCATTAATCAAATCAATCTTGTAAGGATCGTCTTTAAACATCTCTAATGCATCAGCTTTTGAAATTTCTTCACGAGTGATACGTTTACCATCCTTACAAATCTTTTTCATTTCCTTTTCAATTCTTGGAATATCTTCGTCTTTAATTACATCATCACCTAAATCCATGTCATAGTAAAATCCTTCACTTACAACTGGACCTACCCAAAATTTAGCATTTGGATATAAGTGTTGAACTGCCTGTGCCATAACATGAGCACATGAGTGATTTAATTTACTTAGATATTCATCATTTAAAAAATCAACCATAATATTTTTTCCTTTCGTACATAATAAAAGTCTCATCGCCAAAGGACGTTGAGACTTACGTGGTACCACCTTTTTTTGTATATGAATTTCATATACCTCATTACAGTTAACGTCTGTTTTCCGGCACACCTTTTCAGGGGCAGCTCCAAGGGAGTAAATCCATAATCTCTTCAAGAAGTTTTCACCAACCACTTCTCTCTCTACATCAAGTTTAAGAATTCATATCCTTTTCATTGCTTTTTACTTTTACACTTTAGTTTATACACCTTTTTTCAAAGGTTGTCAATTATTGTGAAAGAGAATCATCTGCTTTGTCTTTTTTAAATACTAGTAGTTTACTAAATACATAATTTAATACAATCACAAACACACTAATAAATGCTTTTGCGACAAATCCTTTAATTCCAAACATTGTCTGATCCATTCCAATAAATACTAATAGTGAGAATCCACCAATTTCAACAATTCCTGATAAAACACGTGATCCAAAAAATAGGCTAAGTTCTTTCATTACAAGTGTTACATCCCATTTCTTTGACTCAAACACAAATAATTTATTTGTGACATAAGCAAATAATACAGCTCCAAACCAAGCAATTATATTAGCAATATTAATATCTATTCCAATTATATTTGTAGTAATGGTATAAATGACCCAGTTTACTGCCGTTGTTAATACACCAAATATAATATAATTAATGATTTCTTTATTTTTCTGATACATAAACATCACTGCTCTCTTTCTTCACTTAAACCTATATACACAATAAACTTATAATTAACTCAATTATCTAATGTATCATAGACCTTATAAGTCATTATCTCCAAACTCTCCAAAGTCTAAAATATATGGTGGATGATTATGTCGCTTATCTTCTGGAGGAAGTTGCATGTAATCACCATATCTTGTAGCTAGATATTCTTCCACTTTATGTGGTACCCTAACTTCGATATTTTCAAACTTTCTTTTTTGAGTAGGGTAAATATCTGCTTTATTTACAATACTAGTAAATCGTGAAGGATCAAACATATAAGCCATTCTTTTTGTCTCAACATCTTTATATTTCAACATATGTTTGCTAGCCTTGTTATAAAATAAACGAGGTTTCAAATGTAAGATTTTAAAAATACGATGAGCAAAGAAATAAACGAATAATACAATCTTTGCTTTAATACCATAAACATATAATACTGGTTTTGGCACTCCACTTACTACTAATAGTTTCCCCCAGAACCAAGCCCATGTTCCTTGCTTTCTCATTTCTTTATCATCATCAGGAATATTATCAAAACAAAAGATGTCTAGAAATATACCAAAATCACCTTTTACATTTTTGAAATCTTCTGGTACAAATTGTGTACCATTTAATCCCCAACGAGTATTCATTAAAGGAAAGTCAGCTCTCTCTTGATTATTTACAATCGTATATCGATCACTATACTGATCTTTCGCAATTGCTAGAAATTTATCGTAATCCTTACGGCTCATCCCTACATCGATATCATCATCCCAAGGTATAAATCCTTTATGACGTAAAACACCAATTGCTGAACCTCCAACTAAAAAATAGTCAAGATTGTTTTCATCGCATATTTTTGAAAAATCATTTAAAATTGATAATTCTATTTCTTGTAACTTTTTTAGAGTATTATCTTCATATTTATAATCTGCCATCTTTTATTCTCCATATTTAAGTTTGATTGTTAGTATCTATATTTTCACGCAATATATTAATTGTCTGTTCAATACCAGAATTAAGACTATAATGACTCTGCCAACCAATACTTTTTAACTTGTTATTTTTTAATATTGCTGCAGGAACTTTAGAAAAACCTTTTTGTTCAGTCTCTGAAGGAATATCAAAAGTTATTTCTGTATTTGCATAATTACATATTATTGAAGCTAAATCTTTTATTGCAGCAATGGAGCTATCTCCAGCAACATTATAAGCTTCACCTGTTTGACCATTTATAATTGCATAAACAATTGCCATGGCCATATCTCCTACATAACAATGAGATCTAATTTGATCTCCTTTACTTTTTAAAACAATATCACGTTGAAAAACACCATCTCTGATAAACGAAGATATTGCTCTTGTATCCGAATTTGTCATAGTTGGACCATAAATATGGCAGGGTCTTAGAATTACAGAATCAATATTATACTCGTCTAAGTAGCTTTGACATAGCACCTCTGCTGCTCTTTTTCCTGAAGGATAGCAGGCGCGTGATTTACTGTAATCGACATAACCACTATCTGTTTCTACAAATCCGTCAAAATCATCAATATCAAATGGTATTCCATACATTTCTCCTGAAGAAATATAAATTACTCTTTTTGCATTAACTTCCTTTGCATAATTTAATAAATGTAGCATCCCCAAGAAATTTCCATTTAATGTTTCAACTGGTTGTGTAGCATACAGCTTGGGATCTGAATTACTTGCTGCATGAACAACATAATCAGCTTTTACATCTGAAACAATAGTTTTTGTAACATCACCTTCAACAAAATGAAAATTAACATTATCAAAATGAGTCTTAAATCTTTTCGATGCGGATTCTTTAGATCTTCCCATAGCATAGATTTGTATTTTATAACCTTTTGCATTATTTAAATACATTAACAAATCAACTAGGTAAGAACCTATCATACCAGTAGAACCACTTATGAAAAATACTGATTCTTGATTCAGTTTGTTAAATATTTTGTCATTTGAAAATAAATCTAATTCTTTTTCATATCGCTTATTCATCTTTATTTCATCCAATCATCTTTGCTAGATTTAAGCATACTTTTAAATAATTCTAAATCATCTTGGGTTGTTAATTTAATATTTTTATCAGAACCAGCTGCAAAATATAAACGTTCTCCTAAATCAACCATCATTGTATTTGTATAAGAAGATCCATAAATACCAATTTCCTTCTCAAACGCTTCTTTGTATGCCCAGCTTAATTTTCCATATTTATAGGCTTGTGGTGTTGAAACTCTTCTCAACGTTTCACGAGGAATATATTGTGTAGTTGATAGTTCATCATCAACTACAAATATTTGTTCATTATATGGCATTGATGTTACTGCATTTCCATATTGTTTTGATTTAATAATTACATCTGAAAGAACACTTGCATCAACAAGTGGACGAATTCCATCATGTACAATTACAATATCCTCTTGCGTACAAACATCTTTTAAATTCTCCACACCATTTCTTATTGATTCTTGTCCTGTACTACCACCAGAAATTACCCATTTCAATTTTGTAATATTAAATTGTTTTGCATAAGCCCACAAAATATCATGCCATCCATCAATACATACAACTTCAATGGCATCAATTTCTGGATGCTTTTGGAAACCTTCTAAAGTATAAATTAAAACTGGTTTATCATATACATTAATAAACTGTTTAGGAATATCTTGGGCCATTCTAGACCCACTTCCACCTGCAATAATTAGTGCTACGTTCATAATTAGTTCTCCTCAATTATTTCAATATATCGACGCAATGCATCCTTCCAATCTGGTAAGCGAGAAAATCCATTCTTATCTAATTCGTTTTTGTTCATTCGACTATTCTTTGGGCGATGAGCTTTTGCTGGAAAAGCATCACTTGTTACTGGATTCACTTTTATATCAATATTTGATAAGCGAAAGATTTCTTGCGCAAATTCATACCAAGTACAAACACCTTCATTTGTTGCATGATAAGTTCCATATTTATCTGTATCAATCATATCAACTGATAGTTTTGCAAGATCATATGTATAGGTTGGTGATCCAAACTGATCATTAACAACATTTAGTTCATCTCGATCACTTGCTAGTTTTCTCATTGTTTTTACAAAGTTATTACCATTGTATCCAAATACCCAAGAAATACGAATGATAAAATGTTTTGCTAGTTTTTCAACTATTTTCTCACCTTCACATTTGGTATCACCATATACACTTAATGGCTCTCTTTTATCATATTCATTCCATGGCGTTTCACCTTCACCATTAAAGACATAATCCGTACTGAAGTACATCATTGGGATATCAAGTTGTTCACAGATGACTGCAATATTTCTTGTTCCATCTACATTAACTTTTGTACATAATGCAACTTCATCTTCTGCTTTATCTACTGCAGTCCATGCTGCACAGTGAATTACAGCATCATAATCACCTTCATTAATAACCTTTTTTACAATTGCTGCATCTGTGATATCCATTTCTTCAACATCTACTCCAACTGCATCAATACCTCTTTTTTTACATTCATTGACAATATCATAACCCAATTGTCCTTTGTATCCTGTTACTAAAACTTTCATAGTTACCTCGCTACTCCTGATTGCTTTTTTCAGCATTCTTATAGAACTTATTAATTGCTCTGGCAATAAATGATGGCCAGAATCGTTTTAACATTATATAATCCTCTTTTGTTCTTATATTATCATTTATAATTTCTGTAGTTGTTGATTCAACATGGATACGATGACCCATTAACTTTTCTGAAATAAAAATGAATTTACCTTTTTGATTTGAGAGATTTTCCCATCCATTCCAATCTATATTACATTGAAAATCACTTGCAAACACCTTTTCTGAAGTTATCTGCTTTGTATTAAACGTAACTGCGGGACAGCAGATTGCATTTCCTAAGCGAAGTGCAGAACGTTTGATAAAACGAGAACCAGCCCAACTTTGCAAGCGCAAAGGAAACAATAGGATTCGTTTAATCTTAAGATTGGTATTTGTTTCTACTTTTTGATTATCTCGGATTTCATAATAATCACTAAATAGAATAATAGCATTTTGATTTTTATTATATGCCTCCACCATTTTTTGAGCATATGTTTTTTCATATACATCATCTTGATGGGCAATTGTAACTAAACCTTCAGCAGCATGTAAAGCAAAATCAAAATCATAACCAATTCCTTTTTTTCCTTCATTTATTACTACACTTAAATTGTATTTAGTTGCCATTTTATCAATAAATGCATTTGGCGTTGATGTTGCAATCATTACTTCACTGGAATGTGTCTGATTCATTACGGATTGAATGCACATTTCCAGATATTTAGATTCTTTATATGCCAACACTACAAATGTATGTTTCATATACAAACTACCTCTCATTTTTTATACTAGTATATAGTAACATATTTACTAAAGAAAAGAATCTATTCAAATAGATTCTTTTAAGCTCTTCCCTTTTCTTTGTACATTTTTTCAAAGTATTCTTGGTACTCTCCACTAAGAATGTTTTGCCACCATTCTTTATTGTCTAAATACCATTGAATTGTTTGTTGAATTCCTGTATCAAAGTTATATTTAGGTTTCCATCCTAATTCTGTTTCTAATTTCTCTGGATCAATTGCATAACGCATATCATGTCCAGGACGATCAGTTACATATTTAATTAAACTTTCTGGTTTATCTAGTGCTTTTAGAATCGTTTGAACAACTTCTAAATTTGTTCTTTCGTTATGTCCACCTACATTATATACTTCACCAGGTTTCCCTTTACGTACAATTAAATCAATTGCTACACAGTGATCGTAAACATGTAGCCAGTCACGTACATTTTCACCTTTTCCATATACTGGTAAATCTTCATCCGCCAATGCTCTTGAAATCATTAATGGAATTAATTTTTCTGGAAAATGGTAAGGCCCATAGTTGTTTGAACAACGACTAATTGTCACTGGTAACCCAAATGTTCTTTCATAAGACATTACAAACAAGTCAGCAGCTGCTTTTGAAGAACTATATGGACTAGATGTATGTAACGGTGTTTCTTCTGTAAAGAATAAGTCTGGGCGATCTAATGGTAAATCTCCATAAACTTCATCTGTAGATACTTGATGAAATCTTTTTACTCCATACTCTTTTGATGCATCCAATAGTGTTGTTGTCCCCATTACATTTGTACGCACAAAACTTTCAGGGTCTTCAATACTGCGATCTACATGAGATTCAGCAGCAAAGTTTACAACAACATCGAATTTCTCATTTTTAAATAAATCAAAAATAAATTTACGATCTGCAATATCACCATGTACAAATTTATAATTACTTTTATCTTCTACTGATTTTAATGTTTCTAGATTTCCTGCATAAGTAAGTAAATCTAAACAAACGATTTCATCTTCTGGGTATGTTTCTACCATGTAGTGTACAAAATTTCCACCAATGAAACCAGCACCACCTGTTACTAAAATTTTCATTACTATTTATCTCCTTCGTATACGAAATTCGCATCACTTTCATCAAGTGTTGGCCCATTCATATCTTTTTCACTTAAAATTGGTTCAATTCCATTCAATAAACTACCCCAATCCACATTGATAGATGGATCATCGTAGCGAATTCCACGATCACATTCTTTAGAATATAAGTTATCAACTTTATATTGGAATTCGACATCGTCACTTAAACATAAGAAACCATGAGCAAATCCACGTGGAATATAAAACATACGTTTATTTTCATCACTTAACTCTACACTTACCCACTTCTTATAAGTAGGACTTCCTTTACGAATATCTACAGCTACATCGATTACTTTTCCTTTTGTACAGCGAACTAATTTCGCTTGTGCACAAGGATTGTTTTGAAAGTGTAATCCACGTAACGTACCTTTCTTTTGTGACATTGAATGATTATCTTGAACGAAATCATTTACAATTCCCATTTCTTTAAATTTATCAGTTGAGTATGTTTCCATAAACCAACCTCTGTGATCACCAAAACAATCAGGTTCAATGATCTTTACATCTTTAATCTCTGTATCAATTACTTTCATTATTGCTCCTTCTATACGATATACTTACGATCAATTAATTTCTTTAAATATTCTCCATATTGGTTTTTCTTATATATTTCATATGTTTCTTTTAACTGATCAAGGGTAATCCATCCTTGGTCGTATGCTATTTCTTCCAAGCATGCAATCTTTCTGTTTTGATGTGTTTCAATAGTATGAACGAAGTCTGTAGCATCTGCTAAAGATTCGTGAGTTCCTGTATCTAACCATGTGAAGCCATCACCTAATAATGTAACATTTAGTTCATCATTTTCCAGATAAATACGATTCAAATCCGTGATTTCTAATTCACCACGTGCACTTGGCTTTAAATTCTTAGCATACTCAACGACTTTATTGTCATAAAAATACAATCCAGTAACAGCATAATTTGATTTTGGTTGTTCTGGTTTCTCTTCTAGAGAAATCGCTCTTCTGTTTTCATCAAACTCTACTACGCCAAAACGCTCTGGGTCTTCTACATAATAACCGAATACAGTAGCTCCTACTTTATTATTAGCAGCTGAAACCAATCGTTTAGATAAACCATGTCCATGGAAAATATTATCTCCTAAGATCATTGCACAACTATCATCACCAATAAATTCTTCACCAATAATAAATGCTTGCGCTAATCCATCTGGAGAAGGTTGCACCTTATAACTTAATTCAATTCCAAATTGATGACCATCACCTAATAATTCTTCAAATCTAGGTGTATCATCTGGAGTTGAGATAATCAAAATCTCCTTAATCCCTGCACTCATTAAAATCGATAGTGGATAATAAATCATTGGTTTATCATAAATTGGCAACAATTGCTTACTTGTTACCTTTGTTAACGGATATAACCTCGTACCACTACCACCTGCTAGAACAATACCTTTCATAATGTTACCTCCAACATAACTATACCATAAACCATGACGCTACGTCATGGTCAAGTTATATTCTATTTATTTTTGCATTCAAACATACCACATTCTTTTGTGATATGAATATATCCATTCTCGTCAATCTTATTTTGAAGAAATGTTTTAAATTCAGTTATTCTTTTACTTAATCGTTCTCTCTGATTTCCATGACAACTTAATATGTAATCAATCAAGTCCTCAGCATCAGTAACTTCTAAATGATCTTCATAGATATGCAAATGAACATCTTTAAACTTACATTTTAATTTACTCATACCATTATGAAGCCCAAAGGCATCGTATAAAGGTTCTTTCGATAATACGATGCGAGAGTCAAACTCCTCAGCAAGTTCTCTTACTTCTTTCATATGCCCTTCTCCATAGGTACTACAATAGAAATAGCCATCTGGCTTAAGTGCTCTAGAAATTTCACTGATTGCTAGTGGTAAATCATTCATATAAAACAGTACATGATTTGCAATCACTACATCAAAATAATTAGATTTAAAAGGGATACTTTCTCCAGAAAACTTCATATAACTAAAATCATTACCTAGATTATTTCTTGCACTATCCAACATCCCTTCTGAAATATCACTTAGAAAGATTTCGTGATGACGTAAATTCTTCTTTTCATTTTTCCAAAGACTACCATCCCCACAACCAACCTCTAATACCTGATTTGCTTTTTTTAAGTTTAAATTACTATATAGCCAAGGAAACCAGCCAGTTTTATTTACTGAATATTTATCATGCAGATTCATTCGGATTACTAGATTATTTGAATTTATATATTGTTCCACTACCATATCATCATGAGTATGATTAAGAAGTGTAATAAATTTACTCCAATCTAGAGTTCCACTTTTATTGGTTTTTAAAACCGTATCAATTGAAATTTTAAGATTAGAAAAATAATCAATCTTTTTATTTATTAAGTCTTTTTGAAGTAATAATGATTTTTCAAGATCTTCTTCTCCCTTACCTATAATCAACAATTGAATATCTTCTAATGAAAATCCAATTTGCTTCATTGCTAAAATTCTCTGTAATGTTACAAAGTCTTTATCTGAATAATGACGATACCCATTTTCAGGATCTTTCTTTGGTTTTAATAAACCAATCTTGTCATAATATCTTAGTGTTCTTATTGTTACATTTGCTTTATCCGCAAACTCTCCAGTTAAGTATGTTTTCATATTATTTTTATTCTACCTTATTATTTTCTCATATTCAATAATACAAACATATTATTTTTCCAATCTAATTATGTATCAAAATAATAATTAATTTGATACAATATTTGAGATACGAGGAGAGAATTATATGAAAAGAATTAGTGGAATTGACATACTAAAGATTTTTAGTATGTTTATGATTGTTGGAGTTCACATCTTAAACATTGGTGGAGTATTGCAAGCATTACCACCCTTTCAATCCAATAAATATTATCTATTTACTGGATTGAATACCATTTTTTATATTTGTGTGAATTGCTATGCTTTAGCAAGTGGATATCTAATGGTAAATTCAAAATTTAAAATATCAAAAATTCTTAAATTATGGGTGATAGTATTATTCTATCTATTATTGTTTGGAATTATATTCAACGATAAAATAAATACATTCTATTATTTTTTCCCTATCCTATCTAATCAATACTGGTATTTTATTGCTTATGTAGGCTTATATTTTTTATCTCCTTTTCTTAATCACTATATGATTGAAAATAGAAATAATAAAAATTTGAAAACATTTATAATTCTATTAATTATTATATTCGCTGTATTGCCATACTTTTCATATACACCAAATTTATTCACTCTAAATAATGGTTACTCTGTATTATGGCTAGTTATTTGTTATATTATTGGTGCTTATATCAAGCTATGTAATGTTCAATTCAAAAAGAAATTTCTTATACCTATTTTATTCTCAAGCCTATTTATTGAATATATTATAAAACTTGTAAAGACATATTCTGATATGAATGGTATAAAACTTCCAATAATTCTTAATAGTGGTATATATACATCTGTTTTCATGTTGTTAGCTGCAATTTGCTTAATGCTTTTATTCCTAAGGATTAATATAAAAAATCCTACACTCACTAAATTTTTCTCCACATCTGCTGCTATAACTTTTGGAATTTATATAATCCAAGAAAATATACTTTTCCGTGCTCAATTTATTGAAAATAAATTCGGCTCTATTGGAACCATGAGTACAGTAAATAGCATACTTTATTATATATGTAGTGTTGTAATTATTTATTTTGTATGCCATCTGATAGAATTTATTAGAATGCATATTTTTAATTTTTTAAAAATTGATACTCTTCTTAAGAAATTCGATAAAATTCTTATCGAGTAAAACCGTTTGATGAAAATTTGTCGTCTAAAAAAGAATTAGATTTCCTACAATAAATAGGAATACTAATTCTTCTTTTTTATGACTTATACTCAAAGTATGAGCCTTGATGATAATCCATCTTTTTCAATCGCAAAATTTTATTTTCTATTTTCTAAATTATCTACTTCTTCTTTTAAAATAGACACTTCCTGAATTAGAATTCTAATTTTTTCCCTTTGTCCAGATATAATGACTGTTAATGAAATAGTAATAAATATTAGTATTACAAATAGAATTCCTATAATCAAATTTGATAATGTAACAAAACCAACGAGATTCATCAACCAAAGTAACATATCAGGAAGTATAGCTACAATTAATAATAGAAGTATTGCTGTAAACCACAACAATGCAAATTTAATTGGTAATCTTCCTTTTCTCAATAAATACATAACAAATAGAAGTAATACTAAAGCAACCAAAAAGATTGCTAACCTTAAATTATTTTCCATTATTTGTACCTCCTTGTAGCAACTACAAAGATTGAAATTAATACATTAATCATATAGTATGCATTTTTCCATGTATGAATAGATGATTTTCCACCCATCCGTTCCTTCATATCCACTGCTACCTCACTTACTCGATACTGCTTCTTTAGTACTTCGGTAGTAGTAATAGGTTCGGGATATTCAATTGGATAAATGTTAGCGAATTCGTGAAACACCTTTTTATTACTAGCTCTAAACCCTGAAGTCGTGTCATAGATTTTTTGTTTCGTAAATAATCTCATCCAAGCTGATATTACTTTTATTCCAGCTCTACGAGAAGCACTTGACTGAAAAGAACTTTTTTCACCAACAAATCTAGATCCTATAACAAAATCAGCTGTATCATCTATTATTGGTTGTATAATTGATTGAATGTAAGCAGCATCATGTTGACCATCACCATCAAATTGTATAGCAATATCATAGTCATTAATAACCGCATACTTATATCCTGTTTGAACAGCTCCCCCAATTCCAAGATTATGGATTAAGTTAATATGAGGAATATTGTTTTCTTCACAAATTTGTTGGGTACTATCCAAAGACCCATCATTAATTACAATAACATCATAAGGATAATCCAATAAAGTTTTATAGGTTTTAAGTATATTCTCTTCTTCATTATACGCAGGTATAATGACTAAAACTTTATAATCCATAGTGACTCTCCTTTTCTATATATTTACATACTTCATAAATTCAAATATGTTAATCAGTATTATTGAATGTAGAACTAAAAGAATAATAACATAATTCTTAACATAATTCTCAATTAAAATTTTTCTTTTACCAACAAACAGTAATAAAAGTAATATGAAGATTGGAATAAAGTACCTTCCTTGAACTCCTAGAACTAAATCAGCTCCAACTGATGTCCAGCTTACGTACATTCCAAGAATTACTAGAATAAACATTGCAATGAATAAGATAAATATCCAAGCTTTTTCTAATTTCTTTAATTTAAATTTTTCCTCTTTTACAAACATTGAAACTAAAAGTAAACCAATGAATACAAAGATGATGAAATCATTGATTGGTAGTGTTAGCCAAGACAATGGTGATGCAATCATTGAAAATAAGAAATAAGTTCCTTGAGTGTTCAATGTGTTTCCCAATGTTTCTAAAAATTTCATTGGTGAACTAAATATCCAACGCCATTGTGCTGTAGAGTCAACACCAACTTCTTCATAGTAGGTTGCAAAGGTTGAGCCTACTCCAGGTGCTTTTTCAATAAACGTGAAATATCCAATGATTACTAAAGCAACAAATATTAGTCCAATCAATAAGAGCCATTGCTTCCATGTTAATTTTTTTATTTTATCAAACAATAAGAATACTAATCCAAAAATTGGTAAGTATACATATTTTGTCAATCCTAAAATCGCAAATAAAATACATGCAATTATTATATCCCTTGTAGTAATTGGCTGATCACTACTTTTCAATTGTAATAAAAATACAATTGATACCAAACTAACGGTATTTAATAAACAATCAGGAGACAGCGAAGCTGCCTGTTGAATACACATCGGGAATAGTAAGTATACAAAGAATACCATCTTTCCTAAAGGTGCTTTCTTTAATACGTAATATCCACCTGCAATGTAAATAGAAGCATTTAATAATCTTGCACCAATATATCCAATCATTAATGGTAAATTAAGCAATCTAGAAATAGTAAAACTGATACTAGGAATAATATAGTTTACAACTGAATAAGTTGCTGTTGCATCCGAACTTACTACACTACTGTAATCAGTAGCTGTAGTTAAATAACTTTGAAGTGTATGATAGTTATAATAGATTGAACTATCGTATGCTTTTGGAACATAGGTTACATTTTGCTTAGAATAATCAAATCCAGATACTAAATATGTTTTTAGGAAATGTTGAATTTCATCTGGCGCTGAATTAGGAACAAGTGCAAATGTATATGCAATTACAAGAGGTATTGCAATTACTACAAATAGTTTTGCTAAGTTTCCTTTATTCATTACTAGTAAATTCATAAAATACCAAGCAAATAACATAAAACATATAATAAATAAACTAATACTTATGATACTAATATGTTTAATATACAATAGACCAACAATAACATTTAATAAAGATAAAATTACCAAGAAGGCTAATATCACCTCAACAATATATAGTAATTTCCATCTTTTTAAATATTGATTTATCTTTTCTTGTACACTGTTATAAATCTTTTTATTTCTAATTGTATTTACATACAATACAACAATACCTAATATTACTACTCCAAAAAACAATAGGATTAATAAATTATTATGTAGACTACGATCAGTACCAGTAGAACGCATAATTAAATCATTCACCGTTTTCCCAGTCGTATCATCTACTCTTTCTCTGGTAAAGATATCCAATGTTCCTTCCCCCTGATAGGAAAGTTTCATTGTATAACTTGTATCTACATAAGTTGCTTGATCTGGCATTGCAATACTAACTACATCATTGTAGTCATCCAGATTTAGTTCATAACTTGTAAATAGATTTTTTCCATTATAGAATTCTACAGTTAATATACCTGCTTGTGCATTGCCCTTATCAATTTTGAACTCTAAAGTATCTACATCTAAGGTAGAGAAAGTAATCTGTTGTTTAAACTTCTTATTATTTTTTAAAGTATAGAATTCATTAACTTCACTTTTATCAGGTTCTTCAAAATTACCATTAAACCAACTAGCAGTTGGATAGGTACTACTTTTTTGTGAAAGTACAACAAGAGCTACTGTTAATATACAAAAAACAGCACAAACAATTTTATTTATATAATTTTTCTTTTTGTTTGATTTCATACTTCCCCCAAACTAACCTAATATAAACGGTCCGTGTTCAATTTTGAAATTCTTATTATAATAAGGATCTCCTTTTCTTAAAACATCTCCCCATTTATCTTGGAAATGTTTTATTTCCCCTTCCAATCTGCGAATCTTCTCAGCTGTATCTTCATAACCTCTAGATTTTGATTCATAATGATACCATAATGAGAATGCATTAAATACTACTAATTTATTAATCTGTCTTACTTTCAGACAGAAATCAACATCGTTTAATCCAACTTTGAACGATTCATCAAAGCCGCCAACTTCTTCAAATACTTTTTTATCTACCATCATACATGCAGCAGTTACTGCACTATAATTACCATTGATACGAGCACGTACCATAAACCCAACATCGTCTCTTCCAATCCCAGTAAAGATATGACCTGCAAATCCTCCAAAACCTAAGACAATTCCAGCATGCTGAACAGTATTATCTTCATAGAGCAACTTTGCTCCAACAATACCAACTTCTTCGCGCATACAGCATCCTAGAAGCTCACTAACGGCAGTTTTGGCAATGACCTCAGTATCATTGTTCAAGAATAACAAATACTCACCTTTGGCAAAGCTTACACCATAATTATTAATAGCCGAGTAATTGAAATCATTTTCCCAATATACAACTTTAATATTAGTATGTTTCTTTTCAAGTTCTTTGTAGTACTCAAAGATCTCTGTTGATTCACTGTTGTTCTCAACTATGATAATCTCAAAGTCTTGATATACGTTTTTCTTATACAAAGATTCAATACATGTTTTTAATGTTTCTTTTTCATCTTTATTAGGAATTATAATTGATACTAAAGGATTTCCAGGTGTAGCATAAGTCGTATGATACATTCCCCATAAATCCATAATTTCTACTTTAGCATCCACACCTACACGCTTGTAGTGTTCACTAATAGCTTTTTGTCCAGCTTCATAACAATACATCTTACTTTCTGGATTCTCTGCTGTAGAGTTCGCATGCATTCTCCAGTGATATAATACTTTCGGTATATGATAAATCGTTTCTGCCTGCTCAATACAACGGAACATTACATCATAATCCTGTGCACCATCAAATTCACTACGGAATCCACCAACGCCATTAATGATATCTGTTTTCACTACAAAGAAATGTGTTATATAGTTATGTGATCGTAATAAATCAAGACTAAAATCAGGCTTTAAATTTGGATCATCAAATTCAGTTCCATCACTATTTACTTTATCCTCATCAGTATAAAGAATGTCATACTTAACATCCTGTAAAGACTTAACAATTTCATATAACGCATCTGGTGTTAATAAATCGTCATGATCAAACAATCCAACATACTCTCCTGTTGCCATTGCAAGTGCTTCATTGGTATTACCAGCAATTCCAAAGTTATCATTCAATACTTTATAAATAACGCGTGCATCCTTTTGATGATACTCTTCTAAGATTGTTTGAACTTCAGTATTACCTTGACTTCCATCAGCAATACACAATTCAAAATTTCCATAACTTTGATTCAAAACTGAATCAATCATTTCATGAAGAAACTTTTTAGGCGTATTATACGTTGGAACAATCACACTTATTTTAGGTTGGTACTTAAACTCAACCTCTCTTTGCTTCTTTAGTTGTTCATCAGTTACTTTGTTTGCATTAAACCAAGTATCATAATGAATCTTATCATGTGATGGACCTTTTCTAACTCTTTTCAAGAAACCGCTGATTCCATTTCTTCTTAAGTATTTTAATCCACGCTTGATATTCTTCCAATTCATCAATCTAAACAAATACATAATCTTTTGAAAGAAACTTCTTCCTTTCAGCTCTTTAGCCAAATCAATAATTACTGTTTCTTTTTGATTTGTCACTTTAATAAAATAATTCTCATTTTCTATCGCACGAAAACTAGTTCTGAACCCACAATATTTTTGTTCAACAGGAACCATTTTTAATTTATATAAATCTTCACGATTATAAACACGAGTAGTCGATTCAATTTCATTTCCTTTACTGTCTATAACCACAAATGCTAATTCCTTATCACCTAATAACGAATATGCCCATCCTTGAATTGATGTATTGCCATCATTTTCTAAATGCTTGTAGTCGATCGCATAAACAATACTTTCATGATTTAGTAAAGCAGTTACTTGATTGCTATCAGCTTTGAATAAACGTTTAGTTTCACCATCAATTGATGCAAATAAATCTATTGATGTTATATTGCTTATTTCACTTATATCCACATATACACGAAAACCACACTTCATACGAGGGTGATATTTTTCATATTCATGTAATATATCAGGACGAATTGTTTCACTAAAAATAACAGGCATATCTTGTTTGTTAACCTGTAGTGAATAATTAATAGTTCCACCTGTAGTCGAAAATGCCCATCCAGTAATAGCGATATAACGTATGCTATCTACTTCTCTGATGTCGATTCGATCAATGCGATATTTAATCTTCATAAATAAACTCCTTTATTCAGTTATTAGTAAACCATAAAAAGATTGACGATTCGCTCCCCAACCTTGATTAATATTTAAATTTCTTCTGCAAATCCTTTTTCCAATTTCTTGAAAATCACGTATCCGATTAATAATACAACCATACTAAATGCAAATACATATCCTAAGGATCCTAATGTTGGTAATTGGTGATATAAAAATATATCACGATATGCATCAATAATATGTGCCATTGGATTTAATTTAAACACCCACATCATAAGTTGATTTTCAGCAAATCTATCAGCCGTGTATAAAATAGGTGTTGCATAAAACGCCATATTTAAAATAAAACCAACAATGTATTCTGTATCTTTTACATAAATATTAATTGCACTTAATGCAAATGCTAATCCTAATGATAATAGTGATTGAAGCAAAGCCAATACTGGCAACAAAATTAAATGCCAGCTAATGCCAACTCCGCCTGCTACTGTAAATATTAAAATAATAATACAAGAAATCAGAAAGTTAATTAAACCACTAATAACAACCGAAATTGGTAATAATTCTCTAGGAAAATATACTTTCTTGATAATTCCAGCATTCGAACGTACGGTAACCATTCCTTGAGTTACTACAGTTGTAAAGAATGTCCATGGAATAATACCACAAACCAGATAAATCAAATAGTTATCAACTGTATTTCCCATTAAATAAGGGAATATCAGCCAATAAATAATAACTTGTAATAGTGGGTTAATAAATGACCATAAGACACCTAAAAAAGAACCTTTGTATTTACCACGAATTTCCTTTTTTACATTTGTCATTAAAAATTCTCTGTAATTATATAGACTACGAATTAATTCCATATATAACCCCACTTATTCTACTTCAATGTTTACAACAACATCTTTTGTTGTTAAACATTTATCTGTATTGTCATATAACTCTGCCACAATTTTGAAAGAACTTTTTCCACTTTCCTCAATTACATCTCTGTAATCATCCAATAGAACCTCTTTCATGAATCCAACTCGTTCAGGATCAGTAAATCCTAAAAAGTCTTCATGATATGCTGCCACAGCATCATCTCTACGCTCAGGTATAAATCCTTCTACTTCTTTTCCATTAATCGATACTTTATAATAAGAATCTTCACAATTTGCTAGTGACCATCCTCTTAAACGAAATACTTGACCATATTTCACATCTGAGAATGCTACTGGTTCATCAATGAACATAACCCCTCTGGTTTTATGTTCACCACTTTCCTGCGATTTTTTCACTTGCTCTTTATGATCAATTGCAATTTGCTTTAAATATTCAGAAATTACATATGCAGGATCTCCATCTAACTGAACTCCTCCATGATAAATCCAAACCGCACGATCACAAATTTCTTTTACTACATCTAAACTGTGAGATACAATAACAATCGTTTTATCACTGCTCTTTAATTCTTTTAATTTTTCAAAACATTTATCCTGGAAATGTTGATCTCCTACTGCAAGAATCTCATCTAACAATAAGATTTCCGCATCTACATTGATAGCTATTGAAAATGCTAAACGCATATACATTCCAGAAGAGTATGTACGTATTGGATTATCAATAAAGTCTCCTAGTTCTGAGAAAGCAATAATCTCATCAATACGTCCGTCAATTTCTTTTCTAGTTAAACCAAAAATTGACGCATTAAAATAAATGTTCTCACGTCCAGTAAAGTCTGGATGGAACCCCGCCCCAAGTTCTAGTAAAGAAGTAAGTTTTCCATTTGTACTTAGAGTACCTTGATTTGGATATAGAATTTTCGTCATTAGTTTTAATAACGTACTTTTCCCACTACCATTGGTACCAATAAGCGCAACAGTTTCACCCTTCTTAATATTTAAATTTATATCTTTTAGTATTTCTTTACGTGTTACATTTGATTGCTTAAACAAAGTCAATAACCTTTCTTTCAAGGTATTCGGTTTATCATAAACTAATTTGAAACTTTTATACAATCCACGAACTTCTATTGCGTTTGTAGAATCCATAGTTCCTCCATAATCATTGTTATTAAGTATAGCATATATACTATATATTTTCCATTTCTTATGAAACTTTAATACTTCTTTAGTATTGAAGTAATATCTCCTAAGATTGGACGTATTTTAGCCAACTTTCTGTATTTGCTGAATAGCGAAAGTGAAAGTAGGGAAAACACTTTTCTTTTTTGTATTAATTGTATTCTTAATTCATAATATTCTTTTCTAAATTTCAAGTTCTGATATATTTTATCATTTTGATTTGCATACTGCAAAGAAAATAGAATTCTTTGTAATTCAAGTGATACTACATCTTCTCTACTCTTCATTCGCTTTTTATCTGCGAGTTGAATTGTATCCAGTCCAATTGCATTATCTGAATGGACTCGATATTTAATTAAAGGCTCTTTATAAAAGTAACAACCTTTATGAATTGCAGCGATTAAAGAAAGTGACCAGTCATGTTCTAAGTTATTGGTCTCATCTTGTTTTAATAACTGAATTAGTTCCTTTTTAACGGCCATTGTACAACCTTGAGCATAGTTTTTCATTAGTAAATCTTCATACGATACTTCAACAATAGAAAATTCGTTAATATTGAAATCTAACATCCCATATTTGTCTCTAATATTATTAGAATTTATGTTTTTTCCATTTTCATCAATAAGTACAAAATCACTGGCTAAAGACAAAATATTATCTCGATTTAAATGCAGCATCATTTTCTCAATTTTATCCTTCATCCAAATATCATCCTGATCACATAAGAAGACAATATCTCCATTACTTCCATTTAATGCATGGCGAAAATTCTTGTTGAATCCCAGATTTTCTTTATTTACATGTATCTTCCAGTTACTTAGCTTGTGACGTTTTATATAATCATTCACTAATATTACTGTTTGATCAACTGAACCATCATCAAAAATAAGCACTTCATCTGGTTGTACACTTTGATTAAGGATGCTATCCAGTTGCTCATTAATATATTTTTCGCCATTGTAAGTTGTCATTACCAGAGATATCATTATATACCACCTTTAATTCATTTTATTCTTTTCCTTAAAATATATAACTGTTGCCAGTAACAGATTAAACTGTTTTAAGTAAGTTGATTTTCCATTCTTCTCATTCAAGTATTTATTCTTTTTATAGCTAGGAAACTGTTCATTTACTTTTTTCATTACATATCTGGTTCCCTCTTTAAACTTTTTATAGTCTTTTGCTTTTGCCAGACGTTTGATAAATGTTCCAAACAAGTATCGTACATATGTATACTCCAACTCATCTCTATAATCATCATAATATCCATGTTGTTTATAGTAATCTACTAAATCATCCATGTTTTCAACTAACTGGTATAACTTATCATTATAAGTGTACGTTATAGAACCTTCGTTTTGAACATAGTAATATCCAACATCGGAAATACCAGCTACTTTTTTTATTTCTGGATATATCTGATTTAAAATCAATACATCCTCATACCATACATTCGGTTTGAAACGATAGTTTTTTACTATTTCAGTCTTATATAGTTTATTCCAAAGAACTGTATATGCATCAATTAGAAGTTCATGATTATCCTGATAATCATACATGCCAGAATTTACTATATCCTTGCGATCAGGATAGATTGATAAGCTATTACAAGCAACCACATCAAAATCATCTTCTGTAATTTTAGCATAGAGCTTCTCATACATATCCTTAGCGACATAATCGTCACTATCAATAAAACCCATATATTTTCCACTAACTCTCTCTATACCTGCATTACGAGCCTCTGAGACACCTCTATTCTCTGTGTGAATAGCAATTAGTTTATCTGGGTACTGTTTTTGATAATCATCTAGAATTTGTTTCGTATTATCTGTTGATCCATCATTCACTACAATAATTTCCATATGCTCATAAGATTGCGATAATAGACTATCTAAACATCTGCCAATCTGTTTCTCTCGGTTATATGCAGGAATGACTACACTAATTATATCTTTCATACCTATCCTCAATTTCCTTACTATGATTTTATACTATAAACTATCTTAAATATCATATAACTAAATCCTCTTGTAAAGTTCAGTAAGAATCTCTCCAGAACATTTGCATGATTGTATTGTGTCTGAAAATAATACTGACTCTTTTTTAGCTGTTTTAATTTTCCTAATCGATTCAAACTCTTATCAATTGATACCGAATGATTATGGAATACTTCAATTCCTAAATCAACAATCACTTTATAATTTTTCGCTTTTAGTTTCTTACCAATAATATGTTCCTCATAATACAAAAATGTATGTTCATCAAAATATCCAACATCTTTTAATGCTTTTGTATCAATCAGAAAGAAACAACCAAGAACTGTATCTACTTTAACCACTTCTTTATCTTTATAAAATTCATCATTATACTCTAAGTATTTCTTCGTGAAAAAGCGATGAATATAAATCATATTTAAAATTGCATCCTGTACTGGAGTAGGAGTTTTCATTCCTTTACTGAATCCAGTATGTTCGCGAATTACAGGAGCTGTAATTGCTGAATTATATTGCTTTTTTGTTTTTATCAATTCGTCAATAACACTATTATTATCAATTTCGATATCTGAATTACTAACAATCAAGTTACAGTCACCAAGCAACGTAGTTGCATAATTGCATCCATAATTAATTGCATATGCATATCCCTTGTTTGCTTCACTTTGAATTACATGAATATGCTCACTATGATATTTATCATATAAATACGAAAAAGAATTATCACTTGATTTATTGTCTAATACTGTAATCAGATCAATACTGGGATAATCTTTTATATTCTCTATTAGCTTTTCACTTGTTAGTGCATCATTATAATTAATAATCAAAAAAACTGTTTTCATAATCACCCCGTAATTCTCTATCTTCCATATTACAAAATTATTCTTCTATTAATCGTTCAATCATTGAACAAAAATTCATATTATTTGATTCATATTGTTTTACTTTAAAGTCACCAAGAAGTTTCAATTTATCTTCCAATTCATCAACTTCAATGCAGCCAATAATATATCCAAGTTTTTCAAACTTTTGTGTTATCTCCACCTGATGATCATTTTCATGTTCACCATACTTCACTCGTCTCGCAACTGCAATTACTTTCTTATCATGATGAATCCCATTCATAATAGTTCCAACACCTGCATGACATATTAAATATTCACATTCTTCTATATAACTATTAAACTTATCCATTTGAATAAAAGGAAGTATTTCCATATATTTACTATCATACTTCGTAGCCCCAGCCTGAACCACTATATCGCTATCAATAACACCTTTCTCAATCAGTTCATCCAATTTTTCTAGTAACCGATGAAATGACTTATCTTGTGTTCCCAACGTAACAAATATCATTAGAAAATCCACCCGCCATATTCTGCATCCGGATATAACTCCAGCATACTTTCCCACTGAACAATAAAGTGATCAGCAATTGGATAAACGATCTTCCCAGCAACGGTTTTTGTATAGATATTTGCGAATGTTTCAATATAGATTATTTTCTTTTTGAAGAAATGTGCAATATAGCACATTGGTACAGCTGTATGTGATCCCGTCGAGATAATAACATCTGGACGTATCTTTAAATATAAATATAAACTTCTAAGGCAGTTAAAAGGAAAAACAAACATATATTTCAACATGTTATGTTTTGTTGCATACGCTAAATAAAAAACCTTATTCCCATATTGATTTCTAAGTGAAACATTGGAGTCAGTTTTTTCAGTAACGATTGTATATTGATATTTTTTAAACAATGGTGATAACTGTAATAACTCATTCAAATGACCACCAGTGCTTGATATAAACATAACTTTCTTCATCACACTATCCTTTTATTAACCGCTTTTTGCGTATCATATATATTATAAAGCAAACCTATGAATATAGGAACTACTTTTTAAACGAATAAAATGGTCATAACGAATTATCTCATTTATGACCATTTCATTTTTTATAGTATTGAAATAAACTAATATCCAGCCATTTCTTTTGTTTCTCGATCAACCTTTAATACATTTTCACTTACAGTATAATCTCCACCATAAATATTATCATGCATAAGTTTTACTTCACCTGCAAAATCATTCAACACATAGTGAGGTCCATATCCATATAATGATAATGAAGCCAATATAGAACTATATCCGCCTGAAGGGAATTGGTATTGGTTCAGACTTTTATCAAAAGTTAAATAACTAGTTGCATAGTTTTTGAAACTACCATTAGACACATTCGTTTCAATATAAGGCATAACGTCATTAACTACACTTAGAAGTCCTGTCGCAGACTGATCTCCAACTTTCGCTAACAATGCATCAATAACATTATTTTGACGTTGCATCCGCTCATAATCACTATCAATTTTTCTGATTCTAGAATATGCTAGAGCCTCTTCACCATTAAGGTGATAAGTCCCTCCTCCACCAATGCCTAATTGAGCTGCTTCTGCATCTGTCATTGTAATATCCACACCACCTAGAATATCAACAATATTTACAACAGAATTAAAGTCAAATTTAACATACTGTGTAATATCCAAATCAAAGTTATAATTCAACGAACTTAAAGTTCCTTGAGCTCCATCATACCAATAAGCATGATTTAATTTCTCATATCGTTCTTCCATCGGTTGATAAACTAAGTTGTCACGTTGAACTGATGTAATACTAATTTTCTTTGTATCAAAATTCAAAGAAATAATTTTGACTACATCGGAACGTGCCGTTCCATCTGATTCATCAATCCCTATTAACGCAATGTTTACAACATCTCCATCAAGCTCAGTCGCATTTACTTCACTAGCTTCGAACTCATCAGTTTTATTCATTTTATTTAAAATTGAGTCAATGTACAAATTCCCTGCCACAAACACAACTAGTATTAATGCAAGTATTGACGATAATACTATGATTAATCTTTTCTTGGCTTTCTTACTCATAAAGACCTCCTAATTAATAAAATATACTATTTAAGAATACTACATATTGATATAAAAATCTATATATAAATCCTTTTCATTTATGTGAAATTTACGATGAAATTATTCCTGAGTTTGTTTAGCTGTTTGTATAAAGTTCCACGAGTCCTTCATCATATCATCTATATTTTTTTCAGCTTTAAATCCGAGTTCTTTAAATGCTTTTTGCGGGTTAGCATAATAAACCGCTACATCTCCAGGTCTTCGTGAATTAATTTGGTAAGGGATATCAATAGAATTTGCTTTTTCAAATGCGTTAATAATATCAAGAACGCTGTGTCCTTTTCCCGTTCCTAGATTATATGTTTCTATTCCCACATTATCTTTATCAAGTTTCTTAAGTGCACTTACATGTCCTCTCGCTAAATCCACAACATGGATATAATCTCGAATTCCTGTTCCATCAGGGGTATCGTAATCATCTCCATATACATATAAGAATGGAAGTTCTTTATTTGCTACCATTACAATATAAGGCACTAAATTATTTGGTATTCCATTTGGATTTTCGCCAATTAGTCCACTTTCATGAGCACCAATAGGATTAAAATACCTTAATATAGTTATATTCCATTTATTATCTGATATATATAAGTCTTTTAAAATTTGCTCAATAAACAGTTTTGTAGTTCCATAAGGATTTGTTGTAGGACCCAAAGAACTATTTTCATTAATGGGAACTTCTTCAGGATCACCATATACTGTGGCACTACTACTGAATACTAAATTTTTACAATTATATTCTTGCATGATTTCACATAATACCAATGTACTAGTAATATTATTATCATAATACTCTAATGGCTTACTAACTGATTCGCCAACTGCCTTAAATCCGGCAAAATGCATAGTAGCATCAATTTTATTTTCTTCGAATATTTTGTGCATTATTTTTCTATCACAAACATTTCCTTGATAAAAAATTATACCTTTTCCTGTTATCTTTCTGATATAGTCTTTTACTTCAATTTTTGCATTGGATAAATCGTCAATAACAATTACATCATTTCCACTATTCAATAATTCCACACAAGTATGGCTTCCAATAAAACCCAAACCACCTGTAACTAAAACATTCATAAATATTACTCCTTCACTAAGTAACTATTTTAAACTATAAGTATTTAAAATGCAAAATCACCGTTTTTAAACACTTGTACTTCTGTTTCATCTTGTGAAAGACCAATAATTTCCATATCTTCATTACCAAACATAAAGTCCACATGAGTCATAGAATTATTAGAACCTACGTTGTCAAGTTCTTCTTGACTCATTTCCACTCCACCTTTTACATTCATTGGGTATGCTCTTCCAAGTGCAAGATGACAAGAAGCATTTTCATCATAAAGCGTATTATAAAATAATATATTACTCATTGAAATTGGAGAGTGATAAGGAACTAATGCAACTTCTCCTAAATAACAGCTTCCTTCATCAAACTCTATTAATGTTTTTAAAACATCTTCATTCTCTTCAGCCCTATAATCTACAACTTTTCCATCTTTGAATGTTAAAGAGAAGTTAGTAATTAAACTTCCATTGTAACTTAATGGTTTTGTACTATGTACAATTCCATTTACACCATATTTATATGGCATTGTGAATACTTCTTCAGTTGGCATATTAGCATTAAATAAGACTCCAGAAGGAGTTTCTTCATCCCCACCTGCCCAAATGTGGTTATTTACTAAATCAACTCTTAAATCAGTTCCTAAACTATTTTTGAAATGCAGACTCTTAAAATTATAATCATTTAACAAATTAACATATGTTCTTAAATCAGCATCATGTTGTTGCCAGTATTTAACTGGATCATTATCTTCCAGTACTTGGACACTTTCTAAAATTGCATCTGTAAGTTTATGCATGGCAACTACATCTATTTCATTGGGAAAGACTTTTCTCGCCCAATCAAGATTTGGATATCCTACAATGCTCCATTGCACCTTGCTTGCCATTGTAATCTCACTTGCTTCCTTAAGTGCAATTTGTCTAGCTATAGTTGCTTCTTGCATCTTTTTAGGGTCAATTCCTGCCATAACTTCTGGAATTTCACTTATGATATGCAATACACAAGCACCTTCACGCAAAGGTGCAGTTTTTTGTTCAACAATATAATCAGGAACATTTTTTAAAGTTTCAACATCTTGATATTCATAATGAAGGCGGCTAATTTTATCATCATAAAAGTTAACGACTACTTCTTTTGCGCCTACTTCATATGCTTCCTTTACTACAGCCTCTACCAAATCACGTGTATTTACTGGTGCATTTATAACCAGTGTTTGTCCTTTTTGAACATTCACACCCATTACCACTGCTAGTTTCGCATATTTATTAATTATTGAGATATTCATTGCGATTTCCTCCTTAATTTCATTTACACTTATTATACATGAATTCTAATTTTAAATATATAAATATTGTAATGCGGATAAAATAAAAAATGTGCATCATTTTTATTTGAGTACACATTCTTTTTTTACAAATTTAATCTCTACTATACAAATCACGTGTATAAATTTTATCAGTTACATCTTTTAATTCATCAGATAACCTATTAGCAACTATTACGTCACATTCAGATTTAAATTTCTCTAAATCATTTACTACTTTACTATTAAAAAAATACTCTTCTGTCATTGAAGGCTCATAAATAATAACTTCAATACCCTTTGCTTTAATTCTTTTCATAATTCCTTGTATTGCTGACTGTCTAAAATTATCACTATCCATTTTCATTGTTAAGCGATATACACCAACAACATTAGGTTTTTTTTGTATAATGGTATCTGCAATATAATCTTTTCTAGTTGAATTAGATTTAACAATAGCTTCAATTAAATTATTTGGAACATCCTCGTAGTTGGCTAGTAACTGTTTCGTATCTTTAGGCAAGCAGTACCCACCATAACCAAAAGATGGATTATTATAGTGTGTTCCAATTCTTGGATCTAACCCCACTCCTTCAATTATTTGTTTAGTATTTAAACCCCTTGTTTCAGCATATGTATCTAATTCATTAAAAAAGGATACTCTCATAGCTAAATAAGTATTTGCGAATAGTTTTATGGCTTCTGCCTCTGTACTATTGGTAAATAAAACATCTATATCTTTTTTTATAGCGCCTTCTATCAATAAATTTGCAAAAACCTTAGCATTTTCACTTTGTTCTCCAACAATAATTCTAGAAGGATGTAAGTTATCATACAATGCATTTCCTTCCCTTAGAAACTCGGGTGAAAACATAATATTGCTAGTTTTATGCTCTTCTTTCATCTCTTTAGTAAATCCCACTGGGATTGTACTTTTGATTACCATAACAGCATTTTTATTAATGCTTATGACTTTATTAATCGTTGCTTCTACGGTACTTGTATCAAAATAGTTCTTTTTTTCATCATAATTAGTTGGTGTACAAATTATCACAAAATCAGCATGTTTAAAAGCCTCAGTAGCATCACATGTTGCTCTTAAATTAAGAACCTTATTCTTTAAATACTCTTCAATTTCATCATCTTTAATTGGGGATATACGTTCATTAATCATCTGAACTTTCTTTTCATCAACATCATAAGCAACTACTTCATTTTTTTGTGATAATAATGTTGCTATACTTAATCCCACATATCCTGTTCCAGCTATTGTTATCTTCATTCTTCTCTCCTTTTAGTAAAATTTACATCTTCAAATTCATTTATGGCTTTTTTATATTTTTAACCAATTGTATAAAAACCTTCCTTTTTATAACTAAAATAACAAGTAAAATTAATAGTAATAGTAATCTTATTAAATTATAGTTGTATAGAAGTGTTATCACTATTGTAGAAACTAACAATATCATACTAAATATCAAAATAAATTTTCTATCAACTGGTTGCTCTAAGCCAATATTTTCTTTACAAACTTTATTCATGAAAAAATAATGGAGCATAGAAAACAAAATATAACTAAATAATGTAGTATATCCACAAGCTATATATCCAAATATTTCTATTGCGAAATAATTCAAAACAATATTTACCAATGCGCAAATAACAGAAACTACTGCAATATATCTTGTCTCTCCATAATACGATTCTATATCTGTGAAAATATTGTATAAAAACATAAAATAGACACTTAAAGTAACTGAAGGTATGATCCATATTGCGTCATAATACTCAGGGTTAAATAATAATTTCATAACTTCTGGTGCTACTAAAATAAATGCTAATACTACAACTCCCATAAAAATAAGCAAAACATTGGATACATTTTTCACATCACTATAGTTCTTATCTTCTAATTTCTGATACCTCCATGGTTTAAATGATTGGTTAATTGATACTTGAAAAATTGATAAAACACTTGCTAAACTATATGCAACTGAATAGATAGCTGTTTCAGACGTTCCTACCATACTACCAATCATAATTCTATCGGCTTGTCCCAATACTAAATATGACAATGAATGAAATACTAAAGGAATTTGAAAACGCAACAAATACTTCCAATAAAAAATAACCTCCTCCTTATTTTTTATTATATTTCTTACATTAATATTCTTTAAGTAGAATGGAAGACAAAATAGAATTTCCATCCATAACATAGATGTTACTTTCATATATGCTGTACTTTCAATAAAAGTTACAGCAGCCATTGATGCTCCCACTGTTAAAATAGCAAATAAAACAGTCACTATTACGGATTGCTTATACTCATAATAAAATCGTTTTCTCGTCAACCAAGCATTATACGCGGGTTGTAGTATTAAATAACCAAACATTACCGAAAAAACATTAAAAGGGATTCCTGTTAGCTTCACTATCTGATCAGAAAACAAAAGAAATATCACAAGAAATATCATTGTGAGTGACGTAGACAACAATTGCATTGATTGTGTAAACAGAGGAATATCTTCCTTAAATTTTAATACACCTCTTTGATATGCACCTAACGAAAGTTCAAATGTTGCAAGTATAATAAATATTTGCTCATATGAGTAATATAAGCTTGCAACTCCATATTCACTAGTTGATAACATTCTAGTAAATATCGGAACTGTAATGAAACTTATTCCTTTTAGAATAAAATTACATATTGTAAACCAAAAAACCGCTTTTACTGGTAAAGATAAATTATTATATTTTTTTAATAAACCTTTTAAATTCATTGATTATCTCCTTATATAAATCTCTTTATCCATTGATTAAACTCATAATAATCAACTATTTTTTTGTCAATTTTACGATAATCAGATGATAAGAAGTCTGATAATTTTCCTATGTCATCTTCTCCTAAAATAAAAATGTTTGTTTTATCATAAAAATCATATCCTTTGATGCTTTTATTATTTGTAATAATTTTCTTTTCAAAAAATAATGACTCCATGAACCGAAGAGTTAATCCTTCCTGATAAGAATTCGTAATATCCAAAATACATTTACTTTTATCTACCAATTCTAAATACGTATTATAATCAATAAAATCTTTTTGGCTTTCTATAACACAAAATAATGTTTTCAATCTCAAATTATCACATGATTTTTGAAAATCACATATTTGCTCTTTCCTCTGCTTAGTTGTTCCCAAAAAAACTATATCATATTCTATATTTTCATGATCTAATGTAATATTCTTTGAATATGTTGTAGAATTATAATTAATCCCATATTTTTTTACATCATTTTTATCAAATGACCAAAATCTGTCAATATTTTTATCATTTAATAAGTATTTTTTTTCATTACTTATTGTATTAAACAAATACAAATGGATAATACATTTGGGATTCTTCTTCTTTATATAATTGGTAATGACTGGAGAATAACCCGAATCAAAGACTATTACTTTTTCCATATCATTTATATTTCTTTTCCAATTTCCCAAAAATAAAAATTTACCAGGTAATTTGAACTTAAACAACAATTTAAATAAATATAGAAAAAAACCTTTTTTTCTATCAGTAAAACTATTCTCTATATTATAAATGTTGTCAATTCTTGGAAAAAAATACAAATCTTTTTTATATAATAAAATTAAAGTTTTTTTAGCCAATTTAATCTCTCCCTTTATTCATTACATGTTTTCTTCAATATACCATTTTACAAATTTGGCAATACCAGCATCAATTTTCACTTTAGGATTATAGCCCAAAGTCTTTTTAGCATGTGAATAATCACTATAAGTAATATTCACATCCCCTGGTTGCATAGGTAGTTGATTAATTAATGGTTTAATGTTTAATTTTTCACCTATTTCATTTATCAAATCTAAAAGTGTAATTGGGTTACTTCCACCTAAATTAAAAATATCAAATATTTCCTTATTTTTTTGTGAAACATAATCTAGTGCAAGCAAAGTTCCTTCCACTATGTCACTCACAAAAGTGTAATCCCTTGCAGTACTTCCATCACCATACATTGGTATGGGCTTTTTATCAATCATTAATTTAGTGAACTTATTAATAGCCAAATCTGGTCTTTGTCTTGGTCCATAAACTGTGAAGTATCTTAGACATGCTATATTCATTTTAAACAAATGGTGGTATGTATAACACAATAGTTCACCCGCCTTTTTTGTTGCTGCATATGGACTTATTGGTTCATCCACTGAGTCTTTCTCAGAAAATGGTACTTTCTTATTATTTCCATATACTGAAGATGAAGATATAAAAACAAAATTCTTAATCTTACAGTTTTTTGCAATCTCTAAAAGATTAGTTAATCCAACCAAATTTACATCCACATAATAATTAGGATTTTCAATAGAAGGACGTACTCCTGCATTTGCTGCAAGAGAAACAATGGAACTTATTTGAGCGTTTTCTTTAAAAACTTTATCTATAAGATCAGAGTCTCTTATATCTCCTTTATACATTTTAAAAATCACATTATTATCTAAAGCAACCTTCTCTATACTTTTTAAATTTTTTTCTTTTAGCTTAGGATCATAGTAATCATTAAAATTATCAATCGAAATAACATCATGTCCCATTGATAAAAGTTTTTCTGAAAGATGGGAGCCAACAAACCCTGCTGCACCAGTAACTAAAATCATTTTTCCAATATTTTTATACATATCTATTTTCCTCCCAATATATTATAGTT
The DNA here is from genome assembly GCF_030814225.1 of Breznakia pachnodae. Taxonomy (GTDB): domain Bacteria; phylum Bacillota_I; class Bacilli_A; order Erysipelotrichales; family Erysipelotrichaceae; genus Breznakia; species Breznakia pachnodae. The sequence continues at coordinate 574,393 of NZ_JAUSUR010000001.1, forward strand.
ATTATTAAACTAGATTATAAACAATTAATTCAAAATAAAAGTACATCACTTATAATTCTAACAAATTTATCAAGATAATAACATGTTTTTTTAAATAAACTATCTAAAGCCCTTTAAAAGAAATTAACATGAATTTAAACTTGATATCAATTCTTATATTCTTGTGTTTTTATGAGAAATAATTCTCATATTTGAATTTATAATATTTAATCATTTTCTACTGATTCACATATACAAAACTATTAATTTTATCATAGAGAAATACTTATTTTTGTATACTATCTTCCTTATTTTTCAACTTAATAAACTTATTGAATACAATTACAATAATCACAAAATAAAAAACTGTATAAATTGTTGTTAAACTTAAATAATTAGTCATTATTCTTTCTTCAATTGAAGCAGAAAAAATCGGATAAAAAAAGTTAGCATATAAAATCAAACCTAAACCTGCATATTTACTGTTTACAAGCACTTTTAAGAAAAAACCATATATAAGTCCTGTTATAAATTGTATAAAAAATAAACCTGTGTAAGAATAATCTTGTATATACCTACGAAGAGGAGTGAAAATATTAGTTCTAACATTTTCACCAATTTGAACATGCTCAAAAAAGTATTCATTATAGATTGGAACGTCAAATCCGAATTTTCCAATTCCTGCATAAAATAACCTTAATGTACTCTCACCAAAAAATGCGCTAGTAGTCGGATCTAATAACCATTGATTTAATGCCAGAATAGAACTTCCTGTATAAATTAGCAATGAATTTATTATTCCTAATGATTGTGTCTTTCCAGTAAATAGGCCCAAGAAGGTAAACACAACAACCAATATAACAGCACCTACTGCACCAAATTTCAAAATACGAAAGTTACTTTTTTTAGTATTAACTTCTTCCTTTCGTATGATAATCATATATATGATTAATACAAAAGATACAAATGCAATCATATTAGCTCTTTGTGTTGATAAAATCAAATCAAAGAAATAGATTATAATTGGAATAAAATAGAGCAGATTATATCTGTTGAAATTTTTTTTCACTACATTAAACACTATTGCATAGGCAAAATAATATGCAATACATCTTGATAATAGAACTCCTTGGTTAATTATAATTCCCATATCTGAATCAATATCTACTGAATTATATGCTACTCTTGCATAATATATCATTTTAGAAATACCCTCAGTATTGCCTGCTTTAATTGATAAATTCCATATGCAATATAAATAGTAAACTGTGATGATTAACATAAAAGAACAAACAATTAAAACAATGTGTAGTGGGACTTGAATTGAGTCGATATCAACAAATCTATGCGGATTTATTAAATTACTCATCTTATTTTTTATCTTACTTATCAAATTAAGATTAGCATCTTTATTATATGATGATTGTTCTAATTTCTTCTTATTTCTAAATTTATATAATGCCGTTCCGATTAATTCACCTAAAAAAAACATTATGATGCTACTAAGTATTATGACAATTGTTATAGTGCTAATATTAATATCCCAATTATTGAAATTAAGAAGCACCGCCAATGTGGACATTATATACATACATACTGTAAATAATGATGGAGATAAAATGTCTTTATCATTTTTTTTGAAAATAATAAATAATAGAATTAGCAACCCTAACAATAACACTATTGTTCCCATATATTAACCTCCATGATTATATCTTCTAAAATTTCCATCAACTGCTATATTTTCTCCTAGGCATCCAATACTATTTATTGAATATCCATCTTTCCAAACAATGTATGGCCATGCAATTTGATCTCTATAGCTTCTCCATTTTAAAAATTCATTCCACCATGATGATAATAACTTAAAGCTATTTTTATTTTTTAAATCTCTAACAATAACACAGCATTCGCACATACCAAAGTTTATTGGCATTCCCTCTGATTGATAGTGTTCAACTTGTTCGTATATGGCTTCATAATTTCCCTTTTTTTGGATTTTACAAGCTTTGGCCTCATTATATATATCACCTCTAGATGAATGATTATACATTGCTAGACCTGTTTCACCATCAACATATTGGAGCATGCTATTTAGATTGCCATATATTTCCAAATTAGCGTCTATATAAATTGTATAATCATAATTTTTAAAATTGTTACTCCCAAGCATTTTAAAGTATCTATTTTTTTCAATTGCACTCATTGATTCAATTAATGATTTTTCCTCGTTTGTTAGTTTAACGCAAGTCCAGTCAGAATCATCAGGAACTATTTGATCAGTTATAATAAAAAAATCACAATTATTTGGTTTTACATATATATTTCTAATTTGATCATAATTTCCAAACAAAACAGTGTAAACTGCAATTTTTTTATTAGAATCTTTGTGATTATTATTCCCATTTTGAAAGCGATTTATTTTACCTTTTGTTTTTTTTAGTTTCATTAATCGTCTAATCATCTTTAAATTAGAAATTAATTGTTTTTTCTTAATACTGTTTTTCAATAATTTTATATATTTTCCCAGTTTATACTCAGGAGAATCCAGTAATAATAAATATTCTTCATTAACATCTTTTATTGTTTTACTCATACTTCACCTTTTACACGCTTTCTATACAATTTACAATTTTATTAAATATCACTGAATAATGATACTCTTTAAAGAATTTTTTTTCAATGCTTGTCACAAAATAGTTATATTTCTCTTGATTTTCAAGAACTTCTTCAATATAAGTTTTCCATTCTGATTCTTGATTAATTACATAGCCATAATTATCAACAATTTTTTCATTAACTCCAACATTGCTTGCTATTACTGGTTTTTTCATATTCAAATATTGAATAAGTTTAAATCCACATTTTCCCTTATTATAATCATTACTCTTTAAAGGCATAATTCCTATTGTGAACTTACTGATTTCATCTAAATAAGTATCTGCACTCCATTTGACAAAATAACTATTTTTTATTTTAGATAAATAGTCTTTTGGATCATCACTTATATATACGAACTTTATATTTGGATGTCTTTCTATTACTTTATTTATAGGAGTTATAATTAAATCTAAATTATCAATTGTAGAACTACTTCCTAACCATCCAATAATTTTATTATTATATGTATCACTATAATATGGCTCATATTTTCTTGTATCATCAACAGTAGGAATAATAATAGTGTTTTCGTTAACTTCTACATAATGTCTATATAGTGTATTATTTCCCACTATTACTGCATCACTTAAAATTGCTATATTATCAGATGAATCCTTTTTATCTAAATAAACTGCGTCATCTACATCAAAAATAATTTTGCACTTTCGTTTTTTTAACTTCTTTATTAAATTCAATTTCATTTTAGGTAAACACGCCTTTTGAAAAATGACTACATTACATTTAGGAGCTATAAAGAGTAATTGAAATATTCTTCTAATTATATTAAATAAATACATTGCTGTTATTTGAACTAAATATTTCTTTTTCTGATGCATGTATTTAGTTACATATGTATTATTCCAAAAATAGAACCACTTAACGTCATATATTTCATTTAAATCATCTTCGAAAATATATGAACGATATTTAGAAGATGCCCCATTTTTATCGTATAATGTGAAATAGCAAATTTTTTTCATAATAATGTACCTTTTTAAACCTTTTTAATCTCATTCATATATTTATCAACTACAATTTTTCTATCGAATAGTTTTTCCATTCTTTTTCTACCATTAATTCCCATTTCAATTCTATGTTTTTTATCAAGTGATAAATATTTCTCTACCTTTTCTATTAATTGTTTAGAGTTTTTGGGCTCAAATAAAAAACCATTTATCTGATCGTCAATTACATTTCTTGACCCATTTATATCACTAGCAATACAAACCCTTCCCATTGCAGCACTTTCCATCAACACATTTGGAACTCCTTCTCCACCATGAGATGGTAAAATAATACATTCACACTTTTTGATATATTTTGATACATTGTCAATAAAACCCAAGTACTCTATTATCTCTTTATTTTTATACTGATCAATTATTTTGGTGTATTTTTCTTCTTCAATCCACCCAGCTACATAAAATGTTGTATTTTCATATTTTCCTTTGATATATTCAGCACATTCCAAATACTCATCAATTCCTTTAAGTTCTAATACACGACCCACAAAAATAAAAGATATATTACTATTGTCTGGAAAATCATTATATTTATAATTATCTAAATTAACCCCTGATCCTGGTAATAATTCCCAGTTACTTCTAATCATTTTATTCTCAACAAAAAAATCTTTATCACCATCATTCTGAAAATATACTTTATAACTTTTCTTTACTGATCTTCTATATAACCATTTAATCAATTTAGCTTTAAAATCATTATTTAGAAAGGTTCCTCCAGTTCCAGTAATATTACATATTTGCTTGATTCCTAACATATTGCATGCGATTGCACCATAAATATTTGGTTTCACCGCAAAAGATAAAACAATATCTGGATCTATATCTTTTAGAATGGTACGATAAAAAGAAATAAGTCTTATATCCTTAATAGGATTCATTCCTCTTCTATCAATATCTCTTTCAATAACAGAAAATCCTAATTCATGAAAGAAATCATTTTTTTCATCTGGTGGAGTAACAATATAAACATCACAATCCGTTTTTGACAAATCCTCTAAAAGTTCTTTACGTACCCCATAAAGAGCAATTGAGTGATTTGTCAAAAATACTATTTTATTTCTATTCATGGATTATCCTCTTCTTTCATAGCATATTTTAAATCTCTTACTGAATGGAACAGTATGAAACCTTAATTAACATCAATATTCTTATATCTCTCTTTTAATTCAATAAAATTAAAATCCATATCATAATATAGATTACCAAAGACTTTAGAGAAAAACTTATTTCTTCCTACCATAATACGTATTAATGGATTAAAGATACTAACAAAAAAAATATGTTTCTCTTTTTTTTCTGCATATTCTTTGATTACATTAGAAGTACAAAAGAACTCATTGTTTTGCGGAAAATAAATTTTGCTCATTTGCTCGTCAAAAATAGAAAAAACAAATTCACATAATCTATCTATTGTGATTGCACTACGCATGTTTTTTTGTGTTGGAAAAATAGGTATTTTATCAACTATTTTGAATAGTTTAGTCAAATTCCCTGGGCTATCTTCTCCATATACCATTGGAGGGCGTAAAACAGAAACAACAAAATCATCACTAGCTAGGGAAGCTAGTTTTTTTTCTGCATTAAATTTACTAACTCCATAATATGTATTTGGCAATTCACGTGTTTTTTCATTTATTGCAGTTCCATAACTATTTAGTCCGTAAACACTCATTGAACTCATAAAAATAAATTGTTTCACTCCAACCCTTTTTGCAATCTCAGCAATATTAAATGTTAATTCACAATTCACTTTATTATAAAGATCTTTATTCTCATCATTTTCTTTTTGATGAGCAATTCCTGATACATAAAATATAATTTCATATGGTGAAAAATCAAAATCTTTCCAACTATCATTTAAAGTATCTAGTTCCTTAACAATATATTCTTTACCTTTTGCATTTAAATAGTTCAAAACCGATAGTCCTATGTAACTATTTTTCCCAACAATTAGTACTCGTCTCATTCTTGTTCCCCTTCCACAACACCATCGCTTTTAACAACAGAGAAAATCGTTTTAAAGAATATTTTACAATCTCTTAAAAAAGTGATTTTTTTAGTATAGTCTCCATCCAATTTTGCTTTGATAGAAATTTCTAATTCATCTCTACCACTTATCTGAGCCAACCCAGTAAGACCGGGTTTGATATTATTTGCTCCATATTTATCCCTTTCCTCTATTAAATCGTCCTGATTCCATAATGCAGGTCTTGGTCCTATAATCGACATATCCCCTTTTATTATGTTAATTATTTGAGGCAATTCATCCAGACTAGACTTTCTTAAAAATTTCCCGATTTTTGTAATATAATAATCGGGATTTTGCAGTAAATGAGTAGGCGCATCTTTTGGAGTATCAACTCTCATTGTTCTGAATTTATAGATTTTAAAAATTTTCTTATTTTTTCCTATTCGATTTTGTGTAAAAAACACAGGGCCTGGTGAACTTAACTTTATCATAATGGCAATAATAATAAATACTAAAAATAATAAAATCATCGCAATAAAAGAAAGAACATAGTCTATAAATGATTTTATAAAGTATCTATACATTATTCTCTCCCTCCATATCCATATGTATGTAATCTAATAATTGTTTCTTAATATTTGATGTATTATCTGTAGAAGAAATTAGACTATTTAGACCCTTCAAAACAGCATCTATTTTTTTCAAACTAATATCCTTCGATTTATTAAGAAAAATTAAATTATTTTTCGTTTTAGAAGTCATTTCATCATCAAGCCTTAATTCTTCAAACATTTTTTCACCTGGACGTAAACCAATTTCCTTAATTTCAATTTCTTTATATGGAATGAACCCTGATAATTTAATTAAGTTTTCTGCTAAATCAATTATTTTAACTGGCTCTCCCATATCCAAAACAAATATTTCCCCACAATTTGCGTAAAACCCTGCTTGTAATACTAATTGCGAAGCCTCTGGAATAGTCATGAAATAACGAGTGATTCTCTTATCTGTAATTGTTATAGGGCCTCCTTCTTCGATTTGTTTCTTAAAAATAGGAATGACTGATCCGTTTGAACCTAATACATTACCAAAACGAACGGCAGCCATCTTCGTCACTCCATTTTTTCCATTTGCTTGGAGTAAAAGTTCTGTCATTCTTTTTGTTGCCCCCATCACATTAGTTGGATTTACGGCTTTATCTGTACTAATTAATATAAATCTCTTTACCTTATTTTCTATACATGCTTGAATAACATTATTTGTACCAAAAACATTATTTTTTATTGCTTCTTTTGGTTTAGTTTCCATTAAAGGAACATGTTTATGTGCTGCGGCATGATAAACCACATCTGGTAGTTCATTTCTCATAATTTCATCTATTGAATCTCTATCTCTAATTGATGCAATAAATGACACAATTTCAATATCTGTACTTATTTTATTATGAATTTTTTTTCTATTAAATTCTTGTTCTAACATATATAATGCATTTTCATTAATATCAACCAAAATTAATTTTCTTGGTTTGAATCTTGTGATTTGTCTACATAGCTCAGACCCAATTGATCCTCCAGCACCAGTTACACAAATAGTATTTCCTTCTATGTATGACTTTATCTCCTCTTGTTCAAGTTTGACCTCTCCACGCCCTAGTAAATCTTCTATTCTTATGTCTTGAACTGGTAAAGAACGATCAAAACTTTCCTCATCTAAAACGCTTGTCATATTCATCATTTTCACTTCAACATCTTCTTTTTCACATATATTAGTAATTGTCATCAATTCTGTTCTTGTTGCACTTGGAATTGCAATTAATACAGCCTCAATATTGTAATTTTCAATAATTTCATGAATATCGTTGATTGTCCCAAGAATTGGTTTTCCAGCTATCAATAAATTCTTTTTAACATCATCAATGAAACCAAGAACATTATATTCCAATTTAGGATTTTGGATTAACTCTTTAAATAAAAGGTTACCTCCATCTCCGGCTCCTATTATAATAGTATTTTTACTATTTTCTGAAGCTCTTTTAGATGTATAACTTCTATATATTCTATAAATTGTTCTAAATGTAAACATAAATAATAAGGCAAGGATTCCTGCAATTATCTCTAAACTAAGTAACGACATGTCTTTCCGTATAATTAACGTCCCAATTACAACCAGCATAGTTGCTAAAAGATTCGCTTTTGACAAACTTAATACCTCATTTGTGTTTATATATTTCCATAAACTTTTATGAACCTTAAATATAAGAAATGAAATAATATAAACAATCATGACTATAAGTAAAAATATAACAGCGGTAGAAAAATCAATATCTTTAAACCCATATAATGAAAAATCATCTTTTATCCAATAAGAAAACACATATGAAAATACTACAATCATCATATCAATCATCATTAATAATTTTTCTCTATGTTTTCGATAAAAAATATTTCCAAAAAATTTATCCAGCATGAAAAGCCTCCATATCTACCCTCATATATAATGTTCCGCTTCTTCTATCCTTATCTCCCGTTTACAAATACAATAATTTCTTTCTACTCAAGGTTTATTACTTTTCCATCATAAACATCTTGAATTAATTGTTTAGCCTGATCTACTGTTGCTGTATCAGGATACATTACATAAGCATTAAACCCATTTGCAGGAGTCCAATCCGTTCCTCCTGTTCCCTTTACAGCATAATTAGATATATTCCAACCATTCATTGAATCAATTTGGTCATTGATTAAACCAGTCATTTCATCATTGTTCATATTTGTTTGAAATGAACTTCCTACTGCACTCATAATCCCCATATAATTTGTAATGATTGATGGGGAAATTGCTTTATTAATAATTCCTTTCAACACTACTGTTTGATTTTCAATACGTGCATTGTCTCCACCTGCTAAACTATAACGTTCTCTAGAAAACGCCAAGGCTGAGGCTCCATCTAAATAATTTTCACCAGCAGAAAATGAATATCCTGCTGAAGAAAAAGCATAATCAGATGTAACAGAGATGCCTCCCAAAGCATCTACTATATCTACAACACTTGAAAAATTCACTCGAATGTAATAGTTAATATCAATACCAAAGTATGATTCTACTGATCCAACTGTACACTCTACTCCAAATATACCTGTATGTGTTAGTTTGTCATTTTGCATTCCCTGACATACTTGTGGTATGTAGTAATCACGTGGAATATCAATAAGCAATATTTGATGTGTATTTGGATTCACTACCATAATTTTATTTACATCTGATCTACTCACTGTTGAGATTGCACCATAGGTATCAATACCTGATATATAGACGATAAATGGTTCCTCTGTAACATCAACCCGTTTTGCGATATCAATCGCTTCACTCTCATAACTATATGTCTTTAATATTCTAGTATCTTGAGTAAATGTTTCAGTTTCCTCTTCCATCATTCCTCTCATACCTTCATTTAATATAATTGCATCTACTTCTCCGTTATATAAAGTATCTTTATATTCCGTAACCGATGAGTAGTCTTGTTTATTAATTGGTGACGATACATCATTGTTGATATCATTTACCACAGTATCATTGTAACTAATATCTCCTAATGTGCTAATTCCTACTGTTTTCCCTGCAACATCTTCTATACTTTCTAAAGGACTGTCTTTCATTACAACTACTGATATTTCAGTTGTATTTGAATCATGAAACATATTCCTTAATAGTGATGTTGTTGAATTAAGATATAAATTTCCAATAATTAAGAATATACTTAATATTACTGATAATATCTTTCCTAAAACTTTTACTGACTTGTTTGTTTTCTTGCTGTATTGGATCCACCAAATAAAGAAACCAAACAAAGCAAGTATGGCAGTTACAACTACTATATATTTAACTGGTAATAATTTTGAAATAAAAAGTTGAATTAAAAAGAAAACTGCTAGTAATCCATATATTCCAACAAAATATGTTCTTATATCTTTCAATATTTTTTTTACCATATTTTTTCTCCCATCATACTGATTCTATACGTTATCATAAACATATAGATTTTATCATTTTTTCACTCATTATACAAGAAACCTCTATATAATATAAGTGTATATTTTCTTCATTATATGTGCTTCAATTTCAAGATTGCACGCCTATTATCATATTTTACTCTTAACGTAATGTCAAGGCTTGAATGATATATTCATTTGTTGCAATCATTTCATTTTCATCATATAATTAGAAACATTAAGCAAGTGAGGACATATTATGCGTGAATATATCAAGAATATAAAATACATAAGAATCATATCAATCATCTTCGTACTCATATGGATGTATGTTATTTTCCGCTTCTCAGCATCTTCAGGAACTGAATCATCTAGTATGAGTGGCTGGGTAGTTGATTTCTTCTACAAAATCATTGAATTATTCACTGGTAAGAATCTTCAGGCATCACTATCCGCAGAACACTTAGCTACCGTACACTTACTGATTCGCAAACTTGCACATATGTTTATCTACTTTGTGTTAAGCATCAGTGTTATGGTAACGCTGTTTACATTTCCACTTAAGTTATTCACTAGATCACTGTTTTCTGTTCTTATCTGCTTTGCATATGCATGTACAGACGAATTCCATCAACTGTTTGTTGCTGGAAGAGGTGGAGCATTTACTGATGTCTTGGTTGATACATCAGGAGCAATCCTCGGTGTCATCTTCTCACTTATTCTCTATTGTGTAATATATACAATATTCTTTAAATACTATCATAAGAAACATAAAATGGTTGAGGTGCAATAAATAGCGCCCCAACCATTTTTTTATACTTTACTATCTCTCATTAACTGTTTACGATCATAAGGTGTTAAACCTTTTTTACGTACACGAATATCATCTGGGGTTACTTCTACTAATTCATCATCATTAATAAACTCTAGCGCTTCTTCTAGTGTTAGTATCTTTGCAGGAACTAACTTCATTGCATCATCATTTCCACTTGAACGAATGGCAGTCAATTTCTTATTCTTGATTGGATTTACTTCCATATCAAGGTTTCTTGAACTTTGACCAATAATCATTCCTTCATATACAGGTGTTTGTGGAGTAATAAACAATTGTCCACGTTCTTGGATATTCCATAATGCATATGTCATAGCCTTACCTGTTTCTGTTGAAATAAGTGCACCGTTCGTACGTTGCATGATTTCGCCCTTAAATTCTTCAAATCCATGAACTCTACGAACAAGTGTACCTTCACCATGTGTATCGTTAATAAACTCACTACGATACCCTAAAAGACCTCTGGTAGGTGCATGGAAAATAATTTTAGAATAGTTATTTTCTTCATTTAAATCAACCATAACACCTTTTCTTTGGTTTAACTTGTTGATTACAGTACCTGCATACTCACTTGGAGTAAGTGCAATTACTTCTTCCACGGGTTCCACTAACATTCCACTCTCGTCTCTGTGCATGATTACTTCTGGCTTGCTGACTGCAATCTCGTAACCTTCACGACGCATGTTTTCTAATAATATTGAAATATGAAGCTCTCCACGACCACTAACTTTAAACATATCAGCACTCTCTGTAGGATCAACACGTAATCCTACATTTACTTCTAATTCTTTTTCTAAACGTTCTTTAATGTTACGACTGGTAACATACTTTCCACTTTGACCAGCAAATGGACTCTTATTAACAATAAAGTTCATTGATAATGTCGGTTCTTCTATTTTAATCATCTCTAATGCTAGAAGATGATCACGGTCCTGACATAATGTTTCTCCAATACTGATATCATTAATACCAGAGATTACAACAATTTCTCCACTACCTGCTTCTTTTACTCTTGTCTTAGCTAATCCACGATAGATTGATAACTGCGATACACTCGCATTTCTAACATTCCCCAATGAATCACAAACAACAAGTGATTGTCCTTCTTTGATTACCCCTTGGTATACCCGACCAATAGCTAAACGACCAACATATTCATCATAAGCTAATGCACTTACTTGCATCTGTAATGGTTCGTTATCTAAATCTGGATAAACTTCACAGTGTTTTACAATTGTTTCAAACAATGGCTCAATGTTTTCACTTGGTGTATTTAAATCATATTGAACAATCCCCTGTTTCGCAATTCCATAAAGAATTGGAAAATCAAGTTGTTCTTCATTTGCATTTAAATCCAAGAATAACTCATATACCAAATCAACAACTTCTTCTGCACGTTGATCTTTTTTATCTATCTTATTAATCAGTAAGATTGGACGAAGTCCCATCTCTAATGATTTCTGTAATACGAATCTCGTCTGTGGCATTGGACCTTCACTTGAGTCAACAAGCAAGATAACTGTATCCACAGTTTTTATAATACGTTCTACTTCACTTGAGAAATCAGCATGTCCTGGAGTATCCACAATATTAATTTTAATATCATTGTACATGATACTACAGTTTTTAGAATATATTGTAATCCCACGTTCTCTTTCTAAATCATTGGAGTCCATTACTTGATCTACGATATCTTCATTACTTCGGAATACTCCACTCTGATTCAAAAATGCATCAACCAGTGTACTTTTACCAGCATCAACATGGGCAATTACTGCTAAATTTATTATTTTTTCACGTTTCATATATTCTCCTTTTTACATACTTTATCTATATTATACCTATTTAGGCATAAATTCTAGTTTTTTTTGCATTTTATATGTATAATGAATTCATGAGAAAGATAAGAAAAGTTTACAAATTACAGTATAAGCGTTTAATAGTTTTACTTGGCTTGGTAGTTATGATGCTTGTTGGAGTAATAGCTGGTGGGGTGTTCATCGCTAATCAGATGACTCCTGAAGAAAAAAAACCAGTCGCTGTTTACACAAAGCATACAGCATTAAGGAATGAGGAAAGGCAAACAGCAGCACAAATAACAGATCAGTATTTCCCTAATGGAAAGAAACCACCAGAACCAAAAGTACCAATAAAAACCGATCGTAAGATTATAGCATTAACGTTCGATGATGGACCTGGTAATAACAGTACTCAACGTATTTTAGATTCTTTAGAAAAACATAATGTAAAGGCAACTTTTTTTGTGTTAGGTTCAAAAGTTGAGCAGAATCCAGATATGTTGAAACAGATACATGATGAAGGTCACGAAATAGGTAATCACTCCTATAATCATCCTGACCTAACAAAATTAACACACGAAGAGATGATGAGTCAGATTACAAATACAAATCAATTAATCAAAGATAATACAGGAGAAACGCCAAAGTATCTACGTCCTCCTTATGGTGCATTCACTCCTGATATTGAACTATCATCAGGAATGACTGTTATATTATGGAATGTCGATAGCAATGACTGGAGACTTCGTGATGGACCTAAGACAAAAGACTTTGTCTTGCAACACTTGCAACCACAAAGTGTAATTCTATTCCATGATATTTATGAAAGCAGTGCAGATACAGTAGAACATTTAATACCTGCTTTAAAGGAGCAGGGCTATGAGTTTGTTACGATGAGTGAATATCTTGAAATCATGGGGTTAGACTAATGCTATTTGAAGGTAATATATCCGTAAAGGCTGCACTACTATCACCTTTTCGTGAGGTAACTAAAATTTTAGTAGATCAAGATAAAAAAGATCGAGATACCAATTACATATTAAGAAAAGCAAATGAGCAGAATATTCCTATTGAATATACAACTAGAGAATCAATTGATGAAATTACTACTGGTAAAACGCATGGAGGTTTAGTTGCCTATATAGAAGATAGAACCTATCAGAACATAGAAGATTATACTAAAAACTCCACATTCTTTGCAGTAGTTGAAGGTATTGAAGATCCTTATAACTTTGGATATGTACTACGCAGTTTATATGCTGCAGGATGTAATGCAGTAATAACTAGCAATCGAAATTGGAGTAACGCTGCAAATGTTGTCGCAAAGGCAAGTGCAGGAGCAAGTGAGTATCTTCCTCACATCTGCACAGAACACTTCAGTGAGACGTTATCCACTTTAAAGGAAAACAATATTCAAATCATCTGTTCAATGCGTGATGATAGTGCTATAGAGTTATATGACTATGATTTTACTCAACCTGTATGCATTTGTATTGGTGGTGAAAAAAGAGGATTATCAAAAGATATTCTTCAAGCATCTGATCAAAATGTATATATACCCTATAACTCTGATTTCAGAAATGCATTAAATGCAGTGAGCGCCACAACAATTCTGGCGTTTGAAATTGTAAGGCAAAGAAAAGCATAGAAATGGTTTCATTATCCATATCTATGCTTTTTCTATATTAACGTGTAACGATAGTGTTTACAGACTCCTTTAATCCATCACTGAACTCATCAAGGTCATCTAAATCAATTGCTTCTTCTCGAATAAGAGAAACCAGATTCATCATGAGGCTTGATCGCTTCATATCTAGTATAACTCCCTTGTTTCTCTTATCTTTACTTATCCTTCTCTCTAGTTTCCAAAACTTTTCAGATGGATTCTCATCTTCACTTAATAATTCTATATATTCCTTATTAAGTCTATCAATATAGTTTTCTTGCCAAATTGAAACTTTGCTTCTAAATAACTTCCAGTCTTTTTCATTAACTTCTTGCACTTTCAAACCTCCTTTTTACATATCCATTATACCAAAAGAAAAAGAACTTATTCCTAAGAATTCGTTCTTCTCTTGATCAATTAACTTCCAGTTGCAATAAAATCATAATTAGTATTATTATTTATAATTGCATACTTTCTCATACCTTTCTAATCTACGAATAAATATCCACAGAAAATATAAAGCATATTAATATAGAATGCATCGACTCCAAAGAAACCAAAGATATTCGATACACTTGAGAATGTAAATAAATTCAATTGCATAAACAACAAGAAGATTACTATTAGAATTGCAATAAGCTTCTTATATACATTACCATGTCGTTTCCCTCTGGAAACATTTAAAGTTGCCCCAAATACACATAGAGCAATTACTATAATAATTTTTAATAGTGTTGGCGTAATATCCGAAACTAAATAAGTTGTAATTAATTTCGTAACCAAAGCACTAATAAAAATCAAAAGAAATGGTACCCCTAATTTACGAAAATCATTCACGCCTATTCCACCACGATACTTTCTATAACATCACCATTACGCATATTGCGTACTGCTTCAATATTATCTAATGCTTTTCCAAACACCGTGTGTACACCGTCTAAATGTGGTTGTGGTTCATGAACGATAAAGAACTGACAACATCCAGTATCTTTTCCACGGTGTGCCATTGAGAATGACCCTACTTCATGTTTGTGTGGGTTATTTGCTGTTTCACATGGTATTGTATATCCTAAATCTCCAGTACCATTACCATTTGGGCATCCACCTTGTGATACAAACCCAGGGATAACACGATGGAATGTTTTTCCATTGTAATATCCTTCTTTAATTAATTTAACAAAATTCGCTACCGTTTTTGGTGCTTCCTTTTCATATAGTTCAAAATGAATTTTTTCTCCATTTTGCATTGTTATTGTTCCTTGCATAATATTCATCCTTTCAATATGTTTATCATTATATCATATTAAATGATACGAATGTATCTCTTAGAAGACAAAATCTGAATTTTTCTTCCCTTAAATATCTTATTACCTAGTACTCCAGCAATTCGTGTAGAACGAAACATATCCACTCTTCCACTAATTACCTTCTCTAAGGAAATCTTATGGTCATAGAGGAACAAATCCAACTGATTGGTAATCCACATATCAATCGCCTCTACACCCAGCACACCGACGCCATAGGCGCGTTGTTCCATATCTACATCCAGTTCAGACGCTTCAATATATTCTTTTCCTAACCAGCTTTCTTTGGCACCACTATCAAATCCAAAAATAACTGGATTCTTATTTTGGTCTAATAAGCAAATACAAGGAAAACTTGCTGGAATGAAATTCTGTAAGTAGAAGTTATCTCTAATTTTAAGAATAGAGAATGTTTTGTTTACATCATCAATCTCAAAATCAAAATGACTTAATATATCCCAACCTAATATCCCATCAAAATTCATAACCTTTACATTTACATAAGGTAGTGCAAAGTTTTTATCATCCAACAGAACTAATGGCTGATGATTAATCTGAAGAGCACCAAAGTACACCTTCTCTACCATTACACAACTGGATGTTGTAGTCTTTCCACCAATACTGCCTACACTTACCGTTTGTTCTAGCTTCGTTGTTTTAATTTTTGTAGCACTCTTCTCTAGAATCCCACTGATTTGAGCACCTGTATCTAACAGAAAGGTAAACTCCTGTCCCTGTATTCTTACATAACATACATATAAACCCAAACGATTACGTTTAATCTTCGCTGTAAAAGTATCCATATGATAAATAAACTCACGGTGTTCAAACCCAGTGAATTTATGAAATGATTCAGTTTCAGAAAATAATCTTGGAGCGAACTGCTCATAATAACTTTGTACTTTTCGTACATTTGCAAGCGAGTAACGATTTGACTTACTTACTTTTGTCTTCGGAAATATAGCCATGGTTTCACCTCATTATTTATTATAACATGATATAATACTAAAAACGGAGGTAGTAAATGAAAACAAATAAAAATAAATTAGTAATGCATTCATTACTAGGAAACATACATCACCCTACAGAAAAAGGATATCGTGTTGGTTATGATGGAATAGGAAGAATCCTTCCATCGGTTGGTGGGATTACCTACAACTTTCAAATTGGCGATAACTGTATGGGATTAGTGGGAGACCACATTGAACCAGGTGTCAGTATAAAAAATCCAAACAGTGGAGAAAACCCTGCACTTCAATTATTCAGTTGTGTAGGTAATACTGTAAAGATTACAAGTGGAGATGCGAAAGGCAGACTAGGTGTTATTACTGGAACTCATGGTGGTATTGATCATGCTTTTGTATACTTTGATCAAGAGATCCTAGAACTGTTAAGTGGTGATGAAAAAATGTTAGTAAAAGGATATGGTCAAGGACTTGAATTAAGTGACTATCCTAATATTAAGGTTATGAATTTAGATCCTTCACTATTAGATACTATGCACCTCAAGGAAGAAAATAATAAATTACATATTGGAGTTACCCATATTATTCCAGCCTGTTTAATGGGTTCAGGGTTAGGTTCCGCAACGATGGCATCAGGTGACTATGATATTATGACCCAAGATGAAGCAATGAATAAACAGTACAATCTAGATACATTGCGTTTTGGTGATATTGTGGCAATTGAAGATCATAACTCGTTCAATGGTCCTCACTATGCGAAAGGATGTTACACTGTAGGTGTAATTGTTCATAGTGATTCTTATACTTCTGGTCATGGTCCTGGAGTTTGTGTCTTATTTACATCAAAAGATGATTCATTAATTCCTTATATTGAAAAGGATGCAAACTTAATTAATTACATTAATATATCAAAATAGCAAAAATGTTCCGACTTGGAACATTTTTTTGTTAGGTTATTAGGTAACGTATTATTCTTGAGTTTTCTTTCTTTTTGTATAGATTATTATTACTGCTGCACTTGCCAGCAATACATACAGCAAACCAGCATTTGTTGTATCCATTGTATTTACACTGCCATTTGCATTTGCAGAAGGATTTGCAGTACTTGGATTCATCGTAGTTGTTTTGTCATGACTAGCTGGATTGTTTTTTTCTGGAGTTATAACCTCAGTTGTTGGTGGTACCTCTGTACTTGGTTTTTCCTCTGGTTTTTTTTCTGGTTCCTTCACAGGTGGTTTCTCTTTATCCGGCTCTTTTATTACTTCTTTTTCTTCTACATAAAGTCCTGAATCGGAAGCTAGCAAGCCATCTACTTCCGCAGTATTAATGATTGTTTTTCCATATGCTGAATCCAGTATCTTTGCATTAAAAGTTATTTTTGTGGAATTCCCATTTGAAAGATCACTAAGTGGAATGATGATGTCTCCATTACTATCAACTGTATAGTTGGTAATTATACTTCCATCAACAGCAATAGAAGAAGTATCAACTAACATCTCATTGGGAACATAATCAGAAACATTTATTTGATCCCAAAGAGAAGCCGTTGTTGATGTGTTTTTTAATTCTATTTCATATTCAACTGTATCTCCAACACGATTTTTACCATCACTCGTAGTTGTGTTTGTTGCTGTTTTATTTATGTTTTTCTCCGGACTACTGTAAACAATTATATTACTTCCGCCTACAATTACGCTACCACTTCCGAAAATGCCTCCACCAGTAAAGTTTCCATTATAGCTTCCTTGCTGTGGTCTAATTTGAATTGGTTCATCTGTAACTGTTCCAGTAAAACGAATATTGTAAGTAAGTGTGTATTCTGTTCCTGATGTCATATTTTTAAATGAAAAGCCATATTTTTCTCCTGAAGTTTCACCACTACCCGTCATTTCCCCTGAAAAAGTAATTGTACTTTCGTCAATACTATAATTCTCTTTGTTAACCGAATAGGTAACTTTTGATATATCTCTACTTCCTGGTGTTAACGTTACTACAACTTGCATTACATCATTTTCCGTAAGTACTTTTCCTGGGTTTGTTAAGTTGTGTACTTCTGTTTTTGTCGTAATAATACTCGCTGCTTCTACTTTAGATGTACTCATAAACATCGCAGTAAACAATAAGCAAAATGTCATCATTTTTAATATATTCCGTTTCATATCTTTTTCCTCCATTTTATTGAATTATAATTTCAAGTTCATTTCCTGCATAATCACTTATATAAAATTTGTCTATTGTGCTTCCTTTACTAACTATAGTTAATGTATTATTCTCTTCATTGTATTTATAATCTTCACTTGTTTGATTGTTCTTATAGAAACGAATACTATCTGGATTTATCTTGGATAAATCATCAGATAAGTAATAGGTAAAGGTATCACCCTTTTTTTCGTAAGAGCCATTAGGACTATGAATATCAATATTGGTTACTTCAATTTCTCTTTGATCTATAACTGCTTCATCATTTACTAACTGAATTGTATAGTTCCCATTCTCAGTAACACTTGTAGTAGCCACACCATTCACTAGTATCTGATCATAGTTATCATTTGTTGTAGTGATATTTAAATTAACCGCTTCATTTGTCCAATCTTCTAAATAACTAATATTTGAAAATGTTGCAACATCTTCTTCTACTTCTTTTACTGGTTTCTCTACAACTGGTGTAACTGTCTGATTATTTTCAACTGGCGCTTTTGGCTGATTAAAAATAAGAATTCCTGCCACTGCAACTGTAGTAGCTGTCCCTCCTAATGCAAGTTTTAATAAAATACCAGACTTGGCCAACGTCTTAGTATTAACTATCTTTTCTAATAACTCATTTGCGCTTGCACTTCCTAATACCATATTTGCACTCAGTGTTTGGTATGCCAAACTGATTGTAGCTGGTGCAAGTACAATACTGTAATTCTTTGGTGAAATTCCATTTCTTTTTAAATCCTCTTTCAGTTTTACTTTAATTCTACTGATGCGAGAATTAACAGTTCCTCTTGGTACATCTAATATTTCAGCAATCTCTCCAATCTGTAATCCATCATAATAGCGCAGTAATCCAACACTCTTCATTGGTGTACTCATATTCTCCAAAGATTCCATGATAATCTCATTTACTCTTTTACCCTCTAATTCATCTGAAATAGAAACATGACTATTATCAACAAAATCTTCAACAGTTGTCTTTTCGCCTAAATCTACTGTTTTTAACTTATTACGATCATGATTTACACAAGTTGTATAAGTAACTCTACTTAACCATGAAGCAAATGCTTTTGGTTCTTTTAATGTGTCAATTTTATTGTGAACACGAATAAAAACCTCTTGTACAATATCTTTTGCACTTTCTTCATTCCTATAATACTGATAAGCTATAAAATAAACTTTATTATAGTAAGCTTTATATATTTTTGAAAATGCTTCGGTATCTGCCTGCTGTGCTTTACGTATAACATCTTCATCAATTGTTGGTATGTAATTCCTACTCACTTTCACCCCGCCTTTCTACTTTTTCCATCTTTCTTTTTTTGCCCTCCTATATATTTGTAGTTAAAATTCACAAAATAGTTCATTTTTTTGTTCATTAACTCATAGAAAAGATCAATAAGTTATTACCAACACCCTTATAGACACCTATCTTTTTTGAAAACGTCCCATAAAAATAAAAAAAATCTAATAAATTTTAATTTCCAATTAAAAAGCATTCCAATTAGGAACACTTTTTCAGGTTATTGGTTAATTAATTTATCAGATTAATTATATTTCTTTTTTCTTATAGATACCGTTATTGTTATTGCACCTATTAATAACAAGTATAACAATCCAGTATTTGTAGTATCCATTGTATTCACTCCACCATTTGTATTCACAGATGATTTTGTGTTACTTGGATTTATAATGGTTACTTTATTCTTTTCAGGAACCTTGCTTGGATTTGAAGGTGTCTCTGGTTTACTTGGATTTGTTGGAGGTGTTGGATCAGTTGGATCCACAACTTTCGTTTCTTTCCACTTTGCATATAATGTAATATCTTTCGTAACTACATCATTACTAAAATTCCATGCTGTTGTATAAGTGGTATCGGTATACCATCCTTCAAATGTATGATTTGATTTTGTTGGATTCGTTGGTTTACTGATTGTACTTCCTGATGCAATATCTGTAATTGAAGCTACTGCACTTCCTCCCTGTGAATCAAAATCTACTCTATAGGCTTGTGGTACTGTATCCGGTGTCCATTTTGCATACAAAGTAGTATCAGCTATAACAACATCACTACTGAAGTCCCATGCTGTTGTATATGCTGTGTTGGTATACCACCCATCAAATGTATTATTTGACTTTGTTGGTTGTGTAGGCTCACTAATTGTACTTCCTGATGCGATATCTGTAATCGAAGCAACTGCACTTCCACCTTGCGAATCAAAATCTACTTTATAGGTTTGTGGTACTGTATCTGGTATCCATTTCGCATACAATGTAGTATCAGCTATAACAACATCACTAGTGAAATTCCACTTTGTTGTATAGGTAGTATCTATATACCATCCGCCAAATGTATTATCACTCTTTATTGGTTCTGCTGGTTCACTAACAGTACTTCCTGATGCGATATCTGTAATAGAGGCAACTGCACTTCCACCTCTCGAATCAAAGTCTACAGTATATTTAGTCGTTGCTGTAGGTGTACTCATGATATAACTTGCCTCTCGCATTGGTAATGTTTTTTCTACAACACCAAGCATTGCTTCGTTATTGTATATTACATTCATTTCATAGCGACAATCAGAGATAGTTGTAGTTATTTTTTGACCCTCTACAAACTTATCAGCAGGAAAATAAATACTTCCTTCAGGAAATGTAACACTTAAATCTACAGGAGCTTTCCCTTGATTAAATAATGCTTCCATTTCTGGACCTGTTTTATTGATTGATATTCCTAAATCCACGTATATTACATGATCAACATCGTAATAATAAAAATCACAATAATCAAAAATTTCCATAAATTGTGGATATGAATTATTCATTGTTGATTCAAAACCAGCATATAGTTTTGTTTCATCTACTTCTAGTGATGGATCTAATTCAACAACAAAAGAAAAGGTTCTATTTCCTTCAAAATGTAATTTATCCAAATCTCTACTTGGATCATTGTTTATCAAATCTACATAGCTATATACTTCTTGCCAAAAATCATCTAGATTCATGGTTACTTCATAGTTACTATCATACTCAGTGGTAGTATCATCTTTATATAGTTCATATTCACTCTCAGCACTATTAAAGACAATATCACCTTTTGCTGTGATTGCTAAATCATCCCCAGCAGCAGATACAACTTGTATCCCACTGGAAATAGTTAAAAGCAATACCAGCACTGCCCTCGTTATTTTCTTCATTCTCTACTTCTCCTGTGTTTATTCTTCTAAAATTATTATTTCAAGTTCATTCCCTGCATAATCACTTATATAGAATTTATCCACTGAATCACCTACACTAACAATCGTTAATGTATTTGTTTGTTCATTGTAATCATAATCCATACTACTTATATCATTTTTGAAAAATCGGATACTCCCTGGATTTATCTGTGATAAATCATCAGATAAATAATAGGTAAACGTATTTCCATTCTGGCTATATGTCGCATTTGGACTATAGTTATCAATATTAGTTATTTCAATTACACGATGATCAACAATCGTATCACCCTGTATTAATTGAATATTATAAACTCCATTTTCATTAACATTTCTTGTTTCTAACCCATTTACTAGTATTTGATCATAATTGTCATTTGTTGTAGTTATATCCAAATAGACGATGCTGTTTGTCCACACTGTAGAATACTTAATATCTACAAACTTTGCAGTATCTATTATTGGTTCCTCTACATCTTCCATAGGTTTTTCTATTACAATCGGTGTGAAACCACCTTCCACATTAGTTCTAGTATCTGGTTCATTGAAAATCAAAACTCCAGCAATTACGGTTGCAGTAGCAGCTGTCCCTAAAGCAAGTTTTAGTAAAATGCCAGATGTAATTAATGTTTTTGAATTTACAATCTTATCAAAGAGTTCATTTGCATTTTCGCTTCCTAATACTATATTTGTACTCAACATCTGATATGCCAGACTAATTGTTGAAGGTACAACTACAATACTGTAATTTTTTGGTGAAATTCCATTCCTTTTTAAATCTTGTTGCAACTTTTCCCTGATTCTGCTAATTCTGGAATTCACTGTTCCACTTGGTAAATCTAATATCTCAGCAATTTCATCAATCTTGAAATCCTCATAGTATCTTAATAATCCTACACTTTTCAATGGTGTAGTCATACTTTCTAAAGACTCCATAATAATCTCTTTGATTCGTTTATCTTCCAGTTCATCCGAAATAGAAATACGATTATTATCAATAAAATCTTCTACTGTTACTTTTTCACCTAAATCAACTGTTTTTAATTTACTGCGATTATAGTTTATACAAGTGTGATAAGTAATTTTACTTATCCACGAACTAAATGCCTTTGGTTCTTTCAGTGTATCTATTTTATTGTGAACACGTATAAAAACTTCTTGTACAATATCTTTTGCACTTTCCTCATTCTTATAATATTGATATGCGATAAAATAGACATTATTATAATAAGCATTATATATTTGTGAAAATGCTTCTGTATCAGCCTTTTGAGCCTTACGTATTACATTTTCATCAATTGTTGGTATGTGATCCTTGCTCATCTTCACCCCACCTTTCTACTATTTTTATTGCCCTCTATATATTTGTAGTAAAAAATCACGATATAGTTCATTTTTTGTTTTATAGAAGGATCAACAAATTGTTACCAACACCCTTATAGACACACGACTTAAAAAAATCCTTCTATAAAATTTCAATAAATATTTTATTTTTTTCCATAATAAAACCGTACAATCAAATGCACTTGACTGTACGGTTTCTGTTTATTATAAGTTTCTTATTAATCTCTGTTATTTCCTAGTATTCTAAGAATGTACAAGAAAATATTAATAAAGTCTAAGTATAACTCAAATGCTGAATAAATAGATAAATTATTTAACATTTGTTCATCACCTTCATATGCATAATATAACTTTTTCATCTTTTGAACATCCCATGCAGTTAATCCAGCAAACACTACTAGACCAATGATTGAATAAACAAAGATATTCATTGATAAACCAAAAATCATTGTAATGAAACTATATACAATCATTGCAAACAAAGCAGCAATCGCAATTGTTCCAATTTTCGATAAATCTCTTTTTGTAGTAAACCCAATAACTGCTAAACTTCCAAAATATAAAGCTGCCATAGCAAATGCTAAACCAATTGTTCCTAATTCATATGTCAATCCTAGCACTGAGAATGTCACTCCAGTTAATGCTGCATATGCAAAGAATAATATTCTTGCTGTCATTGGTTTCATTTTAGTAATTCTTGCAGCAAGTGCAATTACTACTCCAAACTGAGCTACCATCATCACAATCCATAAGTAGCTTGATGAATATATATCATACATTAATTGATTATTAGAATTAATATAAGCCGCAACTCCAAACGTCACTGCAAGACCTGCAAACATCCATAAAAATGTTTTTGTCATATGTGATTGTAAAGACGTTTTAGTTGTGCTTTTACTTTGTTCATAAATTTCCATAGTTGACCTCCATAATCTTAATATATCCTACCACAATATATAGAAATTATCAATTAATTGAACTATGAGCTATATATACTTTAATATATAAAATATATGTTCTACTCCGCCAGGCTCATAGGAAGAATAGCATCTGCAATTGCTTGGGCAATAGACTGTTTCCCTTGAATAGTAGAAATATAACTATAATCTGTATAATTATCAATAAATCCTATTTCAACTAAACAACTTGTCATATTTGTATTACCTACAACATATAA
The DNA here is from genome assembly GCF_030814225.1 of Breznakia pachnodae. GTDB lineage: Bacteria > Bacillota_I > Bacilli_A > Erysipelotrichales > Erysipelotrichaceae > Breznakia > Breznakia pachnodae. Next base: position 598,520 of record NZ_JAUSUR010000001.1, read on the forward strand.
TGATTCACTTCCCTCTTTTACACCACGATTCACACTGAACCCTAATGTATCCAATTGTGAGAGTATATCTTCTGCTAATGTTACTGCATCTTCATCAGTTGTATCCGTCCATGTTTCAAACCCATAATATGAACCATAGTCACTAGCGTTGCAATGGATAGATATGTATAAATCCGCATCGACTTCATTTGCAAGTGCTACCCGATACCTTAAATCGGTTGTGTTACTTTCTTGGGCAAAATCCACATTATCATTATCTCGTATATATACTACATTAATTCCTTCTGCTTCTAATAATTCACCAAGCATCAAACTGACTTCCAGATTAATTTCCTTCTCCTCCGTTCCATCGATTGCCAATGATCCACTATCATATCCACCATGTCCTGCATCAATAACGACAGTATAAACATCTTCATTCATTGCGACACTGGCAGCAAACTCTACAATATTCGACTGCTCCTCTTCTTCCAGATAATGATTTACGGCTAATATACCTAGAAGTAGAGTTCCTACGATTATTACTTTTTTCATAGTTATATTCTATTAGATGAATATGATAAAAAATCTATTAAAAACTGATTGTTAAATGAAAAAGTGTTCACACGAGGAACACTTTCAACATACTTCTTCAAATGTTAATGGTAAGATTTCAGATAGTTTTTGTGGATCTAGTTCAATCTGTAATCCAATCTTTCCACCACTGACAATAATTGTATCAAAAGCTAATGCACTACTATCACAGAAGGTAGGAAATACTTTTTTCATTCCTATTGGACTACATCCACCTCGCACATAACCTGTAACTTTGTTTATTTCTTTTACCGCAATCATTTCAATTGATTTTTCTTTGGCAGCTTTTGCTGCTTTCTTTAAATCTAATTCTTTTTCAACTGGCACGATAAATACATAATAGTGTTTGCTCTTACCAATGGTAACTAATGTCTTATAAATTAATTCTTCTGGTTTGTGAATTTTGTTTGCTACTTTATGACTGTCAAATTCTTCACCAACTTCATACTCATACATATTATAAGTTATCTTATGTTGATCTAAGATTCTCATTGCATTTGTCTTTTTCATATTATTACCTCAAAAAAAGCGTTCTGATGAACGCTTAGTCTTCTTGAATGAACTCCAATAATTTTTGAGCTGCTACATTGATTCCATCACGGTCATTACGGTCTAATCCTAAATGAGTAAAGATTTCTCCAATATAGATTCCATTGTCTTTCAGACAATCAAATACTGTATCAATGATTGGATCACAGATTTCTTGTTTTTGCATTGGTCCAAATGGATTTGCAAAGTAAGTAGTAGATAATCCAACTTCACTTGTAGTACCTTTTGCCATACGTTTTCCCTCAACAAAGATTGGTTTTGCTTCATCCATGTTATCAATCTTACGCATACCAAGATCTTTATCATAGTTATTAGCATAACAGAATAAATCAATCTTATGGTTCTTAGAAATAACACTATATGGTGCTGCTGGAGTAATAACTCTGGCATTAATTACATCTGGATTAAAGAAAATAGAACGGTCCATATCACGATATGGTGTACCTGGATCTAAATCATCTAAACGAATAAATGCTCCAATTTCTGTACCTTGACCATAAGGAACTCCATCTTCGATGTGAATTGTTCCCATGTCATCAAATACAACTTCAATATCTTTAATTACATCATTACCTAAAGCTTTTAATGCTTCAATTGATTCAGATTTACCAGCTCCAGAATCACCCATCAGCATAATTCCTTTGCGTTTTCCATCATACAATGTAATGTTGATGAATGCACCATGAATTGGTAACCAACCTTTTTTCATCATTGAAAGGTTGTGTAATGTAAGTGTCATTTTCTTCATATATCCAAAGTATTCAACTTTTTGGTTATAAGAAATACTACCTACCCATAAATCTTCTTCTTGATCATAGTGGAATACAGTTTCATCTTTGTCATCTTCATTTGCAAATAATACAATTGCATCTGGTTTATCGCAACATTCTTCACTAGAAGCTAATTCAAATAAGTTAGCAAGTGATACTCCACTACACATAAAGTCACGGTGGAAGTAAATGTTAATCAGCATGTTCCCTACTTTTGCTGGATAACAGAACCAAGTATCTTTATTTCCTGAGAAGTACTCAATTGGGTTTTGTTTTGTTTCTTCAAACATACCACTACGAGTGTTTGATTTTGTTGAAAGAATCATTGGTGTTCTAAGCATTACTGATTCAATCATAGAGATATCTGATAATTGTTTGTATTTATCTGATAATGTAAATTTACGTGGACGATATGTAGAAATCGCTGCATTTGTCCCTGCCTGTAACTGACGGAATACCCCAGTTGCTCTACCTTGTAATGTTTCTTCAATTGAACGATAAGCACTACGTAGAAGAGTGTTAAAGTTCGAGTCAGCCATTACGAATGGTTTTGCATCTTTACCACTGTAACGTTGTCTTGTTACTGAAAAACGTTGGTGAGATTTCCAATAGTTATAAATACCTTCTACAAATTCTAAAAGACGTTTCTTATCTGTTAAGTAGTAATCATCAATTTCATCTGGCGTTAATACCATCAACTGACGGAATACTCTAGACAAAGCTTTACAAGTCTCTTCCGTTGTATAACCATTTGTTAACCAAGCATATTGCTCAGGGTCTCTTTTTTCTAAATATTTTAAATATTTAATAATGAACTTCCCTAATGTTTTAGAACCAACTAAATCCTGCGTACTAGCTGGGTAAGCTAAATCAAAGTTCATGATTGCAACGTTGTCTTGTAAGTATAATTTTTCTTTCATTTTTGTACCTCCCAATAAAAGTCATTACGGATATTGTACTATAAATCCAACATTAAAAAAAGATTTTTTTGAAAAACTTTTCTGTAAACAAAATGTAACAATTTACATTAATTAGTATTTCTCTTTTATTCATCAAGGTTTTATCATTTTCATAGTTAGTTTAAGTTAACTGATTTGCTTACATTTTTTATTTTATGTACACGCTTACATATTATTCAAGGCGTTTTCAAGGTATTCTTTCAATACTGCTGCCTGATTATTTTTTTCATCTTTTGACCCATAAATCAATGTAACATTTCCCTGTTTCAAAAGACCTTCTACTCTTCTTAGAAAGGAAACAGTTTCCTCATTCTTATCTAATTCTTTCTTATATTTTTCTTTAAACCAAGAGAACTTACTAGGATCACGATGAAATAATTTTCTTAATTCATTAGAAGGTGCAATCTCCTTGTTCCATTCATCTGCCTGCAGATGTTCCTTACTCACTCCTCTTGGCCATATGCGGTCTACAAGAATACGATATCCATCATTCATTTCTGCTGGTTTATATGCGCGTTTTATCTTCAACATTATCTTCATCCTTCTTTCTATATGTATTATGACAAGATATCACTCATAAAAGAAGTAAATTGAACACAAAAAAGGATATGCAGCATCTATAAAATACGATATACTAGAAAAGAATAAAAGTGTTATAACGGAGGTGTTCATACTGAATATTACAAGACTCTATGAAACAAACCGCGACTCATTTCTAAAACGATTCCTATTCAGTATAGGATTTATTTTTGTAGTCAGCTCTATCTTCTTAGATTCCCCTCAGCGTCTATTTAACGGAATCTATACAATCATTACCTGTTCGGATCGATTGATTACAGATTATGTACAGCTGGTTGGGTTTGGTGCCACATTCTTAAATGCTGGTTTACTGATGATGATATCGGTAGTGATTCTTCATCTATCAAAAGCAAAGATAAGTGGTATGGCAATTGCAGCTGTATTTCTTATGGGTGGATTTGGAATGTTTGGAAAAAACATTGCCAATATCTGGGGGATTATCTTTGGCGTATTCTTATACTCTAAATATCAGAAGCATTCTTTCTCACAATACATCTATGTAGCATTCTTTGGAACTAGTTTAGCTCCATTATCTACTGAGTTGGTATTATGGAAGGCTGACTGGGGACTGGCAATTGTATTTTCCTTTGTGATAGCAGCAGCAATTGGCTTTCTGCTTACACCTATTTCCAACAGTTCTCTGGTTGTTCACCAGGGATATAATTTATATAATGTTGGATTTGGGGCAGGACTGATTGGTACGATTGTTGTAGCAATCATGGGATCTTTTGGATACGAACATACACCAGTACTCATCTGGTATGAACAGCATGATATAGGAATCATAATCTTTATCTATCTTCTGTTTATTTTATTTATTATTGGTGGATTCTTAATGGATAAAGATTTAATTAATAATTATAAGAAAATACTAAAACGTTCTGGTCGTCTGGTAACCGATTTTCTTGCTTTAGAAGGATTTGGTGTTGTCTTATTCAACATGGGAGTACTGGGTATTATTTATACTTCCTATGTATTAGCTGTTGGAGGGCATATCAATGGTCCTACCATTGGTGGTATTCTAACAATTGTTGGATTTGGTGCCTTTGGTAAACATGTAAAGAATACAATACCAATTACTTTAGGAGTTGTCCTTGGTACCTTATTAAAGATATGGAATATCAATGATCCTAGTGTATTACTGGCAGCTTTATTTGGCTGTGGTCTTGCACCAATTGCAGGTCAGTTCGGATTGTTCTATGGAATGTGTGCAGGATTTGTACATCTTTCACTAGTATTAAGTATTGGTTCTTATCATGGTGGAATGAACCTCTACAACAATGGTTTCTCTGCAGGATTAGTTGCACTTTTCCTGATTCCTATTATAGAGACCTTCTATCACAAACGAAAGCTAAAGAGGGAGTAAGTATATGAAACATACAAAACGTAAAATTACCAAGATTGTCGATGAGATGATTACTTATTGCTATTCCATTGGTGCTACGAAAATAGAATTATTATTAGAAGATGATGAAATTGCTCATTACATAACATTGAAGAGTGATTTTGATATGGATGAACTTGATGCAGTAAATAGCCTTAATGAAAAACTGAATCAGGGGCGTAGTGAAGAGTTAGAAGAAATGTACTGGAATCTGACTGGTATGAGTGATTTGGATGATGAAGTTGAATTACAGTTAGTTAGTGCTTTAATTGATCGAGCGGAGATTTATATCGATGCTAATATCTGTACAATCTATCTAATAAGAAAACGAGCAAAGAGCAGATAATGCTCTTTTTTTGTTGACATATTTAGTATGTCACTATATAATTAACAGTGTTAATATATTTAACACTGTTAATTATATGGAGGAGCAATAAAATGAAAAGAAAGAAACTAAAAATTGGATTAGGAATATTAGCTGTGGCTATTGCAGTTGCAGGAATATGGTTATACTCTACAGTATCAGTAATCTATAATGAACTATTATCAGATGAAGTAATATTAAAAGGTGGAGATAAACAGGCACTTATAATTTATCAGCCTTCTAAACATGATACTGCCAAAAATCTGTCAATGGCATTAGGAGAAGAACTTCAGGATCAAGGTTATACGGTAACCATTAATTTTCCTTCTGAAGATTTAACTTATGATATAGATGACTATGATATCATTGCTTATGGTTCTCCAGTGTATGCATCGAATGTATCACCTGTACTAGAGGATTATATAACATCACTAAATATGAAAGATAAAAAAGTTATTGTTTATGCTGTAGGAATGCTTACTGATGAAACAGTTGAATTAGATAATATGATTTCTTGGATATCAAAGGATAATGCTATATCTGCTATTAAAATATCCAAAGGTGAAGAAGACATTGCAAGTAAATTTGTAGTAGATACACTAAATTCCTGGAAAAAAGGAAACATCGACTTAACCATCCATAAACGCTAGTAAGCAAATATCTGCTAAAATTTATTTAGCGTAGCTTGTAACACAATAAAGAAAGGAGGCTTCATCATCATGCGAAACCTCCTTTCTTTATGATTTGAGACTCAGAACTTGAATCTTTATATTAACTCTTCAATTCTCTTCTTAACGTAGTCTTTGATTTCATCTACATTAAGTTCAACTTTATCAGTAGTTCTTTCTTTGTATTCAACAATTCCTTCACCAGCACGTTTTCCAACTGTGATACGTAATGGAATACCAATTAATTCATTATCTTTAAATTTGACTCCTGGACGTTCATCACGGTCATCCAACAATACTTCAATACCAGCTGCTGATAATTCATCATATAGTTGATTAGCTACTTTGGTTTGTTCTTCATCTTTCAAATTAACTAAAATAATTTCTACATGATAAGGCGTCACACTCATTGGCCATACAATTCCATTTTCATCATTGTATTGTTCTACGATTGCGGCCATACAACGCTCAATACCAATTCCATACGATCCCATAACAACAGGTTTTAATTGGTTGTCTTTATCTAGATATTTAAACCCTAAACTTTCTGAGTATTTTGTTCCTAATTTAAAGGTATTTCCAACTTCAATACCTTTCACAAATTTAAGCTTACCACCACATTTTGGACAAGTATCGCCTTCTTGTACATTGACAATATCTGCTTTCTTAAATACATCAAAATCTTTTAAGTTTACATTCTTATAGTGATGGTCTGTTTTATTTGCACCTGTAATAAAGTTTTTCATTAAAGCAACTTCCGCATCCATTACAACTTTGATTGATAAACCAATAGGTCCAGCAAATCCAACTTTTGCACCAGTCGCTTGTTCAACTTCATCAAATGTAGCCATTTCCATTTCATTTGCTTCTAATAATTTTAATACTTTGGTTTCGTTTAGTTCACGATTTCCTTTTAATAAAAAGGCGTATAGTTCACCATCCACATTATAGATTAATGTTTTCACAAATGCATCGACTGGTTTATTAAAGAATGCTGCAACTTCTTCGATTGTTTTTGCATTTGGTGTTTCAACAATCTCATAGGCCAATTCAGTCTCATCAGATACTTTGTCATTTAACACAACTTCCGTAACTTCCATATTGCTTGAGAAATCACAAGAGTCACAAAGTACTACTACATCCTCACCAATTGGAGTAATCGCCTGGAACTCTTCACTTAGAAGTCCTCCCATTGCACCTGTATCAGCTTTAACAATCTTATAATCCAACTTCATGCGATCAAAACTGTTTTTATATGCATCATACATTTTCTTATAAGATACATTCAAACCATCTAAATCCACATCATATGAATATGCATCTTTCATGGTAAACTCACGTGTACGAATCAAACCATAACGTGGTCTTGTTTCATCTCTGTATTTTGTTTGAATCTGATATAAATTATATGGAAAGTCCTTGTATGATTTTCCATGCATCATTCCTGCAAATACAAATAATTCTTCATGGGTTGGGCCTAATACATATTTCTTTTCATAGCGATCACGTAATGCAAACATATTGGAACCAAATGCTGCTCTACGTCCACTTTCTTCATATACATCTTCCAAGATAAGCGCAGGCATATGTAATTCCTGTGCTCCTGTTCTATCCATTTCTTCCCGAACAATATTTTCTATTTTCGATATAACACGTTTCCCCATTGGTAGTGTCATATAAACTCCAGCACTGCTCTTTTTTATCATTCCTGCACGTACAAGCAGATTCCCACTGACACTCTCTTCATCTTTGGAATCTTCTCGAATCGTATAAAAGAAACTATTCTTAAGTTTCATAAATTACCTCCTAATAAACGTTTTCTCGCTTTTTTATAACCTTTCTAATCATATCATGTTTTTTTAACTTAACGTTAATTTTTGTATATAAAATATCCATTGGATTTCTAGCAACATCTACTACCTCACCATCTTCATCATAGAGTATATCCATAACAAACATCTGATTTGGTGTTGTAGCTCCAAATGCTTCTGCATCAATTCCACTAGAAAAGTTATTACGAACTTCTAATTTAGCAATCTGCTTCTCTTCATCATAATCAAGTACATAGGCAATAAATTCCTGTGATACACCTGCACCATTGATTCCATATAAGTGATCCTTCATTCCTGGTACACCACCATAGAAACCACCTGCGCTTAAACGATTTTCAGCTTTTGATAATTCTTCATAATACCACTGCATTCGTTTTTGAGAAATCGAACCAGTTTCATAATACTCATCAATCAGCATGCGATACGTTCTTACGATTGTCGCAAGATAGTATTGTGATTTCATTCTGCCTTCAATTTTAAAACTTGATACACCTGCATCAATTAATGCAGGGATATACTTCATTGCACATAAATCTTTACTACTCATAGAAAACATATGGTCATCTTCATTTAGTTTAATATCACCTTCATAAAGACGATACTTCCAGCGGCAACTCTGTGCACAACCACCACGATTTGCATCGCGATTGGTCATGTTGTTACTTAATGTACAACGACCAGAATAGGATACACACATTCCGCCATGGATAAATGCTTCAATTGGTAAATTGGAATTTGCAGTAGTTCTCTTTACATCATCCAAAGTACATTCTCTGGCAAGTACTACACGATCCATACCCAATGACTCATATAACTTTACTACACTACTATTTGTAGAAGAGTGTTGAGTTGATACATGAACTTCCAGTTTTGGTGCGACCTTCTTTGCTAATTGCATAATACTTAGGCTCGCCACAATAATGGCATCCACACCAATCGATTCAAGGTCTTTCAAATATTCACTGATTCCTTCTAAATCTTCTTCATGAGGAAGCATATTTACGGTTACATGGACATGTGCATCATGGTGATGAGCAAATTCCACTCCTTCCGCAATATCTTTTAAATCGAAGTTTGATGCACGTGAACGTAAAGAAAAGCGTTTCCCACCAATATAGACTGCATTCGCTCCATAACGAATTGCAATCTTTAATCGATCCAAATCACCTGCTGGTGCTAATAACTCTACTCTTTTCATTTCTTTGCACCTGTTTTCTTATACATAAAACCTTTCGTAATATTTTGTGATGGATATTCTTTTTCATACTCTTTGTATAGTAATCTACCCTCACGGGGACTTTCCATCACTCGTTTATAATCTTCTGTAATCTTACATACTTCATCTATTGTATAGAACAAACTTTCAATTCTAAGATTACAGATACCTGCATTTATCATATCTTCTACTTCTTCAAATGATGCCAATGTAAAACCGGTGAATACATGTGTCCCATCTTTGTCTTCCACAATTGGCATATGTTCTTCTCTATTTTCTTCCATCAGATATAGCTGATAGTTATTTTTTACATCATATTCTTTTTTAATAAACTCCATATAATTTGACAGTAACATTCGTTTTGAATCCATCATAGGTAATCGACCATGAATAATTATTTCTAGTTCCCCATTTACACGATTACCAATTTTCAACATATCCTCTAATGTAATCTCTTTAGAGATTGTACACATATGAATACCCAAATCCAGATAAGCCTGAATATCTGCCGAGTTAGTTAGAATTGTATCCGGGTTATAAATCAGTTTAGATTCTAATCCTAGTTGTTTTGCTTCATAAAAAACACCCATATCTGTAAAGTAGATACCATCAACATCTAATTCTTTTAAATATTGCAAGTGTTCTCTTAAAGCTATTAAGTCATCTTCCATAAAGAAACGATTAACTGATACATACATCTGCATGTGATTGCTTGTACATAGCGTTCTACATTCCTGCAGTTGTTCATTATTAAAAGCGGATGGACTACGCACACTAAAAGCTTCTGTGCCGACAATGACAGAAGTAATTCCTACAGCTTTTAGTTTTGTAATGTCCTCCAACTGATATGGAGATGTAATTAAATTTATCATTTATACCTCAACCTATATTATTATAGCCTACTAAGGCCATTATGACTATTGGAAATCTTCAATTTTTTGATACCATGATGGAATAATTGTATTCATATGATCATACCACATAAGAACATCATGCGCCTGTTTCATTAGTACTTGCACATCACCAAATGCAACTGCCCACGGAATTGCACCAATTGCGTTTACAGCCATATAAAACGCCAGTAACTGAAAGAACAATTCAGGTGGTTCCTGTTTAAAGTAACCATGAATTTGTCCACAGGCAAAGGCTGGGCTTCTCTGAGCACTCCATACGATTCGATTGAAGTCTTCCCATGGGTCACCATAATCAAATCGATCAAAGTCAATAATAGAAAGATTATTGTCAGACGAAACAATCATATTTCCTACATGATAATCACCATGAAGAAATGAAGTATCTCGATGTTCTAAAAGATCGAAATTCTTTTCAATATAACCTATAAAATCTTCTGCTCCTTCAAAAGGGATATCATACATGCGATACATTTCAATTTTCTTTTTTGCTTTTCTTCCATACAGCTGTTTCCAATCAAGTCTCTTGTTAATTGGAATACTATGAATTTTATATAGATAATCACCGGCAATATATCCTAACTTATATTGTAGACTTTCGCTGAAATCACTCACTACCTCGCCTAATTCATCTCCATCACACCAAGTATAAAGGGCAGAAAGTTTATCTTCTTCTTTCCAGAACTCTAGAGGCGTTGACATTCTGACATCTTGTAAGCCAACAAGTTTCATCAGTGTAAATTCCTGTTGTTTACGCTCATAGGAAGTGTGTTCACTAATACGTAAAAGCAGCTTACCTAGGTGTTCGTCTTCAACATAGTACTTTTCATCCAATGACCATCCCTTTTCAATCTTTTCTATTTTGGAAATACTTTTACTGTTTAGATTCATTGGATTCGCCTCCTCAAATGTAAAACAATTATATACCATCACCTCAAAATTTCAAGTGAGTAAACCACTTAAAAAGGTGCAAGATTGCACCTTCACTTAATTTTCATATTTTCTTCTAAGATAATATACACCTAATACACCTGATATTCCTATAAACAACAAATACCAATAAAGATTTATAGTTGTATCATCACCAGCCATTGGACTGGTACTTGGCTTCATTACAATGTTCAATAAATCTTCTACTTCTTTACCAACAATCGTTGGTATTTCTGTATCAATTGAAGGTTTCTCAATAATTGGAGGTGTTGGTTTCTCTGGTTCCTTTGGGTCGATTGGTGTTTCTGGTTCTTTTGGATCCACAGGTTTTTCCTTTTCTTTAGGATACACTGGTAATTTTGGTGTTCCAATTGTATCATAGCGTGAATTACCATCCATATCTGTGTAATAGAGTTTCGCACCTGTATCCTCTCCATCCGGTCCTGAACTAGGAGTTGTCAAATCTACTTGTGGATTGTCATTGTTGGTTGGATAGTAGGTTGTTGAAGCAACATCACGATATTCTCCTTTTAATACTAATGGAATCGTGATGGATGGTTCATTCTCTTTGGTATATTTATAAATATTACCAATTTCCCAAACAATGGTTTGTCCATCCTCTATTGTTCCTTCAATGGTAACGCCAGCTGGCAAAACCGCATCATCTGGAACATAATAATATTCACTGACTTCATCTCTTAATACTGCATTTCGTCCACCAGGCATTATTACACTACTTAATAATTTATCACTTAAATAGTTTTCGGTGGACCCTTGTGCATCTGCAGGAATATCAATATAATTTGAATTCGAGGCAATATTACTCAAACGATCTTTGCTATTTTGAGAATCAAGCATATAACCTACGGTGATAATTTCTGCATCCTGTCCATAAGCACCAATTATATTATTAGAACTATCTCTAGCCAAAATACTTGGGTCTACACTATGGCGCTGATAAGAACCTGAAATCTGACTCCAAAAAGTTCCTGTAATAATATCATTAACGTCGGCCTTAATTGCATCTGCAAGACCATATATATGAGTGTCAGTATTATAAAATGCATAAATATTTCCACCACTACTAAAAGTTCCTGTTGCTGGATCTGGTGTTCCATCAGATAATACAATTACAACTGCATCTTTATTTGCCTTTGCCTGTGCACTTCTCTCATCCAGCATATTATAAGCCTCACTTAATCCATATACATAATCTGTGGTATGAGTGGTGAACATACTGGATAATGCTGTACTGATATCACTAGCATTATCAGTCCAATCTACTTTTGAATCATAGGTACCTGAAAGACTACCATCACTTTCAACAGTTACTCCTGTACCATCAAAGTAGTTGTTTTGAACGAGCCAGTCACGATAATTCTTAGTTCCATTATTCAAACGATGAACCAATGTTTCATCACGCATAGAAAATGGTACAAGAGCAATCGTATTTGCATCATCACCAGTTAGTCCTTGTTCTTCATTAATTGCCAATAACTTATCAGAAAAAGTTTCTACTGCCTTCTTTGCTTCAATCCAGCGATCATAGCAACCTTCATGTTCATCAGCATGATCCCATATTCCTTCAGAGCTTCCTTTTCTAGTATCCGTAGTATCGTACTCACTAATACGAATAAAATTTTCACCATCATGTTTAAAATGATATGCTGCAAGCTCTAAGTTATCAGGGTCAGCAACATTCAATCCAAATTGATAATACAGATGAACTCGATCAGATGTATCAAGAACTACCCATGCCTTCTTTTCAGCATTATATACTGTCAGTCTTTGTGCGGCTTCATCATAATACATATCGTCTTCTGAACTTGGAATCACTGATGGTATATCTGTTGTTTCTTTCAGATAGAAGTGTTCCTGATTCAGACAAGGAGAAGATGCATTATGCGTTCCATAAGTTCCACCATTCCCATCATTTACTTCCTGGATAAAGTTCATATCCATACTACCAGAACGATCTAGTACAATTACTACATCCATAGAATCAACCTGTTCTGTACCATTTATCTTAAGTGTAAGCTCTGCCAGATAGTCTTCTACACTTGTCCATTCTGCAGTTTTTTCTGTAATATATGCAGTATTTGTATTTTTATCTCTTAGTGCAGTATCAGCATTTAATTGTGATGACATACCTGTTAACAAGATTGTACACAGCAATAAGCATACACCTGTCAACTTTCCTATTTTCTTTATTATCTTTTTCATAAAGTACTCCCGTTATCCAACAGGATTACTGAATAATTATAATTACTAGTACTCTTCTTTACATTATATAAGTATTTGTATAAAAAAACGTTATGTTCTATTTTCATTATTGCCCTCCATTTTTAACTCTTATTACTCAAAACTTATTTCAAATACATTCCCTGCATAATCACTAATATAGATTAGGTCACCATAAGAACGTTGTGTTGTCACTGCTAATGTATTATTTTGTGAATCATAAATATATTCATCACTACTCACTCCATTACGTATGAGTGTAATACTACTTGGATCAACTCCTGCTAAGTCATCCTTTAAATAAATTACAAAACTATTTCCATTACGATCACTACTTCCATAAGGACTCTCAATATCAATGTTTCTTACTTCAATTGATTTTTCATCAATAACATTACCATCCTTTATCAGCTGTACTTTATGTGTTCCATTCTCATAAACATATTGTGTAGGTGTATTATTCACTCTTATTTCATCATAAGCATCACTTGTTGTTTCAACATATACATATACAGGTTGATTAGTCCAATTTGTATCTACATAAATATTCTGTATTTCAGCTGCAAACGATTCCTTTGCCTCTATTGGTGTTGATTGAAATACTTCTGTATTTATAGAATGTCCAACCATCTGTGTCTCTTGCGTATTATTCCATATTGTAAATGCCGAACCAGCAACCACAGATGTAACCAGCAGTGAACCAACTACAGCAGATATCTTATAAGATAATAATGATGATAATGTTCCCGTTGCACCAGCGGATTGTGAAAAAATGTAATTTGAAAAATATTGCGATACAATACCTGGGAACATGATGATAACCATATAGTTACTTGGCGTAATTCCTTTACGTTTTAAATCACCTTTAAGATTTGTTCGAACCGTTGATAAACGTGACTTCACAGTTCCTTTGGGTATACTTAAAAGATCAGCTATCTCATTTACTGACATACCCTCTATATAACGTAACAATCCCACTGTCTTTAAATTAATAGTCATTTCATTTAAAGACTGTTCGATTGTATTCATCATCCGCTTTTCTTCTACTATTTCCAGTGCATCCTTTAGTTTTGTATCTTCTACTTCTTCTGCAGCATTTTCTTCATCAAAATTTACAATTCGATATTTGCTGCGATTATAATTTAAACACTTATGATATGAAATCTTCTGAATCCAGGAATGAAATGCTTTTGGCTCCTGAAGTTCATGAATTTTCTGGTAAACAGTGATAAAGATTTCCTGCGTCAAATCTTTTGCTGCTTCTTCATTGATTGCAAACTGTCGTGTTACAAAACTAATTTTTGGAAAATATGCTTGATAAATTACTGTAAAAGCTTCTGTATCGCCCTTTTGTGCATTTACTACAATATCATCTGAAATTAAATATTGTTTTTTCTGATTCAAATTTACACCGCCTCGCCCTCATAGACTTACCTAATTAGTTAGTCATTCTTCACTTTTAAACAAAATTCTCCTTTCATTCTAAAGACACTTCGAATTTTAAGAGGTTCAAAAGTTTTTTCTTCTTCTTATTATTAAGACAATGTAATTATGATTTATCATCATTATTTCGTCCCTATAATCTTCCATAATTTTCATCAACATAATATATTTAGTTAACTATGCTGTCCCATAATAAAAGTTTCGTCATATAGCTTCCTATAAAAATGACGAAACTTTTTAATTATAATCCCTCCACTTATTGTATAGCAATATACTACAGACCTTGTTTTATTAATACTTATGGTTCTTAGTTTATCATTATCAATAATCTCTTTCAATTTATATCTGATAATCTTTGCACCATCTTAATAGAGGTACATTGTATTAACGCTCGTTTTCACAAAAGAAAAAGATGCTTTCGCATCTTCTATTCAAATAGTAATTCAACTGGATTACCAGCATAATCGCTTACATAAATTTTATCATTATAACCTTTTTTTGTGGAGACTGTTAAGGTATTTGTATTTGCATCATAAGTGTATTCATAACTAATTTCATTATTACGATACATAACTACACTGTTTGGATTTACTGCAGATAGATCATCTGATAAATAAATTGTAAAAACATTTCCATTTCTTTCGCTTACTACTTGAGGACTATTCTTGTCAATGTTACCTATCACAAGTTCTCTTTGGTCAATTATCGCCTTATCTTTCATTAACTGTATCTGATATGTCCCATTCTGATCAATCATATTGGTTTCAATACCATCAATTAGTATCTGATCATACTCTTCATTTGTAGTTGTTACATCCACTGCTATTGAAGTGTTTGTCCAGTTCTGATTGTAAGTTATATTATCAATTTTTGCATTTTCCACAACTACTTCTACTGGTTTAGGTTCTTCAACTACAGTAACTGGCTTTTCTATCACTTCTTCTTTTGGAGGATTATTCAATACTATAGCTGATGCTATTACAGCAGTGGTACCAATACCAAAGATGGCAAAGTTCTTAATCGTTAGTAATGCGGCAAGTCCCTGTTGTGCTGCAATACCTCCTGCCACTGTTGTTGTAGTACTTAAGGAAGCATTTGTTGCACTTTGGTTAAATAGTTCCTGATAAGCATTTCTTATAAGTTGAGGCATCATAAATACAAAGCCGTAGGTTTTTGGAGATATACCATTTTGTTTTAAGTCTCGTTTTAATCGCTTACGAATCCGGTTCAATCTTGATTTGATTGTTCCTCTTGGGACTGAAAGAATTTCAGAAATCTCATCAACTTTAAGCCCTTCAAAATAACGAAGCAAACCAACTGTTTTGAATGATTCGTCCATTGTATTTAGTGATTTTTCCACTATTTCTAATATTCGTCTGTCTTCAATTTCATCTAATGGCTCTTTTAACTTCTGATCCATGAAATCGTCAGCTGTTCTTCCCTCCCCAAAATCAACTAATCGCTTTTCTCTTTTAACATAATTGACACTTGTATTGTATGCCACTTTATAAATCCATGAATGAAATGCCCTTGAATCATTCAATGTATGAATATTTTTATGTACTTTCACAAATACATCATGTGCCATATCTTTTGCTTCTTCATCATTCATTCCAAATTGTTTTGCAATGAAGAAGATTTTTGTGAAATATGCATCATACACTTTCACAAAAGCTTCTTGATCTCCATCTTTAACTTTTTGTATGATTTCTGAAGAAACCAAGTACTTTCTGTTTTGATTCATATACTTCCTCCACAACTAACAAATATCAAACTTACTCATTTCACCACAAATGAATAGGCAAAAAATGCCTATTCATAATGTTTTATTCTTTTTTATCTTAACTTCTTAATTCCCTTAATACTAATATATGCACTAGCAACCAATACAACTATAAATCCATATACATTAGTTGAATCTCCTGCGTTTGGGCCTGTATTTGCATTTACTGTTAAATCCACTAACTCTTCTTCTGGTTGCTTAACTGGATTGTTTGGAGTAGGGACTACACTTGGACTCTTAATTTGGTAATAAAGTCTCAATACTAAACTACCATCTTCTTTTACTACACCACTTTTAATCGTTTCACTTACACTTAAATCTATTGTGTACCCATCATAAACTCTAGGAATTGCTTCTACTGTTACCCCAACTTTATCAGTGAATGTAAATGATTCTTTTAATACAAATGTTCCATCGTTTTGCTTAACGTAATGTTCTACCTGATAGTTGGCATCTGTAATCGCCACTGGTTCTTTTTCTTTTGTGTAATATAATTTCAGCACTAGTGCTCCATCTTTAGTAATTTCTCCAGTTTGCTTTGTATCAGCTACTGTAGTATCTAATGTATATCCACTATATCCCTTAGCTGTTGCAGTTACTGTTAATCCAATTTTTCCCTTTTTATTAACTGTTTCTTGAATTTTAAACGTTCCATCTTCCTGTTGAAGATAATGTTCAACTTTATAAGTTGCTTCATCACTAGTTATTGGTTCTTCATCTTTTGTATAAAATAATTTTAAAACAAGTTTTCCATCACCTGCAATTTCAGCAGACTGCAAAGTTCCAGCAATTGTAGTATCCAGTGTATACCCTGAATAAGTTTTTGGAGTTGCAGTAACTGTTGTCCCTGTTGTCCCTGTTCCACCTTCAGTATCTTGTACTCTATATGTTCCATCCTCTTGTTCTAAGTGATGCTCTATTGTATAAGGGGTATTAGTATTAGCAGTATAACTTGCATAATAAGTAACATCGTCTGCTAATGCTGTTCCATCAATATCTGTTTTTTGCAGGTATGGGCCTACACGACTTGAACTAGTAGCCCACCCATTAAAGGTATAACCTGCAAGAAACATACTTGCATCGGTTGGCGCAACTGCAGAACTATTTAAAGTTATTTGTTGTGTTGAGACAATATCCGTATCTTCTTTTCCAACAAAATCAACACTTACTGTATATTTTAAGAATAAATTCCTTCCTGAATTTGCTTTTACAAAGTTTACTAATTTCCCACCCGTTGCATCATCAATTGTCCATTTTGAGGTAGTCTTGAAATCTAAATTAAACAGCAAAACTTTATCTGCATTTGCAGTAGGTAATGTTATCGTATCAGTTACAGTAGCAGGTGTAAACGTAACATACTCAGCTCCCACTTTATTACTTGCATGAGTGCTAGCAGGATAAACTGTATCTGCTGGCGTAGCCGTCTGTAATAGTGCCACAATATTTGTTGTATATGCTTCACCATTATTATAAGCAGCTACATAATTTGGTATTGAAAATCCACCAATTGTTCCATCTGCTTTTGCAATTAGTTTAATATTTGGAGAAGGAATATCTGTATTTGCTTTTTGTCCATTTATTAATGACAAAATATTAGTAAATTGCGTATTCATAACCACATTGGTATTATCTGCTTCCACTACCCAATAACCACTGCCTAGTTCATAAACAGTATGATTTGAAACAGCACTAATCTTACTATCATATAGTCTTATTGCTGCTGTAGAATTGCTTCCATTTCCATTTGTTTGACATAATGCATATGTAAACTCTGACGGTACTAGAATATTTTGATATCGATAATCTTGTACATACACACTATCGTATACTGTTTCCGTTTTTGGCAAACTTAATGTTCCATCAAATACAATATTTTCCTGGTCAGAAACATTTCCTGTAGGCAATTTCGTTAAATCAGAATGTTCTACTTTAATTACATATGAATTTGCATTATGTGCATTTCCGGTTCCAGTCTCATTTGGATTTTCTACATTTAAATTTTTAAAATAATTATTTGCAGTTTGATTGAATGAAACAACTCCATATCCTGCCTTTGTTTTACAATTTCGAATTGTAAGGTCTTCAAAGTTTCTTTGACCATCAAATGGTGTAAAAATATTCAGTGCAACATTTTTTCTTGCAGTTCCCATAAAAACAGATCCATCACTACTATTATTCGAACCAATATTTTGTAACACAACATTTTTCGCTACGAAATTATCTGTATCTGTTGAGAGTATCCAAAAATACTCTCCTCTACTTTTTGGTGTTGAACTTAATCCTCCTCCAACTGGAACCATATCAATATCCGAACCATCAAATACAATATTTCCTATATACGTGTTTGGATGGTTAAACATAATACGCGTTTTATATCCTCTAAATCCTGCACTACTATGAGTAGATGGACAAGGTAATTTGTAGAATGTTGTTTTTGATTCACCATTCATGTCTAAATATAATCCTACAACTGATTTATTATCACCACTCATATTATAATTATACTCATAATTTTCATCAACAAACTTTCCCTCATCATAAAAATAGGTACTTTCATTATACATATTTGGTATCGGTGAAGCATCTACTGCATCAATACCTTCAACTGCTTTTGAGTATGTTTTTCTTGCTGAATAAATAATGGTTGCATTATAGTTTGCACCTTCATAAGTAACGGTCTCATTTTGACCATTTTTTGCACTATATGCTGGATCTCCAGTTACAAAATAGTAAGTAACTGTTCCATCATTATAACTATTTGTTGCTTCCTTATAACTACTTCCATCTTCTTCCGTGTGTCCTACCGTAAATGTACCTGAATCACCTTCAGCAGGCACATCCGTTGTACCAACTACATCATCTGCTTCTGTTACTGCATATGTACTAGTATTTACAGTAACTATTGTTACTAACAAAACCAATACTAAAAATATACTTTTAATAATTTTCTTCATTTCGCCCTCCTGATAATATACTAGAGATATATTCATAATCATTTAATCTCTGGCCTTCAATACTAAAGACAGTTAAGTATAAATTTAGTTCCCGCAAATTTAAAAAATAACTATGATTAATTATACATGATACAAAAAGAGCATCTTTCCGGTGCCCTATATCTATTAGTCGTAAAAATAGGTAATTTCGTGCAAAATTAATATATTTTATTTTTATACAGATATTTATTCCTTTTATTAACCAAAAGCAATGAATCGGCTTTCAAAAAGAATGTTAAGATACTTAAGTATAAGATTCCTATCTTACCTCCATTAAGTAAGACTACATTTTCTTAAAAAAGTATTAAAAAAAGACAAATTCTTGTAACTACAAGGACTTGTCTTTGCTATATATACCTAATGTATTATAGTTTTTCTCTTTTCACATAACTTGTATGTAACAATTCATGAGCTTTACCTTTACCAGGTTGACCTAAGAATGCATCATACAGTTTTTCCATTACTGGAGTTTCATGAGAGATACGGTATTTATCACCATCATCAATTTTGTATAGAACACTTGCACGTAATGATTTAACGTCTAAGTTGTTTCTTACAGAATCACGAGGGATGATTTGTCCACCTCCGTTAACACATCCACCAGGACATGCCATAACTTCAATCATGTGGTATTCTTTTTCACCGTTTTGGATTTGTTTCATTAGTTTTCTAGCATTTGCTAAACCTGAAACAACAGCAACTTTTACTTCAGCAGCTCCCATTTTGTAAGTAGCTTCTTTGATTCCCTTCGTACCACGTACTTCATCGATTTCAATTTTATCGAATGTAGGATCAATTAAACGACCAGCTGTACGGATAGCAGCTTCCATAACTCCACCACTTGCTCCGAAGATAGTACCTGCTCCAGATCCACATTCAAATGGATCATCGAAGTTTTCAGCTTCTAACTCAGCAAACTTGATTCCAGCTTCCTTGATCATGTGTGCTAATTCACGAGTTGTTAATGCAACATCAACATCTTGTAAATCGCTCCAGTGTTCTTCAGGACGACTAACTTCAAATTTCTTAGCAGTACATGGAATAACACTTACAACAAATAAATCTTCAGGTTTAATATCGTATTTTTCACAATAGTATGATTTTAATACTGACCCAAACATTTGTTGAGGTGATTTACATGTAGATAAGTTAGGTAACATTTCAGGGTAGTTATGTTCTGCGAACTTCACCCATCCTGGACAACAAGAAGTAAACATTGGTAATACTCCACCGTTTGTTACTCTATCTACTAATTCATTTGCTTCTTCAACAATTGTTAAATCGGCAGTTACATCCATATTGAATACTTCATCAAAACCTAAACGTCTTGATGCAGCAACCATTTGTCCTTCACCATTTGTTCCAATTGGCATATCGAATGCTTCTCCGATTTGTGCACGAACAGAAGGTGCTGTAAACATAACAACTTTTTTATTTGGATCTGAAATTGCATTCCAAACATCTTTTTCGTTGTTTTTCTCACTAAGTGCTCCAACTGGACAAGCTACGATACATTGACCACAACCAACACATGGTGAGTTTTCTAAATCTCTTTCAAATGCACATCCGATGTGAGTATCATGACCACGGTCAATTGCTCCAATCGCATCTACCGCTTGCATAGTTGAACAAGCAGCTACACAACGACGACATAAGATACATTTGTTGTTATCTCTTACTACGTAAGCCGAAGAGTTATCAATTTCAAACTTTGGCTCTTGAGCTGGGAAGTGATCTTCATCTACTCCATACTCACGTGATAATTCTTGTAATTCACAATTTGTACTTCTCACACAAGAAAGACATTTCTTGTTGTGATCAGATAATAATAATTCTAATGACATTTTGCGTGAGTCACGAACTGCTTTTGAATTCGTAACAATTTCCATACCTTCTTCAGCTGGAGCCACACAAGATGCGGTTAACCCTCTTCTACCTTTGATCTCAACTACACAGATACGACAAGAAGCAATTGCACTCACTTCTCTTAGGTAACATAATGAAGGAATTTCAACTCCTGCTTGTTTTGCAGCAGTCATTACTGTTGATCCTCTTGGAACAGTTACATCTATTCCATTTACCTTTAGATTAATTTCGTTCATCTTCAATTACTCCTCCTAACCTCTTGAAATGGCGTTGAACTTACATGTGTCCATACAAACACCACACTTGATACATTTTTCTTGGTCAATTACGTGAACTTGTTTCACTTCACCACTAATTGCATCAGTTGGACATTTTCTCTTACATGCAGTACATCCAATACATTTTTCAGCATCAATCGTGTATTCCAATAATTCCTTACATACACCAGCTGGACATTTCTTATCCACGATATGAGCTACATACTCATCTCTAAAGTGATGTAAAGTTGAAATAATTGGATTTGCTGCTGTTTGACCTAAAGCACATAGTGAAGATTTTTGCATATGTTGCGATAATTCTTCAATTTTGTCTAAGTCTTCCATTTCTCCGTTACCAGAAGTAATCTTTTCTAATATTTCATATAAACGTTTTGTTCCGATACGACATGGTGTACATTTACCACAACTTTCTTCTACTGTAAATTCAAGATAGAATTTTGCGATATCTACCATACAAGTATCTTCATCCAATACGATAAGTCCACCAGAACCCATCATACTTCCTAACTTAATTAAGTTATCATAGTCAATAGGAACATCCATGTTCTTAGCAGGAATACATCCTCCAGAAGGACCTCCTGTTTGAGCAGCCTTGAATTTCTTTCCATTAGGCACTCCACCACCGATTTCTTCAACGATTTCACGTAGTGTAATTCCCATAGGAACTTCCACAAGACCGACGTTCTTGATTTTTCCACCAATAGCGAATACTTTTGTACCCTTTGATGTTTCTGTTCCCATAGATGCAAACCAATCTGCACCTTTCAAAATAATTTGAGGAATATTAGAATATGTTTCAACATTGTTTAATACTGTTGGTTTTCCAAACAATCCCTTAACTGCTGGGAATGGTGGACGTGGTCTTGGTTCTCCACGGTTACCTTCAATACTTGTAATAAGGGCAGTTTCTTCACCACAGACGAATGCTCCTGCTCCTAAACGAATTTCAATATCGAAATCAAAATCTGTTCCAAAAATATTTTTACCAATAATTCCAGAATCTCTTGCTTGGTCAATTGCAATTTGCAGACGGTTTACCGCGATTGGGTACTCTGCACGTACATAAACAAATCCTTGGTTTGCACCAATTGTATATGCTGCGATCGCCATAGCTTCAATAATACAGTGTGGATCTCCCTCTAAGATAGAACGGTCCATAAATGCACCTGGATCCCCTTCATCTGCATTACAACATACATATTTCTGGTTACTTTCGCTTGCTTTCGCAAACATCCATTTTTGACCTGTAGAGAATCCTCCTCCTCCACGTCCTCTTAAACCAGAAGCTTTCATCACATCGATAACATCATCTGGACTCATTTCAGTAACTACTTTATGTAATGCCTGATATCCATCTGTACCAATGTATTCTTCAATAATTTCAGGATTGATGACACCACAGTTTCTTAAAGAAACACGGTGTTGTTTGTTATAGAAATCTGTTTCCTGTAATGATTTGATTGTTCCATCTTCATTTACAGTATCTTCATATAATAATTCTTTAACAACATTGCCACCAATAATATGGTCATTCATAATTGTTTCCATATGTTCAGGCGTAACTTGTGAATAGAATACTCCTTCTGGATATACAATTACAACTGGTCCTAGCGCACATAATCCAAAACAACCAGTTTTAACCAATAATACTTTTTCTTCCAATTTGTTTGCTTGCATCGATGCCTCAATTACATCGGATACTTTTTTAGAACCTGATGAGTGACATCCTGTTCCAGCACAAACTACGATTTGTTTTTCATAGTGATGTGCTTGATCTTCTACCAATTTTGCATTTGTATGAATTGCTGTTCTCACATCAACAATTGGTTTATACTCTTTTCTAATTTCATTTAACTTTTCAATGTTCATATTTTCCACCTACGCTTCCATATCTGTATACTTTTTCAAGATTCCTGCAACTTCTTCAGCAGTAACCTTTCCATACACATCATCATTCACAAGCATTACTGGTGCTAATCCACATGCACCAACACATCTTGTTGCATCAATAGAAAATAATCCATCTTCAGTACAGTCTCCTGACTTAATACTTAGTTTACTTTCAACTTCTTCTAATACTTTGTCTGCTCCTTTTACATAACAAGCAGTTCCAAGGCAAACACTAACTTTGTATTTTCCTTTTGGTTCAAGTGAAAATTGCGAATAAAAAGTAACAACACCATATACCTCTGATAGAGACATATCTAAACCTGCTGCTACCATCTTTTGAACTTCAAGCGGTAAATAGCCATAAATCTCTTGAGCCTCTTGTAAAACAGGCATCAACCCACCACGTTGAGTCTTATGTTCTTCAATCACTTTGTTTAGTTTTTGTTCCTGTTCAGGCGTACCTGAAAAAGGGGTTTTTTTATCTGACATATGCGATCCTCCTAATAAAAAACCTGTATGCGCTTTCCAAATATCATTATAGTATAAATATCCTTTATTTACTAGTTCTTTTTTTATTAATTGTGAGTAAAATCACATTCTAATTTTACTAGGTTTTAAGTTAGTTTTGGTTAACCAAATTCAGGCTAATTAAAAAGCACTGGATAACTCCAAGTGCTGTGGGATATAAGAGACCAAAAGAAGAATTAATGAAGACTTAATTCTTAAAGTATTAACGATTTTTTATCTGTGTTCTTCCATAAATTGAAGTAAAATGATATCCCATTGGTCGCTAAAATCATAGGTGTATTCAGATTCCATGATAACTTCTTTTTCATTTGATAAAACATTATCACGATATAAACTTCGCCCCTCCACTTCATCTATGTAATTAAACCGATTCACTTGCTGTTCATCAGTTACTAAGATAAACATAATAACTGCGAACACAATATAAATTAAATTCCTCTTCATATGGCCTCCTACTTACTATACGAAATAGTAGTAAGGAAAGTTTCACACAAAGAGGAATTTGTTTTAATTTTTTAAACTTTGAATTGGTGCAGGAATTTTCCCTTTACGATGAATCATAATATTATTAGGAGTTTGATTAATATTCATTACTGGACCACTTCCAAGTAATCCACCAAACTCTAATTCATCACCAATCTTTTTACCAATTGCTGGTATTGCACGAACCGCTGTTGTTTTAGAATTTACCATTCCAATTGCAGCTTCATCCGCAATAATTCCTGAAATAACTTCAGGCGTTGTATCACCAGGCAATACAACCATATCAAGACCAACGGAACATACCGCAGTCATTGCTTCTAGTTTTTCTAATGATAGTGTACCATTACGTACTGCTGCAATCATCCCTGCATCTTCTGATACTGGAATAAATGCACCTGATAAACCACCAACACTGCTACTAGCCATAACTCCACCTTTTTTAACAGCGTCATTTAGCATAGCAAGACAAGCGGTTGTCCCATAGGCACCACATGACTCTAATCCCATCTCTTCAAGGATATAAGCCACAGAATCACCTACAGCAGGTGTTGGTGCAAGTGACAGGTCAACAATCCCAAATGGAACTCCAAGACGCTCAGAAGCAATGCTACCAACCATCTGTCCCATTCTAGTTATCTTAAATGCTGTTTTCTTAACGATATCAGCAATTTCATCCATTGGTAAGTCTTTAGGTGCTTTTGCAAGTGCTGCACGCACTACCCCAGGACCTGATACCCCAACGTGAATTACACAGTCAGGTTCTCCAATACCATGGAACGCACCAGCCATAAATGGATTATCTTCAGGAGCATTACAGAATACAACTAACTTTGCTGCACCGATACAATTACGATCCTTTGTAAGTTCAGCTGATTCTTTTACCATTCTACCCATTAATTCAACTGCATTCATATTGATTCCAGCTTTGGTTGAACCAATGTTTACAGATGCACAAACATGTTCTGTTTCAGCAAGTGCACGTGGAATTGATTCCATCAGTTCACGATCACCAGCAGCACATCCCTTTTGAACAAGTGCACTGAATCCACCAATAAAATTAACTCCTACTGTTTGTGCACACTTTTCAAGTGTATGTGCATATTTCACCGGATCTCCACCACTCACTGCTACTAACAATGAAATAGGCGTAACCGAAATACGTTTATTAATAATAGGAATACCATATTCCTTTTCAATTTGTTCTCCAACAGCAACTAAGTCTTTCGCTTTTGTTGTAATCTTGTTGAAGATTTTCTCACAAGATTTATCAATATCACTATCTGCACAATCTAACAGTGAAATACCCATGGTAATCGTACGTACATCTAAATCCTCTTCATCAATCATCTTGATGGTTTCTAATATATTACTTATATTTAACATGTCGTTCCCCCATTAAATCGTATGCATTGAATTGAAAATATCCTCGTGCATTACATGAATCGTAAGCCCTAATGATTTTCCATATGCTTCCATCTCATCTACAAATGAAGTATACTCTACATCCAGTTTGTCGATTTCTACCAACATCACCATACAGAACATTTCTTGCATAATTGTTTGACTAACATCTACAATGTTTGCTTTTACCTCTGCACACTTCGTACTTACATTGGACATAATACCAACACCATCTTTACCAATAACACTTACAACAGCTTTCATGTAATACTCCTCCTTATAATAGTTTTTATTATTATATGTGAAATAAAGGTTAAACTCAACATAAAGAAAAAGAAATATCTTAATTTTCGCTCTTATTGCTAATAAAAGCGCTAACATTTCTCTTTTTCTACATTATTTCTTTTCTCTATCCTTATATATAAGAAAAGAAAGCAACAAATTAATCGTTGCTTTCTTCCGTTGTTTCTGGATTTCTTCTATTGATTATTTCTTGTTCCAAAAGGTCCAATGTCTGAATCATTTTCTTCTTTGTTGCTTTGCTACGCATAGACTTATTAAGTTTCACAAGGAATCGATTACTAATGATATCTTCTTCATATGTATCTTCAATATGATCATCATCAATTTTTCTTATTATATGAGAAATGATTTGTTCAGTCCCATTTGTTTCCATAACAAGCATATAAGAATTTGGAATATCCAATACTCTTATCTCACTCTTTACTTCAAACTCTTGTTTTCCTCGTTTAAAATGACGCGTAAAAGTATATCCTTCTTTCACATCTTCAACCCTTAAGTCTTTTGATACTATACGCTGCAGTTCTTTATGAAGATTTTCCATAATATATTCAAAGAATTCTTCATTACTTATATTCATCACCTTTTGTACAATCATAATTTACCTCTTAAATAAATGTTTCAATTACGTTACAGTTTCCAATAATTTTAAAATTACCAAATCCTGCAGGAATAAAAATACTGTCTCCTTTTTTGAACTCAATCACTTGGTCTTCTGATTCTACAGTTCCTTCACCTTCTAAAATAATATAAGAATGGAAACTGCTGTCATCAACACTTAGACTAAGCTCTTTCTTAACGTCATACTCTATTGTAGTAAAATATTCGGTTTTTGCCAATAGCGTATCACTATAATTGTCATGAATTTCTTTTTTACCTTCTGGTTCTCCATTTTTACCACTAGGTGTAAGAATACTTACATCCACTGCTTTATCAATGTGTAACTCTCTAGGTTTTCCATCCACACCAACACGACCAAAGTCATATACACGATAAGTCGAATTTGAATTCTGTTGGATTTCACAAATCAGACATCCCGTTCCAATTGCGTGAATCGTACCCGCCTTAATAAAGAAGCAGTCACCCTTTTTTACTTCTACTTTATGTAATACATCTAAAATCGTATCATCTTCAATATGTTTTCTGAATGCTTCTTTTGTAAGATCTTGATTCACTCCATAGTATAAGAATGATCCTGGTTCACAATCTACAATATACCACATCTCATTCTTTCCATATTCATGTTCTACACGTAGTGCATATTCATCATTTGGATGAACTTGAATCGATAGTGGTTGTTTTGCATCAATAAATTTAATTAGAATTGGAAACTGGTCAAAGTGTTGAGCGTTACTTCCCCAAATACCTTTTCCCATTCCATCTAAATATTCCACAAATGTTTTTCCTTGATATTCACCGTTCAGTACAGTTGCTGGTCCATCTGGATGAGCACTTAACTCCCATGCTTCAGCTACAATATCAAGATCAGTTTTCATCTTATAGTTATCTTTTAATCTGGTTCCACCCCAAAGATAATCTTTGAAAGCAGGACTTAGTTTAATCATTTCCATTGTCTTCTCCTTTGCTCGATTTCCTACGATTCATTATACACTACATTCCCTAGTAACGAGAAGTAAAATCAATCAAAATACGTCTATTTCATTCAAAAGAGGTACAAATGATGTCTGTACCTCTTTCTGCATATTATATCTATTAACTATTTCACCTGATACCCTAAGGCTTTGATATTCGCAATCATCTGGTCATATGTTATTTCACCAGATACATATTTCATTACATAATTCATAACTGCATCTGTATCAATTGGTGTTGATGATTCAAGATTTAATGTAACATTATCTACAGTAATAGTTGAAGTGTAAGTAGTTGTTCCACCACCACCTCCACCATTACCATTATCTGATGGAGTTGTCGTTGTTGTAGTACTACCCGAAACGGTTCCTGATTCCACATTTGGACTATCCATTAGAGCTGCAAATATTTGATCCCAACTCATTACTGATGTAAATCGATAATATCTTGGTGCAGAAGCTCCTGGTATATTTACTGACTGTACTTCAACATTCAATCCCAGATATCCACCATGCACTGCCTGACCATTACCTAGATAAATCGCTACATGGGCAGATCCGGTTCCTCCATTGTCATAATAGATAATATCACCAGCCTGCGCACTGCTTGCACTTACTGCTGTTGATAATTCAGGAAAATAATATACTCCAATATAATTAATCCACTGCTCTCCACCTGCAATCATTCCTGCATCCATAAGTGCATAGGTAACCAGTTGATCACAAGCCAAACTTTGCCCAACTCTGCCTAACGCTGCATTTGCGACTGCATTATTGGTAGAGGTAATTGGTGTAACTGGTGCTGTACTATTTTGACTTGATGTACCTTCACTTGCTCCACTAGTGTCAGTTGTACCTGCAGTACCTTCAGATTCATTAGACTCACCATTATCAGTCTGCTCATTTGCTAGATGATACGCGAGTTCTCCAATCTCACTATCTTCGGCGCCAGCTGCTAAATCCTCTTTCGCAATCTTTGTACCTTCAGCAACCACTTCAATCTTATATTCTACAGAAGCAGTATTATAGTTCTTGTCAATTGTAAGAACGTTTACTGTATACACACCTTCTTTTGTTGTATCAAGATCAGAATAGATGACTGAATATCCAAATTCTACTCTATCTGTCTTATACGCTTCTACATCTTCGTTTGATTTAAATGTATTCTTCTTTGTTTTATCATAAAAACTTTCTACATCCGATGAAATACTATCAAAGGTTTCTTTATCTACAACTTCTACCTTCTTCATATCTCCATCAACTTCATCATATATCTTGTTTAGATTACCTACGAGTAAAAACCCTCCATTTGCAGATATCTTCTTTGTAGAGCTGGCATCTTGAATCAATTCAATCTTCGGTTCTTTTGTGTCTTCTACAATTACCTCTTTTGATTCCTTCTCACCTTTTTCTTCCCATTCAACAACATATGTTCCCATTACACTAGGATTAACATCAACTGAAAATGTTTCAACATCTTTTGATACTCCTAATAACTTATAAGGATCATATTCACTTCCATACTCCAAACGATAAGTATTAGCCTTCTTATCATTTTCGATTGCAACAATCACTGCAAGTGCTGCAATTGACGCAATAACGCCAAAAATTAGTAATTTCTTTTTCATGATTCCCCCTGATTTCTCAATAAAATTATAACATATATAATTATATGTTTTTACATATTTCCCCTCTTTATCATGCTTAATTTAAAATAAATCGCGGACATTATTGTCCGCAATTCATAAATGCATCAATACACGTTTATTTCATCTAATCTGTAGAAATAAACATGTAATTCGCCACTCGTCACTGATAACTTTACTTTTTCTAAATTGTTAATGCCTCTTGAAAATAAAATATTTTCACCATTTACTTCATATGTACTAATTAGCATAGAATGTCCAAAGTGTGTGTTATAGTAGTAATCTGTAACCTCTTCACTACCAAGTACTGCACCATTAGATGTATAACCAATACTATATGATTGATTTTTTGGCATATCTACTTGGTTATCAAATGTTTTAGATTCACCTGCTGCAATTACATAATCTATAAAAGGATCTACTCCATTCATATTTGAAATTGTACAATAATCATCAAGATTAGAATCTGGACTCCCAAAAAATCCATCATCAGAAGCAAATACTGATAGCGAACCACTAAATACTTTTATTTCCCAATGCTCTCCATTGGAAACATTGCGATAAAATTCATCTTCATAATTTGTTCTGTGATAAGTTGAGTTTCCTTCTAAGAAACTACTATATTCTGTGGTTTCTTCAGCTCGAACAAAAATTCTTTTGCTTGAATTAAAATCTAGCTGATATGATTCTCCAGCATTAATTGTCAACACATCATAATCATACTTCCGCGACAATCCAATGTTTATATCATTAGCATCAACACTGAATGTAGCAGAATAAGAATTTGATGAATAATTATTTGCACTTGCAGTTAATGTTTGATTACCTAAAGGAACCTCTAATAAATAATTTCCATTATTGTCTGTTTGAGTTTCTCTATCAACATATCCATCAACTGATACAGTTGCATCTGAAATCG
Organism: Breznakia pachnodae; assembly: GCF_030814225.1. GTDB lineage: Bacteria > Bacillota_I > Bacilli_A > Erysipelotrichales > Erysipelotrichaceae > Breznakia > Breznakia pachnodae. The sequence goes on from NZ_JAUSUR010000001.1 coordinate 628,618, forward strand.
GAGAATTTGTATCTACATCATATATATTACCAGTAATTACAACAGTAGTTGGCTTTGGTTCTAAGATAATTGGATCTGAAATTTTATTTTCTTTGTTACCTTCTATCTTTACAGTACCTTTATATGTTTCATAATAATTTGATCTAACAAAAATATCATAATCACCTTTTTCGATTTCTTTCGTAAAAGTAAATTTACCATCTATATCTGACTTTGTAGTATGTAACACTTTTCCATCTTGTTCAAGTGTTACTTGCGCTAGATATAAAGGTAGATTTTCATTGCCATCATGTTTTAAAACCATACCTTCTAATGAACCGTACTTTCTAGTACACTCATCAACGATACCCGTTTCTTCAAAATGTAAATACTCTTTGATAATTGTGCCATCTTTATCCATTATTGTTGCAGTGAATTTCTTGTTCCAACTTCCTGGCAGAAGAACAGCCGATACATTTCCATAGTTATAATATCCAGCTTCTACACAGAATTCTAAAGGATTAAGCGAGATACTATCTAACTTAAGCTCATAGTTTCTTCCGAAATCAAACTCTGCACCAACTAATCCTAATTTCAAAAGTGTTATTTTTGGTTCTGCTATCGCACCAATTTTCACATTTGCTTCTGCTTCTGCTTTCGTCAGTTTTCCATCAATATCAAAGATTCCTTTAAACTTAGTGTTCGAATAGTCAAATCCTGTCACTACATCTATTGTATATTCTAAAGTTGCTTCTCCTGATGCTGATAAATATAAGAATAAATCACCTGTAGCATTAAACCCATATCCTAATGGAGCTGTAAAGGATGCAATATGTGCTTTTTTCTCTCCTCCAAAATTACTTTTCTTTTCAAAATCTAATGTTATTTTAGAGTCAAGTGTGGTATAAAATTTATTTACCTCTATACCATTCAAACCAATCCTTGCATCAAAATCATAATTTAATCTTTCTACACATAACTCACCACTAACACCAAGATCACCTAAAGAAATATTCCATTTATTATATAAATCTAATGATCCTTCCTTATCAATATCTAATGCAAATAAATTCATCGCTCTCGCTCTGCCATCTAAGTGTTCTATACTAGATGCATCAGTAAAAGTAACACCATCTGCTGGTATTAAAACACCTGTTTCAGATTCATAGCCTGAATAATTGAATGATTTAATAACATCTTCTATATCTGGTGTTACATAGGTTATTACAACACTACCATCTTCTAATGTATCAATTGACTCTATTTTAATTGCGATATCATCTTTGGGATTTGATTCACTTTTTAGAACTTGAATATCGCCCACTTTCCACTCAGAAACCACATCTCCATCAGCTATGGTGATTTGCATATTTTCTTCATCCAAATCATATTCTAAATATGTTTCTTCAATACCATCCTGGTAAACTACTGGATCTTTAGGTTCTTGAGAATTATAGTCATAAGAAATTTTGCTAGAAAGCTTCAGATTGTTTCCATCATAAATCACATTCTCTTCTATATTAATTTCATTTGATATCTCTTCTGCTTGTATATTTGTACTTCCAAACATACTTACTAATAAACCTAAAACCAATAACATGTACAATGATTTCTTTATACTTCTTTGTTTCACACCAACATATGTACAAATCCCTATTGCACTTAGCGCACCAATTAATAACCATAGTCCAATATTTGTACTATCTCCTGCATCAATATTATCAACACTGGCATTAGCATTTAAATTATTATTTATACCATTATCATTTCCATTATTAGTAGAATTACTAACATCACTTTTCTTTATCTTTGATTCAAGGTGAATTGTTTCACCTACATTCAAATCTGCATTTTCTAATCTATTCAAAGAATCTGTATCTAACTCAAATCCATCTGGGATTATATTTTCTACATCACTTAAATTGATTAAATAATCATTCTGATTTATTATACTTAAATCTACAGTTATATTTTCTCCCTGCTCATAATTAGTTTTATCAGTTGTTAGTTCTACAACCAACCCGTCTTGTTGGGTTTCAGCAGCAGAAACACTGCCACAAAAAACAAAGACTAACAGACTAAAAAAAACTAACAAAAATCTTTTTTTAAATTGTTTCACTCTCGCTTCATATAGTGCTTTTTTCAACACTATATAACTCCCTTCTCTTAATTTGTAGTTTTTACTTTTTAATCAACTGCTATAAAATTCAAACTTTTCCCTTTAGATTACTTTTTTCTCACCTCTTTCATATAAATAAACTAGTATTCATAAGTAATTATAACCTTAAAGGTTTATTTTAACAACACCTTATACTTGGTTTTTATAACTTTGAGGTTAACATATAATAAACATAATTGGTGGTGAAGGCTGTGAACAATAACAAACTTATGATTGGTGACAGGCTAAGAGCATGTCGTAAGTCAATGAAATTAACGCAAGAAGAATTATCCACTATGTTAGATGTTTCAGTAAAGCATTATAGTGAGGTCGAAAGAGGTCTCGCTGGGTTATCTGTTGATAACTGGATTCATGTATCTGAAATATTAAACACAAGTCTTGATTATTTATTGAAGGGCGTCGATATGAATACACCTATGCTTTTATCTAATATGTTTTATAACACTGATGAAAAACAGCAGGAAATTCTAATCAAAATCATTGATTTAGTTAAAGAATATAAGAAATAATTGCTTTATTTCTTGTGGCAATATGAGCATTGCTTTTTATATCGCTTATCTTGCATATATTTTTGTTAAGCAATTTTTATATAAAATCGACCTAAAAAGGGCACTAGATATCTTAATCTAGTGCCCTCTTTTATTATACTTTTACTTTACTTATTATACTTTTGCTTTAATAACTGCTTTTAAATCATCTGCAGTTAATTTAAATTCTTTTTGTAAGAAGTCTGGTGTTCCAACTTGTCCGAATTGTTCATTCACTCCAAGTCTAGTTAATTCAACTCCAACACCGTTGTCAGCCAATACTTCAGCTACTGCACTTCCTAATCCACCAGTAATTGAGTGGTTTTCAAAAGTGATTACTGCTTTTTTACCAGCTGCTTTCTTTAAGATAAGATCTGCATCAATTGGTTTAATTGTAAACATATCGATTACTTCTACAGAGATACCATCTTTTTCAAGAGCCTCAGCTGCATCCATTGCATCTGATACTAATTGTCCAGCTGCAATAACAAGTACGTCCTTACCTTCTTTAATTAGGTTTCCTTTACCTAGTTCAAATGTTGAACCTTTTTTATATACATTAGGTACTGGTTTACGGTTTCCTCTAACATAATGAATTCCTTCAAGTTTAGAGAATTCCTTAATAATCCATTCCATTTGTGTATCATCAGCAGCATCACAAACAACAGAATTAGGAATCGCTCTCATAAGCGCTACATCTTCCCATGTTGTATGTGTTCCACCATTAGGTCCTACAGTAAATCCAGGATCAGAACCATAAATGTTCATTGTGTTATGCGCATAAGCACCAGATAAGAATACTTGGTCAAATACACGTCTTGAAGCGAAAGGTCCAAATGTGTGTAAGAATGGAACGAATCCAGTTACACTAAGACCAGCAGCAACACCAACCATATTTGCTTCTGCAATTCCTACGTTAATAAAACGATCCGGATTGGTTTTCTCAATTTTAGAGAAGCCACTTGCTCCACCTAAATCTGCTTCTAAAGCAACTACTTTGTCATTTTCTTTCATCAGTTCCTGAAGCGTTTCAACAACTGACATTCTCATTTCTCTAGTAGTTTTATTCTCTCTATCTAATGTAAACATCTTATTCACCCTCCTTAACAAATGCCTCTAACTCTTTAATAGCCTCATGTGTAGCGTTAATAACTTCATCCGAGTCAAATTTAACTGAGTGATTTGCATCCATTTGTTCAAAGAAAGGTACACCTTGTCCCTTAATAGAATCTAAAATAATACATACTGCTTTATCTTTTACTTCTTTACATTTATCAATTGCATCACTGATCGCTGCTTCATCATCACCTTTTACAACTTGTGTGTCAAAGCCAAAAGCAGTCATTTTTTCTTCAATACAGAATGGGTTACAAATATCTTTTGTAAGTCCATCTAATTGTTTCTTATTATCATCAATGATTACAACACAATTATTTAATTTATTATGAGCAATGTATTGGAATGCTTCCCAACATTGTCCTTCATTTAATTCACCATCACCAACAATCAGATATACTGTTTGATCGCTTCCAAGCATACGAAATCCAGTTGCAATACCAGCAGCAGCCGATGTTCCTTGCCCCAAAGACCCTGTTGTCATATCTACACCAGGTGTTTTCATTCTGTCTGGATGTGAAGGTAAATTTGTCCCACCATCATTTAATGTATATAACATTTCCTTTTCAATGAATCCAACATTTGCTAATGTACTATATACACCAGGACCAGCATGACCTTTTGATAACACTAACATATCACGGTCTTCCCAGTTTGGATTCTTAGGATCGTATTTCATATGTTTTCCATATAAAACACTTAGTAATTCAACGATTGATAATGATCCACCTAAGTGTCCATAACCACGTTTTTCTAACATCTTTAATACATCAATTCTAATTTTTGCTGATAACAGTTTCAGCTTATTAAGTTCTGTCTCATTCATATTTTTTCTCCACCTTTATCGCTTGATCTTACTATTGCCTACTTATTAAAAACTTCACGTAATTTTGTTTCTAATTCATTCATATCCATAATGTTATCTAAGATAATAACATTAGGTAATGCAGAAACGAATTCTTCTAAATCTTTACCAACTACAAATAAATCTGCAGCACCTTCAGTAGCATCTGATACTGAAGAATGTGAAACATCAATGTTTTCAACACCAATTTGTTTCAGTACTTTTTCTACATTCATACGAACAAGCATACTTGATCCTAAACCAGAACCACAGCAGCACATAATTCTACGTACTTCCATTGTTTTCCTCCTTTGTCTCTCACTTATTAATTGATTTGTCTCTTCTCTCTTTTTGGTGGTTTCCCCACAAAATATGCAGACAATCAACAATTAAAATCATACCATAAACACTATGCTAAGTCTATTGTATACACGATGAACATTTGAATAAATTTGATATCGAGCCTGTCTCTTTTTCTATTTGCCTATTTCTCTCTTTATCACTTATAAAATTATAGGGGAGATACCATTTATCTCCCCTAATTTATTGTGTATCTTTTTATTATTCAGCTTTTTGTTTTTTTGGTGCAATAAAATTGTAGATAATTGGAATTAAGAATAATCCAATACATACTGCCATTAATCCTGTACCTTGAATAAACTGTGCAATGTTACCAATGATGATTCCAACGATAGAGAAATCAGCATCAGAGAATGTACTGTTTGCGAAGTTTAATGCACCCATAACTGGCATACAAATCGCAGGTAAGAATGTAATTAATAAACCATGTAAGAATGATCCAGCTAAACAACCTTTTAATCCACCTTCTGCATTAGCGAATACTCCAGCAGTTGCCCCACAGAAGAAGTGAGGAATAACTCCAGGTAAGATAAGCGCTACAGGTGTGATTGAACTATTAATGAATCCTAAGATAAATAATCCAACAATACCACCAACGAATGATACTAAGAATCCAATTAATACTGCGTTAGGAGCATATGGGAATACAACTGGACAGTCAAGTGCTGGTTTTGCATTTGGTACAAGTTTTTCCGCAATTCCTTTAAATGCAGGTACGATTTCTCCAATGATTAAACGTACACCAGCTAAGATAATGTAAACTCCTCCAGCGAAACTTAATCCACTAGTAAGTGCCCATACAGCCCAGTGAGTTGTTGTTTCACCACTGTATAATGCTGCTAGGTTAGCACTTTGAGCCATTACTTTATCGTCTAATAAACCATTTGCTACAGCTACACCAGTAACGATAACAAAGAAGATTACCATTGTAAGACCGATTGCAACTGTTGTATCTCTAAGGAAAGAAATACGTTGAGGAAAATTAACTTTTTCCGTTGATTTACTTCCTTTGAATAGTTTTCCAACTTGTGCCGCAAACCAATAACCAGCTCCACCAAAGTGTCCAAAAGCCAGTTCATCAGTTTTAACGATTTTACGCATTGTTGGCTGACAGATTGCCGGTGAGATAACCATGATCAATCCAAGCATTAGTCCACCTGAAATAATAAGTTCAATACCATCTAATCCACCAACATTTAAAATAACTGCTAACATACATGCCATATATAATGTGTGGTGACCTGTCAAGAAGATGTAATTCATTCTTGAGAATCTCGCCATTATGATATTAGCCACCATTCCAAAACACATAATATATGCAGTTTGACTAGCGAATTGTTCTAATCCTAATGAAACGATTGCTTCATTGTTTGGAACTACTCCTTGCATATTGAATGCATAGTTGAATAATTCACCGAATGCGTTTAGCGAGCCTGACTGCAAGAATGCAGCTCCAGCACTTAATACTAAGAATCCAACAATTGTTTTAACGGTACCTTTTACTACATCTTCAATCTTTTTACCTTGTAAGATAAGACCTAGTAAAGCCATAAGACCAACAAGTATTGCCGGAGTAGATAAAATATTAATAATAAATTCCATACTGTTTATTCCTCCCTTACATTAACCTATGTTCTATTCATTTACTGCAGAGATGAATTGTTCATAAATATCTTCAGCAGTTGGTGCATTTACAAGTGCGTCAATTCTCTTTTGATCAGAAAAGATATTTGAGATTGCTTGCATAGCTTCTAAATGTGATTCAGGATCACTTGCTGCCAGAGTAACCAATAAGCGGACATCGTACCCTTCTGGTTTAAATTTAACTGGGTTACGCAATGATGTAATCGCTAATTGTTTTTTTATGACTCCTTGTTCTGCACTCGCATGAAGTAAAGCTAAGTTCTCGCACAAAACGTAATATGGTCCAAATTTTTCAGTGTTCTTGATAATTTCATCGATATAGCGCGGTTCAACGAAACCAGTGTCCACAAGTGGTTGTACACCCACATGAATTGCTTCCACCCAATCTTTAACACCATCAATAATTTGAACGTTTTCTAGTTTAAGCATGTCTTTCATTCTTTATTCCCCCTAACATTACTTCGTACACCCATAGTGTAAGCGCTTTTACATTTTTAAAGAAGTCCAACTTGTTTCATTAGTTTGTGCAATGATTGTATGCACGTAAATAACAGTATGAATTTATTATTTATAAATATAGATTAGCACAAAGAAAAAAAACTCTCTACCTTAGTAGAAAGTTATGAAGATTTGTATTCTAAGTATTTTAGGAACATCATATTCGCAATCACAAAGAAATGTCCAGTGCTTGAATAAAAGGAATCATGATATCCAGTTTTAAAGGAAGATACTTTAAACTGAATACAAGTGTCACTATTACGAGATAAAAAATTATCGCCTTCCTTACATATTGAAATAACTGGGATTGATAATCGATTCAGAAACTTTACCAGATTGGTTGATGTTTCATTCTCACCTGATAACGAAATAATAATAAATACATCATCTTTACTTACTGAACGCAGTAGTGTATCAATCTCTACTCTACCATTAATGACATATAGAATCTTCTGACGATACGCAAACTCTCGTTTCATCTCAAATGCAGCGTTCTGTTGGACCACTCCAGTTCCATAGACAAATACTCGCTTTGCCTCGTCAATCTGCTTCATTGCCTTGCTTAAGTCCATATGACGCACACGATGCAATGTATCATCCAACTCTACAATTGTTTTATCTAACATCTGTTCATCAAACTTTGCTTCATCATCCAGTTCCCATTTCAGATGTACCTTTAATTCACTATATCCATCCATTCCCAATTTTTTAGTAAAATCTAAGATTCTGGTATGAGATAAATTACATACCTGTGATAATTCAAGAATTGTCATTTTCTGACATTGACGTTTATGATGCAGAATATACTGCCAGATATACAAATCAGTATCATTTAACTTATCGTGATTTTTATAAACTAGTTCTTCAAGTTTCATAATTCACCTCGATCTTCACAGTACTGCATATAACTTACGCTTAGATAATCAATTAATATATAGTAGCTTACTAAAGATTCAAATCGAGCACCCAGTGGATTATCTACATTTCCAACATCTACATACAAGCATTCATCTGCAACATGTGATAATGAATTATTCTTATTCGCAGTAATAGATACAATGGAAATATTATTGATTTTTAACTGACGTGCAAATTCAATCATACTTTGACTTTCACCCGAATAAGAAATAATAAATACTAGATCTTCTGGCGTAATAATATCCAGAAAGGCATCCTTCTCACTTACGGATGAAATATTAAAGAATAACTTGTTGACCATAAGAAAGGAACGTTTTAACTCCTCGGCTACACTGTCCTGTACTACACCAGTACTATGAACATATAGATTCTTTGCTTTATGGAGCTTATCTAATACAGAAGTAAAATCTACCGATTTTAAATAGTCCATATAAGAGCGATAGACATCAAAAATCAAATCTTGTCGGGTTTCTGGAGTTGGAAGTACTTTTCTTTCCATGGATAAAATTACTTTTAACTCGCTATATCCTTTAAGTCCAAGTTTCTTAGAAAACCGTAAAATCGTAGTTCTAGAAACATTACATCTTTTTGCCAATTCTTCAATTGATAAATTGGAGCACTCCTTCATATGGTTAGAAATGTACTCCCAGATATATAAATCATTATCATTTAGTTGTTTATAATTCTCATTCACCAGTTCATAAATTCGCATATATTACCTCTAATTTAACTGTATAATATTTCCCAGTCTTTGTCTATTTGAAAATAAAGCCTATGCGAACATAGACTTTACTTATAATCAATTAATACATCTTCCTGTGCTGTTACCAATCCAGTATGATAACCTTCAATCTTATAACCATTCAAATCAACAACTACAAGCATCGTAATATCATTAAGGTTATGGTCTTTGAAATACGCTTTATCATAACTGACCAGTGGCTGACCAACTGTTATCTGATCCTGTATCTTTACATGATGCTTAAATGCATCTGTCGACTCCATCGTATCCAGACCAATATGAATCAACATTTCTAATCCATCCTCATTCACAATACCAATCGCATGCTTTGTATTATCATTCAATAAAGTAATACGTCCATTGCATGGACTTACGATTGTCCCCTCAGATGGATAAATGGCAATTCCTTCACCCATCATCTTTTTAGAAAACACTTCATCAGGAACTTGTTCGATGGAAATAGCTTCTCCATCTGCAAATGCATGGATTGCACGTTTCTTTTTTTGAGAACAACATTATTTCAACTCAGGCCAGTATCCTTTGTTTGCTTCAATCATATCATCAAGAATTGATTTCGCAACACTAGCACTTGGTACTACTTTTGATAATGTCATTGCCTGCCATAACTTGTAGTAACTTCCTTCGATCCATGCCTCTACTGTTAGTTTTTCTACTGCAACTTGTTGTTCCATCAAACCTTTTTGGAAACGAGGAATTTCACCTTGAACGATTCTTTCATAACCATTGCTTCCAACAATACAAGGAATCTCTACCATTGCAGTTGAGTCAAAGTTCACAATCGCACCATCGTTAGGAACGATTAATAACATCTTTTCTTTTGTATTCTTCGCAATTGCACACGCCAAGTCTACGATATAAGATGCATGTGCATCTGCTTCAAACGGTGCACCTTCTGCCGTTCCTTTTTCAATAATTTCATTACACACCTTAAAGATATTCTTTTCACGGTGTTCCATTACTTCATTCGCTCTTGTATACTCTGGATTAGAATGTTCCACTACATAATCAGGGAAGAAGTAATATTTCAAATAGGTATTTGGAATTGTTGTTGGGTCTACTGCAAATACATCTTTTGCTTTTCTGAATGTATCTACCCAACTTGCTTCCACATGTTGATTTGTTTCACTAATTGCACCAGCAAATCCATTTTCAGCTACATGTTTCTTAATTTCTGGCATTAAGTCATTACCTTCTTTATCATAAATCTTATGCCACCATCCAAAGTGGTTTAACCCATAATATTGAACATCCATTTCTTTTCTTGATTTCAGTCCAACCATGTTTGCCATTTTCTCTTCAATATCAACTGGCATATCACAGATATTTAAAATCTTAGAATCTGGACGTAAGCGTTGTGTTGCTTCCGCTACGATTGCTGCTGGATTTGAATAATTCAACATCCATGCATTTGGTGAATACTCTTCCATATAATCAATTAGTTCAATAATTCCACCAATCGAACGCATTCCATACGCAATTCCACCAGGACCACATGTTTCCTGTCCAACTACTCCATACTTCAAAGGAATCTTTTCATCCTTTTCTCTCATCTCATATTTTCCAACACGAATATGTGCCATCACAAAGTCGATATCAGTAAACGCTTCTTTTGGATCAGTTGTATATGAGAACTCCACTTCTGGTGCATTCTCTTTAAAATAAATCTCACAAGCTTTTGCGATTACTTCCTGACGTTTTTCATCATTGTCATAAAACTTAATCTTACGAATTGGAAAACGATGTGATTGTTCTAATAACATTAATGCGATTCCTGGAGTGAAGGTACTTCCTCCACCTGCTACTACGATTGAATATTTTTTCATGTCTCTTTTCCTCCTTGATTTACATGATTTGTAAATTTGCAAATAAACATAAACCTGATAATGCAATTACTGCGAAACTACCAACGCCATATTTCATACCAGTTAGGAATGGTAAGTTTCCTAATGTATCTTTTAATGACACTTGATGAATACGAACTGTTTTAAATACTAAGAATACTAAGATTCCAGCAAAGAACAGATTTTCAAGCAGCAATTGTGCCATAATCAGTAACAATAAATTTATATATACATATCCATATTCATTACTATTCAAATGTTTCTTTATAATACGAATCTGATAAGCAATCATCGGATTGATCATTGCAATTAGAAAGGTAATGGCAATAGATGGGTTTTCACTCATCAAAGTCTGTAACGTATATGCACTATCACTCAATTGTAATGTGAGATATGCATAACAGATAACTGGTGTCGCTAAGAAGAATCCTTGCGCTACTGTATACCATTTATTTAGTCGTTGTAGTTTCTTTTCCATGTTTATGTTCCTCTCTTACAGCAAACTTTCAAAATCATCTCTTACATGTGCTACCTGTAATCCAATAATTACCTGCATTGCTTTTCCATTTGCAGATAATCCATGTGCTCCTATCGATTTAAAATATGGATCATCTTGTACTAAACTTTCATCTTTAACATTTACTCTTAAACGTGTCGCACAATTGGTCACATCTAAGATATTATCTTTACCACCTAATCCATCTAAGATAAGTACTGCGAAATCAGGTACTTCGCCTTCAATTCCTTTATTCTCATTTCTTTCTCTAAATTCTTTCTTTGAATAGAATTTCACTTCATCACTGTCAACTTCTCGTCCTGGTGTTTTAAAATCAAACTTTAGAATAAGTGTTCTAAACACAATGAAGTAAATTCCAGTAAAGGCAATACCGATTGCAAACTGAATCAGATAAGTACTCCAGTGACTTCCAAATAATGGAATCCAGTTTAATGCTGCTGATTCAATTGCACCTCCTGAGAAGATTCCTACAACTCCTGCCATATAAGATATGGTAGCTAATGTTGCAGCCAATACACAGTGCACAACATATAATGCAGGTGCAATAAATAAGAATGTAAACTCAATTGGTTCGGTTACCCCACAGACAATAGCTGTTAGCGTAATTGGAATTAACAGACCTGCAACTTGTTTCTTCTTTTCACTCTTTGCCGTTGCATAGAATGCTAAGGCAATACCTGGACAACCAAACATCTTTGATAAACCAGTTAGGGTAAATCCTGCTTCAGGAACTAATGATTTTAATGACTGTGTTGTGTTAGCTAATGTAGGTAACATATTTGCCCAGTGTGAATATAATCCACCAGCAACAACTGCTGAATCATAATAGAATGGTGAGTATAATAAGTGATGTAATCCAAATGGAATTAATAATCTTTCTAACAGAATGAATACCCATACTCCAAATGCTCCTGTTGTTACTATGAATCCTTGGAATGCTGATAAACCATTTTGAACTTGTGGCCAAAGAACTGCGGATAATATAGCAACTGGAATCATAACGAAGAATCCAATAATCACGACAAAACTTGATCCACTAAATGTTCCTAACCATTCAGGTAACTTTGTATCAAAGTAACGATTATGAATCATGATTACAATACCTGAGATTAGTAGTGCTCCAATCATTCCCATATCTAAGGTTTTGATATTGGCAACCATTGTTAATCCACTTGTTCCACCAACTTCTTGCGCGAAGTCTACCCCAAAGTTTGCTCCCCATTGAGATAGTATTGTACTTAAGAAGTAATGGAAAGTTAAGAATAAAACAATTGCTTCCATACAACATCTTGCATTTTGTTTCTTAGCTAATCCAATTGGTAGCCCTACTACAAACAGTAATGGTAATTGGTTGAATACGGTCCATCCACCTTGTAGGATGACATTCCAACATTGATACCAGAAACTATCTGTTGAAGCAAGGTTTCCCATGATTGCTTCAGTTGTGAATAATGTACCAACTCCGATACATATTCCTGCAAATGCGAATAATAGAACTGGAGGAAACATCGCTCCACCAAATCTTTGAATTTTTTGCATCATATCTAAGTACCCCCTTTTGTGTCTTATGCGATATCTTGCAATCACATCTTAACACCCTCAAAATTCTAGACAATACTTTGACCTGTTTTAGGAATGAATACGATGTTCTTATTATTTTTCATTTATGCTGTGAAATTTCACAAACGAAAAAAACGACCCATTTCTAGGCCGTTTCACTAACTATACACGAAATAAATCTTCATAAACCTTTTTCGCAAATCCATCGGTCATACCACAAATATAATCGATCGCGATTTTAATTTTATAATATACTTTTTCTTCTTCACTTAATCCTTTTGTTTCCATCTCATAACGCTGCAAAGCATTCTTAGGAATATATCCCCATAACTTCTTTTCATACTCATTCATTGATGATGGATACTTCAGTGACAATGGCACAAAGGTATCCAACAATGAATTAAGAATGTTGTATCCTATTATTTCTTGTTTGATGATGACATCATCTTCAAATATAAATTTGAAACAAAAATCTTTTAATTTAGAAAATAATATCAGTATATTTTCATCACCACTAAACAAATCAGTAGTAAATGTTCCTTCCATAATTTCATCATAATGATCTACAAAGTTCTGACTTACATATTTAAATGTTTGTTGTTGGGTCTTACGAATAAAGTCCTGCATCTGTTCTTCTTCACTCTTATCACCAGTAAACATTTCATCAATCAAACAATCTTTAAGATACTCTTTTAAATCCGCAATACTAAACATTCCAAATTTATAACCATCTTCTAAATCAGAAAATGTATAAGAAATATCATCTGAAGCTTCTAGCAGATAAACCATAGGATGACGTTTCCCTTGCGTACCTGTAGTTTCTTTTATCGATGCAAATACTTCATTCTCTGAATAGAAGTATCCAACTTTCTTATGCGTTAATACGCGTTTCTTTTTATCCTCATTTTTATCTAATTTATTTGATGCTGCTGTATATTTGATAACTGAGTCCAGTACTGAAGCAGTTAATCTCATTCCAACAGTTGAACTGCCATTATAGTCATGAAGCTTCGTTAATACTCGAATCGTTTGCGCATTCCCTTCAAACTCCAGATAATCATATCGTTGTTGTTCATTTAATGAATTCATTTCATTATAGTTATTCATATTATTTTCAAACCAGATACGAATTGCACTTTCACCAAAGTGTCCAAATGGAGGATTTCCAATATCATGAATCAATGCTGCACACTCTAATAAACGATGATAATCTTTTAATTCATCAACCGACATTGAACGCTTCTGCATTTCACGAATTACTTCATTTAAGATATCACGAGAAATCATTGCAACTTCTAAACTGTGCGTCAACCGTGTTCTCACAAAGTCATTTCTATCCAAAGGAAATACTTGTGTTTTATCTTGTAAGCGACGAAAAGATGAACTCTTAACAATACGACGATAATCACTCTCAAAAGCAAAGACTACATTACCATTTGTATCTTTATCCCAAGTTGGGATTCTGATTGAACTAACTAATTTATTCCACTCCATATTACTTCCTCCAAATCAATACCATTATTATAGCATAATCAATAAGAAAGTAATCTATCTCGACTTTATGATAAAAAAAACTCTACACCCTATATAAGTATATGATAGTAGAGTTTTAGAATATCTAATTTTTACTATAATTCTTTTTTCTTACATAATAACTTATGCACATTATGGATAATCCCATCATGAATACAAAAGTCATCACATTAGTTGAATCCCCTGTTTTTACAGTTTCCTTCTTTTCCGATTTCGCTGTTTTATCATTTTTAGGATTAATTGTTTTATTCGCAGAATCCTTACCATGATTACTATTTTCAGAATCCTGCTTTACATTACTTTGTGTATTTTTATTATCATCTGGTTTATTAGAAGTAGTATTGTCAGTAGTATTATCAGTTGTTGTATTATGATCATCAGGTTTATCATTGTTTAAATATATGATATCACTTGCTGTTGGAAGTACTGCTTCATATCCTGCAGCATGTCCTAATATGTTCAAATCATTTTCAAACTGTTCAAATGATTCAGCACTCGCATAACTTCCTTCTAAATTAGCATTCCAAGATTTTTCTGCCATAACACTCATTGGCTCATAAATACCATTCGCTACACTTTCTCTTGTTTCTTTGTCTGGATCATTACTCCACACTGAGAATGAAACACCTTTGTATTGATTATAATTTTCATCTTCAATCGTAAAGTATTGTAATTGTCGTTTTGGTGAAAATACACTTAAGTTCCATTCATTGAAAATAGCTGATGCGTTTGGATATTTATAATTATGTTGGTTTAAAACATAATAGAAGTAATTATCATTGAAATTAATAACATCATGTTGTTTATCTAAGATTGTATCTAGTGATGCCATCTTATCACTCCATCTTGTCCAATAATCAACTTGAACACTAGACTTTAAATCAAGTGTCTGTCCAGTATCACTTCGATAAACTCCATCACTCCATACTCTTGTTACAAATCCTTTTTCTTCTAATGATGATGCAATATCATTTAGATATGCAATATATACATCAATTGGTTTCTTAATTTCATTTGCTGGATCAGCATTCAGAGATGCATTATAAATATCTGGATAATTTGATTTTGTTATACTTCCAAAATCAATAAATTCATCTCCACCAATTTGAAAGTATTTACTATCCTTAAATAATTCTGCATATTCACCATAGATTTCTTTTATAAACGTAACAGCTTCTGGATTTGTAATATCAAGTGCTGCTTCTTCATATAAGCTGTTTGTCTTTTTCAATCGATATTCTGGATGTACATCTAAAATATGTGTCAAATGACCTGGTGCATCAAATGAAGGTATTACATCAATTCCATATAAGTTGGCAGTTGCAATAATTTCTTTTACTTCATCTTGAGTTAAATAACCTTTATTGTCACTATTTTGTTCATCGCTAGAACCTACCACATTATTTGTATCTGTAGATACTATTTCAGGATGAGTTTTAGATTCTATACGGAATCCTTCATTTTCTGAAAAATGCAACTGTAACGTATTTAACTTCATTGCAGACATTTCTTTAATTTCATTAATAATCCAATCTTTTGGATAATATTTTCTAGCAATATCTAAATGAAGAGATCGCTCTTCCATATCAGGATAATCAGTAATTGTACCATAAGGCATTTCACCTTTAATTTCCATATAGTTCATAATTGTGCGAAGTCCATACAATACTCCATCACCACTATTTGCTGTTAACTTAATCGTCTTACCTACATTAATTGTATATGCTTCATCACTAGCGAATCCACTTACTTCTCCTAATGTTATTACAATGTCACTATCTTTGATTTGATCTTCTTCACCACAAACAATTGACATCACTTTAGAAGATGGCACTTCTTTCGCCGCAAACTCAGAATCCATCAACTTCACAACATCATTAAAATGTTCGTCATTTTTATTATTATCATTTTTCAGAATGAATAATCTGGATGTGTTATCTACTTTCCAAGTATCATTTTGGGAAGTCACTTCATATTGTTGTACATTTGGATAAGTTTCATTTTCTATTAACGCAGTATTTTCTTCTGCATTAATTGAACTAGAAACTCCATGAAAAGCTAAGCCTGTAACAAAACAAGCTGTTAAAATTTTTAGAAATTTCATTTTTACCTCTTTTCTAATCTTTTTATAAATAGTCATTCCTTAATTTTACTTTTAACTATTTTGCTTTTCTCCCTACTACTACCTCCTCAAGAGTCGTCTTGATACTATTTATTCTGTCAGTAAAAATAAATTATATCATATTTATAAAATATAACAATATGTTTTTTTATTCTTGGTTTTAAAAAGAAATGAAGTCAAACTTTAGATGTCTGACTTCATTTCTTAGGTCCTTTTTTTCTCTGCAATGGATCTTTATACTCATCCACATAAATGTATGCATTTTCATGTAATGCATGTGACTTTATTTCTTTGAATATCTCTTTGAATTTCTTTTTTCGAAATTGAAATCCATCAATCATGATTGCATACATAGCTACATTACCATTGCTTACAAGGTTCTTTCTTACTGATGTAGACATCTCATCTTGATCTTGCAACACGACTGTAGATAAAATACCAATCTGTAAACTTGTGTTGTTGGATATAAGTTCAATACGACTGACATCTTTCCAGTGCAAAGTAAATCCATTTGTCTCTTTGGTATAATCACTAATTCCTTTATTATCAATTATGAATAAAGGATCACGTTCTCTCATCTTCTTTATCTTAGAGAAAATATTTGCACAAAGCAAAATTGTCACAACACCAATAAAGATACTTACTGCAATATGTGGTTGCCTGTCAATTACAATCCATAATAAGCCTGCTATAAATACTAGATTGGCTATTACTTCAACTATTTGCTTTATTTTATCTGTATATACGCTGTATTCTGCTTTCATGCACATACCTCTCTAATCTTCTAAATATTGTTTTACTTCAAATAAACTTTTAAACTCTTTAGTTGGAGTCTCTTCTTCCAATACAATTGGATTACGAATTTTAATCTTACCTTCATATATAGGTAAATCATAAATGTCATCACGAATCAGAAATACATTAATTCCTGCATTCTTTGATGCCTTTACACCTACAACTGAATCTTCCAACACAACTGCATCCTCTGAGGATACATTTAGTTCTTCACATGCTTTTAAGAATACCTCGGGAGCTGGTTTTCCTTGGGTTACCATATCTCCTGATATAATTGCATCAAACAAGCCTTCTAGTAATTCCAATTTTAAATAACGTTCAATCACTGCTTTATCCGAAGATGATGCAACAGCTATCAGAATATTATTTTCTTTTAAGTATTGAATCAATTCTACTAGACCAGGTTTCTTTCCCACCGTAGTCGCATGTGTCGTTACATAATTTCTCTCTTTGACGATTGCCTCTCTCCAGGCAATAACGTCATTCTCTTCTCCATACATCTCTTTCATACCTTCAATAATTGAGGCATTGGTTCTTCCTGTAAGAGCATAATACACATCATGAATCATTTCGAAATCATACTTCTTCGCATTCTTCAAATATGCATTATATGCAATTCTTCCAGTATCAAACATCAGCCCATCCATATCAAAGATCACTAACTTTAATTGCTTATGGTTTATGCTACTCTGCATATTACTTCTTTTCCTTGCACAACATTCTCAACATCTTCCACACACTTCTCCCCCATACCTTCTAAACATTCATCCGTATAAGCTGATGTATGTGGTGTAATTAAGACATTATCGTATTTGAAATAAGGGTGCGTGTTGTCTGCCGGTTCATGAACCATTACATCAGTTGCAAATCCTTTTACGATTCCATCATCCAAAGCTTTACACATCGCTCCCTCATCGATGAGAGCACCACGTGCTGTGTTGGTAATATAGACTCCTTTTTTCATTTTATTGAATTGTGGTGTAGACAATATTTTGTTTGATGTCTCATTCAAAGAAGCATGTAAACAGAAGATATCCGATTTGCTTATTAATGTTTCCAAATCTGTTTCCTTCATATTATGTTTCTTCATCCACTCTTTATCTACATCTGGATCATATACAAGAACTTCACATTGAAATCCATATTTCATAATTTCTGCTGTTCTAGTTCCAATATTTCCACATCCAATTAATCCAACTACTTTTCCTGATATATTGTTTCCTAAAAACTGAGCACGATCGGTCCAGCGATTCTCATCTGCTGCTTTCTTTGCACCTGGTAACTTACGCATAACTGCCATTAAGTTTGTAACTGCATTTTCCGCTACTGCATCTCGTTCAACTAATGGTGATACAATTGATACAATAGTACCTGCTGCTTTCGCTGCATCTGTATCCACATTGTTGTAACCAATTCCATGTCTTGATATTAGAATTACATCTTGTTTATGTTCGAAAAATTCCTGATCAAAGAATGGTGTAACACTGGAAATAATAATATTAAAGTCTTTTAGTTTATCTGCTAATGCTTTTCCATGAGCATCGCCAGCAACCTTTAAAAAGGTTACTGGTCCGATTGCTTCTAAACGTTTTAAATGTGATGAGTAATGTTTACCAAAACTACTGGAGTTAATAACTGCTATCCTATATTTTTGTGTACTCATTTCTTCCTCCAATTTATAGTTTCTTTATTGCATCTGCTAAGGATACTTTTGGTGTATCTGGAACAATTTGGAAATATACTTCAATTCCTTTATCTTCCACTTCTTTCAACAAGTCTGCATCATCTTTTGTAAGACCAACTGTTGAAATCACAAATGTTGAATTTGGTTTCTTTGCAATTCCACCAATATTTAATACTTCTATTGGTAATCCTGCATCAATCACTGCCTTTGCATTTTTGATGGTTTTAAATAATAGAATTGCTTTATCATTTCCAAACTGTGTTTTATTATATTCTTCAATTACTTCTGCTACACTATATACTTTGATGGCAAGGTTTGCAGATGAGTTGGTAGAAATATAGATTTCTTTCATAAAGTCATCAGCTGCTGTATCATCATCAATTACATATAATGCATTTGTTCCCATTCCTTTTGACCATTTTGTCATAACTTGTCCATGAATCAAACGATCATCTACTCTTAATAAATTAATTTTACCCATACGTTACTCCTCTCTTATGATTTCTTTTTCATAAAATCAATATCTAGAATATGTACTCCATCAATTGCTGTTTGTTTTACACTACTTAATAGTGATTCAATATCTTCTTCTAATTTATAAAATTGAAGCATTTCAATAAGCATTGGAAGACTTAGTCCAGTAAAGATGTGTTTCACTCCTCTAGATAACAGGTAAAGACCTACATTAGAAGGACTCCCTCCTAATAGATCACATAAGACAATTGTTTCCATTCCTTTTTCAGTATTTGCTTCTACCACTTTCACTGCTTCACCTCTTAAATCATCTACTGATTCACCTGGTTTTAATGCTAAAGCAGTTACGTCTTCTTGTGGTCCCATGATCATTTCAGCACTCTTTACGATTTCTATACCAAAATTTCCATGGGTAATTACTAATAACGCTCTGTTTATCATACATACTCCTTATATCTATAGTATACCAACTAATGCTAATACCACTAGTACAACTGTTAAATAAATCATTCCTCTGGTAATCTTTAATCCTTTTTTATCAAAATATAAGTATAATGCCAGTACGGTCGCTAATGGTAACAATCCTGGTAGAATCTTATCTAAGATTTCTTGGATAATAAATTCTTTCTGGTTAATTGTAAATGCCAATGAACTTGATACCTTAACATATTGACCTGCCATGATACCCATCATAAACAAACCAAGTACTCCCAGTGCATTGATGATTGACTTCATCTTTTCACCAGTCATAATTTCTTTTGCTGCGCTTCTACCTAAATTATATCCCATCTTCGTAAAGAAGAATCCATATATAAAGGTAACAGTTGAGAAGAATAAGAATGGTGCTACTGCCCCCAATCCACTTCCTGATTGTGCCCATGGCAAGAAGATTGCGATAAAGATGTATTGTACTGTTCCTGAGTCAATTGCATCTCCAATCCCTGCAAGAGGTCCCATCAGACCAACTTTGGTATTATTGATCATTGTTACATCTACTGCTTCTTCTACTCTGCCTTCATGTAATGCTTTTGCTCTTTCTTCTTCCAGAGATGAAGCAATACCAGTTAAAGTACCTCCACCCCAGACAGCTTGTGTATTAAAGAACATTAAGTGTCTTTGATATGCCTCTGCACGCATAACATCATCTTTATATAACTTCTTAAGAATTGGCATCATTCCAAACAAGAATGAAGGAGCCAACATACGGTCGTAAGTATGAGGGACTTCATTTGCCCACCACCAACGGAACCATGACTTCATTAAATCTTTATTCGTAATTTTATCTGGAGCATTTTCTGGTTTGGTCATTACTGATACATCAGCAGTAATCATTCCATCTTCGTCCATGTATTTTTTAAAATCTGTACTCATTTTGATTTCTCCTCCCTATTCCTATGAGCCTTCCTGTTTATTGGTAAACAGTAGGTAAAGTGCTGCAAAGATAATACCAAACGCTGCATAAGTAACCGTGTTGATTTCTAGTGGAGCGAATGACACACTCATAAAGTAAGCCAAGAAGAAGAATACAAGTAAACTCTTCTTACCAATAACATGCATAATAACCGCAATTCCAAGTGCTGCTAATCCTCCACCAACAACTTGTAATACGTGAATTAATGGTCCACCTTCTAAACTCTTAACTGCATCTGCAATTTGTGGTGCTCCATAATATAATGCGATAAATGTTAATGGAATAAATAATGCAAATGAAATAATTACTGGAATCCCCATGATCGCAAAGTTCAATCCGCGATCATCAGCTTTTGCTGCTGCGTTATCCATCCATTTTGTAAAGAATGTATTCAAGAAAAATCTAAACTGATATAAATAACTTCCTAATAATCCAACTGGTACCGCAATTGCTACTGCTGCTTCTGGAGTTAAATCTCCCAGCAATGCAACCGGTACGGCAATCGCTGCTGCAATTGCAGGTTCTGCAGGAAGCGTTCCTCCTGGTGCAACTACTCCCATATAAATTAACTGAATAGCAGCTGTTACGATCATTGCATTCTCAACATCTCCCATAACAACCCCTACTACAAACCCAGTCATAAGTGGGCTAAAGCGAAGCGTCAATGTTGCATATCCCAATGCTCTTGACTCTACCATCGCTACCCAAACGGCAATAATAAGTGCCTGTGTCACTGTAAGTGTACTCATTTGTTCTCTCCTTTTAATAAATAATTATTCTGATTCTACAAAACTGTGTCCGCCAAATCCATTTCTTAATGCGGCAACTACTTTTGCTGAGAAACTGTCATCCTCTTGTGAGCGATTTCTCATCATTAATGATAAAGCAATAACTGGTACTGCAACTTCCATATTAAGCGCTGTTTCCACTGTCCACTTTGCTTCACCAGATGCAGCAACAATTCCACGATAGTTTGCTAGTTTGGGACTTTGTTCAAATTGTGATTGTGCTAACTCCATTAACCAACCACGAATGACTGATCCATGATTCCAAATACTTGCAACATCTGGAAGATTAAAATCAAAGTCACTTTCTTCAACTAACTGAAATCCTTCTCCAATTGCTTGCATCATTCCATATTCAATCCCGTTATGAACCATTTTCAAGAAATGACCACTTCCATTTTCTCCTGCGTGCAGATAACCCTTTTCAATTGATATATCTTTGAAAACTGGTTCAAGAAACGCATAAGCTTCTTTATCTCCACCAATCATCAGACATGCACCATTACGTGCCCCTGAAGTCCCCCCAGATGTTCCCACATCTAAATACTTGATATCCTTTTCTTTTGCTTTTTGTGCTCTGCGTATAGAATCATTGAAATTTGAATTTCCTGCTTCTATTAGAATATCTCCAGCCTCTAACTTGTCGAGTAAGATATTTACTGTTTCTTCTGTAGGCTCCCCACTAGGAACCATTACCCATAACACTTTTCTCCCATCTAATTTGTTTATTAATGCATCCATTGAATCAACTGTATTAATTTTTTCTTCATCTGCTTTTGCTCGAGCTTCTTTCGATAAATCAAAACCAATTACATCATGATTATGGTCTTTTAAATTTAGTCCAAGATTTAAACCCATCTTGCCTAAACCCACCAATCCGATTTGCATTAAAACACCTCCGTTCTTGTTTACAATCACATTCTATCAACAAAATATTTTTTTGTAAATGTGTTTTAAATAAAAAATATTTTGTTGATATTTTCGATAATTTATTTTCTTGTAAGCGTTATCATAAAAATATTATAAAAATCCTTTATTTAAAGTGTTTATCGTATATACGGAGTGATTATGATTTTATTTCCATTATAAAAACATCAAAATGAAAGAATTTTACATTTTATATTTTTTACTATTTTCCGAATTTTTATAGTTATTATTTGTAATTATCGTGTTTACACCTTATTCTTTTTATGTTACTCTTTGCTTGTCAAATGATGATTTATTGAGTGGAGGTATTTTATGCAAACACAATCAATACGACTAAAGATTAAATCAATATATCGTGATCTAAGTAAAACGGAAAAATTAATTGCTGACTATGTCCTGGAGGATCCAGGTAAAACAGCTCGTTCTACCATCAATCAGATATCTAATGATTTGAATATTGCCGATTCTACTTTTTTTCAGTTTACCAGAACTCTTGGTTATTCTGGATTTAAAGACTTTAAGCTTGCATTGTTAATGGAAGAACATGATCCTGCAATATCAATTCATGAACACATTCAGAAAAGTGATGATGAAATGACAATGGCAGATAAGGTATTTGATTCTACAGTACAATCGATACTAGATACTAAAAAATTGCTTGATTCTGCATCTTTAAAGAAAGCAGCCACTTTCCTATCAAATGCAAATACAGTAAGTTTCTTTGGTATTGCTGGTTCTGGATTAGTTGCAGGTGATGCATATCATAAATTCTTACGTTCACCAATCAAAGGTCAACATAACTTTGATTATCATATTCAGTTAATGATGGCTTCTCTGCTAACAAAAGAAGACTGTGCATTACTAATATCTCATACGGGACTTACGAAAGAAGCAATTGAGATTGCAAAGATTGTAAAAGAACGTGGTGCCAAACTAATACTAATCACTAGTTACTCAAAATCGCCATTAGCCAAAATGGCAGATGTATTATTTATTTCCGCAGCAGAAGAAACAGAATATCGTTCTGAAGCACTAGCATCTAGAATCTCACAGATGGCAATTATCGATGCATTACTTGTTATTCTAATGTTTCAAAATGAAGATAAAGCAAACGCTTCATTAGATAAAGTTCGAAGTGTAATCAAAAAAGCAAAAGGAGCTTAACAAAAGCACCAACATCCTTCAATTTCTAGGATATTGGTGCTTTTCTTTATCTGCCAAATAATGATCTCTTCTTTTTATAAAAGGGATTTCGATTCTGCGTTGCATTTTTTCCAAAATCATCACTTAATGGAGCCATATCTAATAGTTCTCCCTTATCCAAATATTGTGGTGCAAGACTTCCAATCTTAGGAAAGTCAATATCAGGAGTATCTGTATCAACAATCATTAGATAACTTCCTTCCTCTCCCCTTACCATGTATAGTATATATGCACTTCTTACTGACTTCATTTTAGGAAAGAGTTCTTTTAATGCATCTACTAGTCTTGTAGGATACTTTGCTGGTTCTCCAATCTGTACTTCTGTTGCTTTCTCAATTTTAATCTTGTGTCCTAGCAATGTATTTAATTGCTGAGAGGAGAACATAATATTTTCACTATATGGATTAATCACTACACCACTATAGATTTCATTATTACTTACCATTTCTTTATAATCATTCATCCTTAGCATTAGTGTTTGAATCCCTTTTTCTTTACTCCATTTTCCAATTTCACTCCAATCTGTGAATAATGGTAAGAACGCTCTTCCATCATTATCAGTAAAATGAATAAATTGAATCTTTGTATCTTTCTCTAATGTTATTTTGTTTCCTTCGTTTTCTATTATATTATCTATTTTCACAGGTGATAAAAATACGGCATCTACTACTAGAGCCATAAAATCATTTTCATTTTGTTGATTTGGTTCTTTTAATAACCTTTGCATACTCTCCACCAGTTTTGGATTCTCAACTGGTTTATTTACATCGATTGTTTTATTGTCCATACGTCCCTCCAAGTTATATTTCATTGGTTTAATTATACCAAATTATCATACAACTTGTTTTCCTTAAAACAAAAAATCGAAGTTATTGAACTTCGACCTTGTTTATTTACGATTACGTATTTCAATCAACCCTAGAGCATCTTTTAAAATCTTTTTATTGGTAACATCAATAATCATCCATTTACCACCATTGAAGTAATCATATACCTTATAAACTTCTTTTACTTCATCTGTACAAAACTCTAAAAACAGTTCTGCTTCATCTTTTCTTATTTCAGGAATAACAACCAACAGTTTAAAGTAATCTTTATATGGATATATTGTACATAGATTTCTTCCACTCTTTTTATATTTAATATTCCACCCTTTTAATGAACATCCACTATATTCAAGCTTACGTTTTGTTTTAAACTCTTCTACCAAAGCCTTATCTACCTGATTCCACAAATCAGTATTTATATATTCTGATATTTGGCCCAGTGTTGGTTCATCACCTGGTGGATATGCTTCATACCATTCCATTGCATCACTCCTCATCTTTTACTGTAATCAAATGCTCTAAATATGCGACTTCTCCATCACGAGGACCATAAATACCTGCCGCAAATGGTCCTGTGGTAATTAACTTATGTTTCTTCTGCCATCTAGCTGTAAAATCATCTGCTTTGTATACAGCTGTATTTACCAGTTCATCAAAACTTTCAGCTTCAAATTCTGTAACCAGATATTCTTGTGCTGGTAATACAAAGGTTGTGAATCCAACTACTTCAATATTATCTTCCACCTCAATACCTGCCATATACATGCAGTTCCCTTCTCTTGCAGTTCCTAAGTAGATCGCATTGAATTCTTTTTTTCCCTCTGCTATATGAGGAATATCCTTCATTCTACTTCTTAACTCTTCCCATATGTAGTTAATAGAAGCAACCCCAGTTGCTTCAGAACTCATTAACTCTTCTATTGAAATTTCTTTTTCAATACCAACAAAGTATCGCTCTTCTTCAAACCTTCTTGTAATCTCAATAACAATACCATCAGTGATTAATGGTACGCCTTCATCCATCATTACATAATTTAATAGTAATTCAGGTTTCACAAAATGATTCAAAGGAATCTTATTTTTTCTACATTCATCAGGAGTAACTCCATAAACATCTTTGAACGCTCTTGAGTAATTTGCATGATTAGAAAATTGATATTTTAATGCAATATCAAGAATTCTCTGATTACTCTCCAGTACTTCTTTAGAAGATTGTGCCAGCCTTCTAAGTTTAATATAGTCATTTACTGAAGTCTTGACCAAACGCTTAAACAATCTTTGATAATAGAATGGTGATAGGGCTGCTAAACGAGCCAGTTCTTCTATCTTTATTGTCTCTTGTGTATGTTCTTCAATATAATCTACTGTTGTCTGTATCGCTTCCCATGCATGCATAGTATCACCATCCTTTCATATTTTGTATTGTATACTTATTGAATTGCAATTACCATTTCTGTTAGTAATTCTTCTGCTGGTCGATCTGGATCATTTAAATAATAATAGTAGATTGGTCCAGTTTCTTCATATTCACTTTTATTGACCCAATCCAATAATTCCATTAGGGTTGGATCTTGTTTCATGTAATCACCCTGATCAATTGTCATTACCATCTTTTGAGATGGAAGTTTATTTATCTTGATTGTATCACAATCATCTAATTTCGTCGCAATCTCATATCCCATTTCTATATCTAATGTTTCTAAATCTCGATTATGGAAACAAGTAAATGGTGGACTGCTAATAAACTCACCTTGTTCTTTAAGATACGCTTCAATTTTTTGTAAGGCATCAAGAAATTCGTCATTATACTCTTTCATAAAATCAATTGTTTTTCTAACTGATATTGTGTAATACTCAGCTTTTTGTATTACTGTAATCTTTGCTATTCTCATTGTTACTACCTCCTAACTACACATTACCATATATAAATTATGGAGGCTTATCACTGAATGCTCTATTTTGATAATAATTTTAATTCACCTATTTCTTTTGGCAAATGATCAATTCCTTTAAACTCTGCAACAGCAATTGCAACAATCTTTTCTTTTAGTTTTGGTTCAACTTTTGTGATACACATTTGCCATGCACCACCAATACTCTTACAGTCATCTTCAATCAAAATATTTGGTTGCAGTGACTCAATAATATTTTTATAAGTTTCACCTTTATCTCTAGCAATAAGATACACACCCGGAAAGCCATATCGATTTAATAAATCTGCCATGTGTTGGGCACTCTTATTTTTACGTGATGTACAATAAACAATATTTATATCTTGCTTCGACCAGAAGGTAATCAGTTCTACTGCATTTCCTATTGGAAGATAAGCATTATGATTGTACAAAGAAAATAACGATTTCGATTTTAAAATCGCTCCTTCTGCAAATATTAATACAGTTTCCTTGTCTTTCATATATTCTTGATTTAATGGAATTTTTTTCATAATACCTCAATTAAAAATAGTATAACACAAAAAAGGAAGACACTTATTAGTATCCTCCAGTACTCTTTTCACCTTCCATTAGTTTTACACCTGAGCTAGTTCCAATTCGATTGGCACCTGCTTCAACCATTTCATCTAAGTCTGCTTTAGAACGTACTCCACCAGCAGCTTTGATCAGTGCTTTATCACCAACAGTATCTTTCATTATTTTTACTACTCTTGGGTTTGCACCTGCTGTACTAAATCCTGTACTTGTCTTTACGAAATGTGCATGTGCTTCTACACATAGTTCACTTGCTTTCACAATTTCTTCATCACTCAATAGACAAGTTTCAATAATTACTTTTACGATATTTCCTTTTGCTGCTTCCACAACCATCGCAATATCATTTCTTACTGCATCATAATGTTTTGCTTTTAGTTCACCAATATTCATTACCATATCGATTTCTTTCGCACCATCTTCAATTGCATTTGCACATTCAAACGCTTTTGCTTTACTAGCCATTGCTCCTAGAGGGAATCCAACAACTGTACATACTTTTACGTCTGTTTCTTTCAACTGTTCTTTACAGAATGAAACCCAGTAAGAGTTTACACAAACACTAGCGAAGTCATATTGTTTTGCTTCTTTACATAGTGTTTCAATTTGATCTTGTGTTGCATCTGCTTTTAATAATGTATGATCAATTAATTTATTCATTTTCT
Source organism: Breznakia pachnodae (assembly GCF_030814225.1). Taxonomy (GTDB): domain Bacteria; phylum Bacillota_I; class Bacilli_A; order Erysipelotrichales; family Erysipelotrichaceae; genus Breznakia; species Breznakia pachnodae. The sequence continues at coordinate 656,276 of NZ_JAUSUR010000001.1, forward strand.
CCATTATTTATTTCTCCTTATTTGCTATTTCATTATAACACTAATCAACCGTAAAAAAAGTCCAAGTTCTTGCAAATCAACTGCGCAAGCTTTGGACTATTCATTATTCCTCTACAAGTTCTTCAATATACTTTGTCATTTCTTCAAACGATGTTGCCTGTAAGATTGTCTGTTTGTATTTTGGTGTTGAGAAGATTGCCATAATATCTTTTAGAATCCTCAAGTGTTTCACCTGATCCTCAGCAGCTAATACTAGTATAAGCTTTGCACTTTTTTGTTTTGGAAATAAAATTTCTTTTTCAAAGACAGCCATTGAGAATGCAAGATAATTTACTCCATCTTCCGCTTTCGCATGAGCCAATACCACATCATCAGTAATAAACATGTATGGTCCTAGAAGACGTGTCTGTTGGATAATTTCATCAATATAGCGAGTCTCTATTGCCCCTTCATCAAGCAATGGTTGTGCGGCTACACGAATTGCCTGTTTCCAGTCCATATCATCATCAATAAAGATTAAATCCTCTTCATCCAAAGAATCAATAATTCCTTTACTGTTATCTTTTAACGGATGATATTGAATCGTATTTAAACTATCTACATAACGTTTGATATCTTCTCTTAAAGAAGGAAGTTTATTGTCATCTACATATTTCTTTACTACATCAAAAATATCATCTACACTAATTTGCGTTTTAATTGTTGTACGCATACATTTCTTTAAAATCATAATTCGATCCGCATCCGTTAAGATTGGATGAACCAATAAACTGTTTGGATGATTTTCAATCATTACTGTACTGATTACTACTGTATACTTATCTTTCATTTCTTCAAACTCACTTAAAGAAATTACATCGATTCGATCTGCATATGGAACTAATGCGCTTACTTCACCACGAAGCATATTCCCTGTTGATAATCCATTTGGACATACAATTAGAATATTCATTTCTTCAATGTTCTGGTTTGGTGTTATATAGGCACCAAAGTGTAAGGTAAGATAAGCAATTTCATTATCATTAATAGGAACACCTATTCTTTGTGTAATACATTCAACCGCTTTCTTAGTAATCTCAAACAATTCAGGATATTGAACTTTAATTTCATCAATCAATGGATTTCCCAATTGAATTCCATACCGATACCGATAGAGAGAAGACTTTAAGTGCACAAACAAACTACGTTCTATTTCTGCATTATTATCAAACTCCACACAAGCAATACGACTAAATTCACTAACTAAGTCTTTCGCTATTTCATAAGGTTCCTGATCTTCATCAACATTCATCAAATCAAATGGTAACGCCTGTAATCTTGATCCTAATAAATGTAACGTAAGGTATAGTTTCTCATTTGATCTTAAATGAGAAAACTTTCTATCCACTAACTTATATTCATACGAATCCGTAATTGTATTTTTATCCACATCACTAAAACTAAGTTCTTCTTCACTCTCTTCCATAATCGGAATAAAGTTTGCAAGTGCCTGTAATGTTTCTTCTACATATTTTGTATCTAATGTTTTTTCAATATAATCCAGTTTCTCTAAATTATCTATAATTTTAGATTCATAAGGAACTGGCAGTACTTTCTTACGATAAAACTCTGCTAGTTCAGGAAAGTATAAAAAGTACAATGCTCTACTACGTATTACATTTCCTAAAATCGCATAACCTGATTTTGTTTCGTAGTTTAGTTCTAAATCATATTCTACTAATTTTGAAGCAACTACTTTCAAGTCATTAATAATTGTATTTCTTGATACCTGACAAAAATTCATAAAATCTTCTATAAACAAAGGTCGATCACTTGTGATAATTCCACAAATAATAATCTTCGCTCTTTCACTTGGTGAAAAGAATACATCATTCTGTACGGGCATTTCTTTTAATATCTCACGAATCAAATCTTTCTGTTCCTGCGACAAGAAAATACCCTTGTTTCTTTCCAAGCGTACCTCTTCTATTTTATTTGCTTCTAAAAAATCATTTATCTTACATAAATCATAATATGCACTTCTTTTGGAAATGTTGTTTTCTTTTGCGACATCCGCAATTCTTATGTAGTCTTCACTCATCAATAGCTTGTTGAGTAATTCCTGACAACGCACCTCTAAGTCCATCATCATCTCACCTCTTTAGTTCTCTCTTTATCTCTATTATAAAAAATTGTCTCTTATGTTTTTATTGTAGCCAATGCCTTTTTGAATGTCAAACTATGATTATATTAATATTATTCCTGTATGTAATCGTTGTAGTTCATCATTCACTTCTGTTTTTGTTGGAATTGATAGTTGTCCACCAATTTTTCTAACCGATAGTGATGCAGCCATACTTGATATTTTTAATGTATCAACCAAGCAATATCCTTTATCTAGACAATAAGCAAAAGCTCCATGAAATACATCTCCTGCCCCTGTAGTATCAACTGCATCTGCTTTATATGCAGGCAAATGATAAATACAATTATTCTCTTCATAAAGTAATCCTTGTTCACCCAAAGTAACAACAATAATCCCATCACTAAGTTCTCTAAGTTTTTGAAACACTAATTCCCAAGAATTTTTATCCTTAATATCAACATCAACTTGTGCATATTGATATAAGAAATCCTGTGAGCAAACTAAGTAATCAATCTCTTTTGATAAGATTCTTGTCGCATCACGAAAGCTTCCAGCATCAATAATAGATATTGCATTTGGATACTTCTTTAGTGCCTGCAATGATGCTTCAAGTTCATGTCCATCAACTAAGATAACATTAGGTTCTCTTTGTGGTAATTTGAATTCAATCTCATTTAGTTTTCCTGGATAATTGAACAATGTACGACTACCATTGTTTGTGTTTGTTACAACCATACTTAATGGTGTTTGAAACTTTTCATCTACAACTACACTATCTGTATTTACATTATTATTCTCTAGTTGCTTACGGATTACTTCACCATAAGCATCATTACCTACACGTGCAACTAATGATGTATCTCCACCCCAAATCCCACACAAAGAAGCTGCATTAGTAGCAGGTGCACCAATACATTCAAATTTACTTTCTACTCGATATTTACGATTTTCTTTAATCTCTTCAGAGATTGGAAATGTAATATCATAAACTGCTTGTCCTATGCAATATATACTCATAATTTATCACCAAAATAATTATAGCATCAATCCACTTGTTTTCGATACATACTATTTTATAATCATTCATATAAAAATTTGGGATAACTTTCGTCAATCCCAAATCAATTCTTATTATCATTCTATATAATTTATAATCAATTATTTAACTTGTAAAATTATTTCTATATTTTTGCAAACTTTCAGTTCTCTTCTTTAATTGTTTAGCAAAGTTACTATCTGCTTCATAAACATCTGCAATTATTTTATTATATTTTTCATCTGTAATTGAATTTATTCTTAACATTTCAAAACAGTCGTTTGCAACCATTCTATGTGCATCTGTAACTCCAGTATTTGATAAAATATTAGCAACATAATCCCAACCACTGACTGAACCGATAGATAACATATCATTTGTTAGTTCATTAATCAAGCAATCATGCATTACTGCTTGTGCGTTACTGCTGAAATCTCTAACTATTTTTTTAGCAGCAGCAACTGACTTATATGCCTTATTATAGTTCAATAATAATTCATTCAATCGATTCTTAACTCCCTTGTTTTCAGACATAAAAGATGATACTACTTTATAACCTTTATACACTTGGATTGCTCCTACTAAGTATTTAAGTGCAGAATCATCAGGGATAAATATATTAATATTTTCTAACAACAACTCTATATCTTCTTCAGTCATTCCTAAGTCTATACCAAAGTTATAAATATGAGCAATCAAACGCCACCAAAATTCTTCTGGAATATCATCAAAACTATAATCAGGATCTCCACATCCATCCGTCTCCATTAAATGCATTACCATTGTAGAAAAAATTTCAAAATCATCTTCAGACATATTTTCCCTAAAGTATTCAACCACGTTACCTAAAAATATGGCTGTTGGATCTTGTTTCACGCCTTCAGTATTTCTCATTTCCAAAACACCATCTTTTAATTCAAACATTGTTAATGGTGAATGCTGACGCTTTAGAGTATTATAATCCCCATCCATTAACCAATCCAATAGATTTCCATCACTCTCTGTAAAAAAGATATTTCCTGCTATTGTAGTAAATAGTGGGTTTACATAGTCACTTTGATTTGAATAAGAAAAGATTTTATCCTTATTTTTTTCAATTTGATCCTGATATTGGATTAAGAATCCCTTCCCCATTCCTTGTCCATCAAAAGAATATCCTGCTGTAACATCATCACATAAAATAGTTACAACCTGTGCCTTATTTCCACCTTTTGAATGTCCACTCGCAAATAATTCTGAATCTGGATATACTTGAGCAATCATATTGGTGTAGTTAACAGCATTTTGTTGTTGAGGTGTTGTGATTGTCATCAACAACCCACCCATTGCATTATCATGCCATTCCAGTGATCCAGTACCTTTAAACACAATATACACTTCATTTGTACTGCTGTTAACAAAAGTTACATTCTTTTGAGCATCTTTAACACTTTCAATATCAGCAATTTTGATATTAGAAAAATAAGTTTCATTTTGTTTTACTGTTTTTAATAATGCATCCCACTCTTCTTGTGTTGCAATCATATCATCATTTGGTTTCACTAATAGACCATCATCCACCATCTCAAAAACACTAATATCTGAATTAGATTTATTAATTCCACTTGAATATACTAATGAGTTTAGTATCAACAATACCTCATGAATATTCATCGAACTCTCACTCCATCTTCCAAGTTGTTTGAGGTAAACCAGAAAGATCTTAATGGTTTTTCATCTATTCCATCATTATAAGTAAAATTAGCATTACTCACATCCATAGAATATAATTTTTTAAATTGCTGAATGAGTTGCTCATTTTCATAATACACATCAGTTTTACATATATAAATATTAATACTAAAGTGAACATCATTAGTTGTATTTGTTTTCAATTCCTCATATAAATTTACTATTTCATTTTCTATTTTACTATCTTCAACATCTCCTTCTTTCAGTAAAATTTTTGTAGATATAGTAATTTTATTCTCTTTAGCAATTTCTGACAAAGGAATGTCTTGTTCATATTTTTCTATAGGAACTCCGTCTCCCGTTATGATACTAAAAGCAGTATATTCATATTCACTAAAATTGTTTAGAATCATTGGATCCATCAATTTATTCACTTCGTCTTTATATAACAAATATGTATAATCATCAGTCAATAATTCCTTTTCATTTTCATAGAACCAATTCACAGTAATCTCGTTTTTTAGTTTATCATTTTTTGCAATTACTCGAGCATTTACCTCTTTTGATATTATTGAATTGTAACCTATATCTATCAACTCGAACTCCTGTCCATACTTATTCTCCATGTACTCTATAATTGATACCTCTACTTCATCTAATGTAAAACTTTTATCTTCATTCATGTATCTACATCCTCCTACTATAAATATGCTGAATACAATTATTATTTTCCATTTTTTCATTTCGTTTCCGCCTTTATTCTTATTGATAAACTCTTAATATATATTGTCCAACACTAACTAACGTTACATTCGTCTTGTATAGCAATCACAATGTTGGTTTAGTCAATCCGGTTTTTTGTACTAATTCATAGACATTGATATTTAAATTTTCTTTATTAATACCATTTGAGTAGAGTAATGAATTCAATATCAACAATACTTCCGCTTTACTCATCGTATTGTCACTCCTCTTTTTATATCATTCGTTGTAAAACTAAATGTTTTTAAAATCACCCTATCTGGTTTATTATACGTCAATGACGCATCTCTCCTATCTAAAGAAAACATTTTTTTATATTCTTCTACTAATGGTCGGTTTTCTTCAAAAGTAGTATTATCACATACCAATACACTTACTCCAAACTTCACATCAGAAGTTGTATCTTTTTTTATTTCTTCATATAATCTCAATATTTTTTGTTTTATTTCTTCTTCTTTTTCCAGAGAACTTTCATCTAGTAAAATTATTGTCCAAATATCAATATCATAATTTTTACTAATTTCAGAAAATGAAACTGTTTTATCATACTTTTCAATTGGGATGCTATCTGCTATATTGCTATATGTAATATAATTAACTTCATTAAATTGAATTTTTACCTGTTGATCCATAAAATCATTTAATTCTAACTTGTATATTAGACGGGTATAATTATCATCTATCAGTTCTTCACCATCTTCATAAAACCAATTTACACTAATCTCATTTTTTTGTTCATCACTTTTGTCAATTACACGTGCATTTACCTCTTTTGATATTATTGAATTATATCCAATATCAACCAATTCAAATTTCTGTCCATATTTGGTTTCCACATATTCTATAATTGATATCTCTACCTCGTCTAATGTGAAACTTTTATCTTCATCCATATATCTGCAACCATTAACCATAAGCACACACAATGCTAACATTAGTTTAATTTTCTTCATACATTTCAATTCTTACATTATAAATAATTTATTTTTTAGTATGACTTCTCAAACTAGATACCATCGTCTTATCTAATTCAATATGATCATTAATATAGTTTTCTATTGATTCTGTTAGCTCTGTCATATGATTATAGATTGTTGCTTTTAATGTATACATCTCTTGTACCATGGCTTTTAATTCATTTACTGAATCACCACTACTTTCCCTAAGTAAATCATTGCAGTCAAATTCGGTAATACTTGATACTGAATCTTGAATATTTTTCATTTTGCTTAATGTATCTGTACATATTTTTGTTTTTATTGCTAATTCTTTTCCCATGTTTCCCTCCTAATATAAGATTGAGTCAATTTCATCTATATCTGAAATAAAATCGTTCACTGATTTTCCTAAAAAACTTTTTCCACTTGTTACTTTTATTGATTCATGCCCTTGACTTTTACCACTAACTTTCACTTGTTTCTCAACTACATAAAAAGAACTTAATGGAGCTATCTTATTTTTAATCACTTCTATCATTTCACTATTCTTTAAACCTTCACTATGGATTACAGTTGCGTTACTATAATATTCTTCACAGTAACCAATCAATTCTTTCATGAATTGATTAATAAAATCTTCTGCTTGCTTTAGTTCACTATCCTTTATAATTAATTCACTCATTTTACCCCTCCTAATAGTTAGCTAAACATTTATTTAATTCCCATTGTAAATCATCATGTTGATAATTCAATGAACGTATACTACTCTCAATATCTAAAATCTGATTTTGTAATTGTTCTTTCTTTTTATTCATTCTCCAAATAACATCATCAATATTTTGAATGATTCGATTCCCTTTTTGTCCGTACAAAAAATTCTGCATATATTCAGAATAGTTTTTGGTACCTCCACCTTTTCTTAATGTGTCTTCGTAGTTTGAAATCATACTTCGTTTTCTTGTAATATCACTAACTATTGTATTTTTTCTATTTTCATAGTTAGTGATGAACTGTTGTAAGTCAGCTACTTTTTCCTGATTACTTCTTAATGATGAATAAGAATTATTCAACTGATTTTCAATTTGTGTTAATTGACTTCTAATCTGATATTCTTCCATTATTCCCTCCTAGTATTCTAAAATAAAAAACACCTAAGATAGGTGTTTAAATGGTTATATAATACTACCAAGCAAAACGAAAAATATCACTAAAAAAGTGTTCCCTATCTTCTTTCATTAGTTAAACTGACATTTAACCACTGCCCTGTAGTTTTAGTTGCCCCTCAGTCTGGTGTTTCCATTAATGATATTTTACCAAAAACCAAGTGAAATAACAAATTTTTCAGTTATTAATATGCTTATTTAGCTCATAATATTCGTCCTATTTCACTTTCAGTACAATTAATTACATCTTTTAGTGTTCCTTGAATAATTACTTCTCCACCATGTTGACCACCTGATGGACCCAAGTCGATAATCCAATCGCTGTTTCTTATGATATCTGTGTTATGTTCTACAATTACTACCGTATTTCCATTGCTTGTAAGTTTACGAAACATGGATAATAGATTTTGAATATCTTCAAAGTGAAGTCCGGTTGTTGGTTCATCAAATAAGAATAATGTATTAGATGCATCCTTCATACTTAATTGAACTGCTAGTTTGATTCGTTGCGATTCTCCCCCAGATAATGTGGAAGAACTTTGACCAAGTTTTAAATAACCTAAACCAACATCATTTAATAGAGTAAAGATAGTTTTTAGTTTCTTGTTATCGCTAAAGAATGGTAATGCTTCTTTTACACTCATTTTTAATACTTCATGAATATTCTTCCCTTTATACTTTATCTTCAGTACCGAATCATTGTATCCACTTCCCTTACACACTGGACATACCGTTGAGAAGTTAAAGAGGTCATTATCTGCCGTTTTAGTGCCTTCTCCTTTACATGTTCCACATTGTCCATCTTTACTGTTAAAACTAAAGTGACTACTGCTATATCCTGCTTGTTTCGCTTTATCTTGCTTCGCAAATAAACTACGTATTTCATCCATAGCTCCAGTATAAGTTGCAGGATTCGAACGTGATGATCTACCTATTGAACCTTGCGAAATCCATACCACTTGATCAAACTGTGTTCCAGTATTTAATACATCATGAATTCCATATTTCATTAACGTACTCTTTCCACTTCCACTAACTCCGCTAATGCATGTCAATGCTTCTTTTGGAAATCGAATGCTAATATTTTTTAAATTATGTTCATGGATTCCATCAATTGTAATCCACTCCAGATTATCTATATTTATTTTCGGTGAAGTAACTTGTTCTCTACCACTGAGGTAAGCACCACTTTTAGATTTCTTTGAATTCATAATTTCTTTTGGTGTTCCCTCAGCTACTACATACCCACCAGTTTCTCCTGCTGATGGACCTACATCAATGATATAGTCTGCACCTAAAATCATGTCTTTATTATGTTCTACCAGAATAACAGTATTTCCATTATCACGAAGTTCTTCAATAATCTGGATTAACTTCTTATAGTCACTTGCATGCAGTCCACTTGATGGTTCATCAAGAATATATAAGATATTAGATATTCCACTCCCTAACTGTGTTACCAAACGTAATCTCTGTAGTTCTCCTCCTGATAAAGTTGTGACACTACGATTCATTTTCAAATATCCCAATCCCACTTTTATATTGAGTGATATTTTCTTATGAATCTCTTTTAGTAGAGGCGTTGTTAATTCTCTTTCTAAACCCGTTAGCTGATTTCTTAATATATCAATCCAAGATAACAAAGACTCAAAACTCATGTTTTGTACTTCTGGATATCGAATTCCTGCGATTGAAACTAGTCTTGCTTCTTTTGATAATCTCTCTCCATGACAGGAAGGGCATTCCTGTTCACTCATATATTGCTCTGCAATCTTCATTGCCGTTTCTCTTGAACTCGATTTATATAAACGTTTAATAATATGATAAGCACCTTCTACTTTTCTTGATATATCTCCACTTCTTCCATTTTTATTTTCATAGTGAAATACTACTTCTTCATCTGTTCCATAAATTGCTTTCTTTTTGAAATCATCGCTTAGTTCATTCCATGGTTTTTCTAGATCTTCATTTAGTTTTAATGCTAAACCTAGTACTTCCCCTTTCATCCAGTTTGCATTTGGATTCTTAAGAAATTTACGTAAGTTACCCCAGAATGGTGATGCACCATCTAGAATAGATTTAGATGGATCACTAATAATTGATTCATTACTAATTTCAAACATCTTTCCACTACCATTACAGCGTGGACATGCACTTTCTGCATTATTGAAACTAAAGGTTGATGGTGTCATTTCAAAAAACATATGCTCACAGTGATGACACATTTGTGTTGTTTGAAAAGTAACTTCATCTGTATCATTAAATAAAATATTAATTGCACCTTTTGAATATGCTAATGCTTCTTTAGTTGTTTCTTTTATATTGTCTATAAATTTAATATAGGATTCATTCGATGGTTCTAGTATTATAAACTCACCAAATGATTTTTCCTTATCAAAAGAGAATATATTTATTTTTGTATCTGTTTTGCATTGTTTTATAATATCTACTATTTCTTCAAGTGTATTTGTTTTAACTTCATTACCACACACTGGACAATGACGAGTTCCGATGTTGCTGTAAAGTGTTCTTAATAATCCATCAAGATTACTTAATGTACCTACGGTAGAACGTGGATTTCGATTCTTGTTTTGTTGAGCAATTGCAATTGCTGGAGGTAATCCATATATATAATCTACATCAGGTCTACCTAATTGTTTTGTTCCTCGTTCCTGGAATGTCATATTCTCCAGAAAACGATGTTGGCTTTCTGCGAATATTGTATCAAAAGCAAGCGATGACTTCCCACTTCCACTCACACCAATAATTGCTGTTATTTTCTGATATGGAATATTTACATCAATTCCTTTCAAATTATTTTGCCTCGCCCCAATAATTTCTATCATGTCTTTTCTAACATGATTACCTACTGTTTCTTTATATTCATCATTCGTTACTTCAATTGTTTCATTTTGATAGTTAAGCAATGCCTCTCTACCTGATGATTTCATATCTACAAGAGTTTCACTAATATTCTCTCTAGTATCATCCAACCACATTGGCCAATGACTTAACCAATAAGGCACTTCAGGTTGGTCCACAAAATCATTTTCACTATTATAAATACCTAAGGTTAAAATCGGTGTCTTATCAAATGCATCTAATTTAGATACTTCAATTCGATTTTGATGTTCATCATAACCCAGTATCTTTGCAGTCGTTAGTGCTAATGGGTTGATTCGAACGGGTGATCGAGTGGCAAATATACCAGTACGTGGCGCATTCTCATATGGTGGTGTTCCTTCCAGGTTTCTTCGATAAATAGGTTTTTCAAATTTATGAAACCACCAATATATTTTCAGATGAGAACCTTGTTTAAGAAATTGGGTAATGCTAGCTAAATCTTCATTAAATCTAAGATAGCATCTACCTTCTTCTTTTTCTATCTTTCCAATAAATTGATCATTACGATAAATATCGTTTGTGCCATCACCAGTATAAACAGAATCCTTTACTCTGTCTTCGCAAGGAAAATAAGGTTTCATATCATAGATTGTGATATCTCTTTGAATTGTATGTTCTTCAATATAGATTTTACTATCTTCTTCATCTATCTCTTTTATTTGTAATACTGTAGATGATAAACTTTTATCAAATACATCAATATTTTCATCACCATAAAATACAATTATATGGGAGAATAATGATAGATATTTTAAACCCTTTTTATACTTATCCTCTAACTGAATATATTGATTATTTACTTCTAGTTCTCCGATTTTGATTAATTCATATACGTTATGCATAACTCACACCTCCACCTTGACCATAAACCCTCTCACCATGTGAGTGTCAATATCAAAATTAAAAAAATGAAACCTATCGTCTCATTCTTTTGAACTATTTAAATACTCTTTTATTTCTTCTTCATTCAACATACGAATTTGTATGCCTTCAAAATCTTTATACACTTCTTTTTGATAGAGAGGTTTTCCCGTACTACTTCTATCTTTATGTTGTTGTAAATAAGCATCTACATCAGCTTTTGATTGAAATATCTTATAGGATTTTCTTCCTTTGTCATTAACAATCTCATAAATCCCACAACTCGTTCTAGTTGTAACATCTGCAGTTCTCAAATATAGTTTTGCGATATCTAATGACTTAAATGGAAAGTTCCATCTTTGCAGTCCTCGTTTATCATCTTTCGCTATACAGATACATCTTCCACATGTACTACAAATATACTGTGTATGACTTTTTAAACAATCTTCTTTATTCAATAATGGTGTCGCACGATTATCTGTACTATAACACTCCTTACATTCACACATATAACCACATCCTTCTATTTGTATTATATAGGAAAAAGTTCAAAAACTAAACTTGCTTCTTTACTGGTATCTGTACTTCTGTAAGATAGTTATCAGGATCACTTTCATTATCCGGTCCTTTGTGCGAGATTTGTCTTGTGCATCCATCCATCTGATATTCAGGATGTTTATCCAACCAAAGGGCAAAACTATAGTATGCTTTTGAAATATTGCTGAACGGACCATATACCATTACACAAGCCATCAATTCTACTGGTTCACTGTCACGATATACAAACCCATCTTTGTCTTCTTTTTTCTTTTTTACTACAACTGCAATTTCAATATCATAATCTTTTTCTCGATATTCTGTATCATAATAAATAGAAAGATTATTGTATGCAGAGTTTACAACTTCTACATGTTCCTTCTGCATAAATTCAGCCATCTTTTGCCACATACTTCCTTCATCAAAATAACTAGGAACGATTGTACGATAAGAAAGGATTGGATAAGAAGGGATACTTTTAAATGTAACTTTGTAGTGATCAGAATAATGTTCACTGTTAACATCCTGTTTCATCCATTGAATCTTTTGTATTGTCTTTTGTTTTTGAGTAATTTCCTCTGCAATTTCTTTTTCCTTTTTATTCAGATAATCTACCATATCTTCTGCTTTATCCGTTGCCAATATCTGCTTGATTTCTGCTACCTGAAACTGTGCATCTCTCAACATTACAATCTTTTGTAATGTCTCAATCTGATTTACATCATATAAACGATATCCATTCTCATCAATTCTCGCTGGAGATAACAAACCTTGTTCATCATAGTAGCGAAGCATCCGAATAGATACCATTGTAAGTTTTGAAAATTCTCCTATTTTAAACATAAATGACCTCACTACTTCTAGTATATATCGACTATTTTTACACTTCAAGAAAAAAGAAGAAGCACTTATTCTTCCTCAGCTTCTTCTTCAGATTCTCTTTTTGAAATAATATGTTCTTCAATTGCTTTCAATCTTTGTTTCATCTGCTTTTTATTAGAATTTGATTTCAATTTATGAAATAAACTTGTAGTAGATTTACTACTATCTACTGTTTCTTCATAGGTAACTTCTATCTGTTCGTCAGATATTGGATTAATTGTATGTCCGATGTACTGGAAACCATCTGGAACTTCCATCTGTAAACGATACACTTTTCCATATTCAAACTCTACTATTTCTTTTTTAGAAACAAAATCTCCACTCTTAAGTTTATATGTTTGGCGATACTTTAAACCTTTCTTAATATCTGAGGGTTGGATTTTCTTCTTCATACTCTTTGGTAATTCATCAAGCAAATGTTCTGTAATGAAATCAAAGTATTCACTACTAGAAATATTCATTTTTACTTTAACAATCATTATGCTGCCTTATTGAACGCCAAACAAGCTGCACCAATCAAACCACTGTCTTCATTTAGGTTCGACTTAACTACACGTACATATGGATCCATTCCTGGATATACTTTTGCTTTTGTACGTTTTTCTACTTCTTCCACAAAGCCATCAATCTTTAATGCAACACTTCCACCTAAAATAAAGATTTCAGGATCCACTAGCGCAAAGATTGCTGCTAATGTATTTGCAAGATATTCTTTTGCATCATCCATAATTGCCTGTGCTTCACTACTACCTTTTAAAGCCAAGTCATTTACTTCACCTGCATGCTCTACTTCAAGTCCAGCAGCTTGCGCACGTTTCGTGATAGCTGTACCACTTGAAATCGCTTCAATTCCTCCAGGTGATAATTTCCCATGACTAGGTCCACCTTTCCACATAATCATATTTGCGATTTCATTCGCATAACCATGTGCACCTTGGTAGATTTTCTTATCAACTACAAACCCTGATCCAAGACCTGTAGATACTGTTAAGAACTGTACATAACGTAAATCTTTCCCCTGTCCAATTGTTGCTTCTGCTAGCGCTGCCAGATTTGCATCATTTTCTAAGAATGCTGGTAATCCAGTTACTTTAGATAACTCTTCAACGATTGGGAAGTTTGTCCATCCCCCATGTAGGTTTGGTGTGTTTAATACTACACCATGTAATAAATCTAATGGTCCAGGACATGATACTCCAATCCCTACAATTTCCTTATCAAATAAGTTAATCGCATCTTTAATTTTTTGTAATGTTACATGTGGATTATGAGCATCTGTATCAAATTGTACACGTTCTACTAAGTGATATTCTTCATCAATTAGTGCGACACGTGTATTCGTTCCACCAATATCAATTCCAATTGCATATTTCATCTTAATTCTCCTTTTCCAATGCCGTTACTTATATTAAACCATATATAAGAGATAATTGAAAAACTATTTTTACCACTTTATGGAAATAACCTTAATAATCGCAACTTTTTTGCTTAATCAATGATATGAATGTTCTTTATCTTGCGAATTTCTTTTGGTAATTCATCTGTATAAATTTCACATTCATCCATATCAAACGCTTTTCCTGCAAACACATTATAGAATTTGCTTTCATCTGCAATCACAACATAACGAAGTGACTGACGTTTGAGTTGACGTTCATAAATTGCCTGTTCGATCGTTGGGTACGTAATTCCATGTACCTTATCAATCCCTCCACATCCAACAAACGCAATATCAAAGTTCATTGTTTTGATCATTTCTTTGGCTAAAGAATCAAAACATGCAAGAGAAGTTTTGGTAATTGTACCTCCAATTTTTATTACATTATAATCAAAATCCTGAAATGGAGTGAAATTAACATAATTGGTAACAATCGTTACTTCCTTATTTATAAAGGGAATCATCTCCATAATCGTTGTTGATGAATCCAGATACACAACATCCCCATTCTTAATCATTGATGCTGCATACTTTGCAAGTCGAATTTTATTATCGATATTATGCATTTTCTTTGTCGCAAATACATCTTCATAACTACTACGTTTCAACATTACATCGCCACCATGAAACATAATAATTCTGTTTTCCGCTTCAAGAAACTTTAAGTCTCGTCGAATCGTTGATGCACTTACCTTAGGAAATACATTTAAAAACTGTTCTATTGTATAGACATCATTCTTTAATAAAATATCCAATATCTTCGCTTGTCTTTCGTACGCTAACATAACATTTCCTCCAAGTTATTAGAATCCGTTGTTTTCGCTCACCTGTTTATACCAGTATCCTGATTTTTTTATTGTTCGTTTCTGCGTTTCTAAATCAACAGCAATGAATCCATAACGATTCTTATAGGCATTGTTCCAAGACCAACAGTCATATCCAGTCCAAGCATGATAACCAAAACAATTACTTCCTTCTTCCATCGCCTTGTGTAGCCACTGTAAATGCTCTTTATAAAAATCAATTCGATAGTCATCATTGATCTTTCCATCTTTATCAATGTACTGTTCTTCGCCTTCAACACCCATTCCATTCTCAGAAATAAACCATGGTGTGTTCGGATACTTATCTCGCATTGATATTGCAATATCATACATTGCTTTAGGATAGATTTCCCATCCACGATATGGATTGATTCTCTTTTCAGACCAATCGTACTCTTCAAAGTAAATATCTGGCATCCATTGTTTTTGAAGTTCTTGAGGAAGTTTATCAGTTCTTGCTTTTACTCGTTTTGGATGATAGTAGTTTACACCAAGGAAATCAACTGTATTCTTCCTTATTAACTGTGCATCTCCTACTTCACTCTTCCACAAGACACCATCTTTTTCTAACACTTCCACAAGTTTTTTTGGAAACTCACCATTGATTGCTGTTTCCACAAAAACATTGTTGAAGAAGTCATCCACAAATTCACTTGCTTCTTTATCATCTTTGCTTTCTGTTGCTGGGTATGCAGGGGTAAGATTTAAGATTGTACAAATCTCTCCACCATTCTTTCCAACCTTGCTATTTCTAAATACTTCAATTGTCTTTGCCGTTGTTAGTACCTGATGATACATAATCTGTACTGCTTTTTCACCTTCACCAATACGATTTGGATAATGAAATCCATACATATAACCAGCTTCAGGTACTACCATTGGTTCATTGAATACTGCCCAGTACTTTACACGATCACCAAATAAATCAAAGGCAATCTGTGCATACTTTACAAACAAATCGACTACTTCTCTTGAACACCATCCATCATATTGTTGCTGAAGTTCAATTGGCATATCGAAATGATATAAATTGATGACTGGCTCAATACCTGCTTTTAGAAACTCATCAATAACATTATCATAAAACTTTTTTCCTTCTTTATCAATCTCTCCAGTATATAAATCTTTTATTAAGCGTGTCCACTGAATACTTGTACGAAAAGAATTCATTCCAACTTCTTTTAAAAGACGAATATCCTCTTTGTAAGTCTCATAAAAATTACTTGCAGTAAATGGTCCCACTCCACCAAAAAATTCTTCTTTTGATGTTTCATACCAGTAATCCATAATGTTTTTATGCGCTTTGTTATGAAACCCCTCACTTTGTGGTCCTGAAGTTGCTGCACCCCACCAAAAATTCTCTGGGAACTTATATTCTTTCATTTTCTTGTCTCCTATTTATCAATTAATGATTTATTAATATCCTCAAATTCAAATTCTCCGCTTTGAATCATGTCCTTATAAAAATATGCTGACTTCTTTAATTTACGTTGTCGATTATTTTCTAAATCAATTTCAATTAAGCCATAACGATTCTTAAATGCATTTAAAGGAGAACAGTTGTCCATTCCTGCAAATAACCAATATCCCTTACAGTTGCATCCTTCTTCTACCGCTTTTAATAACCATGCCAAATGTTCTTTGATATAGTTTATACGATAATCATCAACAATCATTCCTGCTTCATCACGATAGATTTCTTCATTTTCTACGCCCATCCCTGACTCTGCAACAACCCATTCAATATTTCCATATTCATCACGAATCCGTAAAGCAGCATCGTAAAGTGCCTTTGGATAAATTTCCCATCCACGATATGGATTCATTCGTTTCCCAGGCATATCCCATTCACTGTAGTATTTCTTTAAATGGAAGTTTTCACTATTCCACACATACTCTGCTTCCTTCACCCGAAGTGGCTGATAATAATTTAACCCAAGAATATCAATCGTGTTTTGTCTGATGATTTCAAAATCTGCTTCTTCATAATCAAACATACAATTTTCTTTCTTTAAAATATCTAGTAATAGTTTTGGATATTCGCCCTTGATAGCTGTATCCATAAAGGCACCCCAATATAGAGAATCTGCAATTTCTTTTGCTTTCTTATCTTGTGGGTTTGCATCACTACGTGCGTAGATGAATGCAGGGTTGATAATCATTCCAATCTTTCCATCCAGATTTAGTTCACGATAACATGCAATTGCCTTTGCACTCGCTACGATTTTCCCATGAATCCAATTCATTGCATGCTTTGTATCATTACCATATGGCCACCAGAATCCATCCATAAAACATAGTTGTGGAATTACAATTGGTTCATTGAACGTATAGAACTGCTTTACCATATGACCATAACGAGTAAATACTTCCTTTGCATACTTCACATACATATCTACTACTTTTCTAGATGCATAACCATCATAGTGTTCATAATAGTATGCTGGCAGTTCCCAGTGCTCTAAACAGATAATTGGTTCAATTCCATTATCTAAATAGCACTGAATAACATTATGATAGTGTGTCGCTTCTTCTTCATTCACCTCTCCAGTTTCAAAGTCTTTGATAAATCTTGACCAGTCTGGATTAAAACGGATTTGTTTACAACCTGTTTCTTTTAATAATTTAATATCTTCTTCATAACGCTCATAATGTTCGCACGCTTTGGTAGGTCCATAACCATTAAACCAGCGTTCTGGATATGCACGATACATTAAGTCTGGAAAGTGCAAATGTCCTTCCAGCTTATTACTTCCACCTTCTACCTGCCATGCAGGCATATTTGCTCCTATTTTAAAATCTTTTGGAATCTTATAATTCATTATTTCTCTCCTACTAATTTATACTGAACGCTTGTTTTATTCACAAGATCGTATAATGTTGATTTATTCATCAGCACCAATACTACATTGATAAACAGGATTATCCATAATCCATCTGAAATAATTGCTGCACTACCACCAATCAGTGATGCAATCAGATAAGAAACAACACCACATGGATTAATAATAATTAACTTTAGTAATCCTCTAACCAATACCGTTGATACGCGAAATGGTACAATTTCTGTCTTTAATATTTTCTTTGAAATACTCTGTCCACCAAAACAAAGAGGAATCAGCAATTCATATACAAGTAGTGCACCAATGTAAATCAGAAGAAATGATTGTTTCCCCATAATCTGGGTAAATATTTCACCATACGCACTAATGTCTCCACTAAATGCAGTATGCTTCTCTACCAAGAAGAAATACACCAAAATCATGACATACATTAATAAGTACCAAATCACATAGTCAATCACAAACCCAATTGCGCGTGTTGTCTTTATACTTCTCATAATTATTTCCTTTCATTCATCACTAACATAATATTGGCAAGGTCACGAACCGTAATTGCATTCATGAAGTGATCTTGTGCATGTACCATCAGGATACCTACATTGCCATCACTCTTTCCTTGCATTTCATCAAACAATAATCCTGTTTGAATTTCATGAGCTTTCCCAAGTTCTTTTCCTGCTTCTGCTATCTTTTCTTTTGCCTTTTCATAATCATTTGTTTCTAATACCTCATTCATCGCTTCAATGACCATTGCTTTTGCATTACCTGCATATAAGATAATCATCATTGCTTGCTCTGCTATTGTTTCATTCATTTCTAACTCCTTACTAAAATAGGATTAGGACCTTATATCCTAATCCTATAAATTATTTTATTATTCGCTTACAGTTCCTAACTGCTCCTGTTCATTTTTATATTGTGCATTTCCTGCCAATACGAATGGTATAAAAATAGCAACGTTAATTGCAATACATACTAGTTGATATACACCACCCATGATTGAACCAGTTCCTATCATCCCACCAAAGAATGCTGGCATTGTCCAAGGAACGACATAACGGAATACTGGCATTAAACCAATTTCAATAAATAACATCCCTATTACTGTATTTATTAATGGGTTTAATACGTATGGAATAAGTAATAATGGGTTCAACACAATTGGAACCCCAAATGCTAATGGTTCTTGAACATTAAAGATCATTGCTGGTAAACCAACTTTTGAAATTGCTCTCCAGTCATCTCTTTTCGAAGCGATGAAGATTGCAATTGGAAGTGCGATTACATGACATAACCCTGCTTCAAAGAATCCATTTGAGAAGATATATGATGCTTCTCCTGCCTGGTTAGCAAGTTGTGCTGGCATATATACTAAGTTTTGAATAACTGCAGTTACATTGTGACCATGAATTCCAAACCACCAGAAGAACCATACTAAGAATTGATAAATTAAGGAGAAACCAAGTCCTTGTGAGAATCCCATAAGTGGTGCTTGTAGTGCTGCATATAAAATGTCATTTAGTGCAGGTTCACCAATCCAAGTTAATATTGATTGGAATAGTGTAACTACAAATAAAACAATAATTACCGGAATCAATACAGCGAATGAATTCGCTACTGCTGGAGGTACACTCTCTGGCATTTTAATACGAATCTTTTCATTCTTTGTAAGTTTACAGTAGAACCAGACAACAAAGGTTGTTGCGATAATAGCAGTTAGTACTGCAGAACTACCAAAGTAAGATGTAGAGAATGCTCCAATTACATCTCCTGCTTCACCAGTAACTGATGCTGGTGTAATTAGTAAGTAAGCAACTAGTGCTAATGCTGCTGCAATAAATGGCTCTTGGTTCTTCCACATTTTTGCTAAACGATAACCAAATGTTAATACTAGCAATAATGAGAAAATCCCAAATGTTACTGTTACTACTGAATTACACATTGATTGTAAATTACGACAAACCTCAACGAATCCTGAATTCAGGTAGGCTTCACCTTCTAATCCTGTGAATACTTTACCTAAGTTTAATCCTAATTCACCTAAAATTGTTCCTTCTGGTTCAAAGACTACCCAGTTAAAGATTCCAAAGAATGAACCTCCAACGATAAATGGTATCAATGAACTAAAAGAGTCACGCATTGCCAATAGATATTTGTTACTTGAAACAATGTTTGCTAATGGCATCAATAATTTTTCTAGTTTATTAATAAATCCTTGCATTACTTTATCCCCCTATAATTTTAATTATTTATTAGATCTAATGCTTGTGTTAATACTGCTTCTCCGTTGATTGTTCCATAGTTTCTCATATCGATCAAAGCAACTGGACATACACCACTCGCCAACTTTTCAACATTCGGCATCATATGACGAATTTGTGGCCCAACGAGTATACAATCTACTTTTGAATTTTCTAAAGTTTCTTCAAGTACTTCAATCGAATATGCATCAATTTCAGCATCGATTCCTTTCGCTTCGGCACTCTTCAACATCTTTTGTACCAATACAGATGTAGACATACCTGCATTACACACCAATACAATTTTCATAAGTAGTTCTCCTTTCTGACTTCATGATAGCACTTACAAAGTTCATAAGTAAACAATATTTATTCAAATAATTTCATTTCTTATCATTTATTTCTAAATATCTCACAAACCCATTATTTATCGATTATTTTTGTATTTTAATTCTTTTTCAAAGCGGTTACAAAAGGAATTTTAGTCATAGAAAATGATTAATCATGAAAATATTTGAAAATATACATACCTCCCTCAAAACAAAACATTGCCTTTCTGATTCGCTCACTCCATAATGTAATTGAAATTGAAAAGGAGGTAATTTAGATGAATGAATTAAAATTCCCTGAAGGTTTCTTATGGGGTGGTGCTTCTTGGGCAACTGGGTTTGAAGGAGCACGAAATGAGGATGGAAAGTCTCCTGATGTTTGGGATGATTGGTTTAGTAAAGAACCTGAGCGTTTCTATGATCAGGTAGGACCTGATTCAACTCTGGATATGTATCATCGTTATAAGGAATATGTAAAACTGTTAAGTGATTTAAATATAAATTCTTTTCGCTTCAGTATTAGTTGGTCACGTTTTATTCCTGATGGAAAAGGTGAAGTTAATGAAAAAGCAGTTTTGTTTTACCAAAATTTAATTGATGAATTAAAGAAGTATCATATTGAACCAATTATCTGTTTGTGGCACTTTGACTTGCCTTTGTGCATGCAAGAGATTGGAGGATGGTTAAATCGTGATGTAGTAAATTACTTTGTAGATTATTGTGAAGCAGTATTCAATCGTTTTGGTAATCAACTAAACTACTTTGTTGTATTAAATGAAGTAGGAGTATTACCTCAAGGTGGTTACTTATATGATTTTCAACCACCAAACAGAATTAATTTTAAAGAATCGATTCAGGCTGGATATCACTTATTATTAGCGCAAGCGAAAGTAATTCAGTGTTATCATAAACATCATTATCCAGGTGAAATTGGAACCGTATTAAATCCTAATCCTGTTTATCCTCGCAGTGATGATCCAAAAGACTTAGAAGCCGCAAAGTTTGTAGATATGATTCGAGAACGTTTCTATTTAGATGTTTCAGTCAATGGTGAAATACCTAAAGATTTTTTAGAGTTTGCGGATGAATATGAACTTACTCCAGTAATAGAAGATGAGGATTATCAGATTCTAAAAGATAATACAGTTGATTTTCTTGGCGTAAATTATTATCAACCATGTAGGGTTCAGGCACCAGATGAAAACTGGGAAGATAGTAAGTTAAAGTTCTATCCTGAGAATTCACGACAAAAACAATCAGACAGATATCCTGAAAAAGGACAATTGATGCCTGAGAAGTTTTATAAGATATATGATAAACCAGATAAGAAGATGAACTTCTCACGTGGATGGGAAATTTATCCAAAAGGTATTTATGATACATTAATGCGTCTAAAAAATGACTATGGGAATATTAAATGTTACATTGGAGAAAATGGAATGGGTGTAGAGAATGAAGAAAACTTCATTGATGAACATGGCCAAGTAATTGATGATTATCGTATTGAGTTCTATCAAGAACACCTTATATGGCTACATAAAGCAATTGAAGAAGGAAGCAACTGTTTTGGTTATCATGTCTGGTCACCGTTTGATAACTGGTCACCAATCAATGCATTTAAAAACCGTTATGGATTCTATCGCTATGATTTAACTAACAAGACAATGACAGTTAAAAAATCAGGTTTATGGTTCAAAGAACTATGTGCCACAAACTCATTAAAAAAGTAGCATCCGCTACTTTTTTTGACCTTCCATTGTTACCATCCACTGCATTTCTCCATGTACGTCCAATTGATCCATTGTGCAAGGAACCAAGAAACTATCACCAAAGGTTAAGGAATGTCCATTCACCTTCCCTGTCCCTCTTACAACTGTGACAAGCATATACTCATCAACATTTATTGTACAATCATTTGTTATCTCATACTTTTCTATCTTAAAACTCTCATTATTAATATAGGTAGTTCGTTTATAACCATCGTACTCTTTCGATATTGATTGAGGTTGTGTTACATCATCAAAAAACTTAATACTTTCCATTGCTTCATTCATATGTAATTCACGTTTATTACCATCTGCATCCTTACGATCATAATCATAGAATCGGTAGGTAATATCAGTAGCTTCTTGCACTTCATAGGTAATAACACCTTTTTGCATTGCATGAAGCATTCCAGCAGGCACATAAACAAAATCATCCTTATGTACAGGAATTCGTTTTAGTAATTGATCCCATTTGTTATCTTGAACTAAAGTCGATAATTCATCTTTTGTATTTGCTGTTGTACCAAAGACTAAATCTGCAGTTGGATCAGCTTCAATAAAATACCAAGCTTCATTCTTACCAGACAACAACCCATGTTTTTTCGCATAAGCAGCATCTGGATGAACCTGAATACTTAAGTTATCTTCTGGTCCAACCAATCCAACAATAAAAGGAAAGTGATCACAGTTACTATTAAAATAGGTTGGATATTCATTCCAAACTTCTAACAATGTCTTACCCACATGCATTCCTTCAACAATAAGATTTGCGTTATTGACTTGCCCACTAAATGACCAAGATTGTCCAATTCCATTTGGAAACGAATCATAGTGAAAATACTTTTTCAATTTATCATGACCCCAGATTGCTTTTCTTGGAATCGGTTTTGTTATCATAATGTCCATATTACATCTCCCTCAACTGAGTAATCGCAGTTGTATAGTCAACATCTTTACCAAATAATGAACTTGTTCCCAAGATAAAGCCATCTGCCCCAAGCTCACTCATCTCTTTTATTTTTTCAGGTGACATTGCACCATCAATAATTATTTTAAAGTCGCGTTCTTTCTTCAACTCAACTAAACGTTTTATTTTATCACGCATAAAGTCAATAAATGGTTGTCCTGCAAATCCTGGGTTTACTGTCATTACCATTACATAATCAACAAGATTCAACATTTCATGAACTGTTTCAATACTTGTATCAGGATTAATCGCAATACCAGCTTGTACTCCTTTTGATTTGATATATGCCAATGTCTTAATCACATAGCGCTCTGCTTCTGGGTGAATATAAATAAGATCTACCCCAGCATCAATAAATAAATCTATCTTCGTAGATGGATTCTCAATCATTAAATGAGCATCTACTAACTTATCTGTATATTTTCGAATCGTTTTGATATCCATAATACCCATTGTCATATTAGGTACAAAACTACCATCCATCACATCACAGTGAAAGATATCTATTCCTGCTTTATCAAGAGCAATAATTTCATCTTTCAAATTACCATAATCAGCACACATCATACTTGGACATAAAATCTTTTTCATAAACCATCACCTCACACTCTTATATTATCATTATCATTTATATTATTCAAGCAATAAGTATATACCTTTTATATTTATAGATTAAATCTATGATTATAAACGTGCAAAACTATATAATGCATGATATACTATTAAAGAGGTGAAATCATGCCAAAATATTTAGATATCGTTGATGATTTAAGGAATAATATCCTTTATGGAAAATATAAGAATGCAGATAAAATAGATGATGAAAAAGCACTAGGGGTTACCTATAGTGCCAGTAAACTAACTATTAAGAAAGCTGTAGATATTCTAGTTCAAGAAGGACTATTAGTAAAAAAGCAAGGTTCTGGGACCTACATAAATTCAGTAGCGTCTAGTAACCCTTTATTAGATCCTAGTGATTTAACAAAACCTTCTTCTCTAACCCATGAATACGAAGATAAAACAGCAACTTCAAAAGTTCTCGAGTTTGAAATTATCAAAGCAAATGAATATATAGCAAAATCACTTTTACTAAAACCTGGAGATTTTGTTTATAAAGTCTATCGTGTTCGTTATATCGATAATGAAGCAAATAGTATTGAAGAAGTATATATGCCAATCAATGTAATTGCTGGTTTAGATCAGGATATTGTAAATCATTCAATTTATGATTACATCGTAGAAACACTAAAACTTAAGCCTAAGAGTTTCCACAAATACATCTACTCTCGCCCTTGTAATAGTGTAGAAGAAAAAGAACTAAAAATGAAAAAGCATGATCCAGTCACTATCGTTGAACAAATTGCATTTTTAGACGATGGGGTTCCATATGAATACTCATTAGTATCTCATTATTATAAAGATTTTAAATATAAAACAGTAGTTGTAATTTAGTTCCCCCTAAAACAAAGAACCGCTAATATTATCAAGCGGTTCTTTTCTATGCATAAAGATGATCATTCATAGTTGAGGGCGAGTCACTATAAATTTTACTATTTTTTTCCATAAGTTGAAGGGCGGAACATCTAGTTTTGTGCTCTTTATGCACACATTATTATTTAGTTTGTTTCTTTTCTTCTTCTAATAATCACTACTAATCCAAGAGGTGACATTGCCAACAATCCATACAGTATATTTACATTCGTTAAATCACCTGTATTTACAACACTTGCACTTGTTGTAGCACCACCAGTAACTGACAAGTTACCTGTAGGTGCTTTTGAAGGACTAGAGTCTTTCACATTCACAGTTAAAGAAACACTTACCTTTGCCCCACTAACGAATTCTACTTCTACATCATATGTCTTGTTTTCTAGTGTTAATAAGTAACTTTCTTTTAATGTAATCACTGTACTTCCACTTGTTACTTCATAGTTGCTCTTATCTAGTTCTTTTCCATTTACATAAACTTTTGAGAAGTTTTCTACTGGTGCATCTATCCTTGCACTTACGTTTCCTTTTCCAGTGAATACTGCAAAACTTTCTAAAATAATATAAGTTCTTTCATCAACCACTTTTTGAACTTCCTTAATTAGATTTAATAACTCATCTTTCAAATTTCCATCTGGTAAGTTATTTACTAAATCAAGCGCATCCTTAATGTCATCTTGAGTAATACCATCTTTGATTGATCCATCTGGATTAAATAAGTCATTTACTGCATCTTTTGCATCTAACATATCTTGTGCTTTATCAATCTCTTTTTGTAGTTCATTCTTCTTATCACCATTTGGTAACTTATCTACTGCTTTTTGTGCTTCATCGATTTCAGTTTGTCCTACACCTGTTGCTAAGTCAGTTTTATCTTCATTGAATAAATTATCCACCTTATCTTTAGCAGTTTGCTCCATTTCATCAAGCATATCTTGAGCTTTATCAATTTCTTTTTGTAGTTCTTCTTTCTTGTCACCATCTGGCAACTGATCTACTGCTTTTTGTGCTTCATCAATCTCTGTTTGACCAACTCCATCACCTAAGCCTGTTTTGTCTTCGTTGAATAAGTTATCTACTTTATCTTGAGCATCTTCATTTCTTTGATTAAGTGTTGTTTGTGCTTCTTCTACTTTATCTTTCAAGTTATCTTTAAACGTTCCATCAGGAAGTGCATTTACGATATCTTCTATCTCTTGAATCATTTCTTCAGTAACTGTAGATTTCAAGTTGCCATCTGCATCATACATATCATTCACTTCTTTTGATGCATCTAACATATCCTTTACAGTATTTACTATTTCTTCAAGTTGATCTTTTAGTTTTCCATCTGTAATTGAGTTTAATATCTCTTCAGCTTTACTCAGACTTTCTTCATCAACATCATCACCTAAGTTTGTACCATTTGTTTCGTCTTCTGTAATTAATCCACTAATTGGTATATATTCTGTTTTTCCTGTTGATGTATCAAAGACGATTTCTCCTGGATATACTGTATCTTCTCCATCAATTGTAACTACCATATCTTTTGGTATCGTCACCGTTCCATTTCCATTATCAACTACCGTCGTTCCATTAGGAACAGTAATATATGAACCAGATGAAATCGTACCATCACTATTCATTTCTATCTCATCAATTACATAGATAGTATCTCCATCTTTATTTGTAACTGTACTTCCTGCAGGATATGTAACTGCTTTTCCTGAATCATTTACATCAACAGTTATTTCACTTCCATTAGGTACTGTTATTGTAGTCGCTTCTCCACCAACAACAACTGTACCACCTTCATCTATTATATTTTTAGAATATGAATAATCTGCACCTGTTGTAATCTCTCCATCTTTGATTGTGAACTCTCCAGTAAACTCATATACACCATCCCCTGTAACAACAGTACCTGAATCAAGTGTTATCGATCCATCACTATCAACATTATCTAAAGTAGCACCAATAATTAGATTCCCCTCATCATCCATAAGTGCACCTTGTGATAGATCAATGTATGAACTTACAATCATTCCACTTAAACTATTATCTTCATCATATTTTGGCAAACCTATGGCATATTGAGCATTCATGTTAGAAGCAACAACATAATAATTTGTTGTACTGTTCCATGTAAATGCTCCTGCATTCGCAGTTAACCTAACCATAGGACTATATGCCACTTTACTTCCTGACACATAGAATGTAGTCAATTGCTTTAAATCTGCATTTGTTGCTTTTGTTACAGTCATACTCCCTGTTAATGCTGTAAAACCATCTAAATCAACATTTGCAATATTTGTATAATGATAAAATAATGATTTTATAGTTTTTTTTGATTTATCATCAATAACCAATTCATTCAAACTCGGATTATTATACACCCGTAAATCAGAAAGTTTAACTACATCAGTAATATTTAACTCAGTTAATTGATTATAGTAACAACCAAGTGTTACTAATTCTGATAATCCTGATAAATTCAATTTAGATATTTCATTTGTATGAATATACAGTGTTACTAATTCCGTCATGTGAGTTAAATCAAATTCCCCAGATAATTGATTATTACTAAGATATAAGGTTTTCATTTTATTCATATTTGATAAATTCAATTCTTCTAACCTATTGCTATCTAACCTTAAGTAAGTAATTTCCTTAAGATTCTCAGTGTCCAACATTTTTATTTGATTAACATGTGCTTGTAAATTCGTAATCGCAGTTGAACCAGTGATATTTAAAATCTCCAACTTATTTCCATAGCAATATAGAATTGTTAAACTTTTTAGACCTGACACATTCAATTCTATTAACGAGTTACTATATATTCTTATATCTGTGGCACTTTCCATATGAGATAAATCCCATGCACCACTTAATTGATTATTATACACATAAAAATGAACAATCTTTGTTAAATCACTTATATCTAAAGTAGTTAATTGATTATTATATGCTCGTAAGTTTGTAATCGATTTTGCTCCTGTGATATTTAAATTTATTAATTGATTTCCGTAACAGTATAACACCAATAGATTTTCTAAATTTGACACATTTAACTCAGTCAAACTGTTTGTATGAACTTGAACACTAGTTAAGTTCTTCAACATACTAACATCTAATATTCCAATTAATTGATTATTATTAGCATTTAAAGTGGTAATTGAATAAAAATGCTCTATACCATCTAATGAACTTATTCCTTTATTAGCTACACTAATTGCTGCAGTCCTTCCATTGATTTTGTTATCAATTTCTGTTTGAGTCATTGTTGCTGTTTTATGTATTTCATCAACATACGTTCCAACTCCATGCCCCAATGCAGTTTCATATACCCATGTTCTAAAATTCACATCAGGAAATGCTTCTTCCAAAGTCGTAGTCTCTGCAACAAGTGTTGATGTAGATAATGGTGCAACTTTTGATGTTGCCTTTGCTATTACATCTTGTTTCACTTCTTCATTAGCTGGTTCTTCAGCAACCTCTTCTACTTCTTCTGATTCTTCAACTACTTCTTCGCTCTCACTTGCATCATCAGTTTTTATTTCTTCTACTTCATCAATAACTGGTTCTTCGATTTCATCTCCACTTACTATAGATGGAGCTACTAATCCAATAATTAATGTTGTTATTGTTAAACTAGTCAATAGTTTTTTTAATGTAGTCTTTTTCATTTTACCTCCATTTATTAATTACCTATCCTGATAATCATATTTAATCAAAACTATAAGTATATTGGATATCAATACCTTCCAAATTAAATATAGTTATTTTTATTGTTCTATTAAACTCCCCATATACTTTTAAATCTTTCGGAATATCATAATTTTCATCTTGATATTCAATATATGACTTTGAATAATCTATTTGTTTTTGTTCATCATTGACTACTAGTTGTATGTAATCTTCATATCTCATAATCTCTACCAATTCAGGTGCATATTGATCAATATTGCTAATTTCAAATGATGTCTTATATTCTTTAGTAACAACAGTGTACATTCCGTTGCTTACAGTTTGTACATGTATACCTTTTTCATCTTGTTTAAAAGATAACTCTTCATCATTAAACAAAATTTGTATATCTTCATCTTTTAAATCTTTCTTTAATTTTATGGTTACATCCACTCCCGAACGCATTGGAAATGTAAGATAAGTAATATCTTCTATGTAAGGATGACCCTTTAACTTTTTAAATAGCCCTAAGTCCTTTATAACTGATTCATTAATATCAAGTTCCGTTATCTTATTATCTGTAGAATTTGATAATACATTAGCTACAACTGCAATTCCTATTACCGTTACACAGACAACTGATACGATTGCTAAAATCATCTTACTTGATAAAACCTGTACAAGATTTGTAGTTACCAAACTATTCCCTGAACTATATAACTTACTGTCATATTGAAGATTTTGATTACTGCTAATTTCTTCACTTCGTTCTTGAAGAATTGCTCCAAGTAGAGGTAAGACAATCGCTGAATATAGTCGTACATTATTTTTTATCTGATAATCACTTATTTGTGTTTCCAAGCTCTTTCTTCCTTTATGAAGAAGGGATCTTATTGTACTTAAATTACTTCCCAGAATATTAGCTATTTCTGTAGTTTTAAATTCTTCCAGATAATATAAAACAATTACTTCTTTTTGTTTGTTTGGAAGATCTTCCACAAACCCTCTAATCAGCTCTTTCGTTTCTTGTAAACTATAAGCTTCATCTGGTAAATTCTCCGTCTTTTCATCCTTAATTGTAGTTATCATGTTTTCGTTCACATCATCATAAAGATATTCAGAAGTACTTCCTTTCGCTTTTTGAAGATAATTCATACATGAATTTCTAACAAGTCGATACATCCATGAATTAAAATGTTCAGGATCTTGAAGTATATCTATTTTGTTGTAGATACGAATTATTGCTTCCTGTGTCATGTCTTTTGCCATTGCTTCATTGTTAGCAATTGTGAAACACCAGTAATACACTTTGTTTACTATTAGTGAATATAGTTGTTCGAACTTTCCCTTATCACTTTGAACAAGCCTTACAATCTGGGTAAGTTCCATTTTATTATTCATTGTTTCGCCCTCCTTATTTATTTCTCTACTACGCTTACCCTACATAATAAACAGTTCGAATTATCAAAACGTCCACTTTTTTATAAAAAAAGTTTTTATTTTTTTAAAAACTTATTGTTTCATAATTTATCCATCCAGATATTAGTCGAAATTTTTAGATGTTTCGTTCATTTTTTTAATACAAAATTTCATAAAAAAAGATTGACTCCAACAACTATGTGGAATCAATCCTCTAATTAAATATTCAATGCAGCTTTTACTTTTTCTGCAAGTATATCATAACCTTTTTCATTGATGTGTAATCCATCAATACTAACTTCTTTTTTTAATTGTCCTTCATCAAGGAAATCATCAAATACATCAATATAACTTACATTATCAAATTCATTAACAAAGTTTGAGAACTCTTTACCTAGCAATCTTAATCTCGCATTGTTACGTATATCTGTTTTCTTTTTTCTTTCATCAATTGGAAGTGGTGAAATAATATATACATGCTCAATACCATATTTTAAGTTCATGATTTCAATTAATTGAAATACCTGATAAACAACATCTAACATATCAAACTGGTGATGTCCATCCATTAGACGAGATTCATCTGTATGTCCCAAGTCGTTTGTTCCAATTAATAGAACTACTTGTTTAGGATGATATCTTCCAATTGCATCATCATGTAGTAACAGTAATTGTTCTGAAGTAGCTCCGTTCACCCCACAATTGTAAAATGATTGTTGTGGAAAGTATTTCTGCAAATCAAATGATTGAATTAAAGAATCACCAAAGAATACAGTTCCTTGTGGCTGCGCCTTTGCAGCATCCTCTATGATTTGTTTTACACGGTCTACCTGATAGTCATATAGTCTTTCAAAAACATCCATATAAGCCTCCTATCGTTCTCTCAGTGTTAATTGTACTTTATGCTTTTCTTCATCAATTTTAAACACCCATACTTTCAAGATATCACCTACGGCTACAACATCACTTGGATGTTTTACTCGCTTATCTGATAATTGAGAAATATGAATTAATCCATCTTCTTTTAATCCAATATCTACAAATGCTCCAAAGTCTACTACATTACGTACAACACCTTCTAGTTCATCCCCTTCATGAAGGTCTTCAAACGAAAGAATATCCTGACGTAAAATTGGTGCATCATATTTATCACGATAATCACGAAGTGGTAAACAGATTGCATCTAAAATATCGTTTAATGTATATTCATCACAGTCTACAGTTTGTTGCAACTCCTCCTTATTGATTTGTTCAACTACTACTTTCGCTTTTTCACTTCCCATATCTGATGTTGTTAAGTTTAATTCTTTTAAAATTTGTTTTGCGACTTTATAACTCTCCGGGTGAATCGCAGTACGATCAAGTGGTTCTTTACCATCTTCAATTCGTAAGAATCCTGCAGCCTGTTCATATGCCTTTGGACCAATCTTTGGTATCTTTTTAATTTCTGAGCGCGATGCTATTTCACCATTCGCTTCACGATAAGTCACAATGCTTTTAGCACTTGCTGCACTTAGTCCAGCAACATTCTGCAATAATGCAACACTAGCGAAGTTAATATTTACCCCAACTAAGTTTACTGCCTTTTCAACTACAAAGGATAAACGCTCTTTCAGTTTCGAAACTGGAAGGTCATGCTGATATTGCCCTACTCCAATTGACTGAGGATCAATTTTAATTAACTCCGATAACGGATCAAGTAATCTACGTGCGATTGAAATTGCACTTCTTTCCTCTACATGGAGTTTTGGGAATTCTTCAATCGCTAATTTAGAAGCACTATAAACCGAAGCTCCTGCTTCACTAACTAATGTATAAGCTACATTAAGATTATTTTCTTTAATTGTTTCTGATACAAATGCTTCACTTTCTCTACTAGCTGTACCATTTCCAATCGCAATAATATCAATTTTATAGTCTTGAATTAATTTCAATAGCATCTGCTTAGATTCTCTTACTTTTGCAACAGGTTTGTGAGGATAGATAACAGTTACCTTCTGCATCTTTCCTTGTTTATCTACAACTGCAAGTTTACATCCTGTACGATAAGCAGGATCAAAACCTAGAATCATTTTATTCTTCATTGGTGGTTGCAGTAATAATTTCTCTAAGTTAAATGAGAACACATCAATACTTGTTTCATGTGCTTTCTCACTTAGTTCACTACGAACCATACGTTCGATTGAAGGATAAGCAAGACGCTTTAACCCATCTAAAATCGCTTCCTCCACATAAA
Source organism: Breznakia pachnodae (assembly GCF_030814225.1). GTDB lineage: Bacteria > Bacillota_I > Bacilli_A > Erysipelotrichales > Erysipelotrichaceae > Breznakia > Breznakia pachnodae. Next base: position 688,371 of record NZ_JAUSUR010000001.1, read on the forward strand.
TAGCAGTAGGTGAATTTTGAAATCTTATATAACGTTTCTTCACCCAGTTTGTCAGATACTCTTCATTGGTAACAATTGATACACTTACAACCTTTTCATTTTCTGCACGATCAATTGCCATTACACGATGAGGAGCCAAACTACTTACTCGTTCTTCATAGTCATAATACATTTTGTAAGTTTTATTTTCATCTTCATGATTCTTCTTTTCTGATGTTTTAATCTTTCCATAGTTCATCATAGAATCATAAATCTTATTTCTTACATCATTATCATCACTAATCATTTCTGCGATGATATCTTTCGCACCTTGAATTGCATCTTCAATAGATGTAATTGTTTCATTTAAGAATGGTGTTACTTCATTTTCATTGAAGGTTCTAGGAAACTTTAAAAAGATTTCTGATAATGGTTTTAGACCAGCTGCAACTGCAACACTGGCTCTTGTTTTTTTCTTTTGTTTGTATGGACGATAAATATCTTCAACCTGTGCAAGTTTCTCACAACGAGCAACTTGTTGACGGATTTCATCTGTCAGTTTTCCTTGTTCCTCAATTAAACGTAAAACATCTTCTTTACGTTTCTCCAGGTTTATCTGATATGTATATGTCTCATGAACCAAACGAATTTGTTCTTCATCCAGACCTTTTGTCATCTCTTTACGATAACGAGCAATAAAAGGAACGGTATTTCCTTCCTCTAATAACTTTAGAGTATTTTCTATTTGTACTTCTTCTACTTTTAGCTGTTGAGCTATTTCTTTAATTTCATTCATTAGTATTCTCCTAAATTCAATATTCTTATTATACCAAATATCTTAAGACTATTGTGAAAAAGATAGTTTAGTTTTATAATGGATAACATGAAAATAAAACAACCAAAATTTACCCAAGAGTTAAAAAAAATAAATATATTATCAGATAATGAAACTGAATTTTCAATGATTGATACAACTGAATTTGAAAACCTTAAGTTAAAACATTATAAACTAAATGAATGTCATTTTAAAAATGTTAGTTTTATTAACTGTTCATTCGCCAATGTTGACTGTATGGATGTAATATTTGAAAACTGTGATTTGTCAAACATCGACTTTAGTGAAGGTTTTTTGATTCGTACTATATTTAAAAATTGTCGTTTGATTGGTTCGGACTTTACAAACGCAAGAATACAACATACACAGTTCATTAATGATAAAGCAAATTACGCGAATCTATCTTTATCAAAATGTTCAAATGTAATATTCGATAATAGTGATTTTATGGAAACCAGTTTTAATGAAACTACATTTAAAGATGTTACTTTTGATAACTGCGTTCTAAGTAAATGTGAATTTCTTCATACATCACTAAAAGATATTGATATCAGTTCATGCGAGATCGGTGGAATGCTTCTTTCTTCAGATAGCCTGAAGGGAGTTATTGTAAGTCCGTTACAAGCAGTAGAATTATCTAAAATTCTGGGTCTAAAAATTAGAGAATAAGTCATACTGGAAGCAATCTCAAAATATTGCTTCTTTTTTTATAATTTAATATATCTTAGGTTAAATAATTTATACCACTGAATATATAGTTTGTATGCTTATAGTACCTATTTTTATTTTGTTATCTATGATATAGTTGAGGTATTCAACCGGAGGGAAATTATGAAAAGAAAAAGATTGAAAGTTTTTTTGTTATGTTTATTATGTTTGGGGATGGCAAGCCAAACAATTAGTGCTGCGTTACCTACCTATCAGGAACAATTTTCTGAAACAACAGCTTCACTAATTTCAAGAATGCAAAGTAAAAAGATCACAGATGAAATCGATCAATATCATATCGATAACACAAAAGATTTTATGTTTTTGTATAAAGGTTTAACCGATTTAGATGGAATTGAAATATTTGAGAATTTAGAAAGTATCATTTTATTTGGAAATAAACTTGAGAAATTCCCAGAAAATTTAAGTAGTTTATCAAATCTAAAAGAGTTAAGTATTGGTGGAGAGGACACTTTAACAGAAGCATTATTGCCTTCATCAATGGCAGGTTTTACTGCTTTAGAAAAATTTGGATTACCTAGTAATTTTAGACTTCATGAAATGCCAGCTGTAGTAAAAACCATTCCAAGCCTTAAGGAATTAAACCTTGCATACTGCTCAATAGATAATTTAAGTAAAGAAGATGAATTATATTTAAGAAGTCTTCCTGTTGCTAAATTAAATGACCAAGAAGTAAAAATGTTAACTTCTGGTGGTGTATCAATCGGAAACGACTTAACAATCAACAGTTTTCCAATCCTATCTCAAAGCAGAGACTATTCTGTAGCAGTAAATATCGTTTACACAATGACAAAACCTAATGGAGAAACAATTACTATCACACCTAGTTTTGATGCGGATGGCAATGTTGTTATTGATAAATCAGTATTCACTGAAGTTGGTTCTTATCAGTTTATTGCCGTTATTAATGACGCAACAGGAATGTTAGATCAATCAACATATAGTTATAAATTCTATGTAAGTGATACTCCATCTGCAAACCTTATAAATCTTGTATTGCATGGAAGTGCGAAAATGGAATTAACAGTTGGTGACAGTTTCAATGATCCTGGAGCAACTGCTACTGATTTTAACGGCCCATTACCTGTAACAGTAACTGGAAAAGTAGACACAAGTAGAGCTGGAACTTATATAATAACTTATAGTGCTGGCAATACTTATGAAACTAAGAGTATAACAAGAGAAGTAGTTGTTAAAGAAAAAGGAAGCTCTACAACACCTACAACACCAGGGACTTCTACACCTAATGGATCTGGTTCTACTACCAACAGCAACCCATCAACAAGTCCAGCGACTGGAGATAATAATACAACGCCATGGACAGCAATCGTTACGCTTTCTGGTCTTGTATCATTATATTTAATAGTTGATAGAAAAAGAAGATCACATAACTAATATTTAAAATTGTAGTTAAAAAGCCCGATTAAATTGATCGGGCTTTCATTTGCCAAAAGCAATAATTATTCTTTATTTCACTTTTTTCATAATTAGGATTTAGAATTAAGAAAAGACTATCCAATCAGATAGTCCTATTTTTCACTCTGTACCATCTCGAAGAATATCTAGGTAGTCTTTGTAGATAAATGTACGATTACGAGTGTTTTCATTCTCTTGAACTAATATTTTATTTTCTATTAGTTTCTTTACTGCACTGGATACTGAATTAAATGACATATTAATTGCTTTTGCCGTTTTACCAATTTCAATTATTGGATTTGCTTCGATATAATTGAATACTTCCATTACACTTTGTGCTGAACGTCCAAGCGTTAAAATTAGATTATGATTTTTATTATGCAAATCATTTAGTTGATGAATACGAGTAACTGCATCCTTTGCTGATTCATAGACTGCTTCTAAGAAAAATTGAACCCATTGCTCATAATTACCTTTCATACGAACTTCTGTCAATCTATCATAGTATTCAATACGATTTTGCTTCAAGTAATAGGAAATATACAATGCAGGTGTTAAAAGAACATCCTTATCCATTAAAAACAAATTAATCATCAAACGTCCTACACGACCGTTCCCATCTAAGAAAGGATGTATTGTTTCAAATTGATAATGTATGAGTGCAATTTTAATAAGTGAATCAATACCATCTTCTTCATGAATAAAGTTCTCTAAATCACTAATAGCAACTGCCATATCTTCAGGTGTAGGTGGAACATACCTTGCATTTGATAAGGTTCTCCCTTGACCACCAATCCAGTTTTGAGATGTTCTAAATTCAGCTGGATTCTTTTCCTGACCACGAACTCCCTGCATTAATATACCATGTATTTCTCTAAGCAAACGAGCAGAAAAAGGAAGTGTTTGAATACGTTCTAATGCAAATTCACTAGCCTTAATGTAATTGATAACCTCTGCAACATTACGATTGCTGTTTTCTTCAATCGTAGGATTCAAAACATCTTCTAATGTTGCTTGCGTTCCTTCAATTTGCGATGACATTAATGCTTCTTTACGTACATACATAGAAATGAATAAATTAACATTTGGAATATAACATGATAAATCATTTAACACAGCTAATTGAGCATGTGATGAAATCAGAAGTTTTATAATTTCATTTGTCAATTCAATATCTGGGTAAGGGGGTAACGGACTCGGCACAAATGATTGATAGGCTGATTCTCCTGATAAATTAGTTTTAAAATGTCCTGAACGATGTTCCATATTAGTTTCCTTTCTAGTATATATATATTGAAATACTAATATAATTATACCACCTTTATTTCGCATTAACAAAATAAGTTGAAATAAGGAATTAATTTTTACACCTTTATTTCAACTTATGTTAATTATTAGAAATAGCAAGTTCTTTGCAGTATCTTTATTTCACTTTGTCTTTCACAATATTAATTAAAATTTCAACCATCTTTTCCATATCTTGAATACATGCATATTCGTACTTTCCATGGAAGTTAGCTCCACCTGTTCCCAGGTTAGGACACAACAATCCATCGTAAGTTAATCTGGCACCGTCAGTCCCACCTCTGATAGGTGTGCTCTTTGGCTGTAATCCCATTTCTTTCATAATACGTTTTACATCATCAACAATTTCAATACGCTTCATAACAAGCTCTGCCATATTATAATAAGAATCTGTAATTGTAACCTTTACAACATCACCATACTTATCATTCATTACTTTTTGTGCCTGCATGAACTCTTCTTTCTGCTGCTCAAATAAATTACGATCATGGTTACGGATAATATACTCCATATCTGCATACTCTGCTTGTCCATTCAAATATGTAAGATGATTAAACCCTTCATATCCACTCGTCTTGGCTGGATCTAATTCGACTGGCAAAAGAAAATGGAATTCCATTGCTAGCTTACTAGCATTCACTAACTTATCTTTTGCTTCACCTGGATGAATACTACTTCCTTGAATATGCACTTCAGCTGTAGCTGCATTAAAGTTTTCATAATCCACAGATTCAATTTCACTACCATCTACCGTGTATGCATAATCAGCATCAAACTTTTTAATATCAAAGTTATCGGCTCCTCTACCCACTTCTTCATCAGGCGTAAAAGCAATCTTAATTGCTCCATGCTCTATTTCGGGATGTTCACAGAAATACTTACACATTTCCATAATCTCTGCTACTCCGGCTTTATCATCTGCACCTAGCAGGGTTGTTCCATCTGTTACAATAATATCTTTACCTATTGCTGATTGTAGATGTACATATTGTTTTGGACTCATTGTAATATCATAGTCCTTGTTTAAAACAATTTCTCCACCATCATAGTTTTTTATGATTCTAGGTTTTACATCTTTTCCAACCATATCTGGTGATGTATCCATATGTGAAATAAAACCAATCGCTTCTACATCCTTTGGCGTATTTTTAGGGATACTTCCATAAACAATTCCATATTGATCCACATGAGCATCTTCGATTCCCATCGCCAACATTTCATCAACCAGCAGTTTTGCCAGATTCAACTGTTTAGCAGTTGATGGAGCATCCTTACTTCTTGGATCTGATTCTGTATCAATTTGAACATAATTCACAAATCTTTCAATTAAATTCATATTTTCACCTTCTTTTCGTTTTTATTATACCTCACTTTTGATTGTTATGTTCAAGCAAGTAGAAATTTGGTATAATTACAGTATGAAAACAATATTAAAGAAATGTAAAATATTATTAGGAATTAGTTTTTTAGTTTTATTTATTGGAGTTGACACAATATCTGCAGATACCGATCTAAGGTTCTATGATGATAGCGATTATTCAACTACCTATACAATAGAAATAGATAACGATATTTTAGCAGCAAAAGGTTATTCAGCTGAGTCTCTTGAGGATCAATTAAATACGAAAGATTACATGAGCGCAACTACTTATGATTATGGTAATGAAACAGAAATCACTGTAGAAGACTATTATATGAATCTGTTTGATTCACTTGATGACTCATATTATGACATTAATAGTTGGAATGACTCCGTAACAATAAGCATTAATAAAGATTCACTGCAAAATTATATTCTTTCTATATTTGACATGTTTACATTAGATGAACTAAAAAATGCAGATGGACAATTATTATTAACAATTACATTACCAGGAGAGATTACTGATTCTAATTATAATGTTGATAATGCGTACAGTTACTCTGTATCCTATGACTTATTAACACTTGAAGGACAATATATTGAAGTTGAAGGATCAATTGAACCTTATAACGCAGGTTATGATAGTTACATCGATGACACAAGTAATGATGACAGTTTTGAGGGCATTATCAATACACTATTTGAATCTGAGGCTTTTACAATTTTTATTATCTTATTTGTAATCATTGCAATTACACTAATTATTGCAGTTGCTCAAGTACGTAGTATGAAAAGACGTGGGCCAAATAAAAATAGAAACAATAATTATCGAAGCAGAAATACTCGTAATGTATATAAGCCTGAAAGTATGGAAAGACAAACGATGGATCGTCAAAGTAGAAATTCAAAAGTTGAGAAGAAATCAATTTTTGCACAAATTACTTCAGCAATCAACGAAATAAAAGAACAGGCAAATGAACAATTGAATTTAAATAATGGATTGGGTGGTAATAAGACAAAAACTGGAAGCATTCCATATACGACTTTAGATGAAAAGAAAACTTCTACTAAATCATATAATGATAATCGTTATAGAAAACCAGTTACGCCAAAAGATATTAACTTAGAGAAAACACCTGAGAAGGAAGAAACAACATTCACATATACAACAAACAAACCAGAAGCAAATGTGGAAGTTGATAAAGGATCAGCTGTCTATGAAGAAACAATCGTTTCAACTAGTGATACTACAGCTTACAACACACAACCTTCTACTACTTCTTTATTTAAAATTTATTCCAACATTGCAGAGGAAGCTGAACCAGCAGAAGCTGCTGAAGAAGCAGTTGCTGCAGAACCAGCAAAAGCTGTTGATGAAGAGTAAAAGTTCCAAATTAATGGAACTTTTTTTATTGTCTGTGCTATACTTATCTTGAGAGAAATGTGAGGAGAAACTAATTATGGAACTAATTTTAGACACTGCTGATACTTCTGCAATTGCTCATTTTAATGAATACCTGACAATTGATGGAGTAACAACAAACCCAAGTATTATTACGAAGAGCAAAAAGGAGTTTGAAACAGTTATCAAAGAGATATTAGAAATCTTAGATGACAAGCAATCACTTTATGTTCAAGTCATCGCTACAACATGCGATGAGATGGTGGAAGAAGCAAAGTATATTGATTCATTACGCAATGACAATATTTATGCTAAAATCCCTGTAACAAGCGAAGGTTTAAAAGCAATCAAAGCTTGTAAAAAGATTGGAATTAAAGTACTTGCTACAGCAATTTACTCAGCAAACCAAGGATTCCTTGCTGCACTATCTGGTGCTGATTGCCTAGCTCCATACGTTAACCGTATGGATAACCTGGGAGATGGAGTACAATGTGTGTTGGACTTAATTCAAATGCTGAAGGCAAATAACATGGATACACGCGTTATTGCTGCTTCATTTAAAAACACACGTCAGGTACACGAACTGATTACTGGTGGAATTCAGTCCGTTACTGTACCAACCGATGTTCTTGCAAATATGATGAGTCATCCAATGACTGATATTGCTGTAAGTGACTTTACAAATGATTGGAAAACAGCTTTCAATCGTACAACACTTGTAAAGAAATAAGTCTTGAAAAGCATCAAAAAGGAGCATTCATTGCTCCTTTTTATTTTCGATTAGTGAAGTCTCTTTCTTCTATTTAAGTATAATATTGCTGCTCCACTTATAATCATAATAATAACCACAGCAGTTACATTTGTTGAATCTCCAGTTACTGGATCTTTTGCTTTTTCAACTACTTGTTGATTATCTTTTGTTTGATTTTTATCACCTTGTGGTTTTGTAGGTTTTGTTGGATTATCTTTATCAGGATCTGTATTTACTTCATCCTTTTTGTCTTTTACACTCACTTCAAAACTTTCAGTTATATTAGTGTATGCTTCACTACTTACTGTGATTGTTGCAGTTCCTTCTTTTAGTGCCTTTACTTCTCCACTTTCATTTACAGAGACTACATTAGAATCAGAACTTCCATAAACAACATTACTATTCATAACATCTTCAGGTGTAAACTTTGCATCTAATTGGAATGTCTCACCAGTGGTTAAATTCATATCATCTGTATTTATCTCAATATCTGCAACAATCAAGCCAAAGTTTTTTTCTACAACTTTTCCATTTTCATCATGTCCATTGCTAGTTATAGTGATTGTTGCAAAACCTGGTTCAACAGCTATTACTTCACCAGTTTCATTAACTGTCGCAACTGCTTCATTATCTGAGGTATATGTAACACCTTGTCTTGTTGCATTATCAGGAGTGATTTTTGCTTTTATTTGATATTTATCTTCTGGATTCAATACTGTTGAGTCTTGATCCATTTCTATTCCTGTTACTGGTTCATTTATTACAAATAACAAGCTATCAACTTCTTGTTTACCTTCTTCATTATTACCTTCACTAGTAACTGTTACAAATGCTGCACCAGTTGAATTCACATCAACTATACCAGCTTCATTTACTGTAAGAACGTTTTCATCTGATGATTTATATATTAAACCTTGTTCAGTAGCGCTTCCTGGTATGACTTGTGCATCAATTGTATATGATTCTTCTAATGATAACGGAACGATAGCTTCATCTAAATCAATGTCAGTTACAGGTTTGTATTTTTCTTTAACCGTTATTTTAAAGGCTTCTGATACTTTTTTTCCATCTTTAGCTGTTCCACTACTTGTTATTTTAATGTATGTATTACCAACACCTTTTGCAGTAATTTTTCCATTTTTATCAACTTCTGCAATCGTTTTATCACCTGATTTATATGTTAATCTCTGATAAGTAGCATCAGTAGGTTCAATACTTGCTGGAATTTGATATGAATCACCAACTTCTATAGTTGTTTCTGTCTCATCTAATTTAATTCCTTTAACTGGTTGAATAACCGCCACGACAACTTGATCAGATATAGAACTTCTTTGTCTGCTTGAATCCTTACTTTCTACACTCACTACAGCAATTCCTTTTCCCTTTGCAGTGATTAAACCATTTTTATCTACTGTAAGAATTTTTTCATTTGATGATTTATAAGATAAATCTTTATTTGTTGCATCAGAAGGTGACACATTTGTTGTTATTTGATGTGTATTTCCAACCATTAATGATATTGGTTTTTCTTGTACTTCAACACCTGTGACTGGTTGAATTACAGTTACTTCAATACTATCTGATTTAGGTGTGCATGATCCATAATTATCCTTGCTAGTTGCAGTAACCGTTGCAGTTCCTCCAGCTTTTGCTGTTATTTCCCCACGATTGTTTACTGTAAGAGTTTTTTCATCTGATGAACTATAGATTACACCTTTATTTGTTGCATTTTTAGGATATATTTTTGTTGAGATCTGTTTCGTATCTTTTACCATCATTGAAAATGATTTTTCTTGTATATCAACATTACTTACTGAAGTATATTTAGGTGTTACAATTACAGTCAATACTGCAATCTCTGGCGTTCCGAATTTATTATTTCTTTCACTGGTTGCTGTAATAATTGCCATCCCTACTCCTGTCGCTGTTATATTACCATTTTCATCTACTGTTGCTGCATTAGTATTAAATGATGTATATATTATATTCTGGTTAGTAGCATCTAAAGGTTTCACTTTTGCTTTCATATTATCTGTTCCTTTAATATGCATATTAATAAATGGTTTATCTAACTCAATATATGATACAGGTATATACTTTTGTTTTACAGTTACAGCTATTGATGCAGTTTCTTGTTCACCTTTTTCATTTTCACCTTGGCTTGTTACTGTAATTGTGGCTGTTCCTTTTCCTGTTGCTGTTATCTTTCCATTTTCATCAACGGTTGCAACATCTTCCTTATCTGATGTATAACTAACTTTTTTATTAGTAGCTTTTTCTGGTTCTACTATTGGATTTACTTGATGTGTGTCTTTCACATACATTGTAATATCTTTATCTTTCTTATCCAAACAAATACCTGTTACTGGAATGATTTTAGGTTTTACAGTTACAGCTATTGATGCAGTTTCTTTTTTACCTTTTTCATTTTCACCTTGGCTTGTTACTGTAATTGTGGCTGTTCCTTTTCCTGTTGCTGTTATCTTTCCATTTTCATCAACGGTTGCAACATCTTTATTATCTGAGGTATAACTAACCTTTTTATTAGTAGCATCATCTGGTTCTACTATTGGATTTACTCGATGTGTGTCTTTCACATACATTGTAATATCTTTATCTTTCTTATCCAAATAAATACCTGTTACTGGAGTAATTTTAGGTTTTACAGTTACGGTTATTGAGTCTCTTTCATGCTTACCATATTCATTTTCACCTTGGCTTGTTACTGTGATTATAGTTGTTCCTTCTGTAATCCCTTCCAGTGTTCCAAATGAGTCTATCGTTGCTATGTTTGGTTTTGAAGAACTATATGTAATTCCTTTATTTATAGCACCAGCTGGAGTAATTACAGCATTCACTGTCTTTTCCTCACCTACATAGATAGTTTTTAAATTTTCTTCATTATTAATAAATATTCCTTCTACTGGAGTATTATCCTCAACATTAACATTGAAATATTTTATAGGTTTAGATTCAAATTGTCCAATCAGACCAAAACCTACCCATACTTCTTTTGATACTGTTATTGTAGCTTTACCAACAGAATTAGCAGTTATATTTCCATAACTATCTACTGTTGCTACTTTATCTTCATCTGAAGAATAGTCTACATCTTGATATAAATAATCTTTTATTCTGTATTCTTCACCTACATTTAGGCTAACACTCTCTTGCTCTACATCATTATGACCATATGGATAGTCGTAACGATCTTCGTTATATTGAGTTTCATGTTTACTAGAACTATTATCCTCTGCATTAATCCTTTCTTTACTAACCCCCAAAACTGCAAATACCATAAATAATGATAGTGCACCTTTTAAAATCACACTTCCAAATTTTTTCATTTCGCTCTCCTTTTTTTATGGAAATATCTTTTTCTTTATCACTTTAAAACTCTCTATTTCCTTCTGAAATTCTTAGTTGTGTATACTTCTCATATATACTCCCAAGAAAATTATAGTCCTCCAAAATACCGATGTCAATAATTAATAATTAACTTATGTATATTTTATAACGATAGTACAATATAAAAAGATATAAGTATATTCACCTATATCTTCATTTAATAAAACTATTTTTTATGATATAACTTTTTCGTTCTGAACTGTGGACTACATGTAAGATTCATCTGTAATTTAGTGAATATTCGCTCATCCTCATTACGTAATATGATTGTTGAATGTGCCTCACACCCTTTTAGTTTAGGTAGTTGCTTCAATGCATGTTCAGCTGTTGGATTGGTAGTCGCAGCAACTGATAACATGACAAGCATTTCATCTGCATGAATTCTTGGATTATTATTACCTAGAATATCAGTCTTTAACTCCTGAACCGGTTCTATAACTCTACGAGAAATTAAAGCTAATTCATCATCTATATTTCCTAATGTTTTAATTGCATTTAACAACGCTGCCGATGATGCACCAAATAGTGTTGTCGTTTTACCTGTTACCACTCTTCCATCAGGAAGTTCAATTGCAACTGCTGGTTCATTTGTTAGGTCAGCTTTCTTTTGAGCAATCTCCACAATCTTACGATCTGCAGCGCAAATTCCAGCATGATTCATTACAATTTCAATCTTCTGAATTGGTTCTTCACCACTGTTCCCCAAACGTTGTTGCACCAGTGCATGGTAGTATCTTCTTATGATTTCAGCTTTTGATGCTTCCACTGCTGCTTCATCATCAATAATACAATATCCTGCCATGTTTACTCCCATATCAGTAGGAGATTTATATGGTGATTCATTTTGAATTTTTTCAAATATATTTTTTAGTACTGGAAATACGTCTGTATCACGATTATATGATACAACCGCTTCTCCGTACGCTTCCAAGTGGAATGGATCAATAATATTAACATCATCCAATTCCGCTGTAGCAGCCTCATATGCAAGGTTCACGGGGTGCTTTAAAGGAATATTCCAAATAGGGAATGTCTCATATTTTGCATATCCTGAATTTAATCCTCGCTTATGGTCATGATACATCTGCGATAAACAAGTTGCCATTTTACCACTCCCAGGTCCCGGTGCAGTAACAACAACCAAAGGTCGTTCTGTCTCAATATATTCATTTTTACCAAAACCATCATCACTTAGAATATGTCCAACATTTGCTGGATATCCATCAATTACATAATGACGATATACTTTTACACCTAACTTGTCTAAACGATTCATAAATACTTCAGCCGCACCTTGTTGTTGGTAATGACTTACTACTACACTCCCAACAAACAAATCAATACTTCTGAATGCATCAATTAATCGTAACACTTCCTGATCATAGGTAATACCTAAATCACCTCTCACTTTGTTTGTCTCAATATCATTTGCATTGATAACAATTACAATTTCAACTTTTTCTTTTAGTTGAGCAAGCATTCTTACTTTAATATCTGGAAGAAATCCTGGCAACACTCTTGATGCATGATTATCATCAAACAGTTTACCTCCAAACTCCAAATATAATCGATTATCAAACGTATTAATTCGTTCCAGAATCTTCTCACTTTGCAGATTTAAATATTTCTCAGTATCAAAAGCTATTTTTCTCATATCTATTCCTTTCATACACAATAAATATATTATAACAAATTTCCAATCGTTATCCTACGACAAAAAAGAAAAGATAGCAGATTTTCATCTGCTATCTCAAGAAAGATAAATTTTATCTATTTAATAGATATTAACGTTTTTATATACCATACGTACGCCCTTCAAAATGCCTATCCTATGATCAACTATTTTCAAGAGTAAATTTTACCTTTCATCGTTTAGACGTTTAAGATTAACTTTTAGTTCAAAAAACCGTCTATTTTTTGAAAAGTTTTTTTCTACTAATTGCAACCAACACTGTTAATGATGACAATCCTAATAATGCTAATAATGAAGTTAGGTTTGTTGAATCACCAGTTTCTGGTTGTGTAGAAGGTTTTTCTTCTGGTTTAATACTTGGCTTAGGATCTGTTGGTTTTGTAGGATCAACAATAATTTCTTTTGTCCATTTCGCATATAGCGTCATGTTTCCACTAATTGTATCATCTTCAAAGTTCCATGCTGTTACACATTCAGCTTCCGTATACCAACCATCAAAATAATAACCTTCTCTTGTTGGAATAGCTGGTTCAGTTACTTTATCACCAATACTCATTCCGGTTTGTGAATCCACTGAACTTCCACCTTGAGAATCAAAGTCTACTGTGTATAGTTCTTTTTCATCTTTATTTTTATTCCAGTCTGCATACAACGTCATATTACCTGTAATTGTATCATTACTGAAGTCCCATGCTGTTGTACATTTTGCATCTGTATACCATCCAGCAAATTCATATCCTTCTCTTGTTGGATCACTGGGTTCAACTACTTTAGAACCTGAAGCAAGTCCTGTTTGAGAAGATACTGAACTACCACCTTGAGAGTCAAATGTTACTGTATACAATACTTTTACTTCTGTCCACTTAGCATATAATGTTGTATGTCCAGTGATTGTATCATTTTCAAAATCCCATGTTGTTGTACATTCAGGTTCATTATGCCATCCAGCAAATTCATACCCTTCTCTTACTGGGTCAGCAGGTTCTGTTACTTTTGAACCAGCTTCTTTGTTGTTTTGTGGAGCTACTGCACTTCCTTCTTGAGAGTCGAATGTTACATTGTATAATTCTTCCCATTGAGCATAAAGTGTTGTATCTGCAGTAATATTGAATTTAGCACTTTCTGCATATGGTGTTCCTGTACCATTCGATTCTGTATTCCATCCTGTAAACTTATATCCTTCTCTAGTCATTGTCTCTTGAGTTTTAACTGTTACTTCATCTCCACTAGAATAAAGAGCACTATCTGATGGTACAGTTCCACCATCCGATCCATTTCCATCATATATAACAGATAAGTCAGGAGCCAGTTTCCATTCGCCATATAAAATCAAATCAGAATCTGCTGTTTTTGTAGTTGCTGTACTTGCACTAACTCTTGTTGAAGCACCACCTGTTGGCGAAGTATTCCAACCTACAAATACCCATCCTGTTGGTTCACTAGGTTTACTATATGTGGTATAGTTAGCAGTCTTTGATGACAACAATTGATAATAAACAGTTGGAGAATCTTCTGAATAGTAACTTGTTCCATCGTAATAAGATGGTAAAGTTAAATCAGAGAATGTACTTCCTGCTAAATTTGTTTCATAACGAACCCACTGCATATCTACTGCACCTATATCAGAAGTAGTACCTCTACTATTATTATTTTCATCATAATCAAATTTAAATGTTGTTGTATCAGCATGGTTATCTGCCAATCCAATAGTTGCATCATCTTTGTCTTCTGGTTGAATTGGTAGTGTTGTTACCGCGTAGTAATATGCTGAATTTGGATTTCCAGCTTTAATTCCACCTATATCTACCAATGTTGGAGTTAGACTTCCAAATATTTTAGTAACATCTTTATCAATCAAATTACCTTCTTGGGTTACTGTTGAGTATTCAGCATAATAATTTTGATTAGCAGCTCTTGCTGCTTTATTTCCACTAATTATATTATTATACAAATCACCTTTAGCATAACTAAAAGAAATTCCTCCACCAGAATTCGAAGCTGAATCACCTCTTTCCGCTTCATTACCATAAAAAGTATTATTAGCTACTAATGCATATGTAATATTACTAGAATTTCCATTTACTTCTATAGCACCACCAGCATCAGCTCCATCTAGCCCTATACCATACGAAAGTAAAATTTGACGTCCTTTAGCAACATTACCAACAAATGTTGAGTTTGTAATACTATTCTCAGTACTGTTTGACATAACCAAGGAGATGGCTCCCCCCTCATCATTTGCAGTATTTCTAACAAAAGTCGAACTATCAACCTTTAATGCTCCTTGATTCGAAACATTTGCTTGGTTGTGAAAATAAATCGCACCACCATCAGCGGTTGAGCCATTACCAACATTTTTTTCAAGATATGATCTTATCACATTACCCTCAAAATATGAATGATTAACAATCAGATCACCTTGAGAATATTTTACAGCAATTCCACCTCCACCTGTAGGTGAAGTATTAGAATTTTTTTGATAAGATTGATTATCTATAAATGCTACATTATTAAAAGTCATATCACTTTGCATGTTTTCAGAAAATACCGCTCCTCCTGCATAATTAAGTGCTCCTGCAAGATGTCCGTATGCAAAATTCCCAACCACTGAAGAGTTTTCCATTGTAAATGGACCACCTTTCATATAAATAGCTGCTCCTTGTACACTGTCTGCATTAAACAAAAAGGTTGAA
The DNA here is from genome assembly GCF_030814225.1 of Breznakia pachnodae. GTDB lineage: Bacteria > Bacillota_I > Bacilli_A > Erysipelotrichales > Erysipelotrichaceae > Breznakia > Breznakia pachnodae. Next base: position 703,945 of record NZ_JAUSUR010000001.1, read on the forward strand.
TTTGTGATTGTAGTTCCTTTTGTTGGCTCAACAAATAATGCTTTCGATTTAATCTTAGTAAATGTACAATTATTAATTACCACACTTCCGCTTGTACTACCAGAAATTCCACCACCTGCCTTGGCAGATGTGATTGTATCTAATATAGTTGTTCCCGAAATATATGAATCATCTATATTTCCAACAAGTGTTAAATTTTCAAAAGTTAAACTCCCTGTTCCACTGCTAGAAATAACAAAATGTTTTTGACTTTCTTTTGAATATATAGTCACATTTCCATTTCCTTTTATGACAATATTTTTGTTACTTGCCATTGGAACGTCAACTTTTGAAGTCAAAGTAATATCATTCATAATATTAATAGTCTTTGTACTCCCAGAAATTGATCCAATATCTGATAATTCTGCATTTAACTCAGCTTCTGACGTCACATCAACTTCATCAACAGCACTTCTCAATAAACTCTTCTTAACTGGAGTTTCTTCAGTAGTAGTTTTAGTTTCTTCTTCCACAACCACTTCTGGTTCTTCTACAGTTACTAACCTTTCCTTTGTTACTTCACTTTCATCTGATGGATCAATCGCTTGATATGTTACTGTATACTCGCCTATTGTAGTAACATCAAAATCACCATCGTCTAAAACCGTTACTTCAACTTCTTCACCATTCTCATCTGTTGCAGATACTTCATCCAACAAAGTGAATACTTCATCATCTTTGTCTACTGTTATATCCTCCGCAATAATTTGAATTTTTGAATCAGTTGAATCCTCTTCAGTTGCACTTATCATGTAATTTACAGGAATAACACCTGCCACAATGATAGCAAGTGCACTGAAAAAACTTAAAACCTTTTTCATAATCGCCCCGCCTTTCAACTTATTACCTAAGTAATAAAATATTATAGCCCTTCACCTCTATAATATTAGATATAAATTATTGTACCAATAGGGAAAATTTATACCTTCATCATTTAGACTAACCAACGTTATGTTTCGTTCACGTTTTTTTTATTTTTTTAAAATTAATTTTTTTGTGACTCTGCAAAGTTAGAAAAAGCTCTATATTTACTTGATATTTCAAGTGAATATAGAAGCTTTTCATTATATATTAATTTTACTTTTTATTTGAATTATGCCTCTTCATTATTACTAATACTGTAATTATTGATGACACTCCCAACAATGTTAATAGCTTTGTTAGATTTGTAGAATCACCTGTTTTAGGTTGTTCTGTTTTCTTGTTATCCAAAGTCGCATTTGGTTTCTTACTTGGATGTGTTGGTTTGTTTGGTTCAACTGGATTCACAATAATTTCTTTTGACCATTTTGCATATAATGTGATGTCTTGAGAAACTGTATCCTTGTTGAAATTCCAAACTGTTACATATTCTAAATCTGTGTACCAGCCTACAAAGTAATAACCTTGTTTTGTTGGAATCTCTGGTTCTTTCACAAGCACTCCCTTTTCTAAGTTTGATTGTGATTCTACTAAGCTTCCACCTTGTGTATCAAAGGTTACAGTATATAACTCTTTTTCCTTCTCTATCTCATTCCATTTTGCATATAGAGTAGTATGTCCACTAATTGTATCATCTGCAAACTTCCAGATTGTTGAACATTCAGTATCTTTATGCCAACCAGCAAATGTATATCCTTCTTTCAATGGTTCCACTGGTTTATTTACATATGCACCTGTTTTCAGTCCTGTCTGAGGTTGCACTGTACTTCCACCTTGTGTATCGAAAGTTACTGTATATAGTTCTTCCCAGCCTGCATATAGCGTTGTATGACCAGCAATGGTATCAGTATTAAATTTCCACTCGGTTGTTGTTTCAGGCTCTTTATACCAACCTGTGAACTCATATCCATCTCTTGTTGGTGGTGTTGGTTCTTTTACTAACGCACCTTTGTCTAATCCTGTTTGAGATGGTACTGCACTTCCTTCTCTTGAATCGAATGTAACTGTGTATAATTCTTCCCACTGTGCATATAAGGTTGTATCTTTGGTAATCGTAAATGTTTGATCCTTCGTATATGATTGGCCTGTTCCACCTCTCAAAGTATTCCAGCCAACAAACTTGTGACTTGTTTTTGTCATTGATTCCTGACCTTTTACAGTAACATCAGCATCTTTACTATACTCTGTTGGATCCACTGGTACACTGCCACCATCTGATTCATTTCCATCATAAGTTACTTTAAACGTCTTATCTCCATAAACTGCATATAATGTTTGATTATCATTTACATAACTAATTGATTTTCCAGGTGTATAATCTTCCATAGCTGTTTTTGCGTTTGGATCTGTAGACCACCCAATGAACTTCTTATCTGATGGGGCACTAATATCTAATGTAGTCTCTCCTACTACTGTTGATGTACTGGCAGTAACTCCTACATCATAATAAGTAGTTGGTGTTGTACCTTCATAATAAACGCTTCCATCATAAGATGTTAATGCATCTAAGTTGAAGTTACCTCCATTTGCATCATACTTAATCCAACTAGACTCTACTGATCCAAAATCTTTATACCTAGTATAGTTTCTACCATCACTTCCACTAATTACATTTGCACTTTTATTATCTGTTATTCCTTCTGGTTTAATTGGAATTGTTTTTAGTGGTGATTGTTCAACACCTACTTTAATTGATGTTAAGTTTGGTTGTAGCGAAGCACCATAACTACCAAATGCATCTAATGCAGTAGTCGTTGGTGATGCACCTTTATCAGCATTTACAACATTTACTTTTAGTACCGATGATAATGGACTGTTAGAAACATCCTTATAAGAACTAGCAGTATTCACTTCTCCGTTAGTACCATATACCTGATTACCTATATATACAGAGTTATTATAAGTAACCGTTGATATCGCAAGAGTACCAGCACCACTTAATCCAATTGCTCCACCTTGTTGAGAAACTTTTGTATCTTTACATCCAGAAACATTCCCAGTAAATGTAGTACCTTCCACTTTATTCGTCATTGTAGTTTTTCCACCATTCTTAAAGAACTGAATGGCTCCACCGCTACGATTTCCTCCTGTTAATCCATAAGCTTGGTTATTAAAGAAAGTAGAATCTGTAATTGTTGTCGCAAGACCAGGCATTCCTGTTCCCTGAATCATCATTGCTCCTCCATCGTCCCAAGCAAGATTACTATCAAATGTAGTCTTATTAATATCTATAGTAGCTCCTGCCTGACCATCAATTACATAAATTGCTCCTCCATCAAAGGTACTTGAAACATTTCCTTCTGAACCATTTGTCTGATTATTATAAAAGTAAGATTCATTAATAATTATTTTACCTTGTAGATAGTGCATTGACATTGCACCACCTCCACCACCAAACTGGCCACTAAAAGAACATTTATTTATATTGTTTCTTAATATTGTATTATTAATATTTAAGGTTCCAGTATAAAATTTAGACGCAATTGCTCCACATTCATATCCTGCACCATAGCCAATACTATTTTCAATTGTTGAATTGTTGATTTCAACATACGAAGCACCATTTAGCTTAACTGCAGGTGCAGTGTTTGATGCTGTATTATCACTAAACAATGTATAGTTGAAAATTGTTTTTGCACTATTTGATGTTGAAATATTCGTTGCTCCTGCGGTTGCTTTTGTAAATGTCATATGATTTAAATTCAACTGTCCATTTGAATGTGAAACTGCAAGTAATGTATCGTTAAATCCAGTTCCATCTACTATAAGATTTTGAATTGTTAAGGATCCACTTCCTGCATTATTTACAGAAATTTTACCATTTGTCCAAGTCAGATTATTTCCTTCAATCACTACGTTCGTATTTGGCATTTTCAAAGTTACATTAGCAGATGTAAATCCACTTGGATTAAGTGTAATTACTGCATCTTCGCTTGCATTATTAACAGCGTCTTCTAATTCACTCACAGTATTTACTGTTTTTGAACCAGATCGCAATTGCTTTTGTGTCTTTGTTTTTTTCACAGATATAACTTCATCAGTTACTTCCTCTGTTATTTCTTTTGTATCTTCGTCATCCTCCGTATTTTCTATCACTGTTACAACTCTTTCTTTTGTAACTTCACTTCCATCAGTTGAATCAACTGCTTGATAAATTACAGTGTATTCTCCAGTTGCTGTAATATCAAACAATCCATCATCTAAAATTGAAACCTCTACTTCATTTCCTTGTTCATCAGTTGCTGATACTCCATCTAATAATGTAAATTCTTCATCCCCCTTATTTACTGTAATATCATCTGCAACAATCTGAACTTTAGGTTCTGTTGCTTCCTCATTCGCTCTTGCTACATAATTCACTGGAATTATGCTCGCAAGTACAAGCGTTAGTATTCCAAAAACTTTTACTACTCTTCTCATAATCGCCCTCTCTTTCGTCATATATTATGTAATAATTAATAGCCTTCAATGCTATATAGTAGATATGACTCTCTTATTAAAAATCAATACTATCTTTTTACATCCTTAGGTTACCACTGTTTTTTTCTATCACCACATTTCATCCATTAACGTCCTATTTTTTGTTATGAACAGACATTTTAGTTATTGAAAATCAGTTTCAGTTCAATGTAAAATTTTCATTTTTGTGTTGACACGTTGTTTCATTTGTGATAAATTTTAATAAACCATTGATTGGGAGATAAAACAAAAATAAGCGCTTATAGAGAATTGACGGTTGGTGGAAGTCATAGAGAAGCTGTTTTGTAAATGGACCCATGAGGGCTAGATGAAAACTTTTATAGTTAGTATTCAAGACGTTCACCTACGTTACAGGGTTAAGAATGTGATAGCATTTGAAAGTTGGGCGTTTTCGTCAAACAAGGTGGCACCGCATGTGTTTTATACACTTGTCCTTGAGGTATGTTTTTATACCGTGGACAAGTGTTTTTTATTTATTTGGAGCCTGATAATGCATCATAACAAACATATGGGAGGAAAAGAAAATGAAAAAATTGTTATGTTTGGGGTTAAGTTTAGTTTGTGTATTTAGTTTGTTTGGATGTGACAGCAGTGATGATAAAGAGTCAACTGGTGGAGAAAAAGAAAAATTCAAAGTAGGAATTGTTCAGATTGTTGAACATCCTTCTCTTGATACAATTCGTGAAGCTACAGTAAAAGAACTGGAAGCTTCTGATCTAGATGTTGAAATTCTTTATGAAAATGCAAGTAATGATCAAAGTTTACTATCAACAATCTGTCAGAAATTTAAAGATGAAGACGTGGATGTAATTGTTGCAATCGCTACACCTAGCGCAATGGCAGCAGCAAACTTCTCAGATGATATTCCAGTAGTATTCTCTGCAGTAAGTGATCCTGTTGGAGCAGGTTTAGTAAAAGATCTTGAAAAGCCAGACGGAAATATTACAGGAACGAGTGATGAAATTCAGGTTGATTTAATTTTAGATTTAGCAGTTGAGATGTATCCAGAAACAAAAACAATTGGTTTCTTATATAACTCAGGTGAAGCTAACTCAGTATCAAACTTAGAAAAAGTTAAAGATTATGCAAGTAAAAATAATTTAGAAGTTGTGGAAGCAGCCGTTACTAACACAGGTGAAGTACAAACTGCGACTCAAACATTAATTGATAAAACTGATGTTATCTTTGCACCAAACGATAATACAGTTGCATCAGCAATGGATATCGTATCTTCATTAACTACAGAATCAAAAACACCATTGTTTGTTGGAGCTGATTCAATGGTTGGAGATGGTGGATTGGCAACTGTTGGAATTAATTATGAAGATTTAGGTACATCAACTGGTGATATGGTTATTAAAATCTTAAACGGAACTAGTCCAAGTGATATTCCAGTAAAAGTATTTAAAGAAGATTTAAGTGTATACATTAATACAACTGTTGCTAAAGCAATTGGATTTGATGGAATCGATAATTTGAAAGAACAACACGAGGACGTTGTAGAAGTAGAATAGAAAGAGGTTTATATGAGTCTTGGCACAATATTAGGAGCAATCGAATTAGGTCTTATCTTTGCGATTATGTCCTATGGAATATTCATTACATTTAAAATATTAGACTTTCCTGATTTAACCGTAGATGGAAGTTTCACCCTTGGCTGTGTAGTCAGTGCTACATTGGTATTGCAGGATCAATCCCTTTTAGGGATTGTCCTTGCAGTCGGTGCTGGAGCACTCGCTGGGTTAGTTACTGGGTTTCTGCATACAAAAATGAAGGTGCAGTACATCTTAGCAGGAATTATCACGATGACAGGATTATATTCCATCAACCTTAAAGTTGGTGGAAAGCCTAATCTTTCATTGTATGGGAAAGAAACAATCTTCACTTACTTTTCAAGTTTTTTAAATAACCTTGGATTACCTGCTGATTTTGTTTCTCGTTATTATAAACTAGTTCTATTAATATTAATTGTATTAATTCTTGGTGTCCTTTTATACTTATTTTTCAAAACACAAACTGGTTTGGCAATTCGTGCCACTGGTAACAATGAAGAAATGGTTCGTGCATCTTCAATTAATACAGATGCAATGAAAATGGCTGGATTAGCCCTTGCAAATGCTTTTGTGGCATTAAGTGCTTCTATCTATACGCAACATCAGATGTTCTATGATATCTCACAAGGGATTGGAATGATGGTGGTTGGTCTTACCAGTATTATTGTTGGTGAAAGTCTATTTGGAAGAAGAACCATCTTAAACAGTTTTATTTCACTGGTACTAGGTGCTATTTTATATCGTTTATTATTATCATATGCATTGTCGCTTGGAATGAATCCTAACGACTGGAAATTACTATGTGCAACATTAGTTGCTGTTGTAATCTCACTTCCAACGGTTAAGAAGTTCATCGAAAAGAAACAGAAGCAACGTTCAAAAAGGAGGAAAGTATAATGTTAGATATCAATAATCTCAGTATTACTTTTCACCCTGGAACCGCAAATGAAAAGAAAGCATTAAAAGAAGTATCACTACATTTAGATGATGGTGACTTTGTAACTATTATTGGTAGTAATGGTGCTGGTAAAAGTACATTACTAAATTGTATTAGTGGTTCTTATGAATCTGATGATGGAACAATTGTATTAGATGGAAAAGAAATCCAGTATATGAAGGAACATAAGCGTTCAAAAATGATTGGTCGACTATTTCAGGATCCTTTAAAAGGAAGTGCACCAGATATGACAATTGAAGAAAATCTGGAGTTGGCTTTCCGTAGAGGAAATAAGAAAAATGGTCTTTATGATCGTTTCCTGAAAATTGGTCTTACCAAAGATGAACGTGAATTTATGAAAGAGAAAATATCCCACTTGGAATTAGGTTTAGAAGATCGATTTAATACGAAAGTAGGATTGTTATCTGGTGGTCAGCGTCAGGCATTAACATTAATGATGTCTACCATCAATACGCCTACCCTGTTGCTGTTAGATGAACATACAGCAGCACTGGATCCAAAGACAGCGAAGAAGGTTATGGAAATTACTGATAAGGTAGTAAATGAAAATAAGATTACTACAATTATGATTACCCACAACATTCAACAAGCTTTGGAATATGGAAATCGTATGATTGTAATGAGTGAAGGTAATATCCTGATGGAGTTTAGCAAAGAAGAAAAAAGCAAAATGAGTGTAGAAGATGTAATGAAGATATATCAAAGTAAAAGTGCTCAAGACTTGTCCGATAAAATGATTTTAGATTAATCAAAACATAAGGAGAAGTTTGATGAAAAGATTAAAAATAGGAATTATAGTATGTTTATGTATCGTATTTATGGGTGGTTGCAGTAGCAGCAAAAGCGAAGAAAAAGTAAAAATAGGAATTGTTCAGATTAGTGAACATGAATCCTTAAATATAATTAGAGAAGCATATATTGAAGAATTTGAATCGTTAGGTTATAACGAAGATAATAGTGAAATTATATATCAGAATGCAAATGGTGATATGACAAACTTAAAGACAATTATGGAACAGATGGCAGCCGATGATGTAGATATCATTGTCCCAATCAGTACACCATGTGCCCAAGTTGCAGCACCATACGCAGATGATATACCAGTTGTATTTGCAGCAGTCAGTGATCCTGTTGCTGCAGGTTTAATGGATGATTTAGAACATCCAAACAACAACATCACTGGAGTATCGAATGAAATTCAGGTAGATCAGATTTTAAATGCAGGTATGACATTATACCCAGAGATGAAAACACTAGGTTTATTATATAGTTCAGGTGAAGTCAATGCAGTCAGTTCCATCGAGAAGGCAAAAAGCTATGCAAAGGAGCACAACCTTGAAATCGTGGAAGTGGCAATTAACAACACCGCAGACATTCAAAGCGCTGTCCAAACATTGAATGAACAAGTAGATGCAATTTTTATTCCCAATGATAATACCATTATTAACGCAATGGATATTGTCACTCCTCTAACTAGGGAAGCAAAAATTCCTACTTTCTGTGGTGTTGATACCTTTGTGAAGTCTGGTGGTTTATTAAATGTTGGTATTGATTATGTAGAAATTGGAAAAGAAGCTGCTCAGATGAGCAAGAAAATTCTTGATGGTACTCCAGTAGAAGAACTACCAGTAAAAGTATTTAAAGAAAATCTTAATTTATATGTAAATGAAACAACTGCAAAAGAGCTAGGAATTACCTTTGATTCATTAGTGGATTCCTACCCTGTTGTAACATTTGAATAAGTGAACGAAACGTAGATGATTATTCATTTACGTTTTTACTTTCCTTCATTAAAAATACACATTACTTTTGTACTTTTAATGCGGAGGAAATGTTATGTACTTAATAAAGAATGCGATACGAAACATCGTACGCTCAAAAGGTAAGAATCTTCTGATTGCTTCCATCATATTTGTAATTGGGTTATCTTGTTGTATTGCTTTATCAATCAAGCAGGCAGCAAATACCGCAAAGGAAGAAGGAATGGATCAGCTGAATATTACAGCAACCATCAGTTATGATCGTCAGGCAATGATGCAGGATATGCAACCGCCAAGTGAAGGTAGTGAAGACGAATCATCAAGTGAAGATTCACGTGAAGCAATGCGTGAGGCAATGCAGGGACAAAATCTGAGTTTGGAAGAACTACAGACATATGCCGAAGATAGTAATGTGAACGATTTCTACTATACTTCATCTTTATCACTAAATAGTAATGATGATCTTCAGGCAATTGAATCATCATCACAAGGATTTGGTGGTAATGGTGGTGGAGGAATGGGTGGTGACACTGAAATAATGTTCACCTCTGGAGACTTCACATTATTAGGTTATTCATCTTATGATGCAATGAGTGATTTTGTAAGTGGATCTAGTTCTTTAAGTGATGGAGAATACTTTGATTTGGAAAGTGATGATCAATGTATTATCTCAGAAGACTTAGCTACTTATAATTCAATTTCAGTTGGCGATACAATTACATTAATTAATCCAAACAATGAAAATGAAACATTTGAATTAACAGTTACTGGTATTTATTCTATGACTTCTACACAAGGTGGCTTACAAATGAGTGATCCAGCAAATCAGATTCTAACAAACACAGCAGTAGTTGACAGCATTACAGCAACATCTGCTGATAACAGTGAAAATGAAGACAACAGTTCTTATTTAGAATCAACAATCCAAGGAACATATGTATTCTCAGATGTTGCAGCATATGAAGCATTTAGTGAAGACGTATATGACTTAGGATTAAGTGATGAATTTGTGGTTCAAAGCGCTGATGTAACTTCTTATGAACAATCATTAGAACCATTAAACAATCTTGCAGATTATGCAAACACATTCTTAATTGTAATCTTAGTAATTGGTGGAGTAATCTTAGTTGTATTCCAATTATTAAGAATCAAGGAAAGAACATATGAAATCGGTGTACTAAGTGCAATCGGGATGAACCGTAAAAAGATTTCATTCCAGTTCTTAAGCGAATTATTTATTATTACCGCAATTTCAATGGTATTGGCAATTGGAGTCGGTAGTGCTACCAGTGTACCAATTACTAACGCATTATTAGAAAATGAAACAACGACAACAGATACTTCAAGCGATAGTGATTTCCCTTCTGGTATGGGTGGTGGCCAAATGCAAGGTGGACCTGGACAATCAGGTGGTATGGGAATGCAAAGTACCAACTATATTGATGAAGTATCAAGCGCTACAAACTTAACTGTAGTTATTCAAATTTTAGGCATCTCATTACTATTAACTATTTTATCAGGAGGTGTAGCAATCTTATTTGTATTACGCTATGACCCTATTAAAATACTTTCACAAAATGATTAGGAGGAAATAATATGAATCAATTAGAACTACAAAATGTTTCATTCTCATACAATGAGAAGAAATCAATCTTAAAGAATATTAATCTTTCTTTTCAAGAAGGTAAAATTTACGCCATTACAGGAAAGTCAGGAGCTGGTAAAACTACATTATTATCACTACTGTCATTACTGCAGAAACCAGTATCTGGTGACATTTATTACTGTGATAAGAATTTAAAGGAAATGGATCCTTATAAATATCGCAGTACACAGATTGGTGTTATCTTTCAATCCTATAACTTGTTACCACTATTGAATGCAGTTGAAAATGTAATGCTTTCTATGGATATTGCAAGTTTAAAAGATGTAGATAAAAAGAAACATGCAATTGAGTTATTAGAAAAAGTTGGTTTAAATGAGGAAGATATCTACAGACCAATTCGCAAGTTATCAGGTGGACAACAGCAACGTGTAGCAATTGCACGTGCAATGTCTTACTCCCCTTCATTGATTCTTGCAGATGAACCAACAGGTAATCTGGATTCGGATACAGAAAAAGATATCTTAAGCATTTTTCAAAAGTTTGCACATGAAGATAATAAATGTATTATCATCGTAACGCATTCTCCATCAGTTACAAAAGTAGCGGATTATGTTTATCGTTTATAAAGCAGTGCTTCGGCATTGCTTTTTTTCGCTTATATTTTTTTGCAATTCCTTGCGATTGCAGTATAATATTACTATAGTTTCAGGAAAAGAAGTGATCAGTAGTGACATTTACTTTTCATTAAACAATTATTTTGAAACTAATACGTTGCATTCGAAAGAAGTGACAGTGGAGGTACTATGAAAAAAACGAATATGAAGCGATTTACACTTTTCGCGCTATTTTTAGCGATTGAAGTTGCCGTAAGTGTAATTCCATTCCTAGGGTTTATACCACTAGGATTTATCAATGCCACAACATTACACATTCCTGTAATTGTTGCTGCCGTTGTATTAGGCAAAAAGGAAGGAGCCGCTATTGGGTTTGTGTTTGGTCTGATATCTTTGATTAAACATACAATGGAACCAAGTCTATCAAGTTTTATTTTCTCACCATTTGTAACAGTTGGAGAAACTAGTGGAAACTTTGCAAGTATCCTAATTGCAATTGTTCCTAGAACACTGATTGGATTTGTAAGTGGACTCATTTTTGAAAACTTAAAGAAACGAAAGATTAACGATGTTGTATCTGTCAGTATCAGTGCAGTAGCTGGATCACTTACCAACACCATATTGGTAATGGGGGGAATCTATATCTTCTTCGGTGGAGCATATGCTGCTACTGTTGGGATTGCTTATGAGGCACTCGTTGGATTTATTATGGGGATTGTAACAACTAGCGGAATCATTGAAGCAATTGTTGCCGCAATTATTGCAGTTGCCATTTATAAAGCAAGTAAAAAGACACTCAGTGGAATATAGGAGAATCTTATGAAAAAAACAGTTGTGATTGGAGTAACGAGCAGTATAGCTACATACAAAAGTGTTCAGTTAGTGAGTGATTTAATAAAAAAAGGGTATGATGTAGAAGTTATTATGAGTAAGAATGCAACCAATTTTATTCAACCGTTAACGTTCTCATCACTAACAAAACACAAAACTTATGTAGAGACATTTGATCGTGAAGTAGACTATGATGTAGAACACATTTCATTAGCTAAAAAAGCAGATGTGTTTATGATTGCACCAGCAACTGCAAATGTAATTGCTAAGGTTGCACATGGATTAGCCGATGATATGCTGACAACTACATTTTTGGCATCTACTTGTCCAAAAATTATTGCACCAGCAATGAATACTAAAATGTATACAAATCCGATTACGCAAGACAATATGAAAACCTGTAAATCTTATGGTATGAGTTTTGTTGAACCAAAGACAGGTTTACTTGCTTGTGGAGATGAGGGGTTAGGTAAACTTGCAGATATTGATACAATGATTGATGCTATTGATATGGCTTTACAAGAAAAGAAACCACTAGAAGGCAAACGTGTACTAATTAGTGCTGGACCTACCGTAGAAGCAATTGATCCAGTACGTTTTATCTCAAACCATTCAAGTGGAAAAATGGGATATGCAATAGCGAAAGCAGCTAGAAATCTAGGAGCGCATGTTACATTAATCAGTGGTCCAGTAAACCTTAAGCAATTAAATGGAGTAAATACAGTAAATGTAAAAAGTGCTCAAGATATGGCGTTCCATATGAAGGCGCACTTCCCTGATTGTGATTATATTGTAATGGCTGCTGCTGTTGCTGATTTCACACCAGAACATGTAGCTGATGAAAAAATTAAGAAAATGGATAACCAGAATACAATCAATCTAAAGAAAACCGAAGATATCCTTGCCTACCTTGGTAAGCAGAAAACAAACCAGAAAATTTGTGGATTTGCGATGGAAACACAAAACGTGTTAGAAAATGCCAAACGTAAATTCGAAGAGAAAAACTGTGATCTTCTGGTTGTTAATGATTTAAAAGTTGAAGGTGCTGGTTTTCAAGGAGATACCAATAAAGTTACTCTGATTAAAAAAGATGGTAATAAAGAACTTGAATTAATGAGCAAAGATGAACTTGCTTATAAGATATTAGAAGAACTACAAAAGGTATAAGGGAGAGACATATGTTAGTTGCTATTGATATAGGAAACACAAATATCTCAATTGGACTTTTTGATGATAGTAAGTTAATAGCGAATTATCGACTTACTACACTATCAAAAAGAACAAGTGATGAATATGGATTTTTAATTATTAGTTTCCTTCAAAACGAAAAAATTAATCCAGAAGATATTAAAGATATAATCATTGCGAGTGTTGTTCCTAAAATCATGCACTCATTCACAAACTCAATCCGTAAGTATTTTAAAAAAGAACCAATTATTGTTGGACCTGGTGTAAAGACTGGTGTATCAATTCGTATTGATAACCCCAGAGAACTTGGTGCAGACCGATTAGTTGATGTAGTTGGTGCTTATTATATCTATGGTGGAAATGTATTAGTCATTGATTTTGGCACTGCTACTACCTTTGATTATGTAAATGAAAAAGGTGAGTTTATCGGTGGTGCTACTAGTCCTGGTATTGAAATTAGTGCACAGGCATTATCATCTCGTGCTGCTAAGTTGCCTGAGATTGAAATTAAGGCCACTGGCACTGTGTTAGCTACTAATACTATTGATAGTATGCAGGCAGGTGTTTACTTTGGTTATATGGGTCATACAGAGTTTATGATTAAAAAATTCAAAGAAGAACTAGGAAAAGATATTAAGGTTGTTGCAACTGGTGGGTTAGGACGAATTCTTGCGGAAAACATTGAAACAATTGATGTTTATGATCCTGAACTTACCTTTAAAGGATTGAAGATCATTTATGATCGCACCAAAAAAGCATCTTCGTAGTTCAGATGAAGAATTAAGTAGAAGAGGATACATTGATCATCTTGATATAAGTGAATATCAAGATGATTTTTATTCTAATGTCACTCTGCTTAATGATAAAGATGCAGTAAATAGAAGTATTGCCGCAAGAAAGTTAAGTACTTATATTAACGAGAAGGATACCATACAACAATTATTAACTCGATTATTAATTGAAAAAGCACTGTATACAAAATTAGAAATTTGCAATTCGCTAAGCAAAGCAGATAAAGATGGAGTTACACAAATGCTTCCATATTTAGGAATCATTCCAAATAAACAATATACTAGTTTGCCAGATCGTGGTTCCAAGAAGAAAAGTTTTCCACTATCTAGAGATATTATTGCAAGGACAATTGGAAGAATGGATATTACCGTTTTGATTACATTGTTGAATGCTTATAACGATTGCACACTAATACAGAAAAGAGAATTGTTGGATGCAATTGGTTATCTGATATTTACAAACAATTATAAAACTGCAATTGTATTTGGGAAATTAAAGTATTGTTTTGAACATGAAACAGACGAAGTAATCAGATGGAAGATTGTAATTATCTTTAAATTCTTATTACCTTATTCAAAAGCGTTTCTGGAACAGTTTACAAAAGAAGATGGATTACTTTACGAAGAAGCACAAAAAGTATTATAAGATGAAGAACCCCGACAAAATTTGTCGGGGTTTTGATTATTTAAATACAATTACATTTTTCAGGCTAACTGCATTTCTTGCATTTTTTAAAGCATCTTCAAACTCTTCAATGGAGTATCGATTACTAACTATTTTATCTAATGGTAATTGCCCACAGGCAACCATCTTTGCACTTGTACGATAACTTTTCAAGCTAGCTCTGGTACACCCAAACACACGAAGTTGTTTGTAATGTAATACATTAGCATCAAGATGAACTTTCTCTCTTCCCTTTGGTAATCCACCAAAAAACAGAAGTCGTCCATTCATTGCCATATACTGAAAACTTTCTTCCTGAGCCTGAGGTGATGGTGCAGCTACAATACATAAATCTACACCCTTACCATCCGTTTCTTTCATTACCATATCTTTTAGATTTTCACTTGTATAGGTGATAAGTTTTGGTAAGATCGCTTTCGCATCTTTTAAACGACCTTCTTGAAGATCATTCATGATTACGTTACACGCACCTTTGGCATAAGCAAGCATTGCATGCATAATACCAATTGGACCAGAACCAATAATTAGTACTGTATCTCCAGGAATTACTCCTGCAATTAATTGACCATTATAAACGCAGCTAAGCGGTTCAATTAAAGATGCTTCCTCATAACTCATTGCATCATCAATTAATGTGATATTACCTTGTCGAACTGCTTTTGCTGGAACTCTAACATACTGCGCAAATCCTCCAGGCATGTTGATACCAAATGCTTCATAGTTATCACACAGGTGCGTTTCTCCACTAATACAGTGGTCACAAATTCCACATCCCATGTTAGGAGCCAAAGCAACTCGCATTCCTGACTTATAAAAGTTTACATTTGAACCAACTTCTACAATCTCTCCTGCAATCTCATGGCCAAGAACTAATGGATGTTCTTCGTCAACATTTGTATAACCATTGTTATACATCCGTACATCAGTCCCACAAATTGATGCAGCCCTCACCTTTACCAGAACTTCATTATCGCTAATTACTGGGATATCAACTTCGGTATTACGAACCTTTTCTTTACCCAATAATTGTACGACTTTCATTTTAGCCATTGCTCTTTTCCTCCTCAACATATACGATTCTTTCTTCTAGAAGTGACTGTAATGCAAGTCGTACTAAACGTACAGACATTAACCCATCATACCCAGTTACTTCTGGTTGTGTATTGTGTAAGATACAGTCAATAAAAGCCTGATCTTCTCTTGCATATGCATCTTTAAATAAGTATGTCCAACTATGCATTGCTGATTTATTTACTTCTCCATCTTTATTAGCAACCACTACATTCAACTTACTTTGATCACCAACTAAAATACTTCCATGGGTTCCTAAGATTTCAGCACGAGCATCATACCCATATTGAACATACTGCGCACCATCTACTGCTCCCAGTTTACCATCATTAAATTTCATATTCATCGAAACTGTATCATAGTAGTCTGGATATTTTTCTTTCATTTCAGGAGAACGAAAGTTTCCACCGATTGCATAAACACTTTCTACTTCACTACCAGTAAACCAGCGAAGTGTATCCAAATCATGAGAGTTTACTTCCCCAATTGGCCCACTACTCTTGGAAATATCATACATCCATTCTTTTAGTTCACTAGGGCCATGTGTTAATGACTTCACCAATACAACATCACCTATGACACCTTGATCAACTAATGCTTTTGCCTGTCTGAAACTTTCATCAAAGCGACGCATAAATCCAACTTGTAGTTTTACATTGTTTTCTTTTGCAACATCAATCATTAACTGACATTCTTCTTCATTTACTCCAAACGGTTTTTCACATAAGATATGCTTCTTTGCTTTTGCTGCTGCAACTACAATTTCACAGTGAAACTGAGTTGGCGTAACAACAATGACTGCATCAATATCATCATCTCTTAACACTTCACGATAATCACTATATCCAATTTCTACACCCAATTCTTCTTGCGCAGCTTTTAGTGATTCTACATTTGGATCACAAACTGCAACCAAACGAGCATTTTGTACATTTTTCGCATAATTTCGTCCATGTATCATCCCTGCTCTACCAGTACCAATTAAACAAACATTTATAGATTTCATTTTGCTTTACCTACGCTTTTGCATTCTTTTTAACTGCTTGCATTTTTAACGCTGTTACTAATAATCCACTTACTACTGTACCAACTGCTAGCGCTACTACATATAACAATACATTCGAAACTGCACCTGGAATCAAGAATACAAAGAACCCACCATGAGGTACCGCAATACCACAGTTGAATGCCATTGATAATGCTCCAGTAATTGCAGAACCTATTGTTACCGAAGCTAATACACGAATTGGATCAGCTGCAGCAAAGGGAATCGCACCTTCAGAAATAAATGACAATCCTAATACCCATGCTGATTTTCCTGCTTCTTGTTCTTCTGCAGAATATAACTTTTTATTTAAAATTGTTGATGATAATGCCATTGCTAACGGTGGAACCATACCTGTAATCATTACTGCACCCATAACAGTACTTGTTTCTCCAGTTCCTAAACTTGTGAGTGAAGCAACTCCAAAGAAGTATGCTGCTTTCCCTATTGGGCCAGCTAAGTCGATTGCCATCATTGCTCCAAGAATTAATCCCAATACAATTGAGTTCATTCCTGACAAACTGTTTAACCAATCCATAATTGCTTCATTTAAAGCAGTAATAGGAATACCAACAACAAACTTCATTACAAATCCAGTAATTAATACTGATAACACTGGAAGAATTAATATTGGCATTAATCCTGAGAATGATTGTGGTAACTTAATAATCTTTTTTAATCCAATAATTGTATAACCAGCAACAAACCCTCCAAGTAATGTTCCTAAGAATCCACCATTCATTGATGACATTAGCATACCTGCTAACATCCCTGGTACAAGACCTGGACGATCAGCAATTGAGTAAGCAACATATCCACCAAGAATTGGCCACATCAGACCCATTGCCAGCCCACCAAATTCATTTAATGCACCTGCAAGATCACCTTCTGAATTAATACCACCAAAAGCAAATGCTAAGGCAATACACAATCCTCCAGCCACTACAAATGGAATCATGTAAGATACACCAGTCATTAAGTGAGCATAAATTCCAGTTTTACTTGTTTCTACTTTTTCTGTTTTTGCTTCTCCATTATTATATATTGGAGCATCTAAACTACGTTTCAATAATCCTTTACCATCTTCAATTGCATCATTTACATCTACTTCTAATAACTTTTTCCCTACAAATCGTTCTTTCTTTACGGTCGTACTAGCAGCAATTACAACTGCATCTGCTGCTGCAATATCTTCTGCAGTCAATTGATTCTCAGCACCAATTGAACCTTGTGTTTCTACTTTAATATTATATCCTAACTCTTTCGCTGCCATCTCTAGTCCTTCAGCTGCCATATATGTATGAGCAATTCCTGTTGAACATGAAGTAATTGCGACGATCTTTTTCATAAAATATATCCTCCTTAATTATTCAAATATTTTATAAACATCTTCTTCACTTTTAACATTCATTAATGCATCACGAATTTCCTGATGCATCAGTTTCCTTGATAATTGACTTAAAATCTTTAAATGTTCATCTTTTGATGTCTCTGGTACTGCAATTAGGAATAATAAATGTACTGGTTTATTATCTAATGAATTATATTCAATTCCATCTTTGATTCTTGCAAAACAAAGACTTGGTTCTACTACTGTATCTGATTGACCATGAGGTATCCCCACACCAAAGCCAATCCCCGTTGTATACTCTTCTTCTCTTGTCATTACAGCATTGAAGTAAGTATCATAATCTTTTATTTTTCCTTCTTTCATCAATAAATCAATCAAAGATTGAATCGCTTCTTTCTTATCACTGACCTGTAAATCCAGATTCATTAATTGTGGTATCATTAAATCTTTTATTGACATATCACTTACCCATTTTGCTTTCTTAACTCTTCAATGATTTTGATTCCTGAACTTGTCCCCAAACGCTCAGCACCCGCTTCAATCATTGCTTCTGCAGTTGCAAGATCACGAATTCCTCCTGCAGCCTTTACTTTTACTTTGTCCCCCACGACCTGTTTCATTAACTTCACATCTTCAATTGTTGCACCAGCTGTCCCAAACCCAGTTGATGTCTTAACAAAATCTGGTTGAACTTCTTTTGCAATCTCACATACACGAATCTTTTCATCCTCGCTAAGGTAACATGTTTCTAAAATAACCTTACTAAGTACTTCATGTTCTTTACAGACATCTACAATCTCTTTCATTTCCCGTTTGATATATGCATCATTACCATCCTTTAATTCTGTAATGTTGATTACATAATCAATTTCATCGCAACCATTCTTGATTGCATCCTTTACTTCAAATACTTTCGTTTCAATTGTAGTCTGTCCTAATGGGAAACCAATTGCTGCTCCTACATGCACTTCACTATCCTTTAATAAATCTGCACATAGAGCAACTGGAAATGAGTTAATGGCTACCATTTTGAACTCATATTCCATAGCTTCCTCACATAGTTTTTTAAATCCCTCCTTTGTTGCATCTGCCTTTAGCAATGTATGATCAATCATATTTGCTATCATTTTTTCATTTGAACTCATTTCTTTTGTTTCTCCTTTTCATTTACAACTATATTCTATCATTTACTTTCATATTGTCAATATTTTAATTGTATTTATTTTCATTTGCTTTTGTTTTCATTTGTTTGTATTAAAAAAGACCATCCTTTAGATGGTCTGAACATTTATCTTTAAAGCTTCTAATTTCTGTAAGTCTTTCTTCTTTATATTCTTATCTGTTACTATCACATCAGCTTTTGTTGTTTCACCAAAAATACAGAAACTCTCTTTTCCAATCTTACTCGATTCAAAGAGGATAATTTTTTGTCGAGCAATATCCAACATTGCTCGTTTCAGTTCTGCTGTCCCTACATTAGGTGTAGAGTAACCACGTTCTATTGAAAAGGATGTGGTAGCCACAATTGCCTTGTCGACGGAATACTTTGCCATTTCTCTAATTACACTTTCACCTGCAGCATATTGGAAATGATTACGTACGGTTCCACCAAGAATCGTAATATTGAAATCAGTACGTTCACTTAGCATGATTGCTATCTGCAGATCATGGGTCAGTATATGCAAATCTTTTAAATCTGAATTCGCAAGAGCTGTTGCAAATGCCTGACAGGTAGTTCCTGTATCAATTGCAATAGAGTCTTCATCTTTCAATAGTGATACTGCATGCTCTGCAATCCGACGTTTCTCTTCTGTAACTTCACGAACATTCGGAATATCTTCCAAACTCTTATTATGATTACGAATCGCACCACCATGGGTCCTTACAAGTAAGCGACTATATTCCAGTTCACGAATATCAGTACGAATGGTACTTCCTGATACCTGAAAGATATCCACAAGATCAGCAACTTGTACCCTGCCAGTTTCATCCAGCAATCTTAATATTTCCTGTTTTCTTTCCTCAGCATAAAGAAATTTATTTTTTTCCATTACTTTGACATCCTTTCATATTCTTTCACTTAACCACATAATAACATCATTTAGTTTGAAATGAAAGTAAATAAAAAGGGCAATGCCCTTTACTTAATAAATTCTTTAATCATATCCAAGCGATCCATTGTATCTTTATACCCCAATTCAAACCAGCCTTTTAGCTTGTCTTGATCTTGTGTATAACGAGTAATTCCTTGGTCTTCACTTGGACGAAGGATAATCGCTTTTCCTTCTTTTTCCAGTTGCCTTATAATATCCCATTGCTTTTCATAGTTTAAATGACGAATCTTTAAATCTCTTGCTACATGTGGGAATTTACGGTATCTCATTTTCGCTAAACGAATTTGCCAGTTTGGTGCTGGCTTTCTAACATATCCTTCTTCTTTCGTAGAAATAAATATATGTTTTTCATTTCCCTGACGAATACTTTGTTCGATTGGAATCATATCAATTAACCCTGCATCCATATATAATCCATGATTGAACTTATACGGTTTTGTTAGTAACAGCAATGCACAACTAGCTTTAATCAATGTCTGGTCTTTTGTTAGAAAACTCTTGTCATAGTATTCTACTCTTCCTGAGTCAACATTGTAAACACCAATATCTAACTTTGTTTCACTTTTATAAAATGTATCATAATCCAAAGGTGCTCGCTCTTCTAGAAAACGAAAGGTTGCTTCAATTCCAAATAATCCACCTTCTTTAAACAATGGTCGAATACCCACTGCATCCTTTTGTGCTCCTGCTTCAATTCCAGTAATCTCTAAACGAAATGGCTGTCTTGATGCATAAGGAAGTAAATTCTCTGCACCAGCACTAATCCCTACACTATATGGGAAGTAAATTCCCTGGTCTAGAAAGGCCTTCAGTACTCCGCTTGTATAAGCTGCTTTTGTTCCCCCACCTTCACAAATTAATCCAACTTTTTGATTCATCATTTTCCTCCTACATAAGTGGTGCAAATATATTTAAGATAGCACGAAGAATACGAATTGGTAAATGTTCCTTCCTGCACATCTCATATGTTATTTGCTCACTCTCTTTAAGTGTGTCTAAGTAATCTTTTTTAATATCTGCAATCAAGCTGCTCTTATAGAACCAGATTCCACACTCATAGTGTAAATAATATGAACGGAAATCCATATTCGTAGTTCCTACAATAGCATATTTATCGTCGGCTACAAAGTTTTTCGCATGAACAAATCCAGGTGTATATTCATAAATCTTTACGCCATTCTTTGTCAGGTCCTGATAGTTGTGTCGTGTTAACTGAAACACATACCACTTATCAGGAATATGTGGAACTAAAATACGTACATCCACTCCATTCTTTGCAGCTAGTATTAAACTTGTCTTCATCTCCTGATCAATTACCAGATATGGAGTTGTAATGTATACATAATCCACAGCATTGTTGATCATATTAATATGCGTATATTCTCCAACATTTTCATCATCCGTTGGTGTATCTGAGAATGGTTGTACAATCCCATCATCCGCATAATCTTCAAAATATTCACGAGGTTTATGGAAATTCGCATAAACATCTTTTTCCTTTTCATCAAAATTCCAGAATTGTAGAAACATCAGTGTAAAACTCCACACTGCTTCTCCTTCAATCATGGCACCGCCATCTTTCCAGTGCCCAAAACGTTCTATTTTATTAATATACTCATCCGCAAGGTTGACCCCTCCAGACATCGCAACAACACCATCAACAACAAATATCTTACGGTGATCACGATTATTCATCTGTACTGCAATACGTGGTTTAATCGGATTAAACACTTTGGTTTTAATCCCCTTCGCATTTAATACTCGATCATAATAATTAGGTAATTTTGATGCACATCCAAAATCATCATATAGTAAACGAACATCAACACCTTCGGCAACTTTTCGCTCTAATATTTCTAATATTGTTGACCACATATACCCTTCATCAATAATAAAATATTCCAGAAAGATAAATTCTTTTGCACTTTCAAGTTTTTCAATCATCACTTCAAAGTTTGATTCTCCAGTCGCAAAAAAAGTTGTTTTTGTTTTCCCATAAGGTGGAAACATCGATGAGTTCCAGATATAGTTCATCTGTTTATAAGCACCCTCATCATTTTCTGCCAGATACAAATAAGAATCAAGTTCCCCATCAATATAATTCATCATATCTCGATGCAAATCCTGATCACGAACGCGTAATGCTTTTGGAACTTGTTTTGCCCCAAACATCAGATACAGCAACCATCCAAAAATTGGTAAACCAATGATAGTAACCGCCCATGTCAGTTTATAGGATGGGTTATCACTTCGATTGATTACATAAATACCAACAATAAATGAAAGGATATTAAATACCATATAAGCATTCAATGAGAACATACTTAAAACATAGACTCCAAACAATAGAATACAAACTTGTACTATAATAAGAAATCCTACGATTACTATTTTATTGGTAAGTAGTCGTAATAGTTGTTTCATACATTCTCCCTATTTCTTCTTCTGCAAATATGCTACCAGCATTTCACAAACTCCATTTAATAGTCCTTCATCACTTGTAGTATCTTTTGAAGTCGATACATTTGGCACTGCCAACAGTTCCCCTTCACGATTACCACTTGTAATCATCATTGCTTTTGGTAATCCTTCAATTACCGTATTGTTCTTTCCTTCTTCTCCAATATGCTTTGTCTTCAGTGTTGTTTCACCTTTGTATACTTTTCCTAAGTCTTTCGCAATTGATTTACTGCTGCGATCACTCATCATTTGCAGCGTATCACCATTTCCTAAACAGAATAATGAAATTAACTGTAAGCTTGATTTATTTGCTTTTGTCAGATAATTCATGATTGCTGGATTGGCAACTCCACCTGCTGGTTTATTACCATCACTAAATATAAACATAACTTCCTTACGTCTGTTTGCAGGAAGTGCATTGGCAATATCCAAAGCCATCACAATTGCATTTGTATTGTTTACACGATTCTTTTTATTCCCAAACCCACGAAATACAAATATTAACATAAATCCAAGTAATACAAAGAATACTGGATATAAATACGTCATCACTTTTGCTGGTACCATTCCTGGCAGCAGATATGTAAATACCAATAATAATCCATAAGCAATAAACATTGGTATATAAGTAGGCACAAACATCTTCTTCATCTGATGAAATCCATCCTGTGGGAATGAACGATAGTTTGGCCACATAATTTTTGCTGGTGTATTATAAGGAATCACAAACGTTGTTTTTGCCTGTTTTGGACTTCCTATATATATATGTCTCGCTTTGGAAAATTTCACTCGTTCTTCTTGTAAGTCTGAAGTGTATCCTAGCTTTCCAAAATCTTCACTTATAGCATTGTAAAAAGCCATCTTTTCTTTTTTAGAAAACCTTTTTCCAAATTTATTTAAATACAGTTCTTTATAATTTTCCATCATCTAATACCTCAATAGTATCTATTATACATTAAATCAGAGATAAATTAATAAAAACATTAAAAATGTAAGAAATATGATAATTATTTACATTTGATGAAATTTGTTACATTTAGTATTGACATTTTGTTTCACAACCTTTATGATATATCCAATACAAAAAATGTTGACTAGGAGAGTACATATAATAAATGTATTAAGCGAGATAACGGTTGGTGAAAGGTTATCATACTATATTATATGGAAACGCACCTACGAGTGTCTGTGGGAAATAAGTATCACAGATCGCATCATCTAGCGTTATAGATAAGTGGCCTTAGGGCAACTAGAGTGGTACCACGTAAAGGATTCGGCGTCTCTGGAATATTTCCAGATGCGCCTTTTTTATATACTGGCGTCAACAATTGTATACCTAATAAACTAAAGGAGAAGAAACATGAAAAAGGAAATTAAAAAAATTGTATTAGCTTACTCAGGAGGTTTGGATACCTCAGTTATGATTACATGGTTAAAAGAAAACTACAACAACCCAGAAATTATTGCGGTTTCAGGAGATGTTGGACAAGCAGATGAATTAGATGGATTAGAAGAAAAAGCACTAAACACTGGTGCCAGCAAATTCTATGCACTTGATTTAAAAGATGAGTTTGTTGAAGACTATATCTTCCCTTGTCTAAAAGCCAATGCTGTTTATGAAAACGTTTATTTATTAGGTACTGCATTTGCACGACCAATCATTGGAAAAGGACTTGTAGACATTGCATTAAAAGAAGGAGCAGATGCTATTTGTCATGGATGTACTGGTAAAGGAAATGACCAAGTACGTTTCGAACTTGCTATAAAAGCTTTTGCACCAGAGATGCAGATTATTGCACCATGGCGTACATGGGAATTAAAATCTAGAGAAGATGAAATTGAATATGCAGAAAAACATAACATTCCATTAAAGATTAATAGAGAAACAAACTATTCAAAAGATAAAAATATCTGGCATTTATCACATGAAGGATTGGATTTAGAAGATCCGATGAATGAACCAAAATATGATGATATCTTAGAAATGGGAGTTACTCCGGAAAAAGCACCAGATGTTCCTACTTATATTACCCTTGAATTTGAAAAAGGAATTCCTGTTGCATTGGATGGTAAAAAGATGAAAGGTCAGGAACTGTTGTTAGCACTAAACAAAGTTGGTGGTGAAAACGGAATTGGTATCATCGATATGGTAGAAAACAGATTAGTAGGAATGAAATCTAGAGGAGTTTATGAAACACCTGGTGGAACGATTCTATATAAAGCACATGAATTATTAGAAAGTATTACCTTAGATAAGGAAACGCAACACTTCAAACAACATGTAGCAATTAAGTTTGGTGAAATCTTATACAACGGTTTATGGTTCACTCCATTAAGAGAATCATTAAGTGCATTTGTAGATAAAACTAGTGAAACAGTAAACGGAAGTGTGAAACTGAAATTATACAAAGGAACAATCTCAAGTGCAGGTATCTCTAGTCCAGATACATTATACTCTGAACAAATTGCTAGCTTTGGCGAAGATGATTCATATGATCAAAATGATTCAGCTGGATTCATCAATTTGTTTGGTCTTCCAATCAAAGTAAAAGCAATGTCAGATGCAAAAAAGAAATAGCATGATTCGCTTATTAAGAATCGATGATTATTCTCAAGTATATAAATTATGGACACAGATAGATGGTATGGGGATGCGTTCACTAGATGATTCC
Organism: Breznakia pachnodae; assembly: GCF_030814225.1. Lineage (GTDB taxonomy): Bacteria > Bacillota_I > Bacilli_A > Erysipelotrichales > Erysipelotrichaceae > Breznakia > Breznakia pachnodae. Next base: position 729,084 of record NZ_JAUSUR010000001.1, read on the forward strand.
AAAGAAGGAATTGAAAAGTTTCTAAAACGTAACCCTACCACAAACTTTGTGGCTATAGAAGATAACCAGATTGTTGGTATTATCTTATGTGGTCATGATGGACGTAGAGCATACATCTATCATACTGCAGTTAAAGTAGACTATCGTAAGCAAGGAATTGCAAATCTATTAGTAGAACATGTGAAAGATAGTTTATTAAAAGAAGGAATCAATAAAGTTGCCTTGGTTGCATTCAAAAGTAATCAATTAGGTAATGACTTCTGGCAATCTGTTGGATTCACAAAGCGCGATGATTTATATTATCGAAATTTATCACTTAACTCAAATAACAAGTAGAAAAGGAGCACACTATGAAATTATGGGGAGCAAGATTCACAAAAGAAAGTAATCAGAAACTAAATGACTTCAATTCTTCTATTGGTGTTGATTCACTAATGTACAAAGAAGATATCCAAGGTAGTATTGCTCATGCAACAATGCTTGGTAAACAAAATATTATTCCTATCACGGATTCAAATTTGATTATTCAGACGTTAAAAGAAATTGAGAAGGATATAGATAACCAGCAACTGGAAATTGATCCAACTGCTGAAGATATCCATATGTTTATTGAACAGGAACTGACAAGCAGAATTGGAGATGCTGGTAAGAAGTTACATACAGCAAGAAGCCGTAATGATCAGGTTGCTTTGGACTTTCGTCTATATACAATAAAAAAAGGAAATGAACTCGTCGAGTTACTAAACACTTTTATTGTTGTACTTTGTAAGAAAGCAGAAGACAACACGGAAACAATTATGCCAGGGTATACCCACTTACAAAGAGCACAACCAATTACCTTTGCTCATCATTTGATGGCATATGTGGAGATGTTCAAAAGAGATATTGACAGAATCTCACAAAGTATTGAGCGTACCAAAGTATCACCACTTGGTTGTGGTGCTCTTGCAACTACTACCTATCCAATTGATCGTGAACTAACAAAAGAATTGTTAGGTTTCAATTCTATAGCTCTTAACAGTTTGGATGGAGTTAGTGATCGTGATTTTGCAATTGAGTTAGCGAGTGATATTTCTATCACCATGATGCACTTATCAAGACTAAGTGAAGAAATTGTTCTTTGGAGTTCATGGGAATTCAAATTTATCGAATTGGATGATGCCTTTGCGACTGGTTCAAGTATTATGCCGCAAAAGAAGAATCCTGATATCTGTGAACTGATCAGAGGAAAAACTGGTAGAACATATGGTAACCTAAATAACTTACTCGTTATGATGAAAGGATTATCACTTGCATATAATAAGGATATGCAGGAAGACAAAGAAGCATTGTTTGATAGCATTGAAACTTTAATTGTATGTTTGGAAACCATCACTCCAATGATGGAAACATGTACAGTAATCAAAGAGAACATGCGTAATGCAGCAGCCAAAGGATTTATCAATGCTACTGACTGTGCTGATTACCTTACGAAAAAAGGTATGCCATTCCGTGATGCTTATCAGGTAATTGGAAAATTAGTAAATGATGCAATTGAAAATGACAAAGTATTAGAAACATTAACGCTTGAGGAATACAAGCAAGCAAGTGATTTATTTGAAGAAGATATTTATGAAGCAATCTCATTAGAGACTTGCGTAAATAACCGTAATGTTGTTGGTGGACCTGCTCCATCAGTTGTAAAAGAACATATCAAAACTGTATTAGGTAAATGAAAGGAGTAAACATATGGAAAAAATAAAAGTTGGAGTAATTGGTGCCAGTGGTTATGCTGGAGCTGAACTTGTCCGTTTACTGCTTTCCCATCCAAACGTAGAAATCGGTGGTATCTATTCAAGAAGTTATACAGGAAAACCAATCAGTGATTTGTATCCAGGTTTTCAAAACGTTTCTTATTTAGTATTCGATGATGAAGATAGTGTTATTCATAATAGTGATGTCATATTTGCATCATTACCTCATGGAATTAGTGAGAAGTATGCTAAAAAATGTTTTGATGCAAATAAAAAGTTTATTGATGTTGGTGCAGACTTTCGTTTATACGATGAAGAAGATTATAAAGAATGGTATAACCTTCCTTATAATGAAAAGGAACTTCATAAAGAAAGTGTATATGGATTATCAGAAATATATAAGGATAAGATCAAAGATGCATCAATTATTGGTAACCCTGGTTGTTATCCAACATCTGTTGCACTTGCAATGTATCCAATTCTAGCCAACACATTACAAAGTGATGATCATATCATTATTGATGCAAAATCAGGCGTCACTGGTGCTGGTAAAGAATTAAGTGAAGGAACTCACTTTCCTACGATTAACGAAGGATTTCATCCTTATAAAGTAGCACAGCATCGTCATACACCAGAAATTGAACAAAGCTTAAGTGATTTTGCTAAGAAAGATATTACAGTTACCTTTGTTCCTCATTTACTACCAGTAAATCGTGGAATTATATCAACAATCTATTGTAAGGTAAATCCTGAAATTACATTAGAAGCGATTCATAAATTGTATTGTGATACATATATTGATCATAAATTTGTACGTGTCTTACCACTTGAAAAAGTGAGTGACTTAAAATATGTCACCTATAGTAATTACTGTGATATTTCACTTCATCTTGATAAACGTACCAATACACTTATCGTTGTAAGTGCAATTGATAATATGGTAAAAGGTGCCGCAGGGCAAGCAATCCAAAACATGAATATCATGTATGGATTTGAAGAAGATGCTGGATTAAATTATATTCCACCATCATTCTAGAGAGGATAGAAAATGGAAAACATAAATAAAATAGGGATATGTGCACCAAAAGGTTTCTATGCCAATGGATTGCACTGTGGTATCCGTAAAAACAAAAGCAAAAAAGATTTATCACTAATCTACAGTGATGTAATGTGTACAGCAGCAAGCTGCTATACCCAAAATAAAGTAAAGGGTGCGCCAATCTACGTTACTAAGGAACACTTAGAAGATCATAAAGCTCAGGCAATTATTATCAATAGTGGGAATGCCAATACATGCAATGACAATGGAATAGAAATCGCCAATCAGATGTGTGAACTTAGTGCAACTGCATTAAAACTGAAACCTGAAGATATAATTGTTGCCAGTACCGGAGTAATTGGTGAAAAACTAGATATTACACCCATTCAAAATCATATTGGTGAATTAGTTCAAGGCTTGAATGATAACAATTCTCTGGCTGCTTGCGAAGGAATTATGACAACCGATACAATAGCAAAGCAATTTGATACTGCTTTTGAAATCGATGGTCACACTTGTCACATTGGTGCAATTGCTAAAGGGAGTGGAATGATTCACCCCAATATGGCTACCATGCTTGCCTTTGTAACAAGTGATGTTGCAATCAGTGAAGACATGTTAATCGAAGTACTGCATGAAGTATGTAATGATACCTTCAATATGGTAACCATTGATGGAGATACCTCTACAAACGATATGCTAAGTATCCTTTGTAATGGCAAAGCTGGTAATCCTGAAATTAGAGAAAAGAATGAAAACTATGCAATTTTCAAAAATGCATTATTCAAAATATGTAAAGATTTATCGAAAGCAATCGCCAAAGATGGTGAAGGTGCTACCAAACTCTTAACATGTGCTGTTGTGCATGCAAAGAGTGATAAAGATGCAAAAGCAATTGCCAAGAGTGTTATTGCCAGTTCCCTTGTAAAGAGCGCCATGTTTGGTTGTGATGCCAACTGGGGCAGAATCTTATGTGCAATTGGATACAGTGATGCACAATATGATGAAACAACCATTGATGTTTCTTTTGAAAGTAATGCAGGAAGTATTGCAGTATGCAAAAACTCACAAGGATTACAGGTAGATGAAGAGAAAGCATTAGAAATATTAAAAGCCGATGAAATCATTATTCATGTTGATATGAATAATGGTGAAGAATCTGCAGAAAGCTGGGGCTGTGATCTTACTTATGATTATGTAAAGATCAATGGCGAATACCGGACATAGGGAGAATGAACATGATGAAAGATGCAATCAAGGAAGCAGAGATATTATCTCAAGCCCTTCCTTATATACAAAAGTACAGTCACAAAATCATTGTTGTAAAGTATGGTGGCAATGCCATGAAGAATGAAGAACTAAAACACAATGTAATGACCGATATTGTTTTATTATCAGAAATTGGTATTAAAGTAGTGTTAGTTCATGGTGGTGGTCCATCTATCAACGCAATGTTGGATAAAGTTGGAATCAAACCAAAGTTTATCAATGGGTTGCGTTACACTGATAAAGAAACGATGGATGTGGTGCAAATGGTATTGGCTGGTCAAACCAATAAAGAACTAGTATCCATCTTAAATGGTAAAGGTGCCAAAGCCGTTGGTGTATGTGGAAGTGATGCCAGTTTAATTGTTGCGAAGAAGTACGAAAGTGAAGATGACTTAGGATACGTTGGTCAAGTAGACCAAATTAATCCTTCCCTTATTTATGACTTATTAGATCAGCATTATATACCAGTTATTGCATCAGTAGGATGTGATAGTGAAGGTAATGCATATAATATTAATGCTGATATTGCAGCATCTTCAATTGCTCAAGAATTAGGTGCCGAAAACATGGTATTGGTTAGTGATGTTCCTGGAATCTTAAAGGATCCAAAAGATGAAACAAGTTTATATTCAAATATTTCCAGTGATCAGATTGACGAATTGATCGAAAGCGATTATATTAGTGGTGGGATGATTCCTAAAGTAAACTGTATTAAAACAGCTTTAGCTGGAGGTGTGAAGAAGTCTTGTATCATTGATGGAAGAATACCACATTCCCTATTAATTGAGATTCTTTCAAAGCAAGGAATAGGAACGCTCTTCACCAGGAAGGAAACACTATGAACAATACAATTAAAATGAAAGATGCGCTTTACATTGCAAACACTTATAATCGTTATCCATTGTATGCAAAGTATGGAAACGGTTGTTTAATCATCGATGATGAAGGAAAAGAGTATATTGATTTCACTAGTGGAATTGGGGTAACAGGACTGGGACACAGCTTTGAACCTTGGGTTGAAGCTACGACAAAACAATTAAAAGATTTAGAACACATATCAAATTTGTTCTACACAAAACCTGCAGTGGAAGTTGCAGAAAAGTTGTGTAAGAAAACCGATATGAAACGTGTCTTCTTTGCAAATTCAGGAGCAGAAGCAAATGAAGGCGCAATCAAAGTAGCACGTAAATATGCGTATGATCTTTATAGGGGAGATCGCAGTGAGATTATTACGTTAAAGAATTCATTTCATGGAAGAACGCTTGCAGCACTAACTGCTACAGGACAAGATAGCTTCCATCAAAACTTTGGACCTTTTGTAGATGGATTCCAATACGCTGAAGCAGATAACTTTGAAGACTTAAAGAATAAAATATCAAATAAGACACTTGCCATTATGGTGGAAATTGTACAAGGTGAAGGTGGAGTTGTTCCTTTAGCCAAAACGTACTTGGATGCCATCCAAGATATTTGTGATCATCAGGATATCTTACTTATCGTTGATGAAGTACAAACTGGGATAGGACGTTGTGGTTCCTTCTTTGCTTATATGCAATATGGATTACACCCTGATATCGTAACTTGTGCAAAAGGACTAGGAAATGGATTACCAATAGCGGCTATCCTATTAGGAGATAAATGTGCAGATACATTAGAGTTTGGTGATCATGGTACTACGTATGGTGGTAATCCTGTTGCCTGTGCTGGTGCAAGTGTAGTAATGGATTATATGAATGACAAACTATACGCTCATGTAAACCAAATGGGAAACTTGTTAACAACAAAACTCTCAGCTATGAAATATGTAAAAGATGTAAGTGGACTAGGATTAATGTTAGGGATTGAAATTGATGAATCAATTAACCCAAGAGATGTTGTAATGGAGTGTATGGATAAAGGTATCTTAATCCTTACTGCTAAAAACAAATTACGTTTATTACCTCCACTTGTTATAAATGAAGAAGAAATAGAAAAAGGATTAAATGTATTAGAAGAAGTTCTAATAAAACTAGGAGATAATTAATGAAACATTTATTAAAGATGAGTGATCTTAGTAAGGAAGAACTATATGAACTTTTAGATTTAGCTGATCAGTTAAAAAAAGAAGTAAAAAATGGTGAGTTCAAACCTTACTTAAAAAATAAAACGCTTGGATTGATTTTTCAGAAATCAAGTACAAGAACAAGAGTATCCTTTGAAGTAGGAATGCAACAGTTAGGAGGGTATCCCCTATTCTTAAATGCTAATGATATGCAAATTGGTAGAGGAGAACCAATCAAAGATACAGCCCGTGTATTATCTAGATATCTAGATGGAATCATGATTCGTACTTATGGACAAGATGAAGTAGATGATTTTGCGAAATATGGAAGTATTCCTATTATTAATGGTCTTACAGAATATGCACATCCTTGTCAGATTTTAGCTGACCTAATGACCATCCGTGAAATCAAAGGAAAACTGGAAGGTTTAAAGATGTGTTATATTGGTGACGGAAACAATATGGCGAATTCACTGATTGTTGGTGCACTAACTGCTGGTATGAGTATTAGTGTTGCCACTCCTAAGGGATATGAGCCTGCTGAGGACGTGATTAAAGAAGCAAGTAAGAATCCAGGATTCGAATTAGTTAATGACCCTGAGGTAGCTGCAAAGAACGCTGATGTAGTTGTGACTGATGTTTGGGCAAGTATGGGTGATGAAAGCCAGGCAGAAGAACGTATGAAAGTATTCCAAGGAACTTATCAGGTAAATGATAAGATTATGGAATTAGCAAATACTAATGCAATGGTTCTACACTGTTTACCTGCACATCGTGAAGAAGAAATTACTGAAAAAGTATTTGAAGCACACGCAGATGAAATTTTTGAAGAAGCAGAAAATCGTTTACATGCTCAAAAGGCAGTATTGGTTAAATTATTAGGATAAATGAAAAGATTGCTCGAAAGCAATCTTTTCTTATGGAAAAATTATTCTTAATAGACCTCACCATATATTAGGGTATGGATGTGAACCGATAAAAATAGCAATTCAGTATCTGATAATGCAAATGCATATTTGTTTTTAATAAATTCACTTATTTCGCAAGCACTTTCATATGCTATACGATACTTCTTCTTAAATGTAGGAATCCAGTCCTCTACACTACTTCTGTCTTTTTGATTTCTAATAATTCTAAATGATAAATACTTTACATGTTCAATGAAACTATGTACAGATATATTATTCATATCCATATTAAACATAAAACGATATTTCACTAACTTAATCATTTCCAATGTTAATGTTAGCATTGTTAATACCTCTGATGTAGATATTCCAAACTCTGCAGCAATAAGCAATATCGCAATATCACATGCATGATAAGAATTTAATTCTGTATCATATTTATTATTTATATCAGTTGTAATATATTTTGCTGCTGTAAATTCTTGACTAAATAAGGTGCCAACATTATAAAGAAGAACCTGATTCACCTGCGCTTTCGTCTGGTCACTCATTGCATTTATTAAGTATTGAGGTAACGTAATATGAATAGAGTTGTCTAAATTACTCGCTATACACTGTTTTGCATGTGATACATATTTTCTTGTTAACTCTCCATAGTTTATATCTCTTGTTGTATATTGTGTTGTAAAAGAATTTCTTAGTTCTGTCTGTTTCATCTGACACACTCCTTTCTTTGCTTTTCTTTCTAACTATATTGTAAAGTGTCTAGCAACTTGACAGTCAAGCATTATTAAAATAAAATTAAAATAGAGGTAAACTTATGGAAACTTTTGATAAAGAGAATTATCTTTCGACAGGCGCATTTGCGAAAGCAGCTGGGATAAAAAGAAAACACTTGATCTATTATGATGAAATTGGATTATTTTCTCCTGAAGTAATTTTAGATAATGGATATCGTTATTATTATCATCGACAGTTATATACATTAAATATGATTTTAACCCTTAGAGAAATTGGTATGCCTTTAGAAGAAATAAAGGACTTTACCAAGAATCGTTCACCTGAAAAAACAATTTCTACTTTCGAGCGACAAGGAGAAAAAATTCAGGTGGAGATTGACAAATTAACACAAATAAAAGATATGATGAATATGCAGGTCGATAATATAAAATTAAGTCAAAAAGTAAAGATAGGAGTAATCAAAGTACTCGAATTTGATGAAGAACCAATTTTTTTAAGCCCTGCTTACTCAACTAAGAAGAAAATAGTATCACTTTCAAAAACAATTTCTAAGTTTTATCAATATGCCTCTTCTCAAGGGTATGAAGCTACTTTCCCTTGGGGAATCCGTGTTGATAGTGAATACTTTAATCAAATTCTTTCTAATAATGAATCCCCAAGATTTTATTATTGTGTCCCTAAATCCGATAATTATAAACCAGCTGGTACATATATAACAATATATTCTTACAGTGCTTATAAGGATCGTTTCAAAATTTATAAAAGTCTTTTGGATTATGCAAAGAAACATAACTACAAAACAGGTCAATATTTTTATGAGGATTGTTTGCTAAATGAGATTTCAGTAGAACGCCCTGATGACTATATTATTCGAATATCAATCAAAATTGAAGATGACAATATTTAGTACTTAGTCACGTTAAAATGTTCTTTTTACTTTTTTAATTTCAGCCCATAAATAAGGGCTTATTTCACATTGAAATATTTTTTTTGGAAATTAACAAAAAGTGCTTGACTATTAGTTATGCATTTGATAAAATTACCAATGTACCTGTCAAAAAGGTATGGTTGTGGCCCGTTGGTGAAGCGGCTTAACACACCGCCCTTTCACGGCGGCATTCACGGGTTCGAATCCCGTACGGGTCACCATTTAATAAATGAAACCAAACAATATGTTTGGTTTTTTTTATGACAATTTATTGACAGGAAAATGCATATAACGTAATAATAAAACTAAGAGGCAACCACTAGTTGACAAAACTCCAACTACAGATGGTGGTCGTGCTACTATGAATATTGTTAGAATGACATCATCAATAGATGGAGGAATTAATTATGAATATTTCAGATAGAATACAAGCATTAAGAAAAGCAAAAGGAATTTCACAAGAAGAATTGGCAGATCAAATTGGTGTATCGCGTCAGGCGGTATCAAAATGGGAAAGTGAACAGAGTATCCCAGATATTGATAAGATTATTATTTTAAGTGAATACTTTGAAGTTACTACAGATTATCTGTTGAAAGGAATTGAAGAAGTAAAGAGTGATAATAAAAATGCACAATCCAATGCCTATATCTTTGTCATTGTAGCTACCGTGTTTAATTTCATTGGTTTGATTTTTGGTTGTGCTACCTGGTATGAAGATCAGACACCAATGGCGATTGTAATTGGGCTTATTATTATGGCAGTAGGTTGTTTGGCATATGGGGTAGGTTCAATCAACTCTACTCCTCAGACCAGAAAACCAGCAAATCAGCATTTTTGGTTAATTAATATATGGTTACTTAGTTTTATGCCTGTGTTCTTTCTTTATAATATGATGTTCTCAGGTACTTCTGCTCCCTATCCTATACTCATGGCTTCAGTTACATCAGTAGTAATACCTGGTTTTATTTATCTTATTATTTGTATTGCAGTAATCCTTAAGGTAAAAAGCAAAAAGATGAAGTAGACTTATGCACTTGCATAGGTCTTTTTTTCTATGTTAGACAATTATCTAATTTATGTTTGACTTATATCTAACATGATGTTAGAATACAATCAGAGGTAAACATCATGGAACAAACTATTAATCGAAAAACATTATTTCAGACACAGAAACAATATACTAAATATATGGCTGCCAATCTGATCAATCGCTTTGGTGATTCATTAGATGCAATAGCTACATCGTGGTTAATCTATCAGGTTACTGGAGATGCAAGTATGTCTGCTATCACTTTGGTATTCAATTATCTTCCTACCATCTTATTTACGCCATTCTTAGGTGCATTAGTAGAGAAACTCAATAAGAAATATGTAATGAGTATTGTCGACTTCCTACGTGGCTGTATCGTCCTCTTCTATGCCTTTGGTTATGTAAATGGGCTATTAAATGCACCAATAATTCTTGCATTAACTTTTACCATTTCTACGATTGAAGCATTTGGAGAACCTGCTGTTTCAAGTTTCATTCCATCAATTCTGGAAGAAGAATATTATGAAATTGGTATTGGTACCAACCGTTCTTTATGTGGTGTAATGGAACTGATTGGTGCTGGATGTGCAGGGTTTATTGTATCCTTCTTTGGAATTCTGGGTGCTTTCCTAGTTGATGCTGCAACATTCTTATTAGCTTCTTTTATTAAATTAACAATTAAATATAAAGATAAATCCAATGGAACTACTCAAAACGAAGCTTATCTTACATTATTAAAAGATGGATTTAAATATTTAAGAAAATCTAAAGTGTTAGTATTCTTCTGTTGTGTTGCTGTTATCCTGAACTCTCTATTAGTTCCTTATAATGCATTTATAGCAGCCTATATTTCAGAATACTTAAACAACAATGCATCTTACCTTTCAATCTTTTCTGTCAGTATATCAATTGGTGCAATACTAGGTGGTTATATATATCCATTTGTTGCCAAGAAGTTATCTATACCTGCACAACTTTCAATGGCAGCAGTTGCATCAGCAGTTGCTTATATAGCTATATATTTGTTTCCAATACTGTCCATACCTACGTTTGTTGGTGTTGGTATTATTGTCGCCTCCCTGTTATTTTTGGGAATGTCAATTGGAGTTGCCAGTTCAGCACTTAGTGTTACATTTATGAAACAAATCGAACATGAGTATCTTGCTCGTACATCTGCAATCTTCTCATCTGCAGCAATCTTCGGAATGCCATTTACATCGTTCTTACTATCAATCCTAATTCGATTTACTGGTATATTATATGTATTTTTAATCTTTGCTATCTTCTGTGTATTTATTTTTGTTATACTAAAGAGGAACAAAACGATAGATTAGGAGATCATTATGATTACAATTAATTCAGATATAAGAATAGAATATGAAATTACCACTTACTTAAATCGCAAATTACTAAATGAGCGATTAACTACTGTAGATAAAAAATATGTGGAAATTGCAGATAAAATTGTTCAGTCCTATAAAACACTGGAGTCTTGCTATCTAAACGTATATGAAAAATATAAAGAATTATTTGATTTACTCACATATGTCAGTGAAGATAACACATGGGTTGGCCATTCGTTTTTCTTTATTCTTACATCTGATCAAACGAAACATTCAGATAAAGAGAAATTTAAAATTACCATTAAAGAAGATCTTGATGGTGCCAATACTCCTTATTTTGATCATAACTCCGCAGTTAGTGATAAAGAATTTTATGAGTTGCTAAATCACAGTGAAATTGATAAAAGCGAGAAATGGAATCTATCACTTCTTTATCAGAACTTTGATTACTATATGTCATTATTTCAATCAGCGTTAAAAGAACTTAGCGTACCCTTTTCTAAAGAACTAAAAAAATACAAGAAGGAAATTGAATATTTCGTAAGTGATTGGAAGAAACAACTTCAAGGACCAAGCGCTAACACTTATATAAGGGATCGCTTCCACCTAGATATCGCAAACGATGTAACAAGTGATTATAATTTATATCCTAGTATCTTTGGACAAAACTCAATTACGTATACAGAATATTCTTTATACTTTGGAATTATCTTTGATTCATCATTTGAGTTCAGCGAAGAAATAAATGAAGATAGCTTAATTCGTTATCTTCGTCTGTTGAGCGACCCAAGTAAGTTCACAATTATAAAAGCATTATTAAAGCAACCGATGTATGGTAAGGAACTGGCTGAGATACTAAATCTAACACCTGCTACTATCTCTCATCATATGACTGATTTATCTTCAGGTGGATTGATTCATTTCGTCCAAGGAAAGAACAAAAGAATCTACTATCACGTTGATGAAGACATGATGTCACAGCTTGAAGATGCAATGCATTCTCAGCTATTCAGCAAGCTCAAAACAAAGTAATCTTAAAAAAGATTACTTTTTATATTGACAATAATATTATATGACGTATAATATTGTATGAGAGGAGTGTGATGATATGGTATTCCAACTTGGATCATCTCTGTTAGATGCTTGTGTCCTTTCTATACTACGTAAAGAAGATGCTTATGGTTATAAGCTCACACAAGAAGTAAAACAGATTATGGATGTATCAGAGTCAACTTTATATCCCGTCTTACGCCGGCTAACCAAAGATGGATATTTAAAGACATATGACCAACAACACGAAGGTAGAAACCGTCGTTACTATACTTTAACTGATTTAGGACAAGAACAATATTATTTATACTTAGAAGCTTGGAGTGAATTTTCCAAGCGAATAAATTCAATTATGAAGGGAGAGACTAGTCATGAAGGAAATGAGTAAAAAAGAATACATTGCTGATTTATCTTACCATCTGCGTGATTTACAAAGAGAAGAATTTGAAGATGCAATTCATTATGTAGAAGAATATTTTGAGGAAGCTGGAGAAGACAATGCTTCACAAGTTATTGAAGAATTAGGGCCTCCAAACAAACTTGCTGCAACGATTCGTGCTGAATCAACAATCAAGAACAATCAACAGCAACAAGAAAGAAGAAGAAAAAGAGAAGATGCAAACAACAGAGAGGATTACGTTCCTCGTTCAGGAAAACGTGATTTAAAATCATTATGGATTATCATTTTAGGAATCTTTGCCTTACCAATTGCCTTACCATTGGCTCTGGCAGCATTCTTAATCGTATTTGTATTTTTCTTAGTAATATTCTGTTTGATTATTGCTGGAATCTGTTGCATGATTGCACTTATTATTTTCTCAGTACCTGCGTTTGTAAGCAGTCTGGCATTAATGAGTACAAGTTATGCAAGTGGACTTGTTGGATTAGGAATTAGTTTTATCAGTTTAGGAGCAGGTTTATTAATCCTTACTGCACTAATCCTAGCAATCCGTACATTTATCCCATGGGCAGTACATTGCCTGTCTGGACTGTTCCAAAGATTCAGTCGCAGAAAATCATATTCAGTATAGAAAGGAGAACATGATGAGAAAAAGAAAACCAACATTTATATTAGTAATCGTGGCTTGTGTCTTTCTAGTTCTAGGAATTGGAATCCTATCTGTCGGAGTTGTTCAAGGAGGAAATGTACACTTCAAACAACAACGTTTTGGACCAGTTAGCACTGTAGTATTCACGGATAAGAAAGCAAGTAAAAATAATGACACTTATACATCAGACAATAAAGTAACTTCAATTGAACTTGATGCGGATCTAGGAGATATCACATTTGAAAAAGGTGATGAATTCTCAGTAGAATTTAAAAACTTTGATGATGGTGAAGTGAGTTTTAAAGATGACAATGGAGATATCACCATTGATACAGGAGTAAAATCAATCAGTATATCGTTAGCTGGTTTTGATAATGCAGATCGCAGAATCATTGTTACGGTACCTGAAAGTTGTAAAGAAATCGAAATTGATGCAAACCTTGGTAGTGTAAAATTAAGCAACCTTACATTAGATAAATTAGATGTAAAAGTTGACCTTGGTAGTATTGATGCTACTGGTATTAATATTAGAAAAGGTGATTTTAACCTTAACTTAGGCGATTTAGATTTCGAAGGTAATGTTAGTGAAGAATTAAAAGCAGATGCAGACTTAGGAAGCATTGATATACTACTAAATAAAACAAGATCAGACTATAGTTATGATTTAAAAACTGATTTAGGTAATGTATCTATTGAAGGATCAAGTCACCATGAATATAAAGATTCAAATGGATCTAAACCATTAATTAAAGGAAAAGCCAGTCTTGGTGATATTGATATTGATTTCAAATAAAAATTCAGTGATTATACAGTTATAGTCACAACCAAAGATATTTAATTTATATATGATATAATTTAAATAGTCGAATCATAGTACATCTATGTCCAGGGCTATTGTGGAAGGAGGTGTACTATGAAGAAAAGCATAGTATTGGTAGTTTTATTTACATTACTATTCAGTAGTGGCTGCTCATCTAATGATGACACAGCAAAATCAAACCAAGATGATAATACAGTTAATACTTCATCACAACAAGAAACTAAAAGTGATGAATCCAAAGCAGATGACACTGTAACTACATCTTCCCTATCTCAACTTCAGTATGATTATGTTATCAATACATTTGAAGAGTATGGATATACTCCACCAAGTAGTGATAATTGGATCATTAAACATGAAGGAGATAAAAAGATTGCCATTATTATCAAAGAAAAAGATGGCAATCAATACAATGTAAATAAGTTGATTTTCTTATGGGAGAATGACGAAGCTCAACTTCTGTTAGTGAAAATTAATAATCAGGTTATGCATGGAAATGAATAATCTAAGAAAACTCAATCAAAAAACGATTGAGTTTTTTATACATTAAGTGATATTTATCCAATAGATAACAACTTTCATATAGTTTGTTTCCACTCCCCATGATATAATTTAGAGGAAAGAGGTATCACAAAAAGATAACAGCATATAAGCTTTTTAGTTTTTGTGACAGGAATAAGAAAGGATAAAAAATGGGGATCAAAGACAAACTAAACAAAACGCTTAGCAGCACTTTAGACAAAGGGGAAGACCTTTTGAAAAAAAGTAAGGACAAGTTAGGCAAGGACGATGATGAAGAGGAAGTAGAAGAATTAAAGCCAAAGACAGTTGTAGGTACAAAATCATGTGTAGGATGTGGAGCACCAGTTCCCTTAGATTCTCCTGCATGTCCATATTGTACAACCGCAAATGCCAACTACATTGGTGAAAACACTTCTAGTAGTACAAATAGCAATTCACAGCAAGATAACAGCACTATGAGTCACGAGGAACTAAAAGGACCGCGTTGCCCATACTGTGGAAATCCTTATATTGTCAAGAAAAAGAGGAGTGCGGCAAAACATACTGCAGCTGCCATGATGACAGGTGGACTCAGTCTTGTTACACTTGCAGCTCCAAATAAAAAATATAAATGTCCATCATGTAATAAAACATTCAAGCTGTAACAAAACAAGCCCAAATCACCTAATTGATTTGGGTTTTATAATACTTACTTTTACGTTCCATAGAATCTACTCTCTACAAGCAAGAGTATTAAGCCACAAAGTACCTTTTCATATAGTGTTATTTTATCTAATTACATAGTTTCACATTCCTCTTAAAATATTCTTATTAGTTCTCCAAATAAAAATCTAATCAAAGACATAAGCTGATATATGGTATAATTTAAATGATTTTATTTTAATAACTTAACTATAATTTGTTGTAGTTAAAATAAGAAGGGGATAACATATGAACACTGTAGTAAAAAAAAGTAAACTATTATTAATATCTGCAATTATCGGTGCAGCTTATATGATTTATATTATTGCATACTTTGCAGGAGCAACAACTGAAAGTATTGGTGGTGCACTGGCAACTGCACTTGTATTACCGCATATGGCAGCTGTAATCATTGCTGTATTCTTTAATGTTCTTGGATATATAATGAATAATCGATGGCTTGCATTAGCAAGTGGAATTTTCTATATTGTTTCACTTATCTTAATGCCTATCTATTTTATGTTCGTAATTATTGAAGCAATCCTAAGTTTTATTGCTTTCGCAAAGATAAAGAAAGAACCTGAAATAAGGATACGAAGAGAATCTTATTTAAATGACAGAGATGCAATTGTTACAACAACCAAGAAAGAAGTTACGCAAGAAATAAAACCCGAGCCAATTCCAGTTGTTACAAAAGCAAAAGTTGAAATGAAAGCCACTCCTAGTTCAAAACAAACAACTTTAAAGTTTGATGTGAATAAACTGGCAAACTTAGTTATTATATTTTCAGCAATTGCTCTATTGTTTGGATTCGGTGTTCTAATATACGTTTTAATAAAATAGCAATCAAAAAGTATTGATCTAATTTTAAATCAATACTTTTTTTACGACTAAATTGTATATATGTATTCGCAAATCTTCTCATTATCTGCACTTGTGATATCTTCATTCAATAATTTAAATCCACATTTCTCTAATACTTTACGTGATCCAATATTATCAGCATTACATATTCCATAAATACTTTGAATTTTTAACTCATTCATAATAAAAGGTAAGAACACATTTAATGCTTCTGTCGCATATCCTTTACCTGTATATTTTTCGGCTATATGATATCCTATTTCATATTTTCCATCATCAATTGGAACCGCTTGAATATATCCAATGTTTTCACCACTATTTAAAACAATTGGATAAACTTGTGGAACATCATTGTTTCCATAGTTACTCATAAAGTATTCAACAACTTCCCTAGCCTCTTCAATTGTCTCAAAATACTCATCTGGTATAAATCGTTTTGTATTCTCATCATGTGAATTATGATAAACACTCTCAACCATATCACTACTAAACTTAACTATTTTTAAACGTTCACTCTGAACTTTTATACTATTCATATATTAACTCCTTAATCTATATAGATTTCCATATAACTAACAATTCTTTTACTATCATAATCATATTGTACTTCTACTGCAGGATTATAATATTTTTCATTATAATATACCATTAGTAACCCATTTGGTTCTGCCTTAGCATTTATAATACAACATTTAGGAAAATCAACTTGTTTTCCTTTTGTATAGATAAACTTATCTGCATGCCTAATTCCATAGTAATCAAGTGCTTCAATTACTTTACTTATACTAACTTCCCTTTTTGTATTACTTTGCATAACTTTCATTGCTTCATCAACACTGACGTTTGCTAACATTGCAACACACGCATGATAACCACAAGCATCAGCTGGTGTCTTAATATAATTTATACTATCTATTTTCCTTATAGGTTTTTCTTTATTATAAGGACTATTTGCAGTAATTCGACTTAACTTATCAATAATTTCAAACTGAACATATAAATCATTTCTTCTTTCTAATTTCTTTATTATTGTTTTTGTAATTGGGATATAGTATTTACCGTCTCCCTTAGGAACTAACTTACACTCAAAAGAAACATTTTCAACCATTACTGATACAGAAATCATTCCTTTCTGATTGCATGTATCCCAAACGTTAAATGGTATTTCAATAAATGTTCGATTACCTGATTCTAATAATCCTGATGTAAATGAATATGGCATAATTACTTCCCCTTAATATAATATCTAAAGTATAGCATAAAAAAAGAACCATATCTTTAAGATATAGTTCGTCTCTTTCTATATGGTGCGTTCAATCATACTATGGTCGAACTTCACTTATACAAGTTAATATATATCAAGTACTAACTTTATATAGATATAATACCATACTTTATGTGAAATTACAATAGTTTTATGGCAAAAAATATATTAATGTTTAATAAACATCGTATTTTACTTTAAAAAATCACTTAATAGATTATTAATCATTTCTATTTTAGTCCTCATATTATTTTGCATAACCATTATTTCATTAATTGAACCATTGACTGATTCCATTATTTCCTTTTGCTCACTTTTTGATATATTTGGTATTCTTAAGAGTTCTAGATCATTAGTACCAAAATTATCTCGAACTGACCCAGAAGCTAGCACTTGTATTTGATATTTCATAAACGGTGTTTTTAGTAATTGTACTAAATATTTAATATCAATATCAACATTTCTCAACACTACATAAGCTGGGCTTGTAATCAAACTCTCATCATCAGAATCAATCCATATTATTGAACCAGTATTAATTCTATAAGGATTAAAAACAATATCATTTTTATATAGCCTTTGTGGTAATCCAGATCGTGTAGACAAAATATCATCTACAGTTTTTTCTTCTATTTCTGTGACAGTACCATTTAGTGTTTTCACTACAGATACATATTTGTATACCTTTTCTACATTATTATTTAATTCTTTCTCTGTTAACTTAATTCTTTGCGTATTATTTTCGCTAATATCTAAACTAACAAATGAAGAAAGCAACGTAGTTGTTTCTTTTTTAAAGAAATAGTAGGTAGGATCAATTCTTAAAGGAACATGATCAAAATCAATTCTCAAAAATTTAACCATTGATTTTTTCCAATTCTCACTTTTTTCTATATCGCCATATTCAATAGAAGCATATTCTAAAGGATCTGCAACTATTGTTTCAAAATCATTATTCTTTAATTTATTAGCAATAATTTGAAAATCGCTTCCTTCATATCCTCTTTTGATTATTTTTCCTGAAGGTTCATACCCTATCTGATTAACTGAAGCGAAATTTATTGTCATAACATGATTTTTATTAATCCACGTCCTTTTATCAGACAATATAATTTCTTTTTGTCTATCACTTGTATTTTTGTATGCTACTAGCACCACCGTATTAATAGTATCTACTCCAGACATTACAAAACTATGTTTTGGCAACTTTACAATTGTATCAATTGTGAAATGACTTAAAATGAAATCTCTTGTTGCTGAAGTTTTATTACTAAAAATCCCCTCAGGCAATACAATTAGTAATCTTCCCCCAGGTTTTAGTAATTTCCATGCTCTTTCAACAAATAAATTTTCTGTTTTCACTTTTGAGAATTTAATTTCACCGTTCTTATCGCGTCGTTTTTTAGACAAAGTATACCTTGATAATACTTTTTGATCCTCCTCTGTTGATCCAAAAGGAGGATTAGCTAATATAACATTAACACCTGAATTAGGATCATCATTATTATACTCACTTGCTAAATAGGGATCCCCATTAAAATCGCTAACATCTAAACCATTACCATGTTGGATTTGTTTTCCATCACCCCATAATAACATATTCATCTTTGCAGTTCTTACCGCCCTTGGCTCTGCATCAATACCAAATATTTGTGTTTTTGCAATTTCCTCTAGTTCTTCCCTTGTTTTACCTAGAGCATCTATAAAAACTTTAGGTAAGGTATCAATAAGTTTCATTTTTTCTTCAAATGCTTTTATCAAAAACCCCCCAGACCCAGACGCAAAATCAAGAACTTTATCATTTAATGAAATTTCGGCTCTTTCTATCATAAAGTCGACTACTGCACGAGGTGTGAAAAATTGTCCTAATCCTTTACCTCTTAATTGACTAGGTAAAAATTCCTCAAATGCCCTACCTTTTATATCAGTCAAAGAATCTTTTAAATCAAAATCTTTATTTAAAATATCCAACACTGTAATAAGCGCTTTTGGAGTTAACCCAATTTTAGTGTTTATAGCAAAAATACCTGGATAATAACTACTCACTTTTTCTTGAAACCATTTATCAACAAACTCAGATTGGGCTTTTATTACTCCCATAGCTTTAATTCTCTCAATAGTTAACTGTTCATCATCAGATAAACTATCATTAATAATTTTAATAAACAATACTTTACTAAACTCATCAAATGCAGATGAGGGATCTAATTTATCTATCGATCTAATTTTCGTATGAATTACTCTAAATGTTCTTCTATAATCAACTATTTTTGGACTATCCGTTTCTACTTCATCAGATATTTTCATATTATCTACAATATTTTTTTCAACCGAATCAATAATTTCTATTAACTCACTATATCCTGTCGTTTCTAATTCATCAACCTTTTTATCTAAAAGTATATGTTTCTTATTCCCTTCTTGATAGAATCTTACTATTATTCTATCTGCATTAGTAAGAATAGAAATGGGAGTCTCTAATTGAAAAGCATATGAATCAATCTGACCAAAGTATTGCTCTAATGTAACATTTGGAGATTTTGAATCAATTACAATTAAATTCTCATTTGAATCACTTTTGATTACAACATCTGCTTCCTTAGTTAAAACACTCCTTCCCTGATGAATTTTTATTGGTACATGAAAACTAACTCTATCACTCGGTATAGAAAGTATTTCTTTTATTAAATGTGAATATACAAACTTTGTTTCAACTTCTGCTTCATTTCTATAATTTGACATATACACCTCTCTAGATTATTAGCACATCTTTCATAATTATATATAACTTCACAAAATAAAACAACCTCTCTTGAGCCATTCTTCCCAACATACGGTCTAAGTTACTATTAACTTTTTGTAACATTCACTAGCCTCACTCTAAATAATTATAATAATGACTAATTTCTTTTAAATTCCACAAAAAAAGCATCTTTCTAAAGATGCTTAATATTATACATATTTCGTTCCCCTAAATCCTGTATTAGTATCATGTCCAATTATTTTAGAAATCCTTCCATTACTATCAAAATAAACTTCATAAGTATCATGTAATTTTGAATTATTCATAGGCACTAACATTTGAACATATCTTCCCATATCCTTATAAATAATTTTGTCCTCATCTTGGATTGCGTCATATTTTAACATATCCAAAATTGAAAGTTTTGCATTCCTCACATCATAATAACCCATACTAAACACCTCCTTTTACTTATATTTTTATAATATAAATCCTTATTTATTATGTCAATTAATCATTTATGATAATTCATCTTTCTTTCTTAATAAACTATCACAAAGTTGTGGATGCACTTCTATCACCTCAACATTATATTCATTAAATTTTTTTCTAATTCAATCAATATATCTTCTCTGCGAGTTAATCTATCTTTATGTAATACTATTAATTTATTTATATTACCTTTTTCTATTTCAGCTAACAATGTATTCAACGCTTTACCGTCTAAACCTTTACCACTTACACCATTATCAATAAAATGAATTACTTTTCCATCATTGTGCAAGTTATCAATCATATATGAATTAATCAAATTTGATTGATAATTTAAGTTATCAATATCTTCATTTATACTACTTCTTAAATAAACTGCTACATTTTTCATTTTCCCTTTTCCTCCTTCAATTCTATTTTCAATGGGATTTTCAAATCTAAATCTACCGTTATATCTTTAACTTTATTATTAATTAATTTTTTCTTCTTGTCAAAACTAAACTGATTAAACTTAATTTCATATTCAGTTATGAATGTACTGTATTCTGCTTTCTTCTTTTTATAATCATCTTCATACCTCATCATCATAGATATATATGTATCACCACTTATTTTACCTGACACATAAAAATTATACATATTTTCTTTTAATTCTTCTATAGAATTAAGTTCATTCTGATATTCTTTAATTATAATATCCTTTTCTGTATTCTTTCTATATTTAGCAATTTTATCCAATGTATAATCAATCAATATACTTTCATTAATACGCTTTTTACATTTTGGACAATAATAATATAAATACGTAACACATTCACCTGAATTTATTTTATTAGTTGATTTTTGTTCGCATAAATCACCACAATTACAATAAATCTTGTTTTTAAATAGATAATCATTAATCGCTACTTTACTTCTACGTGATATGATTTTGTTAACTTTATTAAAAAATTCTAAATCAATTATTGCATCTATATTAATTTCATATTCATCACTTTTAAGTGTCATAATACCACAATAGATTTTATTATGTAATATATTCCTAATTTGATATTCTGTATATGTTTTTTTAATTGTTTTCATATATTCTAACTCATTAACCATCAATGCAATTTCCAAAAATGAATAGTTATCATATGCCAAATTAAAAATATATTCAATAACTTCACTTTCTTCCTCATGTATTTTAAGACCTTTTTTCACAAAATCTTTTTTTCTTCCATTGATCATAATAACTTCTTTTTCACTATAACGAACGTAGCCAAATGGTGGTTTCCCACCTTTTATATAATTACCTAATCTCGCACCTGCTGACAAAGCCTCATTTGTTCGCTCACTATTTGTATCTTGCTCCCACTCTGCAATAGATATAATAACATTACATACCATTCTTCCTGTTGCAGTATTGGTATCAAAATTTTCACTCATAGAAACAAACGACACATCATACTTTTTAAATAACACTAGCATTTCATGTAATGACGTTAACCGTCTAACTAATCTATCCAATTTATAAACAATAACACATTTTATCTTACCTGCCTTAATATCTTTAATTAATTCTCTCATCTTGGGTCTTTTCAAATTCTTCGCACTAGCTCCAAACTCTTGATATAAGACAGTTTCACCTTTCATCTCATATAATTCTATATAATTATTTATGCGTCTCTCTTGCTCTTCTAAGTTATAACCGTCCTGTGCCTGTCGCTTTGTACTTTCTCTACAATACTTTGCAATTTTTCTTTCATCAGCGTTTAATTTTTGAACTCCATCATTTACTAACATAATATATTCCCCCTGTTCCAATTCAAAAAAAAGAAGAATTATTTTATAAATTCTTCTAGTTCACTAATCATAGTTTTTACTTCTTTTTCTACTAAATCATTTACTTTTATTATAGTTTCCAATGATATAGTATTTTGCCCTCCTAAGAACTTATACCATGAACCTAAATCTACTCCATGAGATTTAATAATTCTAGACATTTTAAACCACATAGGCGCTGATTTAAATTTTTGTCTATACTTATCTCTTTCTTCAATCTCTGATATCGATAGTCTACTTTTTACATTCACTTTCTTCTCCTTTCTCTATAAATTTAATTATAATGGTTTATTTTTCTTTGAATAGAACAACTTTATATGGTATTCCATACTTCATTAGTTATTTAATTGAATGATCATATACAATTTAAATCAATCAATTTTCATAAACTTTTGATACAAGCAATCACCTACATACTTACTATTAAACTCAAATTGAAACAATGGATTACCCAGACTTTCATATTTTAAGAACCGGTCAAATTCATTATCATTCAAAAATAATTCTTCTGGTTTCTTTAACTTTTGGCTAGGGAAATAGAAACGTTCGCCTTTGCCGATATAATCATCTTTCAATGTCTTTTCAATATACTTCGTTACGTAATTAACAATATCATGAGCCGTTTTGATTTCATTAATATAAATATATCCATGCCCCCACAACTCCTCAAGCTCCTCTTTATCAATTCTAGGAAGATTAAAGCATACAATATGCAAGTGTAATCTTTTTGTAGCATTTTCACCACGTTCAATTACTGCAAGATATTCATACTTATCACCATACTTGCGTTTAAACTTCTTATTGAAGTATTGGAAATCATCAATAACCTTTTTACGTTCTGGTGGCTCTCCTTTAAATGTTAAAGTTAAAAACTTATCACGTTCAGGATATTGTCCTGCATTCGCTTGTATAATCCGTGTTATCTTACGTTTAGCAGCTAAGATGTTCGATACCCTACGCTTATATGTTTCAGTATCTACAGTAACCTTTTCAACTTCTGTAACAATTTCACTATCACCATTTTTTAAAATGGTATCTTCCAATTCGCATAAATCTTTCTCATCTTGAATATCCTCAAATGGCAATTTCTTATAAAGTACTTCACGATAGGCGTAAACTTCTGTTATATCACCTGAACGTATCACCTTAAATGCATAGTCTTTATACCTTTGTATATTCATGTTTTCACCTCATTTGTCCATAAAGTTAGCTAATATAATCAAGTAAAGGGAATCGCACTCACAGAGTGCGATTGCGACTTGCTGATAATTTGAGATTATCGCAGTCGCACTCAGTCATTGCTTTCCTCTTTTGGATCATGTTGCTTTTCTTTTTGCCCACTGTCTATGACACTTGTATATAGTGGAAATGCTAGCATCTTTGGTTTCTCTTCATTTGTATACCACGCTTTCCCCTTTGTGAGCGGCTTTATAGAACTGTCATTGAATATCATATGATAACTTTCACTACTGGCTTTACCAATTACCATCTTAAACATGAAATTATCACGTGCTAAACCACCTATAAACTGTGCATCTGCCCTTTGCATAGTCACAACTAGGTTACACCCTAAAGCACCACCTATAAGCGTTATATCAAGTATTAGAGCTTGTAACTTCTCTCTTTGTTTCTTTTCAAACTGCTGCGTCAACAAAATGTATTCATCTAAAAATAGGAACTTAGGCATCATATCTTCTGTATGCTTATAGTTGTTCACTCCTCTTGCTAGCAGCTCTTCTTTTCGCCACATCATTTCACTATGAAAGTTACGTACTAAATTTAATATATTTTCATTATTATCAGGATTTGTAACATCATTATCAATATAATTTCTAAATTGATGCTTACATAATGCATAGTCAACTCCTTTACCATCACACATATCAATTTCAAAACCTGCACTCAATAAGCCATTTAAGAGATAATACATCATGGTTGTTTTACCGTTCTGTGTTGGTCCAATTAGGAGCATATGAGGAGCATCTGAAAACACCCAATAAACTAAGTCAAATATATCTGTTCCTACTGTTACACGGAATCTATCTGCGTCATAAGTCATTTCCGGTATAATCTGCATTGCAATTGAAAACATTCCATGAGCAGCATCCATATGTAGTTGTGTTGTAAGATATGTATGTAAGCCAACCATTTCACGAAATTGCTCATAATCATTTTCAACAGCCTTTTTGTAAAAACGATACTTTATGTCAACACGGTTTTTTTCAATTTTATAATACACTTTTAATGTTTCTCTTTTCTGATTGTCTTTTTCGGCAAAATATCCTGCAAACTCTCTAACTAAATTAACATTAGACAATGCAATCATATAACGATCATATCCATCATTCTTTTGTATCAAACTTTTAACTTTATAAATAATAATTGATGGCAGCTTACTTATGTAGAAAAAAGGTTTAGGTGAATAAAAATTTGGAACTTGTTTATACCTCTTTTTCATCTTGATACCCTCTTAAGTCTTTTAACACTTTTTCTGCATCTTTAATATCGTTTTCCAATACTTTCTTACTTTCTTTTATAGTTTCAATCTCATCTTTTAACTTATCCAATTGAGTTTGTTGTTTTTTCTGCTCTTCCTTACTTAAAGCATTAATTTTATCAATACTTTCCTGTTTAGTAGCAATGCTATCTTCTACCGTTTGCAGCTGCGCCTTATAATCATCAATTTCTTTTTGCTTATCTTCTAGCATTTTTAAATAGTCTTTACCTTTTTCATTCATATCAACACTTTTACATTCTCTATAATCAATATAAATTGATTGAGTAATTGTGTTTTCCTGATGTATATCAATACGAACATAATAAAAATCATCTGGAACACGAATACGAATCATCTTACTTTGCTCTTTTATAACTTCGCTATCATCTTTATTAGATTTATAGCCACTAATAACCTCATAAGGAAGTTCATATTCATCACTTGCATACGGTATATAAGTTAATTTCATTTCCTTTTTATCTGTCATAATTTCTTCTGTTAGCAGCACTTCTATCAAATGTTCATTTTCATCATAATAAACATTTTTTTCGAACTTTACTTTATACAGATTATATGTTAATTCACTTCCTAACCCTCTATGCATTTTTGCCCTACTATCAGGCAACCATATCTTACTAGTAGCAAATGTTATTATTATAACTACTGCTAAAAAAACTCCAACAATTAATTTTTTATTATATCCATCTTTTAAAACAATATAACGTTCATCACGTCTAAATTTCTCAAACATCTTTTAATTCTCCTTTCATGAGCTGTATTTTATAATTCTTCAATACTAATGTACTTCCTAACAACTCATCAAAAACATACAGATCACCATTATTTAAAAGTTCTAGAAATATTACTTCTTGAACATTACTAAACTCATTTTTAACAATTATTACATCACCTTTTCTCAATAATGATTGTATATTATCCGACACATTATCAACATCATACACAGAAAATGCTATCGTATCAGTATCCCCCAATCGCACTGCCCATATCTGATGCCTTAATATACTTCTCACTTTATAAAATTGATTATTAAAACGTATATAATCATTAATAGAAATTTCTTTCTTAACTTCTTTCGCTACTGGTTCATCTATAATTTCTAGACCCATTTCATTTATAAATTCTTTTGCTTTTTCTTTTTTAAACTGCTCTTTATCATAGGTACTCAATTCGTTAGTATCTAATAAACTCAATTGTTTACTCATTTTTCACCTCTTTTAGTTTTATTCAATGTATTACAACCTGCAGCAATTTTCCTGGTTGCTGGAAGATTTCTTGTATTACAAATCAGGAATTGTATTACACGTTTATCAATACATGTACTTGATCAATTAATCC
Source organism: Breznakia pachnodae (assembly GCF_030814225.1). Taxonomy (GTDB): domain Bacteria; phylum Bacillota_I; class Bacilli_A; order Erysipelotrichales; family Erysipelotrichaceae; genus Breznakia; species Breznakia pachnodae. Next base: position 755,279 of record NZ_JAUSUR010000001.1, read on the forward strand.
TTTTCATTTTTTTGTAATACATTATCTAAATCTTTAGCACAGTATAATGCAGAATTTACACTATTCTCAATACGTTTCAAATTACTTAATATCTCCTTATATTTCACTATTTCTTTTTTTAATTCTTCTAACTCTTTTTTTGTACTACTAACTTCTTTATCCATTTCTTCTTTATGATAATAAAATCTATATATCATATTACTTAAACAATTATTAAAACTATTATTATAGTAACTACCAAAATTACTCTGAATGAACTCAACTTCTTCACTTGTAAACCTACAACTCTTTTGTACTGTTTTCCAACTACCTAATTGACCACTCATAAAATCACCTCATCTCTTTGCATCATTACCAATCTGTAAACAATGCTTGTGTTCTATCTAATATCTTTGTTGTTAATAAAACAACATCGTCTTTTAATAAATAGTAATCCTTTAGCATATCTACTACCTGAACTTTCAAAATTCTTTTGCTATATCCTTTTTTCTTATCCCATTCATGAAGATATAAAATATCGCCAATATTATAATCACGATCGTTATATCTTAATTCCCAACTTTTACGACCACTTAATTGTTGCTCAAAAAAATATGGTGCTATTTTTAAATTATGTTCTTTTACCTCATTCATCACAGTCCTTGAAATCTCTTTGATAATCTTTGTATTGTTCTTTCGTACAATAAACAATAAATTTAATTTGTTTCTCATTTATTAATATAATTTCGAACTCCATTACATAATGACTATCCATTTCAGCAACATTTACAAATATTTCTTTAATATCTAATGCTTCATCATTACGACTTGCAATACGTTTATATTCATCTTTTGTGAAGCCTTTAAATATTTCATCTAAAAAATAACTACTCACTGCAATACTGTAAAATGTAACCATATCGCATTTCTTTTCTTCTGTAGTTAAATTATTAAAAATACCAAATGTAACACTGCTAATTAACGGTCGTGTATACTCTAATATCGTTAATACCAATATTTTTCCATCTAATTTATATTTTTTCATTTTATTTACCTCTTTTTTTTCTTTCTTCCTTTTAAATTTTCGTGCTATCATACTATTAAGGAAGGAACGATTAACATTATGGCGACAGACTTAGAAATAGTGAATGAAATAAATAAGTTAAAAATGCAATTAACTCAAGAAGATATTAGCTTTCTTCTTAAAGATAGAAATCTTTACTCTCGCCTTTCTTATTATCTATATGAATATTATTGGTATTTGAATAATCCAACAAATGATTCTACAAATTGGAGACTTGCAATAAATAAAGACATTCATCATCTTACTGCACTGGATCAACTAAAATATTATCTTTCACTGAAGAAGTAATTATTTACTTCTTTTTTTATCATCACTAATCATTTTCATACGCAACAAGATACCTTTCCAATTCTTTGTATTCTTTTTCTTTCAGACATTCTTGAATAAAAACAGTATTACCATTTTTAAACTTTATTTCATAATCCATACAATAAGAATCTTCATACTTCTTAACAAACACAATCATTTCCAAAACATTATCAGATATATTAATTGCTATCATCTGAACTTTTGCTAAATGCAAATAAAAAGTTTTACCAACAAATTTATATTTTTTTATCTCATCATTGTGAATCTCATTTTTTTCATTTCTATCAATTGATACTGCTCTATAGCTTGTTAATGATGGTCCAAACAAAAAATCATATTTCTTTCTATCAGTTTTTTTCAACCATTTTTTATATAAATATTTATCTAAACTTTCTAATATTATAGAAATACAAATTAACATCAGCAGTAAATAAGTCATGCTTTCATCTAATGTACCCGTTCCTGTTATATCCTCAAAAATCCCAACTACAACAAATATAGATTCAAATGTTAAAAGTGGAACCGTTACTACTTTTAATACTGTTTCTTTAAATCCCTTTCCTTGTAAGATTGATAAACTTATAATTATAACCATAAAAAATGTAGACCATGGTATCAAAACTTCGATTAGATCATTCATTGCAATCCCCATTTCTATAATATGAAATAGACCACGAATACTAACCTTTAATACTAGACAACTTATTATAAATTTTATTGCTGCAATTCCAACAAATAAAATATCACCTAAAATATCATATTTTAATATCCTCTTCCCTATTTTTAACAAAATTGTCTTTATTTTTATTAATTTCTCTTTCATCGTTTTTACCTCTTTTTCTAAAAATATATATACCCTAATATCGTCATTTTTTCATACACGCCACTATTTAGAATACTTATATCAATTTCAGAGTCACTAAATAACTCTGCATAATAATTACGTGCATATTCCGACATATCGCAAATAGCTCCTTTTTTATTACATGGATTATCATAGTTTCCTTGAGTAATGCGGACCTTACCATCTTCTATACTTTCAATGACCGCAACATGTCCATAGTCACCACCACCTAACACAATAATGCTATTCGCTTTAGGTGTAGTACCAGTCTTATACAAATTATTTTTTTGTGCATATGAATACCATTCGTTTGCATTCCCCATATTTGCAGGTAATTCCTCACCTATTTTTTCCCTCACTCTTCCCCAAACATACCAAGTGCATTGTCCTCTTAAATTAATCTTCACATAAGGATTTGCAGACTGATAATGTTCTGTTTCTAAATCAATAGAAGTAACTACACAATGCGTGTTTAACGTATTTAGAACCTCAATATAATAGTTATAATCGTTTTCATTTTTATCAGTTACTTCTTTATAATGTTCTTCTTGATATTTTTTATTATTTTCTACATTAGCTACTAACTTATTTTCATTTAAATATTTCAAATAATCTTCACCATATCTATACGCTTGAATATAAGCAGAAACACTAAAGGTAATATTATTTATAGATGTATATTCATGAAGTTCATTAAAGGTTTTTGATATCTCTTTAACGTCTAATTCCTTGTCTAAAGAGTAAATGCCTAAAACTGCATTTATATATCGTTCATCTGTTAAATTGTTCTTAACAGTTTCTCTCTGTTCTTCTACAGCTGCATCTTTGAATGTCTCAGTTTCGCTATACTCACAACCACTACCAGTACCATACCCCTCACTACCGCTATTACCATCATCTAATCCTGCAATTAATAACAGAAACAAAAGAGGAGCACCAAGCAAAAGTATGATTACCTTTTTCATTAAGCACCACCACCAAAATAATCACGTTGGAACTTGTTTACAATACTCTTAAATGGAACTTTTTCTTTATTATTAAAAATACCCATAAACTCTCGTGTTCCATCTTCTGGATTTTTCTTTAATCCCTTAATGATTTCAATATCATCATCATTAAGTGCAGGAATAAGTTTTTGTAATGAATACAAACTCTTTCCGTCTACTTCACCTATAAATTTGTGTACAGATAATCCAAAAATTTGTGACAATAAATCTTCATTATTATCTAATCCCTTTTTCAAATCATCAGTGGCATGAATCATAAATGTTAATCCACTAAATGCCTTACGACCATACTTTTGTAAAGATACGCAATCTTCTAAGAAACTACGATCAGTTGCATAATCCATAAATTCATCAATCGCACAGTTACACGTGTAAAGTGGGTGATCTAATTCATAAATTTTTATATTTCTACGTTCCATTTCTTCCTCATTACGCTTTTTGTTTAAATAGAAACCATATGAAACATAATTTAGCAGCATTTTTACATAACTACTTAAAACTAATTCATCATCATTATTTTGTAAGAATGAAATATCAAAACACACTGATTTAGTAAGGTCAATATTTAAGTTCGTTCTTTGATTATACAAATAACCATAATTATCAGTCATATCCATTAAACCTAATTCAATGACATAAATATCATGTTCTGCTACTTTACGATAATGTCCTTCCTTAATACGTTTTTTTAATTCTGTTAATACGTCACCGTATACTATCCATTTTTTTACATCATCTAACTTTTTGCCTTTATACTTTTTATAGAAATAATTCAGTAATAATTTAAATTGTTTTATTACTGTCTTATCTAATTTTAAATCTAATGAATTATGCTTTATAAAACCATTTGTAAGTGACGAAATTTTACTTTGTATATCATTATCACGAATAATTCCATCTGTATTTTCTACATAATACATTTGACATGGATTAAGGGTATTCCCCTCATCAATTGTTATATACTCTATACCAATTCTTTTACAGTACTCTCTATATTCTCCATGACGGTCAAATAAGAACTGAACATGATTTCCTCTTAATTCAAGCCCCTCTGCAATTGATTTAAACAATGCCGATTTACCACCACCAGTAATACTCATGAACACCATACAATATGATGTATTCTCAAATGAAAATATATCAGGTGCAACAACTCCAAATGAGGTATAACCTATCAGCATTCCATTCTTATCAACTTTATTGATTTCACTACGCATCATCATATCTGCTACTGTAGAAGAGGAAACCATTTTTCTTACAGGATCACTAAACGAACCTAATGCCTTATAATCTTCATCTAGTGCGTTTGTTTGTGTATATCCCTGCATCTTTAACTCAACTAACTTGTTAACTAATCTATCCAGTTCATCTTGAACCTCTTCTTTTGACTTCCCAAACAAATAAATACGCACAGTCATTGTTTTTACACTATCTTTTGTATTATCTATTTGACGTTCAAAATCTAATAATTGACCTGTATTTTTACTTGCTCTACGAAAGCTAATCCGTTTATTAGTTGTATTCTTTGTATTGTCTTGTTTCTCTAATGAGTTCTCTATTCTCTTGTCATATTCCAATGTTGACATGCTGCTAATATCAGCAGTTACCAATGTATTGTTTCTTGATATAATTGAGTTCAAAAACCCAAATGAAGAATTTTCCATGTAATCAAATATCTCTAAACAAGTAAAGTATTTATTTGCATTTACATAATATAATTCATGCCAACTAATTGATGAATGAGAACATATTTTCTTCAAAAAATCATAATTGTTTTTATCAATTGAAAACACTCTTCTATCATTCCATTTACCTTTTAATTTATCTAACATTCTCATTACTCCATTCCATTATGCAATGTTGATAAAAATTCAATTAATTCATCACCCACATATTCTCTGACGTTCAGGAAACTATAAGCGCTTTTTTTAAATTTATCTTCATCACTTGCTTTAATAAATAAAATAAGTGAAACATATTTTGTTTCATTCCAAATATTCATAAGACGAATACGATTTAATAACACTTCTTGCCTACTAGGATCTGTTTCAGTTTTTGCAATTTCCATATAAAACTCAATATTACTTGTTAACGAATTTTTCTGTTCTTTTGGAAATAGAACTTTGCAATTATCTTGCAAACTATCCATCAATAAACGCATATTTTTATGGTTTCTAATATCAACATCACGATTAACCCCATTAGGTGTAGAATAAGTTATTTTAAATACCTTATAACGCTCTTTATCTTTAGAAATTACATATCCATCTTCATGTTTCCAAATTCCAATTTCATCAACTGACTTTTCTAATAAATAGTCTTTAATGCTTTCTTTATCTTTTCTGATTATCTGCTTAGGGTGTTTCAATTTCTCTAATATATTCATCTTTTCACCCTCTTTCGATATTCTATTTTTTTAAGTGTATAGCGCACTGTAATTAATACTCTGTGATAACCTAATTTTCCTTTATTCAAATTACTAGGTGACAACATGTACCAACATAACAATCCAATAAAAACAAAGAATGGTATTCTTAACTTTGCATGTATAAAAGGTGAAATAAACATATTACCTAACACTACAAATGCAAAAATCATTACTACAACTTCTAATCCCAAATTCTTATCTTCTGAACTATTACTTTTACTATCTCTAGGAATAATTGCCATTTTTTATTCTCCTCTTACTTTCCTTTCATTTCCTTTTTCATTTCTTCTATTTCATCAAGCATCATTTGTCTTTCTTCCTCACTCATAAGACTTTCACTTTCTTCAATCTTACTTTGCGATTCCTGTTCATGCTTATATGATTCATAATCTTTTATATTACTAAAACCATTTGCTTGAGCATCTTTTCCTCTACTCCATACATCACGATTAACATCATCACGAATAATTGCTCTACGTTCATAATCCGCTTTATATTTATCATCATCTCGTTGTTGCTTATCTGCTCTTTCTTGCTCACGTTGTTGTTCTTCTTGTTCTTTCCAGACTTCATTTTTATATGCATTTTTATAATCAATTCCATCTTTTGTTAAAACAATTCCATTTGCTCCATATGGCTTTTGTTCTTCATTTTCATCTATATTTTGATTTTGTGTAGATTCTTCATCAGGATTAACACCTGAACTACTATCTTGACCTGTTCCAGTCCCTGAAACTTGACCACTTTCATTACTTGGTACTGTAGAACCTGAACCACCTTCACTATTTGCAAATTGCATATTACGATCGTTCGCCATATCTTCATATCGATTTTCCCAACGGTTCATATCATCACTAAAGTTTTTATAAGAATCAACTGCACCTTTTCCTGCATCAATAGCACCCTCTACACCGTCTTTTGCCATTCCTACTGCATCAGCTCCTTTGTTAAACATTACTTTACCCATACGTGCAAATCGTTGTCCTGCAAAGAGTGATTTCATCATCATCATTCCACCAGTGTTGACATGTAACTTCTCTAATATCTTTTCATCACCAATCAATACCAACATTCCAATGGCAAAAATTAATATACAATTCCCTAACCAATTTCCTAATATATCATTTTGTAATATTGCAGAAGATAACAAACCATAAAGGCTCATCATAAAATACAATATCCAAATAGATAACGTGTTCCCTACACCCTCTAATAAAACGTCATATACTGCTTTTACATTTGCCAACATACTTCCAAGTGCAAGTCTACCCCACATATATATTTGAAAGTACTGACCACATAAGAAACCTAGCTTAAACAATCCTATTAGAAATATTACAACTGTTAATAATTCACTTACATTTAATGCCAAATAGTCTGTTCGATATCCAAAATACCTTACATCACCTACTCCAAACCATCCATCTTGCAAACTCTCAGTTTCAAATGTTCCATCTGCATTAACACTAACAATCACATCATTAAATACTGCTCTTGGTATTCTTATTTCAGTATCAAGATATTCTAAATCTAATCCATCAACTTCACTCAATGTAACAAGCTTATTTTGTGCCAAAGATTCAACCATATCGTATGTATTCGCTCGAAATAGTGTTTCTGATATTGTTTCATTTTCTTTCGCTCCAATGATTCCATTTGTTTCTTCAACCAATGCTACTCGAATATCAAATAAAACACCCATAGAATATGCAAATATACTTATACACATCAACATAATTACTGCATTTACTACTGGTTGTAATGGATTCCCACCTGAAAACATACGTACAAAAACTATAAATACAAACCCTAAAAATAATAGAATTAATATAATAGTTTCAAGATTTACATTTACTTTTGCGATTGGCTCAAGCGATAAAAAATCATACTTTGCTAAAGTAGTAAAAGACACTTCTAACAAATCTAATAATGTTGCCAATATTGAATGTATTAGCTTTCCTATTCCTCGCAAAGCTACATTAATAAATCCATCTTTTTCTAATTGTGCATATACTTCTTTACTTACATTATTCGCATCATATAATCCTGCATTAACAACAAATGCATTACCATTAATAACGAAGATCACAAATAAAAATGAACCTATTACTGTTAATGACTTACTTATTGATTTTCTTATTGAAACAGTTTTTTTCAATCTATTCTTTTTCTTTTGTTTCTTCATGATATTCATAAAAATACTGTTCAATCCTTTCTTAATTTCCAAAAATAAAAAGGCACTCAATAAAAACCATTTGAAACATATCTAGTTTCTGATTTCTATTAAGCGCCTTTTTTTATTTATTCTATTTTACTAACTACTTTTTAACTTTGAATCCATGTCCAAATTTGTGCTGCACCAAATATAATAATATATCCTGCAATTACTCCTACTGCTATCTTTGCAGCATTCTTTGATTTACTAAAGAAAATCATATACCCAATAACTATAATTGCCAATATACCCAAAATATTTACTGCATTCTGCATTTCAGTTACTGCATCATTTACCTTTGGTTGAAGTATTTCACCAACCATGGCATTTGTTGATGTAGTATGTGCTAACATCATTGTACTTGTTAATCCCATTGACATTGCTAATTTCCTACGTATTCTTTTAAATACAGAGAAACCTCTACGTGTCCATTTCATAATTTTATAAAATGTTTTTTTCAATTTATTCACCTACTTTCTTTGACTTAAAATATTCAAGAATTATATTGCTATCTTTTTCGTCAATCCTTTGTATTAATGAATATCCATATAACCAACTGTCCTTTATCTCTTTAAATGTTATAACTTCATTTGCACTAATAACTAATACAACATAAAATCGTTCACTTGAAGAAACTAACAATTCATTTAATTCAACAGTTATTCCAAATTCTTTGTCCAACTTATCAACAAATTCTTTTGTCTTTTCTTTAATGTAATCAACATTCTTTTCATTTATATTAGATTGGAATGTTAAGTTTATATATATTTTCATTTTTACCTCATATTCTTTTCTTGTATAATTAAATTACAAAGGAGGTATACATATATGAAATTAATTATTCATCATTTTTCTTCCTTGGTTTAATTTTCTTAGTCACAATACCAATCACCAACAATCCTGCTATACCAAGTAAAATCAATCCTTGAACATTTGTAATATCACCAGTTTCAACAATCTCTGGTTTTATTAATTTAACTGTTTGGTCTTTGTTATTGATATCTTCCTCACTAGCAATCAAATCACCATTAGCATAAGCTTTTTCAAATACCACTAAATCTAAATCATCAATACCAGCAGCATCAAATTCAAACCTTAAAATCACAGTTCCATTTGTTTCAGCAGGAGTGAATACTGCTTTTGCAATAACTTCTTTACCGTCTACTACAAATGGCTTTCCAGTGCTCTTATTCATCACAACACCGTTCATTTCTACTTCAATATTAGGAATAAAGTTTTCATATGATACTTTATCTTGCAACGTCACTTTGCCATCTGCTGTAATTTCTTTCTTACCGTCAAATGATGCCATTGTATGAATTTTAGGCTCTGCTACAGTAACTGTTTGACCCTCGTCATTAATATCTTTATGTTCTGCAACAGTAATACCGTCTTTAGTCCAATCTTCATAAGCTACTAATCTAGAACCCTCTAAACCTGTACCATCAAATGTGAATGTTAATAAGACTTTTCCGTCATGCTCTGTAGGTGTAAATAATACTTCTGCTAATACTGGTTCATCATTAATTATCAACGGTTTTTCCTTATATATAATGTCGCCGTTTTCATCAACTTTACCTGTATCAATAGCCAACATTATTTGACCACTCATTTTTTGCTCAACACCGATTTCAGCATTGTAATAAGCAACTTCATCTTGTAGTGTAATTGTCTTATTTGCATAGACTTCTTTGCTACCGTTTAAGTCAGTTAATGTTGTACCCATTTTCTCTTTTGGAACATTAGTAAAATCTACTTGAACAACACTTCCTAGATTTTCCAAATTTTCATCAAATGTAATTGCAATCACTTCATCACTAATATAGTAATTACCATTTGCACTTGTTTCCTCGAAGTATCTTGTTACACCAAATGGAATACTCTTAAATTGTAATGTTCCAAGTTTACTGTCAAATTCAAATGTTTCTAATTCAATCGTACAATCTGCATCTGCATACATTGTCATGACGTTTCCATCTTCTAGCACAGTGTCATTTGTGTATTCATTTTTCTTAGTAAATTCTACATCTGTACGAATTAACTTATTTTCAAATGTTTCACCATCTTCATATACTAATTGCTCGTCATTCTCATATGTGAAGTTATACAATTTATCATCTGATTTTACATAACCTGTAGGAGTAACTTTTTCTACTCTTTTTACAGTCGTTCCGTTTTCTGCAATCATAATCCCTTCAACTTCAACTGGCGTATTTTCACTAAGCCAATACAAACCATCTTCACTGTTAGGGTTAACAATTACATCACCATCTTTATATAACGGTTTACCATCAACTGGATTAGTACCATCACCAACGTATGAATATTCAAAGCCGGCAATTTTTAGTTCTTTTGTCGTTTCATCTAAACGCTCAAATGTTTTTGTATCAACTATCTTTCCTGTTGGCACCTCATTATTAACGTTTATGATTGTTACAAAGTGACCTTCTTCAATTTCCATGTTTTCATTTGTACTTGTAATTGTGAATGGTACAGGGTCTTTAATTCTAATTGCGCCATTAGGTGCAACTAATTCACTATAATAGTAATCACCATATCCCAATTTTGTGAATGTAGTTGTCATTCCAGTTTCATCAGTTGTGAACGTATCAATATATTCTTTACCATTCCAAAGTTTTACAACTTCCATATTTTCATCAAGAATTTGGAAAGTTGCATTATCTCTTGTCCAAACTGTACCGTCATGTTCTTTTACAAATCTTAAGTAACTTGTAAATGATGGATTGTTTAACAAGATAGGGTAAGGGTTTTCGTTTCCATCTTTTGTAGACACTACAAATCTTTCAACTGGCGTATGGTCTTTAGGTGTACTTGTTTCTTCTACATAGTAGTCACCCCAAGCCATTAGATCAGTTTCAAGATATCCAATTGCATTTGTTTTTTCTACAAAAGCTACTGGAGTTTCTTCCCAACTTGTATCATCTACACTTTTTTTCAATTTGAATGTAAATTCGACATCCTTTAACGGTTTAGGAATACCAACTTCACCATTTGTTGAGAATTTCATCAATGCTACTTTACCTTTGATTACATCCTCATATGATGTAGTGGCATGTACTACAACAGATGTATTTTGATCTTTATACGTTAACTCAAACTCATATTTCTTAGGATCTATTTTATAACCTGGACCCGCTGAAAGTTCTTGCCAATAGTAGCCACCTAATTTTAATTTTTCTACTGTAATTTCTAAATCACTGCCGACTGATTCTTTATAAACAAGAGTACCATCTTTTTTATACAGTCCATATACAGACTGCGACATATCAGCATCACCTTGATTGCTCATACCAGTTTCGCTATCACGTTTTTTAAGTGTAGTTGTTCCTGTTACTTCTTTATCTGCAATCTTTACTACTACTGTTTCTTTTTGGTTTGCAATTGTAAAGTGATGCTCTGTAGGATTCAATGTATAACCGTGTGGAGCTTTTCTTTCTACAAAGAAATAATCACCCTCATCTAGTAATCCAGTTGTTACTTTACCTGTAGCATCTGTAACGTACATTCCTAAAGATTCTCTATCAGAATTAAATAGTTCTACTTCTGTACCTGCGATTGCAATTAGCTTGTCTGTTTCATCAACTTTGTTAAACTCTGCATATCCTTGAATTTTGATTTTCGTTCCAAAATTTACTGTTACAGGATCAACATATCCCCCAACAAACATATCTTGACTATCACCTTGTTTACTACGATAAACTGCGTTAACATTACTTGTTTTATCCCATTTTCTAATATTCTGCTCATTTGTTATATCATTAGATGTCGCAGTATCACTTGCAGAAATAATTAAATCATTTCCACTTTTAGAATATGTAACACCATTTTTTGTAAAGGGGAATGTGCCTTTATAATCTTTAAATACACCATTTGAATCAGTAACTGTAATCGTTTCTCCTTGATACAGTTCAAATCTTTGTTTATGAAAACTAGGTCTTATATCATGTTTTGCTACATCACTACTTACTTGAGCCTTAAATGATGCATAATTACCAGTATCTATACCTAAATTCTTCACATTGCCATCACCCATTGCAAGTTCATAAATCATTGCATAAGTATTTGCATAATCTTGTCTTAATTGTGGATTAGCTTGTGCTTGTGCAGGAGTTACATTTGTACCCCACTTTTTATAGAAACCATGATAAGCTATTCTACCAATTCCACTATCAACTTCACCATAGAAGTTAGGATCAATATAGTACACTTTTCCATTGTGTAAAAATAAACCCGGATTCGCACAGAATGATACTTGATAAGTTACTCCATTTGTGGAAGTGAATATCATATCTGTTTGAGGTGCTGGCATATTATCATATGTGATTGTATAGCCAGTAGGAACAGTTAAATAACTAATCACTACTTCATCAGCTTTTACTTTAGTATCACCATTACTAACTAATGATGTAAAAACCATCAACAAAGAAAATATAGGAAATAGTATTTTATGCTTGTTTTTCCATAATTCTTTTAATTTATTCATTCTTTTTCCTTTCTGCCTTTTCTTTAAGACATTTCGACAAAATAAAAAGCACCTAACAAAATACACATTGTATTTCATTAAGCGCCTTTATATCTTTATAACCAATTCTATTACTCAATTAATAGAAATTCACAGTCCAACCTGCTCCTACACAATTTAACGACCACGCTTCATACCCATCATGAATATTCCACCCATCATCACCTACTATCAATAATTGACTTTCAGCATAATTAATAGCATCTTGTTGTGTTGCAAAGGTCATACCAGAATTACCTATATTCGTTGGTGTACATACTGGTTTCTCTGGTTCTGGTTGTGGTGTTGGTGTAGGTGTTGTTACACCATTGTTTGTAGTATTGTTATTAGTCGTACCACCACCGTTATTTGTACTTGTACCATTATTTACATTGGTATTCGTATTTCCTGTAGAAGTACTTCCAGATGAATCAGAACCTGATGTATTGTTACCTGCACTATTATCAGTACTTGTAGCTGCATCATCAGTGGTAGTTTCTTTTTCATCAGTAGAAGAGGTTTCTTTTGTTTCGTCAATTTCTTCCTCTTTCTCTTTAGAAACTTCTTTTTCTTTTTTCTTATCTGTTTCTGACGGATCACTAGATTTTTTTGTTTCAGTTTCGTTTTTCGTAGTTGTTACTACTTTTTCACTATCCCCATTATTTTGAGTTAATGCATAGATGCTTGTACCACCTACTAAAACAAACTCAAACCTAAGATAATACCTATTTTAACTTTTTTTGAAGATTGACGTAACTTTGCAATTACTCCAACTGCCATTTCAGGATTAGAACCTGATTTATTTATTTTTTTCATTGTTGCTTTCCCCTCTCGTTTTACAATTTTAGTATATCACAAATTATGATATACTTGGAACTAGGATATAAAATGACTACCAATCATATATCTTAGAAATGATACCGGCGCTAACTGAATATCATTTCGGAAACGAGCCATTTTAAATGGTTCTTTTTTTTATATCCTAATTCTCTCTACAAACAATTTTAATTTCTATCATTCATTAATTTTTAGATCATATACTATTTTTGATTTAATGGTACACATTTCTTAGCTGTAAACGTTTCAACTAAATCCGCTTGAACATTTGCACCAAATGCACCAGTACCTCTTGCTTTAATTGAATATACAAAATCTACTAAATCCATCATGTCCCCACGTTTAACTGTAGGCGCAGGTTTTTCTTTCAATTTTACTTCAATAATTTCATCTGTTTCATCACTTAAGAACTTTGCGAAATACTCTTCATCATCTGTACCGTACTTTTTGCGTACGTCACATCCTCTAAACATTAATCCACTTCCATAAAATAAACTTGCTTTTTCTTTACTAAAAATTTTCTCTTTTGCCATTTTAATGACCTCCTTCTATTTTTGAAAACTTTTTATACTCTACTAGGAATCACCAATATTTCAATAAATAATGGTTTTTCCAGTTCCACATGAACTAAGAATACTTTCATATCATTCTCAAAATCCTGCGGTTCTTCTTTTTCAGGAACAAACACCGTAACTCGATTATCACCATAAATCTCATTTATTTCTTTCATCTTGTTAGTGACATAATCATTTGTTTGTTGCTCTGTTCCCTCATTCACCAATTCATTATTGATGAATACACCATATAATAATTCATTTTCATCAATTACTACATCATGTAACACTTCACTTTCTTTCATTTTCATTTTTGTACTCCTTATCTTAGGTAAAGCCTGTGTTTTTCATTTTATTACACCCCCCTCTACTACTTTTCAGTAGCACTTTGAGATAGTCTAATAACCTTAAGGGAGGGAAGTTACTAAACTATCCAAAAGTACTACCGAAAATAGATTTGCTTTACACTCTATTTATCATTCTCTTCCATCTTCTTTTTAGCTGCTATCACTCCTTTACCAAACCCACTATATATAGTTTTCGATAATATAGTGATCAACCAATTAACTAATATGATTCTATATACCTTGTTCAGCATTATTGATAACATATTAGATAAATCTCTATAACTAATAATTCGTAGAAAATCTTGTTTATAATAATACATATGCCAAACAAATAAAATTGCTATAATTACTATTGTTATTGCAAATACTATTGATAGTATTTTTAGAATCTTATTAATATGTTTAAAATATAATCTTATTATTTTCATTAGGTGCATTTCCTTTTATTATCATATGGCAAATAAACAACATTTTCTTTTTCTCTATCCAGCTGCAACAACTCTTTTTGTTCCAATACATAAGCAATTTTTTTATAATCTAAATTTATCCTATAATATGAAACAATTCCTGTTACCTTACAACTATAATAAATTTTAATATAGTCATAACCGCAACTATATCCGTTTTTTGCTATTTCCTTTTCCATTTCGACAAGTTCAACAGATATAATTTTCACTTCATCATTAAGAATCTTATTCCTTAAATCAAGCCATTCCCTTTTCTTATATCTACCTTCACCAAACATTTGACCAAATGCAAATGCTACTAAGATAACAAATACACAACCAATAATTTCAAAGAAATATTGTATTACAAATCCTAACATTGCTCTTATAATATCACTCATGTTTTATTGCTCCTATTCTGTTTACTCTTTTCATTATCAACTCCATCAGCATAGCCGTACAAATATACTAATATAATAAATATAATTAGCAAGATAATCATTTCTAAATACATACCTTACACCTCATCTGTATAGAAACTTATATAACTACACATATCTTTAAATTTTTCATTTTTTAATTCATCAGATATCAAAGACAATTCACACCAATATGATTTATCCTCATATTTATGAATACTCATTGTTCCTGATTTAAACTTAAATATCGGAACTTCTCTTTTTATAAAGAATGATTCTCTTTCTTCTCTTGTCATCAACCAAAACATAGAACCAAATATATTTAAATTGAAATCTTTTTGACAAACATTAAATACTACATAATCATGCTCTGTTTTTAATGTGATTTCATAATCAATTGTAAAATCTTTATTTACATTAAACTTAATTTCACCTTTTTCATAAGCTATATCTTTTATTTTATCCATTTTCTATCTCACTTTCTTTATTTATAATGTCATATTTTATATGGTATAATTCCTTTATATTGAAGAAAGGAACTCATTTATATGCTAAACATTAATTATTGTGATATTCCCTCTAATTTAGAAAAATTAGAACTGCTCATCTCTCAGTTAGACCCATCTGTTTATGAAAAACTTTTATATAATACTGATGATAATGGAATGTCATTTGCTAGTCGCAATGGACTCTTTAAAACTGGTTTATATATTCGTAATAGAATCAGCTTAATTGCAAAATTTATTAAATATACCAATATTGATTACTTATCACATGAATCATTTAACATTACTCAAACTATTGAAGAATTAGATACTTATTTATTGAATACTAAATAAGTTCTTTTTTTTCGATTTATTTACTTCATTGTAAATACCTAAATTTCCATTATATTTTATTTCATTACCTTTATTATCATGATCAATACCAACAAAATAAAACAAATATGCAACTACACCATTTTCCATAAACTCTTTTTCTTCTATTATTAAATCAATTTCCAAAAATTCAAATTGAAATTCACAAAACTCTTTATTCTTAAAATCCCGTATAATGTCCATCTCTAACCACTTCTCATCTTCTTCCACTTTTGAAAAGAATATAACGTTTGTCATTAAATCTTCAAGACTATATTTCTCAATATCTGCCACTTCAAACAAAACTTTATTTGCTTTCAAAATTGATACTGTTTTTCTCATTTTAGGATAGTATTTATCTTCAAATAATGGTTCAACTTTGATATTTAGTTTAACTGGAGAATGTACCATTGTACCTTCTTTAGAATTTTTCCACTCACTATCAAATTTTATTGTAATCATTTTTCTTACCTCATTGCCTTTTAATATACTAATTTTTTGTTACTTTTCTATACATTTATAAACCTTGTTTTTACCTGTTGCATAAACAATCCAACTTCATAAGCTATAACATCGATAATCTCAAATTTTGAAATTCCATGATTTCGTTCATTATCTTCCCAAGCAACATATAATGTCATTCGATTATGACCAGAAACTAGCTCTATCATTTTCACTTTATCAAACTCAATTATATTTTTATTTTTTAAATAAATTCTCATTATTTGTTACTTCCTTTACTTTCATTTAATAAGTCATATACTCTTTTACAAGCAATCACGATAATTATAATTGCTATTATATTTATGAATAGCAATACATAAAACATTACAATATTTGAGGAATTAACTTCTATCACTGCAACAATGAAGTTAACAATAAAAACTCCAAGGAAGAATGATAATATGCTCGCAATTATTATCAAACTATTAAATAATGCCTTTAATTTATTTCCCACAACTTCATTTCCTCTGTGATTATTTCATCAATTATATTCTCAATTGTTTCTTTCATCTCTTCATTAAAAACCAAACTATGGTACCCATGTGAATATTCAAATTCAACATCAGATTTATATGAAATTCTAAACTTAGTAGGATAAATTTTTCTTTCAATTAAATGTTCATCAATGTTGAAATAAACAATAATACAATTTCTTTTAAATTCTATAGAATCAAATTCACCTACCCAGAAATAACTTTCTACTTCATATACAGTATTTAGCAATTTAACATCATCATAATCATCAATTTTAGATTCTTCTAAATATTCATTATACCTTTCACTAATATAATCTTTTAAATTTACTATAGCAGCTAATACAAGAGCCACAAAGAATGCAGCTAATACATTGATCATTGTTGCAGCAAAGTATCTTGCTATAATCGATTGAAGATCATCACTATTATATGTAAAGAAATATTTATATATAATTTTAGTAACCGCAATATGATTTATAAATATAATCAATAATGCTATTGCTAATGCCATAATCACTGGTTTTATTGCATAAACTGCACTTTTTACTTTTTCCATTATATCCTCCCATTATTTTATTAATTTACATAATCACTTATCTTTGCTAATATATAGATGTGAGGTAACTCACTCTATTGCACTCCTTTTTTATTAAAGGAGTTTTTTATTGCTTATTTATTTCTTTGAATACTTTCAACAATGTATATATAATCAATAAATTTATTAAACCATCAACTATATCGTTCATAAGTTTCAACTCCCTTAACTTAACCGGTTGAAGAATGCCTTAGTTGAGTACCTCACATATTACCTAATAATTATTTGTTTAAAGGGCTAAATATAGAGGGCAGTCTATATTTTATTTGGGATATTAGGCAATCCCAAGTTATTATTTTTCCTTATCATTGCCAATACTTTGATAAGCAAACATTATATTATTATGATTTTTTCGCATTAGCTTAAACAAATCCTTATAATATTCCTCATATAAACATTTACTTATTGCTTTATCTAAATTCTTTTCAACTACAAATTCAATATCATTAACAACTACATATCCATATTGAATTAAATCTATTAAACAAAGATTAAGATAATGCTCTTTAATATACATTTGGTGAATAACTGAATTTTGCATAAACTCCTCATTCGATAAATATAATATTTCAATTTCTTCTCTTAGAGTTTTATAGAATTTCTCTCTTTCAATCTCTAAAATTCCAATTACATATCTCATTTTTACTACCTAAGTAATTCAAATGTTTTCTCTATATCTATAAAAATAATTTTTGAATCAGTTAATATTGATTGTGATGGATCAATACAAAATTGATATCCAGTTTCTCCACTTTTTAATTTAATAGGTTCTTTAGTTATCACTATTGTATTTCTTTCTTTAGGCGTATCTAATTCAACTACAGTATTTATAACTCCTAGATACCATATAGCCACAATACACATGATAGGAATACAGCTAAATATATAAAGGAATATTCTGAGTAAACCTTTTAAGAAAATAATTTGCTCTTTTATTACTCTTTTCATAAAATCCATACCTAATTAATTTCCCATTCAAATAGGTTGATGTTGTCATAAGCAACAATTAACTCAACGTGATTTTTAGCATCATAATATGCAACATGTGTAAAATGTAATTTTTCTATTACAAATGTTTTATCATAACCCATTACTTCATGAATTGCTGATTCACTATTAATGATTGCTACTTTCTCACCAATTTTAAAACCATGACTTTCAGTTATATAACAATAATCAATTATCCACTCAATTAAATATTCATTTAGTCTTACACACTGATCTGTTCCATCTAGGCAACTACCAAAAAGTGAATTACCTAACATAGATGGTTGAAAGTATTTATCATCACTCCATATCGCATAACTGCGTGATTTCTCACTATACTCATTTTCATAACTTTCTTGTTTAAAAACAATAACTGCACTTGTCCAGTCCTGATAATTCTCTTTTAAATCTTTTAGTGTTAATTTTTTCATGTTTTTCCTCCCATATATTTTAATGAAATTATTAAGGGGAAACATCCCCCTTAACAACTTATATTTACAATCCTTTTATAGTTCTCATTATTGGTAATGCTTTTTTTATTTTATCAACAATCCATTGCTTTGATTTATTGCCATCATATTTGTTAATAAACTTTTCCATACCCTTAACTGTTTTTGGTTTATAACCTACTGCACTCAGTATGATTTGTGCCCCATCAACTTTAATTGCTTTTAATGTTTTTGGATTAACTTTATAATCACTATCAACTTGTGCTAATGGTAAATAACCATCAATCATATTTTCACCAATATTCCAAATCTCATACCCTTGTGGAACGTGTTCCACTATTTCAAATTCGTGTTTTCCACTTACAATTTTTTCCATATTTTTTGTCCTCCCATATATAGAAAATAGGCTATACCTATTAACTAGATATAGCCTACTCTTACTAACAAAAAGAACTATATCTAGTGTTAGTTAACACTTAATATAGTTCGACTTGTATATATGGTGGAGCTTAGCGGGATCGAACCGCTGACCTCCTGCGTGCAAGGCAGGCGCTCTCCCAGCTGAGCTAAAACCCCATGTATATAGAATTCGATTTGAATGGTGGGCCTGAATGGATTTGAACCAGCGACCTCACCCTTATCAGGGGTGCGCTCTAACCAACTGAGCTACAGGCCCATATTCTTATCGAATGCCTATTTATAATATCATGTTAGCAACATCATGTCAACAAAAATCAGGCAAAAAAGAACGATTTTTTCATATTATTTTTTATGTATTTTTTAGGGTTATTTTGGTGTTAAAATTTTGTGTTATTTTCCCTCGTGCATATCACTTTCTTCTTTTTTAGGTAGTGCTATAATATCATTGTAAGCTAATTAGCTCAAGGAGGAACAGGGTTATGAAAAAGTATTTAGTATATCGTACAGGCGATGATAAACAAGGAAAGATGATTAATGTAAAACTTAAGAATGTTAAGGTTGGTTCTCACGATGGAAAATGGACTTTAAAAAATGATGGTAAAACATTAATGATCTATGAAGACTTTAATGAAGGAGAATTTTTCTTTAATAAAATTTTAGACTTTAGAACAAATGACCATGTTTATTTAGACCTGAACGAAGTAAAACGTTACTGGGAAGAAAATAAAAATAAACCTAGATAAAAGAAACAGATGAGAAATCTGTTTTTTTTTGTGGTCATTAGATTTGAATGGTAATTTAATCAATGTTAATATTAAGAAAGTTAGATTAAACTAACATGTTTTATCTAGTTTATTCGTATTAATTATAGGAGGAAATTATGTCATTAATCGGAAAAGAAATTAGCGAATTTAAAGTACAATCATTTGTAAACGGTGAATTTAAAGAAGTAACAAAGGAAGATGTTTTAGGTAAATGGAGTGTATTCTTCTTTTATCCTGCAGATTTTACGTTTGTATGTCCAACGGAATTAGAAGATTTAGCAGATAAATATGAAGAATTCAAAAACATCAATTGTGAAATCTATTCAGTATCTTGTGATACACACTTTGTCCACAAAGCATGGCACGATACATCAAAAACAATTCAAAAGATCAACTACCCTATGTTAGCAGATCCAACTGCAGCATTGGCTAGAGACTTTGATGTATATATTGAAGCTGATGGATTAGCGGAACGTGGAAGTTTTATTGTTAACCCAGAAGGTAACATTGTAGCTTATGAAGTAATTGCTGGTAATGTAGGTAGAAATGCAGACGAATTATTAAGACGTGTGCAAGCATCACAATTTGTTTATGAAAACGGTGATGAAGTATGTCCTGCAAAATGGAAACCAGGAGAAAAAACATTAAAACCTTCCCTTGATTTAGTAGGATTGATTTAATATGAATAAAGACATCTATGATGTCATAATTGTCGGTGGAGGTCCTGCAGGGCTCTCTGCCGCTATTTATATGGCACGTGCTCAATTCAGTGTATTGGTCATTGAAAAAGAGACTATCGGTGGTCAGATTACAATTACATCAGAAGTTGTGAACTATCCAGGTGTTATTAAAACAAGTGGAAAGGAACTTACAGAACAGATGCGCATTCAAGCTCATAATTTTGGTGCTGATTTCTTAATTGCAAATGTTGATGAAGTAGAATTAAAAGAACAACTGAAAACAATTAAAACGAACAAGGGAACGTATAATAGTGTGGGTGTAATTCTTGCAACTGGTGCCAGTCCACGAATGATTGGTTTCGATGGCGAAGCAGAGTTCAGAGGTAGAGGAGTTGCTTATTGTGCAACTTGTGATGGTGAATTCTTTACTGGTCTTGAAGTCTTTGTTATTGGTGGTGGATTCGCCGCTGCAGAAGAAGCAATGTTCTTAACCAAGTATGCCAGAAAAGTAACCATGATTATTCGAGAAGAAGATTTTACTTGTGCAAAATCAATTGCAGAAGAAGTAAAAGAGCATCCAAATATTGAGATTCATTATGAAACTGAAATTATAAAAGCGATTGGTGAACAACAACTGACGGAAGCTATTTTCAGAAATAATGCAACTGGTGTTGAATGGAGATATAAAGCAGAAAGTAATGAAACCTTTGGTATCTTTGTCTTTGCTGGATATGAGCCAGCAACTGCCTTATATAAAGATCAGGTTGAAGTTGATGATTATGGATATCTAATTACTGATCGTAATCAAAAGACAAGTATTGATGGTGTATATGGGGCTGGAGATGTATGTATCAAGAACTTACGTCAGGTTGCAACTGCAGTTTCTGATGGAGCAATCGCTTCAACATCACTTGAGAAGTATTTACCTGCTGCTATTGAAACTTTAAATATTCAAACAAAGGATGTAGAGAAAAGAGAACAGGTACAACCTCAACATTCAGATGATGAAAGTGAAAGCAGTGATGGATTCATTACAAGTGCAATGAAGGCACAACTATTGCCCATTATTGAGAAATTCAATAAACATGCAGTATTAAAATGTATGGTTACTAATGATGATTTATCAAAAGAAATTGTAGAGTTTGCGAAAGAATTTACTTCGATTAGTGATAAGTTAAGTTATGAAGTAATAGAATTACAAGATGATAGGTATCCAGGTATTTATCTGTTTGATGAAGCTGGAAATGATTTAAGAATCCAATACCATGCAGTTCCTGGTGGTCATGAGTTTAATTCATTTGTGATTGCATTGTATAATGCAGTAGGACCTAAACAACCTGTTGAAGATGATACATTGTCTACGATCAAAAAGATTGAACAACCTACAAATATTAAGGTAATGGTATCTTTGTCTTGCACGATGTGCCCTGATGTAGTAATGGCTACACAGAGAATTGCAGTTGAAAATGAACATATTACAGCTGAAATGTTTGATTTGTCTCATTTTCCACAATTAAAGGATAAATATAATATCATGAGTGTTCCATGTATGATTGTAAACGATACTGATTTATATTTTGGAAAGAAAGATATTCAGGAAGTAACATCCATTTTAAATGCTTAGACTTGGTATTTCCAAGTCTTTTTTACTTCTCATTATATAAATTATGTTTTATAATAGGGATGAGGTGATATCAATGAGCAAGTAATCTATTGATACAATTTAATATTAAACAATAGATACTTCTTTTTTCATGCCACTTTTATAATTTAAAATTTTAGACTTTTATAGTACATATTGTTTGGTGTTTTATTGTACGTAAAAGTTTTTTATTTTTTTAAAAGGAGGACCTACGTATGAAAAAAGTAGCCGTTGTTATTTATGAAGGATTTTGTATGTTTGAATTTAGTATTGCTTTAGAAATGTTGGCTCTGCAAAAAGTTCCAACCCATTTCTTTGGTGCAGAAAAGAAGCCCTATCGTAGTGAAGAAGGATTATTATCCATTCCAGATTATACATTAGACGAGCTGAATGTTGATGAGTACGATGCACTTGTATTAACTGGTGCAATGGATGAAGAGTTCCCTATCATAAGAAATCAAAGAATGATGGAAATTGTCAGACAATTTGATGAGAAAAAGAAAATAATTGCTGCAATCTCTATTGCTCCAATCATTCTTATTCGTGCAGGTATTATGCAACATCGGCAGTATATGGCTGGAATCAATAAACTTGATTTAATTGAAGAAGGTTTTACGATGGATGAAATGCAAGGAATGATTCAGTGGAGTGACTGTGTTGATAAATTTGATGATATGAAATTCTTAAAGGATGATCATATTTTAACTTCTGTAGCTTATGGATTCAGAGAATGGGCTATGGAATTAGGAATCATGTTAGATATCCCAATCTACCCTAAAACATATGGTTTAGATTAACAATAAAATCACTAAGCATTAGCCCTTCTAAGAAGGTTTTAATGTTTAGTGATTGAATTTGCCTGATTATTCATCTTTAGTTTCTTATATTGCCTTATTTACGCTTAAAATAGAGGTTATAAACATTATTCGCGAATTCTTTTAAAGTAAACAAACGATGCAAATAAAACTAAAATAATTCTTGATGTCCAGACAAATATATAATCTAAACTACTTGGTGATATTAATGAAAAATTAACAGCTAAAATAACGGAACAAACAGCAATTGCAATATATTGCTGTTTTTCATGTTCATTAAACAACCACACCAGACATACAAATAATAACATTTGTGAAAATACATAAGCCAGATCAACAAGCATCTTGTCAATGCCAGCATAACGAAGTGCAGTTCCTGCAACGATACTTAATATCAATGAGCATGCAAGTAAAAGAACCCAGTTATTCTTTTTGTTTACCATACTGATCACCGCCCTATTAGATAGCTCTTTCCTATCTTCAGTATAGCATTTATCATAAATACTTTCAAATTGTTTATATATTATAAAGAACTATTTTGATAGTTTTACATCCTCATATACTGCATAACGAATAACTCCAGATTCTATCATATCTAACATATCCTGTTTGTTTACAGTAATACGTGCACCACTAACTGATGCAGATCCATTTTCCAAACAATTCAAAATTGAGTTGTATCTATCATACAATCCCTCATTCTCAGTATCTAACATATCTACAAACTCTTTATTATCGACAAGTAAACGAACCAAAGATATATAATGTTGCCATAAATCTTCTCCATCACTAATCATTCCTATATCAAGGTATGGATACTTCTCAGATATAAATTTATCATCATATTGCGTAATTGGTGAAAAACCAGCCATTACTACAGCACTTGTTGTTAGTGTATGTTCATCGCCCAAATTACTGTTGAAAGACATTAATGAAGTTGCAAGATATTGGTAACTTGTATTTTTATATTTATTCTCAAACTCCGCAAACGCTCTAAAATCCATACCTTCAATAAATGTTACACTAACACTCATCCTTGAAGAGTCAGGAAGCTCATTTACTAATGCAATAAACTCCTCTTTTCCATAATTTTCCCATTGATGATCTTCTGGTGCACCTTCAGGATTATCATCATACAAAAAATGTTCTAACCCTTCTACTTCACTAATCACATTTGTTTGTTTTGAATCCTTGATTTGAAAATTTGTCTGTTGTTGCTTACCATCAAAACGATTATAGGTACTCCCTATTACTTCATAATTACCAAATCCACTGTACTTGATACTATTTGATTTATCATAAGAATAGCCTGGTGATGAGAGATCATAATAAGCTGACATAAGTACATCAAATTCAGGAGTTTCATTCTTTGTATAATCACCAATAATTGTACCATTGATTGTTTCATTAAATGGATTATAATGAACTGCCTTATAAATTTTAGACGCACCAAAATATCCTCCAACAACTAATAAGGCAATAACTACCAAGCTAATAAGTACGCGTATATAGACACTCTTAATAATTCCTTTTCGAATATCTTTTGATATCTCAACATTGGTTTCTTCATTAAAATCCAAAAGCTCATCAATTGTCTGTTTTTCATCTTTCACAAGAATCCCTCCTTTTGTGCCAGTATTGTTAAATTTGTTTTTATCCGATGGCGTATAACTCTTATATTCGCTGCACTTATATTTAACTGCTTAGCAATTTCATCATCACTTAAAGCCGTTGTAAGTGTCAGCAACATAACATCTCTTTCCCTTTGAGGCAAATCATATATCTTAGCATACAACCATCTTCGTTTTTCATTCTTTATATACTCTTTAGTTGCATCATATGGATCTTCTAACCAGTCCAGTGAATACTGTCCTTCATCCAATAATTTCTTATTCTTTCGATAATGGTCAATAAACAAATGCTTTAGCACTAAAAATAGCCATGGTTCTATTTTGTATTTCTTTTTATTAAAACTTGATAACGCTTTAATAAAGGTTTCCTGTACTAAATCTTCAGCATCTGCCTTGCTTTTAGTTAGAGAAAAAGCGTAAAGAAAAAGCTTATTGTGATAATCCCTATAAATAGTTTCTATCCAATCTTTTCTCATTATTCTCTCCTCTTACTAATATAACGAACCAGTAAATAAATTATTACAATTTATTTTATTATTTCTAGTAAAAACTTTCTGGATCCCTATAAGTAACAACATACCATTCACCATCAGCTGAATCTCTTTGTAAAAACCAATACCAACTATAATATGTAGTATTATCCTCTAAAGGTTCATTTACATCATTGCCAGTAATGAAATTTGAAACAATAACAATACGATACTCATCAGGGATGGAATCATCATAAATACCTTCTACAAACTCTTCACCATACGCTTCATTAATAAACTCTATATTTCCATCAGCGTAATACAAATCTAAAATCTTACAGTCACCAAAATCATAAAAAGATTCTTTCACTTTGCCAATCGCAGATTTAATTTCACTTTTTGTAAATATCTCAGAATCATTTATTTCGATTACAGCCTCTGCTGTATTCGTTTTGGTTCCCCCACAAGCACTTAATAACATACACAATATGATTACTGGTATAATTTTCTTTTTCATAATGGACTCCCTATAATTTATCTTTATTATTTCATATTCAATTTATTAAGTCTTTAAGAATTTCTTAAATCGTTGGATTACTTTCAAGTTTAGTTTTACAACTATTTTGTTGCATATGCAAAATCTAACTATACCTTTATGATTTTATAAGTTTTCACTAATTACATCTATCGAATTTTATAGTAAAATATGACTTAGGTAAGAATACTAATTAGTGATTAAGAAAAGGAGGAAAGCGTCATGGCAGAAAAGAAGAAAGCATATATCGCAATAGATTTAAAATCATTTTATGCATCTGTTGAATGTGTAGAACGTTCACTCAACCCATTGACAACAAATCTAGTTGTTGCTGATGACAGTCGTACTGAGAAAACCATCTGTCTTGCTGTATCTCCCTCTTTAAAAAGTTTTGGTATACCAGGGCGACCAAGGTTATTTGAAGTTACTCAAAAAGTAAAAGAAATTAATAATAAACGTAGAATAAAAGCACCAAATAGAAGATTCATTGATAAAACTTATGATTATGATATTCTAAAAAAATCTTTAGATTATGAAGTTGACTTTATAGTTGCCAAACCACAGATGGCTCATTACATTGATATCAGCACTAAGATTTATGAAGTCTATTTAAAATACATTGCACCTGAAGATATACATGTATACTCTATTGATGAGGTCTTTATTGATGCAACTCCTTATCTGGATACTTATAAGAAAACGGCACATGAGTTAGCACTAGCAATCATTCAAGATGTTTATCAGACTACTGGTATTACCGCAACTGCAGGTATTGGTACAAATCTCTATCTTTCAAAAGTAGCAATGGATATTGTAGCAAAACATATTAAACCTGATATTGATGGGGTGAGAATTGCTGAATTAGATGAAATGAGCTATCGCAAATTACTATGGAATCATCAGCCATTAATTGATTTCTGGCGAGTTGGCAGAGGTTACTCAAAGAAGCTAGAAGAAAACGGTTTGTATACAATGGGTGATATTGCCAGGTGTTCACTACATGATGAAGATTTACTATATAAGTTATTTGGTATTAATGCAGAATTATTAATTGATCATGCCTGGGGATGGGAACCCTGCAGTATTACTGATATTAAAGCATATAAACCAGATAATCATACCCTTGGTACTGGGCAAGTACTACATTCACCTTATTCATATGATAAAGCAAAATTGATTGTCAGAGAAATGGCAGATGCTCTCGCACTAGACTTATTTGAAAAGAAACTAGTTACTAATAAACTAGTACTATCAGTTGGTTATGATGCAGATAATTTACTGAAACCAGAAATAAGAGATAAATATAGAGGACCTATCACAACTGATCATTATGGTAAGAAAGTTCCTAAGCGAGCACATGGAACTATTAATTTAAAGAAACTAAGTTCATCTTCCATCCTAATCACAAATGCTATGATAGAACTTTATGATTCAATTATTGATAAAAATCTATTCATTCGAAGAATTTATATTTCTGTTCTTACTGTAGAAGAAGGCACTAGTTTACATAAACCTGACAGTTCAGAGCAATTAGATTTATTTACTGATTATGATAAGATCAATCAGCAGCAACAAGAAGAAGATAAGATATTGAAAAAAGAAAAACAAGAGCAGGAAGCACTTTTAAAAATTAAAAAGAAATTTGGTAAAAATGCAGTCTTAAAGGCAACCAGTTTACTTGAAGGTGCAACCGCAAAAGAAAGAAACGACCAGATTGGAGGACATAAGAAATGAAACATAGCTTAACTATATCTGATAAATATGATGATATTATTAACCTTCCTCATCACCAATCGAAAGCTCACCCTCAAATGAGCATTTATAATCGAGCTGCTCAGTTTTCTCCATTTGCAGCTTTAACTGGTTATGAAGATGCAATTATGGAAAAAGCGCGTCTAACAAAGAAACGACCTGAACTTGATGAAAATGAAATTGCATATATAAATGAACAACTTGTCATTATCCAGAATCAATTAGACAGCAAACCAATCATTACCATCTCATACTTTGAGTATGATAATAAAAAAGGTGGAGGATCAATTATTACCAAACAAGGAATTATTAAAAAAATTAATACCGATGAATATCATATTCTTCTGCAAGATAATACATTCATTCCAATTGATTATATACTACGTATAGATTTCACAGAGGATGATTTCGAAATTCCCACTATTAATCAATAGAATATATCTAGAACTGAATATGAAAAAAAGCTCCATAATAATGGAACTTTTTTCTTTGATAATATTTTGTAATTATCTCTTTGAGAATTGTGGTGCACGTCTCGCAGCTTTAAGACCGTATTTCTTACGTTCTTTCATTCTTGGATCACGTGTTAAGAACCCTTCTGCTTTTAATGCAGCACGGTAATCAGGACTAACTACCAATAAAGCTCTTGCAATACCATGACGCATTGCTCCTGCTTGACCAGTGTATCCTCCACCGTTTACATTGATTTGAATATCAAATTGTGATACTGTGTCTGTCGTTTCTAATGGTGAACGAACAACCATTCTTAAAGTTTCTAATGGTAAATATTCGTCTAATGTTTTTCCATTAACAACGATATTACCTTTACCCGGAGTCATAAAGACACGAGCAACCGAACTTTTTCTACGACCAGTTCCGTTATATGTTACTGTTTTCTTTGTTGCCATATTCTTTCTCCTCCTTATCCTTTAAGTACTAATTCCACAGGTTTTTGTGCAGCGTGTGGATGTTCGCTTCCTTTGTAAACAAACAAGTGTCTACGTTGTACATCTCCAAGTCTTGTATGAGGTAACATACCATAAATAGCTTTTTCAACCCATTCGATAGTATAGTCTTGCTTCATGACTTTAGCTGTACGAGTTCTTAATCCTCCAGGATACATTGAATGTGAATAATATTTTTTATCATCCATCTTGTTTCCTGTCATTTCGATTTTATCAGCGTTGATAACGATAACAAAATCTCCACAATCAACGTTTGGTGTAAACGTAGGTTTGTGTTTCCCACGTAATACTGCTGCTACTTCAGTAGCTAAACGTCCCATTGTTTTTCCTGCTCCGTCAACTACATACCAAGTACGTGTTACTTCTGCAGGTTTAATAAATGTTGTTTGGCGCATTTTTATTAATTTCCTTTCATTGTAGTTTCCGGGGCTACAATGGCATGGTGCCATGTTCTATTTTATGACAAAACGACCCAATTTACAACCTTTTTTTGGAAAATCATCAATTTGTTACAATTATGCTTCACAACTACCTAATTTTACATATTTTTACGCAGTTTTTAGTACTAATTGCTCACTTGCTCCTAGCATTTTATAGGTTTGAATAATTACAACTACAGAAACTACAAAAGTTATAATATCGGCTACTGGCATGGAGTATAGGACTCCATCTAATCCATACATACTAGGCAAGATAATTGCAAGACCTACTCCTAGTACAACTTCTCTAAGTAAGGATAGTAAAGTTGAGGCCCATGGTCTTCCTAAAGACTGTAAGAAAATAAAGGATGCTTTATTAATGCATGCAAAGATAATCATACATAAATAGATTCTAAATGCTTTTACTCCAAACTCTGTATAGTACACACTTTCATTACTTGCTCCAAATACATTTAATAATTGAGTAGGGAATAATTCTACAATCAAGAATCCAACAACTCCTACAATTGCTTCCGCAATTAATAACTTTGTAAATAATTCTTTTGCTCGATCAAAGCGTTGCGCTCCTATGTTGTATCCTACAATTGGAATGCACCCTGCTGCCATTCCTACTACAATTGATATAATAATTTGAAATACCTTCATTACAATACCAACAACGGCCATTGGAATCTGTGCGTATTCTATCTGACCAAATATTGTATCTAATGCTCCGTACTTTTGAACCATGCTATTCACTGCAGCCATTGCAGCTACTAATGAAATTTGTGATAAGAAACTGCATAGTCCAAGTACAATAAATTTAGATATTAATTTCAAATTCAATTTAAAACTTTCTTTTACCAGTTTCACATTTTTCATTCCAAATAAGTATTTGCACGATAATGCAAAAGTTGCGACTTGTCCAATGACAGTTGCGACTGCTGCACCCATCATTCCCCAATGAAACACAAAGATGAAGATAGGATCTAAAAAAATATTAATTACTGCTCCTATAAGTGTCGCAATCATTGCATAGCGAGGATTCCCATCACTACGGATAATTGGATTTAATGATTGTCCGATCATGTAGAAAGGGATTCCTAACGTGATATAAAAGAAGTATTCTCTTGATAACGCAAGTGTCTGTTCATTGATTGTCCCACCAAATAGTGCCAGAATATCATCAAAGAATATAAAGTAGATAAGTACCAACACTATACTTGCAAGCACGGTTAATACAACTGCATTACCAATACTCTTATGAGCTGCTTCCTTATCTCCTTTCCCTAAGTTAATACTTACGAATGCACAACATCCATCACCAATCATTACTGCAATTGCCAGTGCGACAATTGTCAGTGGAAATACAACTGTGTTTGCTGCATTCCCATAAGATCCTAAATAACTGGCATTCGCAATAAATATCTGGTCAATGATATTATAAAGTGATCCTACTAATAATGAAATAATACAAGGGATTGCAAACTTCCCCATTAATTTTCCTATAGTTTCTTTCACAAGAAAACTATTTGCATTGTTTTGTTCCATTTTTACCTCCTAAAAAAACAAATAAAAAAAGCGCAGGTCCAATTCTCTGGACTTACGCTTTCGCTACTCGATAGTTGAAGTTATACCACTTAAATTTCAATTTTTCAAAAGTTTTTTTAAATCTTAAACTATAATATTTATTTTTGTCTGATTCTATTCTTCTGTGAAATACTTAATCGTATCTACTCGCTCCATACCAAGTGCTTCAATATGAGCAATTGCTTTATCCCAATAGTATCCATTTTCTAGTTGACGATGATCATGTGCATCACAACCAATAATTACCTTGTTACCAACTTCAGCAGCAATTCGCCAAAAGTCAGGATGTGGATATTGAGTTATATGCATTCTCTCTGATACCTCTAATCCTGCAAGATTATATTCAAGAGGGATATCCATTTCCTTACAGGCCTTACAAATGCGATAAGAAACCTCTGTTGCTACCTCATCAAACTTGCTTCTTCCCCGCATAAATAAATCAGGGTGGCAAAGATAAGAGTACAACCCCGTCTGTAATCCAGCAATTGTATCTTCTGCATATTGTAGTAGTATATGATCTTTTGTACATTCTCTTCCATAATATGGACCATATTCATCACTACCATAGAAATGATTGCCAAATATAATATAATCTAACTTCTTTTCTTTAATAAATTTTTTTAGCCAATCCATATAGTCTGGGAAGTATTCTACTTCCAATCCAATTTTAATATCTATCTGATCTTTATATTTTTCTTTTAACTTGGATACACTTTCATAATAATCATCAAACTCTTCCAATCGCATACGAATATGACTTCCCTTATAATTCGATGGACTATAATCCCATGGTGAATGATCACTGAATCCCAGTACTTCAAAACCACCACGAATTGCACTCAAAACAAATTGTTCATCTTTACCACTGGCATGATTACATCTCATTGTATGAGTATGATAATTACGTTTTCTCATTTGCATCCTCCTAATATACTACTTCAACCAAATACAGACCACAAGCATTTGCTTTGTATTTACAGATATGTTTGTTTTTCGCATCCAACATCTGTTTTACTTCCTCAACTTCAATTTTACCTTTTCCAACCATAATTACTGTTTGCACCATCATTCTAACCATATAGCGAAGAAATCCATCACCTGCAATTATGAAGTGAGTTACATCGTTTTCCTGTAGAATCTCAAATCTTGTAATTGTGCGAATCTTATCTTTTCGCTGATCAATTTTCGATGATGTGAAACTAGTAAAATCATGTGTTCCTAAAAAGAAATTAGCAGCCTCTACCATTTTATCATAATTTAGGCAGTGATAGTCAACTTCCATATAGTTACGAACAAATGGATTTGTTGTATCACTTGTCAGATAATAATCATAACGTTTCTGTTTTGCATCAAAGCGAGCATGAAATTCATCACTTACAATTTCTACTTTTTTTACTCGAATACTCTTGTCCAATTGTGCATTCAAAGCAACCTTCATTCGCTCTTCATTCATTCCTAATTCAGAATCAAAATGAAATACCTGAGCAATTGCATGAACCTTACTGTCTGTTCTTCCACTTCCTACAATTTCAACATCATAATCATGCATTACCTTAAGTACTGCTTCAATTGCTTCTTCAATACTATTTCCTTTTCGCTGTGTCTGCCATCCATGATACATACTTCCATCATAGGCAACAGTTACTTTATATCTCATATAAGAATAAACCCAATAAGACCAGCCAGTGTAACTGTACATAGGATCATTGCCATAACATCTACTGTTGTCATCTTTAACTGTTTATAACGAGTACGTGGAGAGTCTGGTGAATATCCACGAGCTTCCATTGCATAAGCCAGATCTTCAGCACGTTGAAATGCAGAAATAAATAGAGGAATAATCAAAGAAAGAATACTACGAATCTTTTCCATAAACTTTCCTTCTTCAAAATCTACACCACGACTTGCCTGTGCCTTCATAATACGTTGGGTTTCCTCAATCAATGTAGGAATAAAACGTAAAGCAATTGAAATCATCATCGCAATAATATGAGCCGGTACTCCAATCTTTTTAAATGGAGTCAGTAAATCTTCAATTCCTAGTGTTAGATCTAGCGGTTTAGTTGTTGCCGTTAATAATGTCGTAATACTTATCATCAAGGCTAAACGTACCACAATATATAATGTCTGAAAAATTGCATCATCATATATTTCAAACCAGCCAAATGAAACTAATTTATTTCCTGTCTTAATTACAAGTACATTTATAACCAATAAAAAGACAAGCATAAACATCATTGGCTTCATTGCCTTAAAGATATATGAGATATGAATCTTTGATAATGCTAATGTTAAAAGAATAAGAACTCCTAAAGCCACATATCCCCAAACTCCAGCAGGAATAAATACAGCAATTAACAATAGCAGGACACACATAATTTTTGCTCTTGGATCCATCTTATGAACAATGGAATCCATTGGAAGGTATCTACCTAGTACGATATCACTCATGGCTGATAACCTCCTTTATTTGTAATGCCAATTTAGATAAATCATAGTTATCTTCATCTACTATAATTCCAACATCTCTTAATGCACGTTTAAATTGAATTACTTTTGGTGGAGTAACTTTTAACTCTTTCAGTAATGCTTCATCCTTAAAAAATGATATTACATCACACGTTTTTACCAATTTACCTTTACTTAAAATAACAACATCCTCACAATAACGAAGAACATGTTCCATATCATGGGTTACCATAATAATTGTTTTATTGTAATCTTTCTGTAATTTTAAAAACAGATTCATCATTTCTTTCGCACCTTGAGGATCTAATCCAGCGGTTGGTTCATCCAACACTAATACCTCAGGATCAAATGCCAGAATACCAGCAATCGCAATACGACGCTTTTGCCCTCCGGATAAATCAAAAGGGCTTCGTTCCAGATAACTTTCGTCCAGACCAACCAGCTTCAACATCTCTCTGGCTTTTATTTTTGCCTGTTCTTCATCCATTCCAAAGTTTTTAGGACCAAAAGCAATATCCTTCTCAATCGTTTCTTCAAACAATTGATACTCAGGAAATTGAAATACAAGTCCAACTCGTTTTCTAAGTTTCTTTAATTCTTTTGCTTTTTTACTAGCACTCAATACATAGTCACCAACTATTACTTCACCACTAGTAGGAACAAGCAGTGCATTTAAGTGTTGTACAAGTGTACTTTTTCCACTACCAGTTTCACCAATAATCGCAGTAAAACCACCTTCTTTAATTTCAAGATTAATATCCTGAAGTGCAACATAAGGGAATGGTGATTTTTCGTTATAGGTATGACTTAACTTTTTGAATTCAATTGACATAACTCACTCACTACCCCTTCTATATCTAGTTGTTTCTCTATTTTTATTCCAACATTTTCTAATTCACTTTGCATTTTATAAATAAAAGGAATATCCAATTGTAGTTCAATTAGTTCCTCTGATCGATTTAAAATTTCTTTTGGACTGCCACTCATCTTTACTTCACCAGCATCCAATACAACTACATGATCACTTTTCAGTACTTCTTCCATATCATGAGTAATTGAAATAATTGTCAGATTACTCTTCTCATGTAATTCATCTACAAGGGCATTAATTTCTTCTTTACCTTGAGGATCCAACATACTTGTTGCTTCATCCAATATAATAATGTCCAAATCCATTGCCAGCACTCCAGCAATCGCAACACGCTGCTTCTGACCGCCAGATAACTTTGTTGGTTCCTTATCTAAGAATTCTGACATATTTACCTTTTGTGCATAACGTTCAATAATCTCTTGCATATCGTTTGTAGGAACTTGTTGGTTCTCTAATCCAAACGCAATATCATCCGCTACGGTAGAACCTATAAACTGATTATCAGGATTTTGGAAGACTACTCCAACCATACTTCTAATCTTTGTCAGATTCTCTTCTGTAAGTTCAAAGCCACCGATTTCAATCGAACCCGATGCTTTTTCTAACAATCCTATTAACAATTTCGCAATTGTACTTTTCCCACTCCCGTTATGACCAATGATTGTTGTATAACTTCCTTTTTTAATTTCGAAGTTTACATTCTTAATTACAGGTACATTTTCCTCATAAGAGAAGTTTAATTCACTAACTTTTATCATGTTTTTACCCTCATACCAAAGTGTTTTTATTATACTACTTTTTGTGTCAAGACACAATGTATAGCCCCTACTAAATGTATCAAGAAAAGATTTCTACGAAATCATATTAAATACAAAGACTTAATACCAGGCACCTTTCTTGAAGCCCTGTAAGATATATCTTCTCTTTATCCTTCCTCATACTGCAAGGTGGTGCGATGAAGAAATAGATATATCTTTTTTGTATGCATTTTGATGAAATTCCATCTATAACACCGACCAATCATCTTCCACTAGTGATTGCATTAATATTATAGTTCCATCTATTACTTAGTTAATTACTATTCTAATCTGTAAAACTCATTCCTCTTCTCGCAATAACGTAACTTGCTGCTAGATGAGTACTGAGTCCTTTTGATTGCTGATACTTCTCTTTCCCTATCTTACTTGTATAAGCTGGATTTACTCTTTCTACTGCAACTGCATCTTTGTATGCTCTTGATTCAATTGTTTCTACTATTTTCATATAGGCAAAATTACTTAATACTTCATTTACTCGTTTTTTGTTATATTTCATTTGTTGCTTTTTATAAGTAAAATTTAAATTCTCAATAATTAGTGTCTTTTGATGTTGTTTGCAAATATTAATCACTTCTTTACTCACTTCTCTTAGTATCCATAATCTTTGATTACTTGTTTTTCGTTTTAATTTGTAATTGATTTTTCTAGTATTAATGATATTTCCATGCTCATTAGTTACTGTAAGTGCAATATGATCTACATTGATATCAATTCCTACTACTCCATTTACTTTTGTAGTGGTTGTTTCTTTTTCTGGTAGTTCTAATACTGCTTTGATAATAAAGTAATCACTATGCAATTCTAACACATAACAAATCGCTTTTCCTAGTGTGTTATGTTTTAACTTCACTTTCTCTTCTAACAATTCTTTTTGATAATGAAACTCTATTGGTAAGTAGATGGTTTCTTTGATTCCTCGATACATCATGGTATTACTATCTAGTTCATATTTGAACAAGTTATTTCCATACTTTCCTTGTCTTCTTCCCTGAATAGTCATTTGCTTATTCCTTTGATGAAGATAGTCTTCTCTCCACTTTTGATGATTATTAATATACTCTTCTTTTGTATATTGGGCTTTGAATAGTCTACTACTTCCAAAACAGATTTGCTTAGGATGTTTCTTGTAGTTAGCTATTTCTTGTTTCTTACGATTCATCTTCCATAACAACATCTTCAATCGATGGTTCAAGCGTTTCATCA
Organism: Breznakia pachnodae; assembly: GCF_030814225.1. Lineage (GTDB taxonomy): Bacteria > Bacillota_I > Bacilli_A > Erysipelotrichales > Erysipelotrichaceae > Breznakia > Breznakia pachnodae. The sequence goes on from NZ_JAUSUR010000001.1 coordinate 791,182, forward strand.
TTACTTTGATATATAACTCTTCAAATAAATACAGGTTCATTTCTATTCCATCGACTATGACAGTATTCTGTTTGATATATGAAAACCCACATCCTTTAAAGATATGCAATTTATCGCTATTTCCTTGTGATATAGATATTAGACTATTGTGCACTTTCTTAAATTGCAAATATTGCTTTTCGACTTTCTTATGCTTCTTTTGAATATTCTTATGTTCTCTAGTTACTCGCTTTTCATGATACTTTTGAGTTTGAATACTTGTCTTTATTTTTGCTTTGACATCACTTATCACACTAAGTGGCATATAGTCACTAGTTCCATATCTTGCCTTTAGTTTCTTTTGAAATCCTTTTCCCATTTTCACATTATAAAAAGTATCATCATAGCATCTGCGATAGGTATAACGATACATTTGATTATATACTTTTAAATCATGATGGATACAGTTTACTTGAGATTCACTTAAATGTTTGAGATAGAATCGTTGACTTTGAGAGATTGTTTTTGACATAAGTAGTACTCCTTTTGTTGGTTTATAATATTATGTCAACGATTCAGTTTTGTTTGTTTCTTATTAATCAAATAATACCATTATACCCCTAGTGATTCAATACTATTTTTACTAATATTTTCTCCAATTTCGCAGTGATTATTTTGTATATTTCACGCTTTCTCCTCTGACGAAACAAATTTCTTAATATATAAAAAAACTGCAGAAGACTGCAGCTATATACTATTAAAATAAATTACCTAATAACTTTCTTGTTATCTTTGAGTGTTTTATTAAATAAAACAAACTAAGAATAAGTGGAATAATCAAACCAAATGTTGTTAACATATTTATTGTCTCACTAAAATTGTTATCCATATATTCTCCAAACATAAATACTGTTGTATAGAACAAAAGAAAGGAGATTATAAAAATTAGAAATGCTATACTCTTTCTAGTAATTCGATTATTTATCTTAAAATCGCTATATAAAAATAGTATTGTTCCTAAAACAGTAATACCAATTGGTATTATTGACATCGTTTCAATCGTATCCATCTCGAATATTAAAAAGAAACTTAACACTCCACTAATAATGATATAAAAACTGATTTTCTTTAATCGCTCCATCCAGTTCTCCTTTTACTACAACCATTATACTATAAATAATCCAAAAGAAAAGAGAGTCGAAACTCTCTTCATCTTATTTACTTTTTACAAACCCAACCGTTATATACTCCATTATGAGCTTTCGCAAGATCAGCAAGATAGAATACTTTCGCTGAAATATCATCTTGATCCATCTTAGAAATATGAAGCACTAACAATTCATTTTCAGCTTCACCATTTGTAACTACATAACCTTCACCAATTACAATGTTTTTAAATTCTTCTAAATCAATTTCTTTTTCAAATTGAACACTGTGTTGAATTGGTTTTTCTTCATTTGCATCTACTTCACCGATTGCTTTGAATTGTTCTTCACTATTATTTGTAAGTGCAATAATATCTTGTTCATTCAAATGTGGGAATGTTTTCGCACTGAAAGGTTCTGGTTTTTTATCATAATTAATTGGTTCAAAACCTTGTTCTTCCACTGTACGTAAAATTCTTTCTTTGCTATCGTCAAGTTCTTTAATTTCTTTCTTTTCTTCATCTTTTTTCATTTTATAAGCAACTACTGCTGCTGCAGCCCCAACGACTGCTAATATACCTAATGCCTTTTTCATAGAATATCCTCCAATGATCATTATAGAAATATTATAGCACAAATTTTTTAGTGTTACTATCCATAAACATTATCTAACATAATGTATATTATTACTCTGTTTTTCTACTCGCTGCAATACCATCGCCAATATCATAGAAAGTTGTATCATACTCTTTATTCTCTTCTAGATAAGTAATGTAACGTTGTATTTTTCTTACTAATTGTTTTGTATTGCGATTCTTAATCTGATCATAGTGATCTACCAATCCATGGAACTTTAGATTGTCACTAATAATATAACCATTCTTATCTAAATTCTTATTATAACGTTCAAAGAATTTAATATACTGCGCTTTCGCTGCATCTATAAATATTAAATCAAATAGCCCATCTGCTTCAAACTCAAGTGCATCTACATGAACGACTTGAATTCGTTTGTCCATTTCTGCTTTATGAATATTCTTTAGTGCTTCTTTATAACGAACATCATCTCGTTCTACTGTAACAACCTCAATATCCTTATCCAGCATTGCCATACGAATAGCGGAATAACCAATTGCAGCACCTATTTCAAGGATTCGTTTCACATTATGTTCTTTAATAAAGTTACTTAAAAAATCAATACCCTCACTTTGCATAATTGGTACATTATTTTCTTGCGCATACTGTTCCATCTCTTTGATCAAACTAACCATCATTACCTCTTTACTTTAAAAATTCCTCATCAATTACTTCTTTTGTTTTCTGTGTTAATGAATCAATAGAAACAACTTGTCCTTCATAACCATTTAACACATGTTTTTCAGCAAGTTTATCTGTATAATCTTCCAGTTTATAAACGCTGTAGTTATCACGTTCTTCTAAAATATTTGCTTGATTACCTTCAAAGTGGATTACAAGTGGTGTCCACTTTACATTCTCAACACTAATATCTCCACTTTCACTATCCTTCACAAAATCAAAACTAATCATTCCAGATAATATATTATCTACACTCAACATTCCCCCAATAAAGTTTCCTAGTGAATAAACAACAAGTGTTTCATTTCCATTTGAACCTTTGATCCATTCTACTGGATTAATGGAATGTGGGTGAGTACCAATAACAACATCTACTTCTAAGTCTGCAAATAACTGTGCGTATTGGGTCTGGAACTCATTTGGTGCAAAGGTATTTTCATCACCCCAGTGAGCACTGACAATTACTACATCACTGATTTCTTTTGCCTTCGCAACATCTGCTCTTATTTTATCTTCATCAAAATAATTTACTTCATAGCTGTTTGCTGGTTCAATTCCATTTGTACCATAAGTATACGCAAGAAATGAGAATGTAATTCCTTTCTTTTCAAAAGTTGCAATCTCTTGAGAAGCTTCTTCACTGTCATAGATACCTGCATAGGTAATGTCATCATAAGCCCCAAATGTTTTTAGTGCATTCACGACTCCATCACTGCCTTTATCAAGTGAGTGATTAGTTGCCAGATTAAATAAGTTAAATCCTGTTTCATGCAAATCATTTACTACTTCTGTTGGTGAATTGAATACTGGATACCCTGATAGACCCAACTCTTGTCCACCAACAATTGTTTCCTGGTTAATAAATGATATATCACCTTTTTGAATATCATCTTTTACATTCTTATACATGGATTGAAAGTTATACTTTCCATCACCTTCACTGCCTTCCAAACGATCTGCTTCCTGGTATATTGTTTCATGAATCAGATTATCTCCTACACCAACAAAATGAACACTGGTATCTTTTTCTTCTTCTTTCTTATCTTCCTTTTTTGTATCATCACTTGAAGAACCACAACCTGTTAGTAGTCCAAAAACAATACCAAATATAAGTAATTTCTTCATATAATCTCCCTTACTTCATTGTTGCATAATATTCATCTAATGTCAGATCATTTTCATATAGATAAGTAGCCAATTCTTCACCTACATAACGTAAATGCCAAGACTCATATCCATATTGAGTAATATCTTCTTTATCTTGTGGGTAACGTAAAATAAATCCATATGTATGCATATTTTCTAAAATCCATTCATATCCATCATAGTTTTCAATTTCATTGAAATTATAACCATTAAATGTAATATCTACTGCCAATCCACTATTATGTTCACTATGTCCTGGTCGTGCATAGTACTGATCCGCATATTCCTGACCTGAAGCATTCAGATTATACGAATACAAGCCATCCTGATACGCATAAGAGCGATATGATGCAATTGCCACAATGTCTAAGTCTTCTTTCTTTGCAGCCTCTACGAACTCCTCATAAGCTTCAGCAGCAGGTTTGCGAAGTTGTTGCTGGTCTACATCAGCACAAGAGTAGTCTTCTCCTCTTGTACAAGTATAATTAATATCAACCAAATCACTAGGAACATATCCTTCAGGTAAGCCATTGTATTTATTAACTAACATCGTTATGTCTTCACCTTCAATAACACTAATTTCTTCATAAGGTTTCTCATCAAGATTTAAATTCACTTCCAGTACAACATCCTTAACTTTTTTATCACTATTATCTTTCTGGTAAGCAAGATAACGATCAATATTCTTCTCTCGCACATAATCAATATCTAAATAAGCCTGTACTTCTTTATCTGAAAGTTTTGCATCCAAAAGTGCATTTACACCTTCATCATCTTTATCAATATCTAAAGCACAATATGACTCAATATAATTATCATTATAATCTGAATCCAACATTACTTTCAGACTATCCTTTTTCTCACAATCATTATTTGCATAATCCAAACGATCATGCTCTTCTAATATCTTCTGTTGCTTCTCGCTATAGTCACTGCTGCTACCTGAATTACATCCAACAAGCATAACAGCCATCAATAATATTAATAATCGTTTCATTCAACTTCTCCTTTAACTTCTGTAAAACCCTATGCATTTAGGATACACCATTTTTCAAAAATTATCAGTAATAAATCAAATAATTAAGAAAAAATTAAGGTTTCTTCTACTACCATCTAATACTATATAAAAGAGTTGATACATCACCAACTCATTTTCATTATTTCTCCATATTTTATCTTCTTTACAGCTTTATACAAAATCATACCACTTATTAGAATTGATTCCTTTTTTAAACATTACTTGCTTATTACCAATATCTAAGTCATATAACTCCTGAAATTCAGGAAATTGTACCAATACATCTTCAACTGATACTATTGTATATTCATCAATATTATATCCCGCAGGATCATTGCTTAATAAATACCATTTAATATCTTGATCTGGAAGATAATAGACTTGACTAAGCTCTTTATTCCTTAATAAATTTGGATCTACTTTTACTTGTTTATTTATGTCCATCCCTTATTCCTTTCTAATAATATAAGTTACAATAATTATACCATAAGCTAAATTTACTATTAAATAAATCCAAAAGAAAAAGCCATGATTACTCATGACTTTTCAGAAATTATTTTACTAATTGAACAATTGCCATTGTAGCGTTATCACCACGACGGTTTTTTGTTTTTACAACTCTTGTGTATCCACCATTACGGTCTTTGTACATAGGTCCAATTTCCGAAAATAGTTTTTGAAGAGCTGTTTGTCCTGTTTCTTCATCAGCAACTACGTCTCTTACGTAACTAGCAGCTTGACGACGAGCATGTAAATCATCTCTTTTAGCAAGAGTGATTAGTTTTTCAACAACAGAACTAACTTCTTTTGCTTTCATTTCTGTAGTTTCAACACTTTCAGAAATAATAACAGAAGTCGCTAAGTTTCTAAGCATAGCCTTACGGTGGTCTGCCGTACGTCCTAACTTACGATTTCTCATACAGATGCATCCTCCTTCATATCTTATTCATATGATTTGAAGCTTAGCCCCAAATCATAAATTTTGTCTTTTACTTCTTTCAATGACTTCTTACCTAAGTTTCTTACACGCATCATTTCATCTTCTGTCTTTTGAGTTAACTCTTCAACAGTTTGAATTCCTGCACGTTTTAAACAGTTGTATGAACGAACTGATAAATCTAGGTCTTCAATCATCATCACAAGGCCTTTGTTCACGACTTCACCTTGAACATCCTTCATTACTGATTCCATGTCATTTACTACTTCATGAACATTTGTCAATAATTCTAAGTGATCAATCAAGATTTTTGAACCAAGAGCAACCGACTCTTGTGGAGTAATTGAACCATTTGTCCAGATTTCCAATTCAACTTTATCATATGAAGCATCTTGTCCAACACGAGTTGGTTCAACGTTATATGATACTTTTTCAATTGGTGTATAAATTGAGTCTGTATAAATGATTCCTAATGCTTGGTTAGGTCCTTGGTATAAACGCTTGTTTTGGTCAGCACTTACATAACCTCTACCATTTTTTGCCTGAAGTTCCATTTCTAATGTGTGCCCATCTTCAATTGTACAGATGTATAAGTCTTGGTTTAAGATTTCCACACCTTCTGGACAAACAATATCAGAAGCATGAATTTCTCCATGTCCCTTCTTGGCAATTCTTAATGTATGAATTTCGTCATCTTCAATTGTTAGAATCAAGTTTTTAAGATTTAGAATAATAGAAGTAACATCTTCTTTTACTCCAGGAATTGAAGTGAATTCATGAAATACACCGTCTACTTTAATCGAGAAGACAGCTCCTCCTGGTAAGGAAGATAATAATACACGTCTCAATGCATTTCCTATAGTTGTACCAAACCCTCTTTCAAGTGGTTCAATTACAAACTTTCCATAATTTTCAGAATCAATAAATTCCTTTACTTCAAACTGCGCACGTTCAAATTTTTGCATTTCTTATTACCTCCTCATTAATAGTTAGACAATTATCCGCGTGGTCGTTTTGGTGGACGACATCCATTATGAGGAATAGGTGTTACATCATTAATTGATGTAATTTCTAATCCAGCAACCTGTAACGCTCTAACTGCTGCTTCACGTCCAGGTCCTGGACCTTTAACGTTAACTGAAACAACTTTCATTCCATGTTCCATTGCTGCTTTACCAGCAGCTTCTCCAGCCATTTGTGCTGCATAAGGAGTAGATTTACGAGAACCTTTAAATCCTAAAGCTCCTGCACTTGACCAAGAGATTGCATTTCCACCTTCATCACTGATCGTTACGATCGTGTTATTAAATGTAGAGTGGATATGAGCACAACCTTTTGCAATATTCTTTTTTACACGGCGCTTACGAACTGCACCTTTTTTTGCTTTTGCCATTTTCATCTACCTCCTTGCTTATTTCTTCTTACCTGCTACAGTTTTTACCGGACCTTTACGTGTACGAGCATTTGTTTTCGTACGTTGTCCACGAACTGGCAGACCTCTTCTGTGACGGATTCCACGGTATGAAGCAATTTCCATCAAACGTTTGATGTTTAATTGTGTTTCACGACGTAAGTCACCTTCTACTTTGATTGAATCAATTTCCGTACGGATTTTGTTCAATTGTTCTTCACTTAAATCTTTTACACGGATGTTTTCATCAACATCAGCAGCTGCTAAAACCTTAGAAGCTGTGCTACGTCCAATACCATAAACGTAAGTTAATGAAACAACTACACGCTTGTCGCGTGGAATATCTACTCCTGCAATACGAGCCATATTTCTTACCTCTCTTATCCTTGTCTTTGTTTGTGTTTAGGATTTTCACAAATCACCATAACACGACCTTTTCGTTTAATTACACGACATTTGTCGCAAATTGGTTTTACTGATGGTCTTACTTTCATAAATTAAGTCCTCCTATCCGTTACTTATGACGGAATGTAATTCGCCCACGTGTTAAATCATATGGTGATATTTCCACGGTAACACGATCGCCTGGTAAAATGCGAATGTAGTGCATACGGATTTTACCAGAAACGTGAGCCATAATTTCGTGTCCATTTTCTAATTTCACCTTAAACATTGCATTAGGAAGTGTATCCTCTACAATGCCATCAATTTCAATAACGTCTTGTTTTGCCATTCTTATTCCTCCGGATTATGTATTTTAGTCAATATTTCGCAACCATCTTCATAAATAACTACACTGTGCTCAAAATGAGCTGTAAGCGAATGATCTGCACTGATAACAGTCCAGTCATCATCTAATACTTTTGTCTGTGGTCTTCCCATATGAACCATTGGTTCAATCGCAAGACACATCCCTTTCTTTAGCAGTACACCATGTCCTGGTTTTCCAAAATTAGGAACCGTTGGATCTTCATGTACACTGGTACCAATCCCGTGACCCGTATAGTCTTGAGGAACTGAGTAACCACATTTATGAACATATGTTTCAATCGCATGCGAGATATCGGTTAATCGATTCCCCGCCTTGGCCATTTTCAGACCTTCGTATAGCGATTGCTCTGTAGCATCTAGTAGTGCTTGTGTTTCATCACTGATCTTTCCTACTGGGTATGTCCAGGCAGAATCACCGTGATAACCTTTGTAACAGGCACCGATATCAACAGACACAATATCTCCTTCTTTTAATACCGTTTTTTTATTAGGAATACCATGTACTAACACGTCATTCACTGATATGCAGCAAGCATTAGGGAAACCATATAAACCTTTGAATGATGGAGTTGCATCATGTTGCAAAATCACATCTTCACAGATTCTATCAAGTTCTAATGTATTCAAACCAGGTTTGATTGCTTTTTTAGCTGCCTGATGAGCCAAAGCGACAATTTCTCCTGCTTTTTTCATTAGTTCTATCTCTCTAGGTGATTTACATGTAATCATTAGTTGCCTCCTAGAGCAGATAGAATTTCATTCCAAACTTCATCAGCACTTTGATCTGCATTAATTGCAGTCACTTTCTCTGCGTAATATTCAAGAATCGGCTTCGCATTCTTTGAATATTCTTCAAGACGAACACTTAAACTTTCGATTGTATCATCTTTACGTTGATAAAGATCACTTCCACAAATATCACAGACACCTTCCACTTTAGGTGGATGATACTCTGTATGATAAATTGCATCACAACCCGTACATAAACGACGGCCTGTAATACGTTGTGCAAGCTTTTCAAATGGAATTTCCAAAGTTAACACTTTATCAATTTCAAGATCACTACCGTTTACTAAGCTATCAAAAGCTTGTGCTTGTGCTAATGTTCTTGGATATCCATCAAGTAGATATCCATTTTTAATATCTTGCTTTTCAATAAAACTTTTTACCATTGGATTAGTAACTTCATCTGGAACAAGTTTTCCCTGATCCATATATTTCTTAGCTTCCACTCCAAGTGGTGTTTGCTTACCTACTTCACTACGGAAGATATCTCCAGTAGAAATATGTAGTACGCCAAACTTCTCAACAATTTTTTTAGACATCGTACCTTTACCAGCACCAGGTCCTCCCATTATTAAGATGTTCATACTATTTCTTTACCCCCATGAAGCCGCGGTAAGATTTAGCAGTCATTTGTCCTTTTAATTGAGCAACAGTTTCCATAGCTACCCCAACAACAATGATAAGACCAGTACCACCCATACGCATAGTAGAAGGTAATGATGGAATCAACATTGGTGCAACATTTGGAAGTAATGCAATAAATAACAATGACAATGCTCCCAATACAGTAATACGAGACAATACTCGATTAATGTATTCTTTCGTTTCTTTTCCTGGACGAATACCAGGGATATAAGTTCCTGATTTACCTAAGTTATCAGAAATCTTTTCTGGATCTACCTGTAATTTTGTATAGAAGAATGTAAACAATACAATTAACACCCCATAAATACATAGTGAAGTAGCAGATTGCATACTTAACAGATCACTCATGGTTGCAGTCCAACCACTTGCTTTCATAACACCGTTTTGGATTAACAACTGAACAATTGTAACCGGAGCAACCATCACTGCTGAAGAGAAGATTACTGGAATTACACTTGCTGAGTTAATCTTAAGTGGCAAGTATGTCATATCCTTGTTCTTACTTTGTACGGTACTTGATGTATATTGAATTGGTATCTTTCTTACTGCTGTTTGTGTAAACACAACCAGTACAATAATTAACAGATAAATAAATACGTATCCACTAAATGTCAGTATACCACTGAAGTATGCACTACCCGTAGCTCCTGCAGTAAGCGAATTAAACGTTTGAATAAACTGACTTGGCAAGTCAGCTACAATACCAGCGAAAATGATGATTGATACACCATTACCAATACCATGCATTGATATACGGTCCGCTATCCAAAGTAGGAACATTGTTCCTGCTGTAAAGATTGTCGCAACGTACAAAAATCCAGATAAAGACTGGTTAATTAGAATACTGTTCCCTGCTGAATCAGTTAGAACTAAAGTTGTTGTATAAGCTTGAACAAAACTTAATACTACAGCCAGATATCTTGTATATTTGTCTAATTTCTTTCTTCCCGTTTGACCACTTTTAGCAAGTTCCGTCAAAGGTGGGATTACGTCCATTGACAACAGTTGAATAATAATTGAAGCAGTAATATATGGACCAACTCCAAGTGCGAAGATTGACATCTTGTCCATCGCTCCACCACCTAGAAGGTTCATCATATCAACAATTGAGTTTGAAGATATATTAGCACTTACATTAACATTCGGAACTGGTATTTGTGCTCCAAAACGGAACACAAATAACATTGCCAACGTAAAGAAAATTTTCTTGCGGATGTCCTTATTCTTGAACATTCCGGCAAACGTAGAAAACATGGTTAGATAACCTCTGCTTTCCCGCCTGCTTTTTCGATTACAGCAGCTGCTGATTTAGAAAATTTATTAGCTTTTACAGTTAATTTCTTTTCTAACTCTCCTTGTCCAAGAATTTTAATCCCACTTAATTCTTTTCCAACTAGCCCTGTTTCAATCAATAATTCTGGTGTTACTTCAACACCGTTGTCAAACTTGTTCAAAGACTCAACATTAACAATCGCATATTCTTTTCTAGTGAAGTTAGTGAATCCACGTTTTGGAAGTCTTCTTGCAAGAGGTGTTTGACCCCCTTCAAATCCTAAACGTACTCCTCCACCTGAACGAGCGTTTTGTCCTTTGTGTCCTTTTCCAGCTGTTTTACCAGTACCAGAACCGTGTCCGCGCCCTAAGCGTTTACGGCTTTTTCTAGCACCTTCGTTATATTTCATTTCATGTAATTTCATCTTGCAATCCTCCTAACCACGAATCTCTTCTGGTTTTTTTCCACGAAGTCGTGCAACTTCTTCTACAGTCTTAAGTTCTTGTAATGCTTCAAATGTAGCACGAACCATGTTGATAGGAGTACGAGATCCCAGACATTTAGTTAAAACGTCTTTGATACCAGCAACCTCTAATACATCACGAATTGCTCCACCTGCGATAACCCCAGTACCTTCTGAAGCTGGACGTAAGAATACACTACCTGCTCCATAGTTACCTGTGATTGCATGAGGAATCGTGTTTCCAACTGTTGGGATTGTGATAAGGTTTTTCTTAGCTGCTTCAACTGCCTTCTTAATCGCATCAGGCACTTCATTCGCTTTTCCTGTACCAAATCCAACACGTCCTTTACCATCACCGATAACAACTAATGCAGCGAAACGGAAACGACGTCCCCCTTTAACTACCTTAGTAACACGGTTGATTGTAACAACACGTTCTTCGAATTCTTTTTCATTACGATCTCTTCTTGGTCTTCTGTTTCCACCAGGTTTACGATCGTTTCTTCTGTTATTGTTTCCTGCTTGTCTAGGAGCAGGTTTTGCATCAGTTGCTTTAGCAGCTGGTGCATCTGCTTTTGGAGCAGTTTCAGTCTTAACTTCTGGAGTTGTCACTGTTTCAACAACATCCACTGTTTTTGTTTCTTCTTGTTTATTTTCCATGGTGACCTCCCCTTAAAATTTAAGTCCTGCTTCACGAGCAGCTTCCGCTAATGCTTTTACACGTCCATGGTAGATATATCCACCACGATCGAATACAACATTTTCAATTTTTGCTTTTTTAGCTAAGTTAGCAATTTCTTGTCCAACTTTTGTAGCAGCTTCTACATTTCCACCTTTTTCAATTTTCATTGAAAGTGAACTAGCAGAAACCAAAGTCTTTCCATTAACATCATCAATGATTTGTGCATGGATGTGTGCGTTTGAACGGAATACATTTAAACGTGGACACTCAGGAGTTCCATTGATTTTCGTACGTACACGAGCATGACGACGTTTACGTTCAACGTTCTTTGCAGTTTTCTTAATCATATTTTAACTCCTCCCATTAACCTTTCTTAGCAGCTGTCTTACCTTCTTTACGACGGATGTATTCACCTTTATAGCGAATACCTTTTCCTTTGTAAGGTTCAGGTTTTCTTACAGCTCTAATGTTGGCAGCACATTCACCAACTCTTTGTTTATCAATCCCAGAAATCTTAACTTCTGTGTTTGAAGGAACTTCACAAGTTACTCCATCTTCGATTTCAATATTTACTGGGTGTGAATAACCAACGATTAGTTCAAGAACTTTTCCTTTAAGATTAGCTTTAAATCCAATCCCAACTAATTCAAGTTCTTTCAAGAATCCTTCTGATACACCAACGATCATGTTGTTTAACAATGCACGTGTTGTACCATGTAATTGTTTTGTGTGTTTTTGCTCATTTTGACGAGCAACAGTAATAATTTCTCCATCTTTTTTAATATCCATTAATGGAGAGAACTGACGAGTTAAAGTTCCCTTAGGTCCTTTAACAGTCACCTCATTCGTACTAGAGATTGTTACTTCAACTCCAGCAGGAACGGTAATCGCTTTATTTCCGATACGTGACATTACTTATATTTCCTTTCGTACTACCAAACGTAAGCGACAACTTCGCCACCAACGTTTTTAGCTTTTGCTTCTTTATCAGTAAGTAATCCATGGCTTGTAGAGATAATTGCAATACCTAAACCATTTAATACTCTAGGCATATCTTCAGCTTTCGTGTAAACACGAAGTCCTGGAGATGAAATTCTCTTAATTCCGTTAATTACTTTCTCATTGTTAGGTCCATATTTTAAAGTAACTGAAATAGTTTTCTTTAATTCACTGCTTACTGCGTAATCAGTAATGAAACCTTCTTCTTTTAAAATCTTTGCGATTTCTACTTTTTCTTTACTTGCAGGGATATCTACAGTTGTGTGACGTGCTTGAATCGCATTTCTCACTCTTGTTAGCATATCTGCAATTGGGTCAGTCATGATCATAATAACTATCCTCCTTACCAGCTAGCCTTTTTAACTCCAGGAATTTGCCCTTTATAAGCTAATTCTCTAAAGCAGACACGGCATAGTTTATATTTTCTTAGAACTGAATGAGGACGTCCACAACGTTCACATCTAGTATACTCACGAACTTTGTATTTTTGCGGGCGTTTCGACTTTAAAATCATCGCTTTTTTTGCCATTAGTTATGTCCTCCTTGCTTTTGAAAAGGCATTCCTAGTTCTTCAAGAAGTGCTCTTCCCTCTTCATTTGTATTTGCAGTAGTAACGATAATAATATCCATACCACGCAATTTGTTTACTTTATCATAGTTGATTTCAGGGAAGATAATTTGTTCTTTAATCCCTAAAGTATAGTTACCTCTACCATCAAACGCTGATGAAGAAACTCCACGGAAGTCACGTACACGTGGTAATGAAAGATTTACTAATTTGTATAGGAAATCATACATTTTTGATCCACGAAGTGTAACTTTACACCCGATTGGCATTCCTTCTCTTAACTTATAGTTGGCGATTGATTTTTTCGCTTTTGTAACTACTGGTTTTTGTCCTGTGATCTGTGTTAATTCAGCAACTGCTTCTTCAATAACTTTTGGATTAGCAACTGCATCACCAAGACCGATGTTAATAACAATTTTATCAACCTTTGGTACTTGCATTACAGATTTGTATTCAAACTTTTTCATCAAAGTTGGACTAACTTCCTTGATGTATTTCTCATTTAGGCGGTTCATCATAATACCTCCCTACTTCACAGCAGCGCCACTAGTTGTGTAGACGCGTACTTTTTTTCCTTTTTCTTCCTTATAAGAAATTCTGCTTGGTTTTTTTGCTTTTTTATCATATGCCATTACATTTGATACATGAATTGGAGCTTCCCCCTCAGCAATACCACCATCAGGGTTTTCTTGTGTAGGTTTCATATGTTTTTTCTTCATATTAACACCTTCAACAATTACCATATCTCTATTTGGAAGAACTCTTAGAACTTCAGCTACAGTACCTTTGTCAGATCCTGTAATAACTTGAACTTTATCACCTTTTTTGATTTTCACAAAGATACCTCCTATAAAACTTCCGGTGCCAAAGACACTATTTTCATAAAGTCTTTTTCACGCAATTCTCTTGCCACTGGTCCAAAAATTCTGGTACCACGTGGAGTATTGTCATCTTTAATAATTACTACCGCGTTATCATCGAACTTAATATATGTTCCATTTTCTCTACGGATTCCATAAACAGTACGAACGATGACAGCTTTAACAACTTCACCCTTCTTAACTGTTCCACCTGGAGCCGCTTGTTTTACAGTACATACTACAATATCACCAATGTTAGAAAATTTACGAACGCTCCCACCAAGGTTACGAATTACTAAAACTTCCTTTGCACCAGTGTTGTCCGCTACGCGTAATCTACTTTCATTTTGAATCATAAAATTACCTCCTAGCGTCCTAAAGCACAACTGCTTTTTCAACGATTTCAAGTAAACGGAAACGTTTTGTAGCACTTAATGGACGAGTTTCCATAATTACTACCTTATCTCCGATTTTTGCTTCGTTGTTTGCATCATGAGCTTTGAATTTTTTAGAATATTTAACACGCTTTCCATATAAAGGATGTGTTTTTTTAGTTTCAACTACAACCGTAATTGTTTTATCCATTTTATCGGAAACGACAGTTCCACGATATACTTTACGTCTAGATCTTTCCATCACAACATCCTCCTATTCTGCAACACGGGTTCTTTCACCCATGATTGTCTTAATACGTGCAATAGTCTTCTTAATATCTTTCATACGAGCACTGTTTTCAAGTTGCCCTGTAGCTTGTTGAAAACGAAGGTTGAAAAGTTCTTCTTTTAGTAAATCAACATCTTTTAGCAATTCTTCATTGCTTTTTTCTCTTATTTCTTTAGCTAACATAATTACTCTTCCCCTTTCTTAACAAACTTACATTTTACTGGTAATTTGTGAGAAGCTAAACGGAATGCTTCACGAGCAACTGCTTCTTCCACTCCAGCGATTTCAAACATAATACGTCCTGCTTTAACTACTGCTACCCAGCTATCTGGAGCACCCTTACCAGAACCCATACGTACTTCTAGAGGTTTTGCTGTTCTTGCTAAATGAGGGAAGATTTTAATCCAAACTTTCCCACCACGTTTCATATAACGTGTCATCGCAATACGAGCTGCCTCGATTTGACGGTTACTTACATAGTTACCTGTGTCTGCCATCAAACCATATTCACCAAAAGCAATCTCACGACCTGCTTTTGAACGACCTTCGTAACTTTGACGGTGAGGTCTTCTATACTTTGTTCTTTTAGGCATTAACATAATTAATTACCTCCTTCAGTTTTAGCTGCTGCTTCAGGAGCTTTTGCTTCTGGTTTTGCTGCTGCCTTCACTGGACCATTTCCTCCTGCATTTCCTTGTGCAGTACGGTTATTGTTATTTCTGTTATTATTGTTGTTTCTGTTATTGTTGTTATTTCTTCTTGGACGACGACGGTCTCTCATATCAACTTTAGGTGCTTCTGGTTCTTTAACCATTTCTCCTGGTAATACTTCACCACGACAAATCCAAACCTTAACTCCTAAACGACCATATGTAGTAGCCGCTTCTTCCCAAGCGTAATCGATATCTGCACGAAGTGTATGTAAAGGTACATTTCCTTCACTATATCCTTCAGTACGAGCCATATCAGCTCCACCTAAACGTCCTGAAACAGCAGTTTTAATTCCTTTTGCTCCAGCTCTCATCGTTTGTTGGATTGTTCTCTTTTGTGCAGTTCTAAATGATGCACGGTTTTCTAATTGGTCTGCAATGTTTCTTGCAACAAGTTTAGCATCTAAGTAAGGATTAGCAATTTCTAAAACTTTAATATAGATTGCTTTGTTGTCAGTCATTTTAACAAGTGCTTTTTTCAATTTTTCAACTGTTTCACCACCGTTAGATCCAATTACCATACCTGGCATAGCAGTTTTGATAATTACATCAACGCGACTTTTCGTTCTTTCAATTTCAACTTTAGAGACTTGAGCGTTCTTTAGTTCTTTAAATAAATATTCACGAATTTTAATATCTTCTAGTAATAAGTCAGCATAATCCTTTTCAGCGAACCATCTTGATTCCCAATCACGAATAATACCAACTCTCAACCCGATTGGACTTACTTTTTGACCCATGAGCTACCTCCTAATCTCTTTCCGCCACAACTACTGTAATGTGGCTTGTACGCTTGTGGATTGCACTTGCAGATCCCTTAGCACGTGGCATGAAACGCTTCAAAGTAACACTTTCATCTGCATAACATGCTTTCACGAATAATTTTTCTTCATCTAAATCATGATTATTTACAGCATTTGCTACTGCTGAGTTTAACACTTTACCTGCTGCATCTGCTGCAAAGTTTGGTGTAAAACGCAAGATAGCTGCTGCTTCTTCTACATCTTTTCCACGGATAAGATCCAAAACTAATCTAGCTTTTCTTGGTGGAACACGTAGAGTTTTTGCTGTTGCTTTAACTTCCATTATTAATTCCTCCTCTATTTCGTTTTCTTATCATCACCGTGACCAGAATATTTTCTGGTTGGTACGAATTCGCCTAATTTATGGCCTACCATATCTTCAGTAACAAATACTGGCAAATGTTCTTTACCATTGTAAACAGCAAACGTGTGCTCTACAAATTGTGGGAAGATAGTTGATCTACGAGACCAAGTTTTAATTACTTCTCTTTTTCCAGACGCGCTAACTGCTTCCACTTTTTTCATTAAGTGCTCATCACAGAAAGGTCCTTTTTTAAGACTACGACTCATTTACTTTCCTCCTTTGCCTTACTTACTGTTACGACGACGAACGATTAATTTGTCCGATGCGTTCTTTTTCTTACGAGTAACAACACCCATAGCTTTTTTACCCCAAGGTGTCATAGGTGACTTACGCCCGATAGGTGTACGTCCTTCCCCACCACCATGTGGGTGATCATTAGGGTTCATAACTGATCCACGAACTGTTGGACGAATACCTTTCCAACGGCTTCTACCAGCTTTACCAATGTTAACCAAGCTGTGGTCTTCATTTCCGACAACACCAATTGTTGCACGGCAGTTTGCTAATACTTTACGAACTTCTCCACTAGCTAAGCGAAGTGTTACATATTTACCTTCTAAACCAAGGATTTGAGCAGAACATCCAGCAGATCTTGCAAGTTGTCCACCTTTTCCAGGTTTTAATTCAACGTTGTGAATTACTGTACCTTCTGGCATATCTTTCATTTCCAGACAGTTACCAACCTTGATATCAGCGTTTTCACCAGATTCTACCTTTGTTCCAACAGTTAATCCTTTTGGAGCTAAGATATATCTTTTTTCACCATCTGCATAGTTTAACAATGCGATGTTAGCTGAACGGTTAGGATCATATTCAATTGCAGCTACTGTAGCTGGAACTGCATCCTTATTTCTTTTGAAATCAATAACACGATACAATCTTTTGTGTCCACCACCTTTGTGGCGTGTTGTTATACGTCCGTCATTATTACGACCAGAGTGTTTCGTAAGTGTTTCAGTAAGACTTTTCTCTGGAGTTGTTTTTGTAATTTCTTCGAACGTTAAACTAGTCATACCACGACGACCTGGCGTGGTTGGCTTATAATTCTTAATACCCATTTAACATTTCCTCCTAACGCATTTTATATACGAGAAATAGCGTGATTCTCCTCGTTCTATTCACTCTTATTCAGCGAATAAGTTAATTTCTTGTCCATCAGCAACTTTTACGATAGCTTTACGAATTGCTTTAGTAGTTCCTTCGTATTTACCCATACGTTTTGCTTTTGGGCGAACATTCATAATGTTCACTTTATCAACTTTAACGTTGAAGATTTCTTCAACTGCAAGTTTTACTTCTGTCTTATTGCTTCCCTTCGAAACTTCGAAAGTCACCTTGTTTTCATTATCCATGTATGTCATCGTCTTTTCAGTGATGATTGGACGGATGATAATATCTCTAGCATTTTTCATTATCCAAGCACCTCCTCAACCTTTTTCATAGCAGCTTCTGTGAAAACTAATTTGTTTGCATTTACAATATCGTAAACATTGATTCCATCTGATCCTAACATCATCATTGAATCGATGTTACGCATTGATAAGAATGCATTTTCGTAATCTTCTTCAGTATCAACTACGAATAATGTTTTTCTTCCTGCACCAATTGCATCAATGATTTTCTTGAAATCTTTTGTTTTTGGTGCTGCAAGTTCAAACTTGTCAACTACGATAATATCTTTATCATTTGCTTTTTCAGATAATACTGATTTTAAAGCTAATCTTCTAACTTTTTTGTTTAAAGAATATTTGTAACTTCTTGGAGTAGGTCCGAAAACAATTCCTCCACCTCTCCATTGAGGAGATCTGATTGACCCTTGACGAGCACGTCCGCTTCCTTTTTGGCGGTATGGCTTACGCCCCCCACCTCTAACTTCAGTACGGTTCTTCACATCGTGAGTACCTTGACGTTTAGAAGCTTGTTGCATAACGATTGCGTCAAAGATTACTTGCTGGTTTGGCTCAATTCCAAAGATATCAGCTTTTAGAGTGATGTCTTTTACTTTTTTGCCTTCTTGGTTAATAACGCTCACCTTAGCCATCTTCTATTCCTCCTTAGCATCGCTAGCTTCACTAGCTACTTCTTCTACTACTGGTACTTCTACTTCTTCAACTGCTTCTTCTACAACTTCTTGTGCATAAGAAACTAAAGTTTTAGCATCAGTTTTTGTTTTCTTAACTGCAGATTTAACGATTACAAGTCCTTTTTTAGGTCCTGGGACATTACCTTTAATTAATAAGTAGTTTTGTACTTCATCAACTTTGATAATTTCCAAGTTTTGGTTTGTAGTCTTATATCCACCTTCTTGTCCAGCCATAACTGTACCTTTGTCAATCTTACCTTTACGAGAAGTAATCCCCCCTGTAGCAAGAGATCCAATGTGTCTATGGTGACCAGAACCATGTGATTTAGGTCCAATCTTCGCATTGTTACGAACAACTGTTCCCATAAATCCTTTACCTTTTGAAGTCCCTGTAACATCAACGATGTCACCAGCTTCAAAAATACTAACTTTTACTTCCGAACCAAGATCTAAGTCCATCATTTCGTTTCCACGAATTTCTCTAGCAAATTTCTTTGGGCCAGTGCTTACTTTAGCAGCATGTCCTTTGATTGCTTTTGTAGCTCTTTGTTCTTTCACATCTTCAAAACCTAATTGAACAGCTTCGTATCCATCGTTATCCACTGTTTTCTTTTGTAATACGATATTTGGTGTAGCCTCAACTACTGTTACTGGAATAAGTACTCCATCTTCAGT
Organism: Breznakia pachnodae; assembly: GCF_030814225.1. Classification (GTDB taxonomy): domain Bacteria; phylum Bacillota_I; class Bacilli_A; order Erysipelotrichales; family Erysipelotrichaceae; genus Breznakia; species Breznakia pachnodae. The sequence continues at coordinate 810,480 of NZ_JAUSUR010000001.1, forward strand.
GAAAACTTGAGTCATACCAATTTTACGTCCTAATATACCTTTCATAGTTTTCACCTCCTATAACTTAATTTCGATATCCACACCGCTTGGCAATTCTAATCTCTGTAGAGAATCGATTGTCTCAGCTGTAGGTCCAACGATTTCAATCAAACGCTTGTGAGTTCTAACTTCGAATTGTTCACGAGAGTCCTTGTATTTATGTACCGCACGCAAGATAGTAACTACTTGCTTTTCAGTTGGTAATGGTACTGGCCCAACGATTTTCTTCGCACCGTGAGATTGTGCTGATTTTACGATCTTTTCTGCAGAAGCATCCAAGATTCTGTGTTCATACGCTTTTAATCTAATACGTACACTGTTTTTTGCCATGATTAACTCCTTTCATCTATAATTGATTATAGACTCGCTCCATCCGAATTCCCCAACACACCTTCATGACAACGTTCGTCGGTGTGTCAGCAACCTCGCACTTCATCGCGGTCACGAATTGATTATACTCTCTATTCATCGGGTTTGCAAGACTTTTTTTATTTTTTTGCAAACGATTTTTCTCACCTGTTTTTTAACGCCTTTTCCAAATCAAAAAGGCGTTCATTATGAACCCCTCTGTTTGTTTTCTTCTATATTCTTTATTACCTTCAACAATCTTACGAATCATAGCATGGTATTTAATTTCTTTCTATATATTATATATGTCTACAAATTATCTTGTATATTATATTGAATTAATGTCCATGTTAATGCATGTCCGTCTAATCCAGCCCCACAATACTCACACATACGATCATGTTTAGGTTTTACAGGCGCTCCACATTTTCTGCAATTTGTGATAAACCCAATTTCTCCAATTGGTGTTTGTGTTCCATAAGGCCGATCTAATCGAATTGTTGTTTCTACTGGCAATACGATATTTTCATCTTTTTGTAATTTATGAACTTCATAAGCTATCTTAAGTGATATTGCTTGCTTATTTCCTTTTCGATAACAATTTTCAAGTCGACAATCTTTCATCAGCAATGATGAATAGCTAAAGTCGTCCCCTTGTTTCTTTAATACATTGTGCGCTTCATGAAAATGTTTCAAAAGGTTCTCACTAACATATGATTTCACCCATTCATCATTCCCATCATTCATCATCTGGTATATTTTAAATAATAATTTTTCCATCCCATCTTGTAAAAGCGATTCACTGAATCCTTTATCAACTTTCTTCATAACTTCAATAGGACTCTTCTGAAGATATGGTTCATCCTGTTTCCAAGCCTGCTGAAGCTTTTCCATCTCTGCAGCTTCCTCTTCTTTTTTGTACTCAATCATCATTGGTATTGAGTTAATAATAATGATGATTGCAATCCCGATAACAATTAAAATCATTTCCATTTCTTTCCCCTCCAATCATATAAACTTTTTGTTAATTACTGTTTACTCTTATATAATATCTCAACCTTATCACTATAGTCGCTAGAATTATAATGATCAATTTTTTCATTATCAATTTTCCCTTTTGCTGATAATTACTTAAATTCGTTGTAGATGATGAACATCCACCTTTCCTTCATAATCGCTATCCCTTAACTATAAGACGACTCATAATATGAATAAGTTTCATTAATTTTATGAGTCGTCTTTATTTATTTTCCATCAAACAGCTTTATATATTCATTTACAGAACGTGTCATTTCCTTTGAAAAATCAGAATTATACTTACGATTATAAAAGGCTTTCACCCAGTTTTCAAAATCAAATGGTACATTTGGGGTTAATGATGCACGTTGCTCAAACATTTCTCTTAGTTCATCATTGTCCATTTGATGATATCCATTCTCATGAACAATATACTTTCGATCAAATCGATTTGGTTTCACTCTATCTGCTTGTTGTTTCGTTGGATAGCCAAATACTATTAACGTAACTGGAAACACATAACGAGGTAGATTCAATAATTCTTTATGATATTCAAAGCGTTCCATCATATCTCCAATATAACAAGAACCCACTCCATAGCTTTCAGCAGCTACAACTGCATTTTGTGCAGCGATTAAAGCATCATTACAACCCAATAGTAACTCTCCCACCCCAGGCATACGCGGTGCTTCTACCACTGACGCAAAAGTATCATACCATTTCTGATAATCGGCACAGAACACCAATGCCATTTTTGATTGCGCAATAAATGGTTGGTGATCACAACTTTCTGCCAATTTATCTAATATATCTTGATCTGTAATATTCAGAATCGTATACATCATTTGATTTCCTGCAGTTGGCGCTTGTATTGCCGCTTCAATAATATTATCCTTAATTTCTTTTGCTACTTCTTTATCTTCAAAAACTCGCACTGACTTTCGATCCAGCAGTTGCTTCATTGTTTCATTCATAACAAGACCTCACTTTTTTCTTATTATACCAAACTTAGATAAAAGTTCGAACCCATCTTTACACAATCTCTCTTTTCTATATATAATATACAAAACAAGAAAGAGGCGATTAGTTATGGATAAGTTCAAAAACAGAGGTTATGTAGTGTGCGAAACCGGACCTGTATATTACACAAAAGATATGGATAAAACGAGTAAATGGTTTGAAGATGTTTTAGGTTGGTATAGTGAAATTGATGAACGTGATGAAAACAACAATGGATTATACGGTTGTGTTTATGATACGCCTCCAGAATTTGAAAACTTACATCTTGCTCCTTTCACTGGAATTCATATGTTTTATGGTGAAAGCGATAAGCGTATGCTAGCATTCATGAAAGTTAGTGGAATTGAAAAATTAAGAGATTATGTAATTGAACATGGATGGAATGATATTACTAAAGTAAATATAGAACCTTGGGGTGCTAAAACATGTACCCTTACTACAATTGATGGTACAGTTCTTCATTTTTTCGAATAACAAATATAAAAAGACACGCAATGTGTCTTTTCATTTACTTCATAAAACGATCTAATGATTTCACCATAATTGGAATTAAAACCATCCCTAAGATTAGTGTTGGAACCATGTAACTTGCCTGATATGCCATAGAACCCCAAATATCAAGTCCCCAAACAACCATACCAGAAATGGTACTACATGCGAAACGCCATGCATTGGTAAATAGTACACCTGTGTAGAAATATCCAATATTTGGAAACACACAAGCAATTCCATAAATTGCAAATGCAAATAAATAATCTAAAGCAAATCCAATCAAATCTGGTGTATACATTGGACCAGTGATAAACTGCGCTGCAACTGATAAGGTTGAAACAGCTAGACCTTTCTTCCACCCTAAGTGATACGAAGCCATCAACAATGCGATTGTTGATACTCCTAAGGATCCACCATTTGGCATTTGCAAGAATGGCACCATATTTGTAATATAATCAAGGGCCATAAACAATGCAACATAAAATGCCATCAATACAAGTTCTCTAGTTTGATTTCTTTTCATAAAAAAACACCTCCGTGAGGCGTAGCAAAGTAATCTTACAAACTGAATAAGATCAGACTCCCTACGCTAGTATTAACTAGATCAGGTCGTAAGGGACCGTTGCAAAGCAACATCTCAGCCATATTCGGCGCCCCTGTCGTGACGTTATTATTATATAGAAGAATAAGTAAAGATGCAAATGCAATTTAAAAAGCAACAACCTTTCATTATTAAGTTTGTTGCTTTCTTTCTATTGAAGAACCAATACTGTTCCTCTAAGAACCTATGCATAAGGATTATACTATGAGATGAAGGGCGGTTTATCTAATAGTTTTATTACGTTATTAACGGGCGAACTGTTAATAGTAACAATTTATGCTCATTATGCATATATAAATTTTATTTTACATATTTTCTTTTAGTAATTACTACCACTCCAACAAGTGATATTGCAAACATAGCATATAGCATTGTTAAATCCGTACTATCACCAGTATTCACAGTACTTCCTCCTGTTGTTGAAGAAACACTTGAAACTGGTTTAGAGTTAGTAGGAGGAGCTATTGATGCATTTCCTTTCACATTTACAGTTAAAGGAACACTTACCTTTGCACCACTAACAAATTCTACTTCTACATCATATGTTTTATTCTCTAGTGTTAATAAGTAACTTTCTTTTAGTGTAATTATTGTACTACCACTTTTTACTTCATAGTTACTCTTATCAAGTTCTTTTCCATTTACATAAACTTTTGAGAAGTTTTCTGCTGGTGCATCTATTCTTGTACTTACATTCCCTTTTCCTGTAAATATAGCGAAACCTTCTAACACAACATATGTTCTTTCATCTACTTCTTTTTGTGCTTCTTTAATTAGATTTAATAACTCATCTTTTAAACTTCCATCTGGTAAGTTGTTTACTAGATCAAGCGCATCATTGATATCATCTTGTGTTACTCCATCTTTGATTGATCCATCTGGATTAAATAAATCATTCACTGCATCTTTTGCATCTAGCATGTCTTGCGCTTTATCAATCTCTTTTTGCAGTTCTTCTTTCTTGTCACCATTAGGTAACTTATCTACCGCTTTTTGTGCTTCATCAATTTCTGTTTGACCTACTTCATCACCTAAATCTGTTTTGTCTTCGTTGAATAAGTTATCTACTTTATCTTGAGCATCTTCATTTCTTTTATTAAGTGTAGTTTGTGCTTCTTCCACTTTATCTTTTAAGTTATCTTTAAACGTTCCATCAGGAAGTGCATTTACGATATCTTCTAATTCTTTAATCATTTCTTCAGTAACTGTAGATTTCAAGTTGCCATCTGCATCATACATATCATTCACTTCTTTTGATGCATCTAACATATCTTTTACAGTATTTACTATTTCTTCAAGCTGATCTTTTAGTTTTCCATCTGTAATTGAGTTTAATATTTCTTCTGCTTTACTCAGACTTTCTTCATCAACACCATCCCCTAAGTTTGTACCATTTGTTTCATCTTCTGTAATTAATCCATTAATTGGCACATATTCTGTTTTCCCTGTTGATGTATCAAAGATGATTTCTCCTGGATATACTGTATCATCATCATCAATTGTAACTACCATATCTTTTGGTATCGTCACTGTTCCATCACCATTATCAACTACTGTTGTTCCATTAGGAACTGTAATGTATGAACCTGATGAGATTGTTCCATCACTATCCATTTCTATATCATCAATTACATAAATAGTATCTCCATCTTTATTTGTGACCGTACTACCTGCAGGATACGTAACTGTTTTTGCTGAATCATTTGCATCAATTGTTATTTCACTTCCATTAGGTACAGTTATTGTAGTTGTTTCTCCACCAACAACAACTGTCCCACCCTCATTTATTATATTTTTAGAATATGAGTAATCTGCACCTGTTGTAATTTCTCCATCCTTAATTGTGAACTCTCCAGTGAATTCATACACACCATCACCTGTTACGACCGTACCTGAATCAAGTGTTATTGATCCATCATTACTAATATCTGTCACTACAGCGCCTATAATCAAATTACCTTCGTCATCCATAAGACTACCACTAGACAAATCAATATATGAACTAACTGATATACCTTTAAATGTGCCATTTTCATCATATCTAGGTAATCCAATTGCATATTGAGCGTCATTGTTTGCCGATATTACATAATAATTAATTGAATCATCCCATGAAAATGTTCCTACTGCTCCCAACAGTCTGACCATTGCACTATTCTCAGGTTTGCTACCTGATACATAGAATGAAGTCAATTTACTTAAATCAGCATTCTTTACCTTTGAGGCTGTTAAATTATTTAATGTATTAATACCACTTAAATCAATTATTAAATTAGGATTATAATGTGAATACAATGTTGTAAGATTTTCCAATCCAGTAACATTAACATCATCTAAATTGTTATTATTTACTTGTAAACTTACTAGGTTAACCATATGAGTTGCATCTAAAATTCCTGACAATTTATTTGTATTAACATTTAATGTGATTAATTCACTATTTTTTGATAAATCAATTGTTGCTAGTTTGTTATTATCAACCCTTAATGTTTCTAATTTTTCATTATTTGAAACATCTATTGTGTCTATTGAATTCGCATATAATTCTAGAGATACTAAATCCTCTGCATCGCTTATATCAATAGTTGTTAATTTATTTATGTATGCTGTTATTGTTTTTAGTTTAATATTTCTAGATAGTTTTAATTCTGTCAATAAATTTCTATATACAATTACAGTTTCTAATTTTTCTAACCCAGATACATCTATTGATTCTAGCTGATTAGTATGAGCTTGAAACATTTTCAATTCACTCAAATGTGTAAGATTTAATGATCCTGTTAATTTATTATTATCAACTCTTAATGTTTCTAGTTTTTCATTTTTTGATACATCTATCGATTCTATTAAATTCGCATATACTTGCAAGATTACTAGATTACTTGCATTTGTTACATCGATAGTTGTTAATTTATTATTATAGGCAGTTAGAGTAGTTAATTTGATATTACCTGATAACTTTAACTCTGCTAACTTATTATTGTATACAACAATTGTTTCCAATTGATCCAAACCAGATACATTTAGTGATTCTAACTGATTGGTATGGGCTTGAAAAGTTTTTAAATTACTTAAAGATGTTAAATCTAAAATACCTGTTAATTTATTATTACTGACATTTATTGATGTTAAATTAGTAAAATACTCTATTCCTTCCAGTGAGGAAATTTCTTTACTAAGTGCACTAATAAATGTTGTTGTAGTAATTTTAGTAATATCTGCCGTGCTTAATGTATTTCCTTTATCAGTACTGTCATCATAAGTTTTATTTCCTAATATTGTTGTAACTATATAAATTCGAAAGTTCGTATCAGGAAAAGCTTCTTCAAATGTTGTTGTATCAGCAATCAATGCAGAAGCAGATAATGGAACAATATCAGATATTGCTTTTACGCTAACCTCTTGTTTTATTTCACTATCAGTTGCTTCATTTAACTCCTCTTCTTTTATGTCTTCTGATTTTTCAGTTTCTTTTTCATTTACTTCTTCCGTTTTTACTTCTTCTACTTCATCAACGATTGGTTCTTCTATTTCATCTCCATTTACCACAGTTGGAGCTACCAATCCAATAATCAATGTTGTTATTGCTAAACTAGTTAATAGTTTTTTTAATGTATTCTTTTTCATATTTCCTCCAATTATTCTCTTAATTTGTTATGACGAGATACTTTCGATAGCAATTCTCATCAATATAAATACTTACCTCTATTTCACCTTTAAACTTACCTATTACTTTTAATTCATTCGTAACTTTATATTGCTTGCCATCATATTCCACATATGATAAGTCATAATCTACCTGCAATAATTTATCATCCAAATGTAACTGAAGATAGTCTCCATAATTATCAACACTAAGAAGCTGCGGTGCGTATGGATCAATAACATCGATTTTAAATGTTACTCGTTTCTCATTAATCACAACTGCATACTTACCATTCTCTGTCACTTTGAATGTGATATCCTTTTTATCTTTTTCAAATGATAGATGTTTTGAATCTGATGATATTTCTATATCTTTTTCATCAATATTCTTTTTTAGTTTAATTGTTATTTCTAGCGAATCTTTTGTAGGGAATGTTTCATAGTTAATACTTTCAATATAAGGATTACTATTTGCTTTATTAAACATATCTACATCAACAATCATTGCATCATCTAAACTAATCACAGAGGATTCATCACTTCCTTGATTCCAATAACCAGCAGCAACAACCGAAGCAATAATTGTAACTACAGCAGCAATTACGACTGCTAATACTTTCCCTGAAATTATTGTTGCTAGATTGGTAACTGCAGTTGTATTGGTTGCTTTGAATGCATTATTATCAAAATGCAAATCTTGACTACTACACATCTCTTCACGATATTCATTTAAAATCAATCCAATCATTGGCAGTAATGGAGCAGTATATAGTTTCACATTGTTCTTTATCTGATATTCACTAATTTGAGTTTCTAGACTTTTACGTCCTGCATGAAGTCGAGACTTTACAGACCCCACATTATAATCAAGAACTTCTGCAATCTCACCTATCTTCATTTCATCAAGATAATATAAAGTAATTACTTCTTTTTGTCTTTTAGGTAAATTATTAATAAAACTAGTTATTAATTCTTTCGTTTCTTTTAAGTCATATGCTTCATGTGGCATATTGTCACGTCTTTCTTCTTTTAAAGTTGTTTCAAAACTTTCTCGGTAATCTTCGTCATGTAAGAACTCAACCTCTTTCTTCTTATGCAAACGAATATACGTTAAACAATTATTTCTAACCAAACGATACATCCATGTATTAAACATCTCAGGATTTTGTAGTGATGAGATATTTCGATAAATATCTACCATTGCTTCCTGCGTCGCATCTTTTGCATCGGTTTCATTTCCAATGACGGTATAGCACCAGAAATAAACTTTATTTATTATTTGTGAGTATAATAATTCAAACTTACCAACATCCCTTTGAACCTCTTTCACAATCTGGGTAAGTTTCTCCTTCTCTACCATTTTTTTCGCCCTCCTTAGTTGTCACAAGTTATATACTTTGCTTACCCTTGATACATTAGTCTACTAAGGTAATCAAAAGGTTCGCTTTTTTATTTTTATTATTTTACTATCCAGTAATTGGTCGAAAAAAATCTACATATCGTTCATTTTTTACACAATAAAAACGCCCTGTTTCCAGAGCGTCTTCATTAAATGTGTTTTATATCTTATTTTGTTTTTAAATTAATCTAAATCTTCTCCATTGCTGGCAATAACTTTTTGCATCCAAGCGTAGCTATCTTTCTTGATTCTTTCACCACTACCTTTACCATAGTCATCAATATCAACATAGATAAATCCATAACGCTTACTCATTTCACTAGATGAACAACTAATGATATCAATTGGTCCCCATGCATAGTATCCACGAAGATCAACACCATCCTTAATTGCTTCTTTCATTGCTTTGATATGATCACGATAGTAAGCTACACGATAGTCATCATGTACTGCACCATCTTCTAGTTTATCAAAGTATCCTACACCGTTTTCGGTAATGTAAATTGGACATTGGTAACGGTCATAGAATTCATTTAATAAGATTCTTAATCCATTCGGATCAATTGACCAACCCCATGGGTTTGCATCTAATTCTTTATTACGACGAGGTCCTTCATCTTTGTCATAAGAATCCTTATCGCAGATTTGTGTATAGTAATAAGAAAATGACATAAAGTCAGCAGTATTCTTTAATGCTTCTTCATCACCTTCCCCAAACTCTACATGAATTCCTTTATCTTCAAAATAACGGAATGCATAACCTGGATAATATCCACGAAGCAATACATCTGCATAGAAGTATTCCATTTGGTTTACTTTTAATGTCGCTAATACATCATCTGATTTACAAGTAGCCGCATAAGAAGGTCCACCACATAACATCATCCCTACTTCATTGTCTGGATAGTTTTCATGTGCATACTTTGTGATTAATGCACTTGCCACCATTTCATTATGAACTCCTTGGTATTTCGCAGATAACAAGTCATCGACTTTATCTTCTGCAATTCCTAAGTGATTGAATGATTCATGTACAATCAGGTTAATTTGATTTACAACAATCCATTTCTTTACTTTTGTGTGATAGCGATCCAAAATCGTTTTTCCATAACGTACAAAGAAATCAATTACTTCTCTAGAATACCAACCTTTGTATTCTGTTGTCAGATGAATTGGAATTTCATAGTGTGACATGGTAATCATTGGTTCCATTCCATTTTTAATTACTTCATCAAATAAATCATCATAGAATTTTAACCCTGCTTCATTTGGCTCAGTTTCATCTCCTTTCGGAAAGATACGAGACCAGTTGATTGAAGTTCTAAATGTTTTCAGTCCCAATCCTGCTAATAACTTTAAGTCTTCTTTATAAGTATGATAGAAATCAATTCCCCAACGTTTTGGAAAAATACGTTCAGCACTGTTCATTGCTTCAATTACATATGAAGTAGTAATCTCCGTATTTGATTTCTTTTCTAACTCTACATCATCACGGAATTCATTAATATCCGCAACACACCATCCTTTGCCGTCAAGGTTCCATGCACCTTCACATTGGTTGGCAGCAACTGCTCCACCCCATAAAAAATCTTTTGGAAATCCTGTTGGTACTTTACTCATGTTATCTCCTCCTCTAAATTGTTTCTCCATTTGTATTAATAACTTTTTGATACCAGTAAAAGCTATCTTTCTTCATTCGTTTTCCACTACCTTGTCCTCTGTCATCTAAATCCACATAGATATAGCCATAACGTTTGCTCATCTCACCTTGCGATGCACTAACAATATCAATTGGTCCCCAAGATGCATAACCAAATACATTTACACCATCTTTGATTGCTTCCTTAATTTCCAATACATGTTCTCTTAAGTAGTTAATACGATAGTCATCATGAATACCATCTTCTTTTACTTCATCAATGGCACCTAGACCATTTTCAGCAATAAAGATTGGTAAACGATAACGATCCCAATATGCATTTAGTGAATAACGAATACCAAGTGCATCGGTTTGCCATCCCCATACCGAAGATGGTAATAATGGATTCTTATCTAATTCCAGTTTATTTTCTTTTGAATATAATCCAGATGAATAATAACTAAAAGAAATAAAATCCACAGTATTGTTTTTGATAGTTTCTAACTCTTCTTCTTCCATCTTAACATTAATGTTATTATCTTCAAAGTAACGAAGTGCATAACCAGGATACTCACCTCTGGCTAATACATCACTGAAGAAAAAGTTATTCATTTGGTTTGCTTGTAGAGCTGCAAATGCATCTTCTGGTGATGTTGATGCAGGATATCCTAACATCTCACCATTCATCATACCCATCTGACAACTTGCATCTTTTTTATGAGCATACGCACATGCTTTTGCACTTGCTAAGAACTGATGATGTACTCCCTGATAACGATCACTTACCCAGTCATCATGAGCACCTTCAAGCATACCCAAAGAAGCAAAATCACCCCAACCAAGCATATTGATTTGATTGATTAATATCCAATACTTAATTTTCGTATGATAACGATCAAATAAAACTTTGAATAGATTCATGTAGAAGTCTACACATTTTTTATTTGTCCAACCTCCATACTCAACAGCTAAATGAAGTGGCATTTCATAATGCGACATTGTCATAACCGGTTCAATTCCAAGTCTTACCATTTCATCAATTAAACCATCATAGAATTTTAATCCTTCTTCATTTGGTTCACTTTCATCTCCATTTGGAAAGATTCTTGGCCAGTTAAATGATGTTCGAAGACATTTAAACCCCATCTCCTTCATTAGTGCTAAATCTTCCTTATATGTGTGGTAGAAATCAATTCCAACACGTCGTGGATAATAACCTACCTTATCCTCTACTGCTGCCAGTAATTCTTCTTTGGTATGTGAATATCCAAGTACACCCTGACGACTATATTCTTCAGGTAATACTTCCACATCCATTACACTGACACCTTTACCATCTACATCCCAGGCACCTTCACTCTGGTTTGCTGCAATCGCACCACCCCAAAGAAAATCCTTTGGAAACCCTTTATTTACTTTCATGTACTTCCTCCTTCTATAACGAAAGGGATTTCATTAGAAACCCCTCTGTTCTTTATTTTTCTAATGCAGAAATACGTTTTTCATAACTTTCAAAGATTTTAATCATTTGTTTTGTTATGTTTATTTCGCTGTAAATTGTCATAAGTGTATCCTGTGCATGAGCAAACAACAATGAGTATTCTGATTTCTCTCCTCTTGTTTCCCCTTGAATTGCATCGGTCTGCACTTTATGAGCTTCTGTAATCTTTGCCTGTGCCTCTTTTAATTTTGCCTTCGCCAAATCCAGATCAAACGATGCAATTGCATCCAATGATTCTTTACATTTTACTCGAGCATCTCCAGCAGCTAGGATTATAGCCATCGCAGTTTCCACTTGTTGTTCAGACATTAGCGACACTCCTTTCTCTCCACTTTATTTTGCTTCAACTTTTGCTGCAGCCTCATTATCTAATTCTTGTTTTTCATATGCCTTAAAGAAAGGATACCAGATTGCAGACGCAACCACAAATACAAGTAACATCAATGCGATTGCAGTTAATGATCCACCAGTCGTCAACCAAGTTGAGATTGGGAATGGACAATACCACATTTGGAATGAAATCGTAGGTATTGGTGCAAACTCAATAATCTTTGTAAACATCCACACTACTAATGGAAGAATTGCTCCTTGTAGCCACATTGGAATCATCAATAATGGGTTCCATGCAATACAACCAAATACTACTGGTTCATTAATATTAAAGATGGTTGGTGCTAAAGAAGCTGTACCCAATGCTTTTAGTTTCTTTGATTTTGATCTCATTAACATAAATACTAACGGCATTGTACATCCAATACCACCAATCCATAAATAAGCTGAATAAATTGTTGGGTCAGTAACTAAGTTTAATGCTGTACCATCAATGTTTGCTTGAATAGCAGCTAATAACACTGGGTTCAGTACTGGTGTTAATACCCAAGTAGAAATACCAAGAGAGTATAAGAAACATACTACAATCATCATTAATGAGAATCCCCAAGGTGTTTCAATTACATTTTGAAGTGGCATAAAGATTGATAATACAATGTTGTAAACATCAACACCTGCGATATCAACTAATACCCATCCTGTTACAACTACAATTGCAATTGGTAACATTGCATCGAACCAAGATCTTACGAAGTCAGGAATTACCGAATCTTCTTTAAAGAATGAGAATTTTCCAAATAAGCTCATTACAAAACCTGCAAATACACCAGCTACAATTGCAATAAACATACCACCAGCACCTAATGCACTGTGTCCAAATCCTGGCATTCCATCTGCAATTACTTGTGGTGAAATAATGATTAAGAATAAAATCACACCAGCCATTGCAGCATTGATTCTTTGCTTACGTAATCTTTTCTTTTCCATTAAGTTAAATGGAATTAAGAATGCAATTACTAATGAAATCATTCCCATTGTCCAACCAAATGGTGTCCAGAATGTGAATGGTAATGCAATATACTCTTCAACAATTGCTAACATACAGAATACAGAACCTAAGAAGATCAAAGGTAATGCCTGCATGATTGAATCTTTTAGTGTAACAATCCATACGTTATTATTAATTTTGTTCATTTTTGGCGAGAAACTGTTTTCTAACCAATTAATTAATCCATTCATTATAAATCCTCCCTATAACTAGATTTTAAATTTATTTCATTTCTTCTAATAAATGATCAAGTGCTTTTTCCCCATCCAATGTAGAATAATAATCAGCTCTCATAAGAATTACTTTAACTGGTGCATCTCCTACAAATTCTTCCACTTCATCAAGAATGTAAGCCAAGTGTGGTCCTACCATAAGCGCATTGATTTCATCAATGTAATTTTCAATTTCACTTTCTCCACGAGCTGTAATACTTAATTCAACTCCTCTAGCTGAAGCAGCTTTACGAATGTTCGCAGCCATAAATCCACTACTTGCTCCTGAACCACATACTAACAAAACATTTAATTTTTCCATAACATTAAGTCTCCTTTTCTTAAACCGGTTTGTTCACTCAAATTATCATACACGTACCAAATCGGTGCAACTACACTTTTTCACTGTTAGAGTGAAAATGATTATTTCCACCCCAACAATGTTTGAACAAACCAAACCATGTGTTATGGTTCATGGTTTTATCTAAAAACTGAACATCTGTAATTTGCAGAATTCAGATTTTTAGCCATGATACTTTTTGGAAACATCTGTTGTCTCCTATTCAATTTTCAAACCGGTCCTCGTTTACATTATCGAAAATATGCGATTTTCTTTCAACCACACTTTTTCACTACTAAAGTGAAAACAACTACTTTCACTCTAATAGTGAAAAAGAGTGTTGGGCAAAACTTGACATGCTCGTTATAATGTAGTTAGGAGTTCTATAGGTATCTTATGAAAGAAAAACAATTATTACTTGTCAAAACACTGATGGATAGTAGTGGTTGGGTAACTGCAAACTCGCTAGCAAGTATGTTGGAAGTATCATCTCGTAGTATAAAAAACTACATCGCAGAGATTAATAAAGATTATAATGAGGCAATCGTCTCTTCGCGCGAAGGATACAGAATCGACATTACCAAAGCTGGTAGTATTTTAGACGACAATCAAAGTTCATTACCTCAATCATCTCAAGATCGTGTTACATATATTATTACATTACTTGTCAAAGGTGATCCAGTTGACGTTTTTTCTGTATGTGATGATTTGTTTATCAGTTTATCTACACTTAAGAATGAATTAAAAAAAGTAAAACGTAAAGTCGCTAAATTTGACCTTCAGGTAATTAATAATAATGATTATTTGACATTGGAGGGGCCAGAAAAGAATAAACGCAAATTAATGAGTTCAATTCTATATGATGAGTCGAGTGTAAACTTTGTGAATCTTAAATCAGTTCAGGATGCGTTTCCTGATATCGATATCGACTATATTAAAAAAGTCGTAATGGAAACATTTGAAGAATATCATTACTTTGTGAATGATTATTCGCTTACCAACTTAGTATTGCATATTACCATTGCAATCGATCGGATTAAAAATAACTATACAAGTTTTGTCAGTGAAGGTGATAAACCAATGATTAAACTTCATGAGTTTGAACTTGCAAAGAAGGTAGTTACAAAGTTAGAGAAATACTTTGATGTTGTCTACAATGAAGGTGAACTATATGAGTTAACTTTATTACTTATCTCTCATGCAAATAACATGGACTACAATACCGTTAATGAAGCAAACTTAGAAAAATTAGTTGGTAAAGACTGTATGGATTTAGTAAATGAATTGGTAAATGATGTAAATGCTTTTTACTATATTAATCTATCTGAGCCTGAGTTCTTAACCAGATTTGCTTTACACATTCGTAACCTGCTTGTACGCAGTCGTTTTAACTACTCTAGTAAAAATCCTTTAGCTAATGGAATACAGGCTTCCTGTCCGCTAATATACGATGCTGCGATTGGTATGGCTAGTATGATTAAGGATAAAACTGGATTAACAATCAATGAAGATGAAGTTGCTTATATTGCCTTCCATATCGGAAGTGCACTGGAAACCCAAAAAGCAATTAGTTCTAAAATAAATGCAGTATTATACTGTCCAAATTATTATGATATGAATAAGAAGTTAATCAATACAATCAACACTAACTTTTCAAATAGTATCTTAATTAAAAATGTAATTACAGATGAAACAGAATTTGATAATCTGTCGAATTATGACTTAATTATTTCCACAATTCCAATCAGTAAAGTATTGCCAATTCCGACAATAACTGTTACATTTTTATTGAATGATAAAGATATCTATTCGATCCGCAATAAGATTGATGAAATCAAGATCGAAAAGAAAAAGCATATGTTAAAGAAACATTTAGAATCACTTATATATCCTGAATTATTTGAAAAGAATGAGAAACTGAAAAACCACGAATCAACGATTCACTACATGTGTGAAAAATTAGTTAAACTGGATTGTGTGGATGAGCAATTCGAACAGGAAATTCTAGCACGTGAAAAAATGGCTTCCACTGCATTTGGTTCCTTTGCGGTACCACATGCAATACGAATGGACGCCAAAAAGACTAGTATGAACATAATTATCAGCGAAAAGGGTATACAATGGGATGATAAACAGGTAAACTTAATTATGATGTTATCATTCAATAAAAATGAACGTTATATTTTTAACGAAATTTTTGATACATTAACTATGATATTGACCGACGCTGATAATGTTAAGCGGATTATCAGTGCGAATGATTATGAGGAATTCATAGAGTTGCTTGTATCCTTCGTAAGGGAACCATAAACTCATCCCAAAACCCAACAAAAGGACGCTTAAACTTTAAAGAGCAGAAATCACACCCAATGATTTCTGCTTTTTATTTCATTCTTTTTTGATATTTTACTTGAACTAACATTATCCATATCCCTAGCAATACTATAGCTACCAGTATAAATAATAATTGATGTTCAACAAGAACTTTGCTCATCCAAAAGGATGGTAAAAAAGAAAAGAGATACTGAATGTTATCATTTATAAAATATGGAATAACTGCTCCTATCGTAAATAAAGATGTTATCTTACCAATCGCCATTCCTTCCACTTTATTAGAAGAAAAAGCAATAATAAATATAGATATAAATAATCCCTGTAATCCACTGGCAAGTGATAGTGCGCACCACAACAGATGATTATTCACACTAAGATGAAACAATGTAACAAGCAATATACTGATTGGTATTGAAATAAGAGCAATCATTCCTATTCTTGAAAAGTAGTACCCTTGTCTCTTCAATGGAGTTACTGATAAATAAATAGATAAATTATCATCACGTTCTTCCAACACAAATAAAGCACTGACAAAACAGAACATAGAAGGTGTAAACATAATCAGAAACGTATCAAACAACTCGTAATATGGTTGCAAGATTTTATGTCCAAACTGTGATGCAAGTAATTCGTCTACAAAAGGAATACCATAATAAAACAATACTCCCATAACGAATGGAATCAAAGCAATTACGATTATAATCAAATCTTTACGCATTAGTTTTAGCATATGAAGAAAACTTTTCATAACTACATTCATAGTTTTATACCTCCGACATTCTTCCACATCCTGGTAACCATTTTATATGCAACAACATACAACATCACAATTGTGAGAACTAATAGTAGAATACTTACAACTGGCATTGTTGAAGTATTCGATAAGAGTAACATACTGTGATTCAATGGATACCAGTATAAAAAATCCAAAGGATAAAACAGAATTGAAATCGGCGGCACAAAACAGAAGATCTCAAGTGCAGATGTAATCATTAAATTCTGATTTAAACTATTTACTTTAGTTGCAATCATCAATCCCAGCAAGGTGAAAATAGCAGAAGTCAAAATAACGGAAGTAATCATAAGAACTAAATTTTCACTTTTCGCAAAGACACCCAAGAATAAAGACACAAGTATTGAAATTACTTCTAACGATATTATTTTTGACAACATATATTCATGAACCGTAACTGGTGATACCACTAATGCATTTAAAACTCTCTCACTTCTTTCAAATAACATAATTGCACCAATAAAGAATAACCCCAGTGCTGCTGGATCAGAGTAAATCAGAATATTGCCAACAACACCTCTCCACTCCTCTGGCATTACATGCAACAAAAGAATATACAGTACACAAAACAAAGCATAAATAAAATAGAATCCATATTTGAATTGAAATCTTATATCTCCTTGTATTAACTTTAATAATCTCATTTCAAAGTTCTCCCTGTTATATCAATAAAAATATCATTTAATGTTGGTTCACTACTGTGAATCGAACTTATTTTATTTTGACTTAGTAAAGATAGTAATTGTTTATCATCAGCTGTCTGTGATAATAGGGTTTCACAATTATATTCCTTATCATCATAATAACTATAGTGAATCTTCACTGCTCCATAACTCATAATTAAATTATGTGGGGTATCAAGTGCTTTAATTTCACCATCCACAATAAAAGCAACTCGATCACAAAGTTCAGTCGCATCTTGCATATTATGAGTAGTTAGTATGATTGTCTTCCCTTTTCGTTTCTCTTCTAATATCAGATCTTTCATAATTTTACTATTCGTTGGATCTAATCCACTTGTTGGTTCATCCAGAAATAATATTCCTGGATTATGAAGTAATGCCTTAATAAAATTCAACCTTGATTTCATTCCTTTTGAATATTCTGATACTTTTTTATCTGCATCATTTTGAAGACCAACTGATTGAAGTAACTCATTAATATCCTTAGACGTGTTTTTATACAATGATTGAAAGAATTCTAAATTCTGTCTGGCAGTTAATTTTTCATACATTGTTGAAAACTCAAAATCCACACCAATTTTCTCGTAAAAAGAATCATTATAGTTATTGCATTCTAAACCATCTATCACTACATTACCTTTGTAGGTTGTAATAAGACCAGTAAGTATCCTCTGTAAAGTTGTTTTCCCTGCTCCTGATGGTCCCAAAAATCCAAAGATTTCTCCTTCTTTCACATCAAAATTCATATCTTCAATGAATGGATGTTTTGTATAACTGAATGTCAAGTTCTTAATTGTAAGCATATGTTCTCCTTTTTGACTGTTTTTATATTTTCGGTCAAATAAATGATAAAAATTTTTATTTTTTATTTATTAATTGAATTACTAATCCTCGAATCGTTAATTTTAAAGACTCATCGAAATAATCTTCTTTCATATCTTTTCGATACATTGTACTCATAAATAGATTTCGAAATGCTGTCGAGAATACTTCTGCATCTTTAGCATCTGGTAAATTCAATAATTTAATTATTCCATCAATCATTGAATCATCATGAGCAAAGTGTTCCTGAAGTACTTCAGGTGGTAATTTACGATACAACAATTCAATCTCTCCAGATGTTAGAATTCTTAAAATACCTGAATCATCAATCACCTGATAAAACTTAAAGATTACCTCTGTAAGATTATCAACAGTTACATTATCTTTTATTCGCATCATCTCTGTGAACATTTCCTTTTCGACACGATCATGAATATCTAACAACACTTCAAACATTAATTCTTCCTTTGTTTTGTAGAAAAGATAAAATGTTCCTTTTGGAATTTGAACCTTTGATACCAACTCATCGACTGTCGTCTTCTTAATTCCCTGCATCTGCATACAATGAGCAGCTGATTCTTTTAACCTTCGTCTTATATCATTGCGTTCTTTATCAGAATATATTTTTGGCAAACTATCACCTCTTTTTGACTAAATCATTCATCATAGTCAAAATAACATTTATTTACAGTGTTGTCAACCATAAGAAATACCCACCTTCTTATGAAAGTGGGTATTGGTTTATATAGGGTGTAAAACAAGGAAGAATCTAGGAAGGGATTACAAGACCTTGTTTTACTTTACTATTATAGCAAATGTATCAGATAATTTCATCTAAAACTTTTCATATTTATTATTTTTTTAGATTTTCAGCATTATCGTATCGAAATTCACTTTAATTCCTGATTAATCTTCATCATAATTTATGAAATTTTCGGTTTTGGATGATACAATTTGCTTAAACTTTTTCATTAATGGATGCTGAAGATTACTATTTGTATCTTTACTGATTACTCCACTAAGTAGTTGTGGAAATACAATATAGATTAAAACCTTAACTTCACTACATACATCATTTTCAATAACCAAAATATTTTCATCATTCGTATATTCTGAATTACTACTAATCATATAACAGCTATCACTAACTTCTCTTGTTGCTTTATAAATATTATACAATCTCTCGCTTGCTTGATCCTGATTATCATAAAATAGAATACTATAAGATGGTGCAAGTTGTAAATTTGGCCCATGAATATATTCTTCTATTTCATAATGGAAACTTGGTACATGTATTGTTTCACCTATCTTCAGGGCACTTTCCATTGCTGTACCAACGTTACTTCCACAAGCACATACATAACAATTTTGCATTGAAGTAAACTTCTTATAATGCTTTTCAATAAACTGTAAGGTTTTTTCAATCATATCCTCATTATGTTTTATTGCTTTCTTTATATCATTTAAATACACTTCATCATTTGTATAAGCAACTGCAAAGAGCATTAGAAATAAAATTAAGGTAGTAACTCCCTTCGTCACATATCCTACAAGTTCCTCACCAACTCCATAATCAATTACTATATCAGCAAACTCTTTGATATCTGCATTAGTATTCGCCGTCAAGCAAATTGTCTGATATCCTAAGTCATTTGCTTTCTTCACCGCATCAATCGTATTCGTACTTAATCCACTTTGCGTAATAAAGATAAGTAACTCATCATCTTTTATTTCACTTTCATACATTGTGTAGACAAACGGAGTAATAATCTTAACCTCCATTTGCAGCACTTTCTCTAAAAATGGTTTTGCACAGTAACAAGCATTATTGCTTGATCCAGATGCAACTAAAATGATTTTTGATATAGATTTATCCTGTGCTATATCTAATAGTGGCTTGATAAGTAACTTATAATTCTTTATATTTTCTAAACATACACTTGGTGTCTGTCTTACATAATCTTCCATCGTCCACTTCATAGTACACCTACTAATAATCTAATTGACGATAGTATCTTCTAATTTCTACCGGATGACAGTTGATCTTTTCAATATGTGCATCAATTCTTCTATTAACAGCCATCATAACCAAATGACTGATGTGTCCTCTGTACTTTTCACTGATTCCTGCTAATTCATAGTCTTTACTATCAATTACTTCGTAATTTCCACAAATTCTAGGAATGAAATCAACAACACGCTTTGATAATCCACGTTGTGTATCTTCTCCAACAAAGATTGTTACTGCAGTATCACGTTCAACTATTTCAAACATTCCATGGAAGAACTCTGTAGCATGAATAGATTTGGTTTTAATCCAGTGCTGTTCCTCCCAATAACACATTGCATAAGAGTAAGTAGCACCCCACTGGTTACCTGCTCCTACAAAGTAATGAATATCATCGTTATGATGTTTTTGAGCAAACACTTGTGCAAAGGCATCGGCTTTCACTTCTACATCTACTAACGCCTGTGGTAAGTATGTATCAAACTCTGCATACATATCATCATAATCATCAAACTCACCATTTAAGAACATTAATCGATCCATAAACATAAAGAATTTTAATTGTTCATTTAGCACATACGATACTAAATAATCACCCATTTTTGCCAATTGTGAATCTGGTTCATCCACAAATGCCATAATCGTACATCCAATCTCTTTTAATATCTTCACTGCTTCAACTACTTCTTGTGTAGTCCCTGTAACTGATGAATATACAATCAGTGAATCTTTTGTAATATGCTTATTTCCACTGGCAATGAATTCTGCAGCATGTTCCACATACACTTCCAGTTTACTCATTTCTTTTACATGATGAACAACCTGCATACTTGATGCATAAGTCCCACCAATACCAATAAAGAATATTTTATCAAATCCTTTTTTGTAGATATCATCTGCTGCTTTTTCAATTTGTGGACGCAGTGCAAGAGCACCCTTTACACTGTCAAATTGCTGTTTTTCATTAAATTTAATCATTCTCTTTTTCTCCCTCTAACCTAAAATATTAAAAAATGCACCTGTTAATCCAATTACTGCACAAAGTAGTAGTAATGTCGTCGTTTTTACGTTCTTACGTAATAAATAGTAAATAAATAGTGTAAACAGTAATGGTAATAACCCAGGCATAATATTATTAAATACATCACCTACAGTCGTTGCATCATCTCCTGACCCAAATGCTAATGGAACATTGATTGAAACATTTTCTGCAGTCATCGCTCCAATAACACTTAATCCTAAAATCGAAGCTCCATAGGTAATGGTATCCATAATCCCACTAGACTGAACCTTCTCCAAGAATGTTGCTCCTAATGAATATCCTTTATGTAATAAGAAGTAACGTAGTCCTTGTGCTGGAATATTAAACAATAATAGGAATAAAATAGGTCCCAGAATATTTCCTTGGTTTGCCAAAGAAACCCCAATTCCAGTTGCGATAATTCTTAATGTTCCCCAGATAAATGAATCTCCAATACCTGCCAAAGGACCCATCAATGAAATCTTTACTCCACTAATACTTTGTGTATCAAAGTCCGGTTGTGAAGCATTACTTTCTTCCATTGCACAAGTGATTCCAAGAATTAGTGTAACCAAGTGTGGTGTTGTATTGAAGAATTCCAAATGACGTTGCATCGCTTCAATTTGATCTTCTTTTTTATCATATAGTTTTTCAATTATTGGTAATAATGTATAACAGTACCCCATGTTCATCTGTCTTTCATAGTTCCAATCCCATTCCATTCCAAATGAACGCCAATATACTTTTTGTAAATCTTTCTTTGTTAGTTTTCTAGAAGTCGTCATCTTCCACACCTCCTGCTACTTGTGGTTGAGTTGTAGGTTTACTCAATTGCGTAATTGTAATTGCTGCTATCGCTCCAAAGATTGCTACTCCAGTTACTGGAATTCCCAAGTATACTGATAAAGCAAATCCAAAGATAAAGAAGCATGCCACCTTTTTGTTTGCAACCATCTGTAATAACAGTCCAAATCCAATCGCTGGAAGTAGACCCATTGTAATTTGTAATCCATTTGATACCCATGCTGGTATTAAATCCAAGAATGATGTTACTGCTGTCCCTCCAGCATAGAAACCCACTGCAACAAGAACACCAATAATTAAGTTAACTCCAAAGAGTCCTCCTAAAAAGTGCATTCTCGCCACACCTTTCATATCTCCCTTTGCTGCATAATCATCTGCTTTATGAACAAACGGTGGCAATATAAATACCATTCCAAAGTTCTTTGCGATAAGTACAAGTGATGCTACAGGTAATCCGATTGTCAATGCTGTTTCTGCTCCTGTACCTGTTGTAATCGCAAATGCTGTCCCCAATACGGTTCCTGATATCATTTCTGGTGGAATACTTGCACCAATTGAGAAAGCACCCATAAATGCTAACTCTAAAGTTGCTCCTAACGTAACTCCAGTTGTTACATCTCCTAGTACAATCCCAGTAAGCGTCCCCATAACAAGTGGTCTTGATAACATACTTGTCCCTAATAAATATTCCGCATTACCAAGCATTGCAACTAATCCTAATAAAATTGCTTCAAACATTTCTGTTCCTCCTTTACAAAACCTTTTCAGCTAAGATCTTTGTATCTTCTGGTACCATACGTATCTCAACTTCAATATTGTCTTTGATTAACTCTTTTAATAAATTGGTCTCTTCTTCATTTACACTTACTACTTTTGAAATACTGCGTGTATTCTCTTTTGGTCTTGTTCCCCCAAGATTTAAACTAGTAAATGCAGATGTATTCTTGATTAGTTTGTATGCATCTTCAATAGATTCAACAACAACCAATAATTTGTATTTATCTGTAACTCCACTATTGATTGATTCAATAGCCCCATCAATTGTTTTCATTACTAATTTTATATTTGCTGGTTTCGCAAATTTAATTGCTGTTTTTCTCATTTCATCTTGCATTACATCATCATTTGCAACAAGAATACAATCAGCACCTAACTTCGATGTCCAAGAAAATGCTACCTGCCCGTGCAATAAACGATGATCTACGCGTAATAATTTAATCATTTTTCCACTCCTTTAGAAGTCCTCGTCTTCTATCTCTTCTTTGTCTTTTGTAAGCAATGTTATTCCATTCTTACAAACTTCTAAGAATTTCATATTTTCTTTTGATGGAATTCCATCTTTATACGTTAATACTACTTCCAATGCCATGTTCATATTCATTCCTGAAAGTACAGTGACATTCTCATGGATGGTCAATCTAGAAAGTGCAGTATGTACGCTTCCACCCTTTAAATCACATAAGATTATATATGATTCACCATCCTTCTTAATCTGTTCATTTAGTTCCTCATAATAATCATTTGGATTTTCACCTAATAGCAATGAATATGTTTCGATACATTCTGCGCTGTCACCGACAATCATTTTCATTGAGTTTTTCATCCCCATAGACATTTCCCCATGAGTCGCAAAGATAATTCTACTCAATTCTTCAGCTCCTTTCATCGATAAATTTGTGCACATTTACCTCTTCACTTGTATACAAGCAAAAAGCGTGCCACAGCACGCTAATTGTTTTCAATATATTCATAAATGTATGCAATTTCTTCCATAGTGAAGGTCACACCATAGTAATCCTCCACTTGAGCAAATGATTCTTTTACCTTATCAATAAATGATTGATGTTCTTCAATAAACTTTTCAATATCTGCATGGCTCTCAATATTTTTATTCATAACCAATCGTTCAATCAGACAACTGATATGAACATACAGACCAAAGCAGGTACTGTTTGAGAATGATAATTCCATTGATTGTTGTAAACGGTCAATCGCATTTGCTACATACTCTAGTAACTGTGTAGGATTTAAAATGGTTAATGCATTCATAATATTCGAAAGAGAGAAGTTCTTTACCATATTACGTTTGAATACCTCAATATCTTTTTCATCCATATAATCGCAAAGATATGAAGTTAACTCCTTAATATCATCACTAATAATCAGTTGTTCAATTGGAATGAATTTTAATCCATCAATATTTGGATTCAGTGTCCCTACTGTACATAATACATTGTATTGTGTAAAGAATTCACTATCCGTTTTCTTTTCCAGCAAAGATGTATAATCATACGTTAATACTTTAATATGAATATTGTTTGGTAAAGAATCATTGATAATCTTCTTTAACTTTTCGGCTGTTCCAATTCCACTTGCACATGAACAAAGAATTACATTTTCTTTCTGCTCACTCTTTTTCATATGATAAGCATAATCGGCTGTTTCCACTATCTTTGACAAATTCTCTTCCATTGGCATTTCCTGCAAAATATTAGAACCAACTTCCAACGCCATCTTTGTCGTTACATTATTGATGATTCCTACATTGGCATGATCAATTTGAATTCCATCATCAATCGCTTCCAGACTTCCCATATCAACTAACAAGTATAAATTATCAAATCTTCCAATATTTGATAAGAATTCATTTAGTCGATCAACAATTGTATTTGTATCAACATGTAGTGGCATATCAATTGAATCAAATACATAATGATTCAACATCTTATTTGCCGCTTCCGCAATACTGCTTGCTGTAGAAAATCCATGTGCCAGTATAACCGCTACTACTTGATTTGAAGCCTTTACCTTTCCACTAATCACAAAGAATAGAGTTAACCATACGTTTACTGCTTCCCCTAATTCCATATCAGTAAAATGTTCAAGATAATGAGCTACCTCATTTGCTATCTTTACCTCTCGATAATACTTCATTTTCAGATAATCATAAAAAATCGTAAAATCTTGCGTATATTGTTCATAGAAATGTTGCAATTCAAAATAATACTGTAAAGCATCACCTAGAAATTTCGTTAATGATAACACATCGTTATTACTAATATGTAATCCATAACCACTAGCTACAATATCAACAACACTTTTTACCGTTTTCTTATAGAACTGCTTCTGATTATTTTCTACTGATTTATTTTCAAAATAAGCTGTAAATATTTCCTGATACTTATCAATATTACTTAAATCATTAAAATGGTCTTTTTCAGCTAGTTTATAAATACTATTATACATCTCAATTAATTCAGAAGTTTTTCCTACAAAATCCAATAGTTGATGAATCTCCAAATAAGTAATCTGACTTGATAACACTTGTTGTTCTTCACTATGTGAATCCAATACATTCTTAGGAAGATGCGCAATCGTTACTGTGATTTGCTGAGAATCTTTGTTATCAAACAAAGAACTAATACAACAGTACTGAATACAACTTTTCAACTCACCAATATTTCCTGTGAAATTATAATGTAGTAACGCCTGATATACTTGTGAACTAATACGAATAGGTTTATTGATTCTCTGCTCTTCCTGAGAAAACAGGTAATACAATAATTCAGCCCTTTCTTTCTGTTCACGTTGTGCTAAATTAGGAATATTAATCGTAACAGGAATTCTTCTTAATAGCGTCTTCAACAATACTTTCTCCGGATCTTCTGTTGTCGCAAAGATTAGACGAACATTTGATTTCATCCATACTTTGTTATCTCCCATCCGATGAAAGATCCCCTGATCCATAAACAAGAATAATTTTTCCTGATTCTCTGCCTTTAGTTCATGAACTTCATCCAAGAATAAAATTCCACCATCAGCCAACGATAGTAACCCTTCTACATCCTCATCAGCACCAGTAAAGGCACCTTTCACATAACCAAATAAGTTTGCAGTTATTAGTTCTGGATTGTTCGCATACTCACTACAGTTAAGGGTTAAAAACTTTGCATCCTCTGCTATCAATCCTTCATTTTTAGAATATTCATACAACAACTGTGCCATATAACTTTTTCCTGTTCCCGTATCTCCATGAAACAGTAATGGTATTCCATGGGGTGGGTAAGAAACTGTAGCCTTACTTTGTTTTACAACTTCATTTAAACTACCATGAGCACCAATCAATTTATCAAAATCTTTTTTCTCTGGTTGTTTTTTTCCTTTTGAAAAGATTTCTTCAATTGAACTATATTCTGTATCCTCCAACAAAAAACCACAACGTTCTTCCAAAGCTTTACGCGAAAGAAACAGTAATGGTTTCACAGTTATTTTTATACACTTACGTTCAAGATACAAAGAATGCAAAATCTGTGCAACTTGGTTCCTACTAATTTTTAAAGTAGCACTGATTGACTGAGCTGTATTCGCTTCATAGTCTTTTTGCTCTGTATTTTGATAGATTAATTCTAGTATTTTTTCTTTCATTTTGTACCTCAAATATCAATTTCATAGTATCAAACTATCATAAAATGTCAATTGATGATTTATAAAAATCCTGTGGCATGATTCTTGCTATAATATAAGTGAAAGAAGGTTGTAATGAAACAAAATTTCACACAGAAGCAAACACACAAACAAACATTGAATTTATCTTTATCCATGAAAAAATCATTGGATATTTTAAGTGCACCTCAAGAAAAGTTATACCAACAGATAAAAGTGATTGCGGATAAAAATCCATATATTTCTTATACACCTTCCATCGATATGGATTTATATATGAATGAAGCTCTTTCGCACAAGGTAACTTTAAGTGAGGAACTATATTTACAACTTCATGTATGCAAAGAAAAATATGATAAGCATATCGCTGAATATATTATTGAGTCATTAGATGAAAATGGATTTTTTACTCTTTCTATTTCAGAAAGTAGTAAACATCTCAATGTTAGTGTTCCAGAATTTAAAAACACATTAAAAGTAATTCAAAGTTTTGAACCAATTGGAGTTGCAGCAAAAGACAGTTTTGACAGTATTATTCTTCAGTTACAATATCAGAATCTAGACGACTGTGTTGATATTTTCCAAAACTACAGTGAATATCTAATAAAAAATGATTTAAAAAGTATCGCCAAGAAAAAAGGATATTCTATTGAAGAAATCCAATCTTATATCGAAGATATACGATTGTGTAATCCATTCCCTTGTGAGCAGTATATAACAAGAAAAGTTGAAAATATTATTCCAGATTTAATCGTAAATATCGAAGATAATAATCTTGTATTATCTACAAACGAATTAGGAAATATTATTTTAGATGAAAGTTTGAATGAAGAGAATATAAAGAACAAAGTTTTAAAAACTTATTTTAAAGAGGCTCTTTTCTTTATTGACAGTTTATCCAAACGTAATAAAACATTATTGTTGTTAGCAAATGAATTATTTCAGATTCAAAAGAGTTACTTTTTATTTCATGATGAACTGCAAACTTGTACACTTGCTATGATTGCTAAGAATACTGGGTTTCATGAATCGACGGTATCTCGGACCTTATCAAATAAATATTACTCTTTTCAAAATGAAGTATTTCCAATTAAAAACTTATTTGTTTCTTCCACCACCTCAGGTGATAGTAAAGATTCTATTGTAAAAGCAGTACATGATTTCATTAAGAATGAAGATCCTTCTAACCCACTTAGAGATATTGATTTAGTTGATAAGTTAAACGAAATAGGTTTATCAGCTTCCAGAAGAACAATTGCGAAATATCGAATGCAACTAAGAATTCCTAACTCTAAGGATCGCATAAAAAAATAAGGAAATTGAAATCCTTATTTTTTTTGTGATAGTTGATAAGCAACATCGATAATCATATCTTCCTGTCCACCTACCATTTTTCTTTTTCCTAACTCTACTAGAATATCTCTAGATTCAAGTTGGAATTTTTCTGCTGCTCGTTTTACGTGTAGGAAGAAACTTGAATATACTCCTGCATACCCTACCATCAATGAATCTTCATCAATGATTTGTGGTCGTTTCATAATTGGTGTTACAACATCTTTTGCAACATCCATTAATCCATAGAAGTCTAATCCAGAATCTAAACCTTTTAAGTCCAATACTCCAGCAAGTACTTCTAGTTGCGTATTTCCTGCTCCTGCTCCTAATCCACATAACGTACCATCCACATAGGTTGCTCCTGCTTCAATCGCTGCTAATGTATTCCCCATAGCTAATGCTAAATTGTTATGAGCATGGAATCCTACTGGTATTGATACTGCTGAGCAAACTGTCTTAATTATTTCTGAAACATTTTCTGGCAGTAAATGTCCTGCAGAATCTGCAATATTAATATAGTCAGCTCCATAACTTTCCATTAATTTTGCCTGCTCTGCAATTTCACTTGGTGTTGACATATGTGCAAGCATTAAGAATCCAACTGCTGTCATTCCTAACTCTTTCGCTGCTTCAATATGTTGTTTACTAATATCCGCTTCACTTACATGTGTCGCCACCCGCACTGCAGTTACTCCACAGTGTTCATGAACATACTTTAAATCTTCTACTGTTCCAATTCCTGGTAACAATAAGACTGTTAATTTTGCATTCCTTATTACTTTACTGGCTGCTTTTAATAGTTCCATTTCTGATGATTTCATAAATCCATAATTATAAGAGGAACCATTGATACCATCACCATGAGAGATTTCAATCAATTCAACACCACTTGCATCCAGTCCTTGTGCAATTTTGGTTACATCTTCAACACTGAATGAGTGCCCTATTGCATGACTTCCATCACGCAATGTTGTATCTACAACATGTATTTTTTTCATACTATTCTTCCCCCTTCAGCAATTCCTGTGCAATCTGTTCTGCCGCCTGAATTGCTGCAGCATTGATAATATCCAGATTTCCTGAGTAAGTAGGAAGAAAATCTCCTTGACCTTCAACTTCAACTCCAACGGTCACTTTATCTCCTTCTAAAATTGGAGGTACACGTAACTTGTATCCTGGTACATAACGTTGAATTTCTTTCACAATCTCATTAATTGACTCACTGATTGCTTCTAAAGAAACAGAAGTATCTTTAATAGTTACATAGATTGTATTTGTCATCATAATTGGTGGTTCTGCTGGATTCAATACAATGATTGCTTTTCCTTTATCCGCCCCTCCTACTTCTTCAATCGCTTTTGCTGTAGTTTCGGTAAACTCATCAATATTTGCACGAGTACCTGGCCCAGCACTTTTTGAAGAAATACATGCGACAATTTCTGCATACTTTGCTCCAGCAACACGTTCAACTGCATGAACGATTGGGATTGTTGCCTGACCTCCACATGTAACTAAATTAATATTTTTATGGTTTTGTTTCATCAGCTGATCTAAATTCACGGATGGAACCATATAAGGACCAACTGCAGCTGGCGTTAAGTCAATTGCAATCTTCCCCGCCTTTTCTAATAATGGTGCATGAGTCAAATGTGCTGGAGCACTGGTTGCATCAAATACGATTTGAATATCGTCTTTTTCAAGTACACCTTGTACACCATCCGTTGTTGTCTCAATTCCCAAGCCCTTTGCTCTTTTTATCCCTTCTGACTCTACAATACCTGCCATCATCGTCATTTCCAGGTAATCACTACGTAAAATTTTGTACATTAAATCACTTCCAATGTTACCTGGACCGATGACCGCTACTTTTATCTTTTTCATAAACTTAATTATTTGAATTCACACAACACACTTCCCAGTTGTGAGAATTTAGCTTCAAATATATCTCCTTTCTCTGCAGGCAAAGCAGCAGAAAAAGCACCAGATAATATTACTTCGCCTTTTTTCAAAGGTATACCAAACTCACTCATCTTATTAGCTAACCATGCTACACAATATGCAGGGTCGCCTAATACATCTTCTCCTTTACCAGAATTGACTTTCTTACCATTCATGTAGAAATCCATCTCTAATTTCTTTAAGTCACATACCGATGGTTCTAATCGAATTGTTCCCAGACAATAACCACCAAACGATGCATTATCAGCAACTGTATCTACAAGTTTAATTTTCCAGTCTTCAATTCTGCTGTCTACAATTTCAAGTGCTGCAACCACATATTCCGTTTTCTCCAGCACCTCTTCAACCGTTACATTTGGACCAATTAAATCTTCTTTTAGTACAAATGCAACTTCTCCCTCCACTTTTGGTTGCATGAACAGAGAACGATCAACATCATGCTTAAAATACACATCTTTAAAGATATGGCCATAATCGGGTTCACCAACACCAAACATATTCTGCATTGCAAGTGATGTAAGACCAATTTTCTTTCCAGAAATTTCTCTTCCTTCACTTACAAAACGATCAATATTCTCTAATTGAATTTGATATGCATCAACAACTGTTAATGCTTTATCTTCTGACAAAGGTTTTATGGCTTGTCTAGTTTTTTGTGCTTCATACAATTGCTTTGCTAATTCTTTATGTAAATCACTCATGATCTTACTCACTTAAAAAGTTTGCCACTACCGCATTAAACTTCTTAACTTGTTCGATTTGAGTCCAGTGTCCACAGTGACCAAAGACATGCAATTGTGCATCATCAATCAAATCAATTAACTTATAAGAATTTGATATTGGAATTACTTGATCCTCACGTCCATGAACAATTAATGTATGGTGTGGAATTTTCGCAATTTCTTCATCTGGATATGCCATAAAGTCTACCCATTCCTGTCTAGGTTCTGGGAACATTGCTGCAAATGATTCTTGGAATCCTGGTTCAATACTAGCTTCATAACGCATTGCTGCCAAATCATCAGTAGCGATTGATTTATCGTATACAAACAGATCCAACATCTTTTTCATGTTTTCAACTGATGGAGTATAACCCCATACTGCATTCAATCCTTCTGATAATTTAAAGTTCACTCCCATTGCACCCATTAGTACAACACGACGAATACGCTTAGGGTGTTCGATTGCCATTGCGATTGCAAGAGCTCCACCAAAAGAGTTTCCGACGATATCGGTTTGTTCAATTCCTAAAGCATCTAAGAAATCAACAGCTTGCTGCACCCAAGTTTTCATATTTAATTCAATTCCTTCAGGTCGATCTGTATATCCAAATCCAACCATATCTGGCGCTAACACTCTAGCCATCTTTGATAACTCAGGAATTACCAGACGCCAGTTCGCCCATGCTGAGACTCCTGGTCCTGAACCATGAACCAACAGTAAAGGAAAACCTTCTCCTTGGTCATGATAATTTGTATTATAACTTCCTGTTTTGATTGTGTTTGCTATTTCTGGTCTACTCATAATTTCCTCCTTCATTCCTGTATTAACAGAAGATAACAGTAAAACTGTTATCTCCTTATGTAATCACCTCAAGGTAATTTTCTTTCAGTTTACGGTCGTAATAGAAGATTCCTTTTCCTAATTGATCGAAATCCCATACACGAACTGGCATATCTGGATAATATGCATATCCACCTGCGAATAATTCACAACGGTTTCCAGAAGGGTCAAAGAAGTAAATTGTATATCCTCTTGTAATACCATGACGCATTGGTCCAGCATCGATCATAACATTATTGATTGTTAAGATATCAGCTGCACGTCCAACTTCTGTCCATGAGTTTAATTTAAATGCTAAGTGGTGAATCTTACCTGGTTGGTCAAATTCTAATACAGCAACATCATGAGGACGATTAGATCCTGTTAACCATGTACATGCATCTGCTTTACCATCAGGAGTTCTTGCAACTTCTGCAACACCTAATCCCATAACTTCTTTCATATAACGAACTGCTTCTGCAGAGTTAGGTCCAAATAATAACGCGTGGTCTACCATTGTAGCTCCAACACCTTTTGGTTGTTTTCCACCTGGCCAGATATCTGGGTTATGTAGATCTGGGTGGTTTTCAGCCATTTCTACTTCTGCAAATAAATCAATACGGTGACCAGTAGGAAGTTGAACTGCTAAACGTTTTCCATAACCTGGTTGGTCAGTATTTGCTTCAATAACTTCATAATCTAATCCAAATGCTTTTGTTTGTTCTTCAATTTCATCCAATGCTTTTGGACAAGAAACTTTAAATGCTAAGAAATCAAGACCTGGTTTATCTGCTAAACGAATTGTAAATGTATGATGATCAAATTCATCATAACCTTTAAAACATACTCTACCATCTTCGGTTCTACATACTTCTTCTAATCCTAAAATATCACGATAAAATTTTACTGAGTCTTCAATATTTAAAACTCGAACCTGCATCATTGATGCACGTAATACACCTTTTATTGCCATTTTTTTCTCCTATTAACGGTTTCGCATTATTGCAATCTTCATATCACTGCAAGGAGTGATACAACATGCTAATAATCGATTACTCGCTTCATCTTTCACATATTCCTTATTCATGTTCCTACAAATCTTATACGATCCTTCAAGCACTTCAATCAAGCACCTGCCACAACCACCACCAAAGCAGCCATTGATAATCTCATCAACGTTATTTCTTCGCATGGAAGCTAAGAGGGTCTCATTTTCATAACAGTTGACTATTTTATCATCTACGATGATTTGATATGTGGTTCTCACTTTCGGTATCCTAACTTTCTTGATATTTCATAAGTTGCATCCAACAGTAATTCACGATATTTTTCAATTTGTTCATCCTGCATTCGATACAACGGTCCTGAAACACTTAGGGAAAAGATAACTCGATTTGTGTGATTAAAGATTGGTGCTGATACACAGCGTAGTCCATCAACAAACTCTTGATTATCATACGCATACCCTTGTCTTCTTATTCTCTGCAATTCACTTAATAAATCTCCCTTATCAGTGATTGTAAACTCGGTATGTGGTGATAATTCATAGCCCTTCAATATTTCATCAATTTCCTGAGCGCTGCTAAATGCTAACAGAACTTTACCAACTCCTGTACAGTGAACTGGAAGTTTCGCACCTGGTGCAGTTGCGATTCTAATTGAACTATAAGCTTCCTGCTTTTCCACATATAGAACTTCACCATTACTTAGCATTGCCAGATGAACAGTTTCACCTGTTTTCTCTACCAATTTCTCCATATATGATTTCGCAATCTCTTTTTCATTCCACGTATTCGCAATCTGACTACCCAATTCAAAGAGTTGGATTCCTAATTTATAACGCCCTGTGTCTTGTTCTTGTTCTAGGTAATGAATATTTACCAAGGTTGATAACAAACCATGCAGCGTGCTCTTCGCCATACCTAACCGGTTCGACAATTCACTTAATGATAATGGTTTTCTTTCGAATGCTATTACATCAATAATCTTGCTAGCTTTCACAATTGATTTAATATCATTCTTTCCTTCTATTCTCTCCTTCATCATCAACCTCCTCTCATTACTCATTCTAAGAATTGCAATTCCTACATCCTCATTATATTGTAAGCCCTTTCAGTTGTACATAGGTTTTTTAAAATTACGAACACTTTTCGACATTATCGAACGACAATAAAAACAGTAATATTTATCTTAATTATGCTATCATAAAAAAACTAAAATCATTCCCTGAATATTCATATATTTAGGGAATGATTTTTATGATTGATAGTTGTATGGGGTTACAATTACTATTTTCCTTGCCAAGTAAACAACTTTGTTCTATAATGTGTCTTGACACTTATAAAGACACAAGGGGAGTAAGTCAATGAAAAACAATAAAATATCTCAAATGATGCTAGCAAGTATGCTATGCGCAATCGGAATTATTATTCCATTATTTTCACCAATTAAGGTTGTAATTGAACCAGCTTCATTTACACTAGCAAGTCATGTTGCTATTATGATCGCAATGTTTCTGTCACCAGGAATCACTGCGACAGTATGCATAGGAACAACAATTGGATTTTTCTTTGGTGGGTTTCCAATTACAGTTGTTGCCAGAGCAGCATCGCATTTAGTATTTGCATTAATTGGTAGCTATGCTTTAACTAAAAAACCAGATTTAATTCAAGGAAAGAAGTTTATCGCATTTACACTTGTATTATCACTAATTCACGCAGCATGTGAAGTGATTGTAGTTATGCCTTTCTTCTTCAGTGGAGCTGACACTTCTAACTTCCTATATTCAATTATTGTATTAGTAGGAGTTGGAACCGTTGTTCACAGTATGGTTGATTTCATGATTGCAAGAGCAGTCTATCAGGTCGTACCTGCGAAATATAAGGCACAAGTTCCTGCATACCAACAAGCATAGAAAAAAGTCGTTTATGAGTTATCCTCACAAACGACTTTTTTCTATGCTTCAAAATTATAAGAATATCCAATCTCATCCAAGTCTTCTTTTAGTTGGTCCCAATCCTCTAACTCTTCATTGATGTTCAAAACATCCTTTGTATTTAATTCTTTTTCATTAAACACAACATTAAGTGCATCATAATTTAATGTGTCCGTTTCATAATAATCAATAGCCCAATATAAGTAAACACGAGGATCTGTCGTATACATATTCATAAAGTCTGCATACTTTTGACTTAAGCCTTCAACATCTTCAGGATTCCAGTTACCATTCTCATCACTCCAGATACAAAAGGTTGTACCAATTGTGATAATTGGTTCTCCAAAGATAAACGATTGAAATATTGCTGGCACATCTTCTTTCAATTTACTTTTATCCATACAGCCTTCTTCACTAAGAAACCCATTGATAATACATTGATGATTTTTAAATAAAATCAATAACTCATCACCTTCACCATTTCGCATCGTAAAACATTCTTCGTTTTCAGACCAATTCTTATTATAGGAATAATAACGATATTCCCAATCCTGAGACAGGATAGCATCGAGCACCGCTAGGCTCTTACAAGTATTCTGCAAACTTTCTTTATTAGGAAGCATCTTTTTTCTCCTTATTATATATAATAGTAATTAAATTTATTATTACATAAAGAACTTCCTTTATCTATATTATTCTTCGTCCAATGTCCCACCATTGAGATAATCCATCTCCTCTGGTCGCTTCCTTGGAATAAAGCGTTTAATAAATTTACCAGTAATATATCCTTTGGCATAAAAGAAACCAAAAACAGAAAAGATAAAAGCACCTACGAAATTCACTATTAAATCATACATCGTATCAATTAATCCAATATCCACATATCCCTCGACAGTAAGCGGAATTCCATTTACCACAACACTGGTTATGTTTTCAATCGTCTCACGTTCTCCATTTGGTCCCGTTGGCAAATAAGGAACCGAAGTCAATATGGTATCTTTCTGTGTGTTCATTCCAAAAAACTGATCCATTCCAAATTCAAAGAACTCCCATAATACACCAATGGTCATTGAAAAGCTAAATGCTACAATTGCCATAAAGATTGGTGATAACTCAAACTTTACTCGATCACTCTTATTAAGTAAATCTACGAGTGAATACCCTACAGCAGCAGCTAAAAATCCATTGATTGTATGTAAAATAGTATCCCAGTACTGATAAGTATAATAGTAATCATGTATTTCACCAAGAATTTCTGCAGCGAAAATAAATAACAGAATAATGATTTCAAGTGTTGATGGCAGATACACCTTAAACTTTAATTCAATAAAACTTGGTACTATAAATAATACAAGCGTCAAAATACATAAAAATACATTTTCATAATTTCCATTTAGTATCTGCAAAATCATAACTGCGATAACTGCAAACCGAAGAACAAAATATACAATCGTTGTACTTTTGTTTTCTTTCATCGCCATCATAATTGTTCTCATATATTCACGAAAGCGAGCTATTTTTTTAGGTTTTCCCATATGAAGTTCTCCTTGATTTCTTTACTACCTTATCCCCAAATCTTGGATTTTATATAAATATTTATAAAATTACATGTATTGATTATTAAACATATTTCCTAAAATGTCCAGTAAAACCAAGGAGAAATATGATTATTAAAATTTATAATTTAAAGTTTATTAAAATTTAAGGTTCTTTTAAGTTATTGAATTTATTTTTATGATATACTACGGCTATGAAAAAACATGAAGTAAACACTACAATAAAAATTTTATTCTATATTTATATCATCTGTCTGTTTTTATTTGTCATCATCAAAATTGACAATGGACTTCATGGTATGAACATTTTCAATATATTCAATCCTAATCTATATCTGAAAGTAAACCTAACTCCATTTGAGACAATCAATGGATATACATATGAACTTGCAAATGGATTAACAATGAATGGTTTTCTTAATATTGCAGGAAATACAATCGTCTTTATTCCATTGGGATTCTTTATTGGTTATTTATATGGAAAGACGTTTATCAAGACTATTCTGATTTGTTTCTTAATATCATTATTCTTTGAAACTTTCCAATTACTTACTAATCTAGGAAGTTTTGATATTGATGATATTATCCTAAATGTCAGTAGTTGTGTTATCGGTTATTTTATCTACTATATCTTTTATTTGTTATTACTAAAACCAAGCATTAATTCAACTGCATTATCTCACAATCTATAATCATATTTTATATTTATAAGCAGAAATCAATTTAATTAGTATTTCTGCTTTTTATTTATTATAATAAATGTATTAAAAAAGGAGTTTGAATATGGACGTTTATGAACAATCATTAGCATTACACAAAGCAAAAAAAGGTAAAGTAGCAATTACCTCAAAAGTAAAAGTAGAAAATATGGAAGATTTATCGCTTGCATACACACCTGGTGTAGCACAACCTTGTAGAGAAATCGTAAAAGATCCTAAAACAGTATACGAGTATACAAGCAAAGGTAACTTAGTTGCTGTAGTAAGTGATGGAAGTGCAGTATTGGGATTAGGTAATATTGGACCAGAAGCGGCAATGCCAGTCATGGAAGGAAAAGCAATTTTATTTAAAGAATTTGCGGATATCGATGCCTTCCCTATTTGTCTGGATACACAAGATGTAGAAGAAATTATTAAAACGGTTAAGTATTTAACACCAACATTTGGCGGAATTAATTTAGAAGATATTAGTGCACCTCGTTGTTTTGAAATTGAGAAAAGATTAATTGAAGAATTGGATATCCCTGTATTTCATGATGATCAGCATGGGACTGCAATTGTGGTTAGTGCAGGGGTATTAAATGCACTAAAACTAGTTGATAAAAAACTGAAAGACGTACAGGTTGTCATCAATGGTGCTGGTAGTGCTGGAATCAGTATCTGTAAACTGTTATTAAAAATAGGAATCAAAGACATTACTTTAGTTGATATCAAGGGTGCCTTATGTACTGGTGAAGAATGGATGAATGATGCTCAAAAAGCTATGGCAGAAATTACCAATCCTCAAAAAATACGTGGTGACTTAGCTACGGTAATGAAAGATAAAGATATCTTTATTGGCGTTAGCGCACCAAACATCGTTACCTCACAAATGGTTTCAACAATGGCCGATGATGCAATTGTATTTGCAATGGCAAATCCAGTTCCTGAAATTATGCCAGATGAAGCAAAAAAAGGTGGCGCGAGAGTAGTTGCTACTGGTCGCAGTGACTTCCCTAACCAAATTAATAATGTATTGGTTTTCCCTGGAATCTTCCGTGGTGCATTGGATGCTAAAGCTACAATGATTAGTGAAGAAATGAAAGTAGCTGCTGCTAGAGCAATTGCTTCAGTTATCCATGAAGACGAATTAAGTGAAGACTATATTATTCCAAACTCTTTTAATCCAAAAGTTGCTCAGGTTGTTGCAGATGCAGTGAAAAAAATCGCTGTAGAAAGTAATCTGGTAAAACAATGAAAGAAATAAATGTTCAAATCATAACAAACAAAATTAAAGATATGGTACAGGATATCAATATTAATTATCCAAAAGATATTCGTTACCTCTTAGATCAGGCAGCAGAAAATGAAACAAATCCATTGGGCAAAGAAACACTGCAACTGCTCCAGCAAAATGCTGATATTGCTTCTCAAGAACAAATTCCTGTTTGTCAGGATACCGGAATGGTAATTGTATTTATTAATATTGGTCAGGAAGTACATCTTGTTGGTGGAGACTTAAATGAAGCAATTAACGAAGGTGTGCGTCTTGGATATGAAGAAGGTTACTTACGTAAATCAATTGTAGATGATCCAATCTATGAACGAATCAATACAAAGGATAATACACCGTGTGTAATCTATACATCGATTATAGAAGGTGACCGTATTGAGTTAGAAGTAAGTACCAAAGGATTTGGTAGTGAAAATATGTCTACCCTGACAATGTTGAAGCCAGCTCAGGGAGAACAAGGTGTAGTTGATGCAGTTATTAATGCAATTAAGAATGCTGGTCCAAATGCATGTCCACCAATGGTGGTAGGTGTTGGAATTGGTGGTAGTTTTGATTATGCTGCAGTACTAGCAAAGAAAGCTACACTTCGTGATGCAACACTACCAAATCAAAATCCAAAGTATGCTCAATTAGAAAAGAAATTATTAAATGAAGCAAATAAATTAAATATTGGTCCACAAGGTTTCAAAGGTGATACAACTGCACTTGCAGTTAATGTAGAATATTTCCCAACCCACATTGCTGGTTTACCAGTTGCTGTTAATATCTCTTGCCATATTACACGTCATGCCAAGGAGGTAATCTCATGAGAAAAGTTACTACACCACTCACAAAAGAAGTATGCGATACCTTTACATGTGGTGAAGTCATCTACTTAAGTGGAATTATCTATACTGCAAGAGATGCAGCACATAAACGCTTATGTGAAATGTTAGATCGAAATGAGCCATTACCTATGGACTTAAAAGATATTACGATTTATTATGTAGGTCCTACACCAACTCCTCCAGGTAAAATATTTGGAAGTGCTGGTCCAACAACCAGTTCAAGAATGGATGCCTATGCTCCTCGATTATATGACTTAGGAGTAAAAGCTACCATTGGAAAAGGTTATAGAAGTACACAAGTAAAAGATGCAATTACCAACAATCATGCCGTTTATTTTGTAGCAATTGGTGGTGCTGGGGCGCTTTTAGGAAAATGTGTAAAGAAAGCAGAGTTAATTGCTTTTGAAGATTTAGGTGCAGAAGCCATTCAACGTTTGGAAGTAGAAGACCTTCCATTAACTGTTGCAATCGACTCGAAAGGAGTGATGCTGTATGAATAATTTATTAGAAGTATGTTGTGGTAGTTTTGAAGATGCACTACAAGCAGATAAAGCTCATGCGCAACGAATTGAATTAAATAGTGCATTATACCTTGGAGGTTTAACACCTTCTCTAGGAAGCCTAATTAAGACTAAAACACTCACAAATATCAAAACGGTTTGTATGGTACGTCCTCGTGCTGGTGGATTTTGTTATTCTAATGATGATATTGAAGTAATGTTTACAGATGCTATCTTACTTCTTGAAAATGGAGCTGATGGTCTTGCCTTTGGATTTCTGAATGAAGATTCAACTATCAAATACGATCTTACAAAGAAAATGATTGATTTAATCCACTCTTACCAAAAAGAAGCAGTCTTTCATCGAGCAATTGATGTCAGTAAAAACTATGAAGAATCAATTAAAGCATTAATTGAATTAGGGTGTGATCGAATCTTAACAAGCGGCTCTTATGCTACTGTAAATGAAGGTAAAGACATTATGAAGTCTGCTTATGAAACTTATGGCAGTAAAATTGAGTTTGTGATGGGTTCTGGAGTTAATGAAAACAATGCACAACAACTGATTGATTATACTGGTATTCACCAAGTACATTCTTCATGCAAAGGATTCAAAGAAGATCCAACAACAAGTAACCAACATGTTAGTTATCAGTATTTGGACTCTAATAACTATGAAGTTGTTGATATTGATAAAGTAAAAGCAATTTTAAATGCAATAAAATAATTGGTATCTATTATGATAATTATATTTTTAGAATCAATTTTTGGTCTTATGATAATGATTTTTACGATTTATTTTATTCTTACTCGATATAAAGACCCCTATCATAAAAAAGTGATAAAAGCTGGATTTAAGGAATACCAAGTACAAATTGGTAAAGTAAACTTCAACTATGCAGAAGGGCCAAATAATGGACCTGCACTATTGCTTCTGCATGCACAACATATGGATTGGTACAGCTATAGTCGTGTATTACCTAAGCTATCTAAATCATTTCATATATTTGCTGTTGATTATCATGGTCATGGAAAAACAAGTGCTCCTTCAGACTATATGAATGCTAATCAGATTGGCAATGACCTTGTAAAATTTATTCAATATGTCATTCAAAAACCTGTATATGTTAGTGGTAATTCATCTGGTGGTGTGTTAACTGCCTGGCTTGCTACTAATGCTCCAGAACTAGTAAATGGAATTGTATTGGAAGATCCTGCATTATTATCAAGTGAATATCCAAGAATTTTGGACACTATTGCAGATAAATCTTTCTCAGTCTGTTCTGATTTTATCCAAGATCATACGAAACATGATTTTCTGCTTTATTGGATTGAACAATGTAAGAATTTTTTTAAGGAACGTATTGGTTTTAATGTAGCTCCACTGCTAGCAAATACAATTAAAATTTATCGCAGACACAATTTGAATCGAGGATTAGAAATCATCTATTTACCTGTTATGGTTCGTTTAATGATACGAGGAATGAATTATTATGACCCACATTTTGGTGCTGCATTTCATG
Organism: Breznakia pachnodae; assembly: GCF_030814225.1. Taxonomy (GTDB): domain Bacteria; phylum Bacillota_I; class Bacilli_A; order Erysipelotrichales; family Erysipelotrichaceae; genus Breznakia; species Breznakia pachnodae. The sequence continues at coordinate 851,188 of NZ_JAUSUR010000001.1, forward strand.
ACGGAAGTTGGAATAAAAGTTTTAACCATAGTAAAACATTATCTAAAATCAAATGTCCCTCATTATTGTTACATGCTAATTTTAAAATACAGAGCAATGGCATTCTTAATGGAGCAATTGATCAGGAAGAAGCAAATCAAATTATTGATTTAATTCCAAATTCAAGTTATCTGCGTATCGACTCACAACATGTAGTTCATATTGATAAATCAGATCAGTATATTGAAATAGTAACAAGGTTTTTCAACGAAAAGAAAATCTAATCATAAACAAGGAGGGTATCTCATTATCGAGATACCCTCCTTATTTATTCATGTTAGACTGCCATCCAAGAAGGTTCTAATGTATTACCATCAAGATCCTGAACTTCTAGTCCATACATTTGCTCTTCTGGAATTCCCATCTCTACATGATGGTAGTTTCCACCGTTGGCTTTAGCATTTTCTCCAAAGTCTTTAACTGCCTGTGCATTCTCCAAACTAAATGCAATTAATGCACCACTTGTCTTTTGAACATCAGCAATTGTTTTACCACTAAGAAATTTTTGATAAAACTCATGATTTAGCAGCATAATCCAAAAATGATCATCCCACACCATTGCACTCGCATCATCATTTGAAAATTCCTTGTTTTGCTTAAATCCCAACTTTTGATAGAACTCAGTAGACTTTTCAACATTTGCTACTGGAAAATTAACAAATACCATAGTATTCATAGTAAAACTCCTTTCCTTTATAATTAGTATAGTTTCCCACCAGGAGTAAGAATTGTCAATGATTATACCCATTAGAAATAACACTTAAATACAGCACTTTTAGTTGCTTAATAGTATATATAAAAATTACATAATAACTGAGTAATTACTTTCTTATCTTTTAGATTTAAAGAAGTAATTTCCTGTATTTTATCCAATCGATACAATAAACTGTTACGATGAATATTCAGAATCTGACAAGTATCTTGAGATGAACATAATTGTTTTATGTATATTTCTAATGTGAACATATAATTACTATTATATTCTTTATCATAATCCTTCAATACTTCTAATGCAGGAAGTAAGTAAAGATTATTCTCATCTGATTTTTGAATCTGTGTAAACAAATCTTCTACAGCAACATCTTTGAAGAAGCAGTAATCATGATTATCTGTAAAACTATGAGCATGAATTGCCTGCTGTTTAAACGTTAGAATATCATGAATAGAAGTAAAATAATTACTGATACCAAAAGAAAGATCCACAACCTTTGTCTGATTTAAAATTGGTTTCAGTCGTTTCTGAATAAAGGAACGCAAATCCGTCCCTTTTACATCTGTAAATAATAAGTATAAATGATTATCATCTAATATAGGATGAATATAATCCAAACGATTCACATGGTTGAATAATTGATAAAGATATACTATTTCATTCGACTTATCAATTACACTAGTATATGCAATTACAAATCCACCATTTAGTTCTGTAATTGATTTAATAATATGATTCTTTAAATCTTCTCTTCTTATATCATTGTTTGCGAAGATATCTTGTAAATGAAAATACATATCATTATTAGGAATATGAGGAACTATATGCTTGGATAGATATAAACTAAGAAATTTAATTAATATCTCAATTCTTTCAAATTCATCATCACTTACTTTTCGATCGGTTAACAATACACAAATATATCCAACTACTTTCTCTTCGAAACGAATACTAGCTACGATTCTTTGAATTCTCTCACCAATTCCATAATCGATATAAATAATGTTATCATTTTGATCCAATGCTTCTTGATATCTATCTTTTTGAATCAAATACACCATCTCTGGAATTACCGTCTTATGCTTCAACATCGAATCCCATAACTCATCCTGATAATATTGCTGAGGAACCTGCATTACAACATTATAATTGTTATCGCAGATTACAAAAGGAAGTTCAAGTATCGCTTGAATTGTTGATTGTAAATTATCAAAGTTATTATCTTGAATTGCTGTTAACAGCACCTCATATATCATTTGTGTTTTCATAATCAAATCATACCTTATTTCACGCTATTGTGCAATTGCACAATATGTTCTCCATATTTTAATTATATGCACATTGTTTATATTTTCACAACTGTTTATGATATAGATAAGGAGGTATTTCTTTTATGAAATATGATGCATTGTTTACACCTTTCTCAATCGGTAAAATGGAAGTGAAGAATCGACTTGTTATGAGTCCAATGGGAACAAATTCTTCTCACATTGATGGTACGATTGCAGATGACGAAATCGATTATTTCGAACGTCGTGCAAAAGGTGGAGTAGGACTAATAATAATGGGGTGTCAATTTTTAAACCCTGAGCTTGCACAAGGATCACTGGAAGGAGTATTACAGAATACCTATGTCATTCCTCAACTAACAAGTGTTGTTGAAGCATCACATCGTTATGGAGCTAAAATCTGCTGTCAGATTAGTTGTGGAACTGGACGTAATGCTTTTCCAAATATGATGGGTGAACCACCATTTTCATCAAGCGAAACACCATGGACATTCAACCCTGAAATTAAATGTCGTAAATTAAGCAAAGACCAAATTAAAGATATTATGAAAGAATTTGCAAACTCAGCAAAAATTGCAATGGATGCAGGTTTTGATGCAATTGAAATTCATGCACATGCTGGTTATCTGGTTGACCAGTTTATGTCACCAGTATGGAATATTCGTGATGATGAATATGGTGGAAGTGCTGAGAATAGAATGCGTTTTCCTTGTGAAATTGTTGAATCAATTAAATCCGTCGTTGGTGATAAGTTACCTGTTATCTTCAGAATCTCTTTAGACCATATGTTTGAAGGTGGAAGAACTTTAGAAGAAAGTATGGAATTAATCAAGATCTTAGAAAATGCTGGAGTCGATGCTCTTGATATTGATAGTGGTTGTTATGAAACAATTGACTATATCTTCCCTAGTGCATATACAGGCGATGCTTGTATGATGTATGTATGTGATGAAGCACGAAAACATGTTTCTATTCCATTAATGAACTCAGGAAATCACACTCCTGATAGTGCATTGGATTTAGTAAGCAATAACAAAGCTGACTTCGCAATGTTTGGTAGACAATTAATTGCTGATCCAGATATGCCTAACAAATTAATGGATGGAGATACTGAAAATATTCGTCCTTGTATTCGTTGTAATGAAGAATGTGTTGGACGTATTGTAACAAGACTTACAAAATTAAGTTGTGCAGTAAATCCAACAGCATGTGATGAAAGAAGATTAGCGCTGGAAGATGCTGATAAAGTCAAAAATGTAGTTGTTATCGGTGCAGGTCCTGGTGGACTTGAAGCTGCTAGAGTCGCTGCACTACGTGGACATAAAGTTGCTGTATATGAGAAAGATGGTAAAATCGGTGGCCAGCTTGCAGTTGCTGCTACACCAAAATTCAAAGACCAATTAAAGAAATTAGTTTCATGGTTCGAATTACAATTAAAGAACCTGGATGTAACAGTTCATCTTAACCACGAAGTTACAATCGATGATGAAATTCTTAAAAATGCTGATGAAATTATTATTGGTAGTGGTGCAACACCAATTGCTCCTAATATCAATGGAATCGATAAGAGTATCAGTGTAATTGATGCACACATCAATAAAGACATGATCAAAGGTGATACCGTAATCATGTGTGGTGGTGGACTATCAGGATGTGATAGTGCCATTGAATTAGCCAGTGAACACAATAAGAAAGTAAAGATTGTTGAAATGGAAGATACAATTGCTAAAGATGTAATGTTCATTAATGCAGCTTCTATCTTTAGAGATTTTGGAAAGTATGGTATTGAACAACATACAAACTCTAAGATTGTGGAAATACTAGATGATGGAGTTATAGTAGAAGACAAAGATGGAAACAAACAAAAAATCGATGGAGATACTGTCATCAGCGCATTTGGTATGTTGCCATCTAATAAACTAGCAAAAGAAATACAAGCAAAATATCCGAAACATACAAACATTATTGGTGATTCGCTGAAAATTGGAAAAGTAGCTGATGCTATTCGCAGTGGATATTATGCTGGAAGTAGAATTTAATTATTACAAGTAAATCAGTCATTATAAAAAACAGGAGCGACAATTATCTTCAATTGTTACTCCTATTTTCAATTATAAATTTATGATTCCATTTCTTCTTCAATAATCTTTATTCTCTCTTCAAAACTTAGCACCTGATAAATCTGATGCAACATCCACATATAACCAAATGGATCCACGAAAAGTGAGTTACTAATTGCGCCATCCATCATTTCTGTTACTGGTTGAATCTCCATACAATTATTCGCAAGTGCAGTTTCGTGCGTTTTCTTAATATCTTCAACTGATATATTAAACCAAATGGTATTTGGATGCTCGGGATCTGGTGCCATAAGTCCATATTCAGGATTTGCATCCAACATATGAAAACGAGTTCCATATAAAGTGAATACCGCTTCATTCTTACCCTCAGGATAATCCGTAGCTTCAATTACTTCAATCTCAAATATCTTTTTGTATAATTCTAAAGCTTTTAAACTATTCTTAACGACAAAATCTATTTCTGTACCTTTAATCACTCTTTTTTCCTCCTTAAGTAATTTCATCTGTTCTTCTAATTTTTTAATCTTCTTCTGTTCATTTTTAATCGTAGTATAAGATTGTTTTTTCTTACTCTCTAAAACAGATATCAAAAATGAGGTATCCTTTGCATGTTCAAGTGCAGAGTTTATTTCTTCTATCTTAAATCCAGAATCTCTCAGCATTATGATTTGATTCAAATGAGGTATCTGATGTACACTATACATGCGATAACCACTATTCTCATCTGTGTAAGCAGGACTAAAAATCCCACACTCATCATAGTGTCTCAGCATTCGCTTAGACACATTGACAAGTTTAGAAAACTCTCCAATTTTATACATCACATTCCCTCCAAAAGTTATACTATAATTCGAATTACACCTATATCATAAACCTTCACACAATGTGAAAGTCAATAGTAATGTTGATTATATATTTCTACAATATCATACAACAAGGATTTCGTCTCTTTTCACGCAAAAATAGTGACTATACATTTATTTATGTATAATCACTATTTTATTAATCTAAAAACTTATCCGGTAACTCAACATTAAAATCTTTTGCCAATTCTTTGAAGTTATTAGAAGTAATTGTCTGACGTTTTCCTCCCATTGACAAAACTTTTACTAAAATTTCTGCAGATTTCTCTACTGTATCCATTAATCCAAAAGTTAAATCCAAATCTTTACCTGCTGCAAAGGTTCCATGATGTGCCCATATAACTACATCATATTCTCTCATCAACTTTGATGTTTCTTTACCAATTGCATGTCCTCCAGGAACCATCCAATCAACAACACCAATTCCATCTGGGAATACAACTGGACATTCAGTAGCCATTTCCCATAACTCTCTTGTAAATACTTTATCTTCTAAAGGCAAGACAAATGTTAATGCAATAATATTTGTTGTATGGCTATGCATAATAACACGATATTCATTATCTAGCTCTTTTTTTACTGAATGAGATCGTAAATGTGTTGGCAGTTCACTTGTTGGTTTGGCATCTATTAATCCCCAAATAATTCGATATTGTTGCCCAGTTGAATCAATTTGAATAAGTCCACAATTTTCTTTTAAATGAATACTGATGTTTCGTATAAACTTTCCACTTCCTGTAATCAGGAATATTTCATTAGATAAATTTGATAGTGTTTCTCCTATCTCAATCCAATCACTTTGTTCATCTATGTCTTGCTTAACCAATTCCACTTCACCTTTTGTTAAGCGATAACTGATATTACCACCATTGCGTTCATGCCATCCTTTTAACCAAGCATCATTTGTAATTTTTTGGAATTCTTTAATAAAACTTGTATCTTCTACTTTCATATCAGTCTCTCTTTCGCAATACTTCTTGTTCATAGTTCATTACATCTTGATACCATTCATCTTTGATAGGCACATTATTAGTTTCACAATAATAGTTCCATATATCATTGAATGGATATGTTTTTAATTCTTCTTGAATCATCATTAATTGAGTAAAATCTTCTTGATCTTGAAGTTCACTTAATTTTTCATTTGGCTGTAATAAAGCATATAATAACGCTTTTTGCGCATTTCGCATTCCAATCACCCAAGCACCCACACGATTAATACTTGCGTCAAAGAAATCAAGTCCCAGATAGATACGGTCCATTGCATCATTGCGCACAATCTCCTTTGTAATCTCTTTTGTTTCATCATCAAATAAAACTACATGATCACTATCCCATCTTACTGGTCTAGTTAAATGAAGAGCTATCTTATCATGAAATAGCAACATGGAAGATATCTTATCCGATACTACTTCTGTAGGATGGTAATGTCCATTATCCATTAATGGCAAGATTCCTCTTGATAATGCATAATTCATTGTAAACTCACTTGAACCAACCGTATACGATTCCATTCCAATTCCAAACACTTTTGATTCTACACATACTAGTACTTTATCTTCGTCATAACTAACAGAAAGAATTTCATCAAGTGATTCCATAAAACGTTTTCTTGGTGATAAGCGATTTCCTGGAATATCCTTTAATCCATCTGGAATCCAGATATTCATTAAACAATGCGTATCTAATTCATTAGCCAAGTATTCTGATATACGAATACAGGCCTGACAATGTCTAATCCAAAAATCTCTTATATCTTTATCTGAACTCGCTAACGTTAATCCTTCTGCTTTTTCATGAGAGAATAGTGTAGGATTAAAATCAATACCAAGTTCTCTTTCTTTTGCAAACTCCACCCACTTTTTAAAATGTTTTGGTTCTATTGCATCACGATCCACTTTCTCTCCATCTTCGAAAATAGCATAACTTGCATGTAAATTGATTCGTTTGGTACCAGGTACCAAAGTAAACACCTTATCCATATCTTCCATTAACTGCTCTGGAGTTGTTGCTTTACCCGGATAATTCCCAGTTGTCTGAATTCCTCCAGACAAAGAGGTTGACCCATCAAAACCAATTACATCATCTCCTTGCCAGCAATGCATTGATACAGGATACGATTGTAATTTCGCTAATGCTTCATCGACATTTATCCCCAAACCTTTATACTCTTTTTTTGCCTCTTCATATTTGTTTTTTGTTCTCATCGTTTCCTCCTTTATGATATTCCAAAATCTGGAATGAATTTCTTATTATATTTCTTCCTTCCTGTAAGTCTTTCACTTCCCCTTTCGCAATCATCTGGGTAAGTAAATTTCCTAATGCAGTTGCTTCTATAGGTCCAGCTAAAACTGTTTTTCCTGTCTTTTCTGCTATCATTTCGTTTAATAGTTTATTCCTACATCCACCACCTACAACATTAATAGTTGAATATGATTTATGAGTGATTCGTTCTATTTCATCTACAGTTTTTTTATAACTGTATGCCAATGAGTTATAAACACAATATGTGAGTTCTCCTACATTCGTTGGTACTATTTGATTGCGTTCCTGAAAGTATTCTTTTATTTCCTCTATCATATTCTGTGGATTTAAAAACCGTTCATCATTGACATCAAATACACCTTCAAATGGATGTTTATATGCTAAGTTAACTAATTCATCAAACGTATAACGATTTGCATACATTCTTGATACTTCTTGAATAATCCATAAGCCCATAATATTTTTTAAAAATCGATATCCTTCATATCCACCTTCATTTGTGAAATTTGCCATTTGAGCATCTTTACTAAGAATAGGATTGTTTATTTCTACTCCCATAAGCGACCACGTTCCTGAACTAATTATGATGCTGCCAACGCCTACACTTGCCATAAACGCTGATGCAGTATCATGAGTTGGTGGTACAATAATTTCACTTTTCAATCCAAGTTCATTTGCTATTTCATCACTTAGATTACCAATTGATGTTCCAGGTTTCACAATCCTCTCAAACATAGAATGATTTACTTTACTAGCATCTAACAACTCAGTTGAGAGTTCGTTTTCCTTTATATTAAATAATTGAGTAGATGTAAGATTTGTATACTCATTCACCATCTGATTACTTAACCTATAGTGAAGATAATCTGGTATCATTAGAAAATGATTTGCTTTTTCTTTTACTTCTTTATCATCACTTTTTAACTGATAGATTGTATTGAACTTCTGATATTGAATACCTGTCAGTTCAAAGATTCGATCAAACTCTATTACCTTAAAATATTCAGGTATATATATATCAACTCGTAAATCACGATAAGCATATACATCCTGTAATCGTTGTTGATTATAATCAAGTAATACATAGTCAACTGCCCATGTATCAATACCCAGAGTCACTGGAACTTTACCTGCAGTTACGCAAGCTTTTATCCCCTTCTTTACTTCATCAAAGAGATAATCTATATCCCAATACTTATGTCCATCTTTTTCTATCATCTCATTGGTAAATCGATACACTTCTTCAATTATTATTCGGTTATTATCCATATAGCCAAGAATGTGTCTTCCACTTGATGCACCAATGTCGATTGCTAAATGATATTTCATTGCTTCACCTCTCCTTTAGTATAAAAAAAAACAACTCACATTCTAATAACGCAAGTTGTTTTTTCTATTAACCTAATTTGCAATTTTCTTATACAAGCCAATTGTTCCTACAATCCCCATTGGTTCCAATGGCAGATATTGTGAGAATGCATCACGCTGATTTCTTGAAAGGTTATTAGTTACGATAATCTCAATCGTATTATTGCCTACTTCACAAGCTTTTGAAATATCAAACACATACTCAGGGGCAATCTTCACTCCACAGTTTTTACCATTCACAATTACTTCCACTATTTCATATACTTCACTAATTTGCAGAAGTACATCTGTTTCTGCCAAGTCAACTGTAAACCTGTACTTCATATTTCCACTAAAACGAGGATATTGATCACCAAAGTATGCTAATTCTTTCAAATCAAAAGTCTCTGAATACTCCTTATCAGTATAAGCTTTTAAGGATACTTCAATATCATTTGTTATATCAATAATTTTATCTCCCATAACTGCTTGCTTTTCTTTACTCATTCCACTAACAAGCACAAGCATTTCATATGGTTTTAAGTGTAAATCGAACACAATCTCATTATTTATCTTTTGATAATCTAATTGGTATGTTCTATTTTCATAGGCATCATAAATCATTAAGTCACTTGATGCCTTTAAAGACACTGTTGTATGAATATCCTTCATTATATCTTCATTATTAAATAAGAATACATCTCCATCTTCTTGCACATAATGATAGAAGGTAAGATTTTTTTCGTCACTCTCTAACTTGATTTCGCTACTAGATTTCAAGGTCTTTGCAATCTTTGAAAGTGGTAAAACAGTACCAAATTCTTTTGTAATATTGCCAGGGAAATAATCAGTAAATATAACCTCTATTGTACTAGATAATTCCTCTAATTTCTTTAATAAAACATCTGGCAACTGTTTTGCTGCTGGAACAATTAATGTATGAAATCCAAATCCATTAATATAGTATTTTCCATCTTTTAACTGTGCATCATTCAGATAATCCTCGCTGATTACATTACAGTCAATTTGATGTTGTTGCAGTTCTTTTAAAACTTTCTGCATATACATCGTTCCACCTGACCACTCAGCAAATGCATGATATAAAACTCCTACTTCACATTTCTGATATCCATCATTCAACAAATTGCATAAACGATTAGTATATCCACTCCAATAATGGAAGTAAGGAAACTGTGGATTGTTTCCATTTGCATAAAAATGAGGAGGACAATCCCAGTCAGGAAATTCCTTAGGATCAAATGCATGAGGAACGATTAGGTTCACACCATGAGCTAGCATATGGTTCGTAATCCATTTCATCATCTTGAGTCCTTCAACCCAACCATATGCACCGAATGCTTCACACATCAAGATTCCACGTTTATCTGCTTCTAATTTAGCAGCTGATGCTCCCATCTTACATAATGCATAATGGTAAAACTCTCCATCACTTCCTCCTGTTGAGAAAGCATCATGATGATAATCCATTCCTGGAATAATCTGACCACCAATGACATCAATACCTGCCATGCTTTGTCCAGCAATCCCTCTGAAGTAGTGTCCTGGTCCATAACCTAACCTAGCATGAACATTATTATCTTCAATCACATGACCTACATAGTCAACACCTTTTTCTTTACACCAGTTTCCTAGTACCTTAGAAAAATTATCACTATATAATTGACTAACAACATTCATATATTCAAAGCGAGTATTATTTGCCTGCTCACTTTTACCTTTGAATAAAAACACTAAATCAGTATCACTGATGTGCTCTAGTTCTTGTTGAATGTTATCATTCCATGGTAACACCATATCAGTTTTTCCAATAATTGCTTCTGTTCCTTTGATATTTCCAAAACGCGGTTCATCTGAAAAGAAACCAACTATCGTCTTTCCAAAGTCATCTTTAAAATGCTCATAATGTTTTTCATATACTTCATTCAGTAATATCTGTGTTGCTTCTTTACGAGTAGGATCCAAATAATCTTTTGTTGTTTCTTCTCCACCATAAGTTGTCTTATAAACAACAAAGATACTATAATGTTTTGCATCCAAATCTAATGTAAGCATTCCTTCTTTCAAGTATTCTGTAACATCACATAAACTATCCTCTTTAAAGCTATCAGCGCTTTCAAATGAATTTTCAGCTAAAATTACTTTATAGATTTCATCATTCACATAATCAGGATTCTTCATCATTTGACGAAAATCTGCCATATTCATCATATTAATTTCAGCCTTACGTAATGGGCCAACAATATCAAATCTACGCATGTTCAAATAACGTTTCTTCAAATCATTAGGTACTTTACCATTTGCATAACCTGTAGGAAACTTTGCATCATCTAAAATCCAAATCTTCATATCACGTTTCTTTGCTTCATCAATAATCAATGTCATTGTTTTCCACCAACCATCTTCCAAAAACTCTGGATGTGGTCTGGATTCAATACAAAGACTATGAATACCTGATTCATAAATCTTTTCAATATATTCGATTAACTTATCATCTGACTCTCCATGTTGCCAGAAAAAAGGATAGAGATAATTATCATTTCTATTTTCTATATTCTGAATTATTTTTTTCATAATAGTTTCCTCTTTTTATCTATTTCTATAAGTTAATAGTACCAATTCAAACAAAAAAATAGAATATCGAAACTTGTTTCGTTATTATCCTATTTTGTCGCTTTTAACTTCATTCGAAATTCATTTGGAGTCATATGATACTTCCCTTTAAATATCTTATAGAAGTAAGTAATATTCTCATACCCTACTGCTTCCATTACATCCACAACTGCCATATTGGTTGTCTTTAATAAGCTCTCACTATTTTTCAAACGTTCATTTTGAACCAGTTGTTTAAATGTAGATCCTGTATGCTTCTTTATAATCTTACAAATTTTATAATCTGGCTGATGAATCTGTTTTGATAAAACCTTTAATGACCCTTCTTTATAGTTGGTATTAATATATTTTAAAATAGAACTACTAATCAGTTTTTCATAACTTTCATTTCGATAGGCTTCAATCTGGTCAGGGCGATTGATTAGTTCTGTAAGTAATAATCCTACTAATAACTTAAGTGTTAAGTCATTATTCATCTGTGGACGATATATTTTGGTAATAATATTCGCCACAATATCTCGAACTTCTTCATTAACAGCTGTTTTAAATACTAAAAACTCACCACTATTATCATAAGAATATAATGCCTGAAAAATAAAATTAAACACTTCATTTTGCTCATCTACCATTGATGATAAAAACTCTAAGAATTCAGGACGAATAATAAAATTAAAGATGATATCATCTTCACCAGTAAACTGAATTTCATGTTCAATGTTCTGATTCAATAATATAAGTTCTCCCTGTTGTATAGTGACTTCTTTCTCCTCAATCTGATGAGTCATACTTCCACTATATACATAGGAAAGTTCAATATAATTATGACGGTGTTTTGGATACTGAGCGAAACGAGCATGCTTACGCACAGACAGTAACTGATTTTTACTAAGCATTTTATTATAGTCAATTACATTTGATTTTTCACTTAAATAAATAGAGCGATCAACAATATACTTTTTATTAAGATTATCGATTTCTTCATCTGTAAATGTAATAAGTTCATCTAAAACATCTTGTGGTATCATAATGCTCCTCCAATCATCTTTTATTCATATCTTTATTCTACCACAATCGTCAATAATCGAAGATAGTATACGTTATTTTCCATAAAAGTCCTAAATATTTAGTTAGCAAAAATCATATTAAAATTTAGAATCAGCCGTTGATTTTCGAATCAAATCAGTTATAATGTAAGTATAGTTATTTGGTGTTTCTCTACCACATAGTGAGAGCGTTAAAATCGGTGTTTCTCTACCATACAGTGAGAGCGTTAAAATAGGTGTTTCCCTACCATAAAGTGAGAACATTGAAGAGGATTTATCCTCTTTTTTGTTTATATACATATTGGAGGGATTTTATGAAATTATATTATGTGCAAAATGATTACATCCATTTCTTAAATAAAGAAGGAGATAACAGAATTTGTATCAATGAGAAAGATGGAAGTAAGAGAGTATATTTTGGATTTTTATTATCTATAAATAATTATACATATCTTATTCCATTAAGCTCAGCGAAAGAAAACAAGGATTACAAAACTGATAAAGTAAATAATAAAGGTTATGAAAGTCATAAACTATTGAAACCTATGCGAACTGTGCCTGTTGTTTTCATTACTGAACAACGTTTTGATGGAAGTCTACATGTAATATCAAAAATATTATTTAGCAATATGTTTCCTGTTTCAATAACCGATTGTATGGAAATCAATATTAACAAAATAGAAGACTACAAGAAGAAAAGTTTATTACAAAAAGAACTTAACTTTATTAGAGCAAATAAAAAATTTCTCACAAAGAACTTCAACCTCATTTATAAGTTAAAGTCTTCCAATAGAAATGACTTGGGATACATAAGAATTGCTACAGTTGATTTCAAATTGTTGGAATCAAAATGTGATGAGTGGAATTCGAAAAAGTAGTATTTCATCACTTGTGATTTAACCAACAAGACGAAAAAGCCGATCCAAATTGAATCGACTTTTCATTTTATTTATCTCGATCTGCTACAACAAATGTAATTGCTCCTGCTACTGCAAACGCAAGTAATGCACATGCAATAAATCCATAGAAACTGATATCCAATCCCTCAGGATTGATCATAGCTGGAAATCTGAATAATCCATCACCAGCAAAGGTATACATTTTACCACCTAGAGCAGCTAGGATTCCTCCTGCAATTCCTCCACCAATCCAAGCTGCTGCAAAGCACTTGATTTGTGGTAATGCAATTGAATAAATTGTAGGTTCTGTTACTCCACATAGACAAGAAGCCATACCACCAAACCCAATTGATTTCTTTTCTGGATCTTTCATCTTTAACGCATAACCAAGTGATACACCAGCTAATGCCCATACAGTTAAACCTAAGATTGCATTAATTGGATCATATCCCATGGTAAATATATTATTTAATAATACTGGAATAAATGCAGCATGTAGTCCTAGCAATACCATTAACTGCCAGAATGCTCCAAATAAGATTCCACCAAGAATTGGACTAAAGTTAAAGATTCCTACTACTGTATCTGATAATACAGTTGATACTGTATTCATAACTGGACCAATTGCTAGCCAGCTTAATGGAACTACTATAATCAATACGATTGTTGGAACTATCATTAACTGTAACATTGTTGGAACAATTTTTTTCGCAAACTTTTCCACCCATGATGCAACATAAGATGCTAATAAAATAGGAAGTAATGTTTGTGTATAATCTACATATGTAAGAGGAATACCCAAGAATGTTAATTGTGCCTCTCCACTCAGTGCAGTTGCAAGTGATGGATAAACCAGTGCAGCCCCAATCGCTGCGGTAACATATTGATTACATCCAAATACTTTACCAGCTGTAAACCCAACAATAATTGGCAGGAAGTACATTACTGAATCAGCAGCTGCATATAATACCTGATATGTTCCACTAGCATCTGATAACCACCCAAATGTAGTACATGTAACTAAAATACCTTTAATAATTCCACCAGCAATTAATGGTCCAATCATTGGTAATATACATCCACTGATTGCTTTAAACAAACGATTGAATACTGTATCTTTCTTACCATCATCTGTTTTTTCAACTGGTTGATCTTCTTCACTGATTCCTAATACTTTACGAACAAATGGTGTAACTTCACTAACTTCAGTTCCAATAATTACTTGATATTGTCCCCCTTTGTTCATAACTCCTTTGACTCCTTTAACTGCTTTTACTTCAGTTTCATCAACGATTGAGTCATCTTTTAAAGTAAATCGTAATCTTGTCATACAGTTTGTAACACTTGTTATATTTTCTTTTCCTCCAACTGCTGCAACAACTTCCGTTGCCAGTTGTGTATAGTCCTTATTTTTTGCCATATAGTTCTCCTTATAGATTTATATATTCCCTATATCGATTGTCTTCGTGGTACCTTTGACAATCACAGTATATCAAAATGTAAACGCTTAATTAATAACGCAGTTTGTTTTGAAATTATCCTTTTTTGCAATCACTATAGAAAGTCAAAAACACAGTGTTTATGCATATTATTCCTTATCCATTACTATTATCATACTATGAAATTGCAATTTCTTTTATCCTTTTTAGAGAAGTAATGTTACAAATATTACGATATCTTTAAAATCAGTTTTGACAATTCACTCATTTATTGAAATAATATCAATGAGATAAAGTAAGTATGACAAAGACAAAAACCGAAATTTTAATCACGCAAAAACAAAAGCTGAACTTATCACTACAGATGAAACAGTCGCTTTTTATTATGCAGTTGAATCGCATTCAACTAAAAGACTATATCAAAGAACAGTTAGAAGAGAATCCCCTTTTAGAAGTTGAAGAAACTTATTTTAGTGATCATTCACAGGATTTTATTCAAGCTGATTTTTATCAGGAAGACAATTCCTTAGTTAGCATTCTGTTGGAACAACTTTCTTACAGTGATATTAAGAATAAAAATTTAGGAGAATATATTATCTATTCACTAAATGAACAGGGATACTTAAGCGAAGCATTTGCAACAATTGCTAAAGTAAACAAAACAACTGTCAAAGAAGTAAAACAGGTAGTTAAAGTAATTCAGCAGTTTGAACCATTAGGGGTTGCTTCCAAAGATATGTATGAAGCATTGATAGTTCAAGCAGAAACACTTTATCCAAAAGATCAATTGTTACCTGTAATCATCAAATATCATTTAAGTGATATTGCTGAAAACAAGTTATCAATAATAATTGAAGAAACTAATTCTTCCAAGGAAGAATTATCTGATAGTTTAAAGAACTTAAGAACACTAGAACCAAGACCTGGAAATGGGTATACGCATCAACCTACTGTATTTATTGAACCAGATATTGAGTTTATAGTAGAAGATGACCATATACAGGTAAAACTATTAAATATACCAAAAATAAATATCAAAAATATTTACAACAATCAAAAGACATTAGATGCAGAAGATAAGAAGATAATACAAAATTTTATTCGTGATGGTAAGCAACTAATTGATTTTTTAAATAAAAGAAATCTTTCTTTACTATCTATTGTGGATACTATGGCAGATACACAATCTGCTTCCCTGATAGAAGACCAACCACTTCAACCTTTGCGTTTAAAAGATATTGCGGAAAACTGCAATATGCATTTATCAACTGTATCAAGAATTATAAAGAATAAGTATTTCTTATTTCATAATCAAATTTATCCACTGCATATCCTATTATCTAAAAAGACAAAAGATGGATCATCAGTTGAACAAGTAAAACATTTGATTGATTCATTAATAAAAAACGAAGAAAAACCTTTAAGTGATCAAAAATTATACACACTAATCACTAACCAGGGTATTCAGTGTTCACGTAGAGCAATTTCTAACTATCGAAATGAACTTGGATATCCCTCATCCTATTTAAGGAAAAAACATGAAGAGAGGTAAACATGAATACAAAAGAAAAAGTTTATATATACATAGAAGAAAACTATCAGTCAATTAACTGGGAAGACTTGCATACCTTTAGTGCCTCAGCAATTGCAGAACAGTTTAATGTCAGCCGTAATGTTGTATCACAATATCTGAATGAATTAGTCGAAGAGAAACGACTAATAAAAATAAACAGCAGACCAGTAATATTCGTGCCACGAATATTAGTAACAAATAATTATGAAGTATTAGAGGACACCTATCCTTCATTAGAAAAACTTCAGGAAGATATTGCAGCAAAGAAAAACAAGTCAAAATCATTTACGAAACTAATTGGACATGAAGGAAGTTTGAACTATTTGATTGACCAATGTAAATCTGCAGTTACCTATCCTGATGGTGGATTGTCTACCCTATTACTTGGTGTAACTGGTGTTGGAAAGAGTCTGATTGCTCAAACCATGTATGATTATGGTGTAGAAAAGAGTGTCTTTGCCAAGGACAGTCGTTTTATTGCGGTAAACTGTTCAGAATATGCAGATAATCCAGAACTGTTCTTAACCAACCTATTTGGAAATGTAAAAGGTGCTTATACTGGTGCCAGTCAGGAAAGAAAAGGTTTACTTAGTTTAGCCGATGGTGGTGTTCTATTCTTGGATGAAATTCACTGCTTGCGTCCTGAGTGTCAGGAAAAACTTTATCTGTTTATGGATAAAGGAATTTATCATATGATTGGTGATAATGAAAAATGGTATTCTTCTAAAGTATTTATTATTTTCGCAACTACTGAAGATCCACAAATCTCATTATTAAAACCACTAATGAGAAGAATTCCGATTACTTGTAAGATTCCTTCATTGGCACAACGACCAAAACAGGAAAAGAAAGAACTGTTACATTTCCTATTATCAGATGAATCAAAGAAAATCCAAAAAGAAATTGCAATCTCACAAAGGGTTTACAATCTACTAATTGATTATGAATTCAATGGTAATATTGGTGAAATGAAAAACCTGGTAAAAGTATTAGCTGCATCAGCACTAATGGAACATACCCGTTTAAATAAACAAGATGACTGTATTCAAATTGATTTACAACACTTACCTGACTATATTATTCATGAAGTTGCTGAGAATATGAATCTATTGCAATTAGATAATGATACATTCTTAAAGCTATCTGAAATCCATCTTGCTCAAAATAAAGAAAAGCAATTGTATATCTTTAATGAGCATATGATTGAAAACTATAAAAAGATTCAAAAGGAAAATGAATCGTACTTCCAGTTCATTGATAATGCAAAAGCGATTCTTCGTGTTTATTTGGATGAACTAACATTTACTGAAGAAGGTAAAAAGAACGTAAATGAAGTATTGTATCAAAGTCTGTTTGAAAACATACGATTAAAAATATCGCAAAAATTTAGAATTTCCTTAACTAACACAGAAGTAATCAGTTTAAGTAAATTATTATATGATTATCGAATTGACATCAATTCCTGTACCTCTCTTTATAACGAAGAAAAACAAATAATCCTAGATTGCTTAGAGTATATTAAAAAACAAGACTTTGAAAATTATAATATGACACAAGAAATCTTACAGATTATTAGTAACAGTATCAATATAGAATTTAACTCTTTAGGAATTCTTGACTTCTATGTCTACCTGAAGACAATGACTGGTGTAGAAAAGAAGAAGGAAACCCATGGTATTGTATTGGCACATGGATACTCCACAGCCAGCAGTATTACCACAACTGCGAATCATATGCTGGGAAGCTATGTCTTTGATGCCATTGATATGCCAATGGATTTACAGGCAACTGATATTGCAGCTAAGTTAAATGCGTATATTCATTCTCAACCCAATATCAGTAATATTGTAATGCTGGTAGATATGGGATCCCTAGAAGAAATCTATAAGAATATTAATACTAATGAATCTGTAAATATTGTGATTTTTAATAATGTTACTTTAAAGTTAGTACTTGATATTGGATTTATGATTACAAGAAATGAATCAATTACACAAATCATGAATACAGTAGAAACAACAGATTATCAGAATCGACATATTTATATTGAAACCAAAAGAAAAAATAAGGCAATTATTACGGTATGCCCTACAGGAATTCAGACTGCTGAAAAACTATCACAATTGTTGCAGGATAGTTTACCTGAAGAAGTGGATATGGAAATTATTGCCCATGAGTTTAGTGAAATTCAGAATAACCAAAAGAATTCAGATATTTATGAACAGTATGATGTTCAATATATTGTAGGTACTGCTAATCCACTGGATGATAAAGATTCTTATATTCCAGTAGAGGAATTAATTGAAAAACAGAATATGGATAAGATTCAATTATTATTCAATACAGTGTTAACTGATGAACAAATTGATAAGTTCTCACATAACCTATTACGTAACTTCTCGTTGCAAAATTTATTAGAGTATCTGACAATCTTAAATCCAGAAAAAATTGTAAGTTATACTGAGGAAATTATAAAGGAACTTAAAACAACAATGAATCCTGCTTTAACTAGTAGTACCGTTGTAGGATTGTATATTCATATCAGTTGTTTAATTGAGCGACTCATAACAGATAACTATATTACGAAGTATGATCAGCTAGATTCTTTCATTAAGGAAGAAGCAGAGTTTATTGAGATTGTTAAAAACAGTTTCAAGAATCTGGAAAAACACTATTGTGTAGAAATACCAATTAGTGAAATTGCATATATCCATGATCACATTTATCGTAAGTAGTGTCGAAACAATCAACCGACAGTGTCGAAACCAAAAGACTTAAAATGTTTTTTGGTTTTTTATATCCTTTGTTTATCGATACTTTTCGTATCAAACATAAAAGTTGGCACGTTTTTTTCTTATATACAGGGTGAAAGGAATGTGAAACATGAATAAGAAGTTAATTTTAGCTTCTCATGGTTGTCTTGCAGAGGGTATGCACAACGCCGCTGAAATGATTGTAGGTAAGAATAAAGATATCTACTCTTATGGATTGGAAACGTACGAAACTCCACAAGCAATTTATGAAGAAGCAAAGAAACTAATTGATGAACATCAAGATAGTTACATTTTTGTGGTTTGTGATTTAAAAGGTGGAAGTGTTTATAATCAAATGATTCAACTAAGTAACATTGACAATGTGTTTGTGATTGCGGGAATGAATCTGGCAATGGTACTAGAACTTGCATTATTATGTCAAATCACAGAAATCAAACAAGATATTCTGCGTATTGTTGAAAACAGCAAAACTGGAGTGGAGTTGTTTGATTTAGAAAAAATGCAAAGCGAAGAAGAGGAGGACAGACTATGGTAGAACTACTTCGTGTTGATGAACGTTTATTACATGGACAGGTTGCAGTTACATGGGTATCTAATTTAGATATCACATCAATCTTAATTGCGAATGATGATGTAGTAACTAACGAAATGTCAAAGATGGCATTAAAGATGGCAAAACCAACAGGTATTAACTTAGCCATCCGCAGTATTGATGAAGGTGCTGCACTATTGAACGATCCAAGAGTAGAAAAATCAAAAGTACTCGTATTAGTAAAAACAGTACAAGATGCTTCTCGATTAATCGAAAAGATAAACGAAAAAGTGGATCATGTAAACATTGGGGGAATCAAACGTAAAGAAGGTAGCAAATTAATTGCACCTGCAGTTTACGTAAATGAAGATGATGTTAACGCACTTAATAAATTAATTGAAATGGTTGATAAGGTAGAATTTAGAATGGTACCATCAGAAAACGCTAAATCTGCAGAGTCAATCATCAAAAACTTTTAAAGTAAATATAGAGGAGGAAATGATATGGACTTATTTACAGCATTACTTATTGCGTTAGTTGTATGGTTATTGATTAGTTTGGAAGCATGGTTGTCATATCCGATGATCAACGTTCCATTAGTAGTTTCACCAATTGTAGGATTGATCCTAGGTGACTTTGAACAAGGGGTTGTCATAGGGGCAACATTGCAGTTAGTATTCTTAGGGGTAATGCAAATTGGAGGTACCTTACCTTCGGATGCAACCTTAGGATCAGCGATTGGTACCGCATTTGCAATTTCTATGGGACAAAGTACAGAGGTAGCATTAACATTTGCTGTTCCTGTGGCATTACTTGGTTCTTTCTTAACATTATTTGGTTACCTGTTACGTGGTTTATTCAATCCATTAGTAGAAAGATTATGTGCTACTGGTAACACAAAAGGACTTGAAAGATTACATGTTGCTTTAGCATTCCTACCAGAATTACCAAAAGGAATTGTTATCTTTGCAGCTCTTTACTTTGGTACTGGATTTGCACAGGATTTAATTGAAATCATCCCACAAACTGTAATTGATGGATTGGATTACGCAAGTGATCTTATGCCAGCCGTTGGGATTGCATTATTATTACGTATGATGTGGTCTAAGAAGATGAGTGTTTACTTCTTCTTAGGAGTAATTCTTGTAGCTTTCTTCAACTTAGAAATGCTTGGAGTAGCTGTTACTGGAGTTGTTATTTCAGTAATTATGTTGTTAGAAAGTAATAATAAAGGTGGAAAAGAAGTGGCACTAGCTACATCTTCTGAAGCTGTAACTGAGGAGGACTTATTCAATGATTAAGGATAGATTTGATATAGCACCAACTGAAAATAAAATGTTGGGAAAAGTGTTTAGAAGAACATTGACATTAAGTAGTACTTATAACTATGAAAGAATGCAGGGTCTTGGTTATGTATATACAATGATTCCAGTAATTGATGAGTATTACACTACAAAAGAAGAAAAGATTGAAGCTTATCAACGTCACTTTGAGTTATTCAATACAACACCTACAATGGGTGGATTCATTACTGGTTTAACTGCATCAATGGAAAAAGAAGCAGTTGCTGATAAAGAATTTGATAAATCATCAATCAATGCAATTAAGATTAGTTTAATGGGACCACTTGCTGGGATTGGTGATTCAATTTTCCAAGGTTCCTTACGTGTTATCTCACTAGGGATTGGGATTTCATTGGCAGCTACTGGTAACCCACTAGGAATCTTAGTTCACCTACTAATTTATAACATTCCTGCAACATTTGTTCGTTACTATGGTGTATTTGCCGGATTTGGTTTAGGTGGTAAATTCATTAAGTCAGCTACTGAAAGTGGACTGTTAGGAAAAATCACCAAAGCAGCTACTACTGTTGGATTAATGACGGTAGGTGCGATGGCATGTACAATGGTTAAATTTAATATTGGAGCAGTGGTGAATATGGAAGGTACAGAAATTGTTGTTCAAGACATTCTTGACTCTATCTTCCCAAAAGCACTTCCATTACTATTAGTATTCCTATGCTACAAAGCAATCAACAAAGGTGCAAAACCAATCGTTATTATGATTCTACTAATGGCGTTTGGTGTAGCTGGTAAAGTACTTGGCTTCTTGTAGGAGTATCTATGGATAGTTTGCGTGATTGTATCAATCGTATTCCTTCTTTGTTAACTAAAATTATTGATAACAAGGAAGTGAATATCGCAGATACACTAAATAAAGAAAAAGCATTTATTAAGAATGCTGATGAATTAGTATATATTGGTTCTGGAACGTCACTTACTTCAATCTCAACTGCAAAGAAATTTGCACAAAAAGTTTCAGGAATCAGAATTAGTATTTATAATCCTAATGAATTTTTAAATGATGAATACATTTATAATCCTAATGCAATTTATATTATTGTTTCTCAAACTGGTAACTCAGTAGTTACCAGAAATGCACTACAGTTCCTTCAAGAAAAAGGATACTGTGTATTTGCAATGAGTGAATCAGCAGATACTAAAATTGCGAAAGATGCAAAGTATCATATTGATATGGGTTGTGGATATGAAGAATATCCAACTCGTACGATTGGTTATACAACAACTGTATTCACATCTATGTTAATTGCAATGCAAGTTGCAATTATAAAAGAAAGCATCACTCAACAAGATTATGATGGTTACATAGAAGAAGCAAAAGCTTCTATCGCAAATCATCGTAATGTTAGTGACAGTACATATGAATGGTTAACATTCAATAAACGTAAAATGTTACGTTCAAGTTGTTTACTATTTGTAGGTAGTGGTGAACTATTACCTGTTGCTCAGGAAGCAGCAGTAAAGGTTTGGGAAATTCCGCAAATACCTGCATTTGGATATGAGACAGAAGAATGTCTTCATGGTCCAAACTATGGATTCAACTCTACTCACTGTGTAATCGTATTGAATGGTGGAGGAGATGATGAATCTAAGATGATGGCTTTAGGAAGATATGTAAAAGATATCTTTAAGAATGGATTCATTATCGGACAACAAGTATACAATGATGAAGATTTATTATTCACACCAAAAAGTGATAACTTTAAATTCATCGAATTCTCAGCAGCAATTCAAATCCTTGCATATCGTTTAGCTGATGATGGTGGTCGTGATTTATATGCACCGCATGATAATAGTGTAATGGAAAGTTACTTCATTACTCACGATGAAAGTAAATAATATTTAAAAGGAAATCAAAACGATTTCCTTTTGTACTATAAAGAATGGAGAAATTATATGAATGAAATTGTAAAAGTATATGAAGATACTTATCTAATCAAAGGTTTTGGCTGTCACTGCTATGTATTGCTTGGAAATCCCAATATTATGATTGATGCGGGATGCAAAGGTGATATTCGCTATTATGCAGAACAGCAACTTAACATCTCAATCACCCATGTAATCAATACCCATAGTCATTTTGACCACACTGGTGGAAATGGATATTTTGATGTTGTGTATATGAGTGAAAAGAGTTCTAAAACCGCTAAGAACTATATGGATGAGAACCCTGCAAATCTACCTATGAATTATGATATTACTTATGTAAGTGATCAGGATATTATCGATTTAGGAAGCAGAAGATTAAAAGTAATTGCTAGTGATGTTCATGCAGAGGGTAGCATCTTCTTATATGACTTAGACAATCATTTATTATTTACAGGGGATGAAATTGATTCTGATCAGATACTATTGCTTCCTAGTTTCGCTCAGAAAGAAGGTCAGTTTCATTCATATAGCGCTTCAAGTATTGAACGATTCAAAGAAATGATGAGGACAATCAAACAAGATTACCCTAATATTAATTATATATTTACAGGACATAATACAACTCCACTCTTATCCTCATTTATTGATGAATTAATTGAGTTAGCAACTAGACTATTGGGTGGTTATATTGGAAATGAGGATTGTTCCAGTAGCACCTACACAAAAAATGATTCACATTATCCTTATGAAAATGCTGGATATCGAAGAGCAACATATAAACATGCAAGCTTAGTTTATAATCACAATTTACTTTGGAAAGTCGATGAAGCATTAGAACAACCTATTGCTACTCCTTTGCATCGTTTATCTGCAACAACTACAAACTATATTAATAATAATTCTAACATAAAGTTTGGTATCACAAGTTATGGGAAAATCACTAAAACTCATCTTCATGCACTTCATAAAATGAATATTCAACCTTACTCTCTACTCACAAGAAAAGCAGATAAAGAAAAAGAAAAAATATTCACTCATGTACATACAAATGCGGATTCTTTCTTTGATGATCATTTGGATATTGTTGATGTATGTGGTGCAAACTATCAGCACTTCCCATATGCATTAAAAGCAATACAAAAGGGATGTGCAGTTTATCTAGAAAAACCCATTGCATTAAATATAAATGAAGCCAAGGTTCTTCTTGAGGAATCACAGAAACAGCAAATAGTAAATGCAGTTGCACTTATCAATCGCTTTAATCCCATTATTGTATTAGCAAGAGATTTGTGTAAAAGTGGAAAACTAGGTAATATCATTAACTTTAAGGCACACTTTTATCACAACAGTTATAACACTATGAATAAATTAATGACCTGGAGACAGAATTTCGCTTTGAGTGGTGGTGGAGCGATTGTTGACCTTGGAGTTCACACCATTGATATTGTTCATTTTCTATTAGGCAATATTGAATCTGTAGTTTCCACATCATCAACTGTTTATAATAAACGGTATGTTGATGATACACACACGACTACAGAAGATAACGATACAGATGAATATACAGCTGTTTTAATGAAAATGGAGAATAATGCCATTGGTATATTAGAATCATCAAGGATATCTAATTCTATTGAAAAGGATCCAGTAATTGAAATCTTTGGTACTAAAGGAAGTGCAATTGTATATGAAGATGAAATCAAATGGCTAGATATCGAAAATAATGCACAACATAATCAAGATGATATTGAACCTTCCCACTTCTATCGCTACCTGATTGATTCTTGTTTACCACAAACCACAATGAATCATTTTGAGACGATGCATTATACAGCACTTCATAACTTTTTGAATATCTATCATAAGAAACACTTCTTTGAGGAAACACCAACCATCAAAGAAGCATATCATGCACAAGCAGTACTTGACGCCATACTTACATCCTGGAAATCAGGAACATGGGAAAAGATACAGGCTTAGACAATATGTCCAAGCCTGTTTTCTTATTCATTTGCTTTTAACGCTGCAACCATATCAATCTTTTTTGCTCGTCGTGAGAACATAATACTAATCACCATTGTAATCACAAAGGTCATTGCACCACACAATATCCATGTTTGTGGTGATATATACATTAAGATATCAATTGCATCCCCCATATCTGCCATAATCACCTTTATCAAAAAGGCTCCAAACAGGAATCCAAATGGTATCCCTACGATTGCCAGATATAAATTTTGTTGGATTAATAACCAACGAATCTTCTTCGTTTTAAATCCTAATACTTTTAATGTTGCAAAGTCTCGATATTTTTCCATAAACGAAATAATACCCAAACAATATAAAACTATAAGTGCCATCAATACAGCGGCAAGAGCTAAGATATAAACTAATAAGTTCATCATCTCTAGTCGTTCATCCATTTCTGTTTCCAGCTGGTTCTGGCTCCATATACTACTGACTCCTTCATAACTATCATCCACTTTATCATTTGTCACAAAGATACTTGGGTAGAATGTATAATCATTTTGTTCAAGAGTTGTTTGAGTCATGCTGATTCCTTGCGAAGTTGGAGCGTAATTAATGTAAGTAATTTCTGAACGAATCCATTCTTCTCCACCATAAATTCTCCAAGAAATCTTATCACCTTCTTCAACACCTAATAAGCTTGCCATCTTCTTACTAATACTTATATCTCCATCTTGGAGTTCTATTACTTCTTTACTTGAATCCAAAACTGAAGTTAATCCATAATCATCTTCATACACGCTAACACTGCCTGTTCTTCTTTGATCATCAGCTTTGATTTCAATTGCCTGTTCCATAATAAATTCACCATCAAGTGAATTATCTAAGTGCATCATCTGTTCACCTGTAACTGTTTCATCAAACTTTAGTTGTGTTTTATAATGACTTAAATCCCTGAACTGCCAATCCATAAAATTATTCATACTGTCTAATATTCCAAATGCACACACTAATAATCCAGTACATCCAGCTATTCCTACTATCGCCATTGCTGATCTTGCTTTATTTCTAAAAATATCTCTTAGATTCCACTGATTAGAAAATCCTAAATGTTTCCAGAACCAGATTCTCTCTACAATACTTTTCTTCATTTTCTTTGTTGCCTGTAGTCGCATACCCTGTGCTGGTGATTCCTTTACATAAGAGCGACAAACTAGATACGTAATAAATGTACACACTAGTACAAGTAGCATTGGTAGTCCTAGAAATGACCATGATAGTATTGGTGACCATGATGGCAGTGCAAATGATGAACTCATTGATGGATAGAATAAGTAAGAAAGTGTAAGTGGTCCTACAATAACACCTAGAACAGCACCAGCTAGTGAGATCACAAAACCATAAGAAAGATAATGAAATAGAATCTTTCGCTTCTTAAACCCTAACGCTTTTAGTGTACTAATAATTGGTCGCTGTGAACTAATCAGACGAATCATTGTTGTTAGTACGGATAAGACTGCAATTAACAGAAAGGCAATTGGAAATATTGAACCCATTGCTTCATGTTGGGCTACTTCACTTGCAAGTGTATTGTATGATGAGTGTTCATCACGTGTTACAATTGCACTCGCTTCACCATTTACAACATCTTCTATCTCGTTTACAGCATCTTTATAATTATCTGTATCCGTTGTAATTAATAATTCTGAATAATAAGATTGCACTTCTTCAGGAAGATTGCTTTTTGATATGTAGGCATAACCATAATTATTATGATTGGGAACTAAGTCACCTTCCTTAATATAATATACATAATCAGGTGCAGTAATTAAAGCTGAAACCTTATAATCCAATTTCATTCCCATTACTTCAAACTCAATCGTATCTCCTACTTTAATATCGTGTGCATCTGCAAACAATTCAGATAAATAGATACCTTCATTATCTTTATCAAACGTATCGCCTTCCATGACATAGGCTTGAGATATCTTATGATCATCTATTGCATTTAGTTTTAACGATGGATTACCTTCCATTGTCATTGTTGCTGATAACTCCAACCGTTTTTCAATACCAGTTACACTATCAAGATTTTCTATCTCTTCTAAGTTATCTTCATTGAAGTTACTACCATATACCCATATATTTGCAGCATTGGTATCATCATAGAAATTCTCTGCAATGGTTTCCATTCCAATATATTCTGCACTTACTCCTGCATAAACAAAGGAACCTAGAAAAACCATTAAGAAAATCGATAAAAACTGTATCTTGTGTTTGAAGATATCACGAAACATCTTTTTTCGTAACATTACCATTCCACCTCATCAATCATTAATGGTTGTTCATTCAGTGTCATCTTTTCAATTTCACCATTTTTTAAATAAATCACTCGATCTGCTGTTTGTGCAATCGTCGCATTGTGAGTAACAATAATTACTGTTTTATTTTCTTCCTTACAAAGATTATGCAACACCTTTAAGATATCTACTCCTGTTTTGGAATCTAAGGCACCTGTAGGCTCATCACAAAGCAACATCAGTGGATCTTTACGAATTGCCCTTGCAATTGAAACACGTTGTTGCTCCCCTCCAGACAACTCTGCTGGGAACTGATGCATCTGTCTCTCTAAATGAACGGACTCCAGAATAGCCTCTGAAGTCCGTTTAGATTTTTTGATATCTTTTGTAATTGAAACATTCTCCAGAGCAGTTAGTGTTGGTATAAGGTTGTAGAATTGAAATACAAATCCTACATTATTCGCACGAAACTCTGTCAGTTGTGCATCATTGTACCCCTCTATGTTAGTTCCCTCCACTAAAATTTCTCCACTACTCGCCTGATCCATTCCACCAAGCAGATTCAGTAATGTTGACTTACCAGCCCCACTGGGACCTAAGATTACTACATATTCACCTTGGTTGATTTCAAAGTTTACATTATGCAAAGCATAGAACTTCTTATCACCTTCACCATATTGTTTACTTACGTTTTTAAACCGTATTAATTCTCTCATAATCATCCTCCTGTAAAAGTTGAAACATATTTCATGTTTTTAATTTACCATTATATTTCTCGTTCGTCAACAAAAAGTTGAAATTAGTTTCAACTTTTGACATTCCTCTTGAAAATCATTTAAAATAGATTATAGTAAAATTAGTAAAGAGGTATTTCTATGGGTATAATCAAAGAACCAAAGCAAGAACGATCAATTGAAAAACGTAACAAAATATTAGAAGCTGGATACAAACTAATTCTAGAAAAAGGTTACTATAATACAAACACTGCAGAGATTGCCAAAGCTGCAGGTGTTTCTTCTGGAATCGTATACCGCTACTTTAAAGATAAAAAGGATATTCTGCTACAAGCAATGCAGGCACATTTTGAAGATTTAATGTACAATCGAATATTTGTTCAATTTGAAAACTTAACATCCAAAGAAGAAATACCTGCTCTATTACCCAGTATCTTACAGTACTTCGTAGAAATGCATAATTATGGTCTAAAGGAAATCAATGAACTTACAGCTCTTGCCTTACTTGATGATGATGTACAAGAGTTTATGGAGTACTTCCGTAATCGTACCTGTACAGTTATTGAAGAAACAATGATTCGTTTAGGATATGGTGAAGAACATACGAAAGAAAAAGCATTTATGATCTGGCAACTAGCAAATCATCTTTGTGATGATTCTGTACTTGTCCGACATTTAAACTTAGATTTTGATTTTATTTTTCAACACTCACTTGAACAAATCATGGATATATTAGAATGCAAAGGCTTAGAACACACTTTCTAAGCCTTTTTCAATTAAATTCTATAGTCCACCTTTCACTTCCATCTGTATTACACCCACAAGTCCAAGCTCTATATCCTTTCAAATAATAAATACTATTTTTATTATCTATTTGCGCCTGTGCCCACTTTCTTGCATCAGATTCACTTTCAAATGCTAATCCTGTATTTCCTAATGGCTTAATTACCCACTCACACGTATCTGTATCATTACTTGTATAATATAGCTTAACACCTGCGACAGTGATAACACTGGTAGCTACTGGTTCCTCTATTGATTCTTTATGATTAGAGCTATCATTAGTTTCAGAATTCTCTAAAGAAGCATTACTTTCTATTTCTTGATTATTTTCATTATTTACACTCTCACTTGTTTCATCGCTGTTAAGAGCCACCACTTCTTCTCCCTCCACATTATTATCTTCATTTATTTCTTGTTGTATCACTGAAGCAATGAGATTCCCGTTTTCATCACGTTTACTTATAGTCATTGAAACACCATCTCGTAACGCTGTTTCTGTGTCAACAATTACAATTTTTGAAGTCCTCTCTACAAAGTTACCATGAATATCCCAAGCAACAACATTTACCTCGTAAGTTCCAACTTCAGTAACATCTACATCTCCTATAACACTTATTGATACATCACTAAGATCAATAGCTAAAAAATAGTTTTCCAAATTTACACTATTATTGGTCGCAATTATTACTTCATCATAAAAACTAACTAGTTCAGGAACTGTTGTGTCTTCAACAATGATTTCAAAACTTATTTCCTGACCATTATAGATTATAGATGCTTCATATTCACCTACTCCATATTCCAAAAGGCTAATCTTTTCTTCTCCTTTATCATAATCAAAGGTCATATTTAAATTAGTTGTAGTATTTATGATTATAATTTTATCTATTTCTTCATTCCTTCCATCTATAATTTCGTCTAATTCTATCTGCATAGATTCTCCCAATTCGAATATAAATGAAGTATTTTTCAAAACTAATTCCTTATTATTAAATATAATAATTCCAAGAATAATAACAATAACTGTAACAATTGCTCCACCATATACTATAAGTTCTTTATCTCTATTTATTTTCATCAAATAATCATCTCCTTAACCATAAACCGTCTTATTATAAACAAGACCCATTAAGTTTTAAAAAGTCTCTATTTTCTATGAACTAAAATCAAGCACAACAAAGAGGATTGTCTTTACTAAATCCTCTTTCAATTATTATAAATTTTATTCTAATTATCAGTCATTCATTAATTGATCAATTTATTGATAGGAACTATTAAGAATTTATTTCTTTATTATGTTTTTTCAGCATCATTAGTAATCCCATTAATGATAAGAACATTAGTCCTATGTATGTATTTATATTTGTAGTATCTGATGTACTAACTGCATTATTACTATTATCTCCTGCAATACTTGGTTTTTGTGTAAGTTCAAGTTCTTGCTTCGTATAGTACAATCTTAAAGTTAAGCTACTATCAGCTAACACAATTCCACTCTCAATTGTTTCAGAAATTGTCTTATCTAATTTATAACCTACAAACACTTTTGCATCCGCATTAACACTTGCTCCTATAGTCCCAGCTATTGTATCAGACTCTTTCAATACATAACTACCATCTGATTGTTCCAGATAATATTCAACTTTATATGTTGCTTCAGTAGGTGCCACACTTGGATTCTTTTCCAAAACATAATACAAACGTAACACTAAACTTCCATCATGTGCAACAACCCCACTTTCTACAGTTAACGAATGAGTTGCATCATGTTTATGAGTTGTATATGTCTTTACGGTTGCACTTACATTACTGCCAGCAGTTGCAATAAACAAATCGCTTGAATCTAATTGGAATGATCCATCTTTTTGTTCAAGATAATGCTCTACTTTATAATCAACATCATCTAAGCCATAATATAATCTCAATACAAGAAATCCATCTCCTGCAATTATACCAGCACCTATTGTATCAACATGAGCAGTATCTAATTTATAACCAGTATATGTTTTCGCTACAGCTACCACTGTGTGTCCTGTTGTTCCAGTTAAACTCTCTGTATCTTGTAATACATAGCTTCCATCTGATTGCTCTAGATAATGCTCCACTTTATAAGCGATATCTGTATTTGCAGACCACTGTGCTACATAAGTAATATCTTCAGTTACTGTGGAACTAACTACTGGTGACCATCCTGTAAATGTATATCCAGCATTACCTGAAGGTTTCCCATCACTTGCTACTGCTCCACTGTATGCTGGTGTAGCAGTATTAATTACTACATTATTATGAGTAATTATACTAAATGTACCTTGAGTCCCTGGATCATATACCACATCATATTTATATTTCACATTAGTCATATAGACTGTTTTACCTTCAGGTTCAGTCGAACTAATCGTGAATTCTTCTGAAACCACTTTTCCTAATCCTGTATCATAACCATCTGAATTTGGTAAGTCATACTCACTACTGTATGCATCTTGTTGAACAAAACGATATGTTCCATCTCCAATTGCAGTAGTATCTACATATCCATTGGTACTAATTGTATCTCCAGACCATCCATTATAATCTACCCAATTTATGCCATCATGTCTTTGAAGTTTCATTGAAACACCATTTAAGAAATCAACTGTGTCCACATCAGTTAACCATACTCTTGCTTTACTTGCATCTACCGTTGCAACCGATCCACTAATTCCCTGAAGTGTACCTTTCCCAGTAAGTGAACTCTCATTGCCCCCTTTTGTGACAATTGCTGTATTCGTTTTCTCTGTATCAACAATTACCTTGTCATAACTCTCACCGATTCTCACCATATACTTAACAACATGTCCATTAATTACATTTCCATCTCCATAAACATCAGTAAAATATTGAACTAATGCAGCCCGATCACTTTCAGCATAATATCCATTTGATATACAAGCGTTTGCTGCTATTGTTGCAAAGTTTGGATCTATATCTGAATATCTTAACCCATTATCTCCAATATCACCAAAATATACCACTACTGTATGTATACCATTACTATCCTCATAAACACCCCATTCCAACGGGTTTAAACTATTTTTAAAATCATCATAAGACTGCCCACTTGTTTGATAAACTCTTGTGAAATAAGATGTAATTGCAAACTCTCGTGCAGTTGCTGATGCTGCTGCTCCACTAGTTAAATCAAAGGGTGCTGCTATAGTATACGAAACTATAAAATTACCATCAAATTTTCCACTTAAAGTATCTTCAAGATACATATCTTCAATCATTGTGAAATTTTGCCCCAATGGTTGCTGTGTCAATTCAAAAATTTTCTCATTATTAAGTGAAATTAACCAACGAATAGTTGAGTTTGATGGCAGTGTAGCAACTTTAGAATTATTTGGGCTAATAGGATATAATGTGTATTGTTTAAAGGTTATGTTTTTGGGGATTGTCCCTATTATTACATTCTGTGTGACTCCAAGCATTGTTCCATTATAAAGTGCACTTTCACCAGTAATAAAAGTCCCTTCAATATATTGCTTCCCTTCTGCATTTTCATTCAATCTTACTTCAATTTTACTAGCATTAATTCGCCATTCCCCTATTTCGATATCATTTTCATCAGTAAAAACTTCCCAATCCGAATTTGACATTGCCCAATAGCCACTTGTTTGATTCGTTGGGAGTGATGCAATGGTAAATGTATCATTTTCATGTAAAACTGCTCCACCTGTTGTTGATAAACTCCAATCAACCTTTAATTGATAATTGTACCCTGGAGTTGCTTGATTTGTTGTTGACAATGGGAGTTCATTTGAATCTAATATATCCCAGTCTTCCACCACAACATCTGCGGTATAATCCGTAACAGCCCTAGCAAGATCACTTCGATCAACCGTTTTCACTCCATCAACTGTTACTGTTTTTGTATATTCATACTTTTTATTAGTACCATCAAAGTATGAAACATAAAAATCATATGTTCCATTCTCTAATACATTATAATTTAAATCTGTAAGGTCCATTGCATTCCCATCTGGATCTTTAATTGATTCTACTGTATATTCTTCATCAATACTTGTTAAATCTAGTGAGATTACTGCGTTTTTATTATCTTCACCATAAGTAACTTCACTACGAATATCAAATTGCTCAACTGCTGATATTGTAGGTGCCCCAAAACTTGTCAACAATATAAAAGCGGACAATACCACTTTCCATGTTTTATTTAATTTTCCCTTCATTTTTTGCCTCCTATTTTACTTCTATTTCTAATAGATTATTTGCGTTATCTCTTATATAAAATTTATGTGTCGCAAACCGATCATTTTTAAATGTAATCGAGTTTGCTTGCTCATCATAAACGAAACTATCTGCTAATGATTCATTATAATAGTATTTAATACTGTCAGGATTTACTCCTGATATATCATCACTTAAATAAATAATATAGTTTTCATTTTTTGAATCTGAGATTACTAAAGGACTATGTTTATCAATATTATTTATTTCAATCATATGAGAATCTACGATTTTCCCTTCATGCTCCACTTCAATTACATAGGTTCCATTAGTATGAATCGTAGTTGTATTTTCATTATTGACTAAAATTTGATTATAGTTATCGCTGCTTAACTCAATCAATAAGTCTATACTTTTATTTGTATATTCCTTTTCATATTCAACACTAACAATTTGTGCAATCGCTACAACATCTTCCTTTTTTTCATCAATTACAGTGGTCTCTATTTTTTCTGGTTCCTGCGATTGATCTGGTGTGTTTAACCACAGTGCACCTCCACCTAGTAGCGTTAATATGACACCTCCACAAATCATAGCCTTCGTGAAAATCGAAAAGCCACTACCAGTTGTCACTACTGCTACTTTACTCAACACTTCCTGTAATTGAAGACTTACACTTTGTTCACTTATATTTCTGATAGGTTCAAACAATAGTGTATATGTTTCGCTTAACGCTGCTGGTGTTATTAGTACTAACACGTATGGTGTTTGTACACCCTTTGATTTTAAGTCTGTTCTTAAAGCTTCTTTGATTCTAACAAGTCGGGTAGATACAGTAGCTTTTGGTATGTCTAATATATCTGCTATTTCTTGTAACTTTAACCCTTCAAAGAATCTTAATAATGCAACTTCTTTTAATGGTTCACTCAACGTATCGATTGATTCACTAAGAATTTCTTTTACACGATTATTTTCAATTTCTTCCATTATTCCAATACTTTTTGTGTCTGCGAAATCTTCAACTGTTATATCACCCCCAAGATCTGATATTTTCATTTTCTTTCGATTCTGATTTTGGCACATACGATAGGTCATACGATATAGCCATGTATAAAATGCTTCAGGAGCTCTTAGACCATTAATACTTTTATAAACTCTTATAAATACATCTTGCGCAATATCCTTAGCAATCTCTTCATTTCTAAAATACTGTAATGCTATAAAATAGACATGACGATAATAAAAATGATATATTTCAGAAAATGCTTCGGAATCTCCATTAATTGCACGACTGATTACTTCATTAGAAATATTTTTTTTGTTTTCCATACTTATTTTGCCCTCAATTTCTTTCTTTAGTTACTGTTAAAAATTTCTAAGAAAGCTCTTTTTTTACTCAACTTTTAAGACTCCTGCATAATAGACCCCCATATTTAGAAAAAGTCTCACATTTTTATTAGAAATCTTTTTAAAACTTTAAACCTATACCCATCAGAACTTAAATTAACGTTTTTAACTAGTAATATATTTATTCTTTTATCTGAATAAATTACTGCCCTTATTCAATAAATTAGTCGTTATTTATTTTGCTTTCGTTCATTTAAATTGTCTTTTTTTATAAGAAAATGGTGCACCAATAAAGCAAAATGAAATAGTTTTCACTTATCAACTATAATGTTTCCTTTTATATTATTCTTCTATTTCTCACTTCTGTTAGTATTCCTAAAAAGACAAAAAAAGAAGAAACTTATCCACTTGGGATTTGCTTCTTCTTATTACGTTATAAATCATTTAATTTAGTTTTATCATCTTCTTTAATTCAAAACTATAAATGTATGTTGAAACTTTATGATTCTTATACATCCTTATTAATGCGTCATAATATGCATCAATCTGGGAACGATAGCGTTCCAATAAAACTGACTCATCAACACCTCGATCACTCTTGAAATCAATCATGATAACATCCTGTGTATCTACTGCAAGGAAATCCATGAATCCATGCATGATTCCATCATCCATTTTCACCATAAATGCATATTCATAATAAACATGCTGATATTGCAGCGCTTCTTCAAAGAGTGGCTGATTACGTAATGCTAACAGAACTGTTTTATCGTGTGCATCTAATGTAATCATTTCCTTTGAAGCTACTTCATCTAGCAATGATTCATTCCACTCAGTAGGTGGCAGTACTTCTACCATACGATGAAGATTTGTTCCTCTCTCGAAACCTAAATCCTCTTGCATTGTAAATTCCTGTGGTTTGGTAATTTTCATTTCTGTATCACTTGGAGATAAGAAACCAACTTCACTTACTGTTCCCTGATATGGTTTGAACTTATAGCTTTGGACTTGTTGTTCCATTACTTCACTTTCCCACATCTCATTTACATATCGATATTCAAAGAGTGGTGATGGTTCAATTGCGAATGCTTTTTGAATCCATCCTGTATAGCCTTTTAGCTTATAAAATTCATTGATTGAATATTCTTCAACTGAACTGTCTTTTCCTACATCCACAATATGAAGCACTTCCTGAGCTCTTGTCGTTGCAACATAAAGCAATCTTTGTTCTTCCTCTAAATATTCCTGCAGTTGCTTTTGACGAATTGCCAGAGATGTAATTGTTGGATAACGAACCAGTAGTTTTAAATCTAGATATTTCATACCCAATTTTAATTCTTCATCTACACTCGTAACACCTTCACTTGCGTGTATTCCAAAACTATTCGATGAGTATAAGAATACTACTCTAAACTGAAGTCCTTTAGATTTATGAATACTCATAATACGAACAACATCATCGTTCGCTCCGATTGGCATAGCTTCTCCAATTTCTAAACCTTTTTGATTTTCTAAATAATTCAAGAATCCATTGATGGAAAGTGCTTCATCTTTTTCATAAGCACATACCATTTCATATAGCATATCCAGATTCGCACGTTCCTGCGCACTTTGATATTCCATATAGTAATTATTAATATTATAAATAGTTTGAAGTAACTCACTTAATTTACTTGAGTACAGTTGTTTACGTAAAGCAAAGAAACTTTCTAATCTAGAATCCTCTTTGTAGTAATTTACATACGATGTTTTATCACGTTCAAGCTGAGCTTTCGCTAAGTCATTTACATCAAATTGATATAACTCTGAAGTTAGAATTGATACAAACTGTAAATCATCATATGGATTCACAAGCGCTTTTAAATAACTGATAATTGTCTGTACACTTTTACTATCGTAGAATCCTTGCTTCTTATTATAGAAACAAGGGATATTCACTTCATCCAGTGCTTCTTTAATTTCTTCCATTCTGGCATTGCTTCTTACCAAGATTACCATATCACGATAAGAGTATCCTTGCTTGACATGCTCCTGAATCTGATTAGCGATATAAGAAGCCTTTAATTCTGCCGAAGTATATTCTCCATCTACATCCACTTCTTTCTTATCAATCAAATGCATCATAACTGGAATAGCAACTTCTTCCTGTTTTGGTGTACCAGTTGCAACCTTATCTTCCTCTAAATAAGAAGAAGATAATTCATCTAGATTCATCAAACGATCAAAGAGAATATTATTAAAATCCACAATCGTTTTTGTGGAACGATAATTGTAACTCAAGAAAATCACTTCATCTTGCTCTTGAGGTTGTTCCATTAACCCTCTCATGATGGAAGGTAATGCGTGACGAAATCCATAAATGGACTGTTTAATATCACCAACTCGAAAGATATTATTTTCTCTGGCAATCAGTTTTACCAGTTCATCCTGTACATCATTACTATCCTGAAACTCATCAACCATAATTGAACGAAACTTTTTACGATATAAATTTGCTACATATCCACCATCAGCTTTTAATATCTGAATTGCATATTGCTCCATATCATTAAAATCAATTACTCCTTCATTGATTTTAAGTTGTTCATAAGCTTTTAAATAATCACTTGTTATCGAAATAAAGAAATGAATATCTTCTACCAGTTGATTATGATAAAAAACATAATCCTTTTCTTCAAACAACAGATTAAGAATACCTTTTTCCTTATCTGCAATTTCTTTAATATACGTTGCTTTTGATTCAGCAGGTAATTTCACTTTCATTCCTACTTTAAAATGCTCACGGAATGTTGCATAATCTTCATTTTCTAAACATGTGAATGCTTGTATATAATGATTCACTTTTGGCTGTAGTATATCATCTTCCATCTCTAAAATTGTTTTCTTACCTAAATCAATCAACAGATTTAATGGCACTTTAAACGAATCCAAGAAATAGTGAAAAATTTCAGAATTCACTTCTGCTATTTTTTCAATTGGTTGATAGTTTGATCTACAAGAATTTAAGAATGCTACAGGATCTGCTTTTGAATTTGCTAAGTTTGATAAACTTTCAATCTCACCCTCTAAACTTCCTCCTGTTTCTGGTCGTGAAGTAAAGTGCAGTGAAAATCTCGCAAACTCATCATTCTGGTATGCCTTATCCATTGCCTGTTTCATTGCTTGTTTTTTTAATGTACCAGCCTGTAATTCATCCATTGGATGATTGATACGCTCTTTACTAAGATCTGCCATATAATAGTATTCTTTAATAATATTCAGACAAAATCCATGAATCGTTGATATATTCGCTGAATCTAAATTAGCTAATTGTGTTTGAATATACTGTGGATTCTCACTTACTGCAAGTTCATCATGTAATGACTTTGCCAAACGCTTCTTCATTTCCATTGCTGCTGCTTCAGAGAATGTCATTGCGAGTATTTCATCAACTCCAATTCCCTCATCTTTAATTAAGTGCATTAAGCGAGCAATCAGCACTGTTGTTTTCCCAGCACCTGCACTGGCAGAAATCAGAATATTTTTATCTTTTGTATAGATTGCTTTTTTCTGAGCATCATTCCACTGTACCATGTTATCTGCCCCCTTTTCCTTTATGCACAATATATAAATCTTCTTCTACTTCTAATTGTTCACGATCATATTTGTGTCCTTTATAATGACAGATACTGCCATAACTACAAAAGTCACAAGAGTTTGGAATAATATCCATCTTACCTGCTTTGATATTATCAATTAACATCTGATAAATTCTTATCATTAGTTTTTCCAATCCATCAACATCATAGATATTTGTAAGTGATGTATAACCACCATCTTTCTTATATCCCACTCCATTTACAAACTGATGTTCTTTATCAATAACTTTAATATCTTCACTGGTAGTCCATCCTTCCAGTTTTTTACTCTTGATAAATTCATTATTGTAATCTTCTTCCCCATACACTTCAATTTCATTATCTTTCTTTACATACTTTGCATAACTTGCTGATTGAACTTTATTACCTAGGGAATAATAATACGCACCTACTGTACGTTTATGCAGAGTTCTAGCAGCTACCACCAAATAAGTTAATAACTGTAGTTTTAAAGATGAAAACACTTCTTCCTCTTTTAGTTTTCTTGCACTACTTTTATAATCGATAATTGATAAGAAATCATTGTTTTCATTCAAACGATCGATATATCCATATAAATGTAATTGTTCTTCACGAAGCGGTAGCGTGTAATCAAAGCGTGCTTCAGTTTTCGTAGGTATAAGTGCTGATTCTTTTTCCATTGTACTAAGAATCTTCATATTCTTCTCTATCGCAAACAGAAGTCTCTGCTTCACTACTAGAATTTCCTGTTTCAAATTTGGATACAGTCGTAATATTTCATCAATTTTAAGATCCAGTAATTCACTTACTTCTTCGATTGACTGATCTGCATATGCTTTTCCATACTTTTGCACAAATACTTCTAATACATAGTGCATTAGTGTTCCTGCTCTACGACTTTCAAACTCATAATTCTCAGGTTCTGGTATTTTAAGTCCATGACGAATAAAATATTTAAATGGACAGTTACTGTACATTTCATATGCACTGATAGATCCCTTAAACATTCCCTCAGGGTAAAATAACTGTCTACTATATTCTTTATCTAACTGTGCATTTATATCATAAGAATTTGTTGTAAAAGGTAGTACATATTGTTTTGGTCTTTGATTCATAAAGTTTTCAATTTCTAAAGACGCTTCCTTTTCTTTTCCAACAAAATTTGATGTAGCATAAAAGACTATTAACTTTTCACTTGAAGTTAGATTTTGTTGTAAATTCTTTTCATGTAA
The DNA here is from genome assembly GCF_030814225.1 of Breznakia pachnodae. Classification (GTDB taxonomy): domain Bacteria; phylum Bacillota_I; class Bacilli_A; order Erysipelotrichales; family Erysipelotrichaceae; genus Breznakia; species Breznakia pachnodae. The sequence goes on from NZ_JAUSUR010000001.1 coordinate 890,092, forward strand.
CGCAAAACGCTTTTCTACTGATGGATAATTAAACAACCGTACATATCCTTCAGAAAATAATCCTCCAAGACTTTCAAAAGCTGGATAGTTATCACTACTTGCTCCTAGTATAAAATGATACTCATAATCACCCAACGGTTGACGCAGTGAAGTTACTGCAATACCTGCAGCAGTTGCTTTTCTTGAAATCTGGATTGACATAATCACATGTTCTAATATTTCTAAAGGTACTTCATCCAAATACGGAACTGCTTCTTTAATAGCACTACGAATCTGTCTTATTCCCTTTACATCATCAATTGATTTAAAGTTATGATGTTCATTCACTATTTCATCAATATAAAAAAGTGCATCTACTGTATTTAAAGTAACCAACTTTATCAGTTGTGCAGAAATTATCTCTTTTACTTCTTTAGCAGCAGTTTCTAATTCACATAAACGTTCATAATCAACTTTGCCAATTACATCAAAAACAATATCTGCTGTTTCCACATGATTAAAATCGTCTTGAATATTCTTTTCAAAGATTGTTACATATTGAAGAAAATCACTAATATTTTGATGATAGAATACTTCTTCTTCAATAACTTTTACCAATGTTTCCACACTCGGATTCAGGTAGTACTGTATAAGTGCAATATATTTAAATATTAATCTGCTTTTCGCAGATGAAGTAACCAGATAATAAGGAATCTGATAACGTTCAAATACCTGTTCAATAAATCCTTCATATTCACTATTTAAAAGAGTTAGTTTTGTTTTCTCTACAGGTACATTATGCTCAATAATATAACGTGCCATTGCTTCCACTTCTTCACGCTTATTTAATGTATAGTAAAATTCATTTTGAGGAATCAGTTCCGCTTTTTCAATCTTTAGCGCTCCCTTTTCCATCATCATTCGATAGATATCTTCATTATATAAATCAGGCATATAATCAATAATATAAACATTAGAAAAATCAGACTGACGATCTAGTGCCTGTTTGTGGAAATCAATGGTTAGTGGTATCTTCTGCAAAGCCTCCACTATATCTTTTAGTTCTTTTTGATAAGCATCTTCCTGAGGTAATGTTTCAACATCAATATCATAGCGTTTCATATTTTTAATAAATAATAAAACTTCATCAATAAAATCACCAGTTAAGGCGACACTTTTAAAATAGGTAAGATTTAACTTTGATAATACTTGATAATAGCGATAATAAAGTGCTTCACTCTTTTCACTACAAAGACTGTCCAAATAAACAGATAAAGAAAGAATCGAAACATTCGATACACTTTCTCTATTTTCAAGTAACTTCATTCTTATATCACTATGTAAATAACTATCTGCTAGAATAACAGAATTATCTTTAATATCTTCTAATCTCATATCTCACCTCTGCTCTTTTTATTATAAAGGTTTTTCATATAAAATCACAGTTAAAATAAATTCACTAACACAATAAAACAAAGAACTTATTTATGTCTTCTAATTTTAGGATTACTTACAGTTTTAGAGTAGTATATATCAAGGAAATAAAGATGACTAAATAGTAAATTTTGTTAATTTTTAATCTGTGATTTATCGTTGACACTCCACATTCAAATTGTTAATATAGTGATGAAAGATCTAGATATATCATTTTAATCTATATGAGTGGTGAACTCAATAAACTATCATGCGGGTGGTGAGCCCTATTAATAAAAGAACAGAAATCAATGAAATTCTGTTCTTTTATTTTAGGATTTAGATTGCTAATTGAGTAATAGATAGGGAGAAGATAAAAATATTCAAATTAAAATAGTAACCAAAAATTACAGATCAATATCATATATCAAAGATAGGGTAAAAAATGGTAAAATATCATTGACACCTACCTTTCAAATTGTTACCATATGTACAAAGAACAGTTATAAAATAACTGTCTTAAAGAGTCTTATACCATTTATGGTTTTGACAAACCTGTGGATTGAAAAATCTTCATTGGTAGACGGTAACCACTCCGTCGGTCTGGGATTCCTAGTTAAGCTAGGAATTTCAAAGTTTGGATACTGTTAAGTATCCTTTTTTTATTTTTATCTTAGAAAGGTAAGATATGGATAAAAAATCGATTAAAAATGGTGGTATCTATTTGGTAAACTATTCTGGAAATATTACTCCAGAATTTGGTATGAAGCATTTCAGTGTTCTTATAAAGACAACTGACTCTGAAATCTTTCTATCTTTTCCGATTACTTCAAAAATAGAAAGAATGTCTGATAAATCTGCTATCCTTTGTCCCCATAATAATGATTACGTTATTTTGTTAAAGCATGTAAGACCTGTGTCATTTAAAAGAGTTATTGCTCCACAAACAATTAACGGAATTAATATCATCTTAAATGAAAGACAATTAATAGAATTATTTACTGGATATGACACTTATTGTTTGAATATAAAAAATAAATCCATAGTTTCAGTAAGAAATTATCATAATCATAAGCATCAGTCAAAAAACAAAATGAAACTCATATGTTATCATTCTATCAATATAAATTGTGGTGATTCCTTATCCCCCATAGACTGTGTAAAAGAATATACAAATGGAAAATTAAGCATTCTAAATAACATATCCACTAAGATGAGCGGAGAATATATAATTAATGTACAGCTTAAAGATAAATATGGTCATAAAATAATCAGGAAAGTTAACGTAATTGTTAATGACAACTAATATCCCCTCTCATAAAAAAGCAACTACTCATACAAGTAGCCACCTTCTTTTAATTTATCTTTAATACGTTTTAACATCTCCTCATCATTGCACTTAATTGTGTGCAAGTGTACACCTTCATTCATCTCACTAAGATTTTTCGCATTATGCAACTGCATCTGTTCAATGAATAAGTCCACATCATAACGAGAAGCAATTTCCAGTTTTCCAACTAACTCACCATACAGTGGATGATCTACAATTACATTTTCTACAATTGCTCCATGGTCCACCATAATATAAAGTTCTTCTCTTGTATCCTCTGCCTTATGTTTGCAAGCGATTGTATAGTAATGATCTTCATCACTGTTTACATATACATAGCCTTTCACACTGGCAACAATTGGATTTTGATGTGCCTTTAAAATAGCAATATCACCAACAACAATCTGTCTGGAAACACCATAGCGTTTTGCCAGAGCCGTCGCATTGATTGGTGCATCTGCTTCTTTTAAATCTTTTAATATCTGTTCTCTTCTTTCGTTTGTGTTCATAATTTATCCTAGTACAACATCCAGAACCATCATCATAGCAAACCCAATCATAAAAATAAATGTAATTGAGTGTGAATGCTCATCCATATGGGCTTCTGGTATCAATTCCTCCACGACTACATACATCATAGCACCTGCAGCAAAAGATAACAACCACGGCATCATTCCATCAACCAGTGAAACTGCAAAGATGGCAATTGCGGCACCAATTGGTTCCACAATTCCTGAAAGCATACCGTAAATAAATGCTTTCCAGTTAGACATTCCCGTTTTCTTTAATGGCAATGAAATTGCTGCACCTTCTGGTATATTCTGTAATGCAATCCCTACCGATAAAGCAAGAGCTGCCGAAAATGAAACAGCATCACCACTTTGTAGTGCTACTCCATATAACAACCCTACTGCCATTCCTTCTGGAATGTTATGCAGTGTTACAGCAAGTACAAGCATCGTTGATTTCTTTAAGTGTGCAGGTATTCCTTCTACTGTATTTGTATTTGGATGTAAGTGCGGTAAAATCCTATCTAAAATATATAAGAATATACCTCCACACATAAATCCTATTGTTACTGGTATAATCGCATCATCTCCACCTGATTGTAGCGCTGGCAGAATGAGCGAAAAAAACGATGCACTTACCATAATCCCTGCAGCAAGTGCTAAAAAACTAGCTAATATTTTATCATTTACTTTTTCTTTGAATAAGAACACACAAAGTGCTCCTAATGTTGTTCCCACGAATGGAATCATAATCCCTATAAATGTATTCATATCTTTCTCCTCTAATCAATATTTTATAGATTTTAAGAAAAAATACAAATTTAATGAATAAGAAAAGGATAGGGAATCCTATCGAAACTGCATATTGTACAGTTTTGCGTATTCTCCATCCTTCTTTAGTAAGGATTCATGATTTCCTGTTTCTTCAATTCCATGTTCACCAAGCACAACAATGCGCTCTGCGTTTTTGATCGTAGATAAACGGTGAGCAATAACAAATGTTGTACGATTCTTCGCTAAGATTTCAAGTGACTCTTGTACGACTTGTTCACTTTCATTATCTAGCGCTGACGTAGCTTCATCGAAGATTAAGATTGCAGGGTTCTTTAGGAACACTCTGGCGATTGACAAACGTTGTTTCTGTCCTCCAGATAGTTTTACCCCTCTTGACCCAATATCCGTGTAATAGCCATCTTCTAAGCCCATAATGAAGTCATGTGCATTGGCTTGTTTTGCTGCACGAATAATATCTTCTTCACTTGCACTTAAATTTCCATAAGCTATGTTATCCATAATCGTACCAGCAAACAAATAAACATCTTGTTGAACTACACCTATATGATCACGTAAAGACTTTTGTTTAATATCTTTAATTGAAATGCCATCAATTTTAATATCACCTTCATTGATTTCATAGAATCTTGGAATCAATGAACATAACGTAGTCTTACCTGCACCACTTTGTCCTACTAAGGCAATATATTCACCAGCTCTTACATCAAGGTCTACATGACGAAGTACATAATCACTTTTCTCATTGTATCGAAATGACACATCTTCAAAACGAACATTTCCTTCTACATTACCTAACTCAATTGCATCATGTTTATCTTCAATATCCGGATTAATTTCTAATAACTCCATGAAACGTTCAAACCCAGAAATTCCATCCTGGAATGTTTCAGTAAAGTTAATTAGACGTTTAATTGGATCTGTCAGATTCGATATATATAATAGGTAAGCAATTAAATCACCAGCATTCATTTGATTGTCTGAAATGAAATATGCAGCACCTAAGATAATAACCACACTAAGCATACTGATGAAAGCACCAATACCTGAATGGAATCTACCCATCTTGTGATAAGAATTACGTTTTGTATCAATCCATAATCGATTCTCATGTTGGAAACGATTCATTTCTTGTTCTTCATTCGCAAATGACTTTACAACACGAATACCAGATAAGCTATCTTCAATTCTTGCATTGATATCACCAATCTTCTTGCGGTTTGCTTTAAATGCTTTCTTCATCTGCTTGTTGTAGTAAACACTAAACACTATCATAAATGGAATCATTCCAAATACAATTAAAGTAAGTGGTACATGAATTGTCATCAGAATCACAAATGCACCAATAATCTTAATAAACGAAATTACAATATCTTCCGGACCATGGTGATATAATTCAGTCAGTGAAAATAAATCATTTGTAAGTCTTGTCATTAACTGACCTACTTTTTGATCATCATAGAAGTTAAAACTTAACTTTTGATAATGTTGGAATAATTCATCACGCATATCTGCTTCCATATATGCACCCATAACATGTCCTTTATAGGCAATATAATAATTACATAAATACTCTACAATAACTAATGCAATCATTACGGCACCAACTTGCAGGATAATATCAAATGCAACACTATCAGCAGTTAGTACATCATTGGCGATGTATCTTGTCAAAAGTGGAAACATCAACGTAACCACAGATGCAATCAAGGCACAAGCCATATCGGTAAAAAATATTTTCTTATATGGTTTATAGTAACCCAAAAACTTTCTCATTCTCTTGCTCATAACAACCCCCAATCACAACATTATAACATAATCTATAAAGAGCGAAAAATAAAAAGCCTTTCGGCTCTTTATTAATTATTTAAAAAAAGGGAGAATATATGAAGTATTATTTTAGGGAATACTTCTAGCAAACCTATTATCGTTTGCTTGGTTAAAGTATAACTCTTTTATCTATCCGAATTATCAAGAATCAATGTTAAAATATGTGATAGAAAAATCTATGATAAAACCATTCATTTAGTTTCCCGAAAATGCCACGAAACCGACAGTTTTTTCCACCTTTTGTTAAGAAATTGTTAAGTTTTATTAATTCATAGTAAAAAAGTAGGGTTTTGACTTGCACGCCCCTTTTTTTGTGCTACAATGTAAGTGGATAAAGGAAAGGAGGATGTTGTATGATTTTAATGTATACATCATTCGGCTGTACATCAGCAATTAAGGCAAAGGCTTGGTTAAAGGAGAACCATTTAGAGTATGTGGAGAAAAATATTCAAAGTACTCTATTGAACAAGGAAGAGATCAGGTACTTGTTAGAACGTAGTCCAAATGGAACTAAGGATATTATTTCGACTCGTTCAAAAGCATTTAAGGAATTAGGGAAGGATATTGATGAATTAAAGTTCAACGAACTTGTTAGTTTCATCCAAGAAAACCCTACGGTTTTAAAACGACCAATTATTATGGATACTAGTCGTTTCGTAGTAGGATTTGACAATGATGAAATTACCACATTTGTTCCTAGTGAATCAAGGAACTCATATGATTATTCATATAATCTTCAAGATACAGCAAGAAGCACTTTCTAAGTGCTTCTTTTTTATTTGTTTAAACTGTTATTAATAAAGTAACTTGCCCACAAAGAAGTATTCCTTCTTGTCTCAAATGCTTTATATCCCTTATTCTGATAAATATAATCAATCTTCCATTCATTATTAGTTACTGCTTTTTCCTCAAGCAGTTTTTTTAATTCGTTTGTTCTTTCATCTTCCCACAAGCCACACTTCCCTGCTATATAAACCAAATCGGTTAGTGATAACATATATGCCTGAGGAACCATAATATCCGTGATATGAGCGCTAATTGGCTTTCCAGTTGTAAGTCTCTGGTACATATGATGAGTAAGCATATACTCACTTCCCAGTTTTATTAGACTTTCTACTTCTTTATCCTGATGATTTATATATTCAGCATACGTAATCAATGCACGAACTGTTTTTCCAATCCCAATATAACAAGGTGTTTTCTTCATACAACCACCATATTTACAAATTCCATCATATTTCCATGAAGTCTCTTGATTACGATCAAACACCTGATATTGTTTGATCCAGTTAAGTGCATTCTTAACCTCTTTTGAATCTACCTTGCCTAAACGAACATATGCTTCCAGTAACAAGGCATTATAACAAGGAACAATCCCTTTTACTTTTCCAGTATAAGAAAATCCTTCTTCAGTGGCCATCATATTTGATATGGTATTCAATATAGTTTGTGTATACTTCAAACGTTCAATATATGGAATTTCACTTAAACATAACAAGCGAAAAATTAAGAAGAATGTTGTTTCTTCATAATCCTTTGTCAGTTTCTCTACCAGTTTAGATTCATTAAGCAACTGATCAATCTCATTATCTTTCAATTCATTTCGATCAAACTTCTGACGTAATATGAGTGCTGTATCCATAACATATACCTCTCTAAAATTATCCTATCATTATCCTTGTTCTATGTCATTAAGAAAAAAACATTCCCGAAGAAATGTTTCTATATAATTAAATTTTAAATATCCACAAATAAATAAGTAACAGCAGAACCAATACAGAGAAGAATATACATAATCCAGCTCGAAACTTCTTTTTATTCTCTATAAAAACATATGCATCAATGCATAGTGTTACTGATAAAATAACTGAAGCGATACTCATTGCAACATTGTATTCTATGAAAGTAGTAATTCTACTTAATATTACAATCAGTATTCCTGTTGTATATAAACCTAAACGTAATCTCTGTATGTTATTCATAATCCCTATCTATCACTCCATTTTCATTAGTAAGTTACATTTCTTACATTTACAATGATAGCACACTTTAGCAGTATTTTAAAACAATTCTAATAATGAAGTCAAAACATTACGCTTATAAGTTATAAGGAATCATAAAAGACTGATATTTTGGTATCAGTCTTCATCCTTTTCTTCTTTTTTTTCCAGTTTTTCAACTTTCACTTGTTCAATTACTTTTTCATCAACTTTCAGAATTCTAAATCGATATCCTTCATCTTCTACTGATGATCTGTCATCTTCTTCAGGTAAACGTCCAAGTTTTGAAACAATAAATCCATTTAATGTATCATATTCATCCACTGGTAAATCAATATCAAGAATTTTTTCAACTTCATCTAGTTCCAAAGAACCATCCATTAAATATTGACCTTCACCAATTTTACGATATCCTATTGGAATATCATCATACTCATCAAACACTTCACCAACGATTTCTTCAATCAAATCCTCCATGGTAACAATACCAGCAGTTCCACCATATTCATCGATTACAATCGCAATATGGGTTTTCTCTGCCTTTAGTTCATAGAATAATTGATCAATCATTTTTGAATCAGGTACAAATACTGGTTTACGAATAATTTCTTTTAGTGAAAACTCACTAATATCATTCATTCTTGAAATACAGCTTAATACATCTTTCGCATGTAAGATACCAACAACATCATCTAGTGTTTTTTCAAAAATTGGAATTCTTGTATATTTTGCTGTTTCAAAATATTTTAATACTTCTTCATAACTTGTATCGATATCAAGAGCTTCCACATCTACACGATGTGTCATAACATCTTCTACAATCGTATCATTAAATTCAAATATATTATCGATCATCTCTTTTTCAGAGTCATCGATTTCTCCTTCTTCACTACTCGTTGCAACCATCAGACGAATTTCTTCCTCTGTCACCTGATTATCATTTTTATCTGGATCAATTCCAATTAGACGCAATACCAAATTCGTAAGAAATGATAATGCATGTACCAATGGGATTACTGCACGATAAATAATGTAAAGTGGGTATGCAATTGCATTTGAGAATTTTTCCGGACTGTTCATTGCAATACGTTTTGGTACTAACTCACCAAAAATCAATGTAACAATCGTTAATAACAAGGTAATAATTACCATTGCAATTGAACGAGTCATTGGTATACCTGCACCTACCATAAACTCAACCAAAACATCCGCAAATACATCTGATGCCAGGGCACTATTTAAGAACCCTGATAATGTAACACCAACCTGAATCATTGATAATAATCTGGTAGGTATTTCAATCAGTTTGTATAAGATTTTTGATTTTTTATTCCCTTCCTCCATCTGCGAACGAATTTTATTCTTGTTTAACGAAATAAGTGCGATTTCACTACCAGCAAAAAAAGCATTTACCAGTACCAGGATAATTAAAATAATAATATTAACCATGTGTCATTGCCCCCACTTCCTTATAAACTACTTCATTTAAACTACTCGGGTCTGTTTCTTCCACAATATATTTCCTCCATGTGTATAATGAAATTTTATAGATTTTCGATAATCATGTCAAGTGATGTAAAACACATATGAATATTTTTTTTATTTTTCTATTTTTTCGCTTCTAAATAACTGAATCATTTCACTTGTAAGACTGTAATGTTTACGAGTTGGATCAATATCCTTATAATGAATCCATTCGCCAATTGCTAATTCTTCTTCGTCTAAAGTAATGGTATCATCACCATCCACATCTACATAGAATCCAAACAGTAATGTATCAGTTAATCCCCAAGGCTGACTCTTATAATAAGTGATATTCTTCACCTTCAAACCAACTTCTTCCATAACCTCGCGTTGAACCGTTTCTTCTATCGTTTCTCCGATTTCCGCAAACCCAGCAACTAATGCATAGTATCCAGCTGTACGCCCACGATACTTGGTCATAAGTAAGTAATCACCATTTCGGATTCCCACAATCACTGCAGGAGCCAATTTTGGATATTCCATATTTCCACAGTTCTCACAATGAAGCATTCGCTCCTTATCTGAGTGAACTAGTTCATGACCACACTTCCCACAAAAGCGATGATTCTGATACCAGTTAGATAATTGGAATGCTGTTACTGCCGCAAACCCACGATGACGTTTGCTTGATTCCAAAAATTCTTTTATTTCAATATAATTAAAATTTCTGTCTTCTGGCACATTTAAATGAGATACTAAAAAATATGGTCGTTCATCTACAGAAAACAGAAATATATCATCTCCATAAATATCTGGATTCCATTCTTCTAAATCTTTAAATCTGGGAATATGCGCATTATCATTCTCATCCATCAGACATAAAACTTCACGTCCTTTGAAGAAAATCAGATAATCCTCTTTTCCTGCATCCATTTTGGTATATTGGTTTTTCAATATATGTGGTGTAATATCTTGAATCATAAATTATTCCATCCTTTATTCATTGATACAATCAATTTCTTTTACTTTAAAGTTAGTGTAATACTCACCTGATACTACTGTGAATTTTAGTACACAATAGTCAGGATCCGTTACGCCCTTTGGATAATACATTGTATCACCTTCCTGCCAAATCATATCCTTACTTGCCTGATCTTCCAATACTTCCATTTCACCAAGTAATGTTACTCCACGAAAAAACCGTTGATCACAAAAGTAAATGCTTGCTTTCGAATGCGTTCTAAAATGCTGTACCTTTTTAGAAGACGTATTGGTTGTGAAATAAAACGTTTTTAACCCTTCTCTTTTTCTTGGTGCCAACATTGCTTTCGTATTTGGATATCCTGCTTCATCAACATAACTTAAATATGCCAGTTTCTGATGATCGATTAATTTTTGAATGGTTGCTTCCATATTGTTCCTCCATATGTTTTTCTCTACTATCTCATAGTAAATGATTTTATCCTTTAGGGCAAACAAAAACTGGTAATTTTACTTACCAGTTATCAATCTCCAAAATAAATAATTCTTCTACTGGCGTTTTCAGTATTTTTGCCAGTTTTATCGCTAGTTCCAGTGTTGGATTATATTTGTTATTTTCAATCGCAATAATTGTCTGCCTGGAAACATTGGCAATTCTTGCCAGATCTTCCTGACGAAATCCACTTACTTTCCTTAGTTCCTTTACTTTATTCTTCATCGTTTATAGATACCTAATAACAACGAAAATCATTGTACTTATAATAGCAATACAGAATACTACATTTCCGATTACTGCAATCATACTACTTCGATAATCAGGCATCCCTTTATCCAGTACCTTTAATCGAAAGAAACTGCGAAAACCAAACATAAATGAATTTTGTAGAGAAATCACAAACATTGGAAATAATGCAAAGTCACTAGGTATACTATCATTCCACATTAACCCAAGGACAGCAAATTGTACAACTACCATAAGAATAATTGTAACTCGCCATGTCCATTGCACTGATTTCAGTTCAATACTCTGATCCAACTCATCCATCTTTTTAAAGCCTAAATTTTTATAGAATGCATCCATAAGATCACCTCGCAAAATGTAAAGACCTCTTTACATTTATAGTATATCCAGTAATCTTCAAAAAGTAAAGAACTCTTTACATTTTATTTAGTGTTTCTTCTATCTTATTTAGTACTCCATCTTCATCATTACTGTCAGTTTCATATTTCGCAACCGCTTTTACCTTTGGATGTGCATTTTTCATTGCATAACCATAACCAGCATGAGCTAACATTTCCAGATCATTACCACTGTCTCCAAACGCCATTACTTCTTCATCTTTGATTCCCCATAGTTCTTGAAGTAACTGAATTCCATGTGCTTTGTGAACTCCAGGAATAATAAAATCAATCCCTGCGTGTCCAGTAGAAACTGGTACCATAATATTTTCCATCTGTTTTGAAAGATTCTCTAGTACTTCTTCGATATCACTACCAATAAAATCGGCACAGAATTTAAAGATTTTATCATCTACATCTGCCAGGTTATCGACTTGTTGTAATTTATGATAATACTTCTTTGTTTCTTCCTTAAAGTAATCACTGCTTTCTTTGTGAAGATAAGCACTCTTTTCACCACACATTACATAGTTCTCACGATTTACTTTTTCTAACACATCAATCATATGTAATACTTTATCACGACTTAATTCACCACAAAACAATGGTTTTCCTTCATTTACAATATAGGCACCATTCTCTGCAACAAATGCAATTTCATTTTGAATCTCTGGAAAGAATGAACGTAACTGATAGTATTGGTTCCCACTTGCCACTACAAAATGTATTCCTTTTTCTTTCATCTCTTTATATAATCGTTTGAATCTTTCACGATTATAATCCATCTTACTATTTAAGAATGTTCCATCCATATCAACTGCTATAAGCTTAATATTCATAGGTTACCTCTTTCTCTTTCCTTTCCAATATACCACACATTTACAGTTTTTATTCATATGAAATGACATATAATTTTAAAGTGCTATTATATAGATACCACTTAAATAATAATAGGAAGGTGGTAAACTTCTAAAGTATGGATATTAATTTGTTCCCTTAATTTTTCTCATATATAGTTGTTAATATTCATATAGTTCCCTCCAAGAAAGATAGAAGTTTATAAAAAAGCAATTAGTCCCCTAAGCTAATTGCTTTTTTATTTTTTATACTTCTAAATCAACAAACTGGAAGGTTGTACAATCCACCAAGCCACGATTTGTTAGTCTTAATTCTGGCAGACAAGCTAAGTTTAATAATGCCATTGTCATATATGGAGATACATGAGGACAACCAATTTCCTTCCATGCATCATCTAGTTTCTCAACTAGTTCTGCCATTTCTTCTACTGGTTTCTCTGACATTAATCCAGCGATTGGTAATGCAACATGTGCCAGCACTTTACCATCTGCTACCACTACCATTCCTCCACCACTCTCTACAAGGGTGTTGGCTGCTAGTGCCATATCTTCATCATTAGTACCAGCTACAAGTAAATTGTGTGCATCATGAGCAACGGTTGAAGCAACTGCTCCTTTTTTTATTTCAAATCCCTTCACAAATCCATAACCTTTAGTACCTGTATATTTGTGACGTTCAAATACGGTAACCTTTAATACATCCTGACTTGGATCTGCCTGAATTTCTCCATTCACAACTGGAAGTTTTAAATGACGTTCATAATTTCCTACTTTTACAGGAATAATTTCAATTACTCTAACTTCAGCCTTAGCCTGTTTATCTGTTAGTATTTTAAATGAATCTGGAGTTATTGTTTCTTTGATATGCATGGTATTTGTTGCCTCTTCTGGGAAGGTATATGCAGGCATATCAATTACCATCTTTCCATCTTGTGCAACTACATGACCATCAATGATTACTTTAGTAATGTTTAGTTTCTCTAAATCATCAATGAATACAATATCAGCACACTTCCCTGGTGCGATAGAACCCAGTTCATGGTCCATTTGGAAACATTGAGCACAGTTAATCGTAACCATCTGAATCGCGCTTAAAACATCAATTCCTTCTTCTACAGCACGTTTCACAATATGATCCAAGTGTCCATCATTTACTAAAGTGTCTGGATGGGTATCATCAGAGATAAGTACTGCATATCTTGTATCAATATTATTCTCAGTAACACTCTTAGCTACTTCTTTTAAATCATGCCATGCACTACCTTCACGAAACATTGCATACATTCCTAAACGCATCTTCTCTAATGCATCTTCTTTACGAGTTGATTCATGACAACAACGTACTCCAGAAGCAATATAAGAATGTAATCCATTTCCAGTATCAGGAAGTGAATAATGTCCAGTAACAATCTTATTCGCTTTTAATGTTTCATCAACTACTCCATGCGCATGATCTGTACTATTTAGAATCCCTGGAAAGTTCATCATCTCTCCAAGTCCTACAACATCGTTCCATTTCATACTTTCGGCAATTTCTTCAGGTCCAATAAATGCTCCCGTATCCTCAAATCCTGGAACTGCTGGTACACAAGATGGCATTGTGACCATATTTTTTAGTGGTGTTGTTTTTCCACTATCAATCATGTACTTCACACCATCCATTCCAAGTACATTACAGATTTCATGAGGATCCATATAAATCCCAATTGTTCCATGAGGAACCACTGCTTTTGCATATTCACGAACACTCATCATTGATGATTCCACATGAATATGTCCATCCATAAACCCTGGTGCTATATAACTTCCCTTCGCATCAATTACAACAGTTTTATCACCAATACAATGCTTTGCATCCTTTACCAAAGCAATTCTACCACAAGCAATCGCCACATCTGTATTAGGAATAATCTCCTTAGTACAGACATTAATCAGTTTCGCATTGGTAATCACCATATCGGCTTTTTCATTACCCATCGCAACTGCAGACAATACTTTTGATACTTCCCATAAAGGTTTGTCTTCAAATTGATTAAACATAAGTCCTCCTCTTAACTTTACTTTGTTAGTTTCATTATAGCGAAACCCTATACCAAAGTCCAAAGATACTGGCATTAAATCGGTTATCTTATTATGAATATCATTTTGATACAAGTATAATAGAAACATAAGCGAGGGATGACTATGAGTACATATCTATTTAGCATTGAAACTGCAGCAATCACATTTCCAATTATTGCCTTTTTACTGGCAATTCCATACATGATTTATCAATATCACAAATATGGTTCCATACCATGGCTACGCACCCTTATCATCTATTCTTTTTTTCTATACCTTCTGGTTATTTATTATCTGGCAATCCTGCCATTACCAGATCCTGAAGAGGTCGCAAAACTAACAACACCTCGTTATCAGTTACTTCCCTTCTATTTCATTATAGACATTGTAAAAAATGCAGATACATCATTACATGGGACTGCACTGGTAATTAATATAATTAGAAATCCGGAGTTTTATACAACCTTCCTAAACATCTTAATGTTTATTCCTTTTGGTGTTTATATGAGATATTATTTTAAACTCTCATTAAAGAGGACTATTCTATATTCCTTCTTATTAAGTTTGTTTATTGAACTGACTCAATTAAGTGGATTGTATTTTATTTACCCTCGCCCTTATCGTCTCTTCGATGTAGATGATTTAATGATCAATACATTAGGAGGATTGAGTGGTTATCTGATTGCACCATTGTTTACATTCTTTTTACCAAGCAGAGAAACAATTGATAAAACATCGATGAAAAAATCAGAAAATGTAAAATTTTTCCGACGCTTAGCTGCACTAATCATTGATTATATTGTTATTCAACTATTATTGACTATTATTTCATTCTTTATTAATCTAACTACAATTGATACTTATGGTCTTTTCTATTTCCTATATTTCTTCTTATCCACTACATTCACCAAAGGTTCTACTATTGGTAAACGAATCGTGAACATCAAAGTCGTTGGAATTAGTGAACACACTGGAATATGGCAATATGCATTACGGTACTTTCTATTATATGTAGTCACTTTCCAGGCATTTACAATCGGTGTTGATACTCTGTCTTATTTACTGACAAACACAATTGAAATTCTTCCAAGAATCGCTTTATATGGATTTGTAATCCTATGTTTTCTTATTAATATCATATTCTTTGTGGAGTTATTAATATCTGTTTTTCGAAAAAACTATCGCTTTTTATATGAGAAACTATCAAATACAAAAAACATTAGTACATTTCATGACGAAACCACCAATACCATTTGACGAAAAAACATATATAAATTATAATTTATAAGTAACAACTAAGTTGAACAGCAATCAAATTAGTTTCGGAGGAACATGGATGAATTGGGATTTAATTAAGAAAAGTGAAAAGTTAAAAACAGATATGGAAGCAGTAGGGCTAATTATCATGCAACCATTTTATGAAGAGTATGGGATGAACTTCTTAAAGTTATCAATCCTTACTGAGGCAAGTACGGTTGAGAATTTAACATTAAATGCCTTATCTCAAAGCGTAGGGAAAGCAACTGCAAATATGTCAGTTGTTGTAACCACATTAGTAAATGATGGATATCTTAAGAAAGTAGCATCGGCATATGATCGTCGAGTTACTTATATTCACATTACAAAAAAAGGAAAGCAGATTGTTGAAAAGAGTCACAAATTCCTTATGGATCGTTATGCACAAGTTATGGATGATGACGATTCTGAAATTCTTGAACTAATCAAAGCTCAAGAAAAATATTTAGCGAAACTTCGCCAAATAAAATAGGCAATGAAAAACATTCGCAAATAAAACGAATGTTTTTTTCTTTACTTAATTTTTCTGATGAACTGCAATATCACTTTTCTGATATCGCTCGTTCCATTTTCGTTTATGCACAATAAGGAGTACACAAGCACTTATGACTAGTAATACCAATAGTAGTGGAACCCTTACAAAAGATGCATCCAAGAAATGCGAGAATAGGAATACTCCTAAACTAAATCCAATCGCTACGCTCACAAATAAGAAGATACGTAGTGGATTGAATGGCTGACATGCCTTAAATACTGCCATTACACTAACATAACCAAGAACCAGATACATCATTGAAAGTAAGTCATCTGATGATAAATTCAAATCTGATTGGAACAGATATAATCCTACAAAATTTATAATAATTACGATTGCAAATGGTAGAGCTGATGATAATGCTTTTTTCAGATAACTTCCCTCTACCTTTCCATCATTCGGTTCAAATGACATAAAGAATGATGGATATCCTTCAATAATTAAATCTATAAATGTAATTTGCATTGGTATAAATGGAAATGATATATTTGCTAGAATACATAAGATACTAAGTATGAATGAATAGATTGTTTTAATAAAGAAAATAGAAGATACCTTGGTAATATTATTAATAATTCTTCTACCTTCACTTAATACAATAGGTAACCTTGAGAAGTCATTGTCTAACAGAACTAATTGAGCAACTTGTTTGGAAGCAGCATTTCCCTCTGCCATCGCAATACTACAGTCAGCTTCTCTAAGAGCAAGTACATCATTTACTCCATCACCAGTCATTGCTACAGTATGTTCTTTCTGTAATTCATTTACAAGAATCTTTTTTTGCTTTGGACTTACACGACCAAATACTTTATGCGTATGGGCTAAACCTCTAAGATCATCTTCGTCAGTTATTTTTGATAAATCAACAAATGCTTTATAATTCACTAACCCAGCACGTTTCGCTACATTTGCAACTGTAAATGGATTGTCACCTGAGATAACTCTTACATCGATCCCTTCTTTAGCAAAGTAAGCAAACGCTTCTTGTGCATTGGCACGAATTGGATCATCTAATAAAATCATTCCAATTGGAAGTTGATCTTGTGTAACCAATAAAACACGATATCCTTCTTTTTGTGCTACAGTTACTTCTGTTGGAGGAATCGTCTTCAGTTCCATCTTTTCAGGAGCTCCTACACTAATTTTACCTACTTCTTCAAAGGTAATACTTCCCCATTTTCTCTCTGATGAAAATGGTACTTTCTCATTTACTATATATTCTTCTGTTTGTTTATCAAAATATTGACGCATTGCTGTATAAGTTGCATTGTTGTCATCCGCAGATGCCACATAGTTTGCCATAATTAAATCCAAGTCTACATCCACAAACTTCTTAACATCAACAACCTTCATATTACCTTCCGTAATCGTTCCCGTCTTATCAAGGCATAATACATCCACATGAGCAAAGCGTTCCATACAGTGCATATCCTGCACCAACACATCTTTCTTTGATAACTTGATAACACCAGTCGCTGAACTAATACCTATTAACAATACCAATCCTTTTGGCAACATTCCTAATAGCGCCGCTGCTGTATTTACAATCGATAAGTACATACTTGTATCACGAATAAAATACGCCTGAACAAATAAGATAATTCCAATAGGCACAATCACAAAACTTGTAAATCGTGATATCTTTGCGATTGCATCAATCAACTCCGAATGAAGTCGTTTGTATTGCTTCACTTCATTAATTAATTGAGAAGAAAAACTTTGATCTCCTACTTTATCCACTTGTGCATAAGCTTTTCCGCCTACAACATAACTTCCTGAATATAAGATATCTCCGACCTTTTTCACAATCACATCAGATTCTCCAGTTAGCAGTGACTCATTAACTTCCATCTCATTATAGACAACTGTAGCATCAGCACTAATCTGATCTCCCATTGATAGCAACATAATGTCACCTTGTACAATCTCTTCAACAGCAATTTCCACTTCTTTACTATCACGTATCACTTTCGCCTTATCAGCAGCAATCAGTGTAAGTTTCTCAACTAAATTCTTCGCATGAATTTCTTGGGTAATCCCAATCAATACATTAATTAATATAATAACTAGATATACCATGTTGGAATATGCACCAACTAAAAAAAGAGCAACACCAATCATAGCATTCAAGAAATTAAACAATGTGAACACATTATCCTTGACGATATCCCAGTTGCTTTTACTTACTTTATCTGGTGGAGTATTTACTAAGCCATCATTGATTCTTTGTTGAACCTGCCAAGTCGATAATCCTTTTTTATAATTTACATCCTCTGTCCTTAAGTCCATCATACACCTTCACTTTGTTATCCTATTATACACGTAATTTATTTTAATATTGTGGGAATAGTGTAAAGAGTTTGTTAAATTTATACAATAATCAGGTTATCTATTATTATAATTAATTGGATTAAGAATACAAAAGAGATTTACAAAGGAAACAACAAGTAAGTATCCATGCATAAGAAAAGACGATCTATCTTATGATAAATCGCCTATGTAAATTATATATATTTCACCAGTCTACTTGGCACGGATCACATCAGTTTACAACACTTTCGTTCTATTATGAATCAAACTCATCTTCATCATTATTTATTCTATCAACATCAAATATACCGATCTGTTCTTTTCCTGTTTCTAGTACAGTTTCCATAATTTGTGGTGCTGACAAACCCATTGTTCGCTGCACAACCGCCTCTAGCAACATACCCAAATTAACACCATAATATAGATGAATACGTTTGTCTTGCATCGCTTTCATCACTGCTGTATTAAATGGTGATCCACTCAACAAATCTGAAAAGATAAAAATATCTTCATAATCTTTATATTCTTCAATTGCCCTATGAATGTTTGCTTCTAACTCTGTTGCTGTATCAGTAGCAGGAAAATTAACATATTGCATCCCTTCTTGTTTACCACCTATCAATTCTACTGCACTCATCATTCCCTGAGGAAATTCACCATGGCCAATGATAATAATTCCAATCATTTCATTCCTCCCTCTTTATAATATCAATCACTTCACATAAATCTTCTATTACATAATCAGCTTGTGAAGTATCATGTTGTAAGATTTTATCTTCTAATGCAATTACTTTTAAATTTGCATTCTTTCCAGCTTGGATACCATATACAGAATCTTCAATAACAAGCACCTCTTCTTTTTTAGCACCAAGTTTCTTTATTGTATACTCATATATTTCTGGATTTGGCTTTGTTTCATGAAAATCTTCTCCACTGGCAATAATTGAAAAATATGATTGAATCTCACAGGCATTGAGCACCTCTTCTATATTATCTTTTGGCGAGGATGATGCCAGTGCTATTTTAATATCCTGCTCTTTTAAATAATCTAACAACTCTACTACATAACGTTTTCGTATGGATAGATAATCTACTGGATTTCGATTATAAAACTCATATTTTCTTCGTTTCGCTTCATTCTCAGAAATTTGTAATTTCTCTTTCATGAATTGATCTTCAACCTTTCTGCTGGAACCAGCAAGAAAATGGAGTTCATTCAAATGAACTGTTACTCCATTTTCTTTTAGAAATGATTGAAATAACTTCATATATACAATTTCACTATCAATCAAAACACCATCCATATCAAAGATTACATATTTAATCATTCGCTATCTTCAAAGTGTGCCAATGGTTCTTTGAATGGATTAACTCCAGTATCAATCCCAATGTCTTGTGCACCTTTCGCTGATACAAACTGGAATGGTACAGTGTACATAAGTGGTGCCAGATACTTATTTGTTTTTACACTAAACAGAATATCTCGATCATCGACTTCGCTATCCTTACATGTAACTAAGTGCACGCGGTCTGTGTACTTCTTAAATGTTTCCCTAAACATTAACATTCTATCCCATTCTGCATCATCAGAACCAATCATAAATAACGTCTGTCTTGGTGACAATGCCATTGTAGGTCCATGCGAATATTCTTCTAATTCAAATCCAATGGTTGGTAAGCGTAACATTTCACCAATCTTCAGCATTCCTTCTAATACGGAACCATAGTCAACACCATAACCAATTACAAAGATACGATCACTGTTTACGATTGTAGTTTTGTTTCGCTCATACCAAGCTTCACTTTCATCTACAACAGTTTCATAGTTGTCGCACAAATCTTGTACCGCTTGCAGTTCTTTTTGATACGTATCATCATCATAGACATTCCAGTCTCTTGCAACACCTAATACCCATAAATATAAAGTTAATAAAGTAACTGTATATCCTCTTGTTTCTGGAGGTGTTTCTTCTTTACCACACAATAAATGAATAACACTATCTACATGATTTGTGATTTCACTTGCTAATGCCTCTGTTAATGCAATTGTCTGATATCCATTTGCTTTGGCATATTTCATTACATTTACCGTTGATATTGAAGTACCCGACTGACTAATTCCTACAAATAGAATTTCATCATTTTGTAATGTATTGCTCCAATCTGCTTTTTCATAATTTTCAAACACAGTTGGATATTGTGCTTCAGCGGCAATTCCAATGATTTGTTTAAAGTAATATGCCGCAATAATTGCTGCATTATATGATGTACCTGATCCAAAGAAAATCACTTTCTTTATTTTTTTATCATGTAATTTCTCTACAAAAGGTTTCACAAATACGTCTTGTTGTTTTAATGCCTCTCTTAGTGCCCTTGGTTGATCTTTCATATAACCTAATACTGTTGGTTTTTTCATTTTTTCCTCCCGTTTTATTTGAAATCGTTTGTGATTTCTTCTCGTTGTTCATTTGGTACCATTTGTGAATAAATCTTTACACCATGTTGTGCCAGTTTCTTAAAATCTTCTTTTTCCTCTTCACTGACAAACACTGTTTTCTTAATCTGTTTGGCACCATCTTTTGTGGACATATTCCCCACTGTAATCGAATCTACCTTGTACCCTGCTTCCACCATTTGCAGGATTGGTTTTGGTCGATTACATAAAATCATTACGCGTATGCCTTCATCAATTTTACGGATGAACTTATCTGCTGCTGCCTCAGGTGCAAATACTGATAGTTTTACTTTCCCAGGACAACCAAATTTCAATGCTGTCTTTCTTGCCTCATCATGAACAATCACATCATCTACAATTGCAATTCGCTCTACACTAAAGTGCGGAATCCAGAATCCACATACTTGCCCATGAATCAGACGGTCATCTATTCGAACATCTACAATAGCCATATTCTTATTCCTCCTATAAGATTCCTAATACTCCACAGATAAATCCAATTACTACAATTCCACCAATGATATGCATAATTTTCATTTTCTTTTTCAGACAACCATAAATAATTAGAGTTGCACTCAAAGGTAATAGTTTAGGAACAATTTGATCCAAGTATTCCTGTACAATAATTTCACTTCCTGAAATCGTAAAGCTTAAAGGTGTCGAAATTTCTACCCATGCTGCAACCATACATCCTACTGCAGCTACCCCTACAATTCCAGCACAATACGTAAACAGTTCCATTTTTCCAGATGATTCTAAATCTTGCAGTAATGAACTACCATTCTTATATCCTATTTTTAATCCAATCCATCTTGTTAAGATATTTGGTACATTGAATAATACCAATAATACAAATGGAGCTAGAATATTTCCATCCTGAGCAAACGATACAGCAATTGCACAGGCGATAATTCTAAAGATTCCCCAGAAGAAGGTATCTCCAATTCCGGATAATGGACCCATTAAAGCAACCTTAATTGCGTTTATCGAAGTTACATCAAACTCTTTATCCTTTTTCGCAAGTTCTTCCATTGCAATAGTAATTCCCATAACAAATGGAGCAGGTGCAACAGTCATGTTAAACGCTGCCAGGTGACGATGCATCGAAGCTTTTAGTCCTTCTTCGTCATCACGATAAATCTTTTTTAATACTGGCATTAATGCATATAAGTAACCCAATCCTTCCATTCGTTCATAGTTGAAAGAACCAAGTAATGTGAATGAACGCCAGAATACACCTCTGAAATCTTTCTTTGTTAAATTATTTTCTACACTGATGATTTCACTTTTTGCCATTTTCTAATCCTCCCACTCATCAACCACACCTGATGAGATTGTAACTGTTTTATTTTCATTTCGACGAAGCAAGTAAATAATCCATGCAATTGCAAGAGCAATCGCTGCTACTGCAATCATTGTAAGATCAGTATAAGCTGCAATTACAAACCCAAGAATCAAGAAAGGTATTAAATCCTTCTCTAATATAATGTTTAGTAATAATGCAAATCCCATCGCTGGTAAGATAGATGCTACTGCACTCAATCCATTGTTTGCCCAATCTGGTAATCCATTAACGATTGAATCAATTGCATTGTTTCCAAAATACATAACAATAAATGTAAGTGAGAAATAAAGCAAGAATGTCAAGAATCCACATAAGTAGTGAATCATGATAATTGAACGAAAGTTAAGTTCATCAATTTTGCGTTCCGCAACTTGCATAAACCCTGAAAATCCAGTTAATAATAAAGTATTTAAAAATTGCATAATAACTGCTACTGGTAATGCAAATACGATTGCTGATTCAGCACCAGTTCCAGTTGTGATTGCAACTGCTGCTCCAATCGTACCACCTGTACCAATATCTAACTGAGCTGTTGGTCCAATACCAGTTGCACCCATCCACATCATCTGCAATGTTGCACCTATTACTAAACCTTTTTCAACATCTCCTAAAATAAGACCTACCAAAAATCCTGTGATAACTGGCTCGCGAAGTTTACATTCACCAAGCCATCCCCCTTCCAATTGTGTTAACGCTGCAACACATCCAATTAATACTGCTTGTAAAATACTCATAGTTTTTTTCCTCCCTATAATAAGTATTTCCAACAGGGACGAGTCCTCCTTTCACCTGTTTGGTTAAATTGGTATACTATGTATACCTTTATACACAATATATACCACTTATCAAAACTAATTACAAGTAAAAAATAAAAAAATCGATTTTTCAATCGACTTTTCTAGTTACATATTTGAATGATGTATACTCTGGAAGATGATAAGATATCGTATATTCTGTCAATACATGATCTTCATCAAACCCAAAGTAATCAAACAGAAAAACATTTTTCTGTTTTGGTAATTTTAATAACGATACATATTCCTCTGGTATTTTTTCAATCTTTAGATAAGATACCAATTTATAAGGACGATGTCCCTGTTCCTCCATATAATCATATAATGATTCATCAACAAAATTGAATCGTTCAGCATCTTTAAACAGATTACAGGGAATATATGTTTTCTGAATTGCATAAGGCTCATCATTAATCAGAGACAAACGAATCAGTTCATAAACTTTATCACTATCAGGAAAGAAATCTCTAAACTGATCAGAAGTATCAATTTTCTTAAAAGATAAAATCTCTCTGGAAGACTTTAAACCTTTTTGACGAATCTGCATACTCAAACTAATTAAAGAAGTATCTCCAAGTTCAACTTTCCGCTGAACTTCTGGAACTTTCATAATGTAAGTTCCTCTTCCTCGCTGTGCCGACAACACACCTTCTTCCTCTAACAGCTTCAACGACTTACGTACCGTCATTCTACTGATTCCATATTGTTCAGCCATTTCACGTTCTGACTTCAGACGCTCTCCAACCTTCATTTCACCCTTTGCAATCTTAGTTTTTATATTATCCGCTAATTGTTCATACAATGTTTCTGGTCTATTCATAAGGTGTCACACTCCTAAAACGATAAAAACTTGGTAAGGATACAAGTTCAAAGTATTCAAGTGGACTCACCTTGGAATCTATATAACTCTTTCCCTTTATCAATAACACTTCATTATCTTCATCAAGTTCTAATAATTCAGCTTCCTCCTCTGTTGCATCAACTATTAAAATCTCTTCTTCACTTTTATTGGTAGACAATCCATATTGTTCTCTTAACACGACATAAAATGATTCATTCTCAAAATCGTGATGTTCAATTCCTTCTACCATTGCATAGTCTATATATGTTTTTTCAATCGACCGTGGTTTTCCTTCCACATAACGAATCTTTTGTAGACAAAAAACTTTACTGGCAATTGCTATATCCAACTGTTTGCTAATTCTTCTATTTGCTTCAATTACTTCACACTCTAACACTCGATATTCATAACTTAATTTTTGTGCTTTAATCGCATCAGTAACCGAAGAAAAATGTTCCAACTCTTTTAATACAAAAACATTGTTCTTACTTTCCATAAGTCACCTCAGTTTATCATTTGATAATACTACTTTCATGTGCATTATATCACGCAAAACAAAATTGGTATAGTGTGAAATGGTTATATACCAATTTTCTATATTTAAAAGAAAAACAATGTAATTTACGAATTACATTGCTGTTTCTCTCTTAATTTATCTAGTCTACTATTTCTGAAATACAGAATCATATCAAATGATACTGTAAGCAGATTTATAATATAAAATACGAATACATAAGTAAGTTCATCTGATAATAATTTTCCAGTAGTTCCAAAGATATAACCTGCCCATATAAATAAGGTAAAAATTATACTTTTTCCCTTTGCTGTTCTTGATTTCCATGATTTATAAATGGAAATTGGCCAAGAGATTCCAAACGACACTACCATTAACATCTCAAAAATCTCCGCAATAGTAATCACCCCTTCCCATACATAATCTTAGTGTATTAATTTTAGAAAATACCAAAGAATGCACCTGCTAGGGCAAATACTACTGTAAGCATAATAAGTACAATTGGATTTTTTCCTTTACGCAAAATCATGAAACATCCTAATGTATATAGAAGTGGTAATAGTTTTGGCATGATGGTATCAAACAGTTGTGTCTGTAAATCAAGTTCAACTTCACCAGCATGAATAATATAAGCAACATTGATTCTTACACTCTTCGCAATTAGTGCACCAACAACTGCCAATCCTACAATTGATGCAGCTCTTGATACTTTCTTCGTACTCTCACTAAGTAAAGAAATTGCCTTTACTCCCATATCATATCCTAGTTTCATTAATCCAATCTTAGCTGCAAGATATGGAATGTTGTATAGAAGTAAGAAAATAAATGGTCCCATGACATTTCCTTCTAAGGCTAATGATGAACCAATACCTGCTGCAATTGGTAATAAAGTTAAGAAGAATAAAGCATCTCCTATTCCACCTAGTGGACCCATAAGCGCGACCTTAATTCCTTGAATTACACTTGGATCTTCTTTTCCTTCTTCCATTGCGATAATAATTCCCTGTACAAGTGTTACCAATTGCGGACTTGTATTAAAGAATTGCATATGGTTGGATAATGCGATTGCAAGGTCTTGATCATTCTGGTGAATTTTCTTTAATCCAGGAATTAGAGAATACGTCCATCCTCCACCTTGCATACGTTCATAGTTGAATGACCCCTGCAGTAAATTACTACGCCAAATCATTTTATTAATTTCTTTTTTTGTTACTTTATTTGGTGTCTTATCCTGATATGTCATAGAACCAAAATCTTGTTTAATATTAGATTCCATTTGAGAAGTCCTCCTCTACAACTGGTGCTGGCTTCGCCTTATCACCATTATTAGAAATACCATAGTCATATGCAGCGATTGCGATTGCAAGTGCTGCAATTGCCAATGTATCAAGTTCTAAATATGCAGCCAATACAAATCCCACAATAAAGAATGGAATATAAGATGTCTTCCACATAATCTTTAATAACATTGCAAATCCTACTGCTGGCATCATCCCTCCTGCAGTACTAAGTCCATTGATTACCCATTGTGGTAAAGAAGATACTACTTCTGCTGCTTGTTCTGAACCAAAGTAAATACAACTGAATGCAATAACAAAGTATAATACAAATAATAATACTGGTAATAAAAAGTTTAATCTTTCAATTCCTTTTGTATCTGCTTTATTTGCATATTCATCAAAGCGATGCATAATTGGAGACATTGCTGTATATAAAAGCGTAATAATTGCTTGCAATGCAACTGCAAATGGCACTGCCAATCCTACAGAAACCTGTGGATCTGACTTTGTGATAATTGCCAGAGCAACCCCAATAATTCCACCAATAACAACGTTTGGTGGTTGTGCACCAGCAAGCGCTACTGCACCTGCCCAAACTAATTCTAATGTAGCACCAGTAATCAAACCAGTGGTAACATCCCCTAAAATTAACCCTACTACTAATCCTGTAACAATCGGTCTATGAAAGTGGAATTGAAATATTAGTTTCTCAACTCCTGCAAATCCTGCCCATAAACCGATTAATAATGCATTTATTAACATACATTTTCCTCCTTATGGAAATTAAATTAAGTTAAAAATATCTTGTTTCTTTTCTCCAGGTATTCCCTGTACAAATAAATCTACATTAAATTCTTTAATTTTCTTAAACACTTCAATATCGGCATCATCCACACTAACTGTAGGCGCAACTTGTTTCTTCCCCTCTTTGTAGTGCATGTTTCCAATATTAACCTGTTCCAGCTGTACTCCATTTTCTAAGAGTCTTAATACATCCTGTGGTGTTTTCACCACAATGAAAATCTTTTGATGAGGTGCAGCCTTATCAATGATCTGACTTGTTCTTTCAATTGTGAAGAAACGAATACCAATTGTATCTGGTAATACCATCTTCATTAATTGTTGCTGTACATCATCAGTGGCAACATCATCATTCGCTACGATTACTAGATTAGCAGCCAATGTATTTGCCCAAGTAACTCCTACCTGTCCATGAACCAAGCGGTTATCAATTCTTGTCATAAGTATATTTGGTGTCATTTCTTTTTTCTCCTTCCAAATAATTTATCTGCATGCAAATATTCTAAGTCCTATCACTACCTCCTTCATTCTCCTTTTATTTAATAGCTAGCTATAAAAAGATATTTATTTAGAGTAAACCACAATTCCGTCTACAATTGTTTCTAACACATCAAATTGCTTATTTACTACAGTAAAATCCGCAATATATTTTTCTTTGATATATCCATATTGGTTTCCAATTCCCAATAAGTGAGCAGGATTACAAGTGACTGCATTGATTGCCATTTCTAAAGGAAGTTTTGCTTCATCAATCAAATTACGTACCATAACATTTAATCGATTGGTACTTCCAGCAAGACTACCTGTTTCCAGTCTCACAACATTATGCTCATCAATTACAATGTTCACCCCTTTATCTGGTTTTGGATAAATACCAGGTTCACATCCTTTTGCCCAGATAGAATCGGTTACTGCAATCAGGTGATCTTTTCCTTTGGCTTTTCCTAAAATTCTTACTGCATTAAAATCAACATGCACACCATCTGCAATCACTTCAGCATATGCATCTTCAATATCCATTGCTGCTCCAACTACTCCAGGTTCACGATGATGCAATCCACTCATTCCATTAAAGGTATGAACGAAACTCTTCGCTCCTGCTTCTACTGCTTCTTTTGCTTGTTGATAAGTTGCTGCTGAATGCCCAATTGCAACAACTACTCCATGCTCAGTACAGTACTTTGTCATTTCATAATTTTCATCATTCTCTGGAGCGATTGTAATCATCTTAATATGATTATTGCTCATCTCTTGCCATTTCTTAAATGTCTCTACATTTGGCTTTAATAATAATTTGGGATTATGAGAACCACGATACTTCTCTGAAATCATTGGTCCTTCTAAATGCATTCCTAATATTTTCGCTCCATCATATTTACTATCAATGAACGCCCCTAACATTCTATAAGATTCCTCAAGTGCATCAAAGAATGCTGTTGAAGTTGTTGGTAAAAATCTAGTAATTCCTTCTTGTGGTAAATAATTCGCCCACTTACTTAAAAATTCAAAATCCGCATGATTGGCATCTCCTCCTAAACATCCATGATCGTGAATATCAATAAATCCTGGTAGTATGTAATTCTCCCCATAATCTGCCGTAGGTCGAATCATTCCATAGGGATGTATTTTAATAATTTTATTTCCCTTAATTTCCAGCTGTGCTTCTTGAAAAGATTCATCAATCCATACATTTTTACTTTGAATAATCTTTATTCCATCCATCAACATTATTTCATCCCCCTTGTATAGTTTCATTATACGTTTACCTAACCATTCCGTCTAATACATAAATTTTTATATATTCATAACTTTTTTGATATGAATATATTTTCTTTTTCGTATTTTAACTATATAATAGGATTATAGTATCATCATATATAGAAATGGGGCAAATAATGAAAATTAGTCAACTGAAACTATTTAAGACAATTGCAGAATACGAACACATTACAAACGCTGCAAAAGACTTACATGTTGCTCAACCTGCGTTAAGTAAAACAATTAAAGAATTAGAAAATGAACTTGGTGTTCCTTTGTTTGATCGTATTGGTAAAGGAATCATTTTAAACGAGAATGGTAAAATATTATTAAAGTATACAAATAAAATTTTAAATGAGTTGGAGAATATTGTATTGGAAATTAATGAGCATAATGAAAAAATAGAAAACGAAATTACCCTTTCAATGCAAATAGCTACCAAACTTTTACCAGAAATTCTATCAACTTTTCATACCAAGTATCCAGATATTAAAGTATCCGTGATTCAGGAAGAAGGTGGAGATATTCAGTTGTTTGCAAGTTCTCTACCAGTCGATTATGAAAATAGTGTTATGTTATTAAAGGAAAATCTACTATTAGCACTTCCTATGGACCATCCGCTGGCAAATCAAAAACATGTTTCATTAAAGATGTTGAAGGATGCAGACTTCATCAGTCTTTCCAGAAGTAAGAGTTTAGGACAATTAACTTCTGAATATTGTAATCGGGTTGGTTTCAATCCAAACATCGCTTTAGAAAGTGATAGTCCATCCATTGTTCGTGATTTGGTAAAACTGGGACTTGGCGTATCATTAGTTCCTGAGATATCATGGAGAGACATTGATGATGATAAAATCAAGCTACTTAAAATTGATGAACCTACCTGTATTCGATATTTCTATCTTTCATGGAATGAAAACAAGTATCAAAGAAAGGCATTAGTTTTATTCAGAAATCATATTATTGAGTTCTTTAAACAACAACAAAATCCAAGCGATTACTAAAAGGCACAATGTGTCTTTTTTAGTATACTAATGGTTGATTTCACTCCATAAAGTAGAGACCTACTCCATTGTTAATTTATGCATGGAATCTTACAATTTATAGAGAGTCAAAATATTGATTCGTCACTATAGTTTAAAGGAGATTAACTATGACATTACATGACATACTTCCGTTCTTAATACCATTAATTATTGTAGAAGCAATTTTACTAATTATCACATTAAGACATATCTTAACTCACAATCACTATAAACGAGGAAATCGCGTTCTATGGATTATTATCTCAATTGTAGGAGTTCAATTCATTGGTCCTATCTTATATTTTGTTTTTGGAAGAGAGGACTAAACAAATGGATATCTTAACCCTTTCCCATGTATCAAAGAAATTTGGAAATCAGAGTGTTATTAATGATTTGAGTTTTTCGGTTCCAGAACATTCTATCTTTGGCTTTATTGGTGAAAATGGTGCAGGAAAAACAACAACCATGAAAATGATTCTTGGATTACTATCAATTGATACAGGTGAAATAAAAGTAAATGGAGAAACAGTATCGTTTGGTCAAAATAAAACAAATCAGTATATTGGTTATCTTCCTGATGTGCCTGAATTCTATGATTATATGACACCAATGGAGTATCTTCGTTTATGTGGAATGATTACAGGAATGAATAAGCATGAAATAACTACCAGATCAACAGAGTTGTTGGCTTTAGTTGGTTTAGAAAATTCGAAAAAGCGAATTAAAACCTTTTCTCGAGGAATGAAGCAACGTTTAGGGATTGCACAAGCATTATTAAACAGCCCTAAATTACTCATTTGCGATGAACCAACCTCAGCACTTGACCCTTCTGGAAGAAAAGACATTTTAGACATTCTAGTTTCGGTAAAGCAACATACTACAATTATTTTTTCCACTCATGTTCTTTCGGATATCGAAAGAGTTTGTGATGATGTTGCTCTATTACACAATGGGAAAATTGCACTTCAAGGTTCACTTGAAGAAGTAAAAGAATTGTATCGTTCATCTGGTTTTGAAATTGAGTTTAAGCAAGATTCTGACTGTACTACTTTTGCGAATCATTTTCCTGAGTTTGAGCAAATACACTCAAAACTTCTACTATATCCACAAGGAAGTGATACTGATATGAAAAATGCAATTAATTATATCGCAGATAATTCTATCGATATCATAAAAATCGAAAAGAAAGAACCTACCTTAGAAAATTTATTTATGGAGGTGGTGAAGAAATGAAACAGTTTACTGGATACCTACAGAAAGAATTTTTGGAAATTATACGCAGCGGGAAGCTTACAATTCTGACACTACTTTCTGTTTTATTTGGAATTATGAATCCACTGTTTGCCAAATTAACACCGTGGTTAATGCAACTGATGTCTGAACAGTTATCAGAAGCAGGTATGAGTGTTGGGGAAGTCAGTGTTGATGCAATGACTTCATGGACGCAATTCTATAAAAATATTCCAATTGAATTAATTATCTTCATTGTAATCTTCAGTGGCATATTAACTACCGAATACCTGAAAGGCACACTAACGATTGTTTTAACCAAAGGATTGAAACGATGGAAGGTAATTGTCTCTAAACTTATAACGATGGTTGTTATGTGGTCCTACTGTTTCTGGTTATGTTACTTTATTACTTATTTCTATAACTCTTATTTTTGGTCAAATAACATCGCATCACATTTATTTTTCTCCGCTTTTTGTATCTATTTATTTGGAATTTGGATTTGCTCACTTATTATACTGGCATCTACGTTCCTAAAAAATAGTTATGCTGTATTAGTTTCTACAGGAGTTATCGTGATCATTAGTTATATTCTTGGAATGCTCCCACAACTAAGTGAGTACCTTCCAACTTATTTACTATCTTCTTCTAGTTTGCTAACGAATGCACTCACTATCAATAGTTTTCTATATTCAATTATAATCATTATTATATTAACTACTTTAAATATTCTTTCTTCTGTTATTTTCTTCAACAAGAAATCAGTATAAAGACAAAAATAGAGTTTCTTCATCTTTTATGAAGGAACTCTATTTTCGTATCTTTACTTCTTCACCATCATCCAACTTTCCTACTAAAAGGGTTGATGTATCATCGTGATTCTTTATATTACTATTTACTTTCTTTTCATCATAATTTGCATAACAATACTTACAAAAATGCGGACATGAATTGTATACTCCTATATCAGCAAACCCAACACAACTACAGTTCTGTGATTGTCTTGCCGTCCACTTCTTATAAGTTTTCCCTGTCATTTTATAAGCAAGCTCATTACTCATACAATCCTGTTTGATAAATCCATACTCCAACAGTCTTCGCTCTTCACAACAAGTCTGCACATTCATATTATGTTCTTTCGCTATCAAAGAGAAGTTTTTACCTATCTGTTCATAATCATTATCTGTAAATTCTCTTGCATTTAAAACCTGTTTATTATTTCTAACATTTTTATAATCATCTAAGAAAGATACAATGATATAACTGATATAACCATCCAGTAACTCACACATTCTTTTAAACACTCGAATGTGATAATCAATTGTATACTTATCACTTAAGAAAATTGGATCATATCGTACATAGACATATTCTTTTCCAACTCTATCTGATAATTCTTTGATTGCATCAATAATCTTGCTTTTATCAATTACCCCAGGTTCTATCTCTTTTCCATAAGCAGTTAACGTCACATTGAAAATAACTGGCTCTTCTATCTCATCCAGATATGGAAGAATTGGAATTGGATTCTTTGTACAAAAGTAAATCATATCAACATTAGATCGTTCAATCCTACTAATTTGTTGTGGATAATAAGGATTACGAACATCCCAAAAACCTTCACGATAGCGTTTCATGAACCATTCAATATAAAATGCGACTATATCTGTTCTTTGGGATACACTTAATATCATTCATTTACCTCTTGCTTTATTATAGAAAACAAAACTGTTACTTTCAATCCTAATTACCTTATTTGTTTCAGTTGGTCCTATATCGTTAATATAGTATTATAAATATAACGTGTATGGATAGGGGGAATAGATTTGGAAACAACTATTATTGAAGAACTTAAGGAAGAAGCAGAAGAGAAGTTCAAAAAAATTGATATCTATAAAATATTTGCATACTTCTTAGTGTGTGGTTTTATTGGCTGGATTTTTGAAACCCTTGCCGTTTGGATAACTTTGGGAGAATTAACAGACCGTGGATATCTCTTTGTTATGGGACCATTAAAAGATTATATCGGGTTCTTCGCAAACATTCCTATACTAGATTCTATCCCTCTTGTCTGGGGATTACCTATCATTGAAATGTATGGATTTGGTGGAGTTATTATGATTTTGTTATTTCGCCATCTAAAAGATCATAAAGCAAAAATATTTGTATATGGTGCCATCCTAATGACTTTATTCGAATTAGGATCCAGCTATTTCTGTACAATGGTACTACATCACAGTTACTGGGATTATAAACAGGAGTTCCTTAACTTCCAAGGAAGAATCTGTTTAAGGTCTTCAATTGCCTGGGGAGCATTATCGATTGTTGCAATAGAGTTTTTAATGCCTCGTCTAGATAATCTGTATCGTCATATAAGAGCCAGAAAGAATTTTAAAATAATAATTGCTGTATTAATTATTTACACCATTATCTGTGCAGCTACCAAATACATTATAGATCCTACTATCATTGCAAACTAAAAGCACCTGTCAACCTATGACAAGTGCTTATTTTTTAGTTATACAAATCGTTTTTCTTTTCTTTTTTATATAATCGAACATCAAATACATGATTATTAATTTTAGTTTTTCCCATTTCATTAATAATCTTTTTAGCGATATCCTTTTCCACAATTACAATACTGTAACGTTTACGAATATCAATCATTCCAATTTGATTTTGTTTTACTTTACAGTCTGCAAGAATTGCATGTTCAATATCAGCTGGAGATATTTTCTTTTCCGAACCAATTGTAAATTTAAGTTCTACTCCATCTTTTACTTTTCTTTTTTTCTTCATTGGTGTAGCTGGAATTACTTCTCCACCCTGCACCATTGTAAGTAAAGAACTTACCATTGTTTCATAACTATATCCTTGAGCTAATAAATCATCCATCAGTTTCTGATGTTCAGGAATAATTCCCTGATTATCCATTAGCGAAGTCAACTGATCCATCATTTGTGATTGTTGTTTCAATTGAATATCCTTTAATGTAGGTAATTCCTTCTTTACAATATTTGCTTTTGTAAACTTCATAACACTTCTTAGACGGTCATTTTGTTTTCTACCTTGTACAAGGGTAATTGCTAATCCATTCTTACCAGCACGTCCTGTACGACCAATACGGTGTACATAAACTTCATTGTCTTGTGGTAAATCATAGTTCAACACTAAATCGATATTATTCACATCAATTCCTCTGGCAGCTACATCACTAGCCACAAGAATGGCTTTCTTAGATTTCTTAAAGTTTGCCATAATCTTTGTACGTTTATCTTGCTTAATATCACCATGAAGTCCCATTGCCTTGATTCCAGCTTTATTTAAGTCATCTACTAAATCATCAACACTTGATTTCATATTACAGAAGATAATACTTAGATTTGGTGAATAGTAAGTCAACAACTGCTGAACAGCTTCTGCCTTTTTACCTTGACGTTTGATTTCATAATATACTTGATCAATCGTTTCCACTGTTTTATATTGTGCTTTTACTTCAATCTCTACCTGATTCTTTAAATATGTTTTCGCAATATCACGAATTGGTTTTGGCATTGTTGCACTAAACAAGATTGTCTGATGTTCCTTTTCAATCTTACTTAAGATTAATTCGATATCATCACGAAATCCCATATTCAACATTTCATCTGCTTCATCCAGTACTACACAATCATAATCTTTTAATTTGATTGTTTTTCTTTTAACATGATCCAAGATTCTTCCTGGTGTTCCAACAATAATCTTCACACCTTTTTTAATCGCACGAATCTGACGATCAATCGGGGTTCCACCAAATACACTTGTAATCTTAATAAACTCCGTATACTTTGTATATTTACGGATTTCATCTTCCACTTGCATTACAAGTTCTCTTGTTGGACAGACAATCAATACTTGATTGATTTCTCCTTCACAAATCTTCTCTAATAACGGAAGTCCAAATGAAGCTGTCTTACCTGTACCAGTATTTGATTTTGCAATTAAGTCTCTACCTTCCAACACAAAAGGAATTGCTCGCTCTTGTATTTCAGTTGGTTTATCATATCCAATATCTTCGATTGCTCGAAGTAATTTTGTATTCTTTATTAATTCATTAAATTTGTTCATCTATTGTTCTTTCTTTGCAATTGTCGCAATGTTACAATTGTACCTTAAATAAAGGAAAAAGTATACAAAAAGAGAAAGAAGTTGAACAATCCATGATTATTCAACCTCCTTTAGTTATTTTATTTTTTTACGATTATATACAGAATATGATATCCCTAAAATTCCAAACATCAGTAATACCATCATCAAAGATTGAGATGTAGTATCTCCTGTATTCGTTCCATTTGATATATTTGTACCATTTGTTTTTCCAGAATCGGATTCTGTAGATGGCTTAGATTTTGATTTAGTTTTTAGTCCATCTATTGCATTCTGTAAATCTACTTTGGCTTGATCTATCTCTTCTTGAGTAACCGATGCATTATTTAATACATCCGTTGCAGCGTTCATCGCCTCAATAAATATTTCCCAGCTTTCATCTGTATAGCTATCTTTCTTTAATTGATTACCTTTCTCAATCAATTCTTCCAGTAGAGATTTATCTAGCTCTATATTTGAATTTCTTTTTATTAGGGACTCTCTCGCTTCTGTTAATTGAATCACTATGTCATCAACTTCCTTTTGTGTAGCGTTTGTGTCTGCTAATACTTCTTTAGCAATCTTTCGTGCATTTGCATACACTTGCCAACTTTCTGCGGTATAATCATTTTCATTTAACTTATCTACTTCTGCCAGTTCTTCTACTAATTTGCTAGTATCAACTACTTCCACCGAGACTTCTTCAAGTGAATCTTTTGCAGATGTTAATTCAATCACTTTTGCATCTATATCTGATTGTGAGATATTTTTATCTTGAACAACTGCTTTTGACTCTGCTAATATCTCCATAAATGACAACCAGCTATCTTCTGTATAGTTACTTTCATTTAACTTCTCACATTTTTCAATTAATTCAACTAACGAAGAAGTATCTGCAACTTTTACAAGACCAGTTATTGCAGTATTTAAAGCTACTATTGCATTGTCAATTTCATCTTGTGTTGTAGCCGTTGCTAGCACTGTTTCTGCCAGTTCTAATTGGGTCACTAGATCTGCATATGTTTTTGGAGTGTACTCACTTTCCACAATTGATTTTGCATCATCAATCACCGTCTCCAATTTACTGAAATCCAACGCAACCTCTACTTTTATTGTAACCGATGAAGATGCTCCACCATCGTTATTCACTGATGTAAACTCAAAACTCTTTCCATCTTCTAATGGTGTAATTCTTGAATCGCAAGATACCACGCTTAAATATGCTTCATCCATAGAAACAATAATCTTTCCTTGTTTTCTTGTTGGATCTGCTATCGTAATAGTTATTTCATCACCAACTTGTTTTACAATTAATGAAGATTGCTTATCAACTGTATAACCATTCAAAGAATATCCTGTGTTGTTCCAGACATTCATAGCAAATATTTGTTCTTCAGTATCTTGAACTGCATGAACATCATCATTATTTTCAAGAATTTCTAATGCATTATTTTTTGCATACTCCCTAGTCTCTTCTTCTGTTTTCCCAGGTAATAATACATAACTATATGTACCATCACTCACAGATGAACCATGTTGAATCATCATTTTAAAATATTCATGTTCATATGTTTCACCATTCACAAACAATGTGTTAATTGAGAAATGACTATCTGTTCTAGTTTCCTTCATTGTCGTAACTTCACCACCATCAGGAAAGTAATAACCAAGATCAGTTCCTTCTTTACTACCTTTTAAATGAACATATGAATTATCAGATAATGTTTGTGTTTTTTCACTACCATTATCAAGGGTTCCATTAATTGATAGTGGATTACTTACAAATTTTTTTATTCCGCCATCCAACAGTCTGTTTTCTACAATTGTTTCAATTGATGCATCTGTAGTCCCATTAATGTCACTACCTACTGCTACAACTTTATCACCAAATAAAAACCAAGATTTCTTTGCTGTTAAATCCATTGATACATTTGTTTTATCTAAATACATCCCTGCAGCTCCAAACTCACCATCAGTTGCTCCTCCAACCCATGATTGTTTTGATTTAGTCCCTTTTCCAGCACCTAAAGATAATTCTTTTGTATCAACTGTTGTTCCAGGTAATCGATATGAATCTACTGTTGCCCAATACCCATCACTATATGAATTGCAATCTTCATTATATAAATATAAGGCTCCATCTGCCTGATGCCATCCTCGAATATTTTCATATTTTGTATTAACTCCACTACCTTGTGTCTGCAACTCATAATTACCACTCCGTGACGAATACATGCTAATTCCTACTGAATAATTCTTTGTTGCTTGGATTACTCGATCCATTGAAAATATTTTAACGCCTTCAAATGTATATTCTGATTCAATTGTAGAATCATTCATAATTTTATCTGCATTTTGTAGTGCTTCAATGTCACGTGCATTAGCAAAGAAATTATAAGTGTCTTCACTGGATTCAATCCAATACTTAACATTTTTATTGAATTCGGATCTATATTCTTCAGGTGCAAAATTCGAAATTACCATAATATTAGAAATTGTTTCCTGTCCTGCTGAATATTCAGTCGAGAACTTATTTGTTCCTGGAGCTCTTGAAATACTTCTTCCACTCATCATCGACATCATACGTCCATCATGAACTAACGGAATATATCCTTCTTTTACTGTTTTGTATACATTCTCAATTGCAGGATCTGTAATTTCCCACTTCGTTCCCTCTGTTGTAGAAAGAATTCTACCAACCCCTTTCATTAGTTCATTACCATAACTACCTGAATAAGCATAGATTGTATGTTGAACTAATGAACCATCTAAATACATTCCATCGCCTGTTGTAACCAATTTAAATACTTGAGGTATCTTTTCAACAACCAAATTCATTCTTGAAGAATCTTCTAAAAGAATTCCTGTTCCTAAAACTGAAATACCAATATCGGTACGATTTGCGCCTGTAGCTGTTGCACTAGGCCATTGTTTTGATGGATCACTTGCATAGCCTCCAATACAATCAGCATATACTTTAATTTCATCATATGTCATATATTCTGATAAAACCATCAATGTATCAGTAAACTGTTGCGCAGCACCAATCTGGCAATCCCACCAGTTGCTTGTCCCAGTTGTACCATTATACTTTTTAGTTGTTCTCATAAATTCTATAGCATCAAGAATATCAAAATATAATTCTCTATTTCCTTCTAGAGATGATCCTTTTGTTCCAAATGCTAATGCTAATTTATTTATGTTTGTAAATTGAGTTGTTATATCTGCTGAAGATGTATCACCATCTTTTAATGGCCAAAGATAAGTTCTATTTTCTGATTTATCCATTGTATTCCATAATGCTTCAGCTTCTTCAGATAAATTATCAACATAATCAGATATATATTCGTTTTCTAAGTTTAAATTATCATCTCCAACAATACGTAATAACCAGCGCTCCTTCATCAGATTATAATCAGCATCACTAGTATCATCCATAACTGTAACTTTAATAGAAGTTGTAATAGATGGATTTTCCAGCGAGGATAATGACAATGTTGCCTCACCACTACCGACTGCCTCTACAAGACCACGCTTGTTATCAACTGTAATTACATTCTCATCACTTGATGACCAAATTACTTCCAAGTCTAAATTGACAGCAGTTTTAGGTAATGCTATGTAATCCATGAAACGACTCTTATCACTCTCCAGTGTCAAATCACCTCCAACAATTTCCAGTTCGTCAACAACGATATCTCCATCCACAACTTTCACTAGACAACTAGCCTCTAATTCTGGATGTATTTTAGAACGAACCGTAATCGTTGTTTCTCCTACTGCAAGCGATTCTACCAATCCTGTAGAGTTTACTGTTGCAATACTTGGATTTGAGCTTTTCCATTCTATTTCTGTTTCATCTGTATAATCTGGAGATAATAATGCTGTTAAAGTCTTAGAATCTCCATTACTTAACACTATTTTATTCTCATCTAACGTTAAGTCTTTTAAACTAATATCTTTTACTCCCAGATAAATATCATCAATCCACATTGATCCTGTTGTTGATGAAGGTACTACAAAAATTAAGTTTATTTTTGCTGTATTACTTCTTGTTTTAAAATAGTTTTCTTGTTGTGTCCAATCACTTGTACCTTTACCAAAAGTAAAATCTGTTGTTGTAATTTTTGAACCACTGGACGTATACTCTTCGATTCTAGCAACTACTTGAGAACCTGTAATTCCATCTAATTTAGATGCAAAGTTAAAATCATAATAGGTATTTGGATCGATAGCAATTTCATTTTGTTTTAAAAAGGCTTGTGTCGTACTATTAGATTTTTTCACTGTTATTTTAGCTGACTGATTGCCTTTAGTTTTTTCAGTTGTATCCAAAGTAGCATTAAAATTTTCATTTGGTTGATTTATATTCCAACGCTGAAAATC
Source organism: Breznakia pachnodae (assembly GCF_030814225.1). Taxonomy (GTDB): domain Bacteria; phylum Bacillota_I; class Bacilli_A; order Erysipelotrichales; family Erysipelotrichaceae; genus Breznakia; species Breznakia pachnodae. Next base: position 929,122 of record NZ_JAUSUR010000001.1, read on the forward strand.
CCATGATACTGCTTTTTTATCATCTGTCCAAAGATCTGTATTCCACCATGTCCCTGATGGTCCATTTGGGGTGTCTGGTGCTATTTCTGATTCTTCAAAACTCCAATTACTTACCAAGTTAGTTGATGGTTCTACTTCTCCACCAGCCACCTTAAAACGCAACGCAGTAATCAAATCACCAGATGTTGCCTGAATCATTGCAGTTCCGGAACCAACTGCGCTAACTACTCCATTTGCATCAACAGAAACAACTGATGGATCTGTCGATGTCCAGGTAAGAGTTGGCATAAGTGCTTCATTAGGATGAACAGTTGGTGTAACTTGAATTGTATCTGCAACATCCAATTCATTAGTAGATGCAGATAATGAAATGTAGTCCATTGCAGGAATACCTGTAGGTACATCTTCCTTCACTTGAACATCATCTAAGTAAAAAGTTCCATTTGCTCCACCTAATATCTTAAACACTAAATCATATTGTGCTGTATTTGCTGTTGTTGTAAAAGATGTAGTAATGTAAGTCCATTCGTCATTCACCAAACCATTTACAGTTTTCCCCGCAGAAGTAATTTCTGTACCACTACTATTTCTTTGCGAAATTGATAATGCAAATTTTGCATCAGTTAAGTCTGTTGTCCTCACCCAGAAAGAAACATTATATGTTTTACTTGGTTCTATAGGCAAACGCATTTGTTTAAAGAATGCCTGCGAACTACCTGATCCACCACTCTTCACTACCTTAACTGCATTTGTACCTTCTTTCACATCTTCACTTATAACCTCTGCTTGGTAATATTGTTTTCCTTCACTCGCAGGATATAATTGAAAATCCCACGATGTAGATTTCACATCGTTAACCCAAAGATCTGTATTCCACCATGTCCCAGATGGGCCATTTGGTATTTCAGGCGATGGTTCTGTATTTTCAAAATTTCCATTTGGTAAAATATTAACACTTGTCCCAACTTCTACTCTATCATTAACCAATCCTTTTGCTTCAATTTCAAAGATTTCATAACCTTTTGCATTATCCGCCGAGCTAATTAATTCACTCATTGAAATCCGAACTGCTTTTACTCTTTCATTAGATAATGGAACTGTATCTACAGCCACTACATTATCATCATCGTGGGAATATGCACGTACAAAATTGATACCATCATAAGATATCTCTACATCATATTTTTTAGCTCTATTAGATCCCCAATTAATCTTAAGTTCATTCAAATCATATGGTTTTACAAACTTCATCGTTATTGTCTGTAATTCTCCAGCAGCCGATTGCCAACTAGTATGAATATCATTATCTACTGTGGCAAGTGCAGAGAATTCTTTATCTGTTTCTATATTATTAGTTGATGACGCTTCCATCAATTGTCCCAATGCTATATTTTCATTCACTGGATAGTCGCCACCAATTAATTCCAATTCAACATAAAACATATTATGATCTGAAAGATTGTTCTCTACCATTCCTTGATTTTTGAAATTAATATTCTTTGAAACAATAATATTATCAATTGTCATAACTTTCATACTTGGATCATCATTTGCATTAAATGTATCAAACCATTGTCCATTATAACCATTGATAACCTTATAATCTCCTAGAAACATTGAATACTCATATAAATTCTGATCAGCATTAAAGTCTCCCATAAGAATTTTATACTCAATAGGGTCCTCATTCATTCGATTCAATACCTGACGCATTTGTTTATTTCTGAGTTCAATTGTTTCCCAACTAAAGTGAATATTATAGATTGCAATTTTTTTACCATCTTTTTCAATCACAGTTCGCTCACACGTTTTTGTGATATCAATTCCTTCATTTGTAATAGGTGAACTGCTTGCTTCAAGAAATTCACTTTTAGATACAATCCCTGTACCAAATTCCCCTCCAGCATATTCACGACCTTTTGCAAAATGTACATATGGATATGTCTCATTTTGAAATTGAGCCATCATATCATAGTTATTTCTTGAATTAAACATATCTACTTCCTGTAATCCAATTACATCAAGATTATAATCTTTAAATTGTTGACTCATAGAGTCAAACAATGGATTGTTAGGATTGTTTCCAAAATTCTTAGCTGCAATATTATAAGTTCCAACATTGAGCGTAGTTATTTCATTTGGTGTTTCTATTTCTTCAGCATAAGTCTGTCCAGCAGGAATCATAACTAAAGTGATCATAAACACCAGTAATAGTTTTACTAGTTTATTAATCCGTTTCATTACTCTCTCCTTATTTTTTGTGTGTAGAAAGCGCTTTCATCGTATGCGAAAAAATAAAGTTACTACTTATCCCTGTAACGTAACTTATCTTTACAACATCATATTATCATTTAAGTAATTATATTACAACATTATTTATAATTATATTTAAATGTAATTTAATTACATTATTGTAATCATTTTTCAAATAGAAAAAAATCACTTAAACAACCGTTTAAATGATCTTAGTTAAGTATTATTATTCGTCTATTTCGCAGTCATCGTCGTCATCACCAACTGTTTGCACTGCCATTCTTCCAGTATCTAAAAGTTGATTTGCCAGTGCTGATACATCTTCAATTGTCGATACAGAATATTCAATAACCATTGCTAAATTTAATCCTGTAATGATTTTCTTGGTAGCATCATTCAAGCTCGTCATACTTGCGACATTGAATGGTGTACCTCCAAATAAGTCAACAGCAACAACAGCAGGAGTATCACCTAGTTCTTCTAGAACTTTGTTATACTTCGCTCTGGTTCCATCCAACCCATCTTCTGCATCCATTGATACTACATAAATATCATTTAATTCGCCAGTAATCATTTGCGCTGACTGCAATGTTTCATAAGCCATTTTTCCATGACTCATTAATATTAATTTTGGTTTCATATAGGTTCCTTATCTAAAAACAATTGAACCAACTTCTTTCTCGCTACTAAAAACTCATTTTTCCTTTTTGGAAAATTTCGATTTGTCAGTAATACAAATCCTTTGTTATTTATGAAATCTAAACATATAGAAGTCCCAGTAAAACCTGTATGATACAAAACTGAGGTTTCAAAGGGTTTCTCCCATCCAAATGTTCTTTGATTCACTGTAGTGTCCAGCAATAGTTTTTTTGTTTGATTGCTTATTATTGCTTCATCAAACAACATACTCCTCACAAACAAAGAAAGGTCTTTGAGTGTTGAGAAAAGTCCTGCACTTCCGATCATTCCCATTTGATATGCTTTAGAATCATTCACAATCCCTTGTATGCACCCTCTTCCTTCTTGAATTTCAGTAGGTACATACTTAATTTTATTCATTGTTGTTTTATAAGAAGTCTGATTCATTTTTATTTTTTTAAAAATATGTATTTGAAAACTCTCTTCAAGACTCATATGATCAATTGTTTCAATTATCATTCCAAGTAAAATAAAGCCTAGATCTGAATAGAGCGTTTCATCTTTATGACAAAGTGAAGTCTTATTGATTCTTTGAAGAACATTCTGCTTTGTGATATTTTCTTTATTCTGAAAATCAGCATCTAATCCACTTGTGTGTAATAGAAGATGCTGAATTTGAATATTCGAAAAAGTAAAGTCTGGAAGAATATCTATAACCTTTGTTGACAACATCAATCGTTGTTGTTCAACAAGCTGTAATATCCTTGTTGTTGTCCCCAGTACTTTTGTTAATGATGCCAGGTCATATATCATTGATTCATCAAGAGGAATATTCACAAAAGGCTCAACTTTTCCTTGTACTCCACAATAATGAAACTCCATAGTATCTTTTTCTATAAAACTATATGAAGCCCCAGCAATCATTTTTTCAGTTATATATTCATTTATGTTTTTCGAAATTTTATCTTTATTACTGTTCATTACTTTTAATTAATTCAATTGCGGCACGAACTTTTTCATTTGTTTTATCCAGAGCCTGTTCAGCAGACTCTCTTGTTGTATTCCCTTCATACATTACAATTGCAACAGCAACATTATTACCTGATTTCTTTAACAGTTCTTCTGCTTCTGTGTCACTTGCTCCAGTAATATCTGAAATAATACCAGTTGCTCGAATCATTAATTTTTCATTTGTAGGTTGAACATGTACCATATAATTTTGATAAACTTTTCCAACCTTAATCATTGCACCTGTAGAAATCATATTTACTACCATTTTTTGTGCAGTTCCTGCTTTCATTCTTGTTGATCCCATAATAACTTCAGGACCAACAACTGGCGCAATTGATATTTGCGCAATTTTTGCCATTTCACTGTCTTTATTACTAGTAACAGCAATCGTTAATGCACCAATCTCATTTCCATATTCTAACGCACTAATTGTATAAGGCGTACGTCCACTTGCAGCAATTCCAATTACAACATCATCACAACTCAAGTTTACATCTTTCAAATCTTGAATCCCAAATTCACAAGAATCTTCTGCTCCCTCGATTGCGGAATACATTGCTTTATCACCGCCTGCTAATATACCAAATGCTCTTGTTGGAGATACACTATAAGTAGGTGTAAGCTCCACAGCATCTAATGTTCCCATTCGTCCAGAAGAACCGGCTCCAATATAAATGATTCTTCCACCTTTTGCAAAGCGTTCAGCAACACCATCAATTGCCTTAGCAATCGATAATTTTTCTGCCCCTACAGCAGCTGCGACTTTTGCATCTTCTTCATTGATCAATTGTACAATTTCTTCTGCACTCAATTGATCTATATTTTTTGTATTTTCATTGTTTGTTTCTGTTGTTAAACCATGAATATTTATCATCTTTTTAATCACCATTATCTTTCGTCTTTAAAGCTCTTGTTAATTTGCTTGTCTTCAAGAGTTCTTTTTCAATGACATCAAGATTACTTTGAATTGCACCTAAATACAATAAATCTGCTACTAGCATACTTGTATATTTAGAAGCAATTGCTCCAACTCGAGTTAAATGTTCATTATTAGGAACATGTAAAGCAATTGTAGAAAGACGACTTAGTTTTGATTCCTTATTTCGAGTAACTGAAATAATGGACGCCCCTTTCTGTTTTGCTACTTCAACTGGATATATTACCTCAGTTGTTCTACCACTATATGAAAATGCTATTACTACATCTTCATTAGTTAAGTAGTTAAAAAATTCAACTGTCATATGGGCATCAAAGTTAAAGAATGTATCAATATTTGCACGATTCAACTTATGAAAAAGATCATATGCCGGAAGTGAAGAGGCTCCAATTCCCAACAGATAAATCTTTCGTGCTTTTTGAATAATCTTTATTGATTCCTCTAATGCCTGATAATCTAATTGATAGTAAAAATCTTCATTTGCACTACTAACTAATGAATTCATTTTCTCACAAAGAACCTCTACATTATCATCTTTTGATATGATTGGATCAATATTATCACTTGTTTCACTTTGTGTAGTAGAACGAGCTAATGCAATCTTAAAATCCTCTAGTCCTGAAAATCCTAAAGATTTAACAAATCTTATTATAGAAGCAGAAGAGGTTTGACTTTCCAGTGCAACATCAATTGCAGTCATTTTTAAAAATTGTTCAGGTTGCTGTAGTATAAAATCAGCTATCCTTTTATTTGTTTTACTAAAATCACTATATTGATTTCTTAGTTCCAATTTTACGTTCATCAAACCTCTCCTCCTTAGTTTTATTTTGGTAAATAGTTTATAATCGATTGATCTGATTCGTTTGGCACCATCTGTGCGGTTACCTTTACACCAGCGTCAATCATTTCGCGAATATCTTGAATATCTTGTTGCGTAACATGAACTGATTTTTTTATTTGAACAGCTCCATCACGTTTTGCTACATTCCCAACATTCACAGCTTTTAATTCTGTAAGTCCATTCTTTACTAAATCATTCATATCACTGATTGTTTTCGTAATTAAGAATACTTTATCTCCATCAAAATCTCCTGCTGCAAACTTTTCAACAGCACGTTTCTTTGATAGAATCGATAATTTCACTCCTGCTGGTTTAGATATTTTTAATGCTGAGATAATCATTTCATCTTTTACTGCCTCATCATTTACAACAGCGATTCTTGTAGCACCAACTGTATTTGTCCATACCATTGCTACCTGTCCATGAATTAATCTCTCATCTACTCTTGCATGCACAATTGCCATATTCTTTTCCTCCTCAAATCATTTTATTTTTAGAATAATCCTGCTACCCAATCAACCATTGTTTGTAAGTTTCCTAAAACCATTCCCACAAGAATCAAAATAAAAATTAATCTTGTAGAGTTTACTTTTTTCTTACCTAATAACCAATATGATAACAGTACAATTCCTAGTGGAATTAATGAAGGCATAATACGATCTAACATTTCTTGCATTGATAAAGATACTTCACCAATTGTAAATGTTAAGTCTAATGTATAACTAATTACAGAAGGAATAAGTCCCCCTACTACTGTTAACCCTAAAATAGAAGCCCCTTCAGTAATTGGTGCTATTTTATCAGCAAATCCTGTAGCTAGTTTTCTACCTTGATTATATCCCATAAACATAAATTTGTAACGTACAAATATTACTGCAAGTGTAGCTAAAATCGGAATAATCAATCCAACTGGATTTCCCTCTAACGCTATGTATGAAGCAATTGAAAATACAATTGCTCGATAGATTGCGATGAAGATTGTGTCTCCTACTCCTGCAAATGGTCCCATCAGACCTGTTTTCAATCCAGATACAGCTTGTTCAGCATCTGTACCAAATTCTTCTTCTAAAGCAATGTTTGCCCCTACAATCAAATGTGACATTGCTGGTGTTGTATTAAAGTATGCTAAGTGTGCTTGTAAAGCTTTTGTCATTTTCTGATTATCGTCACCGTAGAGTTCCTTCAGAACAGGCATAATTACAAACGAGTAACCAAGCCCCTGCATTTTTTCATAGTTCCATCCCCATTGCAAACCAAAGAGGTTTCTTACAAATACTTTTTTTAGAGTACTATTTGATATTTTTTGACTAGCCATCTATTTCTACCTCCTCATCATCTACAACTACACTTCCATCAGTTGTAGCCACACCTTTATCCTTTATTCTTGTAAAATGTAGTGCAGCAAATGCAAATCCTAATAACGCTACTGACAGAACACTAAACATCCCTGCACCGTAAGCTAATACTACAAATCCAATAATAAAGTATGGATAGTATTTCTTAAGTGGTAGGTAACGCATAAGAATGGCAATCCCCATTGCTGGAAGAATTGAACCAGCTGCTTTTAAACCTGCCATAAACCAATCAGGGATAAATGCATTTACTGAGTTTACTACTGCTTCTCCAAATGCTAATCCTAGAAATACTGGAATTGCTCTTGATAAAATCCATGGAAGCATTCCTAGTATATTGGCAAATTCAACACCTTTGTAGTTTCCTTTTTCTGCATGACGATCTGCCATATGTTGGAAAAAGGTATTTGCCATTCTACCTAAGATATCTAATTGAGTTAACAACAATCCAATTGGAACTGCTAAAGCAATTCCATACTCAGCACCTTGTCCTGAAATAATTGCATATGCTGTCCCCATGATGGCTCCAGATAAATAATCAGGAACAGTTGCTCCTCCATATGTTGCAACCCCTAATGTCATCAACTGAAGTGTTGCTCCAATTACTAAACCAATTTCTAAATCACCTAATAAAAGACCTGTTATTGTTGCTGCAAACAATGGTGTATAAATTCCAATTTGAATTGAAATTTGGTCAAGTACACCTATTGCTGCATAAAGTGTTAATAATATAGTAATCACAATTGATATTTCTTGCATATTTTCTCCTCCTTATGATTAACTTTTTTTAAATATTTATACTTCCTATCACTTCTTGATTCGTATTCTAAGCTCCTCCTTTCAAATAACTAAAGCGCTTTCACATTTACATAATATCACAAATGTATTTTCATTACAATATCTTGATTAATTTAATTTATTATGTAATCATATTACATGAGGAAATTAATTTTAAGGAGCTTACATGAAACATTTAATTTATTTTATTGTAATATTTTTATCAAATACAATAGGTTCTATTGCTGGATTAGGTGGGGGAGTAATTATAAAACCAATGTTGGATATGCTTGCATATGATCCCTTATCAACAATCACTATATATTCTTCTATTGCTGTTTTTGCAATGTCTATATCTTCTACTTATAAGCAAATTAGAAATGGAGTATCCATTAACTATATAAAATCTTTTATGCTGGCAATTGGTTCTGTTCTGGGTGGTTTCTTAGGTAATGAAGTATTCAATATCTTATTTTCTCATCCATCTCTTTCCTCCACTCATGTACTATTGATTCAAATCGTATTATCTGTTCTATCTCTATTACTAGTACTTTTTTATAATCAATATGGAAAGAAATCTTATCATCTTACCAGTAATGTCATTTATTTATTAACAGGAATATTTTTAGGTTCATTTTCTACTTTACTTGGTATTGGTGGAGGACCTATTAACGTAACTGTCCTGATTATTCTATTCTCTTTGCAAATGAAAGAAGCCGTGGTCTATTCGATTATTACCATTTTCTTTTCTCAATTATCTAAGCTAATATCTGTTTACTTAGCAACACAATTTCATTCCATTGACTTATCTATATTAGTTGTTATTTTACCAGCAGCATTCATCGGTGGTTATCTTGGTGGTTATATCAGCAAACGTTTAGACGATAGTAAAGTAAAGCAGTTATACAAGTACATTGTGGTAGTTGTAATTCTTATAAATCTCTATAATGCAGTTGTTGTTTTAGTTTAAAACACAAAAAAAGTTTCGCCTAACACAATAGGCGAAACTTTTTTCTATTTACTCTCTAAGGAAATTAATCTTTTATATACATCAATCATTTCATCAGCTATAATTTTAAATCCTTCAGCACTCATCAGTTGATCTTCTGCATGCAAAAGCAAAAGTGTAATTGTACTTGATTCACCTGATGCTTCTTGCTGAATCAGCTTGGCATGAGCATGATGTCCTTCAACAAATACCGCTTCTCCTTCTTTCATAAGTTTCTCTGCGCCTTCAATATCACCCTGCTTTGCTAATTGAATTGCTTCAATATACATACTTCTGGCAGAGCCTACGGCAGAGATAATCTGAAAGCTTATTAGTTCTACGCCTTCCACTATTTATTCTCCAATCAACTCAACAGCACGTTTCATTACTGCTTTACCATCCATCATTCCATATGCAGCCATATCGATTGCTTCTACTGGACATGATACATCTTCTTTAATTTTGCTTAGTTGGTATCTTACTTGTGGTCCAAGTAATACTAAGTCAGCATCCTTTGTAACTTCTTTTACTTCTGAAACTGAGTAAGCTGCAATATCTGCTTCAAAGTTCATCGCTGCAGCTGCCTCTTCCATCTTTTTCACTAACATACTTGTTGACATTCCTGCTGCACATAATAATACAATTTTCTTCATCCGTATTTCCTCCTTAAATATTATACGTTTTGACTATTATATCTTTCCTTTATTATAACCATTATATTACCAATATTTAAAGTACTAAAATCATTTACTGAAATAATTTCCACTTTAACCTCTGGTAACATCTTCCTAACCTTCTGTGAATTAAATTAAACCTGAGGACTTAAGAGTACCATATCCATGTTTTTTCCTAATTCATAAAAGTCTGAAACTGTCCCCGTTTCAGTTTACAATTTAATTTCTGATACTCTATTTCATGGTTATTTAATGATTACCTTAAGTCATTTTAGAATATCTAAAATGATTTTCATCTCTTTTTTTGATTTCCCTATACTAATTCACTTTAAGTAAACAACTCTAATTTTATTGATTTGATTCTATAATTTCTTTTAGTGAAACATTACTATTACGAAATCTTTTTTTACTTTTCTCACCAATAACCCTAATAGAATTTTGCGGACAATTATGAGTGCATGAAAGACATCCTATACATTCCCCTTTAAAATCAGGTTCCTCTTTAACCACAATATTATTGACAGGACAAACTTTTTCACAAATGCCACAACTTATGCATGTGCTTTCAACACAAAAGACTTTATCAAAGCTTTTTTTATAAATCCCTAGTTTTTTATCTCTTTTAGGAAATACTTTTTTTCGAGCGTACCTTGTTAATAACTTAGTTTTAATATTATTTCGGGGTATTTTGTTTACTTTTAATTCTAAATCTTTTCGTATATTAGCTATTTGTGTTTCTATATTTTTTCTTTCTTCCGTTTCAAGTTGCTCTTCAATTTTATATACAGGAAGATAGTTGTCAATCATAATCAACGTATTGATATAAGACAGCTGTATATTATTTCTATTCGCTATTTTTTTTAGGTGAGAAATAGCTGAGCCATCATACATTCCATAAGTCATAATAACAAAAATATATGAACTATCTATCTTCACACGGTCAAGAAACTCCTCAACATACTTAGGAACTCCCAACTCATAAATTGGAAAAACTATCCCCACTTTTTCATCTGCAATTTCATAAACATTTTGCTTCACCATTTTTGGAATGGAATATATATCTTCACCTATTTTTTTCGCTACATAAAGGTTATTACCTGTAGCTGTAAAATATAGTATTTTCATGTTTTTTTGTATGATTAAATCATTTCTTAAGGATGAAAGAATCACACTTCTCCTTTCATAATTTCTATAATACAATTGTAACTGCACAGTCCTTATATCAATTTACTGTTTAACTAAACAAAAGATAGTACTATCATAAGATTTATTTCATTAGTAATTAATACTTGGTTTTGGCAATAAAATCCACTGTTTTAAAATCATCAACTTTCCAATTTATTCTCCGGACAACTTCGCAACACAATTAATTACATTTGCAATATTTAAAGTACCAAAATCATTTACCGAAATAACTTCTACTTTAACCTCAGGTAACATCTTCTTAACCTTCTGTGAATTAAAGCGAACCTGTGGACTTAGGAGTACCATATCCATGTTTTTTCCTAATTCATAAAAGTCTGAAATTGCTCCCGATTTCAGTATACAATTTAATTTCTGATGCTCTATCTCTTGTTTCATCTTATCAATAAATCGATTAGATGAAACACCAGCATCACATAATACTAATATTTTATACATCTACAACCTACTTTCTTTTATTCAATACAATTAAGACATCTCTTTTAAATCGATGAGTTTCAAGCAATTGTTTTCCATTCTTTTCTACTATTTTCGTATATCCTACTCTACCATCTTCAAGATCATACATCTTAATATCATAATCCGATACATCTTTATTAACATACAATTGTGTATTAATAGGTAAATAAATAAATATTTTATCTTCATTTGTTGTTGCAGCACAACAAATCTGTTCATTTTTAAATTCAATAACATCTTTATTTGGAATCAGTTTATCCAACTTATAACTTTCAAATATATGGCGTATAAAACCATAATCCCAGGCTCCAGGAAAATGAATTGCTTCATTCCATGGTGATGGTTGATCAAATCCTTCTCCTAGTTCACTGGCAAATGATTTTCCAAAGGAATGCCAACTGTAAATCCCGGCTGCACCATAGGTAACCCCACTATATGCACCAGACAATAAACTCATCCATGCTGCTCGACGAATATCAAACTCATAGAAGCGTCCATATACTTGTCCTGAATTTCCCATCTGTTCATAACATGGTTCACTATTTAAAGAAGGTTTATCTACCTTTTCATAAAAATGTTTCGCTAACGTAATTGGCATATTCATATTTTCTGGTTTTCCATTATGTCCTGATTGAAACATAATAAAATCTGATTGTTCTTCCAGTACTTTTGGCAAATCTGTAAATCTACCTTTTATATGAAATGTCTGTAATTGTTTTGGTGATAATTCATGCAGCATATCAGATGCCTTTTTATAGTGTTGAATTGTTTTATCTGTATTAAAATCTGTATCACCACTAATTATATAAATTGGATCAAACTTAGTGAATGTTTCATTCACTTTTCTCACATATGTATCAATTGCATCAAATGGCATTATGTTATTTGAAATAGCATTACTTGCCCATGTATCAGGAACATAGTTACACCACAATACAACTAGTGCTAATTCAAAACCCTGATCCTTAGCCTTTTTACACATCCCTGCGGCATGATTAAAATATTCCTGATTCAAACTATTAAAATCAAAACTTCCATCTTCATGTTTTGCGTATGGTGAATACTTTAAACCCGTTGCACTTGCATCCCACTGTGGAAGAATATTGATTTGCAATACATTAAACCCCTGGTTCTTACGATAATCTAAATAATAATCCCAGTCATCATCAGTGATATTCGTAAATGCACTCCAGCAAGTATCTGCAAGATAAAAGAAATGCTTCCCATCTTTTTCAAATGTATTCAATTCTTTATTGATTGTTAATCCCATATTATTCACCTCGGATAATTGATTTTATCTCTTCTTCATTACCATCATATAAATCTGGAACCAATCCGTCAATATATTTACAAGCTTCATATACTTGTGGAAGGATATCTTCATGAATTCCAACACAGTGGTGAACATAAGGTCCACTCACTAATTTATCTTCTAATTTTCTAAGATTTTCTACTTCAATCCACACATAGGTCCCTTGATTGAATGGTCCTTCAATTCCTTTTGCTTTTCCCATTAATAATTTATATTCACCATTATCTCCATCAAAACGAATAATACTCATATTACCACCTTTTAATTCCCCATGTAATGCTCCTGGATGTGAGTGATTAAAAGCAAATGGCGCTCCAAACGTTGGTTTTGTTTTCATTAAGGAATGTGGCCAAGGTCCACAGTGTTGTAATAATTCTCCATTATCATTACTTGGATGTGGAACTGTCCAATCTGCAAAGAACGGCAGTTTATCTGCTCTTGATGCAGCCTGTGCAATAATCGATGTAATCGCACCATGAATATCAGTTTCACAGGTCACAGGAAATCCTTCATCTCCTAACAGTGAATTGGCAACACACGGGAACATTCCCAGTTCACTCTGTAACGCATTCCAGCACTGTATCGCTGCTGCTTTACAGTTGTATCGTTTGGCAATTGCTGCAATTGCTAGTTTTAAACAGGCTGTTCCCTCTACATCTTCAGGGTTTACATTTACAATCATATGTCGTTCAATGAATTGAATTGTTTTCTTAATTTCTTCCTGGTGGTGTTCTCTTTGATACTTCATTTCTTCTTTAATTTCAGTAAATGCAATTGGGTGAATACGAATATCGAATCGTTCCAATAACTCCCCTTCATTTACCATCATTGTCCAGAATCCTGCTGGACGAGTTGAGATCTGAAGAATCGTTAATCCTCGCATTTCTTTCACAATATTTGCAGTTGCAAGAAATCTGTATACACCTTCTTCAAAGCGCTTATCATCTAACTCGCAAGATGTAAGATAGGTAAACTTGCACTGAAATCTACGCAGGATTTTTCCTGTCGCAAACAATCCACACTGAGTATCCCGCAGACGACTTCCATCTTCTAAAGGACTTTCATCTCTTGGACCCCACAGTAGTACAGGTAAATTCAGACGTTTCGCTACCTTTGCGACCAAATCTTCAGTTCCAAAGTTACAGTGGGGAAAGAAAAGTGCATCTACTTCCTGATCTTTCATCTTTTTTATAACTACTTCTACATCTTGCTCATCAAACAGTAATCCCTCTTCATTTACATCCATAATATCTACATAATCAACTTTAAGTTCATCTAATTTCTTAAGAATTAATTGATTAAATTTAATAGCATCATCTTTACTAAAGATATTTCTTCTTGTTCCTATCACCCCAAGTTTCACATTGTATTTCATCTGTATTCTCCTTCCGTATTGTTTCAATCAATTACAATCAGTGTTTCACTGAATACACTGTTGTCTCAATTGCATTTTTCCATGTATTAATTTTTTCTTTTCTTACTTTCTCATCCATTGAAGGAGTAAATATAAGCTCTTCTTTATGCATATTTTGTAGTTCACTTTTAGTTTTTAATCCCAAGCCAATCATTGCTATACAATAGGAACCTAAAGCACTTAATAACATTCCTTTATTAATAACCACTTCACTTTCACACAAGTCTGCTATTAACTGCATTAAGCAAGGATTTTGAATTCCCCCACCATCAATATGAATTGTAGGTACTGAGGTCTTCACCAAGTCCTTTAGTTCTTCAATCGCATCATAAATTTGAAATGCAATTGATTCTACTCCTGCGCAGATAATATTATATTTATTAGTATCACGTGATATTCCCTGAATACTTGCTTTTGCATCTGCCAGCCAATATGGATTTCCTAATCCAACAAATGCTGGAACAACACTTACTCCATTTGCATCATAGGTTTCGCATATTTCATTTAACTCGCAATCGTCTTCAAACAATCCAAGTTGATCTCGCATCCAATTTAATGTATCTGTACTACTGTGAATAATTGCTTCACTTGCATAAACACTTTCGCTTTTTAAACTCCAAGCTAGTGTATTCACTATACCAGTCGCTTTCTTTAATACATTCTCTCCTGTATTCATAAGTACACTTGATCCAGTCCCAATGGTTGCTTTTGTCTGTCCAACTTCAAAACAATGCTGTGCAAACAAAGAGGCTTGCGAGTCACCAATTACACCAATAATTGGTATTTCTTTCAGTTGTCCATTTAATGTAGTATAACCAAAAATTTCATCACTACTCTTTATCTCTGGTAATATTTCCTTGGAAACTCCAAATATATCTAATAATTCTAAATCCCAGTCTTTTTCTTTTAAATTATATAGCAGAGTTCGTGATGCATTTGTATGATCACAAACATGATTCTTTTTATTTGTCAGATTATAAATCAGCCAACTTTCGATTGTTCCAAACATGTGATTTTCTGGTTTAAGATTATACTTGTCAAATATCCATTTTATTTTTGTAGCACTAAAATATGGATCTACTTTTAATCCTGTTTTGGCAGTAATAGTTTCTTCTTTTTCTTTTAGTTGTTCACAAAGATCACTTGTTCTTCTGCATTGCCATACAATTGCATTATGAACTGGTTTTGCATTATGGGTTTCCCACACAACTGTTGTTTCTCTTTGATTTGTGATTGATAAAGCAATGATATGGTCTTTCACTTCTTTATTTCTATTTAATAGTTCTTCCAGTGACTTATACACATTGTTCATGATTTCGTTTGCATCACGTTCCACCCATCCTTTTTGAGGATAAATCTGTTTATGTTTTATCGATACGGTATCCACAATTTTTCCATTTGCATCAATCATCATCGCTTTCGTTGCAGTAGTACTTTGATCAATTGTTAGTATATACTGTTTCATTATCCTAATAATTGTTTCGCTTCAGAAATTACATTTTCAATATTCAGTCCATAATAATCAAATAGTTCTTTACTATTTCCTGACATTGTAATTTCATCTGGAATTCCTAATATTTTCATTTTCGCTGGACAATGTTGTGTAACTGTAGCTGCAACCAAAGAACCAAGTCCACCATTCACACTATGCTCTTCCATAGTGATGATTGCTTTTGTTTCTTTTGCAGCCTTAATAACTGCAGCTTCGTCAAATGGTTTAATTGTATGAATATTTAGTACTCTGGTACTAATTCCAAGTGCTTCCAGTTCTTTTGCACTATCAATTGCAATACTAACCATTTCTCCAGTTGCCACAATCGTCAAATCACTACCATCTTTCATCATTGATGCTTTACCGATTTCAAAATCAAACGCTTCACTTTCATGAATCTGTTCAACTGGATTTCTGCCTACACGAATATAAGTTGGAATATCATCATGTATAATTTGCCTTATCATTTTTCTTGTTTCATATCCATCTGCTGGAACTAAAATACGTAAGTTTGGAATTGCATTTAACACTGCCAAATCCTGTAAGGAATGATGACTCATCCCAAGTGCTCCATAGCTTACTCCTGCACTAATACCAATCAATTTTACGTTGGTATTTGAATAGGCAACATCAACTTTAATCTGTTCAATACTTCTCATTGTAAGAAAACTTGCAGGTGATGCAACAAACACTTTTTTTCCTGAATGGGCAAGTCCTGCTGCCACTCCTACCAGATTTTGTTCGGCGATTCCTAGTTCTACTGTACGCTGTGGATATTTATCAGCGAATTCTCCTAAAGATGCAGATCCTCGAGAATCACTGACTGCAATACAGATATCTTTATCATGTAGTGCTTCTTCAACCAAACAGTCACATATTACTTTTCGGTTTGCTATTTTACTCATTGTTATCTGCTCCTTCAACCTCTTTGATCGCTTGTTTATATTGTTCTTCATCCATAACCCCATGATGCCATTTTGCATTGTTTTCCATAAAAGAAACACCTTTTCCTTTAATTGTATCTGCAATAATGACAATTGGTTTTCCTGTTATTGCCTTTGCTTCATCAAAAACTTGAATTAAGTCTTTATAATTATGTCCATTTACACTTATTACATGAAATCCAAATGCTGACCATTTATCATGAAGTTGTTCAAGTGACATTACATCTTCAGTAGCACCACTAATCTGTAATCCATTACGATCAATAATCGCTACAAGATTGTCCAATTTATAATGAGAAGCAGCCATCGCTGCTTCCCAGATTGAACCTTCTGCTAATTCTCCATCACCCATAAGTACATAGGTGTAATATGGTTTTTCATCTTGTTTTGCTGCTATTGCCATTCCAACTGCAACCGATAATCCATGTCCAAGAGCACCCGTATTCATTTCAATACCTGAAATTTTATTATTTGGATGTCCAATATATTTAGACTTGAACTGTGAAAAACTTTTTAAATCTTCTTTAGGAAAATAGCCTCGAATTGATAATGTACAAAATAAACTTTCCGCAATATGTCCTTTACTTAATACAAATCGATCTCTTGTATCATTGTCAGGATTACTTGGATCAACATTCATTACATGATTGTATAGAACATTCAATATATCTGTACTAGATAGAGAGCCTCCTACATGTCCTGCACTTGATGCATAACATGTATCCAATACTGCTCTTCTTATCTCTTTTGCATTCGTTTCTAAGAGTTCAATATTTTTCATTCTATTTATGCTTCTCCTCTTACTCCTACTGTTTCAACTACAACCTCTTCTTCAATTACTGTTTCTTCTTCAACTGCATCCTCTTCAATCACAGCTTTTTTATCTAGCATTTTAAAGAACGGGAAGTAAACAAGTACTCCTACTCCAATACAAATTACTTGCAGTAATGAAATCATCCATCCTCCAGCTATAAATCCATTAGCTAAAATTGGGAAACCAAATGGAACTTGAACTCCTGACAAATGAGGGAAAATTCCTGATGCGATTGCTAAGTATGCAACTAATGTTTGAATAATTGGTACAGTAATAAATGGGATTGCCATTATTGGATTTAAAATCATTGGTAAACCAAATACGATTGGTTCATTGATGGTAAAACACCCAGGTACAATACCAAGTTTTGCCAATGTTTTGTGCTTTTTACTTTTTCCAAAAATCAGCATTACAATTAATAGTGACAGCGTTCCACCTGCTCCACCGATTCCTGAGAATAGACTATAAAATGTATTTCCTAAAATATTCGGTAAATCTGAATTTGCTACTCCAGCTGCAACTGCATCCATGTTTGCAACATCCATTGGTAAATATAATGCTGTAATGAATCCACCAACAACAAGTGATCCATGAAGTCCAAAGAACCACAATACCATTTGCATAAGGACAATAAATACTAATGACCAAACACTTCCTGATAAGTTTGTTAATGGTGCTGAAATAATAGCGTATACAAAGTCTGAGAAAGATCCCCAACTAGTTAATCCAAATAATAATGCGACAATGATTGCGATTACTCCTGTAAGAATTGCTGGGAATAAACCTGCAAATGTATTACTTACTACAGGAGGTACACTATCTGGCATTTTAATTGTTAATTTCATATCAATAAATAAACAGTATAAACGTGCAAATACTAATCCACAAATCATTGCTGTAAACAATCCTTGTGCCCCTAACATTGTCATGTTTAATGTGCTTCCATTTTCAGTAGCAACCATTGGTGTTAAGATAAAGAAACTCATTAATGCAACTAATCCACCATTGACTCCTTCTTTACCGAAGTTAACTGCCAAGCGATATCCAATTAGAAATGCTGCATAGACTGCAATAATCCCAACTGTTAATGTGTAGGCAGTCATTAAATATGGTGTTAACCCAATTGAAGCAAGTGCTTCACTTATAAAATCTACAGGCAACACTGCAAGAAGCAATGCAACTGAACCTATCATCATTATTGGTAAGGTTCCCATTAGTCCATTTGATATTGACATCAAATATTTGTTTGTTTGAACTTTTGATGCAAAAGTCATTACCTTTTCCATCATTTGATCTTTGTTCTTCATAATTTTCTCCTTTAATTTTATTTGTTATGTAATCCTAGAATGAAGTTTAATTCTTTTGTGCACAGAACTTCATGAAACCCCTTTCTCAACCAAAGTATATAAAAAGAAAAGTACGAAATCAACAAAATAACAAAACTTTTTCTTTTATTTGCTAAATATTTACTAAATTATTTATTTTTTGTTATTTTTAAGCGCTTTTTTCATACTAAATATAATAAATAATTTCTATTATGAATTATATTTAGTAAATATTTAGTTGTTTTGTTTGTTTTTTATTGACTACATTTTGTTTTTCCATTACTTTAAGATTAAATAAGATAAAATTTAATGGAGGATTTAAAATGATTACAAAAACTATAAAATTAAATGAAACTGCATCCTTTGATACCTATCTGCTAAACAATTCTAAAGAATACAATGTAGATAAAAAAAGACCACTTGTTATTGTCTGCCCTGGTGGAGGATATGCGTTTACAAGTGATCGAGAAGCAGAACCAATTGCCTTAAAATTTAATAGTGTAGGTATGCATAGCTTAGTTTTATGGTATACCGTGTATGACCAAGTAAAGAACGTTCCTAGAAACGCTTTGATTGAGCTGGCACAAACGATTAAATATGCAAGAGAACACGCTGAGGAATGGTTTATTGACCCTGATAAGATTATCGTTTGTGGATTCTCTGCTGGTGGACATCTTACCTTACAGATTGCGACTCGTTGGCATGAGGAATGGTTAGCAAAAGAAGTAGGAGCAACCAGTGATCAATTAAAAGTAAACTTAGCAATCCCTTGCTATCCTGGAGCTGTGCCTACCCGCTTTGAAAAAGGTGATTATGGTTTTGCACACCAGTTAATTGAAAATCCTAATACTGCGAATGAGCGCATGTATGGTAATGACAATCCCAGTGATGAAGAAGTGGATGAATACAACATCTTGCTTCATGTAAGTGAAAACACTCCACCTATGTTTGTATGGCATACTTATGAAGATGTGTTGGTAGATGTATCTAATTCACTTCAATTAGGTTGTAAATTAAGAGAATTCAACATTCCTTTTGAAATGCATATCTTTGAAAAGGGAGAGCATGGCTTAGCTTTATGCGATCGTACAACCGCACGTAAACCAAGTCATCATAATAAACATGTAATTCACTGGTTCACTCTATGTGAAGAGTGGTTAAGTAATTATATAGATTAAAAAAGCAAATGATGTTAGCCATTTGCTTTTCTTATCTATTTAAGTTTTCTACACTTTCTCGTTTTACAATATCAGTACCAATTAATATTTTTAGTTTTGACTGATCCTGATCGCCAATAATTTCTACTAAACGATTAATCGTCTTTCTTCCTAAATCAATTTTATTTACTCGCACTGTAGTTAGTGGTGGATTGCAATATTCACAAATTGGCAAATCATCAAATCCAACAATAGATGATTTAATTTTCAGCTCACGAAATGCTTTTAAAGCACCCAGTGCTATATTGTCATTCACTGCAAAGAATGCTGTTGGTAGTTCACTGCCCTCTGCTATCATTGCCTTAAGATAGTCAATCATATCATTATAGGCTCCCTCAGGATTTGGCTCTACAAGCGCTTCAAACTCTTGATACACTGATAACTGATGATTAATAAGTGCTTGTTGGTATCCAAGTTTTCTTTCTCTAAAGTTATTAATTTGATAAATAGAATTAATCAATCCAATTTTTTCATGTCCATTCTGAATCAAATGTTCCACAATTTCATAAGCTCCATCCGTATTATTGATAGCTACAAAATCAAATTCTTGATTTCTAAAGGCAGCATCCACAATAACCAAAGGAATATTAATATGACGGAAAACATCTAAGTCTGTTTGTTCCATCTCGGTTCCAAGAATCACCATTCCATCTACTAAATCATACTTCAGTATTTCATCCAGCAATGATTTCTCCTTGTTATCAATTGAAATATGTGTGATTAATAACTCATATCCCAACAAACTACTTTGTGTTTCAATCCCACGAATAAGTTCTGAGAAAAATGGAGTATCATCAACTACATGTGCTTCTTTATTTAAAACAACAAATCGTAAAGTGTGTGTTTCTCCACCACTTTTCTTGAAATATCCCATTTCATGAGCAATCTTTAGAATTTCATCACGTTTTTCTTTTCCTATTCCTTTTCTATTATTTAAAGCATTGGATACAGTCCCACTAGAGACCCCAGCTTTTTTCGCAATATCTGAAACTTTTATTTTCATCTCATCACCTCGACTATTAAATTATATCAACTATTATTTAGTAAGGCTATTAATTTAGTGAAATATTACATAATTACTAAATTTATTTTTCGTTCATTTAGTAGCAAAAAGGATAGATTTCTCTATCCTCTTAGTATAAATTATTTGAATACTCTCTTCTTTTGCATTACAATAAATCCACCACTTACAAGCAATACTAACATTAAGAACATAATGTTCGTAGTATCTCCTGTTTTTACAACATCACTATTATTGTTTATCGATGTTGTAGGTGCTATTGATGGTTTACCATCTCCTGATACTGTAACTTTGATTGTAACTGAATTCGTTACTTTTTCACCACTAGTGGCAATATGTTCAGCAGTGAAAGTAAGGTCATAAACTCCACCTTTGCTTGAACCGTTTCTAATTACTTCTAGTTGATCTCCATCAACATAAACATTTAATGTTACAAATCTAGTAGTTGCTGTCTCATCTGCTTTTAATAAGTATGCTTGAGCATTTGCTTTCGCAATTGCAGTTGTTTCATCAATACTCTTCGATTCATTATATGTTAAATCAAAGTCTGTAGCACTAATTGCTAATTCATCTCCATCAGGTGTTGTTACTACTGGTGGCGTACCTGTTCCTTGAACTGATACTTTTACACGTTTTGTTGTTTCTTTATCATCTTTTACTACTTTAAATGTTAAGTCATAAATTCCACCTGTTGTACTTGCTGCATTAATTGCAGCCAATTCTTGCGCATATGCTGTCACATCAGCTGTTACATCTGTATAAGTGACAACTCCATTAGAATCTGTTTCTTTATATACTGCAAATACTTTTCCATGTCCTGAATCTTTTGCAATTGCCTCTGTTAATGATTTCGCATCTTTATTCGCAACTTCAAAGCCTTCAGCGTAAATTGCTACAGTTCCTGTTTTATCCCAGATAATTCCTCTAGGTGTAACTGCTACATCTACTGTAATACTATCTGTCTTACCATCTGCGTTCGTTACACTATATGTTACTTTGTAGATTCCCACTTTACTGAAATCAGTTGTTCCATCCGGCCCAGAATCCACTGTTACTTTGATATCAGAACTTAAGTCTACACTTACTGGTGCACTTCCTGCTCCATCACTTGCTTTCAAGTAACTTGCTGTTGCTGCACTTTCTACCTGACTTAAGATTGTTGCATCATCACTTAAGTATTCTTGTGCGCTTGCTTCAATCTCAACTAATCCATGTACTTTCACTGTTCTTGTCTTTGTCTGTGTGTTTCCAAAGCGATCAGTGATTTCATATGTTACTTCATATGTTCCTGGTGTTGTATACTTTCCATCCGTTACTGGTATGTTGTGTGTTACTACTGTAGTTGTTAATGCTCTTGTTGTTAGAATTGGAATGTTCGTATTCGTTGCATCCTCTGCACTTACTCCATGTAACACATCAAAGCTATCTCCTACATAGTGCTCACAGTCATCTGCTGTAATCGTTGGTTTGATTAATGTTGCACTTATTGTCACATCTACTGTAATCGTTGCTGTCTTTCCATTATCTTCTGCTGTGAAGGTTAGAGGTTTTGTATCTCCCTCTAATCCCACTGCATTGATATCTGTTAAGTCACTTGCTGTTGCTTCAATCGTCGTGATAGGTGTTTCATCTTTTAATAGATATGCACTTACACTTCCATTGCTTTGTGCACTTGTGTCATCTAGTGTAGCAGCATCAGTATTCGCTATTGTAAATTCTTTTGCTTTTATTACGATTCCATCATTCTCTTGAATTTCAGTTCCTTCTACCACAACTAGGATTTCTTTGGTGATACTTCCACTTGCTCCTGTTGCAGTAAATGTAAGTCTGAATTCTCCACCTTTGGCAGTTACATTTTTGATATCACTTACATCTGCACTTGTAATATTTGTAAGTGTATCTACACCAGTGATGTTTCCATCTGTTCTTGTGTACTCATATGCTTTCACATTTGCTTTCGTTATTGCATCTGCTTTGGTTAATGCTTTTGCTTCATCTTGTGTAAGAACGATATTATCTGCTCTTATTGCTAGGTCATTTTCTACTTTTGTAGTGTCATCTAGAATTAAGACATTTACTTCTTTGGTTGCTGTCTTTCCATCTGCATTTGTAACTGTATACTCCACTACATACGTTCCTACTTTACTATAGTCAGAACTTGGTCCACTTTTGATTGCATTTGTGATTCCTGTTACTGCTGTAGCCATTGGTGCAATTCCTACTGTATCGTCTGCCTTTAAGTAACTTGCAGTTGCTGCTCCATCTACTTGTGCAGCGATTGTAGCATCACTTAAGTAATATGTTTGCACTGGTACTGTGATTTCAGGTAATCCATTCACTTTTACTTTTCTAGTTTCTGTTGAATCATTCCCAAATTGGTCAGTTACTTTAATACTTACTTCATACGTTCCTGCTGTTGTAAACTTATCGCTAGCATTTGGGATGCTATGAGTTACTACTGTATTCTTATTTGGATTTTCTGTTTTTAATGTAATTGGTGTTGTAGTTGCATCTTCTGCAGTTACATCATGCAATACATCAAATGTATCTCCTACATAATGTTCACAATCATTTGCAGTTATTGTTGGTCCTGTTAGTGTTGGACTTACTACCACACTTACTGTAATATCTGCTGTTTTACTTCCACTTGTTGCAGTAAAAGTTAAGTCTTTCGTAGCACCTGCTAATCCAACCGCATTGATGGCAGCTAGGTCTGTAGTACTTGCTTCAATATTGATGATAGGTGTTTCATCTTTTAATAGATATGCACTTACATTTCCATTACCACTACTTTGAGCAATTGCATCCGTTAATCCAATTGCATCTGTATTTGCAATTGTGAATCCTTTTGCTTTCACTACGATTCCATTATCTTCTTGAATCTCAGTCCCTTCCACTACAACCAGGATTTCTTTTGTGATTGTCCCACTTGCTCCCGTTGCAGTGAATGTAAGTCTGAATTCTCCACCTTTCGCAGTTACATTTTTAATATCAGTTACATCTGCACTTGTGATGCTTGTAAGTGTATCTACACCTGTGATGTTTCCATCTGTTCTTGTGTATTCATATGCCTTCACATCTGCTTTCGTTATTGCATTTGCTTTTGTGAATGCTTTTGCTTCGTCTTGAGTTAATACAATATTATCCGCTCTAATAGCTAAGTCATTTTCTACTTTTGTATTCTCATCTGTGATTAACACAGTTGTTTCTTTTGTCGCTACTTTGCTGTCTGGATTCGTAACACTGTATTCAATTTTATAAGTACCTACTTTACTGAAATCAGTTGTACTTGGTCCACTCTTAATTGAATAAGTAATTCCTGTAATAGGAGTATCTGTTGGAGCAGTTCCTACTGTATCACTTGCTTTTAGATAACTGGCACTCACTACTGATGAACTTTTTATTTGGGTATCAATCGTAGTATCACCTAATGCATAGGTTTGAACACTTGTAGTGATTGATGGTAACCCATTTACTTTTACTACTCTATTTTGAGTTTTCGTATTTCCATAGGTATCTGTTATCCTATACTCTACATTGTAGGTTCCTTCTGTAGATAATGTACCTAATGCCATTGGTACTGTACTAGTATCCCACTCCACGTTCTTATCAGGATCACTTGACTCAAGTGTTATCGCATCTCCATTATCATCAATGGCAGTTACTTCAGTACCTAACCAGTTAATCACATCACCTTTGTATGCATTGATGGTTGGTAAGGTTACTGTTGGTGCAGTTGATGTATTTACTTTTACTTCAACTACTTCACTCTTCGTCTGTCCATAAATATCTTTAATTGTAAGTCTTATTTCTACTGTTTGTGTTCCTGTTGTTTTACTTACTCCAGTTACATTTACAGTTTTATTAGTAGTGTTGCTTAACGTGACATAAGCAGAATCTGATGAATTCACTAATTCCCAAGTATATGCACTTGTAGGATTCTTAATACTTTCCCAGAACTCTGGTTCAATTTTGGTTGGTGTAATATTAATGTTTTCTCCAACTTTTACCACTTGCGTATCACTTGGAACAGTCAATTTCAAATCAACTGGAGGATTATATTCCAAAAATCCACAACCAATTGTTTTTGCGACTGGTTTGGTTGCATCAATACCTAATACCCAACCTCTGTATGTATCGCCTGGATTAGGAATATTATTGGCAACAATTGCATCGCTATTGATTCCTTCACTACCAACACTAGTATTATTAACTGTATATTGATAAGTGGAACCTGTTTTCTCTACAAACTCTACAGCATAGGTTCCATATCCCATACCAGTTGTATAGTCAAACAAGTACACTCCACTTGTATCTGTAGTTACACTTACTTGATTTCCATCTTTCATTACTTTTTCATATACATTAGTAACTTCATTCAATTTCCATAATCTTACTTCGTGATTATCTACTGGAGTATCTCCATCTTCTGTTTTGTATAAACCATCTCCATCATTATCAATAAAGACAGTTCCACCAACTTCTGCAATTACTAATTCCGTTCCTGCTTTGGTACCAGGTAGTGTTCCTGTGAACGTTGCACTAACTACATCATAAACAGGATTATACACATTCTTCGTACCAATCTTATTCCCACTAGTAGCCGTAGCGAATGTTTCATTTACATTTAAAGGAACTTTAAACGTTACTTCTGCACCTACTGCCAGTGGTGAAGTTGCTTCTATTTTTACCATATTTACATCTGCATAATCGGATGGATATTCAGTATAGTTTGCTGTTGTACTATAGTTTGATGCAGATGCATTTGTGGCATAAGAAATCTTAAAACCTGGTTCTCCAGTGATAGCACCTGTTAATTTCATATCCCAATTGAAGTCTTCACTTTGGAATACACTTCCAAAATTCTGACCTGTTTTAGGAATCGGAACATAAGCAACATAACTAGATGCTTCTGAAGGTGAGTTATTTGTAATCTTTACTGTATAGTCTGCATCAGTACCTGGAGTGAAATAAGCTAATGTATTAGAATCACCTTCTACATAAGGATCCTTTGGTTCTTCTCCTGAAAGTGATAGAAAAGTTTCAACTAGCACACTTTTATTCTCTACTAAAGTAAATTGTTTATGCGCTGTAGTAAGAATCAAATCAGTTTCATCACTATTCCCATTTAAATCATAAATATCAGTTGCAGGGAAGGTCGCTCCACCAGTATCAGGCACAGCTTTTATATCTGGATTTCCTAACCCTATCATCTCTCTAGCATTAAAGTTTCCTTGCGCTTTTACATCTGTATTTACATTATATGAGAACGTTATTGTTTTCGATTTTCTATCTTCTCCAAAATAACTACCAATAACTGTATCAGAAGAAGTTTTAACAGTATATATTGTTTCGCCAATAGAATTTTGATGTGGTGTAATTGTATATCCACTTAACACTACACCATCCTGATCCACAAGTTTTAAAGTATCTAATGCTATATTCATCCCTTCTGGTTGTCTAAAATAAAACTCTGGAGATTGAATTGCTGTTGTTGTTCCATAATTATAACTATGAATCTCAAATTTACCTGACACATTAAAGGTATTTCCAGCAACAATTTGAGTAATTTCTTGGCCTTCAGTATTTTTAAACACTGCCGTTGAGTTGCTTGCTGTTGTTTTAGTAGTTCCTGCTACATTTCTGACTATAGAACTTTTTGTAGATTTTGTTGCTACTTCATCATTTTCATCATAGATGCTAACTTCAACAGTCGCTTGAGTACTACCACTTGCCATCTTTCCATATGTAGTTATACTTGTATAATTTAATGTAGAACTATTAATACCTGCTTGATACCCTGCTTTAAATGATCCAACCCAGGCTTTCACTTCTGTGAAGTATTCATCATCTGCTAAACCGATCTTATTTCCATCCAGTCTCTTCATATAAGAAACTGTGGTCATCGCATTAATCTCCGACTCTGATAGGTCTCTCCATGAACTATCCAGATTTGTTTTATATTGAACTTTTGTAATTTTATTCCCTGATATTGAAGCATCAAAAGGAACTTGAACCGATTTCACTAACCAATCCGAACCTATTTTCACATTAAAAACTTGGTCAGTTTTTGTTCCTGCTGTTGCATTTGTTACAAAAAAGAATGGTCCATATTTATAGTTATCTTCTACTTCTGAATCTGAATATCCCCCACTACCTTTTACTGTTATCTCCATCTGATTAACTGAACTATCTACAACATTTACGGAATACTTCGAAGGTAGAGTCGACGTTACAGCAGTACCATCATATTGCTTATATTCAACATAATCACAAGCTGGAACCTCATATGTATCAACTGCAGCACCTTCTGGAACTTTATATCGGACTCGATATGTATTTCCTAATTGCAAACCTGGTACAGTTACAACTACTCTTGAATTCTCTGGCTCATGTACAAGACTAGTATATCCTGCTAACCCAGAAAAACTAACATACTCCATTCCTTCAGGATAGTATATATAATATACTGCATCTTTAATATATCTAGTACGAACATCATATAAATCCGAGTTCCATATTAGAGTTACACGATTATAATTTGTATATCCATACACAGTTTCGCTCGCTGTTGAAGCAAGTGTTTCTTTTGTGGATCCTGCTGTAGAATAAACACTCAACGCCCCGCTACCAATTGCCGTTCCTACAGCATTAATTGATTGTTCAGTAGAGCCAATGTTTGTTCCATTCATTTCAACATCTGCAGTCATTTTTTGTTTCAAAGTTATTGCACCATAATATTTTTTAGGGTCTACACGAACTTTAAAATATAAGGTTGCTTTTTTTGTTCCTGCCGCAAACTCATATGTTACTTTTCCATACGTACTAGATGCAGCATCTGTAGTTGGCAACCCAACTGATGTAATTGCTGTATAAAGTGGATCAGATGAATCAATACCTGCAATAACATTTGTATTCACACCAGTTGTATCATAAGTTCCTGCAACTGGTATCTGAATATATTCCATACCATCTGGTAATACAAATTCTAGTTTCTTTCCTAAAGAAGTATTATCATTTCCAAAATCAACACTTACAGCAACTTCCTTAATAGTGGCATTGTTCCAACTCAATCCATCATAATCTGGAATATCAATTGAAGCACCACCATCAGTTGCAGTAGTTCTTAAAGAAAGACCATATTTCTTACTTGAATCAGTTATTTCCATTTCTTGCTTTTCTTCCAAGACTTCTGATTCGAATCCATCTACAATTATTTCTTTTTCATAACTGTATTCTTCATCATCTTCACTATATACAATATTAAATTTAAACGTATTATTTTCATTTACTGTATATGTACCTTTTAATCCTAAACTAATCCCTTGTGGATCAGTAATATCCAGAATTGTATATTTCTCATTGATGTTTTCCACATCAAAAGAAATAACAGCTTCTGTTTTTTCTTCATTGTAAGTTACTTTCTCTTCTATACTAAATTCTTCACTTGCTAGTATATTAGTCGCTTGAATAAACGTACCAATACAAGTGAATGATAGTGTAAAAGCTAACGCAACTTTCCAAAATGCACTTAGTTTTCTTTTCATCTGCTTGCCCTCCAATTATTGCATTTAAATTAGAATATCTTTCAATTCTCATACCCTAGACTTTGCAATTATCAAAAGAGTTTGGAATTTCTTATTTTTTTTATTGCAATAACCATAAAGAACAATCCTAAAAGAATTAAACCAACTGGTAACATATTTTCTTTTATTTCTTTATCAATAGTAATCGTACGAACTTCATATTCATTTGCTGATGTCGATTTTCCTTTATCACCATAAAGAACATCATAATTTGATTTTTTTATTACCTCTTTTTCTTCTATATTTAATTTCTGTTCATTAATTGAAATACTATATTTTGATTTTATTTCAGAATCTTTAAATATTGCATACACATCTGTATCTCTTGTTATTTCTGATAAATCTTTATCCCATTTCAGAAAACCATCTTTACTTTCAATCGATGGCCACCCGTTTGCATTACTTCCATAAGTTACTATTTCTGTACCTACCAACTCATCTTCATCAAAATATCGAACTGTGTATTTATCAACTTCATATATTGCATAATAATCTTTAGAACTTACTGCAATATTAGAAGTTAAATAATTCCCTGTCCCATCTTTTTTCTCATTGAATCCCAGAAATGTATAATGTTCTTTCGATACTGTTGGAATTTTAAATTGTTCCTGATCTTTTACTTTCATCGTTTCAATAAGAGAATCACCATCATAAAAATTAATCATATAATTATTTTGAAAAGAAAATTGAGAATAAAATGCATGCTCCGTAACATACATATCTGGACCTCGATTAACGGAAGATGATTGAATCGTCAAATCAGTACTTACCTTATTTGAATAAGAGCCTATACTTTTCATTTCAATTGATATTTCTATGTTCTTATCACTTAATCTCAAACTATTGCCACCATCAATAAAACTATAATATTCACTTTCACTACATATCTTTCCATTTATCTTAAGTACTCCAGAATAATAAGAGAAATACTCCAACCCTTCTTTCTTCTGTACTTGTACCTTTGCATCAACATTTCCCGATTCATTCTTTATCTGATAATCAATTCTTATTGTAGAACCATATGGGACAACACCAGAGCCAAGTGTTCTTTGTAACGATAGTTCTTTACCTGTCTCAACCCAATGGGCTTGTGAGGTATATGACAACGAAAAAGAAGTAGAAGCTGCCTCTACTTTGTTGAATGATTGCACAGAAATTATGGAAACTATAATTAGGAGTATTCTTATACATCGTTTAATCATTGGAATCTCCAACTTCCTCTGTGATTTTTACTTCATATACTTTTTCATTTTGTAAGTCATCATATAAATGGAAATTTACAACTCCTGTAAATTCACCTTCAATCTTATGTGACTGAGGTAACTCATATGTCTGCTCATTAATTTCAATATATGACTTTTCATAATCAATAACTGATTGATTATCCACTAAATCAAAGCTTAATAAGTCCTCTTCATAACTGACCGATTTCAACTCAGGTCCTTCTTTATCAATATTACTGATTACTAAGTCATCTTTAAAGTTGTCTACTTCTATACTATACGTTCCATTACTATCTGCTACAAATGTTAGAATATTCTCTCCTTGCAAAGCTGTTATTTCTTTGCCATTCTTGCTTACCTTATAACTTTTTGGTTTTGTTTCCAAATGAACTGTAACTTCAATTGGTTGATTTGTTGGTGAATTATAATAACTTATCTTTCAACCACAGTAGTAGGCTCATTAACAACCGTATATGTACCATAACCAACAGTCACGACTGACATAACAAGTAAGAACTTAGCTGCATTCGCCCCAAAGAATTGCATAATAGCGATACCTCCAGCATTTGCTGCTATCTGATATCCGCTTGTTGCATTTCCAATATTGTTATAAATATTAGTTAGTGTTGCATTTGATATGATACTTTCATAAAATGCCTGAATAACAAATGGAGATAATCCAACTGAGAACATTCTAGAAGGTGATATACCTTTACTTCTTAGTGCTGGTTGTAAGTTTTCTCTAATAATTGATAATCTTGTCTTTACTGTTCCTGTAGGAATATCTAATACTTCTGCAATCTCTTTAATTGTTAAATCATCAAAATATTTTAGGATTGCTACCTGTCCATATATTTCAGGCATCTTCTCAATCTCATCTTTTACCAGATCTACAATTTCTCTTTTAATATATAATTCATCTGGCATTTCCTTATCGTATACAATTTCCTCTAAATTGGTGTCATCATCCAGATTAACCTTATGTTTATCTTTTGAACAAATTGTAATTGCCTGATTATATGCAATTCGATACAACCAAGAATGAAATGCCTCTGGTGATTTAAGTGACTGAATATTTTTAATCACCCGTATAAACGTTAGCTGTAACCCTTCTTCTGCATCTGCTGTATTCTTTACTATACTGAAAATAAAATAATATAATTGTCGATTGTAATGCTGATAGATTTGCTCAAAAGCTGAAGTATCACCTTTCTGAAATCTTCGAACATATGTCTTATCTATTTTTTGTGTCATCTTGCCGCCCCGTAAAACAAAGTCCTTTCTTATACCATGACTTTCTTATCATTGATATGGTTTGTATTTTCTTAAATTTCTTTTCAAACCATTTCCCAATCAATGGAATTCATTCCTTTCTGATAGTTAGTCGTGATTTCTTAGAATAGAGTTCATTTTGCTTTATAAACTTTTTTATTCAAGATAAATAGATTTGATTTTGATTAATTACTATTTTATACTTTAAAGAGAACAATGTATAAATTAAATAGAGAGGCCAGATTATGGTAATAAAACTTAAAACCACAATACCTTCTAAGGACAAAGGTAGATTATTGATGCCATTACCTTATGATGAAACAAGGGTACTAGATAAACTGCCAACACAGAAAGTAATAGCAGTAATTAACAAAAAGAAATATACCTGTAATCTGTTTTATAAAGAGGATGATATTTTTTATTTACATATCACAAGATTAATAAAAAAAGAAGTAGGTTTGGGATCAAGGGTTTCTCTTACTTTAGAAACAACAGAAGAAAATGAAGAAACTAACAAGATTCATAACGATGTCTTAGATTGGGAGACCTCAAAGTGTAAACACATTATGAAGGAAGTTGGAATCAAAGAAAATGATACGATCGCTGATTTTGGTTGTGGTTATGGTCATTACACAATAGGTTGTGCTTTAGCTTTAGAAAATACTGGAAAAGTAATTGCAATTGATTGTGATTCTAAAGCATTAAAATGGATCAATGAAAAAGAAAAAATGTTTTCTATCAATAATATAGAAACAATCAAAACAAGTGGGGAATCTACTATTAGTCTTCCTGATAGTAGTGTGGATGTTATTTTATTATATGATATTTTACATATTCAAGATAAGAATACAGGAAAATCATTAGCACCCTCTCTATATAAAGAAGCTTATCGGGTTTTAAAAAAGAATGGAATTTTATCTATACTTAACTTTATTAGTGATGTAAAAACAATGAAGATGGAAAATAACCAACAAATGACGTTTGACGATATTCATAACGATATAATAAATGTGGGATTCTCTTTTTCTCATTCAGTAGAAAATGGAGTGCATTTTGATTGGTATCATAGTAGTTATAGACTAAAAAAAGGATTATTATTCTCACAATTAGAAAAAGGAGTAATTCAAAATTATATTAAATAAACAAAACACGCAAACGCGTGTTTTTAGTTTTCATCATCACTCATATTCTCATATACACTTCGAATATCGATGATTGCATTTCTACCTATGTTAATTAGGCTCTCTTTCTTTTCATTTGGATTTAATACAGCAGATAGGACCATTGGAAGATTCATTCCACTGATAATCTCATAATGCTTATTTTCAGATAAATACTTAAGTGTGGTATTACATGGTGAACCACCATATAAATCAGCAAAGATAAGTACTTCCTTATAATTGATTAACTTTTCCAACATATCATCTAATTTCTTTTCAAAATCATGAATGTTCTCTTTCACATACAAGCCAACACAATATAAATTTTCATTTGACCCCACAATCATTTCTAATGTATTCTTTAATTCATATGCTAGTTTTCCATGTGATATTAATAACACTGCTTTACTCATAATACACCTACGCTATCGCAATTCCTGTTACTGAGAATAGAATAGATAAAATAATTACAATCAGAATTAATTTAGTAGTAGTAAGATTAACTTTACCAACCAACCAGTACAGACTGACAGCTAATAATGCCTGTGGTAATTTAGGTAGAATTTTATCAAACAAATCTACTTGTAAATCTAGAGAAGTTGAGAATAATCCTACCGTTCCAAGATTTAAAGTTACCATTGATGCAATCATTGATCCTACAACAATTAGACCCAACACTGAAATTGCTTTGGTAATATTTTTTAGTTTATCTGAATACAATCCTACTAAGTTTGTACCTTGTTTATATCCAAGATTAAATAAGAATGGACGTATTACAAATAAAGCAAACATATACCATACTTCCCAAATGATAACTCCTGTTACATTCCCATCAGCAGCCATTGTGGCGGCAATACTTCCAAAGATAACTGAGTTCATCATTGCGAAGATTGTATCTCCAATCCCCGATAACGGACCCATTAGTGATGTTTTTAGTGAGCTTACAGTTTCAATCGCAGATATTCCTTCTTGTTCTTCTATTGCAATATCCATCCCCAGAATCAAGTGAGCCATATGTGGTGTACAGTTAAAGAACTGTGAATGTGCAAGCAATGCCTTATCCATTGCTTCTGTATCATCTCCATACAACTTCTCAATTACTGGTAACATCGTCGTAAGATAACCTGATCCCTGCATCTTTCCATAATTAGAACACAATTGCCCCATTAGAACCCAACGCCAACTTAACCTGCTTAATTCACTTTTCGTAAATTTCTTATCACTCATCGTAGTCATCTCCTTCCAATCCAGTAAAGGTAGCCTGTGGTGTTGCTTCTAATGAGTTTTTATAAATTGTCACAGCAACAACCGCTCCTACAATTGCAACTCCCAAAGTAGTTAATCCAAAGAGTGCAGATAATGCAAATCCAAGAATTACAAAATGAAAGTTTTCTTTTGTTGGTAAATATTTCAACAATACTACAAATCCTACAATCGGTAATACCCCACCTGCAATTTTAAATCCATTGATTAACCATATTGGAGTGTAATCATTCAAAAGAGTTACTAAGCTTGGTCCAATAATCAATCCTAAAGCTACTGGTATTGCTCTTCCCAAGAATAACGGAATCGCACCACAGACATTAAACATTCTGATTTTATTTAAATCTCTGTTTGCAACTGCTTGGTCAATTCTTCCCTGAAAGAAGGAATTACACATTTTAGCAATTACATCCATCTGAATTGTAAAAGCAGCAACTGGAATACCAAATGTCACAATATATTCTTGAGCAACATCCACGCCACCATGCATCGAAGCCAATGCAATTACTAAGATTGCAGCAGAACGATACTCTGGTATTGAAGAACCACCAATAGCAGCCATCCCTAATGCTAATAACTGGAAGGTTCCTCCAACTATTAAACCTAACTCAAAGTCACCTACAACTAATCCTGTAATAATCCCTGTTAATACAACGTTATGATATGCACCTGTCATAAAACTCATTGCATCTACATAACTAAGACCTGCAAATAAAACTAATATTATAATCTGCCATACTTCTAAGATCATTTCGTTTCCTCCTTTATCTTAATTCTTTATAGTTTTCCCAAGTATCTGCCGGAGTCATCTGCAATCCTATCGTTACCCCATAATCACATATACTGTCTAACTCTAATCTCTGTTTATCATTTACATAAACTGATCTTCTTAACATTTTCGAATCATCTTTTCCAGATATATTACCAAGAATCAGTTCTGGAAATTTAATTCCTGCTTCTAATAATTCTAAAAAATATTTCGGTTCTTTACATACAATAAAGATTCGTTCTTCACCATATTTATCAGACAATAAATTCTTCACTGCTGTTTCTATTGATAAGATTGACAACTTACAATTTGGTGGACAAGCCATCTTTAATGCCATTTTATCAATGTCATTCTTAATCACTTTATTATCAATCACCATAATTCTTTGTGATTTTAGTTTATTTGTCCATCCGGTTGCTACCTGACCATGAATCAAGCGTTCATCTACTCGACATCCAACAATATTACTCATTTTCTTCTATCCTTTCTTCTAAATAATTCATCTCATCAAATTCCATTGAGCACATCACGTGCCCAGTTACATGTTCTGCTTTATATGCTTTTCCATATTCTGTTTCAACAAGTTCATAATGAAATTCTTCACCAACACTATTTGGTTTTACTGAATTTAATAACAACTCTAGTTTTTCTTCTTTTCCCTCTTCTCCAAATACATAAATCGTTGCATCCTTTAATCCATCCAACAAAATTCTACGTTTCATAATTACACTAACAGGACCATACTCACTCATTGATATAACACCATTCTCTTTTTGGTCAACAAACACTCTACACTCTCTATTAAAAGAGCGAGGAAAATGATATTCACCATATCCATTGTTTATGTATACTTCATGTCCTATGAGGACTGGTACACCAAGTGAAAATCTTATCTTTAACCCTATTGTAGCATCTGGGAAATAACCCGAGAATAAGAAGGCATTATTGCTTCTATGAATGGTAAGAGCTGGCATCTTTGTCTTCATACTTTTCCTTTGAAATTCAATATGCATACCAAACTCCTGTAAGGCATATCTCAATAGATACTCACTATGGAAATACCTATCTTCAGTATATGGAACAAGCAGATTACTATTGCTACGAACTTCATTCGCATTGGATCCTCTTATCCATACAAGTGTTCCTTTAATTTCTCTTTTCACTCCAAACACTCTTACTTCATCATCCTGTCTAACTGATGCAAGGACCTTAGAACTAATTAGTTTTTCATTATCAATTACTGTATCGATCAATCCATCTGATAGGTTTGGGTTGTGGAAGATTTTATCAATATTGTCTAAGTTTTCATCTCCTAGTTTGTATGTAGATTGTAATTGCAGTTCTCCATATAAACCTTCATCCTTTCTAACATTCAATAATGTTAAGATGTCCTTACCTGCATCACTCAATGAACCATACATTAATACCTTTCCACCATTTTCAACATATGAAATTAACGCTGTTTCGTGCTTAGTTCCTTTATATGGTACTGGCGATAAAATAATAGTCCCTTTAAAATAATCATATTTATCATTCGCATATTTTGCAAAGTTGGTTGTTGAAATAACATTATTAATTGGCATTCCTCCATTAATTGCAGAAGTAATAAACCAATCTTCAAAAAATGGTTTTTTTAGATTATAGTTCCCCATAACATCTTCATTTTGGTATTCATGAAATGGATATACCCAAAGAATTGGAGCTACCTTGTCAGGAAGTGTCTTTAATGCTTTGTCAATATGAGGGGATATACTTAATACTGCTTCTTCTGGCATATCACCTAGAGAATTATCAATTGATAAGAAATTCATATACTCTGGTGTTTCTATTTTCAAATCATCATCGATTCTTGCTATCGCTAGTGGCATATATATATCATGTGGTTCTCCTTCATAGCGATCAAACCATGGACTATTCATCCACCATGGATCATGCAAATAAAACCGAAACATATAATTACTGTTTTGTGGTAATTCTGCAATTCTTGACATATATCCAGATAATTCAATACCAAAGTTTTTATCTAAAGCTGCCCATGGTGAGTTTGGTGGTGGAACAATATTTAACTTTCCATTATAGATTGCCTCAGTTGCAACTGCATCGGTTGCAAAATCAATTCCTACACTAAGATTTGTACCCCTAGTCTGTACTTCATAATCTGGACATTCCTTTCGAAATAATTTCCAAAAATTTAATGTTTTCTCTTTCTGATTAAGAATTGAAACTTTGTCTTCAACAAACGTTTCACCATCAAACAATAAACCAGTAGTTGCCCAGTTCTCCGCTCCAAATCCGAATCCATTGGAAAACCAGATATAATCAAAATTGAAGTCATTTAAGAACTCATTTGCTTGTTTTCCTAAAAAGGTTGCAAAGGGTGTTCCTTCATTAATACCATTAGGATACGCTTTATAGCTTCGATTATCTTTATGTAAAAGTTCATAACTTACTACAAAACTTTTATCTCCCATTGTTCCAGCGGTACATATCTCTGGATGCCATTTGTACTTAAATTTTGACACTGCAAACTCTGGTCCTGGATCAAACGTTGCTCCTACTTTAATCGGCTTTTGCAGTACATCTTCTCCTACCTCTTTTATCATATTCACAATAATTTCTAAATCCTGATATGTAAAAGCAGGAGGATTATTCATATACAAATAATTTCTTGTATGGGGGCTTACTTTTTGAGGATCAGTAATAGGGTCCCAATCACCATGAAACTCATTTGCCCTACCAATATAACGTCCCCATTCAATCTCTTGAGTAAAATCACCTGCATATTCTAATATTTCACTTCCATCTCCAATCCACAAAAGAACACAAATTACATCTGCTTTTGCAGTGATTTCTTTCCATTGATCAAAGAAATACAAACAGACTTCTTTAATTGATTCTGGACTATTTTCCTTAAATGGTTTCAAACTCATTTCCAGTGTTATTTCTTTCATATACGTTACTACTCCTTCGCTTACAAATCGATTTGACACTTTCAGTATAAAACGAAAAAAATGAATAACAATACTTTGAGCCAAACTTCGAACAACGGTTCAATAATACTTAAAATTTACTTCTTATTTTTAGGAATGTTGTTCCAAATTAACTGATATTGTTTACAAAAAATAAGTTTCTATATATTATTGAGTTAACGAGGTACCATTATGAACTTACTAAAAAAGATGGAGAATAATAAGACTTTTTCTCAATCAGAATTAATTGTACGTAATTATGTTTTAAATCAGAAAGAAAATATTTTAAATAAAACAGTAAATGAAATTGCCAGTGAAAACTATGTATCAAAATCTACATTAACTCGTTTTTCTCAAAAACTAGGATTTAGTGGATGGAATGAATTTAAAATTGCCTTTTTTAGAGAGATTGGTAATGAGAAGAATAAAATTTCTGATGTTGATGTAAACTTCCCTTTTACTGTAGATGACTCACCTGAGTTTATTACAAAGAAATTATTAGTAATGAAACAAAACATTTTGGAACAGACATTTCAGCTTTTAGATACAAGAATGCTTAATAAAGCCGTATCATTATTGACTCATAAAAATCGTATTCATATATTTGCAGAAGGTTATTCACTATCTTCAAGCAATGACTTTTGCTATCGAATGTCAAGAATTGGTAAACATATTACTAATGACAATCAAATAGGAATGAGTTATATTGCAGAATCACTCACTGCAGATGACCTTGCTTTTATTGTATCTTATAGTGGTAGAACAAAGGATGTTGTATACGTTACATCTATTCTCAAACAACACAATGTTCCAGTAATTTCTATTACTAGTGATGAAAATAATCCGATTAGCGAATTGGCAGATATTGATATTTCTATACCAACTATGGAAGATCTTTATTTTAAAATATCGAACTATTCTACTGTTGATTCAATTCGTTTTGTATTTGATATTTTGTTTAGTCTTTATTTCAATGGGAACTTTAATGTGAATCTAAAAAATCGAACTTCTATGGCTCGTGTTGTTGATAAGAAACAAGATATATAATTTTAGGCTTAATTCAACTAGAGAATACCCAACATCTTTTAATCATCATGATTAGTGGACTTTTCGTAAATTCTTTATAAATCATACATCCGCTCTTATTAATGATAAATTTTGATGACTAGGTATCTGTTGGTTGAATTAAGCGTAATTTTATTAATCCTAAAACAATGATTTATTTTTAGGATTTTTTTGTAATACGAGTATATATTAGTAGGATAGTAATTTGAAACTATAGTCTATATAATTCAAAATAGATATAGTTAATTTTGCTAATTGTGCTTTATAAGTGTTATAATTAAAGCACAGAAAGGAAATAATATGAAAAATATCAATGATGCAAGGTTTTTTGTTAATCAAAGTAACGGAATAATTACTAATAATGATTTCAAGGAGAATGATATAGGAAAATATTTTGTTAATATGTTACTTGAGGAAGGTACATTGGAACGATATCAAAAAGGAATTTATGTCAGAAACGATACATTTGAGGATGAATTTTATATACTTCAGAAGAAGAATCCTACAATTGTTTTTTCATATAACAGTGCAATGTATCTTCTTAACCATACGGATAGAACTCCTTTTAGAATGGATATTACTGTATACCAAGGATATAATGTGCATCGTTTACCTAAAGATATAAAAGTTCATTATGTAAAAAAAGAACTTTTAAATCTTGGGACAATTAAAGTAAAAACACCGTTTGGTTTTGAAGTCATTACTTATAATATTGAAAGAATTATTTGTGATCTCATTAAAAACAGAAATACCGGAATTGATAAGGAACAAAGTAATAAGTTCATAAGAGAAATGTTTTTAGAAAAAAAAGTAAATACAACAACACTTATAAATTATGCTAAACAATTAAATTGTGAAAATAAAGTTAGAACAGTTATGGATTTATTTATATGATTAGAAGTGTTGAATCACTAAAAGGAAAAGTACGACACTATTCTAAAGAAACTGGATTAAGTGTACAACAGGTATTACAACATTTTATGTTTGAAAGGTTTCTTGAAAGACTTTCAAATTCTGAATATAAAGATAATTTTATCATTAAAGGAGGTTGCCTATTATCCTCTATAATGGGTGTGGATTCAAGAACGACAAGAGATATTGATGCGAATATTATCGGAATTGATTTCAATCAAGATATGATTACATAAATAATATCAACCACAATAGCTATCGATATTGAGGATAATGTAACTTTTATTTTAGTTAAAGTTAAAGAAATAAGATTATCAAAAAAATACAATGGTTATAGATTCACTTTAACTGGTTGTTATGGTAATTTAAGAATATCTTTCCACATTGATATTACTACTGGTGACATTGTTACCCCAAGAGCAATAAAATATGAATACAAAATGATATTAGAAAATGACTCTATAAATATACTTGCTTACAATTCTGAAACTATTTTTGCAGAAAAATTGCAGGCTATCCTACATTTAAAAACTGCTAACAGTCGTATGAAAGACTATTATGATATTTTTTATTTTTTAAGTGATGGTTGGACTCATTTAGATAAAAAGACACTTATCAACGCAATTCACACTACCTTTACTAATCGAAATACACTAGATGACTTATATCTTTTAGATCCCATTCTGCATACATTAGAAAGTGATAAAAAACTAAATGAATTATGGTTGGATTATCAAACTGTATTTTTTTACTCTAAAAACATTTCTTTTCAAGACATTATTAATCGAATGAAAGAATTTAGTACTTGGTTAAACCCATTCTTATAAATATAAAAAGAGACCTTTCCAATCAGAAAGGTCTTTCATATTTATTTAGCTTCTTCTGCAGCTGCTGCAACTTCTGCTTCTACATTCATCTTGTCTAACTTTTTAATAAATGGTAAGTATACAAAGAATGAAAGTACTAATACAAATAATTGTAACAATGCTGTTTGCCATCCACCTACTAGGAATCCTGAGATAATAGGAGGTGTTGTCCAAGGAACTAATACTCCTCCAAACAATGGTACAAGTCCTGTAGCTTGCGCAAAGTATAAGATTAATCCAGAAATTACTGGCATTGCGATAAATGGTACTGCAAGCATTGGGTTTAATGTAATTGGTGTACCAAATAGTACTGGTTCATTAATATTGAATAATGCTGGTACTGCTGATAATCTACCAATTTCTTTGTTTCTTGCTGATTTTGCAAAGAATACCATGAACATTACAACTCCAATTGTCATCCCTGCACCAGTTACAGTCATAAACTGATCTAGGAATTGTTTTGTAACAATATGTCCACCATTTGCTTGAGTTAACTTTAATCCTGCATCTAAGATTGCTTGATTTTCTAATGTATTTGCTAATAGCATTGGTTCCATGATTCCACCAACAATTGTTGATCCATGAACCCCAAAGAACCATAGGAATGGAATTAAGAATCCCATCATGATAACTCCACCCAAACTATCTGTCATACCTTGTAGTGGTGTTTGAATTACGTCATAAATTAATTCTAATAATGTTGTATTTCCAATAATATCGAATAATGCATAAGCGATAAATGTTGAAGTAATTAATACAACTCCAGGAATAAGTGAAGTAAATGAGTTTGCAACTCCTTCAGGAACTCCTGCTGGCATTTTAATACGAATATCTTTTTTCATAAATAATGAGTATACATATCCTACAATTAAACCAATTAAGATTGCACAGATCATCCCTTTTCCACCTGTCCATGCTTTGTTGATTACACTACCTACTTCCTCTCCACCAGCACTCATCACTGATGATTCTTGAAGAATTAGGAAACAAACAAATGAGATGATTCCTGCATTTAATGCTGGATATCCTTCTGCTTTTACATACTCATATGCAATCCCAATAACTGCAGCGATTGCGATAATATCAAATGTTGCTCCGGTTACTTGAAATAATGGTCCAAGTAAATTAACTGATCCTAACCATTCAACTACTGGATCATATGGGAAACATGCAATTATCAGGAAGAATGACCCGATAATTGTTAATGGCATTGTATATAAGATACCATTACGTAATGCCATCATTGCTTTTGTGTTCACAAACTTCATTATAGTTGGAACTATACTGTCATTTAAAAATTGTTTCATCGTTTTTCTCCTCTTATAAACCTAGTGCAAATGTTAGTACATTTTCACCGTTCATCATTCCATAATCTGTCATTGGTATTACACCGACAGGAATTCCTTTAGGTTCACACAAACCTTTTACTCTTTTTTCTTCATAACCTACTTGAGGTCCTAATAATATTATATCTGCTTCATCCATTTTTGCACTTAAATCATTTAAAGGATATGCAATAATTTCAACATCGATTCCTTTATTTTGTGCAACTTCTTCCATCTTCTTTACCAGCATGCTTGTTGACATACCAGCATTACAGAATAATCGAATCTTTTTCATCTCTATGCCTCCTTGATGTTACTTTGTTGATGTAATGTATAAAGATCAATAATTTCTTCAGCTACCAGTTTGAATGTTTCTGTTGTCATCAACTGATCTTCTGCATGCATCAGCAATAAATTAAATTCTGTCTTATTTCCATTTGCCTCTTCCGCAATCAATCCTGCATGTGCCTGATGTCCATCATGGAAAACTGCTTGACCTTCTTCAATTAGTTCTTTTGCACGTTCTATATTTCCTGCTTTTGCTTCTTGTATTGCATTTACATACATACTCTTTGCAGCCCCTACAGCTGCTATAATCTGAAAACTTATTAACTCTAGTCCTTCCATTACGTTACCTAACCTAACTCTTTCCCATTTGTTTCAATTACTCTTTTAAACCAATCAAAACTTTTCTTCTTACTTCTTTCTAGACTACCATTACCTTCATCATCTTTATCTACATAGATGAATCCATAACGTTTTTTCATTTCTCCTGTACCAGCTGAAACAATATCAATTGGTCCCCATGAAGTATATCCAAGAACATCTACTCCATCTTCACTCATTGCCAGTTGCATTTCTTTGATATGATCTCTCATATAGTCAATACGATACGTATCATCAACTGTTCCATCAACTACCTGATCAATTTCACCATATCCATTTTCAACAACAAACAATGGAAGTCGATAATGATCATATAACCAGTTAAGTGAATATCTGAATCCAACTGGGTCTATCTGCCACCCCCACTTGCTTGCTTCTATGTATGGATTTCTAACAAGCATTGTTTCTTCATCATAATCATAATGTTCATTACCTTCTGTATATTGTGTCGCAAACGACATGTAGTAACTGAATCCTACATAATCCACACAACCTTCTTTTAGTGCTTCTTCATCTTCTTTGGTTACATCAATATTGAAGTTCTTTCTTTGCCAGTATGTTTTAATGTATCCTGGATACTCTCCATGAACATGTACATCACCGAAATATAAACGTTTGTGCATTGCTGAGGTTGCCATCATCATATCTTCCGGTTTACATGAATAAGGATAAATTGGACACATTGCAAGCATACAACCAATCTTAAACTCCGGATTGATTTCGTGTCCTAACTTCACTGCTTTGGCACTTGCCACTAATTCATAGTGCGCTGCCTGATACATAATTTCTTCACGGTTTTCACCATCTTCGTATTTAATACCTGAATTAGTGAATGGTGCAAAATCGGTTGTAAAATTTGTCTGGTTATTAATTTCATTAAATGTCATCCAATACTTTACTTTGTGTTTGTATCGTTTGAAACAAACTTCCGCAAAGTTCATAAAGAAATCAATACACTTCCTATTTCTGAACCCTCCATACTTTTCTACTAAGTAATATGGCATTTCAAAGTGAGATAAGGTAATTACTGGTTCAATTCCTTGTTTGATACATTCATCAAACATATCATCATAGAACTGTAACCCTTCTTCATTGGGTTCACTTTCATCCCCTTTTGGAAATATTCTTGTCCAGGCTATGCTGGTACGAAAACATTTGAACCCTAATTGAGCAAACAACTCGATATCTTCTTTATAGTGATGATAGAAATCGATTGCCTCATGATTTGGATAATTAATTCCATCAATAACACCATCTGTAATCTCTCTAGGTACTCCATGTGCCCCTGCACTCATTACATCGGCAACACTGATTCCTTTCCCCCCGATATTCCAAGCACCTTCCATCTGATGTGCTGCAACAGCACCACCCCACAAAAAGTCTTCAGGAAAGCCTTTAATTGTCATTGTAATTCCTCCTGTACTATTTTCCGTTTCAACTGATATCATCTGAATACGCTTACATTGTAGCAGTAAAAAATTTGTATGTCTCAATTTTGGCAGTTAATAAAACAAGATAACTATAGTTGTAATTTGTTACACAAAAAAAACAACGATAAATTTTAGGATATCATTGTTTCAATAAAGGCTTATTTATTGGTCTATTTCCATTTTCTGTACTTTCTTCGCTAAAGTTTCAAGAATAAAGAGTACAGGTACTTGTGTTGTTAAATTTAGTGAATCACCAATGATTGTCATTGGCATATAGTATGATAAATTGATATCTGACATACTTGCAATTGTATTTACATTGGTATTTGTAATAGACAAAATAACTGATTTTGTATTTAAGAAATTATGCATCTGGTCAATTGTTTCTCTAGTTTCACCACTCACTGATAAAATAATT
Organism: Breznakia pachnodae; assembly: GCF_030814225.1. Lineage (GTDB taxonomy): Bacteria > Bacillota_I > Bacilli_A > Erysipelotrichales > Erysipelotrichaceae > Breznakia > Breznakia pachnodae. The sequence continues at coordinate 972,719 of NZ_JAUSUR010000001.1, forward strand.
ACGACTGAATCATCTAAATATCGATTCGGTACTGGATAAAAGGGATCATCAATGTGTTGAGAAAACTTTCCTATATTGGAAAAGAATCTGGCTCCATACTTCGCTAAAATACCAGAAGTTCCAATCCCTAAGAATATTACATTGCTTCGTTCATATATAAGTTCAGCAACCTTATTCAGTTCATTATCAAAATCTTCTGTATCAATTCGCTTAAAGTATTGAAGCATTGTATGCACATCATTATAATCTTTTGCTACTTCATTTTTTGAAAGTTCCATCTTATACTTCAGTTTGAATTCAGCATATCCCTCACAACCAATCTTCTTACAGAAGCGTAAAACAGTAGTCGTTGATACATGAGCAGCATCTGCTAAATCACGAATTTTCATATTTAAAACTTCAGTCCGATTCTTTGTAATATACTTGTATACTTCTAGTTCTGTTTCATTTAAACTCTTGATCTCAGCTGCACTAAACATGATGTTACCTCACTAAGTAAATTTTATCACATTCACATGGTAATAAAAAGAAAGTCTTTTCCATAAAGACTCTCTAATCACCAAACATTTTATGTATGGCCTGTCACTAATAATTATACACTTTAAATAAAAGTTTAAAAGACTTTTATTTATACTTTATATATAATATATTATTTATTGAGAGAGGAAGACAGTAAAAGAGTTGTCTGAAATTATTATGAAAAAAAAAATTAACAAGCAAGAATATAATTATTTTTATAATCGGTATCATTGTAGGATTACTTACTTACCCATTAATTACAAAATTAATTGTATCTATACTTAGGTAAAGAAAGACAATCGCTATGATTGTCTTTCTTTACCATTCAACTACTTCTTTAGCAATCAACTGAAAATCTTCAGCACTCATCATCTGACATTCTGCATGAACTAACAGAATATCTACTTCAATCTTTTCACCTGAAGCAAACTTTGTAAGTAGCTCTTTATGAATGCTATGGCCTTGGGCATAGCATTTATCTCCTTCTTCGATTTTGGCAATTGCCTGATCTATTTCTTTGATCTTTGCACATTTTATAGCTTCGATATACAAGCCTTTCGCTTCTCCAACAGCAGCTATAATTCTGCAACTCATTTCTGTCAACTGATTATCCATACTCTTCCTTTCTCTAACTATCCTAGCACTTCTATGATTTGACCATAGACTTTCGCTCCATCCATTTTCCCATATGTTTCCATATCTAATAAAATCACTGGTTTATCTGGATACATTGTTTGTACTTTAGAAAGATTATATCGAATTTGTGGACCTAACAATATTACATCAGCAGTCACACCTTCTTTTGAACACTCAGAATAAGGAAAGGCAATAACATCAAAGTCTTTTCCATTTTGTTTTGCTGCTTCCTGAATCTTCTTGCACATGATTGCTGTTGAAAATCCATTTGCGCAAAATAATCTTACTGTAATCATAATTTTTCCTCTCTTATAGTTTTATATAGAAGATATCAGAGAACTGATATCTTCTGATGTTTAAGCTACATTCTCTTGAATATGTTCTTGTTCTTCCATTTCATGTTCTTCACGTAAACACTTGTTGTCCCACACCTTGAGGAATGGATACCAGATTAAGAAGGTAACAAGTAGAATTACTGCGAATACTAAGAATACTCTTAAATCTCCATCACATGCAATCCAGGTCGCAAATGGTTGTGGTACTCCCGAAATTTGTGGAGTAGCACTGGCATTCATGAATCCAAGCTTGATTGCCCCAAAGTTAATAGCTACACAAATTGGATGAAACAGAATGAATGGTATTCCCAGAATCGGATTCAATACAATTGGAGTACCAAAGGTAACTGGTTCTGATATTCCAAATATTCCTGGTACTAATCCTGCTTTTCCAATTGCCTTATTTCGTTTTGCCTTACAAAAGAAAATTAGCATTATTGGTAAGAACCACCAGAAGGTTCCCATGAAATTCGCCCCTCCAGGTGTAATATAAGGTAATGCTTGTCCAGCCGCTGCTGCAGCTGACTGTTCAGCTAATAATGCCGTTTGAATTGGCATCATAATTCCGGCCAAGATTGCCCAACCGTGCATTCCCAACCAGAAGAACAATTGCATAAAGAAGTGAATTGCTACCTGATATGTAATCGTATCTCCACCTTGAATTGCTGGTGTTACAATTTGCTGAATCCATGCTGGAATTAACATTCCTGTAAATTCCTGACAAGCTAAACTTCCTAAATAAAATACTGAAATTAATATAAATAATGGAACAATCGTTTCAAATGATGAACTTACAAGTGGCGGAACTGAATCCGGCATCTTGATTTTAATATTACGTTGCACTAAGAAACGATAGATTTCTACACTTACCAATCCAGTAATTACTGCTGAGAAGATACCTGCATATCCAAAGAATGTTGCATCAAATGTATTGTTCTCAAGCGGTGATGCAATTAATACAAAACAAATTAGTGATACAATTCCACAGTTTGTTTCATTTAATTCATAATACTTTGCATGACGTTTCGCTACAGTAAATGAAATAATTAATGCTAGTAACCCAAATAACAAGTTATAGGGTAACATAATTGCACTCGCAACTTCTGGACTCCAGTCCGGAAGAAACGGTAATATATTTGGCAATGAGTTGATGATTGAGAATACTGCTGCAATCATAGTCAATGGCATGGTCATGATCACTCCATCAGCGATCGATTTTAAGAATCTATTATTTGATAATTTATCAGCAACTGGTGATAAATACTTATCAAGAAAATCTGTAAACTTTTTCATATTATCTGAACACAGAAAATTTCTATGTTCCCTCCTCTCTTATAAATAATTTATGTTATACCTGATTCATTGACATACTATAATCATTGCTAGCAATTATATTATAAAATGACATCTGAGGTTTAACAACTTACCATATGCCACTATCGTGGCAATTCCTTATGCAGTTTGTCTTTTTTTCTTTATTGTTTTTATAACCTGACGAAATTGAATTCTTTTAAATAAAGGAACTTTTCCTTTATTATCATTTTCAACTTTCATAAAGATTTGTTCGCCTTTATCATCCTTTACTAGTTTTTCTAATTCTTCACTATATAAAATTTCAATTTTTGATTCTTCTATTTCCTTGACCTTATACTGTACCTTAGTTTTTCTTTTATTACTCTCATATAAAACGGTATATGTTTTATATGGCTGATAATCAGTCAAGGTAACATATGCATACTCTGGTTTTTGTGAGTTTGAAGAAATATTCTTCTTATATGAAAATCCTTCTTTAATCTCTTCGATTTTTGTTTTTTTACCTATATAAGTAAAAATATCATCAATAATACTTTGATTCAAACAAGTAAATAATTCGTTTGCACTCACTGGCAGTTCGATTGTAAATTCCATAAATATTCTCCTAACTTTCAATTATCTTTTTATTATTCCACTTTCCAGAAAAGTAAATTGTATAACTTAATAAGCATGCCACAATCCAGCCAAACGGATACGCTAACCACAGAGCAAAGCGTCCCATATGGTTTACCATAGCATAAGCAAACAGTGTTCTTCCTCCTAGATCTAGACAAGAACATATAAATACTGATTTTACGTCTCCAGCACCTCGTAAGACACCCGTAGATGTAAACATAAAAGCCATAATTACGTAACTGAATACTGCAATACGCAAGTATTCCACTCCGATATCAATCAGTTCACTACTAATTGTTCCATCAATAAATAATCCTAATAGGTTTGCACCAAACAGATAAATAATTATTCCTGTTATGATACAAATACCAAGTGCAAATATATTAACAAAGCGAAATCCATCTTTGATTCTTTCACTTTTATTAGCACCAATATTCTGTGCAGTAAATGTAGAAATTGCAGTTCCCAAACTAACCATTGGCGTCATCGCAATTCCATCAATTTTATTTGCAGCTGTATACGCTGCAACTGTTGTACTACCAAATCCATTTAATAATCCTTGTATTGCCAATAATCCTGAACTGGATATAAGATTTTGTATAACTGCTGGCGTTCCCAGCGTTATAATTTTTTTAAACACATGGTTATCAAATTTATATTTTTCTTCATCCAGTGCTTTGTAATCCATGAATTTTCGAATTCTAATATAACAGGCAATAGCTGCAAATCCTTGTCCTATAATAGTAGCAAGAGCGACACCAGATACTCCCATATGAAATACAAGAGTAAAGACTAAGTCCAGTACTATATTAATTATACTTGCTATAAACAACATATACATTGGTGCTTTAGAATCACCAAGTGCAACTGAAATCATACTCAATGTTTGAAATAACAATACAAATACAATCCCTAAAAATATAATAAATAAATACGAAGTTATATAACTTATTATATTATCTGGTGTATTCAACAGCTCTAACATCGGATTCATAATTAACCAACCAACAATGGTAGCGATTAACCCAATTCCAACAAACGTCAGAATGGAAGTATAAATTGCTTTATTCGTAGACTGATAATTCTTCGCTCCATAAAATTGAGCAATGATAATACTTGCACCTGTTGCAAGTCCCAATCCCGCACTGCTAATCATATTCATTAAGATACCAGAAGTTCCTACAGCAGCCAAAGCTTCTTCTCCAATAAAGTTTCCTACAACTATTGAATCCACAATATTGTAGAATTGTTGAAATAGGTTACCTATAAATAATGGAATTGAAAAGATTAGTAATTTTTTCCATGATGATCCTTGAGTTAAATCTCGTTCCATCATTCACCTATAAATTTACTGCTATAAAATACGCATTGTTAGTTGCTTCCAATACTTTTCCTACTCGATCACAATCACCAACATAATAGGTTTCTGGCGTTATACCATAGAAAGAAGCAACTTTATCAGTTAGTGGACGTAATCCTACCGATACAAGCACTGTATCTGCTACTATTGTTTCTTGTTTTCCATCTTTTTCAATAATAACTCTATCATCTAGTATTTCCATACATGAAGTATTTAAGTAACTAGTAATTTTTTCACTAACTTTATCCATTGCATGACGAATCCCAATTCGATACAACATATGTCCTCTTGCACACAACTTATCCCCACTCTCAATAATCGAAACTTTATGACCATCTTCAGCAAGTTTCAATGCCATCTCACTTCCAATAGTTCCACCACCAATAATTGATACATTATGTCCGATCATGTCCATATAATTGTAACTGTCAATTGCTTCCATAACTAACGGCTTGTCAATTCCTTTTATATTTGGTTTTACTGGTGTTGCACCTATTGCAATAATTACTGCATCTGGTTCTAATGATTTTACAACTTCTGGTGTTGCTGTTGTATTGTATAAAACAGTAACTTCAGATTTTGCAATCTGTACCTGCAAATACTTACAATATCTTGCAAGATCAGATTTATGTTCATCAAGGTCTGCATGTTTTAATTGACCACCCACTTTATCACTCTTTTCAATCAACACCACATGATGTCCTCTTTCAGATGCTGTTATTGCCGCTTTACAGCCGGCAGGGCCACCACCAATAACTACTACCTTTTTAATTCTTCCAGCTTTATCAAGAACCATCGGTACTCGATTCTCTCTAAAGAATCTCGGATTCACTGAACAGGCAATCAAATTATGATCATTTGCTGCATGATAACAATATGAACAACGCAGACATGGAACAATATCCTCACTACGTCCTTCTTTTGCTTTCTTTGGCCATAGTGGGTCTGCATTCATTGCTCTTCCCAGCATCACTGCATCTGCTTGATTACTTGTTATAATTTCTTCTGCATCTTCCGGCGTAACAATTCCACCAACAGGACAAACATATAAATCAGGACAAACTTTTTTAATTTTTGCAGCCCAATGCGCATTGATATTATGTGGTTGAAATGGTGTAGTACAATGATATACATTTGTCTCATACCAAGTATCCATACCACAAGATACATTTACCATATCAATTTCGTTTTGAACTTCTTTAATAAAGGTTAACATTTCCTCAAACTCAAATGATTCATCACAATGTAGATATGCACTTAGTCTTACAATAATTGGCATATCATTTCCAACAGCTTCACGAATTGTCTTAATTGCCAGCTTTGGAAATTTCATTCTATTTTCTAAAGAACCTCCATACTCATCTTTACGCTGATTGAAACCAGGTGCTAAGAAATGAGACATAATAGATTCATGTGCCATATGATATTGTACATAATCAAAACCAAACTCTTTTGCTGCTTTCGCATTTCTTCCAAGTTCTTCAATGAAAGATAACATTTTTTCTTCTGTTACTTCCTGTAGTTGTGTACCATCTGGTTTTTTATAAGATGAAGGACCATACATCGTTCCATCCTCATCTCTTCCAAATAAGCCAAGCCCTGCACCAATCTTTGATCCGCTTTGACCAGCCAATGACATTAGCTCTCTAATAACATCTCGTTCATATTTAGGATAAGTTCCATCTTTTTGTGTTGGTGGAACCTCAACTAATATAGCTGCAGCTCCACCTGCTGTTTTATCATAAAATCCAACACCAGCATCATATTTAGGTGATGATGGGTGCTTATGCGTAGGTGGACATCCCATCGAAGATACAAATACTCTATTTTGGAAAATTACATTACGCATTCTTAGTGGTTTAAATAAATTTGGATAATTGTTTTTCATTGTTACCTCCTAATCTAAGTCTTCGCCATTTGTAGCGATTACTTTTTTATACCAATAATAACTATCTTTGATTGTTCTCTTTAAGTTTCCATTCCCCTCATTATCACGGTCGACATGAATCATTCCATAACGCTTTTTCATTTCCCCTGAACCAGCGCTTATTAAATCAATACATCCCCATGCAGTAAACCCAATAATATCAACACCATCAATATCCATGGCTTTTTTCATCTCTTCAATATGTTGACGGTAATAATCGATTCGATATGGGTCATGTACCTTGCCATCGCTTGTCAGTTCATCATGTGCACCAAATCCATTTTCTACACAAAATAGTGGAAGTTGATATCGATCATATAAACAGTTCAAACAGAAACGAAAACCAACTGGATCAATTCCCCATCCCCATTCACTTTCTACAAGATAAGGGTTTTTTACCATTTTCATCATATTACCTTGCACCGTCTCCACTTCACGAGATGTGCTTACGCCTGACATATAATAACTAAACCCAATATAATCAACGCTTCCTTCTCTTAATATCTGTTCATCTTCCTCAGCCATTTCAATATGTAATTCCTCTTTCACAAACATTCGTTTTGCTTTAGCAGAATAATACCCACGACACTGTACATCACTAAAGAAATACACTTCATCATTTGCCTGCATTGCAGCAATCTGATCATCTGGTTTGCAGGTTTCTGGGTAAAACATTGGCATACAGATCATACAACCAATCTTAAAATCAGGATTAATTTCATGCCCAAGCTTCACTGCTTTAGCACTAGCTACTAACATATTATGAGCAGCCTGATAAATCACTTGCTTACGATTCTCTCCTTCCAAAATTCTGATTCCAGTTTGTTGAGCCGGATCGTGAGCCATTGTATTAATCTCATTAAATGTCATCCAATACTTTACTTTATCTTTATATCGTTTAAAGATTACTTCACTGTACCTTACAAAGCAGTCAATTGTTTTTCTACTCTTAAACGAACCATATTTCTTTACTAATCCATATGGCACCTCATAATGAGTAATCGTAATAACTGGTTCAATTCCATACTTTAATAACTCATCAAACACATCATCATAAAACTGTAATCCTTCTTCGTTTCGCTCTGCTTCATCACCTTCTGGAAAAATTCTACTCCATGCAATTGATGTACGAAAACACTTATATCCCATACCAGCAAATAATTTAATATCTTCTTTATAGTTATGATAGAAATCAGTTGCAATATGAGATGGATAGTATTTCCCTTCAATTACACCATCGGTATATTCTCTTCGCCGATTTTTTTCACCTGCAGTAAAGCAATCAGCAACACTCAATCCTTTACCACCCTCGTTATATCCACCTTCATATTGGTTAGCTGCTGCAGCTCCTCCCCATAAGAAATTGTTTGGTATTACACTCATATGTTCCTCCTTTTTTGACTTTATCTTCTTCTTACTTGTATCTTAACCAAACTCAGGATTTCTTAACATTTTACTTTTGCCACCAACATGGCAGTCTTGAAAAAGTTGTAAATGCCACAACAGTGGCATTTTTTTAGTTGCAATTTACAAGACAAAAGATATGATAGTGTTGAAGGGATTCGCACAAAAGAGGTTCTTATGAAAGAGTTAAGTCTACGACAATATCTAATAATTAAAACATTAAAAGAAAACGGAAAACCAATGTCCAGTAATTCTTTATGTACGCTACTTAATATCTCGCCACGAACACTTCGCTATGAAATAAAAACAATCAATACAATGAGTAATGATCGAATTATTTCTTCAAGTCGTGATGGTTATCAGGTAGAACAAAATGAATCAGCTGAGGATCTTTTTCAAAACTTTAAGATAAATGATTATCTTAATATTACCAAAGCAGTATCACTTGCTTTGCTGATTCACGATACTGTTTCAGTTTATGATATGGCAGATGAATACTATGTATCCGAATCAACAATTTTTAATATTATCAAACAACTAAACGATAAATTTGAATCTTCTGGACTAAAGATTCAAAAGCGAGGAGATCGAATCAATATTATTGGCACAGAGAATGCAAAGCGGAAAATGCTAGCTCATTTCTTTTTCTCTGAAGTAGATAACTTAGCAAACCATTTAGAAAATTTTGATAACTTCTTTACTGACTTCACCTTAAGTGATATCAACAATTTGGTAAATCAATCTTTACAGGAAATTGATGTAAACATGGATACAATTTATTTCAAAAATATTGTAATTAGCTTATCCGTTGCCTTACAAAGGATTGTAAATGGAAACACTAATAAACTGAATGAAAAAACCGATTATGATACAGATAGTAATGAATATAAGTTCTTAAAATTATTTTCAACTAAAGTCGAACAAGAATTCAATATTGCAGTTAATGAATCTGACTTTACAAGTATGCTTACCTTCATTATTGGTTCATTTAGAAATAATCTGCCTGATAATAATGAAAAGATCATCAATGATGAAGAGTTCAAAGATAAAGTAAAAACAATCCTCAACAATACATTTTGTCATTATGGATTGGACATTGAATATCAAGACTTCTTTGATAGTTTTGTTTTACATATTCATTATCTATTACTTCGTTCAAAACATCAGGCATTCTTCAAGAATGATACAACCCTATCATTGAAGCATTCTCACCCTTATATATACGATATTTCTGTATACCTTACTTATCTAATCGAAAAAGAATTTGACACATCTATCAACAATGATGAGATTGGCTTAATCGCTATCTATTTAGGTACCATCATCAATAACAATATGGTTTATACAAAAGCAAAAGTAATTTGTATTTGTCCAAAGTATAATGAGATAAGAAAATTACTAGTAAACCAACTAAAAGAAAATTTTTCTAACCAGCTGGAGGTTATTAAACTGGTAGAGTCATACTCTGAAATTACAAATGAAGACCAATATGACTTTATTATTACTGTAGTTAAAAGTGAGTTTATCTTATCAAATGCAATCTATGTAAGCCCCTTGCTTACTGCAAGAGAAATTCATAGTATTGATAACAAACTGGTAGAATCCTTAAAGCAAAAGAAATCAAAAAAAGTCAAAGAACAATTAATGAATTATTTTGATCAAGATCTGTTCTTTGTAAATCACGGACTTACAGATGGAAAAGAAATCCTTGACTTCTTAAATGATAAAATGATGGGTTTAAATTATGTTCCTGACACATATCTGAACAGTGTTTTAAAACGTGAAGAATTAGCATCATCTGCATTCTTTAATAACTTTGCAATTCCTCATGCATTAAATGTTCAAGCAAATGAAACTAAGATTGCTTACTACTATAGCAGTAAACCTATTGATTGGTTTGGTGAAAAATTGCATTTAGTGTTATTACTATCGCTAAAAGAATATGATGAAAATTTCAGTAAGATTTATAATCTTTTATTTGATATCTTAATGGATCATGAAATGTTGCAGAATCTAGTATCTAACAATACATTTGATGAATTTCTTGACTACATTTCTACAAATATATAAAGGACAATCAAATTAGGATTGTCTTTTCTTAATCGCTAATTTAGTTATCTTCTAATAACCAGTCTACAATATATATAACTGGTATTCCATCAATTATTTGTGTGTCTGAATACCTACCCAAAATGAGAATTTTTTCATAATTATCTTGGATATTTAAAAGATTATCCGTTTCGCGCGAACTATTTGGCAATTCATATGCCACTTGAACATACAAAGTTTTATCAACTTTTCTAGCAACAAAATCAATTTCTTTATTATTCAACTTACCAATATCAATAGTATATCCTCTTCTTAATAGTTCAATGAAAACAATATTTTCTAATCGATTACTGTAATTTCCATCTTTTCTTCCTACAGCATTTCTTCTTAACCCCATATCAACAATAAAGTACTTTCCATTTGTTCTAAGATATTCACGCCCTCGTATATCATATTGTTTTATGCGATAGAAAAGGTAAGCATTCTCTAAAATATCCAAATAGCGATTTACCGTGTGAGAAGATGTTTCAATTCCCTCACTTTTTAGCGTATTTACAATTTTGGACACATTGATTAGTTGACCAACATTATCAGCTAAAAAACTAATAACAGATTTTAAAGTTGTTGAATCTTTTACTCCTGCGCGAAGTGCAACATCATTTAAAACAATAGTATCAAAAATACCAGATAGAATAGTATCTTTAATTGCTTCATCTGCAACTATCACACTAGGGAAACCACCATATTTTTCATACTCAAGATATGCACTATCTACTTTTCTCGAATGAACATCAATATCTTTAGCATCTAAAAACTCAACAAATGAGAATGGATAAATTGGTATTTCAATATATCGACCACTCAATAGTGTGGCTAATTCTCCTGAAAGCATATTTGCATTTGATCCTGTAATAACAATATCACTATCATAACTTACCCTTAATCCATTAACTACTCTCTGCCAGCCATCAATATTCTGAATTTCATCCAAAAGTATGTATACTTTTTCTCCATCATTAGGAAGTGATTGTTCTAACAGATTATGAAATTTCGCTTCTGTATTAATTGTCTGAAACTCAAAGCTTTCAAAGTTAAAATATATAATATGATCTTCGTTTACTCCATCCTGAAGCAAATGTTCTTTATAAAGCATTAACATTACTGACTTCCCTGAACGACGAACACCAGTAATAACTTTAATAAAGTCTGAATTTTTAAATTGTATTAATTGATTGAGATATGTAGTTCGTTGAAACATAATTGACTCCTTTTTTGAAGTTAACTTCAAATATATATAAATAATAACATTTTTTGAAGTTAACTTCAAATTTTAAGAAACATGAAATATTTATAATCTACCACCATAAAAGCAATCCACAAAGGATTGCTTTCTTTATTTATTCACCACTGTCCATAACTAAATCAGCATTTGCCATATAGATTGTAATCGAACCACCAATTTCAATAAACTGATTATTATAACTAGCTCCACAAGTCATGCCTTTTTCAATTGGTTGATCTTTGAATTGACAGGTACTTGGTGCAACCTGTTGGATTGTGTATGTAATACTTGCACCTTTCTGATTTATTTCATAGAAATAATCACGAATATCTTTTTCTGTCTTATAAATAACATCAGATCGATTAATGTATGGTTTTCCTATAGAATAAGTAACCACCACATTCTCAACATTTCCATCTTCAATGATTACTCCAGGAGCTACATCCTGTGAAATGAATTGACCATATGGAACTCCTGCACTATAACGTTCTACAACCAGATAAGGTATATTTTCAGTAGCCCCAGTTTCATTAATTGTATGTAGATTGTAGGCAGAGAAGTTTGGCACAATTTGTGCTTTTCCCTTTGATACTGCAATCGTTAGTTCATCGCCTTTAGCTACTTTTTCTTTTGCGGCAACACTTTGGGAAATTACTTTTCCCATCTCAATCGTTCCTGAGTATTCATCATTTTGAACGATTTTCACTTCATTCTTTGTTGCCCATTCAGTTACTTTACTAACATCTTCACCACTAAAGTCAGGAACTTCAATTGTTTTTTCTTTCTTTTCCTCACCTTTAGAAACAGTAACTGTAGCATAATCTTTTCGCTTATAAGTTTCTCTAGTCATATCTTTATCTGCAAATTCCAAGCGAATAAAATCACCTTTTTTCACAGTTGTACTATATTCTTTTTGAACTTTTAGATTATCAGCTCGATTTTCACTAATCCAATCATTTATTTTACTTTCATTATAAGTTGAGAAATCTGGAATCTCTAGACTCTCTTCTGGATCAGCACCTTCACTGACTTTCACAATCAGCAAGTCACCTTTTTGAATACTACTTCCTGCTTTTTTATTTACAGAAATTACATGGTCACTGCTGTATTCCATTGAAAATTCAGTACTGATATCCAAGTCAACACCATTCTTCTTAGACCATTCCTGCATCTCTGAAATTGGTTTGTCTACGAAGTTTGGTAATGTTCGCTCATTCATCATTCGATAACCTAAGAATCCTCCACCAAACACTAACAGAATCGCCAACACCAACAATCCATGTTGAATAATTTTCTTTTTCTGATAATTTGGATCCTTATTAATTTCTTCAACTGTATCTGTTCTTTTTCTCTTGCCTGCCAACACCTTTGGCATTTCTGGCTGAAACTTCTTCTTTTCTTTTGTAGTATTTTCATTGCTTAATGGCTTTTCAACTGACGTCTTTGGTTCAGGTTTTGAAACAGGGATTTCTGTTGTTTCATCAGAATCCTTTTCCTTCTTTTTACCTTTATCATCTTTTTTAGATTTTTCTTCATGTTCATCTAAAAGATTTCCATATTTATCATCTGTAAAGTTCTTTAAGAAATCACTCATCTTCTACTAATTCTCCTTGACTAAGAGTAAATGCTTTATCTGCCTGTTGGGCAATTTCATCATTATGAGTTACCACGATAACACACTTGTTGTGTTCATGTGCTAATGTTTTGAAAATATCTACAATTTCTTGTTGCATACTTGCATCCAGGTTACCAGTAGGCTCATCGGCTAAAATCACATCTACATTAGTTGCAAGTGATCTGGCAATCGCAACACGTTGTTGCTCTCCCCCTGATAACTTGTTGATTTGACGATCTGCCTTTGTTTTTGTAATCCCAATAAAGTCTAATAAGTTGTATGCTACTTCTTTTTTATTCTTAGGTACTTCATTATCTGTTTCACACATTGCCAGTTCAATATTTTCCAGCCCTGTCAAATAAGGAATCAGATTGTAATATTGAAAAATAATTCCAATTTTATTACGACGATATTTTTCATATCCAATTTCTTTTAATTCTTTTTGTTCATAAAGGATTGTTCCCTTCATTGGCGTATCAAGTGCACTGATTAATGACAACAACGTTGTCTTACCAGAACCTGATTGTCCTTTGATTGTATAGAATACTCCTTTGTCAAATGAACAACTTAAATCTTTTAATATATATCTTATATTTTCACCATCTTGGTAATAATACTCAAGGTTATTTACTTCTAATATTGCCATAATATCCCCCTTACATTAAAACCTTTCTAGGCTTCAAACGAACTACGTATACTGTTGGTGCAATTGAAGAAATCAATAATGTTCCTAATCCAATCAGATATAACATCACAATATAATCTGCATCCAACGTTACTTCATATGTATCAAGCACTTCATTTTGGTCGACATAACCACTACCGCCACCACCTGGGCCAGTTGCATAGTAAATCATACCATTGTCGTTATTAATTACTTGTTGTTCAATCATTTTTTGAGAAACACCATTTGCTAACTCTTTACCACTGAACAGTGATAGTGTTAACGCAATAATTCCTACAACCAATACTTCAATTACAACTTGCGCTACAATCTTCCACTTCTTAACACCAATCGACAAGTAGATACCAAATTCATGTCTTCTATCTCTTAAGAATAAGATAACTACAAGACCTAAAATTAGAATTGTCGCACCAATTGAAATATATAGAATTCCTGTTGCTAGCCAACTGATAAATGAAATTGGTCCAGCTACTGAATCATATGCATCACTTGAAATAGACATTGTAAAACCTTTTGGTAATAAATCTGCTGATGCTTCTCTAAAACTATCTAGTTGTGAAGCATCTTTCAAATAATAAGTAGGAATAATTTCTGTAAAGTTTTCATATTCTTCACCAAAATCATTAAACTTTTTATTTTCTTCATATGACCAATCATTGATTGAGGTAATTACATTGTTAGGAACATAAATTCTTTGCGTCATTGAATAATCAACCATTCCCATGTTATCGTCAGTTTCTTCTTTTACTGATAACGATGCATCAAAAATACCAATCAACTCAAATGTATAGTCCTTTGTACTGACAACTTTTGGATAACCCATGTCATCTACATCTTCCCAACTATAAACATTCATACTAAAAGACAATGTATCTCCTACATGAAGATTATTCATCTCTGCAAATAATGTTGATACTAAAGCGACCGGTTTTCCCTCATCTATTTCATTTTGTTTGAAAACACGACCTTCACTTAGTGCGATTTTATTTTCACTTATATCAACAATCGAAGGTATCTGAACTCCATAGAATTCAAAATCTGCTCCTTCACCCATTCCGCCCATTGTACAGTCTGGGCCACAATAACTTTCGTACTCTTTTGAGTTTAACCAAGTATATAAATTATATTCATAATACTTAACACCCTCAAGTTTACCAATCTTATCAACTGTTTCTTGATCCAGTTGTGGAATGTCATCATCTTCACCTATATTATTCCAATCATAATCAACCCTAGCTTCTGCACCAAGTTTGTTTTTGATTGTTTCCTCAACATTGGTAGTTGCCTGCTTTACCGCAATCGAACCTGCCATCAGGTTACCTAGGATAAAGATTACAACTAATAAAATAATTGACTTCCCTTTCTTTCTTACTGTACTCAGTAATGCTCTTTTCAGAAAATTCATTCACCATCCTCCTTCTCTCTCACTCTTACATATTATTATGCAGTAAGATCCTACAGAACACAAGATATTTTGATTATCTAAGTATTATTAATGGTTATTTATAATACATAAAAAAGCAGAATAATTCTTGCTTGTTGCTCTTCTCTTATTATATGAAATTCTTTGTTAAATCTATGTTAATTATTTCTTAAATATTTCTTAAGATTGCCTATTTATTTCTATAGATTGTTATCTTAAGATGCTATAATAAATCTATCAGAATATCAATTGGAGGGAATATGAGAAAGTTAGGAATAGGTATACTAGTTCTACTTGTTTTATTAAGTGGGTGTAGTAATAATAGTAGTAAAACTACAAGTAATAAAACAGAAAATAATGATATTGAAAATATCAATTTTTTAGATACATATGGTTTACTTAAACATCTAGAGAAAACAAATTATGAAATAGTTGCTAATATTCACCAAAGTGATGAACTTAAAACTATTCAATCTAAATATGAAGCCTTTTTAGAAACTAATGTAAATGCATATGTTTCAAAAAGCAGATATTATTATCAATACAATGATGATGTTGAATTTAGTGATGAATATTTTTACTGTTATCCAATCTTAGAAGAAAATGGATATCCTGGTATACCTACTATTAATGAAATCTATAAACAAAAATATGATGAAGACAAAAACAATTTCAAAAGAGACTATATTACACTTGGAAACAATTGGGATTATTTCTACAAAGCCCTTGATAGTGGAACAGTTTCTAACAAAAACAGCTCAACCTTTCATAGTTATAGATATACAGTTGTATCTGTCGAATATACTGAACCCTATGTTAATTTAATCTTCATTTTTACGTTCTATCAGGGTGGACTACACCCTGTATCATACTATTCTACTGAAACCTATGATATGAATAATGGAGAATTAGTGGAATTAGAAAATATTTTCTCTGATTTTAATAAAGATAAAAAAGAAATTCAAGAGCTATTGCAATTAGAGGCTAAAAACATCATCCATAGTCCTGAACTTATTAAACTAGATGATTGGTACAATAAAAAATCGAAGTTATATAAACATGACTTTATTATTACTAAAGAAGGAGTACAATTTCTCTTTGATGACTATGAAATTGGTGCTTATGCTGAAGGAAAACAAAAAATCACTCTAAAGTATAGCGACATTAAGCAATATTTAAGTGAAGAATTTATTGAATCATTAGAGTTTGAAATATAGCAATAAAAACCATGTCGATTAAGTTGACATGGTTTTGTTTTATCCTAATTGAGTAATCAATTTTGGTAACTCATCAAGATTCAAGATAACATAATCAGCTCCAGCATTTTTATACTCTAACTTTGCTTTCTCAAGAACTGCATTACGTTCTTCTTCCATGAGGCTTTCATACTCGTCAGCATTTAATCCAACAAGCGAACTTCCTTCCAATACACCTATACTGATTACCCCTGCATTTTTACCTTCCATAATATCTGATAAGGTATCGCCAACTTTAATAATTTCAGTTGGATCCGATAATTTCAGATACTCCATATTTTTATAAATCATATCCGGATATGGACGACCAACAAAGTTTGTATCATCTGGCGAAATATAACTGTCTGGATAATAACCTTGTCTGTTGGCATTTTCAATCACTACCTGCATCATTAAATCTGTATAACCAGTAGTTGATCCAATCTTAATTCCATTTGATCTTAAGTAATCAACTGTTTCTAGTACATATGGTTTTAGTAAGGTATGATTTTCTAAACAATCAAATAGTTTCTGTTCGAAGATTGTATATACTGTTTTCACATCAATTTCATCATGATAACGTCCATGAATATCGTGAAACAATTGACGAACTCTTGGCATATTAAGGATTGCTTCTATATGTTCAATTTTCATCATTCCCATTGGTGCGCGAATTTCATCATACGTAAGATTGATTCCAATTAATGCAAAGGCTTCTTTAAATGCTTCTACTGGGGCAAAACAACCATAATCCACGGTTGTCCCTGCCCAATCGAAAATAACTCCTTTAATTTTTGACATGTTCTTTCTCCTCCATAAATGATGCAAAAATATGACAGATATTCTCAATATCTTCTGGATAGATTTCACCAATATTACCTACGCGAAAGGTTGGTACATCGGTTAGTTTTCCTGGATAGATGACATAACCTCGTTCTTTGATGTAGTCGTACATTTCTTTAAAGTTAAATTGTTTATCTTCAGGATAATAAAATGTAGTAATGATTGGTCCTTGGTCTTTATACTCGATATATGATTTAAATCCAAGTTTATTCAATCCTTTTACTAATAATAGATTATTGTGCTGATATCGATTGCTTCGTTGCACTACTCCACCTTCTTTTCTTAATTCTTCGATTGCTTTTCGAAACGCTAATACGGCATGGGTTGGTGATGTAAAACGCCATTTTCCGTCTACTGACATTTGCTTCCATTGATCAAATAAATCTAGAGATAATGATCTGGCATTTCCTTCACTGTCTATTAATTTTTGTTTATCTGCAATGATAAACGAGAAACCTGGAACTCCTTGAATGCACTTGTTGGAAGAACTGATAAGAAAATCAATATGACATTCTTCTATATTAATTTTCATTCCTCCAAAACTGCTCATGGCATCTACAATAAATGTTACATTACAATCATTTGCAATTGATCCTATAGATTTAATATCATTCAACATTCCTGTTGTTGTTTCGTTGTGAACCATCGCAATATACTGAATCGCAGGATCTTCATCAATAATTCTTTCTACTGTAACTGGCTCGAATTGATGATTGTATTCTTCATAATAGACATGATATGGAATCTTAGCATGTTCTAAGATTTCCACCATTCGTTCTCCATAAGCACCATTGGATAAGACAAATACTTTTTCTCCTTCTTTCGGAATACTAGTTAATACTGATTCAACACCAAAGGTACCACTTCCTTGCATCAATACAACTGTATATTCCTGTGAATCTACTTCCGCAATATCCAGTAATTCACTACATATTTCCCTGGTTATACTTTTGTATTCATCATCCCAGGTACAGTGGTCAACTAGCATTTCTTCTTTAACACTATCTGAAGTTGTTAGTGGACCTGGAGTTAATAATTTATAGGTGTTCATATCTACTTACTTTCCTCAGATAACTTTTGGTGTTGTTCAAGAAGATCGACTGTAAGATGTTCTTTAAACTTCTTCACATTACTTACATCTTCACTACTTTCTTCTCCTTCATACAATGCCATTGGATAGAAATCTAATAAGTCTTTTCGACCTTCGTTAATGATACATTCTGCCATTTCCATTGCTTTAGGGTTTGTATCTTCTCCCTTATCTACAACTGAGATTCCTTCTGTCAGATAGAATGTTCCTTCACTAGGATCAACATAATCAATTGGTAATCCTGCTTCTTTATCAGCTACTGCCTGATGACGAAGACCAAATCCAATTGCTACTTCTCCAGCACGTGCTTTCTTTAAAGGAGCGGATCCTGATTCTTCAATATGATCACCTGCATTGTCGTAGATTCCTCTTAAAATTTCTTTTGCTTCTTCTTCGCCATACTCAGTTATTAATCCTTGAATCAATAGCCATGCTGTTGAAGAACTAGAGATATCTGTTACTGAAATATATCCTTTGTATTCTGGTTTCGCTAAATCTTTTAAAGATGTTGGAGTTGTTAATCCTTCTTCTTTCATCATTTCAGTATTAATAATGATTGCTCCTTCCTGTGCAGTAATCGGTGCATAGTATGAAGGCACTTCATCTAATGTATTAACATCAAACTCTAAATCTTTAAACATTGTGCTTGTATCTTGTGCACTATCTAAATAGAAGGAACTCATAGTAACAACATCTGCTTCAATATTGTTTCCTTCAGCCAGAAGTTTTCCTCCCAACTCTGATGTTCCAAATGCCTGTATAATATATTCTCCTTCAAATCCATTACTATCTAGTGCCTTTTTCATGAT
Organism: Breznakia pachnodae; assembly: GCF_030814225.1. Taxonomy (GTDB): domain Bacteria; phylum Bacillota_I; class Bacilli_A; order Erysipelotrichales; family Erysipelotrichaceae; genus Breznakia; species Breznakia pachnodae. Next base: position 991,860 of record NZ_JAUSUR010000001.1, read on the forward strand.
TTCAATTGCTTCTTCATCGGCATTAGAATAAATAACTACTTGTGCACTTTCGGCATTACTTTGACATCCACTAACAAGCGTAACGAAAGCTAGCAGGCATACAACTACAATATTTTTAAACTTTTTCATTTTTAATTCTCCTCTTTTTATTGATATAGAAATTTGTTAGATACTTAACTACTAAATTGGTTACTAGAATCAACAGTGATAATATAAAGATTTCATTGAATCTAGAGAAATACTGTAACTCTTTTATCTTTGCTGTAATCACCATATTCCTTGCTCCAGTGATGAAGATAATTGCACTGATTGTCACCATACCATTGATGAAATAGTATGAGAACATTTCAAGCAGTGTAATTAACGAGTTTGGAGTAAGAATACGAATAATTGTTTTCAACCATGAATCTCCCATTAGTTTAGAAGTTGTTTCATAAGACTGATTCATTTTTTCTAATGTTCCTTTGATCATTAGATATGGAGTTGAAAAGAAATGAATTACATTACAGATAATCATAATAAGAAAGGTATTCTGTAAGCTACTTCCACTAAAGATAAACAGGTAAGCAATCCCTAATACCATTCCTGGTATTGTGTTCGATATTAGTGAAAGAATAAATACTAATTTCTTATTTCGTTTTTTTAGTTCACTTCTTACACTTACAAGCCCTGCTATATAGGTAATCAGAGTACCAGCAAGTGCAGTAAAGAGAGCTACAATTAATGAATTACGATACACACCAAACAGTGAACTATCATGAATCACGGATAGGAAATGATCCAAAGTGAATGATGTTTGATATGGCCACTGTGAAGTGAATGGAACAATTACAATAACCGCAAATAATACAATGATGGTAATTGTGATAAGACTGGATACAATAATGCAAAAGACATCCCTAAATTTATTTTTGGTGATTTCATATAAACTCACTTTTGAATAACTGACACTGTACTTGTCCAAGTAATGTAAGATCCATGTACTAATTAAAGAAGGAACTAACATTAGGATGGCAATTACCGAGCCATGAGCAAAGTCAGGAACGCTACCTAGCATTGTCTGATATAACTGAGATGCAATTACCTGATATTGACCACCAACTGCTGCTGGAATTCCAAAATCAGTAAATGATAGAAAGAATGCCTGGATGAATGCTGCAGCTAATGTTGTCATTAGTGGCCTAAGTAAGGTTGTTCTAAGTGTTTTTATTGATGAATCAGACATCAGTTTGGATACTGTTATAAATTTTTTATCGATGTACTTCATTGCATTTTGGATTAACAGAAAGGCAATTGGTAGTGTATAGATCACATATCCCAATAGAATTCCATTAAATCCATAAATATCTAAAATCTGATGTCCCAGCAGTTGAGTTATTAACCCCTGTTTCCCAAATGAATAGATGATGACAAATCCATATGTAATGGTGGGAAGTAACATTGGTAATGTAGCAACTACATGGATTACTTTTTTAATCTTTTCATTGATATTGGTATAATGCAGTGAGAATGATAGAATAAATGCTAACACAACCGCAATTACTGCACTCAGCAGCGATACCTTAATACTATTTCCTAATGTGGTTAAGAAATTTGATGATGTAAGAATATCAATGTAATTCTGGATAGAAAACCCCTGACCTGTATCAAAGGATTTCAATAATAATGATCCAAGTGGTAGAAATAGAAAGACAGCAAATAAGATGATGATAAACAGAAAGACTAATTTATATTCAATTTGTTTTATTTTCATACTACTGGTATGATTCACCATACTCAAATGTCATTGTAGGCTGAAATAATGAGATAATGTTTTGTCTCTTAATTTCAAGTTGGTTTAAAATAAACTCTTCCACAAATTCATTTGTAGGATGGTCAATAATCTCTTTTGGTTTCGCATACTGTGATATCTTTCCTTCATTGATAATCAGTACTCGATCAGATAGCGTAAGTGCTTCTTCAGGATCATGAGTTACAATAATCGTAGTTAGATGAAACTCTTTTGCGATATCTTTAATTCGCTTCTTAATTGATTCTTTGATCACTCCATCTAGTGCACTTAACGGTTCATCAAGCAATAGTATCTTAGGCTTCATCACAAGCGTTCTAGCTAATGCTACACGTTGTTTCTGCCCACCTGACAACTGGTCAATGTGTTTTGAAAGATGTGGCTCTAAATCAAGCAGATGAATCAATTCTCGCACTTCTTCCTCTGTCGATATATCCTTCTTATTCTTTAATCCATATACAATGTTTTCATAAGCATTTAAATTAGGAAATAAAGCGTAATCCTGAAATACAATATTGAAACCACGTTTCTCCATTGGTATTTCTGTGATATCTTTATGATCACATAAGATACTACCTTCATCTACTTTTACAATACCTAATATGATATTAAGTAGAGTCGTTTTTCCACTTCCAGATGGACCAAGAATCGAAATGATTTCACCATTGTCAATCGTCAATGAAATGTCATTCAATACCGGTTTCTTAGAATATGCTTTTTTAATATTCTTTAACTCTAACATATAACCTCCCTTGTTCAACGAACGGGCACATTATAAAAAAGTTATATTAAATAACTATTAGAGAAGTGTTAACAAAGAGTAAATGTTTTGTGAAGTTAGGTATCATAAACATAAATTATTTTAAAAATTCTTAGGATTGATTTTCATTTTATATTGGTTATAATATAAATGAAGAGTTAATAAAAAAGTTTTTATTAGTTTTTCCACTATTAAGATGACGTGTTACGGTGCTAGCAAAATTGTTGGGAGACACGTCGGTAAAATAAAAATAGCCGAGCGAAGAAGATGTGTGATGGTTCTGACACATCGGTAAAATAAAAGTAACCAAGTGAAGATTTAGAGGAACAATGTTCCTCTTTTTTTGTCGAAAAAGATACAATAGTTAATTCACATATTATTTAGGAATATGGGTCATCTTTGTTAATAGAATAGTATAGGAACTTATAACATAAGAGTTCTACTTAATACATTCATAACAAGAATATTCTAAATATAATCAAACTCTAGAAAGGGAGTTGAAATTAGTGAGTTATACTATTGAAATTAGAACTTTAAATCCGTCATTCTTTATAGCATATCCAAGCCCTCCATATACAGAAATTGAGAGAGATATTAAAAGACTACATACTGTTATCATTTTCCATTATCTAAATGGTCTATTTATATGCGTGCCTTTTAGAAGTCATATATCACATAAAAATTGTTATCATTTTAGATTTAGCAGTAGAAGTAAAAAGAGTAGATCTGGAATAGATTTTTCTAAAACTATAATTATTAAAAATCCAAGTTTCATTGGAAATGTTTCTACAATAGATAATGATGAATTTTCTGAATTACTTAAATACAAATATGAAATAATTAATAAAATTAATAATTACATTGAGGCTTATATAATGCATTTCAATGGTAAAAAATTACTCTCTAAAGAAGAATTTGATAGAAAATATAAATTTACTACATTAAAATACTTCCATAATCTTCTAAATATATGAGAAGGCATTCTAGTTAAATATACTATTGTTGTAATGATTAAGCTTATTTATAATTGAATTTTTATTTTTTCTATATTTTAAAAGAATATACACACTACCTATAATCATTAAAGAACAGGCTAAATAAAATGAATAATTATAATCTAGTGCTACAAATACGGAGTATCCTAATATACTCAGAATACAGAGGGCTAATATATAGGTAAGAAAAAAACGAATTAATAAACCTTTAATATCAATTGTCTTAAAATAATTACTCCATTTTTCTTCATCCATATTCTGAATCATTTTTTTAAAATAAAGGAATATTAGAAACAAACCTACTGTCAATAGTTTCGCTAATAATATTGCCACTAGATAAATTATTATAACTATCACGAACTGCTTCATAGGATTACCTCTTTCATATATGAGGTATTATACGCTTATTATTTATAAGTAGATATAGTCATTCATGACATTTACAGTTGATATAAATTATAAATACAGATAAAATATACTTAATTTATAAGGAGGTCTTTTATGAATACTTATACAATCATTAATCAACAGAACTGGAAACGTGCGCAACATTGTGCTGTTTTTAGAAATAGCGTAGAACCTGCTTTCTGTGTAACTTTTGAACTTGATATTACCAATTTCAAGAATAAAGTAAAAGAACAGAATTTATCATTTACTATGGCAATGATTTTTGCAGTATCGAAATGTGCAAATGAGATTGAAGAATTTCGTTATCGTTTTCTTGATGGTGAGGTTGTATTATTTGATCACATTGATACAGCCTTTACATATATGAACAATGAAACAGAATTATTTAAAGTAGTAAATGTTCCTCTTCTGAATACAATGAGTGAGTATGTAGAACTTGCATTAACTACCGCCAAAGAGCAAAAGGAATACTTTACTGGTCCTTTAGGAAATGATATTTTTCAGTTCTCACCAATGCCATGGATTTCTTATACTCATATATCACATACAAATTCTGGTAAGAAAGATAATGCAACTCCATTATTTGATTGGGGTAAATACTTCACTAGAGATGGAAAAATTATGATGCCTTTTTCTGTGCAGGTACATCATTCATTCGTTGATGGTTTGCATGTAGGTAAACTTGCAGATAAACTGCAAACATATCTGAACGAGTTTTAGATAAAATAAAAGACAAGATTGTTTCTTGCCAATTACTTCTGTTATTTGATAACCAATTATTTTATAGTTGGTTATTTTCTATTTGAACAATCATATCGATTCTTGATTGATGTCTTCCACCTTCAAACTCAGCAGCTAACCAGTTATCAACAATCATCTTTGCTAGTTCAATACCAATTACTCTGGCACCAAATGCTAGAATATTTGTATTGTTGTGTTCTCTTGATAATTTTGCAGTATATGGTTCACTACAAACTACTGCGCGTATTCCGTGTACTTTATTTGCTGATAAGGAAATACCTACACCAGTTCCACAAATCAAGATACCTAAATCAACTTCATTTGATATAACTGCTTTTGCTACTGCTTCACCAGCAATTGGATAATCAAAACGCTCTTCGCTATTTGTTCCAAAATCTATAATTTCATAACCTTTGCTTTCTAAATATGTTTTGATTTCATTTTTCATATCTACGGCAACATGATCATTACCAATTCCAATTTTCATAAACTACTCCTTTACAATTTTTAATACAACATCGTTTGCAGTTACTTCACCTGTAAGTGTTTCTACATCTTTAAAATCATTTGTATTTGTAATTACATTAATTACAGTTGTATCAAAACCATGCTTTTCTATTAGTGGAAAATCCACATTAACTAACAGATCTCCACGTTTTACTTTTTGGTCAACTGCTACTTTCGCATCAAATCCTTCTCCATCAAGTTCCACCGTATCAACACCAATGTGAATTAATACTTCTACACCTGCTTCGGTTTTGATACCTAACGCATGTTTGGTTGGAAAAATCATGGAAACTTTACCTGATATAGGTGCAACCACTTTTCCATTACTTGGAACAATTCCTACACCTTTTCCTAATGCACCAGAAGAAAACACTTCATCCCTAACTTCACTAAGGTTTACACTCATTCCTTCTATGGAAGCAGTTAGCTCATATGGTCTTTCTTCTTTATTTTTAAAACGATCTAGTAATCCCATAGTATTACCTGTTTGTACTTGCCATACGGAAATACGTATATGGTTTTCCTTTCAATGAAATAGACAACTGCATAATATTCTCTGGTATTGTACATCCAGCAAAGCCACCATCACCAATTGCATGAATGTCTGCTCCTGTTTCTTTCATCATAAGTGCAATCAAGCGAATAGTATCAGTATCTGCACCTTCCACTGAGCTGTTCAAGAAAGTCATTGCCAGTGTTCCAGGTTTGTAGGTATGAACATATTGCACTAATTCCTGAATCATATGCACACTAATCCCATGTCTGCTTCCTGGTGCTGGCAAATCAATTACATCTGCTCCTGCATCAATTAACTCCTTAATAATTTCTTTTGCGTCTCTTTCAGCAAGTGGATCTCCCAATACTTTTTCATTGATTCCATCTTCCCATTTTCCTGCAAATATCATCACTTCATCACCAACAATACTTTTTGTTAGTTTGGTAGTTTCAATTACATCATCAATGGATGTTCCACATCCCGGATTACCTCCAAGAATAATAAAATCAACGCCTAGTTCCACTGCTTTCTTAATATGTTCTTTAGTAGCAACCATTCCATTTTGATTATATAGTTTCTTTTCCACTACTGTATTCTTACCAGGACATCCTAAATAAATACCAACTGGGCGATTGCAGCGTGCTTTTAACTCTTTAATACTAAGCCCCTGCATTCCTGGGTTATCTTCTAAATTATCCAAGTTGTAAGTATTCAACATCACCATATCAGCACCAAACGAAAACATTACTTCTGTATTCGTTACGCCTCTTACTAATCCTTGATTAGCAAATATTAGATGTTGACCCATCACAACTCTTCCTTCTGATTTATAAATTGATATTTTCAGATCCTGTGCACTCATGTTTTCAAAATCCGATTTTGATGCACTAATTAGTCTCGTTATATGTTCCACTTCTATACCTCCTATAATTCTCGTAATTCTTTGATCAATTGCTGATAGGTTTCTTCTTTACCAAACAATGCACTTGTTCCCAAGATATAGCCATCTGCCCCTAATTCGTTCATTTCTTTAATTTTCTCAGGTGACATTGCACCATCAATAACTAATTTAAAATCATATGTTTCTTTCATTGCTACTAACTTCTTAATCTTATCTTTGGTAAAATCAATGAACTGTTGTCCTGCAAATCCAGGATTTACACTCATCACCATAACGTAATCTACCAGATTCAACATTTCATGAATTGTTTCTATACTGGTATCAGGATTTACTGCAATACCTGCCAGTTTTCCTTTTGACTTTATATATGCCAAAGTTTTTACTACATATCGTTCTGCTTCTGGATGAATATAAATCAGATCCACTCCTGCATCAATAAACAAATCAATCTTTGTTGAAGGATTTTCTATCATCAAATGTACATCTACTAATTTATCCGTATACTTGCGGATTGTTTTAATATCCATAATTCCCATTGTCATGTTAGGCACAAAGGTTCCATCCATCACATCACAGTGGAAGATATCCACTCCTGCCTTATCCAAAGCAATTACATCATCTTTTAATGCACCATAATCAGCACACATCATACTAGGGCATAATAATTTCTCTTTCATACTTACCTCCTCTTTTATTACTGCAGGTAGGACTATGTAGATAGCCCTACCTATGAATATGTTAGATATTGTCGTTTGCGCGATCGTATCCAAATAAGTAAGTAAGAATTGCTGTTCCTAAGAATGCAAATACCATAGCAATTACAAATCCAATAAATCCTTCTCCAAAGAATAATGGGAATGATAGAATTCCAACTGGACCTCCTGCAAGTGCTGCTGCATTTGAGAATCCTGCAATACCACCAGAGATTGCTGCACACACAACTGCAATATAGAATGGTTTCTTGTATTTCAAGTTCACCCCATAAATTGCTGGTTCTGTAATTGAGAAGAATCCAGTAACTGCTGCTGATAATGCATTTTGTCTGATTTCAGGATTCTTTGATTTTAATGCTACTCCAAGAGCTGCTCCTGCTTGTGACCAGTTACTTGGACCAGTTACTGCATTAATTGTATTTCTACCATACATCGCCAGGTTTACTTGTCCTAATGGCACAATTCCCCAGTGTAATCCAAATACAACTAATACTTGCCACAATCCACCTAATACAACTCCACAAACAACTGGATTTAAGTTATAGATTGCAGTATATCCATCACCAATAAATGATTGTAAGTAACTTGTTACTGGCCCAATAATTAAGAACATAAGTGGTACAGTTACTACTAATGTAATTAATGGAGTTAATACATTACGTGCTACTACATGAATATACTTTGTACATAACCACTCTACTTTTGACATAAAGTAAATCGTTACAATAATTGGTATAACTGAAGAACCATATCCCTGTGTTGGGAATAAAACAGTGATACCTAGAATTGACATTCCAGTTTCACCTTGTACTGTTCCCTGGATGGTTCCACTAATTAGCGTTAATGCAATTGCAACCGCAATATATGGGTTACATTTGAATTTTCTTGCTGATGTATATGCCAGATAAACCGGTAAGAATGAGAATACTGCATTATAGATTTCATTAATCATAATATAGATTCCATCTTCTACTGTTAACAATGAGAATTCAGTAGCTAACATTAGTAATGCACGAATCATACCAGCTCCAATTAATGCTAGAAGAATTGGTGTAAAGATACCAGTTACTAAATCAATAATCTTATCAATTACTTTACCTTTTACTTTAAGATCATCTTTTTCAGTAATATCTAATGTTTCTCCATTGATATTTGACATTGCTTCAATCTCTTTAAATACATCCCCTACTGCATTTCCTATAATTACCTGGAATTGTCCACCACTGATAACAACGCTAACAACTCCTTTGATTTTTTCTACTTCTTCCTTTGATACTTTGCTTTCATCTTTTAATCTAAAACGAAGTCTAGTCGCACAATGCGCTAGCGATTTCACATTTTCTTCGCCACCTACTTTTTCTAATATTTCAGCAGCAACTACCTTGTAGTCCATTTTCTACCTCCTGATTTTACAATCTTGCGTAAACGTTTACTCATATATCTAAAAAAATAGACCAAGCGCTTGTAATGAGTAAATTTGCGTAAACGTTTAACCACTTGTAGAATATCACTGTTATTTTTATTTGTCAACACACTTTTATAACTTTTCTTTGTAAGTTTTACTTTTACCCTACAATTTGATATATTATAAAAAGAGCAGAAAGTAGGTCTTTATGAGTGAGAAAAAAGTAGTATCAATAAAGGATATTGCGGCATTATCAGGTGTCAGTATTGCGACCGTATCCAGGATCATAAATAAGAAAGGTCGTTATTCAAAAGAAACTGAAAAAAAAGTTATGGATATTATCGAATCTCATGGATATGTATCCAATATGGCTGCGAAAAGTTTACGTGAAGCAAAGTCACATACAGTTGGATTGATTGTACCTGATATCAGTAATGATTTCTTCTCGACAATCTCTTTGCACGTTGAAAAATTCTTTGCGGATGCAGGCTATTCTGTATTTATCTGCAACAGTGCCAATGACTCAGAAAAAGAAAAAGCATACTTTCGTACACTGGACTCTAAATTGGTTGATGGAATCATCTGTATCAGTGGATTACAGTCACTTCCTTCGGACTTAACACCAAGAAATATTCCAATTGTCTGTATCGATAGATATCCAGAAAATGATAAAAATATACCCATTGTTTCATCTGATGATACAATGGGCAGTTATCTGGCAACGGAACATTTAATAAAAAAAGACTGCAAGAACATTCTTTTTATTGCAAACTTTACTGCTGACTATAATCGTAAAACTCGTTATCATGGCTATGAGAAAGCAATGAAAGATTACAATATGGACATCAAGAAACAAAATATTATTTATCTTTCTGGTGATCAGCCAAGTTATGTGGAAAGTGAAGTGCAAATTTCTAATATGATTCAAAATGGTTATGAATTTGATGGTATTTTTGCTTCCAGCGATCGTGCTGCACTTGGTGCACTTTATGCCTTAAAAAGACATAATATTGATGTGCCAAATAAAGTAAAAATAGTTGGATTTGATAATTCCTTATATTCTCAGTTACCTTCTCCATCAATTTCTACCATCTCTCGTAATACTACAATGTTAGCTGAAAATGGTTCGCAGGTATTACTGGATATGATGGAAGGAAAAACAATTGAAAATCATAGAATTATTGTTCCTATCAACTTGATTGAAAGAGAATCCTCAAAATAAATGAAAGGCTTTTTATGAAAATATAAAAAGCCTTTTTTGACGAATAAATAAGATATATCCAACACTACTAACTAGTAGTTCTGTAAGTGGGAATACACACCATACTCCAATGATTCCACCAATCGAAGAAAGTAAGAATGCAATTGGAACTATTAAAATAAATCCACGTAATAACGAAATAATATGTGCAGGTTGTGCACGTTCAGTAGAAGTAAAATATACCGATAAAATAATATTGATACCTGCAAATACACAACCTATAAAATAGATTTTTAAGCCGGTTACGGCTATCGATTGAAGCAATTGATTTTGTTCACTATTAAAGATATTTGTGATTGTATCTGCACCAACTAATATTCCACAATACACTACTAGCGAAACAATAATAGCCGTTGTAAGAGCATATCGTAAAATCACTTGAACATTATCCATATTTGATTTCCCATAGTTCTTCGCAAGTAGTGGCTGTATCCCTTGGGCAATTCCTGTATAAACTGATATTACAACTAGTGACAGATTGGCAATAATACCATATGCCGCTACTCCCATATTCCCTGATAGTTGCAGAATAATCGAGTTGAAGACAATCATAACTAACCCTGATGATACCTCTGTAATTAATGATGGAAGACCTGTAGAAACAATATATTTACTTATATCCAACTTAAGTTTGCATCGCACAAGTGTAAACTTATTTTTTCGTTTAATAAAGTAAATCGACAATACAAGAATACTTACGATTGGTGCAATCCCTGTTGCAAGCACTGCTCCAAAAATTCCCATTTGAAATGGAAAAATAAAAACATAATCCAGAATAATATTTGATAAGCTACCAGTAATCATTGCGACCATTGAAAGTTGTGGTGCACCATCATTACGCACGAAGCACAACAATACATTGTTCAGCATAAACATAGGCGCAAACAATAGAATTACTTGTAAATAGGTTTTACTCATTTCATAGACTTCACTATTTGCTCCTAATAATTGTGTAATAGTTCCTGAAAGAAATACACCTACAAGGAAAAACACCAATGAAATTCCAATAGATAACATTACAGTATTAGTAAATACTGTATTCGCTTCTTCGGTTTTCTTTTGACTTTTTAATATGGAATATTTAGTGGCACCACCCATTCCTAACATCAGTCCACTACCATTCACAAAACTGTATACTGGTATTGCTAAATTAAGTGCAGCTAAACCATTTGCCCCTAACCCTTTTGATACAAAGAATGTATCGGCTAAGATATAGCAGGACAAACCAATCATCCCCAGTACATTCAGCGATGCATACTTTGCAAATTCTTTAAAACATGTATTTTTCATACAAACCTCCAAAATAAAAAAGCGCCATCATTCATATCTTCTATGGCCTAACGATATGAAATCTAACACTTTACTTTTACCCGGCGGCAAATCATAATTCGCTTTTTACTCACTATAAAATAGCACGTGACTATTTTATTGTCAAGCATCTATCCTATTTTAAAACCAAATCATTGATACAGTTTGCCATTGTATCAATATCATATTTCAATCCTTTTTGAATCCAATAAATAATTGTACTTGTTATCCCAAATGCATAATATGCAATTGATACATCCACTGGTTCAGGAAGCGTAAGTGGAAAGCATTCTTTTTCTGAAATTACTTCCTGAAGTTCTATCTGAAAGGAATCACGAAACATTTCAAGTGTAGTTACTTCAAAATCATTAATAAGTAAATTCTTAAAAATACGTACATTATCTTTAATATTCCCTAGCACCTGGTGAATCATCTCATGGAAGTCACCTGTTTCCTCTTCATCAAGAATATTACAGTTTAACACTTTCATACTAAACTGCAACAAATCATATTTATCTTCAAAATGAGCATAAAAAGCACTTCTGCTAACCAGTGCATCTTTACATATATCATTTACCGTAATCTTGGTAAAACTTGTTGTCTCCAGTAATCGAAACAATGTCGTAGATAACAACTGTTTCGTCCTAACAACCCTTAAGTCACTCTTATCCATAACATCTCCTTTCACTCATTATAATTCATTATCTGTACATTTTCAAAAGAATGTAAGTTAGCGGACAATTTCTTGAATGTGTCCGTTAACTTACAACTATGAATATCTGTAAATTGTTTTGTCTTTTCATCTCCTTTATCATGTACACAAGAAGCGAGGTGGTTGTTTGAAAACTAAGAAACAAAATCACGATGATGAACTCAACTATCTTGAGTTTGAGCTTCGTGAACAGTATATGATGTTTGGCAAAAAGATTTTAGATTATGTAAACAATGAACAGATTCAAATCGATAAAACATTAAATCGAATTATTGAAGAAAAGAAATGCAAAATATTAGAAGAAGCATATATCCAGTGTCATAAATGTATGACGTTAAATACAAATGACAGTAACTATTGTAAGTGGTGTGGAACTCCACTAGATAAACAGGAGGAAACAGAAAATGAACTTAAAGAAAATGAATCGCAATCGAGCAAATAACAATGATAATAATTATAGGCAGAGTCAGGATCAGAAAACTAGGGTTCCCAGAGGTCCAAACTTGTTCAATATTTTATTAGTATTTTTCATGATTACCTGTCTTTTCAATATATTATTCCCTGGTAGCAGTGAAACAACAGCACAACAAATTACCTATAGTCAATTTATTGAACTAGTAGAAACTGAGCAAGTAGACAGTGCAACTATCAGCGATAGTGAAATTATGATTTCACTTGATAAAGATGCTAGTAAAAAAGAAGTAAAAGCAATTGTATCCAATGATGATATTAAATTAAAAGAAGATATTGAAGATACAAAGTTTATAACTGAAAGAGTTGATGATGAACAGTTAGTTACTAGACTAACCGAAAACAATGTAGACTTCTCACAAACAAAAACTGAAACTGCATCACCTATTATCTCTTTTATCAGCGCATGGATTCTTCCAATGATTATCATGTACCTGATTTACTATTTCATGATTCGTAGCATTTCCAAACGTATGGGTAAAAATGTTGGTGAAGGTGGAGGAATGGGTGGTTTCTCACAATCAATGAACATTGGAAAGAGTAAAGCTAAAGAATACAATGTAGAGAAAAATACAGGAGTAACTTTTAAAGATGTTGCTGGACAAGATGAAGCAAAAGATAGTCTTAATGAAATGGTAGATTATCTTCATGACCCTAAGAAATATCAGAAGATTGGGGCTAAACAACCAAAAGGTGCATTATTAGTAGGTCCTCCAGGTACTGGTAAAACATTACTTGCAAAAGCAGTTGCTGGTGAAGCAAAGGTACCTTTCTATTCAATCTCAGGTAGTGAGTTTGTGGAAATGTTTGTTGGAGTAGGAGCATCAAGAGTAAGAGACTTATTTAAACAAGCTAAGAAAAATGCGCCATGTATTATTTTTATTGATGAAATTGATGCTATTGGTAAAAGTAGAGACAATGCTTATTCACAAAATGATGAGCGTGAACAGACATTAAATCAATTGTTAGCAGAAATGGATGGATTTGACAGCAACAATGGAATCATTGTATTAGCTGCTACTAACCGTCCTGAAATATTGGATAAAGCGTTATTACGTCCTGGTCGTTTTGATCGCAGAATTATTGTGGAAAGACCAGATTTAATTGGACGTGAATCAATTTTAAAAGTACATGCAAAGAATGTAAAAATGAGTCCTGTTGCAGATTTACATAAAATTGCTCTTGCGACTAGTGGTGCGACTGGTGCTGACTTAGCAAATATGATCAATGAAGCTGCTCTATTAGCAGTTAAAGAAAATCGTGAACTAGTTGAACAAAAGGATTTAATGGAAGCTGTTGAAGTTGTCATTGCTGGTAAAGAAAAGAAAGATCGAATCATGGGACCAGAAGAGCGTAAGATTGTTTCTTATCATGAAGTTGGTCACGCTCTTGTAAGTGCACTTCAAAAGAATGCACAACCAGTTCAAAAGATTACAATTGTTCCTAGAACTATGGGTAGTCTTGGGTATACAATGAATATGCCAGAAGAAGAAAAATACTTGAATTCCAAATCGGAAATGTTAGCTCAAATTACTGTTCTACTTGGTGGTCGTGCTGCTGAACAAATCAAATTTGGTGATGTAACTACAGGTGCCTCAAATGATATTGAACGAGCTACGAAACTTGCTAGAAGTATGGTTACTCAATATGGTATGAGTGATGAACTCGGACCAGTTGCCTTAGAAACCACTACAAATCAATATCTAAGTGCTAAAAGCAATATGAACTGCTCTGAAGAAACAAGCACTTTAATTGATAAGGAAGTAAAAAGAATTGTAAGTTCTTGTGAAGAAGAAGCTATTAAACTTCTAAGTAAAAATATTGAAAACTTAGATAAAATCTCTGAATTCTTACTAGAAAAAGAAAATATTACAGGTGAAGAATTTATGGAATTATTGAATCAATAGATGATCAAAAGCCACTGCTCAATTTACTAAGCAGTGGCTTTTCTTTACTTTCTTATATTGTTTAAAATATCTTCAACTATTTGTTCAGCATTCAAACGATTCATATTATAAACTTCAGCTAGCGGAACTAAGTCATTATAGTTTTTCTCCGCTCCATAGTTTAGTACTTTCATATTAAAAGTCGCATAATATCGATCCACTTTTTCACCAAATCCACCATCTAGTAAACCATCTTCCAATGTTACTACTAAGTCATGGTTTTCCTTTAATTGATGTAATATATCTTTATCAATCATTGAGTAGTTAACTGGATTTACGATTGTTGCATTTATTGATTTTGATGCTAATAGTTCTGATACTTCCTTGGCTAATGCCATGAAGTTACCAAGACCAAGTAGGGCAACCTTGTTTCCTTGCTTCTCTATCACTGCTTTCATGCAGTTCTCTTGCGAGAAACTTACTTCTTTACCAGTTGATACTACTTTCTTAGGAACTCTAATAATCACTGGATAACTATTTTGTTCAATTGACCAATCAAGCATTGCCAGATACTCTTCTTTGGTAGTAGGTGCAAGACATACAAGATTAGGAATATTACTCATTAGTGACATATCAAACATTCCTAAATGAGTACAATCCCCACCTCCAATCGAACCACCAAATACTAATATTGTTGCTGGAGAATTATTCATAGCTAAGTCATGATTCAGCTGATCATATGTTCTTTGTGAAAAACTGCTGGCTATTTCATACACTGGTTTCGCTCCATTTCTAGCCATACCTGAAATCATTGCAACTGCATGTTCTTCAGCAACTCCAACATCAATATACTGATTACCTGCTTGTTCTCTAAAGTCTGTTGTTAAACCTGTTGCACCAGGCGTCCCTGCAGACAACACCGCAATTGTTTTATCTTTCTTAATCTTTTCTAAAAGAAACTGAGATGTTATTTTTTCATATGTAGGCATTTTCATCATAGCCTCAGAGTCAAAACTAGCTGGCATCATCCAGTGACCTGCTTCTTTGTTATCCATTGCCCACTTCAACCCTTTTCCTTTTAATGTATGTAAATGAATAACTGTAGGTTTTGTTGTATCTTTCACTTTTCTAAATATATCTATTAATGATTCTATATCATTTCCTTCTTCAATATAGTAATAATTCAAACCAAAAGTTTTAAAGAAATTATTCACACTTGTTCCTTTTGATTCACGTAATTCCTTAAAATTGGAATACATTCCTCCTTGGTTTGGGGCGATTGACATTTCATTATCATTAAATAGAATAATAAAATTACTATTCAACACTGAAGCATTATTTAAGCCTTCAAATGCTTCACCACCAGACATTGAACCATCACCGATAACCGCAATAACATTTTCATTACCACCTTTTAAATCTCTTGCTTTTGCTAATCCTGTGGCAAGTGATACAGATGTTGATGTATGTCCTATTTTGAAAATATCATGTTCACTTTCACTGGGTGTTGTAAACCCACTTAATGAGTGATGCTTTTCTTTATTTATAAAACCTTCTTTTCTACCTGTTAGTATTTTATGCGTATAACTTTGATGCGATACATCAAATACAAATTTATCTTTTGGAGAATCAAAAACATAATGCATAGCAATCGTTGTTTCAACCATTCCTAAATTTGATCCCATATGTCCACCCATCATCGCTACATTTTCTATTAAAGTATTTCTAATTTCACCTGCAAGATGATTTAACTCATCAATACTTAACTCTTTTAAGTCTTTTGGTTCATTTACTTCTTCTAATATACTAGCCATCCTTTTTCCTCTAACTTTCCTTTTTCTTATCTGTTGATATTTTATCATTCCTGAATGTAGGATTACATCAATTCTTATGAACGTTTTCACTTCCTTCTTGGATTGCAGTCTCATAGTACCACTTTTTATATTCTAATTCTTTTAAGTGATACTTCAAATCCTTAATCTGATCTTTAATATTTTGTTCTTGTTCAAGAATAATTTCATATCGATGTTGAAGTGAATCATCACCTTTTTGTGCGAGTTCAAAGTATTCCTTTATTTTCTTTAATGACATATTAGTATTTCTTAAACAATTTAAGACTCTAAGCCAAGCAAAGTCCTTATCTTCAAATACTCTTACACCATTTACCCGTTTCACATCTGGCAGTAAACCTTCTTTATCATAGTACCTTAATGTATAAGCAGTAACCCCTTCATTTCAGCTACTTCTAAAATAGAATATGACATTATAAAATACCTCCTTTATTAAGAACATTTACATTATCTCACTTAGAGTTAACTCTAAGTCAAGGGAAAATAAAAAAACATTACAATTTTATAATGTCTTTCTATATGCATAAGGGGTACAACCATATTTCTTTTTAAATATCTTTCCAAAATAACTGGAACTATTAAATCCACATGACATACTAATATCAGATATCGTTCTCGTTGTCTCCACTAATAATCGTGAAGCCTGTGATAAACGATGATCATTAATATACTCTAATGGTGACTTACTTGTAAATTTCTTAAAACTACGATAACACTCGGAACGACTAATGCCAACACTTTCAGCAATTGTCTGAACTGTAATATCTTCTCCATAATTATGGGTAATAAATGCCAGTATCTGTTTAGTCATTTCTAGATTTCGATTACTCCTCTTTTTCGTCTGCACAATTGCTTTTCGTTGAATATCTTCCATATTCATCATTATTAATACCCATAGTTCACTAAGAACACTAATACAACGCAATTCATATCCTACTTCATTTCGCTCTAAATTATATAAATCTAATAACTTTTGTTTAATCTCTTCTGTGTATATTTCTTCATTACTAAAAATACAACACTCAAAGTCACTTTCTAAGAAAGGTGTAAAATGTTTTGTGTATAAAGAACTATTAATATCATTTGAAAATAACAAAGGCGAAAAGGCTGCTATAAACATTTTAGAATTATGAACTCCCTTATGTTGAACTGCAGAATGTAAGATATTGGCGTTAATTAACATACAATCATTTTTCTTAAGATTTAGTTTCTTGTTATTTACTGTAAAATCAACTTCACCAGCAATAACAATTCCAAATTCTATTTCATTATGCCAATGTGTATTTAACGTATTATTATAAAAGCATTCATAATCATCAATGCAGATTTCAACTGGAAATGACGGATCATCATACTCTATCATTTCCTTATAATCGTTCGTTACTCTTATTTCTTTAATCATACATACCTCTTTGAGACAATAATACCAAATCTTGATACATTTTGTATATAAATTGTTACAAATTTTATATAAAATAGATACTGTACGAAAGTGAGGTATGCTATGAACAGAGTAAAAGATATGACACAGGGAAATCCTACAAGATTAATATTAATGTTTGCAATTCCTTTAATTCTAGGAAATCTTGGTCAACAATTATATATGATTATTGATGCTATCATAGTAGGACAGGGTGTTGGTGTAACCGCATTGGCCTCACTGGGAGCAACGGATTGGACCTATTGGTTATTACTATGGGTTATTCAGGCACTAACACAAGGATGTGCTATTCGAATCACCCAGGACTTTGGTTCTAAGAATCATGACCAATTAAGAAGGTCAATTGCTATGTCAATTATCATCTGTGCAGTTGCTGGAATCGTTGTAACTGTTCTAGGCTTAATTGCAGGTCGACCATTACTAGAGTTATTAAACACACCTGAAAATCTATTAGATGGTGCCTTAACTTATTTATATATTATGGTATCAGGTATTATGGTCGTTGTTTGTTATAACCTGTCATCTTCAATATTAAGAGCATTTGGAGACGGTAAGACACCATTAATTGCAATGGCGATTGCAGCTGTTACTAATATTGCATTGGACCTATTGTTTGTCATGGTATTCTCTTGGGGAATTGCAGGCGCAGCAATTGCTACTGTAATTGCACAATTTATATCATTCCTATATTGCTTACTTGTTATTAGAAAAATTAAGTTTATTAAATTACATAAAGAGGATTGGACAATCCAATCTCCATTAATTAAGGGTTTATTAAAACTTGGTTCACCATTAGTTCTGCAACACATTGTTATTGCAGTTGGTGGAATGGTATTACAATCAGTAATTAATAAATATGGATTCTTATTTGTTGCAGGATTTACCGCAACGAATAAACTCTATGGTTTGCTTGAAAGTTCTGCTATATCCTTTGGATATGCATCTACAACCTTTACCGCACAAAACTGGGGTGCCAGAAAAATCAAGCGAATCAAAGAAGGACTTAAAAGTTCCACAAAACTATCGCTTATGGTTTCAGTATTTGTATCCATTCTGATGATTGTATTTGGTAAACCACTACTACAATTATTTATATCAAACGATGCTAATTCAGCTGAAGTATTAAATATTGCTTATCAATATCTATTTATTATGAGTCTATTATTATCATCACTTTATATGCTTTATACCTATCGTTGTACTTTACAAGGATTAGGAAATACGGTTGCACCAATGATTTCGGGATTCATTGAATTTGTGATGAGAATTGGTTCTGCACTACTTCTTCCAATATTTATGGGAAGTTTAGGTATCTTCTTTGCCGAAGTTACTGCTTGGGTTGGTGCAATGATATATCTGATGTACGCGTGTCTTACTTCAATTAAAGAGATCACAGAAACTGTTCCTGATGCTGAAGAAGAGGAAGTATTGCAAGAAACTCTTGTGTTTGAAAATGAATAATCGAAAAGAAGGAAATGATACTTAAATCACTTCCTTCTTTTTCTTACTATGGTATGTTATGCATAAAACTTTTAAGCAATAATTTACCACTTACTCTATCATGAAAAGGGCTTGTTTTCCTATGATATTTCAATCATTATTACTATCATATATTATCTGCTCTACTTAACTTCTACTATGAGAAAGTCTTTTCTTTGTAATCATTACAGTAGTACCTAATGCAACTGTAATAAGCGCAAGTAACTGTCCAAATGATGTAGTATCTCCTGTGCTAGGTGATGAAACAGTTGAATCTGTAGTTTTACTATCAGTTCCAGCAATAGAAGCATTTGCTTTATTAACTATAATTGATTTATACCCATCTTCATATCCTGATTGATAGTTTTCACCTTCATTACTGATATCTTCTTTTTCTTCCAAATTAGCTGCTGCCTTACCACCAGCAATTACTCCAGCCAAATACTCTTGTGCTGCTGTATAATCATCTTTCGCTTTTTGCAGTTTTTCATATGCACTTGCTACATTCGCAGTTTCATCAGTTGTCACTTTTGTAAGTGTTTCTTTAAGTGCGTTCAAATTGCTTGTAGCCAATGCAACTGCATTTTCTGATTCTTCATAAACTGCGGTTGCTTCATCAAATACTTTTTGTGCTTCAATGACTTCATCCTTTGCAATTTCTAAAATATCTGCAGCAGTATTTGCTACAACTACTGCATCATCAAATAACATTGTAGCTGTATCCAATATTGTTTGTGCATTAATTACTGCTTGTTTTGCATCTTCAATAGTTGCATTTGCTGCTTCAATAACTGGAGTCTGAACCATAACTTCTTTATCTAGTTCTGCTTGTTTTGCATCTAACCAAACTTGTGCATCTGCAACCGCCGTTTCCGCATTTGTCACAATTCCTTCTTTACGAGTAATCCATCCATTAGCTGTATCAATAATCGCCTGTTGTTCATCAATCTGTGGTTGACGAATACGCACTTCTTTTTCATAATCTGCAAGTTTTTGAGCTTCATTTGCTGATCCTTGTGCAATCACATATTGGCTGTACTTATTATCAATCCATCCCCGATGTGTTGCAATCGCACTTTCAGCTGCTTCAATAATTGGAGTTTGCTTCGCAACTTCTTTTTCTAACTCTGCTTCTTTTTCACTTAAGAAAACTTCAGCATCATCTAATGCAATTTGCGCAGATTCAACAATCCCCTCTTTACGAGTAATCCATCCTTCTGCTGTTTCAATAATCGCTGTTTGTTCTTCTAATACTGATTCTAGATTTGCTTCAGCAGTTTCTAATGCTGATAAAGCAAGATCTGCTGCTTCTTGAGCTGACTCCATTGTAGCAACTGCATTATCATATGCTTCTTGTGCAGAATCTTGATTATCATTTGCAGTCTCTAATGCTGTTTCAGCTACTTCCAATGCCTCTGTAGCTGCCTTTAATGATTCAAGTGCCTCTGCCAATACTTCTTCCTGCTTTGTAACATCTTGTGTCGCTATACTGATATTTGTGCCCTGTGTGACAAGTGACTGTAAGTATTCCTTTTGCGCCACATCTAGTGCTTCCTATGCATCTTCAACTGTTGTTTCTGATTTAGCAACCAATTCATCATAATCTGTATAATCCACTGTATACTCATTCTCTGTTGCAGAGATATTTGTAACACCAGTAAATGCAACCATTATTGACGCTAATACTAACATAAATTTTTTCATCATTTCCCTACCTTTCAATTTATGAAATTTGCTACATTCCCTTGATTTTATATCAATCCTTTTCTATATAACCTAACCACCGCATTCATATAATTGCCCTTCATTGTGTAATAAATAATTTCCTGTAGCATAAGTAGCCATCATTTCTACTTAGTTTTCTCAATTCATTTTCATCTCATCTTTGTTACTAAAGAAAACCTAAATTCAAATTATTATGACCCTCCCTTCATTTCTTAATTTCATCTCATTTTTGTGTTTTGCTTTATCTACATCATGGGAAGAAAATCAGACTTTTTTTCACCTCCATGTTAGAATATAATCACATGGAAATAAGCCCATGAATAAAGGCTTTTGAATTTCGAACCATGTAAAAAGAGGGGCGGGAATAAAAGTCTACATTTTTTCCCGCTCTATATTTATTTGATATAAAAAATCTATATTTTCCCACAAAAAAAGTCGTAAACTTAATTACGACTTAGTTTTATTTAACTTCTTTTGTATCTTGCAATAGCAGTTAATGATATGAATGCTAATCCAACATATAACATAAGATTTGTAGAATCACCTGTTGCTGGTGCCTGAGTTTTACTTCCCTGGCTTGAACCTTGTTGAGTATCACTTCCACCAATTGTAGAACCTCCAGGTTTGTCTGGGTCTATTGGTTGGGTTGGTTCTACTGGTGGTACACTTAGTATAAAACCATATTCTTTTATAAATGGATCATTATTCACAAGTCCAACTGCTATAAAATTACCATTATCAAGAGTTTCAAATCCCCAAACTCTAAATTGTTGACTTCCCTCTGGTCTGGGAATAACTACAGTTCTAATTTCTTCAAGTGTATTTTTTGAAATCTCTACATAACTAAAATAATTATACGGACGTTCTATTAATACTTGATAACTATCATCTGTTTCATTTATAAATTTAAAATTAGAATACGATAAACCTCCAGTTTTTTCATTTATAACGGTTCCATCATAGTCTAATAAGGTTAAAACTGCATTTGTACTTGTACTTCCTGCAATCATAACTTTACCATCAACAACATCAACATCTTTCACATAGTCACAAGACAATGTAAAACTGGATATTATTGTCCCCTCACCATCTAGCATAACAACATCATTGTTTGTAGTACCTGCAAATAGACTACCTACAAGAAGAATCTTTCCATTTGGCAATACATTAATATTTGTAATTGAACGCTCTAACCAATCATCTTTCGTCCCAATTTCTTTTTGCCAAATTAATGTCTGAGCATCCTTGCTAATCTTAGATATAACTGCACTATATTTCCCATAACCATCTGCTTTTACAGTTGCAATTAAATATCCATCACTTGTTTCCTCTATCGTTCTTGCATAAATAGTTAATCCATTTAAAACCGATTCCATATCAGTTTTCCATTCCACCTGTCCAGAACTATTTAGTTTCCTTAACCCGCTTGAATCTGTTGATATTAATACACCACCATCGCTAGTCACTTTAATCACTTGGATACCTTCTGTAACATCACTTTGATATCGCCATACTTCTTTACCATCTGTATCTAATTTCATTACTATAGTTTTTAATCCCATCATGCCAGACACTATATAGCCATCACTAACCTTCTCAAGACGACTAAAAATTCCATTTTCATAAACTTCTGAGTTTACTTCATCAAACGTTTCCTCTTCTGCTTGTAGTGTGTTTGTTAGACCTATTGTAAAAAACAAACTTAATACAAGCCCTAATACTAATTTCTTTTTCATTTTCCCTCCTAGCATTAAAAATGAACAGATAAAAAGATTATAATATCTTAAATCTATCTGCTTTTATTATACCAAACATTAATAATGAGTGATATATATAGTTGTATTACTCTAAGAAAAAAGCAAAAGCCACGATTGGTGAAAGTGGCTTTTGCTTTTTATAATAATTGTTCAAAAGAATCCTGAAAGAATGGTTCAAAGTGTGTAAAATCGTGAGTGAGATTCGTACCACTTCTTCCAGTAACTACATTATAGAATATAGTTATTAAGAAGATGTCAAAAAATTATTAAATTTTTATTAAGTTTTTTCTTTAGAAATTCTAAAGGTTTATAATTTTGACTTAAAATCTTCTAGAGTTTCGTGTGTTGCCATTGCTGACAGTGCTCCTATTTGAGTGACTGTATAGGCTGCATACAGATTCGCAAAATCTAAGTATTCTGTTAGTTCTTCACTAGTATACTCTTCTAAATCTTTCTCACTCTTTAAGATTCGATATAAAAGTGCTCCTATAAATGAATCTCCTGCTCCTGTTGCGTCTACTGCTTCCACAGTATATCCTTCTGATGAAACTTTAAAATTCTTTGTATAGATTTCTGCACCATTTTTTCCTTTTGTATAAATCAATAATTTACATCTGCCTGCAAATAATTGTGGCAGAACTTCATCAATAGAATCACATCCAAAAATAAATTCTAACTCATCATCTGCTATTTTTAAAATATCTGCATATTCAATATAATCATTTACTGTTTCTTTTAATTCATCTTCTTTATCCCACAATGATAATCTTAAATTAGGATCAAAACTAATAAATACATTTCGGTCAATTGCCATACGAATTAGTTTATCATGTGATTTCTTCATTAAAGAATCAACCAAATCTACGCTACAAAAATGAAGTACACCACAATCTGCCAGTGCACCTTCTTTAATATTGCTTTGATCAAAATAAAGATCTGCTGCGTTTTTACGATAAAACTTAAAATCTCTATCTCCATCATCTGATAATGATACAAATGCTAAAGATGTTTCATAATCATCCGATTGTGTAATATTAGATACATCAATATTACATCCTGCTAATGTTTCAATAATATGATCACCAAATGCATCGTTTCCCACCTGAGTAAATACTTTTGATGAACCACCTAATTTTGCGACTGCTCCAGCTACATTCACTGGTGCACCACCTACTACACGTTTAAAGGATACAACATCCTTTAGTTTTCTGCCCTTTTCAACCGGTACGAAGTCTAATAACGCTTCCCCAATCGTACATAACTTTTTCATACTCTCTCCTCTAATGCCCTTCATCTAACATGATAACAATAATAAAAATTCTTAAATTGCCTTATGTCTATTTTATACTATTTTAGCATTTAGTTATATAGATAAGTGAAAAATATTTCTTTTATTTGTGACTTATCTAGTAAAAGAAAAAACCAGTATGAGTACTGGCTAAATCTTTATTCTATATCTGCTCCATTACTATTAATACATTTTTGATACCACGTAAAGGAATCTTTTTTTATTCTCCTGTTAGTACCATTTCCTTCTTCATCACGATCTACATAAATAACGCCGTATCGCTTACTCATTTCAATTGTTCCACAAGAAACAATATCAATAATTCCCCACATTGTATATCCAATTAAATCAACTCCATCTTGAATTGCTTCATCCATCTGACGAACATGTTCCCTTAGATAATTGATTCGATAATCATCATGAACTTTGTCATCTTCGACTATATCAGTTGCACCTAATCCATTTTCCGCGATAAACAATGGAAGACGATAACGGTCATACATATCATTCAATGTAATTCGCAATCCAATTGGATCAATTTGCCATCCCCATTCACTTGTTTTCAAATAAGGATTTTTATTTCCAGTAACTAAATTTGCACTTGTTTTTTCATGTGTTGTATCAGTAGTTGCCACCATTGACATATAATAACTGAATGCAATGAAATCGACTTTTCCTTTTTTTAGAATCTCTGTATCACCATCTTCTATTTTTATTGTGATATTCAAATCTTTAAACATTCTTTTAGTATAGCTTGGATACTCACCATGAGCCATAACATCTAAATAGAAATAGTTTTTATAGTTTTCATCCAATACTGCCTGCATCACATCTTCAGGTTTGGGAGTAGCTGGATAAGTTGTAAACCTTGCTATCATTCCTCCAAGCATGCTTCCTGGAAGCATTTCATGTGCTGCTTCTACAGTTAATGCATTCGCAAGAAACTGATGATGTGTACATTGAAAGATTGCTGAATCGTAATCTTCTTCCTGATCCTTGATTAGACAACATCCATTATATGGATTAAATCTTGCACAGTTAATTTCATTGAAGGGCAGCCAATAATCTACAAGATTACCTAAATGTTTAAACAATGTTCTTGCATATTTTACATAGAAATCAATTGTTTGACGATTCTTCCATCCTCCATATTTGGTTACCAGATTTACTGGAATATTATAATGAAGAATCGTTGCAAATACCTTCATTCCACGTTTCTTACATTCACTGAATAAATCTACATAAAATTGAATACCTTCTTGATTAGGCGTCTCATCATCACCATTTGGGAAAATACGAGACCAACTGATAGATGTACGAAATACATTTAATCCCAGTTCTTCAAATAAGGCTAAATCTTCTTTATAGTTATCATAGAAATCAATTGCCCAGCGAAACGGGTAATGGGTATTTTCTTGAGCATTTAACGCTTCTTCAAATCGTTCACTTGTCATATTAATATTACGGTTTACTGTTCTTTGTTCCTTATCCCAATTTGCATCGAAATAACGTAAATCTTGTGTATCTAAACCTTTTTTGCCTTTATCATATGCACCATCTGCCTGTGATGCCGCAATTGCTCCACCCCATAAAAAGTCTTTTTGAAATGCCATACTATATCTCCTCAATCATCTTGTTATCTTTTTTCACTAGCATATACGTTAATCCAAAGGCAACTACAAACGATGCAACTACACCAATGATTGCAAAAATGAAATTCATAGTATTATCTGGATCTACAAAGATTGCAATTGTTGTCAATCCTGTTGGACCAAATACGATTCTTTTAACTCCAGCAATACCACAAATTAAACCACCTGTTAATCCTCCTGCAAG
Source organism: Breznakia pachnodae (assembly GCF_030814225.1). Lineage (GTDB taxonomy): Bacteria > Bacillota_I > Bacilli_A > Erysipelotrichales > Erysipelotrichaceae > Breznakia > Breznakia pachnodae. The sequence goes on from NZ_JAUSUR010000001.1 coordinate 1,017,589, forward strand.
AGCTGCAAAGAATGGCTTTCTTAATTTCAAGTTTACTCCATACATTGCTGGTTCTGTAACACCTAGCAGCGCAGATACTCCAGTGGAAGCAGCCATCGCTTTAAAGTCAGTATCCTTTGCCAATAAACTAACTGCCAGTGCTGCTGCACCTTGAGCAACATTTGCAACTAAGAATCCAGCTCCAAGCATATCAAATCCATTGGCCGCAATTGCTGTCATAACTAACGGAATGGTTACTACATAATGCATTCCAAACATAATAACAATTGGTGCAGCTACTCCAAAGATAATTGGTAGTGACCAAGGTGCCTGTGTCTGTATTACATTTAGTACTGATTCTAATCCCTGACCAACAATTGTACCTAATGGTCCAACTACACAGAAGGCAATCGGAATCATTATTAGTAATGTAAGAAATGGCTTAATAAAGAACTTAATTGCATTTGGTACAACCTTATCCATGAAGTGTTCAATATAGGAAGCAACCCAAACAACTAAAATGATTGGAATAACTGTAGATGTATACTTTGCAAGGGTCATAGGTATAAACCCAAAAATTGTTACTGATTCTCCTGCTTCTACCATACTCATATACGTAGGATGAATCATCATTAGTCCTAACATCATTCCAAGCATTGGATTCATTTTAAACTTAACTGCTGCTGAGTATGCTAGCATAATTGGTAAGAAATAGAATGCTGTATCGCCAACAAATGTTAATACTGTATAGGTCTGAGAAGTTTCACTTAACAGATTAAACATCGTAAGCAAAATAATTAATACTTTAATCATCGATGCTCCAACAATTGCAGGAAGAATTGGTGTAAAGATTCCTGAAATTGTATCTAATACCCTGGCAAACAATGATTTTGGCTCTTCTACAGTATCTGCTGTCATTTTTCCATCTAAAAGTGGTGTAACTTCATTATAGATATTTGCTACATCCTGACCCACGATGACCTGATGCTGACCTCCAGCTACAACGGTTCCCATAACACCATTGATTGCCTTTAGTTTTTCTTCATCAAACTGATCTCCATTATGTAATGTAAAACGAAGTCTTGTAGCACAGTGTGTTACACTCGAAATATTTCCCTTTCCTCCAACTGATTCTACAATCTGTTGAGCAAGTTTTTTATAATCCATAAATTTCTCCTTTATATTAAAAATTAATATTTTGAATAAATAGCTATTTATCTCTACAGCTAAATCTCTTATAATTTAACTATATAACAAAGTATAAATTCAAACACTGTATTTAACAATGTCAAAAGAGAACAGAAAGACTAACAAAAGGTAAGATTTATGAACCAGCAAGAAATCGATCAATTTTTACGTAGTGTAAACGAAAGCGAAGCTTTCTATTTAGCCAACCCAGGTCAATTATCACCAAAGTATATAAACATGGAAAAACATTTTGTGGATGGAATAGAAGCACTGCGTTTCACCCAAAAGAAATTACTAGAAAATGAAATTGTAATTGTGAAGGATTCCCGATTTACATTTGTTCCTTTTTATACACATTCTAATATTAATCTAAATTTTATCTATTCAGGAGAGTGCACATATTTAATTAAAGATAAATATATTACTTTAAAGAAAGGTGATATCTGTATCTTCGATAAAGATGTTGTTCGTTCTAAAATGAAGACAGGTGAAAATGATATTGTCTTAAATGTGTCATTAAGTTATAAATTCTTTGATAATGGAATTTTAAGTCATGTTGGTAAACAAAGTATTATTGCCAACTTCTTGATCAATGCAATCTCCAATAGTGAGACTCATGATTCCTATATGATATTTAATAGTAATTCTAACAAGCATATTACTGATTTATTTCTAAGTATCTTATACGAATACTATAATCAGAATATATATGCTAATGAAACCATTGAGTCTTACTTGTCACTTATCTTTATTGAACTCATTCGTTTGTACTTAAAAGATCCGGATAATCAAGTTATCCAGACGAGTAAAAAAGATAGTACTTTAGTAATAGATATTATTAAATATATTGAATGCAATTATGTTAGCTGCACATTAGAAGAAGTAGCACATGAGTTTGGTTATCATCCAAAATACTTATCATCTTTTATCAAACAGAAACTTGGTAAAAATTTTAAAGAGATACAAACGACACAACGATTACAGGCAGCATCGAATTATCTAAAGAACACAGATCATTCTATTCAGGAAATTGCTTATCATGTTGGATTTAAGAATCTGACTCAGTTTTATAAAAAGTTTCAAGATCAATTTCAGGTATCTCCAAAGCAATATCGAGAAAAAAACATATAGTCTTGATTGGCTATATGTTTATAATACTCTTTTCAAAGTTTTCAACACTCCTTGTTCATTGTTACTTTCACAAACGTCATTGGCAACTGCCTTTACTCGATCACTGGCATTTTCCATCGCAATACCATACTTTGCATACTGCAGCATTTCGATATCATTTCCACCATCACCAAAAGCAATTACATTATCTCTACTAAAACCCCAACGATTGCATAAAAAGTCTACTGCAGTACCTTTATTAAAGCCAGGTACAATTAAATCAATACATCCATGACCACTATCAATTAGTTCAATTAGGTGTCCAATACGTTCACTAAGAATCTCATAGTATTCTTTTATTTTACCTTCAGGAACTAGTAACGCAAATTTTAGAATTTCATCATCTTTAATTTCATAAAAGTCATTAACTTCTTCCAAACTATGATAAAACAATTTCATTAAATCACGAAAACGATTATTTCCCGTTTTCACATATGCTGCTTTTTTCCCACAGACCTCTGTTAATATTTCAGGATATTCTTCTACCACATCAATGATTTCTTTGACTACAGTATCCTCAATCTTTACTGAAAACAACTCTTCATGATTCTCCATAATCAATGCACCATTTTCTGATACATAGGTAATCTGATCATCTAAGTCTGGAAAGAAGGATTTTAACTGGTAATACTGATTTCCACTTGCAACTACAAACTTCCCATCATTTGCTTTTAGTTTTGCGAATACTTCATCAAATAGTTCTCGATCATAATCTTGATTAACACCAATCAATTCCCCATCTTCATTTACGATTGGATCCTGTCTTAGGAAGGTCCCATCCATATCAACTACCACTAACTTAATATCCATTTTCTCACCTGTCCTTTTCTTTATTATAATGGAAAGACATAAGATAGGCTACCCTAAGGTAGCCATTGTTTTAATCTAAATCTTCACCATTGCTGGCAATTACTTTTTTATACCAATAGAAACTATCTTTTCTGATTCTATCTAAAGTACCATTTCCTTCGTTATCACGATCAACATAGATATAACCATAACGTTTCTTCATTTCTCCAGTACCTGCACTGATTAAGTCAATACATCCCCAAGACGTATAACCAATTAAGTCTACTCCATCTTCAATTGCTTCTGCCATTGCGTTTGCATGACTGCGTAAATATTCAATACGATAATCATCATGGATACTTCCATCTGCCTCTACAACATCGTCTTGTCCTAATCCATTTTCAGTCACAATGATTGGTACTTGATAACGTGTATATAATTCACTTAAGATATAACGCAATCCATCAGGATCCATTGCCCAATCCCAATCAGAGTATTTCACATAAGGATTCTTTGCTCCCATTGAGAAGTTTCCACTGCCCATATCTGCACCTTCATGTGTTGTTACACAGCTTGTAGAGTAGTAAGAGAAGGTATAAATATCTACTTTTCCTTCTTTTAATTCTTTTTTATCTTCATCTGTAATATCTACAGTAATTCCAAGTTCATCCCAGATACGGTTCGAATATGCTGGATATTCTCCACGTACCATAACATCTCCAGAATAATACATTACAGATTCCATACGATGTTGATTCTTTAGAATATCTTTTGGATCACAAGTAAGTGGATAAGATACAAGTCCACATATCATACATCCAACTTTATTATCTGGATTAATTGCATGTGCTTTCTTCACTGCTTTTGCACTTGCAACAAACTGATGGTGTAATGACTGATATGCGCCTTGTGCAACCTTTGCAGGAAGATTAGGAACAAAACTTGTCATCATCACTAAGTTATTAATTTCGTTGAATGTTAACCAATAAGTCACTAAATCTTTGTACTCATTAAAGACAAACTCTGCATAACGTTCAAAGTATTTAATTAACTCTCTGTTTTCCCAACCACCATACTTCACTTCTAATGCGTAAGGAGTATCAAAGTGGTGTAATGTTACTAATGGTTCAATTCCATGCTTACGCATTTCTTCAAACATTGAACGATAGTATTCTACACCTTCTTGGTTAGGCTCTTCATCGTCTCCATTTGGAAAAATTCTAGACCAAGATATTGACATACGAAACATCTTGAATCCCATCTCTGCAAACATTGCGATATCTTCTTTATAACGATGATAAAAATCAATCCCTATATGATTTGGATAATATTCATTTTCATCAATAATTAATTCTGCATCATCTGGAAGCAATTCAAACATCGAAGCTCTTTTGATATTACCATCACTATCTCTATAAATATATGATCTAGGAGAAGTATGCGTACCAGCCGTTAGATAATCATTCTTGATGATTCCTCTACCACCTTCATTATAAGCACCTTCACATTGGTTGGCAGCTGTCGCTCCACCCCAATAAAAATCTTTTGGAAATTTACTCATCTTTACTTACCTCTTCACTTAAATCTTCACCATTACTAGCAATCACTTTCTTATACCAGTAGAAACTATCTTTTTTACTACGTTTCAAAGAACCATTTCCTACATCATCACGATCTACATAAATCATTCCATAACGTTTCTTCATTTCACCCGTACCAGCACTTACTAAGTCAATACATCCCCAAGGTGTATATCCCATTAAATCAACACCATCAAGGTTGATTGCATCATCCATTGCTTCTATATGTTTCTTCATATAATCAATACGGTAGTCGTCATGAATACTTCCATCTGCTTCTACTACATCAGCATACCCAATTCCATTTTCTACTACCCATAATGGAATCTGGTATCTATCATATAAGGTATTTAAGGCAATACGAAGTCCAGCTGGATCAATTGACCAACCCCATGCATTGGTTTTTAGATATGGATTCTTCGCACCAAATGAGAAGTTACCATCACCATGATCAAACGATTCATCTAATGTAACTACGTTTGTTGAATAATAAGAGAAAGCAATAAATGATACTGTTCCTTTACGTAAATCTTCTAAATCACCATCTTTAATATCTAAGGTAACACCTTCACGTTCGTATTCTTTTAACTTATAGTTTGGATAGTAACCGCGTACCTGTACATCGGTAAAGAAGTGTGACATATGGTTTCCTTCTAATAATGCCAGTTGGTCTTTAGGATTACACGTTCCTGCATATCCAACACCATATCCTACCATCATTCCAATCATCATTGAAGGATCAATTTCTTTTGCCATTTGAACAACTCTTGAACTGGCAACCAACTGATGGAAAGCAGCTTGCGCAACATTTTGTTTGTCACCCTTCAGCAATCCTCCACCCATAAATGGACCCATTTCAATTACGTTAATTTCATTGAAGGTCATCCAGTATTTTACTTTTCCCTTATATTCTGTAAATAGTGTGCGACAGAAGTTTTCATAGAATCCAATCAGTTTACGATCAATCCATCCACCATAGTTAATTGTTAGATTAATTGGTGTTTCATAATGAGAAATTGTAACTAATGGTTCAATACCATATTTTGCACACTCGTCGAACACATCATGATAGAATTTTACTCCATTTTCATTTGGCTCACTTTCATCACCATTTGGATATAAACGTCCCCAGTTGATAGATAAACGGAAGCACTTATAACCCTGCTCTGCAAACAGTGCAATATCTTCTTTGTAGTGGTGATAGAAGTCAGTCGCAATATGTGAAGGATAGTATTCACCATCAATCACTGCCGGAATTGCTCCTTCAGGAATCTTAATATCTCCACCCATAAATGCCATTGGTGTTTTACCAGTTTCACCTGTAGCTTCATTCTTCCAAGTTATCTGACGCATTTGGGTATGACTACCTGCAGTCAGTACATCACTTGTACTTAATCCTTTACCACCTTCTAAATAACCACCTTCGTATTGGTTGGCAGCCGTAGCTCCACCCCATAAAAAATTCTTTGGAAAACTCATAATTACCTCGCTTTCTTTTACCTTTTGTAAGTTGTTGTAATTGTATACTAATTGATGAAAAGTGCTAGTTCTTACACTAGCACTAACTACTCTTCTTCTATGCTACACTTTCAGCAGCTTCTAGTGCTTCTGCAGCTTCTGCTTCCGCTTCTTTTGCGATTAACTGTCTTTCATAAATTTTAAAGAATGGATAGTAAATTAATCCTGAAGGAATTAACATTAAGTAATCCCAGATTGCATTTTGCCATCTTAAAGTAGATAAATAACTTGCGAATCCCATTGGTAATAATGCTGAAATTGAAATCCAAGCAGGACTTAAGAAACCTGTCTGATATCCAATATATGTACATAACATTACTACTGGAATATTTAATACATAAGGGATACATAAGATAGGGTTATACATAATTGGCATACCAAATGTCATTGGTTCATTAATATTAAACCATCCTGGTACTGCAGAAATTTTTGCCACTGCACTAATTTGTTTTGATTTTGAACGTAATCCCATTAATGCAAGTGGTAATGTATTTCCTGTACCACCAGCAATTGCCATTGATCCAAATAATGCAACTGGATAGAATACAAGTGGATCACCCATTGCAGCAGCTGTACCATTTGCAACCGCAGCCTGAATACCTAAAGGCATAATAATTGGAACTAAAATCATTGTACCATGAATACCGAAACACCATAACAATGCTCCAAAGATACATAAGATAAACATACCAGGAACTGATGTTAATGCGTTTAAAGGCATAGATAATACATTCATAAATCCTGATGCTATCGAGTATGCTCCATCTGTAGCTGTACTAACAATTGTAGATGCAGCTAGGAAGAAAATCGCACTAAATAATAGTGGTAAGATTGCAGAGAATCCATCTTGTAAGAATGGTGGCACTACATCTGGCATTTTAATTCTTACATTTTTATCAGCACAAAATTTTTCAATACGTACAGAAATAAATACAACTATAAATCCAATAAACATACCTTGTGCTCCAAGATAAGTCATATCAATTGTAGTAACTCCCAGTTCGTTAACTACAAGTGCTGCAGCAACAATAAAGAAACAAACAAGTGCATCTACTGCATTCATAATTGGTGATTTCATTTTTAAGTTTTTCGCATAGTTGTAAGCAAATAATACAACTACCCAAATTGATAACATGTTCATTGTGAACTGATAAGGCATATAAATAATCGTATATACTGCATCACCAGTTGTAAACAATCCTAACATCGTTTCACTACCAACTGAACATAGAATCTGTGAGATTGCTCCCACCATAATAATACCCATAAGCGACATCATTGCTGCTTGTAGTGCAGCTAAGAATTTATTAGTTCCAAGCTTTTGACCAAATTCTTGTAACTTGATCATCGCTTGACTTTCGAACAACTTTTCCATATATTTCCTCTTTCTTTCTTAAATTAGATAGGTCCTAACGATTCCTATTTACTTTTCTGCGTAAAGCTTTCTAGCTAACTTCATAATATTTGGACAATTCGCTACAGCGTAATCAAACGAAGGGATTGCATCTGCAGGTAATCCAGTATTCTCCTTAATTTCTTTCATTCGATAAGATACTTGTGGTCCAACTAAAATGATATCGTATTTTTGATATACATCTTGATATTCACCAAGACCAACAGCCTTGATTTCTAATTCTTCCCCATTTTCTTTCCAATACGTCTCCATTTTTTTCATTAAAATGCTTGTAGACATTCCCCCAGCACATACTAATAATATTTTCATCTTGTTTTCCTTTCTTACTTGTTTTTATAAAGTAGTATGATTTCTTTGATCAACTCAGCAGCAAGCATGCTTGTCATTAAATGATCCTGCGAATGAATAAGCAGAACATTGATATCTTGCTTATCACCATTAGCTTCTGCAAACAATAAATCAGTCTGGGCTTTGTGTGCCAGTGTTGCAGCTTCATCTGATTTCTTTAAAAGTTCCTCAGCCTCATCTATATTACCGGCTTTTGCTTCTTCCAAAGCTCGAAACGCAAACGAACGTGCGTCTCCTGAATTTGCAATAATACTCATAGATACTAAGTCTGTTGCACTATTTTCATCCATCTTGTTCCTCCTTCGTATTAATCTAAGTGCCAGATAAGCACCTCGTATACACAAATATTAGTGTATAAACCATATAGTGTCAAAATACAGAAGCAGACTTAATTTTTACTTTTTATACAGTAATTTTCTAGTATATACACAATTTTTGTCATAAAATCTCCTTTTTTTATCAATTTATGTTCTTTTTTAGTTTAGTGTATAAGTTTTCCTTCTGTTTTCTTTCTTGTGTTTAATTAATTTTATGAGCGTATATCTTTTACTAACTTTCAAAATACTTATTCTCTTTTTTGATTCCCCATTTTCCAATCAAAAATAATGGTTTTTATCACTTATACTGATATTATTACGTCTTTTTTACACTTTAATCCCCACTTTGTATACCATTTCTTACCTTTTTACATACACTGTCCTCCCTTTTCTATACAGAAACAAAAAAATTATAATGATTATGCTATAATGCAAGTATGAAAATAACAAGAACGCTACAAATCACAGAACAAGAATTCTATGATTATCTGGAAAATGATGTAATAGCTAATGTTGCAGACTGCACCCAACGTACAATCAAAGTAAAGGATGTAAAGAAAGGACTGCGCTATACAAAGCAGGGTGATGATGTCTACAATCGTGTGGATATTACAGTACTCGACTATGAACGAGGGAAATTCTATAAGTCAAAGATTAAATCTATGGCAGATACAATTACCTTATCTTATGAAACTTCAGTAGTTGAAAAAGGATTGCAGATTATCTTTCATCAACATATTGAAAGTTTTGAAAATAAGAAACAAAAGAAGTTGATGAGAATGTTTAGTGAAGGTGTCTACTATGGAAGAATGAGTGATACTCTTTATGATATTCAAAAAAAGATAGTTAATTTAAGAGAAGGTATTGAAGAAAAACCATTACCGCAAGTGAAAGAACATAAGCATTTGAAGAAATTGATTGCAAAAAAAAGTTGAGTCGCCATGGACTCAGCTTTTTTATATCTTCTTTATAATCATTATAATCGTTGCTATCTCATTATCATCAATTATAATATTAAAACTCTTTTCTAACCTTCTTAATAGCTTTCTAGTAGAGTTATATTCGTCTTTAAAGACACCAATAATTTTACTCTTCTCACTATTCTCAACAACTGCATTACCATCCAACAAGCGCTCAATCAGACAAGCCAGATGCATAAACAAACCAACTCGCTGGTCTTCACTCATTGGATATAACACTCCAAATTCATCAAGTACATCTGGGAGTATTGTTTTTAACTTTGGTACTGATACATATTTAAACTGTTCCTCAAAGTACTTATACACTTCACTGTAGTCAATCGCATTTGATTTTACTGGTTCAAACATTAGAATTCGATCCAAATCTTCTCTAGAGTTTTCAAATATCTTTCCAATAGAGATAAATGGAATTCCTAACAGTTTAGGATCATAAGTTCCAACAAACGTATGAATACGATAGGTTCTCTGTAATTCTATCACTTCTTTTAAAAGTTTATCGCGCTCAGAAATGGCTAACGGAATTACTTTCATTCCCAGTTTCGAGTATTGATTAATATATCGTTTTAACTGAAGTGCTCCACCTTCTCCTGTATGACAGAGAGTTACAACAATATCACTGTGCTTCTCTTCATTACGACTCATTTTATTAATTTCCAGATTTGCCATATGATAGACATAATCAATATCACTTTCCATTGAGCACTTACGAGCAATATCAATTCCCACTAACGTTATTGGAATATTCATATAACGAATCTTTACATCAATCTCCTCAGCAATCGTTTCAATCATTGTTTTGATCGAACCCATATCATAGATAACAATCACACCTTGACCTTTATCAATCTTTTCAATCAGCGTTTTGATTTCCTGCATTGCCTGTTGTGTTTCAATCTCTAACTTTAAATCATAACTATAGGCATTATTACACTGGGTAAGTGCATTGGTAACATCTCTAAGTGAACTTGCTGTACCATTTCCATGCAAGATATACAATAGAACTGGATTGCCTTCATTTTCATTTTCATCTGATTCAATCAAGAACATGGAAACAATAATAACTTCCTCTATTGGTAATTCAAGATTAAGTTGATGTTTCAGTAAATCAGCAAACTGCGTACTAGCAGCATATTCCTGTGGATACTTTTGAATAATATTTACAATTTGTTCATTCTTTACTCTTTGATGACTTGAGTTTAATGTCATTAAAGAATTCACATGCAGACACAAACCATAGAATACATTTGATTTAAATTCTTTTCCTAAATCCTTTTTACATCCTTCAAGAAATTTTCTTACCAATCGAATAATCCTATGATCTACAATCTTTGACAACTGATCCAAATCATTCGCATTATTATTAAAATCATGAAAGTATCGATATTTTTTAAATAGAAATTGAATATGTGTATTAATAACATTCTCTATGCTACTACTATTAATACCACGATCAGTTAATTCATCATATTGCTTTCTAATCTCAGCATACAAATCATCTTCATGATATTTATCACCATCACCAGGTTTATAACTTTGTGCAGTCTTATCATAAATCATTACATCACTAATATTAAGGATTGATAGAACAATAGGTTCTAAATCTTTAACATTCAACAATCCTTTCTTTATATCACCTTTAAAATCATTTAAGCACACATGAATATCTTCTTCTTTATCATTTACCACACGTACATATGCATTAGCACAAGCTGCTTTTATTTCTAACAGTAATTCTTTCACATTGAATGCAAACTCAGTAAGTAACAATGCCTTAATTGCTTCAGTTGTGACTTCAATAAAACAATCTGAGTTCATTGCTTCAATCGTAAATAAATGATTTATCAATTCTAATCGCTCACTCATTGGACGATCTTTTAATTCTGGGAGTTCAATCGTAACTGGAATCTTACGATTAAACAGACTTACTCCCTGAGGCGAACAAGCCAATAGTAAGACTACATCAGAGAAATCAGCAGATCTGCTTTTATCTTCACTGAATAATTTACCAGTATCAAGAAGTTCTAGAATTCTACTTTGTTGTTTTGCATCAAGCATATCAACGTTATCAATAAAAAGTACGCCACCTCTGGCTCTAGCAAAACTGTTTGTTTCCAAGTCATCATCTTTTCCAAATAACTCATCGCTTAACATAGTAATACTTTTGGCATAATGACGACAATTGATTTTCACAAACGGTGCCTCTTCATCAAACACTCTATTTTCTACTGCAAATTGAAACATCAGATATGCGAATGAAGTTGTTCCACATCCATTCTTTGATGCTAACAAAACATTTAAACTTTTACGTGGATATAATACAGCTGCTTTTGCTAGTTGAATCGCATTTTTTAAACTTCCATCATGACCAACCAATTTCGTGAAAGCAGAATTTTCCTCTGTATTATTATTCTCATGAGGCAATTTATATAAAACCGGTCGTGTATTGGTCTTAATAAGCAAGCCATCTTTTACTAAGTCATTTAATAAGGCACTTACATTTGATCGCTGCATATCAAGTACATCAGCAACCGTCTTCGTTTCAATTCCTTCTTCATTTTTTGTATAGATTTCTTTTTGCACAAATTCATAGACAAGTTCTTTTGTGGTCTTCATAACTAGTTCCTCCAAGTCATACACTAAACTCTTCTGTATAATAACAAAAGTTATACAGAAAGTGCAAATTTATACTTTCATTATATTTTCTATGTCTGTAATATGCAATCAAATATGAAAATACTATGTGTCGTATGTATCATAATCTGTCTGTTTTATTTCTTTAATGTAATAGAATTACAATTTAAAACAAATAAAAACTCTTGAAAACAAGAGTCTCTGAAATACTATTTTATTTTTTTAGTTCTTGTTTATTCACACTAAATTTTCTTAATCGTGAAGTAATAACAAACCCAGCAATTGGAAATATAATTCCAAATAGTAATCCTACTCTTAGACCTGCATGCTCTATGCCAAAGATAGTATAGAAGTTACTTATAATCTCATTATTCCCTAGATAATCACTTACCATTCCAACTGACCATGGACCTATTGAACAGCCAATATCACCACAGAACGCAAGGATTGCAAACATCCATGTTCCTGCCATTGGAAAGTAATCTGCACATAAGGAGATTGTTCCTGGCCACAGTAAACTAATACCAATCCCTGCACCAATACAACCCACTACTGATAATGCTGGGATACTTGCTACTGATAACAATAAGAAACTACAAGCAGTTAGTAATGTTCCATATCTCATTAACTTAAGTACATTAATCTTACTTCCCTTTTTACCATACATAAAACGACAAAGAGCAAATACCAACGCAAAACTACCAATCCCAATCACATCACCAATTGTTTTTGATAACTCTAGCTCCAACTCAAAGAATGTTGATATCCATTGTGATGTAATTTGTTCACTTGCTCCACCACATAAAATTAGGAAAAAACATAAGATGAAGTATGGACTTTTACGAATTATTTTCGAAGATGTTTGCTCTTCACTTGGAACTGGATCTAAAATAGGTATTTTAGAAAATGCCACAGTACTCAGAAGTGGAAATATCATCCAGAATATTACAATCCACTGCCAGTGTTCTGCTCCAATCAAAAACAGCAAGAATGTTGTAATTAATATAACTGCTAGTTGTCCCCAAGCAAAGAAGGAATGAAGTACACTCATAGCTGCTGTTTTTTCTTTTGATGGTAGCGCATTAATAATTGGACTTAATAACAACTCTAATAAACCACCTGAACAAGAGAACAACAATGTTCCTAAGACAAAGCCAATAAATGGTTGGTCTGGAAAGAGAATTGGTGCTGTATTAAATAATGCAAATCCTACAAATGCCAAAAATGAAGCAGCAACTGAAAATACTCGAAATCCATACTTATCTACTGCCTTGGCAAATGCTAAATCAGTTATAACCTGGGTTATAAAATTAATAGCTGCTAATAATCCTAAATCAGTTAATTTTAAATTGTAAATCGTCATAAGTGGAACAAACAATAATGGTGTCATATTAATAACAATTGATTGTACAAAGTTACCTAAATAACATGCATATACTGTTGACTTATAAGATTGATTACTCACTTGTGTTTCCATTTTCAAATAACTCCATAATTGTTTTATACTGCAGGCCACGCCAAATATCTTCTTCATTATCTTCGTGATATTCCACAAACATTTGATAACTACTATTTAAATAATTTTCAGATTTCTTTACTACACGATTATGCAATGCTTTTCTTATTATTTCACCAGATAACACGATACGATCTGGATCCAAGAAACTTGATACAATCGTAAGTAGATGTGACACAATATCCACATATTCATCATCACTCATAAAGGATTGAAGCCACCTATTGATACTTTTTTCTCCATATGGAATCAATCCGATTTCACCAGCGTAATGACTCTTTCCATATAGAATATTATCATTTACTAGAAATGCACTTCCCAGCCCAATTTCAGTTAAATACAAGTATGCTATATTTTTCATATCATTGTTGTGATTTGATTTATATCCTAGCATCATTAAGTTAACATCATTCTCAATATATACAGGAATATCCATTTGTTCTTTAATCTCTGAAATTATTGTTATTTTAGAAAAACTTCCATAATGATCAGTATAGTAATCATATCCTTCTATAATTCCTTCGACTCCAAAACTGATACACGAGGCCATATATTCTCGCTGTAAGAAACACAACCTTTCAGTTAATTGATCAACAGATTCAAACGTGAATATTTGTTTATACATAACGGATTCATAAAATACATGGAATACTTTTATTTCAGCAGTTGTTCTATGCAAATAAACACTTATTAAACAATATGCATGCGGATGAAAGGTATATCTGTTTGGACATCTTCCACCACTGGATGCATCCTTTCCAATATTAACAATTTTGTTTCCCTCTTCTAGCTCAATCAAGATAGAACGAACCGTTGATTGTGATAAACCAGTAACCTCTATAATGTCATTCATTGTTGCTGTCTGCATCTGATAAACATCCTTTAACACCAATACTGTATTCAACTGTTTTACGTCTTCTGAAATATAATGTTTCATAAAATCACCACTTTTATTTACCCTTAATAAAAGTATATAGAGAACTGAAGAATTTGTCAAATTAATCAAAAAAATCATACAATAGAAAATATTTGTATGATTTTTATATTATTTATGCTTTTGTTTTTATCTTTTGTTCAAAGTCATAGTTTGTAAGATTATAACTAAGTAAATCTAGTTCACTACATATACACTCAGAAAAGGTTTGAAACGGAACAATACTATTAATTACATTTAAGTTATAATCACTGTTACCGTCAATATACAATACTTTTTGATCATTATAATCTTTAGCATTACTAATCATAAATACATGGTCTGTCAATCCTTTACAAGCTGTAAATAGTTGTTTCATTCGCTCATGGCATTGACTATTATTATCTATAAATATTATTGCATGATCTTTTCTAATCTCATATGTTGGTCCATGAACAAATTCTTCCATCTCATATGCATTCGTTGCAGAGCCAATCATTTCATTCAACTTTAAAGCACCCTCTAAAGCGACTCCATAGCTGCTACCAATACCAACAAGCATCATCCTTCTACAATTCAGGAATGATTTCTTATTTTCCTCATAGAACTTCTTTGCTTGTATCCTAGTATTATCTAATTTTGCAATTTCTACTTCTATTTTTGATATTTCTTTTTTCTTTTGTGCCTCTTTCCATTTGTTTAATCTGCTAGCAACTTCAACTGCAAATATCATAAGAAAAACATTTGAACAAGGAAATCCTTTTGCAACATAGTAGTCATCACTTCCACTCCCATACTCATAAACATGTTCACAATATTCTTTGATTGGCGCATTTTTATTTGTCGTTAATACGCATACGTCATGTTTCAATTCTTTTGCTTTTTTTACTGCCTCTATCGTATTAGTACTTTTTCCTGATTGTGACATACATATTATAAAAGATTGATTATCATAACTATTATCATACATAGTATATGTAAGCGGCCAAACAACTTTTACTTCTAAATTCAATAGTTCCTGTAAATACCATTTTGCTGACATCGCAATATTATAAGAAGATCCTGATGCTACAATCACAATTCTTCGACGTTCTTTTTCTACAAAATACTCAACTAAGTTTCCTATTCTTTTATCTTTTTCTTTAATTATCTGTTCACACAATGATGGTGCTTTTTCCATATAATCAAACATATTTTTCATATCTTCACCTCTCTATCTAACTCTATGCAATCACTCCAATTAAGTTGAAGACTATTCCAAAAGCAAGTAATGCAAATATTAGTGGTAATACTTTCACTTGTTTACGTAATAATTTCGAAATTACAAATATCGAAATTAGTGGCAGTAAATTTGGAACTATCTCGTCTAAAATTGACTGTACTTCTACAGTTACTTCATTTGCCATATTGAATACAAGTGGTGTAGAAATACTAATCATATCGCAAGTCATAGCACCAATAACACACATCCCTAATATTCCAGCACATAACGATATTTTTTCAATAATATTGCTTTTGGACATCATTTCAAGAACTTTGTGTCCTAATTCATAACCTTTAAAAGTAAGAATATAACGAATCAGCCAATGTGGTATGTTGAATACTAATAAGAATAAAATTGGTCCTAAAATACTTCCTTGCATTGCAAATTGACATCCAATACCTGCAGCAACTGTTTTCACAATTCCCCACCAGAAACTGTCTCCAATTCCAGCAATAGGACCCATCAAACCAGCTTTTACATTATTAATGCTTGATGCATCAAAGCTTTTATCTTGTGCATTCTGTTCTTCCATTGATGCTGAAATTCCCATAATAAAAGTTGAAAGCTCTGGGTTTGAATTAAAGAATTCCAAATGTCTATTAATTGCATCTGATTGGTCCTTCTGATCAGTATAGATTTTTTCTATTGCTGGAAGCATTGCGCGGCAATATCCAATTGATTGCAACCTTGAATAGATAAATGGCCCTTCCAATCCGAATGATTTAAAGAAAATACTTTTAAGATCAGAGTTTGATAATAATTTTTTAATTTCCACCACTTCTTGTGGATCATCTTCTAAATCATCAAAATCAATAATTCCACTTTCTTCTACCATGTCTTTATCTTTTGTAAAGAAGAATGCTACAGCTGCGAACGCTGCACCTAATATTGCAACAGCCATCGTAGGCATTTGTAAGTATGCAGCACACACAAATCCGATAAAGAAGAATGCTAATGTTTTTGGTGTCATTGTTAGGTTAAATAACATTGCAAATCCTAAAGCTGTTAATAAATTAGTTCCTGTTCCAATTGCATTCATCACATTATCTGGAATTGAGTTTGCTATATTAGCAACTACATCAGCTCCAACCAATAAACTAATAAACACTGTTAAAAACATAAATACACAACTTAGTCCAAAGATAATCCAAAATGATTTATATACTTGCTTTGGTGTGTTTTTCTCAGGGTGATCAAATAATAGTTTTGCAGCTACTAAATCATAACCAGTTGTTGCAACATGTTCCAACAAACGAAAAACAATTCCTACGGGTATTGCTAATGCAACTGCTGCTTCAGTAGTTAATCCACCAGAAATTGCAAACCCTGCACCTAATACCCCTGCAATTGTAATATTAATAGGAATCGAAATTCCAATCCCCATCATTCCCATTGTTGCTAATTCTAGAGTTCCCCCAATAATGATCCCTTTATTTAAATCTCCTAGTACTAATCCAACCAGTGTACACATAACTAGTGGTCTTGTTGATTTATTAATACCATCTACATATTCACACCATCCAACGACTGCAATAATACCTAATAGTACTTCTTGAATAATTGTCATATTTCTTACCCCCTACTTTATAAGTTCTTTAATATCTTGTTTATTATCCGTAGGCATTTGACGTGCCTCAATTTCATAACCAGCATCTATAATCTCTTTACAGATACTTATATCCTCCTGTGTCAATGTTACAGCATTGGTATATCTTGTACTCCCTTCTCTTTCTCGTAATCCACCAAGATTAAGACTATTAATTTCCTCCACATCCATGATTAATGCTTTTGCATCCTCTAAATTATTTACTATAATTAATGAAGAATATTTTTTAGCTTTATCCGTTTTCAATATTTCAATTGCTTTTTTCACTTCTACAATTGTTAAATTAACGTTTTGAGGTTTTGCTAATCCTAGTGTCATTTTTGTAAACTCATCATGAGCGATTTTATCATTTGCTACAATAATCAGATTTACCTTAAGATTCTTTGTCCATGCAAAAGCTACCTGTCCATGTAATAATCGATCATCTACTCTTAATAGTCTAATCATAATGCATCATCTCCTTTCACTAGTTTGTTTACATAAACCATTTGCCCTCTTGCCATTGATAATTTTTCTTCAATAACTTCAGGTGTTATGGTTTCATCACTAAGTAGTAATTCTAGTAGCAATGGTAGGTTAAATCCCGAAATTATATGTGTATTCTCATTTAAATACCTCATAATCTCCCTATTTACACTACCTGCAAGCAAATCAGTAAATACTAAAATTTCATATTCCTTATACTGGTCAAAATATCGTTTTATCTGATTACTTATTGAATCTGATTCTATATAAGCATCTAAATAATCAATATCTTCTCTTTCCCCTGCAAGAAGTTTTACCGTCGATAACATACCAGAAGCCATTTTTCCATGTGATGCTATTAAATATCTGCGCATATACTACTCCTTTCTAACTACATTATAGATTTCCGCAGAAATATAGACCATACGAGTTTTTTCCTCTTATCTGCGGAAATTTCGTTCATATTCTTCCAACTTTTCAGATTATTTCCTTAGTTCTGCGGAAATAAACAAAAGACAGGGATTTGGCCTGTCTAATGATTTAAATATGTTTGCAATTCATTTTTATACTCCTTAGCATTTAACTCTAATAAACGTTTGGTCTGTTCCTTATTTGAAATAAGTAAATGCAAGTATTGTAAAGACTGCTGAAACTGTGCAAGTTCATTTAAAGAATGTCCAATGAATATAAGTAAGTGAAAAACTTTTTTCTCACTTATTAATTGATCTGTTGCATTTACACAGAAAATAAAATCACTGCTTTGATTGTATAATGTAAATGCCACTGCTACACCATTTTGTACAAATAACTTCATATTCTTACTACTCTTCATAGCGTGCTGGATATCTTTTTTCTGATTTTCATCCATCTGCATTTTTCCTACAACTTCATTAATTTCACTCCACAAATTAACTCGTTTATCTGCAACTTTAATATCACTATAAAGTTCTTCTTTTTTTACATCATTAAATTTTGTACTAAGTTTTTCTTTTATATGATCCAAATCGTTACGAGACAAAATAGAATTAACATATAAAATTGGTACATTAGCTTTATAAGTTATTGGAACCGAACTTAGAATCAAATCATATGTATCATGATTTATATTAGGAAATTCATATAATTCGACAACATCCAAGCTTGAAATATAATCATCAAACTGATTCATAATTTTAAACTTTTGTATTTCAATTGAACTTCTACCCAATGATGATACAAGCAATATATTCTTTTTAGGAATACTTCCAATCATTTTTTCTATAGATAACCCTATGTAAAGTGCAATATATCCACACTCATCCTCAATTACCGACACTTTCATTTCATCCTCAATTACATTTTTGGCAAGTAAAGCTAATTCATACGCAAATGGATAATTCATCTTGATATCTTCTAACATCATATTTCGAGATATCAAACCGCTTTGTAACCGAAGTATAAGCGGGTTCAAATGTAGCTTTAATACATTTTTAAAATATTCATCATTCCCCAAATCAATGCCAGTCTTCATATAGATCTCAAAAATAATTTTTTCAATCATGAAATGAACTCGTTTAGATACCTTCTTTTCCCCATCGTCATGCAATATCATTTTTTTCGCTAGAATATGTGAAGCAAGATAACAAATCTCACTTGCATTCCATATTTCATTGAACTCTTTTCCTAGAACATCAGCAATGGTTTTTGCAACTTGATATTCTTCTAGTTGCTGAAATAATTCGATCTTTTCTTTATCATACTCTACATAATAAGAATATCTCATTCTACGTATCGATACGATTAAATGAATTACTAAGTTTTGAAAAGAAACATCTGACATAAATATATGATATTGATTTAATGTATCTAACAATAGTTTCTTTATTAATGATATTTCTTCTTGGTTTACTGAACTAGCAAACAAAATAGAATCTTCAGCAAAATATCCATCGTCTGCTGAATTATGAAAATAATACTCTGAAATACACAAGCGTTTCTTAATTTCCTCTCCCTCTATTATCAAACCTTTTCCGGTTTGGTGAGATAATTTAAGATCATATTTTTCCAATTTTTTTCTTACTTGCTTAATTTCTGAAGTTAATGTAGATCTAGATACATATAATTCTTCAGCTAAATCATCTATTTTTATACTAAAATTCAACATTAGTAATTTTTTTATAATATAGGATACTCGATCATTTGGATTATCTGGAATATTATGATATTGAGAAACATCTTTTAGTTTTAAATCATTTAAAAACTCTTCAAACATTTTATAATTTCTTATTTCCAATAAATAACCTTTTCCTGCTTGTGAGTTAATAAACGCAATGCTCTCGTTAATTGATTGTTTTATTGCATTTACATCATCTCGTATTGTTCTACTTGTCACACCGAAATGATCAGCAAGTTCATTACCTGTAACATACTGATTATTTTTAACAAGATAATAAATAATTTCTTTTTCTCTTCGTTTCATAATTTCACCTACTTATTTTGATTATACCAAATTATATAAATATACAAATTTATTTTTCAAAAAGGTGATGCAATACACATAATTTTGATTAATTTAAGAATTAAGTCTACCATAATTTATCATAATTTTCACATATAAAAATGGTAGGCAACCATATGCTTCATCTTGTATAATGAGAGTATAGTTTATTACATTATAAAATGTATATGAGATGGAGGAAAAACTATGAAAGATAAGAAGGCCCCTACAATAAACACAAAATTACGTGGTCATACTGTAATGATCCCAGAGAATATTCGTAGAGCCACCGGTATCATCATCAATGGAAAACGCGTAAAATCAATTCTGTTTTCTACTGATGTATCAATTATCGCAAACTGTAATGCAGATGCCGTTATTGCAGTCTACCCTTTCACACCGACACTACAAATAACAAAATCAATTATTGATGTTGCACAAATACCTGTATTTGCTGGAGTAGGTGGTGGTACCACTGCCGGAGATCGTGTTCGCGAAATAGCATTGGATGCTGAACTTCATGGTGCAATTGGAGTTGTTCTAAATGCACCAACCAAAACCGATTTCATACAGAAACTAGTAGATTATGTTGATATCCCTATTGTGTTATCAATTGTATCTTTAGATGAAGATTTAGAAGAAAGAATGCTTCATTCAGGAGCAGAAATCATTAATGTATCGGGAGGAAAGAACACAGTGGAAATTGTAAAGGCATTAAGAAAACTTGATCCTGACTTTCCAATTATTGCGACTGGAGGTCCTACTTCAGAGAGTATTGACGCTGTAATTGAAGCTGGAGCCAATGCCGTCACCTACACTCCCCCCACAAACGGTGAGATTTTCAAAACTTTGATGGAAGATTATCGAAGTAGAGTTAAGGTATCAGAATAATAATTACTTATTTGGTTAAAATAGACATATATAGGTGAAGATAATATTGAAAACTAAATTAGCAATTGAAAAGAAGATTCAAAATTAATTGAACCTTCTTTTTTTTATTATCCCAAATTATCTCCGTTTTCCTTGATTAAATTCTTATACCAATAATAAGAATCTTTTGGTGTTCTAGATAAATCTCCAGAACCATCATCATGTTTATCTACATAGATGAATCCATAACGTTTCTTCATTTCTCCTGTAGTTGCACTAACCAAGTCAATTGGTCCCCACATTAGGTATCCAAAACATTCTACACCATCTTCTAATACTGCATTCTTCAATTGAGTTAAGTGTTTATTTAAATAGTCAATTCGATAATCATCATGTACAACTCCATCTTCTCCTACTTCATCAACTGCTCCTAATCCATTCTCACAGATGATAATTGGTTTTTGATATTTACGATACATGAAATTTAATAGATAACGTAATCCCAATGGATCAACGGTCCATCCCCACGCAGACTTTTCTAAATAAGGATTCACTACTCCACCAAACAATGATTCTTGATCACCTTCTTCAGTAGTAACACTACTTACCTGACTCATATAGTAATTCAATCCAATAAAATCTAAGATTCCTTCTTTGAATGCTTTCTGATCTTCTGGTGATACTTCTAAATTAACTCCCATTTTTTTGTATTCATGTAGTTTGTATTTTGGAAATTCACCATAGGTCATTGCATCAATCTGGTAGAAATCACGAATTGTATCATTAAATGATTTCATTACTTCTTCAGGCTTACATGTTCTTGGATAAGATGGTGTTAATCCAAACACACATCCTACCTGATTATTTGCATCAATCTCGTGAATTAACTTCACTGCCTTAACTGATGCTAATGTCATATTGTATCCAATTACCGCAAGATCTTGTTCTTTGTTTTTTATTTTTGAATACTCTACTCCTGCAAGCATATAAGTAAATAACGAAGATACATCAGTTTCCGGATCAAGATGATTCATCTCATTGAAAGTAACCCAATATTTTACTTTACCTTTATAGGCAGTTACTACTGTTTCCACAAACCTTAAATATAAATTAATTGTTTCTCGATTTAACCAGGAATTATATTTTTTCATTATAGCTATCGGTAATTCAAAATGGAATAAAGTAATAATTGGTTCTATCTTATGCTTAATTAGTTCATCAATCATTGATTCATAGAATTTTAATCCTTGTTCATTTGGTTTCTCATCGTCTCCATTAGGATAAATACGAGACCAGTCTATGGAAATACGTAATGCTTTGAATCCCATATCTGCAAACATCGCAATATCTTCTTTATAACGATGATAGAAATCAATTCCTTCATGTGAAGGATAATACTTATTATCTTGAAGCACAGGGGTAATCTCTCTAGGTGTTTCATAACTTCCACCTGTTACTGTATCCATTACATTCAAACCTTTGCCATCTACATCATATGCACCTTCTAATTGGTGAGCAGCAATACTTCCACCCCATAAAAATTTACTATCTAATTTCATGATTCCTCCTATAAGATAACGGTTACTAATTCTTGTTCATTTGTCATATTCGGAACTACTTCCAAATAATCTTGTGTATTTGTAATCACCATTGCAACAGTAGTGTCATATCCTTTTTCTTTAACTTTCGCGAAATCAACTTCAATCAGTGGATCATTGGCACTTACTTTATCTCCCTGTTTTACTAATGCAGTAAAATGTTCTCCATTTAATTCAACTGTATCAATTCCAATATGAAGAAGAACTTCAATGCCATCTTCATTCTTAATACCTACTGCATGGTTTGTTGGAAATAAAGTTACTACTTCACCTGAAATTGGTGCTTTGATTAATTTATCTTCTGGAATAATTCCAATCCCTTTTCCTAGTGCTCCTGTTGAAAATGCTTTGTCTTTTATTTCTGATAAAGGAATTGTCACTCCAGCAACCGGTGAAACCAAATTCACTTTATTTAATGCTGACTTTCCTTCCATAATTTCTGGAGTTGCTTCTTGTTCTTCTGTTTTTGGCATCCACAATAAGTATCCTGCAACCACCGCACCAATAAAGGCAATCGCAAGTGCTGCAATCATAAAGTAGAAGTTACTGAAACCAGCATCATCAATAAATGATGTGATTCCAAATAAACTAACCATTGCATAACCTTTTACTTGCATAATTCCCGCAAATAAACCTCCAAGACCTCCACCTATAATAACCGCTAAGAATGGACGGCGATATTTAATAAATGCTCCAAATACTGCTGGTTCTGTGATTCCCATAAAAGCACTAAATGCTACCGTACCAAAGAATTGTTTTTGCTTTGCATTTCTTGCTCTTAAGAAATATCCTACCATTGCTCCACATACAGCAAAATCAGAAATGATATATCCAGGTGTAAACATTGCATCAAATCCATTTACTGCGTATTCATTCAGAATAAGTGGAACAATGAAGTTTCCTGCTCCCATCATAATTAAGAATGGCTGGCATGCTGCATACAATGTAACTACTAACCAACTACCAAATGTATCACTAATAAATTGGAATATATAACCTAATCCATCACTTAACCATGTTCCAATAGGACCAAAGAATAGTAATGTTACAGGTAATGTAACTAATATTGTAATTAATGGCGTAAAGAAATAATCCAATGACTTTGGCATCAATTTCGTCACCATTTTGTTTACTTGCCCCATAAACCATAAGCCAAGCAAAATTGGTAAGAATGAATTAGAATACGTAATTGTTGGTAATGATAAACCAAATAATTCTAAACCTTCTACTCCATTGATTGATGTTGATAATAATGTTACTGCTAGTAATATTCCTAAATACATTGGTGCACCAAGTCGCTTTGATGCAGATACTGCCATAAAGATTGGCAGGAAATAGAACATTGCTGTTCTAATTGAATCAAATATCACATAAGTAGAACTCTCTGGAGATATTATTCCTGTTACTGTAAAAATCGATAATACCCCAGCAATTAACCCAGCAGACATCATAGCTGGTAAAATTGGTGTAATTGATTCTGATACAATATCTAAAATTCTTTTAACAATATTCTTATTCGTTTTTGTTTCTTCATTTGATTCAAATCCTAACAAATGCATAATCTCCGGATGAATTTCTGCAACTTCAGTTCCAATAATAATCTGAAATGATACCTTATTTGATACCACATCAATAACACTATCCATTGCTTTAATTGCTTCTGCATCTGCTAAATCTCTATTTTTAAGGGTAAAACGTAATCTTGTCATACAGTGAACTACGGCTTCAATATTATCTTTTCCACCAACTAATTCAATAATTTGTTTCCCAAATTCTTCATACTTCATATATTATTCCTCGCTTTCATTTCGTTGTGTTACACGATGAATGTGTAACATTAAATATGTTTCTTCATCTTGTGTCAGTTCTTTCTGGAAGCGATTCAATAAATATACTCGTATCTTATTCACACATATATATGCTTTTGGATACATAATTCTGACTTGTTTATTTAATTCTGTATCTTCACTATTATAGATTTCCCCTAATGTAATTCGCTGCGCGAAATATTGTAGATGTGTTACTAGACGATTATAGTTCATTGATCCTTCATCAAACTGCATTTGGAAATGGATTCTGATAATCGTTAGAATATCACTAACTGTTTCCATAACCTTAATAGCATCTTTTATATCAACCTGAGATTCCTGAAGATTAATAAAGTGTAAAGCAATTGCAACTGCTTCACTTTCAGGGAATTCTACTCCAGTTTCATTTGTAATAATTTCTAAAGCACATTTTCCAATCTCATAATGCTTAGGATAGAATTTTCTTACTTCCCATGCCAATGGGCTGATAATAAACTGATCTTTCATTGCTCTTTTTAATGCAAAATCAATATGATCTAATAATGTCAAATATAAATAGTCATTTACTTTTTCTTCTATATTCTTTTCCGCATATTCAATGACTTTCAATGTAGCGTCAAGTGTACCTTGCTGGGCATGACTTAACAGATAACTATAGTTCTCTAACACATCATTGGAATCAGGCACAAATACTTTTTCTACTTCGTCCAGTTCCAACGTATCTCCTACTTTCTTACGAAAGGAAATCCCCTTTGATACTACAATTACATCGATCTTGCCACGTTCTACAAGAGCTACATTATTATTTAGTATTTGACGAATTTTCATAGTACTGCCTCCTTTCTACAAAAAGAAAACTCAAACTACACAGAAAAAATCTTCCATCATAGTTTGAGTCTGCCTGCATCCCAGTAACATACTCACTCTTCCATTCTATCATCGAATGAAAGCGTTTTCTTGTTTTGTATTTTTATCATATCATAATTTCTTAATTTGTCAACATTACGTAAAACTACAGATAAATCCTACTAAAAAATCTATAATTTTTTTGATAGTTTTAATCTAGATATACTGATTATTTCTATCTTTAATGATATAATTATTTTATAAATTACAATAGAGAAAGGCGGTGATTTCATTGAAAGAAGAAACAAAAAATATCATCGATAGAGTAAATGCTACAATGGCCTTAGAAGGAATGCCATTAACTGAAGAAATCAAAGAAAAACTTAGAAAATGTATAGAGGGAGAGAGCACCACTGAAATCGAAAGACAAAAGATTATTGATAAATATTTATCTAAAATATAGGTAGCGTAATTTATGAGGCAATACACTTAATTGCTTCTTTTTTTATTTTAAATGTGATCTTAGATAACGTTTAATAACTAATGTCTCTATTATCTACTAAATAAGTATTGATACTTATCCATTTGATAGAAAAGCACATCTTCTATTCTTCTCTTCACTTCTTCGGAATATAACTGATCCTGCTTTAATAAATTAGACACATCTTTTTTCGTGAACTGAAACCTTAAGTTTTTTCCATATAACTGTTCTGATGTGTCAAGTTGATCATCAAAACTAGCAGAAAATGTTTTTGACTCAACTGTCTCTATTAAATCATAAAATGATTCTTCTAAAGGATAATCTAGTCTTATGTCTGATAATAAGGACGCTCCGTTGTCAAAGATAGGACAATATTGATACTCACCATTTGAATCCAACAACACAGCAATATTATGCATATGTCTGTCTTCATTTAAGAATATTGCATCTATCGTTAGTAACTTGTTCATATATTGCCCAAACTCAGTTAGTCCTGTTATTCGTATTGTTTGATTTACTAAAAACTCCAATCGCTCTTTGTCTCCATTTATCTTATATATGGCTTGTTGAAGGCTATGTCCATAATAGTTATGAAATAAACGTTCTAGAGTAATTAACTGCCAACCTTCAGATAAAAAATTTATACTTTTACATCCTAACCAAATTCTCCTCTTATACTGTATTTCCTCTATTTCATAATTTGTAATTTCGTTATTATGTAGTGTTGATTTAGTTATCAGTTTAGATACTATATATTCTACAATTCCTTCATATCCAGTATAGTCAGCTTTATACCAATAAGATTCATTTCGCCACTTTAACTGGTTTCCCTTTGATGATTGACGATCAATTGTTTTAATGTCTTGTTCAAATAGTTCTATCATTATTTCTTCCTTTCGATTTTAATCCAAAAGTCGTCTTCAGCCATCCTTCCTTCCGTTTTTTCTATAATCAGAAATGGATCATAAAATGGTAAATTTAAGTCGTTTAGAATAAGTTTCATATCAGCACGTTCCTTGGGGAAACAACGTGATACAATAAAATTTATATATTGGTCGTAACTTGGTGTTTCTATCACTCCAAAGGCTTTAAAGATATCATCCTTTACATAATTATAAACCTTTACTTCCTTATGTCTTTCATCAATATCAATAACACTACAGACTTCATTCTTAAACATATACCATAGACGAAGTGGAACTTCTAGATTTGGTATTTCCAAATCCTTTACAATTTGAGGATTCTCACTTAATATCTTAACTAAAGAAGAAATTATTCCTTTTATTTCATTATTTTTTATTTCCCATGCAGCAACTGTTTTTTCCGATACATTTGCAAGCATAGCGAACTCTTTTTGCGTTAACTTTAATTGTTTACGTAGCTTCTTGATATCATTACCATCTATTGCTGATGCTATTGCATATTTATTTTGATTCATAATACACCTCTCAATATTATGATCTACTAAAAAAAAGTGGTTTTCAATTAAATAACCACCATTTTTTAGTATATTTATTTTTTATTTCATCTTATTAATTACAGAAGAAGAAAAATCCATTGCTCTATCTAAGTCACTTTTATTTGGATGTCCACGATGCATTGCAGTAAAGGAACCCCAACAATGATAATTCTTGTCTATCACATTAATGTCCTTCGCTTTAAACAATTCCGCCATCTCATTATTTCCTTTTTTTAGCATAGCCGATGTGCTAAATAATGCTACATTCTTTACCTTACTTGAGTCTAGTTTTGAAATAAATTCTTTCACATGGTCATCAATACCAAATGCATATACTGCAGTTCCAAAGAATAATAAATCTATTGGTTCTTCAATTGGAGCATTTGTATCTTTACTTTCAACTTTTGCCACTTCCGCAATTGCATCAGCAACTTTCTTGGTATTTCCTCCACGTGAGTAGTATCTAACTTCTATATTCATGAGTTTGTCCTCCTTACTCATTTTCAGTTCCATAAACTTTATTTATAAATGTTAATTCTTTTTCACAGATATTATCCTGTGTTCTTAGCTTCTTACAATTGATTACTTCTGCTGTACGATTAATAACCTGATCACTTAACGTTCGTTCCATTTGCTTTGCATCTCGTATTGCTGTTTCACTATCAATCCCCATGGACTGAAGCGCATGAGCCAAGACGCAGTGACGCTTAATAATTTCCTCAGCAGCCAGGTTACCTTTTTCAGTTAATATAATCCGATTATTTATTTTTTCTACATACCCTTTTTCAACCAATGCTTGAATTGCAATACTTATACTCGCTCTTGTATGATGCAAATGATTCACAATGTCAATTGAACGTACCGAGCCCAACTGTTTATACAAAACATAAATAGCTTCAATATAGTCTTTTTGTGATACACTTAAGTCTAGCATTCGAACATCTCCTTACTATGTTATAAAATCAACACTTATAAAATTAAATTGTATTCAATTTATCTCTATGATATGATTTTATTGCAAGAATAAGAATTATACAAGTACTAAGAATGTACATACTTAGTATGGTAAAACTTACTATTGGAAATGAGGTAACTTTATGAGCATTACACAAAAAAATCAGCAGTCACTTTGTCCACTTCGCCATATTCTAAATGTTTTTAGTGGGAAATGGAAATTACCAATTGTCTGTATGCTAGCTGCTGGTAAACCATTACGCTATAGTTCAATTAAACGAAAGATTGGTGATATTACGAATGTAATGCTGTCACAATCCTTAAAAGAATTAGAGAGAGATGGTATCGTTCATCGTGAGCAATACAATGAAGTGCCTCCAAGAGTTGAATATTCATTAACAGATAAGGGGAAAGATGTTGTCCCTGTGATTCAACAGGCTGCACAGTGGGCGTTGAAAGATATGCAGCAAAGTCTAGCTTGTGGTGCAAACTGTGAACAATGCTTTACTACAAAATAAAAGAAGTTGAATGTCCTCGTAATCATTGAGGTTGTTCAACTTCTTTTTTAAAGACGATATTATTATTCTATTGTTTCGTCATTCTTACATTTCTTTAAAATAGGTTTTGATTTCATTCATCTTCTCATCAGTATATTCTTTTCCTCCAGATACAATTGTTTCAATTTGGAAATGTTTTGCTACATCGATTCCACAAACTTGTAACGTATCTTTAATAAAACTTCCGATGATTGGATTTTGTAAATAGCCATCATATACCTCATTGGTCATTTGCATTGTTGTAATTACTACTGCTTTTTTATCAGTCAGTAAACCTACCATATTTCCATTTTCATCATATTTATAGGCAAACCCTACCTGCAATACTTTATCACAGAAACCTTTTAAAATCGCAGGCATATGTCCCCACCATAATGGGAATGGAAATACAAGTACATCAGCTTCATCAATCTTTTTCATATATTCAACTACAAGTGGATTATCAATTGCTCCAGTTCTCCACTTCATTAAATCATCTGAAGACATTACTGGATTAAATCCATCACTAACTAGGTCGATTACAGAAACTTGTTCACCTTTTTCTTTTAAAACTTCAGCAACATTTTCCACAACACCTACATTAAAACTTTCACTATACGGATGACTACTAATCACTAAATAATTCATCAATTCACTCTCCTTCACTACTAACGTAGAACTCTATTCGTATCGTATCATTTTCCTTTTTAAAGTCAATTGATATACTCGTCAAGTCACGTCTTGAGGTATAAGATTTCGTGTTCATTAAGTATACATTAGTTACTCTTTTAAGCTGTTACTGTATCAAACTGACTATTGTATAAGTCTGCATAGAATGTTCCTTGTTCCAACAAGTCAACATGAGTACCCTTCTCTACAATATCTCCATCTTTCATCACTAAGATAAGGTCTGCATCTTTGATTGTTGATAGTCTGTGAGCAATCACAAATGATGTTCTACCAACTGTTAGTTTATCCATTGCTTTTTGTACTAAGATTTCCGTTCTTGTATCAATTGACGATGTTGCTTCATCAAGAATTAATAATGGAGCATTTTCAATCATTGCTCTGGCAATTGTAATCAATTGTTTTTGACCTGCTGATAATTCAACATTATCATCTAGTACAGTATCTAATTTATTTGGTAAGGTATTAATGAAGTGAGTTAATCCTACTACATCACAAACTTTTTCAATTTCAGCATCACTGATATCTTCCTTACAATAGGCAATATTTTCTCTCACCGTTCCATGGAAGATCCAAGTATCCTGTAATACCATACAGAATAAGTCATGTACCGATTCACGTTTCATTTCATCAATTGGTACACCATCGATAGAAATTGATCCACTGTTCAGTTCATAGAAACGCATCAGCAGATTAACAATAGTTGTTTTACCAGCACCTGTTGGTCCTACAATGGCAACTTTCTGTCCTGCTTTGATATCTACTGAGAAGTTATTAATAATGGTTTGACCCTCTTTGTATCCAAAGTTCACATTCTTAAACTTCACATCACCATTTACATTCTTTAAGACTTTTGTTTTTTCACTTTCATCTGACAATTCTTCTTCCTCTAAGAATTCAAATACACGATCACTTGCTGCTGCAGTTGATTGAAGACTTGTTGCAGCTTGAGCAATTTGTGATAGCGGTTGTGTAAACAATCTTACATACATCATAAATGCTACAATTACTCCAAAAGTAATTGATCCATTGTGTACTAGGATTGCTCCTACTACACATACTACTACATATCCAAAGTTTCCAATAAATGACATTAATGGCATCATCAGTCCAGATAAGAACTGTGACTTCCATGCATTTGTATAAAGTTTTTGGTTTATATTATGAAATTCTTTTTTTGCTTGTCGTGTTGCATTATACACTTTCACAATACTGTGACCAGCATAGATTTCTTCTATGTGCCCATTGATATTTCCTAATTCATTTTGTTGTCTTGAGAAGTACTTTTGAGACTGTGCAATAATTACAATCATTAATACAAATCCTATTAAAGTAGCAAGTACTGCTGATATTGCTAAAATCCAATTTGTGTAGAACATCATTACTAATGAACCAATTAACATCGTAATGGAACTTACTAAGATTCCTAAACTTTGATTTAAAGTCTGACCAATCGTATCTACATCATTGGTAACTCTACTTAATACATCTCCAAAACTTGTTGTATCAAAATATTTTAAAGGTAATAAGTTAATCTTGCTTGATATCTCTCCACGCATCTGTTGCGATATTTTTTGCGATACCGTTGCCATAATAACTCCCTGAACTATATTAAATAAGAATCCTAATCCATATAATACAACAAGTAATAAAGCAATACTTGTAACTGCATCGATATCAATCCCTGTAGCCAATCCTTCAGTTATTAAATCGGTAATTTCTGATATTTTATCTGGACCTATAATATTTAAGATAGATCCAACAATCGCAAGAACGATTGCAGTAATCATTACTGGAAAGTATTTCTTACAATACATGATCAGTTTTTGAAATGAAGTTGTCATTTTTCCAGATGATTTTTCAGCAACACTCATGTTGTTTCCTGGCATTCCACTAGGCATAAGACAATTCCTCCTGTGATAATTGTGAACTAGCAATTTCTTGATAGACTTCACATGTTCTCAATAATTCTCTATGTTTTCCAATTCCTACAACTTCTCCATCATCCAATACAATAATCTTATCTGCATCTTTGATGGTTCCAATCCGTTGAGCAACGACAATCGATGTTGCACCGCTACCTTCATCATTTAATGCTTTTCTAAGATCACGGTCTGTCTTGTAATCAAGTGCTGAGAATGAATCATCAAAGATATAGATTTCAGGGTCTCTATAGACAGCTCTGGCGATTGACAGACGTTGTTTCTGTCCTCCAGATAAGTTAGCTCCACTTTGTGCTATTTGTGCCTGATACCCGCCATCAAGGCTATCTACAAACTCTTCCGCCTGAGCAATTTCAATTGCCTTTCCTACTTCATCAATAGAATCATCCTTACTATTTTCTCCGTAGTCTACATTTGACTCTACAGTTCCACTAAAGATGGTTGCTTTTTGTGAAACATATCCAATCTTACTATGTAATGTTTCTAACTTATATTCTTTCACATTAATTCCATCAACTAGTACTTCACCTTCACTAACATCGTAGAATCTAGGAATCAGATTAATTAAGGTACTCTTACCACTACCTGTTGCTCCAATAAAGGCGACGGTTTCGCCACTTTCTACTTTGAAATTTACGTTATGTAATACATAATCACTGGCTCCTGGATATTTGAAACTTACATTCTTAAATTCTAATTCTCCACTAACTGCTGACGTTTCCAAATCATATGTTCCATCTTTAATATTCGTTTCTCTTTCAATAACTTCAAGAATTCTTCCTGCTGATACTGAAGCTCTAGGTAACATAATAAAGATCATTGTTAGTAGCATAAATGCCATAATTACCTGAACTGCATATGATGAGAATACAATCATATCTGAGAATAATGAAATCTTATCTATCATTGCTGCTTCATTAATAAGGTAAGCACCTAACCAATAAATCACCAGACTTAGCCCAGACATAATCAAACTCATACCTGGCTGCATAATCGACATCATTCGATTTGTGAACAAGTTGGTATTTGTCAGTTCATCATTTGCCTCTTCAAATTTATCTTCCTGATAATCTTCTGCATTGTAGGCTCTAACTACACGTAACCCAGTTAAGTTTTCTCTTGTTACCTGATTTAAGTTATCTGTTAATTGTTGAATAATCTTAAACTTAGGAATTACAAAGATAATAATTACAGATAACATTACCAGTAACACAACAACTGCTCCTGCTGTCGTTGCTGTCCACTGCCAGCTCTTTCCTGCAATCTTTAGAATCGCCCACACTGCTAAAATCGGTGCTTTAATAATTGATTGTAACCCCATTGCCACAAGTTGTTGCACTTGGGTAATATCATTGGTTGTTCTGTTGATTAAACTAGATGTAGAGAAATCATTCATCTCTTCCATTGAGAATGATAAGGTTTTATCATACACCTCTCCACGCAAACGTTTTGCTAACCCTGCAGCAACCTTTGCTGCAAAGTAACCAACAATACAAGAGGACACTAAACTACCTAATGCACATAACAGCATCCATCCTCCTTCAAACACAATATCACTAACAGTACTTCCTTCTGTTTGTACAAGTGTTGTTATGTTTGACATATAATCTGGAAGTTTTAAATCTAGCCAAACTTGAATGATAATTAACCCTAAACTTATGGCGATAAATCCCCATTCATGTTTTTCTATATATTTAAATATTTTTAACATCTTTTTATCTCCTTTCAATTCATTTTTATTTTTCAACCTTCTTGGTTGCTACTTGAAGTATAATCGATGTATTTAAACTAAATATTAATCGAATATGAACTCAATATGAACTTTTTAAATTAGTTTACAATAAATTCATAATTATCGTTTATACTTAATATAGAAAAGAACTATGTGGAGGTGATTTTATGTTTAATATACTAGTTGTAGAAGATGATCGAGAGATTCAAAAACTATTTTGTACGGTTCTTAGAAAGAATGGATACAATGCCATCAGTGCGGATAACGGGATTGAAGCACTGGATGTTTTAGATACCCAATATATAGATTTAATTATTTCAGATATTATGATGCCAAAGATGGATGGATATGATTTAACCAAGTCCCTACGTGAAGCAAACTTTAAAACACCCATTCTTATGATAACTGCCAAAGATGACTTCTCTGATTTGCAGAAAGGATTTGATGCAGGTACTGATGACTATATGGTAAAACCAATCAATGTAAATGAAATGTTATTAAGAGTATCCGCACTACTTAGAAGAAACCAGGCAATCTCTCAGCGAAAAGTTGTTGTTGGTTCTACAACCTTTGATATGGATTCCCTTACTGTATCTAATGATACTGAAGAAGTGATTCTACCTCAGAAAGAATTCTATCTAGTATATAAACTAATCACTTCGCCAAATCATATATATACCCGACAACAATTAATGGATGAAATTTGGGGCATTGATAGTGAAACCGACATTCGAACCGTAGATGTTCATATCGGAAGATTAAGAGATCGTTTTAAAGATAATGAAGACTTTGAAATTATTACAGTTCGTGGTTTAGGCTATAAGGCGGTAAAGTATGAGAGATAGAAGAGATCAAGGATGGAGAGTGGGAAGAGATCCCAGAATGCCCTACGGAAAAAGACAAAGACCCAAATTATCCATGCGAATGGTAGCAGCTTTCTCTTTAACCGTATTTCTTATTGTTTCCCTAACCATGGTTTCGATTGGTGTTATTGTAGGAATTGCAAACCTTTTAGGATTGCTTGATCGACCAAACCCAATCATTTTAGTTTTTGGTGTACTACTTGCAAGTACTTTAATGAATACTGTATTTGCACATGGAGCGGGATCAAGATTTCTATCACCCATTGCACAGTTAAACAATGCGATGGAACAAATAACTAGAGGAAACTTCGATATTCATATCCCTGAACACCGTGGACCAAGAGAAGTTGGAGAAATGACGCGAAACTTTAATATCATGGCACAGGAGCTTAACAATACACAAATGCTTCGAAATGACTTCGTAAGCAATGTATCCCATGAATTTAAAACACCACTTTCTTCCATTGAAGGATATGTAACATTACTTCAAGATCCTTCCTTAAGTGAAGAAGAAAAACAAGCATATATTGAAAAAACATTAGAAAGTACCAAACGTTTGTCTTCACTAGTAAATAATATCTTGCAGTTATCAAGATTAGAAAATCAGGAGATTGTTCCTGATCAAACAATGTTCTCATTAGATGAGCAAGTACGACAAATTGTATTGATGTCACAAAATGAATGGTCAGATAAAAAAATCAATCTTGAGATTGATTTGGAAGAAGTACAATATTATGGAAACTCCAATTTTCTGGCAATGGTATGGCAAAACATCTTCAACAATGCATTGAAATTTATAAGTAACGATGGAACAATTGAAATTACCCTAAAGAAAAATGAAGATTATACAGTTGTTTCAATTGCTGATGATGGAATTGGAATGTCACCTCAGACCAAACGTAGAATATTTGAAAAATTCTATCAGGCTGATAATTCACGTGCTCACGAAGGAAATGGCTTAGGCTTATCACTAGTAAAGAGAATCATTGATTTACACAACGGAAAAATCGAAGTACAAAGTGTAGAGGGCGTAGGAACAACTTTTATTATTTCTTTACCAAATAATGCAAATTAAAAAAGAGTATCACTGATACTCTTTTCATTTGCATTATTTACAAGTTACATCATCAGAACTTTTGATTTCAGCTACTGCGTCATCGAAGTCCATGTCTTGAAGTTCACTCATTGATGAACCAGTCATGTTGAATTCACTTGGTAATGAATCAGCTTTTTGAACATCTAAAGTCATAACTACTGTCATTACTTTTCCATCAACATCAACTTCAATATCTAATCCATCGTAAGCTGCATATGATGATTCAAAATAATCTTGAAGTTCTTTAACATATTCATCATCGATTTCTGCATATGAATCGTCTTCATCTTCCATTGTAAAAATCATCTTCCCGATTTTTCCATCAGCATTTGTAAGTTCAACTGTCATTGGTGTAGTTCCGTCAACTTCACAAACTACTGAATCACTACTTGAACCTCCTCCTGAACATCCTGTAGCTAACAGGACAAGTGCAAACAAACTAACTAATAATTTTTTCATAATTTCCTCCATCTCTTTTATCTTTATATCATAAATACGATTGAAATGAAAGAGAAGTTTCAGATAATTATACAAAAATAATACAATTTTTCCTAAATATATTTTTTTATAACCTTTTTTCTAGAAATAATCAGAAAAATAGGGCTTTTCGTCATAAATAATTGTTTCTAATTGTTCAGCAAGTTTCTTTGAACATTGAATCCTTTCATTGCGATATAAATAGATTGGACGCTTATATCCCATCAGCATTGTTGTCAGTGTTCCAATGTCTGTTTCCAGTTGTTCACCAACTGGCTGATTACTTATTTTTATGGTTTCGTTTTCCCATTCAATTCCAAAAATTCGCTCATTCCAAGTAGCAAGTGGATCACTTACTTTGATATGAAATGAGAATCCAGTTTCTTTAAATGGATATAGTTTTAGAAATTCTTCAACATCCACAATTCTTGCCATGTAGTATGGTTCAATAATCTCTTTAATATAACCATCCAATATTTTATATGATAAAGGATCATTTATATATTGAAATCCTCTTACTTCATCAACCATGGAATCATGAGCTACAATAAAGTTCCATAAACCATTCCATGCATGATTACTAAGCGTAACAATTTCTTTCACATGCATAACTTCCTTGGCAATCCAGTAAATTAAGTATCCTTGGGCTACATCATTCTCATCATAATAGATAGCTGCGATTCGCTCTTCCTCGTTTTCCCAACGCCAATACTCATCCCAATAAAAATCATTTCGAATAAGCGTACCATGCGTTTGCAATGAAAACTTTCGATATATTTCCCCAACATCCACATCATCAATCGAACAACGTTTTACCTGTCCATTTACAATTTCTTCTACTTGTAACTGAGTATCACTTATTTTAAAGCTTAAACGATCACTAATCAGTTCCCATCCTTTTTTTCGATAATAAGGAATGCTATATGGGTATAAATAAGAAATATATTGTTTATTATCTCTCATTCTTTTTAATGATTCTGCAATCAGCTCTTTCATCAAACCCATATTTGAATATTCTGGGTAAGTACCTACTCCAGTCACTCCACCCATTTTAAATATCTTATTAAATATATTAACTTCACTTGGATAAATTGCAATCTGTGATACTAACTGGTCATCATGATACCAGCCAATTACTTGTGCATTCTTTAATATTGGTCGTTTCGCCCGAAGCAATTCCCCTTCTTCATATCCACTGTCATCAAGATCGGTCTGTGTGATTTGAAATACATAACGAAGCAATTCATCAAACTGATGAATATCCTCCATCGCAACATCTTTCATTATTAATTGTGACCTTAACTCTTCCTGAGCCATGCTCTCATTCCTTTCCATTTAACTCACGGGATAGTATTAACTATCCTCTTATAATCAGTTTATCCATAAGTACAAGGAAAGTCAATTGACCTGATAGCCAAAAACAACAGATAATCGCTTACCTGTTGTTGATACTTGTCAGTTCTTTCATTGATGTAATTGTGTCTTCATAACCTACTTCTGGTTCTAGTGATAGACATCCCTGATATTGAGAATTCATTTCTTTTAATAATTCAGGATAGTCAATATCACCCTCTAATAAACTTTTGTGTAAAAATGGTTTTTCAAGGCTACTATCATAAGTATAATTTTTCAAATGAACATGACCAATATAGTCTTTAATAAGCTCATATTCACTCATTAAGTCTAATTCTAAATACTTTTTAGGAACTTTATGTTTTTCAGCACGATACGAGTTTGCTGGATCCCATAACAGTTTTAAGTTTGGATGATTTACTCTCTTTATTACTTCTAGTGTCATTTCACCTTTTGGTAAATGAGAATATGGACAGTTCTCTAAAACTAGTGTAATACCATATTCTTCCGCAATCTTAACCGCCTTAGATAGATGTATGCTAATATTTTCTATATCTTTATCACTTCCTACAACTACAATATCTTCATTGTCTGGAAAGCGAAAAGGAAACACTCGTACATTCTTACAATCTAGCTCATTAGCTATCTTGCATGCATTCTCTAAATATTGCAAATGGGTTTCTATATCTCCTTCTATTGTATAAAACTCCGGATTGAATAAGGATACTTTGTATTCAGGATACAGTGGGCATAAGAAAAAAACCGTACTTGCCAGATTTGCAACCTTCAGCTCGTACTTTTCAACTAAAGTTTTTATCTCTTTTACTTCATCTTCACTACAAGCTTCAATACTTTTACCAAATACATTGTGTAATTCCACATGCTTATAACCTAACTCTTTCATCACTTTAAAAGATGCTTCTAAATCGGATTGAATCTGATCTGAAATAATTGCAGTATACATAAATACAACCTCCATTTCTAATTTCATTATATCGCTATTTCTAAACAATCCCACCAATTTTTCCATTTCCAATACATTTTTATTGGAAGTAGTTGATTTTTATCTTGCGATATTGAATAATCAACATAAAGGGATATTTTGAAAGGAGATAAAAAATGGAGTTTATTGCGTCAAAATCCTATAAAGATATTATTGAATTTGACGAAAGGAATGGTAACTTCAGATTTACTCAGGGAGATAATAATATCTATTCACTCAAAGATATTGTAAGATGTCGCAAATCAATCGAATTTGTAGGTAGTATAATGCATAATATGTATACCACCAATGATACAAACAACACACATTTATTTTCTTCCAAATCCGAAGATGTCAGAATCAGAATCAAACTATTCTTTTTTGATGGTTCTTATACTTATGGATATATCTCAAAAGAAAATATCCAACGTAATTCTTTACCCTATAAAAGAGAACTGGAAACAGCTGAAGCGGTTGCGAATCTTATAAGCGTAATCGCAAATGAAAATCGAGAAAATTAAAAGCAATTGGAAATGAACCAATTGCTTTTTCTTAGATAATTCCTAATGCCAGATTTCTTAATTGTCCTTCATACAGACAATCCAACTCATCAAGTTGAGTATAATCAGAAGGTCGCATTAAACTTGGATTCTTTGGAAGCTGCAGTGCTTCACTAAGCATCAGTACTTCACTGACAAACTCCGAGCAAAAATAGTGCTGATTTCTTTTGAATGAAATATTCATTCGACAAAGCACTAAGCCTAGAATATTGAACTTATAAAGATTTTCTTCTTCCATCATTCCTGTAACTAATGCCTTTGCTTTATAGTAACTGTCTTCACTTACCTTTAACTCATACAGGGCACAAGGTATACTGTCGTTACGTTTATAGAATCCATCCTGTAATGGTTCTATTCTCAGTCCTGCTGGTAATGGTGTGTAAAGATACTTTCTGGCAAAACTATACATAGGATATAAATCTTTATCAAATGCTATTGAAATGTGAGTATATTCATCAGCTGTTGCCAATGATATCATCTTTGATACACAAGTATCAGATTTTGTTAGAAATATATAAATCGATTTCATGAATTCATTCTCCAAACCCTCGTCCTCTTACTATATAACTATAGATTACTTCACGCTCTATAATTTTACTACATTTACTATATAACAGCAATGTGAATTTGATATGAATGATTGATTGTTGTCACAAAATTAATAAAAACATCTGACTTCAATTTAAAATCAGATATTTATTTCACTATTATTTTAGTTTATATTCATACAATGCACATTGATCACCATCTTTTAAATCTTCAATGCTTAATAATTCAAAACCATTACGTTCATAAAGAGAACAAAGTTTATGACTATGTGCTCTTACATCTAACTTAACACTTTTAACACCTATATCTCTTCCCATTTGTTTAAATGCATCCAAGATATATTTTGATACTCCTTTTCCTCGATATGGATGCAACACTGAAATTTTATGG
Organism: Breznakia pachnodae; assembly: GCF_030814225.1. Lineage (GTDB taxonomy): Bacteria > Bacillota_I > Bacilli_A > Erysipelotrichales > Erysipelotrichaceae > Breznakia > Breznakia pachnodae. Next base: position 1,056,927 of record NZ_JAUSUR010000001.1, read on the forward strand.
ATATATAATGCCGTTTTAGGTGCATCATCAGGCCAGTATAATTTATCTTCATCCACTACACAAAACAAACCTGCTATATCTTCATTATGATATACAAAATAATAATTATCAGGTTGTGATTTCGTTTTTAGGGTATCCCAAGAAACACTTTGTTTTGACCACTGATCGGTAATCCCCATCAATTGTAATTCTTCCACTTTCTTTATTAGTACTGCTTCAATCTTATCAATATCATTTTCTGTTGCTTGTTGTAGTGAATACATATGTCCTCCTCAAAAGTTGTTTACTAGCATCTCATTATATCAATAGGACTATCTAATTACAACCCAAAAATATACTTGACTCATAATTTGAATCAAGTATATTTTTTAGGCTATTCCAAGTTCTTTCCATTCGTAGCAATTACATTTTTATACCAATAGAAGGAATCCTTTTTATATCGTTTACACTCTTTCACATCATCATCTGTTCGGTCCACATAGATGAATCCATAACGTTTAGCAATACCATTACTTGTTGAAAGTAAATCAAATGCAGACCATGGATTATAGGCAATCATCTCTACCCCATTGGCAATTGCATCTTTCATTGCTTTGATATGTTCACGAATATAAGCAATACGATATTCGTCATGAACACTTCCATCTTTTTCTAATACATCATAAGCCCCAAATCCATTTTCACAAATCATCATTGGTTTGTGGTAACGATCATTGATATCTTCTAGCACATACTGTAATCCCATTGGATCAATTGGCATAGAGAAATCGGTATCACCAATAAACTCATTCTTACACCCCTCAAATAAATCCGGTTGCACTTCATAAACCACACTTCCGCCTTTTCCGGTTTTATTGTTTTGTTTAGAACGTCTTGCAAGTCCAGGTGTTGCTGCTTTTACACAAGCACTTTGATAATAATTAATTCCTAAGAAATCAAAACACTCTGCACCTTTCTTCATGATCTCCATATCACCGTCCATAATTTCAAAATCTAATCCCTGACGTTTAAGATATGCCATTACAGAATCGGTATAGATTCCTTTAAAGTAGGCATCCATATAAAAGTAATTCTTAAATGCATTTGCATTCTTTGCAGCCATAATATCTTCTGGATCACAAGTATGTGGATAATAAGGAGCCATATCAAGTGCTGCTCCACATAATCCTCCAGGTACGATTTCATGAATAGCGATTGCTGCTTTTGCGTGAGCTAAGTTCATATAGTGATTTGCCTGATAACGAAATTTAGGATTGTATTTATCTTCCATAGATATTTTATTCTTACGGTCCATATAATTAACAACAATACTTTGTTCATTAATGGTAAGCCAATACTTTACTTTATCTTTATACTCTTCCAAAATGAAACGAGCAAAGTATTCAAAGTCATCGATAATCTGACGATCTCTCCATCCACCGTATTTATCTACAAGTGCCATTGGCAAATCATAGTGCCACATGGTAACGATTGGTTCAATATTGTGTGCTTTCAGTTCATCAATCAGATTGTGATAGAATTCTACTCCCTTGGGATTTGGCTCACCAACACCATCTGGCAATACTCTGGCCCAATTAATTGAGAAACGATAAGATGTAAAACCCATCTCCGCCATTAATGCTACATCCTCTTTATAGTGATGATAGTGGTCGCTGGCAACACTTGCATCTGCATATCCATATTCATCATGAATTTCACGGTTAATTACATCCTGCTGATTGTCTTTCTTACCATCCTCATTTGCTGCACCTTCACATTGATATGCACTAGTTGCAGCACCCCACATAAATCCTTCTGGAAAACTATTTACTATTTTCATTGATTTTCTCCTCCAATCGTCTGTTCATCTTAATCATCTGTTCAATCATATTTACTTCTGATGCTATTGTCATTAAGGTATCCTGAGCATGGATGAATAAAAGGCCAATTTCCATCTTATTTCCTCGTGCTTCTTCCTGAATAGCTTCTGTCTGCTGAAGGTGCGCTTTTTTTACACATTCTTTAGCTGCATCGAGTAATTCATTTGCTTTTTTCTTATCCCCACTCATTTCTGCTGACATTGCACTCATCACATTATTTCTGGCATTGCCCGCATTCAATATAATTTGCATAGCAACATTAATTACTTTTTCATCCATACAACAATTCCTTTCTATTAAGCATTCACTACTTCAGGTTTCTTCAGTTTTTTTGCTTCCTTTGCTTCCAATTCTTCTACTTCTTTTCCTTCTTCTGCTAATACTTGTTTTTCAAATGTTTTAAAGAATGGGTAGTAAATCAATAAGTCTAATGCCAATACTACTAACCACCAGATAATTCCACGCATATCTCCAGTAAACATTACAGTTGATATTGGCGCTGGAATTGTTGCAACCATAGCTAGTTCTATTGTTGGTATTGCCAAGAATCCCAAACGCATAATTACATATACAATGGTTGCATTCACAAAGGTACAAATATACATTGGAAGCATCAGTACTGGATTAAATACCATTGGTGCACCATACAATATTGGTTCATTGATATTAAAGATTGATGGACCAATACACACTTTCCCCAATGTCTTTAATCGCTTACTCTTTGAGGTTAATAGCCATAAATTAAAAGCTAAGGTACATCCCATTCCTCCAAGTACACATAAGGCAATACCATTACATACTTCTGAAGTTGTAAGATTGGTAGCGACTCCACCTGCTGCAACTAATGCAACATTTGCTGCCTGTGCTGGAATGAAGATTGCATTTCTAGGTCCTGACCATGTCCATCCAGAAATCCCCAGTGAATAGAAGAATACAGGAATAAAGATAACCAGTAAGAATCCTGGATATGTCTGTGCAATTGCTTGTACTGGCTCAAATACTAATAATACTAAAGGGTATAAATCTACATCAAAATCAATAATCAAAATTTTTAGTGTTAAAATTGTTAAGAAAATTGGAATAATGTTTGTAATCCATTCTTGAACAAATTCTGGAATTGTTTTATTGTTTTTAAATAGTTTCAGTTTTGCAATCATATGAAACACAAATGCCACATATAATCCAATAAAGATTGCAACTACAATACCTGTAGGGCCAAAACGGTTCCAAGTTACTGAATAGATTCCATCAACCGTTTCACCTTTCATTGTTAGAATATAAGCACATATACCTGTAAGTCCTCCAACTACCTGATATCCACGATGTCTTAATGATCCCATCAGTTGATATACCATCATAAATGCTACAAGTAATGCCAACATACTGAATGTATATGTTGAAATCATACTTAGGTCTGGTAGGATATTTGGAAAGTAAGGTTGTATAACGTTATAAAAGAAAATCACACAACCAGTTAAGATAAATGGTAAACACTTCACTACACCCGCTGAGAATCCTGATACCCATGGGCGATTTGTAAACTTTTGTACTGCTGGCGTCAATGAGTATTGAAGCCAGTCCATAAATTTTTTCATACGTTCTCCTCCGATTAAACTATTGTTCTTCTAGTGTCTTTAATGCAAAATCGACTAAACCTTCACCATCAAGCGATCCATAAATCTCTTGTGGAATTACCGCTACTGGAATATCAAATGGTTCAACAATTTCTTCAAATTCATCGAGATGACTTTCATAGTGTGGCCCTAATAGAAGTACATCATAATCTTCAATGACATCTTCTACCACACTCTGACTTTTCGCATCAATATTCATGTCTGCTGCTTTTTTCTCTGCTGCCTTTTGTGCCCGCTGAGCTAGAAACCCTGAACTCATTCCAGCACCACAACATAATAAGACATTATATTTTGGCATATCTAAGTCCTCCTTTTTCTTACACCCTCATTATGCATAACTAACAAAAATGAAAAAAGTTCTGGGTTTTCCTATTGGGGCGAAATCCTGAACCCTTTTTTTCTGAAATTATCCTGTATAATGAAACTATAATCAGATAACTTAACTATATTTCTTATATCAGATTCATAAAGAGGTGAACTATGCTAACAAAAAGAGACATTCTTAATTATTTAAATAATTCGAATTCACAACCGTTAACAACCAAGAGCATAGCAGCTCACTTTCGTGTTACTCCAAGAACGATACAAAATTATTTAAGGGATATTAAGGAAGAATATAAGGACTGTATTGAAATAAGTAAACAAGGAATTGTTGTGAAAAAGAAACTGGAACTACAGCAGGATAATCCTGTGCCTTTAACGTACCAAGAAAGAAAATCTTATATCTTGCGTAAGTTATTAGTAAATGATACGTCAATTGATTTAAATGATCTTGCTGATGAATTATGTATTTCTGAAGTAACCTTACAAAATGAAATTAAACGAATCCGCAGAAGTCTTGAACAATATGTATTAACTTTAAAAACCAAAAACAACCAGTTATTCATAACTGGTCTAACAAAGAATAAAAAACGTTTGATGATTCAGCTCATCTATAATGAAGCAGATAATTCGCTTGTAAGTTTAACAACGCTCAATGATATCTTTCAAAATTATGATGCAAAAGAAATTCGTGAAATCATTATTCAAAAGTTAAATGAGAAGCATTTCTTTATTGATGAATATTCGCTAATTAATTTATTATTACACGTTTTAATCGCAATGGATCAATCACAGTCATTACAGAATATTAGTTATGATGAAGTAAATTCTGACTTTATTGAATTAAATCGTCACTTTGTATCAATTATTGATGAGCTATGTCAGACATTGGAAGATATCTATGATATTAAATTTTCTAGCAGTAATCGTTATCAGTTCACATTATTATTAATGACTCGTGCTGTTAGAAATAAAGAAATTAATGAAATTGAAACGGTAAAGTTATCAGTAAGTAAAGACATTATAAATCTGGTACAAGAGATTATTGATCAAATATATAAAAACTTTGATATTGATTTAAATATCAATGAGTTTATTATTGCTTTCTCGATTCATATTAAAAATATGCTGATTCGCTTAAGAGAAAATGTATCAATTCATAATCCATTGCTATATAGTATCAAACTAACTTCACCTTTTATTTATGATATTGCAGTCTATATTTGCAATATCATCAGTAAGCAACAAAATGTTGAAGTATATGATGATGAAGTAGCTTATATTGCTTTGCATATTGGAGCTCGAATAGAAGAGTTAAACAATACTCGTGAAAAGTTAAAAGCCACATTAATATGTCCACAGTATTACTCTTATTATAATAACCAGTTAAAGAAGATTGAAGCTCATTTTCATGATGATATTATGATTGATTATATATTAACTAATCCCACAGAACTGAATTTCACGCAGAGCGATATTATTATATCGACGATACCAATAACTGATATTAATAATAGTGTAGTTATTTCTAACTTCTTTAATGATAATGATAAAGAAATAATTAGTGAACTGATTAAACGTGTAAAAAAACAGCGTTCAAAAGATAAAATAACGAAAATGTTGAAGAAGTTATTTCATAAAGATTTATTTATTATGAATGCACAATATAAATCCAAAAATAGTGCAATTCATAAAATGGGAAATCTATTAATGGAAAAAGGATATGTTTCTGATGAGTTTATTGACAAGATGTTGGAACGAGAGAATATATCTCCTACAAACTTTGGTATGATTGCAATTCCCCATCCCATTGATTACTACACCAAGAAAACTGTAATTGAAGTAGCAATCTTAAAAGAACCAATTGACTGGGGAAATACCTCTGTAAAAATCATCTTTATGTTTTCTATCAGTAAATTAGATTTTTCTAATTTCTCTGATGTCTTCTCTTTTCTTGCAAGTACCTGCAGTGATGATACTAATCTGGATAGTTTGGTAAACTGTAAATCGTATGAAGAGTTTATGACAACTATCTTAAATCTGTATTCACTATAGTATTTGATAATATCGAATACTATTTGAGTATATAAATTACATAACCAATAAGAAAGGATTATACTTATCCTATAGCGAGGTAAGGATATGAAAGCAATTATAGTTGAATCATTTGGGGATGAAAATGTATTACAGTACAAAGAAATAGAAACACCACAACCAAAAGCCAATCAGGTAAGAGTAAAGATAGCTGCTGTAGGCGTAAACCCAGTAGAAACATACATTCGTAGTGGTAATTATACACGGCTGCCACAACTGCCGTATACGCCTGGTAATGATGGTGCTGGAGTTGTTGATGAAGTTGGAGAGAACGTAACACGACTAAAAAAAGGTGATCGAGTTTATATCGCAGCAATCCTTACAGAAGGAAACACTGGAACTTATGCAGAGTATGTTGTAGTTGATGAACAGGCAGTTCACTTACTACCTGATTCTCTATCATTTGAACAAGGTGCTTCGATTGGAACACCAGGTTTGGCTGCTGCTTATGCATTGTTTAATCGTGCACAACTAAAAGCAGGAGAGAAAGTTCTTATCCATGGTGCCAGTGGTGGTGTAGGTACTATTGCTGTACAATTAGCAAGACAGAATGGTGCGATTGTTTATGGAACCGCTGGTAATGAAGAGGGTATGAAACTGGCAAAAGAATTGGGTGCACATTATGTTTATAATCATCATGATGAAGATTATCTCTCTAAGATACAAAAAGATTCTCAGGGAATTGATGCCATCATTGAAATGGCAGCGCATCAGAACTTAGCCAAAGATACATCCATTCTTAATCCATTTGGAAAGATTGTCGTTATTGGCAGTAGAGGTGCCTTGGAGTTTGACCCTAGAACATTGATGAGTAAAAACTTACAGGTGCTTGGTATGAATCTTATTAATATGAAAGATGAAGATTATACTTCACTTCTATACAAATTAACTGCATCTTTCGAAAATGGTTTAAGAACCGTTATTGAAACAACGATGCCACTTAGTGATGCAAAGAAAGCGCATGAACTAATAATCAGTAAAGATTCTAAGAAAGGTAAAATTATACTAACTATATAAAGGTAAAAACCAATTTCTAATTACGAAATTGGTTTTTATTTTAACTCAAATGATATTCATCAAGAAGATGTTTTAATGCTCCAATCACATTCGCCTGATTGCCGTTCTTGCAAGATTTAATAATAGGATAAAGCCATTCCAATCTTACTTTCTGACCTAGAAATCTTTCGGCTGCTGCATCCATCATTTGATATACTGTTTCCTGAAGCACATCCGATAATTCTTCTCTTTCACTTACTCCACCACTAATTAGAATAATATCTGGAGATATTGAGAAATGAGCATTAAAGATACCCAGTGACAAGTATTTATAAAAGTTTTGAATAACTGTTTTTGCTTCATCGTTTCCTTGCTCTGCCAGTTCAAATACTTCTTTTCCTTCCTTTACTTTATATTCCGTTTTATTCATATTTCTTATTAGTGATGAAACTGATGACAATTCATTCAAAGAATAATATTGATTATCCTCAGAATTTAGAATCATATATCCAAACTCACCTGCAAAGTTCCTACTTCCTTTTAGTATTTTTTGATTAATCATTACGGATCCACCAATTCCAGTACCGACTGAAATAAGAACTGCATTATTTACTTCTTTCGCATAACCAGTAAATAGCTCCCCTAAAAGTGCACAGTTCGCATCATTCTCAATGCTTACAGGAAATGAAAACAACTCTTGAAAATGTTCTTTAAAATTAAAGTTATGAATTGATGACAAGGCACTAAATCCTTGAATAATTCCTATTTCACTGTTTACGATACCTGGAGTAGAGAAAGCAATACCCTCAATTGTATAATTTTCTTTACTCTTATTAATATAAGTCTCTAATTCATGTAAAATATATTCTTTTTCATTCTTTGATGGAAGAACAAGAAAGTCTAGCACAACTCCATCTTCTTGAAGCACACTACAATTAATTGTAGTACCACCTAAATCAAAACAACAGTAACAGTTCATCTACGCTTCAACCTCATCATAACTAAAGTCTAATTTCCCTCGTTTCAGTAATGATTTTCTTCGATATAAAATTGCAAATGCCAGTAAGATTACTGCAACAAATAACAACACTAGTGCTAATACAGGTTGATTAGTAGTTCCAAATGAGAAAATTGGGCCTAAAGTTACTGTAGATGAAATGCCAAAGAACGCATATGCTCCACATAATAATGCTGAAACAATCATATTACAAGGAATCATAAATGCTACATCAGCAAGCATAAATGGAATTGCTGGTTCTGATAATAATAAGAACCCCATAATAAATGCTGATTTCCCTGCCAGTTGCTCGTCTTTATCAAATAAATCTTTTTTGCGATTGATAATAGTTGCTAATCCCGCACCAAGTGAGGGTAGCATATAGGCTGCTGTGGCCATTGTCATTGGCCAATAGATTCCTTCAGTCAGCATTGAAATCGCAAACAAACCTGCTACCTTGTTGATTGGTCCACCTAAATCAAAACCAATCATTGCACCAAGAATCAATCCCAACAGTATAGCATTTGAACCTGCCATACTTGATAGCATGTTTGTTAGAGAACTTGTTGCCCAGACAACTGGTTCATGAATAATAAATTCAATTACAAATACCCCAACAATTGCTGATACAAATGGAATTACGATCATTGAGAAAATGGCTTTTCCACTTTCCTGTAATTTTACCTTTGTTAATGCTCTACTTATATAACCTACTATTAAACCACTTATTAGTGCCCCAAAGATTCCTAGTCCCATGGAGTTTCCATAAATTCCTACAAAGAATGCTGGAGCCAATGACACTTTCTTTGAAATTGCATTGGCAATAAACATTACAAGAAAGATATCATATTTTTCTAATCCGATATCTGCCATTATGCTAAAGATATCTTTGAACGGTCCTTCTGGTAGAAATGTAGAAAATGCCATACATAGTCCACCTACAATAATGACTGGTAACATATACCCCATTCCAGTAATTATATAACCTTTTGTTTCTGATAATACTGATTTTACTTTTTCCATTGTTAGTCCCCTATTATTTCAATCATTTGTTTATAAATATCATCTGGTTTCTTTAAGATTTTTGTTGTATCTGTCTTCACAATTTTCTTATCTTTAAATCGTTCCATTCCCTCAACTGCAGTATCAATGGCCAGCAGTACACAATCTGCTTCCATGATATCCTGACTTCTTAATTCACTTTCAACACCTGAAGCTGACTGGGTTTCCACAGTTACTTCAAACCCTTTTTTAGCTCCTAACTTCTTAATTGCCTTTGCGGCCATAAATGTATGCATAAGTCCTGCTGGACATGCTGCGATTGCTACTACTTTCATTGAATTTCCCTCCTTATAATAGTTAATAATTCTTCTGTAGTATTTGCTTGTGTTAATTCTACACATATTTCTTCTTCGGTTAACATCTCAGCTATTTTAGCTAATATTTTTAAATGGGTTCCACTCTCATGTAAAGGTACGCAAATCAAGAAAATCAGTTGTACTGGTTCATCATCCAATGTTTCCCAAAAAATCTTTTCTTCACATTTTGCAATGGAAATACTAGTTCTTTTCACATGTTTACTTTGGGTATGTGGAATTGCAATTCCTTTAATAAAACCTGTAGAGACTTCTGACTCTCTTTTCATAATGTCCTGATAGCAGCCATCTGCATCAGAAATTGCATCTACATTCAACAAAGGAATGCACAACGATTTTAAAATAGCTTCTTTTGTCTTTCCTTTTACATGCAAATCAATTAATCGTTCATCGATAAGTTCGTTTATATTCATATTGACCTCAATTTCTATAGTTCTTTTCCATCACTCTTAATAACATTTTGAAACCATGCAAAACTTTTCTTTTTATAACGTTTCATATCTAGCAATTCTGCATCATTGCGATTTACATAAATAAATCCATAACGTTTCTTCATCTCTGCACCTGAACTTAAAATATCAATTGGAGCCCATGTAAGATATCCCATACAAGGAACACCATCAACATCCATAGCTAAGTTCATTTGTTCCAAATGCTCTTTAAAGTATTGAATTCGATAATCATCATCTACTGTGTGTTGTTCATTTAATTCTTCAATCACACCAATTCCACTTTCAAAAATAAATAATGGCTTATGATAACGATTGTATAATTCATTCATAGAAATTCTTAATCCTACTGGGTCAATTGTCCAATCCCACTCTGTAGCAGTTAAATATTCATTTTGTGGAAATGGGCTTTTACCACTGACAAATGATCCAAAGATTAAATCATTTAAGTCATGTTTTCCCGGTTCTTGATTTGTTACTTTAGAAAAGTAATAACTGAATCCAACAAAATCAGCTGTATTCTCTTTTAATAACTTCAATTCCTGTTCGCTCATCTCTGGCAGGATTCCATTTGTTTTCCAGTCAATTAATAATCTTGGTGCATACTCACCACGTACCATAACATCCAAGACTTCATAATTATATTCGTTCTGCGCCTTCATTGCCGCCTCTACATCTAATGGATGTTGAGTTTGTGGATAGATGGGACAATACTGAATCATCGCTCCAACTTGAGCATCTGTTACCTTTTTATGAATATGTTTTACACAAATAGCATTCGCCAACAATAAGTTATGAATCACTTGGGTTTTGGTTTTCTGATAATCTGGATCATCAAACTTCATACCACTAAAAATCAGTGCAGGCATATGACAACCGTTTTGTTCATTCATTGGAATCCAAATTTTAACTTTATCTTTAAATTCTTCTGTTAGCAGAGAAACATATTCTTCATATGCACGTATTGTTTCTTTTGACTTCCATCCACCATATTTCTTTTGTAGAGTAAGTGGAATATCAAAGTGATATGTACAGATAATTGGTTCAATATCATTTTTTATTAATTCATCTACAAAGTCATGATAATACTGTAATCCGACTGTGTTTATTTTTCCTTCTCCTTCTGGAAAAATACGTGCCCAAGCAATTGAAAATCTATATGCTTTTAATCCTAGTTCTTTAAACAGTGCAATATCTTCTTTGTAACGATGATATTCATCAATTGCTACACTCCAATCAGAACGTCCTTCTCGTACAGGTAATACATCATAAATTGATTTTCCCATTCCATACGTTTCATCTTTTCCACCTTCTGTTTGATGAGCGGAAACTGATCCACCCCATAAAAATTGTTGTTCTTTCATTTTTTTACCTCTCAACATTTATAATTTTTTGCGACTCTAATCTTTTAACTATATATTCTGCGAGTACTTCACCACCTTTATCATTTAAATGCAATCCATCCCCACTTTCATATTCCTTTTTCAACTCTCCTGTACACTTATCCATTAATACTGAAGATAAATCTATTACACAATCCAAATCATCACTTGCCAATATTTCTTCATTTATCTTCATCCAAAGTTTTCTTCTATCTTCATCCATATGTTCAATCTCACCAAATGGGTAAATCGTACAACCAACCACTTTTATCCCTTTCAGTTTTGCTTTCATAATAAGTTTTCTGTATCCATCCATCATTTCTCCAACAGTAGGAAGTTCATTATTATCAGGCCCGTTTTGTGTTCCTGGTTGATACAAATCATTTCCACCTAATGCCACAATTAACAAAGAAATATTTTCTAATTCCATTACATCCCAATCAAAGCGACAAATCCCTGCTTCTCCAAATAATTCGCCATAACCAGGATATCCTGTATTTCTTAATAAACGATTTCCACTGATTCCCATGTTGATAATACTAATTTCATTATTATAGGATGATAATTTCTTTTGTAGTGGAATCGTCCACCTTGAATTAAATGTATTCGAATCACCAAATACAACTACTGATTTTGCCTTTATCGTTTCACTATATACATCAACTCTAGACAAGAGCATTAAAGGCTGATACTTAATATTCAAGACCTCATCGCCATTATTTACTTCAAAATTTAATGTCTTAGTATAATCCCCTTGTATTGATTTATTAGTTTTAATTAGATCATTTCCAGAAGATAGCTTTCCTTTTAGAATATAAAAGCGAATCTCTATTTCTTCCCCTTTTTCCACAATCACATCAATTTCATCACATATAAGTTGATCACCTTTAGAAACTATTAAGCAAGAATTTCCATGACTTGTAAGTTCATATAATCGATTTCTTACAATTACAATCGCCTGTTTAATTTCAACATCCTCAGTATTGTATCTTCCCGACCATATGATACGTGGTTTTTCACCACTGATATTCATTTTTATGCTTGTCTGAAAAGTAATATCTTCTACTTCCTTACTAAATACAGTTGCATCTACATGTGCCTGTGCCCATGTGGTAAACCACTTTTTCATTACTCTCCTTTCTGCAAATACTTCTTGCTATCTCTACTTGCATTCTAGCAATCAATCTCATACAATATATATGTAAATGTAACTTTTACTATAAAAAAGTAACCACTTTTGCAAACGGTTACATATTGAGGTATTTATGAAAAATAATAGTATATTTGAAACTTCTGTATCTTCATTTATCTTTGATTATAAACATCATACTTATGAAGAGGAAAAAAATAATCTAAGTAATCTTTTAAAAAGTGAATCATCTCTTGGTATCTTATCCGTTGACTTAAACACTTACATGGAAGTATTGGGCCCAGATCCAATACGTGCAATGAAAAACTCATTAATTACGTTTATCACGCTTCTATGTCGTAGTGCAATTGACCTTGGTGTTCCTGCAGAAAAGAGTTTTTCACTAAGTGATTACTATATTAATGAACTTGAATCCTGCGATACACCAAAAGCACTTCAAGTCCTTTCAGATGATTTATTAAATACATACAAAGGATTAGTAAAAGAAACTGATATTTATAATTATTGTTATCATGTCGAAAAAGCAGTTCGCTATATTAATGCGAATATTTATAATAACTTACAAGTTCAAGATGTCTGCTCCTACTTAAAAATCAACCAACGTTATTTTTCAAGAATCTTTAAAAAGGATACACAAATATCACCATCAACCTACATTATCAATAAGAAAATAGAAGAAGCAAAAAAGTTATTAAAGATCCCTTCATACTCAATTAAGGATGTATCTGAGATTCTTAATTTCTGTAACTACAATCATTTTTCTTATACTTTTAAAAAAGTAGTTGGAATTACTCCAAAAGAATTTCAACATCTAAGATAAATTACACAAAAAAGTAAGCTCAATGGAGCTCTCTTTTTTCGGTATATTAAATAATCGTGGGGTGAAAAGTGCTATAAATAAATAGAGGGGTGTTTCAAATCGAGCTATAAATTATAAATGGGGTGTTTTTCACCTCTTTTTTTATTATGATTTAGTAAGCCTCAGTTATAAATAAGGCTTTAAATTCTTTGTGGGTATTTCACACCCCACTTTTTATTTAACCTTTTTTCTCTAAACCCCGTGTTTTTTTATAGGGTCCACAAAAGAAAAGGAAATGATTTAACTGCTCAGTTATTCATTTCCTTTTTGTATTATTTTGTCTCTAATAATAATGTAGTTAATTGATTTCTATTCACTTTACTGATCTTAACAATCCCGCTCATTACGGCTAAATCAGAACCATCTGGGTTATTTAATTTCTTTACAAATACATTTGTATTTACTTCTGGTTCTTCTGCAAGATTTAAAGTAGAAATCTTATTGAATATAAATCGATTCACACTTAACTCTACATCAGTTAATTCATAACTGTATGGATTTACTACTCTTAATACATATCCATCTTTTTGACTCGATGGTTTTAATGTTGTAGCAATCAATCCCGAATTACTGGATGCAATTGTTAATGTATCTGGTAAGCTTCCTTCAGTTGTATACTCTGCATATGAAATTGCATAAATAGGATTGTTGTATTGTTCTGCTAGTTGAATATAATCTACATCATTAGAAATTGGCATAAAGCTATACTCAGCTGTATGTTTCCCTAACATCTGTGATTGAGGAGTTGCATCTGTAGAACCACTTCGTCTTCCTGGACGATATTTTAAATCTGTATTTCCCATAAAGCCAACCGATGACAATAATGTAATAGCCAACTTTGTTGTATCTTCCTGATAGGTTTCATACTGAGGAAGTCCTTTATTCAAAACAATAAATCCAGTTCCATCTTCCTTTCTAAGTCCTGAGTACTTATGTTGATTAAACACTGGATAATAATATTCATGCCATTTATCATCAATACTAGTTTGTGACTCTGCAAATTCATTATCACGAATGATTTCACCTAGTTGAATATCCGCAAAGTTAGTAGACACTATTGTTCCAATATCAAATAGTACTTGGATTCGATGATTTTCTGCATGATTATCAATCTCTGTTTTAACATAAACCTGTGCATCTTTTTTACGCAACGTAACAGTTGTTGCAAGTTCTAACTTAATCAACGCTTCCGAACGACATTGATTGGTTGTCGTTTCAGGAATCATCATTTCATAAGTAACTTTTAAACTTGATTCTAAATTGGTTTCTTTTACTAATTCACAAGCTTTCATTGCTCCAATTGAATTATATTGTTTATCATTGTGGGATGGTGAGTAGTCATATTCATCACCAGCATTTCCATCATCAATAATAATATGTTGTTTCTTATACTCGATACCTGTAGTTTTATCTGTAATATTCCATGTACCATCTTTCACTATCTCAATTCTAATAACATCATTCTCTAAAGAAGTATCATTTGTCTGAATACATTTACTGTATTCAGGTCTCAAGCCTTCTTTTACATAGATTGTCTGATACCCATAGCCAACCTGATCAGCATATAAACTAATTGATGTTTTATCATAGAAGTCATCAGGAATTGGTGTAAACGATACCTTAGTATCTTTCAGATTAAATGGTTCTACTTTATTTATCTGATACTCTAATTCATTACCTGCAGCATCATATATCATAAAATCTTTATTCTTTACATAAATATCTGCATCTATATATGATGTACGCTTACCTAGATATGATGAAAATAATAAAATTGGTCTTCCTCTGTCACTTCCATACCGAATCATCTGATGCAGTTTTTCGAATTTTTCTTTTAATAAATATTCTGCAATCTGATCTGCATAAACCATTCTCATCTGCATTTCTTTATGTATAATATCTGTACAGCAGCAGCAAATACTATCATGCGCATGATTTTCAACAATATATTTCCAACCACGATCAATAATTGCTTTATCACTGTGAACCCCATATATTGAACCAAGTGCCGATACTGGTTCTAATAAATGAAGATATTTATTTTCAATTTCAAAATTTTGTTTTTTTATATCTAGCCTAGTTGCTCCTATGCTATTGTGAGTACGACTACGTTTCCCTTTTCTTAGTTCACCAACAACTGTTTCCATTTTATCTGTATATGGGCGTATCGCATTTATATACTCCATAGGAGAAGCAAGCACAAATTCATAATCCAGTTCCTTTTCTTTATATAATTCATTTAATCGTTTTACTGTACGTGGTAAGAACTTTTTTACATAACTTTGATCTGAACCACACATTAGTAAATAATGATCACTAATATTTCGTTGTGTAAGTAACTCAATATTTTCTTCAATAACATTAATATTGTTGGCATCATCCTCATTTAAGAACATTGCATTTCCATAACCAATTGGCATCCAGGTAGCAATTAGTTGACTTCCATCTAACCCTTCCCAGATAAAATCATTATATTTGGAATCACTTTCCGCAAACCCTCGATAAAAGATTGTACTATCGATTCCAAATCCTTTCATTAGGGTAGGAAAAGTAGCAGACTGTCCAAATGAATCTGGTGCATACCCGATTCTTAAGAAATCTCCATATTCATCTGAGATACTTTTGCTAATCAACAGATTACGAATAATTCCTTCTGCTGTTGGCAAATGTTCATCTGGTTGAACATACCATGGACCAATTGGTAATTGTCCATTTTGTACATACTTTTTAAAATGTTCTTTTTCTTCTGGACGTACATCAAAATAATCATCTATAAAACTAGTTTGTGCATCTAACAAATAGTTTGTATAGTCTTTATCATTATCCAAAGTTTCTAATAAATCATCCATAAAATGGGTTAACTTTATTCTATTCTCCTGAAATGCACGATACCATTCACGATCTAAATGAGAGTGAGGTACAATATAAAATTTTTTCATCATGTCTTCCTTTCTATCAAAAGCAAGCAACTTAGAAAAGTCTAAGTTGCTTATTACTTAAAAACTCATTTCAAAATCTACATCATCTTCTGTTGTTTCAGCATCACTTGCTTCTTTTTTAAAGATTACTTGTAAAGTTGTAGAAACAACTACTCCTACTACAATACACACTACAAACATCAGTGGTTTATCTGCAGCTGGAATTCCAATAATCCCAGATACTCCAGTTGTTGAGATACTTAATCCCATCATTAATGCTCCACCAATTGCTGAACCAATGATATTTGGTACAATTACATGCAATGGATCTCTAAATGCATAAGGCAATGTAGCTTCCGTTATACCAACTAAACCAGTAACAATTGCACCAGGTGCATTCTTACGCTCACTTTCCGTAAACTTCTTAGGAGCAATAAGACTAGCTAATCCAGTTGCGATTGCTGGAACCATAATTCCAGGGAATACAGCTGCATTTGCCATAAATCCTAAACCACTTGGATCTGCCCAAACTGCAAATACAAAGGTTAACGCAATTTTACCTAAAGGGCCTCCCATATCAAATGCACACATTGCACTCAATATAGCTCCCAAGATAAATGCTGTACTTGTATTTCCTGCAAGACTTAATAATCCATCAATAATTAAATTGTTTAATTCTCCAACAACAATCCCTACTGGATATGCCATCATAAAGTAGATTACTAATGATGCAACAACCGGAATAATCAATGTTGACTTCAAAGAAGCAATAATTTCTGGGAATGGTAATTTTTTAATCCACTGAACCAAGAATCCTGCAATAATACCTGCAATTAGTCCACCTAGAAAACCGCTTGCTGCCGTATTTTCCAAAATTGGATTGGCTGCAATATATCCTCCAATAAACCCAGGAGCAATACCTGCTTTATCAGCAATTGCATACGAAACATATGCTCCAAAAATTGGTGGAATAAATCCCATTACTGTCCACGCAAAACCATTTAACTTAACAATAACATCTGTATCTAATCCAAAATATGTAGTCAGTATTCCTGTACCTGCAATCGTAAGACCAGCAACTACAATAAAAGGCAACATATATGACACACCTGTCATAAGTGCTCGTTGTATATTTTTCATATATTTTCTCCTTAATATATTGAACAAAGAATTTATTTTGCGTTAGACGTCATTACGAAAATATTTCTTTTATCCACTAACCTTGTAACTTCTCTTCTATTTTCTTTAGTAAAGTTTCTGGACTTTTTACCGCACTTTGAATTGCCACTTTAACTGTTGGTTTATTTTCAAAGCGATCCATTTTAGCAATACCCACTTCAATTGCAAGTATCACAACATCCGCCTCCTTTACTTCATCCATTGTAATTTCATTTTCTATTCCTAAGGCACCTTGTGCTTCCACTTTAATTTCATGTCCAAGTTTAAGTGCCGCCTGTTCCAGTGAAGACTTTGCCATATAGGTATGTGCTACTCCTGTTGGACAGGCACAAACAGCTACTATTTTCATTTCGACCTCCTATTGTATTACTTCATTTAAAGATTGCATCATTTCATAAATTTCATCTGCTGATGATGCCTTCTTCAGTGATTCAACAAACGATTCTACCATAATCATTTGAGCAACTTGAGCCAATACTCTTATATGCATCTGATTTTCATTTGCTTCTGGAATCATTAATGCAAATAGAATCTTTGCATACTCACCTGTATCCGTCCACGCAATACCTGTATCATTAATCACGATTGCTACACTTGCATCTTTAATACTCTTGTTTCTACAATGCGGTATCGCAATCTCATTATCAATGTAAGTTGAGAACTCAGCTTCTCTTGTATAAAATCCATTCTTTACTTCTTCAACTGAAGTAGAGCGACCTGTATCTTTTAACTGTTGTGCAAGAAATCTAAACACTTCATCCTGCTCTTTGAATTGCATATTCATAAATATCAATTCTTTTGTAATAACTTCTTTCATCCTATTCTCCTTTTTGTAATACATCTAAAAGCATTTGTGCATCACTTTGTTTACATAACTCATCGAATTCTATTTCATCATTAAATGCTCGATATATATCTAGCATAGCTGGAATATGATAATGATTATCTTCGACTATTACTGCCAGCACCAGTTCTACTTCCTGCTGTCTTTCATTCCACCATAATGGTTTATTTACTTTAATGACAAACAGATTGCTCTTCTTTACTAATTCGTGTAGTCGAACACATACCATTGCAATTCTTTTATCTTTAAATACTTGATCATTTAATTTCTTACAATTAATCGATAATATTTTTTCTGTATGCTCACTTGTATTTCCATTCTTAATCCACTCATCACTAATATAGGAAAATAATTGGTTCGTACTTTTGACATTGCTATTCCATACGATTGTCTTCTCATTCAACAACATCGCCTTTGTAAGATTTTCTTTTCTTTCTTTTATCATTGGTCTTTGATAAGTAGGCAAATACATTTTTAATTCTTCAATATCCTTAGCACTTAGAAGCGGATGAATTGTATGTACTTGAATCCCTTCTATTTCTAAACGCATAGTACTAATTACACAATCGATATTCAATAATTCTAGAGTTGAGGTTAACTGCATTGTTCCTATTACTGCAGCTACATCTATTAGAAATAATTCTTTAAGTTGATTAATTAAAATTGAGGTTAATTCTTCACTCTTATTACTTACAATCACTGCTTGAATCGATTTCTGCATATGTACTCTTTGATTCAAATCAATTAAATGATATGCCAATATCCAAATTTCATCATTATTAAGTTTTCCATTCACCATTTCATCTATTGGTTTGCTTGATAACTTAACGAGGTTAAACATATCTGTATAAAAACTATCTTTTAGTGTAATTACATTTTTTCGTACAGGAATCGACAGTTTTCTTTGAATCCAAATATTACGTATTTCATTTTGAAAAGCATAAGATAAATCCTGATAAATAATATCTGATTTTTCAGATGAATCCTCCAAGTTAGCAATAAATGATTCTGTAACTTTCTTCAAATATCCTTCGTTTATAGGAAAATCTAGATTATATAATGAATATGAAGTGATGTATAATGCATATGCAATATATTCTTTTTCTGATTCATTAATCGTATATCCAACATAATCCATAATCTTTATAAACAGACAATCAATTAAATTACTCGCTTTACTTATTACATAAGTATCACCCGTAGGCTCTACCTGCTTTCTCATCATTAACCGTTTTATCATGACACTTAAATGTCCAGCTAATAGTAAGAATTTCATATCTGATAATTGAATAACCAATACAGTCTTTATAATCTCTATACATTCTTTTATAAAGTTTAAATCAATATCTTCAAACAAATGCCAATATACTCGATAAGGTATCTTTTGATCTGTATCTAAAATCAAACTTGCTATATCTACAACGTCTGATCGATCCATATTATAGATATAAGAATGTACAACTTTCTGACGCAATGTCATTTCATCACTTTCCAAATACATTCCCTCAAGATTACCTTTTAATTGAAACTGATCATCATTATATTGAATTCTAAACTTTTCAATATCTTTAACAATTGTACTTTTAGATACAATCAGATAATCAGCTAATTCATCTATAATTAAAGGCTTTTCACTCATTGTCATCAAATACATCATTTCCAAAATACGTTCTTCTGGTAAGTAACTCATCTTGACAACTTCTTTTTGATTGATTAACTCATATAGAAAATTTACATTTACAGCATCATCTTCAATCATGATGCCTTGCTTTCCTTGGCGAACTAACTTCTTCATCTTTTTCTGTGATAGAAAGAAATCAATATCATTTAAATCTCCACGAATGGTTTTTTCCGAAACATGCATCTTTTCTACAAGATCACTTATCTTAATATTTTGTTGCTTGATTATCTCCAATAGAATAATCCTTGATCGCTTGTTTAGCAATGTAGTTCCTCCTCACTGTCATTATAGTATTCCTATAATTTATCGTAAATTGTAAATCTGTTCCCTAATTTTTGCGACAAGTTTTATAACTTGCATATATATACCTATCTACTAAATTCATTATAACTCCATCTGTGATTATAAAGGGGATTTCTTGCATTCGATAGATGCGAATAACACACAAATTTTAATCATATAATAATTATGAGTAGAAAATTTGAACAAAAAAACAATTCCAATTGATTTTGAAATTGTCATTAAGTTTATATATTTTTACGTATAGAATATAAATCCTAATTTTATCACTCGTATCTTTCTATGGTTTCATAAATAATTGAGAAACCTCATTGACTTTTTTGCTAACTCCTAATATTTTTGCATATTTTGCAAGTCTGTTTTAATTATGTTTAGAGTTCGAAAAATAATTTTGAATAGCTTCAATATATACTTGTAATTCAATTCGATTTTTATTAATGATGATATCACAGATTATTTTATTTGAGTCTCTAGATTTAAATTATTCCGAAAGA
Organism: Breznakia pachnodae; assembly: GCF_030814225.1. Taxonomy (GTDB): domain Bacteria; phylum Bacillota_I; class Bacilli_A; order Erysipelotrichales; family Erysipelotrichaceae; genus Breznakia; species Breznakia pachnodae. The sequence goes on from NZ_JAUSUR010000001.1 coordinate 1,077,460, forward strand.
GTTTCAACATCTTCGATAACAATTGCTCTTTGATCTTTATCATAATGTATATTAACATTTAAAATTTCATTTAATTTTGATAATGTTATATATTTTGTCTCTTCATCAATTGTCTCAAGTCTATAAATATCTTCACCATTCAGATACAATTTTCCTTCTTCAGTATCAAAACTCATGGTTAAATACCTATCTTCAACCGTAAAACCATCCTCATTATAATATGATATTTTGACACCTGTTTCTTCTTCGTATGAAGATGTAACTGAATATTGGTCGAAACTTCTAATAAACAAACTAACGTCCTCTTGACTTATCACATACTCCTCTGCTTTATCACTCCATCGCGCAATAATATCTTTATATGTTACTTCTCCATCTTTTGTGATTAGTTTTTTCACTATTGTTTGACCACCATTTTCAATAATATCTTGCTCTTCCAAATATCTACCATAATTCTGCCATGTATACTTTTTATTTTCTTTATCATAATAAAATACTTGGTATCTGTAATTATTTGGTTCCGTTATTTCCTTCGTATCTAGAATACCAATAACTTGATAGCTCCCATAAGAATCATTCATATCTCTTACCAACACTTCAATGTTCGCTTTTGCTTCCTGACATAAACTCGAATCATGCTGGAGTGTTAGATCTTCATAACCAACTACAAGTTGTACATCAAAATTATCTACAAAGTATTCTCCATATAAGTGATTTAGTTTAACTCCACTTGTTTCATCAAATAAACTAGTTAATATTTCCTTCTTTTTTTCTGGTCTTATCCCCAGTTTTAGTTGCATTTTATATGTAATAATTTCATCAGAATATTTTGAATTTTCTTGTATAGAATAGTTTAAAGTTTCAAACCCTAGTCTTACTTCATCATCAAGTCTAGTTTCAATATAAGCAAGTAATGTTTCTTCAAATGATTCCATATTATTAAAAGTAAACCATCGTTTATTACCATCTATATCCTTATACTCAATCTTCCACTGCATCCCTCGATCATAGGTAGGAATAAGAATTGCATCTCTTGAGTATACATCATAATTACTCTCTTTGATATCGTAATTTTTAAAACTGTAATCCAAAAAAGTTTTATATTCTTCATACGTATTATCTGTAAATTTTTCTTTCGTACATCCCGAAGCTATAAGTATTATAATTATCATAAAAGTAATGATTTTTCTCTTTCTCATTAGTTACCATCCTTAAGTAATATTCTAATAGAAATACTTTATTATTGGGAATAAAGTTTCATTTATAGCATAAAATAAAACTGGTTACTTTTTAATAACCAGTTTTAGGTAATTATTATTTTATTCTCTTAAAAACTTTACGTTTCTTATAAATCACTAGCATTGATAATGCCCCTAACATGATAAATATCATTTCTTGATTATCAACTCCAGTAGTTGGTCCATTTGTTGATGAACCAACATTTGAAACTTTGTCTTTCACTTTCAAATCATCAAATGTTTTAGACAAGTCTTTATAAGTTTTATCAACTGTTGTTTGATCAGTAGCATTATCTTTTACATCTTTTGCAGTTTCCAATTCTTTATCTAAGTCTTTTAAACTGTCATCTGTATAGATATCGCGATTAATGTTTTCACTATCATCAATTAAATCAGTTAAATCATTTTTATCTACTACTGTTTCATCAGTTGTTGTTTCTGCTTCTTTTTCTTGAAGTGCAGTTATTGCATCGCTAAGTGATTGTACCATTTGGTCAATTGCTTCTTGTGTTGCTAGTGTTTTTACTAATTCTTCAGCCTGTGCAATCACATCAGTCAAATTAGCAGCACTAGTTTCATCATACAAACTTACATCAACATTTTTAGCTTCTTCAAGTTTTTGATCAAGAATTGTTGAGTCAACAGGAGTTTCCTTTACAACCAATGCATCAAGACCTGATTGTAATTCAGCAACTGCTTGATCAACTTCTGTTTGTTCATTTGCTGTAGTCATTAATGCTTCTGCAGCTTCTTTGACTCCTTTAAGACTAGCTATACTATCATCTGTATAGTTACTTAAATCGCCATTAGCTTTCGCAAGAAATTCATCATATTTAGAAGTATCTAGTACATTGTTACCATCAATTTCAATTTCATACAATGATAACATTCTATTTTCTTCGCTACCTGTTTTTGTACCTGTAGCACTACCAGTTGAAGTTTTAGGGGTAATGATTATTTCTTTAAATAAGGTATTATCACTACCTTCACTTTTTTTACTTACTCCATTATAAGTAAATGTGAATATATCTTTCGCTTCTTCATAGCTTCCTAAGTTTACTTCTTTGCCATCAGTTGTAATTCCTTTCGCGAATATAGAAGTAACAATTCCATTAGTATTAGCTTTACTTATACGATTGTATACACGTACTTCACTAATTGATCTTGGTTGATCAAATATAAAATGCATGTCCATGGGTAATTTCACTTCAGCTGTAATATCTTGTTTATCATCTATAAACCATTTGAACTCAGCCATGCTGGTTGTAGTATCACCATCAAATAACAATTTTTTCCAGTTAGCTTGTTGCCATAGGTTTGTAGCATCTACTGCCTTGTTACCATCCATGAATGTTATATCTGATACTCCTTGACCTGGTTTTAGTGTGTTCTTTGTTAAACCATCTTTTGCATCTTTTAATGTAGCTTGTACAGATAGAACATCTTTGGTAAGTACATCTTCATCATCAGCAACTTGCGTTGCTTTCGTATATGCATTTGTAAATGCATTCCAACTATCTACTGTATAAGCAAGTTTATTTCCCGAATCTATAATTGTTTTTGATTCTTTTACTAATGCAGTTAACTCACTCTTATCTGCTTTTACATCACCTCTAGTAACTTGTGCATTTACAAGATTATTTTGAGGTCCAATTAACATAAATTCATTAGGGAATACTACATCAGCATCTTGTTTTGCTTTCATCTTAATTGTCATTAAATCAATATTTCCAGATATCATATCTTTATCTCCATGATTAGCAAAACTAATTGTTTCAACTTCATCATTGCTACCATCTTTACTTGATGTAGAAGATAAATCTAACATATCTTTTAATGTATCCGCAGGTGTAACACTAACTAATTCGTATTTTGTTTTATCATAAGTGAAGATAGCACCTAAAGCATTTACATTCTTTAAGTCATTACCTTTGATTGCTACATCAAATGTTTCTCCAGCTTTTACAGTCTCTTTCTTATCGACATCTACATATACACTACCTTCGGCATTTCCAGTGTTAGTAGTTCCACCATCAACTTTGTTCATTACAAATGAGTAATCATAAATATCGAATACACCATTCTTATTAACATCAGCATTTTTAGATGCTATTTGAGATTCAAATGATGTATTACCTTCCAATAAACCTTTATAGTTTTTAATTTGGGTTACATCATCTTCACCAATTTCACCATCTAAGTTAAAGTCTCCTAAATCATATCCTGTGGAACCTGGAACTTTATCTAAAATAAATTCTCCTACACTGGTATAACCATCGTTACCATTACTATCCTTAGAATTACCTTCAAGTGGAACTATTTTTAGATATCTCGCAGATAAATTATTCATATCAATATATTTTTTTTCTGCTGTTGAACCTTCAGCCCATGGTTGTGTTTTACCATCAAATACTTTGGTCCAGTTTTGACCATCTAAGCTTGTATATAAATCAAGTTTATAAATATCACCTAATCCATTTGTTGCATAGTCACTTCTAGCAACATAAGTAAATTTATCTAAGTTATATATTCCTTTATAATCTACTATAAATGCTTTACCTAATTGATTTGGAGCTGAACGAAAATAAGTATCATCTAATTTTTGATCAAAAGCGGATTCTAAATTACCCCATCCTACTTCTCCTTCATATGTTGGTGTACCTACTAATGTGTCTTTCCATGGATCAGCATCTGTAGTAAGTTTTAGCTCATCACTCCATTTAGAATATCCATCAGCATTGCGAGCACGCACTTGATAAGTATGTTCGCTGCTGTAGATAAGTCCTTCATGGTTAAATGTTGTAGTATCTGCAGTAAATCCTCCACGTAAGATTCCATCAACTTTTAATTCGTATGAATCTGCATCTGTGATTTTGTTCCAATTAAGTTTGATTGAAGTTGCTGTAATATCACCATCTTGTTGTTCTGCAAACACTGGTGTTTCAAGAGTTGCATTTTCTTTATCATTTGAATCTTCTGAAGTATATTTGTATCCTTTAATTACAAGGGTTTGTTCATCAACACTAACATCTGTTTTAGGGAATGACACATATAGTTTTGGAGTAGTTGTAATCTTAGTCTTACTAAATTCTCCATCACCTGTAGCGTATTTATTTAAATCAGGTGTTTCATTGTAGAAGTAAGCACCTTGACCTTTATCAACTAAAGAATCAAATTCCACTTGGTTCTTCGCTTCCATTAATTCAATATCTTTACTTCCGTTTTTAGCACTTACTTTTGTAGGTTCTGCACTCATATTCACAACAAATTTTGTGGATCTGTTTGAATCATATCCAGTATAAGAACCTGTAGAAGATTTAGCAACTAACGTAGCTGTTCCATCTTTTACAGTTGAAGTAAATTCAGTACTTACACTTCCGCCATAACTTACATCACTCTTTTCATTTCCATTTTCATCTACTCCATCAATGTACATTCCATCATCTTCATAAGAAGTATAACTTGTTGTACCTTTGCTAGTAGATGGGAAGAATTCAACAATTCTCTTTGTTTTATCCAACCCTTTGTCATTTGTTTCGGTTTGAGCAAATGGGTTATTGTTATCTTCATACATTGGAACAATTGATCCACTCTTCACAAACAAAGGTAATTTCCATACTGGAGCATCAAAGTTATTTAAGATTTGACCACCCTTGTATGACTTACCAGTAAAGTAGTCAATCCATGTTTCTTTGCTATCTGGTAAGTAGATATCATTTCTAACATCATTTCCTTTATCATCAGAAGCAGTATCTTGATAGATTGGAGCAACCAAGAAGTTTTCACCAAACATATATTGATATTGTACTGCATCTCCATAAGCTAACTCATCATCTGGATATTCCAAGAACATGGCACGAATCATTGGTAATCCATCGGTTGCTTCTTGAGCAGTCGTATAAATATATGGCATTAATTGTGCTTTTAGTTTTAGATACATACGGTTCATATCATCAAAATCATCACCATGTCCATAAGGTTTCTTGGCAATCGATCCCCATCCATCCATATCTAGCATTAATGGTGTAAATACTTTCCATTGGAAGTCTCTGGTTGTAATTACATTAGTAGCTGTACTACCACCAAAGATTCCATCCATATCACTACCAATATTTGGGTTACCACTTAGTGATTGTCCAATATATGTTGGAATGTGGAAACGAATGTATTCCCATTTACCACCAGTTTGGTCACCTGTCCATATTGCAGCATGACGTTGAGAACCAGCCCAACCATCTAAGGTTACAATATTTGGTCTTGTGTTTGTTGAAGCTATTTTTTCAAATGCTGTTTTAGTTGCATTTAATCCAAAAGAATAACCAGAACCAACCCAGGCAACATCCGTTTTTAAACTTTGAATACCGGCCACATTTACTTCTTTATCAAAATCTCTTAAGGTTTGATATCCATGGTATCCATTCTTATCTTTTTCTGAAGTCGCAACATCCAAACCACTTTGTGTCCATAGTCCTGTTGCTACTCCATGTTCATTTGCATAGTCAGTAAATTCTTTTAAGTTATTAATGTTTCCATCCACTGCTTTTGCTTGAGCATCCTTATCATCACTCGTTCCTAAAGGATAGTTTTGATAATATCCATTTTGACCATAACCTGCTCCATATCCATCATTTGGTAAGAACCAACCAAGAGGCATATCATTATCTGCATATCCATCAATTACAGCGCGAGCTGAGAATTTATATAGTTCTTCACTTGATTTATCAGTTAATGGTGAAGTACCATTTAATGTTTCTGGAATGTATGGTGAATCAACAGCAATTTTTCCATCATCACCTAACGGCATTTTATAATCTTTATTTCTTCCATATTCATAATATGTATTTCCATCTTCTAACACCGTTGCAGTACCATCACCTAGTTGTTCTTGTGACCAAGTATCACGATTGTATGCATTTAGGTGTCCTAAATAGAATGCATATTCTGGTAGTAACGTTGGATTACCAGTTACTTTATAGTAATCTTTTAAAATATCAGCTGGTTTATTTCCTAAGAAATAATAAGCATCAAAGCGATTTTCACTATGTTGAGTTGATATCGTTTTATCATCGTTATTTCTAAAATCATAAGAACCTTGTTTAAAGGTATTTCTTAATACTCCATATCCCTTAGTAGACCAATAGAATGGGTTTGGTGATGCAACACCCCCATCTGTCCATTTATTAGTGTTAGAAATACTAATGACTTGTCCTTTGTGAGAGAAACGACCATTTTGTGTTCCTCCTCCATAAAAGTATTCACTATCATCAGTCTTCAATGTTTGTTTGGTAGAATCCCCAAGAGTAATTGCAGAACTTTCTGCAAGCACTTCTTTTCCATCCACTGCCACACTCATGGTTGCAGTTTCTTTATTCAATATAATAACTGTAGAACCCGCAGTAATTACTTCAGCCTTATCACTTTCTTTTATTGTTGGTGTTGGCTTTGTATAATCATCGGATGAATCACTTTGATTTTGAATCGTTGCTTTGTGATCCTTAGAACTAGGTTCTGCATACTCATTAAATTCACCTGTGGGATCGATGTAGAAACGAAAGATTCCATCTTCTAAGAAAGTAATCTTTCCAACGATTCCATCATTGTATTTAATTGTAACAACATTGTCATCTACTGACGCGCTATCAATAGATGTTAAGTCAATCGTTTCAGCGGCTAATACTTTACTTCTAGGCATTGTCAGCATAGAAGCAGCTACCATAGCGAAAGATACCAATAAATACATAATTTTTTTCTTCATTGTTTCTCTCCTTTTTTTATATCTGTAACCGATTACAATGAAACAATTATATATTATAAATTAATCATAATCTTTGTAGTTTTTAATTTAATTGGTATATTTTTTATTACTTTAGACAAGAAAAAATGCAAAGTATAATTTCCATACTTCGCATTTCGTTCTAAATATAGTATCTATTTTTTATTTAATTTCTTATTTTTTATTGCAAATCCTATCACTCCAAATGAAGCAATTATCATGCTCATATATATCCATAAGTTTGTTGTATCTGAGGTATTTACACTATTTCCAACTTGAGCACTTCCAGTAGATTCACCACTAATACTTGGTTTTAGTATAACTGGTTTTTCTGCATCTTTTTTTGATTCATCTAATTGTTTTTGCGCATCATTGATTTGAACCTGTAACTCATCTTTTAAGTCACCATCTGGTAATTTATTCACTAAATCTTGTGCTTTATCAATTTCTTTTTGTGTAACATCAGTATTCAATTTACCATCATCATCCAACAAATCACCTACTGCTGTTTTCGCATTAAGCATCGCCTGTGCCTTATCAATTTCCTTTTGAAGTTGTGTCTTTACAGTTCCATCTTCTAACTTATTCACTGCAGCCTGTGCAGCATCAATTGATTTTTGATTTGTAGTATCTTTTATATTTGTATGAGTACTATCAGTAAATAAATCACTCACTGATGTCTTCGCATTTAATATGTTTTGTGCTTTATCAATTTCTTTTTGTAATTGTGTTTTCACAGTTCCATCTTCTAATTTGCCAACTACCGCTTTTGCATTATCAAGTGCAGCCTGATTAGTTGTACCCTTAATATCTGTATGTGTGTTATCGGTAAATAAGTTATCCACTGTTGTTTTTGCATCTAATAGATTCTGTGCTTTACTAATTTCTGCTTTTAAGATTTCTTTAAACGTACTTTCTGGTAATGAATTCACAACAGTTAGCGCAGCATTAATTGTGGTTTGATCTGTAGCAGTCTTAATATCACTATGTTTACTATCAGTAAATAATTCATTTACTGCTTTTTGAGCAACAGTTCGATTGTTTAAGTATTCTTTCGCCAAATCAAGTTCTGCTTGTAAATCATTTTTGAATTGACCATCTGGCAATGTAGTTACAAGTGCTTGTGCATCATCTATCATTGTTGATGTTGTAGTATCCTTAACATCTGTTTTTGTATCATTTAATAAATCTACAACATTCGTTTGTGCATTTAACATGTTTTGAGCTTTATCAATGTTGTCTTGCCATTGCTGTTTCTCTGTTGGATCACTAATCCAATCAGCACTATCTTGTGCCTTTTTGATTTGTTCTTGAGTTAATCCATCTACAGGGCCACTTTGATCGTTATTTAATAATCCAGTTGATAAATCTGTATTATCAAATCTTGTAAGTGTGGAAATATCTGGTGCTGCTTGTATCATATCAGTACCATCAATCATTAGTTGTTGTAGTTTTCCATGATTTGCAAATCCTTCTGCTGGATTTCCTGTAATCCCACTATTATCACTAACGTCCAATAAAGTAAGATTTTCATTATCATAGATTGACTGTGGAATATCTCCACTTAATTGATTCTCACGTAAATATAGATTTGCCAAATTTGGTAAGCTTCCGATACTACTTGGAATACTTCCTGAAAAATTATTCCCACCTAAATGAAGTCGAACTAAATTATCTAGGTTTCCAATTGACTCTGGAAGTGTACCTGACAGTTGGTTATCCTGTGCATAGAATCTAGTCATCGTTTTTAAGTTACCAATGTTTGTTGATAATGTTCCTGTAAGTTGGTTATTTCCTAAATAAATATAGTTTATGTTTCCAAGTGTATACAATGATTCAGGGATTGTTCCTGTTAATTTGTTATTTGCCAAGTACAATGTTGATAATTGCGTCATATTACCAATATTAGCAGGAATTTCACCAGTAAAGTTATTTCCATTAAAGTTTAAATACTTTGCCTGTACAAAATATTCAATCCCATAGATTGTTCCACCAATTCCTTCATCAGTAAATGTTAATGCCGCTGTAGATGCAGTCCATAACCTTGCTTCAGCCTTGCTTATAATTCCATCAGGCGTTGTTCCATCAAGACCATCAACTGTTGGGTACTTAGCTAAAATAGCATCATGTAATGGTTTTGATGACTCTGGAAAAGCGGCATCAACAGTTCTTGTTGTTATTGTTTCATTTGTTGATTGAACTTCTTCATTTGCCTTAATTATGTTTGTTGTTACTAAACTGAACATAACTCCAGCTGCTAATAAACTAGCAAGAATTTTATTTATTCGTTTCATTTTTCCTCCAAATTATTTTGTATTTATTTCATATTTAATATAGTTATCATCCATCGTAAACAGGACAATATAAACACTTCCTTTAAATGTTCCATTTACAATAGACTGATCTGTTATTTTGTAGTTCTCTCCTAGATATTCTACATATGATTTGTCATAGTTTATCTTTGAATCATTATCAATATTCAATTCAAGATAATCTTTATAATAGTAAACTTCTATTAATTCAGGAGCATCTTTGTCTATATTTTTAATATTTAAAGATATTTCTTCATTCTTTACATTTATAATTAACTTCCCATTTTGTTTTACACTCACAATCAGTTCTTTATCATTCAAAGTAAAAGGAAGTTCTTTATCATTCAAAGTAAAAGGAAGTTCTTTATCATCTAATGTAATACTTACATCATGAATCGTTACTTCTTCTTGTAGTTCTAAGCGAACATCAACAGCATCCTTTTTAGGAAACTGAGGATAGTAGATAGCAGCGATATATTCATATCCTTTTATCTTTTTAGCTATATCTTCATTCACATTTGTATTTGTATCTATACTAGGATGATTTTGTTTATCATCAGCTCCTTGCAACAACCATATTGCTCCTATAATTATTACTGTACATAAGAATGTAGTAGCCATCGTTGCAATTACATGATTAGAAACAAAATTAAGTAATCGCTCCCACCAAGAAAGCCCTTGTGATTCGTATAGGTTTTTATCATAAGTAAAATCATTATTCTGACATAGCTCTTCTCTTAACTTTTGAAGAATAAGCACAAGTAAAGGAATAAATGCCAGGTTGTATAGTTTTATATCATTCTTGTCCTGGTAAGCTGAAATCTGTTCTTCCAGTTTCTTTCTACTATGATGCAATTGAACTTTAATTGCTCCCACACTACAGTCCAATATTGCTGCAACCTCTCTCATATTAAATTCTTCTAAATAATATAGGGTCACTATTTCTCTTTGACGTTTTGATAAGTTACCAATGAACCCTTTGATTAATTCTTTGGTTTCATCCAGATTATATTGCTCCTGAGGTATCGAATCTCTTCTTTCTTCTTTAAGCCTAGACTCAAAACTTTCACTAAACTCACTATCTTCAGGAAATTCATAATCTTTTCTTTTTCTAGTTCTCAAATGGTTATAACAAGCATTTGTAACTAATCGATACATCCATGCATTGAACGTTCTAACATCATTTAATGTATCCAACTTCTGATAAATGCGAATCATTGCTTCTTGTGTAGCATCATCCGCATCCGCTTTATTACCTACAATTGTATAGCACCAAAAATATACTTTATTAATGATTTGTGAGTATAATAACTCAAATTGCCCTTTGTCTTTTTGAACTTCTCTGACAATTTGGGTAAGCCCATCCTCTTTCATTTTTCGCCCTCCTTATACATCAAATTTACTTACCCTTAGTACATATACACTTGTTATTGAAAAAAGGTTAATAAAATTTGTAACTTTTATATTTTCGTATCCTTCTATTAGTCGTAAATATATATATAACCGTTCATTCTTTTTCACAAAAAAAGACGAATACCCCATTCGGATAATTCGCCTGTTTTACTTATATATTTTAATTAAAAACTATTTTTAATTCATTTCCAGCATAGTCATAAATATAAACTAAATCACTATAATCTTTCTTCGTTTCTATCGTAAGTATACGATTAACACTATCATAATGATACTCATTACTTTTTGAACCTTTTCGTATCAACACTATACTATCTGGGTCAACTCCAGAAATATCATCAGTCAGATAAATTGTGAACCTATTGTCCTCTTGTTTTCCATGTGCTTGTGGACTATCACGGTCGATGTTTGTAACCACTATTTCTCTTTGATCAATAACTTGTTCATCTTTTAATAGTTGAATCTGATAAGTACCGTTATAATCAATCTGATTAGTAATTACACCATCTATTGCAATTGCATCATATTCATTATTGGTTGTTTGTACTTCAATAAAGATAGATTCATTTGTCCATTGTGTAGGATAATTGATTGCAACAATCTCTGCTGGACTTATTGAAGGCTCTTCTTTTACTTCAACTACCTCTTTTGGTTTCTCTGGAATCACTTCTTTTACAGGTGTGGGTTCTTGTTGTAAGGATACTCCAGCGAAGATTCCTGCTGTAACAATTGCAAATATTCCTGTAATTACTTTTGCGTTGGCCGCAACAAGTATTCCAATATTTTCTACTACCGCTTCTTTAGCAAGCAAAGAACTTAGAGATATTTTTCCTGTTGTTGTCTGTTGAAACATCTGCTCGTAAACAATGCTAATTGTTTGAGGGAAAAATAATGCGAATCCATATATATGTGGTGATATTCCATGTTTCTTTAAATCTTTCTTTAGTAAAATCCTTACCTTATTTAATCTTGATTTAACTGTACCTTTGGGAATATCTAGTATTTCAGCTATTTCTTCTATTTTTAATCCTGCAAAATATTTTAATGTTCCTACACTCTTTAAGACATCACTCATCCCTTGCAGGGATTCTTCAATCACATTCATTATTCTTTGATTTTCAATAATGTCTGATGTCTTTTTTACCTTTATATCAACTACATCCTCCGCAGCCTTTTCCTCATTAAATACTACTTCACGATACTTTACACGATTATAATTTGAGCATGTATTATAGGTCATTCGATACAACCAAGAATGAAAAGCATTCTCCTCTTTTAGTTTACCAATATTCTGATAAACATTAATAAATATATCATGCGTTATATCCTTTGCTTCTTCATCATCTAAAATGTACTGCTTAACCATAAAATTTATTCGTTGAAAATACGTCTCATATATTGTTTCAAATGCTAACTGATCTCCTTCTTTCGCTTTTTTTACGACAGAAGAGGATATAAGATATTTCTTATCATTGTACATTATGCCCTGCCCTCTATTTCACAATCATTACGACCAATAATCAGTGAACCATTTTATAGTAGTTCACTGATTTTTAGTATTATTCTATATGACTTATTGTCTCTTCATCTTTCTTAACACCACAACCACTGTCAACATACTCATTGTAATTATTGATGCGTACCATACTACATTCGTTTGATCACCAAGTGGTGGATTCGTACTAGGATATGTAGTCATAGTAACTCTATCATCACTTTCCACAGCCTTTGAGGGTGTTTCATCTGGCTTATTTGGTGTAGCTGGGTCTGGATCTGTTGGATCAGGTTTCTCTGGATCAACTGGGTCTGGTTTTGGTGTTACTTCTTCTGTCTTTTTATAAACATTTTTAAAGACTATGTCATCCGCATTCTTATACTCCACACGATATTCATTTTTACCACTATCATACAGTACATTAACTTCTACTGTATAAATCGTTGTATCATATGTCCAGTACTTGGTTCCTGTATCTTTTTCACTAATTGCATAATAGTGAGTTCCTTCACTTACAACGCCCAAATCTATTTCAAATGTTCCCGTTCCTGTGATTGTTGCAGACGTTGTATCAACCCCAGCAATCGCAGTTCCTGTCGTATCCACTTCAACTGCTTCAAATGTGAACTTTTCAGTTGTACTTGTAATTCCTGTTATTTCTTTTGTTCCTTCAATTTGTGCTTGTGGATATTCTGTAAACTGTAAGTACCAGTATATTCGTTGAGTAGTACTGTCTTCTCTACTCATTAATCTGGCAGAACCAGTAATTGATCTACCAGCTTTATTTATCACACATGTGAATGGTTCCATTGTAAATGCACTTGCTTCGCTCGTAGTTACATCTGCTTCAATTAAGTCCAGAACTTCTCCACCCCAGGTATTGTCTTTCAGACTTAAATTTAAAGTTGTTGAACCTGTTGCTGCTCCATTAATATTTACATAATCACTAAATCCTACTTCTTCTGCTGACATTGATAGGTTTGCACTTACACCCGTATAACTTCCACTCATATCTAAGGTTTTATAATCTTGTGTTCCTGTTACTAATGCAATTTCACCTTTATTAGTTACATCGATTGCATCAAATGTTTCATCTTGGTCTATGTATACTTTACTTGTTTCATCAACTAACCAATAGTTTCCAAAATAAGTTGATAAAGCATCTTTTATATGAATATTAGTGGTATTTGTGAAATCTAAGTATGTAAACTTTGATGCTGATGTTCCAGCTATTACTGTGTTGTCAGTACTAAAATTACTGAATTCGATTGCTGTATTTGAACCAGTACCTGTTTCAATTGTTTTTCCTGCATAAGTAGTAAGAAAACCTGATAGATCAGACATATCATTTAATATCACTCTTGCCTGTCCACCAATGATATTACTTGCATGACTTGAACTTGCTACAATCGTTCCCTGTACATCTGCTGCTGAATATATATTTGTTGTTGCACTATTAGTTGTCTGAATATAATTGTTATTGTTATATCCACCAGAACCATATACATTTCCTTTTACTGTACCACTAATTAAATTGATTTCATTTGTATCAATAATTCCTCGTGAGTAACTTCCACCATAAATATTTTTATTTACAGTTGCACCATTTAAGGTAATTGTAGATTGATTAGTTACATCACCAAAGTTTCCACCACCAAGGACATTACCATCAAGAATCCCAGATGCTAATGTAATATTAGATGCACCAACAGTATTCTTCAATGTACCAGTAACAAGTCCTCCATATTTATCATCATCTTGTCGTATTCCACCACTACCATATAAGTTAGCCACAATTGATTGACCTTCTGGCAATGCGAAAGTTACATTTGCTGTTCCTTGTACTGTATTGCTAGACCAATATCCACCACCTGTGATTTTCTGAGGATTAGCACCACCCGTTGTTTTGGTAGTACCACCTGTGATCATCACATTGGTATTTCCATAAACAATATTATTTTTATTACCACCAGCGCCTGCAATTGTTCCACCAAAAACTCCACCAGCAATATTAATGAATGTTGAACCAAATACATCTGCATTTGTTCCTAATCCACCACCAACAATGTGTTGTTGAATCGTACCACCATTAATTGTTATATTTGTATTTCCTGTTACTGGTGATCCATTTCCTCCTCCATATATTTCACCTTGTCCATTTGTATCACTAGCAGAACTACCAACTTGTCCACCATTTACAACTATATTAGTTGTACCTGTAGATGCACCTCCGCTACCTCCACCAATAAGATACCCTCTAACTAGACCAGAGTTCATAATAATAGATGATGTATTAACAGTAGCATTAGCGCCATTACCTCCTCCATATAGCCACCATCCTGAGCCATAAGCAGAAGTTGAATTGCTAGCCCAAGAATCATTCCAAGGCCCATTGATGGTAAGACTTGTACTATCTACTGATTGTCCATTTCCTCCAGCATAAATGTTACCAAGATTCTTTTCAATCAAATTTGTAATCTCTACTTTTGAAGAATCAACCCCTTTACTGTTGCTTCCACCATAATATGCTGTTGAAGATACTTCACCATTCGCAAAGTCATTTTGATTCGTAATCTTCACTGGATGCCCATGTGCATAGTTAGCATCTACTTCTGCAGGTAGTGCACCAACACTCACAGTTGTAATCAAAACACATAAAATCGCAACTGCTGTTAAGGATATTTTTCTAAACTTTTTCATATTCTTTCGCCCTCCATAATCTGAAACTATCTACTACTTAACAAATGCCCAATTGTTTTTTCTAAATTTAGCACATGTTTTTTTACCTATGCAATACCTAATGTATCAAGACACACTGGCGTAGTAGTAAGTTACATTAAAGACACACAAGTGTCAAAAAGGTTCACTTTTTTTACTTCAATTTTTCTATTCTATTATTAGTCGTAAAATCATATTTATTCGTTCACTACTTTATAAAGAAAAAGTACCAGATTGTTTCATCTGATACTTTCATCTCATCTAATTTATTTAGATTCTATTAATTTACTTTCTTTCTTTTATACACTACTACGATACCTAACAGTGAAACTGCTAACATTCCATATAGTAATGTCATATCTGTTGTATCACCTGTATCCACACTATTACCATTCTTAGTTGATGATCCATTTGCATCAACACTTGGTTTAGAAATTGTTGGCGTATCTGTAGAAGGTGCTTTAGAAGGATTTCCTTCTACTTTCACTGTAAGATTTGTTTTCACAACTGCTCCACTTGTAAACTCAACATCTACATCGTATGTTCCATTATCTAATGTTTTCAAATATGCTTCACTTAATGTAATTACTGTACTTCCACTTGTTACTTCATAATTACTTGCATCCAATTCTTTTCTATCTATAGAAATACTAGAGAATTTTTCTACTGGTGCATCTATCTTTGTATAGACTGTTCCTTCTCCTGTAAATACTTTGAATGCTTCAATGATTACAAAGTTTCTCTCATCTAGTTGTTTTTGAGCATCTTTTAATCTATCATTTAATTCGTTTTTCAAATCACCTTCAGGCAATTTATTAACTAAATCTTGTGCGTTTTTGATGTCATCTTGTGTAACGTCATCATTTAAGATATCTTCATCATCAAATAAATCATCTACTGCTTTTTGTGCTTCTCTCTCATTAAATAAACGTTGTGCCTCATCTATTTTGCTTTGTAGTTCTGTTTTCAGATTACTATCTTCTAAACCTGTTACAAAGTCTTGTGAGTTTGTGATATCCTCTTGTGTAACACCATCTTTTAATGTTCCATCTTCATTGAATAATCCATCTACTGGAAGATATGTCAATGTATTATCATCTGTATCATAAATGATTGTTCCTGGATATGTAATACTAGTAGAACCATCATCAACAATAACTCCTGATGGGAATGTAACTTCACCTCCATCTGTTGTTATATCACTTACCTTATCTGCTGGTACAGTAATTGTCGTATCTGATGTAGTAAGATTTCCTTTTTCGCTTACTTTTCCAACGCCTGTTAAATACGTATTATTTCCTTCATTATCTGTAATAACACTTCCTGCAGGAACTTCAACAACACCACCATCATCATTTAATGTAATTGTTGCATTTGTCCCATTTGGTGTTTTTATTACAGTTGTTACATCAGTAATTACTACTTCACCATCTGTTATATTATTTGCAATTGTTATAGTTCCAGCAGTAGTAATTTTATCTTCACCAACAATCGTATTCCCCTCAAATGTATATGTAGCATTCCCAGTTACTATAGTTCCACCATTTGGCAAATTAACAGTACCTGTTGACGAATCTACATTAGTAAGATTTGCCCCAAGAATAAGATTTCCTTCATTATCCATTAATCCTCCAGCAGATAAATCCGTACGACTAGATGAAATCATTTTTAAGTTTCCATCTACATCTGTATAAGCAATCGCAACATAATACTCAGCATTCATAGCAGCATTAATTACATAATATCCTGTTGTTGAATCCCACTCAAATGCTCCTGCATTTCCAACTAATCTTGTTCCTGCACTGTACTTTGATTTGCTACCTGTAACATAGAAATTTGTAACCCTTGATAAATTAGCATTTGTTGCTTTTGTTATTGATAAATCTACTAAAGAATTCATTCCTGATAAATCAGCAATCTGCAAACTTTCATTGTCATGATATCTAAATCTATTTACACTTGTTAAGTTTGAAAATGAACTCGGAATCGAACCACTTAACTGATTGCTATAAAATTGAAGTTGCTTTAAATTAGTTAGATTCCCAAGTTCACTTGGAATAGTTCCACTTAATTGATTCTCACTCAAATTCAATAACTGTAAGGATGTTAAATTCCCTATTGTTGTAGGTATTGAGCCACTCAATTGATTACTTGTTAAATATAGCGTTGTCAATGATGTCAAATTTCCTATTTCACTTGGAATTGAGCCACTCAACTGATTAGTAACAGCTCGAAACGTTGTTAGTGATGTTAAATTTCCTATAGTTGTAGGTATTGATCCAGTCAATTGATTATTATCCATGTTAAGTGTTATTAATGATGTCATCCCTCCAATTGTTGTTGGTATTGAACCACTTAATTGATTTGATCCTAAATTTAGTTCTGTTAATAATCTTAGATTTCCTAATTCGCTTGGGATTGAGCCACTAAGTTGATTATTTGTTAAATGCAACTTCGTTAACGACACTAGACTTCCCAACTCACTCGGAATTGAACCAGTCAGTTGATTAGCATTTAAAGAAAGTTCACGTAGAGATATAACACTTCCAATTGTCGTAGGTATTCCTCCACCTAACTGATTATTAGACAAGTTTAAATATTGCAGACTAGTTAAATTTCCTATAGTTGTAGGTATTGAACCAGTTAATTGATTATTATTTAAATATAGATATTGTAATGAAATTAAATTTTCCACTTCATTTGGAATACTTCCAGTTAACTGGTTATTCTGTAACCATAATCTTGTAAGTGATGTTAAGTTTCCAACATCACTTGGTATTGAACCAGTTAGCGCATTTCCATTCAAGTATAATTGATTAATACCAGTCAAATACTGAATTCCATCTAATGTACCTGTAATTCCTTTTGACTGTAAATCTAGCCTTCCACTTAATGTAGCTGCTTCTGTTTTCGTTATATAGCCATCGCCATCTGTGTCGATTGAGCCATATGTTGCATGGTTTACAATTGCATCATTTAAGGATTTCGATTCATCTGTAAACGCCCAATCTGCAGGTATACTTTTTGTAAGACCACTTTTGTCATATGTTTGTGTAACTTCACCTGTAGTTATATCATCAGTTGATGTTTCTTCCAGTTCATTTGAGATTACTTCTTCACTTGTTTCGTTTGTATTATTGGTTTCATCCGATACAACTTCTTCGTCATTGGCAAAAATAGAGTTATTGGCAATTAATCCACATGATAACATAATCGCTAACAAACTTAATAACACTTTTCTGCTCATATTTGATTTCTTATTTTTCATTTTTCCTCCATCTAATTAATTGATAATTCTCATTATTTTTATTATTTATATAAGTACTACAATATATCTAATAAATAGTCCTTCTTTGTTAAACAATACAATTGATACTTCTCCATTAAAATTCCCTTGTATTATACTGTCTTGATTTATTTCATATTTTTCATTCTTATATTCAAAATACGATTGTTCGTAATCTAATTGCGACATTTCGTCATTAATAATTAACTGTAGATAATTATTGTGGTTTTGCACCTCTACTAATTCAGGTGCGAATTCATCAATATTATCAATTTTAAACTTAAATTTTGTATTATCTATCGTAACTATATATTCTCCATTTTCTTTTATCTGTACAAAAATATTCTTGCTATCTTTTTTAAACAATATATCCTCGTCATTCAACTGAATAGCAATAGCATTTTCTGCTACATCCTTTTTAAGTTCAATAGAAACCTCTACAGATTTCCTCGCAGGAAATGTAACATAATTAATATTTCTAATATATGGATGCTTTTGTAATTGATTGTTAATACTATCAACATTTGCATATCCCTTACTTATGTTTTCTCCTTCTAGATTTTCTTCTAGAGTAAAATACATAAAACCCATCAATGCTACTACTACAAATGAAATCACTGTTATTAATACCTTTCCAGTTAAAATTGATGATAATTTATCTAAACCTGATAGGTTATGTTTAAATACGTTTTTCTTATAACTCAAATCTTGCTTTTCACATAACTCGTTCCTGTGTTCCTGTAAAACCAATCCAAGTATTGCAAATAAAGAAATATTATATAATTTCACATTATGCTTCTTTTGATATTTAGAAATCTGTGATTCTAAATTCTTTCTTCCATCATGAAGTCTTGATTTTACTGAACCTGCATTGTAATCTAATACTTCTGCAATTTCTTCAATTTTCATTTCCTCAAGATAAAACAATGTTATTACTTCCTTTTGTCTTTTAGGAAGGTTGTCAATGAAACTAGCTACCAATCGTTTTGTCTCATTTAGGTCATAGGATTCATGAGGTATATGTTCTAATCGTTCTTCTTTTACATTCTCTTCAAATTGCTGCGCATAGTTGTCATTACTTATAAATTCTAAATCGTGTTTCTTATATCGTTGTACATAGTTTAAGCAATGGTTACGAATCAATCGATACATCCATGAAGTAAATGCTTCAGGATTTTTCAACTTTCCAATATTCTTATAAATAAGAAGCATAGATTCCTGTGTCATATCCAAAGCATCTGCTTCATTACCAACAACAGAATAGCACCAGTAATAAACTTTATTTACAATGTGTGAGTATAACAACTCAAATTGCTTTTTATCCTTTTGGACTTCTTTGACAATTTGGGTAAGTTCTTCTCTCTTATCCATAGTTTTTTCGCCCTCCTCAATCAGTCATTTCACTTACCCTCAATACTTAGGCACAGATGGGTTTGTAAAAGTTCGGATTTATTTTTAAAATATTTTTTAGTTATTTTGCATCCAAAAATTAGTCGTATTAATGTACAATAACGTTCATTTTATTTCAATAATATAAAATAATGAGGTTTTGCTTTTTCATATAATAATTATTATAATGAATTAGTATTGAAGAATAGGATTTGATGTAAAAAAAGATATTAGTTTGTGAAGGAGGTAAACAAATGGTAGCTTTTATGTTAATACTTTTAGGAGTAAGTTTACTGTATAGTTCTCTACTTGGTAAAAACTCTAAGAAGGGAAATAAGTATATGGTGCTTTTATTAATAATTGCAATCGTATTTCTAACATATGGTGGATATATTATGTACTTGTACTCAGGAGGAACATTGGGGCGCGAACTCTTAGTTGGAAGTCGTCAGAAAACAGCTTATACACTTGTTGATACAATAGGAATAGGTTTGTTTATATTAACAGCAATTGCAGGAAGATTATTTTATAAGACTAAGAAAGATTAATTTCTTTGTTTTGTATGTGGTTTTGAAAGACAAAAGTTAGTTTTTTTAATAGAGAGGACAATTGATTATGCTGAAAGGTTTTATTTTTGATTTTGATGGATTAATGATTGATAGTGAAGTGATTTCCTTTAAGTGCTATAAAGATTTTTTAGGACAATATAATATAGAACTTGATGAAGATGGTTACATCGAAGAGTTTCCTGGTAAAGAAACTAGACTTGCTCTAAAAATATTCAAAGAGAAGTTTGGAATTGAGTTTGATACAGATGAAGCATTAGCACAGATTAGAGAATATGAAAAGTTCTACATGGAAAGAGATGGTGTAGAATTAAAAGAAGGGTTAATTGAACTTCTTGACTATTTAAAAGCGAATAATTATAAGATGGTAATTGCAACCTCTAGCATTAAAGATCGGGCACTTAAGATTTTGGATAATCATAAGATTGCTCATTACTTTGATGACATGACCTTTGGTAGTGAAGTGGAAAGAGGAAAACCTTTTCCAGATATTTTCTTAAAAGCATGTGAGAAGTTAGGACTGCAAACTGATGAGGTGGTCGTGTTAGAAGATAGTGAAGCTGGGATTCAGGCAGCTTATGATGCAAATATTCCTGTTGTTTGTATACCAGATATGAAATTCCCTGATGAGGGTTATGCTGAAAAACCAATTGCTATTTTTGATTCACTAAAAGTTGTTACAAGAGCAATGAAACACGGTGGGTTATATTAATAGGTTTTCCTATTAATCATTGTTATAATGTCAAAAAGAAGGTGAAGCGATATGTACAATAATTATGCAAAGTATTTTGATTTGATTTTTTCAGCAAATAAAACTACTGTCGATTTTTTAGATACACATCTTAGTGGAAATAAAATATTAGATATTGGTTGTGGCAGTGGTGAATATGCTATTGAATTATATGATAGAGGATATGATATTGCTGGTATTGATTTAGATGCTGAAATGATTAAGTATGCGAAATTAAAAAATGAACATATTAACTTTAAAGTGGAAAATATGTTAGAAATGGATACTATGAAATATGATAGTTTATATTGTATTGGAAATACATTAGTTCATCTGCCAACTAGAGAAAATATTCAGACCTTTTTAAATAGTTGTTATTTGAAACTGGAAAATGGAAATCTGGTACTGCAGATTATTAACTATGAACGTATTCTTGATCAAAATATTACCTCTCTACCAACAATCGAGAATCAGGGAATTACCTTTGAAAGAAACTATAGTATTGGTAAAGAAAAGGTTATCTTCTCAACCGTACTGACAACACAAGAAGAAACATACAGTGATTCAGTAGAATTACTTCCAATCCAAAAGGAAGAGCTTGAGATGATGTTAAAAACTGCTGGGTTTACATCCATTCAGAGTTATGCTGGATTTTCAGATAAACCATATCATAAAGATAGTTACGCTTTGGTAGTTGTAGCTAGCAAATAGAAAAAGAAAGTCTTCCATGTTTTTACATGGAAGACCTTTTTTATACTATTTTATTTGTCGTTTCTTTATCAAAGAAATGTACTTTACTTAAATCAAATGCAACTTCTACATCACTGTGAGAATCAATTCCCAAACGAGTAGCAACTTTTGCCACTAAACTTTGTTCACTGATTTTACCATGCAGAATACTTTCATGACCAAGTAATTCACTGATATCCACATGGAATTTAAACCTCGCTGTAGGATATGTTTCTGCCACAATTCCTTCACAGTAGATATCTTCAGGACGTACACCCATAACTATTTCTTTTCCATCATACTCTTTCATTTCAGCTTGTAGTTTTTCAGGAACTTCAATTGTGTTTCCATCAAACGTAAATTTTCCTTCATGATAAATTCCATTCAAGAAATTCGTAGCTGGTGCACCTACAAATCCTGCAACAAATATATTTGCTGGATTGTTGTAGATTTCTTTTGGTGTACCAATCTGTTGGATATACCCATCTTTCATAACAACAATTCTAGTTGCCATGGTCATCGCTTCGGTTTGATCATGCGTTACATAAATCGTAGTAGCGCCTACTCGCTCATGTAACTGGATAATCTCAGAGCGCATCTGTACCCGTAGTTTCGCATCAAGGTTACTAAGTGGTTCATCCATTAGGAACACCTGAGGATTACGTACAATTGCCCTTCCTAGAGCAACTCTCTGACGTTGTCCACCAGACAATGCTTTTGGTTTACGATCTAAATAATCTTCAATTTCTAATATCTTTGCAGCATTTTGTACACGTGCATCAATTTCGTCTTTATTCGTTTTTCTGATTTTCAATCCAAACGCCATATTGTCATATACACTCATATGAGGATATAGAGCATATGATTGAAACACCATTGCGATATCACGATCTTTTGGTGCAATATCATTTACTAACTTATCATTGATGTATAGTTCCCCGCTGCTTATTTCTTCTAATCCTGCAATCATTCGTAATGTAGTTGATTTCCCACATCCACTAGGACCAACAAATACAATAAATTCTTTGTCATGTATATCTAAATTAAAATCAAAAACAGCCTGTACATTGTTGTCATAGATTTTATTAATATTTTTTAACTTTAAATCAGCCATCTACTACCTCCTACTTGTGGTCCTTGTTGTAAATAAACAACACTGCCAATAATCCAACTAATCCTATTAATTCCACAAACAATCCTTCATAACCAACATTACGTTGACCAAGAATAATCATTAATAAACATACAACAGATACCACTGCCATAACAATTGTTTTTACACGAATACCCATACTGTTCACCTAATCCTTTAATCCACCAAGGCTCATTCCTTGGGTTAATTTCTTTTGAACTAGAATATATAGAATTAATGTAGGTATCATAATAATTACTAACCCTGCATACATAACACCATCATTTGATTGTGAACGTGCATCTGCCATCAGAAACTTCACTCCAACCGCAAGCGTTGAATTCTCTTTATCCATAAAGGTAAAGGCTAATACATATTCATTCCAGAATGATAAGAACTGAAATAGAATAACCGTAATAATACTTGGTCTTGCCATTGGTATCATTACTCTCATCATTGTTTTAAAGTAACCACAGCCATCAATTCTGGCAGCTTCTTCGTATGCCTTAGGCAAGGTTTTAAAGAATCCACTTAATAAGTATATCGTAAATGGTAATGACGTTGCTGCATAAATCAATGCTAATACAAACTTATTATTTAATAATACATTGGTCCAGTCAAAGGCGACTTCAATATTAAAGAGCATTACAAATATTGGTAAGACAATATAATTTACATTGATAAACAATCCAGCCATAAATAATGCATTAAAGAATTTCTTTCCAAAGAAATCAAATCTTGCAAGGACATAAGACGCTGGTAATGCAACCGCTAATAAAATAATCAGTGCCATTGATGTTACAAGTACGGAGTTAATCAGATAGTCTCCCATTCTTGCTTTTTCAAATGCATCCACAAAGTTCTGCCATACTAAGTGTGTTGGTAAAGAGAAAGGATCATTACTTACCAAATCCAGTTGTGACTTCAAACTTGCCATGAACACCCAGATAATAGGAACGATGATTGTAATCGCTAAGGTTATTAGTGCTACATAGATAAATATTTTATAGATTGAAATCGGTTTTTTCTTTTTATTCATCTTTCTTCCTCCTAATACTCTAATGTGTCACGATCAGTAATTTTGTTTAAGATACCTGATAATGCAAATGAGAATAAGAAGATACATACTCCAATCGCCATACCATAACCATAATTACCTGCGAACGCTTTATTATACATATAGTTTAATGTTACTTCAGAACCTAAGTAACCTTCGGTTGTTAACTGAACAAACATAAAGCTTAAGTTAATCGTACTAATTACAAAGAATGTTAATGTCGTTCTGATATTATTCCAAATTAGTGGTAATGTAATCAAGAAGAACTGTTGAATCTTAGAAGCACCTTCCAGTGCTGCAGCTTCATATAAGTTCTCTGGTATTGATGACATACTTGCCATATACATTACCATGTAGTATCCAATTGCCTGCCATACTAAGGCAAATATAATTGAATAGTTTACAATATCCGGATTCCCTAACCACTGCTGCTGTAAAAAACCTAATCCAATCATCGATAACAAGGAATTCAGGATTCCATTTCCTGGTGCATAGATTGCTGAGAAAATACCTGCAATAACTACGATACTCAGTATATTAGGAATATAGAAGATTACTCTAAAGAAATTCTTTCCTTTAAAGTTTTCTCTTGTTAGTAGGGTTGCAAACAAGATTGCAAGCACTACAGTAAACAACGTAATTAATGTAATATACAGAATTGTATTTTGTAGTGATTCAATAAATTTCATATCTTTGAATAATACTTCAAAGTTGAAGAATCCTGCAAACTCCGGATCACTAACAAAGTTTGCCTGTTTGAATAACGAAGTCTTAAATACTTCAAATGTTGGAATTGCGATAAAAATCGTAACTAAGATTAATGCAGGTGCAAGACATGCAATGATAAATCTTCTTTTTTCCTTTTTCCGATTCATTAAAATCCCCCTTCTTAAGAAAAGCGATGAGCAACATCAAGCCCATCGCTTCAGAAATCATTTTACCTGTTTTATTCTACAGGATGTTCTCTTAATGTTTTCCATAAATCAACTAATGATGTTTGCCATGCTTCTGCAGTAGAAGTACCTGTAGCGATTTCATCAATTGGTCCGAAAAGTGATGCTTTGAAATCTACATCTGGAATTGCTGCTGCATCATATGGAGCAAATGCACCCATTGAAGCTTTTACATTTTCATCATCGTAAATACTGTAGAATTCTTTATTGTATCCTTCTAGTTTTTCAGTAATTCCTTCTACTGGTACAACACAATCATATTTTAACATAATTTCTGCACCTTCTTCAGAATAAATAAACTCTAAGAATTTTTTAGCATCGTCAGCATTTTCTGCTTGTTTTGGAATCCATGCTTGTTCTGTAAATGATGTAGCAACACGTTCTCCACCTTCTTCAAAAGCAGGAAGTGCCATTAATCCCCAATGGAAGTCTTCTGGTGTAGTTGATTCCATTTCTCCTACAATCCAGCTACCATTTGGCATAAACAATGCATCACCATCGATTACAGCTTGTTGGTTAATCTTAAATCCATCTTTAGCATTTGCATTTGCAACTGTATCTGCAAATAAGTAACCATTATCTTTCGATACTAATTTCGCAATTGTATCCAATACTTGTTTTCCAGTATCTGAGTCCCAAGTTCCTTCACCATACTTAAGTGCTTCTGTGAAGTATTCTTGTCCTCCAACTTGGTCTAACATTCCAGAAATTGTTGTATCAAAGTATCCTTTTACTGGGTAAGTAAACAATGAAATTCCATCTGCTTTCGCTTGTTCTCCAAGTGCCCACATGTCATCCCATGTTTCAGGCAATTCATATTTTTTACCTTCTCCAATTAGTTCTGTATTATAGTAGAAACCTGCTGGAGTATACATAATTGGAGCTAAGTATTTTTTACCATCTCCAAAGTATTCTGTAATTGAGTTAGATGCAAATTGTGGATCGATACGACCTTCAATATTATCAAATACATCTGAGATATCCATTACTTCTCCTGTATTAAGTTGCGTTTCAGTATATGCTGAAGGCTGACCTAAATTATAGTAAACGATATCTGAATATTGTCCTTTTGCATTTTCTTTGTTTAGAACTGAATCTAATTCTTTTTCAAAACGTAATTGAATATCAATATCAGGGTTTTCTTTTTCGAATGCTTCAGCTAGTTCAGTGAATACTTCTTCACCTTGTCCACCTGAAAATGAATCAAACTTAACTATTCTCTTTTCATCTTTTGTATCACCAGAATCATCAGATGATCCACATGCTGCTACTGTTAGTACCATCATTAGTGATAAACCAGTTATAAGTAATTTTTTCATAACTTATAAGATCCTCCTCTTTTAAGATTATTTCATCTTTGTACCCAAAGTATAGCAAAGTGAAAGCGCTTTTACTATATAGGATATTGCTTGCTTTTTTAGATATCTTGTTGTTTCTTGTTTTTTTCAAAATAATTACATTTTTTCATAAATAATTGTTTATAATAGTATTAGTACAACTATTATAATAAAAAGGATTATGAGGTAAAAAAAATGAAACAACCAAATATATTATTACTGATGTGTGACCAGTTTCGAGGTGATACTTTATCGTATAAACATCACCCTGATATTCAAACTCCTTACTTAGATACACTGGCAAAAGAAGGAGTATCATTTGATCATGCTTACTCTGCTTGTCCTAGCTGTATCCCTGCAAGAGCTGCATTGTTTACAGGAAAGAGCCAGAAGAAACATGGTCGTGTTGGCTATGAAGATGGCATTAACTGGGACTATGACCACATGCTGCCTCAAGAGTTGAGTGATCATGGTTATCAGACAAAATGTGTAGGTAAAATGCATGTACATCCAGTTCGTAAAAGTTGTGGATTTCAATCAATCAGTCTGCATGATGGATATATTGCGTATTATCGAAACAATAAGATTCCGCATTATCAGCATCAGGAAGTCAGTGATGATTACCTGTACTATTTGAAGAATAATGTAGGTCAGCACGCAGATGTAACTGCTACTGGTCCAGAGTGTAATTCATGGGTAACCCACCCTTGGATTTATGAAGAACGACTACATCCTACCAACTGGGCAGTTGATGAAAGTATTCGCTTCTTACAAACAAGAGACCGTGAGAAACCATTCTTTCTGATGACTTCATTTGTTCGTCCACATCAACCATTTGATGCACCTCAGACTTACTTTGACATTTATAAAAACAAACAACTGCGTTCCCCTGCAAAGGGTGACTGGATTGACGATAAGCGAACAGAACAGTTTGGTTACAGCAAAGATTCTATCTTTGGCAGCAACAACGAAGCAATGAAACATGATGCAATGGCCGGTTACTATGCAAGTATTACTCATGTTGATCATCAGATTGGACGTTTGCTTACTTCCTTACAGGAAGATGGCTCTTATGAAGATACGATTATTGTTTTCCTTAGTGATCATGGTGAACTGTTATTTGACCATGACTTGTATCGAAAAGTACTTCCTTATGAAGGAAGTTCTCATATACCACTAATATTCTCAGTTGGAAAAAATATTGAAAGTATCCGTCCACTTCAAAGCAATACGCTAGTAGAACTCCGCGATATTTTACCGACGTTATTAGAGTTTGCTGGTATTGATATCCCTAATGATGTGGATGGTTTATCACTGGTATCTGAGTTAAAAGGTCAATCAAAAATTAATAGAAGTTATCTACATGGTGAACATAGTTTCCATTCTGACTTATCTACTCACTTTATTGTAACTAATGAAGATAAATTTATCTGGTACTCTCAAACTGGTGAAGAGCAGTACTTCAACTTAACAAATGATCCCAGAGAGGAACACAACGCTATCCACGATACTGCGTATCAAAATCGGATTGATTACCTTAGAAACACATTAATTAATGAGCTCAAGGATCGAGAAGAAGGTTACAGTGATGGTCAACAATTAATTGTTGGCAGAACACCTATAAATACTCTAAACATACGAAACGATTAGGACAAACCTAATCGTTTTTTTGATTCAGTAGAAGTTCTTTAATCTCTTTTAAGACCTTTAGAATTCCTCCCAGATAACAACATATGATAATAAACCCAATTACACCTAAAATAGCTAACATATATATCCTCCTTTTTTATTTATGACATCTTCTTTATTTTAATTATATAGTATAACCTTCAAAAATAAAACAAAAGAGTTACTGATCGGCTTCAGTAACTCTTCTCCACGAGGGTATGTGTGGATGATTTATGCACAAAGATTAATATAATATGAAAGTGGGCTATTTATTTCAAATGTTCGCTCTTTGTGCACATTTGTTATTTTTTAGCTTCTTTTCTTCTTCTCAATGCAATGATAACTCCAAGCATTGAAATCATTGTAAGCATTAATACATTTGTATTTGTTGTATCACCTGTTGCAACCGAAGGATTTGCTCCTGGAGTTCCTTCAGGTGTAATACTTGGTTTCATTGTAATTGTCTGATCTTTTTTAGTATCATCTTTTGTATAGTAAACTTTTAATACTAAACTTCCATCACCATAAACCATTCCACTTAATACACTTCCAGCAACATTCTTATTGAATGTATAACCTTTGTATTGTTTTGCAATTGCTGTCACGATTGTGTTCGCTGGGCTACTGAAGGATTCATTATCTTCTAACTTATATGAACCATCTGTTTGTTGTAAGTAATGTTCTACTTTATAGCCAGCATCAACTGCTACACTTGGATGTTCGTTTACAGTATAGTAAAGCTTTAATACCAAACTTCCATCACTTGCCACAATTCCACTTTCCAGAGTACCATCTATAGAATTATTAAATGTATATCCTGCATATGTTTTAGATACAGCTGTTACCTTTGTATTCGTTTTACCAGTTAAATTTTCTGTATCTTTCACTACATAACTTCCATCTTCTTGTTCTAGATAGTGTTCCACTTTGTATCTCGTATCTGTATTTGCATCATAATATACATGAAGATGCAATGTTCCATTCGCTTCCACTGTTCCAGTTAGTTTTGTATTAGCTGCTGAAGGATTATGTGTATACCCTTCATAGCTATTGATTACAGCATTTACACTATAACCTGTTTTACTATTTGTTGAAACGGTTCCCTTTAAGTTATATTTCGTTGTATCACTTCCATCCTGCAAATAGTACGATGTATTATATGTTGTTGCATCTGCTGTATAAATTAGTACTAATGTAAGTTTCCCATCAGCTGTTACAACACCACTACTTTTTGTTTGTGCATGAGTTGGTGCATATGTATATCCAGCATATGTTTTGTCTGTTCCATGTACTGTTCTTCCTATTTTCTCAGTACTTTCATCTGTATCTACTGTATCAAAACTTCCATCTTCTTGTTCTAATTTATGTACTACCTTATATGGCACAATATCGGCATCATAGTAAACTTTTAAAACCAACTTACCATCAGCTGTTATCGTTCCACTTAATAAAGTATTTGCTGCACTAGCGTTATGTGTATATCCATCATAGTTCGTTCTTATAACTGCATTTGCTGTAGCACCAGTTCGTCCAGTTAAGTACTCAGTATCATCTAAATCATAAGTGCCTTCACTGTTTTCTAAATAATGTTCAACTTCATAATCAACTATATTTGCATTGTAGTAGAAAGATAGAGTTAGGGTACCACCAGCTTCAACCACACCACTTTCCTTTTTATCTACATGATAATTGTTAGCTGTATATCCAGGAATTGTAAGATAGTTTGCGCTTACTGATGTACCAACTGTTGCACTTAAAACTTCTGGCATTCCATACAAGTTATAGCTAGTTGGATCATCACCATCTTGAATGAAATGTTTAACAGTATATGAATCAGTTGCATTCTTTCTATAGTATAATTTCAACACAAGTGAACCATCTCCAGCTATCGTTCCACTATCTATCGTATCATTAACAGTTTTGTCTAGAGTATATCCCTCATAAGTTGTTTTTGCTACTGCATCAACTATATCACCTGTTTTTCCTGTCAACTCATCTGTAAAATCCAAAGTATATTCATTCGTTTCATGACCTGTTTCCAGGTAATGTTGAACTTTATATTTTGTATCTGTATTTGCTTTCCATTTAGCTACATAAGTAGCATTTTCAGTAACTGTACTCGCTACCTCTTTATCCCATCCATCAAATGTATATCCTTTATTACCAGCTGGGTTTCCATCGGATCCTTCAGCACCACTATATTCAGGTGTTGTTGAGTGAATTATAATATCAGCATGTACATTGTCTGCAAATGTTCCTTGTGTTCCTGGCTTATACGTAACTGTAAATCGCTTCTTTATATTTGTCATATATACTGTATGACCTACATCATCAGCATATACAACTGTAAATTCATCGGAAATTACAGTTTTCAGTGTACTGTCATAACCTTTTGATTTAGAAAGATCATAATCATCACTGTATGTATCATTTTGAACAAATCGATACGTTCCCTCATTAAGAAAATCTGTATCTACATACCCATCTTCACTAATTGTTCCTTCACTCCAGACAGTAGAAGTCTCCCAAGTTTTAGTTACACTATTGTATTTTTGAAGTGTAACTGATACTCCATTTAATATTTCTTGAGTTTCTTCATCAGATAGAAAAACTCTTGCTGCATTTGGAGCTACAACATTTGCTGATCCACTAATTCCTTGAAGGACACCTTTTCCAGTTAACTCATAAGAATCATTACCTTTTGTGATGATTGCTGTATTTGTTTTTTCTGTATTAACTACAACTTTATCAAATACTTCATTAAAACCTATTCTATACCTTATAACTGATCCTCCATATGAATTAGAAGTACCATAAACTCTTTGAAAATATGCTTCTAAATCATCTCGATCATCTTCGGTATAGAATCCACTGCTAATACTATAGTCAGTCGCTTCCTTTGCAAAATTTGAACCATATTTAACAGGTGAATTTTTAATATCGCCAAAATTAATAAGAACTGTTTGGATACCATTATCATCTTCATATACTCCATACTGTTGAGGTGCAAGACTTGCTTTAAACTCTTCATAACTTTGTGAACCATCTTGTTCCACATAAGTAAATCTACCTGTTACATCATTTCCACCAGCAGTAATTCCAGAAGGTTCTCCACTTGTTAAATCCACTGGAACCTGTACTGGTGCTGAAATATTTATCCATGGTTTTCCATTGGTATCTAAACTTACTTTTCCACTCAATTGATCCTCAAAGTAAATCGAACCTGTTTCAACTTCATTACCATTTACTACATCATATATATCTTCATTACCAATAAACATCGCCCAGTTAATTGTTGTATTTGATGTTCCTGAAGCATATTTTAAATCATAATCTTGTAATTTGCTAAGATTTGCTTTATTAAATGTAATTTCTTTAGTCGAATTACCAATTGATACATTTTGTGTTATATCAACTGTTGTCGCATTTTTAAAAGATGAAGTCCCTGATTCTAAAGTACCAGTAATCGACATTTTTTGATCTGAATTTTCAGTAAGTTCTACCTCAATTCCTGTAGATGTAATTCTCCATCTCCCTAGAACCTCTGTATTTGTTGAATCCCATAAATCTCCCCAATCCGTCGTTACAACTTGCCAACTTCCTGATATTTCATTTTTTGGAAGTGGAAATGTAAAATAATCGCCAGCTTTCAGAAATGTACCTGATGGTTTTAGTTTCCATGAAATTACTAACTGATAATCTGTGTAAAATTTTGCTGGATTTGTAGTTGATAATGCATCTTTATTCGAATCAATAAAGTCCCAGCTTACAATTTCCACTATATCTGTATAATCAGTACCTGTTGCATCTCTTGTAAGTCCACTTCTATCAATTGTAGAATGTGAAGAATAGGTTTCTTCTTTTACAACTACAATATCAGATACCTCTACTGTTTCTGTATATTCGTATCTTTCATTTTCTAAATCAAAATATGTTATATGAAAATTATAAGTTCCATTTTCAGTAACCTTGTATGTAAGATTTGTTAGATCCATCGTATTTCCATCTGGATCACTTACACTTTCTAATGTATAGTCTTCAATGATATTTGAAGCATCTAATGTAATTGTTGCCTCTTTGTTATCTTCACTATAAATTACTTCAGAAGAAATAGTAAAGTTTTCTTCTGCGTATAATACTCCATTAAATATTCCTAAACTCGTAAAAGCAACAAGAGTCGCCAATACTACTTTCATTGTTTTTGTTAATTTTATCATTCATGCCCTCCGAATTGATATTATTCAATCTCTATTGTTAATATATTTCCTGCGTAATCACTAATATAAATATCGTGTCTGGATACATTATCGTTTTTCACAATCATTACATTACGACTTGCATCATAAGTATAATCATTGCTAGCTGTCCCATTTACATAGTATGTAATCTGATTTGCATTTACCCCTGACTTATCATCGCTCAGATAAAGATAATAATATTCATCATCTTTTTCACTTGTTGCAGTAGGACTGTGTAAATCCACATTACTAATTTGAATTACTTCTTCATCAATTACTGCATCGTCTTTGATAAGTTTCACCATATAAGTACCATTGTTTACAACTTGTGTGGTTTCTATATCATTGATAGTTATTCGCTCATAGTTATCATTACTTGTCTCAATCGCCAATTGAATTGGTTGGTTTCTCCATGCATCATCATAAGAAATACTCGTTATTTCAGCTAATTCAGGTTCCTTTGATGGTTTGCTGACTTCTTCAACTTCTTCCACCTTTGGTTTTTTTTCTTCTTCTTGTTGCGGTTGCGTGTTCCACAGTGCTATACCACCAAAAACAACCCCTGTTGTAACTACTCCTATAATCCATTTTGATAATAAAGATATACCTCCAGCGATATCTGCACCAGCTGGTAAAATTGCATATAGAATATCATTTGATAATGCCTGATTCATTTTTGTCTGCTGATAAAGCATCTTATATGCTTCAAATAAAACAACAGGTGAAACAACAATTACTCCATAAGTACTGTTGATTCCCTTTTTCTGTAACTCAGTGCTCAGTACCCTTCTGATTCTTATTAGTCTAGAAGATACAGTATTCTTAGGGATATCTAAGATATCAGCTATCTCCTGCAATTTTAAATCTTCAAAGAACCGTAACATCGCAACTGACTTTAGTGGAATACTAAGGTCATCTAGGATATCCATAATTTCATTCTTTATTCTTTCATTTTCAATCTTTGAAATAACATCCACTTCCGCTGTATTTGGAAAATCCTCTATTTTATCTTCATCCCCTAATTCAAATATATTTGACTTCCTACGATTGTAATTGTGACACTCACGATATGTGATAACATGTAACCATGAACTAAAAGCTTTTGGCGCCTGTAATTTATTAATCTGCCGATAAACTTTTATGAACACCTCCTGCACAATATCTTTTGCTGTGTCTTCATTTCTAAAATATTGAATTGCCATAAAATACACTCGATTACTGTATGTACGATAAATCTGCGAAAATGCATCCTCATCTCCATGAATTGCCTTAAGGATAATATCCTCTGATGTTTCCTGTAATTTGCTCATCTAAAAGTCGCCCTCCTTTCTATGAACTTTTTACCGTCCTAACATTAGTCGCCATACATAAAGTTTTCGTTCATTTTTTTTGAATTTTTTCAAAAAGTTAAATTTATAGCTTCTACTGATATTTCATTAAGTAAGACACGACGTCAAAAAAAAAGTACCATTCATTTTTGGAACTTTTTTAAATTTATTTTTATGTAGTATATTTTGAATATTCATCTATTAAAGTTAGGAGTGATGGAAGCATATATTCCAGTAATTGCTGGTGCCCACAATACGCATCACTTACAAATGCTGAATTCATCCGTTTGCAACCACCATGACAAATATTCTGGTAGCGACAGTTCTCACAAACCTTATATGTCTTCTTCTTTTCCTGAAGAAACTCCTGCATTACTTTATTTTTCATAATTGTCTTTAGTGAGTCGTTTAGAATGTTTCCACATTTATAATTATCCATTACATAGAAGTCACAGGGATATACATCCCCGTTTGCTTCTACCACAAACTGTGGACTGCAGAACCCTAGCATTCCACATTGATATGGAAGTTGGTCTTGTGTCATTAGCATAATATTTTCAAACAAGTTAACACTTTGCATACTTCCTTTTTGGGCTTCCTTCAACCATAGGTCATAGTATTCTTTATAAAAGTTATAATAGTTTTCTGGAGTTAATGCTGCTGCTTCATTTTCATCCAGATTATCTAAACAAGATATAAACTGAATATAAGATAAACGATTGGATTTAAAAAAGGAATATACTGCTTTCGCATGTTTGGATAGGGTATTGGTTAGTACACATAGGACATTGAAACTTATATTTGCTTTCTTTAATAATTGAATGTTGTTCATAATTTGAAAGAATACAGGTTTTCCTTCTTTATCGTAGCGAAAGTAATTGGTATTCTTTTCATAGGCATCTAATGATATTCCAACCAGAAAATCATGCTCAGCGAAGAATGTTATCCACTCATCATTTAAAGTAGTTCCATTTGTCTGAATGGAATAGTGAATGGTCTGTTGTTTCTTATTTGCAGTTACATAATCAATAAAGTTTTGAAAGTATAATAGTCCTGCAAGGGTTGGCTCTCCGCCTTGAAAGGCATAAGTAATTACTCCATCATCATCTGCATAATCTAAAGATTTTTGAATCAATACTTCCATTGTTTCTTGCTTCATTAGACCATAAGAAAAGATTTCACGATGATTACTAACATCATTATAAAAACAATATTTGCAGTTTAAATTACATAATGAAGATGCTGGTTTGATAAGTAATGAAATTGACTGCATAGATTCTCCTTAGACAAATGCATGGTATGCATTGATTGCATTCAATAATAAGATAAGAATGATAACCATGTTGTAAACATATTCTATCACTTTTTCATTTACTTGTTTATGAATCTTTGTGCCAATAAGGCCACCTAGTAATGCTGCTGGCAAAATAAAGAAAAGAATATTTAAATCTTGCGATAAGATGGAAGTAGTAAATATTGCTAATAATAAGGATGTTAATTGTGAGAAGACAATTGTTATTAGTGAGTATACGGCTGCCTGTTTTATTGTACATGAGAAGAATAGAATGAAGACAGCTACGTTTAATGGACCTCCTCCAATTCCGATGAAACTGGAAATTGTACCTAGAAATAGTCCAACAAAAAGGATTGTCAGTTTATTGTTTATATGAAACTTTTTAAATTCAAAAATAGAATTCGCTAACACAAACAATAAAATTAAAACAAGGATACAGGCTTGCATTCCTTTCATCATATCATTGGATATGATTGTTAAGAAGAACTTAAACAGGTTACTTCCTATAAAACCACCTAGAATACTTCCACTGATTACATACAACAACATTGAAGAATTTGATAATTGTAATTCTTTATTTCGAATATGTTTGGAAGTTGAATATAAAGACATGGTTAATACGGCACAACCCGACAAAAAACTAATGGTTTCTACACTATGAATATTTAATGCATCAAAGCTTGGTTTTATGATAACCCCTCCACCAATTCCACTAATTGCACCAATACAGGTTGCAAGAAATACTACAATGCTATAAATTATCTCACTCATAAAACCTCCCTATTTTATAAAAGGATGTCCTAATGACATCCTTACATTTCAAACCAACGAATTTCTGATTCTTCTAAAGTGATATCAAAACTGGTTCCATCACCTTTATAAACCACTGTACTTTGTGCTTCGTATGTATTGTTTACTACACAATAACTGTTCGTACTTGGATATACATTCACTTCTACATTATAGTTATCTGCATACCATCGTTTTATTTCATCTTCTTTTGATGCTGCATAGTAGAGTGAACGATACAGTAATCTTGTATTTTCAAAGTTAAATGGTAAACCACTCATATAAACTGCTCTACCTTTGCCATACGTGTTACTGGCAAGATTGATGTGCTTGTTTGTTTTACGAATAACAGTTGTGTCATCAAACGCATACACATGTTGGATTTTCTCTCCAAGATCTAAATCTTTCGGTAATCCTTCTAAGATAAAGTGTTCTTTCTCTTCCCAGTTATATTTATCATAAGATAGGGTAAAACCTAATTCTTTATCTACACCCAATACATCATATAACTGGAAGTATCTTCCTTCCTTATGATAAGCACTTGGTTCACCAATACCAATGAATCCATTTCCTTCATAAATATATTCACGAACGCGTTTTACTATCGTTTCATTTGCCCAATAGTTACCACCACTGAATGCAGTGTAGGCATCTCCTACATTAAGGATCACTCCTGCTTTGTTTAGTACTTCATTATCATTCAAAAGGTCATCAAAGCTAATAAATTCAACATCCACAGGAAGACCACTTAATGCTTCTAATACTCCTTCATAAATTCTAGTTTCTGGATATTCTAATGCATGAGCTACCATATGGCTACCCCAACTTCTTAGTTTACCCCAGCTGTTTAATACATATACTTTAAATGGAGCTACATACGGTTGATGATTTGCGACTTTTGAATAGAGTGCACGAAACTCATCTGTAACCTTCTCCACATAATCTATGAAATCTGGAAACTTTAGTGCAAGTTTCAGATATCCACCATAACCAATTCGATCCACTGGTTTACGAAGTAATGCTCTACGAGCAGTTACCCAATTGACCTTTGCTTCTTTCATTGGATCCCCACCTTCATAGAAGGTATCAGGGAAGAAGTATGGAAGCAATCTTCCTTCGCTATATTTAAGTCCTGGTATTTCAGAAATCAGACGTAGTGTCATTCCATTTCCTACTGAACCAACTACGGAATCCAATCCTAATTCTTTGAAGTATTTACCATAAGGTTCGGTTCCTATCCAATGATCTCCCAGAAACATCATTGCTTCTTTTTTTGCATCATGAGTTAAGTCAATAAACACTTTCATCAACTCTGCTACTTCACGTTGTTGAAAATCTAAGAAGTCTTTAAACTCTTTGGTAGGAACGACAAAGTTTGAACTATGATATCCCTGGTTAATAATATACTCTGGTCGAAATTTATATCCCACTTCTTTTTCAAAACGTTCCAAGATATATGGACTTACGCTTGCACTGTAACCAAACCAATCGACAAACGTTTCTCTTGCATACTCATCAAACACCAATGTGAACTGATGGAAAAACGTAGTAAAACGAATTACATCAATTTCTTTGTGTTCTTCCAAATAATGTTTAAACTTATTAATTGCATATTCTTTGGTCTTTGGTTGACGAACATCATATGTCATCTGACGATCTTCTCCCTGCCAGTCATTTGTAAGTGAATTGTACATATGAACAGGATCCCAAATAATAAACGCTAAAAAACTTACGGTATATGCATGAAAAATATCCACCTTATGAAGAACGACTTCTTTGGTTGTTTCATCATAATCCCATTCGCTTGGATCCACTACATCACCTGTAGTACGATCAATTACTTCCCACCAGCGTTTAATGTCATCAATAGTATTTACTTGTAATTGTTTATCATAAAAATGTTTCATTAAAGGAATTCTTAACACATCATCTACTGCAGTATAAAATCTACTCATCAGATACATTTGTTGAATTTCTTCAGGATTCTGTTTTGCCCACTCATTATCTTTTCTGGTTGTATAATATGTTGCATATCGTTTGATATCCATTGATTTTAATTCATCTGGCATATCCGTTCCATCACAGTCACGAATAGCATCTGCTCCCCACTTTTCAATAAGTGAAAGCGTATCATCTATTACATCTACATCTGTAGGAATTGTCACTTGACCTTTATTTTTTGTCATTTAAAGTTCCTCCATCTCAAGCATATTCTACAAACAAAAAATAAGAGCGTCAATATGCCTAAAGCCCCATAAATAAAGGAGAAAAACAATATATCTAAAAAATATCAAAAAACAGGCGTTAAAACCTGTATATTGTTCATTTTTTAGGTATATTGTTCATTTTTCGAAATTTCAATATTTCTTGTTTTATTCGAATTGATTTATATTATAATAAATGTGAAGGGAGTTCTTATGAGTAATTACAGATATCAGTTAAAAGAAAAGAAAGCTGAAAAAATGAATATGCGTCTGTTGTATATATCACAGGCACGTTATGATACCGATTGGCATAGCATCAAACATATGCATCACTTTACCGAATTATTTTATGTAATGAATGGATCAGGTGAGTTCTTAGTTGAAAACTCTCGTTTTAAAGTATCTCAAGATGACTTAATAATTATCAACCCAAATGTATCACACACAGAGGTTGGTCATGCGGATGATGATGTATTTGAGTATATTGTTTTAGGAATAGATGGATTACAGTTTGTAAGTGAAGATGGTAAAAGTTCTAGCAGTTATAGTTTACATAACTATCAGGAGTTTAAACATGAAGTATTATTCTATTTACGTACGCTTGTGCTTGAAGCTCAGGCAAAGGATGAAAGTTATGAGCCAATCTGTCAGAACTTATTAGAAATTCTTATTCTAAATATGGTAAGAAGAACTAAGAAAAAACTTACGTTTGCTCCTACTAAAAAGATATCAAAGGAATGTAAGTTTATTGAACAATACATTGATGAGCATTTCCGAGAAGATATTACATTAGAAAAACTAAGTCAGTTAACGTATTTGAATAAATATTATATTGTCCATGTATTTAAAAATTATAAAGGAATCTCTCCTATTAACTATATGATTTCAAAACGAATGGAAGAAGCAAAGAGTTTGCTAGCTACTACAAACTTCTCTGTATCTAAGATATCTGATATTACTGGTTTCTCATCTCAATCCTATTTCTCTCAAGTATTTAAGAAAGAAACCAATAAATCTCCTAACCAGTATCGTCGTTCTCCAGATAAACCAGAGAATGAATCCGATCGTAAATAAACCAAAAGAAATATGAAACTTTAGAGGTCTCATATTTCTTTTTCTATTTATTCGTAATTTTTAGATCTCTAAAATAACCTTCAGTTCCAATATCAACCCATAATCCAATTGCACCAGAAGCATCTTTACCATGCTTTAAGTCATTAACAATTAAGGTTGGTTGAGTAGCTCCATTCACATACAACTTCGCATGTTCTCCCTCTACTACAATCTTTACATCAATCCACTCATCTAATCCAATATCTGTATAGGATTCATACATCCCTGGTGCTTCCTTTCGAAAGTGATTAAACTTATAATCTGGATAAGAAAAGTATTGAGTAGATGAATTCCTTCTTGATTGTATTTCACAACGTCCATTGATTGGACGAACATAAATTCCTTCAAACATACTATTATCCTCATTGATTCGAAATGTTATTCCAATAAATCCTCTGGCATAATCTGGTGCATCAGGCAGTAATCGACTATATAATTTTACTTCAATCGTTCCATTTTGAAACTCGATATCTTTTACTCTCGCATAGGTTGGTTCATCAACTTCAATAACTGATGCATCCTTTATTACTTGTAATGCATCATATCCATTGATTTTATTATCACTTATATGTGTCTGAATCGCTTCAACATTACTTGTATTAATATCAATCATTCTTACCCCTCCTTGTAATTCTCTATACTTAAATTAACGTATATATTACTTCATTACAAGTAGGCACCTTTTTGTAAGTATGGGTATACTTTAATTAAACTCAGGTAAAATTGCAGTTCTCATTAAACTTATAAAATTATCATATGTTAAGTTGTTTAATAACTTATGAATTAATTTATCATTTGATACTAATAACGATATATAATGCCAGAACTGAAACGCTTTTGGATTATTCATTTCTGTACATACCATAATAATGATTTGTACTTTCTGATTTTCTCCCCAATCAATTTCATTTTCTAATAATGCTAATGCCACAAAGGTTTCTTTTGTAATTGGCGACAGCGGATGGGGCATGGCAATCTTTGAACCATAATAAGTATTTCCAATATCTTCTCTTTCTAGGACTGACTTCTTAAACTTATGATCCAAATCAAAGTGTTCTTTTGATAATTTAAATAACTTATTTAAAACATCTTCTTTATTCTTTGCTTTTCCAATAAAGACCAAGTCTTTATCTAACTTTGATAATACACTCTCTGCACTTGTAAATCCATACAGTGCATGATTGATTCGTACATAATCTTCATCATTTGGAAATAAACCTATCTTCACTACTGCGCCACTATAACGATCATCTTCAAACGCATCTGTAGTAAAAATTGCATCATAATTTGATAAATCCTTGATTGCTTCATTCGGTCTTACAAAACTTAAACTTTCAATCTGATTCTTAAACCAGTGCATGAACTTTTGTCGAATTAAAATCGTTTCAGACTGACGAAGTGAAGTTATAATCAAAATATTCTTCGCATCTTCCTCGGTCTTTAGACTATCTAAACTATAGTTAAAATATAAAGATAAGAAAGTAATCTCATCATCTGATACCTTAAGTGCATATTTTTGTTGAATCAGTAAAGTGAAGTAAGAAGCAACATCAGTAGCTAATGGAAAAGAAACTTTAATTTCTTTTGCCATTTTACTTTTCTGTTGCATCCCATAACGGACACGATTCAGTAAAGGTACAAGATGAAGGGATAATGATATCTTTAAATCTACATCATTCGTAAAATCAACATTAAATTCATTCTTAATCTTTTCTAATGATTCTTGTATAAAAGTATTGGTTTCCTTTGATATCAAAGTATCCTGATCATATTCACTCTTCCCTAGTAGATTTGCAGTTAATTGAATCACTTCATTTTTTAAATGTTCATCATTGATTGATAAAGTTGGCTGAAGAAAAGAGTTGAAAATCGCTTTTGCTATCTTATATTCCTTTAAATTTTCAACATTTGGAATCGATATTAACTCATCGATTAAATTTCCTCTACGAATTCTCTCCAAAGTAATAACTATATGGACAATTAAATTTTCAAGCAACGTATCTGATGTACGGTATTGATACTTCAATAAGATATCCGATAATGTTTCTGATATCTTTGATATATTTTGAATATTTAATACTTCATCGTGATAAATCTTATCCTCATCAAAATTATAAATATTCTCTTTGATTAGACACAAGCGCTTATCTTTTTCAGACCCAATGATAAAATAACCCGATTGTTTCTTTTGCGATATCTTTAAATTATATTTCTGCAAGATTACCTCTACTTCTTTTAAATCAGAATAAAAAGTAGACTCAGATATAAATAACTGATCAATAATATTCCATTTCGTTATATATTTATTCTCAAACAATAATAAAATAATCTTCTTACTTCTTAGAATTTGTTCAT
The DNA here is from genome assembly GCF_030814225.1 of Breznakia pachnodae. Taxonomy (GTDB): domain Bacteria; phylum Bacillota_I; class Bacilli_A; order Erysipelotrichales; family Erysipelotrichaceae; genus Breznakia; species Breznakia pachnodae. Next base: position 1,118,577 of record NZ_JAUSUR010000001.1, read on the forward strand.
CTTCATAACTTAATGCAAGATTAGAGTCATTAAAATCAACTTTCAATTTAGAATAAGAATCAAGGTCATCATATTCAAATAGATACCCTTTTGAAGGAACTGATATTAATTGAATACCATTATAATTAGTTACTAGAAATTGTTTGATTGTTGTAATATCATTCTTTACTGAACGTGAACTCACATGAAAAAGAGTAGATAACTGCTTTGATGAAACATAGTCATCATTATCTATAAATGTCTGAATGATTTTAAACTGTCTGTTCGTTAACATAAATTACCTCCAAATTAAAAATGAGTTCATTTCTCAACTATAGTATAGCAAAAAAAGAAATGGAAGATTTTGAATTGTTGCACCAAGTATGGTGAAAAAAAAGAAAATCTAGGTTGAAATAGTCATGCTAACATGTAATCAGGCCAAAAGGGCTAGCAAAGGGGGGAATAACTTGAATCAACAAAACCTTAACATTTTACTTCTTACTCATGGTAAGGCAGGAGAAGCATTGATTGAGAGTGCTGAAATGATTGCAGGAAAACTAGAGAATGTAAACGCAATATCACTGATGCCAGGCATCGCACCAGAGAAATATACTGAAGAAGTGCGTAAAGAACTTTCAGGATATTGTGGTGAGATAATTATCTTCTGTGATATCTTCGGTGGGACGCCATCGTATGTAGCAGCTGAGTTATCTGTAGATTTCAATATCAGTCTATTCAGTGGTCTGAATCTGGCAATGCTGTTGGAAGCATGTATTAGTAAGAATGTGGAGGACATCCACGAACTAGTTGCAAGTATAAAAAGAGTTGGGGACACTTCTTGTGTTTTAGTTCAAAGTGAAGCGTTAAAGAAAGGAGCAACACATGAATGAAATTAAATTAGCGAGAGTAGATTTCCGTTTAATGCATGGTCAGGTAATTACAAACTGGGTAAAGCAAGTATCAGCAAATCATATTTTAGTAGTTGATGAAGAACTTGAAAAAAATCAGTTTATGGCACAAGTGTATTTAATGGCGGCTCCTCCGGGAATTAAAGTAAATATTTTATCCCCTGAGCGAGCAGTAAAGAATTTATTAGCTGGTAAATTTAGTAAAGTATCACTACTTGTATTATTTAAATCTGTAGAAAGTGCAAAAGAAACTTTTGACTTAGGGCTATCATTGGATAGATTACAGATTGGTGGATTAGGGAGTGGTACTGGAAGAGTGATGATTTCAAATCAATTATCACTAGATGAAAAGGAAGCACTTCTATTAAAAGAGATGGGGGAAAAGGGAGTAGATATCTTTTTCCAGGCTGTACCAAAAGAACCTGAAATTCCTTTATCAAAAGCTTTGGAAAAAGTATTGTAGTTTAGATAGAAATTATAAATAGGAGGAACAATATGAATATCGCAGTGGCATTAATAGTTGGAATACTCTATTGGATTGCAACTAATAAAATATGGTATGGGACACAACATATTATCAGACAACCATTATTTCTAGCTGTACCGTTAGGGATTATCATGGGAGACTTGGAAACTTCAATGAAGATTGGTGCAGCATTACAATTAATTTATTTAGGGGCTATTGCACCTGGTGGAAACCTTCCAGCAGATGAAGCATTGGCAGCATGTATTACAATTCCTGTCGCTATTGAAGCTGGAATCGATCCAAGCATGGCAGTTACAATTGCAATGCCAATTGGATTATTAGGGGTATTATTGGATAACTTAAGAAAGACGTATGCTTCCATTTGGGTACGTATGGCAGACAATGCAGCACAACAAGGAAACGAACGTGGCTTTCGTTTAGCATCGTTCTGGTATCCACTACTAGTATCATTTCCTTTAAGAGTCGTACCAACAACAGCAGCATTATTAGTTGGTACAGGTGCAGTAGCAGCCTTCTTGAATTCAATTCCTGCATGGGCAATTACTGGTCTATCAGTAGCTGGTGGTCTATTACCTGCATTAGGGTTTGCAGTAACAATCCAAGTAATTGGTAAACGTGATTTAATACCTTATTTCTTATTAGGTTTCGTTATCTTCACATATGCTGGAATTAACGTTATTTCTGTAGCAATTATTGGTGTATGTTTAGCACTAATTCAATCAAAATTTGCACAGACAAGTGATGTAGAAAATATGCAACAAGGGGGAGGAGATTTACTATGAGTGAAGCCAAACTAAAGAAAAGTGATATTGTAAAAGGTTGGGTACGATATTATTCTGGAGTAGAAGTAAGTGCTAGTTATGAACGTATGACAGCTCTAGGTTTCTCAAATGGGATGTATCCTATTTTAAAGAAATTATATGGAGATGATCCAGAGGAATTTAAAGAAGCATGTGAAAGACAATTAATGTTTTACAACTGTGAAGCAACATGGGGATCAATGATTTTTGGAATCGTTGGCGCATTAGAAGAAGAACGTTCAATTAAGTTGCATGAGGGTGCAACAAAAGAAGAACTAAAACAATATTCAGATATTATTTCGAACCTTAAAGTTGGTCTGATGGGTCCATTGGCAGGAATTGGAGATACGATTAACCATGGTACGATTCGTCCAATTCTAATGTCATTATTTATTCCATTAGCAGAGTCAGGTTTCTGGGGAGCAGGTATCCTACCATTCTTAATTTGGGGAGTTGCAATCAGTGGATTGGCTTACTTCTTAAATATTAAGGGTTATACCTTAGGTAAAGATTCAATTATGAATGTACTACAATCTGGTAAAATCAACCAGATGATTAACACTTGTAGTGTTCTTGGTTTATTCATGATGGGTGCTTTATCTGCATCATATGTTAAATTATCAACTGTTGTATCTTGGAGTGATGCAGTTGGTAATGAAAGTACACTTCAGGGAGTATTAGATAATATCTTCCCTAACCTGCTACCGTTGGCAGCAGTATTCGCAATTTATTTCTATATTAAAAAATCTGGACCAAAGTATATCCGAATATTATTGGGAATCATTATTTTCTCATTAGTATTTTCATTCTTTGGAATCGTATAAGGGGGAGTAGAGATGTCAGATAAATGGTTAGATTTAAGTGATAAAGTAGTAATTGTCACTGGTGGAAGTATGGGTATTGGAGAAGCAATGGTTACTGACTTAAAAGGCAATGGCGCAAAAGTAGTAATCGCTGACTTCGTAGAGCCAAAAGATTATGTTGAAGATGAACAGACATTATATGTAAAGTGTGATATCACGAAGAAAGACCAAGTAGAACATGTAGTTAGTGAGACAATGAAAAAGTTTGGTCAATTAGATGCACTTGTAAATAATGCTGGAGTTACTCGTCCTCGGGTTCTAGTTGATTACTTTGAAAAAGAAGAAAAATATGAACTGGATGAAGAAGACTTTGACTTCATGGTAAATGTAAATCAAAGAGGTACTTTCCTGTTTGCACAGGCAGCAGCTCGCATCATGTATAAACAACAATCTGGTGTAATAATCAATATGTCATCAGAAGCAGGTATTCAAGGTTCAAGAGCACACAGTGCTTATTCAGGAACAAAGGCTGCTATTCATGCATATGGATTATCATGGGCAAAAGAATTAGGTCCATACAATGTACGTGTAGTTGGTGTAGAACCTGCTATTCTGGATCGCACACCTGCTAACAACGATGAAAAATATCGTGCACAAGCTTATGGTAGAGGACAAGATCCTAATAAGTTCTACGGTGATTATACAAAGTCAATTCCTTTAGGAAGACCTGGTCACCTTTCAGAAGTAGCAGACTTGATTTGTTTCTTAGTATCTGATCATGCAAGTTACATTACAGGAACTACAATTGCTATCACTGGAGGAAAATCTCAATAGATAACATGAATACAATAGCCTAGGCTATTGTATTCTACTTTATAGAGTAGAAAGGAAACATATGAATTCAATCGTTATCATTGGAGCAGGACAAACTGGAAGAGGATTTCTTGCGCCAATCATTAAATCAAATGAAAACTGTTCACTTACTTTTATTGATAAAAACAAACAATTAATTGAACAGTTAAATAAACAAAAAGAATATAAGATACATTATTATGACGAAGATAAAGAAGACCAAGTGATTCACAATTTCAACGCAATTTATATTGAAGATAAGGAAGCAATCGAAACAATAGCAACTGCTGATTTAGTCTTAACCGCAGTGAATGGTAACAATATTATTGATTTAGTTAATCCATTTCAGCAAGCAACTGCAATCAGAAAAAAAGAAAAACTTATGATTATCTGCTGTGAAAACGGGGTAAATGTAAAACAACCTTTGGTAGATGCAACTATCAATGCTCACATTAGTGAAGCAGCTGTATTTTGCACAACACTAGATCCACAAAAAAATGATTTATCTTTAGATTCACAGTTTTATCCAGACTTACCTTATGATGTCACTAGTCTACCAATACAAATTAAACTGCAAAGATTTCATGCAGAACAAAACTTCGCATCACTTATTCAACGAAAGATTTATACATACAATTGCTTAAGTGCCTGTATTTCTTACTTAGGTGCTTATAAAGGTTATGAAAGTTATGCTGATGCAGCAAATGATCCTACTATTGATAATGCAATGAGAGAACTTTTAAAATCAGTAAATTATTCTATTTCTAAGGAATACAATATCCCACTACCTGAACAAGAAACCTTTGCAAAGTATGCAATTAGTAAGTTTCAAAATAAAGCAATTGTTGATACGATTACACGTAATGCCAGAAATGCCAAACGAAAAGTTGGTTCATCTGAAAGAATCATGATGCCAATCAAATTATGTTTGAAATACCAACAACCAATTCATATTTTAGAAGTTGTACTAGCAACTGCATTCTATTATGGAATCCACATAGAAAATGATTCCATAGATATATTGGTAAAAGCTAGTGAAGTTGCCAACTTAAATGAGTGTTATTCTAACACAAAGGAAATACTGAAAGCATTAGAAGATAAAACTTCGATTGAACAAATTCTATAGCTTGTACACTAATAGACTGTATCTACAATATCAAGTGGATACAGTCTTTATAATTTACTATCGTCTTTGCTTTTCATGCCAGTTAGTAACTACCATTTCTACCTGTTCAATTAACTCGTCTTTGTTTGGAATATAATATGTATATTTTGAAGCAAAGATATTATTTGACAATCCCCCTAATGCATATTCTGCAGTTAGAGCATCCTTATCTGTACACAAAATTATCCCTATTGGTTTATTATCATTCTCATCATTTACTTCCTGTTCATAATAATTAAGATACATATTCAACTGACCTGCTGCGTCAGGCATAAACTTAGTTGTTTTAAGTTCAATCAACACATAAGATTTTAATGGCTTATTATAAAATACCATATCAACATAGTAATGCGTATTATTGATTGTAACTCTCTGTTGAACACCAACAAACATGAAACCTCTACCTAATTCCAATAAGAACTTTTCTATTTGATCCACAAGTGATTTTTCTAAATCATTCTCCATCATTATTTTATTTTCCGGTATTCCCAGAAACTCAAACACATATGGATTTTTGATTATATCCTCAGGTTTCATTATTTCTACACCTTTTGTGGATAATGATAATAATTCTTCTTTATCAGATTCACTTTTAGACAGTATTAATCTTTCATATAAAGAAGTATTAATTTGGCGCTTTAGTTCTCTAACTGACCATCCTGAATTAATCGTTTCTTTTTCATAGAATTTGCGTTTTTCATCATTGGAAATATTCATTAGTTCACAGTAATGTGACCATCCCAATTTGCCAGACAGTGTCTAGCATTTTCTATATATTAAGTAGAACTGTCTCATATTATGCAGATTTGACCGTGAGAATCCTCTACCAAATTCTGAGGTTAATTCTTTAGATAATTGCTTTATTGTCTGTTTTCCATAATCAGCTCTAATATTATTGTTCTGCTCATACTTAATTATTACCTCCCCAATTTTCCAATATGTTATTAGTAGTCTATTATTAAGTGGTTTAGACAATGAACTTCTTTCCTCATTTAATATATCTTTAATTTCAATTACTAAAGAACTAGAAATTTCTTTCTTCATTTTATTCCTCCACATTTTCTTACTAGTTTATTAATAATATATTTAATTTATCCTAAATCTTTTCAATAATTCATTGTTTTATAAATATTCCAGACACTGTCTGGAATTTCTTATTTACTTATTAGAACTACTTCTCACCTTTCGTAAACATCAGTTTCAAACATTTGCCAGTCATGCCTGGCATTTTCATATTAAACTAATTTATTTTATTAATAATCTTGTAAATAACTCCTTAAAATTTAATTGTTTCTTCTTTAATTTTAAACATCAATCTAGCCTATTTACCAATTTTCCAGTCGCGACTGGAAAATCTTTTTGTATGTTAATACTGCTTTATTTCATAAAATATTATCTTAAAACATTTGCCAGACACGTCTGGTATTTTCATATTAAACTAATTTTTTATTAATAATCTTGTAGATATCTCCTAAAGATTTAATTATTTCTTCTTCAATTTTGAACATCTATTTGTTCTATTTCTCAATTTTCCAGTCATGACTGGAAAATCTTTCTTGTGTGTTAATACTAGTTTATTCCATAAATTATTATCTTAAACATTTGCCAGTCAGTGACTGGCTTTTCCAAATTAAAAGAGACCTCAATATATGAAGTCTCCATAATATACTAACTGTTATTCACTACGTAATGCTTCAACCGGATCTTTTCTAGCTGCTGCCGATGATGGAAACAGACCAGAAATAAATGCCAGTAACATACTAATAATAATCAAAATTGCTGATGCATCGATTGGTAACTGTGCAATGTTTGCAATACCCAGTTCATTGTATACTATAATGTTTGCCACAATGCTGAGTAAGTAAGTTACAAAGATACCTAGTACTCCTGCAATAAATCCAATGATTAATGTTTCAGCGTTGAATACACGACGAATATCTCGTTTGCTGGCACCAATTGCACGAAGGATACCAATTTCTTTTTTACGCTCTAATACTGAGATATACGTAATAACACCAATCATAATTGATGATACTACAAGTGAAATTGCAACAAACGCAATTAATGCATAACTGATTGTATCTACGATATCAGTTACGGATGACATCATGGTTCCTACAATATCACTATAGCGAACTACTTTATCATCATCTCCTGCTTTTTCCATCTTTTCATTGTAGTCATCCAAGAAACCTATTACATTTTCTTTAGTAGTAAAGTCTTTTGGATAAACACTAATCTGATTAGGATTTGTACTATCTGCATATCCTAATGAAGATAGATTCGTTTCTAATGTTGTCTCGGTTGGATTCATCATTGCTGTCATTAAATCCAATATATCATCTTCACTAACATTTAACTGGAATGCTGATGCAAATGCTTCTTGATCAATTGAGATTGCATTTTGCATCTGTTGTGGCAATTGTGCTAATGTTGTTTGAATCTGTGTCTGGATTTGAGTTTGCAGTGATGTCATAATCTCTGTCATATATGTCTGCATAGCAGTTTGCATATAAGATTGAATTGCACTATTTAACTGGTCACTGATTTGAGTAGGGTCAATTACTGAACCTAACTGTGCTGCAATACTTTGTTGGACATCCGCTCGATTTAAGTAATCAACAAGATTTTGAGCCATCACTGCTGGATCAGTTACTCCTGCCTGTATCTGCTCAGTTACAAAGTCCTGCATTACATTCATCATAATCATATTTAACTGATCTGCAGGTATATTAATCTGACCTGAAACAGCTTCATTTAATCCTGTTAAATCCATTTGTGGGAACTCCACACTACTCATATCAATATTAAAACTAGACATATCAATATTAAATTGCGAAGTATCTACATTAAATGCATTTCGAATTGCATTTTCATCGATTGTGAATAAATCAGTAAAACTAAAATCTGATTGTGCACTTTCTTCTTTTTCCTCTGCAAATGATTTACCAGTAAATACATTGATGGTTGGATTTGCAAGTTGCTCCTTTACAATTTCGGTCTCTGATGATTCTTCCATCAGATATTGAATCATCTCTGGTGTATAGTTAATACCTGAAGATAATGAAGTTGCGGTAGCATCAGGATCTGCCTGTACTACTCCAACAATTTTAAGATCGACTCCATCATTAATTACACTTTTCATATGATCATTACTATCTGATTTATCCATCCAGATTTTGTAACCTTCATCATATACATATTTATCTGCTGGATTAATCACCTTTAATTCAGCACCCATAATATCATCGTAGGTAACCTCTGTGTCACCTTCTTTAATTTCAACTGTTTTTCCAGGATTATTCACAAATGTATCTAACATTTCTTTTAATTCACCACGGTCTTTTAATCCTAATGAATATAATACGTAATCGGATACATCACCATTTCCCATTAGGACCAGTACTGCTTCATCATAACTTTCAGGCCAGCGCCCTGCTTTGATATCATACTGATTCTCAAACATACTGCTGTCACCTGGAAGCTCATGGAAGTTGTTCATACTCATCATTGAACTATTCCCCATGATTGCACTTATACCAGTACTTGTTCCGATTCCATAACTACTTAGAATAGAATCTGGACTTACTTGCTCAATACTACTTGTATCCTTCAAATATATTTGAGGAGTAATATCATATTTATATTGAATATTCTTTACGTAAGGACTAATATCCTTTTCATTCTTTTCAATATATGTTTTTAAAGAAGCTAAGTCATTTTGATTCTGGTAATTAAACATTCGCTCGAATACATTACGAACACCTACATCGCCATCTTCAGTTGCTTTTGCATTATCACTCCCTGTGGAATTTACATCATCAGAATCAACTAGGAAACTCGTTATATCAACTCCACTGGACTGAATTGTCAGTGGATAGACACTCATGGTTTCTTCTTCAATACTTCCAATGTATGCATTAATTCCAGAAGCCAATGCCAAGATAGCAGCAATACCTATAATACCAATGGAACCAGCTAATGAAGTTACAAAGGTTCTTCCCTTCTTTGTCATTAAGTTACTAAGTGATAATGATATCGCTGTAAAGAATGACATACTAACTTTACGAGGGGACTTCTGAGGAACCAACTTCTCTTTGTCTGGATCAAATGGATTACTATCATTAATCACTTGTCCATCTTTTAATTCAATAATTCGATTTGCATACTCATCTGCAAGTGCTGGGTTATGGGTAACCATAATAACCAATCGGTTCTTAGCGATTTGGGTTAATAGCTCCATTACCTGAACACTTGTCTTTGTATCTAACGCTCCTGTAGGCTCATCAGCAAGCAATATTTCAGGATCATTAATTAGGGCGCGAGCGATTGCAACACGCTGCATCTGTCCACCACTAAGCTGACTCGGCAACTTTCTGATATGATCAGCCAGACCAACTTCTTCCAGCGCTTTCTTTGCACGTTCCTTACGTTCACTTGATGATACACCACTCAACGTAAGAGCCAATTCAACATTCGCCAATACTGACTGGTGTGGTATCAAATTATAACTTTGGAATACAAACCCAATACGGTTATTACGATAGGTATCCCAATCGGAAGATTTATACTTTTTTGTTGAAATACCATCAATTTCCAGATCACCAGAATCATAGTGATCAAGTCCTCCAATAATATTCAACATGGTTGTTTTCCCAGATCCCGAAGAACCTAGAATAGCAGCAAATTCATTGTCTCGAAACGAAACCGAAACATCATCCAATGCCACCTGTGTAAAATCATATGTTTTATATGATTTACGAATATTTGTGAGTTTTAACATAATTAAATTCCTTTCCTGGAATAATCACAAGTTATACTTATGAAGTTTACTCTACATCTCCATTATAGTATTTTTTAACTTATATTTCTTGCTGTTTAATCAAAAAGACATCAAAAAAACAGGTATATATTTTATTATATATATAATAACAGGTTTCGTCTCCAAAATAATGTTATTTGTTTGTGAAATATACGAAAATTATCGAAAGAAAAAGTAAAGAAATTAATTCTCTACTTTGATTGAGTAAATAAGTAAAACTTATATTAATAATTTTGGAACTGAGAATTACCAAAAAATAAAAGAATCCTAAATTATTAATAACTTGCTAATACTTGTAGCAAACCTATGTATTGATTTGCACATTTTCAATTATTGTTTGTCGCATATTATTCGCTGTAGTTTTTACAATCGTCTTATTTTCATCACTCTTTATAAATATTAGTTTTTGCTGACTTGGAAGAGTTACATTAAAACTTTGTTCTGTTTGATTACAGTTATTAAAAACAGTTGCCATAATCGAGAAATCAGTATCACTCCATTTACCATATAATTCAACTATTTCAATACCATGAATTCCATTTTCAACACTATTGGGAACCATTTTCTTTTGCATATTTTCTTGTACTTTATCAGAATCAATTTGTTGAAAACCAATCTGCAGTTGTTCATTCTCAAAAAATGGTAAATAACAATTTTTCCATGGGGAACGCATTTTAAAGAATTTAAAAAGAGAAAATGTAATACGTTCTGGTTTAGACATATTTAAATGTTTAAATAATGTATACAATTCATTTATATCTGAAACACTTAGCATAACGCAAATAAGTCCCCTATGTCCTTCATGATATTTTTCTACCCAATCCTTTGTCCATCCTCCACCATCATCATTTAAAATTGTAATCATTTCTAGGTATTCTTTTCCTATCCATAAATTACTTGCGCGAAATCCTTTTGTTTTCTTCCCTTTATCTGGTAGATAAGGAATTTTTGATTCTTGAATATTTTCAATATCATTTTTATTTATTTGATATTTTCTATCAATATTTAGGACTAAGTGATCTATTTTATTTATCATAATTTTCACTCTCTTTCTTTATAATCTCAGTGATATTTTCTAAATATTGTCTGTGCAATTCATTACTCTTTTGCATATAGATGAATGTCTCTCTAGCGATCTCATTCATATAAACTTTTTCTTTTTCAATTTGCCCTTTATGAATCAGTAGTGATTTTTCATCTAATTTTTGTATCTGTTTATATAGAGCAGTTATACATTCATCAGATGATAATAAATTAGAGAAAGTAAGAGCAGCAAAACTGTTACTTGGATAAATATTTTCATCATTTTCCATATTATCAACAATCAAAGATAACAATCTTTTTTCCCCAGTTTCTGTGATATCATAAATATTAGTTTTTCGCTTACCAATGGACTTTGTTTCAACAATTACAACACAATCTTTCTTTTCTAATTTATGTAAAGCATGATAAATAGATCCAACAAGAATTCCACCCCACAGTTCCACCTGACTACTTTCTAAAGCTTGTTGGATGTCATATCCTGACATTGGCTGTTGCTGTAATAATCCTAAAATAAATAATTCTGTCATTATTTGTCCCTCCAATACTCAACGTTAAGTATATAATACTCTACGTTGAGTATATTGTCAAATAAAAAGTAGACTTTTCTAATTGTCTACTTCAAGATAATCAAATAAAATATTATTTTTCTACCTTATTTAATGTCCTCATCGCTTTTTTTATAATATAACCTATTGCAGTTTGATTACTTTCACTTTTCCATCGTGTACATAATTCAATTACAAAATCAGGTCTTGTCTTACTTGCATCATTCAACCAATTCCCTACACTGTTTCTTACATACGTAGATTCATCTGTTTTCAACGATTCCAAAATACATAATGCTAACTCTGGTTTATCTTTTAAAACTTCAATATGTTTACACCAAACACCTCGAGGTCGTGTTAGTTCACTTGCAAAACGTCTGATATTTTCATCTTCATTTTTTACCCATGTAGATAAAATTTCAAGACTTTCCTCTAAGTTCTCTATCACACTCATTCTAAGAGCAACCCATGCTTCTTCTCTAACATTAAAATGTTTATCCCCAGCAAATAATTGGATCTCTTGAAACTTCTTATTCAAGCTTAAATCATCAGCTTTACCTATCATGAATGCACCCCAACTGCGAACCACATCAGAATCATGATTCGCAATTATGGATATAAGATTATTATCGTTATAAATCTTTGACTGATGAAGGAGTCCTTCCCCTATCGTTTCATTTAATGTGTTAGCAGTTTGTTTTTCCAAACTGTTAACACACTTCAAAATAGGTTTAAAATATTCAATTCGATTATTATCAGAAAGTACAGTCTCTAATAACTTCCTTCGATCAATGGCAAACCACTCTACTGCATTTGCGCTCTCCAGTTCACCATTATTTAACTGTCTTAAAATATCATCAGGAATATCCTTCATAGTTCTTGCACCTTTTCTAATACTTATTTACCTACTTTATCGGATACAAGTCCAATATTCCACTTATATAATTCATAGCGATAAAATCCTTTTTTAATAATTGGATCATTCTTTGTAAGTTCTTCAGCTTCTTCATAACTTGACGCTTCAAAGATTACTAGTGCACCTTCAAACTTCTGCGCTTCTAAGTCTCCTAATAGCCCAGCTTCAAGATAACGATCTTTCGCAAGATTCTGCAAGTATTGCATAGACTCCATTGCTTCTTTCTCAGTTTCCCATTCTTCTCCAATTTTAAAATCTAATCTAGCATATAAAATGCTTCCTTCTTTTAATTTCATTAGTATAGTTCCTTTCACTATTTTATAATAAATAATTATTTTCTTTATTAGCCACTTCTAAACAACAAAGTTTATATGTTGCATAACCCTCAACAACAAATGGCTCTTGCTTACAAAGTTCATCTGCCTCTTCATAAGTCTTTGTTTTCAATATTACCATTCCTGCGATACCAGAATATCCCTTAAGTGGTCCACATAATTTTAGGTAATTACTTTCATCTAATCTTTTTAGATTAGCTACATGTCGTTCAATAACTTCTTTTGTGTAATCCTTTTTCTTTTCAATCATCATAACGTACAACCATTTATTCATGATTCCACCTCCAACAAGTTTACTTTTCGTATAACTTTTGTATTTCTTTTACTCGTTCTTTCATCATCTCTCGTGCCATTTCCGGCTCTAGAATCTCTACATGTTTTCCAAAGGATAACAAGTAATGAAACGTCCAATCGTTAAGTTCATATTGAACACTAACTAAATAGCTACCATCCTCACATAGCGTTACCTGACTTTCATGAAAGTTATCATATAATTTATATGCGATTTCAGGACTGAATCGCAATTTCAAAAATGGAATATCTACTTCTGTTTCTTCGCAGTGTGTAATTAGTGATTCTTCCTGAGGTAATTCACGAAGAAATGTTTCACTGATTACTTCCAAATTCCTAATTCTAGACATCCGAAAGAATCGTATTTCTTCTCTATCCCTACAATATCCAGCAATATACCAAGCATGTGATTTAAACACTAATCGTAGTGGTTCTATTACTCTTTTCGATTTTTGTAGATAAGTATTAAAGTAATCAAAAGTAATTACCTGTTTATTAATAATTGCATACTGCAATTCTGAAATCTTAATTTTTTCTTTTTCTTCACTTCCCCAATACGTAAGGTCAATCTCTAACCATTTTGGCTCAAGGGCACTCCTAAAAATAGCTCCAATTTTACTTAGTGCCATTTCTGTATTTGGATACTTTGTCGCCTGTAGTGTCTGTAATCCATGATAAATATGTTGTTGTTCTTCCTTTGACAACAATGATTTATCAAGTGTATATCCTTCCACTAAAGAAATACCTCCTCCAGTTCCTTTACTAGATAGGATTGGTATTCCTGCCAGGGTTAAAGTATTTATATCTCTATATACTGTCCTTGTAGATACATCAAAATAGTCTGCTAATTCCTTAGCAGTGACATGGCCATGATGAATCAGATAAAAGATCATCTGGATCAAACGTTCGATTTGCATAGGTTTCTCCCTTACAAGAAAATTATAGCATATCTAATATGACAACTAGATGTCCCATTAGAAAAAAAATCTAAAAAAACAGAGTAACATTATTATTACTCTGTAAATAATTTTCTCAAAGATAATTATAGAATTTTTTTATATAATTCAATGAACTCTCTAGAAAGTATTTTAAATGATTCTGCACTCATCAATTGATCTTCTGCATGTGCAAGCAGTAATGTAACCTTTAGTTCACCACCATTTGCCTCTTGTTGAACTAAGCTTGCATGTGCATGATGACCTTCCAAGAAAGATTTTTCACCTTCATACATTACCTTTTCTGCTTCTTCAAATAGCCCAATTTTAGCTTTTTGAATTGCTTCAATAAATAAACTTCTTGCATTTCCTACATTTGAAATTATTTCAAAACTTATTAATTCTATTCCTTCCATTCTACTCTCCTAATTCTTTTAGCGCCATTTCTAAAACCATCGCACCATTCATAGTTCCATAAGCAGCCATATCAATAACCATAACTGGTTTCTCCTTTGCATACCCTTTTATTTTTTCTAATAAGAAACGTACTTGTGGGCCTAGTAATATAATATCGGCATCTTTAATATTTTCTTCAGCAGCAGCATCTCCAACTGCCCAAACTTTTGCTTCTATATTTTTTTTATCAGCAGCTTCTTGAATCTTCTTTACTAACATACTTGTTGACATTCCTGCTGAACATACTAATAATATTTTTTTCATTTCTATTCCTCTCTTTCATTTTCATCTTTAATCTGTAATTCATAATTTGCAAGTTTAGCATATTCATCTGATTTCTTTACACTTTCATTATAATTATGTGCAAATAATGATGCAAAAAGTACATATAATACATATCTAGTAGAAGTTGAAAAAACAATTGGTCCCATATCTTTAAACCGCCTTCCAGGTCGTATATAGAAATGATAATTTGTTAATTTTGCAATTGGTGAATCTGTATACCCAGTTAACGAAATTGTCTTAGTGTTCTTTTCATTTAATATATTAACTATATCAATATATTTTTGTGTTTCACCAGTATGGCTCAAAATTATTGCTATGTGATTTTCTTTTGATGAAAATGCTTGCGTTAATCTCACATTGGTCGAATCAGAAACATATGCCTTTTTTCCTACTCGCATTAACAGATAAGTTAACTCTTGTGCAATGTGAAGATTTACACCTGAACCATAAAAATCAATTTGCTCTGCTTTATCTAATAGTGGTATAACTTCTTCAACCACTTTATAATCTAGAGAATTAGCAGTATCACTAATTGCTAAATATTCTAACTTTTCTACAGTATGAATGATTTTATATATTGAGTCATTTTGCTTAATGGGATTATTATCTAAGAATTCCATTTCTGAAGTTATAGAGCTTAATTCAGATGCTAACTGTATCTTAAATTGTGGAAACCCTTGCGTTCCAAGTTTATGGCAGAATCTAACAATTGCTGTTGGACTTGTATAAACCATTTGCGCAAACTCTCGTGTTGATAATTCAAGTACCAGCTGAGGCGATTTTAATATAAAATCTCCTATTTGCTTTTCTACATTTGTAAGTTTTATTTCTTTTATATTTTCTAATAATCCCATATGATGTCTCCTTGCTTATCTTCATTATAATTCATTGATTATAATTGTAAAGAAAGCTATTAAGATTCATTTGTTGTTAATTCAACTGTATCCTTTTCTTCGTTTGTTGATATTTTTTCTTTATTTGCTAATTTAACAAATGGGAAATAAATCAAGACAGCAACTACTAGACAAATTAGTTGTGTGATAACTGCTCCTATACTTCCTCCAGTAGCTAAATATGAATTAAAGAATACTGGTGTTGTCCAAGGCACTTCTACAAAGGCTGCTCCTGCAAATCCAATAAATGTAGAAAAGTACCCAATTGCTGCTGATGCTAGCGGAGCCAATATAAATGGAATCATCATTATCGGATTTAATACTAAAGGTAATCCAAAAATAAGTGGTTCATTAATTGTGAAAATTGCTGGTAAAGTTGATAGTTTACCAATTGCTTTATAATCATCACGTTTGCTAAACAGGAAGATTGCAATCAATAACCCCATCGTACAACCAGACCCTCCTATTGTACAATACATACTCCAGAATGGTTTTGCTGTAATCATATCTGGAGAAAGGCCTGCTGCTACTGCATCTATATTTGCTGCTAATGCTACATACATTAGTGGCTCGCGAATTGCTGATGTAATATTTGCTCCATGCAATCCAAAGAACCAAAATACCTGCGTTACTAAAATAATTACTAATATTCCTAATGGATGTTGCATAACTCCTTGAAGTGGTACTTGTAGTGTTTGTAATATTGCTTCTGATAAATACATATTTGTAATTGATCTAAATACAAAAGATACTAAAGAAATTAAGAATAACGTTAATATCGTAGGTATAAGAGATGAAAATGAATCTGCTATTGATTGTGGTACAGCTTCTGGCATTTTAATTCTTAATTTTTTTACATTCATCAATTTTGAAAATAACACAATTGATACAATACCAATTAACATCGCAAGGAATAATCCTTGTGCGTTTGTATTCACATTTGCTATTACATTAGAAATTGTTACTGATTGACCATCTATATCACTAATTACTTCTGTTGGGATTGTAATTACATAAGCAGCCAATGCTAATAATCCTGTAAAGCGTTCATTATGACCATTAGATTTCCCAATTGATGACCCAACTAGAAAGCAAATAAATATAGCCATTAAATTCATTGTCGCATAATTAATACTTGTGAATAGTGGTGCATAATCTGCTAAAAATGCAAATGTATCAAATTGAGCTAAACCACTAGTAGTCGAACATAGTACACTAGAAAATAAAGTAGCAAATGATCCTGTAATAATTAAAGGCATATTTGATACAAACGCTTCTCTTATCGCAAATAAATATTTATTCGAACTTACTTTATATGCAATTGTATTCATTTTATTCATTAATTTATCTGAATTTTTCATAATTCCCCCTATTTGTTTAGCAGACTTTTTCCTGCTGTATGAATAACTTCTTTATACCATTCAAAGGATTCCTTTTTTGATCTTTCATAAGTTCCTGTGCCATCATCATGTTTATCTACATAGATAAATCCATATCTTTTTTTCATTTGACCAGTGCTATTTGAAATCATATCAATAGGAGCCCAGTATAAATATCCCATTACATCTACGCCATCCTCAATGGCATTATAGATTTCCAGTAAATGTTGCTTAATATAATCTATTCTATAATCATCATGAATTACTCCATCTTCACTTATTTTATCTTCAAATCCTAATCCATTCTCTACTATAAATAATGGAATTTGATATCTATCCCACATCTCATTCAATACATATCTTAGTCCTATTGGATCAATTTGCCATCCCCATGCCGTTGTATCTAAATATGGATTCTTGATACCTAATACCCCTCCTGAATCTTTAAATGTTGTTGAGCCAGCTTTATGTGTAGTGCTTCGATAATAACTAAAAGCTAAAAACTCAGCTGTATTTTCTTTTATTAATTCTAAGTCCCCATCTTCCATTTTTATTGTAATTCCTTCTTTTTCCATTTCACGTTTTGAATATCCAGGATATTTGCCTCTTATAAATACATCAGAAAAATAATAATGATCCTGTTTTAATTGAAATGTTGCAAATTCATCTTTAGGATCACAAGTACTAGAATAAATCGTACTGAGTGACAACATACATCCCATCTTAGCATCAGGAATTATCTCATGACATAAAGCAGTTGCTTTTGCAGCAGCAACAAATAAATAATGGGATGCTTGGTATGTGATTTCTAAACTATTCTCTCCCTCATAAACTACAACATTTCCCGCATGTAAGGGATTATCATGTAAATGATTTAATTCATTATAGGTCATCCAATACTTCACTTTCTCTTTATACCTATGAAAGATTACTCCACAATAGTTTATATAAAAATCAATTAGTTTTCTATCTCTCCAACCACCGTATTTTTTGATTAAATGCATTGGCATTTCAAAATGTGAAATAGTGATAACTGGTTCTATTCCATATTTCAGTAATTCATCAAATACATTATCATAAAACTCTAGCCCCTTCTCATTTGGTTTATCTTCATCTCCTTTAGGAAAAATCCTTGACCAGTTGATACTAGTTCTTAATGCTTTAAACCCCATTTCAGCAAATAGTTTTATATCATCTTTATAATGATGATAAAAATCAATTGCATCATGACATGGATAATAATTATTAGCAGTATCAATTACTTCAGTTAATCTTCTTCCATGATTCATCTCATGTAAATCTTTATATTTTCCAGTTAAACCTGTTGTATGATCTAAAAGACTAGGTCCTTTGCCATCAACATCCCATGCTCCTTCGCATTGGTTAGCAGCAAGAGCTCCTCCCCATAAAAAAGTTTCAGGAAAAGTTTTATTCATTTCATTTCCTCCATCTCAAACAATTCAAGCGCTTATCGTTTGTAACCACAATATATCATGCGCTTTTTTCTTAAGCAATTAATCAAGATATAAAGGTTGATTGTAACAATAAATATAGATTTTTTTGCTAATTAGTATGTTACAATGTAACAACAATTATAAAAATAGCATTGTATGATGGAGCTTATTGCGATAGAATTAATATATCGAAAAAATTATAAATCAAGTAGTGAGAAATATTTCTATATAGTAAAGGAGCTTTGTATGAGTTGGGAAAATGATCCAGAAATAATCGTAGTTTTAGGTGTTCTATTATTATTCATAATATTTTGTATAATAATGGCAGTACGCTCAAGTAAAAAGAAAAATGACGAGCAACAATATAGTGCTGGTATTCGTTTAAATGAAGTAAGAAAAAAAGACAGTGGTACCAGTGTAGCTGGATGGGGTTTTCTGATTTTTATTGGTGTTGTATGGCTATTGAGTGCAGTTCTTATATTCGTCTTATACAACAACAGTAGTTTATCTGGAGACTTCCAGATTCCAAGAATTCTAGCATTGCCTTATGACATGCTCGGAGTTACAGCAGGTGCAGTTGTGCAAGTTGTTCTTAGTCTGGCAATTATTGTTGCCAGCATTAGAGGAATCATTAAAAGAAAAAAGAGCAACTCAGGATATACTCTGAATTAACTCTTTGTGCAGGACAGTTGTCTTGCTTTTTTTATGCTTCTTTTTTATTTCTTTTACTCACTACAATTAAACATAACAAGAAAGAAACTCCACAAAGGCTAAGTAAGAAATTGATGTCAGTAACATCAGATGTAGCAACTACATCTTTCGCATCATTTGGTTTATCTTTACCATCAATACTTGGTTTATTAATAACTACTTCACCTTTTTCTAATACTGTTACATTTACTGTAACTTCATTTGTGATAATTTCTCCATCTTCATTTGTATAACTTGCGATAAATGTTAATGGATATTCTCCACCTTTTTGTGTTGTTGCATTAATTGCATCTAACCCTTTTACTTCTAGGGTGATTTCACTATCTAGTAATAATCTGGCTTTTGCAGCATCATTATTTACTAAGACTGAAATAATCTCTGCCTTTTCAATTGCTATTGCTTGATCCAACTTCAATGCTTCATCATAAGTAAGGGTAAAGTCTTTACCACTAATTGCTAAACCATCAACGATTGATGGGGTGTTCTTACCTGTTACTACTACATAGATTGTTTTAGAAACCGTAATATCTCCATCTGTAATTGTATATGTAAGAGGATAAATTCCTTCACCTGATTCTTTGATTGTTTTTAATTCATCTTTATTTACTGTAATGTTATTACTTACATCACTAAATCCAAGGATATTTCCATCTTCATCTAGTTCAAACTTAAATGAAGTAGCATTTCCTTTTGATAACGCCATACTTTCATTAAACCCTGATGCATCTGCTTCAGTTATTTCAAATCCAGTTACAGATAATGTAAGTACGCCTGTAGGATCTGTAATATACTTTTCAGATTTTACCAGTACATCAATTGTTGTCTCCTCTGTATTACCATTATTTGTAATTGAGAATGTTAATGGATAAATACCACCCAATGAATCAGTTGCATTGATTGCAGCAAGTTCTGCTGTATCAATATCTACATTTGCGCTTATATCTTGAATTGCAGAAATATTACCATAGATATCACGTTCAATTTGATATGCCATTACATTTGCATGTTCTTCATTAACTGCTGTTGCTTCATCTAAGTTTTTTGCTTCTGTATTTTCTAATGCGAATGGGTTTGCATGAATAACTAAGTCATTTGTTATTGCTTCTTGTTGAACCAATACAGGAACTGAAATTGTTGCAACTGTTGAGCCATTTGTCACTGTAAATGTGAATGCATATAATCCACCACTATATCCAGTTTCCTTGATTGCTTTTAGTTCATTTTCATCAACTGTTATGCTATCGCTAATATCTCTTGCACTAATAACATTGTTGCTTCCATCTAGAGTTAATGCATAAGCACTAGCATTCGCTTCTTTTTTAGCAACTGTTAAATCCAATGCTTTTGCTTCTTTTGTTGTTAGCGTAAATCCATTTGCACTAATTGTAGTATCATCTACTGTCACCGATTTCTCTGGCCAAACAAACACTTGAATATCTTTAGTCTTTGTTTCTAATCCATCCGTCACTGATAATGTTACAGTAAATACACCACCTGATACTTTCGCATTATTAATCTTTTCAATTTGGTCTTCATCTACTGTAATTGAACTACTAATATCAGTAAATGAAGTTATGTTACCATAAGAATCTTTATTGATTTTTGTTGCTTTTGCTTTTGTATTCACCAATACATCTGCACTTGTTAAGTTAAGCGCATCTTCATATGTCAATGAAAGATTTGTTGCATATAAACTAATATCTTTGTCAATATTTCCACCCTTAGGTTTTACAAACACATCTACCTGTTTTGTAAGTGTTATTAAATTATCGCTAAGAGTATATGTAAGAAGATACACTCCACCTTCTTCTGGTGCTGATTGAATTGCAGTTAACTCTGTTGGATCAACAGTAATTAATGAAGTTACATCTGTAATTGCAGTTACTTCACCTTCTGCATTTCTTTCTACCTTATATCCTTGTCCACTACCATTACTAATTGCTAGCGCTTCAGTTAAGTTTTCTGCATCTTCATAGTCTACAACAAATGCCTTTGCATCTAACATCAACGATCCGCTACCATCTACTACTGCATTTTTAGGTTTCACAAGAACTTCAATTTCCTTACTAACCGTTTTTGAATCTTTTGTAGCAGTGAATGTTAGTTTATAAATACCACCATCAATGGTTGCAGATTGAATTGCTTTCAGTTGTGTATCATTCACACTAATTGCACTGTTATTTAGCTTTTCAATCTTTTCAATTTCACCATTCTTTTCTATTTCTGCATATGCCTGTACACTTCCATTTGTAATTGACTTTGCAAGGGTTAAGTCTTGTGCATCTGCATATTCAAGAACAAAGTTTTCTGCGTGAATTGTTAATCCATCTTTACTTTCATCCTTAGGATCTTTCACTAATACCTGTACTGTTTTACTCGCTGTTCCACCAACTGGAACATTCAAGTTAAAGGTAACCGTATAAAGTCCCGCTTTACTAAAGTCTGTAACTCCCATTTCACTTGTTACCGTTTTTGTAATCAATGATGTTACATCTCTTGATACAGCTGCACCTTCTGTTGCTGGTGCTTCTAACCAAGTTGCAGATGTCAATGCATTTACCTGTGCATCAATCGTAGTATCTGTTACTAAGTAAGTTGCTGAATTTGCACTAATTGTTGGTTTCTCATGTACTCTAACAAGTCGATCAACGCTTGTTTCATTTCCACGGACATCTTTTACTTTGTAAGTAATTTTATAACTTCCAGCAACCGTGTACTTTCCATCTGTCTGTGGAACACTTTCACTAATCCATGCGTTTTGTAGTCCACCAGTTGCAGTAATAAGCATCATCGGATTTCCTGTAACATCGCTAGCTGATAAGCCTGTTGAGTAGTCTACAACTGTATCACCAACGTAAGCCACTGTATCAGCTACTGTGATTGTTGGTGCAATATTCGATAGTATTTTAATCGGAACACTTGCGCTTGTTTTGGTATTACCATAAATATCAGTAATTGTAAGGGTTAAGTTTACTGTCTTATCTGGCAATGGTGCTGCAAGTGCTGTAGGTGATACTGTAACAGTACCATCATTATTATTTGTAAGGGTAATGTTTGTACTATCATCCAAACTCCATGCATAAGCACCAGTCGTTGCTTTGATACTTTCCCAGAAATCTGGTGTAACAGTACTACTAACAATAATACTATCACCAACTTTTACTTGATTTGGTGTTGTGCTGACACTAACACTAAGATCTACAGGTGGATTATATTTTAAGAATCCACAACCAATTGTTTTCGCAACTGGTTTTGTTGCATCAATATCAATTGCCCATCCTCTATATGTATCATTTTCTTCTGGAATATTATTTGCAATAATCGCATCACTGTTGATATTTTCCTTACCAACTGCAGAATTATTAATTGTATATTGATAAGTAGCTCCTGTCTTTTCTACAAACTCAACAGCATACTTTCCATATCCCATACCGGTTGTATAATCAAACAAATATACTCCATTACTATTACTTGTAACTGAATATTGTTGATTGGTTGAAGGATCAATTACTGGTTCATAACTTCCGCTATCTTCATCCCATTTATATAATTTCACTTCATGCCCTGAGACTGGAGTATCACCATTTTCTGGGATATATAATCCATCTGCATCTTTATCAACGAAAATCATTCCACCTACTTCAGCAATTACTAACTCAGCTCCAACTTTTGTACCTGATAATGTACCTGTATAAGAAGTACTGACTACATCATAAACAGGACTATACACATTTCTTTTCCCAATTTTGTTGTCAGCAGTTGCTGAATCAAAATCTTCATCTACAATTAGCGATACTTTAACCTGCTCACTTGCGCCTGGTGCAATAAGTGCTGTAGCTCTAATTTTTACCATTTTCACATCTTCTAAATTTGATGGTAATGCTGATTCATAAGTTGCGGATGCATAGTTTGCCCCTGTTGCATCTGTTGAGTATAATACTTCATAACCTGCTGGAACACTTACTGCCTCTTTTAATTTCATATCCCATTTAAAGTCATCACTTTGAAAAAGCGTTCCATAGTTTACGTCAGACTTTGGAATTGGTATATAAGTTTCAAAACCAGTAGCATATGCATCACTGTTATTTGTAAGTTTTACCGTATAGTCTGCATTTGTACCTGGTGTAAAGTATGCAACTGAACTTGAATTCCCTTCTACATATGGGTCTTTTGGATCTTCACCTGATATTGATAAGAATGTTTCAACCAACATATTTTTATTTTCTACAACTTTGATTGTTTTTGGTGCAAATGAAAATACTTCGTCAGTAATATCATCATTGCCATTAAAGTCATGAACATCTGTAAAAACTACATACTCAGAAAATGTTAATGGAGTCATTGTACTATTACCCCAAGCAACTAAATCTCTTCCATCATAATTTCCTACTAATTTTACATTCGTACTAATATCATATGTAAATTTTAAACTCTTTGTTTTATCTCCATCAAAATAAAATCCAATATACGTTGTATCAGGAGTTTTTACTTTATATATTATCTCACCTTCATCATTCGTAGAAGATGTATAAGTCCAACCATCTATAACTACACCATCTTGATCTTTAATTTCTAATGTATCAATTGCTATCGTCATCCCTTCGGGTTGACGAATATAGATTTCTGGTGCTTTCATTATTGTAGAAGTAGAACTTACAAAACTAAGCGACATTGTTCCTTCAACTGTTAGTGTATTTCCTGCTTCTATCTGTGTAATTCCTTTACCTTCATCATCATAATAATTAATTGAACCATTAAATGATGACTTATATCCAGATACTGAACTTGAATTTATAACACCAGTTGCTGTTGTTTTTACACTGGCATCATTTTTATCATAAAGTGACATTGTTACAGTGGCACTTGTAACACCAGACTTCAAACTTCCATAAGTTGATAATGTGTTTGTTCTTGCTACATTTGCGGCATACGTTAAGCTATAGGTTGAAGAAAATTTTCCAACATTAGCTCTTAGAGCCAGGAAATATTCATCATCATCTAGTCCTACTTTATCTTTTGATACCTGTTTCAACCAATTAGATAAAGTTGCAACATCCGCTGCACTTGCAGGAGTATATGTTTTCCAAACTCCTGGTTCTTTAGTAGTCTGATATTGAATATCTTTTAATTCATTTCCACTGACTGACGTATCAAATGGAATTCGAACTAATTCTGCTTGCCAATTTGAATCAATTGTAACTTCAAACATTTGATCTGTCTTTGTACCTGCTGTACTATTTTTCACTGAAAAGAATGGACCATAGGATTTTGTATTTGCAACTGTAATATTATCTTGATTTCCAGGTGCTGAATATGACATTTGCATTTTATTTTCTACTGTTGATACATCAATCACTTCAACTTTGTACTTTGACCCACCTATCGTTGATGTATAAGTTGTTCCGTCATAATTTGTAATTTCCGCATAATCAGATGCAGGATTTTCATGAAATCCTAAGGTTGCGTCTTCTGGAACTTTATATTTAATCCATCCTCCAAACAAACTCATTCCATTTGTGAATGTTATCTTTATTCTATTATTTGAAGTCTCATCAACAATAGTAGGAGCTGATCCCGACCAGTTTACATCAGTAACAAAACTATCAAATACCATTCCTTCAGGATAATACATATAAATAACTGCTGATTTCACAAATCTTCTGTCTGCACCAATTATTGTAGATAAAGCAGGATTATATAAACCTACTCTTTGTGCATTCGCTAATCCATATGATGTTTCATCACTTGTACTAACTCCAATCTGCGTTGTTGGTGTATTATAACTTGTTTTAGATATTTGTCCAGCTCCAGATGATTCTCCTATCGCATCGATTGATTGTTCTGCACTTCCTAATTCTTGCGTAGGTGATCCCATATATAATGTTGCCTCAATTGGATCTTTAATTGTATGTGGACCATAGTATTTATATCCATCCACTCTAACCTTTAAATCAATTGTTGCTGTTTTTGTACCTGCTGAAAAATAAACAACTAAATCTCCATATGTAGATTTTGGTCCTGTTGTTTCTCTTATTGGTAATTCCATTTTTGTGATTGCTGTAGCTAATGGATCCGTACTTGGATAATTAGACAAAATTGATGTATCAACATTTGTTGTACTAAATGTACCTGCTGTCTTAACTTGCTCATAACGCATTCCTTCAGGTAGTGTAATCACAACTTTTTTATTCTCAGTTGTATTATCACCATTAAAATCAACTTTAATAGCCAAATCCTTTATTTCTCCATTACTCCATCCAACACCATCATATGCTGGAATACTAATCGTAACTCCACCATCAGTAATTGTCGTTAATGGTTGAATATCTGATATTTTATTATCAGAGGTTTCAATACCTTCCACCTTTACTGATGTCGTTATCTCTAGTAATTCTGGTGTATCATTTTCACGATACTTAATTATGAAATCGTATGTTCCATTTTCCCAAACTGTATACAGTGGATTTGTAATCATATCCATTGTACTTCCATCTGGATTTTCAATACTTTCAATACTGTAGCCATCTTTCAAATCTTCAATATTGAATGTAATGTCTGCATATGTCTTGTCTTCACCAATCTTTACATGTTCTTCTATCTCAAATGTTTCTTCGTTTGCCAACAAACTAATAGAATTTGTCATAACGCTTAGAAACGAAAGAGACAATGCAAATACGAGTGCTAGCTTCCACACTTTGCATGATGTAACTTTCTTCATATTCTTATGCCCTCCTCAAATTGTAATAGCCATGTACATAGCCATTCATCAGTTAGATGGCATGTTTTTCTTTTTTGGTTCGCGTAAATTTAATTTTTTAAAAATATAAATTACGCTAATAATAAAAAATAAATATAGTAAAATCGAAATTCCCTTTGATGAAAGAAAAGTAGTAATGCTATCTGTTGTTTGCACCGTATCTTTGCTTTCACTAATTGTGAATTTATGATTGTTCGCATATGTTATATATGATGAAGTTCCTCCCTTACTTACTTCACTGCTTGTTTTTCTATCAATTAACATAAAAGAATAATTCAAGTTGTTGTTATTGACTTTAGACTTATCACTTACTTGATTATCCAAATGAACATTTCCATCTTTATCCCTAAATAATGCGTATACATTTAGATTACTCTTTATACTTGATAGTTCTTCACTCCATCCTACAAACTCACCAAACTCTGAATCATTAATTACTAATAATGGTGCTGCTTCACCATAATTTACACGTTCATTTGCATATAGGTTGTCTCCTATATAATAGGAAACTGTGAATGTCTTTTTTTCATAAATTGCATAATAATCTGCTGTATTTCTAACCTTCTTACTTTCATACTTTTCTCCACTTCCATCTTTTTTAGTGTTAAACTCTTTTAGTTTATATCCTTCACGATAAACAATAGGTACTTTTGCGAGTGAATTACGATTTACTATTTGTGCATCTAGTAAGCTATTATTGTAATCATAGAAATTAACCAGATACTTCTGTTTGTATTTCGTATCGACACTATAATCAAACGAGCTAACATGTTCTGCTGTATTTCCATCCCGATTACTAGCTACAGAAACATTCATTGATAATAGATTGTCTTCTACCCCTGTATATTTCGCATAAAAAGATAAGGTCAATTGTTTTTGTAATGTTGTATCTAAACTTTTATTATTAATAAACTGATTGTATTGCTCTTCAGAATAAAGATTTCCATTCACTTTGAAATCAGCTTTATTATAAGCATAATATTGAAAACCTAACTTCTTTGTAACTCCTACAGATATAGGAAATTCACTTTCATAATTTGTAATCGTTACATCTATTTTCAGTTTAGAACCAATAGGAACTTCTTCAAGTGAAATTTGATTAGGGATGATATCTACCGTATTGTCTAAGTGAACAACACTTACAACATTTGAGACTTTAATATTCAGTGGATTAGCAGTTGCTTCGATTTTTTGCATATTTACTACAACGCAAAAAAGCATCATTAAAAATGATACGATTATCAATTTAAACTTTCTATTCCATTCACCGCCCACATTTATCATAACTATACTACCTTGTTTTTAATCTCCAATTGTAATCTGATAAGTCGAACTATTTCCAACTTCATCAAACAGTTGTAATATAGCTTCTCCCTTAAACTCACCAGTAATATCTCCATTCTCTTGAATATCATACTTCTTTCCCTGATATTCAATATAGGATGCTTTATAATCAATACCAAATCCTTCATCATTTACATCTAAATGAAAGCCCTGTTCTGTATTAATAATTTCATTCAATACTGGAGGACTCTTATCAATATTTCTGATCTCAAGTGTACCAGTATACTCATCAACTATTAGATTGTAATTTCCATTGCTCATTGCTACAAATTTTAATTCTTTTCCTTGTAGTTCAAATGGCAGTTCTTCACCATCTAACGTGATTTCAGCCTTGTCAGTTGTGATATCTTCCTTTAGTTCCAAAACAACTTCAACATCCTTGTTCGTCTGTTCTTTGTCATAAGAAACACTATCAACTACACCAGTAGGAACTTCCTCGCTTCCTTGCGTTACACTTTGGTAAAACACCCCAGTACCTACCATTAATACTCCAGCTGTAATAACCTTTAATAGCAATCCACCACCAATCATTGATGATGTAGTAGTTGCAGATCCTCCAGCTACTGCAGTCAATGTTGACTGTGAAGCAGTTGCAGATAATTGATGTTCAGCTACTGATTCTTTAATTACCTGATAAAGAATTGGAACCCCACCAAGTGAAAAATACTTATCTGGTGTAATTCCCTGCTTTTCTAGAATTGGTTGCATGATTTCTCTAATTCTACTTAGTCTTCGTTTCACTGTTCCTACAGGAACTGATAGAGTATCAGCTATTTCATTAACTGATAATTCTTCTAAATATCGCAACTGTGCAACACTTTTAAATATAGGATTTAATTCCTCAAAACCTTTTTTTAATGTATCTACTACTTCACCTTTTTCATAATCATCTACAATATTAAAATCATCCTCAACATCAATATCTTCTTCAAGTTGAAAATACTTTTTCTTTTTATTACGTTTTAAGAAACTCATTGTCATGCTGTGTGCAATTGAAAAAGCCCACGACTCAAATGATTCTAGTTTTTCTAAGTCTTGAATACGATTATGGATTCTCACAAATGTATCTTGAAATACTTCTTCAGCATCCTGACTATCTTTTGTATAAGAAAAGATGAAATAGTATAACGAGTTTTTGTAATAATTATAAATGTAATTAAATGCTTCCTGATCACCAGCTTTAAATGCTTTTATATAGTCAACATCAATTTTCCTTCTTCTGACTTGTCCGCTCATATACATCTCCTAAAATTTATACTTTCCTATCACTTAGACATACTTTCACTTCAAATTGGTTCGCGTAAATTTAAAAAGTATAATTTACTTATAAATTAGCAGTCTAATAATTAGTCGCAGAAAGTTGTGATATCGTTCATTTTATTTCAATTATTAAACAATCTGTTCCTATAAGTTTACAAATGTCAAAGCAATGATATACTTATATAATACTTTTAAATTATATGCAATATTCACAAAATAGAATTGAGGCGATTATTTATGAATAAAAGTTACTATATTAAAATACCTGAAGAAATATCAAAACAAATGGACTTACAGGAGAATCAATGCGTTTCAATGCACACCAAAGACGATCGATTAATTATTCGTGTAAAGCCTATTTATAATGCTGTTTTAGATAACTTAAAATTGATTATTGTTCCTGCAATATGTTGTAGTGTGTTGTTAATTTTAAATACATTAGGAAACGATAATATAAATGCATTACATATTGGATTTATGACAAATCGAATTTTAAATATGCTGATGTTCAGCAGTGTTTTCTGTAGTATATGGTTTCTTGTTATTAAAGACAGAAAAGAGAAGAAACTTAATATCTCATTTACCGATAAGATAACTGAAATATTTGCTTTATCAATGATTCTATATTATATTTCTAATATTTTATTCATCGGAATCAATATCGTACTCAAAGACATTACTTTTAATCTCTATTTCTATTCATTTGTAGTATTATTAATGGCGTTGCTTACAAATGCTATTATGATTAAAGCATTATCATCGATTACACCAATTCAAATTATTAAAGTAATTGTCTTACTTATTATTTGTTGTGTAGTATTTTCTTCTTTTGAAAATGGAAGTTTCTTATGGTGGCAACATAACTTTAGCTTCTTAGGATCTGCAAGCGCTAAAGAACCTTGGCGTTTTAATAATATGCTTATTCTAATGGGACCATTATTTATTTTCTTATTTAAATTTACATTTTCACATTTAAAAGCAGTTCCTCATACAAAGCAATTCAGACAATTAAATAGACTTATTACTCTTATTGGGTTAAGTATTTCTCTCATAGGGTTATTTCCTTTCAATCTAGTAGAAACCTTTTTTCAAATGCATAATTATGTAGCTACTAGTGCGATTGTCCTTATTATGATTATGATTATTGGAATCAAATATTTCCTTCCTGACATTCCAAAAGATTTCATAAAGAAGTCTCTGATTATATTTTCTATAGTTTTGCTTAGTGCAGTATTATATCTAATTACCTTGACGATATCCTTAACTGCATTTGAAACAATTGCGATACTTGCAGTATTGTATTGGTTTCTAATGTTAATAAAATATCTGTTACCTCTAACAAATATTATTTACGATAAAACTTGTACAACCGTTATAAAAGCAATCACCCACAACTAAAAAGGTAGCCGATATCATTTTGATATCAGCTACCTTTTGTTTGCTTAAAATTTATAGCGAATTGATTCTTTATATTCCTCATATAATTTCTGATTTAGTTCATCTCCACCATCTAAGTTTGCACTATAGAAGATTGGTGGTTTTTCCATTCCACTATCAACTAACTTTTGTGTTAATGCTGCAACAATTGAGTTTAGCATAATTGCACCAACAACAGTTGAAGTTGGTGATACTTTCTGTTGTAATCCTTCGATTGCAACACATGCATCCCCTACATCACCATGATTATCTAATATAATATCTGCTAGTTCAAATAGTCGCTTTCCACTAGGATGACGTGAACTCACTGACTTAGAGTATTCCAAGTTGGTAATTGCAATTATCTTTGCTCCTGCATCTTGTGCAGCTAAAGCAATTTCGATTGTGACTGGATTTCTTCCTGATACTGAATGAACTACTAAGACATCCCCTTCTTTGAAATCTGCTTTACTTTGTGCTAATGCAGTTCCATACCCTACACATCGTTCCATTTTAGAAGTTAATGTAATAGGTGATGTATCAAGCATAATTTCTTTACCAAAGATTGGATTAAATAGCATTAATCCTCCTGCACGATAGTAAAGTTCTTCACTTAAAATTCCTGCATGACTGGCTCCGAAGGTATAGATTGTATTCTTATCTAAGATGCATTTACAAAGTAAATCAACACTTTGCTTCATTGCTTCTTGTTCTTCGTTTTCAATCAGTTTTATTAATTTATATATTCGTTCTATATATTTAAATTCCATATACGATCCTAACTTATATAAACAACCTAGCAAACAAACCTTCTATAATTCCCCATAACGAGAAGTCCTGTCCACCATATACTAACATCCATTGTTGGATTGTATCATTAAAGAAGTAAGCTCCAAATCCAACCAACAATACCATAATTACACCACTAACTGCTGCACCAATGATACAACCTCGAACCCCTCCGGTTGCATTACCAATGATGGCAGCACATCCGATTTCGAAGAAACATGTAAAGGTTAATGGAATAATTACTGTTGGGAACATTCCTGCAGTTAAGATAATTGTGATGATTGAAGTAATCATTGCTACAATAAATCCAATAATTAATGCATTTGGTCCATAAGGGAAAATAACTGGTACATCTAACGCTGGAATAGCACCTGGTACAAATTTTTCTGCGATTCCTTGGAATGCTGGTACGATTTCAGCAATCAACATACGAACACCTTGAAGCATAATTGTAACACCTACACCAAAGTAAATTGCATGTGTAAAGATGTAACTAAATGCGGTTGTTCCTGATTCTGCATATCCCCAGACAACTGCTGGATCAAATCCATTTCCTTGAAGAATAAAATACATAACGATATATGTAATTGCAATTACAATTGATCCTGTAATTGATACTTCACGTAAGAAACTTAATGAAGAAGGTATTTTTAAATCTTCTGTTGATTTTTCTTTATTCCCCACTACTCTACCTAATAAACCAGAGATTACTGAAAGAATCGTTGTAGGATGACCAATTGTAAATGAATCATCTCCTGTAACTTCCTTCACAAATGGTCTCATTAGGTTTGGTGATACTACCATATATAGTGCTGTAAATACTGCTGCAATAATAACTAGTTTTGTTCCTGTTAATCCAGCATTTACTCCAGCTGCAATAAATACAAATGGGAACCAATATAACATATGTCCTGTTAAGAACACTGATTTCCATCTTGTAAATCTAGCTACTAATAAGTTAATTCCAAATCCCGCTAACATTACGATACCAATTTCCGTACCATATTGTGCACCAATATCTACAGTAGTTGATTCAACTGCAGTAGGCATAATTGTGTTAAATGCAGATGCAATTCCATCAATAGAATTCCCCGTAATAAGTCCTGTACCAGTTGATAATACAAAGAAACCAATTGCTGTCATTACCGTTCCTCTAATTACTTCTGATGCAGATTTCTTTTGTACAAGTAAACCGACAAATGCGATAAGCGCTAAGAAAATCGCACCTTGTCCAAATATTTCATTAATAATAAAATTAAATACTGCCATAATTTTCTCCTCACTTTTCTATTTTATTGTGTCAAAATAAGCCAAACTCTTTTCTTCAACTTCTTTCTTATCCATAAAATTATTGAATATAACCAATGGAACTTTTGCGCGATCTTGGATGCGTTCTGCTAATTCTTTCGAAATGAAAATCACATCACAGTCATTGGAACAACAAGTTCCTACATCACCACAAAACGCTTCAATTTCTATCCCGTGTTTTTTGGCGATGCTTTCTACATTCATTTTCAACATCAATGAAGATCCACATCCAAAACCACACACTGTCTGAATTTTATGCTTCATATGCATTCCTCCTTTCTTATATTTGAAGTTCTTTTATCCTAAACTTCACCTGTATTCAATATTTCATACAATTCCTGTTCACTTTTACAAGCACACATCTTCTCAATAATTGAGTCATCCATTAATGTAGTTGCCACCTTCTGCAACTTATCTAAATGCGATATCTTATCAATACAAGCAAGACAAAGTACTACTTTCACTGGATCATTCTCACAATTGAAATTCACTCCATCAGGGAATGTTGCAATCGACATATCAGAAACCTTAACACCAACTCCTGGAGCTGCATGTGCTAATGCAAACTGTGGCATAATCACAATATAAGGTCCTAACTCTTTAACGCTATTCACCATGTTCTCTACATAGATTGGTTCGATTGAATTGTTTTCCAGTAATGGTTTACTAGTAATACGAATTGCTTCTTCCCAATCATTTACTTTTTGATTTAATTGAATATTTTTTATATTAATTATTTCACTCATACTTCTCTTCCTTTCACTAATCATGCATACTAAATACTATTTCCTTGGAAATATCTTTTGCTTCCAATTTTTCAATATTCCATTCTTTTTCTAATATATAAGCAATATTCAATAAATCATTTTCTTGCTTATTTTTAATTCCTAAAATTACTATCGTTCTTACTAATTTAGGATTCATATATCCAAACATAATCGGATTCTTTAATATCAGAATTGCGGTACAATTCTGATAAATCCCATCATTCACACCTGCATGCACATATGCTGTCTGTGGTGTCATTACCATATAGGTACCATATTCATTTACTGCATAAATCATTGTCTCTACATATTGCTGTTCTATATAATGTTTCTCTAGCAGTGGTTTCGCAGCAACTTGAATTGCTTCTTCCCAACCATTTACTTCATCTACAATCTGAATGTATTCTGCATCAATGTAATCTTTAAGATAATGCTTCTCTATCTGCTCTATTGCTGGTGCAACCGAATTAATAAAGGATGAACACATCTTTGAATAAGAGAACTGATATAGTTTGCTCTTAATTCGTTCAATATCTATCTGATTTAACATTGGATTTACTGTAATTACAGGTATATCTTCATGTTCATATTCACTGGTTGATATAATTAGATCTATTTCATTATTTTCTAGATAACTAACTGATTGCTTTTCTGATACTGGTCCAATAATTGCTAACTCTGGTAAGAACTGAGATAGCCTAGATTTTAGAATTGAACTAGTTGCCAACCCGAAGGAACAAATCAATAGAACATTTACCATATTGCGATTTTTATTTCCTGTTTCATAAATTGAAGCAATGTACATTGCAATATATGCAATTTCATTTTCATCAAAGATTAAGTTGTATTGTTTCTCAACCTGATGTAATTGTTTTCTAGTAAATTCATAAAATAAGGAAATCATCATTTGCGTCTGATCAACTAAATCATTCTTTACTTTTAGATTATTTCGACAACGATGAATCGCCGTCTTTAAATGTAAAGTTAAACCATCTATCATTTCCTGAACCGAGTCTTTCTCAAGTGGTTGTAATGACTGTAAGGAATCTACCAAGAACATTGCAATCTGATATGCTTCATCATCTTCGTTCTTATCACCATACATCAAATCTGATAACTGACTCATTCGTTCACTAATCATAATCGTACTTAAGTAAATACATTCCTTTTCATTTGGAAGATATGGGCTTAAGAATTCAATAAAGAAATTCAAACTATCATGTGGTGGAAACTCAGGAAGTTTAAAATCATCCGATAATAAATTTCCATTTTCTATTCTCAATAACACAAAGGATATAAATCGTTTTAATCGATTGGTATCTTTAAATGAAATATCATGCTCACTATCTAATCGATTGAATATTTCTTCTGCTGTTTCATTCAATCGATAAATATGATCATTTGTACCTAATAACTCGTCTATTTCATTTGGACAAGGATTATCATTTAATATCTGCAGAAACATTCTGCGTATATCAATTTCACTTCCACTTAGCTGTAATCCAACTCCTTGAATTTTTTCAACTTTTATATTTGATGTTGCTACATCTTTTATAATGTCATCAAATCCATTAATAATTGTCTGCTTACAAACCAGACAGATATCTGCCAAATCCTGAAATGTATTTGTTGGAAGTAAACACAGATAAACCTTTATTAGACTATTACGTTCTTCCTTAGAGAAGTTTCTTGTGTAAATCATATCCATATCTTTTCTTACAGCTGCTTTTTCACTTTCATCACAATTTAGCAAAACACCAACACCTGCTTTTTTAACTAACTCAATTCCTTTTTCCATGAGGAAAAATTCAATTTGCTTCATGTCATTTCGAATTGTTCGATTACTGACAGATAATTTCTTTGCAATTGAATTAAATGTAATATAGTCATTCTGTAAAGATAATAAATCTAAAATTTCTTTTTGCCTTTTCGTTAAAACAATCATGTCGCTTCTCCTAAGTTCATTATATAAAGTACCCAATTTTTTCCAATACTAAAAGTTTACCGTAGTTGTGGCAACTTTTTTGTTTTTGCACATTCACACACATCACCTCTCTTCCAACAAAAAAAGGAATCAGCTAAGTTTTACCAACTTGAGTTAATCCCTTTTCGTTCCTATTTACTTTCGTCCAATTTAAAATAATTATTTATTCCTACATACATTACCAGTATGGAAACAATAAGCGCTCCAGCTCGAATGAAATAATTCATTCCTATTATCTGAAAATCACTTGTAATGTATAGTCCACTTTCACTTGTCAGCATTAGTGGTATTAATAGAATTAATAGTCCTACTACAATATGTATTATTAATTTTTTCTTCTTCATAATCTATTCCCGCCTTATATAAATCTCAATCTATACACCTATTTTACTATATTTTAGTAAAAATAAAAAGATAAGGCTGTTTCACCTTATCTCTACACTATAAACTTACTGGTTTTCTTTGATATTTCCCTTTAGGAATAATTAATGGTGTATTCGATACTGGATCATTGATGACTTCGCAATCCAAGTTAAATACAGTACTAATTAAACTTTCATCTACAATATCACAAGGATCACCTTCAGCGATTAACTGTCCATCTTTCAATGCAATCATATGATCAGAATAACGTGCTGATAAATTGATATCATGTAGCACCATTACAATTGTAGTTCCGTTCTTCTGGTTTAATTCTCTCAATAAATCTAGAATTTCAATCTGATGAGTTACATCTAAAAATGTTGTTGGTTCATCTAAGAATAGGATATCGGTCTGCTGGGCAAGTGCCATGGCAATCCATACTCTTTGACGTTGTCCTCCACTTAGTTCATCTACCTCACGATTAGCAAGGTCAGTGATTCCCATTGCATCTAAGGCATCATTCACTGCTTCATAATCTTCACTTTTCATTCCACCCATAAATCCCTGATAAGGAAAGCGTCCTCTTGCGACTAAGTCCGATACTCGAATTCCTTCTGGTGCAATTGGTGACTGTGGTAACAATCCAAGCGTCTGTGCCAGTTGTTTGGATGGTATCTGATCAATCTTTTTTCCATCGAGAATTACTTCTCCATCACTTGGTAGAAGTAAGCGTGAAAAAGTTTTTAGTAGTGTTGATTTTCCACAGGCATTGGAACCTATGATTACACTAACTTTGTGATCTGGTATATCTACCTGTAAATCATGTAATACGGTTTTCTTGTCATATCCTGCTATTATTCTATTTGCACTTAATGTATGTTGGCTCATGATGTACCTCCTGAACGATTTAATTGAATTAATAAGATTAATAAATATGGTGCTCCTAGGATTCCTGTAATAACTCCTACTGGAAATCTGGTTGTAAAGAAGAATTGACCAATTAGGTCACCACCCAATACCAGAATTGCACCTACACATGCAGAAGCAATCGAATTGGATTGACCTGATCCAACAAGTCGTTGTGCAATTGGTCCTGCTAAGAATGCTACAAAGGATATCGGTCCAGTTACTGCTGTAGAAAAGGCAATTAAGATTACTGCACTAATCATTAAAGCAATACGAATATAATTCACTCGAATTCCTAAAATAATAGCAAGGTCATCACCCAACTCCATCGCTTTTAAATGTTTTTGCAGTGCTAGAATGATTGTAACAAACACAATTACTACTACAGCTAATAATGGAATATTCTTCATTTGTACTCCATTTAGACTTCCACTCAACCAACGCATCGCACCTGATACCTCATATTGATTTGCTTTCAACAATAAGTAAGAAATAATAGCATTGACCATTGCCTGAATACCAATCCCAATTAAGATTAATCTTCCTCCTGAAAACTTACCAATACTAGAAAGTGCATAGACTAACATGGTTACAACTAATCCACTGATAACAGCTGCTAGTGATACACCAAATCCACTCATATTTAGAATTAGAATACAGAATACGGCTGCTACACTTGATCCTGAACTTACCCCAATAATATCTGGACTGGCTAGTGGATTATGTAACATTTTCTGGAATAGATTTCCTGCAATACCTAGTGAAATACCGACAAGTAATCCTGCTAGCATTCTTGGTAGACGAATCGTCATAACTGCAAACTTTGCACCTTGAATTTCTTCACCAAGAAGGGTTCTTACAATTACATCTAAGGAATATTGAGTGTTACCAAAAATCAGCATACAAGCCATTAAAACAAGTACAATAACTACCAGTACTGAAACAGCTATGATTGCACGATATTTACGTTTTCTCATTCCCTGCATGATTAAATTTGAATGATCGATCATAATGCTTTCACCTTCGTTTTAATTGCAATGATAATAAAAATTGGCGCCCCAATAAAGGCAGTTATAATACCTACTTCGATCTCTCCAGGGTTTGCTAACACTCTACCTATTACATCCGATAATACAAGTAGGATTGCTCCACCCATTGCTGATAGAGGAACCAATATTTTAACATTACTTCCAAATAATAAACGCATTGCATGCGGTACCATCAGTCCAACAAATGCAATTGGTCCTGCAAGTGCTGTAACACTTCCACATAACAACACTCCAGCAATTGCACTAATTGCTCGTGTACGATTTACTTTTACTCCAAGCCCCGTTGCCATTTCATCACCAAGGGCCATTGCATTAAGTGATGGAGAGACTGCAATCGCAATTACAAAGGCAATAATGACAACTGGTAATACTGTCATAATAGAATCCCATGTTGCTCCACTCACACTACCTACCTGCCAGAAACGAAATGATGTCAATGACTGTACTCTTGGTAATAAAATAAGATTTATCATAGAGGTAATAGCCGTACTTGTGGTTGCTCCTGCTAAGGTTAATTTAATCGGGGTGGCTCCTCCTCTTCCCAAAGATGCAATTGCATATACAAAAAATGCACTCAATCCTGCACCAGCAATTGCAAGTACAATATATTGTGTAGCACTATTAATATGAAAGAATGCAAGTCCAATAACAACTGCTAAAGCTGCCCCTGAATTTACTCCCAAGATACTTGGATCAGCAACTGGATTACGAGTTAATGACTGCATCAAAATACCAGATACTCCAAGTGATGCTCCAGCGATCAAAGCAAACACAGTTCTAGGTATTCGCTCCTGTATAACAAGAGCATTAAATGAAGAAACAGATGGGTTAAATAACCCATCTATTACCTCTTGAAACGGAATTGTTTTTGCACCAAATGCAAGTGATGCAATTACACTTAATCCTAATGCAAGTGCAAGTCCACCAATAATTAATGTATACTTTACTGGTTTCATCTATTTTACTTTAGCTGCTGCTTCACCCATCAATTTTGCATATTCTTCAATTGAATATGGAATTGATAAAGATGATGGTGTTGTTGAAGCTGCTAGAGTTGAATTATTTTCTAATATAACAACAGCACCATTTTGAATCGCTGGGATTGTTCCAATTAATGGATCATTTTGTAATGCTTCTAATGTTGTATCATCTCCATAAAGAATAATTACATCTACATCACTTAAGTCTTCTGCTTTTTCAGCAGAGAAGTAAGTACCAAATTCAGTTGTACCATCTAAGATTTCACTAATACTGTCTGCTTGTGTAAACCCTAAATCTTGTAAATATGCTGCACGTGGATCATTTTCTCCATATACATATACCTGACCTAAATCAGCTACATCAAAGTACATAAATGCCGCTGTCTTTCCTTCAATTTCAGGATACTTCGCAACTTCTGTAGCAATTGTCTCTTCTAATTCTTTCACCAATTCTTTTCCTTCTTCTTCCATCCCAATTGCTTTTGAGTTTGTAAGAAGTTGTTCACGCCATGTTGTTTGGTATGCTGCTTCTTCATAAGGAATTACAGGTGCAATTTCACTTAATAAATCATATTCTTCTTGTGTGATTCCAGAATATGTAGCTAAGATAATATCTGGATTTGCATCACTGATTGCTTCATAGTCCAATCCATCTACATCATCAAATACAACTGGATCTTCTACTCCAAGTTCTTCAAATGCTTCTTGTGTCCAAGGAAGTAGTTTTTCATCTTCACCAATTCCATAGTTTGCTTTTGAAACACCAACTGGTGTAACTCCTAATGCTAAAACATCATCTTGGTTTCCCCAAGCAATCGCAACAATGTTTTCTGGTTTTTCTTCGATTGTAGTTTCTCCAAATGCATGTTCAATTGTAATTGGAAACTCCCCATCACTGTTTGATGTATCTTTGTCGTCATCTGAAGAACTTCCATTTGAACATCCAGAAACGATAATTGCTAACGCAAAAAATACTGATAATAATTTTTTCATGTACTCCTCCTATAGTGTACCAGTCCATAGTTAGCCTTCGCTAACAATATCAACTTTATCACTATAGTATATAGCTTGTCAATTCATTTTGTATCAATATTCGCAATAGAAAAAAATCTTCATTATTTTCGTAATAAAATGAAGATTTTTGATTTGGTAATTATTATTTTATATTTGACAACCTTCTTCTTTTCTTGGATATTTTCCAATTGGAATAATTAGTGGTGTATGTGATATAGGATCACTAATAACCGAACAATTTAAGTTAAATACAGTTTTAATTAAATCTTCATTCACAATATTACATGGGTTCCCTTCAGCAACTAAATCACCATCTTTTAAGGCAATAATATGATCTGCATATCGTGCAGATAAATTAATATCATGTAGTACCATAATAATTGTTGTCTTTTTTGTTTCGTTTAATTCTTTTAGTAAATCCAGAATTTCAATCTGATATGTAATATCTAAATACGTTGTTGGTTCATCTAAGAATAAGATATCAGTCTGTTGAGCAAGTGCCATCGCAATCCAAACTCTTTGTCGTTGACCACCACTTAACTCATCAATACTACGATCAGCTAAGTCAGCGATTTTCATCATTTCTAAAGCTTCTTGAATTGCTTCATAATCTTTCTCAGTTAGTGAACTCATAAATCCCTGGTGTGGGAAACGACCACGAGCTACCAAATCAGAAACTCGAATTCCTTCAGGAGCAATCGGGCTTTGTGGCAATAATCCAATTACCTTGGCCAATTCTTTTGTATTTTCCAGATGAATGTTTTTACCATCCAGTAATATTTCACCCTTTTTCGGTTGCAATAGTCTGGCATATGTTTTTAATAACGTTGATTTTCCACAAGCATTTGCACCAATAATAACACTAATCTTTCCATCAGGAAGGGTTACACTTAAATCATCAATTACTTCTTTTTTATCATAACCAACATTGATATGATTTGCTTCTAATTTGTGTTGTTTCATGATACACCTCTTGTCTTGTTAATTCGAATTAATAATATAATTAAATATGGAGCTCCTATAACTCCAGTAATCACTCCTACTGGAAATTTTGTGGCAAATAGAAACTGTCCAACCATATCCGCACATAGCACCAGAATCGCACCAACCAGTCCTGCAGCAAATGCATAAGACT
The DNA here is from genome assembly GCF_030814225.1 of Breznakia pachnodae. GTDB lineage: Bacteria > Bacillota_I > Bacilli_A > Erysipelotrichales > Erysipelotrichaceae > Breznakia > Breznakia pachnodae. The sequence goes on from NZ_JAUSUR010000001.1 coordinate 1,158,709, forward strand.
GACCACTACCAACCAATCGATGAGCGATTGGTCCCGCCAGAAACGATACAAATGCAATCGGTCCTGCTACTGATGTAGCAAATGCAATCATAAAGACACTACATACAATTAGTAAAATACGTACAACTTTCACTCTAACTCCCAATACCACTGCGATATCATCACCTAACTCCAATACATTCAGATAACGTTCCAGAAGTAGTATCGCAATTGTACAAACAATAACAACGATAAGTAAGGTTGGTATACTGCTCATCTGCATTCTGTTTAAACTTCCACTTAACCAGCGCATCGCACTGCTTACTTCATATTGATTTGCTCTTAATAACATATAAGAAATTAATGCATTCATAATTGCCTGAAGACCAATCCCAATTAGGATAAAACGAGCACTTGAGAATCTGCCAACACTTGATAACATATATACAAGTAATGCAATTAACAATCCTGCTGCCATTGAAATTAGTGAAACACTAGGTCCGCTCATCTGTAAGATTAAAATACAAAATACTGCTGCCATACTAGTACCAGATGATATCCCAACAATATCAGGACTCGCAAGTGTGTTTCTTAACATCTTCTGAAAGACACTACCTGCTAGACCTAAAGAGAATCCCACTAGCACTCCTGCAAGCATCCTTGGCAAACGAATTGTACCAACAGCAAAACTTGCACCACTAATGTTTTTATCTCCCATGATGACCTTAAATACTACATCAAGAGGATAGAACGTATCTCCTACCATTAACGTAATTCCCATTAATAATAAAACGATAACAATTAATGTGACTACAACTATTCTAGCTTTCCGCTTACGTTTTCTTAATCCTGCTAATATATCGTTCATTATAAAGCTCTCACTTTCGTTTTCATTGCAACATAAATAAAGACAGGTGCACCAATTAAAGCAGTTAAAATACCTACCTCTACTTCATAAGGATAAGCAATTACTCTTCCAATAACATCTGCACCACTTAATAAAATGGCACCACCAAGGGCACTAAACAATAACAATAGTTTTACATTATTTCCAATAAGTAAACGCATCATATGTGGAATCATCAATCCCACAAAACCAATTGGTCCTGCAATCGCTGTAACGGTTGCAGACAATATAACTCCAGATGCAGTTGCCAGTAGTCTTGTACGTTTTACTTTTACTCCTAGACCAGTCGCTGTTTCATCACCTAACATCATTGCATCTAATGATGGTGATACAAATATGGCAATTAATAAAGCTCCTATGAGAAATGGCAAACTTATAAGAATGTTCTCATAGGAAACACCACTAATTCCTCCCACCTGCCAGAAACGAAATGAAGCCATCGAGTTAATATTAGGCAATACCATCATACTAATTAACGAAGATATCGCTCCATTAATCGTTGCGCCAGCCAGTGCCAGTTTCAATGGAGTCACTCCACCCTGACCAAGGGAAGCAATCCAATATACTAAAATGGTAGTAAGAATTGCACCAACTAATGCAAATAAGATATATTGAGTAGACGATTGAATATTAAAGAATGTGATACCGGATACAACTGCAAGACTCGCTCCAAAGTTTACTCCAAGAATACTTGGATCAGCAATCGGATTTCTTGTAATTGATTGCATTAATAAACCTGAAATTGCTAATGCTGCACCAGCAATAAGACCAAACACTGTACGAGGAATTCTTGCCTGAATAACTGCTCCATTAAAGGATTCAGTACTTGGATGAAGCAAATGATCAACGACCTCACCAAGGGGTATTGATTTGGAACCAACAGCCAATGATAAAAGCGCAATAAAAGCTACAGCAATTAATAAAATTATAAAATATAATACGTATTTTTGCTTCTTCATTTTTCCTCCTGTTTTTAGTTAACTTAGTCTAACCACCAATCAAAAATATCATTAATAATACTTGATGTCAAGGCAATAACAATCCAATATTTTTCTTATCACTAAATGATAAAAATACTGGGAATTAGTTAGCTCCCAGTATTTTCTAAAATTACGATTTAATTTTTAAAAAGTAGTAACAAAGTAATAATTATTACTTAACTTTTTCTGCTGCTCCACCAATCATTTTCACATAATCTTCCACTGCATATGGAATTGATAATGCTGTAGGTGTAGCTGCTGCAATTGTAACTGGTTCATCAGTTTCTAGTAATACAACTGATCCATTTTGAATTGCTGGAATTTTCCCTAAAATAGGATCTGCCTGTAATGTAACTAACAATTCCTCGTTACCACCATAGATAACCAAAATATCTGTATCATTTAAGATTTCAGCTTGTTCAGCACTGATTGTCGCAAAGAATCCACCTGCATCATCAGTAACTGTTTCTACTTCACTAGGTAATTCTAATCCCATATCTTGTAAGTATTTAGAACGTGGATCTGCATTACCATATACAAAGAATGACGACGTATCACTTGCATCAAACCATGCAAATGTAGCTGTTTTTCCGTCTAATGATGGATACTTCGCTACTTCATCATTGATCATTGCTTCTAACTCTTCAATTAATGCTTTACCTTCAGCTTCCAAACCTAACCCTTTTGAGTCTTGTTCGATTTGTTCCTGCCATGTAATTACAAATGGTTCTCCTGTATAAGCAATCACTGGTGCAATTTCACTTAACATATTATAATCTTCTTGTGTAATACCTGAGTAAGCCGCAAGAATTACATCAGGATTCGCTTTTTCAATTGCTTCAAAATCCAACTCATTTAAATCATTAAAGATTGTTGGCTCTTCAGCATCTAATTCTTCATATTTCTCTTTTGTCCAAACACGCATTGTTTCATCACCTGTTAATCCATAAGCAGGTGTCGACATCGCAACAGGTGCAACACCTAAAGCTAATGCAACATCTTGGTTTTCCCAACCAATTGAAACTACACGTTCTGGTTTTTCTTCAATTGTAGTCTCCCCAAATGCATGTTCAATTACAATTGGAAACTCTCCATTAGTATTTGATGTATCTTTGTCGTCGTCTGAAGAACTTCCTCCTGAACATCCAGTAACGATAATTGCTAACGCAAAAAATACTGATAATATCTTTTTCATGTACTCCTCCTAATTAGTGTACTAATCTATAGTTAGCCTTTGCTAACAATAACCACTTTATCACTATCATATAGAGGTTGTCAATCCAAATTACTTATATATTTTATTAACTATATTTCTTTCTGCTAATATACAATAAAGTCATCATTTTACGCTAAATAAAATGATGACTTCTTAATACTATTATTAGTTTTTCTCAATATATGATTCAATTTCTTCAAATGTTGGAATACCAGTTTGTGCTCCTAATGATCTAGTTGACATAGATGCACCAACACTTGCGAAACGAACTGCTTCTTTCAACGACATGCCTCTTGCTATGGATGTTACAAATACTCCATTAAATGTATCTCCTGCTCCAGTAGTATCTATTACTTCTACAGGATATGCTGGGATGGTCTCAACTTTTCCATCTTCAACAAATGATACTCCAGCGCCTCCTCTAGTTACGATCAGTTTTGTAGAGTGTTCTCTATCCCACTTCACCATTTCTTCGAAGAACACTTCTTCTGTATCTAGTGTTTTATTACAAAGTTCCTCAAATTCTATTTCGTTAGGTGTTATGTAATCTACATAATCTAATGTATCTAGAATTTCACTATTAAATGGGGCTGGATTTAAAACAGTAGTAACTCCATTTTGTTTAGCTATTCGTAATGCATACTTCACTGTTGAAACTGGAATCTCTAACTGCATCAGTAAAATATCTGCTTCTTTTATAACATCAACAACTGAATCAACAAATGTATTATCTACTAATTCATTTGCTCCAGATATTACTGTAATACAGTTATCTTCTGGTAATTTAAATATACTTGCAATACCAGTAAAGAAATTAGGTTCAATCATCAGATGACTTAAATCCATTTTTTCTTCCTTTAAATAACTAAGAATTTTGTCACCAAATGTATCTGCTCCAATTTTTCCAAGAAGTGCAACATCTCCACCACTACGTGATATTGCCACTGCCTGGTTGGAACCTTTACCTCCCACAAGATAATCGATTCCTTTTCCAACAATTGTTTCACCGATCTTGGGCAATCGGTCGGTATGCAAAACAATATCAAGATTAATACTACCTAATACAACAACGCTATTTGTCAATCTATTCTCCCCACTTTCTTATAATATAAATGGAAATTACCATAAGCTTTACGCTCTTCTATAACAAATGATTCAACTACTCTGAAGTTCATTTTCTCAAGTACTCGCTGCATTGGAAGATTGGTATGATTTGTACAAGAATACAATTCTCTATCTTTCAATTCACACTTGTCTATATATTTATCAATTAATTCCTTCGCCAATCCCTGTCCACATGTATTTGCTTTTACGATTAGACGTTTAATAAAAACTGCTTTTGTATCAATTGGAATCGTAATTTCTTTGATGGAACTCTCTGAAAAAGTTCCCATACAAACAATCGTATCCGTTCGATCTTTTAATATGTATAGTTCTTGCTTATCGATATCGTTAAGGATTAACTCTCGATTTGGATATTGTTTATTCCACTGATAAATATTCTGTCTTTCCATGTTTATTTTTGCTTCTTCTAAAATTTGCACCAATTCATCAATATGTTGTGCAGTAGCTACTTCAAATTTCATTAGTCCTTAATATGGAAGAATAATAATTGATAACACTACTACTAAGATAATTCCGACAATTGTTGGTACACTAGTACGTTTCAATAACTTCATTGGAGATACTCCAACTGAAGATGAAACAATCATCATTACTGCTGCTACTGGTGAAATTGTTCTAGCTAAGTTTGCAATCATTTGCATTGGCAAGGCAATAAGAATACCATCAATACCTGCTCTAGCTGCAATATCAGGTAGTAATTCAATTGTTGCATAGAACATTGATAAACCACCACCAGCAAGAACACCAAAGATTGTTGTTCCACCACTGAAGATTAATGAAGTCACGATACCTGCTGCAGATGTATTTTCAACCATACTCATCAATGAATCAATAACACCTAAGTTTTGAATTGCTGTTGTTACAAGAACCCCACCAACTACTAACAATACAACTTGACTGAATCCTTGTCCCATTCCTTTGAACATTTCAACTGCTGCTTCTTGTGATAATTTAAGTGACTTGTGTCTGATTGTTTCAATAACAACAACAATAAAGAACGAAATTACTGTTAATACAAAGATATCCATAGAAATTTCATTTGTTACCATACTTGCAATACCAACACCAATAATCATAACTAATGGTAATAATGGTAACAATGCATAGAATGTAGGTACTTTTGCTTCTTCTACTTCAGATAAGTTAGAAGTGTCAACTTTTACAAATGCTGCTTCACCTTCTGTTTTATCACAGTGTTTTTGCCAGAAGTAATGTACAACTGCTAAAATCAATAATACTGGAATTGAAATTTTTGCATGCCAGATTACATAATCCAATAAGTTATAATTTAATACTTCTGCTGCAATTACGTTGTCTGCACCTAAAGGTGTAGGCATAATTGTTGCTGTCATTGCAATAACTGCTGCGGCAGTCATTGATGAAATACCGATTCCTTGTAATAGTGGATATAGAATTGCCATTAAGATAACAGCAAGACTTGATGCACTTGGAACTACTAGTGACATTAAGTTACCCAATAAGAATACAATTGGAACAAACAATGCCTTTGATTTAATTTTCATAATTGGTTTTACAAGTACATTTACTGCCTTTTGATTTGCACCAATATGGTTCATATATCCAGAGTATCCAAACAGAATCATTACAACTAATCCTGCTCCGCCAATTTGACTAATAATTGCATCTTTGAATGATAAGAATATATCAAATAATGCAAATCCTGTTCCTTCTCCTTCAGGATATAATGCATGGCCTAATAATGTTGCACACGCTAATAAAATTAATCCTGCTGAAATTAATACAAATGTTGGGTTATAGTTCTTAACAATTAAGTAACCTACAACACCCATAACTACGATTACTAATAATGCTTCTATCATTTTTCTTTCCCCCTATACGCATTTCTCAATTGACTCTAAAAACCAATTTTTAAATTGATCTGGGTCAACGTCAACACACACTCTACAATTACTTTCCCTTCCCAAGTATCCTTTTAAATCAATTGAAGTAGCTCCTGCAGTATATACACCATTTACTTCAATACCAACAAATGTTTCTTCAATGGTGAACATTTCTGGTTTTAGTAAATACGCTACTGCAAAACTGTCATACATTTTTAAACCAGTTTGGAAACTTCCTCCACGATATTTTTTAAATAACAGATACATCATATTACCAACATTATTCATATCTCTGATTTTTTCGCTATCTTCAGGCACAACAAGTGATTTCCAAGCAACATCAAGTGGTGCCAGCGCTAGTGGTAATCCACTTGTGAATACAATTTGTGCTGCCTCTGGATCTACTGCAATATTAAATTCAGAGAGGACTCCTTTATTACCACGACCAAGTGCTCCACCCATCATGACAATCTCTTCTACTTTATCTAACAATTCAGGATACATACGAATAAACATTGCGATATTTGTAAGTGGCCCAATTGCTACAATCGTTGTTTTTTCTTCTGACGCTCTGATTGTATTTGCGATTGCATTTACTGCATGTTCCTTTAACAATAACTCATTATTTGGTTGAGGAAAGTCAAAGCCTTCCATTCCAGTTGCACCATGAATATCACTTGCATCCACTGCATCCTTTAACAGTGGTCTTGTTGCTCCTTTTGCAATTGGAGTATCTTTACCAAAAAACGTTATTAGTTTTTTAGCATTCAATGTGACCTTCTCACTACTCACATTTCCAGCAACCGTTGTTATTAACTTAACATCTAATTGATCTGAGTATAGTGCGATTGCTATCGCAACTGCATCATCGATTCCTGGATCTGTATCAATAATTACATTTCTCTTTAATTCGCTCATCTTTTTTCCTTTCTTTGATAAAGCGCTTTATCAAATTATCAAAAATTAATACTTCACCTCTTTTCTCTACTATTCATACATGAAAACATTAAAGGTAAAGCGCTTTATCTAGATTTTAAAAATTAAAAGAAATAAATTTTTTATTTCTTTCTATAACTCGAGATTAACATATAATGTAAGCGTTGTCAAATTTTACTTTTATTTTCTGATTTCTATACTTCAGTTACGATATTTATATTTCATTATATTTAAATGCTATTTTTAGTTTTCAACAATTTCAAAAAAATAATGAGCATTATCTACTCATTATTTTCTAAAAACTTAAGAATACTACTCATGCTTTCCTTTGTACAAGTTCGTTTATAATCATACAAAAAGCCATGTTGTGCATCTGTATATGTCTGATCAAAAAATACATCTGTCACATTGATTCCTATTTGTTTTGCCTTCTTTACAAATCCTACTGATTGTGAATTATGTAAAGGATCAATCTCACTTGAAATAACAATTGATTTAGGAAAATTTTCAGTTATATAATCAATTACAGATGCTTCATTCATTAAGTCCATATTATTATCGACATCAACTGTTCCTAGAAAAGCATTATAAGAAATATCTAATAATGGAAACTCTGAATGAACTGCTGTTCTAAAATCATAAACTCCATAAAATAGAATCATCCCTTTAATAAAATCAGCATATTCTGGGCGTACTAAATCATATAACTTTGCATATGTTTCATTAGTGCAAACAGTTGCTACTACTGCAGCTAAATATGCTCCTCCAGAATCCCCTGATAAAATAATATTCTTTGCATCTCCTTTATATTTTTCAATATTCTCATAAATCCATTTTATTGCTTCTAATACATTTTGCTCCTGATCAGGATGTGCAGTTTTAGGTGCAAGATTATAGTTAATTGCTACAGTTGTATACCCTTTCGTAGCCAGATACCTACAGTATCCAAGTACGTCTTTTTTATCACCTACAGTCCATCCTCCACCATGTATATGAATAATAACTGGCTGATTTTCACTTGCTTCTTCTGCGACAAAAATATCTAATTTACTTTTTCTTCCATAGTTTTCTGAATATTTAATATTTTTATATATATGAATTTTTTTATCTTCTGGATATGTTTTATTCCATTTAATTCTATTAAAAATTGACAAATTATATAATAGTTTAGTTAAGTATATTTTTAGTTTCATCTCATTGTACCTTATCAAATCGATAGATTAAGTTCCCTTGTACCCCATCTATTCGTTGACCTTTTTGATCTACACGTTTAGCGTAATAAAAACCTTTTTCTCCAAACACTTCTGTTTCAACATGATCATCTTGTTTATTCAAGATATCATCACAACATGAAATTACATTATCCAAAATAGATGGATCAGATTCAAATGTTCCATGGTTTCTAATCACACGATTATACTTTGATTCATATTCTTTTTTTATTCGAAGTAATGAAGTTCGATATTCCTCAACAGTAGTTGCGTAATCTTCAAACAGCAAAACACTCACTCCACATGCGTCACCAAATAACATCATCTTTTCTTCAGGAATTAACATCATCATTGTACCTTTTGTATGCCCAGCTACTTCGATTGCCTCTATTGAAATTCCACCTAAATCAAAGCTTTCTTTATCGCTAAGGGGATGAAAATTATCTTTTATTGGACTGCAGGATATTTTCATAAACTCATCTCCTCCTGGAAATTGTCCAAAAAACTGACTGCGATATTCCTGAGAGCTATGTTCTCTGTATACTTCATAATCCTTAGGATTCAAATACACATCTTCAAACAGTCCAGCACCTCCCACATGATCGACGTGGCCATGTGTCAACACAACAAATACTGGCTTATCAGTTAATGTCTTTACATACTCACTTAGATTACCAAAACCATCTCCTGTATCAATTAAACATGCTTTATTGTCACCAATTACAAGATACATCGCTACATTTATTGGATCAATAATTCTTATAACTTTGTCACTAATATACTCGCTTTTAAAATGATTCATATAGACTCCTTGTTTATATTCTTTTTATTGCTGATTCAGGACATGATAGTGTTGCCCTACCATAACTAACAAGATAACCTGTCCCTGTATTACTCACAACTTTTGTATAATATGCACTACCATTATTTATTTTATCAATACCTCTGATGTAATCATCAATCCAGTATATGGATAACGGATACATCTGATGTCCTGGATATATTTCTTCAAATAATGGATATACATCTCTTAGCTTATTTAGGCTTTTCTGGTAAATATCTAATGAAGCAGAATGGTCAAAATGCAACAATACACCTTTCTCACATACACTATCTCCAACATACAAGCGTTTCTTTTTTGAATCAAGTACACTTATTGAACCACAAGTATGTCCTGGTGTATGAATTATTTCCAACACTCTATTTCCTAAGTCAAAAATTTGTCCATCATAAAGTTCTTTATATTTATTCTGCTTGGGAAGGCGACAGTGTTTATCGAGTTCCTCTTGAATCATAGGTAAGTGAAACAGCCAGTTTGGACAACCTTTATCCATGATTCTTTGTGCAATAAGATGATGACGATATTCATAAGAAGAATGTTCTTCTAACACCTTTTCATCTTCTGGATGCATGTAAATAGAATCAAACTGATGGTTATTTGCTATATGATCCAAATGGCCATGGGTATTAATAACGATTACTTCTTTTGAAATTAATGTTTGAGTTATACCTTTCAAGTCTAAAACACAAAGTCCAGTATCAATTAACACAGCATAATCCTCTCCTTCAATCAAATAATTATGAGTTTTACCATTGCCACTTCCATTAGAGATAATCCATGTGCTATCATCAATACTTGAGATTTCTATATCTTTCATATTTGTTTGTCCTTCTGTGCTAAACACCAATGTATTGCTTTCTCGAGATATACATCCCAAAAAACCCAATCATGTTTCCCACTTGCAACCTCCCAACAGAGATTAATTCCAGAATCGCGTAGTTTGTTTACCATGTTTACATTATTATCATAAACATAATCCTCTTTTCCACAAGCCATATAAAGCGCAGGAAGTATTCCTTTATTATGAGCATTTATCGATGTAAATAATGGGTCTTTTTCACTGTTTTTTATAGTATCAAAATCGCCAAATATATTTTTGAAAAATGCCGGTGTTGCTTGAGCTAGATAATCTGGATGTTCTTCTTTCACTAAATCTTCAGTAATAAATCCACCAGACAAACAGAAAATAGAATCAAAAGTCTCGGCAAATCTACTTCCTACTAATAAACTACCAAAACCACCCATAGATATTCCACCAATAAATGTATCTTCTCTTTTAGAGGATAGTGGAAACATTTTTCTAGTTACCTCTACAAGTTCTTTTCCAACATAACTTCCATACAACATTTCTGTATCTTCTTGGTCAACATAGAAACTATTTTCCCCACTTGGAAATACAATTGCCAAATTAAGATCCCTTGCAATTTTAAAAATTCTACTACTATATAAATAATCACCTGCATTATTTGCAAATCCATGAAGTAAATACAGTGTTTTGAATTTATTTGGTTTATCACTAGGATTCTTGTCAAAACTCTTTGTATCCTCAATTGGTAAAATCACTTTAAAATCTACATATCTTTTTAAGCAATAAGACATGTAAGTCACATTCATCACTGCCATAATAAGTTTTCTCCTTTATAATTCATCATATGTAATACAACTAATATGTTCTTCATTAATATAAGTTTTTATTTCATCACTAATTAACATCTGTGTTTCAAATGGACGAGATAATGTTAAAGAGGAACTTTCTAAAATATATGCATCTAAGTATCCTGGATGATAAACGATTAAACTGCAAGAATTATCATCCATATTAGAAACCACTTCATATAAACATTCTTTAGGACTTTTTTCTTTTGTACTTCCTCCATATAAATATACCATCGTATTACCAATTTCAACTGGTTCTTCCATGCTTATAGGAAGAGGGGAATACTTAATTTTATATTTATCTGCAATCATCATAATTGCTTTAAAAAAGTTATTACTTGAAACAGCATGTCCATCCATATAAGCAGGTTTTCTTCCAACTAATTCAATAAATTTATGGTATTGTGCTTCAACTTCTAAAAGAGCTTCTTCTAAAATTACAATATCCTCTGTAGATTGTGTATATTCTTTTGTTGATTTAAATATACCTTTCTCTGTAGTTATACTTTTGATGCTTTGAAGTTCTGATAATGGATATCCATTACTTATATTTACATGTAATCCTACACATACATCTGTTGATGTTATCAAAGCAATACCATGATCACTTGCTTCCATATTTACCATTATGCCTATATTTCGGATTAATCCATTTTTAATACTTTTTTCAATTCCATAATTAACGGCTTCACTATAACCTAAGTCATCTGCACGAAATAATATCTTCTTCATATTTCTCCTTCTTTCCATTCCATTTTTTAAAATCGGAATAAGATAGTAAAGTTATATTTTCTTTACGAATAAAATTTATCAATGATTGGTTTTCAAATACTTTTAAGTCTTTCTCTCGATCACTATTAAGCACTGAAATTCTTTTAAGTAATTCATCACAATACCCAGGATGACATCCTATTTCTACAACCCCACAAGTTTCTAATGCAATCTCCAAGTATTCTATAATTTCTTCAACCGTGTGATAAGGCAGCTTCGTATTAAAGAACAAGTGATTTGTTTGCAAAATCTTTGCTTCTTTATAATAATTCATTAGCCTTTTATCACCTTTTCTTGATGCTTCATTTCGCAAAGGAACATCATATTTAATTGCTAATTCAATAAATAACTTTGTCATTTCTTCTGACTTATTCATAAATCCATGATGAGTGTCTAAATGATTCAGTTTTAATCCTGTACTAGTAAATCGTTCAATTTGTGCTTCTAGTTCACTTCTAACTTCATCTATATTTACTTCTCTATGTTTAAACTCTTCTCTGCTATAGAAATAACCTTTCTCATTCACCAAAGATTTACATTCACTTACTGGTAAGATAGGTTGCCCCATTGTTAGTAAACAATGAAGCCCCATCTCACATATATCATTCTCTAATGCCATTTTTGCACTTTCAAGAAAATCTGTTGTCGATACAATCGCACTTGTATCACTAATAATTCCCTTTTTCATTCCTTCTATAATACCTTTGCTGACATTTACAGTTAATCCATAATCATCTGCATTTATTATTAAGTTCATTTTATTCTTCTATTACTTCTTGATTTTCATCAAATCCCAGAATAAAAGTTAGAATAAAAGCAACAATAATTGCTATTGCACAACCTATACATGCATAAATAAAGTTATTTGATTCTTCACCTAAGAAACCTGCAAGAACAAATATATTTGACCCCATTAATGCATACATTTTACAACCTAGGAATCCCATTACTGTTGCACCAGTAAAGGCTCCAATTGATTGCGCTACAAATATTTTTTTATAAGGTAGATAGATTCCGAACAATGTTGGTTCAACAATACCTCCTACTGCCTGCATGATAGTTGCAGTAATTCCTAAACTCCTGTTCTCTGCTTTTTTTGCTTTTATGATAAATGCTAAGTTTGATCCTAATACCGAAAGGATTGCAGCTGCTGCAGCTACGAAGATCACATTATCATAACCCATACTTGTCATCGTAACAATTGCCGCAAGATTTACTGCATGATGCATACCAGTAAGAATAAGTGGCAAGTATAAAGCAGCGATTAGCCCAATACCTAATGGCCCTAGAACACTGTGAATTGCTAAGAATGCACTTGTAATATAGGTACTTAGAATACTTCCTAAAGGTCCAAGAACACATAATGCAATTGGTAACATAATTACTACTGTTAATACATCTACTAAAATCATTTTCAGCATTTCTGGCATGATATGATCAATAAATCTTCTAACATATGACATTACCCATACAATTAATACGATTGGTAATACACTTGATGAATAATTTACTAATGTTACTGGCAAACCTAGAAAATCTAAACTTCCACCTTCTAATACGATACTCATTAGTGATGGATGAACTAGAATAGCACCTAGCAACATCCCAATAAAGACACTTGTCTTAAAATGTTTTGCAGAAGTATATCCTAAATATATTGGCAAGAAATAAAATCCTGCATCACCTGCAAAAGATAAAATTGTATAAATTCCTGAATCTGCGGCGATTAATCCAAGCATGATAGGACCAACGATTACAGCAATTAACTTCAGCATCCCTGCACATATAATTACTGGCAATGCTGGTGTAATACATGCTGTAAAATTTGTAAGAATCTTTGAGAATACATTTTTTATTGTTAACTTTTCTTTTTCTGGTTCTTTCCCAACATTTTTAGCTTTTCCATCAATTTGCGGAGCAATTACATTCAGCACTTTCTTTACGTCCGGACCAATAATAATTTGAAATTGTCCACTTGAAAATTGACAGCCCATAACTCCAGAAAGAGCTTTAATTTTGTTTTGATCAACTAAACTTTGATCTTTTAGATTAAATCTTAATCTTGTGACACAGTTTGTCAGTGAACTAACATTGTCTTTTCCACCAACTAATTCTAATATTTGTGTACCTAATACTTCATATTTATTATTAGACATTGTCTAACCTCCTAATTTACTTTTAAATTTATTTCCATCTATATGCAAACAATGTAAGCGTGCTTCTACACTGATTTTGCCAAAATAAAACCCACATATAAAAAACAACAAGTGCTTTTTATGTGTGGGGGTTATGCTCGTTATCGATGACAATCCTCTCGAACACACAGTCTATTAATATGTAAAATCATATACAACAATTCTTCATCACTTATATCCCACATAAAATTATTATGTAAATAATCCTTAATGTGTTTTGCACATAAGTATGCATTACTAAACTCACTCTTCATCGTATCAAACAATACTTTGTTATCACTTGAGATACTAGTTTCACTATCTCTTCGCTTTAATAAATACTGGATATGGCTTACAAATCTTGAATAATTCAATCCATCCTTACTTATCACGATAGAGAAATCTTCCTCGATAATTTTGGTAATTGAATCAATGATTTCTCTTTCATCAATATTACCAGTTATTACTTGCTGAGTCTTTTCAGCGTTTATAAAATGCATTGCAATACTTGCTGCTTCTTCTCTTGGAAGTTCAATTTTAAGAATTTTCTTAATTATTACAAGTGATCGATTTCCAATTTCCATTTCTTTAGGATAAAGATGCTTTATCTCATGAATTAAAGGCATTTTAAATTTTATACCTTCTTCTGTTCGCTGAATTGCGAAATTGATATGATCAGCAAGAGTAAATACAATATTTGTATTTAACTCCTTTTCAATTGTATTGGCAGCTACCTCAACTATCTCATAAGAGGCATTTATTATTTCTTCAGATAATTCATTAATTAAATTAATATACATACTATTAATTCCATAAAAAGTTCGATCAATCTTTGATAAATTATCTAGTTCATATGGAATTTGAGGAAATCCAATTCCTCTGCCATAGGCAATTAATTCATTGTTATTTCTATCCAAACATATTGCAAAGTTATTATTAATTTTCTTAATAACTTTCATGCTATGACCTCCTTATCACTTGAAATTTACCAGTTTGAGCATTCGTTATATAGATAACTCTATCACTCAGATATCTATATCAATAATGTCCTATCTTAATTATAAACCTTTATAATCAAGATAACAGTCCTAACGTAAAAAAACTCTTCAGAACACATAACCACAAAAAATAAACATAGTGTATCTTTTTTGATGTTATGCCTCCCGAAGAGTGACAACCTAACTTGTACCTTGATAATAGCATAAGGAAAATTTCTTGTCAAATATATTTTTTCACGCTATTTCCTGCAAAGATTTCTGGCGTTAATACACGCTTTTCATTACCTTTTATACTTCCATCTATTTCACCAATCAGTAAACTAACTGACTCTTCAGCCAGCTTATCACTATCTTGAATAATGGAAGATAATGGCATAATCATTGCCTCTAAAATCTCTGAATGGTCATACCCAACAATTGAAATATCCTCAGGTATTTCCAGTTGTTGTTCTTTCACTTTTTTGATAAATCCAAGAGCCATCATATCATTGGCAACTGCTACACCAGTAATTTCTTGATTCTCTAATATTTGTGTAGCTGCATCATATCCACCTTGTACACGGTAGTTACCTGTAGCAACCCAATCCTCATTGATTTTAATCTTATTTTCTTTCATTGCTTTTTGATATCCCAACCAACGATCATTTGCATTTTCTATTTCACTAGATGCCTTAATAAATCCAATATTTTTATGTCCAGCATCAAGTAACATTTTAGTTGCTAAGTATCCACCTAAAACATTATCATAGTACACTTGCTTACAAGCTAGTTCAGGTAGATTACGGTCCATTAATACGTATGGGACAGTAAGTTCATTTAACTTTTCAATCGTCTTTTTCTTGTCACTATAAGATTCATTAGAAAGTGTAATAAGTAACCCATCAACGCCAATATTGATTAATTGATCAATTAACTGAAATTCATTTTCCTGTGAATCATCTGAATTTGTAAGTATCAAAAAATATCCTTTTTCTCGTAGCATTAAATCAATATTCTTTGCCAATTGAGCAAAAAAGGAGTTTTCAATATCAGGTATTACCAAACCAATCATATTCGTCTTTCTGCTAGCTAAACCTCTCGCTGACATATTTGGACGATAATGATATTTCTTGGCAAGTTCTTTGATTTCATCCTGTTTCTTTTTTGATATTCTACTTTCTTTATTATTTAAAACTAAAGATACTGTTGTCTCAGAAACACCAGCCATATTTGCAATATCTTTCATCTTTATTTTCATATATAATCCACCTTGCTTACTGTCTTCATTATTATAGCACAGTATAATATACATCTATAAGTATGTTTGTATAGTTATTCAAAAGTAGTTAATTCTCCTGTCCCAACATTTATATTATACACTTTACCTGTGCATTTATGTATTGCAAATCATTACCTGATGCTACTGAGTTAATGCTTGAATTTTCTCCATCATAAATAGGATTTTCTTTGTCTAAATTTGTTTTATTATTGATTGTTTTATTAGTTGTTGAACATAACATTAATAGCAACATGAAGACTATTCCCAAAGTTATTCTTTTCATACTTAATTCCCTACAACAAAACAATACCATATTCCTTACTACATAAATGTGATTTATTAAATGACTTCACTTTTGTGTTAATATTTTATATTACTTACTTTATTACTAATGGAACATATTAAGAAATTAATTTATTATATCCTTGAATTTCAATTGCTGTTATAATTTGATAGATACATTTGGCATGGTTACCTCCATTTCAAATGTATCTTCCCTTCGGGATGTTCAACTTCCCTTTTTGCAATTACAAGGTTTGAACATCCCTTTTTTATGCCAAAATAAAAAGACAGCGTTCACTGTCTTCCGTTATAAAATCATTTTCAATCTTTTATCGTGGTTATCTCCGCAATGATATCTTCATGGGTGAATGATCCATTTTTATAGCTCAATTTTCGTTCTTCATTTATTTCCGTAAAGACTACAATCAAACAATTATCTTTTGCATGTTCTTTCAAATAAGCAAGATTGCCTTTCATCAAAGGATCGCCTTGTGATACTTTTTGCCCACTTTCTACAAATACTTCAAACCCTTTGCCATTGAGTTCAACTGTATCTAAACCAAAGTGTAATAAAATAGCCGTCTGATCTTTTAAGCGTAATCCCATAGCATGTTTCGTAGGGAAAATCATTTCCACTGTTGCATCACAAGGGGCATATACTGTTCCTTCAGTTGGGCGGATCATTACTCCATCCCCCATCATTTGGCTAGCAAATGCTTTATCATCTGTCTCTGTAATAGAATGTACTTCTCCATCCATTGGACTATAAATATTAATATCTTTTGTCTTTCTCTTAAATAATGCCATAAAAATCTCCTATATATTTAATGCAATTGCATGCCCTTCAAATGTTGCTTCAAGAATTAGGCGTGGACGAACACAATCACCAATCATTGTTGTATTCGGTGTGATTCCATAAAATGATTTTGCTAAATCTGATTTCGCTCTAAGCCCGGTACTAATAATAATATAATCAGCAGGTAGTTCTTGAATATTGCCATCTTTATCTTTTACCACAACTACATCATCTTTGATTTCCAGACATGATGTTTCCAGTAATGCAGTTAGCGTTGTACATTGTTCCATCGTCTGGCGCAATCCTATTTTGTATAGTTTATTACCTTGTGGTGCTAACTCTACTCCCATCTCCACAATTGTCACATTGTTGTTATGAATAAGAGATTGTTCAAGTGCAATTTCTGCACCAACTGTTCCACCACCAATGACAACAACATTCCCTTTGATTTCCTCTTCTTTTTGAATTGCTTGTGTTCCACTCATTACATGAGGTTTATCAATTCCAGGAATTGGAGGCGTTAATTCATATGCACCAACAGCAATAATAAGAGCATCTGGATGAAGCTCTTTTACCATCTCTGGAGTCACTTCTGTATTCATATGAACATCGATATTACTTTTCTTTATTTGAGCCTGTAGGTACTCCAAATACCTTCTCGCATCTTGTTTGAAGTGTTCTTTTTTAACAAACCTTAACTGTCCGCCAAGTTCATTTTCTTTTTCAAATAATACAACATCATGACCTCGCTGTGATGAAGTTAATGCCGCCTTCATACCTCCAGGTCCTCCACCAATCACAACTACTTTCTTCTTTTCTTTTGCAGTCGGTACATCTCTAGGAATAAATGATTCATTCATAAATCTTGGATTTACAGAACATGCCACATTCTTATGATTGGTTGCAATGTGATAACAGTGCATACAACGTAGACATGGTGCAATATCTTCATCTTTATCTTCCATTGCTTTGTTTGCCCAATTAGGATCTGCAATGAAAGAACGACCAAAGGCAACTAAATCAACTTTACCTTCTTTGATTAGATCATCTGCTTCTTGAGGTGATAACACTGCACCAACTACTGATACGGGAATTGATACTTCCTTCTTTACTTCTTGCGCCCATTTTACATTTGGCATATGCTCAATAAAATTGGTTGTTACACAGTGCACATTACCTTCTAAGTTAATATCCAATCCTGCAGATACCTGTACCGTATCAATCAGATGTTCTACTTCTTTAATAAACGTTTTCACATCTTCAAATTCAATTGATCCTTCTACCCATTCATATGCACTGATACGCATATCAATTGGAAAATTAGGACCTACTTTCTTACGAATCATTTCCAGAATCTGTTTAGGAAAACGCATTCTGTTTTCTAATGAACCACCATACTCATCGTCTCTTTTATTAAACAATGGTGATAGGAATTGAGCTGGTAACCAACCATGGCCGAAATGTAAGAAAATCATATCAAATCCTACATCCATTGCATTCTTGGCAACCTCAGCATACGCTTCACACACTTCCTGAATCATCGCTTCATCCATTGCTTTTATTTCAAATCCATCATCTCTTACTTCATCATTTGGACCCATTGCATAATCCAGTACTCTTGCATAACGTCCACTATGAATTAATTCAATCGATGCTTTCGCACCACCTGCATGAATTTTACGAACTCTTTCTACCGTTTTCTCAACTTCATATTTGGAGAATGCATCGCTCTCTACTCCACTGGCAAAACTAGATTTACCATATTGAACAATCGCATGCCCACCAATGACAATCCCTGCACCTCCAATTGCTTTTTCATCATAATCATCACCAGTAGGTGCAGCAACAATCCTATTTTTTGAAATCATTCCATTGATTACTATTGGTTTATATAAATGTTCAAACTTCATTTTGACTCCTTTCTTGAAAGAAACAATCAAGAGACAAAGCTCAAGATTGTTTCTTGTTTTATCCGATTCGAATCAAAGGTTCTTTTTTAGAAAGATAACCAACTTCATCTGTAACATAGACCATTTTTCCTTTGGAACTGGTAATCACCATAATTACAGATGTATCGAATCCTTCTTCCTTTAATTGCTTATGATCAAATGTAATTAACGTTTGACCTTTTGTGATATTCTCTTTTTCCTGCACATGCGTTTCAAAATATTTGCCGTCCAAGCACACGGTATCAATTCCAATGTGAATTAATATTTCAACTCCATTTTTCGCCGTTATGCCAATCGCATGTTTCGTTTTATACAGAATTGATACTGTCCCATCAATGGGAGCATATACTTCATCACTTGCAGGAAGAATTGCAATACCTTCACCCATAATTCCATTTGAGAATAATGAGTCATTTACTTCTTTTAATTGAATTACTTCTCCTTTAATTGGAGAAACAATTATATTTTCTTTTTTATAAGCGCTTGGACTTAAGCTTTTTTTCTTTCGTCTACCTTAATTACTAGTGCTGTCAGAATAAATCCTGCACTAATTGATGCAACAAGTGCTACTACATAGAATGGGAAGTTAACAGTACTTAACCATGCCCCAAATGATAATACTCCAGCATAAGCAAAGTTAACTGCTGCTACATCAAATAGTGCACAGATTAGTCCACCTAATGCTCCAGCAACACACATAACACCAATGTATTTCTTCTCTTTTAAGATTACTCCATATAATGAAGGTTCAGAAATACCACATAGTGCTAAGGTAAATGATGCAGAACCTGCGGTTTGTTTCATTTCTCTATTTCTAGCAAACACCATTACTGCAAGACAAACACCTAAGATTGCATAGTTACTCATTCCACCTGCTGCCAAACCATATTCAAATCCTTGTTTCGCAAGTAGGTCTAACATAATTGGTGTAAGTGCCCAGTGCATACCTAACAGGATAATTAAACTGAAGAATGCTCCTAATAACAGACCACTTAGAATACGTACATCCATTAGTGCTACATAAGCATCAGAGATTCCATTTGCTACAAAGCTACCAATTGGACCAAATACCATAATTGTTAATGGAACAAAGATAAACAGACAAGCTGCTGGAACAATCGTAAATTGAATTGCTTGTGGTACATATTTCTTAAGCCATCTTTCAAAGTGACTCATACAGAATACCGCTAACAAGATAGGAACAAATGAACTTGCAAAGTTATATGCAGGAAAGTTAATTCCAAACATATTTGCGCTCTCACCATTTACCAACATATTTGATACACCAGGATACATAATAGCTGCACCTAATACAGCTGCAACATATTGGTTACCCTTAAAGTGTTTTGCTGCTGTATATGCAAGCAAGATTGGGAAGAAATAAATCAGTGAATAGAAGATTGAATAGAATGACTGATACGTTAAGCTATCTGCATTTAACACTCCCCAGTTCACTAATAATCCAGCAATCCCACTGGCGATACCACCAGTTGCCAGAATTGGAATGTATGGAGCATATACTGCTGACATCATTCTTGTGAAACGATCAAATAAACCTATTTTTTCTTTTGGCTCATCATCAGCAACTTCTCCACCACCTTGAATTCCCGTTCTTTGAATCAACTGACTATATACATCAATTACATGTGGTCCAATCAGAACATGGAATGTTCCAGCACCACTTTGTGTTCCTAATACTCCAGGAATTGCTTCTATCTTTTTCACATCTGCTTTATCTTTTGCTTTTAAAGTAAACCGTAATCTAGTTGTACAGTGGATCACTGATTCAATATTATCTTTACCACCAACACCATCAATAATTTTATCGATTAATTCATCGTAATTTTTCATTATGTAATTCTCCTTTTTCTTTCTCAATAATTCGTTGCATATGAATCATAAGATACATCAACTCCTCATTTGATACTTTTTTAGAAATACTGTCATGAATATACTTTTTAATCTTTAATGCACATTCATAGACCTCAGGATGTTGACGAATAAGCGACTTAAACAAGAAACCATCTGCATTTCCATCGCCTCGTCTTTCATCATTTAATAAACTAGCTACAAAGTATCGCAGATGAGTCATCAAGCGATTATAGTTCATTTCATCTTTATCAAACTCAATTCGAAAATGAAATTGAATAATTTTAATTATATTTGAAATAATTTCAGCTGACTTATAAGTTGTTTCCATAAGAATTTCAGGATCTTGCGCATTATAATAATGCAAAGCAATCATTCCTGCTTCATCTTCTGGGAACTCAAATCCAGTTTCTTCTTTGATAATATCCAACGTTTTTAAAGCTGCTTCAAATTCTTTTGGATATGTCCTCTTTATTTCCCATAACAATTCGTTATGAAGAAAAATTCCTTTTCCTGCTCGAATCAATGCATAGTTAATATGATCCAATATTGCAATATAAATACTTCCATTAAATTCAATATGAAGGTCTGCTTCTGCTTGTTTCACAATTCGATAGGTTAAGTTTGAATATTCTGATGGGATATCATTTAATAGCGTCACAAAATGAGATGTCTGCTTTTCACTCAGTGTAAACATCTTTTCAATACGATCACTATCTAAATCATCCCCATGTTTCTTTTGAAATCCTACACCTTTCCCAAAAATAACAACTTCGCTTTCATCTTTATAAGCTAACACTACATTGTTATTAAAAATTCTCTTAATTCTCACAAAATCAGTCCTCCCTTATATTGCTTGGCTTTTTAATCAAAAAAAGCCCAAATAAACATAAATCGAAAAAATGTTGGTATACATTTATATGATTTATATCTACTTAAGCTTTGCCTGCTTTACCAGTAACAACCTTAATAACCAAATGAATATGTGCACAAATTCATTTGTAATTAACTAGTTAACAATATATTAGCACGAAAGATTTAGAGTTTCAACAGTTTCGTGAATTTCTTAAACCAATAAAAAAAGGATTATTGGAATTTATCAACAATCCTTATTATCTTAAAATCTTATAAATAAATCTGTAAGTTGAAATAAGTGTAAGTATCTCAATATCATGATTATATCATCATCAAATCAATTTTTTATTACACTTTTTTTCTTTTAACAACTACTGCAAATACAAGAATTGACACTCCTAATAACATATATAATTGAATTAAACCTGTTGAATCTCCTGTATTTACATTATCAGTAGTTGAGGTATTCCCACCACTTACCGTTGGTGTAGTTGAAGGTGTACTTGTTGATGGAGCAACCGATGGATTCCCTTTAACATTCACAGTTAATGGAGTAGCTACTTTTGCACCACTTGCAAATTCTATCTCTACATCATATGTTCCATTTGCTAAAGTCTTTAAGTATGCTTCATTAATTGTAACCACTGTACTTCCACTTGTTACAACATAATTACTTGAAGGCAACAATTTACCATCTACATATACTTTTGAGAACTTTTCCACAGGTGCATCAATTTTTGTATATACACTTCCTGTCCCTGTAAATACTTTGAATCCTTCAAGAACTACAAAGTGTTTTTCATCATATTGCTTTTGTGCTTCTTCCAACTTATCTTTTAGTTCATCCTTTACATCACCAGCAGGTAATTGATTAACCAAATCTTCAGCATTATCAATATCTTCTTGTGTAAGATCCTCCTTAATAGTTCCATCTGGATTAAATAAATCATCTACTACATTTTCTGCTTCTTTCTCATCTAATTGTTTTTGTGCATCATCCAATTTATCTTGAAGTTCTTTCTTTTTATCTTCATCAGTTACTTTGTTAACTAGATCTTGGGCATCATCGATATCCTCTTGTTTCACATTATCTTTAATTGTTCCATCTGGATTGAATAAGTCATCTACTGCTTTTTCTGCTTCTCTTTCGTTCAATTGATTTTGTGCATCATCTAATTTATCCTGCAACTCTTTCTTCTTATCTTCATCAGTCACTTTATTAACTAAATCTTGGGCATCATTGATATCTTCTTGTGTTACATTATTTTTGATTGTTCCATCTGGATTAAATAAATCATTCACTGATTTCTCTGCTTCTCTTTCGTTAAATTGATTTTGTGCATCCATGATTTTATCTAGCAACTCTTCCTTTAAATCTCCATCAGGTAATCGATTCACAATATCTTCAACATAATCAATATCTTCTTGCGTTAATGAATCTACTATGTTTCCTTCTGAATTAAATAAATCATCTGTACAAGATGAAATAACAATATCATCTGCTGTTCCAACTAAACCATCATCACCACAGTAAATATAGTAATCATCATCGTTTCCTAAACTACCATCTTCTCCTGCAGTATAATAAACGCCATTACCAACTTCAAGGTAATGTTTACCATCTTCCCCTGTGATATGTTTTAAACCACCAACAGTTGCATCACCATCTATTTTAGCATTTCCCACACCCATGATTAATTCGCCATCGATGTTTCCATTTATTGTTACATCAGATTCTATATTAGATGTTGTAAAGTAGACTCCACCTTCTACATCACCAGTTATTGTTCCTGATGAACCATTGGTAATACGAATTGCCTGATTATTTGTACTATTATTATTACTGAAAACAACACTATCTAAATTAAATGATGTTCCACTTCCATTTATTGTAACGACTCCACTCACTGAAGTATTATTTTTTACTTCTGAATTTTTGAAAATAACATGTCCATTTGTTTGAATATTAATAATTCCACTTGCACTACTCTCATTACTATCAAAAACACAGTTATCAATCAATAATGTTGAAGTCGATAAATTTAAAAATGTAAATAACATTCCTGAATAATTATTATTAGTAAATGTACAATTTGTCATTTCCATATTACTGCCTTCAGTCTTTGCATAAGTATAAATAACTGGCATATTGTTGACTGTACCATCAAAACCATCAATTGTAACATTAGATAAATATAAGCTTGTTGATGAAGAATCCCTCATATTAGAAACTCCATTTCTAATAGCATGAGACATTGTCAGATTCTTTAAAGTCAATGATGCCTGTCTATTTTCACCAGCACCTGTATTTACATCAAAAGCTCTCCCTGTATTACCAACAACACCTGGTAATAGTGTATATCCAGCGCCATCAATTGTTACATTACCATTTGTCATAGTAATTGTGCTATCAACTGAAATATCATTTGCCAAAGTTAACACATATGCATTTGTTGGATTAGCAACTGCTGTATTCATAGCTGTTACTAGGTCACTCCAACTAGTAATTGTTGTTTCAATAGAAGAAAGTGGTGTAACCATTCCTTCACTTCTACTTATCTTACTATTCGTTACTTCTTTTTCTGTTTCTCCCGTAGAATCTTCAATTAAAGATTCTTCATTTTCAGTTTCTTCATTCTCACTAATTTCTTTTTGATTTTCTATTTGATTTTCTTCAACTACTTCATCGGTTGGTTCAATATCTATTTCATTTGCTTTAATAATATTTGTTGTAGTAAGCCCAACTACTAATCCACCAACTATTAAACTTAATAATAATTTTTTCTTCATTTTATCCTCCATATTTTACTTTCTAAAAACATTTTCATATCTATACTCACAATTATTTAAAATCTAAGTTATATTCAATAAAATCCTCATTATAGTTAAATAACGTTACTTTAACTACACCATCGAATTTTCCCTTTATCTTGTAATCTTTTGGTATTTGATATACTTTTCCTCGCCACTCTATAAATGATTTCTGAAAATCAATTTGTGATTGTTCATCATTTATAACCAGCAATAGATATTCATCTTCATTAAATGCTTCCACTAGTTCAGGTGCATAGATGTCAATATTGTCTATTTCAAAATTCGTCTTATATTCATCAGTAACAATAGTATATACACCGTTTTCTCTTACTTTTAAATATATATCCTTTTGATTTTTTTCAAAGCTCAGTTCTTCATTATTGAATAGTATTTTCATATCAGTTTCTTCTATATCTACTTTTAGTTTAATCGTAACATCTATACCTTCTCGCATTGGAAATTCTAGATATGTTATATCCTCAATGTATGGATGCCCTTTACTTTTTTGATACATCCCCTGATCATTAAAAGCAGATAAAGTTGTTTTATCACCAACTTTATTCGTATCCTGATTTGATAAACCAATAATTACAACAGCTGTAATCACTCCAACCACCACAATTGATGCAATTACAATTGCAAGCTTTTCTGATAACATTTGTAAGAAATTGAATAATAGTGAGTTATTGCTAACTGTATATAAACTTTTGTCATATTGCAGGTTTTGCTTATTACAAATATCATCCTGATAATCTTTTAAAATAACTCCAAGCAATGGCAATATTGATGCACTGTATAGTTTTACGTTATTTCTTTCCTGATATTCCTTAATTTGAAGTTCTAGATTTTTCCTACCTGCATGCAAACGAGATTTTACTGATCCTGCATTGTAGTTAAGTATTTCTGATATTTCATTTATCTTCATCTCTTCTAGATAAAATAATGTAATTACTTCTCGTTGTTTCATTGGAAGGTTATCAATAAATTGTTTTATTAGTCTTTTTATCTCCTGTAAGTTATATGCTTCTTCAGGAAGGCTATCTCTTCTTTCTTCAATAACTGTTTGTTCATACTTAACAGTATAATCATCTGAATCTAATACTAGTTTGTCGCTACGTTTATGTACTTTCAAATGGTTATAGCATACATTTCTGACTAATTTATACATCCAAGAACTAAAGTATT
The DNA here is from genome assembly GCF_030814225.1 of Breznakia pachnodae. GTDB lineage: Bacteria > Bacillota_I > Bacilli_A > Erysipelotrichales > Erysipelotrichaceae > Breznakia > Breznakia pachnodae. The sequence goes on from NZ_JAUSUR010000001.1 coordinate 1,184,373, forward strand.
CTGGTTGTTGTACTGTTGCTATTTTTTTGTATATTTGAATCATTGCTTCCTGTGTTAAGTCTTTTGCGGTTGTGTCATCTTTTACAATTGTATAGCACCAGAAATATATTTTGTTAATAATTTGTGAGTATAATAACTCAAATTGCCCAATATCTTCTTGAACTGTTTTGACAATCTGGGTAAGTTCGTCTTTCTTATCCATATTGTTTCGCCCTCCTTATTCATAAAATTAGCTTACCCTACAATATACAAAACATTCACACATGAAAGGTTCGCTTTTTTTATTATTTTTATTAGTGAAATATTATCGGATTAATTTCACTTCCTAGATATTAGTCGAAATTATAAACATCTTCGTTCATTTTTTATACTACATAGATTATAAAGTAGAAAAAAACATATGAATTTTCCCGAAGGAATCTCATATGTTTTCATTTTTTATAATATTTATTAATTTCCTTAGATATATTATATGCAAGTTCAACCATTCCATGATTTGTTGGATGTATCAAATCACTACTTAAGTTATGTATTGAGATACAATTATGGGAATCAACTAGAATAATATTTTTATCATTTAATTCTTCTATTGCTAATCTCAGCTTTTCTTTGTATTTATTTGAATTTGAAATACTCGTTTGTTGAAGATTTACAAAACCATAATCGGCCCAATAAGGTAAAATATCAATACATACAATTAAGCTATCTCTTTGATATTTTCGTAATATTTGTAGCATCTGCTTTAAACGTTTATAGTATTCATCTTCATGGTATCCTAATGAAATCATATTCACGGATGCTTCAATCGTAATCACATCATATTGATTGCTTTGAGCGATAAACTTTACAACTTCTTCTTCACATAGACACTTGCCTGATAAAGCATAGTTATAAGAATCCATATGTAAGTTTCTTCCTAGAATCCAAGGATAGGACATATCTGGTGAGGTAGCTCCAATTCCTTGGGTGACACTCGTTCCATATGATAGTACCTTTTTTGATGGAATCTCAGATGAATTTGGTAAACGATACTCACCACTAATATCTTTGATATAGAATCCTTCTCCATGTAATATAATTCGTACCACATCTAGTGAAAAATCAGATTCATCATCCAAACGATTGGTCTGCTCTTTTACAGGAATATCAAACTTCTTTAAAGGTTCAATAAGAAACGTTCGCTCACGATGAATAATAAACTCTTCAGGTGATGCAAAATCACCATAGTAAATCATACACTTTGGTTGAATAAAACTAAACTTACTTGCAATTGTGATAGTTACTTTTCCAAGTGGAACAAGTCGTATTTCTGCTGATGTGAACTGATATGCAATATTGTGTCCTATTTTATCATTTATTCTTTGAGGATATCTTGAGAAGATATCACAACCATCAATCTCCACAATATCATTAATACCATGTAAATCTAATCCTTTGTATATCATAAATGCCTCTAATAACTATGCGTTATTAAACACTAAACAAGCTGCACCAATCAAACCACTATCTTCATCAAGATTTGATTTTACTACTCTTACATAATTCTCAAGTCCCATGTAAACTTTTTGTTTTGCTCGCTTCTCTACTTCTTCCACAAACCCATCTATTTTTAGTGCTACACTACCACCTAAAATAATGATTTCCGGATTTACTACTGCAAAAATTGCAGCTAATGTATTTGCCAGATATTCTTTAGCATCATCCATTATTTCCTGGGCAATTGCATTTCCAGATATGGCTAAGTCATTTACTTCTCCAGCATGTTCTATATCCATTCCAGCACTCTTGGCACGGTTAGTAATGGCAGTTCCACTAGCAATTCCTTCAATTGCTCCTGGTGATAACTTCCCATGAGCAGGTCCTTCCTTCCACATAATCATATTGGCAATCTCATTTGCATAACCATGTGCACCTCTGAAGATTTCTTTGTTAATAATCAATCCAGAACCAATACCTGTAGATATAGTAAGAAACTGCACATAACGTAATCCTTTTCCTTGACCAACCATTGCTTCTGCCAAGGCAGCTAGGTTTGCATCATTTTCTAGAAATGTAGGAATTCCAGTAATCTCTTTGAATCTTTTTACTATTGGATAATTTGTCCATCCTCCAGATAAGTTTGGTGGATTTAGTACCATACCATTAATTAAATCCAATGGTCCTGGACAAGAAACACCAATACCAACGATATCTTTATCAAATACATTTATTGCATTATTGATTCTTTCTAAAGTAATTTCTGGATCCTCGCTATTTGTAGGAAACTGTACTCTTTCTATTAACTGTAATTTTTCATCATATAATGCAACTCTGGTATTTGTTCCACCAATGTCAATCCCTACAGCATATTTCATTATGTTCTCCTTCAGTTATAATTATAACTGTAATAAATTATTTACTTCTGCTTCTCTATTTTCTAAATAACTACTTGATAATTCTTTCAAACTAATCAAATATAAATAGTCGTAATAATTTGGCATATAAGGTAAATCCATCATTAACTTAGCAAATATATGTGCTCCTATTTCGCTTGTTCGATTTATCCTCGCATATAATTTTTTTCCTAATATTTTTGCTCTTTCAACACTATCTAACTGATTAGCAACGACTCGGTTTTTGGTCATTTCATCATAATGAAAAAACTCATGACTCAAGTACATTTTCATAATCGTATCGAAATCCATACCAATATGTTTGGCAAGGTCATCAATTGATTTTCGATAAATATAAACTTTATGGTTACCTGCTTTATCAAACTCAAATTGTGCTCTTAAACGAACTTTGTAGAATTCTCCATCACCTGGATCAATAACGATTTGTATATTATTTTTCTCATAAAGGTCTAAAATATCTTCACCTTTATATTCTTCATATACGTTTGTTCCTTGTTTTATTGACTCTTCAATAAAATACCGATATTTTTCTTTCGGTATTTTATCAAAGAATAAGTCTTGTTGGAGTTCTAAAAAAGCGTATAAAATATTAGAATTGTTTTCCATAATTACTCCTATTTGTATGCTACTGCAATGATAGAATCATCATCTTTTAGCATCTCAGTTTCAACATCCATAATTGATAATAACTGTGTCATATTTTGCATTCCAGTTAAGTCTAACATTTTTTCTTTATAAAACAAGAAGACTTTAGGAATTGTTGCATTGGCATCTGAGTATACTGTATTTTCATCAATAAAGGGAATGAATACATTTTCTCTTTCTTGCTTATTAAATATTACATAATTAGTTTTTTCTCGTTTAAATCGAACAACACCTTCACGGTCAATAACTGCAACACTTCTGATTTTTGATTTAAATAAGAATTTCTTTTGTTCAGTAACTGACTCCATTAAGTACCAACGTCCTGTTTTGCAACGACATTCTACTGTTTCCAGTGGAGTGACTAATGCTTCGGATGAAATCTTTAATAATGCATCTTCATCCAATTCAGTTGCATTCAAATCTTTGTTTCTAAACTCAGTTGAACCAGTCGCCACCGCACGTACGACATTTTTTTGTGAGTCAATTTCAATACTTACATCAACGGTTTCTTCTTTTGCACCTGATTGTACTATTTTTTCAATAATATCTGAACGAATTTGTTTGATATCTTGTTCGGTTGGATTTGAAATTGAACGTTCAATTTCTTCACTTACCATTGCAAGTGCAACTCCAATTGTTGAGATATATGGAGCATTTTTGGCAATCTTACATTGCATTCCCATCTTTTCGGCTAAGGCAGGAACAACAACTGCTCCACTTCCTCCACCACCAACTAAAGTGATAAATTTCTTATCAAGCTCATATTCATGGACTAATTCATCAATTAATCCAACTAACTTGTCAGTCGCAACATTTATAACTTTACGTGCTGTATCTTCTACACTCATTCCTAGATAGTCAGCTAATACTTTCCATGCCTTTTTATTATTCTCAGCATTACCATAAGCATAATCACCATCTGGAATATATCCAAGTAAGTTTGCTGCTCCTGCTAATGTATAAGAATAGTTATTGCCTTGTTCACATTTTACAATTGCATATTCACAAGGATCGTCTTCTCTTGGTGATACAAACTCAATATCTGCAAAATTCGTAGAATCTGAGATAAAACATTCGTATTCAATTCCTGCAATGTGTGCACTTCTTGGTCCAACATCTACAATTTCTTTGTTTTTCACACGAATCATACTTCCACCTGCTACTGCTAGAGTTCTTACATCTAAAGAGCGTAAGTATGTTTTATGTCCTCCAACTTGTGCATATTTAATCATTACTTTTCCATTTTTAATAACAGAAATATCAATACTGGTTCCACCTACTTCGAAGAAGATACCATCACTAATTTTCTCATACATTAATGCTCCAGCAACTCCTGCAGCCAAACCAGAAAGCATTGTCAGGATTGGTCTTTTTCTAACTTCATTAATACTCATGACTCCACCATCACAACGCATAATCATTAAGTTTGATGAAATCTTTGTATCTTTTACTGCCTGTTCTGTCATATTTGCTGTTTGCATCATCTTTGGTATTAAAGAAGCATTTACAACAGCTGTTCTTGTTCTCATCTTTAACCCATATAATTGTGAAATTTCATGTCCTCCAGTTGCATATAATCCTTTTTCTTTTGCATTATCAATTACTTTTAATTCATTTTCAGGATTGTCCACACTATATGCTTCACTGGCTACAATTACTTCGCTATTCTTTTCTACTAGTAGATTAATAGTCTCACTTATCTGATCATCACTCAATGCATTTGAGTCAAGAAATTCAAATGCTGTATGAAGATATTTGTTTGGTGCCAGTTCAATCTCTTGAACATTTGTTTCTTTTTTAGCACCTCTACCATCAATTCCTGTTCCCATACCAACAACACCTACACGAGCAACATCACCTTCCAGCAATGCATTGGTTGCCTGCGTTGTACCATGGGCAATAAAGTTTACATCTTCAGGAGCAATATTATTTTCTTCTAGTAATTGTTTAATGATCTTTACAATACCTACAGCAACTCCTTCTTTGTGGGTAGTTGGTATTTTTAACTTTGCCATTAATTCATATGTTTCATTATTGATGGCTACAGCATCTGTGAATGTTCCACCAACATCAATTCCAATTCTTACCTTACTCATTTCAGCCTCCAACTTCTATATTCTTTCTATATAACTACCTTGTTCAATCAGAACTTCTTGTAGTTTATTCATCTCTATATTATTTACATCCTCTGTTTCTAACGCCATCACAGCTGCAGTCCCACATGCCTGGCCCATCGCTGTTAATGTTGGTGTTAAACGAATTGCTGCCTGTGCTTCAAAAGTTGCTGAAACAGATCGTCCACAAACCAATAAGTTCTTGTATTCATTTGTCATCATTATTTCAAAAGGAATACTGTAGTAATCATCAAAGATACTGCGATCAAATGAGCTTGTATCATGTTCATCAAATGCTTTGTCTGATGTATGAATTGCAGTTGTTCCTTCTCCTTTTGGATTATGAATATCAATTGGATATCCTGAATGGGCAATGGTAGAAGCAAATTTCTTTCTACTAATAATATCTTGCGCATTTAGTACGTATTTCCCAATAATTTGACGCGTACTTCTCATTCCAATATTTGGTCCACTATATGCTATCTGAGCATTTTCAAATCCAGGAATATACTTTCTAACAAAATTATACAATTCTTCACATTGTTTTCTACCAATAATTTCGGCATCACTGATACTAAATGCATCTACTCCATTATGATCAATGATCCTTGTAGTATTCATAATGAATTCGCCAGGCGTATTAGTTTCGAAGAATAGTATATCTTCACGAGGAATTGAAATTTCACCTCTGGCTTTTGCTTCATTAAACTCTTTTTCAAATCCTACAAAGGATAATCGACTTGATGTCTTCATAACATCAATGTCGCGATTTAGTCTTGGAAACTTTTTTGGATCTTCTAATACACATTTTCTTAATCTATCTGCATCTACTCCATATAACTTTAAATTCATTGTCATTGGCTGCATTGCATTATCACTTTCTCTACCTACTTGCATTGGAACATTACTTGCAGTTGCTATATCTGCATCTCCAGTTGCATCAATAAAGATTTTTGCTTCGTATTTATGAACTCCACTCTTATTTGATAAATATAAGGAAGTAATCTTATCATCCTTATAGTCTACACCAATCATATAGGTATGAAACAACACCTCACAACCAGCTTCAACAATCATTTCATCTAATACTATCTTCATTCCCTCAGCACTAAATGGTGTTACATAAGAGATAAAGTTTGTGGAATCCAGTACATGACCAGGAGAATAACCACGATCTTTCATACGTTGAATCATTTCTTCTCCCAATCCTTTAATCACCTGTTTCTCCCCAGCAAAGAAAGTCATCATTGGACCTACACCACATGCTGTTAGGTTTCCACCAAAGTATCCATATTGGTCAAATATTAATACTTTTGCACCGTTTCTTGCTGCTGCGATTGCTGACATAGCACCAGCAATTCCACCACCTGCAACAATTACATCATATTCATTTTTATTCTCATTAATCTCAAACATATGATTCCTCTTTCCATAATATAAAGGAGGAGAAGTCATTGACTTCTCCAACCCTTGACTTTCTTATTTAATATACAACCATTGCAGCGACAACTAATCCAAGGATTGTTGAAACTACTAACCATAATAATGTTTTCTTTAAGATTTCATTAACGTCTACTTTAACAAAATCTGCTACCCAAACATTTTGAGAGTTTGTAGGATCACAAACTGCTTGTACATTACTATCCAAACGTAATGCAACCATTGCGGCAATTGGATTCATTCCAGCTGCTGCTAATAAAGCGATAATTCCACTTCCCAGTCCCCAAACATTTAATGGACCACGATAAATCGCAAGTGGAGATAACAAACCAAATACTAATACATACATAATTGGGTTTGTAGGAATTAATGCATTGATTACTGGTTGTAGGATTGTTGCAACTTCCGGCGCCATTACCGCATTTAACAACATTCCAATTCCAATCATTAATGCCATCGCTCCTGCAACTTCTTGTATTCCTTCCACGAATGCACTACTGCAGACATGAATTGGATTCTTAGGAGTACTCAATATTAATGTAATAATGATACCTGCAATTACAGATGGTACTAAAGGTACTTTCAATATAAATACTAATAATACTGGTAAGATTGGCGAAACAAGTGCAATTGTACGAACGTTTCTTTCACTCATTGATGAAGATGCATTTGGCATCATCCATGCTTTTCTTGTCTTTCCCTCAAATTTAATAAAGTAAACAATCATTGCTACTGCTACTGCAATTAATGGAATTCCACATAACCATGAATAACCAGTAACTGTATCTAATGGCAATCCAAGTACATCAATGTATACCCCTAAAGTACCAACTGAGAACGTAACTCCAATACCATTTGATAATAATAGTACGATTCCACTCACAAGTGGTGATACCCCAGCACTAATCATAATTGGAATAATGATTGTCCCTACCAAGATAACCATTCCAAGTCCATTACTTGCTGCAAATATAATTGAACATACTGCTAAGAATGCTAACGCAATTGGTAGAGGTCGATCCCCTGCTAACTCTGCTGCTTTCTTAATAATTGTTTTGGTTACTCCTACTTTACTTAGGACCTTACCAAACCATGATCCAAATACTAGTCCTGCTATTGCTGTAGACATTCTCATTGCTCCAGCTTCCAGAACATTTGCTGTTACACTAAATGTTTCAGGATCATCTGACATTAATGGGATACCTGCAATAACTGCAATTAGAATTGCCATAACTGGTAAAGCCAAGATTGTTGGAAGTTTCCTTGCCATCATTAGACCAACCATTACAACAAACGTTAATAAAATTAAAACCAACTGTAATGTTTCCATTATTCTCTCCTTTTATTTATTACTTGATTGGACAACTGTAAAGATCGTCCTTTGGTAGCGCTATCATAATTCTATATTACTTATATTTTCAAAAACTGTCAAGATATTTGTATATTTTTTTCATTAAAATGATTTTGATTGACATAAAATTGCATTTTTTGTCAATTTATGACTATTTTTTTCTTATTTTTGATAGTTTTTGAAAATATAATTCTTAAAATGTGAATGATTTCGTAAAAATCTACCATTTTCGCTAATATATGGTATAATTTTGTAGATATAGAGAGGTGATACAATGGCATCTACAGTAATAATGAAAATAATGTCTTTACAGTCTAGCTTCACTTCAAGTGAAAATGAGATTAGTCAATTCGTTATGAAAAACCAAGATACCGTTATAACTAATACAATTACAACTTTAGCAAAAAAGATTGGCACATCGGAAGCAAGCATTAATCGTTTCTGCAAGAAAATAGGATTCAAAGGATTTAACAGTTTCAAGATTGCTTTAGCTCAAAGCCAATTCCAAGATGAATCACTTGGGATCAATGATCCTACAAAAGAATCAAATACACTGGATTCATTGTCGTATGATTATCGTCAAATCATTTCACATACAAGTGCGATGATTGATTTAGAAGCATTAGCAACTTGTGCTGAATATATGACATCAACAAATAGAATTCATATATTTTCTGCAATCAATACGGAATCAGTTGCTAGAGAGTTTTCTTTCAAACTGAAACTAGTTGGTATTGATGCTGATGTTCACTGTGATAGTATTGATATTCAATTATGTCTATCATCACTCAGTGAAGATGATTTACTAATTGCGATTGTTCCTTCTATCCTAAACAAGGACATCTATCCAGCATTAACTTCTGCCAAAGAAAAAAATGCAAAGGTAGTCTTAATTAGTAGTACAGACTCAACAAAATTCAACGATATCATTGATGTTAAGTTTATTACTCCTGATCGATTGATTTCTAAATATTCAAATTCAATTTCAAATACATTAATGTATTTATTTGTTTGTGATTCAATATTTGAAACCCTACTACGTAATGATAAAACATTGCGTCAGAAGAAACTAAATTCTGAATCCATTATTAATTCTAACCAGTCAATTGATTCATACTATATGAATTTCTAAAATTAAAACGTGGTCACCCACGTTTTTTGTTTACTTACTTTTTGCTTTTTTTCTAATTATACTGAATCCAACCAAAGAACTCATTGTAAGAATCATCAAATATAACTGTACATTTGTTGTATCTCCAGAGTTCACTCCACTAGCTGTGCTAGGTTTTTGAGTTGTACTTGTACTTCCTCCATTTGTGTTTGATCCATTATTTCCATTTGAACCATCGTTAGGCTCAGTTCCTGGATTAGGGTCTGGGTCTGGAGTTTGTTGATTCCCATCATCTTTTTTTGTTACTTTTACATTTATTTTAATTGTCTTTGTATTATCATTATCAATTACACCAACTGCTTTATATTCTCCTGGTTTATTAAAGTCAACGGTACTGTAATCCCAGCCTGTAATTGCTAATTCTTTTTCACTTCCATCTGAATACAAGGCGATTACCGTTTTAGGTAGTAATGCAAAAGCTTTTTCTGGAGTAGTACCTTCTTCCACTGTAATACTTAGTTCCTTTAGTTTTGTCTCCACAAAAACAACATCTTCTTTTTCAATTTCAAACACTGCTTTTATATCCAAATCACCCTGAACATCATTTAAAACCAGATGTTCATTTGTTACATCTGAAAGATACTCTACTCCATTAACCGTAATTGATGTCAATTCATACCCTTCTTTGGCTTTTACATCTACATCTACTCTTGCGCCAATATAAGCTGTTGCTGAAGAAAGTGTTATTGTCCCTTCACCATCTACTGTTTTTGTGACTTTATATTCTCCTGCTTCTTTTGCATGCAAAATATTGTTACGTAATCGCAATCCACCTTCATAGAACATATGCCAGCAGTCGTCATCGTCTTGCAGAAATACTGCAGCACCTGCTCTACCTAAATCTGAACCTCCAGGCACTGAATCATATAATGGTCCCCAGTGAATTTGTTGATCAAAGTTTTCACCTACTTCTACTACCATCACATCACCGTTTGATCCATGAGTTAATAAGAACCAGCGATCTTGCCAATTCATCAGGAATGGTCCTGAAAGGTTCGCTCCTGACATTCCACCATTTGTTCCAGGTCCATTAAATCCTGCACTACTGTAATCAATCCACTCAGGTGCCAATAATGGATCTGCAAGTGGTGTGGTTACTGCTGTCCAATCTTTCCCATCTTTAGAATGTGCCCAGTATATTTTTCTTACATTTGCATTGTCATTAATCATTAATAACATTACATATTTATTTCCTAATCCATCTATTTCATGCTCATATACACGTGCGTAACTAGCTTCATTTCCCTTTGCATTAAAATCTTTTGCACTCACTGCAATATCACCATAGGTCCAATTGATTAAATCAGGACTTGTTGCATAACGAGTTACCGTATTATTTCCATGGAAATACATAAAGAATAAACCTTCATCTTCATTGTACATAACATCTGATGATGAAACATGTGGTACATCTTTATAATAGTATCCACCTTCTCCATCAGCCCAAGAGTTTTCAATAAATGGATTATCTTCGTAATCAACCCATGGACCATCCAAACTTTGTGATGTCATAAGCATAATTCCACCTGGATCATTGTGAGGTGCATAGAATAAATAGTAGCGATAAGGATTTCCTTCACTATCCACTAGATTATTTTCTTTCACTAGCGGTGTTTCATGTGTATCAATAATACTTGGAAAGTTCCACTCTGAAGGAGTTACATTAGGATTTAAATCACTTTTGTAGGTATGGTCTTCAGGTACTACTGGTTCATCTGCATATGCAAACTTTGGAAATGTAGGAGCACCTTCTTCATTTACCACAAAGAAATAATCAGAAATAAAGGATGTTCCTTCATAGCTAATTTTTAATTTATACTTTCCTGATGCTAAATCTTCTGGCACTAATATCGTATGTTCTGTATTATCACCAGTAGATGTAATCTCTTGTGGTGTAAAACTACTTACTTCTGTTTCATTCTTATCTAACATTGAAATTTGATATTTACTTCCTGACTTTATCGCTAAAGAATGAGCAGTAAAATTCAGTGCAGTACTTTGATTCATCACTACATAAGTATTTCCAAGAGTTACATCAGTAATCTCAGGATCAACATTTGCTTTTACTTTTGTAGTTCTTACATCTAAAGAACTTGTACTACCATTGTCATGACCCATACGAATCAAGTCTCCACCTTTCATTTGTGGAGCTTCTAAATCTGATAATTTCTTTTCACCATTTACATAAAAATCAAATTTACGATTTTCATCTGCATCTCTTTCTTTAATTACAAACTTATATGTATTCCATTTACTAACATCTAATTCTATTTTATGTTGTCCAGATTTACTATAAACCACTATATGCGCTGCATCATCTGCAGTTTCATTCTTTAATATAACTTTAGCGATTCTTCCACCAGCATCTGTCGTACCAGAAGCACGGATTGAAATCTCGTTAGCCTCAAAATCTGTTGGTTCAGCTATTCTTGCTTCTACCTCAACTGCGATATCATCTTCCGTTGGAAATTTTAAATTCGTTGGCGAAACCAAGAAATAATATCTAGATTTTGATAAGTTAGCTTCTGTCACTTCACCAGTTGTTGCAATATTAATATAATCAGAGTTTTGGGTAATCTCATTTTTCACATCGTTCCCACCACTTGATATTCTCCAATTATCATAATCCGTAAATACTTTATCCATTACATTCCATTCTTCGCTATCCTCAGCCACTATAGATTGAATGCTACCAGCAAATGATACCAAACAAAAAGATAGTACAAGAATAATGTTAGTTATTTTTCTTTTCATTTTTATGTCATTAACAATATTGTTAATAATCTCCTTTCATCTTTGACCCCTTAAAACAATCAAGATGAATTGAGTTTCACTATATGTGCCCTACTTAAAACATTACTTCTATAAAGTAATCTTGTAATGTTATGAAGTGAAATCAATCATCTAATCAAACTTTAGACAATTACACTTGTTTTAAGGGAGTTATCCATAAACCTAACTATACTTCCCTGTAATTTTTACTTCTTTTGAGCATACGAATATAACTCTTTGGTAGCGCTATCATGACTACATCGTACTTATATTTTCAAAAACTGTCAAGTTTTTTGTTTGTTTTTGAATATTTTTTTCATAAATATCACTTCTTTATAACTTAAAATTGAAAAAACCATCATTAATGATGGTTTTCAATCTTATTTCACTATAAATCAGAATATATTTTTCATTTCATATGCTATCGTTAGTTCTCAATCAAATGTAGTATATCAAATATTTCTTTTTCACTATTTGAATGCAATAAAGCCGAACGAACATCTTCATCTGTAAGATTACCTGCAATATTAGATAATACTTCTATATGTTTATCTGGATATTCTTGCTTCGGCATTCCTATCATTAGTACCATTTGAACATCTAAATCATCCCATTTAAAATCTTCTTTTGATCTACTAAATATAATAAATGGTTCTTTTACTTCTTCACTTTGTCCATGTGGCATTGCAATCAGACAACCAATTGCTGTTGTAAATTCAGCCTCTCTTTGCAGAACTGAATGTTCATAATCTTTAGCATTAGTGACCTTCCCACAATCACTCGCTAGTTTTGATAACTCTTTAATCGCTTCATATTTATTATTATACTCTTGATCTAAACATATGAATTCTCTTTCTACTAACATAGTATTCCTCCCTATCGTTATAAAATACTTCGTTTTCTATTTCTCATATTATCCTCATCACACTATTCTTTTAAAGCTTATTTGTGTATAATCCCTTTTATTCCTATATTCAACTACTTATATCTATATTTTTCCATATTTACGCCAAATAAGGTATTCACAAATGTAACCATTTTTAATGACAAATGTAATTTTTAGCATTTAAAAACAGCAATTCTGCTGTTTTATTTTAATATTTGGATTTTGTTATTCTTTTAAAGTAGCATTAATCTTATTTTGTAATGACATCATTTCAGTTTTAATATCACTCTCGCTATTAATGATTCGATATACTTCATTATCAATTAAGGATTTAATACTGTCATATTTATTAAAGTGATGTTCAAACTCACCATTCTCCATAACATCATTTAGTAACGTCATCTCAAAGCCTACTTCACCTGGATTATCGCTAAAAAGAATATCGATTGTTTCTTGTGAATCTGTTACATCTTTAATAACTGATACGCCTTGTGAATATTCAAAAATATTCTTTTGTGTCGTTTGATCATAGGAAATCATTTTTAATAGTTCCCAAGCTTCTTCCTTATGTCTGGAATCGCTGCTCATGCCAATAAGTAAGGTATCAACCTTAGACACATTACCACCTTCTTCACCAGCTGGCATCTTTACACAATCCCATTCAAAGTTTGAATATTTCTTTACTCGCCAAGGGTATGGCATGTATGTTCGATACTCTGAGAATGGCATAATACAGAAAGCAACTTTTCCTTCATCAAACATTTGTGAAGTTACATTAATATTATCATTCAATTGATTTAATTCTCGCATAAATTCAATTGAGGAAGTGGTTCCGCTCTGATTAAAATTTAGGGTGCTAGGATCATCCGAATTATAAAGGGTTACTCCATTGGAAAAAATTGCGTCTTCCCATGTATATCCATATACACCAAACTGATCTAGTTTTCCATCACCATCTGTATCTTTTGTGACTTGCCTACAAATTTCATAAAATTCTTCCCAAGTCCAATCATTTTCAGGAAGTTCAATTCCTTCCTGTGAAAGTAATGTTTTATTAACAAACACCAAGTTGGGTACACTTTCGTAAGGAAGTGCATACATATGTTCATTGATATGACCACTTTGGTAAGATGGCTGATAATACTTATCTTCATCAAAGTCAGGATCATTTTCGATATAACTGTCAAGATTCTCTAGAAGCCCTACTTGGGTAAAAGTTGGAAAATCATTGGATAACACAAAGAAAAGATCTGGTGCTTCACCTTTCAATGCCTGTTGTGATATCCACTCCGAATAGTCTTCCTTCCGTATACCGCTTATATATTCTACATCAAAACTTACATTTTCTTCTTTATAACGAGCAATCACATCATCAATGATTTTGTAAGATTCGGCATCTGGAACATCCCAGTTACTTCCCACAAAGACACCAATGCGAATTGTTTTATCAGAATTTAAATTGGCTGTAACTACAAAGGCAATTCCCATAAGTGCAATTAGTATAACAAGTATCATTTTTCTTGTTGATTTCATTCATTACCACTCTTTCTATTTTTACCTTGAAGATACCAAATAGCAAGTTGAGTACGATCACGTAATTGTAACTTATCCAAAATAATACTTAGATAATTTCGAATTGTCCCTTCCGAGAAATGTAGTTCCTGTGCAATCTCTTTATTCGATAATCCCAAACTTACCTTCTCAATCACCTGCCACTCCTTATCACTTAAGTTCTTCACTCCATCATCACCTGGATGAATATTTACAGCACTTTGATTTGCCAACTCTGAGAAGAGATTGATTGCTTTTGTGGTAACACTTGGATGTATAATAGAACCACCCTTAGACACCGTAATAATGGCATCTGTCAGTTCTTTTGGGGATACTTCTTTTAATAAATATCCATCAGCTCCATACTTTAAAGAATTATAAATATATTCATCATCGTCAAATGTCGTAAGAAGAATAATATGAATATCTGAATATTTTTCTTTGATGATTCTGGTACATTCGACTCCATCAATCACTGGCATACGAATATCCATTAGAATAATATCTGGTTGTCTTTTGGCTACACTTTGAATTACTTCTTTTCCATTTTCAACCAAATCGATTACTTTAAATTCTTTATTTGCACTTAATAAGATATTTAAACTTTCTCTAATCAGTTCCTGATCATCAGCAATTATAATTTCAATCATGTATATTCTCCTTTCGATATGGTATTTCAACTACCACAACAAATCCATCTAACCCATATATACGAATGGTTCCATTTAATAGTGCTACTCGTTCCTGCATATGATGTAGTCCAAATCCATATTGTATTTTCTTGCTTCCTCGACCATTGTCTTCAATTAATACAATGATTGTATCCGGATTAACTGCAATGGATACAAATATTTTAGTAGCATTTCCATGCCTCACTGAATTGGTAATACACTCTTGAATAATTCGATAAATCGTATCTTCTTCATCCTGCTCAAAATTTAATGTTGGTGTATGACAGGCAAAGCGAATTTCAATACCAGATAATGATTGAAAGTCATTAATCATCTGTTCGATTGCATCTTTAAGAGTATGACGTTCAAGGGCATCAGGACGCAAGTGTTTCACCGAACGACGAACATCTGTAAGTCCTTGCCTCGCTGTCTTAGATAATCGTTCCAGCTGAGTTTTTGATAGTTCAGGTTGTTCATCCATAATGGTAAGAGAAGCTTCAATTCCCATTGAGATACTTGTCAGTGTATGCCCTAAAGTATCATGAATTTCTCTAGCAAGACGATTTCGCTCTTTAGTCTCTCCCATTTTCTCTTGCAGACTCGCATACTCTAATAACTGTTTATTTGCTAGCTGTAGTTCTCCATTCAACTGCAGAACCCGTCTGCTTTCATTTACTTCTTTTATAATCATCATTACCATAATTGTGATAAATAATACAATACTAATCGTATTTAAAGAATTTACAACTGCTATTAAAATTGACTGCATTTCACTATTAAAAAAACTTATATAATCCGAAAAAGAAACCATTGATAATAGTGAAGTAATATTGAAATTACATAACATGTAAATAATAACTGTAAATATTAAATATGCATAACGTTTTTCATTATATTGAGAATAAATGAAATAATTTGCCATCACTACAAGTAAAATTGAATTGCTTACAAAACTTGTATAATACATCAAGACAATGCATAGTGCGAGTACACCTAAATATATAATAAGATTAAACCATGATAGTTTTTCCTGATGTTTCTTTATATATAAAAGGCATATTAACATTCCAAATGCGCAAATTGAAAAAACTAGAATTTGAATAGATGGTGTAATTGGTAAACTATTCACTGATTCCAAAAACGAAAGAGCTGAGTAGTTATCAAGTATTCTTTCTATACTAACCAACATCACTCCACAAATAAAAGCAATAATAATAAAGTTAATACAACATAGAGCGATATACGCAAAATCTAAATAATCATTAATTTTAGTAGCATCATTTTTCATATTTTACTGCCACCCTTCAATTGTATAAGATTGAATATTTTCTTTTGTGATCAGTTCTACTGGAATAAGTTCTAGTTTTCCTTCAGCTTTTCCCTCTAATAACTGGTACCCAATTTCTACTGCTTTACGCCCCATCACAATTGGTCGTTGCGCCACACTTCCACGCATCTTGTCATCACGAATCAGAGCCTTTGTCTCAGGCGTTCCATCTACTCCATACACAAGTACTCCATCCAGCATATCATTTTGTTGCAGTGCTCCTAAAGCACCTAATGCACTAGGATCATTTAGTGCCATAATCACATCAAATTCAATTCCTTTTTCGATTACTGAATTCACAATTGGTGTAGCATTTTCCAACTGTCCATCACAGTTTTCACGATACACAATCATGTATTTCTCTTTATCAATTGTATCTTCAAATCCTTGAATCCTCTGGGTTGCTGATTGTACATTTGTATGTTCTAGCAGTACAATCTTTGCGCTATCCTTCTGTGCCATCATATCGTTTGCAGCCTGTACTCCAGCATCATAATTATTAGATACTACTGTATAATCAACAAGTTCATCATCTTTTATATTGGTATCAACAACAACGACCTGAACGCCTTCTCTTTGACATCGTTCCAACACTTCTTCCAAACCATCCCAATCTACTGGGTTTAAAAAGAGAACTTCTATTCCCTCGTCAATCATATAATTAATTTGATCAATCTGATTATCTACAGATAAAGCAGGATCCTGTGTTATTAAAATATCTCCATTTGCTTCCACAACACTTTTAATTTCATTATTGATAACTACAAAATAAGGGTTATTCATTGTCATATAGGATGCACCAAAATATATTGGTTCTTTACTTTGATGTTTCATATTTGTTTTAGAGTAATAATCAACACCAAAAACAATCCCGATTGTGATTGCGATTGTTAAGATTATTAGCCCTGTTGCCTTAAGATAAAATGACCGCTGTTTATCCATCCTAAAAAACTCCTTTATTTTTTTATAATACCATAGTTTATTACCTTATTGAATGGAATAAGAAAAAAGATTATAACTTTATAACCTTTTCTTATCTGGTTATTGAATTATAATCTTTTCATATAAAACTTATAGTCTTATTTATACTGACTGATTGACTTTCTTAATATGACAACAACAATTTATAGAGTAACTGTTTGTATAATTAAATAATAAATGAAAATAACCAATGCAGTACTTAATAAAGTACCTAAAGATAATATTCTGAAAACTGTATATCCTCACTCAATTTTTTATAACGAGCAATCGATTTTTCTGTAAGTACAAACCCTATTGCACCATATTCACCAGCAAAAAGCATCATTAGTATAATTGACCTTTCTAACATTCCAATAAAACTAACAGCATTAGGAATCCCACTGCTTTCCTTTGCTTTGGACATTTCTTTTTGATACTGTGAATTATTTAGTAATAATTTTACTGAATGCTAGAATGATGCACTGTAAAGGTCATCATTGCGTTTGATGCCCTCTAGAAGACATCATTTCTAAAATTGTAAATTATCTTTATTATCAAAAAATCCTAATTATATATTGAAAAAGGCTAGTTACACTAACCTCTTACATATTCATTAGTTTATTATTTTGTTAATGATTCTCCATTGGTTTCAATTATTTTTTTATACCAATAGAAGCTGTCTTTCTTATATCTATTTCCTGTACCATTTCCTTCATCATCTTTATCTACATAAATGACCCCATATCGCTTTGCCATCTCTGCTGATGAGCAACTAACGATATCAATCGGTGACCATAAACAATAACCAATTAGATCAACACCATCCTTAATTGATTCACTCATTTGAATGAAATGATCATTTAAATATTGAATTCGATAAGGATCGTGTACTTTATCACCTTCAAGTATATCACGTTCTCCAATTCCATTTTCAGTTAAGAACAATGGACATTGATAACGATCATAATATTGATTCAATGCAGTTCTTAATCCAAGAGGGTCAATCTCCCATCCCCACTCTGTTGCCTGCAAATATGGATTTTTTGTTTTATCCATTGGACTGAAACTATTTTTTTGTGCATCATTTACTTTTGTATAATAATAACTAAATGATAAATAATCCATTGTGTTATCTTTTAATAGTTCTTCATCACCATCTTCAAATTTTATAGTAATGTTGTTATCACTAAAGAAACGTTTTGCATAACCTGGGTAATAACCACGCATTGCTACATCTCCAAAGAGAAATTCCATTTGATTCTTACGATAGTTAAATAAAACATCTTCTGGTTTACAGGTTGCTGGATGAGCAATCTTATCGCTTAGCATAGTCCCAATTAACATTTTTTCACCATAAACTTTCGCCAGTTCTTTTGCTTTTGCTTGCGCAATGAATTGATGATGTACTGCCTGATAAGTTGCTTCTAATTCATTATCAGCAAACTCATCTAGAATACCTAATGAATTAAATGATAATAGATTGATCTGATTAAAGGTAATCCAATATTTTACTTTATCCGCATATCGCTTAAATAGAACATCACATAAATGTGCATAAGCATTCACTGTTTTACGAGAATACCAACCACCATATTCGCTTACTAAGTGTACTGGCATTTCATAGTGTGATATTGTCATCACTGGTTCAATATCATTCTTAAGTAATTCATCAATCAAAGAATCATAAAACTTCATTCCTTCTTCGTTTGGTTCCTCTTCATCACCATTTGGAAAAATACGGGTCCAGTTAAACGATGTACGAAAACATTTTAATCCCAGTTCTTTAAATAGAGAAATATCTTCTTTATAAGTATGATAGAAATCAATTCCATCACGTTTAGGATAATACTTAGAAGAATCTTCTACTAGAGATGAGCGTGTATTTAATATCGTTGAATGTTCTGCTCGATCATCTCTATTTTTCTTATTAATGTATGCATGAAAGTCAGCAATTGATAATCCTTTTCCATCTACATCATAGGCACCTTCTGCCTGATTGGCAGCAATTGCACCTCCCCACAGAAAGTCTTTTGGAAACCTATTCTTCAACATCAACCGCTTCTCCTAATTCCAGTTTTTGAGCATTATTGTCTGCGATTTTAAAGAATGGGAACCAGATAAACGTTGTAACAGCAATTGTAAAAATCTGTAACGCTGCTCCTTGCCATCCACTAAGTAAGAATCCAGATATGATTGGTGGAATCGTCCAAGGCAGTGCTGCTCCATTGGTTAATGGTACAAGTCCTGATGCCATTGCTACATAAGTGATAACTACTGCAGCTACTGTTCCTAAAACAAATGGTACTAGCATAATTGGGTTCAATACAATTGGTGTACCAAAGATTACTGGTTCATTGATATTGAAGATACTTGGAACAGCTGATAATTTTCCCATTGTTTTATATTGTTTTGATTTCGCGAAAATAACCATACAGATAACCAATCCGATTGTACAACCTGTTCCACCAAGTTGAACAAAGTTTGATTGAAACTCCGTATTTACGATATTTGGAATTTCTGATCCTGCTGCGTATGCTGCGGCATTTGCTGCTGTCATTGGAATCCAAATTGGATCCATGATTGCCCCAAGAATTACCGTACCATGAATACCAAATGCCCATAATAAACAAGCAAATAAGTTCATAAAGATCATCCAAGGTAATGAACCACCTACGTTTGATAATGGTGCTTGAATCAATGAGTAAATAAAGTTTTGTACGGTTCCCCATGATGTTGCTTCAAATCCAATTCTTAGTGTCACAAATACCATTACAACTGCAAATGATGGCAACAGTGATGTAAATGATGATGAAATGTTCGCTGGAACACTTGCTGGCATCTTAATTACGATATCTCTTTTAATAACAAACTTTAAAATTTCTACTGTTAATATTGCTGTTAAAATCCCTAAAAATAATCCTGAAGCTCCAAATGCTTCTGCTGATATTCCTGCTCCATCCTCAATAAATGGAGTTAAAATAATGAATGCTACTAGTGCTGATAATGCTGCATTAATATCATTAATTTTATAATGACTTGCCAGTGATCTTGCAATTGCAAAAATAACATACAATGTCATAATATTCATCGTTGCATCAAACGGAATAGTAAATACACGATCCCATCCTACTCCAAAAATGGATGCCATAAAATCTGCATATCCATCAATTGGTAAATTTGCAAACACTAATAAAAACGAACCAATGATTAAGAATGGCATTACTCCATAAAAACCATTTTTAATCGCATCTAAATATCTATTTTTGTCGAACCATCTTGCAATCGGTGCAAGTTTTTTGTTCATAAGCTTCATAAAATTATCCATGATAATCCTCCCTAAATATTTCGATTAACTCTTTTGTTATATCTTTAAGCATTAGTGTAGTCATTAAGTGATCCTGTGCATGTATCATTAGTAGTGACTGTTGTGTTTCATTTCCTTGTAGTTCCCCTTGGATCAAGTTTGTCTGAATCACATGTGCTTTAAGAATTATTTCATCTGCTTCCCTCACTAGTTCTTTTGCCTCATCAAAGCTCTTTTTGCGTATCTTACGCATTGCTTCCATATACTTACTTTTTGCGTCCCCAGCATGTGTAATGAGTTCCACAATACTCATTTCATTTTGATTCATTACTTCTCTCCCTCTTTAGTCTTTTCAATAAGTTTCAGTGCTACATCAAGCACTTTCCCTCCATTCAACATTCCATAATCAACAGAATTGATAACCGTTACAGGTATGTTTGTATCAGCCAACACCTCTTGTGTATCTTCAAGTAGATATGCAACTTGTGGTCCAAGTAGTACAATATCAATTTCTGCTTTGTGTTTTGGAATTTCAGCCTCTGGTGCAGCAAAGATTTCCACATCTACCTCATTTAATTCTGCTGCTTCTTTCATCTTCGCAACCAACAGACTTGTAGACATTCCCTGTGCACACGCTAACATAATCCTCATAATGTATTCCTCCTTATGATTTCATTCTAATTCTTACCTACAATAATTTAAACATTATCCATTTCCGTTAGGTAACGGAAAAAAATATACGACATAAAAAGAAGCGATTTCCCAACCACTTCTTCACGTAATATTATTATTTTATCTGAGATTACCATAAATAAGCCAATCACTAAACTCATTAATACTTCCACTTGCTAGTAATGATTTCACTCGTTCAGGGTCATTAATTAATTCCGTTAGAAAACTAAACACACTTTCAATATCGTTTTCACTATCTGTACCAATGTTTAATAAACAAACTAACTGAACTGGACGATCTTTCCATTGCACTGGTTTGGATAGTGTCACAAAGGACAAAATTGTTTTCTTATAAAATGATTTCATCGCATGAGGGATTGCAACCAGATTTCCATAACAAGTAGAACCTCTTGATTCACGTTCAAAAACACTGTCCTTAAAGTCCATTTCAATATGATAATAATCAGCTACATTAACACATAAGAATTCAATTACCTCTTCCCAGGAATTAATATCCTGATTTAAATAAATCAAATCTTTATTTACATGTTCTTCAATACTATAACCAATACGTGTTTTTTTGTGCGATTGCATCCAAGAAATCATTTGAAAATGGTGATGTGATCTGAACAACTGGAGTTAAAATATAACTCCCTAAATCTACTGTACTGACAATCAAATCTACCTCATCTTCTGCATATTTGCTTAATCCCTGAATGTCAGTATAAGCAATTACACAAATTCTTTGACCAAACTTACTAATAATTTTATTCTTTATTAGTTGACTAACCGATTCGCTGTTTGGATTCACGATAATAATTCGTTTCACATCATGATTCACATGTTTTTTATTTTCCATTTCTGCACCTATATACAAGGCCAAAAATCCAACTTCATCTTCAGGTATTTCAACTCCTACAAAATCTGAAATAATTTTACTAACATGAATTGCCACTTCATGAGCAAGTGGATAATTTAGTTTAATCTCATCCAACAATACATTACGAATATTCATTTTAAATCGAATGCGATTAATTGCTGGTTTCAAATGCATTACAAACAAACGGACAAACTCTTCACGAGAAAATATATCAAGGCCAAAACTTAAGACAACACTATCACTAATCGCAGTAATTAATGTAGCTATATCATCATCAAACACTTCTGCATGTTCATCATCACCTAGATGAATACCTAACAGATGAATAACTAAATAGTCAATTTCTTCATCAGGAAATTTAATCTGATATTCTTCTTCAATCTTAATTAATAGTTTTCTTGCGATTCGTTGCTGAATCTCATTTGGGGTTAGATGACTAATCTTTTCTGATATGTAATTATCTGATGCTATGCGCTTAATCATAATTGTTAAATGTGCAACTAATGCATTAAGTGTCACATCACTCAACTGGATATTCTCTTCATTGAATACGTTAATAATTATCATCTTTAATGCATCATATTGTGCAGGATTTAACAATTTTCGATATCGCAGATAAGACTGGGACTCATCATTATCAGTTATCAGAACTGAAGATAAACAGAATCGTTTATTCATTTCACTGCCTTCTACCTTTAATCCATGCCATGACTTGCTTTCTATTTTTAAATTATAAGACTCAAGTAATTCTTTTACTTCCGTTAAACTTTTTTGTAGTGTCGATTTACTGACAAACAACTGATCAGATAGTTCCTGAATCGTAATATAGTCTTTTCGTTCTAACAACACTCTCACAATATGTTTGATTCGATCCGAGCGATAATCATAAAATTTATGATATCGAAATAAAATCGAATTCAATTTCTCCATATCATTTACCTTCAACGAAAACCCCTTTGATTTTTGCATTGTTATCTGTGCAATATCTCCAAGATAGTTTTTCAGAAATCCGATTTCTGCTCTCACTGTTTTTTCCGAACAATTTACTTCTTCTGCGATTAATGAACTTGGACACACTTCATTTTGACGCAATAAAAATTCAATTATATCAATCTGTCGTTGCGATAATGAATCTTTCATAGTTACCCCCAGTTTGGTTGAATACACTCACGTTCAATACTATAATAGTTGATCCCTTTAATATTTTAATTATTCCATAAGATTACTGAAATACTCAATCTTTCCACTAAGTACATCATCATAAAACTTTTGTTTGTTATCGATATAGTCAATATTATCTTGAATATCTTTTAACTTATTCTCTAATGCTTTTCTTTTAATATCTAAAATTTCTTTTCGTTTAGGAATTGTTCCCTCTCCTTCCAAACATAGATCAAGATATTCCTTCATCTCTTGAATTGACATTCCACAATCCTTTAAGCATGTAAGGCTTGAAATCCATGCAATATCTTTATCACTGAAAATACGATAATTGTTTTTATTTCGTTTTACATTTGGTACTAATCCTTCATTACAATAAAATTTTAATGTTTCATAACTCATATTCACTTTCTCACAAGTCTCTTTCATTGTATACATAAATTTCTCCTTTTTCGCTTGACCGGTAGTAACTACCGCCCATTATAGTTAGATTGTACTCACAAAAGAGTGGGAAGTCAAGGAGGTATAAAGTATGGAATATATTACATTAAACAATGGTGTGAAAATGCCAAAACTAGGATTTGGAGTATTTCAGATATCTAAGGAAGACTGTGAACAATGTGTCCTAGATGCGATAAATGTAGGTTATCGTTTGATTGATACTGCACAAAGTTATTTCAATGAAGAAGAAGTTGGTAATGCAATTAGCAAGTGTGGTATTCCAAGAGAAGAATTATTTATCACGACAAAAGTTTGGATTGATAACTATGGTTATGAGAAAACATTAGAGTCAATTGATGAATCAATGAAGAAACTAAAAGTTGATTACTTAGACTTAGTTCTGCTGCATCAACCATTTGGAGATTACTATGGTTCTTATCGTGCACTAGAAAAACTATACAAAGATGGAAAAATTCGTGCGATTGGTGTCAGCAATTTTTATCCAGATCGTTTGTCTGATATTTGTGCATTTAATGAAGTCACTCCACAAGTAAATCAAGTAGAAACAAATCCATTACACCAGCAAATCGATGCACAGAAAAATATGGAAAAGAACAATGTTCAAATTGAAGCATGGGCACCGTTTGGTGAAGGCAAGAATAATATGTTTGAAAATCCTGTGTTAGTTGGTATCGCAAACAACTATCATAAATCAGTTGCTCAAGTAATCTTAAGATGGTTAGTACAAAGAGATGTAGTAGCTCTTGCGAAGTCTGTTCGCAAAGATAGAATGAAAGAAAACTTTGA
The DNA here is from genome assembly GCF_030814225.1 of Breznakia pachnodae. Taxonomy (GTDB): domain Bacteria; phylum Bacillota_I; class Bacilli_A; order Erysipelotrichales; family Erysipelotrichaceae; genus Breznakia; species Breznakia pachnodae. Next base: position 1,208,919 of record NZ_JAUSUR010000001.1, read on the forward strand.
AATATTTGATTTTACTCTTTCTGATGATGATATGAATACAATTAAGTCATTAGATACAAATGAGAGTCTATTCTTTAATCACCAGACTCCTGAAGCAGTTGATATGTTTATTAATTTAATTAAGCAAAGAAGAGATTAAGATTTATTGAAGGGTGGAAAACAATGAAAAAGATTTTTACAATAATTTTAGGATGCTTATTAGCAACATCACTAGTTGCATGCAATAGCACAGATGATCAAGAGGATACCTGCAATCCTAAAATAGTTAAAGAAGAAAACAATATTAGCGACAGTGGCAAGATACTTGTAGTATACTTCTCAATGCCAGAAACAACTGATCCTAATAATATGAGTGAAGAAGAGGAGAACAGTGCCATTGTAGTGGATGGAGAAGTCCTTGGAAATACACAGTATGTTGCACAAGTGATACATGAAAATACAGATAGTGAATTATTTAGAATTGAACCATCAGTACCTTATCCAACTGACCATGATACACTTGTTGATCAGGCAGCGAATGAACAGGATGAAAATTATCGTCCTGAAATAAAAGATACGATTCAAGATTTTGATCAATATGATACAATCTTTGTTGGATATCCAAATTGGTGGGGAGATATGCCAATGATTTTATATTCATTATTTGATGACTATGATTTCTCAGACAAAACAATTGTTCCTTTTAATACGCATGGAGGTAGTGGTTTCTCCAACACCATGGAAACAATCACTGAATTAGAACCTGATGCTACTGTTATCACAGATGGATTCACAGTATCAAGAGATAATGTAGATACTTCTGAAGAAGATATCATTCAATGGTTAAAAGATTTAGGTTTTTAATAATTATTAAAATTGATGCGCTTATTAGCGCATCTTTTACAATGATGTGGTATATAGCAAAAGACAACTAAAATGAGTAGTAATCTATTTCGTTACAACTCCTTTGCCTTCTTAAATTTTTAAATCTTAGTTTATTATATTTACAAGAATCTAATTACTTTGATTCTCTTTATCCACACTAAATATTTTTGAACTTCTCCCTTTAGGGAATATATATGGATTGACTTCACTAGGTTTTGCATGATGATGTGTAAGTAGTTTAATACCTTTGATTCGATCTTCTTCTTTCTGGTAAAGAGCTAATACTCCACCTAATACCAAAAGAAACATTACCAACATAATGATAATATAAAGTTGTTGACTCATTACCTTTTGCACTTCACTACTTGGAATAAAGGTTGCTACAAATACCAAGATGGTAGATATAAGACCAACGAAACCAATCATTGTTTTAACTATTTTACCTCCTGGAATTTGGAAAGTTCTCTTCAATTTTGAACCTTTGAATAGAATTCTTAAATAGGCAATAAAGATAAACATATAGGTAACCATATACATCATTACAGTTAAAGACATAGATATTTTAAATGCTGAATTATTTCCACCAAAAGCTAATGTTAGAATTGCTCCTATTACACTTACAACTACTCCTTGAAGAATAACTAAGCGAACTGGTACATTGTGTTTATTTCCCTTTGCAAAATAAGCAGGTAAAAGCTGATCTTGTGCAGCTGCAAATAATGTCCGCACAGGTCCAACGACCCATGAACTTACCTCTCCAATCATTCCCATTGCTAGTAAGATTGCAATAAATCTTGTACACCAGCTAAGTGCAGGTGCAATTTCCTTAATCGCTATCTGAATCGCTTGTAAGACTCCACTATTCATTGATAATTCACTCACTGGTACAACAATACCTACTGCCAATCCACCTAATGCATCGAGTACAACTGCAAATAAAACCAACAGCAAAATTGCAAGAGGATAACTACGCTTAGGGTTCTCCATTTGGTTTGCATAAGAGGCGCTTGCTTCAATACCTGCAAAGGCCAATATAAAAGGGACAAAACTAGATATTGAAAACTTATTAAATGAAATAGCAGAACTACTTAAATCTATTTGTGGTGGATTCCCTTGTAGTATATAAGTAAAAGCTAATACTAAGAATATAATAGAAGGAATAATTATCCCAAATATAAAACATATCTTTACAATGATATCTGTTTTACTTATACCACCTAACTGTGAAACGGTTAAAGTCCAAAAGATAATTAAGAATAATACATACTTTATTACTGGATTCTCATTTAGAATTGGGACATTCACTGCAAATGAAATTGCACCAATAATAAAATATAGCATTGTCACAAAGTTAATTGTATTTTGCATCCACTGCATAGCCACTGCTACAAATCCTGCACGTTCTCCTAGAGCGTTTTTTACCCAAGTAAAAACTCCACCTTCTTCCCAACCATCAATGGTCGCCATTTCGGCTGAACAAAGTGCGACAGGTAAAAACCAGATAAGGGCAGCTACAACTAAAAAAACAACTGCCATTAATCCTGACTCTGCAAAAGCAGGATATTCATCTGCTGACATAAGCATTGATGCTGTCAACGTGAAAAATCCAAATAATGTTAGTTGTTTTTTAGATATTGATGAATTGTTTTTTAATTTCTTTTTCCCTATCATTCGTCTTCCCCTTCTATCATGTAATCATTTTATCACTAGATTAAAGAAATGATAAGTTTGATGCTAGAGATATTTAGAAAGAGAAATCATGTAATAACATTAGTTATTCAACATAAATGATTCTCCTGGAGCAAGTACTTTTACCCTTTCAGGATTCACAATCATTTCTTTTAAAACATTTGGGTCGCCATTAAACTCAGCCATAGTAGGTGCATCCACACAGCCCCAATGAATCAATATTAATGGTGTATTTGGATAAGCATCTGCTAGCTGTTTTGCGCCATCCAAACCAATGTGCCAACTACTATCAGAGAAATCAAATAAAATGACATCAGGTACTGGCATCTTTAATTGTTCTGGTAATAACCTTGAGTCTCCTGGCATCCAAATCATACCATCTTTTGTTTCTATCCAATATCCACAAAAATCTTCATTCTTATAAAAGCGAAGTTTGCTGTACTTCTCTCTTTCATTCTGCCATGCATGATCAGCAGCGGTTAGCGATACTTGTATATCATTGATAGCAAACGATTCATATATAGTATGACCATTTCCTTTAATTCCTTCTTCTTCCAGTAATTCTGCTACATAGTGAGGTCCATGAAATTCATTACATTTATTCTTTAAATCTCTACATGTAGATCTGCTGAAGTGGTCGTTATCACAATGCGTAAGTAGCACTGCATCCAAATGAGGAATATCATTTACTGTTGTTGGCATATCTACAAGTAGTGGCATATCAAAATCCTGTAATAAGGGATCTATCATAATCGTTGTACCTCTACTATTGATAAATGCACCACCATTCCCCAACCATCGAATTACTGTATCTCCTGTTTCTTCAAAAGCTTCCTTTCCAAAGTATTGTGCCTTTGGAGCTACTGCCTGACCTTTTTCATTATAGTTCATTATTATCCAACCTCTTCTAAGTCTTTAATAACATTCACTGCATTAATAGCATAAGGAAAACCAATATATGGAAGACAATGAAGTATTGCTGATATCAATGTTTCTTTCGAGTTTCCAACTTTCAAATTCCCTGCACCATGCTGTTGAATCTGAGGATTTGCATTGATAGCAACCAAGCCACATAATACAAGTAATTCACGGGTTTTTATATCCAATGCTTTTCTTGTGTAGAAATCACCAAAACACATTTCTGTTAGAAAACGTGGAAGCGCCTCATTTAGTCCCTCTGGTAATGTTGCCATTTTGTTTTTGATTTCATCACCATAGATTGGAAATTGAATATCAAAACCTTCTTGAAATCGATCTTCTTCAGTAATTGTTTTTGCACTTTCTAGTGGTAAAAGATTACCTCTTTCCTTAAATACCTCATTAATAGTTGCAACAGCATTCAATACTTTTGGAAAGCCAATAAATGGTGCACATTGATAAACGGCTTCACGAATTTCTAATGGGGTTACTCCTATATTTAATGATGCATTTGTATGAGCCTTTAATTGTGGTAATGTCTGTTGCATTGTAAGCAAGACAATTGTAATTAATTCACGCTCTCTATCACTAATATTTCCTGTCTGAAATACTTCACCAAAAATAAACTTTTGAAGAATTTCCATCAATTCTGGATCATCACCAATTTCATAATTCATTTCCTGTTGGAATAATTCTTTATACTTCATCTTACTAAATTCTACTCTATTCATAATATCCTCCTTTTGTTTATTTCTCTAACTCATAAATCAAAAAATCTATTGTGCTTATATTTTCTTGCCTTTTGTGACATTGATTTAAATTTTTAAGTCTCTCAATATTTAACATTTGTTTTAGTTCTTCTATGTCACCTTTATTTTGATATTTTAAATCAAGATATTTCTTAATTGATGATATCTTCATACCAATCTTATAAAGTGTTAGTATTTCACTTAATCGATTAATATCATCTGCTGAATAAACATACTCTTCTCCATTTTTTAAAACTGACGAGAATAATCCAGCACATTCAAATTTTCTTAGTTTCGTTAATGAGATTTGGTATTTTTCACTTACTTCATGTGTTGTCATAATCCTCCTAATGCAAATAAAAATGCAGGTTGCTTATACCTACATTTTATTTCTACTATATATAAATGTCCAATACTCGTTATCTATCTATGCTTATGCCTATAAAGCATTCCTTAACTGTTCAATAAACTCTGTTGTGGCTGGAGAAAATACTTGATGTTTCTTCCAGACAATTACACATCCTGTTTCTAAAGGTGGATAGAAAGGTTTAAATACTACTTTACTCTGTGGATTGTCCATAACCAATTTATCGATTGTAATAGCATAGCCAAGTCCATCTTCAACTAACAGAGTCGCATTATAAATCAAGTTATAATAAGCTATTATATTTAACTTATTGAAATCATATTTCAGCCAATTCGCTATTTCATTTTGAACAATTGAACGTTTCGTTACAATCAACGGTTTTTCAACAATATCTTTCGATGAAATATGTTCTTGTTGAGATAATGAATCATCTTTTTTCATCAAAACACCCCAACGTAGTTTCTCTGGTATACGAACAAAATCATATTTTTCGATTGATACTGGTTCATTCAATAAAGCAACATCAATTAACCCATTATCAATCTTCTCTTTTATATCATCAGCATTACCACTGAACAAATCAAATTTTACCTGTGGATACTCTTTAGAAAAATCACTCATAATCTTCGATAGATAATGAAAGGTATTCGCTTCTCCACTACCAATTGCTATTTCTCCACTAATCAATGTTTTATTTTCTTTGAATTCTTTTTCGGTTTTTTCAGCTAAATCAAGAAGTTCCTCAGCTCTACGCTTCAACAACATTCCATCATTCGTTAATCGAATCTTACCTTTGTCGCGATTAAACAATTTCTTGCCAAGTTCCTGTTCTAGCTGAATAATTTGTCTAGATAATGTTGGTTGAGTAATATTCAATACTTCTGCTGCTTTAGTTATATTTTGTTCTCTGGCGATTGTTAGAAAATAACGTAAAACCCGTAGTTCCATAGGACACCTTCTTTCATAGTTCTATTTTAAAACGAAACTATACATTATGTCCAATAATTAGTAAAATTGCATATTCAATGCTTTGAAAGCATAAAATAAGTAAAGCATTATTTTAATAACACTTTACTTATTTTTAATATATTTAATTATTAAGTATGAACTCTTTATACCAATAAAAACTATCTTTCTTTATTCTCTCTAAACTTTTTAAATCGTCTTCTTCACGATCCACATATACGAGGCCATACCGTTTACCATATCCCTGATGCGTACTTACTAAATCAATAAATGCCCAAGGACAGTATCCAATTAGCTCCACTCCATCTGTGATTGCCAACTGTGCCTGATGAAAATGACGTTTCAAATAATCAATTCGATAATCATCATGAACTGTTTTATCTGCCTGCAGTTCATCTTTCGCACCTAATCCATTCTCTGTAATTAGTAGTGGTAAGTGATAACGATCATACACTCTTCTTAAAGTCACTCTTAGCCCAATTGAATCAACCATCCAGCCAAAGTCTGTCTGCTCCAGATAGTTATTAACACCAGCTCGATAGACTCCTTCTTCACCAATCATTACCTGCTGATCACCATTTCTTGGCTGACAGTCAGTACCATCATTTTTACTTGCACAAACAGTTGCAGTTGCATAATAGTTTACTCCAATATAATCTGGCTTTGCTTTGGCAATTAGTTCCATATCACCAGCTTCAATATCTGGTGTGTAACCTTTCTCTTCCATATAAGACCAAGCAATTGTATTGTATCTTCCATGCACTGCAATATCTAGATATAACCAACAGCGAATACTTTCCCAATCATCAGCCGCAAGTGCATCTGATGGATTACATTTCTCTGCATAAATAGCGGTTATATTTGGAGCAGGTCCTATTTTAGCATCCTCACACATCTCATGACATAGTAGAGTCGCTTTGGCAGAAGCAACAAACATATTATGACTTTGTTGGTAAAGTTCTTTTTTACTTGGAATTCTACCAGGATTCATTGCATTGGGATGGTTAATCATTACATTCTGTTCATTTATGGTAAGCCAATACTTAACTTTACCACCATAATTCTCAAATAGAATTTTACTGTACTTTTCAAATGCATCAATTGTTTCTCGATTAGCCCATCCTCCATTTTCATGGAGTTTATAAGGTAAATCAAAATGATACATTGTGGCAATCGGATCAATATTATTCGCAAGTAATTCATCAATTAAGTCATGATAAAATTGAAGTCCTTTTTCATTTACTTCCCCACTGCCATCTGGAATAATTCTAGTCCAGGCAATTGAAAATCGGTATGCTTTCAACCCTAATTCTGCCATTAACTTTATATCTTCTTTATAGTGATGATAATGATCACTCGCTACTTTAAAATCCGTTATTCCTGGAGGAGGAGTATGAACATCCTGAACAGATAATCCTTTACCATCCTCATCATAAGCACCTTCTACCTGATAAGCAGAAGTGCTAGCTCCCCAGAGAAAATCTTTTGGAAACTCTTTTAATTCTTTATAAAACATACGAATCCTTTCTTAACTTATCTAGATAAAACCAACAATGGCTTTGATGCATCTGCAAAATTTGCTGACACAGATTCATAGTCTGCTGTATTGGTAACAATTACCATTGTTTGGGTAGAAAAACCAGCATTCTTAATTTTATCAATATCAAATTCTACTAATGTTTGTCCTACTTCCACATAGTCTCCTTGTTTTACCTTTGCATCAAATCCTTCTCCATTCATTTCAACTGTATTCATACCAATGTGAATTAATACTTCTACTCCTGAATCAGATGTTAATCCAATCGCATGTTTTGTAGGAAATAGAACTGAAATAGTTCCTGAAAATGGCGCTACCACTTTTCCTTCACTAGGAAGAATTACAACTCCATCACCCATTGCTCCTGTTGCAAATGCTTCATCTTCTGCTTTGTCTAATGACATGACTTCACCTTTTACAGGTGTTAATATAGTACCTTCATCAATTGATAACTCATCGGATGAACTTTCAGTTTCTTTCTTTTCATATTTAAAACTTAATACAAATGTCAATATTGCCGTAATAACAACTGAGATAACAATTGCAATGATAATGTTATAGAAATATACCATTGTGTTATCACCAATGTATAAAGGTGCTGCAAATATACTTGCTGATCCTGTAGCAAATCTGTGTGTACCAGTTAATCCTGCGAATAACCCTCCGCAAGCTCCTCCAATCATCGCAGCTATCAATGGATATTTCTTTGGTAAAACAACTCCATATAATGCTGGCTCTGTAATCCCAACATAAGCAGTAATACTTGATGAAGTAGCTAATTGTCTAGATGTTTTATCTTTTGCTCTAAGAGCAACTACTGCTGCTGCAGTTGCCACTGCCATGTTTGAACAAATATTACCTGGCCCCCATATTCCATCATATCCAAGGTTTGTCATCTGCACAACTCCTAATGGTGCTACTGCATTATGCAATCCAATCATTATCATTAATGGACATGTTAGTCCAATTAATAGTGGTGGTGCCCATGATGCATTAGTACTTAACCACATAAAGAAGTCAGCTAAATATTGTCCTAAAATATATCCAAATGGTCCCAAAATTGAGAACGCTAATGTCCCCATTACCAAGAACGTAATAAGTGGTAAGAATACCAGTTCAATTGCTGCAGGTATAATTTTATGTAAGAATTTTTCCACAAATGATTGTACTACAATAATCAAGATAATTGGGATTACGGATGAACCATAACCTACTAATGTAAATGGAATTACATCAAAGAAGTTAACTGATTCCCCTGTTGCTACTAATGTGCTCCAGTTTGGATGCATCATCATTGCCGCAACAGCAACTGCTAATATTGGATTACATTTCATTTTTTGTGCTGTCGTGTACGCCAACATCATTGGTAAGAAATAAAATACTCCATCTGCGAATATATTATTCAATAAGAAATATGTTTGTGAATCTGTAGAAATAACATTTGCTACTACTAAAATTGCCAGTACTGCCTTTACCATTCCCGCTCCTGATAGAGCTGGAATAATTGGCATGAATACTCCAGATATAAAATCAAATAAAGAACTTGCGCTAAATTTTTCTTTTTGACTATCGTCTTTTTCAGTTTTCACATCTACTAGTTTCTCAATTTCTTCAAAAACATCTGCTACATGTGGTCCAATTACAACTTGATAAGAACCTGAATTACTTATTACAGTAGATACACCTTCCTGTGCTAATAAAGCTTCTTTATCTGCATTGTTTTCATCTACTAATTTAAATCGTAATCTTGTTGCACAATGGTAAACACTAATTACGTTTTCCTTTCCCCCTACTTTTTTAATAACATCCTGTGCTAGTTGTTCATATTTTTTACTCATTTTCTCCTCCTAGCGTTTTCACACTTTGATAAAAGAACTCTTTGCATATCTAAATTTTAATAATTGATCGATCATTTTATTTGCACTGTTCTTCACGACCTCAATCTAACATACAAAAAAAGCGCTTTCAACGAAATCAAAGTTTTCGAAAAAATGTTTCATGAATATATCCTTTTCGCATGATTCATATGAAAAAAAGTGAAATTTTTTATAAAAAATCAGCATCTAATTTAAGATACTGATTTAATTATTATTTAAAAATCATCTTTCATTTCTTTCAATATTGCTGTTCGCTGTTGTTCTAATAATTTAGAGTTCTGGATTTTAAACAGACTATTTTCATTGTAGTTTCTCACGAAATAACATGAGAATAAAACATTTAATATATAGGAAATTGATTCTTCTGTCGCAAAGTTTGATATCTTCGTATATAATCTCTCTTTTGAAGATATCGTTAATATGCAATCAATATTCTTTCTAATATAGTTTTCTCCTCCACTAGTAATCCCAATAATGGGAACATTATTTTTTAAAAGTAATTCTACATTACTAATCGGTTCAGCTAAATTATTACTTCCTGAATAAGAAATAATAATTGCACAATCATCCCTACCAAGAGTATGTGAAATAATACCAGTTTCTCCTGAGCGAGCTATATCAACAACTTTGCCAATCGTTATTAATTTCCTTCTAAACAGCTCTCCTAAATAAATATTAGGACTAAGCCCAAAGATAACAATACGTTTTGCTTTCAACAAATAGTTAACAGCTTGATTCATATTATCAACATCCATGAGGTCAGCCGTATCTTTGATACTCTCTATTTGTAACTGCTTCATCTTTTCAATAATATCTTCTGTCGTATCACTTCCTTTAAATGGGTAATTTACGTCAATGTCGCCCTGATGTGATTCCTGATATTTTATTTCAGCAATAAAAGCTTTCATAAAATCTTTCCAACCATCAAAACCCAAAGTTTTCGCAAACCTTACTACTGTTGCATTGGAAGTAAATGTCTGCTTTGCAATTTCACTAATTGTGTAATTATATAAATTTGACTGTTCTTGTAATACAAACTGACCAATTGCCTGACGAGCATCCTGGTGACTCATCATTACTTCTTCTATTCTCTGAAATAAAAACATCATTATCTCCTTTCAAAATTTATTAAATAACTCGATATTCCATCCATTGACCACTTCGATAGCGAACTTGAAATATAATAGAACGTGCTAACCAGTCCATTCCCATTGCCATCCATACACCAATGACACCTAAATCAAGAACAATTCCAAATAGATATGCACTTCCCAAACGAAAAATAAGCATTGATATAATTCCCGCGTACATTGTGACTTTCACATCTCCAGTTGCTCGAAGTGCATTTGATAACAAGAACGACGATGGATGCAGAAGGAAACATAATACATTATGAATGACTACTAATATATAGGTTAACTCACTTACTTGTGGTGATAAATCATAAAGTTGCAGCAACAATGGTAACGCTAAAAATACAATAACATTTAAAATAAAGGTAGCAATGTAGGATATTTTCATCATTTTCTTAATATAGTATTGTGCCTGCTCATATTCATTCGCACCAATACACTGACCTACTACTGTTATAATCGCCAGATTCATAGCATTAATTACAATTGGCACAATTTGATCAATGCTGTTGGCTACTCCATTGGCAGCAATATGCGTTGTACCAAACAAAGCCACAATACTTGTTACCAATACCTTACCTAAATGAAATAAGCCATTTTCTATTCCATTTGGTAGTGCAACCTTGAGTATTCTTTTTACCATTTGTGAATGATAGTTTTTTATATCATTCCATTTTAGTTTAATTGCATCTTGATGAAATGCTAGAGTAAACATCATTATCCCCGCAAACACTCTAGATAGTAAAGTAGGTATTGCAACACCGGCCACTCCTGCATCGAAAACAAATATTCCAATTGCATTTCCAACAATATTAATTAGATTCACCCCAAGCGACACATACATGGTTACCTTGGTCAAACCCAAAGATCGATATAATGCTGCTGATGCATTGTACAATCCTAAAAATGGTAGCGAAAGTAAACAGATGATAAAATAAGTAACCGCTGCTTTCATTACATCGTACTCTACAGAACCAAATAATAATCGAAGTAATGCATTATGAAACACTAAACACAAAATCATTGTAACAGTAGAAAAGATAACTAATATTCCAATTAATTGTCCTGCTGCCAAACTAGCATTATCATCGTCTTTATTTCCAAGATACTGTGATACTACAACTGCTCCACCTGTTGCAATCGCTGCTAATACATACATAATTAAATTGTTAATCATATCTACTAACGATACTCCAGAAATTGCTGCTTCTCCCGCATATGAAATCATAATTGTATCTGCCATACCTACAAGCATCATTAATATCTGCTCAATAATTAATGGTATAATTAATCGTTTTAAATCTTTATTACTAAAAATAATAACTCCCCCTTAGCTTTATTTCATCATAATATTGATTCTATTAACTGTCTAATACCTGTTTTCAATGAACTATCATACTTTCGAGGCATTGTTTTAAAAAATCAGTATTTTACTACTGATATAAATATTTAGCAATATAGTTAAGTAAATAATAATTATTTAAATTCTTATACTTTATCAAAAATTCCCTTCAATTATTTTGTATTCATATTATTCTATTCTTTCAGAATATATGAATCCTTTATGCATATTTTCTTTATTCTCTTTCTAAAAATAACAAACAAAACCAATGAAATAACTGGTAAACATGCCATTATTCGAAACATAGCAGAATATCCAAATAATTCAACCATTTGTCCAGATAATATTGGACTAATTAAATACCCAATATCCGTGCCATAATAACTAGTTGCACTTGCTGAACCACTTCTATTTCTAGGTACACTTTTAATACATAATGCTTGTATCAATGGTTGACAAGATCCATAACCAATTGCTGAAAAAACAGAGGCAATTAAAAACATTATTAGATTAGTAGAAAAACTAATCAGTAATACAGAAAATGAAAAGCATATAATCGCAAATGGTAATACTCTATATTCACCAAATCTCTTTGAACATATACCAAGACTTGGTTTAGAAATAATTAATGCAATTGCATTTACTGTAAAAAACATTCCGATATTCGCAACATTTATTGCATCAGCATAAAGAGTTAAAAATGAACTAATGCTATTATATGTAGCTGCTAAAAAAATCATAATTATTGCTGGCACAAGTGCTTCTTTAGCAACTATTTTGTCTAAAGAAATTTTCATTTTATCTTGTTTATTATGAATAGTAGTATTCGTCTTTAAAGTCAAAGTGAAAATAAACGCAATTATCATAATAACCATTCCAATAAAAAAAGTCTGATTATATCCAATCGTATTAGATAAGTATAGTCCAATTGATGGGCCTACAGCACCAGCAATAGCTTGTACCATTCCATAATAAGTTATTGCCCTTGTCAAATCTTCTTTTCCCACTATATCTGTAATTATTCCTAGACTAGCAATAACTGTAAAGGCCATACCACAACCATGTAACAATCTGAAGATGAAAAGAAATATAATGTTATAGGAAAATGAATATCCCAAGAATGCAATACATAGTATAAAAATGGAGCCTGCTAAAATATACTTTTTATTATAATAATCAACTGCAGGTCCTGAAATTGGTTTCAATAGTAAAGAAGATATTGTAAAGCTACTTGTTATAAATCCTACAATTACTGGAGAAGCACCTAACTGATCTACATAGCGAGGCAGTAGTGTATTTAACATAAATTGCCCTATACTCATTATAAATCCAACAATACATATGTTAATGAATACTCTATTTAATGATTTTGTCACACTTCCTCCTTCTTGATATGAAAATCAATTTAATAGTACTCTTAAATTGATTTTCTATTATCTAGTACTGTTGATTATAGTTTCCAAGTTATTATTTTATTTCACTTGAATCAATACTTGCACCAGATGATGATATTAGCTTTCTATACCAATGGAATGACTTTTTCTTATATCTTTTATAATCTGCATCACTGTAATCAACATACACAAACCCATAACGTTTCTCGCTCTCCCCTGTACTTGCAGATATGCTATCAATAAAGCTCCAAGGTGTATATCCAATAACTTCAACACCATCATTTTCGATTGCTTCATAAATACTCCTTATATGCTCTTGATAATATTTTATTCTATATTCATCATTTACAACTCCATCAACCAATTCATCTTGTGCACCTAATCCATTTTCAACGATAAACAATGGTTTTTGATAGCGATCATAAAGTTCTAAAAGTGCTAATTTCATTCCAATTGGATCGATTGTCCATCCCCATTCACTTTCAAGTAAATATGGATTTTTTGGACCTTTATCAATCATATTCCCACGACCACTATTTTTCATAGATTCATCTGCGGATTGTGTACCAGATGAGTAATAACTAAATGTTACATAATCACAAGTTCCACCCTTCAATATTTCAATATCTTCCTCAGTTAAATCTATATCTATTCCATTCTCCGTATACTCGATTAATTTGTACTTTGGATAATACCCACGAACTTGCACATCACTATAAAAATAACAATGACTCATAAACTTCCAATTCTTGTATACATCTGCTGGATTACACGAATATGGATACGATTGGGTGTATCCTATCATACATCCAAACTTAAAATCAGGATTTATTTCTTTTCCCAAAGAAACTGCAGATGCAGCTGCAACCAGTTCATAATGACTTGCATTAGCTATTGTAGTTGCATCATTTTTAGTAACTCCTGCTGACATAAAAGGAATTATTCTAATATGATTTATTTCATTAAATGTAATCCAATACTTTACTAGTTCTTTATATCTAGTAAAGATTGCTTCACAAAACCTTTTAAAACAATCTATTGTACGTCTATCCTTCCAACTTCCCCATAACTCTGTTAGTTTTAAAGGAACTTCGTAATGGTTTATGGTTACAATAGGCTCAATATTATATTCTTTTAATTTACAAAAAATATCCTCATAAAACTTCAATCCTTCTTCATTGGGTGTTTCATCTATTCCATTAGGAAAAATTCGAGACCAAGAAATTGATAACCGAATAGCTTTTAAACCAAGCTCATGCATTAATTCAATATCCTCCATACAATGATGATAAAAATCAGCAGCTATATGATTTGGATATTCTTCATCCTCAAAACATTCAAAAATAGCACTATCTGGGATATCTTTTGAATGAAATAAAGGCGTTTTCATTTTACTGCCATCTTCAAGTGTATAAGTAATAAATCTTTCTTTATTCTTTCCACCTTTGGTTACTACATCAGTATTTGAAATCCCTTTCCCGCCTTCACCATAACCACCTTCCGTTTGATTTGCAGCCATTGCCGCTCCCCATAAAAAAGTATCTTTAAACTTCATACATTACCTCCTTCTTAAATCTTTATGTCCAATTAATTCAATATTATGTTGTTTTATCCATTCTTTTATTTTGTCTGAGCAAAGTGCTTCTGTATCACACATCCTCACTCCATTAAAACTACTTGTCTTCATAATTTCAGCATCTACAAAACCAGGATGAAAAACTAACATAACATACTCTTTATCTAGTACTTTCTCTAATTCCTTAATAATATAGCTCGCAACATTTATTTCAAATTGTGCAATGGGATTATTATTTTTAAAAATATCCATTGTATAATCACTTGCTGGTGGGCAATATAAACTATATTCATTATTCTTATCTCGTGGATTAAAGTATAAAATACTATGCTTTGTTGCAATATCCTCAAGTACTTTCTCAAAAGTTATTGATGGAATAGCATGTCCTTCCAAGTAGTCTGGTTTTTTTCCTCTAATTTTAATAAATCGATTAAGCTGCGCTTCTACTTCTATACTTATTTCGTCATAATATGGAAGTACATCGCTTTGTTTCTTTTGCAAATCTCTATAGTATTTACTTGTGTTGAAATTACCATTTTCATCAACCAAATGTGGAATTTTTTTAGGATCTGAGATTGGTTTTCCAATTGTTATATTTGTATGTTGACCAATATTTATATGACCATACTTTTCAATAATTTTTATTCCTCGTTCTGCTGCTTTCATATTGGGCATACATCCAGTTGAAGTAAGAATACCGTCTCTTGCAACTTTTTCAATACCTGCATTTACTCCGTCGCTCCACCCTAAATCATCACCTCTTATTATTAATTTCATTTTTACACCTCATTATTATTAAAGGAATGGTAAGACATAGTTTATCGTTATATAAATATGCCTTACCATTTCCAAATATATATACTTCGAATCTATCAATTAGTCTTTTTGTGGATCTTTCCCCAACAAGAAGTATGCTAATACAAAAGATAAACCAAAAGCAATCAGTTGACCAATACACCAAAGGATTGTATTGCTAAATCCTGCTTCTGACATTGTTAGAGTTATTTGAAGAATTCCATTAACCCCTCTACCATAGGTTATAACATTAGTTGCCATTAAAAATATACCTGCAACTCCACCTCCAATGATTGCTGATAGAAAAGCTTTTTTGAATGGCATAGCCACTGTATAAATAGCTGGTTCAGTTACTCCCATTAATGCAGTAACACCTGCGGATAACGAAGCACTTTTTAAGTTCTTATTTCTTGTTCTCAAGAATATAGCAAGTGACACTCCAACTAATGCAAACATTGAAGCCGACACAGGTGCTGCAGTTACATCAAAACCTTGTTCTAAGAATAACTGCATTGTTACTGGTCCAATACCATAATGAAGTCCTGCTAATACGATAATCTGCCATACACCTCCAAATATAATTCCTGCAAATACTGGAACAGATTCTAAAACCCAAAGGATTAAACTAGCTAACCAAGTAGAAATTTCAGTAATAACTGGTCCTACTACCATTAGAGTTAATGGTGCTGTAATAATAATTGTGATAAACGGTACTACGATTAATTTTAATAAATCCGGAGTAATCTTTGTCATAAATTTTTCAATTTTTGATGCTATCCAACTAGCAAATATAATTGGTAAAACTGATGCTGTATAACTACGCAGTAGTACAGGGATTCCTAAAAAGGTAAGTTCTGTTCCTTCTGAAAAGGCAGTAATTAGAGAAGGATATATTAACGCACCTCCAATAATTGCGGTAATCATTGGATTACAATTAAATATTTTTGCCGCATTAAATCCAATAATTACTGGGAAGAAATAAAACAATGAATCTGAAATGGCTTGTAAGACTATATATGTACCACTTGTATTATCTACCCATCCCAATACTACACAAAATGATAAAACTCCTTTTATTAATCCTGTTGCAATTAATACACCAACAACTGGAGCCATACTACCAACAATAACTTGAATAATTCTATTCAATCCTTTGGCCTTTGGTTTATTCTCATCTAGATTTTCATCTATCGTACCAGATTGTTTAAAACCACCTACTTGACAAAAAGCTTCATAAACATCTCCAACATTTGATCCAATAATTATTTGCAATTGTCCATTGGCCCATTGACTTCCCATTGTTCCATCCAAAGAATCTAGTTTCTCTTTATCTACTTTATTTTGATCTTTAATTTCTAATCGTAATCTAGTAATGCAATGCATTACAGAAGAAATGTTATCTTTCCCACCAACAAAATCGATTATTTTGCTAGCTAGTTCATTATAATTTTTAGCCATATTTTTTTTCTCCTTATCGCTTATGGTTTTATATGAAATAGTAACCTTGCCTCTAGACATTTCTACGTGACTTATGGTTTCTATTCCTTTGATTTCAGATAAATCTACTAAACCCATATCCTTTATAAAGAAATATTGAAAATTCCCCTTTCTAATCATTTTCGTAATATTTGATTCTCCCCCTAAGTACTCCATTATTTTTTTATCCATAGTAGATCCTCCTTTTTTATAAATCTAGTGAATATATAATAGTAATTACAAATTAAAATCCAGAGCATCTAAAAAAGAAAACTTTTTTAAACACTCTGGATATCGTATCTATTTAGATTAACGCTCCTTATTGTTTAATTCGATTAATGTGTAACATTAAATATAGAATTTCATCATCATTGCACTTCCAACCCCATGTACCTTCAAGATAACTTGCAACCTCATTTGCACAGCGCTGTATTTCTGGATATTCTTTAGCAAGTGTTGCCAACATCATTCTATTTTTTACTTCTGCATGTTTATCAGTAGATAAACGCTGAATTAAATATCTTAGATGTGCTATAAATCTTGAGTATTCATATGTCTGATTATCAATTTGAATATTTAAACATTTTTTTACAATACCTTCTATTTCATCTAATATCTTTGTTGTTTTCATTACTGCATTGATATCATCAACATTTGACTCTGCATTAATCAAATGTAACGCAATATTGATTGCTTCATTTTCTGGTAGCGTAATATTTGCTCTTTCTTTCAAAATAATCAAAGCCTTATCACCAATCTTTACCTCGTTGGGATAGAAGTGGCGAATATCATAAGCAATTGCATTTGTCAGATTCATTCCTTTTCTCAGTCTTTCAACTGCAAAGTTTAAATGATCTGCTAATGTAAATGGCAAACTTGGATTTAAATTGGATCCCAGTTCCATCTCTGCCATTTCTACTATTTCCGCACTTGCAATAATAATTGGTTGAGGTAATGTTCCAATAACACCAAAATATCGAGAATTAACATCATAAAATGTTCGTTCTATTTTACTTAAATCTGTTAGTTCATATGGAACCGGTGGAAATCCTATACCTTTACCTATTACTACTATTTCTTCACCATTAGAATCCAAGGCAATTGCAGCTGATGTATTAATTTTTCTAATAATTTTCACTGAAGTTACCTCCTTTACAAAAAAATCCTCAAATGCATACTAATACCATTAAGATATATAAGTAGCGCTTCCGAGGAATATCACCTAGTTGATATGTTATGTCAAGTAATCGCCCTATTAAGGTAACGAACTTTACATACAAATAATATCACTACATTTTATTTTTTGCAACCCCTTTCAGTTTATTCACAATTGGGTTATGAACATAATAATTTGAAATAATAAGTTTGTTTAACGATGGATATTAAAATTATTATTAACTATATTTAAAATATTAATTTGAAACGGAGATATTGGTAATCCATTCTTCCCGTAAATACCTACCTTGCAGTAATTAATGAATCCATAACTAATTATTCCATCTAAATTATGATTGAATATAATTTTATTCTCCGTTATCTCTCCGACAATAGTTATTTGCTTACCTTTACTCTCAACGGTAAACTCTTGTTTTTTTTCACTGATTAGTTCCTTGTCAAATTCTATTACAGTATTAGAAGCAATTTCTACTTTTTTTATATATGGCGAATGACCATCAAAATCTTCATCATAGAAAACTTCTTTTATTCGCATATAAATACGCTTAGCTAATGGTTTTTTATTAGCAGGGTGAATATTAAATTCTTCACCGCAGTTCATTGCCACAACTAGGAAACAATTATCTTTGTCTTCACACACTAGTCTTTGTGCTTCTCTTACAATTGGCCAGTCATCTGTTTTATCATCACGGTATTCAGGTAATTGAACAATGATAAATGGAATGTCACTCTTCATATCTTTACGCCAATTATTTATTAGTAAGTTTAATAACTGATAATATAAATGGGCTCTTTTAGTATCTTCTTCACCTTGGTACCAAATCACTGCTTTCGCTGAAAACATAGATACTTTTTCAAACATAGTATGATATAGTCCTGCAGGTCGACAAAAATCTTTCTTCCCCTTTGGACCGGGCCAAGGAGTATGTCCAACATCCTTCTTCAATTGATTTGTAGTTCTTTTTGGATATTTACTTTTATAAAGTTCAACCTTCTGTATATATTCTTGAAGTTGCTTTCTATACTTTGCAATTTCAAGTTCTTCCTGTTCATCAGTTTGATCAGCAATTGAATCATAATAATCATCATAGTATGTTTCTTTAATTTCTTCATGTTGTTTCAGATAATCTTCACTCATCCAGCAAGAAGCAGAAGTTCCACCTTTATTTACTGAAATTAGACCAATTGGTATGTTTGTATCACGTTGAAGAAAATCAGCAACATAATATCCGATTGCTGAAAACTTTAAAACTGTTTCTTCATTACACTCTTGCCATCCTTCACTATGTAAATCAGGAATCTTCACAGTATCATCTTCATACTCTATTCTGGGAACTTCATAATATCTTATATATTTATTTTGACTATTCTTTTTATCTTTATTTACTGTTTCACAATCTTCAAATCTAAACTCCATGTTCGATTGTCCAGCTAGAAAATAAACATCCCCAATCAATATGTTGTTTAGCTCAATCAATTCTGATTGTGTAGAAACAACCAATCGTTCATCTTCACTTATTTTCAAATCTGAAAGTTCCACAATCCAACGATTATTTTTTACGATTGCTGAGGCCTTTTTATCTTGTATACAAACTGTTACTAGTTCATCATTATTGCCTTCACCAAAAATGTTTATTCGTGTTCCATGTTGTAAAACCATTCCAGAAGTAAAAATGTCATCTAATCTTAGTTTCATATTTTTCATCCTTATATTTTTTATACACAACTACTAAAGAAATATTTCAATTATATTTCTTTAGTAGTCGGTTTATTACTTTATTTATATTATCCCAAATCTTCTCCATTTGATGCAATTACATTTTGAAACCATGAGAAACTTTTTTTCTTATAACGATTTAAGTCTTTTAAATCTGTTTCACCACGATTTACATAAATAAATCCATAACGTTTTCTCATTTCAGCCTGTGAACTCAATATATCAATTGGTCCCCAAGTTAAGAATCCAAAACAATCAACACCATCTATTTCAACTGCCTTTTTCGTTTCATTAATATGATTGCGTAGATATTCAATTCGATAATCGTCTTCTACTGTATTTTCATCATTTAGGGTTTCTTCCACTCCTAACCCACATTCTAAGATGATAATAGGTTTCTTATAACGACGATAAATATCATTTAATGATGTTCTTAAACCAACTTCATCAATTGTCCAAGACCATTCACTTTGTTCTAAATATGGATTCTTTTCCATTTTATTACTCATCATTGTTATCATAATATTTTCCATTTCAGTAGGATTATTATCATCTGCACTTTGATCACTTACTAATCGAGATGAGTAATAACTGAATCCAATATAATCTGATGTGTTATTCTTCAATAACTCTAACTCATCATCGCTCATATCAGGCATAATATCATAACGTTTCCAAGAAGCTAATGTTTCTGAAGAATACTCACCTAATACCATTGGATCAAGTGTTAAAAAGTTAAATGCTTCCTGAATTCTTTTCGCTTTATTAATCGTTACTGGATTACAGTCTACCGGATAGAATGGAGCATAGCTAATCATTCCTCCAACTTGTGCGTCTGGATTTACTTCCTTAACATATTTTCTTAAGAATGCTCCTGCTACTTGAGCATTGTGAATTGATTGAGTTGATCTTCTATCTCTTCCTTTTACATCGTTTTGTGCTAAATCGCTTGAAGGAAACAAAGCTGATGAGAACATCATGGCATTTTGCTCATTGATTGGAAACCAATACTTTACTTTTTTTCCAAGTCGATCTACTACTGCGATTGTAAGTCGTTTAAAAGATTCAATGAACTCTTTTGACCACCATCCTCCATGGTCTTGAACTAATTTATTTGGTACATCGAAGTGATGCATGCAGACAATTGGTTCAATTCCATTTGCTATTAACTCATCAACTACATCTTCGTAAAAGTCCAATCCTTTTTCATTCACTTCTTCATCACCAAACGGTAAAACTCTTGCCCATGAGATAGAGAAACGATAACTTGTCATCCCCATTTCAGAAAACAGTTTGATATCTTCTTTGTATCTGTGATAAAAATCAATTGCTGTTTTCCAGTCAGAATGACCGTCTTTGATTACTCTTGCATCATAATTCGATTCACCTTTACCATCTTCATTCCATGCTCCTTCTGTTTGCATGCTGGATACGGATCCACCCCATAAAAAGTCTTTTCTTAACATTACTCAGTTACCTCCTCTTTTTTATATCCAAATTTAAATCCTAAACCAAATGTTACAATACCAGAAATGATAATTGCGATAATCATATTTATTAGATTCATTGAATCTGGTCCAACAAATCCTGGTAATCCTAAGAATCCTACAGTACCTGCAATGGCATAACAATATACATTGGTAATACCTGCATATAAACCACCAACGAAACAACCAATCATTGAAGCATAAATTAATCGTTTATTCTTTAAAGTAAATCCAAATAATGCTGGTTCTGAAATTCCAGCAACAAATGATGTAAATGTACAAGTTAATGCTTCAGAACGTTCTTCTGTATCTTTTGTTTTTACGGATGATAATAATGCTACTACACCTTGGTTAATTGTATATAACATACTTGCAATAACAAGTAATGGGTCATATCCAACTGTAGTTAGCATTGTAAATAATACTGGAAGCGTTGCTGTGTGCATTCCTGTAAGACATAGAGGAAGATACAAAACACAAACAATTCCAACAGCAAAGAAGCCAGTTGTATCATATAACCACATAATGAAATCAGTTATATATGTTCCTAAAATAGATCCTAGTGGTGCTAATAAACATAATGTTAATGGAAGCATAATCAATAATGTTAACAATGGAACAACCATTGATTTCACAATTTTAGGTGTATACTTTGTTATAAATCTTTCAACATATGACAGTATAAATGTTGCTAAAATCATTGGGAATATTGTACTTCCATAAGTAGTTGCATATACTGGAATACTATAGATTGAAAGTGGTGTTCCACTTGTTATCATCTCAATGAATTGTGGATGAATCAGGGTTGCTCCAATTAGCATCCCATATGCCATGTTAGCTCCAAACTTTCTTGCTCCTGTTGCTCCAATAAAGACTGGAAGGAAATGGAATGCTGCATCTCCTGCAAATGATAAAACTATATAAGTTGGATTTTCTGGTGTCATTAAGTTTAATTGAAGCAAAATTAATAACACTGCTTTAATCATCCCTCCACCAATCAATAATGGTAATAGTGGGGTTACACAACCTGAGATACTATCAAAAATAGTATTTAAATTAAATCCCTTTTTCTTATCTTCTAAATTTTCATTGATTGAACTTTTCATCTCAAAGTCATGTTTTTCACATATTATTTTATAAACATCACCAACATTCTGACCAATGATAACTTGTAATTGATCTCCTGACCAATTGATACCAACTGCACCAGGTAATTTTTCTATCTCATTATCTTTTACTTTACTTTTATCTTTTACTGTAAAACGTAATCTTGTTATACAGTGCGCAAGATACGAAACGTTTCCCTTTCCCCCTACTAAATCTATAATTTGATCTGATAATTCTTCGTATTTTTTCTTTGCCATAATTTTTCTCCTTTAAATAAAAACCCCAACTCAAAACGAATATAAAATAATATACTTTATACTATTCGTCTTGTGTTGGGGTGACGCTCTTTCGATTACAATCCTCGCGAACACATAAGCGATTTACATGTAGAATCAGATATAACATTTCTTCTTGGTTAAGTTCTATCCCTAATTCTTCATATAGATAATTTTTAATTTTTAATACTGCTTCATAAGTATCGTGATACTCATTACTAATTGACTCAAACATCTTTTTATTATCAGTGGCTATTAATGTTCCCTTCTCACTTCTCTTTAATAAATAGTGCAGATGTGAAACAAAGCGTGAATAATTGAATGTACTCTTGTCAATGTAAATTCTGAAATACTGGGCGATGATATCCGTAATATCATCAATAACTCGATCAATATATGTATGTTGATTTAAATTCGATGAAACTGTTCCAGCATTTATAAAATGTAATGCAATGTTACTAGCTTCACTTTTAGGTAAATGAACATCCAACTCCTTTTGAATTATTTTCAATGCCTCTATTCCAACATTGTATTCTAATTCGTAAAGGTACTGTACATCGTACTGCAGCGGTGTAGGAACCGTAATATTCTTCTTACATCGATCAATTGCAAAATTAATATGATCAGCTAAGGTAAACACCAGATTAGAACTTACCGGCTCTGCAGAATGTGTTTTATAAATTTCAACAATATCTGCAGTAACATCAAGTATTTTCTCAGGTATTGTATTCATTGCCTCATAATACATAGGATCTACATTATAATACGTTCGATCCACAATATCTAAATCACTAATTTCATAAGGGATTTTAGGAAATCCAATTCCTTTGCCAAAAGCAATTAATTCGCAACCGTTATCATCTATACACACTGCTGCATTATTATTGATGTGTTTTATAACTCGCATGAACTTCACCTCTCATCGATTTTAATACATGTAGGAAATCAAAACAGATATATTTGTTTTATTAATCCTAATTCATATAGATAATCATTACATATAACTCTTTTTCATATGGCATTCAAATAAAAAAACTCTTCGCTAGCTACTACCATATGACACATCATTAACTTGCATATATGCTTATTAAAAATCTGTATCTCTAGTCAAGCCTCTAAAGAGTAACCCCTGTAATACAATTTCATAATATATCATCATGTAAGCGGTGTCAATAGCAAATTGAAATCTCTTCACATTTCACAACAAATTATATATGGGTTAAAAAAAGTATGATGATATAACTATTCAACGATTTCTATCATCATACTTTAAGCAGTTTAGTATTTTATTTTTTCTTATTTATGGCTGTTTCGCCAGTCTTTAATTTGCAGTAATCTTTGTGCAACCTTTACTTCACTTCCCTGATTTGTTGGATGGTAATACTCTTTACCTTGAAGTGATTTTGGTAAACACTGCATCATGGTAATCTTCTCTTGTGTATCATGAGCATACTGATATCCTTTTCCATAATCGAGTTCTTTCATTAGTTTTGTTGGTGCATTGCGAAGTTGTAAAGGCACTGGTTCCGCTAACGTACTATTTGCATCTACTTTCGCTTGATTATAAGCCATATATAAAGCGTTTGATTTTGGTGCTAATGCCAGATAAGTAACAGCATGTGTTAAGTGAACATTGCACTCAGGCATTCCCAAGTAATGACATGCCTGATAAGCAGCAACACAAATTTCCAGTGCTCTACTATCCGCCATCCCAATATCCTCACTGGCAAAGCGAACAATTCTACGTGCCACATATAGTGGATCTTCTCCTGCTTCTAACATTCTTGCTAACCAATAGATAGAAGCATCAACATCACTATTACGCATTGACTTATGTAAAGCAGAGATAATATTGTAATGCTCCTCACCTTTCTTATCATATAACAAAGATTTTTTACTTGTACATTGTTCTACAATTTCCTTTGTGACAATACTTTTGCCATCTTCCTGTTTACTATTCAATACCACCATCTCTAAAGTATTCAAAGCAACGCGAGCATCACCATTACTAAAACCTGCTAATACTTCAAGAAGCTCTGGGTCAATTTGTACCTGAAAAGACTTAAGTCCTTTTTCACTATTTAATGCAATCTGCAGCAAAGCAACAATATCTTCTTGGTTTAAAGAATGAAGGACGAATACTTTACAACGTGATAAGACGGCAGTGTTCAGTTCAAAGGAAGGATTCTCAGTAGTTGCCCCAATAAGGATAATACTCCCCTTTTCCACAAATGGTAAAAAAGCATCTTGTTGTGCTTTATTAAAACGATGAATCTCATCGATAAAAACAATTGTCTTTTTTCCAACCTGACGATCCAACTCTGCACGATTCATCACTTCTTTGATTTCTTTTATCCCACTTGTAACAGCACTAAAATCAATATAATGTGCATTTGTTGTTTTCGCAATAATATTCGCCAGGGTTGTTTTCCCAACACCAGGAGGTCCCCAAAAAATCATCGAAGAAAGACGATCTTGGTCAATTAATTGTCGTAATAATTTATCTTTTCCTAAAAGATGTTCTTGTCCAACATATTCATCCAAAGTCTCTGGACGTAAGCGTGTAGCTAATGGTATATGATCTTGACGATCATCAAATAATGTATGTTGTTTCACTAACATCACCACCTTTTCTTTAGTATAACAGGTTTGTCAATTCTATTCTTGTAACTTTCATAGTGAATGCTCATTTCAAAAATGTGAGTATTTATAAAATCAATATTGTTTACTTAATTGTATCTTTAAAATTCAAATTATTCTATAACAATTTTCGTATAATAGAAACAAAAAAATCTGATGATTCATCAGACTTTTATGCTTCAGACAATAGTTTCTTTTTCTTCCATATTCCACTCTTAAAGTATATAAATGCAACTATCCCTGGCAGCAGTTGACAAAGTGCTGCACCCCAGAAATAACTTTGAAGTCCTTGGTCAAATATAGAAAAGAAAATGATACATACAAGAATACGTGATACTCCATCAAGCACTCCTACTACAAACGATAAGTTTGCTGCACCTACTCCGGTTATGATTGCCTTAAAACTATTGGCAATTGATGAGGTTAGACAACCAATGCTGACAATCCTTAGGAATGTTACTCCCATTGCTATAACTTCTTCATTCGTAGTAAATGCTCCTAGTAATATTTCTGGAATACTCCAGAATAACATAAGAATTACAATCCCTAAACTTAGTGAACAAGCTAATGTTGAGTATATAACTCTATTGATTCTTTTGATTTTCTTCGCCCCAAAACTTTGACCAATCATTGCACCTGCTGCATGGTCAACACCCCAGACAAAGACATTCAATAGTTTCTCAATCTTATTGCCTACACTATAAGTTGCACTGGCAACTACACCATAGGTATTTACATTGGATTTCACCCACAACATCGAACCATGTACAGATAATGATCGAATAATTTGTGGTACTCCTAGCTTAACAATTACTCGGCAAGGTTGTTTGTGTATTTTGATAAATTGTCGATTATAACGAACATCAAAATATCGATAAACATAAAGACTTGCAATTATAAACAAGGTTGCTTGTGCTAATACTGTTGCGATTGCTACTCCTGATGCTTCCATGTGCAGATACCCTGTAAAGAACAGGTCACCTACAACATTCATAATCGCTGCACCAATTACAAATAGTAATGGTGCCCTACTCTCACCTTTTGCTCGTAGTAATGCACACAAAGCATTATAACCACAGACAAATGGCATTCCGATTGCTGTAATAATCATATAATCGGTTGCCTGATTCATTGCTTCGCTTGGACAATTCAGCACTTCTAATAACTGAATATGAAAGAGTGCAGCAAACACAATACAAAGAAGTGAAAATCCCATCATGATTGTAAATAAGGTTCCAGCAGTTTCTCTAATCTGCTGATCATTTTTCTGTCCTGCCAACTGTGACATATAGATTTGCCCACCCATACAAAAGGCCATTGATAAAGGTGTCATAAAATCTAGAAATTCACTTCCTGTTGCCACTCCAACCGTTCCAACATTACCAACATATAATCCAATAATAGATAAATCAACTGCTGAATATAGCTGTTGAACCAAATTAGTTAATATCATTGGAAGTGCAAATACTAATAAACCTTTAACTACAGATCCTTCGCTAAGATCTCTTCCTATACTTCTCAACTACTTAACATTCTCCAATTTATAACGTAACGCAGTACCTTGATGAATATTTTTCTTATACATCTTTTGTACTGTTCCATGTCGCTCCATTACGATCTCTTTATCAAAGTTTAAAGGATTATCAATAATCTGATTACATGTATCTAATAGGTACTGCAGAACCGTTGGTGTCTGATCTAACATCCCATGACCTGGAAACACTCCACTCATTTCATCAAATCGAGGTTTTAATTTTACTAACGCATCTCTTAGTGCAGTAACTGTACAAAACTCAGTAAATGGTTCACCTTCAAAGATCCGACCTATTCCAGTTGTATCACCTATAAACATTGTCTTATTATTTAAATCATAGAATCCACATTGCCCTGGTGTATGTCCTGGCAGATGAACTGCCTCTACTTCATATCCATCACCTAAATCAAAGATATGTCCATCCTTTACTCCTACAATCTCATACTCGTGATATTCAATAAGATCATTACGGTCAAACTCAGTATAAATAGGTTTTCCATTTTCATCAAATAAATAATCCCATATCTTATCATTGTTGGTTTTCTTCATTCGTTCTACTTCCGCTTCATGACAATAACAACGTTCAAATTGAGCATTACCATATGCATGATCAAAATGAGCATGGGTATTTACAACAATCAATTTTTTATTCGGAATCAGTTCTTTTATTAATCCTTTTAAATCACCAACTCCAAATCCTGTATCAATTAACATTGCTTTCTTTGGTCCTTCTATTACATACATCCAAGGATCACCAGCACCATCAAGACTTTCACTGTAAAGGCAATATAAGTTATCTCTGAACTTATATACTTCTACATAAGGATTAATCGCAAACTCCTGTTTTAATGTACTATACTCTCTTAATACTTTCATAAACGACCATCGTATTGGATGTTCTTCTTCAAATACAATTCGTTTTGATTTTAAGTTTGATTTTATATATCTTGGTTCTTTCATAGTTACCTTACCTTTCTAAATAGTTGCTTTTTATTAAGTCAATATCTTCATAACTCAATCCAAACTCTTTCATATAGTATTCACTAAATGACTGATATTTATTGATAACACTTTCATACATAGAATCCAGTAGTTCTTCACTAACCATATTACTTTTCAAAAATGCAGTCGTTTGTTTCTCATTATAGTTTTTTGCTTTTGCTCTTATTAATAATCGCTCTTTTCTTCCTTTGTTACTAAGTAAATAGTCCTCTAGAATATACTTTTCGCGAATCCCCAATAGTTTTAAAACAATTGCCACCATTACACCAGTTCGATCTTTACCCGCACTACAATGAAATAAAATACTTTTATCTTCTTTCATTAGTTCAAACACCTCTTTAAGCATTGGATGAAATGGCATTGTTTTATAAGCATCATGAATTACTTTGCTTACATCTAATATTTCTTCACTGGTAATTGCAGCTTCCAACTTTTCTTTATAAAAGAAATCTTCAATGGAATTATATTCACGAATAAATGGCAGATGCAGATAACCAATTCCTTCAACCTTATAACTGTTTGCTTCTACTTCTTCATTACTTCTTAAATCTATAAAGTAATCAAGTTTCATACCTTTTAAATACTGTAACTCTTCATCACTAAACTTATGAATACTTGAAGAACGAAATAACTTACTTTGTTTGATTCTATATCCATCAATGCTTTCTAATCCACTCAGTTCTCTAAAATTATTCATCACACCTCCATAAAGAGAAAGTATCCTATTATTTGCGGAGGATTACTGCTACCACGGATATAGGATACTTTTCTTGTCTATTTAGAAGAAATCATGCTCTTCCTTTTCAAGACAACAATTCACTTGCGTTAGTTGGTTTGAAGCAGATTCAACGATTTCATTTATTACATCTTGAGTAATTTCTTTCTGACAAGAAATTAACTCGAGTAGTAAGGGTAAGTTTATACCACTAAGAAGTGTGATATTCTTGTCACTATATTTAAGAATACGTTTCATGAAGATTTGATTTACACTTCCATATTGAATATCCGTACAGATAATCAAATGTTCATCTTCTGAAACATCTTCAAATATCTGATCGATTTCTTCATCAGAATAACTCTTTCCCTCAACATAGAAACACATTGCATAGATATTATCTTTTGGACCTCCAATTAGTTCCAAAGTATCTTTTAAACCTTCTGCCATCTTTCCATGTGTGGCAATTATTAGTTTCATCAACATTCTTCACCCTTTCTACTATTACTTAATCAACAAATCACTCTGAATGCTTCGCAAATGATTCTGATACTCATTTGTGTTATATAGTGCATCTCGTGTATTTATTAATTCAACTTTTTTATCTACTATCCAGCATTTCAATTCCTCACTGCATAGTGCTTTCACATCTGTTACTCTTGCTTCACCTAATCTAGATTCGCTCATCACATAGTAATCTAAATATCCTGGATGCCATGCCGTTAATGTGATTTCTTTGCTTAGAAGGTCACCTTGATCTTGGGTATAGTAGTTTACAGGACTATATTCACTTCGCTTTGAATATTCATCACTGTAACAAACCTTATATACCGTAGCTGGCTGGTTTGGCATATAGATATTTAAGTCCTTATATTCTTCCCTAGCTTCTATCAAATTACCTTCATAATCAGGTTTACTAAAGAAGTTATATACGATTCCATACTCTTCACAAATCTGTTTTCTGGCACGTTCAAACTCTGTACCATTGTCTTGAATCGTTGCAACATCAGGCACTTTACCTAAATATTTAATACATAATTCCATCTGTGCTTTACATTCTGCATATACCTCATCATACACACACTCAGCTTTTAACTTTTGGTCTTTTCGAAACTTAAACTTTCCTTCTTCATTAACCATAGATGGTATCAGTGATGGATCTAAGATTGGTGCTCCCCAGAAATGAGAATGCCAACCAATACTAATCCAAGGATAGTCTTTTATTCTTTCCAATCCATCAATCGTTCCCGGTGTATCAAACATGATATCTACAGCAGTTACAATTCCATTTTCAATTGCCTCGATTGTTCCATCATTATGAGTCTTGGTATACCCATAATCATCGGCTCTAACTATTAACTTCAAGATGATTCCTTACATTACGCCTAAGAAATTCATTAGAATTCCAAATCCCATAATTAAGAAGATAATCTTTACTACTGATACTTTTTTCTTAACTAACCAATAAACCACAAATAATACTACCAGTGATAATCCATTAGGAAGAATTCCATCTAAAGTTTCCTGAAGTGATACTTCAGCTTCACCAAAGGTAATTGCCAGTGTTGTTGGTGCACTAACTAGTGTTGCTGTTAAACATCCAACCATTGATAATCCCAGAATTGATGCTGCTTTTGTGATTGAGTGTATCAATCCTTTTTCAAATAAATCATTTAAATATTTTGTCCCTACAGTATAACCTGCCTTAATAAGTGGCCATTTAATAACTTGGAAACATCCTCCATAAATTAGTAAGAAGATTAGTGCTCCTAATGGATTTCCTTGCTCTGCAAAGGTAATCCCAATACCTGCCCCAACAACTCTTAATGTAACATGGAAAATCGAATCTCCAATTCCTGCAAGAGGTCCCATAAGCGATGTTTTAATGTTACGAATAACATCACCAGTAACTGGTCCACCTTCTGCTTTCGATTTTTCAAGTGCATACGTAAGTCCCATTAAGAATGTTACTGTACTGGCATGTGAATTAAGAAATTCATTATTTCTTTGCATCGCTTCAATACGTGCTTCTTCATCATCTTTATATACTCGATCAAGTAGTGGAATTAAGGTATAACAGAATCCCATTCCCTGACGTTTGATTGCCTGCATTGACCCATTAATCAAGTTTGATCTGCGCCATATTTGTTTCAGATCTTTTACTTCTTGTGTCGTTAATCCATCTTTTCTCATTCGAAAAAGTCCTCCTCACTTGATGCTGACGCTTTCACTGTTTCATTACTTCTAGCTACGTCAGAGAAGAATACAATTACTGCAACTGCTCCCATAATAACAGCAACTGCCATTGTACCTAAACCAAGATATGCTGCAAGGGCGAATCCAATAAACAGGAATCCTCCTTGTTCTTTATTAAAGATCATACTTAATAAAATTCCTAACCCAACTGCTGGTAACATTTTACTTGCTACTGATAATCCATCCAATACGAAATCTGGTAATACTGCAAATACATTTTGAACTGCATCAGCTCCTAACCACACAGCAAAGAAAATAACGATTGCTTGTACCGTTTTACCAATTGCGAAACGGTAAAGTTGTTGAAGGAAACAGAATTTCTTTGAATCTCCTTCTGCTGCAAATCTATCAAACATATTTACGAAAATACCATGTAATGGAAGAATAATTTGAGGAATACGTGCAGTAACTGTTCCAATTGGAATTGCTAATGCCAATCCAGCTTCCATACTTAATCCACCATGAATAACAAATGCTGTACAAATAATTGTTGATCCAAACGCATCAGCAGGTGCTCCCCCACCAACACTTACAATTCCCATATAGATAGCTTCTAACATACCACCCATAATACAACCAGTTTCCAAATCCCCTAATACCAAACCAACAATTGGTCCAGTAACGATTGGACGTACCAGTGCTTGCCATGAGAATGACTCATCTATAACAAATATTACCCAATATGTAAGGGCAACGATTAATGCAATACCCATAATTTTTTCTCCTTTTTATTTTACTAATTTACTTAAACTTTGCGGAGTTAACGTTGGTGTCATCTGATAATTTGACTCAGGTTTTAACTCAGCAATTTCTTTGAATGCCACTCGTTCTGCTTCATTGATATAGAACGATGTTGATAACATCTCTCTACTTTCTTTATCAGAAAGCATTCCAAAGTTTCCAACATTTACATATGGAACTTCTTCAACTGCTTTTACGATTTCTAAAGCATCAAATGGATTCTTACATAAAACTAAAATATTTAATTTTTCACATCTAGGATCCTTAAGTAACGTAATTGCGTCTTTCACAGTTTTTACAGCTACTTTCACCCCATTAGGTGCAGCCATCTTCAGTGAGATTACACTTACTTCATCAGTAGAAGTTTCATCATTAGCCACAACGATATTTGTAATGTTAAGTTGTGAACACCATGTAACTGCTACTTGTCCATGAATTAATCTTTCATCTACTCTTAAAGCTTTAATCATATAATTCTATCCTTTCTGTTTATGCATAAATCTAAAGTTTTGCCTGTAGTTAATAACGGCCGTGTATCACCACTGGCAACCTTTACATCTACAATATAGCACTCAATTTAAATTTATAAATTCAACTAATTTCGCTAATACTTACGCAATTATTTAATTGCAACACTTAATGCACTAATAAAATTTTCATAATTTGGGTTTGCTAAAATCAAGCTTACAAAGGCTTCATTATTACTGAATTCAGATAAATAAGTCCATAAATTAAAAGCCTTTGGATTATCTTTTTCGACACTAATCAACAATACAATTTTTACGATATTTCCACTGTTGTCCCACAGTAAATCATCCTCCAATATCGCTACTGCAATATGCGTTTTATCGGTCGTTGGATACATTGTATGCGGCATGGCAACACGATTCCCATAATAGGTACCACCCATCATCTCCCGTGCCTGTACCTGTTCAATCAGCTTCTCAGTATCCTCTCCATGAATCGAGTTACATAATGTTTTAATAATGTTTGATTTCCCTTTACTTTTCCCCACATAAAATGATTCACGTTTAAATAACTCTAGTATTTCTTCTTTACTCGTATACCCATCGATTGCCATCATGATATTACGTCGATCTTCATCTCCTGGGAATTGTGATATCTGAAGCACATCACTATCAAAGAAGAAATCATTATCTTCCGTTGTACACACAACGGTATAATCATCAAAATTTACTTGGTCTAAATCATATACATTCACAACATTCAAATCAGAAAACGCATTTCCCATCAAATACTTAATCCGTTCTCTCAGTAATAAGGTTTCACTTCGTTTAAGCGAACTAATTACTAATAACGTATTCTTCTGATCCGTCTTTTTATAAGACTCTAAAGCATTATTAAAATATATCGCAAAATACGAAGTTTCATCTTGAGTTATTTTATAGTTAAACTTTTTCTGTAATTCAAATGAAACAAGCGATGCAATATCAAATGCTAATGGATAGGTATTTCTAATATGAGGAAGTAATGAATTTTTTAATTGAATATCATACTTCAATCTTGTAAGTAATGGAATCATATGTAATGCCAAAGAAATACGAAGTTGAAAATTGTCAATAAAATCAAATCCAAACTTCTGCTTAATCACAATCATACTGTCCAATACAAAATCATCAATCTCTGTAGTAATATAAGATTCCTCATTATAATCTGATTTCCCTTTCAAATACACTGCAAGTTTAATTACTTCATTGTCTACAATTGGAATATTAAAGATCTTTGTACACTTTTTAAAGATTGTTTTCGCTATTTCAATTTCTTCATCCAATTCACTAATTTCTGATATCTTTTCATTCAGATAAAATCCATCATTAATTCTTCTCACAATAATATCCAAATGAACAATAAGATTTTGTAATGCAATATTAGAAATACGATACTTATACTCCGTTAATGTATTTACTAAAATATCTCCTAATTTAGGAGTGTATTCTGACATCTGTCCAATTCCCAAATATTCTGTATAGGTCTGTGACATATCAATATTTTCTTTGATAATACATTTTCTGATTTGCGCTTCGCTAGCGACAATCAGAATTCCTTTGTTACGTTTATTGGCAATCTTTACATCATAACGATCCAACATTTCTTTCGCCAACTTCAAATCCCCAGTTAGAGTTGACTTCGAAACAAATAAGCGATCTGCTAAATGGTCAATTGTGATTCCTTGCTTTGAATTGAAAAGAATAGATACAATACGGTTGATACGATCTTTCTTAGAAGTTAACACCTGAGTCTTTAACACATCATCTACAGCTGCCAATAACTTCTCCATCTCTTTTTCATCTTCTACATTCAATTTACTACCCTTTGATGATATAGAAGTAATACTTAAGAAGTCATAGTTACTTATAACTTTTCTAATCTCACTGATATCATTTTGAATTGATCTAGCACTAACATTATATTTACTAGACAATTCTTTCGCTGATAAATATTCTCCTTTCGAATTATACAAATCAATCAATAACTTTTTCTGTCTCTCACTCATCATGATATTACGATATTTTTCCATAACTTTTGTCCCCTTTATACTGACAATCTAACTTAAGTCTTTTACTCTTATAATATAACATGCACTCCTTATATATAATTCATTCTTTTTCATCAATGGTTGCGCAAAACACTAATTTAAAAAATTAGATGTATGTTCAAAGGTCACACCTTAACTTAATTGATTACTATTTAATTTGCTCAATATGCTATAATAATTTCATAGAAAAATTAAAGGAGAACATATGCCATTTATTAATGTAAAATGTGAAAGTTGTGGTGGAGACGTACAACTTGATGATGCTTTAAAACAAGGATTTTGTATGTATTGTGGATCAAAGATTGTATTTGTGAATGAACAAACCAACACTGGTGGTAAAGATCTAACAAACCTATTGATCTTAGCGAAAACTGCCTATAACAATGCAAACTACGAGGAAACATTGCGCTATGCAAATGAAATATTAGAAGTGAAGTTAGATAATTATGAAGCTTGGGAATTAAAAGGAAAGGCTTCTGGTCATTTATCTACTATTGATAATATTAGAATAAAGGAAACTACATTTGCTTTTGAAAAAGCAATAGAAAATAGTCCTAAGAATAAAAATGAATATAGAGTAGAACTAGCTGAAACTTATAAAGAACTATGTAATGCTGTTATTGATAAATGTACAAATGTGGATACAAATAACTGGACAACACAGTCATCAGAAAAGCTAACTTCAGCAATGGCTTTATTAGCAACTGAAGCAGATAACTTTTTAGGTACTATGAAAAACACAAATGATGAACCGCTTAATAGTGAAGTACTAATACATATGAGTTCCAAACTGTATACAGCAGGAGTATCAATATATAACAATGCGAAAGGATTCCTTAGATTACCAGATTCTCAGAAAACTGGTATCCTTTGGCAAGAATATATCAACAAAAGCAATAGTGCCAGAGCAATGCTGTTAGTTGCAATTGATCATTATCAAACGGATTTTGATAATAAAACAATTGCACTAAAAGAATTAATCGATATTAACTCAGATATGATATATTCAGGAAGTTATGAATATAAAATTAACAGGAAAACCAAAGAAGGAGAATATGTAAAAGATAAAACCCTTCCACACGCGGAAATGTCAGCATTGGTCAGTGAAAACAAAGAACTAAGAGCACAAATTAAACAGGTAGACTATGATAAAGTTGATCTTGCGAATCAAAACTTTCAAAAATATCGTGAGGAACATGCTGCTGAATATGAACGATTGGTTGCTGAGCATAAAGCTATTAATGCAGAATTAGATGAGATATCTGATATGCCTGGTTTTCTAATTGGAGATAAAGCCAAGAAGAAAAAAGAACTAAAAAAAGATGCAGAAAGAAGATTTGATGCGATTAGAGAATTATTAAAACCATTTGGTGGAGTTCGAAGATTAGATTAATTAATTATTCTTAAATTATTTAGAATAGAACAGTCAAAAAGGGGAAGTCGATTCCCCTTTTTGTTTGATTATTAATACTACAGGATAAATTAATTAGTAACCCATTGCCGCTTTAACCTCAACAGCTTTTTGTTTTGATGTTAACATTTCTAGTAATTGAAAGGCTACATCAACAGCAGTTTTTGGACAAGAGGAAGTTATTATATTGTCATCAACAACCAGCCATTCATCGCCCAAGATAACCCCATAATCTGCTAACTCATTTCTTTTATATCCACCTCTAAGATGATATGTGGTAGCTTTTTTATCTTTTAAAATTCCACTTTTAGCTAAAGGAAAAGCAGCTACACATACGGAAGCAATTATTTTTTGCTTTTGATTAAAGTCTTGAATCAGTTTTAATGTCTTTTCATTATAAGCTTCATTATAAAATCCATACTCTTCAAACCCACCTGGGATTGCTAGAGCATCATAATCATCAATTACCACATCATCAATTAAGATATCTGTCTCTATAGAAACCCCAAATGTACTTTTTACTATGTTAGTATAACCACAAATATCAACTTCAATATCACAGTCATAGTCATCACGAGCCCAACCCATTACATCAATAAAGGGACTTAATTCCATTGTTTCAAATGCGTTTAAACATAAAAGTAGAATTTTCATATTAACATCCTTTCACTGTAGTAGTTTATATAGAAGTATTATAGCGATATTTAAGTATTCAAACAATAGTCAAATTTGACATGAAGTATTTAAATCAAGTTGACACATCATCTTATTTTTGATAATTTATATATATAGCGATATATAAGTAACTATTAAGTAAGGTGGTGCGAAAAATGAATATGAAAGAAACAATTGCTATTAATGCCAGAAAACAATTTGATAAACATGGCTATCATGGTGCGGCATTACGTGAGGTTTGCGAAATGTCAAACTGTAAAATGCCAACGCTTTACTACTATTATAAAAACAAGGAAATCTTATATGATTGTGTTGTGGGTGAAGCATTTATTGAATTAGTATCGCGTCTATGGGAACAGTTGCCTACCAATGTGGATATAAAAGAATACTCTACATTGATGGTTATTCAAAAGAAACACCTTACTGAAGATGAACGTATCATTTATCGATTAGCCATGAAAACCTGGCTTGGATTTGAGGAATGTGGACAGTGTAGAGAAAGATTATTGGACTGGGAGCAGACTACTTATGATAATAGTTGGAAACAATATCAAGACATTGTCGGATCAAAACAATGGGCAAAATTTATTAGTCGATCAATCACATCAATTATCCAACGGATTATTCTCTTAAATGAGGAGATATCTGATAATGAAATACGTGAAGAAATTATAATGATTTTTGAAGTTGCATCAAGTTCAAAAGATAAAATTAGAAAGGAGTAACCATATGGATACTATAAATATAAAACTTAAAACAATAGATGATAAAGCAATGTTCAGCGCTACAGCACGTGATAATCCTGAATTAATAATAGATTATTTTCCACCTGTTGGTACTGGAAATGGCTATACTTCTCTCGAGTTACTTATGGCAAGTTTTGCTTCATGTGTCAGCACAACTATCTTAAGCCTTTTACGTCATAAAATGCAGAAAACAGTAGATGGCATTTCAATAAATGTTAATGGGACTGTTCGTGAACGTCATCCAAAGGCATTGGAGCACATGCATGTCGACTTAAACATAAAAGCTAATAATTTATCTGAAGATGATGTACAACATGCACTAAAAATTTCAGAGGAATCATTTTGTCCAGTTTGGTCAATGATTAAAGGTAATGTAACAATAGATTTTGATGTATCTATTTCATAATCTAAAATAACGTATTAATATAATTGAAGAAACCGTATAAGCAAATATAAACTTATACGGTTTTATATTATCTGTCATATAAATTCATAATAGATGATCACGCATAATATATAATTATTTTTTTATTTGTAAGAAATTAGAAAAAGAACACTCACTAATAGAATGTTCTTTATAAGATATTGGTTATTGTTATATTTTTGACTTCTTTCGTCTAACTCCATATAAAACTATAAGCAATGAAATACCTGCCATTCCTATATACCATGCATTATTAGTATCATCACCAGTCTGAACACTCTGACTAATACTTATACCGTCTTTTGTAGCAGTACTAGGATTAACGATAAAAGATAAAGGTGATTTACGATAGTAAACTTTCAATACTAGACTTCCATCTTCTACTATCACTCCACTTATTTTGGTTCCATTTACTGAATTTGTATATACATAACCATTATATGTCTTTATATTCGCATTCACTACTGAACCAATTGTTCCTGAGAAGTTGTCTGTATCTTTTAGTGTGTAAGATCCATTTGGTTGTTGCAAGTAATATTCTACTCTATATGCCGCAGTTTCATTTACACTTACATTTGCTTTGTAATAAAGTTTTAATGTTAGACTTCCATCACTTACTATAATACCACTTACTTTCGTTCCAGTTATTGTACTGTCATATGTATATCCTTCATATGTCTTTGTAATTGCAGTTACTGTTTTTCCAATTTCCCCTGTAAGATTTTCTGTATCTTTTAATGTAACTAATCCATCTGTTTGTTTTTAAATAATGTTCTACTTTATATGAGGCATTCTTATTTACTACTATATTTGCTTTATAATAAAGTTTTAACGTTAAACTTCCATCACCTGCTACAGTACCACTTACTTTTGTTCCACTTATTGTACTGTCATATGTGTAACCTGTATATGTTTTTGGAGAAGCATTCACTGTAGCATTAATTAAGCCAGACAAAGTCTCTGTGTCTTTTAATTTATAAGTACCATCGGTTTGCTCTTGATAATGTTCTACTTTATAATTTGCAGTTGTAACTTTTGGAGTCCATTTTGCATATAATGTCATGTCTCTAGTTATCGCAGTATTGAAATCCCACTGTTGTGATAATGCACTATCCTCATACCATCCTTCAAAATCAAAATCAGTTTTTGTTGGTATTGCTGGCATTGTAGCTAATGCGTCTTTTCTAACAACTTCATCTGCTACTGCACTA
Organism: Breznakia pachnodae; assembly: GCF_030814225.1. Classification (GTDB taxonomy): domain Bacteria; phylum Bacillota_I; class Bacilli_A; order Erysipelotrichales; family Erysipelotrichaceae; genus Breznakia; species Breznakia pachnodae. Next base: position 1,247,276 of record NZ_JAUSUR010000001.1, read on the forward strand.
CCGCCGTTCGAATTATAAGAAACAGTGAAGTACTCTGCCAATGGAACAATTGCATTTCCAGAAAGCGTTCTAGTTCCATCTCCACCAGGATTGACAACCTCAGAAAAATCGAAACTTACTTGTTGTGGAACAACACCACTAAAATTCCATGTGATTTTGCTATTGTCAGGTGAAACAGTACCACCATCTGAAATGTTTGTAGGCATTACAAAATTACCATTCACTTTAATTGGATTATCAATCACAACTTGATTATTTGAAATACTTACTTCTGATAATTCTACTGCTTGGTTATTAAAGTAAGCAAAATGGCTAAAGTCTTTAACTATATCATACATCTCAGGACTAATCTGAGAAATCTTATTACCATCTGCCATGATGTTAAATAGATTTATATTCTCTTCAATTGGTGAAAGATCAGTTATTTTGTTATTTGAAAATTGAAGGGTTCCCAATGTTTGTGTTCCTCTTAACGGCTCTAGACTTTCTACCTGGTTATCAGCAAAATATAGTCGATATATTGAAGGCATATTTTCTACTGGAGTAAGATCACTTACATTATTATATCCAAGATTTAAATCCCACATACCTGTCATATCTTTCAATGGCTCAATATCTGAAATATTATTTGTACGCAAGTTTAGCATTGTTATCGATGTTAGATCTGCGATTGGTGATAAATCACTAATTTTATTATTGTTTAATGTCAAAATTGTTAAATTAGGTAAATTAGCACCTTCTAATGTTGCCAGTACATCATCTGTAATTCCATTATTACTCGCGTCAATTTTTGTAAGCTGTGTCATATTTTTCAAAGGTGTAAAATCTTGAATATTTGCTCCAATTAACTGAACCGTATGAATTTTAGTTAATCGATCAATACCTGTTAAATCCTTGGCTCTTCCATTCACATTACTGCACGCAAGTGTAGCATTATAATAATTCGCTGCATCTTCTATTGGAGTGTCTTCAGTAAATCCTTTCCCATAAGCATTGTTGATAACACACGCTTTTAATACATCGTCTGCGAATACATCGCCAATGGTATCACCTGCAGCATTCATTGATGTATTTCCTCCTGCTATAATACTAATTCCAATCATTATTACGATAAGCATATTTATATATTTTTTCATGTTCTCTCCTTACTTATTGAATTTTAATATTAAGTTCATTCCCAGCATTATCCTTAACAAATAATTCATGGGTAGAATAATTATTGTCATTTTGAATAATAAGTTTACTATTCTCTATATCCATTACATATTCATTCGCCAGTACACCATTTTTGTAATGAGTAATGCTTCCCCAGTCAATTCCTGAAAGATCATCGCTCAATAAAATAACAAATGTATCACCTTCTGTAGTACCTGTAGCAACTGGACTATTTCGATCAAACATTGTGACTGTAATCTCTTTCTCATCAATTGTATCGTTATCTTTTAATAGTTTAACAACGTATGTTCCATTGTTATCAATTTGAAGTGTCTCTATTTCATTTACTAGAATCTTATCGAAATTACTATTGGTCGTTGTAACATCAATATCGAGAACTGAGTTTCTCCAATTTGGATCATAATTAATATCTTCTATTTTTGCTACTGGAATTTCAGGTAACATCTCTTCCATTGGCGGTGGATCAAATGTAATATTTTTTTCTTCAACATTATTATTTTTGCTCAACAAAATACCACCACCTAAAACAGTAGCAGTTGTTAATCCTCCAATAATAACTTTTGATAAAAAGGTAATTCCTCCTGCAGCTGATGTCGCAGTGGCTGCCCCACCACCGATTGCAATCAGTAAGATACGTTCTGCAGATGCTTCGTTTATTCCTAATTCATATCTTTGAAAAAGTAACTCATATGCCTCATACATTAATGCAGGTGTAAGTATTGCAAATCCATAATTATTATGGATTCCATGCTTTTCCAAATCGATTCTTAGTATCTTTTTTATTTTCACTAGTCTAGTTCCAATTGTGCTTTTGGGAACATCAAGAATTTCTGATATTTCCTCAATTTTCAGTTCCTCAAAAAACCTAAGTACACCAACCATTCGCAACTGATCACTCATACCATCTAGAGAACTCATGATCACTTCTTTTATTCTTTCATTTTCAATCTTATCAACAATATCTACTTTCTTCGTATCTGCAAAATCTTCAACTTGAACATCATCTGATAATTCATACACTACTAACTTTCTTCGATTACGGTTTTGACATATCCGATATGTTAAAACATGCAACCAAGAACTAAATGCTTTCGGTGTTTTTAATGTATGAATTTGTTTGTGTACTTTAATAAATACTTCCTGTACAACATCTTTTGCTGTATCTTCATTTTTAAAGTATTGAACCCCCATAAAGTACACTCGTTTATAGAAAGTTCTATAAATTTCTGAAAATGCTTCAGTATCGCCTTGCATGGCCTTAGAAATCGTTTCTTCTGAAACCGTATTAGGTTCATTCAAAACTACATGCCCTCCTTTCTAATCTTTGCCTCCCTGTGTCCATTAATGTTTTATATCGCTCAGCTTATTCACCATAAATTAACACTAATAGAGTCATACTTATATTTTATTGATACCAGACTATTATTAAGACACAATAAGAAAATATTTTTTCGGTTCTTTTATGATTTTGTCATTTTAAATTGTTTTTCAAATAATAATTGATATTCATTTAAATATAATTTTACTTCATTTCAAACATAAAACGTCAAACAATAAATACATTGTTAGACGCCAGTATAGTATAAATATGTCTGCCTACCTATATCTTAGTCGTAATAAAATATCATATCGTTCACTTATTATTTCATCTTAGCAATAAATATTTATCTTTTTCACTGTAACCATAGATATAAAAGAGTATTAAATATATATGTCGAACTACTAATTAATTTAAACGTTCAGCATTACCGAACAGTTGTACCATAATGAACGAAAGCTTTAGTACTTTCGACTAGTTAATGTAAAGGACAAGATTGTACTAAGGGCAGAAGATGTGAGAGATGGAATAAAAAAGAGAAAGAATTAAGGCGATTATTCTCAATATATTTTAAAAACATCTGTTTAGAATCTAGAAGCAAGATCCAACTACAATTAACTTTCAAAACCACTATAAACCTTCTTCACTATCTGCCACTTAGTCTAGGAAGGACAACATTATGACTAGGTTAAGGGAAGAAAAGATTCAAAAATTCAAAGATGGAGATGATTATGTATTTCCTGAAATTTTTAGTAGGTATCAGAATAAAATTTATTACCTTGCAGTAAGTATATTACACAATGAGGCAGATAGTGAAGAAGCAGTTCAAAATACATTTATTGAAGTAATTGCAAATAGGGCTTCATTAAGAGATGTTCGCTCATTTAACTTTTGGTTATATCAAATTGCATATCATAACATTTTAGATATTTATCGCAAAAACAAGCGAAATTCTACTACAAGACACGGAGAAACTATACTAGAAAATTATTCTGATCAAAAAAGTGACTCAAATGATATCATAAGAAACAAATTACTGTTTGAATTGATTCTAAAAGAAATAGACAAGCTCCCTATAGAAATGCGTGAAGTTTGCTTATTAAGATTTATAAATGAATTTAGTATAGATGAAATATCAGGTATTATGAGTATTCCTGTTGGTACTGTGAAAAGTCGACTACATCGTTCTAAAAAACAGTTAAAAGTAGAATTATCCAAGCATCATGTAATGCCAATATAATAGAAAATAAGCTAGTTAATAAAGTGTTTATATAATTGTTTTTACACTCCACCTATAATATAAGGTATGCACATTTGAAATTTCATTAATGAAAGATATTTTACTAATATTTGGCAAGAATCCAAGAAAAAAGAGCTGTAACTCCTATCATTAATCATTTGATTAATAGATTTCGTTATAGGCTCTTTCAGTATATATGATATATATATTTCTTTTTTCGTTGATTTAACTTACCTGATTCTCTTCAAGAAATGAGTTGAATCTCCTTTTTTTCCATATCCTATCTCATTTGCAATACTGAGTACACGTCTTTGTAAGCATTCTTTACACTGCGCTGCCGTTTCATTAATACAAGGTTTTTGATCATACAATTGGTATTTTTGTCGTTGCTCCTCATTCGTAATGATTGGCATCAATACATTTGCTCCTGCTTTTAATGCTTTTTCTCGTCCCAAAGGGTCAAGCGCCTGCAATGCTGTTGTTGCCGCAATATTGACATCTTTTAGCAAAATTCTTGCAATTGCTATCATTTTTAAACTCATTTGAAAACGCCACTGTTTATCTCGCAAAATTGGATAACCTACTTTTTCTATTTGCTGATAAAGCGGAGTATCCTTTTGTTCAATGTAGGGTCCCATGCCAATCATATCGATATCTTCTCTTTCAAAAAATAACAAATCATTTGCTAAATCTTCACAAGTTTGCCCTGGTATTCCAATCATAACTCCACTACCTACTTGATATCCAATATCTTTCAAATAACGCAAACATGCTAGTCTTGTTTGAAAAGAATGGTTCTCATTTTGGGGATGAATCTTTTGATACAATAATTCATTACTTGTTTCTATCCTTAATAAATAACGACTTGCTCCTGCATTAAACCATTTTTGATAGATTTCCTTTTCTTGTTCTCCCATAGATATTGTAATGCCGAGTGCATGTTTAGTTTTTTTATTTATTTCTAAGATTATATCCTCACAGAATTTTACATAATTAGAATTTGTTTGTTCTCCTGATTGTAATGTTATTGATCCATATTGTTCTTGATAAGCCCAAAGTGCTTCTCGCAAAATTTCTTCTTTTTCCATTTGATAGCGCATCACTTTTGTATTACTTTTTCGTATTCCACAATAGAGACAATCTTTATTACAAATATTGCTAAACTCAATCAAGCCTCGATAATACACCTCTTTACCAACATATTGAATTCTTATCTTATTAGCGTATTGGAAAAGTTTTTTGATATCCTCCTCCTGACTTAATTCTAATAAATAAATCAAATCTTTTTTGCTCCATTGCTTTTTCATTAGTATTTCATCTATCATATCACACCAAAGTTATTGTAATTTAATTGTAGTAATACAAGTAGGTGATTCTTCATCTGTTTCAAATACTGCAGCACCAACTGCTTCATCTTTTTGAATGTTAATAGTATATGATTTGTCTTTTTCTAACCACACTCCATAAAATCCATTTGCATTCGTTGTTACATTATCATCAAAAATTACATTGTCTTTTTCATTAACAATAAGAATATGAATTTGCTCATTTACCAGTTCACCTTGGCAAGATGTTAGACTATGATAAAAGCAATCATGTGTCTTATAAATATATGGTGCAAAAGAGACATAAAATAGATCTTGCGAAAATGCCTCTTCATACTCTTTATCACCTTCGGTATAAATAATTCTATCATTTCGAATAGAGGCAGAAAATTCATCACTTTTTTGTGATTTCTCCTCTAAATATGCGATTTGTTTTTCAGCAGTAGTACCTTCTATTTTATAATTTGCAAGAACAGGATTTTCCTCTCCCTGTTGCCAATAAACAACAACACCAATCACAATTACCAATAGTATAATCACACTAGATTTTTTTGCATTCATACTTTACTTTACTTCTCCACTTTCTACTACTAAGTTTTCCTTATCAACTGCATCACCATATACTGGCAGAAGTGTTTCATCATAAGCTTTATGGAAAAATTCTTCATTTCCTAAAGTTTTGATTTCTTCATTCAGCCAATCCAGTAATTCTGTGTTCCCCTTTTGCACAGCTGGTGCTATTGTATCAATATTACCAATGCTTTCAATTCCTACACCAAACCCTTGATTTTCCATTGCCCATGCAATTACTTCTGTATTATCCGTAGATAATGCAACTCCTCTACCATCTAACAGTGCAGTAAATGCTTCTGTATATTGATCGTATTTTTGTAATTCGATTTCAGGATAATTTTCCTGAAAGTAAGTTTCTGCTGTAGTCCCTTTTGCAACAATTAGGGATTGTCCTTCCAACTGTGTGACATCTGTAATACTTCCATCTTTGGAAACTACACCTAGAGCCACTTTCATATAAGGAAGAGCAAAATCCACTTTCTCTGATCGCTCTTCTGTCACTGTGAAATTGGCTAAAATGATGTCCACTTTTCCTGATTCCAAATATTCTACTCGATTAGCTGGTTCAACTGAAACAAATTCTACTGCACTTTCATCACCAAGCAAATCTTTTGCAATTCGTTTTGCGAAATACACATCATATCCTTGATATTCACCTTTATCATCTACATATCCAAATGGTTTTTTATCACTGAAGACACCAATTTTTATGGTACCACTCTCTTTGATTTCTTCCAAAGTACGATAACCCGTTTTACTTGTAGTTTTTTCTTGTTCACTTGTCCCACATCCTTGTAAAAATACAATGGATGTTACAACTAAAATGCTTAGCGTTAATCTATAAAATCTTTTCATGTTTTTTATTCTATATAAGTATCTTTCACTTACATAGACTCCTTTCTATTTGTATTCTTTATCAAAGTTCGTATTTAAATGTTTTTAAAAAGCGTTTTGTTCGCTCCTTCTTTGGCGTATCAAATAATTCTTTCGCCGTTCCTTGTTCTACAATTATTCCTTCATCCATAAAGATAATTCGATCTGCTACTGCTTTTGCAAACTCCATCTCATGTGTAACAATCACCATTGTTACATTTTGCTTTGCGAGTTCTAATAATAACTGTAATACTTCATGTACCATCTCAGGATCCAAAGAAGCAGTTACTTCATCAAATAACATCACTTCAGGATGCATGCATAATGCACGTATAATCGCAACTCGTTGCTTCTGTCCTCCTGATAATTGTCGAGGATAATCATGTTCTCTTCCTTCTAGTCCAATACGTTTCAAATATTCCAATGCTTCCTTTTCAGCATCCCATTTTCGCTTGTGTTCTACTTTTCTTGGAGCTAGTGTTATATTCTCTAAAATTGTTAAGTGTGGAAAAAGTTCATAATTTTGAAATACCATTCCTATCTTCTGCTGAATGTTTTTCCCATCCTTTGCAGGAGAATTTATATTACTACGACGCAGCATTATGCTTCCTTTCTGAATTTCTTCTAATCCATTCAAACATCGAAGCATAGTACTCTTTCCACAACCAGAAGGTCCAATTATTACTACACGTTCCCCTTCATTCACATGGAATGAAATCCCATTCAACACACTGCTATCACCATATGTTTTCCAGACATCACTTATTGTCAATAATGCTTTCATTTTCTTCTCCATTCTAGTACTTCCATCTTTCTTCTAATTTCTTTGATCCAAAAGAGATTGGAAAACATATCAGAAAGTAAAGAAGAAATATAATACTATATAAGGTTAATGCTAAGTTAGGATATTCGTATCGATTGGCTTCAATAATTTGTTGCGCCGTTTTACTTACCTCTACAACTCCGACTAGAATAATCAGAGATGTTGTTTTAATCATTCTTGTTATTAAATTCATGAGCTGTGGGATTATTTGTCGCACAATCAGTGGCAGACTAATATATATTAAAATTTGCATCTTATTCATTCCAAGTGAAATTGCAGTTTCATGGTGATGTTTTGGTAATGAAACTAAAGCACCACGAACCAAATCTCCTAATTCTGCACTTCCCCATGCAGAGAAGACAAGTATAGATGCAGTTTCTCCAGAAAGTTGAATTCCTAAATGTTTGGAAAATCCAAAGAATACAACTATCAACATTACTATTTGCGGCATCATTCGTATAAATTCAATATAAATTTTCATTAACTTTTGGATAAAACGATATTGAGATGTCATCATAATTCCAATAAAAATTCCAATTGGTATACTCAAAAATAATGATATTCCAGCAATTTCTATGGTTGTCCATAATCCTAACAACAGACGTTCCATATTGTTTCCTCTCAATAATACTTCAAGACCCAAAGCTTCCATAACGCACCTTCTTCTCTACAATCATAAATATCAAAGAAACAATACCAATCAAAACTAAATATGAGATTACCAGTAATAATAATGCTTCATCTGTATTATAGGATATACCTATCAGATCTTTTGCCACATATACCAAATCTGGTAAAGCAATAATACTAAATACTGATGTTTCTTTAAGCAAAAATACTGTATTTCCTGCGATGGATGGAAGCGCAATCTCAATTGCTTGAGGAAAAATAACATAGCGAAAGATATCCAACTTAGTCATTCCTACACTTCTTGCTGTTTCAATTTGTGTTTTAGGGATCGCTTCTAAACCACTTCGTATACTTTCTGCCATATAGCTTCCTCCTAAAAATGTTAATCCTACAATTGCACATGATTGAGAATCCAATAAAATTCCAATTTTTGGTAAACCATAATATAAGAGAAACAGCTGGATAAGTAAGGGTGTATTCCGTGATAACTCAATATAAATTGTCACAACTCGAGAAACAAATACAACCTTGTAATATTGAATGAAACTACAAATAATCCCTGTTATGAATGCAAATGCAATTCCGATGCTTCCAACTGTAATTGTTAACTTTGCTGCTTCTACATATATAGGCCAATACTCATTTATAAACTTCCAATCCATCATGCTCCTACTTTCTATCCAATTCTTTGGAATGCCTGTTCTAAATCTTCGATTAAATCTTCAATATTTTCTGTTCCTATAGATAAACGAACAGTATTTGGATAAATCCCTTGTTCACTCAATTCTTCGTTTTGTAATTGTGAATGTGTTGTACTGGCAGGATGAATTACTAATGACTTTACATCTGCAACATTTGCCAATAATGAGAATATATTCAAATTATCAATAAATGTTTTTGCTGTTGTTTCATTACCTTTAATTTCAAATGTAAAGATACTTCCTGCACCTTTTGGAAAATACTTTGTATACAACTGATGATAGGAATCACTAACAACAGTTGGGTGATTTACTTTTTCTACCTTTGGCTGTTTTGCTAAATATTCAATAACTCGAATCGTATTTTCAATATGACGCTCTACTCGCAAAGATAACGTTTCTAAACCTTGTAGAAGTAGAAATGCATTGAAGGGAGAAATACATGCACCAGTATCTCTTAAATACACTGCTCGTATTCTTGTAACATACGCTGCTGCACCCACTGCTTCGCTAAAAATAATTCCATGATAACTTGGGTCTGGAGTTGTCAACTGAGGAAATTTTCCTGATTCTTTCCAATCAAAGTTCCCAGAATCTATAATTAGTCCTCCCAAGGTTGTTCCATGTCCACCAATAAATTTAGTTGCAGAATGCACCACAATATCAGCTCCATGTTCTATTGGACGAAATAAATATGGAGTTGCAAAGGTATTATCAACAATTACTGGAATTTTATGCTTATGTGCAATTGAAACAACTGTATCTATATCAACAATACTTGAATTCGGGTTTCCTAAAGTTTCAAAAAATATTAATTTTGTGTTTTCTTTGATTGCTTCTTCAAAATTTTCAGGATAATCTCCATCCACAAATGTTGTATCAATTCCATAAGCAGGCAATGTGTTGATAAGTAAGTTATAAGTTCCACCATAGATTTGCTTTGCGCTTACAATATGATCTCCACTTTTTGCAATACTTGTGATTGCATAAGTAATTGCTGCTGCTCCAGAAGCTACAGCAAGCGCACCTACTCCACCTTCTAATGCTGTAATTCTCTCCTCTAATACTCCTTGTGTTGGATTTGTTAATCTTCCATAAATATTCCCTGCATCTCGCAATCCAAATCGATCTGCAGCATGTTCACTATTATCAAACACATAGGAAGTCGTTTGATAAATTGGAACAGCTCTTGCTCCTGTTGTTTTATCTGCTTCTTCTTGTCCTGCATGTAACTGCAGTGTTTCAAATCTTAATGCTTTTTTTGTCATTATGTTATCCTCCTTTATCTTTTATCTGCTAACATGACAATTCTTCTCCTATAAACAAAAAAAGGTTCTCCCCATAGGACGAAAACCTTCGTGTTACCACCTAAATTTATTATAGTTTCACAACTATAACCTCTTCGAGTACTAGCATACTCTATCGATTTAACGTTCGAACACGGTAATACCTAACCACTTGGCTCAATATCACAACTCCACAGCCATATTCACTTATATACTTTGCTTATCCAATTACAGCATACATGGACTCTCTGTTAAGCTATTCTATAAGTTACTCTTTGTATCATAGTTTGTCTATATGTTAACTATGTTATTTTAATTGTGATGATTTGTCAAGAAGAATTTTAAGAAAAAAAGCAATTTGTAAGAAGTATCTTTCAAATTGCTTTTAGTTTAATATCTATTTATTTTTTTAAGAAAACCCCGCATATATATAATAAATAATCAGACCAGGTAGACTAACTCTCCTATCCCTTATTTAATTCTTAATACTAACTCTTTTAAGCTAATATTACCTTTTATTACCCAATCAACTCAAAGTAATTAATATTTCAAAAACTGCTGCAAAACTTTTCTCTTTTCATTTGAAGTTAGGTAATTGTATGCTTTATAATTAGAGTTTTTTTCATTCTTTAATGACTTTTTCTTAATTTCTTTAATGTAGCAATCACCAATAAACTAGTTAATTGCGTTATTAAATAAATATTTGCTGTTGTCTTATCACTTGTATCAACTTTCTGATTTTTTTCCTCATTACTTGTAGTATTACTACCATCAATATTTGGTCTTGCATCTACGGACGGTGTTTCATTATCCACTATAGACGTTCCTTTTGCCTCCCATTTTGCATAAAGTATAATATTTCCTACTGTATTCTCTGGAACATTTGTGATTTCTTTCCCCTTGTCATCAGTCCACATTATAAAATCATAACCCTCTTTTGTTGGAGCATAAAATTGAGAAACTCCTGTCTCAGTTGTATAAGAAGTAAGATTATTGGGATTATTTATCCCTCCATCTAATTCATAATCAATTGTATAATTAATAGCTTCCCATTTTGCATATAACTTTATATCTTCTGCTGTTGTAGCAGATACACTTGTTACCTTATTTGTAAATAAGGGACTGTCGTACCATCCTGCAAAATTGTATCCTTCTTTTGTTGGTTTATCAAATGAAGTTACTCCTGTTCCAAATACATACTTAGTAGGGTTGTTTAAGTGATTTATTCCTCCATCTAATTCATAATCAATTGTATAATTAATAGCTTCCCATTTTGCATATAACTTTATATCTTCTGTTGTTGTAGCAGATACACTTGTCACCTTATTTGTAAATAAGGGACTGTCATACCATCCTGCAAAATGATATCCTTCTTTTGTTGGTTTATCAAATGAAGTTACTCCTGTTCCAAATACATACTTAGTAGGGTTGTTTAAGTGATTTATTCCTCCATCTAACTCATAAGTAATCTTATACTCAGAAGCTTCCCATTTTGCATATAACTTTATATCTTCTGCTGTTGTAGCAGATACACCTGTCACCTTATTTGAAAATAAGGGACTGTCATACCATCCTGCAAAATGATATCCTTCTTTTGTTGGTTTATCAAATGAAGTTACTCCCATTCCAAACACATACTTAGTTGGATTGTTTAAATCATTTACTCCACCATCCAACTCATAGGTAATCATATACTCAGAAGCTTTCCATTTTGCATATAAATTAATATTACCTTGATGTGTTTTTGAAATATTTGATATTTTATTTATAAATAACGGATCCTCGTACCAACCAATAAAATCATAACCTTTTCTTTCTGGAGACTCAAAAGAATCAACTCCTGTTCCATAATTGTAAGATAAAGGATTATTTAAATCATTTGTTCCTCCATTTAGTGTATATGATATCTCATAGGTTCCATAATATAACCAGACTTCGCTATTTGCATTTGAATTTGTAAGAATAGAATCACTCAATAAATTTACATGCTTCTCAAAATTTACTGTTGGTTTCACAAATGCAGATTTGTCTGTATCATTTAATAGTGGATAATTTTCAGAATGGAGTGCAATTACAATTGGTGTACTCTGATTAGTAGAAGAAACATGTACAGATTCCTCTAATTGAATAGTTGTATCCGTTAATTTTTCTTGTACTACTGGTATTGCTTTAGCATCAAGAATGTACAAACCATTTACTGTATTTCCTTTCCATAAATTTAAGCTTCCTTTATTATAGATTCCTGAACCTTTTATTCCTGTATTGGATTGAACATCACTTTCTTTTAAAGCTAAAGTTCCTCCATTATAAATTGCCCCTCCATTTACTGTGGATTTATTATTTTTCATAATTGTTGAGGAAATAGAAGAATTCCTATTCGAATAAAACGCACCCCCATTTTTTGCCTGATTATTTTCCATCACTGAATTTATAATTTCAATTGTTGAATTTGAATACACTGCTCCACCTTCATTGCTAGCAATATTATCTACTATAACTGCATTCTTCAAATGTAAGTTAGCATTCGAATAAATTGCTCCTCCTTTATCAGCACTGTGATTATTTATATTAATATCTGAAAGACTTACTTCACTACTAGTATGAAGATAAACTCCTGCACCTTTAGTTTCAACTATTGAAGATAAAGAATTGTTTGTAATACTTGTACCATTAAAGTCAAGATCTACTTTACCAGATGCATTCACATATACACCGGCTCCAGCAGTACTCCTACTTAATGAATCAACTTTATTCTGGCTAATAACATTATTTGAAAATACTGCTGAGACTGCTTCAGATGTAACCGTCTGGAAATAAATACCAGCTCCTCCTCCTTCATTTGACACATTACTAGATATAGTTGAATTTCTAATACTTACATTATCTGTTGGTGCCAAATATCTGAAATATATCCCTCCTCCAAGTCCAGCATTGGCAGACGTTCCTGTCACATTATTAGTAATCTTAGCATTATTAATGTCAATTGTTGAATTCTCTCCACTACCCTCAATCGTAAAGAACAGTGCACCACCTCCTGAGTTAGTAGTAATGTTAGAAAACGTACTATTATTTGTAAATGTTGCACCATCAATATTTATTTTGGAAGCAGGATTTCTTAATACGCTATATACTGCACCTCCATACCCATGAGTTTTATTACCTGAAATAAGCACATTATCTCTTATATCTATATTAACAACTCCAAAATTAGTCGTTTCTGAAACAGCAATTGCTCCACCGTTTCCAGACTTATCGAATGCAACAGTGCCATAGGCCATGTTATTAGCTAGTTGAGCACTATCTTTTACTATAATATCTACCTTTCCATAACCAGGAGTAGCACCTTGTTTTCCCCCAAATATAGCACCACCATTTTTAGCTTCACAATTTCGTATAATTGAGTTTGACTCCATTGTTATACTATTATCATATGTTCCTCGAAGACTTACAGCACCACCCCAGTCATTCTCGGCTCTATTATTCTCTAGGATAGTATCTGTACTCAGTATCAAATTACCTCCATTTACTTGAATTAGTGGTTCACTTGCTGTGGTAAATGAAGTTTCCTTTTTTCCATTAATTGTAATATTCATTAATTTCAAATTTGAATTTTGTGGTATGGTAAAAAGAAAACCACCAACTCCCCTATTTATTGTATAGTGATCTCCATCTATCGTGATATCGATATTGTTTACCATTGCCATTCTTTTCGTTAATAAAATATCATTTTTTAAAACAAGAACTTTATTATGTGATGATGCATTTTTTATCGCGTTCTCTAAATCAGTTTGAGTATAAATATCAATAACTGATGCTTTATTTAATTGATTTTCATTCGATTGAACTGTAACTGATTCAACATCCTCTTGTTTTGTTGTTTCCTGAGTTTCTTGTTGCAATTGTTTACTTTTACCAGACTCATCATTTTGAGTATCATCAGCAATAATATTCTTTTCTTGCAAACACATTACAAATAGACAGGTAAAGGTTAAAAATATTTTTAATATTCTTCTCATTTTTTCCTCCTTCTTATGTTTTTCTTTTTAACCCTATTTAATTAAAAGATTCTTTAATTAAAAATCTTTTAATATCTTCCTTAAATTTGACGTAATTACTTAGTCTTTCGTTCATTTTTTTACCATAAAAATTAAAATTTCGATAATATCGTATTTGATTCGATTTCTCCGGTCTTTATTTCAATAACCTGTGATTATATTTTTAAGTTAATCGTAATGAAATATTATGTCATTCCTGTAATTACTTGACTAAAGAGAAAAGAATCTACTTCAATCCTCAATAAAAGTGGATATAAGGCTAAAATGATTCTTACCTTATATCCACTTTTTATTTTATTAATTATGTTTAACTCTTAATTTATTTATAGTATTAATCTAATTCTTCTCCATTACTTTCAATTACTTTTTTATACCAATTAAAAGATTGATGTTTTTTATATCGTTTGAATGTGCCGTTTCCATTGTTATCCATATCAACATAAATAAATCCATATCTCTTATCAATAACACCTGTACCTGCAGAAATAATATCAATCGGTCCCCAATACAAATATCCCATTATATTGCAGCCATCTGCGATTGCTTCTTTTAGTTGATATAGATGTTCTCGAAGATATTTTATCCTAAACTCATCTTCATTCACTATAGTTCCATTAAGGGACTCTTTTAAACCTATTCCATTTTCAACAATAAACAATGGTAAATTATAGTGATCAGTTAAAAAGTTACATAAGTATCTTAACCCTATTGGGTCAACTGGCCATTTCCATGGCTCAGGAGAGTATGTTTTAATATATTCATTGTTGGCACCATAGGCACCACCAGTGTCAGTTTTCATGACCTCTCCATCTTTAATAACACAACTTTTATAATAACTAAATGCAATAAAATCTACTGTGTTTTTATTAATTAATTCTAAATCGCTTGATTTGATCTTAAGATTTATTCCCATTTCTTTCCATTCTCGTTTGATATAACCTGGATAAATTCCTTTACAGAATAAATCTAAGAAAAACATTTGTTGATGCTGAAATTTCATAGCAGCTATTACATCTTTAGGATCACATGTTTTTGGATAAGTCACAAGGCTAGATAATGATAACATTGCACCTATTTTAGCCGAAGAATCAATTTCATGTAATTTTTCTACAGTTTTTGCATTTGCTATGGCAATATAATGTGCTGCTTGATATAAATCAGCTTTTGTTAAATCCTGATTGACATATTCAGTATGTTTAGGATTAATGTCAAGTACACCTCCTGCAGCAAAAGGAATTTTAAATAAGTTGTTTATTTCATTAAATGTCAGATAATACTTAACTTTTCCTTTATATCTTTTAAAGACTGTAACTACATACTTCATCCAAAACTTAATCATTTCATCATTTAACCATCCACCATATTCAGTAAGCAAATGCAAGGGAGTTTCATAATGACTTAAAGTAATAACGGGCTCAATTCCCAAGCTAATCATTTCATCAAATAAGTCATCATAAAATTTTAAGCCTTTTTCATTCGCTTCTGATTCATCACCATTAGGAAAAATTCTTCCCCATGATATACTTGTTCGTAATGCTTTAAATCCCATTTCTGCCATTAATGCTAAATCTTCTTTATAATGGTGATAAAAATCATTTCCTACATGATTAAGAATTATTTCATTTCCAATATCAGGATTCCATCTAGCTCCATTCCATTTCATTTTGGGTTTACTCAATAACCCCTTTGATACATCAGAAACATTTAACTTTTTTCCATCATCTAAATATGCACCTTCACATTGGTTTGCTGAAATTGCCCCTCCCCATAAAAAATCATTTGGAAATTTAGAATTATTCATTATTTTTACCTCCTACCTTCAATTGCTTTTTAAAATAATCAATCATAATACTTTTTATTTCGTTTTGAAAAAACTCTTTTGACCCATGCCCAGCATTTGAAACTGTGTAGAAATCAATTTTTTCATCCATACCCATTTTTTTCATCTTATTATAAAATTTTTCACTTTGCTGTAAAGGGACTATTGGGTCGTTATCCCCATGTAGAATTAATATATTTGCCATGTCTATATTGATATATTGAATAGGTGAAGCCTTACTCGCGTACTCTAATATCGTACTTTCTGTTCCTCCTACATATTTTCCCACTAATGTTTCCATAGAAAATTTTGCATTTGAAAAATACTGATTTTTTATTTCATATTCCATCCAAAGTGGTAAATCTGTAATTCCATACATAGAACACGCAGCTTTTATATTTAAAATTTCTTCTCCATATTTGCAGCCAAGATTATCTAAAGTCATATTCATCCCCGCCATTAACGACAGACACCCTCCAGCAGAGCGTCCTAATATTCCTATGTTTTCTTCATCAATATTATATTGATTTGAATGATCTTTTAAATATTTAATTGCTGTGTAAACATCTTCAATTTGGGCAGGAAATTTTGCTGATGAACTTAAACGATAATCAATGGTGGCAATAACATATCCCTCTTCTGCTAAAAATTGTAATTCTGGAAGAATTCGGTTTCTTGCGCAATGAGTAAATCCTCCACCAGGAATACAAAGTATCACTGGTTGCTTTTGCGTGTCTAATTTTTCACTTACAATTATTTTTCTTTCCACATTAACATTTTGAATTAACATAGACATATACAAATTTACTGAATCTCCATTATCATTTGATGTTTTTGAATAAATAATATCATCAACTAAAGAAATGGCTTTTCTTTTGTTTTCAACATTTATTGTTTTTTTCATCTAAAATATTCCTTTATTCTACAATCGCAATACTTTTCTCATTTGATAATGTCCATGTTATATCATGATTCATTAACTCTGGAAATACAAGAATTGTAGTAACATCGTATCCTTTATTTCTTAAAAATTCAAAATCCACTTCTGCAATAGAATCTCCTGCTTTAACTTTGTCATTTGCTTTCACTAAAGATATAAAACCTTCTCCATCAGTGGATGCCGTATCTATTCCAATATGTATAATCGCTTCTAGCCCATCATCTCTCAAAATTCCATAGGCATGATTCGTAGGAAATATTGTAATGATTGTCCCATCAAATGGGGCATATATTTGATTACTTTCAGGTATAAATGCAAGGCCTTCACCCATCATTTTTTTAGAAAACACTTGATCATTTACTTCTTCTAAAGCTATTTTTTTTCCTTTAACAACAGGTCTGATATCTTTTTTATTTGTAATATTTTTTTTATCTGTGCTGTTTTTATCTTTATAAAATAAATATGTCACTGCACATGATACTGTTATAGTTACAAAGCAAGCTATTGCTGCTGCAATAATCGTATCCTGAAATACAGGTAAAGCTAATATTGTATTCTTGGTCATTACGAAAGCTTTCATTCCAAGTAATCCACCTGTTATTCCACCTACAAATGCACCAACTGAACATCCAATCATTGCTGATGTATATTTCATATTTATACCAAAAATACCTGGCTCAGTAATCCCAGCGATAACTGATGACACTCCAATAGAAATCATATCTACACGTTTAGCTTTTTCTCTCTGTCTAAAAGCAATACCAAACGCTGCTCCTCCAACTGCTAATAACTGAAGCAATAATGCAGGTCTAAATAATGGATCAAATCCTAAGGAGCTAAAGTTTTCTAACATGAATGGTGCCACTAAAGTATGAACTCCAGCCATAATCATAAAAGGTAATACGGCTGCAAGTGTCCCTAATGATAATGGCGCAGCAAAACTATTTAGCCAAACTAATCCATTAACTACATAATTTCCGATATAATTTCCTAAAGGTGCTAAAAAAACTATTGTTATAATAAATGAAACTAAGAATGTTAAAGGTAATGCTAATACATTTTTTATAATTCCAGGAACTACTTTATTAAAGAATTTTTCAATATTGTATACAACAAGTGTAGATAACATAGCTGGAATAACTGTAGTAGAATAGCCTAGTAATGGTACATCTAACCCAAATAATTTCTGTGGTCCTTCAAGTGCAATATAACTTGGATCAATCAGTGTACAAGCCAAAATCATTGGTAATACTGGCGAACAGTCTAATTTCCTGCTAGCACCGTAAGCCACTAAAATTGGCATAAAATAAAACGGTGTATTTGCAATAATCGAAATCAAGACATATGTAGAGTTTTCTTCTACGCCAGATATAAGTAGTGTTGCAAAATATAAGAATAATTTTAGGATACCTCCAGCCATCAAACCTGTAATAACAGGACTAACTGATCCAGACATATAATCAACTATACTTTTCCCAATTGTTTTTAGATTAAGTGGTTTTTTTATTTTCTCATTTGGAGAAGTTTGTTGTGTTTCATCTCCAAAATCATAATTTTTCATTAATTCCCCAAATACTCCATCCAAATGTTTTCCTAGTACGATTTGATACTGACCTGCACCAAAAGTGCTTCCTATTACTCCATTAATTTCTTCAATTCTTTTCTTATCAACTTTACTTTCATCTTTTAAGACAAACCTCAGTCTAGTCATGCAATGCGATACATTCGAAACATTGTTTGCTCCACCAATGTTTGATATGATCTGATTTACCATTTCTTTATAATTCATATTCTAGTCCTCCTATAAATTTCGATGAATTGGCCACTTCATATTTATATTATAAAACACTTATAAACATTTGAATAACGAGTATTACTTGTATATAATATAGATAAAATAGATATTAGGAGAATTACATGAACATAGATGAAATAATCACATTTTTAGAAGTTGTTGAGTTACAAAGTATTTCTGCTGCTGCTAATCAATTATTTATTAGTCAAAGCTCCGCAAGCAATAGAATTAATCACCTAGAAAACTCTTTAGGCACTAAACTTATTCATCGTGCAAAAGGTTATAAAAAAATCAGTTTGACTGAAGAGGGAGAATATTTTCTACCTATCGCACAACAATGGATGGCTCTTTATAATGATGTAAAAAATATAACTAATCTTCACCATGCAAAAACATTTAAGATTACTACAAATAGCATTCTTAACTCTTTTTTGTTACCCTACATATATACAGATTTTTCAAATAAATATAAAAACATTATGATTCACTCGCAAACTGAGCATTCTACTGAAGCACATCAACATATAGCTAATCAGACAGCAGATTTAGCTATTGTGTATACTGAGCATTATGAACCAAACGTTATTTCAAAACCTTTATTTAAAGAAAATATGGTCTTCATATGCCATAAAGATTCTCGGTTCGCCAAAACACAGCTATTAAGCGATTTATGTGATGCGAATGAAGTCTATGCTAAATGGTCTTCAGAATTCGAAAATTGGCATCAAAGGCAATTTCCTTACTTTCATCGACACAAAATTGTTATTGGTAGTGCTATTATGTTTGATCAGTTTTTAATAGAACAAGATGATTGGGCCATAGTATCGAGAATTGTTGGAGATAATATTCATTTAACTAAACCAGACTTCATCACAATTGATCAGCCTTATCTACCAATAAGAACAGCTTATCTGTTATCACACAAATATCCTAAACCAGGATCAAAGAAACTAAATATGTTATTTATAGATGAACTTTTATATCATTTAAAAAATAATCCCAGTGTTGATATTATAGAAAACATGTAGGATTATTTTCTAACCTTTTGATTGAAAACTTCATATAATCCTAACACTTAATCACGAGTGGTCAAAACAGTTCATTTTCAATGTTTATCTTTATTTTTTAATATTTTTTCTATTTCATACTAAACTTTTGTTTAAAATACAGAATAGATAATCGAGTAGGAGATAATTGTTTAGTCCAATTATTGTCCTTTCACACCATTATACGTATGGTTCTGTATATGGTGGTTCAGTATATTTTATATAGGAGTCAAATTTAGGAGCGATTTCATTAATAAAAATCCTCTTTTTTCTAGTAATGCATTAGGTACTGCTCAATGCATGATGAATGTGTGTGCTGCTTTTATGTAACTTTTCCCTGAGTTTGCCCATTCCCATGCCTTCCCTTTTGCTATCCCTAATTTCTTTAGCGATTTATATCTTTTCTTATTGGTTTTCATTGTTTCCATATGCATATTCTTAGACGGTATCTTGTATGTCCATCGATTGCCTTATATGCTAGTTGGATATTTCTTATTTTAAAATAGTTGTACCACCCTCTAAATAAATACTTCAACCTTATTAGTCGCTCATCTATATCATCACTGATAACGACTTCTGGTTCACTACGCTTAGCGGTAACTACTCGCAACTGGATTCTCTCTCTAGTTTGATTGATGTCATGCCTGGCATACCATAAAAAAAGGACCATCAGATCCTTTTTCTCTTCAAGCAATGCCTGAAAATCATATGCATAAAGATTGTTATCTATAGTTGAGGGCGAGTCACTATAAACTTTACCATTCTGTTTTCCATGAGTTGAAGGGCGGAACATCTAGATTTGTGCTCTTTATGCACATGCTATTGTTTAGTATGTTTGTTTTCTTCTTTTAATAATCACTACTAACCCAAGAAGTGAAATTGTTAACATTACATATAATCCATTCAAGTCCGTTGCATCTCCTGTATTTACACTCTTCGTGTTTTCAGTCGATGTTTGGTTTCCACTTGGTGTTTTATGAGGTGGAACCACTGAAGGATTTGATGTGATATTTACTTTTAGTGGTATATTTATCTTTGCACCACTGTTAAATTCTACTTCTATATCATATGTTCCATTCGCAAGTGTCAATAAATAGTTTTCTTTTAATGTAACCACTGTACTTCCCCTTGTTACTTCATATTTACTTGTATCTAGCACTACGCCATTTACATAGACTTTACTAAATTTTTCTACTGGTGCATCAATTTTTGCTGATACACTTCCTTTTCCTGTGAAAGTCTCAAATCCACTAATCACAACAAAGGTTTTTTCATCATTTTGCTTTTGTGCATCGTTGATTTGTTTTTGTAATTGTTCTTTTAAATTACCATCTAATAGCTTATCAATTTCTTTTTGAGCATTATCAATATCCTTTTGTGTAACATCATCTTTAATTGATCCATCAGGATTAAATAAATCCTTTACTGCATCTTTAGCATCCAGCATGTCTTGTGCTTTGTTGATTTCTTTTTGAAGTTCATCTTTCTTATTACCATTTGGCAACTTATCTACTGCTTTTTGTGCTTCATCGATTTCTATCTGACCTACACCATCTCCTAAATCTGTTTTATCTTTATTGAATAGGTTATCTACTTTATTTTGTGCATCTTCTTTTCTTTGATCAAGTATCGTTTGTGCTTCTTCCACTTTATCCTTCAAATTGTCTTTGAACGTTCCTTCAGGAAGTGCATTTACAATATCTTCTATTTCTTTAATTCTTTCTTCTGTAACTGTTTCTTTTAGATTACCATCTGCATCATACATGTTATTTACTTCTTTTGATGCACCTAACATATCTTTTACAGTGTTTACTATTTCTTCAAGTTGATCTTTTAGTTTTCCATCTGTAATTAAATCTAACATTTCTTCTGCTTTACTCAGACTTTCTTCATCAACACCATCACCTAAGTTTGTACCATTTGTTTCATCTTCTGTAATTAATCCACTAATTGGTAGATACTCCGTTTTCCCTGTTGATGTATCAAAGATAATTTCCCCTGGATATACTGTATTTTCACCATCAATAGTAACAACCATATCTTTTGGTATTGTAACTGTTCCATTTCCATTATCAACTACCGCTGTTCCATTAGGAACTGTAATGTATGAACCTGATGAGATTGTTCCATCACTATCCATTTTTATATCATCAATTACATAAATAGTATTTCCATCTTTATTTGTGACCGTACTACCTGCAGGATA
This sequence comes from Breznakia pachnodae, assembly GCF_030814225.1. Lineage (GTDB taxonomy): Bacteria > Bacillota_I > Bacilli_A > Erysipelotrichales > Erysipelotrichaceae > Breznakia > Breznakia pachnodae. The sequence continues at coordinate 1,269,079 of NZ_JAUSUR010000001.1, forward strand.
TGTGACTGCTTTTGCTGAATCATTTATATTAATATTGATTTCACTACCTTCAGGAACTGTTATTGTAGTGGTTTCTCCACCAATAACCACATTACCTTCTTCATCTACTATATTTTTAGAATATGAATAATTATCACCAGTAGTAATTTCTCCATCCTTGATTGTAAACTCTCCAGTGAATTCATATACACCATCTCCTGTTAAGATTGTACCTGAATCGAGAGTAATTGAACCATCATCGTTTACATTATCTAGAGTAGCTCCCACTATCAAGTTACCTTCATTATCTGCCAATGAATCCTCAACTAAATCGAAATAAGATGAAACAATCATTGTTAAATCACCATTTTCCTCAATGAATGGCAAAACAACTGCATATTTAGGGCTACCATCAGCATAAAGTTCATAGTATTTTGAGGTTTTATCCCACGATATAAACCCTGCTGTTCCAGTTATTCTAATTATCGCATCACCATATAGTTTACTTCCAGAAATATAAATTCCATTTATATTGTCTAGTTTTGCATTTGTGGCTTTTGTAATCATCAAAAGACTGCTTAATGATGTATAATCATTTAAATCTAAGCTTTCTATTCCAGTATAATAGTATTGAAATCTTGTAATTTTAGTTTTTGCTATATCATTAATCAATAATGTATTCGCTTTTAGATTTTTATTCATAGAAACATGCAAGATAGATAAATTTGCAGAATTTGATAAATCTAATCCGGTTATTTGATTTGAATTAGCATATAATGATGATAGATTTACTGCATTTGTAAAATCTAAATCTCCAGTGATTTGATTTCCATCAATACGCACTGCAGTTGTAGTTGATGTTAAATATGATGCATCAAATGATGTAAGCTTATTATTATGCAAATGAAGTGTTTTAATACTTCCCAAGGCTGATTCATCTATTGTTGTAAGGTTATTACCACCAGCATAGAGTAAATTAGTTAATTGTGTTCCAGAGATATTTAATGTATCTAACCCATTATTCATACACTGTAATGATACTAAATTTGATAAGTTAGATACATTCAGATTGCTTAGATTATTTCCATTAACATTTACAGATGATAGACTTCCTAATAATGTTAAGTCTAAATCTCCTTTTAATGTATTGTTTGATGCTACTAGAACCATTAACCCTGAAAAATATTTTATACCTGATAAAGATTCCACTCTATAATCAGCAGAGATGCTCATTGTTTTAAAAGTAGAAATTTTAGTTATATTAGCAGTTGTAAGTTTCGTATCACCATCATAACTTCCTGCGCTCAATCCTAATACTTTTTCTGCTACATAGGCTCTAAACCCTTCATCTGGAAATGCCTCTGCCAAACTTGTTGTATCAGCAATCAGTGTCGATCCGCTTAATGTTGTCACATCATTAGATATGTCAATAACATTCGTATCAAATTTCATTTCCTGAGAAGTTATGTCTTCAACACTATTTTCTGCTTTGTCTTGTACTTCATCATCTTCTTTAATTGCTTCCTCAGATATTTTTTCTTCTTGCTTATTTATATCATCAGTATCTGCTTCATCAACTAATGTTTCTTCTATTTCATTTCCACTAACTACTGTAGTACCCACTAAACCAATTATTAATGCGAATATTGCAAGACTACTTAGTAGCTTTTTCAATTTATTATTCTTCATTTTTCCTCCTAATTCCAATTATTTCTATAATTGCAAAACTTATTAAATTTCTATAAAATATTTATTATAACTTTTTTCATTTATGTAAATAAAAACTTCTATTTCTCCTTTAAATTCTCCCCAAACTTTTAAGTCTCTATCAATGTGGAATTGCTGTCCTTTATACTCTATATATGACATTTTATAGTCAATATAAGACATTTCATCATTAACATTTAACTTTAAATAATTACCATAATTCTGAATGCTTTTTAATTCAGGCGCATAATTATCGATGACACTAACTATATATGTTAATTCATTATCATTTATAGAAATAATATATTTCCCATTCTCAGTTAGCTCCATATTTATTTTCCTATTTTCCCTTTCAAAGGGGATCTCTTTATCATCAAGAGATATTTTTATTTCTTGATCAGTGATATCCTTTTTCAAGTTAACTATTACTGAAGTACTCTCTCTTGTAGGAAATGTACTATATGTAATACTATCAATATAGGGATTTCCATTTATTTTCTTCAGCATTTCTAGTTTATTTGCTAGTAGTTCGTTATTTTCTATCTCGATGTTATTGTTATTCATTTTCATGAAAACAACACTTATTACAATGATTGAAGTAATTACTACCACACTAACAGCTACAGCAACGTTTGATGAAATTACACTGACCAGTTTAGAACTATTTAATAACTTATTAAGTTTAAAAATATTTTTGTCATAGTTCAGCTCTGTCTTACTAGTTAATTCTTCCTCATGACTTTGAAGAATTGCTCCAAGTAATGGGAGTGTCACTGATGAGTATAATTTGATATTATTTTTAACTTGATAATCATTTATCTGTTTCTCAAGATTTTTCCTACCACTATGAAGATGTGATTTTACTGTTCCATTTTTACAATTCAGAATCTCCATTATCTCGTTAATCGTGAACTCTTCAAGATAAAACATCATAATAACTTCTCTTTGTTTGACAGGTAAATTTTGTATAAACCCAACAATTAATTCCCTAGTCTCTTTTAAATTATATGACTCATTGGGTAGATTCTCTGTCCTCTCATCTTCAATTGTATTTTCAAAATATTCAGAATATTCATCAGACTCTAGAAATGTAGTATCAGAATTTCTATGCGAGTTTACATATCGATAACATATGTTTCTTACAAGAATATACATCCACGAATGAAAAGCTTCAGGTGTATCAAGTGTGTTAATTTTTTGGTAAATTCGAATTAGTGATTCTTGTGCTAAATCTTTTGCAATAGCCTCATCTTTTACCACTGTATAACACCAATAATATACTTTACTTATAATATGTGAATATAATAGTTCAAACTGCCCAATATCTTTTTGAACTTTTTTGACAATCTGGGTAAGTTCCTCTTTCTTATCCATTTTAATCACGCCCTCCTTCATTGTCTTATTTTACCTACCCTAATACTAAAATACATTTTACTTGTAAAAGGTTTAGTCAAAATAAAAAAAGTTTTTTTATTTTTAATTATTTCCTACAAATCCAATATAATTATATTATTTCCTTATCTAGATATTAGTCGTAATTATAATCCGTTACGTTCATTTTATTTATAAAATTTATTAAATGATATTTTATGTAATATTTTTTTCTAGCGAACCTAAAAAGGAAAATCAATCTAATACTTTCCTTCTGTTTGCAAAAATTTAGATTTTATATTTGATTATTATATAGTTAGCTGGTATAAACAAAAGAAACAAAAGACCTTAATAATATTGGCACCCTAAGATAAAGTGTGGCTATGCGAAAAGAAGATGGAATTCCATGAGAATGGATTCCATCTTCTTGCGTCCTATTTTTTGTAATACTGCTTTTCTCTTTCATTTGGAGTAAGATAATTATTTGCTTTATGTGGTCTTTTTCCATTATAGAATTCTATATAGTCGTCAATTGCTTTAAGTAATTCATTTTTGTTTTTATAGTTTCTTCTATACAATTCTTCTTGTTTAAGATTAGAAAAGAAAGATTCAATAACCGAATTATTGTAAGGTGAATATGGTTTTGAAAATGATTGTATAACTTTGTCCAATAAAAAAATATGCTCCATGAATAGAAAAAGGGTGGGATTCATCGTATCCCACCCATTATACGTTTTATTTTGTCTAGGTTTGTCCAACTTTTTTGTTCCAACTTACCTAGGTCTATTCAGTTTTTTCACTTGAAACTGATTTTTATTTTTGATGGTTATATTTAATTAAATATTGTTTAACTTTTGATTACATGGAAAAAGTATGGAAATACATGATTTTTATTTCCATTAAGTGTATGGACACCTGTCCATCCTTTACAGTTCCCTAATTTATAATAAGTGATTATTTATACAGTAAAAAAATGAAGCATTGAGCTTCATTTTTTCTAAACTCAATTAATCTAAATATTCTCCATTAGATGCAATGACTTTCTTATACCAATAAAATGAGTCTTTTCTGAATCTTTTCAAAGTCCCATTTCCTAAATCATCTTTGTCTACATAAATAAATCCGTATCTTTTTGACATTTCTCCTGTTCCAGCACTAATTATATCTATGCTGCTCCATGTAGTATATCCAATCACAGGAACTCCATCATTAGTAATTGCTTTTTTCATTTCAACAATGTGTTTTCTAGTGTAATCAATTCTATACTCGTCGTGAATACTCCCATCCTCTTCTAATCTATCATAAGTTCCTAATCCATTCTCTACCACAAACAAAGGTAATTGATATCTATTATAGAGTAAATTTAATGCATATCTTATTCCTACTGGATCTAATGGCACACCCCAAGGTGTTTTCTCACTAAGATATTCATTTTCCTCAGAGTTCATTGCACTCCCTACAAGATTTAGTCCAATATTTTTATTCCTAGATGAGCATAATGTCATATAGTAAGAAAATGCAAGATAATCAACTTTTCCATTCAATAATGTTTCCTCATCTTCAGGATAAGTAACTAAGGCGAAATCATTCATTTTCAGGAAAATACTTGCCTTATCATTATACTTTCCAAAACACATTACATCGGTAAAATACAATTGCTTATCCATATCTTTTTGGCAAGCAATAACATCTTCTGGATGGCATGTGTGGGGATATGAAAATATACCAGCATACATTGCTCCGACTTTTATATCTGGATAAGTAGTGTGCGCATACTTTACTATTTTTGCACTAGCAAGAAATTGATGATGCGTTCCTTGATAGATATCTTGAAGTTTATTATTACCTTCTGTTCTTATACCCATTACGTAAAATGGTCCATTAAGGCATGAGTTAATCTCATTAAATGTAATCCAGTATTTTACTTTCTCGTGATATCTGTCAATTACTGCTTTACCATACTTCACAAAGTAATCAACAAGTCCTCTATTTTTCCATCCATTATATGTATCAGAAAGATATAAAGGTGTATCAAAATGAGATAATGAGACAATTGGTTCAATACCATATTTTAAACATTCATCAAATACATTGTCATAAAATTGCAGCCCTAATTCATTTGGTTTATCTTCATTGCCTTTTGGAAAAATTCTTGTCCATGCAATTGACATTCTATAGCACTTATATCCCATTTCTGCGAATAGTCTAATATCTTCTTTGTAGTGATGATAAAAATCTACTGCTTCATGATTTGGATAATATAGATTATCCTCTATGGTTCTTGTAAACTCTCTAGCCTTTTCTTTTGAACCTCCAGTTGCAACATCAGATGTACTAGGACCTTTTTCCCCTTCGTTCCATGCTCCCTCACATTGATTTGCAGCTGTAGCTCCACCCCACAAGAAATCTTTTGGAAAACTCATACTAAATACCTCTACTCTTGTATCGGATCTTTATATAAGATGAATGTAGCTACAAAAGCAATTATTGCAGCAATAACACACGCAACAACGGCCCAAATTAAATTGTCGGCTTCTGGAGATATAAATACTGGCAATCCAAATATTCCTCCTCCTCCAAGCACCATTGCATATACATGATTAATTCCAATAATTGCTCCAGCCACAAAGTTTGCTGCCATCGCACAATACAAAGGTGTTTTATATTTTAGACTTATACCATAAACTGCTGGTTCAGAAACCCCTCCAACAACTGCTGAAGTCGCGCAAGATAATGCTACTGCTTTAGTATCAGCAAATTTACTTTTTATTCCAACTGCAGCACTTGCTCCTGCTTGAGAAAAGTTGTGGATAATACTACAAGAAATAATAATAGGTTCATAGCCTAATGTTGCAAACGAATTCAATGCATATGGTGTCAATGCCTGATGCATACCAGTCATAATTAACAAAGGCCATAAACAAGCAATAACTGCAATACCAATAAAACCAAAGGTATTATATAACCATATGAATGCATCTGCTAAATAAACTCCTAAGTATGATCCAATTGGAGCAATAACAACTAATGAAAGTGGAACCATTACAAGCACTGTCAGTAACGGTACCATCATAGAACGTATAACTTGTGGGCAATACCTTGATATAAATCTTTCTACAGGGGCCATAACTGCCACAATTAATATTACTGGAATAATTGTGCTTGCATAACTTGCAGCATGAATTGGTAAACCAAAAATTGTCAACTCTGCCCCCTCTGCAACAGCACCAGTAAATGAAGGATGCAATAAAATTGCTCCCATTAACATCCCTAATCCCATATTAGCACCAAACTTTTTAGCAGAAAAAGCACCTGCCATGATTGGTAAAAAATAGAATCCTGCATCTGCTGCAAACGACAATACTGATGATGTTGGACTATCTGCTGCTAATATACCTGACATGTCTCCAATCAAAACTAACATTTTTATTAAACCTGCAGCTATCATGACAGGAATTAATGGTGCTACAATTCCTGAAATCAACTCTAAAATTGAATTAAAGCTAAATTTCTTTTTTTCTTTTCCATCAAGATTTTCATTTATTGCCTCCGCAGACTCAAACCCATAATTTTTGCAAATTAATCTATAAACATCATCAACTGCTTGACCAATGATTATTTGTAGTTGATCTCCTGACCAATTCACTCCTACTACACCAGATAGATTTCCTATATCTTTATCTTTAACCTTCCCTTTATCTTTTACAGTAAACCTCAAGCGAGTAATACAGTGTGCTAAATAAGTTACATTCCCTTTTCCTCCTATCAACTCAATAATTTGAGTTGATAGTTCTTCATATTTTTTATTTGCCATAATTTTTCTCCTTTTATTTTTTACTATTTATTGTTATACAATACATTTGCGCGCATTTTATATTGGAACAATCAAACAAAAACCCCAACACAAAATCTCATAGAAAAACTACTAGACTTATTGTGATGGGGTGATGCCCTTTCGGTAACAATCCTCTCTTACACAAAGACGATTCACATGAAGAATCAAATATAGAGACTCTTCATCATTTAATTCAAAATCCATTTCTTTTATTAAATAATCTTTTATCTTATTGACACAATTAAACGTATCAGGATATTCTTCAATAACAGATAGATATAATTTAGAATTTTCACTATTCATTAGTTTCCCTTTTTGTTGTCTTTTCATTAAGTATTGAAAGTGAGATACAAATCGAGAATAATTTACTGTACTCTTATCAATATACATTTGAAAGTGTTTTCCAATAATTTCAACTACATCTTCTAAAGTATCATCTAAATGACTTGTTTTGGTTGCTATTTGAGCAACCGATTCAGCATTAATTAAATGTAATGCTATATTGCTTGCTTCAATTTTAGGTAAACGAATACTCAAATTCGTCTGAATCAATTGAACTGCCATCAAACCAATTTCATATACATCTTCATACAAGTGTTGAATTTCATATTGTAGAGAATTTTCAAATTGTACGTTTTTCTTATGTCTTTCAATCGCAAAGTTAATATGATCAGCAAGTGTAAATACTAAATTAGAGCTTACACTTGAGTTTATCTTATTCTTAAAAATTTCAACTACTTTTCCAGACACTTGAAATATTTCATTTGGTATTTGATTTAACAAATCAAGGTACATTGGATTAACACCATAATAAGTACTTTGTATAAGTTCCAAATTTTCTAACTCATATGGAACTGGAGGAAAACCAATACCTGTCCCTATTGCAACTAATTCATTATTTGCAGTATCCAGGCATATTGCAGCGTTATTATTTATCTTTTTAATAACTTGCATAACTCCTCCTTTCTCTTTCCTATTTTTTTATGCAACTCATAATTCTAAATTCTTTTGTTATAGACTTATTTAAATCATTAATAATAATATTAAAATCAGAACTATTAGTTATTACCATTGGTGTTGTCAAATCAATTTTTTTTCTTTTCATTAACTCTAAATCTACCTTTAAGACTGGAGTTCCTTTCTTAACCAAGTCTCCCTGATTAACTAACTTCTTAAATCCCTCACCTTGAAGATTTACAGTATCTAATCCAACATGAACGAGTATTTCTGCTCCATTCTTGGCTGTAATACCAAAGGCATGTAAAGTAGATGGAATTACTGATATTTCTCCATCACATGGTGCACATATGAACTCTTCATTAAGAATAAATCCAACACCTTCTCCCATCATCTTTGAACTAAACACTTTGTCAGCAACTGTTTCAATTTCAATCACTTCTCCATTAATTGGGGAATAAAGAATACATTCTTTTTTATTAAACATTTTTAACATCAATACACCTCACTTGCATTCAATTATGTATGATGATAAAAAAACTCTTTAGTATCACCACACAATTTAAAAAATTGTTGTAATTAGGTGAAGCCTCTAAAGAGTAACTCTCAATGATTACGCTTACATTCTAGCATCGATAAATTGACTTGTCAATTATTTATTCTAGCTCGTTAGTGTAGTTAGTGTAAAACAAGTGTGGAATTGAAAAAATAAAAAACAATTTATAAGATTTTTCTTACAAATTGCTTTTAGTTTATATCTAATCAAAATAAATGGTCGGGCCGGGGGGACTTGACCACCCTTAGCCTTTTGCATATATGAACCAATCACTTGATTCTCCTATATTATATGCTTTTTTGCACATAAAAGCAATACAAAAAAGCATTTAAAACATAATTAAGTAATTATTTTTGGCAGATTTATAATTACTTTCTATTATATGATACTCATTTATACATATAGTTGTCAATGTTTTCTATCTTATCTCTTATTATGCTGTAAAATGCATTTGGAGGGATTGTTAATGAATAATATAAATGAACGTTCATATATAAAAGATGTAGTTTATGAAGTACTCGATGAAAAAAAAGAGGAAATAAATTTTAATGTAGTTGATATATGGTTTGAGTATATGATGTATTCTGCTATTAGCAAAGAAGAATCTACTTGCGCTAATGATGAAAGCATATTTAACCTGCACATTGCACCATACTTTTCTAATCATAAAATTTTAGATATAACTCCTAAAGATATTATCGATTGGCACTTATCCATGAAAAAGCATTTATCTTATCAAACTGTTGTAAACAATCACAGAACCTTTTCTAAAATGTTTGTCTGGGTTGATACGCTATATGATACAAAATGGAATCCACTTTCAAAGGTTGGAGCGCCAAAGAAAACAGATAAAAAAGATGATATGTTAATCTGGAGTGAATATGATTTTTTCAAATTTTACTCTGTAATTGATAATTTAGAACATAAAATTATATTTTTACTACTCTATTTCGGAGGGTTTAGAAGAGGCGAACTATTAGCTTTAAAATGGAATGATTTCATAAATAATCATCTACGTGTAGATGAATCATGTGCAAATATAAGAGGAAAGCAAGTAATTAAGAAACCCAAAACTTTTAATTCTTATCGGCTAGTTGAAATCGATCCACAAACATTATCTTTATTAAACATTTGGCATGACCATGCCAAAGAAAGTCCAACATATCATCCTGAAAATTTCATTATTGGAAGAAAAACTAGACCAATGGCTTTTGAAACACTTAGACAAACCAAAATTAGATACGAAATGGCAGCCAATGTGCCTCATATCTCTATCCATGATATGAGGCACTCTCATGTATCATTACTGATAAATAATCATATGCCTGTTATAGGCATTGCTCAAAGAATTGGAGATACAATTGATGAAGTCCTCCAAACATATTCTCATTTATTACCACAAACTTCTCTTGAAATTTCTAATTTCCTTAAAGAAATTACTATGAGATATAAATAACTATGCTATAATACCACCAAATATGAAATATATTAATAATTCTCCATGTAAGTTTGTATCCATGATTTTGCTGTAATGAGACATTTTCATTTTCAATTGACACACGAAAAAAGAGTCAAACTAATTCCTTAACTCTTTTCTCATATTTATAAGGAATGTGAATAACCCTATTTATATTCATCTTTCGTATTTAGAATAGTTGCTTTTAAGCGGGACATCGCTTCAATTGAGTAGCGAATTCCTTGCGCTCCAATACCACTTGATTTTACCCCAATAAATGGGAAGTGATCTGGACCACGTTCTGTCTTATTATTTATCTGAACAGATCCGACTTCTAATCGTTTTGCAACATAAAATGCATGATCGATATTATTACTGAAAACTGAAGATTGTAAACCATATTCTGATTTATTAGCAAATTCAATTGCTTCATCTACATCTTTTACTCGAATAATTGGTAATACTGGACCGAAAGGTTCTTCCCACGCTAATCGCATATTGACATCAACATTATCTAATAAATATGGATAGATAAGGTTTCCTTCCTGCTTCCCTTTAACAATTGGTTTCGCGCCTCTGTCCAACGCTTCATCCACCAACTCCATAACATAATTTGCAGATTTTTCGTCGATTAATGGGGTAATCGTTGCATTATCTTCTGGGTTTCCAACCTTTAGATTTTGAACCAATGGTACTAGCTTTTCAACCAACTTATCAGCTACACTTTCGATTACTAAAATTCGTTTAACCGCTGTACAACGTTGCCCTGAATAACTATAAGCTCCAGCAACGATATTGCTTGCTGCAAGATCTAAATCAGCATCTTCTAAAACAATAGCTGCATCCTTACCGCCTAATTCCATCAGCAACGGTTTCATTGCAACTTTTTTCGCGATATCTTTACCAACTCGACTACTACCAGTGAAATTGATGAAATCAACTTCAATATGATCAGTTACATAGTCCCCTATTTCATTACCTTTTCCTGTTATTGTATTTAGTACTCCTTCTGGCAAGCCAGCATCAACAAATGCCTTTACTAAATGAAGTGCACTCATTGCTCCTTGCGTGGCTGGCTTTAACACAACGGTATTTCCCATAACTAATGCTGGGGCAATTTTTGACGCACTTAAATTGATTGGATAATTAAATGGAGAAATAGCTAAAACAACGCCCAATGGTACTCTTTTTACAATTGACCACTTATCTTGTTTATATCCTGGAAATAAATCACCAGGAATTCCTTCCCCGGAAATTGTCTTGGCCGTGTCAGCACTAAAACGAATATAATCAGCTGTTCTAGTAACTTCACTTAAACAACTTTTATAATCTTTTGCAATTTCATACATCATAACCTTAGCTATTTCTTCAGCGCGCTCTTCTAAAATACTTGCTGTTTTGTATAAGTACTCAGCTCGTTCGCTCGCTGGTAAATATTCCCAAACTTTACTTGCTTTTCTTGCTTGGGCAAAAGCAAAGTCGATATCCTTGGTATTCATTTTTTGCAGATACCCAAGAAATGAACCATCTACTGGTGAAAAAACTTCCATTTTTTCATCATTTGTATATAACCAATTATTTCCTACATAATTGTAGTACATATTATGCCCATCTATTTTTTTTATCATAATGATTCTCCTTAAATTTAACCAAGCATACCATATTTTATTTTTAATTTTAAATATTTTGCCTGAGAAAACATATAAAAAAGAAGAAAAGCAATTACTTTTCTTCTCAAAGGAATTACCAACTAGAAAATCAAAGTGGATGTAGCGCAGAGGGAATCAATTCTCATTATTTTGCATCCTATTTCTCAAGCCGACCGAAAGGATTTACAAAAGAAAACATTCATACAATTGGAATGATAAGAGCACTTTATTATTCTGGCTTCAGTATTTTAGAGTTTTATAAGAAGAATCGAAAAACAATCAATAAAAAGGTACATGAACATTATACCAGTGACAAATATAAGAGTAAGGTGAAAAACATCTCATTTAGAGATACCAATTTCGTTCTCCCAGCTATCAATCAAGAATTATCGAAAACCGGGAAATTACTGAAAACATTATTCCATTAAAAAATCTATTATGAAATCACACTAGATTTATCAAAACTTTTAATATGTCAATACTTTTACCCACTACTATTTGACACTACCTCACTTAGCCTTGCATTTTTATGAATCGCAAATGATAATGTCTTAATGGGGGTGCGGACCATTTTTAGTTTAACAAATACATTTTACACTAAGGACGGAAATCGACAAATTGTTCGTTATTTAATGATGTGATAAAATAAATATAGAAACACAAAGATTTGGTTGACAACCACAATCTGAAAGAGAGGAATATCATGAGAGATATTATTAGAAAATTTAGTTTGTTACCAAAAAAATCTGTAGGAATAGGAGGAGTAGGAATTTTGATTATTGTTATAGTTCTTGCAATTGCGCTGATTCCAAAAAATAATAAAGAAAATCTGAAATTAAAGAAGTCAATTTTTGAATTTGAATATGGTGAAGAAATTGAGCTATTGACATCTGACATATTAAAAACAACTGATAAGGAAATATTAGAGAATGCAAAGATTAGCATGTTATTCCCAACTGAGAAAGTGGAGAATGGCAAAGATATAATAAAAGTTGGTACTTATACTCAAAGGGTAACTTACAAAGATGAGGAAAAAGAGTTCAAGGTTAAGGTAAAAGATACAGTAGCCCCAGAGTTTGTTGACTTCAAAGAAAGGATAGAAGTTAAACAAGGAACAGAAAGTGTAGAGTACATCAAGTATTTCGCAGCTGAAGACCTTGCAGGTGTTTCAATTGATATAGATTATTCTAAAGTAGATTTAACTAAAGTTGGAGAATACATTATTACAGTAACTGCAGTGGATAATCATAAAAATGAAACTAAGAAAGAAGCTATAGTTGTTGTAAAAGATAATGTTGAAGATTAGGAAGATAAATGTAAAGATGCTAATCAAGATTCTCAAGTAACTGGGAATACAATAAATGGTTGGATTGATTGTTAATGCAAGAATACTTAATTAGAAATCGAGGATGTCATTTATCCTTAAAAGCTCATGGTAGCATAGATATACAAGATTTTATTAATTAGAGAAGAGGTATAGCGAGGAAGAACTCAAATATAATTTTATAAACTTGATGAAAAAACTTCACTTGATTTAAGGGATTCAGATATAGAGGAGGAAGAGAGGGAGTTAATACATGCTATTTCTTGTCTATCACGCAAGTTGCTTTGGGGAACTGCAACAAAAAAATTGACAAATAGTTAAGCTACATTAAGTAAAGATAGTTGATAACGCTTAGGTGTCATCATGAATTTGGTATGAATTCTATTGTTCTAGTCAAGTAAAGTTGCTACAGTAGTATCTAACTTCTCTAAAGGGATAATGGGAGGAAAACCATTGTTATAGGTGTGAGGTCTCATTTTATTATAGTATTCAAAAGCAAAGGTATGGATAATCTCATCCATTTTTTCCTTTGTATGAAATTCATATTGATATACACATTCGTACTTGAGTGTATTAAAATATCGTTCCATAACTGCATTGTCATATGGACATCCAGCTCGGCTCATACTTTGCTGTATTAGATGTTCTTGACAATATGTTATAAATTCTCTACTTGCAAATTGACTTCCTTAATCACTGTGCAGTATTAATCCTGCATCAGGTTGCTGTTGTAAGATTGCTTCACTTACTGCCTGAATAGCTAACTGACTATTGATATGATCTCCATTCACACTACTAACAATTCTACGTCGATGTAAATCAATAACACTGCAATTATAGCTGTTCTTTCCTGTATTCAATTTTATATAAGTAAAATTGAATGCACCATATTTTATTTGCTTCTTTCACTTCAAATTGTTGTTGTATTATATTTGGAAACAGATGATGTATTTTTCCTTTTATGTAGGTTGCTTTTTTTCCTCTTATACATGATTTCATCTGCATTTCTTTACGATATTTCCATATTGTTGTAATACTATATACATGTCCCATATTGATAAGTGCTTGATGCATCATTTTCCCACCCATTGTCCCATTACTTTCATGAAATAAATGAATCATA
>NZ_JAUSUR010000002.1 GCF_030814225.1 Breznakia pachnodae
TTAATATGTACAGAATTTACAACATAATCAGTATTATGTTGTTTTATTTTATCTTCCTATAGTAATAACTGCATTTTCTCTAAAATTCTTTGATGTTCTTCACCTGTTGAAATCATATAAATTCTTGTTGTATTAATATTGCTATGACCTAAGATATCCGCTAATTGTGCTATATCTTTTTTTATGCGATAAAATTGACGAGCAAATAAATGTCTAAGATTATGAGGGAAAACTTTACTTGGATTAATATCTGCTATTTCAGCATAATATTTCATTTTTCTCCATATATTGCTTCGATCATAAGGAACTGCATTTTTAGTTACAAAAACGGGTCCTTTTTTTATCTCATGTTTTGTTGCGTAATACTGTAGTTTTTGCTTTAGTCCTTTAGGAATTAGAATTGTGCGATTCTTTCCTTTCATTCTAATTTCAGCTTTACCACTTGTTATTGCTTCTATTGTAATAAACGGTAATTCACTAATTCGAATTCCTGTATTTCCTAACGTTTGAATAATTAAAAGCATGGTATGATCTTCACATTGCTTCACAGCCCTTAATAACTTTTCATATTCTCTTTTAGATAGTTCTCTTTCTTCATCACAAAATGCAGTGTGTTGAATTTTTAATTGTTTTACTTTTAAATCCAAACGATTTTGATGTGTAAAAAACAAATTACATGCCGCTAAAATAGAGTTAACACTGCGTGGTTTATATTTTTTGCACAAGTATTCTTTAAATTCAATCATATCTTCTTTACAGATTTTTGATTGTTTCATGAAATTTGCTAATTTCTTAATATCAGTTCGATATTTTAAAATTGTTTTTTTACAATATTCTTCATATTGTAAAGTATTGATAAATTCATTAATTTTTTCTTTAGTAATTATCATAATAACTTCCTTTTCTTTATATGTAACTATATATAATTTATACCTAATCCAAAGTTTCTAAGTATCTCCCTTTAGACTGGCAGTTTTCTATATTTGCACGTAATATAGATGATCTAAAAATTTATGACCTTTTTCATTATAGTAATCATTAAATATTTTGTAACAATTGTTTATCGATTAGTGTTACAAATGCCCCACTTTCAATGATTTGATCACTCACGTGTCTATATTCAATATAATTTAATTCCGTTTTCTGATATTTTCCTAAATAAAACAAATTATCTTTAATGCTTTCTTATAAGTCATGAAAAGTTTATGTATAACAAATACAGTGGATTTATAGAATCATTTTAAACTTTACTTTCCATATGTCTTATCTTTCGCCCAAGAAGTAACAACCGCCCTCCCTTCTCCAATTAAAGTCCTTTTACAAACAAGAAATGATCTATTATTTATCTTTCTTGTATATTGGTAGAATAAATTAATACTATTATTTTTTTGATTTTTTTCAAGCAACTAAAAAAGAGACTAAGGCCATTGGCCTTAATCTCTCTCTTTTTCTTTTTTATAAATTACAAAGTTGCTAAATTCAATCTTTGCATTTTATTCTTTCTCTTTTTGTTTTCGTTTAAATATCATTTCATAAATTGATACCAGAGGATGATAATTCTCAGATATCATATGCGTTTTTTCTATAAATATTTCTAGTGCTAAGAATAACAACGCCACTAACGCAAGTCCAACTGTCTTATTCATAATATAAATATATGCACTAACTCCAAATGCAATCGTAATTGCATAAATAATAAGTACTGTATTACGATGTCCAAAACGTTTCATCAATACATGATGAAAGTGTCCTTTATCTGCATCGGTAAACTTCTTACCACCTAAAAACCGTCGAACCATCGCACTTAACGTATCAATGATTGGAACTGCCAAAAGCAGCATTGGAAATCCTAATGTAATAAATGTAGATCCTTTAAATCCCATTAGCGAAATAGCCGCAACTGTATACCCTAAAAATAAAGCACCACAGTCACCCATAAATAACTTCGCAGGGTGGATATTAAAAAATAAGAATCCTAATGTTGATCCAGCAATAATCAAACTGATTATCGCAATATCAGGACGACCTTCTGCAATCGATGTCGCTGCAATTGTCAGAAACACAATTGTACTTACTCCACCAGCCAGACCATCAAGTCCATCTATTAAATTGATTGCATTGGTAATACCAATTACCCAAATAAATGTAACCAACAGAGAAACTATCCCCATATCAATTACAATCCCTAAAGGCAAGTGAATAATTCCTAACTCAATTCCACCAACTTTGATTAATACAATGGTTGCTACAATCTGAAACAGCAATTTAACAATTGCTTTCAAATCTACAATATCATCAATTAATCCACCAAAGAACATAATCGCTGATCCAATTAACAATCCTTGAATTGCATTGTCAATTCCATCAGAGAAATAATAAGTCATGGTTAAGATAAACGCTACATAGATTGCTACTCCTCCAATACGGGCAATTTTACCTGTATGAATAGTACGCTCATTTGTATGCGCATATATATCCAGTTTCATCGCAATCCAATTTACAAGTGGTGTAAGTATTGTCGATAAAATCAAGGGAACAACAAAGTATGCAATCCATTGCATAGTTTCACCTCGCTTTATCTAACTAAGTTTAAGTTTTCTAGTAATACTCCACAACCTTCAGCTACACAGCTAAGTGCATTTTCAGCTACATATACTGGTACATTTAACTCATTAGACAATAATTCATCTAACCCGTGTAATAACGCACCACCACCAGTAATAACAACACCACGAGTCACAATATCACTTGATAACTCAGGAGGAGTTTGTTCAAGAACAGTCTTACAAGCTGCAACAATTTGTTGTAGGCTTTCACGTAATGCTGTTTCAATTTCTTTACTAGTAAGTTCTACTTTGTGAGGTAACCCAGTAACTAAGTCACGTCCACTAACTTCCATTTTTTCTTGTCTAGAGTTTGCCCATGCAGTACCAACTTCTTTTTTGATGTTTTCTGCTGTACGTTCTCCAATTAATAATTTTTTATTTTCTTTTACATATTTAATAATGTCTTTATCAAGAGTATCTCCTGCAATCTTTAAAGATGTAGAAGTTACAATTTCTCCAAGTGAAAGAACGGCAATATCCGTTGTTCCCCCACCTATATCAAGTACCATGCATCCACTAGGTTTACTGATGTCTAATCCAGCTCCTACTGCAGCTACTTTTGGTTCTTCTTCAATATATACTTTCTTCGCACCAGCACGGTAAGCACAGTCACGAATCGCATTTCTTTCAACACTTGTTATATTAGAAGGACAACAAATTAAAATCGTAGGACGATTAAATAATCCTTTTAAGTTAATCTTTTTAAAGAAATAGTTCAACATAATTTCAGTAACTTCAAAATCTGCAATAACTCCATCTTTCAATGGACGAATAGCAAGTACTCTACCTGGAGTTCTTCCTAACATATCTTTCGCTTCATTTCCAGCAGCCAGACATTTCTTTGTATCTGCATCAATCGCAACCACCGAAGGTTCATTGACTACAATTCCCTCTCCTTTAACATATATAAGTAAATTTGCTGTACCTAAATCGATACCAACTTCTTTTGTAAAAAACATTTGTTACTCCTCGCTTTCTATTTCTATATTTTTTATGCTTTTTTATTATAGCATGAATAATCAAAATTTAAACATTTTCATAAAAAGACTGTCAGTTTTTTTCAAACTAAGCAGTCCCTATTTTTTTCATGCTTTATTATATCAACGATAGATGGTTAATGCAAAGATAAATTGAGAAACTACATATGCCAGTCCTGTTGACAACAAAATCCACAATAACTGTACTTTTGTTGGGTTACTGACATGGGTAAACTTATCAAACTTTACACTACTCAATGCATACATACACAAACAGAAGCTTGCAAAGTATACAAAATATTCAATCATTGTTTCTACTCTCATTACTCCACATCCTTTTTAAACATTTCAGTTGATCCAAGTAAGATTAAGAACAATCCACCTGTCTGTACCCAAAAGATTGGAAAATCAATAATACAGAAAGCAATTGTCATTACCACACAACCTAATATTAAGGATCCAACTGCTCGATCACTACCCCTTGTAAATAATCGAAACACACGACGCATCTGGCTTACCAGATACCAACCAATAATAGCAGTACCAATTACTCCAAATGATACCCAAGGTTCTAAAAACATTGAGTGGGAGTGTGGTGCACTAATACCAAGTTTATTTAACTGCTCACTACCATATCTTGCGACATAGTCATCATAATAACCATCATATAAATTAAAGTAGGTTAATGGACCATGTCCAAACAACCAAGTATCTTCAATCATCATTCCAGCCGCTTCATAAATACGAGCACGCCTTCCTAAATCCAAACCTTTACTTGCAAGTCTTGGAATCAACCCAGGTTTTGTTGCCAAAATCGCAACTCCTCCACCAATTCCCAGACATGCTGCTATAAATGTTTTATACCATTTATTCGTTACAATCATAACTAATAATCCAAGTGCCATGCACAACCAGGCAATACGACCACCAGTTAAGAATAATGCAAATAAATTTGCTAACCCTGCAGCAGTATATAACAAACGTTTTTTAAGTTTATTGACTGTCATAAATCGGTACACACAGAACATTTCAACAAACACAATCATCATTGAATAGTAATTGGCATTAAAGAAGAATGCATGAACCCGATGTTCCGGTTTATTCTGAATATCAAAGAATCCAGTCATCTTCTCTACTGTATTTAAATAATAGAACTGTTCAAATATTGAAGCTATTACACTGGCAATGCTTAGAATTATCATAACATCAATAATAATATCAAACATTTCCTTATGAATATACCTTCGATAATGTATAACATCTATAAATAATAGAATCATTCCTACACTAAGTAAGGCCCCCAGATAATTACCAAATATCAATGATACAACTAACAGGTAAATCCCAAATAACATCAGTAGATAGGATCTTCGAACGCTCTTTAATGTAGTTCTAAAATTACTTTTAACTAATATATATATCCCCATAATTACGACCACTGCTACAGTGATTGGATACGGTAAGAATAAAGATGCTGCCAGAATTACAATTCCTTTGTCATCAATCGTAAATACGTTTTTAAAATCATAAAAAAAACTTTGTAACAATCTCATAATTCTCTCCTCGTTTCCATATTATATCACGTACAACGACCAGTGTCTAAAAATCGAGGATTTTCTTCTATTACCAAAAAAAGCTAAACATTTTTTCATGTTCAGCTTTTCATTATAATAGATTATTTTAATTATAAAATTGATAATGAAATCGTAAATGTTAAGGCTATAAACAGACATAGAACTGCGCCAACTCCTAGCATTGATGTAAGTTTACTCTGCTGTTTAATAACTTTGAATTGTTGAGGCAAACGAAACTCATTCCAGTTAAAGAACTTCTTCAATCCAACAATCAGAAGAATCACTGAAATATAGTTTAATAAGAAACATTGAGCAATTACAATTACAATCAAAACCATTCTTGATAACTCAATGTTTTCGTATTGTTCCAGATAACCAATTATCTTTTTTATGATATACCAGATAAACAAGTTTGCAGTTGCGATTACAAACCCAATATTGATTACTGGATAGTTAGCAACAACCTGTGCATAATCTTCATTTAGTATCTGTGCAACCACAAATACATATATAAGGAAGGCTACTACAAGAAATACGCACATATTCTTTGCTCGTTTGATCCATTTCAATGCATCCATATTTTTTATTTTTTGTCTTTGTTTCTTATCTTGTCTTTTCATTTTACCACCTCAAACAGGCAGGATATCCTGCCTGAGAAAACTAATCAATATGTAAGATATCTTTTACGTTTGTTGTTATATTCTGTACTCGAACTCCATAAATAATCTGAATCGAGTTATCTGCTCGTACAACACCAAGTGCTTCTAAGTAGTCTTTCCATAAATCATCATCTGCTACAAGACTTCCATCTTTCGCTGTTACTCTAAGACGAGTAGCACAACACGTAACCGATTCAATATTGTCTGGTCCACCTAGCGCTTCAATAATACGAACCTCTAGTGATTCTTCATCACCCTCTTTTAGCTTCTTATATTCCTTTTTACTCATTAATTTAATTTCGTCATCATCTGCTTTACGTCCAGGTGTTTTAAGATCAAATTTTTCAATCATAAACTTGAAAGCAAAGTAGTAAACTGCAAAGATTAATGGCAGTAACCATAGTGCATGCATTGCATGTACTTTTTGCGGTTGGAATAAGTTTGGAATCATAAAGAATAATGCAGTACCGTTTATTGAAATCTGGAAGATTTCTGCCAGTACATAACACAATCCACAAAGTGGTGCATATACTAAGAAGTATAATGCTGGTGCCACGAATAGGAATGTATACTCAATTGGTTCTGAGATACCAACCATTGCTAGTGTAAACACTGCAGGTATTAATAATGATGCAACTTTCTTGCGGTTTTCTTTTAATGAACAGCGATACATCGCAAATGCTGCTCCTGGAAGACCTGCTAATTGGAATAATAAACGTCCATTAGTAAAGTTACGTGTAATGTATCCAGTTGCTGTTGCACTGGCTGCCTGACCGTTAATGATGTTCTTAACACCTTCATAAATAACACCATCGATTTCCATTACACCACCAACTTTAGAATATTCAATTGGGAATGCAATTAAATGGTGAATACCAAATGGCAACAACATCTTGTCTAAGGTACCAAATACAAATGTACCAAACAATCCACTTGAACCAATAAAACTTGTGATTCCTTGTAATCCACTTGCTACAAATGGCCATACATAATAGAATGCCAACGCTAATGGAATCGATGCAAGTGAAACCATGATAATAACAAATTTGGTACCCGCAAAGAATGCGAACATTGATGGTAATACTTTATCCACAAATTTGTTATGTACAAGTGCAGCAACGATACCAGAAACAATACCTGAGAAAATTCCCATATCATAGGTAAATATTCCTACATTAGTTGTCCACAATGCATTAAAATTCATTGCTGAAGTTTCGCTATAACCTGAACTCATTAATGCCTCTACGCTTGTACTTTGTGCATTCCATCCTTCAAAAGATGCCCATGTTTCAATTCCCTTAATGAAACAGAAGAACAAGATAAGTCCTGCAAATGCAGCCCATCCTTTTTCTTTTTTAGCTAATGTGAATGCAATCGCCACTGCAAACCAAACCTGAAGGTTGTTCATAAACAAGAATCCAAGGCTTGTTACCATTGAAAACAGTTTATACAGCAATGACCCTTCTTCTAAGATATAGTTAGTGAACGCACTCCCTATACCAACGAAGAAACCTACAAGAACAAGAAGTATAATTGGAACCATCATAGCTCCAGCAAATGTCTGTAGTTTTGCCTGAAATTTTTTCATTTCTAAGCTCCTCCTTATCAACTAATTTCATTCTATCATAGGCATTTTTTCTAATCTATAAACGAATATGTCGCACATTTACCCTATCAATATGGCAAATTTTACACGTCATTTTGATTACTCAAAAGATACAGTGCTTCGCAATAAATTTCCATTGCCAGAAGCAGATCCTTTTTTGGTATATTCTCATTTGCCATATGTACGCGAGTATTATAATCACCAAAGGTTGCACCAAAAACAATCCCTCGATCTAAAACCCTTGCATAAGATGCTCCACCTTTTGTATGCACCTCTGCTTCTTCATCCATCACATTCTTATATGCTTGCTTCAAAGACTGAATCAATGGTGAGTCCTCTTCTACATATAGTAATCTGCGTTCTTTTATAATATCGATTTTTATATTAATGTCATTAGAAATATGATGTAACTTCTCCAATATTGTTTCCATTGTCACACCTTTCACATAACGAACATCAATACACACTTCTTTTACCTCTTCATTCCAGGTAACTGACATTGGACACATACTAGTAGAACCCATGTCTTCATCAACATATGCAATTCCTAACTTTCTACCAACATTATCATCCAACAAGTATGTAATATAGAATTCTTTTAATTTCTGAAATTCATCATTAAAAGAATAGTCTTTAAAATCTTCAAAGAATAAATTCAATGCATTCACTCCACGTTGTGGATTTCGTGATAATACAATATCACCTCGATATATAAGATTCACTCTATCTATATTATAAGTAAGTGAATTCGCCTGTTTTGCATACTCTTTTACTTTAGCTAAATCATGAATAGGGAATTCAATTTCTACTTCTTCACATACATAATCCAAACGCTTTTTACTTTTAACTTTAATAGATGAGAAACCCTGAAACTGACAACTGACTTGAAGGATTCCTTTTTCTCCATTCACAATTGGAAAATTTCCATCAGGTGAAAATCCCCACTCTGGTTGTGGATTCTTTTTAAAGTAATACTCCATACATTCCCAAGTTGTCTCTTCTGCCCCTCCCGCAATCAAACGAATTGGTTTGGTTATCAATCCTTGTTCCTTTAGTATATACATTGCATACAGTGCAGCTAGTAATGGTCCCTTATCATCACTTACTCCTCTTCCGTATAAAACATCATCTTTTGTCTGCATCATGAATGGGTTACTGTTCCAGTTACCCTCTGCTTCCACTACATCCAAATGTGCCAATACTCCAATATAAGGAAGGTCCTCGCTCGTTACTGCATGGATTGCATAGCCATCAAAGTTAGTTACTTCAAATCCCATTCGTTTCGCAACTGTTTCAAACACATCAAAACTTCTGGCAATCTCTATTCCAAACGGTTTTCCTATTTCTTTTGTACTCAAGTCACGTACACTAGGTATTTCAATCAGTGATTGTAAATCATTTAAAAATGCTGTTTCATATTTTTCTATATATTTTTTAAAGTTTCTCATATACATTTCCTTTCTTATATCAAAATGCCAATACGCATTTCTTGACAAATTTCCAACTTATACTTATAGTTTGCGTAGAGGTGATTTCCTTATGAACAATAAACGAATTATACAAATTGTCGACATTCTTCTGAAGCAGGAAAACTATGTCACAATTGATGATATATCAAAACAAATAAATGTCTCTAATAAAACCATTCGTAATGATTTAAAAATCGTTGACCAGTGGTTATCAGAGAACCAGCTACATCTGGTAAAAAAGACAGGTGTGGGAATATGTATTGAAGGTGAACAAGATGCTAAGTTAAAGATTTCTGAAACAATTATGCAAAAGAATAGAGAACTGATTGATTATTCACCTGAAGCAAGAAAAATCTTTATTGCGATGCGATTATTAAACTCTGAAGAACACTATCGAATTTATGAATTAGCCAATGAACTATATGTTAGTAGAGCAACGATTCATAAAGATATTATCGAAGTAAGCGATTTATTCGAAAAAGAGAAAATCAAGCTTCATCGCAAAAACAATCATGGCCTTCAAATTGAAGGTAAGGAACGTAATAAAAGGAATCTATTAATTGAACTTATGGTTCAGGATAATGGTTATCAGATGTTTCGTAATATCGTAAATGATGATAACTACGAATGTGATGGATCGATTGTATTTGCAGGCCTTGATATCAACGATGATGAGCTAAATGAATTTGTTCGCATTGTTATGAAAAGTGATAATCCATATCTTATGGAACTGCCTTTTGATACCCTAGTCTTTGTATTATTACATATCTTTGTATCCTTTATTCGAGTATCACAGAAGCACACCGTAACTCTATCAAAAGAATTCTTGGAGGAGTTGCAACAACAACCATTCTTTGATGAAATCAAAGCAATTACTGATGTATTAGCTGACTACTATCACATCCAGTTTAATGAAATGGAAGTACGCTATCTTCAAGTCTATTGTATCTCATTACAGAACAGTAAGTCGACCAATGAGAGCGATGAACAGGAAGCAATTGAAGTTGCTCGGGCTCTTATTGATTCCTGGAGTGAACAGTTACAGTTACCTTTAAAGGATGATGAAGAACTATTTGATTCCCTCTATGCTCACTTGTATCCAGCTATCACACGGTTTCGTCACAATATCTTAATTGAAAATCCATTAATTCATGAAATACATAATCTATATAAGAATACTTATAAGATTGCAGAGAATAGTGTTTCTTATATTAATGACAGATATCAGATTCAAGTAAGCAAAGAAGAAATTGGTTATCTGACACTTCATCTTGCTGCTGCATTAGATTACTTTAAAGAACCACTTAAAACTATTCTGGTATGCAACAGTGGTATTGGAACTAACAATCTGCTCATCAATAAACTAAAGGAACAAATACCTGAAATCAATATAGTGGATCAGGAATCATTTGTATCCATTTATGAACGACCTTTAGATGATATAGAATTAATCATTTCAACGATTGAACTTCATCTAAAAACAACGAAACCAATTTTGAAAATAAGCCCATTACTTAAGGATTATGATCTTATGCGATTAAAGGAAATTATCCGTAAATTTTATAAGATTAAAAATGATCCACTATTACGTATGAATAAGACGCATGAATAATGCGCCTTATTTTTTATATACGGCAGCAGTGTCTTGTCCACCAACTACTTCTTTTCCTTTTTCAATCGTAAAACTCTTATAAGTATCAGAATTCGTAAATATAAGAACTGTTGTCATATCATATCCTTTGGCATCCAGGTCTTCTCGATTGAACTGTACAAGTAAATCTCCTTTTTTTACTTGTTGTCCCATCTCTACTTCACAACTGAACCCCTTACCTTCTTCATTTACCGTACCAATACCAATATGAATTAGTAACTCTAAACCATCTTTAGCAGTAATACCAACTGCATGCTTACTAGGAAAGGTCATAACGATTTCTCCATCGAATGGTGCATATACATAATCACTCATTGTTTTTATCGCAAATCCATCCCCTAACATCTTTTGGGCAAACACTGGATCATTTACTTTTTCCATTTCAATTACAGTACCATCAGTAACTGCTACTACTTCATATTCTTTCTTTTTAAAGCCAAACATTATTCCACCTCTTTCAAGTATTATCATACGTAATTTTATGATTTGCTTCCATATATAAAAGATTGGTTTTATTACCATTTACTTGTGGTAATTCCTGTCTGTAATGTTTAGTTATTACCTCAATAATGTGGCTATTATCTATCCGCCAAAGTCATTGATATATCAGGATGGATAACGTAAAATGAAGATGCTTAAGAATGGAGGAAGAGTTATGAAACACATTAAAATCGCCGCTGGACTAGCGCATGTAAACTATGGAAGAATTGCCGATTTAGTAAAAGAAGTAAGTGATGCTGGGGTAGACTATATTCACTCTGATGCTGCTGATATGCATGATCTTCAAAATATGAAACTAATGGGTGGTCACCAGGTAATTGCTGGGATTCGCCCAGAAACTGACAAACCAATTGAATGCCACATTTATACAGTAAGTATGGATAAAATGTTTATTGAACAAATCGATGAAGCTGGAGCTAATATGTTAATTTTACCTGCAGAACATTTTATCGGAGCACAACTTGCTTATATTATTAACTGGTGTCGAGAGAGAAAGATAAAGTTTGGTTTAACGGTTGGATGTTATACACCACTATGTTTCGTGGAAGAATCAATATATGATATTGATCGTTTACACATCGTTACGCATGGAGTAGATGAAACCGATGGTAAAGATAACTGGGGATGGCGTATGTCAGCGATTGACCTAGTAAAACGTGCACGTAAATTAATTGATGAAAAGAACCCAAATTGTGAACTGTCAATTGATGGTGGTTTGCGTCATGATAACATGGAACCATTAATTGAATGTAATCCTGATGTTATTGTTTTATCAAGTGCAATCTTTAAAGATCCAGATGGCGTTGCTGCTGGATACAAGAAATGTAGAACTGCAATTGATGAAGCCGCAAAGAAATTTGATTTAAAATAAAAACTCTCAATTGAGAGTTTTTTAAAAGAGGAGAACGAATGAAGTATCGATTAATTATTTTAGACTATGTTTGGATTAGTGTAGCATCCATTCTCACTGCATTAGCAGTCAATATGTTTTTTCAATTCACTGGGCTAGCGCCTGGTGGAATTACTGGATTAGCTATTGTCTTTTCCACGATTACAGGTATTCCAGTATCTTATATGACACTGGCAATATCTGTACCACTACTTGTAGCAGCAACCTTTCTGCTTGGTAAAAGTTTTGGTATCAAGACCTTATTTATAACCCTGGCTACCCCTGTATGTATGCAAGTAATACCTGCTATTCATATTACAGAGGCACTCCATAATATTCACCCAATATTAGAGTTAATAGTTGCTGGAGGTATTGGTGGAATTCTGGTAGGTCTTGCTATTGGTATCGCCTTAAATCATGATTGTGCAACTGGTGGTACCGATGTAATTGCCTTATTAATTCAGTATTTCTTTAAGAAACTACCATTATCAAAAATTCTATTATTCCTAGATGGGTTTGTGGTAATTGCTTCAGGAATCATTACAGAAAATGTATTAATTTCTGTATTCAGTTTCTTATCACTTCTGGTAATTATTCAAACGATTCAGTTTACAACATCTAAGAAACTGACGGTTTCTAAATAGTTCTAAAAAAGCTAAACTTTTTACGGTTTAGCTTTTTCTATCTCTTATTATATTTCCATATTGCATGTGCTACCCCACTATCATTATTGGATAATGTATGGACATCACATCGCTTTTTTATTGCTGCAGTTGCATTCTCCATTGCAACACACAAGCCACTCTCTTCAAACATAGATATATCATTCTCTGCATCACCAATAGCCATTGTCTCTTTTTTATGAATATTATGTAATTGATGCAATTCTTTTAAAGCTGAACCCTTACTCACTCCAGTCGCATTAATATCAAAGCTGATTTCATTGTAACTGGTAAGAGCCAACCCTTCTATCTTCTCTAGCCTCTCTCTTAAGGCTTTTAGTTCTGTTTTATCCATTGTATAAACTAGCACCTTAATAATCTCACTTGCACTCTCTTTCAGCTCTAAATAGCTCATATCAGTAAATGATGTTACTTGAATGGATGAATCATACTGATCATTATAATGACTATAAAGAAAACGCACATCATAGGGGTCTGTTGTATAGAAATTCTTCATCCCCTTAAAGAATGCATGCACTCCTTTATATTCACTCAAGACATCAATTACTTTCTTAAGTGCCTCATCATTAATCAGTTTAGTTATAATTCGATCATCAGTTTCAATCACTCCACCATTCGCAGCAACCACTCCTATTTCACGATTACACTTCATTGCTAAGTCTTTCACAAAGCAATAAGGTCGACCACTAACGAAGTATACTTTACTTCCCATATCCAGTGCCTTCTTCAACATATACTTGTTGTCTTCCGACACCTGCCCTTGGTCGTTTAATAGCGTCCCATCTAAATCAATATAAATATTCTTATACATAAATTAATAAGATGCCTCTAATACTGCTCTTAATTCTTCTGCACTTCCAAATGGTAAATAATTCAGAATTGGTGAATGAATAATTTCCTGGTATTGTTCATCACTCATTTCATAATCACTTAAACGTTTCTCTAAATTAATAGCCTTCATAAATAACTTCATATTTTCAGATAACGTTGCTTTTCCATAGTGAGGTACAAACAACTCATTGATCTGCTTAAACTCTTTTTCATACTTCGCTTCATATGCCTTGATAAACTGAGGGAATACAATCGCCAATGCTTCACCATGAGGAATGTGTAAAATACCTCCAATAATTTCTGATAAAGGATGTGGAACTGCTGCACCACCATTCGCCAATGCTCTTCCTGCCAATGTATCTGCCAACATCATGTTTGCACCATACGCTTGAACATCCTTATACTTTAATGCATTCTCTAAATTCTCAATCACCAAACGCATTGCCATTAAAGAATCCATCTGACTATATGGAGATGCCTTTGGATTGATAAAACTTTCAAAAGCATGGGTAAATGCATCAAAACCTGTAGCACTACGAATATGTGCAGGTAATGTTTCTGTAAGTTTTGAATCTAAGATACATTCTTTCGAAAACAGCAGTGGATGAAAGAATGTAATCTTTTCATTCCCTCTACTTAATACCGATGCCTGCGTTACTTGTGATCCGGTACCTGATGTTGTTGGTACACTAATAATTGGTAATTCTTTTCCTGTATATGATGGATAGTTTTCATATGGTGAACCATATTTCTCAAATATCTCATCCCAATTAATCTTCTCGATTCCATTTGTAAATGCAATTGCTTTGGCACAGTCAATCGAACTTCCACCACCAACTGCCAATACTACATCAACTGGTTGCTTGTTGATCAAAGCAACACCCTCTTCCACAATTGATACATCTGGATTTGGTTTTACTTTATCAAAACGCAATACCTCAATACCATTGTCTGTTAGTAATTTTGTTACTTGATCATACAATGGTTTCAGTACTCCATCACTTGTTGTTACAAGCAATACTTTACTTCCATATCTCTTTACAATATCTCCAAGTTCATTCAATCGATTTTCACCAAAATGAATTCTTGTTGGCTGATAATAATCAAACATATTAAACCTCCTATTACAGTTATAGTATAGGTTGTTTTCAGTTGTGAAACCAGTAAGCCATAGAGGAAAAAACGAGCATAACGATATGGCAATTTTTCAACATATGGTAAAAATTGACAAATTATTATGGTAATAAGAATACATATCCATCACTCCTCAAAATTCATTGTTTCCGATATGATAATAACAAAGGAGAAACCTATGAATTATATAATCGATCACGCCAATATAAATGAAATCAATGAAGTATTATCTATGGGAATTGATAAGGTTACTGCAAACCCAACGATGTATAAAAACAACCATACAACCTTACAAGATTTCATTGATTATTATAAGAATAAAGAACTGTCATTTCTAAGTGCAGAAGTAATGGGTTCTACATTTGAAGAAATGAAACAGGAAGTAGAAATCATTCTGGCCTATTATCCAGAAGCAGTTATCAAAATCAACTTCTCTAAAGATGGATTAAAGTTATGCAATTACTTACATAAAAAACAAATAAAAACAGCAATGACTCTTGTCTTTTCACTTGAACAAGTCCTCGCTGCAATTAATGCTCATGCAGATTATATTTTTTGTTTTGTTGGTCGTAATGATGAGAATGGAAGTGATGGACTGCAATTTCTAAATGATGCTCATCATGCTACAAATGGTACTCACACCAATATCATAGCTGCATCAATTAAGAATCTATTTCAACTTCAGGAGTTATCAAGAATTGGAATACCTTATGCAGCAATTCCATATGCACTTTATATGAAATCTTTAGAACATCCATTAACGAATAGTGGTGCTCAAACATTTAAAGAAGACTGGGCTTTATAATCATAAAGTTATACCTGCTATAAACACAAAGCTCATCATTTGATGAGCTTTTTAAAATCTATAGAATTTACTATTGTCGCTATGACAACACCAATTAACGTTTCAATTACACGAATTGATACATAATCAAATACAGGCTGATTGAATCGAATAAGGGTGATAGAGAAGAACACCACACATCCCATCGTTGTACCATTCTCAGGCATATGCACCAATTTGGCAAACCATAAAATCAGATATGCACATCCAACATTAATAAGAACCATTAATATAGATTCTTCATGAATTGGTGAATGTTTCACTAACATCATAATCAGATACCCAAGTAATCCACCAAGAAGGGTACCTAGTACCCTGTTCTTTCCATATTCATATGATTTCTGAGGATCTGTTTTCATCGATAATACAACGGCTACCGTCATGTAAAAACCAGATAATCCAAGTACATACTTACTTAAGATTAATGCGATTGCTACTGCTGCGATTGTTTTATATATTCTGGCACCTGGAAACATTTTTTCACCTCAATGTTCTACTATTATACCATTTATCTGGGAAATGGTAAGATATTTACTTGACTACATACAAAAAGTAGGCCTAAGCCTACTTACAAGCAACTCCTCTTGCATATGTTTGGATAACGTCATATTCTTTATCAAGAACAACGATATCTGCATCATGACCTACTACTAATTGACCTTTACGATCTTCAATGTGTAGTGCACGAGCTGGATTCAATGTACAAGAATTTAATGCATAATCAAATGGTACAAGTGCATCTTCAACTAAAAGTTTCAGACCTTTGTTTACATGTAATGTAGAACCAGCTAAGCTCTTGTTCCCTTCGATTAAGTGAGCACTTCCATCAGGATAGATTTCAATTTCGTGTCCACCAAACATATGGTGAGAACCAATTGGACATCCTTTTGCCATAAGTGCATCAGTAATCATAATTGTATGGTCTCTACCTTTTGCCATAAATAAGTTATTTACAGAATTTAAGTTCGAGTGGTTACCATCACAGATAACTTCTCCATACACATCTCTAAAGCGCATTGCTGCACCTACTAAACCTGGATTACGGTGATGGAATGGTGTCATTCCATTAAACACGTGTGTCATACTTCTTGCACCATGAGCAACTGCCATAACTGCCTCTTCATAAGTTGAAGCAGAGTGACCCATACTAATCATTACTCCATTTTGTGATGCATATTTTGTAAGTTTAAAGTCTTCATCATTTTCACAAGCCATTGTCATGATTTTAATCATTCCTTTAGCTGCTTTTTGATATTCTTTAAACTCTTCCACATTTGGTTTCTTAATGTGTTCAGGTGGTTGAGCACCTTTGTATTCCATTGATAAATAAGGACCTTCAAAGTGAATTCCTAAAATTTCAGCTCCTTCGTATCCCTTTTCCACTACATCTACAATGTTTTCTAATGCTTCTGTAAGAACTTCTTTACTTTGCGTAATTGTTGTTGGGAATAATCCTGTAACACCTTCTGCAGTAATGTTCTTAACCCAGTTTAATAACCCTTCAGGTTGTGCATCATTTGTATCAAAACTGTATGCACCATGACAGTGAATATCAATAAAACCTGGAACGATTCTATTATCATCATAGTCAGTATCAACTGGCTTTGTTCCATAATCGTAGATGTCTTTAATTTTGTCATCTTCGATTTCTATTTGAGCTGGGACAAATTGTCCTGCTATCCAAACCTTTTTACTCTGTATAATCATTTAAAATGTACCTCCACATCAATTATTATACACCTATTTTCCCCTCTATTCACGGTATTCACTTATCTTTTTGTCTAAACATTTTGTCTTTTTTACGATATTTGCGTTTTTTCAAATAAAAGTCACAAATACTTGCGATATTTCTTGGATATTCATGTATAATAATATTAAAAGACAAGGAGATTTTTATGGAATTTGCTGTTATTATAACAATCGTTGCAATTGTAGTTTTTTCACTAGGAACGTATTTATTAAAAAAGTTTAGATTTAAAAAATTAGTAATATTACTTCAGAGTCAACAATTTGAAGAATTTGATAAACTAGTTGATAAGTTTTCTACTCGTTATCTGTTTCCAAGATTCAATCTTGAATACATGAAATTGAACTCTTACATCTTACGTGTAGATGAAAAGAAAATTGAAGAAACATTTGATGCTCTATTTACATTAAGAATGTCAAAAGCTCAAAAAGAAGATGTATACATGAAAGCATTCAATTACTATGTAAGTATTGAAAGTGCTTCAAAGACAAAAGAGATTATTGAAGTTATTGAAGAATTTGATAACGAAGCGATGAGAAAAGAAGCTCGTACAATTTATGATATCTTTATCTTAAAACGTAGTAACTACATCGAAGACATGGAAGCTGCATTAGCTGACCAAGATGATGATGAAAAAGGAATCAATGAATACCTTCTATCAGTTCAATACAAAAATAAAGGTGATAAGAAGAAATCAAAAGAATACCTGGAATTATCCAAGAAACATTTAAATCCAGAAGATGTATAAGCAATATACAGATAAAGCGCTATGACACAAAAGTCATAACGCTTTTTTAATAGTAATATGTGCCATCAATGCGAATAGTTGCACTTCCACCAAAAAGAACTTTATTGTCTTTCATAGATAGGTAGATACTATTGAACACTCGATTTTCTCCACCTTGTTCAATGATGCAGTCGTTACCGTCCCACAACTTATTCTTAAGCATATAGTATCCAAAAGCACTATTTCCAGAACCTGTTGCTGGATCTTCAAGATAACCAAACTTTGGTGCAAACACTCTTGTATGAGCAATACACTCTGGGTTCTCTGTATCCTTAGTAAATATTAAAATAATATCAATCTCATTTTGTATACAAAATGATTGTAGCTTCTGCTCATCTGGGAATATGGATACTTCGGTTGCTAGTTCATTCAAAGGAACGATAAGAGTACGTAATCCCGCATCAATCAAATCAATTGAATGATTTAAATGTAAATCATCAACTGTAAGCCCTAGATTATCCGCAATTACCTCTCTACTAATATCACTACCTATATATTTTGGTTCAGGCGCACTAATTAGTACTGTATCATTCTCAAGCATTCGATTATAAACAGTAAGTTTCCCTTTCTTGTTTGTTTGTATCTCTATTTCACTTTGATTCCAAAGGTCCAGAGTATCCTTAATTAAGCTATATATACAAGCAATCGTTCCATGACCACAAAAGTCCACTTCACATTCTGAGGAATAATACGTAAGAAAAATACTATCCTCTTTATGCTCACAGTAAATTACTTCTGAAACAAATCCCTTGTGTTGTTTAGCAATATCCAGCATTTCATTGTCACCTAATGTCTGGTCTGTATCAAGATAGATACAAGCAGCAGGATTACCTAATGAGTTCTTTGATGTAAATGCATCTATTTTTTTATATTTATATGTGTTCATAGTTCTTCTTCCTTTTATTCATTAAGTTTATCACAGAGTATCGATGAAAACAAAAAAGCCGCGCTTAGCGACTTTCTATATTAGAATAAATCTTTTTGATTTGTTGCGTATAAGTATTCATCAATATTGTTGATGACACGATCACGAATAAGATCTTCAGGATTATTATCCAACTCTCCTTCTCTTACTTTTGTATATTGAATCGGCATATACTGACTTAATAAGTTAAGAGGTATTCCATCTTTTAGGTTTTCAATTAATACTGCAATTGATGCTTCAATTTCATCATATTGCATGTAATAACGAGAACGGTCTGAAAAAGAATATTTTCTCTTAATTCTAATTTCATTTTCAGTTCCAGTATAGTATTTATCCCATTTACCAGGATTCTTTACCATTACATCATCTAATACGTTAATGAAGTTACTTGTTTTTACATCTGTATTATAGTATAGTTCTTCTTCAATACGAGCAAGAGCAAATAATGCTTCACGAGCCATAAACGTTAATCCTGGACCAACCTTTAAGATTCCTACTCCATCTTCTACCAATTCTTTTAATTTTTCTTTGGTTTGATAATCACTTGAGTGACCTTCATAAATCAAGTTTGGATAGTTATCGATTTCAGCCATTAAATCTTTAGCTTTTTCACGATCATATTCTGTACATCCAGCATCTTTTTCTTCAATTCCAGGTTGTACAACAAATGCAATTACATTTTCCCATGCATCTTCTAATCCACTTTCCTTGAATGCTTTTTCGAATACTGCTTGTGTAGCTTTGAAATCTGCAACACTTGTAACTTGCATTCCTTCTCCATCACCTTGGATTCCTCCAGGAATCGGCACTTCACTACCTACAATATATACTGGGTGAATTGCAGTTGGATCTTTTTTCAATAATTCATGATAAGTTTCTTCAGCAACTGTTGCCAGACGTACTCCTCTTTGAGCAATTACTTCATCACTCAAACGAACATCTGGATCATCATCTGCAACTTTCATACTTGTATCAATATGAATCTTAGTGAATCCTGCACCTACATATGCACGAATTAAATCTTCTGCATTTTTCATTGCTTCTGCTTCTGGTAGGTGTGTCCAAGTTAATGGTCCTAAGTGGTCACCACCTAAGAATAGTTTACTTGTATCATAATCATATTGTTTTGCGACTTCTAACACAAAGTTTTTAAAATCGATTGGTTTCATTCCTGTGTATCCACCAAATTGATCACTTTGGTTTGCAGTACTTTCAATTAGTACACAAGAGTTATCTTGTTTTCCTCTTTTGATTACTGCTTCTATTACATATTTATTAGCACTACATGCTGAATAGATTCCTACTGGTTGTTTGGCTTTTTGCTTTACAACTAATTCCTTTAACGGGTTCTTGTTCATACATAATCCTCCTATTTACATTTGTATTATAGCACCAAGTAAGGGTATCCGCATCGATTGTCCTCAACTTTAATAATTAAGATAAATAAAACATTCAAAAAGACAAAACATTGATATCTCATTTCAAATTTTGGGTTTTCGTTTTATAATAACTATATGAGGTATGCCTATGAATATTAATCAAACATCGCTTACAGATACTGAAAATCTTATTATGAATACTATCTGGAAATATGTAGAGAAAAAAGAAAAAGTGAATGTATCAAAAGTAGCTGAAGAATGCTTTGTTTCAAAGGCTACTATAATTAAGTTAAGTAAAAAACTTGGATACTCTGGATATAGTGAAATGTTTTATATGATGCTTGCATCTAGAAAGAATGATTACTCACTGCCAACCAATGATATTGATGCATTATTTTCTGATGACTCTCAGGATTTATACATTCAGATGATTAGTGAATTACTGCGTTACTATCAAAATGAAAAGATTCTGGTTGATTCCTTAGGTTTTTGTGATGCAGCTCGTGATTATATTATTCAGAAATTATTAGTGTTTAATTTTAATGCGAATTTCTGTTATCATTTTGAGGCATTCAGCAACCCTAGTTTCCATTCTGGATTATATATTGTATTATCAGAGTCTGGTGCCAGAGGTGAAATCTTAGAAAAGATGAGTAGAGCAAAAGAAAATGGTTTTAATATCATTGCCTTTACTACTGATAATGATTCACCAGTTGCAAAGATGGCACACACTTCAATTGAAATCAAAAGTGTTCGCTCAGGCGCACATCATTATGAACCTAACTTATTTACAGCGAAGATTATGATTTTTATGGAGATGGTTTTAAGTTCCTACTCTAAACGTTTTATGTCGGATGAGCCAAAGAGTAAATAAAGTCACTTGAGGTTTACTAAGTTCACAAAGCAGCCAATTCTATTGTTGGAAATAGAATTGGCTTTTATAATGGGGTTATACATAAGTCGACGATGTATCATAAAGGAGAGAAATGTATGAAAGCAAAGTTTTTGGAATTAATGAATAAATTCTCTAGATCAATGACCGTACCAGTAATGTATCTTGCAGTTATGGGTACAGCGATTGCTCTAGCAACTATTTTACAATTAGAGTTTATGCCTGAACCAGTTGCCTTCGTTGGAAGCTTAATTAAATCAATGATGGATGCAATGTTAAATAACTTATCTTTGATTTTCTGTGTAGGATTGAGTGTTACCTTAGCCAAAACAAAAAAGGTGGATGCTGCACTGATTTCAATTATCGTTTATTTAATGTTCTTGGCAGTGAATAACACATGGTTATCATCTCAGGGACTTCTTGCAGAAGCTGGTGAGATGGGATTATTTGGAACTGGACAAGGAGTTGTACTAGGATTTCAGGTAACTGATATGGGAGTATTCCTGGGAATGATTCTTGGTTGTCTTACAGCATATGTATTTAATCGCTTTGGAACAAAAGAATTTAGTGATATGTTTCGTATCTATGGTGGATCAAGATTTGCGTTTATTGTAATGATTCCTGTAGTTCTTGTATTAGCAATTGCAGTTTCTTATATTTGGCCATATGTAAATAATGGTATTACAGCTACTACACAATTTATGAAAGATGCAGGCCCACTTGGTGTATTTGCCTATGCATTTGGAAACCGTTTCCTTATTCCTACTGGATTACACCATATGTTATGGATGCCATTCAGCTTCACTGGATTTGGTGGTACAGCAGAAATCGCTGGTACAATCTATCAAGGTGCAGCAAATATTTTCTATGCGGAAATGGCAAATCCTTCAGTAATTACAGCTATTGATGAGTCTGTACGTTTCGCTACATTTGGATTCGCAAAAGCGTTTGGGGTAATTGGTATCGCACTTGCATTTATCTATACCGCAAAACCAGAAAACAGAAAAGCTACGATCAGTATGTTATTACCTGCGGTGTTTGTTGCGGCAGTTGCTGGTATTACCGAGCCATTTGACTTTATGTTTATCTTTATATCACCATTCTTATGGCTGATACATGGATTACTAACTGGGTTATTTGAGATGCTGTTATGGATACTAGGCTCACGAACATTTATGATTTACGGTCTGTTAGATATGTTTATATCCAACCTGCCAATAGATCCAAGCTTAACTAAAATTTATATCTTCTTGATTATGGGTGTTATCGGAATCGTTGTATGGTTCTTAGTATTTACATTCTTTATTAAGAGGTTTGATATTAAAACTCCAGGCCGTGAGTTAATCGCCGACAATGGAATGACATTTGGTGAAGATGCAATCGAAGGATCTTCATGGACAGATGATATTATGGTTATTACTGAAGGTGTTGGTGGTGCTGATAATATCAAAGGTATTGAGAATTGCTTTACTCGTTTACGTTTAGAAGTAGCTGATTTGTCTTTGGTCAATGAAGAAAAAATTAAAGAAGCAAATTGTAAGGGTGTTGTGATAAAGGGGAATGTTGTTCAAGTCATCATTGGAATGAAAGTTCCAGATGTATGTGAAGAGATGAAACAAATACTAGGAAGAGAGGATTAGTATGAATAAGTATTCAATTTGTATTGTGGGAGGTGCCAGTCGCTATACGCCTGATATGCTGACAATGTTATGCAATCAGAAGGACCGCTTCCCATTAAGAAAAATCGTATTATATGACAATGAAGAAGAACGTCAGAACTTGATGGGTAAATATACAGAAGTATTGTTTAAAGATTATTATCCAGAAGTAGAAGAGATTGTATATACAACAGATGCGAAAGAAGCATTCAGTGATATTGACTTTGCTCTTATGCAAATTCGTGCAGGTCGTTTAGAAATGCGTGAATCGGATGAAAAGATTGCAATGAAACATGGCTGTCTTGGTCAAGAAACATGTGGTCCTGGAGGATTTGCTTATGGAATGAGAAGCGTTCCAGCAGTAGTAGATATCATTAAAGAGATTCGCAAGTATTCTCCGGATTCATGGATTCTGAACTACTCGAATCCTGCAGCAATTGTTGCGGAAGCAACAAAGCGTATATTTAAGGATGACCATAAAATCATTAACATCTGTGATATGCCAATCGCCATCATGGATATGTATGCAAATGTATTGGGTAAAACCAGAAAAGATTTTGAACCTCGATACTTTGGTTTGAATCACTTTGGATGGTTTACAAATATCTATGATGCGAAAACTGGACACGATTATTTACCTGAATTAAGAGAAATCTTAAAAGAACCAGTTGAATTTAAAACCGAAGCATTGTTTGAAGAACCATCTTGGAAATCAACATTTAACTTTATGAGTCAAATGATTAGAGACTATGATGAGTATCTGCCAAACACGTATCTTCAATATTATTTATATCCAAATAAAATGTATAAGAAATCTGATCCTGACTATACTCGTGCAAATGAAGTTATGGATGGAAATGAAAAGATTACTTATGAACATTTAGAAAAAGTCGTTGAATTAGGTCGTATCAAGGGTTCTGAGTATGATGTTGATCCTGATGCAGGATGTCATGCGGAATATATAGTAGATTTGGCGACTGCATTAGCCAACAACACAAAAGAAATATTCCTAATTATTACAGAAAACAAAGGTTCTATTGAAAACCTTGATCGTAATATGATGGTAGAAATTCCTTGTCGTGTTGGAGTACATGGTGTAGAACCATTAACCGTTGGTGAAGTTCCAACGTTCTATAAAGGAATGATTGAAAACCAGTATGCATATGAGAAACTAACTGTAGATGCATATATGGAAGGAAGTTATCAAAAAGCAATGAAAGCATTAGTATTAAATCGTGCGGTTATAAATACTGATGTGGCCAGAGCTTTACTAGATGATTACATTGTTGCCAACAAGGGATATTGGCCAGAATTAAAATGATAAATCCTTTTAAGAAAAAAGATACTTCATTTACTTCCCCAGTACGTGGTAAACTTGTACCATTAAGTGAAGTCAATGATGAAGTGTTCGCTACAGGAATGATGGGTTGTGGTTTTGCCATTATTCCTGAACATGGCGATTTATATGCACCATTTGATGCAACAATGAAAGCAATCTTTCCAACTGGACATGCTTATGGAATTGCTGGTAAAGATGGTCTTGAGACTCTTATCCATATTGGTGTAGATACTGTATCACTAAATGGTGAAGGATTCTCATCTTATGTAACCCAAGGTGAGAGTATTAAACAAAACCAAAAAATAGGATCATTTGATATTGAGTTTATTAAGCACAATAATCTTGATCCAATTGTAATCATTTTATTTCCTAACTTATCTGAAGTTACTGTAAACAATCTTCAGGAACTAGTTAAGGAAAACCAAGTAATTTCAATTCAATACAAAGCATAAGAAAGCTGCAAATAAATGCAGCTTTTTCTATATTTCTCCTATTTTTACTTGTTTCATTAAGGATTCAATCATCTCAAACTCTGGGGCAATTGTTCCTTTGGTTGTCACTGCTGCACTACTAGTAGCAGCACATAAGCGAATCATTTCTTCTAACTCATATTTATGTTCGTATGCATATGCCAATGCTGCCACAAGCGCATCACCAGCACCCACAGTAGAAGCAACTTCTACTGACAGTGGCTCTGCTTTCATTGCAGTATCTTTGGTCACATAAATTGAACCATTCTCACCCATTGATACAATCACTTGTTCAACTCCATCATGAATCCATTTACGTGCGTACTCTACAATTACTTCTTCATCATATGTTTCTTCCATCTGATAATACTGACATAACTCAAACACATTGGGTTTAATAATCGTAGGTAATGCTTTTACACCTTCTTTAAACAGTTCTCCATCTGCATCTAACAACGTGGTTACTCGTTTTTCTTTCATCTTAAGAATTAACCCTTTATAATAACTAGTTGGTGTTCCCTCTGGTACACTTCCACTAATTACTAGTAAATCACCTTCTTCAATTTCCTGATTCAATATCTTAATTAAGTTATCCAGTATCTTGTTATCTACTTTGAATCCTGGCTCGTTAATCTCAGTCAAACTATCTGCAGTTACAATTTTAGTATTCGTACGTAATCCTCCATTCACCTTGATTGGATATAATTCAATGCCAAAGTCATTCAGTTCCCTTTGAATAAACTGGCCATTTTCACCAGGTAGAAAGGTAATACATTTACTTTTGCAGGATAAGTTACTTAATGTCTTAGAGACATTAAGTCCTTTTCCTTCACTTGTTAGAATAATATTATCTAAACGATTTAGTTTCTTTATATGAAACTCTTGGATAAATCCTGTTTTATCAATCGCAGGATTCATTGTTAGTGTAATAATCATGAAGATTTTTTATAGAACTCCAAAGTATGTAAGTGCAATTGTTAGAATCATGATTCCTATAATCGTTGCGGCTGCATGATTTCCATTGTTTTTCTTCAACCAGCGATACACTAGGAATGTAATGAATAATCCAAGGAAGTTTGGCATAATCTTATCTAACATTTCCTGTACTTCAATCACGTTCTCACCAGCTGTTACAGTTAATGGAACAGTTACTTTAACTGATGTTGCAATCAACGATCCAACAACCATTAATCCTAAAACATTTGCCATATTAGAGATTCTTTTAATGATGTCATTATCAGAATTGTTTTGTAGGAAGTCTAATCCTTTTTCGTATCCATAAACAACTCCATAGTAACGACCACCAATGTTAATAATATTGTATAAAACAAACATTAGAATTGGTCCAATAATACTTCCATTCAACGCTAAAGCAGCACCAACACTACCAATGATTGGAACCCATGTAAATTTTACTAAACTGTCTCCTAGTCCTGCTAATGGACCCATCAGTCCAGTCTTAAGTGCCGCAATTGAATCCTTATCTTCAGGACCTGTTTTCTCTTCCATTGCTGCTGCAATACCAAGAATAATCGCATTTCCATTTACATGTGAATTATAGAATACCGATTCACGTTTCATTGCGTCTTTTAACGCTTCCTCATCTTCTGCATATATCTTTTTTAATGCTGGAGCAAGTGCTCTCATGAAACCTACCCCTTGCATTGATTCATAATTTAGAGTTAAACGCACGGTATTCAATCTAAAGAATAATTTATTTAAATCCTTTTTATTTAATTTATTTGCCATTATAAATCATAACTCCCTTCTACTACATCTTCTACTTCCCTTACCTGAGTTTTTGTTTCACTATTCATGTCATATAAATATGCAAACGGTAATGCAATTAGAGTAACCGGAAGCACAGATAATCCTAGGTATGAAGTTAATACAAAACCAAGAATTAAGAATACCCATAGTTTTGCATTTTTAATCATAATGATCATAAGCAATGCAATCCCTACTGCTGGAATAATCTTACCTGAGTTAGATAATCCTGTCATAATTACTTCTGGTAATGAGTTAACAATGTCTTCAATTGCTCCACTACCAAATTGTAAAGCGATGAATGCAGGAATTGCAAGGATTGCACCTACCATTAGTCCAGAAGGTACAATTAACCAGTTCGTTCCCTTTACATCTCCATTTTCCGCTAAGCGTTGTGCCCATGGGTTTAGTGCACAGTTTACTGTTTGCCATAAAATTAATAACTGTTGAGCAAGTAATGATGTTGGTACAGCTAATGTAATTGCTGTTGCTACTCCACCACCACTAGCAATTGCCAATGAACAACTGATGATAGAACCACTAACGATATCTGGTGCTGTATAAGCTCCAACGTTACCAATTCCCATCCACATAATTTCAAGTGTTGCTCCAATAACTAAACCTGATTGTAAGTCACCCATTAATAAACCAGTTACGGTACAAATTAATAATGGTCGACGAAACATTTGTGTTGAAGAATCATCAACACCACACAAGAATGCCCATACTGTGACTAATACTGTAGTTAACATATTATATTACCCCCTTTAGGTTTTCGGCACTGTCACTTGGTACCATTTGTATTTCTACTACTGTTCCCTTATCCATCAACTTTTTAAATACATCTTTCTCACTTGGAGATAGTGCAACGGCTTTTGTTAATCGTTCACGATCTCCATTTAAACGCATACCTCCAATGTTTAAACGTTCTAATGGAAACCCTGCATCTACAATTTTTTCTACATCAAATACTGATGAGAATAATAGCATTGTTGAACGCTTGATTGGATTTGTTTTAATAATTTCCATGAATTTCTCTGGTGAGAAAACATGTAGTTTAATGTTTGGTGGCGAACTCATTTTTAATACATTCGTTTGAATTTTATCTTTTTCCACTGCTTCATTTAAAATAATAATCTGTTCTATTTTATGAACATTGACCCATGTTGTAACTACTTGTCCATGGATTAACCTATCATCGATTCTACAAAATTTGACATTCATCATCTTCTTCACCTCTTTCTTCAAATAATTTATTTATATTGGTAAATCCTTGTTTATACGCTTCTTCTAGCTGAAGTGCGATTTGATTAAGTGGTTTATCTCGATTCAACAACAACTCAATTAGCATTGGCAGATTCAATCCACTAATGACTAATATATTGTCATTCTCCAAAAGGAAATTTCCACTTACATTTGATGGCGTCCCACCAAAAATATCTACAAGAATTACTAATCCATTTGAACAATCCAATTCATCGATTGTCTTTGCCATGTTCTTCTTTGCTTCATCTAATGTTAAATCCATTGTGACAGACATACTTCCACAGTTTTCTTGTTTTCCCACAATCATCTGTGCACTGTCTAATGCATACTTTGCAAACTCTCCATGACTTGCTACTACTATTGCAACATTTCCCATATTACATCTCCTCTAAATAACTTTCTCTAATTGTATCTATTTGAAAGTCATGTATTCCCAGTACATCCTTTACATAATTCTCAATCCCACCATATTCATGATTGATTCGATTCATACTTGCTTCAATATATTCTGCTCGAGTTTCAATCATCGACATTAAATAATCTAGGTAATCCTGATTATCAGTTAATTCTTTATATTGGCTTAGTTTGAAGTTGTTTCTTTCTTCCCTGATTACACCTGTCATAACGTAATCTCTTACAATATCCTCATCCCTTACTCCCAATAACATTAATAGTAACATCGAACCAAAGCCAGTTCTATCTTTCCCACCACGGCAATGTTGAATGCTTGGCATCAAGTTTGGATTAGCATAAGTCTCTAATACTTTTTTATATGCAATTTTACTCTTTTCACTATCCACTAAATTCTCATAACTTAAAATAACTTTTAAACCTTTTCCATTAATGTATTTGCTTTCTACTTTTCCTTGGTTTAAGTCATTCACTAAATTCATATTCTCACTGGCAAGATCAACTGCCTGAGCTGCTGCCTCCGAGAACGAAGAATGTGGATCACTGTGTACATCTTGAATTACCGTATCTAATTTAACATTTGGATTAATCATTCGTTCATGATCAGAACGATAATCAATAATTGTTTTAATACCAATCCGTTGCAGTAACTCTATATCACTTTGTTCAAGTTTTGATAACTGATCCCCTCTAAAAAGTAATCCCCATTTTACTCGTTTACCATCATTTGTTTTATAACCACCCATATCACGCACATTGATTGCGCCTTTTAAAGGTAGTTTACGTTCAGTAAATATTTCTTTTTTTCCATCACTCTCTAGAAGAAAGTAACAAGGCATCTCACCAACTGGCATGTCTAGTGTATACTCCCCAGCATCACCTTCAATGACTAACGTTGTTAGTTCTTTAACAATTGGTCGTTTACCTTTCCATATCTTGATAGGTGACTTAGCTTTTATATTCACTACTAGTTTGTCATCATCACGATACATTTCAATATCATCACTGATATATATTTGTTTACTCATCGTTTCAACTCCTCCTCTGTAAGCCTTTACATGCATAATTTATCATACAATAATTATTTTTACAATATCTTTTTTATGATAATTATTTTCATATTGGTTGATTATTCGTTTTTATTGTAAGCACTTACATGATGAGTAAATATACAAAAAAAGCATAATAATTATGCTTTTAGGTATGATAATACTTTTTTTCTTATGAAATAATTAACGTTAATTATTTTCATTTAGTTAATTTAATGAAAATAAAATTTTTAAATATCTCCTATACTATCTCTTGATTTGCTCATATTACTCATAAATTCTTTATCTTCTAAAATATAAGTAGTAATAACATCAATCAAATACATCATTGAAAATTGTGAGTTAACAAACTTCTGGTTATCAATAAACCTTGTACTATAGACATGCAATGATAAATCACTCAAATCGGCAATTGGGTTTTGAGTGAATCCAGTTATTGAGGCAATCTTTGCATTATTCTCTTTTGCCATTTTTAATGTATCAATTACCAATCTTGTTGTCCCTGTAGTAGAGATTGCAATGAACAAGTTGTTCTTCTTTGCAAGTTTTGCTCGCATCTTCATCCAGGAGATATCCGCATAGCTACTGGCAGTCAACCCCATTCGCATTAAACGAGTTGCCATGATACTAGCTGTAGTACCAGAACTACTTACACCAACAATTACAATTTCATCTGCGCTTTTGATCATCTTAATCAATTCATCCATTTTTTTCATATCAATCAGATTTTGTGTATTCTTTATTACTCGCTGATAATAGTTAAAAACATCATCTGCAATTCCTCTTGATGTCTCCTCTATTTTAGGAATCGATATCTGGTTAATTTGAAACTTTAAATCAACATAGGTTTTACATCCCATCTTTTTAGCAAATCTTGTGATCGTAGCATTCGAAGTTTCTGTCTTCTCTGACAACTCATTAATATTCATATTTTTAATTTCATCACCAGTTCGCAAAATATAATCCGCAATCTTTTTCTCCTGCTGAGATAAATTCAAAAACTCATTTTGAATCTTCATTATAATATCCATTACAACCCTCCTTAGTTATCCTCATAATATCACTTTTTTAGTTTTATGAAAACAATTATTGAAACTCTCTATATTTGATATCTATTTTCGTTTGAAAAATGGTACAAATATGGAATGCAATTCCCGATTTGTACCATTTCTCACATTAGGTAATATAAAAACTAAATACTTTCGTATCTAGTTTTTTTCATTGATTAACACTGGTTTTCTCAACACTTCAAATGCTTCTTCCACATTCTTGATTTTTGTATCATATAGTTTTTCAAACAA
This sequence comes from Breznakia pachnodae, assembly GCF_030814225.1. Lineage (GTDB taxonomy): Bacteria > Bacillota_I > Bacilli_A > Erysipelotrichales > Erysipelotrichaceae > Breznakia > Breznakia pachnodae. The sequence goes on from NZ_JAUSUR010000002.1 coordinate 30,416, forward strand.
TGAATAATTATTAATTCGAGCCATTACACAAGAACTTGTTCTTGGAATTGCACGTTTGAATATCTTTTCAATGCGTTCATTATTAGAAACTTCCAAACTAATATATGGCATGAACTTAATCGCAAATTTCAAAAGCTTGGTTAGACTTAATGAATCTAAGTAAATCACTTCTTTGATTTCTACCATATCTTCTCGTTCATAGAAAACACAGTATCCTGTAGTTTCCTGATTTTTATTTTTATAGAAAGCAATTCTTCCACCATTCTGTAAGATTGTTTCTACATAATTGTCATAATATTTTTCGTCACGTAAGTAGTAGCAATCAAAACGTTTCGCAAACTCATTGTATAGTGTTGCCATTTCTGCTGTATTGATTTGCTCATGTACACCATCTAAATTTTTTACTTTTAAATCTTGATTCGCAATCGTAAACTTCTTGCGATAAGATACCGTTTCAAATCCATATTTCTTATATAGTTTTGGATTATATGCTTCCACAAAACTAATCAAATAATTCTGGTTACATACATCTAGTGTATAATGCATCAGTCGATCCATAAATCCACGCATACGATAATCAACATGAGTAGCTACTCCAAATATATAGGAACATAGTAATACTTTGTTGTTGAATGATAATGCATGTTCTTGCATTTGCATACAAGCTACTAACTTGTCTTCTTCACGTATACAATAGCTTTTTCCATCTTCAAAGCAGTGATGAAAGTAATATTCAAAGAATGGCTGTTCTTTCGCTGGATGAGTTTGGATACAAAGCTCTAATAATTCATCAATATCTTTTTCTAGAGCAAACTCAATCATGATTCATCATCTTCCTTTTCTGTATACTCTACATCAATAACATCCGGATCAATGTTACGATTACTGTTTTGTCTGTTGTTTGTGTAATCATCTTGATACATATCTTTAAACTGTTCTTGTGCATCCTTCATCATACGACGATATTTCACTCTTGAGTAAATCGCAAAAATAGCGATTAAAATCAAGATAATGGCAAATAACCAAAGTAATGCAGGTAATAGGGCGATAAAAATAATTACCCCTAACACCATAATTAATAGTGCTCTAATATCTCTCATTTCTCCACATCCTTTCTTCTATTGCCTATATTGATCCGCGATATCACGGATTTTATTCAAACGATGACGAATACCTGATTTTGAGATTGGTTCCTGGTAGCGCCGCTCATAAATATCACAGAGCTCATTTAGATTTGCCTCTGGATTTTCTTTACGTAGAATTGCCACATTGTATAAGTTAGGTGCTAATCCATCCAACCCTACAAAGTTTTCAATTCGATCAATATCTTCTAACTGCTTTTGCGCAGCCTTTATACTTTTCATTTCATTCGCTAATTCACAGTTATCCAAACGAGTTAGCGAGTTCATAAAGTCTCTTTGAATTCTTGTATCTTCAAACTCAAACAAAGAAACACTGGCACCCACACATTTTAAGAAATCACTAATCTTATCACTTGCCTTAATATAGACAACTTCCTGATTTCTTCGTTTGATGTGTTTTGCCTGTAGATAAAACTTGTTCATCTGGCGCATAATATATTTCGCCAGGTTTTTATTACTACAAGCAATCTCTAAATGGTAATTACTCTTCACTGGTGAATTTACACTTCCACTCGCCAAAAAGGCTCCAGCAAGATATGCACGAACGCAGCAATCCTTGTGTACAATATTCTTACTAGGATGGTCATTCAATCCATTTTCACCAATAATTTCTAAGTCTTTTAGAATATCCATTGCTTTTGTTTTTATCTTAATAACATAAATGTTATTCTTCTTTAATTTCATCTTCTTGATAATTGATAGTTGTATCTCTACATGATACAACTCTTTCACTAATGTATAAATATACTTTGCAGTTGACACATTCTCACTTTGCGCAGTGATATGCATCCCTTCGCTTGTGAAGTTAAGTGATGCACTCATTTGTAAGAACGCACTTAATAAAGCCTTCTTACAACAGTCTTTCCATTCATACATGCTTATTTCTTTTTTTACATCACTTGTGAACGACATTCGCTTCACTCCTTCATGTCTAATATTTCTTCAAATGTTTCCTTTATTTTACCACTATCATGGCGTATTAATCCATCATCAAATTTTAAAAGATCTGACTTTATTAAATCATAGTCATGTTCCTTTTGACCAATCCAAATAGGAAAACTCTTTTCCTGTTTATATTTCTCCAATACTTCATCATATAAAATATTGTTATGTGTAACTACGGTATCAATAATTCCTTTAAAGGAATGCTTTTCAATTGCCTCCACATGATCTTCCATTGTGAAGTTATCCGTTTCACCTGGTTGAGTCATCGCATTACAGAAATATATTTTTTTCGCTTTTGTTTTCTTCAATGCACTTTTAATTTCTGGAATAATAATATTTGGCATAATACTTGTATACAAACTTCCAATTCCAAAAATAATATAGTCTGCAGATTCAATTACTGATACCGCTCTTCTAGTCGCATATACATGTTCCTGATAATACACTCGCTCAATTCGGTTATGGAACTTAGGAATATTGCTTTCTCCACGTACCTTTGTACCATCTTCCATAATTGCTATCAGATTAACGATTTGAGTTGTCGAAGGGATAATTTCCCCTTTTACTCGAAGTACTCTTGAAAATGTCTGAATCGCTTCCAAGAAGTTACCACTGATTTGTGTTAATGCAGTTAACAATAAATTTCCCAGGTTATGTCCTGCAACATCTCCATCACCTTCAAAACGAAAATCCATCAGTGATGATAATAAGGTTTCACTCTCTGCAAGTGCAACCATTACGTTTCGAATATCTCCCATTGCTGGCATTCGATAGTTTTCACGTAGTCTTCCTGTACTACCACCATCATCTGCAACTGTAACAATCGTATGTAATTTAATTCCTTCTATATTTTTCAGACCTCTTAAAATTACGGATTGACCAGTTCCACCACCAATTACAACCACCTTTTTCATCAGTCCACCTTCTTATCTCTATGACCTTTATGACACTGATATTTATTACGATAGTTGTCAAACAAGAAGTTTACCATGGATACACTACGATGTTGTCCACCTGTACAACCAATTGCTACAGTCAAGTGATTCTTCCCTTCCTTTTTATATTGCTTAAATGAATAATCTAAAAACGTTGTAAGTTTTCTTACATATGCTTTTGTTTCTTTACTATTCATAACATAGTCATACACATCTTTGTCATCACCTGTTTGCGAACGCATACTTTCAATCCAATAAGGATTTGGTAAGAAACGAATATCAAACATTAAGTCTGCATCTAGTGGTACTCCATGTTTATATCCAAACGATACAAAAGAAATCGCAAATCCATCTTTTGCATCAATTGATAATTTTGATTCAATCTGCTTTTTCAAAGCAGCTAATGTTAATTTTGTTGTATCGATATGAATAACTTTTCGATAACTTAACTCATTAAATAAATCACGTTCTTTTTCAATTGCTTCCTCTAGTGTATTTGCTGTTTTATTCACCACAAAAGGATGAGAACGTCGCGTAAATTTATATCTCAGTAATAGCTTCTCATTACTTGCATCCAAGAATAGGACTTTCACATTCATCTCTCTACCTTCAAAATAAGATAGAAACTTCTGATAATCTTGTGAAGACGTTGCCAATGCTAGGTTCTGATAACGGTCATCATGTTGATCACTAATTATTTTACCAAGCTCGCCAATCAACTGTACTGGAAACTGATCAATACAGTGATATCCCATATCTTCCAGAATACCAATTGCACTCGTTTTTCCAGCTCCAGACATTCCTGTAACTAAAATTACATTTTGTTTTTTTCTCTTTGGCATACATATCACCTCACTACGAATTATTATACCATATAATCACTCAAATACAGTACCACAACACCAAAACAAGAAGAGTAATATGATTACCCTTCTTGCTTGATTAGTCGCTCTATTTCACTAAATACTTCACTACCTAAAATCTGATTATGACCAGATACACAAGAAGCAACATCTAGCGCCTTGTACTTGTTTATTGTCTCAAGAAAAACTTCATCAGAAGTTTCCTGACTTGGTCTTAACTCTTCCATTGTATCACCAATGTTATCTCCTGCATTTAATACTTTATCTTTACGATCATACACACTGATGCCATCAATTGTATGACCTGGAGTATAAAACAGTAAGATATCATCATCTGGAAAATACAGTTCATCTTCGAACACTAATGTTGGGAGTTTCTTTTCCACTTCTCCATCTACATAGTTACCACATCTTCCCATCATCTCATCCCATCTGTCAATAATGATATCTCTACATTTCTTACTAGAAATAATAATACTATCTTCAAAGCAATGGTTTCCCCATATATGATCCCAGTGAAAATGACTATTAATTACGACAATCGGTTTATGGTCATCTTTTATATATTCTAAAATAGGTTTTACACTATTTGATCCTAATCCTGTATCGATGATGTAGTTATATAAATCACCCTTAATTAGATGTAAGTTTAAATCCCAATCATCTAGTTCAAATGTGAATACTACATTTCTTGTACCTAACTCTGTTATTTTCATATTCATTCTCCTGTTTATCTCACTATTTTTCTTTCTTTTAGTATACATGCTTTATATAAAAAAGAACATGAATAATTGTTTATTATCCAATGTTCCTTTTATGTTATTTATACTTTAATTTATAGGTTAATATAATCGATGCAAGTAAGAACGTAATTCCATTTGCCCCGATTAATGCATAATCATTTATATTAATTCCATGAATCGTCCACAATAGTACACCAATTACAAACATTGAATACATTCCTAAAGATATACCATTGGTGTCTTTTGTTTTAATAACCTGTAGTGCTTGAGGGACAAACGATAAGGTTGTCAGACAGGCAGCAACTACACTAATTGTATTCATTTACAATATCTCCTTATAACTTTAGTCATGGTTTAGTCAGTTAGGTCTGCTCCATTTGTTTCAATTACTTTCTTATACCAGAAGAAAGAATCTTTACGATAACGATTCAGTGTTCCTAGATCAAATTCATCACGATCTACATAGATGAAACCATAACGTTTTCTGATACCTTCATGAGTAGAAATAAGATCGATTGCTGACCAAGGACAGTATCCTAACATTTCACAGTCATCACTAATTGCCAGTTGTACTTGTGCAATATGTTCTCTTAAATAATTGATACGATATTGGTCATGTACTTTACCATCTTCTGTCAGTTTATCATAAGCACCCAATCCATTTTCAGTAACCAACATTGGTAAGCGATATCTTGAATACATTTCGCGAATTGTCCCTCTAAATCCAACAGGATCAATTTCCCAACCAAATTCAGTTTTTCCTAAATTAGGATTTGCTACACCTTTATACACTCCAGCAACTCCGTTAGAAGATTGCTGATCTGCACCAGCATCTGAAACAATACTGTCATCCGCTTCGCCAACCGTCATTGTATTGTAGTAGTTGAATCCAATAAAGTCCGGTTTTCCAGCTTCTAGTATTTCATTATCACCATCTAATATTTCTGGACATGCATCATGTTCTTCCAGATATGCCCATACAAGGTTGTTGTATTTTCCATAAACTGCCATATCTAAATATAACCAGTTACGAATTGCATTACAGTTTTGAGCTGCTAATACATCTTCTGGTTTAGATGTTGCTGCATACACTAGTGAGATATTAGGAGCTGGTCCTATTTTTGCATTTGGTAGCATTTCATGACATAGCTGCATTGCTTTTGATTGTGCCACTAACATATGGTGGTTTTGTTGGTATGTTTCTTTTAAGATATTTGTTGTTCCTTCAGGAATACGTAATGTTCCAATTACTGGTCCAACTAATGTCAGCATATTTTGCTCATTGATGGTTAACCAATACTTTACTCGATCTCCATAGTTTTCAAACATGATTTTAGCAAAGTTCACAAACCAATCTACCGAATCACGATTTGACCAAGAACCTTGTTTATCCAAAGCATCTGGCATATCAAAGTGGAACATTGTAACAATTGGTTCCATATTGTATTTTAAACATTCATTAATTAAATCATTATAGAAATCTATCCCTTGCTGGTTGATTTCTCCTGTTCCATTAGGAAGGATTCTTGTCCAAGCAATTGAGAATCGATAAGCTTTGAATCCCATCTCTGCCATTAGGGCAATATCTTCTTTATAGCGATGGTAGTGATCTACACAAACACTTAAGTCAGATGTACCTTCTGGTATTTCTTTTACATCCTGACAAGATGGTCCTTTCCCATCACTTAGATTTGCACCTTCTACCTGATAAGCTGATGTACTTGCTCCCCAAAGAAAATCTTTAGGAAATGGTTTTAACTTTTTGTGTAACATTATTGTTCTCCTTTTCTTCGTCATCTCTATTATATAACATTGTAGTTGGAATATTTTTTCAACTTTTTCCTTAGGCATAAGGAAATATGTTCTTCTTTACTTTATTAGTTTCAAAAAGGGTATTATAGAATACCCTAAACTTGCTAGCTAGCGCTTGCTGCTAATTCTTTTGCTTTCTCTGCTTCTTCATTTGCTAACTTTGTATCATACGCTTTGAAGAACGGTATGTAGATTATGGTTGCTACCGTAATACATATCAGTGCTAAGAAAATTGCTTTTACATCTCCACCGGTTCCCAGGAAGGCTCCAATACCAACAGGTGTTGGCCATGGTACCTGTGCAATCATTGGACTTACCAAACCTAAATCAATTGCAAAGAAGGCAATTAATGCACTTACAATTGGTCCCAGAATAAATGGAATAATCATATATGGGTTATAAATAATTGGTGCTCCAAAGATAATTGGTTCATTAATATTAAAAATTGCTGGTGCAATCGATACTTTACCTAATACTTTAAACTGTTCTGATTTCGCCATAAAGACCATCATTAGTACTAATCCCAACGTAGCCCCTGATCCACCAATCGTTACATAACAGTTATTGAATTCTCCTGCATAGGCATAGAAGTTACTTCCACCTGCCTGCATAACTTCATAGTTAATTGCCATATTTGCTAATACAATTGGATTGGTAAACGCAGTAATAATGTTTGCTCCATGAATACCAACACACCATAACGCTCCAATTAAGAAGTAAATTACGATTAGTCCATACCACGAGTTAACCAAGTCGGTTACAAAACTAAATGGTACTTCAATGATTTTATAAATGTCATATCCTAACATTACTAGTACTGCATTCAATGCCAATACAACGAATACAATAACGAATGTTGGAATCAAGGCAGTAAATGATTTTACTACTCCAGCCGGTACTGAATCCGGCATCTTAATTGTCCAGTTTCTTTTTACACATAATGCATATAACCATGTAGCCAGACAAGCCATTAGAATCCCTGTAAAGATTCCACTCGTCCCTAATCTGCTGGCAAAACTTCCCATTCGAATTCCATTGATAACATGCTCTGAATCGGTAATACTTTGAACCAGTGTCATGTATCCATCTTCAAAGATTAGTTCTGGTACGGTAAATAGGAATGCCATGAAACTTAATAATGCTCCATTCATAGGATCTAAATTTAAACCATCTTCTTCTGCTCTTATTTTAGTTAGTTCATATCCCATTACAAAACAGAAGTAAACGGCTAATACTCCCATTGTAAAGGTATTGGCAATCATATATAAATCATTAATTCTTACAAATGATGCATCCCAGAAACCTTGTAATGCAGGAAATGCCTGAGGTAATACTGCAAGAACCAAAAACATTGATCCAACTATCGTAAATGGTATGGATGCCATCCCAGCAGCCATAATTGCACGTACGAATCGGAATGTTGAAACTTTTGCCATTGGATTCATAATATACTTTTCAAGAAAATTAAAAATTCCACTCATAATATAGTTCTCCTTTTTTTAAATATTCATATTTGCTGTTTTCTCATATTGCTTAATATATAAGTATTTCTTATCACTGTTTTGATCAATCTGTTTTAGACGATACACACATGCAAACGCCATCATACCACCGATCAGATAAATACCTGTGGCAACAATACGAGTAATTACTACATCTACTAAAAACGGTAACAACAAGTGAAACAAAGGGGTCCAGATTAATATCAGACAAACAACATTTACAATCATCTGCAGTTGATAAAACCGTTTTGTCCATTTCATTTCATCCTGCTTCTTTCCATATACTTTAGCTACTTCAATACAACTGATCGCTCCTAAAATAAATAAAACCCCTGGAATTATCTTCATTGTATTGGTTGTACAAACAAACCAATAGAAGTTAGCGAACATAAAGATCGCCAAGAAATAGCGAATCATTAAATAGCGATTGTAATACATCTGCTTTGCTCTTGTCTTTTGTTGGATACTATCAACAAATTGTTTATCTCTTTTCGTCTTTACACTCATTACTATCTCCTTTTACTATTACTAGTTTGTTCTTTCGTATAAATACTTCATTTCTTTTGCTACTTCTAGCAATGTCATTGTAGTCATCAAGTGATCTTGTGCATGAACCATAATAATCTGAATCTCTATGGTTGTTCCATGGCTGAACTTATGAAGTAAGTTCGTCTGTGCTTGATGTGCTTGTACGAGTTCTTCCTCACCCTCGTTTAATTTTGCTTCTGCTTCTTCAAACTTCCCTTCCCTCATTAATCCAAGTCCTTCATGGACTAATGAGCGTGCTGATCCACTATGCAATATAATGGTGAATGCAACCTCCTGAGATTCTTGCTCATCCATCTTTGGCACTCTAACTACCTCCTTTCTTTACATCAAACTCAAAAATATATCTTGAAACGTTTCGAATGTTTGAGTTTCAATTAATGCATCCTGTAATTCAGGATGGTCGATAAATCGTACAATGGTCTGACCAATATACTTTATCTTCTGATTTCCAATCCGTGAGGGTGATATCAAGAATACAAACTTAATATTCTGATAATCGTCATCCCACTTAATTCCATTTGGGATAACTGCCAAAGCAACTCCACCTTTCTCTCCAACTGGTATTGCTGGATGAGGAACTGCTACACTGTCACTAAACACGATTTGACTCATCTTCTCACGCAGATCAATCTGATCCATCATGCTTGATGAGAACGATTCCTTTTCTTCTTTTTCTAAACAAGAAACTAATGCTTTTACAACTTCTGTTCGCATTGCTTCACCTTGAAAAACAAGAAACTTATTTTTCTGTATATAATTATGAAATATCTCTTCTTTTTCTAATTGAGATAGTTTCACTGGATATTCTTCTTTTGTTGGTTTCTTTCCACTTAAATTACCATCTACAAAGGTTCTAATCTTTGTAATATCTTTTTCACCTAAGAATACAGATACATGGATGGATGGTACACCTGTTATTACCGAAGAAATATTAACTGAAGAAATGATTAAATCGATTCCTTCTAGTATCTCTTCATTTAATTCAAAGTAACCAATCTCGGCAACAATATTTAACTTATCACCAAACTCTTTTTGAATCCTGCTCTTAAGTAGTTGCGCACTTCCATGCCCAGTCGAACAAATCACCAATGCCTGCAAACCACTTCGCTGTTTCATTCTCTCCATTGCAGCCATAAAGTGTAACGTAAGATACGCCCATTCATCATCGTCTATTTCTATTTTTGATAAACTAGGCATCTTACATAAATACGCTTTTGTGATTTCAAAGATATCTTTGTAGTCTCTTAAGATATCACTTAACAATGGATTCTTAAGATTTACAGATTGTTCCACCCGCATTAACATCGGTCTTAAGTGTTCAATCAAATTCTTTTTTAAGGCCCGATCACTGCTAAGTGAAAATCCTGTTTCTTCATCCATCATCTGTAATACTGATTCAAGTTCTTTTTCCATTTCACTCATACTAATCCCATTCACTTCAAATGTACGGTTATTTTTAGCACCTAAATGTAAGGTAAGATAAGCGATTTCTTCCGGAGGAAAACAGATATTCATTTCCTCTTCAATTCGCCTGATGATTCGCTCTGCAACAATCACTTCTACATTATCCGAATCAGAAAAATCTACTTTGAATTGTTTCCACTCTAAATCCTTATCGATTCTCTTGATACTCAGCATTAAATGAATTAATACATTCTGCACCATTACATCTGATAACTTAATTTTTAAATTGCGACATTCCTCAAGGATAATCATAATTAATTTCGCAATTGGCATATCATCAAAATAACTTGTCTGATATGCATATTCCTGAATCGAATTAAACTGTATTTCCTTAAAGAAATAATCCATAATAAACGACCGTTTATTACTCTCATCACCTACAATTCGAACCCCTTTATTTGATTTATTTAATAAGCACAAATCATATGGTTCCAATATCTTCTTTATGTAATTCATTTCTTTGGTTAATGTTGAACGTGATATATAAAGTTTGTCGGCAAGCGTCTCTAAAAACACTTGCTCTTCTCTTAGCAGCAATTTATTTAAAATATAATTCTGTCGTTCATCTGATGTATCTACAAAATCCTTTTCTAGTTTATGATCACAAGTATCAAAACGTTCCTTTTTTATAAACATTTCAAATTGCATTGGACGTTTTGTATTTAACTGATACCCATACCCTTGCTTAGCGACAATTTCCGCTCCATTCTCATCTGTGATAATCTGCAGATTTTTGATATACGTTCTAACTGTTCGCTCAGAGATTGATAATACTTTTGATAATTCCTTACTAGTTACAAATTGACCTTTATAGTTAAGTAAATACAGAAGTAAATCACATTCCTTCGATTTCACCTATCTTCTCCTTACGAAGGTAATTCATTCATAACTAAGTCGGCCATCTTTTCGATTCCTGAAGGAATTGGAACATATGCCTGAGGTGGAATCTCAACAACTGGTTTTCCTGCACGTTCTCCTGCAGCTTTTAACTTCGCATAGTACATCTTCGTTTGAGGACTTACCAAGAACAAATCAAAGTCACTGTTCTCAATCATCTTCTGTCCTTCTGTAGCACTTACTGCATCCATGAAAATATCTTTTCCATTTTCTTCAAACCACTGTGTTGTTTTCGCAGCCATCATACTTGATGACATACCTGCTGCACAAATTATTAATACCTTTTTCATTTCTATATCTCCTTTTTTGTGTAAAATAGAACCTCATACACTTTTTCTAAACTTAATATAACATAGGTTAAGGTCATCCATGTTGTACACTTTTTCCGTATCACTAAGGCAAATCCAGATTAAACACATACAAAATAAAAAAGGATAAAGACTTTTTTCATCTTTATCCTTATACTTTAAATACTTTGCTTATGCATATACTCCAGTCCAATATCCTAAAGCAGTTAATACTCCAGCAAGTATTAAGATTAATGCCATAAGTTTTAATGGAGACCAGTTTTTCTTTGTATATAAGTAATATACTGCGAGAGTTAATAATAGTGGTAATAACTTAGGGAAGATCGAATCTAGGATTGCATCTGCATTAAATATTACCTGATCAGTAAGTACTTCATTGGTTGTCGCATCATATACATCTCTAACAATTTGAATTGGAAGTGATAACGCTACAAATGATGCACTAAGTGCTCCGACAACTAATAACCCAAGAATTGACATAGTTCCAGTTAATGTATCTAACTTACCTGTCTGCATCATTTCCTGCATTCCTTCTAATCCTGATTTATATCCTAACTTAAACAAGAATCTACTGATTAAACCGGTTGCAATTGGATATAATACCATATAAAGTACAGGGCCTAACCATACCATTGTTGGTGACGCCTGAGAAATTGATAAACAAATTGTTAATAGAATTGGAATGATGGTTGCCACCCACAGCGAGTCTCCAATTGCTGATGTTGGTCCAATAAGGGCAACTTTTACACTGTTGATTACTTCTGGAGTACAGTTACCATTTGCATTAGATTCTTCTAATCCGCAAACAATTCCATTACAGATTGATCCAACTTGTGCTTCCGTATTAAATAATGTAATGTGACGTTTCAATGCTTCTGCTCTCTCTTCAGGAGTATCATATAATTCTTCAATAACAGGTGCAATTGAATGAGCAAACGCCATTCCTAACATACTTTCTGCTTGTTGCGAACAACCATTCCAAAAGAACCAAGTTCTAAATGATTTATCTAGTGTCTTTTTACTAATTGTCTTTGCCATGTTAGTTTGCCTCCTTTTCTTGTAGTGAAGTGATAACCGCATAATAGATTACTGCTACTAGTACTCCAATGACTGCAATTGCCATTGTATTTAATTGGAAATATGTAACCAATATAAATCCAACTAGATAAATCGCGAATTGATATTTCTTTTTAATTAAGAATGATAGAATAATTCCCATTCCAAGTGCAGCCATCATACCACCAAACACACTAAGCATTGTTGTTACCCATGATGGAATAATCGTAGCGAAGTCTGCTTGTCCACTTGCAGCAGTTGCTGAAGAAAGAATTAATACAGCTGGTATAAAACGACACGCAAAACCTATTGCCTGACCTAATACTACGTTTGGAATATACATTTTTTTGGTGTTTCCTTCATCTGCATAACGTTGAGCAACACGGTTAATTGGAAGATTTAATGCATAAGATACATTCCATGCAATTTGTCCTACAAGCCCACCAATTCCTGCAAATACAACTGCTAAACCAATTACTCCAGTTGTATCCATTCCTTGTCCAAATACGATTGCTGCTGCAGTTCCTATATAAGTTGCATAAGACAAGTCCCAGGCAACTGCTCCTCCTGGTGTAACATTTCCCATATACATAATTTGTAGAGGAATACCCACAGTCATTGCTGTATTCACATCACCTAAAATCACTCCTACAACAAACGATGCTACTAATGGTCTTCCTAGTGTATACCATCCAATTGTATTCCCAACAATTGAACCAATTGATCCTAAATATATAAATAATGCGATTAAAATTATTTGAATAATTGACATATTATTTACCTTTCTGTCACCCTATTTAATTGACGACTTAAATGCATCCCAAGTTACTTCCTGTGTACTTGGTAATTGCTTAAACAACACTTCTTTCCCTTTTGATACGATATCATCTAATACTTCTACATCTTCATCACTTAGATAAAAGATACCAGTAGCTCCACCTAGTTTATGTGGTGTATCTTCACGCTTCGCTAGATTACCTAAAATAATCCCTTCAGATGTAAGCACCTCTTCTTTCAATGCTTTTAGCGCTTGTGGATACTTCACAATAATCAGGCGATTCTCATCACGATCTGTTTTTAGAATATCCTTTGCTTCCTCTAATGACACAATATTTGTAATATAATTCTTTGGAACTCCCATTGTCATAATTGATTTCAACATTGGATTTTTACTACTTTCATCATCGACTGCAATAATCTCTTTAATTCCTAGTGATGGACACCACGCTACAATCGTTTGGCCATGAATCAAACGGTCATCTACTCTAATAAATACTTTTCCCATATGGACTCCTTTCAGTCTTCTAAACTATTTCTAACAAAACCTTGGTTTTTATTTAATTTATTTTCTGCTTCTATCTTGGTACATGACGTTAATATCATCACGATTGCTACTTTGATATCACCAGCTTCTTTTAATTTATCATTGCTTGGTTTCATATCTACCATCAGATTTCCATATACTTTACCAATACGAATCATTGATACCGTTGATATCATATTTAAGATAATCTTTTGTGCAGTTCCTGATTTTAACCTTGTCGATCCACTCAAGATTTCTGGTCCTGCATCTACTTCAATAGATACCTCTGCTAAGTCTGATATTTCAGCATTTTTATTGCAAGACAATGCTATGGTTGAAACCTGGATACTTTTCGCATAGTTTAATCCACCAATCACATAAGGAGTTCTACCTGAAGCAGCAATTCCCATTACTACATCATTCTTTGTTAACTGAACACTTTTTAAATCTTCTTTCGCTAACTCAAGTGAATCTTCTGCTCCTTCTACTGCTTTCACAAATGCTTGTGTACCTCCAGCCATAAGGGCAATAACTTCATCTGTGGTTGAGAAGGTTGGAATGCATTCTACTGCATCCATTATTCCAATTCGACCTGATGTACCTGCACCTATATAAATGAGACGTCCACCTTCGTTTAGCTGTCTTACAACTAATTCAATTGCTTTTTCAATATCTGGAATTGCATCTTTAACTGTTGATAAAACATGTTGATCTTCTTCATTCATAATTTTTAATATTTCATTAATAGAAAGCGTATCAAGTTGCATTGTTTTTTGATTACGTTTCTCAGTAGATAACCTTTGTAATTCTTCTTTCAGCATACTACCACAACCTATTTTCAATTAAACTTGCATACATATAACATACGGTATAGCCATTTGAGTTACTTTCAATCATACGTACTTTTCCATTTGTTGGATAGTATTGCTGATATGGGAAATCATTTACTTTTCCTCTAAACACCTGATATTCATTTAATCCTTCATACCACTGTTTTACTTCTTCTTCATTTAACACAAAGTATGCTTGTGGAATAAATCCTACTAAATCTTCAAATGTTTCTCCATACATCAAACGTATTGTACTTCCTTTTTCACGAAGTCTCTTTACTGCATTAGTTACTGCATCATGTGTATTGATATGTCTTGGATGCATCGAACCACGCCAATGTGTAATTACTAAATCTACTTTTTCTTCTACAAAGTATTCTTCCAAACGTTTTGCAAATTCTTCTGTTGAAGGCATGTTGTTTGATACATAACCAAGCCACATGGAATCTGCTCCTAACTTTGATGCTGCACGATTATTCTGACTCAATAAATCTTTCAGATAAGCATCATTTTCTTCCTTTGTTGCATTTGGATCTTCCAGTCTTCCTTGGGTTACATGCATACATGTACATTTAGCACCTTGTTTAGAATACTTCACAAACAAAGGTCCACCCAATAATTCAGCATCCAAGGAATGAGCACCAATACTTACAACTCTTTTTACTTCACTCATGTTCTACTTCTCCTTTATATCTCTTTCTTAAATCCCACATATGTTCTTATGAGAGTTAAGTCATGTCTTTCATAGAACCGTTTCCCTGGTTCATCAGTTGATAGAAAGAACATATGGTAAATTCCTCTTTTCTTCATTTCCAATTGCATTAAGTCCAGTAAGATTCCACCAATTCCATAATTTCTTGCTGTAGCTTTCACGCCAATTGGACCAAAACGCATTGGATTTCCATCAATCATCCGCATACAGAATCCGACAATTTCATTATTCTTATCTACTACAACAAGTACTCGATCTTCTGCCGTACCATCTTGCATTGATAGCAATAAATTACGTTTCCAACCTCCACCAAACTCTTGTTTGGCAAACTCTAACAAATCCAGTGCATACTTATAATCAAAGTTTAGAAATTGAAATCCTTCAGCTTCAGCACTTTCTTTTTTCCTGATAGCTTTATCATCCATTTCATAAAGATGTAGGTCTTTTGCCATCGAGTAACTTTCTTCACTTTCCAAATAACCATGTTTTTTGAAGAACGCTCTTGCTGGTTGATACTGTTCTATATCAACACCAGCGAAGAAGTAATTAGGACTATATGCTGCAATTGTTATTTCACTTACACCTAAATTTTTCAAATCATGCTCTGCTTTAGCTAACAGTTCACTTCCAACACCTTGATGCTGATATTCTTTTTTTACAAACATTACGCTAATCCATCCACGATTTGGTTCAAGCCCTCTTTCCAGATAAGGAAACTTTCGTTTAATCGCTAACAGAAAACCAATTACGATATTCTCTTCCAATGCTACATAACACAATGATTCATCAAAGTTTTCATCAAACAATGCTTGCCTACGAAACTTGGAAACGGTAATCGTATCAGCAATAAGTTCTCGGTTCCACAAGTCTACTACCTGTGCTTCATATTCCTGCGAATAATTGACAATCTTCATACTACCTCCTATTTAACATGTTAACATGTTAACATGCTAACTAATCACATTATAAGATATTGTAAGCGGTTTCGCAATATCTTTTTTTAAATTTTTATATTTACAGTTACCGAATACCAATCTTTATTGAAGTAAGTCTCACTATATTCCACCATTTCATCTTGATTATTATAAGCAAAACGTTTAACAAAAAATGAGCTTGCTCCCTTTTTTACATTCATATAATCTGCAACTGCTTTATCTGTGATTTCCTTTATTGAATAATTTTCATTAGCCCATCTAGGTACCACTCCTACATCTGCTAATGTTTTATAAAAAGACTTTGTATCTTTCAAAGACTCAGCATCTTTTACTCCTAATAAATCCGCACTAACATAAGAAGTTTGATATGCAATTGGTTCATCATTCGCAAGACGAATTCTCTCTACACAAGTAATCTTTGAATCTAGATCAATACCTAAAGTCTGAGTAATACCTTCATCTTGTATTACTTTTACTCCTACAACTTTCATATCAATCTTATAGCCTTGTTGAACTAATTCATCGCTGAAACTGATGGAAGTTAATCCTCTAACCATTTGACGTTTTGCAACAAACGTACCAACTCCCTGTTTCCCATATAAATAACCTTCATTAATTAGATCTGTAAATGCTTTTCTAACCGTAATTGTAGAAACATTGTATCTTTTCTTTATTACTGATTCACTATCAATTTTATCTCCAGGTTGCAAAGTACCTGCCTTAATAGCTTCAATAATATCATTTTTAATCTCTATATATTTTACTACCTTCTTATATTCCATAAGTCACCTCTCACTTAATATGTTAACATATATTCTTCACTACTTCTATATTATGAAATTGTAGTAAAAAAGTAAATAATAAAAATATTTAAATTTTTATCGTTTGTTTACATTGAGTTGAACTTCATCGTTTATACTACAATTAAGAAATATCACAAGGAGGTCCTATGAAGATATCAGATGCAGATGTTTTATTCGCTATTTACTTACAAGATAATAATTGTACTATTGAAAAATTAATGGACTTTTTCTACAAAACTAATCAGGAAGAAAAGTCTGAAATTACAAAAGAAGTAAACTCACATCTTGAAAAATTGTATATGTTGGATTTCATTCACTATTCTCTATTAGATGGTAATTTCAATATTCAACTTACAAAACAAGGAAAAAGTTTTACGGTAAAAAGTGCTAATAATTTATCAAAATCATTACTGTCTACACAAATTAGCATTTAAAGATAAATTATAGTAAGACTTTTAATCTACTACATAAGAAAACAATCCTCATATTTGAGGATTGTTTTCTTACAGATGTTCAATAATAAAATTTTTGTAATCTTCACCAACACCTTTAGGATAAATAGATATTCTGCTTTCAAAGGAGTCGCTATCATAACCATCATTATCTATTATATAGCTTAAATTAGCATCATTTGCATAACCCCAAATAATACAATATTCACTTGAACTTCTTTTCTTTATCTCCATTCCTAAATAAGAACTAAGTTCACCTGGAACAACAATTAACTGAAGTTCTCCCATTTGAATGATTTCAACCTTCATCGTAATCTGTTTCTCTCCACTACCTAAATCAGCCTTACGATGATAATTCTTTATTACCGAATTTAAAATTTTTCTTTCATCTATTGTCTTAGCAGACTTCAGTTTATTTTCATATTCTTTTACTTTATCTTCATAAAAAGATGCATCCAATATATAGTGCTCATCTAAATAATACACTTTATAATCATAAGTATCGAACTTCACTGATTCCCATTGAATTTTTTCTTTAATTTGCTGGAAGATTGCATCACTTTGGTACTCTAAAGCCTCAAAACCATTTCCCAATCTATATTGTCGGTTTCCCATATCGCCAGCATTTCCCTGAGCCATCAAAATCGGAATACCATATTCTATTTCCAATTTTTTCCTTAATGCTCCAAATAAATCTGCACTCAGTTGAAAGTTATCTGGACCTAAAATCGTACAATGATGCGAAAGTGTTACATGTATTGCTTGTAATTGATCTTGATGAAAAAAGCCAATTAGATGGATATATTTATCGCATAGTTTTTGTTTGTCATTTCGATTAGAATACAACCCATCTATATATATTTTTGAATACTTCGTTGTTACCTCAACTGGTTCAGTTTGATAAGCTTCTTTTATTCCTTCAGCAATTTTATTTGCTGCATAACATAAATAATCGTAATCAGCACGATCTGGTTCTTTATCAACATAGATATTAGGGCCACTATGTGTATGTGAACCTCCTAAAACCAAATGATCTTTCTCTAAATGTATATTTTTTTCTTTTAAATATTCTAACACCTTATCAATTAATATAGTTGTTCCATTGCTTAGATCTACTCCAATCCAAACATATTTTTCACTATTAATTGTTAATACAAATATGGAAGCCATAATTGAATCATGTATAGAATCATACACTCTATCCCGAGTATAATATCCACCTTGAAATACCGGATTTTGTGGTGTGATATCACATATATTAACTTGTAATTCCATTCTTTTCCTCTTTTCCTTATCCTATATTTACTATATCCAATAGTTCTAAAAGGTTATCTATATAGTAATCTGCACCAATTTGCGAAAGATTATATCGATTCTCTTTACGGCAAACCACTTGGCATTCACTTGCTTTTCCTGCATCTATACCTATTTGTGAATCCTCAACTACTAGACATTCTTCTGAGGTAAGATCTAATAAACTCATTGCCTTTTCATAGATTTGAGGATTCGGCTTACTTTTATTTACCATATCAGCAGCCACTATTAAATCTATCTCATGATATAAATCTATTTCATTTAAAACTTGTTCTATTCTTTGTCTTGGACGATTTGAAACAACTGCAATTTTTAAGTTATATTTCTTCAATGAAGAAATAACTTCATAGACTTCTTGAAATACTATATTTTGTAAATCCTGTTTTTCTCTAATTTCTTGGAGTTTACAAAATACGTTTTTTTCCTCCTGAAATGAAATATTTGGCATTAAATATTTAATTGATTGTTTGAAATTCATTCCACTCGTTTTCAATATTTGATGAATATCAATTTCGGGAAATAGCTTCAGAAATAATTCTTGCTTGACCTTATAAGACTGATATTCTGTATCTATTATTGTTCCATCCAAATCAAATAGTACTGCTTTTATCATTCATTGCTCCTTATTCATTGAAATATTTCTCAATTTTATCCAAAGAAGGTATTGCTATAAAATGATTGATTGCTTCAATATCTTGCAAAAACAAAGTTAATGTTCCTCCAAGACATCTAAGATTTTCAATTTTAGTATTTGTTACATACACAATTACTAAATTAACATAGTTTACATGCCACATAATTGGTTTTTCCAAAATTATAAAATACATTTTGCTTTGATTAACATACTCGTCTCTAATACATATAAGAGCTGTTCTATTTCCCAATTCATATGGAAAACGTTCTTCCCGATGCGTTAAATTATCATAAACTTTGCGTTTTCCAGAAACTAATTTTCTATATAATCTTTCTACATATTTAAACACTTCTTCTTTAGTTTTTAATTTTAATCCATTTTTTATACTTTCATTATCAATTATTTTCATCTCAGATGAGGTGTTCCTACTTTGTCTAATAAACTTTATTAAATACTTTATTTCATTAAATTGTACATAACTGTCAGCAAAGTATATTGGTTTATCTTTCACATTTATTTGTTTATAGTCTGTAACCACCAAGTCAAAGTCACCACTGTTTGTTTCTAGTTCATATGTTTCTATTGGCTCAAATGAACCATTAAACTGTATATAATTAACTCTTAACATTTCTGCAACTCGATTTGATTCAACCATGCCCAATTTTGAGGCAACAGCTATTTTATATTTGGAATTTGTCACATTAATCTTTGCATACCAATTGCTTAAGCATTGTGATAGAAAAATCACTTCTCTTTCCACAAAGGGGAAATTAAAGTTTTTACACATTTCACTGTAAAGATCATATGATAATTCAATTGTAACCGTTCGTTTACGCTTGAACTTTAATGGAGCTAAAACAAAATCATAAGTTTTAAATGCATCTCTCACTCGTTTAGAATATAGATATGCATAAACTTGACCCAACATATACAAATCATCTTTAAAAAATGATTCATTTGTATGAACACACATCCACTCCATTATATAATCAGCTATTTCATTTAGTTCTTTATCATTTGCGTATAAGTTTTTACGTTTAGGATAGCAAAAAGAAATTATTAATACTGTAAAAATATCAGCATCTAACTGTAAAAACTCATAATTAAACTTTAATTCTATAACTTTCAAAATTGATTTTGACAACTTAATCTCTTCTGTATATTTTTCTATTAATTTCATTTTTCTTTTTGAAATAGGCTCGATAAAATAATTATCATTATTACGATAATTTGAAAAATACAAATAAATAGATAATATTTTTAATACTTCTCTAGATAAACTAACATTGTTATTTTTCATTACTTCTTTTATCATAACATCAATAAAACTTGATACTTCTGCATCAATTAACTCTTTATCAAACGTATCCTCAAATATACTTTTACTATATCTTTTAGAATTCACTAAAAATGTAAGTAATAATCGTTTATGATATTCTTGACCTACTATGTAAATCATTTCTTTTTCAATATGTAAGCTCAAATAGAAATGAGAAAGAATAGATTTTACACTCACTAATTCCATTCGCAGGACACTTTTACTAAAAAAGAATACTTCTTCTAAATGCTCAAATGTAGATTCATTTTCATTTACTAAAAGAAAAAATGTTAGTTCATAAAAACGCATTCTTTCTTTCCGTACAGAGTAATCATTAATTTCATCGTTATAATTAGAAATAAACTCATTAAAATCATCGTAATTTTCAATAATCAATTTATAACCACGATTCGCTTTACTACTAATATGAAAATTATAATCTACGGCTATTGTTTTTATATTATTAATATCATTACGAATAGTTTTTATTGATTTACCAATTTGATTAGCAATTTTTTCACCTTTCACATAATCATTTGCTTTAAATAAAATTTTTAGAATTTCCGTTTCTCTACTACTTAGATCATTAAACATTGTTCATCACCATTTTTATCATAGTAGATATCCTCACTTATTACCAGTAGTAACTTTTTTTTTATTCATCCATATTGTTCTGTACAACTTCATAATCATTCATATATACAATTGATTTAGTACAGTCCAATACTTTTTCTTTAATAAACTCAGATGTAATACTATCAGGATTACATGCAATAAACTCTAAAATTAGTGGTAAATTACATCCTGATATAATATGAACATTATTTTTTTCATTCATATTTGTTATCATTGCTTGATTGACGCTACCCATCATAACATCTGTAAATACTATAACTACATCCTCATCTTTTATCATGTTTATATAATTGCTTAACATTCCTTCAGAGTCTACTCCTTCAACATAATAAGGAATAGTTTCAACATGATCTAAATCATTGGAGAATATTTTTAGAGTATCTAAAATACCCTCACACATTCTTCCATGTGTTGCTATCAACATCTTATACATATAAACCTCTTTCTTATATATTGAGAAGAAAACACAGGGTCTCTTCTCAGTATGTTTAAGCTAAAATACCTAAATACGACAGAATCAAACTTATAAATACAATTACCCAAACCATTCGAACTGTATTCATCTTCTTTAAATCTAATCCAAAATATACTGCAGCAACAATTATTACTGGTATTAAGTTTGGTAAGATTCCATCAAATACTTCCTGAAGTGGTTTTATTGATTCTCCGACTGTAATTTCAATTGGTGTAACTACTCCGATATTTGATGCAATCAATGCCCCAACAATCATAATTCCTAGTATTGAGACTGTTTGTCTAATATTGTTTAACTGACTTTGTTTTTCTGAAATAAACTTAGCTCCCTGATAAAATCCTGTTTTAATTAATAACCATCTTAGATAGAAAATTAATCCTCCTCCTAATAAACACGTTAATAATCCAGTTACAAAATCTCCTTCAATTGCAGCGTATCCGCTCATGGCAGCTAAAATAACACGAGGCAGCGTTCCAAATAATGCATCACCAATTCCTGCAAAAGGTCCCATTAGTGAAGTACGAATTGCAATAGCTGTTTCCGTACAGTTTGGATCTCTTGTTTCTTCAATTGCCAAAGTTGCAGCTAGTATCGCAGAACCGAATGTTGTTTGTGTATTGTAAAACTGCAAATGAGCTTTGAATTTATCTTTTAACACATCAGGATTATCATCATATATTTTCTCTAATAAAGGTCCGATGGCAAAAATTGCACCTGGACTTTGCATTGTTTCATAATTGAAACACGCTTGAGAAGCAATCATATACCTTCTTGAGAATCTTGCTAGATCCTTTTTAGTTAAATCACTCATCACCAATTCCTCCTGCAGTCACTGACATCTTCGCTTCTTTTTCTAAGTTGTGATAAATTGTAACAGCAATTACCACCCCAATTAAAGCAATTGCTAAGATTGGTAAGTTCACATATGAGAATAATACAAATCCTAAAATTAAATATTGGAAATTTCCTTTTAGTGGTAAATATTTTAATAATATAGCCATACCAAGTGCAGGCAATACTTTACCAGCTGTTGATAAACCAGTTATTAATTCTTGTGGAATCACCCCTAATATATCGTTAATGAATACTGATCCCAATACTAAATACAAAATAATAGGTAGTACATTAGCGATTAAAATTCTTCCACCAAAGAAATTTCCTATTAAAACGGTATTATACACACTTTTGAATTTACCTTGCTCTACATATTTTTCAATTCTATGTAGCCAGAATGAACCAGCCATTTTTGCCAGAACATCCAATGATGTTCCCAATGTAGCAGTTGGAATACCAGCAACTAAAGCTACCTCTAATCCTCCACCTGTTGCAATTGCAAATGCTGTTCCAATACATGTTCCAACTAAATAATTTGGAACTCAAGCTCCACCAAATCCAGACACTCCAAGTGCCATTAATTCGAATGTTCCTCCAACTAATAATCCCATTTGATAGTCCCCCATAATAAGTCCAACCATCAAACCGGTACATACCTTTTCTCCAAAGCATTTAATAAACTGTTGACTATTATTCATTTCAAATTGAATAAAGAATGCAACTAGCGCTATTAAAATTATTTGTATAACACTAAACATAACATTTTTCTCCTTAAATTTTCACTTTCATTAATTCATAAAAATCAGATGGTACATCATCTGGAATCAATTGTATTGTTAATGAGACTCCTAATTTGTGTAAAGCATCAAAATTCTTAATATCATTCTTAGAAACTGAAAGATAATTTGTAATTGATTTTCTTTCCTCACTTTTATCAATAATTCCTAAATTACCCATTACAATCTCATTAAACACGATTCCTGCATCTCGCAAGTTTAATAAAATATCAGGTGTTTTCACAATAATCATTAAACGTTCATTTCCATATTTTCCTTCTTTTAAATTATTGATTGCTTTCTCTAATGGAATGATTGATAAATAGACATGACTTGGTGTTGCCATTCGTAGTGCACTCTTTATCATTGGTTCCTCAGCACTCTTATTATCGATACAAATTACACGATCAATTTTTAATTTTGGTATCCAAAAAGTTGCAACTATACCATGTACTAATCTTTCATCAATTCTCACATTAACAATATTCATATTTGTTCCTCCATCTTAAAGACTATCGATATCTTTAACTTAATTATATGAATCATTGATAGCGTTTTCAAACCGGTGATTACCACATAATTGTGGCAATTTCTTTTTTTAGATGTGGTAAAAAAAAATAGAAGAGTATTAAATATTTCTTCCATTTTAAGTATTTGTAATTATTCAAATGTAATTTTCACCTTCTTATTTAAAGGTTTTGCAAGTTTCTCCAACATTTCAAAAGATGGATTTAGCCTTCCATTTTCCAATTTTGAAATATTACCTTGATCAATCCCAGTCAGTTTTGCCATCTCTGCTTGAGTTAGATTTGCTTCGAGTCTAAGATTAATGATTGCACGAATAAGATTATATTCATCTTCTAAATTATCATATTCTTCTTTGAACTCTGGATCTGTTTTCAATTTCATATTTAAATAATCATCATAACTTGTAAATTTTACTTTCTTTGCCATAATTTTACTCCCCTTTATTTAATTTTTATTATATGTAATATATAACATTTTCCTTAGTGAATTACAATACTTTTAAAGAAAAAAAGGAACAAACTTAATTGCTCCTTCTTGACTATATACCTTTAATTTTGTGAACTGCTGATTGAGCAGCAATTGCTCCATCATTTGTAGCAGTTACAACTTGGCGCAGATGTTTTTGAAGTACATCACCAGCGCCATAGATTCCAGGGATTGATGTTTCCATATGTTCATTCACGATCATATATCCTTTATCATCTGTAATTCCCATGTCTTTTAAGAATCCTGTAATTGGTACAGCTCCAATATATGGAAACACTGCACTTACTGGGATTTCTTCTTCAGCTCCATCTTTTGCTTTTACTTTTATACCTGTAACCTTCATTCCATCATCTAGAATTTCACTTACCAAACGTTCTTTCACAAATTCAAATTTATCATTTGCCATTACTTTGTCAATAACGATTTGGTCAGCTCTAAATACATCACGACGAATTACAACATATACTTTAGATGCAAATTGAGCAAGATACAACGCTTCTTCTAATGCTGCATTACCACCACCGATAACTGCAACATCTTTTCCTTTAAAGAACGCACCATCACAGACTGCACAGTAAGATACTCCACGTCCAATATTTTCTTGTTCACCCTTTACTCCTAATAATTGCTCCTGTGTTCCAGTTGCAATAAGAACTGCTTTTCCTGCATATACATTTCCATCTTCACAAACAACTCGATGAAAATCATTATCTTCTTTTGATTCTTCAATTCGAACTACATTTCCATATACATATTCAGCTCCAAAAGAAGTTGAATGAATAAACATTTTATTTGCTAGTTCAAACCCATTCACTGAAGTAATTCCTGGCCAGTTACTGATTTCATCAGTTTTTGTCAGTTTTCCCCCAGGTGCACCAGCTTCAACCATAATTGTTTTCAGTCCTGCACGAGAAGCATAAATTGCTGCTGTCATTCCCGCAGGTCCAGCACCAATGATTACTAAATCACAAATTCGTTCCATTCTCGATCCTCCTTGATAATATCTTTGATTTCTATTAAATCATATACGATACTACATGGTTTTGTCTCTTTTAATGCCTGCTCTCTTTTTGGATCGCTGACATAGGCAATACTATAGGCACCCATATTTTTGGCTGTTTTCACATCCACATCACTATCACCTACATAAATAAGTGAATCATGAGGCACCTGCAATAGTTCACATGCTTTTAATAATCCTTCTGGATTAGGTTTTGTATGTTCTACTTCATCTCCAGCAACAACTACTTCAAAGTATGTAAGTAAACCACTGCGTTCTAAACCTTGATTTACTAATTTCTTAAATTTATTCGATACCACTGCCATTTCATAACCTTCTTCTTTTAAATAAGAAAGTAACTCTTTCGCATGTGGTAACGGTTTTATATAGTCATCATGCTTTGCATGATTAAAGTCACGATACGTTTGTACAACTTCATCGACCATTGATTCATCAAAGTACTTTTCAAAAGTAGCTCTTAATGGTGGACCCATAAAACTGCACAGTTCTGCTTCTTCTAATTTATAATCTGGTTTATAAATACTAAACGTATGAATAAAACTATCCATAATCAATTGTTGTGTATCGATTAATGTACCATCTGCATCAAATAAGATAACTGGTTTTTCTTTACGAAATGGATAAAACTTCTTAAATACTTTATTGTATACACCTAAGATTCCTAACAATCCGATTAAAATAAATCCAATTGAAGTTAATTGTGCAACTCGAATACCACCAAGCATTAATGCATCAGTTCTGAATATCTCTACAAAGAAACGTACGATTCCATACCATACTATATAAGCATAGATTAAATCTCCACTACGTTTTCTTCCCCAACGTTTATAGACAACTGTAATTAGAAAAAATCCAATTAAGTTTCCGATTCCTTCATACAAGAACATTGGCTGACGATAAGCACCATTGATGTACATATTATCTTTTATAAAAGATGGGAACCCATTAAAGTAATCAGCACTTACGATTTCACCATAAGCTTCCTGATTCAAAAAGTTACCCCAGCGACCTATTACCTGTCCTAATAGAACATTTGGCATAATACAGTCACCAACTCTTAATAAATTTACTCCCTTTTTTCTGAAATAGAAATAGGCAAATACAATACCAGTCACAAGTCCACCATGAATGGCCAATCCACCTTCCCAAATCTCAAATATCTTCATTGGGTTACCACTGTATTGATCCCATTCAAACACAACATACCAGATACGAGCACCAACAATTACTAACGGCATCATCATAAAGAAGAAATCCTCTAATAACTGTTTGCTGTATCCTAGCTTCTTAGCATTTTTTACTGACAAATAATACGCAAGGATTGCACCAGTTAAAATTAACAGTGCATACCATGCAATATTTAATGTAAAACCACCAAGTTCTATTCTTAGAAAGGTTCTTAAATCCGGAAAAAACTCCATTATTCTTCTCCTTTTTGATTACCAATAAAGGAAAGTACTCTGTTTTCGAATTCTTTTGCACTATCATATCCTTCTTCTTTTAGAACGATATTGGTTACTGCACTTTCAATAATGGTTGCCATACTTCTACCACCACGTAATGGTAAAATGATTTTTGGTATTTCAACACTTAGTATTTCTTCATACTTTGTCTCTTCAATACCAACACGATCATATTCCGCACTGCTATCCCAAGACTTTAGTTCAATCACAAAATCAACTTTTGTTTTTGGTAACGTACAACTTGATCCATATAACTTACGAACATTGACGATTCCAATTCCACGCAGTTCAATAAATCCACCTTCCAATAACTTTGGTGGATATCCAATAATTTCATTATGAATCAGATAACAATCTACAAGATCATCACTGATTAATTGGTGCCCACGACGTACTAAGTCCAAAGCCACCTCACTTTTTCCCATTCCACTTTCTCCACGAATAAGTACTCCTTTACCATAGATACTTAATAGTACCCCGTGTAAAGAATCAATATCCGCTAACTTTTCATCCAGATAAGAAACAATATTAATAATCAATCTAGATGTCTGTTGTTTTGAGCGAAGAATTGGAAAATTCTTACGATAGGCAATCTCTGATAACACTCCAGGACATTCATGATCCTTTGAGATAATTAACAGAGGAGTTTCATCACCAGTCAAGAATTCAAAACTTCTATATTTCTCTTCTTGTGTCATTGTTTTGATGTATTCAACTTCTTTATCTCCCAAAACAACAATTCGTTTTGGTTGTGAATAATCAAAGAATCCTGCAAGTTCCAGACCTGCACGATTGGTATCGGCAATCTGAATTTTACGCTTTAATGATTCTTTATTCCCATGAACAATTTCGAAATTAAAATGTTCAACAAATTCTTTCACTGTGATTGCTCTCATATTATGCCTCCTCTAATACCTTTTTTAAATATTGTCCAGTAAATGATTCTTTGATTGCAGCGATTTCTTCAGGAGTACCAGCTCCCATGATATAACCACCTTCATCTCCACCTTCTGGTCCAATGTCAATTACGTAATCTGCACACTTGATAACATCAAGGTTATGCTCAATAACAACTACTGTATCACCATTGTTTACAATTCTTTGTAGTACCTTCAACAAGGTGTTTACATCACTACTATGTAATCCTGTTGTTGGTTCATCAAGGACAAACATTGTTTTACCAGTTGCCTTACGTTGTAATTCACTAGCAAGTTTTACCCTTTGTGCTTCCCCACCACTTAGTGTAGTCGCACTTTGTCCAAGTTTAATATAACCCAGACCTACATCATATAATGTTTGTAATTTGTGTTTAATCTTATGCACATTCTTAAAGAATTCGATTGCATCTTCTACACTCATCTCTAATACATCATAGATATTCTTACCTTTGTAAGTTACCTGTAATGTTTCTTCATTGTATCGTTTACCACCACATTCTTCACATGGTACATAAACATCTGGCAAGAAGTGCATTGAAATCCTTAAAATTCCATCTCCCTGACAAGCCTCACAACGTCCACCTTTCACATTAAAAGAGAAACGTCCTTTCTCATAACCACGCATTTTAGCTTCTGGTGTTTGCGTAAATAAATCACGAATATCATCAAATACACCTGTATAAGTAGCTGGATTACTTCTTGGAGTACGTCCAATCGGATCTTGAGAAATATTAATAATCTTATCAATATTTTTGATTCCTTTAATCTTCTTACATTTACCAGGTTTAATTCTTACTCTACCTAATTCATGAGAGATTCCTTTTGATAAAATTTCATTTACCAAACTACTCTTACCACTACCACTCACTCCAGTTACAACTGTTAAGGTTCCCAGAGGGAACTTCACATTTACATTTTTCAGGTTGTTTTCACTACCTTCAACAACTTCAACAAATTTCTTGTTACCTTTTTTACGTTCTGTTGGTACATCAATTTTTAAACGACCACTTAAGTAATTAGCAGTCACACTATCTTTGTTGTTGATAATTTCATCATACGTACCATGAGCAACTACTTCACCACCGTGAACCCCTGCTCCTGGTCCAATATCTACAATGTAATCACTTTGACGCATTGTTTCTTCATCATGCTCAACTACAACTAATGTATTACCTAAATCACGCATCTTCTTAAGCGAATCAATCAGGCGATCATTATCTCTTTGGTGAAGTCCAATACTAGGCTCATCCAGTACATAAAGAACTCCTGTTAAGTGAGAACCAATTTGTGTAGCTAAACGAATACGTTGTGCTTCTCCACCACTTAGTGTTCCTGCTAGACGATCCAGTGTCAGATAGTTCAATCCAACATCGCTCAAGAACTGAAGTCTATTTTCAATTTCCTGCAGAATTAATTTCGCAATAGAACGTTGTGTTTCAGTTAAATCCATATTACGAATAAATTGAATTTCCTGTTTAATGCTCATTGTTGTCCATTCATAAATATTAAGACCATTTACTCTAACACTAAGAGCAACTTCATTTAATCTTGTACCATGACATGTTGGACAAGTATCTTCCATCATAAATGATGCATACCATTCTCTTGAGAATGATGACGTTGTTTCCATGTAACGACGTTCAATCAGGGTTACTACACCTTCAATATATTCTTTTTTACTAGTCACATTTCCTGACTTTGAATACATATTGTAAGAGATTGGATCTTTACTTCCATAAAGAACCATATCTAATTCTTTCTTCGTAAAATCTTTGATTGGTTTATCAATATCAATATTATAATAATCACAAAGTGCTTTAAAACGTTGCCACTCCAGATTATCTTTCTTTAAAATATTCTTATAATATACAATACCACCCTTACGAATAGAAAGCTTGCGATCTGGCATTAAAACATCCAAGTCCACACGTTGTGTAAATCCTAAACCTTTACAAGTATCACACGCACCAAAAGGAGCGTTAAACGAAAATAATCTAGGTTCTAACTTTGGAACACTAAATCCACAGTACTTACATGAGTAATTTGAAGAGAATAACAGCTCTTGGTTATCACTACCATAAGTAACAATAACCAATCCATCACTTAGCTTTACTGCACTCTCAAGTGAATCATGAATTCTTCCACGATCATCACCTTTTACAATTCTATCAACTACCACATCAATATCATGGCGTTTGTTTTTTTCCAATGCTTCTACTTCTTCCAGTAGTTTATTTTCACCATCAATACGTGCACGCACATATCCTTCTTTCATAAGTTTTTCTAAAAGATCCTTATGTGTACCTTTTTTATTATGTACAACTGGTGCTAAAATCTGTAGTCTCACCTTATCAGGAAGTTCCATTACTTGATCAACCATCTGTTTGATTGTCTGTGAAGTAATTGGTTCATTATGATTCGGACAATATGGAACCCCAATACGCGCATATAAAAGACGCAAGTAATCATAGATTTCAGTAGCAGTTGCAACTGTTGATCTAGGGTTATTACTTGTTGTCTTCTGGTCGATTGAAATTGCTGGTGAAAGTCCTTCAATACTATCTACATCTGGCTTCTCACTATTTCCTAAAAACTGACGTGCATATGCACTTAATGATTCCATGTAGCGTCGTTGTCCTTCCGCATAAATGGTATCAAATGCAAGTGACGTTTTCCCAGAACCTGAGACTCCAGTCATTATTACTATTTTGTCACGAGGAATATCCAAACTTACGTTCTTTAAGTTATTCTCTCGTGCTCCTTTAATCGATATTATGTCATTTTTCATTTTTTCACCTTACCCTGCACTCTATTATACCATTTTTCAAATGAAATTTTGGTATATATTGTACAATATTTTCTAAACTAAATAACGAAAAGAATAGAGAAATTTCTCTATTCTTCCCAGTTTACTCAGTTGAAATTAATAATACCATCTTTTCATATTTTTTCAACGATTTTGACCAGTTAATCATGTATTGCTTCTGATTTCTTTATTTTATAGTATAATTCTAGAAAAAGGGGATTTACTATGAAACATGTTAACGTATATCAAATCGATGCATTCACTAAAACTCCTGGATTAGGAAATCCTGCAGGAGTTATTCCAAATGGAGATTTGTACACAAGTGAAGAAATGCAGACCATAACAAAAGCAGTAGGATTTAATGAATGTGTATTCATCTGTTCGTCGGATTCTGCTGATGCTTATTTACGATATTTCACTCCAGGATATGAGACACCATTGTGTGGACATGCAACAATTGCTGCTATCTATTATTTAGCTCAAGATTTAAAGTCGGATAAAACTTTTGTAATCAAAACGAATGCAGGTATCCTAACAATGAATTACCGATATGATTCTCAAGAAATAGAAATGCAACAGGCAAAACCTAAAGCCATTGCTTTTGAAGGAGATGTTGAAAAGTTGTGTGCAAGTATTGGTATATCTACAGATGACTTATACCCTAATTTACCAATTACTTATGGAAATACTGGATCTTGGACTCTGCTAGTCCCAGTGAAAGATGAAACAATTTTAGATAAAATGAATGCAGATAACAATCTTTTTCCAGATATACTAACTGAAGTACCCAAAAGTTCTATTCATCCTTTTTCGATTGATGATAAGGAACATATGATATTTCATGCACGTCATTTTTCTTCACCATACTCACAAACCAAAGAAGATTCTGTAACTGGAACGGCTTCTGGGGTAATGGGTGTATATGCATTGGACCATATTTATCCTAACTTAGATAAAATTTTACTCCACATTCACCAAGGAAAACAAATGAATAAAGAAGGTAATCTAAATGTATCAGCTATTCGTAATAATGAAGGTCATGATATTAAGATATACGGAACTGCTGTTTTCAATAAAAAATTATCAATTTCATATTAAATGCCAGCATTTGCTGGCATTTACTTTAATAATAACACTTAATAGACGAATGACTTACTAAACCGGTTTATGTTATAATATTAATATATAAAATGAGGTAAAATATGAAATTTGGAAGTTATAAATATCAAAATAAAGACTATATAGGTGTTCTATCTAAAGATGAACAATCAATGATTGATGTAAGTAAAATTCTACATTGTGATTATGATGCAAATATGAATACTTTCATTCAACAAACAACTGATGCTGAATTACAAGTAATTAAAAATAAGATTGAAACTAGTAATATCGCTGGCCATCCAATTGATTCTATTTCTTTGTATTCACCAATCCGTAAACCAATTCATGATATTTTATGTGTAGGTGTAAACTATGAAGATCACAAAAAAGAAGCAGTGAGTTCACTCAATGATAATACACTTCAAAAACCTAAAAGACCGGTATTGTTTACAAAACGTGCAAATTCAATTATTGGACCAAATGCTTCTTTACATGCATGTTTTGATCTTGATAATGAAGTTGACTATGAGGCAGAACTTGCAATCATTCTTAGAAAAAATGGCAAAAATATTGATTCTAAAAATGCTATTGATTGTATCTTTGGTTATTCAGTATTTAATGACTTCTCGTCTAGAACACTACAACGTGAACATACACAATGGTTAAAAGGAAAAAGTCTTGACGAGTACTCATCAATGGGGCCATTTATTGTTACTGTTGATGAGTTTAATATTAATAATAATTATAAAATTCAATCAACAGTAAATGACGAACTTCGGCAAAATTCTTCACTTGATTACATGATTTATAAAATACCTGAACTTATTTCTGTAATATCTGCAGGTATGACATTAGAAGCTGCAGATATTATTGCAACCGGTACACCAGCTGGAGTTGGTATGGGATTTCAACCTCCTCGATACCTAAAGGAAAATGATTTTGTATCTTGTACAATTGAAGGAATAGGTACATTAACTAATAAGATTGTAAAATAAAACAACATTCGCATGTTGTTTTATTTTGTTGATTCATTCCAATTTACATGACAATTTAATACTTGTTGATGTGGAACATCATTATTTTCTTCGATTTGGTCAATTAGAATAGCTGCTGCTTGTTGACCTTCTTCATAAGCAGGTTGCACTATTGTAGATACCGTTGGTGAAGAAAAGTTTGTCCACTCTGTATTATCAAATCCAAGTAATCCAATATTATCTAAAGAATCTGAATAGTTATTCTTTAGTACCATAAACACTTCTGGTAATGCCCAGCAATTTGGAACAAAAATTAAGTTTTTCTCATTAATATTAATATGTTTTTTTATAAAATCATGAATAACTTTGTAATCTGTTTTATAATCATCAATAACAAGTTTATCCAGTTCTAAATCATGATCTGTTAATGCATCAATAAATCCTTTTGCACGTTCCATTCTTGTTGATAATAAACTTGTATCCGCAGTAATTAAAATATAGTTATCATAGCCTTTATTAATACATTCTTTTGTTGCATCATATGTTGCATCATAATTATTCGTTTTTACCCAACTTGTTTTCAAGTCATAAATTTCACTATCAAAGAAGACTAATGATTTCTTTGCATCCTTTAACTTATTGGTTTGTTTTCTAAATTGAGAAGTGGGCTGAACAATAAATCCATCTACTCCCATTGATAACATGCGATCTATATAAACTTCTTCACGATTAAAATCATAATTACTATTACCCACAATTATTTGATAGCCTTTTTTACTGGCTACATCTTCAATCCCTTTAACAATCTGATTAGAGAAAGTATTAGTAATATCACCAATTACAACACCCAGTAACTTTGAGTTCTTTGAATTGAGACTTCTAGCAACAATACTTGGCTGGTATCCAGTTTCTTCAATTGCCTTTTCTATACGGTCTTTTGTTTTCTTAGACATTTTACCGTTTTTGCCATTTAGATAAAAAGAAACTGTTGTTTTCGACGTACCTGCCATCTGAGCAATTTCTTTAATTGTAACTTTTGATTTATTCACCATATCAGACTCCCTTTACCATTAAATTATATAGAATAATTCTTAATTAGTAAACAGTTTACTAATTTTTCTATCCCTTTCCCCAAACTTCTATCTGACTTAATGCTGGATACTGTGATTCATCATTTGATTTCACTAGATTTTCTAGTATTATCCATTCTATTTTCTTCTCTGAAAATTGAAACATTTGTGCTAATCCTGTTTTATGAAGAGACAACTCCATAGTATCGCCATTAGAGAACGTAAGTGAACACTGTTGCCAATAACTATCATGTGGAAAGTCTGCTCGTAGATATAATTTTATTTTATCGATTGTTACTATTCGTTTAAAATCAATTTTCAAATATGCATCATTTTGTTTATTGATTCCCCAAGAGCCATGAGGCCAACTACCATGATTTACAGTACTAAATGTTCCATTGATTACATTGCATGCATAGAATTGAGGGTTATCAGTTTCTACATTACTACTCGCATGTGGAAATATCGCATCATTATCTATAAAATCATGAGTATTAAGAGCAAGATTACGATAATTCTTCAATTCCTTAAAATTGCAAATTCTAGCACTTCCTAAATGACGGACCCCTTTAAATGACTGTTCTTGATATCTTTTTCTCTCTAGATTTTCGGGAATACAAAACTTTACTTCCTTAGTTAACCACACTATGCATGGATGCAGACAAGAATCTAGACATATCTCAACTAGTTGTGGATAAATACTACTCATTAAGGATATTTGATCTTCTGAACAGTATTCTCCTCGATAGGCTATCTTCACCTCATCTTCTCCACTAGCTTCTTTTTTAACTTTACCTTCCTTATTAATTATTTTCATCACTAACATAGAAATCTAAACCTTTGCTTACCATAATAAAATATCTTTGTCCATAAGCCTAAGTATCGCTTCTATAAAGAAGTAATCTCCATAGATAATTGGCACATGGCGATCATCCTCAGTAAAGTAAGATCCACTTCCCATCTGTACAATAGAATCAAATGTCGGATCCCAATTACAGAATTTTTCATCTATGGCCTTTAATATTTTTAGTGCTAAATCTATATAAAATTTTCTTTCGTCTGCTTCAACATGATTTGATATTTCTAAAAATCCACAGGCAGCACATACACCTGCAGTTGAGTCCCAATATTGTGGACTTTTTGGAGATCGGAAATCAATTACAGTAAGGTAATCATATTGCTCAATTTCTGACAAAAAATAATTCGCTATTTTCTTTGATGTTTCTAAATATTCCATTTTCCCTGTATATTTATAACTTAAAGCAAACCCATAGATTGCCCATGCTTGTCCTCTTGACCAAGATGAACCTGATGCATATCCCTGACCAGCTGGTGTATCTAATAAGTTTCCATTAGTAGGGTCTAATGCAATGATATGATTACATGATCCATCTTTTCTTACGGTTTTATTCATTACCGTATCTGCATGATCCATTGCAATATATTCAAAACGTGGGTCACCAATTTCATCTCTTGCCCAATATAACAATGGAAGGTTCATCATACTATCAACAATCACCCATCCAGCTCGATCGCGGTTCCAAGAACGAATAAATTTTCCTCTTGGATTATATCTGCCTGCCAACAAATGAGCGGCATGTAAGGCACGTGCTTTTGAACGTTCATTTTTTGTCATTCGATAATTTGCTACTGAAGTGTGTAGCCACATAAAACCAACATCATGATGTAATCCAGTATATACCTCTAACGCTCGATCCAATTTATCCTCGATTTCTTCTGCTGTAGTTTTATAGAATTCATTTTTTGTAGCATGATACATTTGCCACAAAATTCCTGGCCAGAATCCATTTGTCCACCAAACAATATCCTGATCACTATCACTCATATCTTTTTTATATTTGCCATTTTCTGCAATATATGGAATATGATTTTTAATTCGATGACACTCGGCTTCTATTTTAGTTTCTATTTTTTTATAAGTATCACTTAACCAAATACTGTCATTCTTACTCAATTTATATTTCATATTAATCTCCTGCACTTTTCAATTTATATTTCCAAAATAAGCGAAAAAGCATCATATTAAAGATGCTTTATTTGCTAAGGTTGTTTTCCAATATATGCTAAAATACCACCATCTACATAAAGAATATGTCCATTTACAAAATTACTTGCATCACTTGCCAAAAAGACTGCTGGTCCCATTAGATCTTCTGGTACCCCCCATCTTGCTGCAGGTGTCTTAGAGATAATGAATTGATCAAATGGATGTCTTGTTCCATCCTCTTGTTTCTCTCTTAATGGTGCAGTTTGTGGTGTTGCTATATATCCTGGACCTATTCCATTACACTGAATATTTGCTTCTCCATACTCACTACAAATATTTTTAGTAAGCATCTTTAATCCACCTTTTGCAGCTGCATAAGCACTAACTGTTTCGCGTCCAAGTTCAGACATCATAGAACAAATATTAATTATTTTTCCACTCCCCTTTTTTATCATAGACGGTAGTACAGCCTTTGATACGATAAAGGGTGCATTCAAATCAACATCAACTACTTGACGGAAATCTTCAACACTCATCTCAAGCATTGGAATCCGTTTGATAATCCCTGCATTGTTCACTAGAATATCAATCGCTCCAATTTCTTTTTCTACTTTTTCAATGAGTTCATTAACAGAATTTTCATCAGTCACATCGCACACATATCCATGTGCAGGAATTTCTTCCTTGTGATAGTTTTCTTTTCCTTGTTGAAGTGTTTCTTCGCTTAGTGTATTATAAACAATCGTACATCCTGCCTCATGAAATGCTTTTGCAATAGCAAAACCAATACCATGAGTCGCACCTGTTATCAAAGCAATTTTTCCATCTAAGCGAAAGCTACTCATACTAAATTCATTCATTTGATTTCCTCCTTAACCTTCTATTACTTCACTTAAATATTCTGATATTTCGTTATCCTTACTATTTTTAAAGAAAAGTTCCTTAAACTCTGGATAATCAATTGTTTCTTTTAAAAACGTCTGATCCATTTCCTTTAATATTTCTAAAAGTGGTTTATAAGTTACTTTTTTTATTTCATCCAATATTTTTTTATTTCTTTGTTCAGGAACAACTCTATCTTTTGGATATCCACCACCAAATTTTTCTGAAAATAGTTTTTCAAAAGTATATCTTAAGTTAATTTCTGCTCCCCATCCAAAGTTTTG
The DNA here is from genome assembly GCF_030814225.1 of Breznakia pachnodae. Lineage (GTDB taxonomy): Bacteria > Bacillota_I > Bacilli_A > Erysipelotrichales > Erysipelotrichaceae > Breznakia > Breznakia pachnodae. The sequence continues at coordinate 67,215 of NZ_JAUSUR010000002.1, forward strand.
AGCAAATGGCATTGCAATGGCATTTCCATCATTTACTTGACCAAATATATATGCATCTACCGCATCCGTCACATGACCACATAAAACATTAGGAAATGAATTACACGCCAACATAGCACCTTGCCCAGTACCACAACCTGTAATTACAAAATCAACTGCCTTAGTAGTTAATAATATCGATGCTAATAGACCACATTTAACATAAGTTAACTGATGTTCTTGTGATGCACAATACATACCATAATTATCTACTGTATGTCCTACCTTTTTCGCTTCACTTTCTAACTCATTAAAAATAAGTTTATTTTTATCTGCTTGTGAATTTTCATTAATTAATGCAATTTTCATAATATTTACCTAGCATATTCTTTATGACTACTTTTGTCCTCAATATGCATTTCCTCTCTTTTAATATAAATTAACGTTGTACCCTTCCTGAACCATCACCTTTTACTAATTGTGATATCTCTTCTATACTTACATGATTAAAGTCTCCCTCAATGGAGTGCTTTAATGCACTTGCTGCTACTGCATACTCAATTGTTTCTTGTGCATCAAATTTATTTAATAATGCATAAATAAGTCCAGCACCAAAGCTATCACCACCACCTACACGATCAACAATTCTAAGTTTATATTGCTTCGAATGATATGCTTTTCTACCATCAAACAAAATTGCGGACCAATTATTATCAGAAGCGCTAATACTTTCACGCAAAGTGATCGCAACCCCACTAAATGAAAATTGATTATGTAGTTGTTTTGCTACATCGATATAACTTTCATGATGAATTTCTCCACTTGTAACATTTGTATAATCTGCGTGAATACCAAATACATCTGCAGCATCCTCTTCATTAGCGATACATACATCTACATATTGGCATAACTTAGACATAGTTTTATTCGCTTCTTCCTTACTCCATAATTTTTTTCGGTAATTAAGATCGCATGAAATCTTAATTCCTTTCTCTTTTGCCTTCTTACAAGCAATTTCACAGATATCTGCTAGTTCACAGCTAAGTGCGGGTGTAATTCCTGTAAAGTGAAACCAATCAACTTCATTAAATATAGAATCCCAATCAAAGTCAGAAATGGTTGCTTCAGCTATAGCTGAATGGGCTCTGTCATAAATAACTTTGCTAGCTCTTTGTGATGCACCTTTTTCTAAATAATAGATTCCAATTCTTTCTCCACCACGAACAATATTACTTGTATCTACTCCATATCTTCTTAGGTTATTTAACGCACATTGTCCAAGTTCATGTTTTGGTAATTTAGAAACAAAAACTGACTCGATTCCATAATTTGCTAAAGATACTGCAACATTTGCTTCACCTCCACCAAAGGTTGCTTCATAATGATCTGCTTGCAGGAATTTTAAATAACCTTCTGGAGCTAGACGCAACATGATTTCTCCAAATGATACTACTTTCATACTAATTCCTTTCTTGGTCTACTGACACTTTTTTTAATGCAGAAACAACAAGTTCTGTAATTTTTTCATACTCTTCAGCATCTACTAATGCTTCTTTCACCATCCAACTACCACCACATGCAATTACTTTCCTATTCTTTAAATACATATTGATGTTGTTTTCATTTATTCCTCCAGTAGGAATAAACTTTAAATTTGGAAATGGTGCTGAAATTGCTTGGATTGCTTCTATGCCTCCACTTGTCTTTGCAGGAAAGAATTTAACTATATCAATGCCTAATGATACTGCTAGCTGTGCTTCTGAAGCAGTCGATATTCCTGGAATAATTACATACTTCTTTTTTTCACAGTAACGTATTAATTCTTCTGAAATACCAGGTGATATCAAGAAGTCTGCTCCTGCCTGTATTGCTTCATCTGCTTGTTTTGTATTAATGATGGTTCCGGCAGCAACCACCATTTCTGGATAAGCCTGCTTTATTTTATATATAGCTGAAGCAGCATACTCACTTCGAAATGTAATTTCTGCTACCTCTAGATTTCCAGCAATTAAGGCATTTGCTAGTGAAACCGCTTTGTTATCATCGTTAATTTTTATTACTGGAAGTATTTTTATATCTTCCAATTTTTTTATCACATCATTAAGATTCATCATATCCTCCTTCTTTATACTCAACTATCTATCTAATAGATAAGCTAATTGTCTGTTATGTATAGTATTTAAATAACTCACTATATTGATTAAAAAATTCATCATCTAAGTCATCTTTTTTCTTTATTTTTTTATATGTATCTATATTTATTTCAATTTCATTTATATTATTATCAAAAAATATCCCATGGAAAAATATAGCTATCTGTCTAGCAACATTCATCATTGATAAATCTCCATTAATCATAAAGTGGTCAGCATCTTTTACTTTTAGAAAAATCGATTTTGGTATTGCATCATGTAATCGTTGAGAATGCTTAATTGGTACAAACAAATCATCCTCACCATGAACAATCATTGTTGGAGGCATAGATGATGTAACATAGTGTAATGGATTGGCTAAATCTACCAAGTCCTTTATCTCATCTATTGTCTCAATTTCTTTTCCAAATAGTCTTGCTGCTGCACCATCACCATCTTTAATTGCTTCATATAAATCAATCGCACCTGCAACAGATGCACAAGCCTGGACAATGCTTGAAGTTTCATTCTCCCATTTTGAATGATTACCACTTAACGCTGCTAACATTGCTAAATGAGCACCTGAACTATGACCCCAAATCGCTATCTTATCCCCATCTATTCCATATTGTTTTCCATTTGTTCGTAAAAATCGAATAGCTTCTTTTATATCGATAATTTGTTGAGGAAAAATTGCTTCTCTTTTTAATGTATAGTTAATACTTACTGCAACCATGCCTAAATCCGCCATAGCCAGATTCCAAACATGACCACCATAGTTGTCTTTACTACCATTCCCCCATCCTCCACCATGAAGATAGATTACAGCGGGACGTAGTTCATTACAGTCTACTGATGAAATAATATCCATCAGTAATGGTTTAACAGACCTTGAGTATTCTACATTCATATAAGAAATATAGTTCTCTTTTATTATTTTCTCGTTCATAGAACCTCCTTAAACACATCTAATAATGCATATCCAACTCCATCTTCATTATTACTTAAACATATCTTATCAGAATGTTTCTTTGTTGATTCAGATGCATTTGCCATCGCTATTCCTAATCCAACTGATTTCAACATCCTGTTGTCATTTTCACCATCTCCAAATGCAATTATATTTTCCATGTTTACTTTGGATAATTCAGATATTCTACTTAATGCAATTTCTTTTCCAATACCTTTCGCCATAATTTCAACCCAATTATCTTTTGTGTGAAACACTTGATAATCTATTAATTGTTCTTTGAGTTCTGATAAAACTTCTTGGAAAACTCTTTTATGATGAAGATAAGCTACCTTATATGCAGTCATTTGACTTAAAGAATCTATTTTCAACTCATGAAGTTCAGAGAGAAATTCCTCTATATCTTCAATTTTATCTTTTGTATAATATGTATTTTCTACATAATTATTTTCTCCTGTGAAAAACACCATTTTCATTCCTTGAGATTTACCAACATCATAAATCTTACATAATTCATTAGCACATAACATTCTCCCTGTATATAGTAATTGCTTTTTTCCACTATATATCTGCAAGCCATTATATGTGATAACATAATTTCCATCATAATCTTGTAATTTCAATTTTCTGATTGCATCAGATGCTCCTTCGTAGTTTCGTCCAGTTGCAATCGCAAAGCGAATTCCTTTTCTTAATAATTCTTGAATTATAGATTTTGTATACTCTGTGATTTCATTGAAGTCATTGTATAATGTACCATCTAAATCCAAAACAACCATCTTATAGTAACTATTGATCATGAAACAAAATCTCTTGATTTGACACAACAATAGAATGTTCTCTTAGTTCTATACCTATACTTTTAAATGAATCAATGTTCTCTGTTTTAATATAAGTTCCAAAAATCTTTGTGTCATTAACTTTTATCCTTGCACACGGTATTAGTGTTTTTTCTGGTGTTAATAAGTTTGCATTTGGTGGATTTTTCACTAATTCTATCTCTGTGTTTTTTAATAAATCATAAATCCCACAAAATCCATTATCCCCCTCCAGCAAAGCTTTATCTGTATCATTTTGAATTTTAATATTATCATTATCAATAATTGGAAATCCGCCATCATATAATGTAAGTGATTTATTTGTAATCACCTTATGAATTCGCATATGTCCATCCTCTTTTGGAATTAGAATACTATATATAGCAGTACCTTCGTATGGCTTCCACACTGATACCATATAATAATCATTTAGATATAAAAGTTTTGGTTTTCTTCGTAATATAAAATTTCCATTTTCATCTTCTATACTTAAGGTAGAATCTAATGCCATTCGTTCTTTTACATAATAATCTCTTGATAAATTGAATGCATACTTTGATGAATATGCAAATTTGCAATACTTATCTGCAACACCACCAGGTTCGAATGATACATATTGCTCTCCAGAAAATGCAATAGCTTCATTTGTTAGTGATTGAACTAACATATATGCATGTGGTAATGCCTTCGATAGAGAACCTTTTGGAAGTGGTTCTTCCTTTACAGTCCAAAACAAGTGATCTTTTGGTAATGCTAAAATCAATAAAGACTTAAATGCCCAATAAGGCGATCCTGGACCGTTATAGTCTTCTGCTAAAACAAGATTTTCATAACCATATCCAATTGTCAGAATCCCTGATTTATCATAGATTTCTTGTTGGAACCACCATCTCAAATTTCTTAAAACAATACCTTTTATTACACCTATTGGATATGGGTATACTTCTGCAAAAGCACAAGCGCTCCAAAATGCACATTGTGCAAAACGATATGTCATACTTCTACCAAATGGAATTGCTCTTCCTTCTCTGTCAAAAAAATTAATAAAGTCTTTTCCAAAAATTAATGCTCGTTGTTTCCACTTTTCACATCGTTTGGGATCTTCTTTATCCATTGTTTTCACATATATTAAGGAATAGAAATGAAATGCGAATGAAATATAGTAATCCCTTTGCTTTGTTTTACCATCTTGATACCATCCATCACCAATATAAAATGATTCAATATAATCTAAACTCTCATTCATTATTTCTATTGGATAACTATGATTATTCTTTAATAGTGCTACACAAATAAGCACACGGAAAAACTGCCAGTTATTTTTTGGATAATCATATTTAATTCCATGTTCCAGCCATCGTAAAAGTTGTTCCTTTTCAGTAGAATCAAAATAATTATCTATTTTATCAGAAGCTAATATGAGCACGCATGCGAGAGCTGCCATTTCTACTAATTTTTGTGATCTATTGCACGATTCACCCCAATATTCTGCATCAGAGATAGTTGTTCCATGTTTAATTCCATCAAGAAAGTGATGTAAATGTTTAACATCTCCATTGCCAGCAAGACAGGGAGCAATCCCCCAAAATAGTCTTGCAAATCCTTCAAATTCTTGAATTTCTCTACTATATTTAGTTCGTGTGTTCCCTATATTTAATCTAGCATTATTAATTGATAAATAAGGATAAACACAGTCCAACATTTCATTTAGTTTATTTTCTAGGTCTTTTCTTGTACTAATCATAGGCACCTCAACTAATAGAGAACGATATTTCAGTTTCTACATTTTTCTTTATCATCACTTTACATCTTCTTGCATACACTCCTGGTACAGGATTATAGATGGTATTTTTATCTATAGACATAACACCATTAGTTTCAGCAACTAAAGTTACTCCATTTCTTTCTATAAACAAATGATTTTCTTTTTGAGATATAGAATCATTAATCTGAACAAATGGAAAAATAAAATCCATATCCTCTTCGCTAAGAATGGATATTTTCAGTTTATCTTCAAAGATAAATCTGATTATTGCACTAGGACCTTTTTCCTGATTTATTGATGTAAGTACTGTTTTTACTGTTATTATTGATTCTTTCTTACTAATCAGCGCATTATAATCATATATTTGTGAATAAACGTTTTGTTTATTAGTAATCTCTAATCTTGGAGTCATACATGTATTGCTACTTTCTCTTAGAGCATACATATTGTTTGATTCTATTGGCTTATAGATGTTCATTGATGATACAAATATAAGTCCGAATGTTTTATGCTTCAGCAGTGATAAACAGCCTCCACTAGTATGACCTTCTTTTACATATTCATAATCATAGCTTGTTAATGTTGCTCTCCAATTACAATAATTAATAATCATTGTATTTAGCGTTTGAAAATAAGAAGTTGTATTGTGTTTATGAATATTTGTAGTTATATTTTTTGCTGAGAGATTCATAACCAATAAATCAGCTAATCCCATCGCTTGAGTAAATGTCATATGAATACATGTTTGATCATATCCATCAGAAAATCCTTCTTGTAGCAATCCATTTACTGTTGCATTCTTCAATAACTTTAAATTTCTCAAAACAAATATTTCATATTCAGGTCTTGTATATTGTCTTGCAATCTTTAACAAAACTGCATTGCATCCTTTAGCAGTTTTACTTCCCCAATAAGTCCATTTATAATTTCTAGATCCAAAACTGTTATCAATACCTCCATCATCTAATAGAAAATATTTGTGATGATTAAACAATTTAACAATCTCTTCTTTCATGTTCTCATCTTCTAAAAGCTCTGCACACATAAATAATGCTGGCAGTGATTCTTCTAAATTGTATCCAATGTCAATTGCATTACAGCCTCTGCTTGTTTGTACTCTTCTTGGGCTTCCTTCTCCAATGATTAATCCTTCTTGATTCACATAAGACATTGCCTCATTATACAAGGACTTGGATTTGTCATAATATTTTTGAGTATGAAATAACTTCCATCCCCATGCCAATGCTTCACTTGCAGTTATTGTGTAATTTACATTACCACCAAGTGTATCTATATTCATATATAGATACTCTAATGCTTTTTCTAATCTTTTCTTCCATTGCTTTTTATATTCTTCTAATATGCTACTTGAGCAATAATGAATAATATGAGCATATCGAATTATTGTAAATACGGTAATTCCTTTCCACATTTTGTCACGGTCATTAAAGTAACTTCCATCTTCATTGGATAGCATTCGCTCTTCCCACTTAGACAAAGCAATTGCTTTATCTAAATACCCTTCATTTGGAAATGATTGTTGCAGTACGAGTAATGGATACATTAAATCAGCAATCCGTCCATGTACTTTTGTACAACAGGGACATAATATTGCACCATCAAAACTTAACATCTTTTCACTATTGTACTGATAGACTAATAAACTATCGCACCATTCTTTTAACAAACAAATCATTTCTTCATGTTTCATAAATTACCTCATTTACATCGAAAATAAGCTTGCTAGTAAGCAAGCTTATAAGATTTTATCCTGCGAATCCTAAGAAACCTACAACTACTGAAAATAGAATAACAAACATTAACGCGAATGATGTACTTTTTCCTTTTTTCATCATCCACAATAAAAGCATTGTAAATGCTAGTGGAACAAAGCCTTTTAATATTGTATCTAAAGTCGATTGAAGATCAATGAATGAACCTTCTAATTCTCCAGATATATTAAAGCGTAAACCTACCGTTTGAAATGTCATCGCTCCAACCATAAACAGTCCTAAGATTGAAAATCCTTTTGTTACACTTTGCAAGATTCCGCTCTCTGTTGCTTTTTGAATAAATGATGCACCTGTAGTCCATCCAATTCTTCCACCATACCAACGAATAATGAACCATGGAACATATAACGTTAATAGGAATAATAACGCTCCAATAGGGCTTCCATCTAAGGCAAATCCCATACCAATACCGGCTGCAATTACACGTAATGTCCCAGTGAATAACGAATCACCAAGTCCAGCTAAAGGACCCATTAATCCAACTTTTATACCTTGAACAGCCTCTTCAATGTTTTCTACCTTGTGCTCAGCATTTTCTTTTTCCATTTGTAAAACAATACTTGAAATAAATGGAGCAAATGCTGGATTTGTATTAAAGTATGTCACATGTCTTTCTAATGCAGCATAGTATTCGTCATCATCTTTATAAAACTCTCGTAAGAACGGCATAATTGACCATCCAAACCCTGGTCCTTGTAAACGAACAAATGTCATTTCACTCATGAATGTCATTTGTCTCCAAAACATTCTATTTAATAGTTTCTTATCACTTTTACTTATTTCCATCTTTTTCATGCTAAGAAATCCTCCGCTTCATCCTCAATTTCTGGTTTCTTGCTTTTATTTTCACTTTTTGCTTTCTTCAGATCTGAGAAAACCGCAAGAATTCCAAGACATGCACCAATAAACGCTATACTCATTGTATCTAACCCTATACTTCCTAGTACTTCTCCAGTTTCTGGCATAGTAATTGTTGTAGTTCCTAAATACGCCATTAGGATAAATCCTAAAAAGTAATAAGGAATAATTTTTGAATCCCACATATTCTTAACTAAAATTGCCATTCCTAATGCTGGCATAGTTGCTGCCATTACATTTAATATTCTATTCACTTGTTCAGGAAGATTTGCCATAAATGACTCTACTGCACCTGATCCAACTGAAATAACTACAAATGCCATTACACCATAAACAAATGGTTTAAAGAACATTGCAAAGTAATGCCAGAATGTAAATGCTTTATCATTACGATTTGCAATTGCCCGATCTTGAAAGTCAATTACAAAGTTAAATACTAATACTACAAGATTAAATAATAAAACTGATAATAATCCTACAGGTATCGCTAATGCAACAGCATTTTCTAAATTACTTGTCGATAAAATACCAAAAGCGACTCCAAATACTGATGCTGAAACCATATCCGTTGGTTGTGATCCTCCTATTGAGAATGTCCCCATAAATACAGCTTCAATCATTCCTCCTAAAATACATCCAGTAGGCAAATCTCCTAAAACTAAACCTACCAATGGACCAATCCAGATTGGTCTAGGTTGTATATGACCAAATCCCCAATCAAGAAAATTTGCAAACGCCATAATTAACGCTACTAATAATCCTTCAACTACCATAATTTTTCTCCTTTTCTAATAAGTTGTTAAATCCACTTCTTCATTATCTGGTAATAATTGAGAAAACACATAAACACCAGCTGCAGCAATTTCATGAATTTGTTTTTTATCAACATCATCAAGAAAAATGTTATTTGTTACTTTCTCTTTTCCTTCCATATTAGAAGTCTTACCATAATTACCAAAATTAACTCTATCAATAAACCCAACACGATTTACTAATTCTAGTGCATCACTTGGATTATCAACCACTACAAATACATTTAAATCCTTACATCTAGGATCATTCAGTGTTTCAATTCCCTTTTCAACAGTTAATACAGCACATTTTATACTACCTGGACATGCCATTTTCAATGTTGCTTTTAGCGTTTCATTATTTGCACTTCTGTCATTAATTACCATTATTCTGTTAATCCCTAAATGTTTAGACCAAACAAGTGCAACCTGTCCATGAATTAATCGATCATCTATTCTTACTAGCTTTATCATAATTTCCTCCTATATTTAAAACTAAATCTTATACTTTTAAAAAAATGATTCATCTTCCTCTTTAATAATTTCAATAACTTTCATTCCTTCTTTAGCTTCCGCAATCATTCGATGAGTATCTTCGGTGCTAATTTCACCACTACTCATTAGAACATTAATAACTAGTAACATATTCATTCCAGCTATCACTTTCACATTAGGATATTCTAGAAGAGTCGTTGCGCCATTACACACACTACCACCAAATATATCCCCAATAATAATTACTTGTCCATCAGTATTAAGAATCAAGTTTTTAAGTTCATTGATTATGTCATCACATACCATTCCTGGTTGTAATCCAAAACTATATAAATTATCTTTTTCTCCAATAATCATCTCAACAGAGTTTTTCATTCCTGCAGCAAGTCCTCCGTGAGAAACCAAAATTATTTTACTATTATTCATATTTACCTCATATGCTCCTTTTTTGGTTAACTGGTTTACCTATTTTCATTGTACTCTCGGCTGTAAGCGTTGTCAATAATTTTTTATTTTTTTATTATCAATAATAAAAAAGCCAATAATAATCGACTATTATTGACTTTGATATTATTATCTTATTTAGTAAAACGGTTTACTCATTAAATGGATCTTATTATAACCATTATGTAGTTTATGATTTCATATCAAAATAATCATTTATTTTGATATAATCCATCAATATATCCCTCTTGAAGGATATGCGACTTCATTGCATCTATTAACTCTGATTTTTTAGCAGTTGGTTCCAATTCTAATACACAGTCTAAAATGTATATATGATAACGATATCGATGCGCACCTCTCAGAAACTTTGGCGGTTTTGGTCCACGATAACGATGTTTTCCATAGCCAACACCTTGTACTGCACCTTTCAATTCCTTAACATACTCCCCATGTGAAATATCTTCTGGAATTACATTTTGTACAGGAATATTCCAAATCAACCAGTGATTATAAGGTCTACCAAACATCAGACTGATTGGGTGGCTTAGATCATCCATAATAATCGCAATAGATTTTGCAGATGATGAAATATTTGTGATTGTTAATTCTGGCGAAATGTCATCACCCCACCCTGTATATTTTACAGGTATCCTTTCATTATGTTTAAAAGCATTACTTTTGATTGCTAATTCCTTTGTCATGGTTTATTCCTCTTCACTCAAATTACTTTGAACTTTTTCTAATACTACTAATGTATCAATCAACTCTTGTTCATCTATATTTTCAAATGCTCTAACAAGAAGTTTCCCTCCCAGTTGTTTATTACGTTTAAAAAATGCTTTTGCTTTCGCAGTTGGTTGAATACACAATGCACGACTATCCTGTTCAGATTTAGAAATTGTAAGATATCCTTCTCTTTCTAATATAGTTGTCATCTTTTTCGCACTCTGTCGAGTTACACCCATCATCTGTGCTATATCTTTTAAAGTAGGATTTTCAATTCCTCCCTGATACAACAAGTATAAGAAAAACCATTGCTTCAATGTTAATTCATCACTTAACTTATCTCCTTCAACTTGCATTCTATTTGCAAGATGAAAAATACTCATAAAAATTCTTTGTTCATTTAGTTTATTCATACAACACCTCTATTTGCATAGGCAACCATCTGCTTATATTATAGGAAGATGGTTGCCTATTGTCAAGTTTATACTTATCTTTCTAAATTATCTATAGAAACTGGTATAATATAACTATGAAACAACAGTTCACTTTAAAGCAGGAATTAAAGCAATCCAACAAGTTTAATACTTCAAAAGCTGCATCATTAAAAATTCTAGAATTAAATAATGATGAGTTGTTTTCTTATATCAAAAGTGAAGTTAATAATTCACCTTTTCTTGGTTTTAACTATGGTAGCCAAGAAGATAGTGATGCTTTCTTAAACTATCAACATGATTCACCTTCTCTATACAATGAGATTATGGATCAGTTGCGTTACAGCAAAGATAAACCAAATATTGAGATATGTGAAGCTATGATTTCCAACTTGGATAGTAATGGATATTTTAAATATCCAAAAGATGAATTATTGAAACAGTTGGAAATCAATGAACGTGAATATAAACATAATCTAACAATTCTTAGAAAATGTGAGCCTTATGGATGTTTTACCTTCTCATTAAAAGAATGTCTGAAACTACAATGTATTTTATCAAAGAAAAAGATATCACAAGCAGCAATGATTCTTTGTGATTATCTGGAAGATGTTGCTTTAGACAATACAGATAATATCATTAATCATACAAAACTAGATATTGAAACCATCAATGATGCAATCAAGTATATTCGAACATTAAATCCTAAACCAGCAGCTAATTACAGTACTGAGGTGCAATATACAAATCCTGAGTTTATTATAAAAGTTGTTGATGATAAGATTGAAATTAAATTATTAAATGATGAGCTTGAGGTCTTTGTAAGTGAAGAAAATAGTGAAGGTATGGGTAAATTATTAAAAGAGCAGCGAGCACAAGTGAATATGTTGATGAACTCTATTAAGCGACGTAATATAACATTGATGCAGATTATGCAATGCATCTGTGATATTCAAAAAGAGTTCTTCTTACACAATGGTGATTTGAAGTACTGTACGCTTGCAATGATAGCAGAAACAATAGGTGTTAATGTGTCCACTGTAAGTCGAGCAATGAACAACAAATCTTGTGAATTCAACAGCAAGTATTACTCTCTCAGTCATTTCTTATCTAGTGGTGGAAGTAGTGAGCATTCTCAGAATCACATCAAAAACAGAGTAAAAGAATTAATTCAGGAAGAAGATAAAACAAAACCACTTAGTGATGAGCAACTTCGTTTACTATTAGAAGATGAAGGAATCTCAATCTCAAGAAGAACTGTCACAAAATATCGTGAAAGTTTATTTATTTTCAGTTCTACAAAACGAAAACACAAATTATAAAACTATAGCATTATAAATTCTTTGTTTATTTAGCTATAGTTTTTTTTATTATACTCTACTATCTACTAATCATATATTCTTCTTTTACTACTTTTTATAATCATGGAAACTTTCAACAATTTGCAAATCACCAAATTTTCCATCAGATATCGGATAGTATACAAATAGTTTTTTGTCTGTATCATAAATGAAATAGTTATCATTAACAACCCCTTGTGAGTATGGTGGATAATCTGTAAACCCTTCTTTTTGATCAAGGATTTTTCCATCTAGGTTTACTAAATACATGAGTCCATGTTCTTCAAGTGACATTCCAACTCCATCTATTAAATAATAATCATCTGTACGATAAACCCAAGTCACTAGATCGTCGATTATTTTTTTATAATCATCATTCTTTATATTATAAATATAGGTTGAGTAATCTTCTCCTATATAAATAATATTGTCTAAATCAATATGATATACTCCTTCTGTATCCATAACAAATTCTTTTTCATTTGTTTTCAAGTCCACTTTATAAACAGCATCAGTATGCAAAACTCCTTCTTCATCTTCATAATCATTTAAACACATATATACAATATCTCCATAAAAGTACATAGCATAACATTTCATATTGACAGCATCATCTACAAATTTTTCTTTTTTAAAATTTGTTAGGTTCACCTTATGAATACCACCATTATCAGTTGCATAATACATATATCCTTTATGCATTTGATAAAAGAATGATTGTGAATTTTCATCATATTCTTTAAATCTATATACTTCTTCATCATTTTTCCCATCTAAATCACAACGATGAAGGGTCTGATAAATACTTTCATTTTCTTCATCCCAGTCACTATATACATAATATAAAGAATTATCATAATAATGAAACTTACTCAAATGACCTGATTTTGCATTAGAGCATTTATTCAGATTCTCAAGAGTACAATCATTCTCTGGATTCTCATTTTCTATCGTCAAATCTTCTCCATTTTTGTCCGAGTACAACATAGTTACAATTACTTTTCCATCATCATTGGTATCCGCAAAATACATTAATTGGTCTTCTAATTCTACCATCATTTTCATTTGTGCTTTTGTATTATTTTGCATATTATAGGATTCTTCATAATGCCACTTATCACCTTCATTGGTTGTTATTGAAGTATTGCATCCTGCTGCAACAAATAATAGAACAACTAAAAACTTCTTCATATTCTTCCTCCTTACATCCTTTGTCACCCTTATTATTTCGTCTATTTCAAAGGGTTGCAAGTGAATCAAAAATTCTTCATAAAGTCTTTAGATTTTCATTAGAGAATTTATATTATATTCCGTATTTTCATTGCTTTTTAGCAAAAAAAAGCAATGAATCATCATCGCTCTCATTTTCATTCAACCACTTTTTTATTAACAAATAAAACTACTCGTTCCATATTTTCTTTTGAACCAAATCCTTCAGTACCATGATCCTCTTCCTCTAATATTTCAAATGTGATATCTGCACCTTCACGTTTTGAAGCATCATAGAAAGATTGAGACTGTTGCCATGGTACAACACGGTCTTTGCGTCCATGTTGAAGTAACATTGGTGGCATCTCCTTGTGTACATAACTTTGAGGTTGTGCGCTTAATACATACCCTTTGTTTAACTTTGTAATCTGTTCACCCATAAAAAGTGATTCTGGTGAATCAACATCATCATGATCATCTTTTCCATAATTATTTGAGCGAATCTGTTCATCCATAGTTGTAAACTGGGTTGGACCAAACCAAGACACACCTACCTGTACTCCGCAAGAAACCTGACGCTCGTTATTATCTACTACATCAAGTGCTGGTGTATCACAGGTCACACAAACCATATCAACGACATATCCTCCAGCACTTCCTCCAACAAGAACAAACTTGCTTTCATCCAATTGATAGTTATCTGCATTCTTGCGAAGATAACGAATTGCTTTCTTTGTATCTATAATGTTTGCAGGAAATATTGCTTCTCCACTTAATCGATAATTAATACTCACAAGTGCATAACCTGCTTCTACAAATGCAAAGTAGGCATCCAATTGATTGTCTTGCTTATCTCCTTTTTTAAATGCACCCCCATGAACATGAATAACAGTTGGATATACTTCTTTATCAGTTTCTGGGTAATAAATATCTAATGTATTAGTCTTATAATCTTCATCATAGTTAATATCAATTAGTTGGTTGTATTGTTTTCTTTCCATCGTTTGTACTCCTTTATATTAATACTGAACTTTGATAGTAATTTTCCAATAATATGTAATTCCATATCTTCAATACTCTCTGGATGATTGTAGTAAGTAAGCATTGGTGGGATGATATGTATATCTTGTAGTTTTGCCAAATAACTTAAATTATCTAAATGAATTGCACTCATAGGCATTTCTCTAGGAACAATCACCAATCTTCTTTTCTCTTTTATTACTACATCCGCAGCTCTTTGAAGCAATGAATCTGCATAGCCATGAGCAAGTGCAGATACTGTTTTCATGCTTGCTGGAATAATAATCATCCCTTCACTTTCATATGATCCGCTGGCAATCGATGCTGCAATATCATTATTGTCATGAACGATATCTGCATAACCAATCAGCTCTTCATATGAAATTGAAAGTTCATATCGCATGGTTTCTTTTGCACCTTCACTTACAATAAGATGAACCTCAAATTCCTTTAATTCCTTTAACACTTTCAACAAACGATATCCCAGTTGTACACCACTGGCTCCACTGATTCCAACAATCAGACGTTTTTTACTTTTCATCTGGCACCCATTTGGTAGCATCTACATCCATAAATTTTGCACGAATGAAGCGGTCTTTTAAATGAAAGGGAACCGTACAGTCAAAGATGGTTTTACAAGCAATCCCATGATCCTTGATTGAAGGTGAATATGCACTATCGTTAGATGGATCAAGAGGATGACATCGTACTCCTGGAATTGTAATGATATCTATGTCACCTTGAAAACGAGTTGTCATTGCCCACATCACATCATTCATATCAAAGATATCAACATCTTCATCAACAATATAAATATGCTTCAGTTCACTAAATGCACTGAATGCCAGTAGAGCTGCTTGTCGCTGTCTTCCTTCATCACTTGGTATACTTTTTTTGAATTGTAGAATTGCCACAAATTTCCCTCCTCCTGGAGTTGCACAATATACATTCAATAATTTACCTGGCATTGCTTCTTCTACCATTGAAAGAATACTAGCTTCCGTTGGAATTCCTGCCATCGATACATGTTCCTCACTAGGTCCAATACATGTCTGCATAATTGGATTCTTACGGTGAGTTACTGCTTTTACTTTAATAACTGGTAAAGCTGGATTTGCAGGTCCTGTATACCCAGGAAATTCTGGCATTGCTTTTCCTGTGTTGCTATTTAAATCTTCACGCATTCTTACATTAGGAAGTAACTCTCCTTCAATTACATACTCTGCATTAGCGATTGCATATTCATCAACACTTACACACTTTGCAAGCTCCACTGGTTTATTTCGAATTCCTCCAGCAATCTCTAACTCATTAAATCCTAGAGGAGTTGTTGGCGGTTCAAAGCAGGCAGCGATTTCAATTGCTGGGTCCACTCCAATACTAATTGATATAGGTAATGCTCTATTTTCCTTTTCTGCAATTTCTCTAAACACATCCAAGTGCCTTACGCCTGGAGTAAAGAACATTGTAATTTCATCTTTGCTTTGAAGACATAATCGATGAATCGTTATATCTGATTCTTTTGTAATTGGATTGGTTGCATAACACATCCCAAGAGTAATATATGGCCCTGCATCTTCTTGCGTATTTGTGGGTGCTGGTACTAGTTTACGAATATCAAAATCTGGATTACTAGCTAAATGAACAACTTCCTGACATTTCGCTTTTTCTTTACCTACTTTCACTGGTGGTTGTTTTCTCTTAATAGCATCATTCAACAAGAACCCTAATCGCTCTGGTTTTTCATCCAACAACACTCCGACTCGTTTTCTGCTTGATAGCAAACCAATTAACACCTTTGCATCTGGGTGCCCATTAATACGATTGAACATCATTGCTGGACCTTCCTTTGTAGGTCGCTTGACAGTACCTCCTGCACCAATATGACGATACACTCCTGCAAGTTGAGCGTGTGGATCTACAGCTACATCAGTTTCAATATATTCACCCTCATATTGTTTTAAACATTCAATTGCACTTCTTAAATCATCTACCATGTTGTACCTCCAAGTCTTTCAATATCTTTTTCAACAATTTCTTATTTTCTTCTATAAATTCTATTAATTGATCTTTACTAAGATCATCATAATGTACTCCACAAACACAATGAACGCTGCAGTGTAACTGCTTTGCAATGGGTTCTACATACATCTGAGCAAGTACCTCATCCTTGTGATGAGGCAAAGCATTACTCTCTATATTCCACTTATCTTCAACGCAATAAGCTGTACTGTATCCTCCAATATGTGACAAGTCACCACCATGAATCACTAGTAAAAGATCATTTCCTAGGAAATATAGGTTATAGTATACTTTTTTATTTCGATAGTTTAATTCGTAATCCATAGTAATCTCCTACTTTAACTATATATCTGTAAGTATCCCTAAACAATTCAATTTATGGTACAATGTATTCCAGAAAGGAATAGGTCATGAACTTTGAACAATTACACCAGTTTATAACGATTGTTGATAAAGAAACATACTCAGAAGCAGCAGACACATTAAACATTTCACAATCTTCGCTTTCTAAAAGTATTCAAAGATTGGAATACGAATTAGGTGTTGTTCTTTTTAATCGCTCCAAACGTAGAATCTCATTAACTAATGAAGGAGAGATTTTCTATAAAGAAGCAACGAAACTGTATGCTGATTACAATAACATGATTAATCGGTTGAATAAACATCAGGAAGTAATTCAGATTGCTTCACTGCCGTTTGTAAACCAGTATCATATTTTAAAAACACTTCGTGATTTTAGTACATCTAGTGGTATTCAATTTCATCTGATCGAATTAGAAGAAGATGAGATTCTTAAAACATTAGATAAAGGTGTAGATATTGTGATTGTTCGTAAAGCCATTGTTGATGAAAAACTTTATACTACAATTCCTTATACAGAAGATGAACTTGTAGCAATCATCAACACTGAAAATCCTTTCGCTAAACATAAATCCCTGTCAATTGTCGACTTACGACAGGAACCTTGTATATTGATGCATAAAAATACAAGCATTTATAAAACTTGTATGGATATGTTTGCGGCTAACAATATCACACCAAATATAATTCGAACGGCACGCATTGATTCAATTATTAGTGGTGTACAAGGTAATGAAGGTGTCTCTTATTTAATGCGTAAAAGTTTAGAACCGTTTATTCTAAACGACATAAAAATAGTAAAACTGAAAGAAAATATCGAAAGTGAAATTTGTTTTGCATACAAAAAGAGCAACAGAAAAGTTGCTATGCTTAACGATTTTCTAAATAAGAGGAGAACTTATGGAAATTAGAAAATATCAAATAGAAGACTTACCTGCCATCTTTCAGATGATGCAGAGAGAAGAAGATGATTGGTCAGACTACTGTGATGCAGATAATCAGGAGAAGTACAAAAAGGCTATGAATCATTCTATTGCTTATGTAATTCTTGAGGATGATACAGTATGTGGCTATATTCGCTGTAAAGATGATGATGGATATGGTATTTATATTCTAGATTTATTGGTTAGTAATACATGCAGAGGAAAATCATACGGTCGCTATCTAATGAAAGCTGTTTGTGATGATTACAAAAATATGCCTGTTTATGTGACAAGTGATGTAGATCCTTATTACGAAAAACAAGGTTGTGAAAAAGTAGGTACTGTATTTGCAGTTGAATTATAATAACTATGCTATAATTTAATTGATAGATAAATTTAAAGGGGTATATATTGTACATATTATCCCTTTTTATGTTGATAAAAATGCTATTTGAAACAAAAAATCTTATTATTTACAAAAGATTTGAATTACGTTATGGTAATAATATATCATCACCAATCAATAAAAATTAAGAAAGCAGGAAACGTTATGGAAGACAAATTATTAGCGTTAGTAAAAGAAAACACTATCAATAAGACATACACAAAAAATAACGCTACTGAACTAGGACACCATCTTAACCTCAGTAGAAACTGGATATCACAGCATTTAAATGAATTCTATAGCAACGAAACATTTATAAAAATTAATACTCGTCCTGTTATCTTTTTAGACAGGAAAACATTAGAACAAGAATATCGAATACAATTATCTGCTAACTTATTCTCATCTTATCAGGATTTGATGCTTGAACTTAAAAGGAATGAGAAAAAAGATTTTCAAAAATTAATTGGACATTGTGAGAGTCTTCAAGATTTAGTTGATAAATGTAAAGCATCTATTTCTTATCCACCAATTGGTCTTCCAACACTTCTACATGGACCAACGGGTAGTGGGAAAAGTTTTATTGTTTATTTAATGTATGAATATGGAGTTAACAACCATCACATTGAAAAAGATGCGAAATTTATTCATGTAAATTGTAGTGAATATGCGAATAACCCAGAATTGCTAAGTGCAAATTTATTTGGTTATAAAAAAGGTGCGTTCACTGGAGCTGAAAGTGATAATATTGGATTAATTAAAGCAGCTGAAGGTGGTGTATTATTTTTAGATGAAGTACATTGCCTAAAACCAGAATGCCAGGAAAAATTATTTTTATTTATGGATAACGGTTATTATCGTATGTTAGGTGATAATGAAAATCTCTATCATAGTGATGTTCGTTTGATTTTTGCGACAACAGAAGATCCACAAAAAGTATTATTAAAAACATTATATCGACGTATTCCGATTCGTTTGCTTGTGCCTTCAATTGCTGAAAGAGGTATTAATGAAAAAGCTCAATTAATCATTCATTGTTTGGATAGTGAAGCTCACAAAATGAAACGGGAAATAAAAATAACAAATATAGCATATAGTATTTTATTAAATGCCACTTACAACGGTAATGTTGGTGAATTAAAAAATACAATCCAAGCTACATGTATGAATGCTTTATATCATCATCGACATGAGGATAATGAATTACAGATTCATACCCTTGATTTACCAGAAACGATAATTTCAAATTCAAAAATTGAACAATCTGTAAGCCTTATTGATCGACAGCAAATCCTTTCAATACAAGATTTAGAAGAACGTGTTCTGAGTAAAACCTTACAAAACTCTCTGATAGATGATTTACTTCAAAATATGATGAAACTGCAAAACAATCAGATATCAATGAATGTATTCCTTCAAAATAATATTACAGATATTGAGAATTATTATAATCATCTATTATTCAACCAAAACGCTAATGACAATATGCGTGATGGGTTAATTTTAAATATGATGAAAAAAATTATAGAAATGATTGGAATCAAATATGGGCTTGATTTCAAATCAAATGAAATTTTGGCATTGTCTATGTTAGTTAAAGATTTTTCAAAACATAGTTTGGCAATCATTGATTCTTTTGAAACCCATAGGCAAGAATCTATAGATTTTTCTAAGATTATTGAAAAAAAGTATATGCGTGAATATTCAATTGCTTCGGAAATGGCGCAAAATATCCATGTATCATTGGATCTGGAGTTAAATATTTTCCAGATTGCTATACTTACATTAAGTATGGTCATATATCATAGTGAACGTGAAATCAATAAACGAATAGGAGTAATTCTTGCTCATGGTTATGCTACTGCAAGTAGTATTGCTAATGCAGCCAATCAATTACTTGATGCATATATTTTTGATGCCATTGATATGCCTATTGATACTTCTACAGAAGTCATCATTGAAAAACTGAATGAGTATTTAAATAAGCATGGGGATTATCAGGATTTAGTATTGTTAGTGGATATGGGTTCTTTGGAAGAAATACATCAAGGAATTGCACACAAAACAAGTGCAAACATTGCAATTGCAAATAATGTAAGCACAAAACAAGCAGTTTATATAGGAGATGGTCTGCGTAATGACATACCATTATCTAAATTGTTTGATGAATGTATGAAAGAAAATATCAATCATTATAAAATTATTGAAAAGACTGAAAAAGAAAAAATAATTCTCTGCTCATGTGCAACTGGAATTGGTACAGCTGAAAAGCTAAAATCTATCTTAGAAGATTCCTTACCAAAAGCCTTACCAGTGAAAGTAGTAACATATGACTACTCTACTCTTTTAGAGTATAAACTAGAAAATGATTTCTTTAATAACTATGAAGTTATTTGTATTGTTGGAACATTAAATCCAAAAATAGAAAATATTAAATTTATTCCAGTAGAAGAATTAATTATGAATAACTCATTTGAAATATTAACAGTTTATTTTAAGGACATGATAAATGAAAATGATATGGAATTATTTAGAAGAAATATTTTGAAGAACTTTTCTTTATCTAATATTATTGGTAATTTAACTATTTTAAATCCTGATAAATTATTGGAACATGTAGCAGATGCAATTGACAAATTGCAAAGTGAAATGAATACTATATTCAGCTATAATGCTTGTTTCGGTCTTTATGTTCATATCTGTTGTCTGATTGAACGACTAGTTACTCATGAAGGGGAGGAAGAATATCAAAAAACTGCTGATGAATGTACAGATGATATGCAAGAATTTATAAAGCATATTAAAACTTCATTTTCTAAAGTAGAAAAATATTATAGTGTAAACATTCCCATTGAAGAAATGGAATACATTAATATTTATATCAAAAATATACAATAGAAACTAAGGGTGCCATATGCATCCTTTCTTTTCTAAAGTTATGACACCATTAGTGTTAATTCATTATCACTTAGTGTCTGTATGATAAAAAAACAAGCATAAAATAAGGATTATTTAAATTGGCATGGTTTTTGCTATATAAAGGGTGTACGTAAGAATATACCCTACTTACAAAGTGAAAGGAGGAATAGAATGAGTATTATTTTAGGAAGAATAGATTATCGTTTATTACATGGTATTGTTTCAACAATGTGGGCTCCACAATCAGGGGCACAGCGAATTATGGTGATTGATGACCGTACAGCAAATGATCCTATTATAAAGGAGAGTATGAGACTTGGAAAGCCTGCAGGAATGGCTTGCTCAATCATCACTGAAGAAACTGCTATTAATAATTTCAAGAATGGGAAATATGATGATCACAAAGTTTTTGTAGTTTGTGAAAATCCCGAAACTATTTTGAAATTACAAGAAGAAGGAAATCAGAAAATACCAAATCTTGTAATTGGTATTACAAGAGATCGTGTAACTGGAACGAAAGTTAGTTCAAGAGCAGCGATTAAAGATGAAGACAAAAGTATTTACAAAAAAATCATTGCGAATGGAACGAAGGTTGATGTGCGCTTCACTACAACTGATAAGGCTGTTCCATTAGCTAATATTATGGATTTATAGGAGGAATGAAACAATGGAATTAACAGTAATTCAAATTATACTTATTACATTAGTAGCGTATCTAAAAATGACCGATACAGTTACTACACAATTTTTTGCTTTTAATACAATTATTTGTGGTTGGTTAGTTGGACTAATCTTAGGAGATTCAGCTACTGGATTATATATTGGTGCTACAATGCAACTTATGTCAATGGGAGTTGTAGCAGTTGGTGGTTCATCAATGCCAGATTATCCAGTCGCTGCAATTATCGCAACTACAATTGCCATAACTACTGGAAAAGGAATGGAAGCAGGTTTAACAATAGGGATTCCAGTAGCAATGCTTGGTGTTAACTTTGATGTTATTTATAAAATATTCAATGGATTCTTAATGAGAAAAGAAGTTGCTTTAATTGAAAACGGAAAATTTCAATCTGCGTTAAATGTAATTAAAATATCACCTCTTTTCTATGGTTTATGTTCTGCAATTCCTGTATTAGTATGTATTACCGCAGGACCAACTGTTGTTAATACAATTTTAGATTTTATGCCAACTTGGTTTACAAGTGGATTAACAATTGCAGGTGGTTTATTACCAGGAGTAGGGATGGCTATGCTATTAATGTATATGCCTCTAAATAAATATTGGTCATTCTTGTTAGTAGGTTTTGTTTTATCAGCATATATCGGAGTTCCTGTGTTAGGAGTTGCTGCAGTTGGTTTAGCAGCTGCATATGAAGTTTATAAAGGCCAAATGAAAGTTGCGTCAACAACTGGAGCAATGGCGGGAGGATTAGAAGATGAGTAAAGAAAAAGTATTAACAAAAAAAGATTTACGTAAAGCTGCATGGCGCTGGCTAATTAGTATTTCAACCTTTAATTATGAAACTCAATTAGCTCCTTCCACTTTATTTTCCGTATATCCATGTTTAAGAAAAATGTATCCTAATGATGATGATTTGAAAAAATCAGCACTTAACTATATGAAGTATTATAATACAATGCCTTGGATTTCACCTTTCATTATTGGTGCTGCTCTTGGTATTGAAGATGAAGGTGGAATTGCTTCATTAGATGCTGTTAACGATTTTAAAGTTGGATTAATGGGTCCTATTGCAGGAATTGGTGATACGATTGGTTGGGCAATGATTCCTACTATCTTTGGATCTATCGCAGCTAGTATGGGAATGGAAGGTAATCCTTTAGGAATATTCCTTTGGCTTTCATTTACCGTTGCTTTTCTAGCAGTACGTATCCTTCAATATGAATGGGGATATGGAATGGGAGTAAACGTAATTACTAAATTTGGTAAACAAATTACGGTATTTACTGAAGCATGTTCGGTTCTGGGATTAACTGTTGTAGGTTCCCTAATAGCAACTGTTGTCAATTTAAAAACAGGATTATCATTTCAAAATGGCGATGTTGTCATGGAAGTTCAATCATTAATTGATGGAGTTATGCCAGCATTACTACCTGTTGCAGCTGTTGCCGTTATTTATTATTTTATGAAAGTAAGAAAAGTAAAAATGACTTGGATGATTTTATTTATTATTATTGCATCAATGGTTGGTGCAGCTACTGGAATCTTTGCAGCATAATAAAAATGAAAGAAGAAGTATATAGTAATAAAAACCAAGGAGTTATGATAACTCCTTGGTCACTCTTTTTAAAAGATATAGAAGACTTTCGTAATACAATTCATCCAATTGTTAGAAAGATAGGAGACTGATTATGAGAAGATTTATTTTTGCATCCCATCATCGAATGGCATATGGGCTCAAAGAAACCGTTGCATTTTTAACAAACGGATCAAAGAAAATTCACGATATCAATGCATATACTGCCAATGAAGAACCTGACCTTGAAGTTACAATTAATAACTTGTTTTCTAATTTCAACCCAGAAGATGAAGTAATTGTTCTTACTGATTTAATGGGGGGCAGCGTTTATCAAAAGTTTTATCCATATATGAATGATCGAGTACATATTATTTGTGGAATGAATTTACCTTTGGCAATGAGTCTTTTACTTGTTCCTGAAAAAGAAACCCTAGATAAAGAACGTATTTCAAATATCGTAGAAGAATGCAGAAAGCAAATCATTTACGTTAATCAACTAGATACTGCAGTAGATTATGATGATGAATAAACTTACATTTATTGAAAGGAGACTTTAAATGAAAATTATAGAAGCGATTGAAAAAGTTAAAAATTACCATAAAGGAATCTTTGAAGGAAAGAAAATAGATGACCAAACTACAAGAGATAAAATACTTTATGGGGATGCAAACCAAGAATGTACAGGTATCGTTACCACTTGCTGGGCATCAGTTGATGTAATAAGAAAAGCTCATGCACAAGGTGCAAACTTAATTATCTGTCATGAAGCTTTATTTTGGAATCATGGAGATCATACAGATTGGCTGATTGAAAGTGAAAATACTACATTTCTTGCTAAGAAGAAATTACTTGATGAAACAGGTATTGTTGTTTGGCGAGATCATGACTATATTCATTCAGGAATTCCAAAAGGTGATGGCACTTATATAGATGGAATCTTTTATGGTTTATCAGAAAAACTAGGTTGGTCTGATTATATTATTGGAGATAAAGAAAATCCTTTATTTTTTGACTTACCAGAAACAACAGCAAAAGATCTAGCAGAAGATATCATTAATAAGCTTAATCTAAATGGAATCAAAATACTTGGCGATACTAGCACAAAAGTAAAAAAAGTAAAAATTCCATTCCATGTGCTTGGTGATGCTAGAGATTCAATAGAAGAAGCAAACAAAAAAGATATAGATTGCTTCTTAACTTTGGAATTAGTTGACTTCACTTTAGCTGAATACATCCGTGATAGTAGTATGTTAAACATGAATAAAGTAGCAATTAATATGGGACACTTTAATTTAGAAGAACCAGGTATGGAGTATATGATTCATTATCTACCTGACGCTTTAAACGAAGACATTCCTTGTACATATATCCAATCTGGTGATATGTATTCTTATGTTACTAAAGATTAATTGTTAATTGCGATGCAATTCAATAAACGTGCTATAATTTAGTAAAGAGGTGATGCTATATGAGTACTAATAAATGGTCAAACCTTAAACTAATAAGTACTATTTGTGCACTAGCATTCATTGCTCTAGCATATATCATTACACAATTTTTCAATTTAGGAGAATTAGTTTTTCTTACTGCATTTGTTATAATTGGTACAATATATGCTATTTATACAACTTACTTATGGAAGAATGTTAGACATAAATTAATCGATTAAACATAAAAGTGGTGCGACAAGAGTCGCACCACTTTTCTTATATCCATTTAAAATGTTTACAGGCATGAAGGATTCCACCTTCATCACTTGCATCTGTTACATAATCAGCTACTTCTTTTACCTCATCCACTGCATTGCCCATCGCAATTCCAAGTGGTGCTTCCTTTAGCATCGTAATATCATTGTGGCCATCACCAAAACAAACAACTTCTTCAAATGGTTCATTAAGATGCTTCATCAGGCGTTTGATACCACCGATTTTATCATCTGGTTCCACAATCATAAACGGTGCATGATAATACATTAGAATAATTTTAGTATAAGTATTACGTTCTTTAATATCAAAATATGATTTATCCACTAGCATTCGTGTAACCTTTTCAAAATCTTTACCATGCATGTTTTCGTCAACTTCCATTTTAGCCCAAAAATTAAAGTCATCAACTTTCTCTTTCAACTCCTTAGAATTACATAAAAAGTAATCATCACCTTCAACAGATACTCCATAAGGAATGTTGTTCTCTTCACACTCATCAATTAGTTGAAACAACTCCTCTTGATCCATTCCCTCAGCGAAGATTTCTTGACCATTTACATAAGCACCATATCCACCATTGCATACTATATTATCAATCCCAGCTAGTTCACCCATGTTCTTAGCATGAAACGCTGGTCTACCAGTAGCTAATGACAGAAAATGTCCTGCTTCTTTTAATTTCTTAATTGTTTCCAATGTATCATCTGGAATAACATTTCCATGTTTTAATCCTGTTGTCAGGGTACCATCCACATCAAAAAATATATACTTCTTCTCCATCATTAGTCCTCCACCTTACTTAAACTTACAGACTTTATTATAACATAAAAGAAGTATATAAATTATACATCTCCAACTCAATCTATCTAAACTATATTTCGAGTAATTCATTACAATGAAAAAGAAAAGATGTCATATGAAACATCTTCGTCCTATCTATAATTGCTTTAAAGTAATATCTAGATGACTGTACTTCTCTTTCATAAAGTCACTTAAAATCCGCTCCATCTCATCGTATGAATCGCCATAATAATAAATAACCGTAACATTATCATTTAGTCGATTGGATGTATATAAAACTTTCTTACCCAATATCGCAAAACTATCATTAAGGATATTCTGTAATTCTTCTACATTTACCTTATCAGGTTCGACATTAAAGTACATTCCTAGCCCTTCGTATTCACCAAGTTCAATCTTCTTATCTTCAAGTATCCATTTGGAACCTTTTGGAACTCCAACCTCTTGACTTAGAAATTCTGTCATTTCATCGATTACTTTTGATACATCAACTCCATCATTCAAATATAATTCCACATCAACCGTATCAATTTCACCATTTGCCTGAAGTGCAGAACCACCACCATCAACAATTCCATATTCTTTTGCTTGAAGAAATTCATGTAGTGGATCTTCAAACATATCTCCACGATCAATTGGCATAAACTTTCCTGTTAAATTCAGTGTTATATGTGTCATGATATAATACCCTCCTTGGTTTGTTGCTATGTTTATTATATAGTAACAACATTAGATAGAAAAGTTAAAAACATTATAATCATCAAGTTACTGATACTAATAATAACGGTACTCTGATTTATGACGAATAATAAAGTAAATTGAAATTATAAGTGTAAACATCTCAGCTATAGGAACTGCTAACCATATCCCAATTTCATTTAGAAAGATGGGTAATATTAATATACCAATTGTAAGAAATACAAATGTTCTTAAAAAAGAAATAATTGCTGATACTTTACCATTTGATAATGCAGTAAATAAAGATGATGAAAATATATTAATTCCACAAAATAAGAAACTAAATGGAAAGATTAAAAATCCTACCTTAGCTATATCATAGACCTGTGTACCTTTCTCAGAAAATAAACCTACCAGATATGGTCCACCAATCATTGAAATAGCAAATACAATAACTGAAACTGCAGTAATAAATAAAATGCATATTTGAAATATCCGTTTCAGTTCTTTTGTATTTTCGCTGCCATAGTTATAGCTAAAAATTGGAGCTACTCCCATAGAAAAACCAATATAGAAAGTTGTAAGTAAAAACTGAGAGTAAATTATGATTGTGATTGCAGCAACCCCATCCTCACCTAACAGTCGCATCATTGCCAGGTTAAATAAAAAGGTAGTAACGGCCATTGACAGTTGGCTTACCATTTCTGATAAACCATTAAAACTACTCTCTTTTATTACCTTTATATCAAAGTGTGGCTTAACAAAGTATAAAGTTCCTTTTCTATTTTTTAGAAAAAAGATAACCCCAACAGTCGCCTGTAATAAATACCCCATACTTGTTGCCAGTGCTGCACCCGCAATTCCCATTTGTAGTAGCACAATAAGAATATAATCAAATACTGCATTGGTAATCCCTGAAGCTAAACCTAATCCCATTCCTAATCCAGGTTTTCCAGCAGTTACAAATAGATTTGCAAAGACAACTTGAAGAATATTTGCAGGTGCGAAAATTAATAAAATTGTCAGATAATCTTTTGCATATGGAAACAATAAATCGCTGGCACCCAGCATTTTTATCATCTGGTTTATAAATAACAATCCAAACATAGAGATAAACACGCCAATAACGATTGCTGTTATTACAATCATTGTGAAATTGCTTCTTGCTTCCTTATTATTTCCATCTCCCATTTTTCGTGCTACGATTGCACTTCCTCCAGTCGCAAACATGGCACCTATCCCTACAATTACATTAATCACTGGTGTAACTATATTAATGGATGATAAAGCATCGGTGTTCACAAACCTCGCCACAAACATCGTATCTACCATGGTATATAACCCTGAGAACACCATCATAAAGATAGTTGGAAAGGTAAATTTTAATAAGTCTTTGATTGTGAAATGTCTTGCTAATGGATTTTCATTACTATATTCATTTATAATATCTGTATCGTTCATTGAACCCCCTATTTTTTCTTCATAATAAACTTTTGTGTTGGATAGCCAAACTCTGTTAATAGTTCTGCTTCTGCGAATCCCAACTCTTTTAGTTCTTCACGATACCCTGTATCTGCCTTATCACCATCTCGATATGTTGTAATACTTATAACTTCCTTATCTTTAAAAAATTCATTCCAGACTTTATCCAAAAATAATTCTGTAATTCCTTTGCTTCGATATAATGGATGCACACCTAAAAATTCAATACTTCCACTTTTACTTGAAAACAACATGATACCTATTGCGATATCTTCTTCCTTTAATATTAAGGCTTCTTTTTGTTTTATACATCGCTTAAGAGTTATAAGATAATCCTCTTCATTAAGATAAGGAAATCCATCAATTACCAATCGTGTAAGTTCTATCCAACTTGGTATATCTTTTTCAGTTGCAAACGTGATGGCTGATACATTACCAGTATCTCCAAAATGAATAGCACTTGTGTGTCCTTCCAGTTTGTACTTTAATTGTAATGGATAATATACATTGTTCTCTCTAAACTGATTTGGTGATTGCTTATACATGGCTTTGAACATTGTCGCAAACGCTTGTTGACTACTATAGCCAGATAGAAGTGCAATATCTACTATTGATTTATTAGAAAATACTAATAATTTCGCTGCTTCACTTAACTGTCTTCTTCTACTATATTCATATATAGTAAGTCCAACTGTTTTTGTGAATGAGCGATGAAGATGAAACTTAGAATAATGAGTTGCCTGTGCAATCTTGTCTAAATCTAATTTTTCCATTAAATGAGTTTCAATGTAGTCAATTGCTATTAATACTTTTTCTAAATCATTCATATATTGCCTCCAATCCATCAGATATTATATCTAAATATGTTAGATTTGTTTTCATTTATCTTGCGTACTTTAAATATACAAGAAAAAGATGTCTACAGTAAAGTAAACATCTCTCAATTTATATTATTTCAATATTACAATTGCTTGTGGCTCTTTAATTCTTAAAGCAATTGTTTCTAAGATTCTAAAGTGATGATTCATATTGTCTGCCAATTCAACATATGCAGTACTAATATCTACACCAACCTGCAAATCCATGTATGGTTGTTCATTACATACGACGATTGCTGTTTTAGGCTTCAACGCAGTAGACTTGATTAGTTTTCCACTTAAGACATTCTTAATACGGTCAACTTCTAATAAACCAGTTCCTGGTTGAATTCTTTCAAGTTCCAGATATAAATCTGGACTAACAATTAATGAGTGAGTACCTGAGAAACCATTTGTTTCCAACATTGTTACTGCTTTCGCAATATCCTGGAATGAGTTTTCTCCAGTTGTCCAATCTCCACGTTTCAATGACTGGCTGCCTTTTACAGTTAACAGTCCATCTAATCCTAAGTCATTGTTACCATAGAAGATTAATTCATCTTCACGTCTTGCCAATTGTTTTGCAGCATATGTAGTTGCTGATAAATCAACGGAATAACCTTGTGTCTTTGCGTGTTCAATATCACGCCAGTATAACCAGAAATCTGAATATAGCTGTGGGAGTGAGATTACTTTACGATTCTCATCAACTACAATTCCATCCTTAAAGTTTTCTGTACGTTCATGTCCATCAACATAAGCCACATTGCTTCCACTTCCTGAATGGAATATTGGTAAAAATCTTCTACCTTTTAAATGCTTTTTTGAAGTTTCAACTACTTCGTTATCAATACGATCCCAAAGTGTTTCATCTAATGGCATATCATCTCTAGATAAAAAGTCCATAATGTACCTCCTACCTATTCTTCATCATCTAACAGGCTACCTACAGAAGCAATACTGTCAATTGATGGTTCTACAATTCCTAAATCTGCCATCATTTCTTTTACTTCTTCTTCTCCACTCATTAGATGTTTCGTTAATTCTGGATCTAAATAACGCATTAACGTCATTAATTCTCCTACGTGTTCTTTTTCTTCATCACGTATATCCATTAATACTTTCTTAGCTAATGGATCATCTGTTGCATGAGCGTGAGCATCATATAAATAAATCGCTTCTAATTCTGAAGCAATATCTACTCGAAGGGCTTGAATTAATTCTACTTTTGAAATCTTTCTTTTTATATTCCCTGAAAATGGGTCGGCCATTGTTGGCATAAACATCATCCTTTCTCTTCTAATTTTACTTACTTTTCAACCTTACCTTTGTTAAATCTTGCGATCCCTTCTGATAGTCAATATACTTTACACTTCCTCATGCAATAAATAAGAGTATTAGATCCTCCTCTATTATTATCATCTTTTACTAAGTGAAATACAATTTAGACGAACGAAATAAATTAACACGTAGGAAACAAAATATATTTATGATAAAATTAATTCATAGTTTAGGGGGAATTGAATGCACGTTTGGTTAGAAGCATTTATTATATCTGCAACGTTTGGGGCGTCATGGATATACAGTGCAATGAAACTTTTATCACCTGTCTGTCATAAAAAAGGCTTGTTTTTGAGTACGATTGTATTTATTGTTATACAGATCGGTTTTAACTATATCTTTTTCTTGACAGATTTATATGACATTCTTTATGTTAAATATCCCTTTACCTTTGCATTAATCACCTATTCCATACAATTCATCTTTATAACAATTGTTTTATATCGTTATTACCATAATGCATGGAAGATTCTTTCCAGCCTTGGTTTTACCCTATATTGTCTAAATACATTCCATACAATGGTAAACTACTCAGGTATTTTATTTGTAATGCAATTTTCTTTAGAAGTAGAAGGATTTTTAGTATCGATATACAATATAATTATTCATGCTATCTCGTCATTATTTGGATTGGCATTAGCGCACATCTTTACTAAATATTCACTATCAACTTATATTAATGTATTATTTGAGACAAAACGCAGAAAAGTTATTACAACTATTATTTGTGTAAGTTGCTGGAATCTACATGCAATGATATTTGTTTTCTATCCAATTCTTCCGCTGTCACCTGAGGCAAATCTGATAATTGGCTTTGTGTTCCTACTACTGCTTACAATTATTTTTATCATTGTAATTATTATGCAGAACAATCGCAAGAAATTAGAATTACAAAAAACTATTATTGATCAGCGAGAATTTCATATCAATGAAGTTAGTGAGATGCAGTTAGAATTACGTTCTTTAAAACATGATATTAAGAATTTAATCACTTCCTTCTTGTTGGAATATAAAAATACAAATACTGAACAATTACACGATGTTGTAGAAAGTGCACTATCAAAATCACAGTCTTTTGATGTAGATGATAACTCAGAACATTTGAATCCTAACCATTCTACCATCCGTTCATTCCTAACTAAAGAAAATCTAAAAACTGCAATTCACAGTTTTTTTAAAAATCATCGCTTCTTTATTGTCATCTTCTGTTGTATTTTAGGAATGGTAACTGCACAAATGATTTATCATAATATAGAGAAGAATCCACTTCAATTTATTATCTTTATCATTATTATTTTA
Organism: Breznakia pachnodae; assembly: GCF_030814225.1. Classification (GTDB taxonomy): domain Bacteria; phylum Bacillota_I; class Bacilli_A; order Erysipelotrichales; family Erysipelotrichaceae; genus Breznakia; species Breznakia pachnodae. Next base: position 99,020 of record NZ_JAUSUR010000002.1, read on the forward strand.
TTATTGTTGGCTCCAGTTTTTGTTTGTGGTATTTCAACTATTATTATCAACTTACAAAACGAACAGTTGCAACAAGAATTATTACTTTCTCAACAATATTATTTTGAAACGACAACAACTGCAAAACGTTCAATTTCGACAATGCGTGAATACTATCAAACATTATTAAACTATCTATCCAGTGAAGTAGATGATGAAATAATTAAAAAAATTGAATTATTTATTGATAAACCAATTACTACAATAACTGATGATTCAAATTACCATTCAAGTTTAGAAGCACTTCATAATATTAAAGTCCCTGAACTAAAGAATTTACTTTTGATGAAATGCTCCTTGATGATTCAAATGAAGATTCCATTTAAACTGGAAGTAATATATCCAATTCAATCTGCAATTATACCAAATGTTGATTTGATTCGTTCCCTTGGTATCTTATTAGATAATGCAATTGAAGAATCAATAAATAAAGATAATGCTATGATTTCTATTATCTTCTTAGATGAAGGTGATTCTATTTATATCAATATCAACAATGTATTATGCAGTATTGATACAAATGTAAATAGTATTTATGAATATGGATATTCCAGTAAAGGGGAAGGCCGTGGAATTGGGTTATCCAACTATAAGAAAATTATAGGTACTTATAGTAATGTAATTACTCGTACCAAGATAAGTAATAATTTATTTATACAAGAACTAACCATTCAGAAATAGGAGGTGTATGATGATATCTGTTTATATATGTGAAGATGAACCAAAGATGTGTTCCTTTATTGAAACAACAATTGCTAACTATATAACAATTAATAATCTGGATATGCAGATTGGTCTGGCAACAAGTAAACCAACCGAAATTGTGAATGAGATTGCTGGTAATCATGCATCTAGTATTTATTTCCTTGATGTTGATTTAAATGATGATACTTATACTGGTTTTACCTTAGCGAAGAAGATTCGTGAACTCGATCCAAGAGGGTTTATTATCTTTATAACTTCTCATGAAGAGTTGTCATTTGAGACCTTCCGCCATCGCATTGAAGCAATGGATTATATTGTGAAGGGTAATCTAGATACCATCAAAGAGCGTATTGCTGTATGTCTGGAAAGCATTCAGGAGCGATTATCAAATGAAAACGATAGTTATAATCCTTATTACCAGATTAAAATATTGGATCGTATCTATCATATTCCAATTAAAGAAATTATGTTCTTTGAAACATCTGCATCTAAACATAAAATTATCTTGCATGCAGAACATGAAACTTTAGAGTTCTTTGGAAAGTTATCTGAAATTGAAGAAACGATTGGCGGTACTCAATTCTTACGAATTCATCGCTCATTTCTAATTAATACAGATAATATACAAACCATCTATCTTGCAGATAATAAGGTAGAAATGAAAAATAATGCATTCTGCTTATTATCAAGAAAAGGAAAGAAACTACTTAAAGAATTATCATTATAGAAGTAATTTAGGAATACAAATCTACCATTTAGGACAGATTTGTATTCTTTTTATATAGAACTGATAAACTAGGAGTATATTGAAGGAGAGAAATTATGATAGAGGTAAAGAATCTTACAAAAGACTATGGAAAAGTAATTGGAGCAAATGATGTATCACTAGTTGCAAAACCAGGAGAAATAACGATTTTACTAGGATCAAATGGAGCTGGTAAAAGTACAACAATAAAAAGTATCATTGGATTATTAAAATTCAAAGGTAGTATTAAAATATGTGGTTTCGACAATATGAGTGTAGAAGCAAAAAAACGTTTTGGATATATCCCAGAAACACCAGTATTATATGATTTACTAACAATACAGGAACATGTTGATTTCATAGGTAATGCTTATCAGATTGATAACTACCAACAAATTGCCGATAAATATCTTTCATTATTTAAACTAATGGAAAAGAAAAAGACCATCGCAAAAGAATTATCGAAAGGAATGCGTCAGAAGTTGTCAATGATTTTAGCTCTTATGACAAAGCCTCAGGCACTACTAGTCGATGAACCTATGATGGGATTAGATCCAAATAGTATTCAAGATACCTTACAAATATTAAGTACATTAAGAGACGAAGGTGTTAGTATTCTTATGAGTACACATATCATTGATATGGTGGATGATGTATGGGATCATGCAATCATTATGAAGCAGGGACATATATTGGCTGATATTGAACGTGATGAACTAAAAAACAAATCACTAAAGGAATTATATTTTGAATTAAACGGTGAGGATGAAGAACATGAAGAACTTAATTAAACTGTTTTTCACCAAGAAAAAAGCGAAAGTAAGAAGTGTATTTGCAAAACCTTCTTCAGCAATAGCAACAGTACTTGCATTGCTGGTATTTGCAAGCATGTTTTTTCCTATATTTGATACAGCGGATAAACCTGCTGTGGACCTTCTGACATATTCCTTATTTACATTATTTGTAATTGGATTTTCCACTTTTTTAAATCTGATTACCTTATTTCAAAAAAAGAAAGCATTGTTTTTTGAGGAAGACTCTTACTATTTATTTGTAGGTCCTTTCTCAAATCGTCAGATATTATCTTATTTATCAGTTGAAACAATGTTTGATTCAATTATATTAAGTTTAATGAGTGTAGCAATTCCAATGATGATTGTATCAATGACAGCAGTTATGCCAATTACTTATATTCTATTTGCCTTTCTAATTTCTACTCTTTATACTTTTATTGTTTTAGTATTACTACAATACTTCTACATCAAAGATATGATTAGAGGAAAAAAAGGAAATACGCAACGTTGGATTGGTTTATGTATTTTTATTGTTTTAGTAGCGTATGCAGTATATAGTTACTTCCAAAGTAGTTTTGACTTCACTGAAATTTTTGTGAACTTTACTTATACTACTGATTTTGATCTTATTCCAATATTAGGTTGGATTAAAGCATCAATGTTTGCTTTGTATCAAAACGATACACTTCTTGTTTTGATTGTTGTAGCAGTATTTATTGCTATTGATATTATATTAGTAGCTTTGCTAACACATGTTAAAGGTTACTTCTATGAGCAAGCAATGATTGATGCTGTAGACTTTAGTGACTACTATAAGAAAGCGATGTCTGGTGTTGAGACGAAAGAAGAAAAAGTACACGATGCCACTATTAACTATAAGCAATTGAGCGGTGCTATTCTATCTAAGAACTTTTTGATTATGAAAAAAACTCGTTCTTTTATTGGCAGACAAGATTTATATAGTTTTATTGCATTGGCAGTATTTGCATTGTTAATTAATCCAAATGCTTATTTATTCTTTGGATTATTAATATTTTATCTGATGAACTCTGTAGGAAATTCCACTTTAACTGATGACCTTAAAAATAATTATATTTACCTTATTCCTGATAAACCAATCAAGAAAATGTTTTATTCATTGTTGATTCCAGCACTAAAATCGGTACTATTTGCAGTTGCAATGATACTAATTGGTTTTATCTTTGTTGATTTGGATTTAATGGAAACACTAATTGGTATTCTAATTACTCTATCATTTATTCCTGTTTTCTATGCAGGAGTAGTATTATCAATACGCTTACTAAAGAGTAGAGGAAATAAACTTATTGAATCTATGTTGCATATGCTTGTAATGGTTGTTATTTGTTTACCTAGTGGTGGTATTGCTTACTTAGTATTTCAAATGACAGGTGATTTTAATCAAACCATTACCGTATTAATTCCAACACTTGTGGTATTTAATCTTGCACTAAGTATACTTATATTCTATATCTGTTCACCTATGATGAATGGAAATGCATACGCAGCAGAATAATTTTATAATAGTCCAATGAATTTGGACTTTTTTCTTTATCTGCAATGAAATTATGATATAGTTAAATCAATAAAAGTAACATTAACAGGAGGGTTTTATGTCACTAGATATACATTTAAAACAAACGAAATTACTAAAAAAGAAATTCACATTTGATGATATCACAAATGCACTTGATGGTTATGCATATGGCATTAGTGATGTAGGATTTATACTAACTGATTTAGATGGTGATTTTGAAGATAAATATATTATTTTCTATGATCCAAAGAAAATTGGCAGAGGATTTACATTACAGTATATAAGTAGTGAAAGAGCGATCGATTTAAATCTAAATGTACCTTGTACTTATCATGATATTGAAGATTTCTATGAATGTACAAAACGGTTATGTAAGATGATGGGTATTCAAAAATTTGAGCATGATGGTGAAACACTCACTCTTGAAGATATTCCTGAGAAAGTAAAGTATACAATGAACTGGGTTGGTAATGTGTTGGATTCTTTTGTGAAGGATGAAAAATTTGGATATACCTTTGGTGCTATTTATCCACTTCATGTAGAAGAAAAATTTATGCAAAGCATTATGGATTTAGATGAAGAGAATAAAGTAATCGCATTTGAGGAGTATTTGCACGAGAAACAGAACCAGGATTTGTATTATGCAAAGGCCAGAGTTTACAAAATAAATGACGAAAGACTAGTTGGATTTTTCACTTTATCAGAAGGTGTTGATTCAATCTTCCCTGATGAACCAGCACTTCCAATTATGTCAGATGATTTAGATATAAGTGATTGGTACATTGGAATTGTATCGTTTGATGGTGAACCTCATTTAGAAGGCAATATAGCATTCAACACTTTAAAAGAAGTACTAGATTTATCTAGCTTACCTAGATTTGATGAATCACATTTTATCATTACATTAGATCAGAAACAAATCGAACAACTAAGACCACATTTTGTAGAGATATAAAAAAAGGAAACTTCAATTCATTTTGGAGTTTCTTTTCTAATTAAACATCATTCTTCATTTTCAAATAAATATCTGAGCATTCTTTCTGGATTGTCTAAAAATGATTTTGTTATTTGATAATGTTCAGTATCTTTATAATTCATTTCATTTACTTCATCTTCACTTATATACAAAAACTGTGCATCAGGCATCGCCATTAATATTGGAGAATGGGTGGATATGATAAATTGCGCATTACCACTTTTAGCCAACTCTTTCATTATTACCATAAATGACAGTATTCTTTGTGGTGATAATGCAGCTTCTGGTTCATCTAATATATAGATTCCCTGATTTGTAAATCGATTCTGGAATAACGATAAAAATGACTCTCCATGTGACTGTTCATTTAATGATTTACCACCATAATATGAGAATGCGCTACTTCCATAATCACTTGACTGCTGATCAATGTAATTTGCGAAATGTGCAAAACTGTCAGCTCTCATAAAGAAGCCATCGTTTATTTTTATTTTCCATGAAAATACTAAATAATCTATAATTCCATCTACGTCATTATCTTGCCCTTCATAAAGATGATTCTTATTTCCACCATTAATATTAAAACCACAATTGCATGCAATACTTTCTAATAATGTTGCTTTTCCAGTTCCATTATCTCCAGATATAATAAGAATTGGTTTTTTTATTTAAATATTGAAATTCTTTTTTCTGAAAATTGGGACATTATACGGATATAATGACGGATTAGAATAATCAGTATCTTTTCTTTTAATATTTCTAAAAAAAGGTGATGTAATCATAATTATATCCTTTCCTTAAACTAACTGCTTATTATTTAATAACGATATTTGTATTGTAGATATTGTTGATGTAGAGCTTTACCAGCACTATTAAGTAACCCAACTTCTATACTTGTATATTGAATAGCAGTTGAATAGTACTTCATAATGTATGAAAAGTTTGAGATATTTTCATCTGTTTTTACTGTTGGATCACTTCCATCAGCAAGTCGAATGTGTTGAATATACCCATCATCTGCATAAGTAATAATCATACCTTTTTCAGGTGTTGGTAAATCATCAATCTTATCAGTGTTTGGAACTTTCAGTTCTGCTCCTGATATAATTATATATTCATCCTCATTTATAAATTCAATAATTGAACCAGGTTCCATTTGTGTAGGTATTGGATTTTCTTTTTCATTTCCCATCATAGGTGTTATTAAAGTAATAAATGTAAATAGTGTTAATATCGTAAGTATAATTCTCTTTCCTTTCATATTACTTCTCCTCATGAATAATTATTCTTTCTAATTTCATTATATAATGAATCATTAAAACCACAAGAAAAAAAGATGACCTAAGCCATCTTTCATATGTTACTCTTTAACGCTAATACGGTTAATTGCTTTACGTAATGCAATTTCTGCACGACGCATATTCATATCACTTTCATGAGCTTGAAGACGTTTCTCCGCTCTTGCCTTAGCAGCCATTGCACGTTCAATATCAATTTCATCTTCACCTTCTACTGAGTCGGTAAGAATCGTAGCGATATTATCTTTGAACTGCAACATACCACCTGATACAGCATATTCTTTTGAACTATCTGCTTTTACAATATCTAGTTTACTAATTTCCAGCATTGCAACCATTGGCATGTGATCACTTAACAGACCAAATTCACCTTCTAAACTACAGGCATTGATTTGAACTGCTTCTGTATCCAGATATAATCCATCAGGAGTTATTATTCTGACTTTCAGCATAATTATTCTCCCAACGTTTTCGCTTTTTCTACAACATCTTCGATTGTTCCAGCAAACATAAATGCTTGTTCTGGAAGATGGTCATATTTACCATCAAGTACTTCTTTGAAACTGCGGATTGTATCTTCTCTAGATACATAAACACCTTTCATACCAGTGAATTGTTCACCAACATTGAATGGCTGTGATAAGAAGTTACGTACACGACGTGCACGGTTAACGACTGTTTTGTCTTCTTCGCTTAATTCATCCATACCTAGGATGGCAATAATATCTTGAAGTTCTTTATAACGTTGCAATAAGATTTGAACATCCCTAGCAATTTTATAATGTTCCTCACCAACTACTAGTGGATCAAGAATACGTGAGTTTGATTCAAGTGGATCTACCGCAGGGTAGATTCCTAATGAAGCAATTCCACGGTCCAATACCGTTTTTGCATCTAAGTGTGTAAATGCTGTCGCTGGTGCTGGATCGGTCAAGTCATCCGCTGGTACATATACTGCCTGTACAGAAGTGATTGATCCATCTTTTGTCGATGTAATACGTTCTTGTAATGCACCCATTTCGGTTGCAAGTGTTGGTTGGTATCCAACCGCACTTGGCATACGACCCAACAGGGCACTAACTTCACTACCTGCTTGAGTAAAACGGAAGATGTTATCAATAAATAATAATACATCCTGACGATCTACATCACGGTAATGTTCTGCCATTGTAAGACCAGTTAAGGCTACACGCATTCTGGCACCTGGACTCTCATTCATCTGTCCATATACCAATACGGTTTTGTCTAATACTCCAGAATCTTTCATTTCATGGTACATGTCATTACCTTCACGAGTACGTTCTCCTACTCCAGTAACAACACTCTTACCACCATGTTCCTTCGCAATATTGTGAATCAACTCTTGGATAAGAACCGTTTTACCTACTCCGGCTCCACCAAACAACCCAATCTTTCCTCCTCTTGAATAAGGACAAAGAAGGTCAATAACTTTGATTCCTGTTTCTAACATCTCTGCAGATGTTTGTTGTTGATCAAAGCTAGGTGCTTCACGGTGAATTGGCATTCTTTTCACTGTGTTAGGTAGTGCATCCATTTCATCGATTTCACGACCCAATACATTAAACATTCTTCCTAGTACTTCATTTCCTACTGGAACCATAATTGGTTTTCCTGTATCAATTGCATCCATTCCACGTACTAATCCATCCGTAGAACCCATTGCAATACAACGTACTCTTGCGTCTCCAACATGTTGAGCAACCTCAACAACCAGAGATTCTTGTCCATCCAGAGGAATGTCAATCGCATTTAATAAACTTGGTAAGTGTTCTTCACTGAACAAGATATCCACGACTGGCCCGATAACCTGTACAATTTTCCCTTTATTCTGACTCATATCTGTTTCCTCCTTCTTATAACGCATTCGCTCCACCAACAATTTCCGTAATTTCTTGCGTAATTGCTGCCTGACGCGCCTGGTTGAATTTCAATTCTAATGCATCTCTTAATTCTTGTGCATTGTCGGTAGCATTCTCCATCGCTGACTGACGAGAAGCTTGTTCACTGTTTTTTGTTTCTAACCAGTAACTGTATAATAATGATTTTAAATACAATGGGATTAACTCATCTAAGATGGCTTCTCCATCAGGTTCAAAGATTGTATCTTGAGGAAGAACCTCTTTTTCCAATTCCATATTACGTTCTACTGGCAACAACTGTACCAGTGTTGGTTCAAACGATAAAGAATTGATGAACTGGGTATATAAAATCTGGATCTTTCCAATTTCTTTCTTTTCATACATTTCAAGTGCCATAGTAGCTACATCCACAATATCTTCATAACCTTCTTCATCGACATTTGTAAGTGACTTCATCACATTGTAATCACGACGAGACAGCCATGCACTACCTCTGCTACCAAGAATGATAACTGGGTCTTCTGGGTTTAACCATTCAACAATCTTCTTAAATGTATTTCCATTGTATCCACCACACAATCCCATATCAGATGTATAGATAATCGTTAATACTTTTTCTGATTGGTTTCTTACCGTGTAATGGTGATCCGTTGCTTTGATCGATGACAGAATTGTATCAACACTTTCTTTCAGATAGTGTGCATACTCTCTGTTGTTTTCCATACGATCTTTTGATTTTCTTAACTTACTAGCGGCAACCAACTGCATTGCTTTCGTAATTTTTTTAGTGGAGTCAACAGAACGGATTCTACTTTTGATCTCTAATTTACTAGCCATAAACTACTCTTTCATAGCTACAAAACTATTTGTAAATTCTTCAACAGCATCCTTTAAACGACTTTCTAAATCATCACTGATACTGTTTTCCACTGTTAATTCTTCCACTAAATCTGCATATTTATCTTTCATGAATACATGTAAGTCTGCTTCATATGCTTTAATATCTTCTACTGCAACTTTTACTAAGAAACGATGTTTCGCTGCAAACAATGATAATACTTGTTCAACCACTGTAAGTGGTGAATATTGATCTTGTTTCAGTAATTCTGTTAAACGTTCCCCATGATCCAATGTTGCTTTTGTTGCTGGATCTAAATCACTACCAAATTGTGAGAATGCCTGTAATTCACGATATTGAGCAAGTTCTAGTTTTAATGAACCAGATACTTGTTTCATCGATTTTACTTGCGCTGCACTACCAACACGTGATACTGATAATCCACTATCTACTGCAGGACGAACCCCTGCATTGAATAATTCAGTTTGAAGGAAAATTTGTCCATCCGTAATTGAAATAACATTTGTAGGAATATATGCTGCGATATCTCCTGCTTGTGTTTCAATAATTGGAAGAGCCGTTAATGATCCTAACCCATATTCTTCGTTTAATTTTGCACTACGTTCCAATAATCTTGAATGTAGATAGAATACATCACCAGGATATGCTTCACGTCCTGGAGGACGTTTTAGTAGTAAAGACATTGTACGATAAGCTACCGCATGTTTACTTAAATCATCATAGATAATAAGTACATCTTCACCTTGTTCCATCCACTCTTCACCAATTGTACACCCTGCATAAGGTGCAATATATTGAAGTGGTGCTGCTTCACTAGCTGTTGATGATACAATCGTTGTATATTTAAGGGCATCATGCGCTCTTAACTTTTCTACAATTTGGGCAACAGTACTAGCTTTTTGTCCAATCGCTACATAGATACATTTTACGTTTTGTCCCTTTTGGTTCAAAATTGTATCAATTGCAATTGCCGTCTTACCTGTCTGACGATCCCCAATGATCAACTCACGTTGACCTTTACCGACAGGGATCATTGAGTCAATACACTTTAGTCCGGTCTGTAAAGGTTGATGTACAGATTTACGTGTCATAACTCCAGGAGCAACACGTTCAACTGGACGATGCTTATCGGAAACGATAGGCTCTCCACCATCAATTGCTTGTCCTAGGGCATTTACTACACGTCCTAACATCATATCACCAACTGGTACTTCAATAATACGACCAATTCTTTTTACTTCATCACCTTCCTTGATTCCAGCATCTGAACCCATTAATACGGCTCCAACATGCTCTTCTTCAAGGTTTAATACCATTCCATATACATCGCCTGGGAATAGCAGTAATTCTCCTGCCATTGCTTTCTCTAAACCATAGATCAGCGCAATTCCATCCCCTACGGTAATAACAGTACCTGTTTCACTAATTTCCAACGTATCATCATAACGTTTGATCTGTTCTTTTATAATATCACTTATTTCTTCAGGTCTTATATCCATTAGTCTCCACCTCGCTTTTCTATAGTACTTTTTTTGCGACTTTGTCTTTCATTCTATTCAATTGGTTTTCAATTGTATTATCCAATACTTCATCAGCCACTTTTATACGGATTCCCGCAATCAAAGAAGCATCGATTCTTGTTTCGTATTCGATTTTCTTTTGACGCTTGGTTTCAAGCATCTTTACAATTGCATCCAAGTCTTCATTACTTAACTTTGTTGCACTATAAATATAGGCAACTTCAATTCCGTTATATTCATTATACAAACGCGTAAAATAACGTTTTATATCATGAATACTCTGAAATCTGTTTCGATCTACAAGCAGTTTTAAAAAGTTCATCACAAGTGGATCAATTCCTTTAAAAATCTCATCCAATAAACGTTTACGTTCATCTTTATCCACTTTAGGATGTTTTAAAACTTTTGCAAGATCCTTGTTTTCTACGATTACTCGATCGATATCCACCAAGTTACTTTTAAAAATATCTAATTTTTTTTCATCTACTCCGAGTTCAAACAGAGCCTGTGAGTAACGAGTGGCTGCTAAGCTTGCCATGATTCATCATCCTCAGCTTTTTCAATGAAATCTTTTACATATTTTTTATGAACATCTTCGTCCAGTTCTTTTTCCACAACTTTTTTCGCTGCCATAAATGCAACTTCACTGATCTCTTCTTTGATTTGTTCGCGAACATTTGCCTTTTCACGTTCAATATCATGCAGTGCTTTTTCTTTCATGATTGCAGCATTGTTTCTTGCATCACCAACGATAGCACTCGCTTCCGTTGTCGCACGTTGTTTTGCGCTTGAAACAATTTCTGTTGCTTCCGCACGTGCTCCTGCAAGTTTTTCTTCATATTGCTGCTTCATTTCTTCACTCGCCTGTAAATTACTTTGTGATTCATCTAACTCACTTTGAATGTGAGCAGCTCTGCCATCAAGATAGTCTTTAGCATAACGCCAGAAGAATTTTCTAGCGATTACGATAATCAAAAAAGTAGAGATTAAAACTAACCCCATATCCACCAAGTTAATGCGTAGATAATTGTCAATGTTTATACCCATAGGATTGCTCCCTCCTCTACTTTAATTAAGCTTTTAAGAAAATTAATAATAATGCAATTACAAGTGCATAGATACCTGTTGTTTCCGCTAACGCGATTCCAAGTACCATGATTGAACGAATCTTACCAGCTGCTTCTGGGTTACGTCCTACTGCTTCCGCACCTTTACCTGCTGCGATTCCTTGTCCAATACCTGAACCTAAACCACCAATCATTGCAATTCCTGCTCCTAATACTGCCATACCTGCTACAAAAGCTTCATTAAATTCCATTTTATTTTCCTCCTCTTTTGTATTTATCCAAATCTTTCATTTTTTTAATCTTCATTACTTCCAATAGCATCTGCCAAATAGAAAGATACTAATGTAAAGAATATATACGTCTGCATAAATGCTGTAAATATATCAAAGTACATATGTAGGAATGGGGTTGCCACGTACATCAATGCACCAGCTGGTATAAACAGCTTCAACAACGTTTCCAACAACATATACAACAGACCAATAATAATCGTACCACCAAGTATATTACCAAATAAACGAAGTGTCAGTGACACTGGAGTCGCTAAGTCTCCAATTACATTTAATGGCATTAAGAATGGGGTTGGATCACACCATGCTTTTAATTTACCTTTTAAACCATTCTTCTTAATATCACTTCCATGAATTAAGATAATGGCAAGTAACGTAAGTGTGATTGTCACACTCATATTACCAGTTGGGGGTTGTAGTCCAATTAATCCCATCAGGTTACTGATAACCATAACAATCATAATTGTACCCATCGCTGGTAAGTACTTCCATGTCTGCTCATTCAGATTTCCTTTAAGCACCATCGAACACATGTTAACGAGTTGCTCAAATACTAACACTACTCCTTTTGGAGCTTTGGTTGGATCTGCCTTCTTAATTTTGCTTCCAGCCCAAACTAACAGGACGGTTACAAATATACAGATTACTATCCAAATCAGAATACTCTGATGGATAAAAAGCTCATGTTCACCAAAATGAATCAATAATCCTTCCAATCTATATCTCCTCCTTTCGTGTTCTTAGGGTATGAATCTTAATTGCCAGATTGACACTTAAGAATCCCAATAACATAAATACTATACTTAAACCTACCTGCATTCCCAAGTAAATAAGAATACCGTAGAGAATAAAGCGAATCATATACTGAATTGTTGCATTTCTTGATGCGTGAGGACTGTGAAGTAAGTTTTTAGAAGATACGACAATATTACGAAATCCAATAATATTTAATATTCCTCCATACACTACACTTAACCCATTCATTACATCCATGCTGACAATTCCACATACCAGTGCAATCACTGCCATAATAAGAAGTGCAAGTTTTTCAATTTCTTTATACATCTTATCGTCATTCATGATCATCACCTGCGTCTTTTATTAACTTATACAGACTTCCGATTATTACATACAGTAGTAATACCATCATCACAATCGGTGTCGTGTGTAAGTATTCATCAATATAATTTCCTAACAGTACCGCAATAATAACTCCCGCTATCATCCGTCCAATAAAACGCATGACAGACATTTGTTTCACTATTTTGTACCGAAGATACGATCTCCTGCATCTCCTAATCCAGGAACGATATATCCTTTTTCATTTAATTTTTCATCAAGTGCTGCTAAATAGATATCAACGTCTGGATGTAATTCTTCAATTACTTTCACTCCTTCAGGAGCTCCAACCAGACATACAAGACGAATATCTTTTGCACCTTGTTTTTTCACCATGTCGATTGCTGCACTAGCACTACCACCAGTTGCTAACATCGGATCTACAATCATTACTACAGCATCATCAATATTTGGTGGGTATTTTTCAAAATATACATGTGGTTGTAATGTTTCTTCATCACGATATAAACCAACATGTGCCACCTTAACTGTAGGGATAAGATTTGATATTCCATCAACCATTCCTAGCCCTGCTCTTAAGATTGGAACCAGAATGATATCTTTTTCTAATTCATATGTTTTCATTTCTTGAATTGGTGTCTCAATTGTAACTTCCTTAACTGGTAAATTACGCGTAATTTCATACGCCATCAGACCTCCAATTTCGTCTAGATTTTCGCGGAAATCTTTCGTTTTTGTTTCCACTTTTCTCATCTGCGTTAACTTGTGTGTAATCAGTGGGTGTTCTAGTACTTTCAACATAGATATTTTCTCCTTATTATAAAAATTCTCAGTACGTTAATTATACTATCTTCAAATAGCACATTCAATAAATTCCTTAGAAAATATCGGATAATTCTTAATCTACTACAGGGATCTCACAGTGGTCTTTGTTTTTCAGACGTTCTGCCAAAGGATCTTCAGCATATACAGTCGTATGACCTCTATCCTTATATACTATTTTTAATAGAATTGGAGTTACGATTGTGGTAATAATTACCATCAGAATAATTGGAGTAAAGAACTCTTCTTTCATTAACCCGGCACTTACACCTTTTGTGGCAATAATAAGTGCTACTTCACCACGACAGATCATTCCAACACCAATACGTAATGCACTGATATTTGGTAACTTACAGATCTTCGCTCCAAGTCCACAACCAATAACTTTACTTAATATTGAAACTACTACAATTAATATACTAAACCAGATAATTTCACTGCTCATTGCAGGTATTACTGCCTTTAATCCAATACTTGCAAAGAAGACTGGAGTAAAGAACATATATCCAAGTGTATCTGTTCGATGCGTTACATATGTACAACGTGCGGTTTTCGCAATCATAAGTCCTGCTACGAATGCTCCTGTAATATCAGCAACACCGAATACTTCTTCAGCTATGAAAGCATAGATCAAACAGAAGGCAAACGCAATAATTGAGAAACGACGACGATCAATGTGTGATTTACGCATCCATTTATCAAATTGTTTGTGGAAGAAATAACCGATTACCCCACTCATCGCAAAGAATGCAACAATCTTAACAATTACCATTAATAAGTCAACATCACCTTGTGCCATTCCCATAACAACGGTTAAGGCAATAATACCTAATACATCATCAATTAATGCAGCTCCAAGAATAATGTTTCCACTTCTACTCGATAATTTTCCTAACTCTTTTAATGTTTCAACAGTAATACTTACGGATGTTGCCGTTAAGATAACACCGATAAATACGTTTTGAAGCATTGTATCCGTTCCTGTATTGAACATTGATGCCACTACAAATCCACCAATTAATGGAATGATAACTCCCAGTATCGCTACCAAGAAAGATGCAACACCTGTTTTCTTCAATTCCGATATATCTGTTTCCAGTCCTGCTGAGAACATTAGGATAATAACTCCTACCTCACTTACCTGAACTAAAAAGTCGGTTTCATGTAATACATTGAAGCCTGCTGGTCCTAAAACCAAACCTGCTAATAAGGCCCCTACGACCTGTGGCATTGCAATCTGTCTTGTGAACAAACCAAGCAGTTTTGTTGATAATAAAATCAATGCAATATCCAATAAAAAGTAATAAGACATTTTGTCTACCTCCGCTTAACATAAACGAGTAATATTGTACTCCTATTTTTCTAAAAGTAAAGCACTTTTCAAAGTGTTTTTATTTTGCCATCATTGACATCTCTTCTGTTGCCATTTCTGGCTTATAATCCATAAGATAATTAATCTCTTTCATTTCTCTAACCACAAAAATAATTGCTAGAATTGCTGCTGCCCCATCGGCGATAGGACCAGCATAAATAACTCCTTCAAGTCCAAAGAATATTGGGAATATTACAACTAATGGTAATAAGAATATTACCTGACGTGTTAGTGACATAAAGACACCACGACTCGCCTTCCCAATTGATGTAAAGAAGTTTGATGTAACTGGCTGTATTCCATTTACAAATGTACAGAACATAAAGACTCGTAAATACTGCTCTCCAAATTGGAAATATTCCGCACTACCATCTCCAAATACACGAATGATACTATCTGGGAACAATTGGAAACAAGCAAATGCAATTACCGCAACAACCGTAGCTGCTGTAGCTGCAATCTTATAGGTCTGCTTCACTCTATCATAATTCTTCGCTCCATAGTTGAACCCAACAATCGGCTGACACCCTTGTGCAATTCCAATTACAATTGACAGGAATACGATATTTACCTTCGAGACAATCCCAACAACTGCCAGTGGTATTTCACTTCCATAGATGGATAGTTCACCATAATGGGTCAATACCTGATTCATCGTAATCTGAACTGCAGTAATTGCAAGTTGATTAAAACTTGCGGCAGTTCCTAAAGATGTAATCATCTTTGTATATTCTAATTTAGGTACGTAATCTTCTTTTTCTATTTTCACTGATTTATAGTGTAATAAATACCATAATACCAGAATTCCTGATACTACCTGACCAATCACTGTTGCCCAAGCTCCTCCAGCAATTCCCATATCAAAGGTAAAGATAAATAATGGGTCTAAAATTGTGTTGATAATCGCTCCAATTAATACAAAAATCATTGCCGTCATTGGACTGCGATCAGCACGAACCAGATGACCTCCAGCTGTTGAAACAATTAGGAATGGTATCCCAATTGCAGTAATTCCTGTATAGGTAAGTGCATAAGGCATTACCTTTTCTGTTGCCCCAAACAACGACATTAATGGTTCTAAAAATAATAATACAATTACCATTAATACAACCCCTGATATAACCATTAAGGAAATACTATTTCCAATAATATGTTTTGCTCTTTCTTCTTTCTTAGCCCCCATTGCCAAGTTGAAGTTTGATGCTCCTCCAATTCCAATTAGTAATGCAATTGCAGTACAAATCGTACTTAGTGGAAATGCGACATTGGTTGCGGCATTCCCCAAAATACCAACACCTTGTCCAATAAAAATCTGGTCTACTATATTGTATAAAGAACCTACTAACATACTTATTATGGCAGGCCCTGAAAATTTAAGGATTAACTTCCCTATTCGTTCGCTTCCAAGCGGATTTACTACATTCTCACTCATATGCTCCTCCTTATTACTCTTGACATTTTAGTACGTTTGTACTAGAATGTCAAATATGAAAACGCCTACAAAAGTAAAAATTTTAAATACAGCTCGAGATTTGTTTAATAAAGAAGGTTATAATCGTGTTTCTATGCGTGATATTGCAGCTGCTTTAGACATGAGTGTTGGTAACTTAACCTACCATTTCAAGAAGAAAGAAGACTTGGTAGAAGCCATCGTATTACGAAGTCATATGGCTTATGTAATACCACAACCAGCTTCATCGATTGAAGAATTGGATGAACTGTTTAAAAAGAAAAGAGTTCATCATAAAGACAATGCTTATTACTATCGTCACTATAAACAATTATCTCGTATCAGTATTATTATTAAAGATGTCCAACAGGAAGCAACCTATGACTTCTACCATGCACTGAAGAAAACATTTGAGAATCTTCAGGCCAATGGACTTATGCAAAAGGAAAGCATTCCTAACCAATATGATTCGCTTATTCAGATTATTATGGCATCTAATGTTTATGGTGCACCTGAAGTAACAGGATTTGAAAAAAGGCCTCTTGTGGAGACCTATTGGAATGTTATCCATTTTTTCTTAACTGATAAAGGAAAAGACGATTATCATAAAATGCGCACTCAGAATATATCCTGAGTGCGTTTTTCTATATATTATATTTAGCAACTTCCTGCACATAACGTGCCGTAATTACTTCTGGTCTGGTAATGCTGGTTCCAACAACAACCGCATATGCCCCAGCTTCCAGTGTTTGTTTTGCCTGTAATGGAGTTTCAATTTTCCCTTCCGCAATCACAGGAATATCTAATTCCTTTGTGATTGATCTGATTAAATCTATATTCACACTGGTTACTTCCCGACTCGCTTCTGTATATCCAGATAGCGTAGTCGAAATAAAATCAAAACCTAAGTTTTCAATTGCTTTTGCTTCTTCCAGTGTTGATATCTCACCCATTAACAATACTTCAGGATAGTTGCTTTTAATTTTAACAACGATATCCTCTAATTTTTCCCCATTTGGTCGTTTGCGATTTGTAGCATCAATCGCAAGTATTTCAACCCCTTCATTTAACACAGCTTCTGCACTAGCATACGTTGGTGTAATATATACATCATACCCATCAATGAATTGCTTGTTGATACCAATGATTGGTAAATCTACACATTCTTTAATCGCATGAATGTTATCCGCTCCAGTTGCTCGTATCCCAACTGCACCACCTTCTTGTGCTGCTTTGGCAAATGCTGCCATAATACTATTTCCATACATTGCCCAACCTACTCGTGCCTGACAGGACACAATTAGACCATGCTTTATTTTTTCCATTACATCTTTTTTCATACTAGAACATTCCTATCGCTTTACCTAAGATACCAATTACAAAACTTCCAATTACACAAATATACATTCCTTTTTTGTTTTTTACTAAGATTTGGTAGAAACCAAGAGTAATTAATAATGGAAGCATACATGGAAGAATCGCATCTAACAATTCTTGTACAATGATTTCTTTTTCACCAAAGTTCCAAACAAAGGCAACTGGCATTTTAACAAATCCAACAATCATTGCACCTACAACCATCATTCCAACAATTGTAGCTCCTTCAACAAACTTATCTAACAAGTTACCTTGTTTCATTTTACTTACAATACTTGTACCTAGTTTATGTCCATACTTAATAAAGTACCAGCGTGATCCAACATTTAGAATAATGTTAGGAACAATAAAGATGATTGGTCCCAAGATACTTCCATCCAATGCCAGACCAGCTCCAATCGCTGCGAACACGGTCATAAACGTTGCTTTAAAGACAGAATCCCCAATTCCTGATAATGGTCCCATAAGCGCTGCTTTGGTAGACGAGATTGCCTCTGCAGTAATTGGTTTTCCCATTGCTCTTTGTTCTTCAAGCGCAAGTGCTACCCCTAATACTGCATTTCCTGTATATGGATGACAGTTAAAGAATTCATTATGACGAATAAGTGCTTCATTTAATTCATCCTGATCAGTATATAATTTCTTCAGTGCAGGAATCATTGCGAATGCAAATCCCAAACTGCAGTAACGTTCGTAGTTAATACTTGTCATTGAGAAGAATGAACGAACAAACGTTTGCCTTAATTCTTTCTTTGTCAGAATGCCTGGTTGTGTATCTTCTTCAACCACCTCATCGTCATCCAACACAAACTCATCATCTGCTTCTTTATCTTTCTTATTAAGTAAGAACAGTGATGCTGCAATACTAAATCCAATTAAAGAAATTGGTAGTACTGCTAATTCTAGATAAGTAGCTAATACAAATCCAAGCATAAATAATGGCCAGAATTTCTTCATGTTCATCATCTTTAATAACATTGCCATACCAACAGCAGGCAAGATTCCAGATGCCACTTTCATACCATCCATCAGTAAAGCAGGCATTCCAGCAACTACATCATTTACAAAGCCACTACCATAATACACTGCTAAAAATGATGGAATGAAGAATACAATAAAGAAAATTAACAATCCTGAAAGGTGGGTTAACTCCACTTTTCTTGTTTCTCCATTTGCAAGATATTTATCTGCTCTATGCATCAATAAGATATTGATATTCCAGGCAAACATAATTAATAATTGAGCAAGCATCCCAATTGGAAGTGCCAAGGTAATTCCGACTTCAGGATTCCCACCATTTTGAATTGCAAATACAGTCGATAGCATTCCTGCAATCTGTGCATTTGGTGGAACACTACCACCGATTGGCAGAATTCCCATATACATTAATTCAACACTACCACCAACGATTAATCCAGTTTGCACATCTCCTAAGATTAACCCAACTAATGGTCCTGCAAAGATTGGTCTGGAAATCATCCAGTATCCATATCCATAATTTTCGGTAATAATAACTGCTATAAAAACACTAAGCAATAATGCTGTAATAAGACTCATGACAATTTACCCCCCCTATAGTAGTTTCATTAAATCAATACTGGTATCCGATGGTGTTGTGCGAACCTCCAGTGCTACTCCTAATGTATTTAACTTCTTAAAAGTATCCACCATTTCATCATCCACATACACCGTTTTTTCAATTTGTCGTCTTCCTTCTTTGAAGTATAATCCCCCAACATTGATTGATTCTAAAGGTATTCCATGTTCAACTAAATATAAAAGTGCGTTTGGATGTTTCACCACAATAAAGAACTTCTTATTTGGATTATTCTCTAAGAACTTTACTGCCTTCACTTCATCTACAATCAAACACTTCAATCCAGCTGGACAAGCCATTTCTAATAATGATTTTTGAAAGTCATCTTTTGAGACTTCTTCATCAATCACCATAACTGCCTGACATTTATAAGCAGTTGTCCAAGCAAATGCTACCTGTCCATGAATCAATCGTTCATCTATTCTTGCAATTGTAATCATAGTTGTGCTCCTTTCAATTTCATTTTATCTTTGCGAAACAAATTGTCAATGAATCCTATAAATAACGAAATAAAGTTTCATATTATGAAACTTTATCTTTGTTTGTGATTCGAGTTTTTACTACTTTTGCTTTTACATTATCATAGTCATATTGACAGCATAATGCATATAATATATCTACGATATATAGTTGTGTAATTCTTGAAGCCATCGCTCCACTTCGAAATAAAGTTTCTTTGCTACTAACAGAAATTGAATTATCTGCAAGTTTCGCCAATGTATTCGATGAACTACAAGTCACAGTTATAACATAACACCCATTTTTCTGCAATTCATTTAATACCTCAACCATCTCTTTGGTTTCACCACTATAGGAGAAGATAACTGCTACATGCTTAGCATCTGCATTTACTGCCTGGACATACTGGCGATCATATAACTGATAACAAGCTACATTCTTACCAATTCGCATAAACTTATAGGTTGCATCAAAGGCGACAATATTACTGGCACCAACACCAAAGAAATCAATAATGGTTGCATTGTGTAAATGGTCAGCAGCTTTCATCAAATCCTTTTCATTCAACAGCATCCTTGTTTCTTCAATTGATTGTCGCTCGATATTAGTGATTTTATCTATAATCATCACTGGACTATCATTTGGTGAAACATTAGTCACATCCAAGATATCAAGTTGCATATTATCAAACCCTCGAATCTCTGAAGCAAGTTTAATCTTAAACTGATTGAATCCTTTTAAATCCAACTTCTTACACAAACGAATGACCGTTGCTGGTGATGTATAAGAATTCTTTGCCACATCATATACTGTCATTTCCAGTACTTCCTTAGAATTCTTCAAGATATACTTTCGAACTTCACTCTCAGCTTCTGGTAGATTTCTATAATCTCTTAACTTTATTAGTACACTCATAACTATGTCCTCCATTGTTATTATACCAATATACGAAATAAAGTTTCAAGATACTCTATATCCATTGAAACTTCCATTCCTTGAGGTATGATATGAATAGAGGTGAACTATGCAAAATATTACAAAATTAAATACCGAAAGAAGAAATCCAAATACAACAAAAATAGATACTTATAGTACTAGAGAAATATTGGAAACAATCAACAAAGAAGATGAAGTAATTACAGGTGCTGTAAAAAAGACAATCCCTGAAATTGAAAAGATTGTGGACTATGCAAGTGAACACATTCCACAAGGTGGAAGAATCATTTATATGGGTGCAGGTACATCTGGACGCTTAGGTGTACTGGATGCAAGTGAGTGTCCTCCTACTTATGGTGTATCGTTTGAAATGGTGCAAGGAATTATTGCTGGAGGTTTCCCTGCTTTACTGAAAGCAAAAGAAGGTGCAGAGGATGATGCAGAGTTAGGACGTAGTGATTTAAAAGAACTTAACATCACAATTCACGATACAGTAATTGGTATTGCAGCAAGTGGTAGAACTCCATATGTCATTGGAGCACTTCAATACGCAAATGAAGTTGGTGCATTCACTGGAGCAATCAGTTGTGTGGAAGACAGCGAAATATCAAAACATGCGAAAGCAAGAATCGAAGCAATCACCGGTCCTGAAGTAATCAGTGGATCTACTCGCATGAAAGCAGGTACTGCACAAAAACTAATTCTTAATATGATCTCAACAAGTACCATGATTAAGATGGGTAAAGTTTACAGCAACTACATGGTGGACTTAAATCCTTCTAATGAAAAACTGGTAATCCGAGCTAAAAACATGATCAAAGAAGTTGTGGGCTGTGATGATGAAACTTGTGATCGATTATTTGAAGATAGTAAGCACAATGTTAAACTAGCTATTTGTATGGGATTAACTGGACATAGTATCGAAGAATGCATGCAGGCATTAACTGACAACAGCGGACACCTTCATTTAGCAATCAAATCATTAAACAACTAACAACTTGTCCTGCTTCATTTCATTCCCTATATTAACAGGTTCATTTGATTAACAACTATAGAACCTATATAATATACAAGGGCATGGAAAAGGAGCTAGTATGAGAAGAAAATGTATACTTGGACTATCATTATTACTAACACTTACGTTAGTCGCATGTGGTGGTAGTTCAGAACCAACAAATGTATCGAAAGACGATGCAAAGATTAAGGAATTAAAAGGGAACGAAACAACAGCAGTGTATATCGGAGATGAAATGTATCAGCTATATGAACCATTTTCACAGTTTTTAGAAAATGACGAATGGGTATTTCAAAGTGGTGATAATATTTACACCACACAAGATAAATTAGCAGATATCACTTTATATAGTGAAACTTATGAAACGATTTATCTAGAAGGTGATGCAGGAAATCTTGAAGTTATTGTCGCAAATAAAGACAAAGGAACTCCAGTTACAGAAGCAGAAGTTATTTCAATTAAACTAGAATTAAATGAAGACAAGAAAGAAACAGACAAAGATATCTTTGTGTTAGCAAATGGAATCAACCAGACAACTACATCACAAGAAATCAATAGTATATCAAATGACTTAGGATTAAATGAAAACAAGAATACTTCATTAAATGATGGAACTTGTGAAGTATCATTTGTATTCGCTACTGATGGTGAAAAGATTGCTAATTTCACAGTAGCTGATACCAAATATATTGAAGATAACAATTTAGAAGAATACGAATTACATTATTCAGGAACTAATAAAGAAAAAATATTAGAACGTTCTGATGTAATTGAGGGAACGGTAAGTGGCCAAGTCGAAATAACATCTACAAGTTTTTCTAGTTCAAGCAGTAATTCAACAAAAGAAACTTTATTTACAGCAACAACAGCTGATGGAACTCAATTTATTATTGGAAAAAATCAAGAAGGATTCACTAATTTCCCAGATCTTAAAGATGGCGATCAAGTAAAAATCTACTACACTAATTCAGAATCAGTTTTCTTTGATAATTTTTCCTCAAGTATGAAACTAGTTTACAGTTCTATTATTTATGTAAACGATGTTGAATATTTCTGTTTCAAATAGAATACAAAAGTTTAAAACACCTAAGATTTTAAAAATCTCAGGTGTTTTCTTTTTAACAACATTACTCTTCTGCAGTTCTCTCTTGCACTACAATTGTAATTTCCTTTTCCGTTTTATTCCCATACTCATCTTTTGCAGTAGCAACCGTTTCATATCTACCTACCTTGGTTAAGTCAACATTATCCATAGCCACAGTAACAACTACTTCACTTAAATCATAAGCATTAAGATCCAATTCTTGAAACTCACCATTACTTCCATCAGCATCAACTTGAACTTCTATTTCATCATCTAAATCAACAAACTCAGGAGCTGTTGTATCTTCTACGATTAATTTATATTCTATCTTTTTATCTTCATATTCAACATATGCATTGTACTCACCGACTGGCAGATTCAGTATAGAAACAACACTTCCCATATTATCTTTAATTTCAGTAACCTCTTCATCCCCAGTATCAACACTAAGTACAACATCTTCTAACACATCATTATCATCTGTATCTACGATATCTTCTTTCACAAGATTAACTTCACTACCTAGTTCAAATCTAAGCTCTTCTTGCTTAAGACTCAACTCATCTTCACCACTACCACATGCCACCATTAATAATGATAATATTCCTACAGTTATAATCTTTATCTTTCTCATACATGTTCCTCTTTCTTATATATTTAAGTAATCAATCAGCTTTCTTTTTTGACATAGTAATATCTTTATAGCTTTCACCACTCAGATCATCGTCTATTAGATATACGTCAAATGATTTAATATGATTCCATCCTGCAGTAGTGGTTAAACACTCACGTTCTAGATTAAAAGCAATATTATTCATTATAGATATAAATGAATCTTTATCTTTACTACTATTTTTTAAAAAGCTTCTGAAATTATATATGACTATTATAAATCCCTGTTCTTCTCTAAAATCTAAATCTCTCATAGAATCATAAAATGCATCTAGATTGTCTTTTAAATATGATGGTAAATTATATGCTTTTTTGAAGTTTAATAAATAATCTTCTTTTGTTTGAATTACTTTTCCATCCATATAATGAACAAAATATTCTTTTAAATGTTGAATATACTCTTCATGAAATTGTAAGAATTCTTTCTTTTTCATTTTTGTTATACCATTTATAATCATGGTTTCCCCCTAATATAAATAATTTATTTGTACTTAATACTTATCATCACCTTTGATTATTTCATTACTTTTTTCAAATTCAGTTGGTTTAATTTGCTTTAAAGTAATCATTATCCAAATTAAAGCAAATATAATTTCCAATCCTAATAACCAGAAAACAAAATGAAAATTATTTCTATACACAGGATATCGTGAAGTTATATATACAACCATAATAGTACAAATAGGTAAAAGTATGCAGGGTAAACTAATAAGTACTGTCTTCATAGCATATCGAAAGGATTGGTCATTTTTCCTAGCAATCATTCGCGCATATTTTCTATACCATTTTCTATGCTTACATTCACCAAACATAAATTGTTCACTATCTTTATATAATTCTATATATTGATTTACTTCATATTCAATCTCTTCTATCGGTTTCTTTTTTAATTTATTATAATCTTTTAGATACATACTAACATTACTGGAGTCTATACCTGAATAATGGATATGAAAATTTGGACATGCTCTCATTAAATCACTTAAGTACGGAATATAGATAGTATTACCATCTATCCATATCTTGCCTTTCAAAAATGAAGGGAGTTCTTCTTCTATTGAAATTATATGAATTAAAAATAATATTTTTTCTGATTTATCAAAGTATTCTTCGGGATTCTTTAATTTAGTCTGTCTACTGCATAGCATTGATAAAATGATGTCTTTCTTGATAATTTCAAAAATCATTAAACTCTCCTTTCATATAGAAATGGTTTCTCCTTCTAAATATAACTTAGTTGATTAATTAATAATAAATATAGTTCAAGTTAAACTCTATAGCATACTGTTCAGCAAGTGATCCTTCCTTTACTCGAAGTATAATATCATCTGGAAAAATAAATATATTATATTCAGGAAACTTTACAACTGAAGCTGGTATATATAGTTCTTCAAGATTATAAGGATGATATCCAAATGCTGCCTCTATCTCTTCTACTCCATCTGGAACATAATATCTTCTAGTATTACTTCCTTCTGGGTATGCTATTAATCGCTTCATTTCCTTATCAAAGAGAACACCATCGATTGAGATAAAATTAGGATTTAATGGATCCACTTCTATAGAGGTTAACCTTATACATCGAAAGAACGCACTACCATCTATGTTCTCAACTGATTTTGGAATAACTATTGACCCCAAAGAATAACACCGATAAAAAGCACTTCCTTCAATAGTTTTTAGCGTATCTGGAATTTCAATTTGTGTCAAATGAGTACGTTGATAAAATGCATTCCATCCAATCCCAGTAACTGGTTTTCCATCTAAACTTTCAGGTATTATTGCTTTTGACATAGTACCATCAAAGTCAGTTATCGTGATTGTTCCATCGACTTCTTCATAATAGTACTGTCCGGATCTATATTCTATATTCTTAAGCGATTCCTCGTAGACATCAGGACAATATGCCATATCCCCATTCATGTATGTTGTATCGTATATATCTTGAAAATATGCAGTTAAATCTTCAACATCAAATCCAGAATCATTTAAAAATTCATCCTTAGCTTTTTTACTGATTTCCGATTCGCTCTCTTCACTCCAATCAGAATTAGGATCGGAATTATAAAGTACACTACGATAGCTTGAGTGTCCTTCAATACGACTAAACCAAGCAGACTCTACTTCTCCATTCTCTATTGTAATAGAGAATCCATTTTTTCTGTTACTTACATGAATATAAATAATATCATCTTCCTGCGTATCGTTGTAACAAGAAGTGTAATGATTCTCTTCAAAATATTGATTTATTTTTTCACCTGTTGTAGACATACAGCCACTAAATAGTAGTATAGCTACGGTGACGATTATAGATTTTTTAAATATTCTTTCCATTTCCCCCATCACCTTCTTATCATTTAATTGATTAACATATTTTAAGAATTCATCTTATTTAACTATATCCCATTTAAATAATTCTTTAAAATCTTCGAAGCATTTATCGCAAATCCAATATTTATTATCTAAAGTTAAGTAACCAAATATAGAACAATCAATAACATCAGTACAATCCTCCATAAACTTGTGCCAACAGAATATACAGTGCTCATGTTCATTAGTTTTAGACGATACATACCTTGTATATTTTAGTGAAACATTTATCAGATAGTCCTCTTGCCCATTTAATCTCCAATCATTTTCCATTATATTTATCTCCGTTTCAAAAGTTGTTACCATTTAGCAACAAATGTAATTTTACCTACTGTTTTTCTGCTTAGTTAATTTTCATTATTATTCACAAACCTAATAATTCTATTAATATTAATCAATTTTCTTAGAATAGCAGTCTAATGCTTTATTTAAAATATTATTTGTTTTCTAAAATCATTTTTGGTTTCATCCATAACGATACCAATTCATTATCTACTATTACAACACCTATATTTTCTGCAAACATAATTGCATCTTCAAGTGTATCTTTATCTCCTACACATACCCATCCACTGTTCTTATCAAAATAAGTAAGCCAATCATTACATTCCTCTAATGTACATCCAATTCCTTCAATGAAATCTCCTTCACATTCAATTACCCCATTTTTAAAGTCAGGCACTTTTAGACTTGTCTTTTCCCACACACGATCTGGATGCAATCCCCATACTGAAACAAATTTGTTATTAATTACATCTACAGATATTTGTAAGTAATGAATTAAATATACAAATGTTCCATATTTATTTGACAAGAAATCGAAAGAATATTCATATTTTCGATAGATCAACTCACCTTCAGTAATTTGATTAGAATAATAATATTTTACTTTCATATATATCACTTCCTATTTTAAAACTTAATCAATTGCTTTTATACTATTTGTATAATTCTGATATAACTTATAAACTATGAATTCATTATTTTCTCTAAATCATATCCGAAAGAATCTTTTTTGCTAATTTAGTTTTTATTATTCACAGATAATTGATTTACTTAATTCACATAAAGAGATTTCCTATTTCATCAATTAATTTTTCTAATCGTATTCCATAATTATTTGGCTCATAATTTTCATTAAACCCTTTAGCTATTAATTCGCAGCCTACAACATCTCGTAATTGATTATAAAAACTTTCGGTGTATTTTAAAGTATTAACATCTTCAACCATTAGTATGAGTTCAGGTCTCCATTCTTTTAGACATTTTTTTAACAGCGTATTAGACTCTATAGATAAATCAATCATATTCTCCCTCCTAATCCTCACATTGATTATTTATTCCCAATTTACAGTATCAACAAATAACCCTAACTTTTCAATTTCATCAATTATTGTTTCACTCAGATTATCACATACACAATACATATAATAATCATATCCAAACGTAATTTTAAATGCTTGATTCACATCATTAAGTTCACACCATAGTTGTTCACGAAGAATCATAGCAATTATTAATTTAATATCTTCTTCATTAAGAATCATTCCGTTCTTGGACAACTCAAGTAAACTTTTTACCCTTTGATTAGGTAATGCAAATACTCTATCTTGAATTTCATAATGAGATGACCATTTTTCAATTCTTTCTATAACAGTTGAAGAAGATTTAAAGTCTCTCATAATAATCAGAACTGCATTTATATATGCATTTTCCACATTCAAATATGTAGATTTTTCAAGGATTGTTCCATCGAACGTCATCCCTATATCGCTTACTGCTGTCCAATCATCTACAGTATATGCTCCATTTTTTGCTCTATACTCAGGATTATATTTTGTTATTCTGTATCTCATTTCAACTTCCCTCAACAAGGCTTCTTTATTCAGTCTATCTAATTCTCATTTAAAACAATTTATATTTTTTTAAAAACTCCAAGAATGATGTATTTTGAATATCATTTATAATTTCATTATCTTCTGACCACCATGCATCACCTATGTATTTTTTTCCACTACATATGTCCACTCAATTTTATCTTTCACAATTCTTGTATCTTTTCTATATAGATTAATATGTCCTTCATCATCTATTTGAACTATGTAATCATCGCTTAGTTCATATGCACAAGCGAAGTAATCATTATTCTTTCCTGTATCTTTTATCTTATTGTAATAACTGTATAGTTTCTCAAAATCTCCATCTTTATAATACTTTGCTAGAATTTCTTCCTGTGATATTGAATCAATCTCATCTGCGACCTTACTGTCATAATTCCACAAATCAATTTCATCCACATTTATACTACTGTATTCCTTCAAAATTTCTTTTCTAATTATAACCCTTTTCATAATATACCTCCTATCAAAACCTACTACCTATCATTTTCAAGCCAATGGTAAGTATCTAAGTTAGATTGAATATTTTTATACCCCTTTAACAAAGATAATGCTTCTTCTTTTATTCTTATAATCTCATCATCAAGTTTATCTGGTATTATTGACTCAAAGTCTTCTAATAAGCATCCATCCTTTATCAATTCTATTATTTCTTTTTTTACCTTCATCTCTTCCAATGTAATAAAAGTGTATGGGGAGAAAAGTCTTCTGTCAATTTCATTTATACTTATTGCATCGCACTGTAGAGATTCTAATAAACCAATAATTGCAATTAGTAGGAATCTTTCTATTTCTTTTGAATCATCTAAATTTATTTTTAGATTCTTTTCTTTTTCACTTTGATTTAAAGAATCATAACTCTTTTTTAACCTGTTATAAACTAAAGATGTTTCTTGACCCATTAAGTCTTGTAAATATTCATCATGTTTTAAAATACTAAGACTACTTTCTAAAACACTCAAAGTAACAACATCTTTTACATATGCATTATTCATATTTAACAAGTCTTCTATAAATTTAAAAAGTTTTTTTACTTCATCGATATTTTCTTCTTCAATGCAATTAATAAAGTAAGGAGTAAAAACATCTCCATATACTACATGAGATCCTGTGGAATCTCCTTCCTGCCAATTTACTTCGTCTAAATATTTACTTTTTAGATTTGGAAATACTTCAATGATTTTACGATTAAGTTCTTCTACTATCATTGTTTTACCTTTCACTTTCAAACATTTTATTAAATAATTTTTGAATTTTACACTTTAACTTTTATTATAAAATTTAGTCTGTATCATTTTTCTCCATTATTAAAATAAAACTTTCACGCTCATCTTATTCCAATAATTAACAAAGTAACCTTCACCAACTTCACCCTTAATAACCAAACTCCATACGTCATCAAAATACAGCGAGTTATCATTATCTGCTAGAATCAATTTATCATTTAAACGAGTAATACTAATAACTTCATCATTGTATCTAAGTTCTATTTCTCTTCCCATTTCAATCAACTGCATTAACGCAGCAATGGAGTGATTTTGTAATAGTTCAGTTGTTAATAATTTATGTAAGCTTATATTGTTTTCAATAATTTTATCTTTTTCCATATTTTACTCTACCTTATCTGCTCAAGAATACTTGGATCCTTAATCTTATTATCTTCAGCAAACATTACTATTTTTGATATTATTTCTGCAGATTTTGGATCTTCATCAAAGAATGGTAAATATACTTTTCCTCTTTGTCCACTAAATACAGGAACAATATGAATCTCCGCTCCACCACTTTGATGAATTAATCCACTTCCAAGATGAATACTATATTCATTTAATACACCTTTTATATTCACAAAATGATCCTGTACTTCTATATTATCCAACTTCATAAGTTGAGCAGTATATTTTACCATTGATCTTCTAAGTTCAATGGTAGAGAAAGAAGTGACAGGATCTACACCACCTACATATGCTGTACTAACTGCAAGATCAATATCTCTCATTATCTCACTAAACAATACATCATCAATATCTTTTATCTGGATACTACTAAATCCTGTTCTATCTCTAAATTCAATATAATCAATACTTGGTGCCTCAATTTCACTTGGTGAAAACCAGTCTGCATTAGCATACAAATTAACTACTAAATTACTTTTGTAATATACTCTTTCCAATCTGTTCTCATAACTAATATTCCACCCTCTTCCTTTAAGTGTGGCAGCTGCTTTTTTAGCTTGAATTTGATATCCTGTATAACGATTGGTGCAATAACCAGTAAACTCATCATTTAATTTTAAATACAGTTCTCTAAACACTTGTTTGAATGGTTGAATTATTTTATTGGTAAAAATATACGCCTGAAAATCTTGCCATACTCCTGCTTCATATAAGTCATATGAATGAGCTATATATACTTCTTTTTCTATAGCAACTATATTCTCCTTGTTTACGATTTTTCCTTTATCATAAAAACCAAAATTATCATTGCTTTTTAATACTAATTTTTTCATAATTGGAGCAACAATAGGATTGTTCATAATTATTTCAATTTCATCTTTATCAAACATCATACGTTCTTCCAGTGCATTTTCTAATGTTTTTCTAGAACGCTTGTATTGTTCACTCCAATTTTTATGTACTTCTTTAAGTCTTAAAATCTTATCATGATTTCTTAAATTTTCTGGAATTGATTTTTGAATTTTATCATTCTTTCTCACTTTAATTTCATTTTTTCCATTTTCATCTATTTCAATCCACACTTCAATATCTTCAATAGATTGTGGATTCAATACATCAGCATTTTCAGAAACCATTACCCCTTCTAAGAACCAGCTTAAACGAGTAACTGTTTCAAAACGTGAATTTCTAGCTAGATTCAACATTGCTATATCACATGCACGTTTTTCACTCGCCTGTCTTTGAGAACCATAATTTTTTGACTCTTTTTCAAATTTTTGTATTATCATATAACGTTCTAATAAATCTTTATCTTTTTTCATTTCCATGACACAATATGCATTTAATGAGTCTTTATTCCTTTTCTCATTTATTTGTTTAAGCAATACTTTTTTATCCGTCTTTCCTAAACAAGCATCTGCATACTTTTTAGCTCTTGAATGATTTGAATTATCACATAGGAATTTTGATGCATTATAAATCATTTTGAATCTCTTCTCGCCTAGAGATGCATATATTCTTTTACACCATTCACCATCAAAAGCACCATCACTTAATTCATTTGGTTCTAAAGATGTATAATGAGCAATTTCTGCTTTCTTTTGCGCATAATCATAGTGCTTCATATGTGCAATGAAATAGTAGCAAGCTTCTTTTAAACTATCCCACCCTAAGACTTCCACTATTGTGTCGATCCACTGAGGAGCCAGCATTGCAACTTCCACAAGTCGTTCTTCTTTTATGTTTGCATCTCGTAACTCTTGAATATCATCTGAATCCAATAGATATGAATGCTTAATAACGCTCACAAAAACTGAAGTTCTACTATGTGGATCATTTGTACTTCTAGTAATTTTTTCTTTTTCAATTTCTCTTAATGCAAAAAGTAAATATTTGATTCCTGGAAATACTGTAATTTCTTCAATATAACGAGTAGCATCTGTCTCTTCATTTATTCTTTGTTGCTCCATTGCAAGCAATGTTTCCATAATTTCTACCAAAGTTTCTCTTAATAAAGCAATTACTTCCTTATCTATCTCTTTATCCCCAACCAAATAATTACTCATGTCAAATGTTGGTACTTTCTTTTGATACATATCTTGAAAATAAGCAATTAAACACGCTTCACGAATTTTATTATCTTCTCCCGAATAGCCATACCCATTTTCGATATATGTATTCAGAATATTTTCATATAACACCTCTTTAGGTAACATATTCAAATGAACTGCTCTAGCAATATGGAATGGATGAATTGTGTATTTTGATCTTGCATCTTTACTGCATTCAATATTAAAGTTTACATAACTTTTATACTCTAATGGAAATTTTTCTTTAAATTCTTCATCTGTATCATAGTAAGATAAAAAATCAGAGGAATAATAATTCAGCCTTGCTCCTGTTGAAATAATAAATCTGTCATGCATATAGTATTCTTGTTCATACTCTCTTCTTTTAGCATATTCATTGATGAACTGAATCAACATGTATTTTTTATTTATATTTTCTGTACAATTTCTTTCTTTACAAAAATGCGTAATAATGGAAATTACTTGCCATATATAAGGTATTGTATTAATTTCAGTATTTGTTATAGCAAGAAAACTTGAAGAAACCGTAAACTCATCTTCAAATACACTATCACGTGGAACTGTTAATATGAGATTTAATTCATATAAAATATCTTCTGATAAATTATCTTCCTCAAAATAAGAACGCCATAGTTCTGCTAACGGAAGTGCATCTAACCCTCCAACTTGATAATTCAAAACAAATGAATGCATACTATTTTTTATTTGACAATATTCTCTACCATTGTAGTATTCTTCATTTTCATGTTTCAATAATCTTTCCGTCCATTTTTTTAGATAATTAAATACCTCTTCTTTATTCCATACAAAAATAGAGTCTAAACATTCTGTTCTATTATCCTCATCTTCTTTTCTAATCAATTTATCTTGATAGGGTAAATCATAAATCATTTTTGGTTTATAAAAACCAAATCCATCTTCTTTTCCTAACAGTTTAACTGTCTTACTTTCCCCTAATATTTGAGGAACTTTATTCTTTAGTTCAATAGATGCATCTTTAAGTATATTATTGTTTGAAGCAGATAACCTGTTGTACACATCTTTAATAATATGAATATCTTGTTTTGATAAAATATCAATTATCAACGCTCGATTATATGTTTTCTTAGTTGTGAGTTTTCTTTCTAAAAATCTAATTTCTTTATCTGTTAAGTCCATTCTTTTATATTTAATAGCACACCAGTCTGCAAGTTGCTGTTTTGATGAAATAATACCTTTTTCCATAACCTGCAATTTTACATCATGGGATGCATTATCAAAATACCTTTGCATAAATGTATCCAGCTCATTTTCATAGTACTGTGTGCTTACATTCATATACGGCATAAACAAATCAACATTTTCTTGAGTAGGAGCCTTTTTAACAATTTCATGCATACATGCTGCAATCTCATTTTTACTTACACGAACCCTAAACCACTCAAACCCTTTTGAACTATATGTCTGAGATGCTTTTAGCTTTGGTAAGCGCTCAGCAAATTCACTCATCAAAAACTCTGCTTCTTCATTACTGAATGGCATGAATTCGAAATAAAATCTATTGTATTCAGATAAAATCAATCCTTGAATCCATTCATCATCTTTATACTTCTTTAGTAAATATGAATGCGCTATTAAATTGAATCTACATGAAAGTTTAAAGTATACTAAGGCAGCAGCTACAATATGTCTTTCTTTGCTGTCTAGCAAATGGAGAACCTCTTGAGTAGCCTCTTCTATAGAATAAATACCTTTTACATATAAGGCTAAATAAACTTCTAACGGATTATTTGATAATAATCCTTCTTTGCGACATTCATCATTCTTTAGATAAGAATGTATAATATTCAATATATACTGAATGTCTTTCTCTTTCGCTGTCTTATAACTTATACCAGTCCATTTCATTACACCACGTTGTACAGATGAAAACCTATACAATTTTTCTTTCAATATTACATCTATTATTTCCATAAAGTAAGAAATACTATTTTCGTTAACTGTTTCAACTACAGCCTGACGTAATCCTTCTTGAAGTTTTGCAGCTAGAAAAACTTGAGTCAGTAAATCTTGCAACTCTTTATTGTTACTTTGTTCAATAGCAATAATTACATTTCTAGTCAAAACTCCTGTATTATTTTCACTCATCAAAACATCTTTACAATACTGAATAACCTCTTTATTATTATTCAAAAGTTCTGCAGTAATAATGCAATGTAATTGAGATTGTCTAGGTAAGTCACGATACTCTCCATATATTAAACTTTTTATAGATAAATTTGCTCCATAAAAAACATAAAAAGCTCCAATTGTACTAATTATCTTAAATTTATAATTGAGTATATTATCACTCCTGGTATCTACCTTTATTCTTCCCATACTACAAGAATACTTTCTAATATTCTGTAAGTAGAGAAGTAATGCATCTGAATTATCTTTCAACAAACCTTTAAACTCATTATTTTTTGTTATCAATTCTTCTAGAGTATCTTCAAAATGTTCCGTATTACTATGGATAAAGTAAAAATCAAAATACATATCTTCAACTTTTTCGGTTAACTCTTTCTCTAAATCACTCAGTCCATGTAACGTCTTATTATAATCCAAAAGTCTTTTTTTCAGTTCTTTTGCTTCCATTACCATAACCTCCCTGCTAACATAACAAATCTTATAAACACAAACGTATCATAATCTTTTATATCTAACTTTTCATCTAACGACGTACACTCTTCTTCATTCCACCAAACTCGAAACAATCCATCTATAAAATCTAGAATCATTACTTTTATTGCATGATCCAATTCTTCTTTATTATCATTATAAAATTTCGAAAAAGAGACCTTCCCCAATTTAGCTTGATCTTCTATTATATCTTTTGTTAGATTTTTAATCTCATTTTTGTTGTAATGTTCATTATATACTTGTACAGTTACTGCAATCAAAAGTTCTTTTAAAGTAGTAACTGTAGGTATTGTATATTCAATTATTTCCTCTTTATGTGCTGAACTGGCCTTCTTTTTCACAACCCTTATTTTCATAATCAGTTTTCTCCTACCTTAATTTTTCTATTATATGCATAAAAAAATCATACAATCATTTTAGATTATATGACTTTTGTTTATTATAAAAAGACCGTTTACGGCTAAGTTACTATATTTCGTATCTTCTCTCCTATTTGCTTTTGTTTCCCTCTGCAATTTAGAAAGTGATAAACTTTGCTCCTCCATAAAGTTTGTCTCCTTGTTTATTGCCCATTATCTGTCTGTTTTTATTATACCAAAAATTTTAATTTTATTAAATTCTTTAAAATTTAATTCAAAAGAATCAGACTCACTTAAGAATCTGATTCTTCATTTACTTATATCATATCTATTAATAGTAAATCTTATTTGCATAATATAGCTAAGAGTTAAATACTAAGTTTTCTCTTTACTAGAATAATAAAAATGATTGTTAGCACTTCATTTTAAATACAAGCTTCATCTTCAATTATACACATTACTTTCTCGTAATAATGCAGTAATTATTTGTTTTTCTAATATGTATATTAGTTATCTTTTCTCCAATTGCTATAAACATCTTGAAAACTTACGAAGTGAGAACTATAATTATTTACTGCAAAATCATCATTCATCTCCTCGCAATCAATTATTAGATTTTTTTCTTTCTCTTTATGTAAGGTTACTAAACTCATTTCTTTTTCACAAGCAAAAATCAATTGTACATATGAATGTAAAACTATCATTTTGAATTTCATTTCTTCTTTACCTATAAAATCTTCATCATGAAACCATATATTATTACGTAAGAAAGTAAAATGGATCTGCATATAGTACTCTGAACAACATATTAAAACTTTTATTTCATTAAAGTCACCTACTATTGTTTCTATTATACTTAATAATATTTCACATCTTGCCTCTAAAGATTTTGAAATTTCATATTGATTTCTTATATTCTCAATATATTTTTTTGATTCATAGGATAGTTTATCTTGATTTCTCACTCCATAATTCCGAATAATATTCTGATAATTATGTTTATCTTCTGCGATACTATCCTCCAAATTATCATTGTTATTTTGATCTAATCCAATTTCTAAAAAATCACTAAATGCTTTAAATCCTTTCTCGTCGTTTCCAAATACTCTTATAAGTAACCCTCGAGAAGAAATTAAAGAATTGTTTAATGACGCTGAGTATTTATTAAATAACCAATTTTCTATTTTTAAATTTAAGTTCAGACTAAATGAGTATTTTCTTCCAAAAAGATAACCATCTATAAAAGTATTTAGATAGTCTATTCTTCTTTTTATTAAATACATTTCAGGTTTCGAAATGACTTCAGAAATAAAATTTAGAAATTCTATTTTTTCTTTTTCTTGTATTTTATCCATAATAAAACCTCCTTTTATACAAAGTATTATGCATATGCAGAATACTTTGCAGGATCAATTGTTCTTATGCTACCAAATTGTCCCCAAATCTCTCGTGACACTTGATTTTACTTTCTATACTTCACTTATGACTATATTATATAAATCTATTCTTGTTGCATCATTATATGAACCTGCTCCACCCAAGAAAAATACTTAAACGATCTTAATACATTCCCACTTGGATCTATAATATTTATAAAATCAACTATCTCTTTTGCTATTTTGTCACACTATCTAGTAACAACTATATTAATATTGAACACTTCAATTACATTTTACTAATTATCCTTTAATATTTCATCTAGTTGTTCTTTAGGATTCCATCCAATAGGAGCTTTCCTTGCTTTCGAAAACCATTTATAGCCACTTTTGACCCATTTTGATCTCCATGCGTTAATACCAGATTCTTTTTCCGGATAATCATTAAATACAAAACCTCCTGCAGTGTGTGTAACATCCGAAGGAATATATGTTCCATAATATCCATAATCTTGAAGTATTTGGTCTCCATCTATTTCTTCCCACACTATTGGTATTCAATCATATTAATTGTGTCTTTTATTAATACAGCATTTCACATTCTAAGCAACAAAAAATTATTTCCTTTTCGTTCTCAACTTAAAATGGCAACTTTAATTTT
Source organism: Breznakia pachnodae (assembly GCF_030814225.1). Taxonomy (GTDB): domain Bacteria; phylum Bacillota_I; class Bacilli_A; order Erysipelotrichales; family Erysipelotrichaceae; genus Breznakia; species Breznakia pachnodae. Next base: position 135,703 of record NZ_JAUSUR010000002.1, read on the forward strand.
TCAATATTTTCTTTTATATTTTCTGTTAAATATTCATTACTTTTTTGAGGATCACTAAAAACTTCTTTTGGGATTTTTAGCAAACGCATATATGCATCAGTCTTAAATACCTTTTCACCTGTGAATATGCTTTCAACGTTATTCAAAGCATATTCATAATCTTTCTTTGCTTGATCATAGTTTTTATAATATAACTCTATAAGGATTTTTATGTAGTTCTTAAAATTAACCATCCCTCCAGCTGTTGCTTCTAGTAAAATTTCCTTCTTTTCATATTGTTTCAGTATAGGAAACACAATATTTACAAATATATCATAAAAATCATTAAAGGCTTTTTCGCAATCTTCATCTGTTTCTAACGGCCACCAAAATGATTTATCGTAGGGCGATAACTTATCAAATCTCGTATTCCTCGTATTCCCTAAGAAACTTCCTGGATAAAGTGGTTCATATAGTATAAAAATATTATAGTTTGCGGTTATTCTTCCTCCACTACTAAGACGTTGTATATGAATTTCTTGAACGATATCATTATCTGTACGCCTTACAAATCTATTTGTTCTCTGTCGATTAAACCCATACTCCCTCAACTTCTTCGTAAATTGTCTTAAATATTTATTAAATACCTTATTATCCATAATACATATTCACTCCTTTCTTTACGGAAATGCAGGTTTTAGACGTTCTAAAATTGGTATTGATATAGGTATAGAAGCTGGATTAACAATCGCTGCCGCTACTGCACCTACAAGAGCAAGTGCAAAGACTCCTTCTGGAGTAAAAATTGCATTAACTGCTCCTTCCACATATGGCTTTGCTGATTTTCCAAAATTATAAAATGGATTTTCATTCTTGTAAGCTTCAACTTGCTTATTTATGATTATACAATATGCTTCCCACTCTTTTTGAGTATACCTATTCTTTAAAAAATCAGGAACTGGATTTGGGTTAGGTGATTTAACCTTATCTTTATCTTTTACCATTTCAAACACTAATGTTGGTATTTCTTTTCCTATAAATTTTCGCTCTGGTTGTTCATAACTAACTAATCTAGTAGTATAACCTGCAGTTTGAGTCTGTACATCTATATAGTAATCTGCATATGAGAAAGACATTGGTGCTATGTATATTGGTCCGCCTCGTCTTATGGGCCTTTTTAGAGCATCAGGAGCCGCAAGAATATAACGATTCAATTGATTCTGACCTTCAATTTCTTGACCTTGCGGTTTAATTTCCCATACCTCTCCTGTAGATTCATTAAATAAATCCATTTTTTGAGCATATGGCCATATCGCTGTAGGTTTCATATAGCGCTCAGGAGTCAACCATGGATGCTGTATTACATATCTTGCTTGGACTATAATATGCCCAAAACCTTGAGCTAAAGCATTGTTCCCATCCTTATCTACATATTTATATGGATTACTTAATGTATAGTTATATCTATTCTGTGTAGCTACATTCTCTGCTTCTCCAGCATAGTTGTTATCTATCTGAATAAAGTTTCCTGTACTTGGATTATAGTATCTTGCTCTTAAGTATATCAATCCATTTGATTGTACATACTCTCCATTATAAGCATGACCTTCTTCTTTTGTGTTACTAACTCCATAATAACTATAGCTGTGAGTGGTAATTTCTTCATCTTCATCCACTTCTGCTATTACAGATCCATTTAATCCTACTACTTCTTTATCATTTCCTGATAATACAATCTCTTCATTTGCATATACATTACTTTCACCATTCTCTTGTAACACTACTGCATACTCTTGATTTCTATCTAATGTATAGTATGTTATCTCTGGATCTTTTCTATATGAGCCTTCTTTATGTGCTGTTACTTCTACATCGCATGTATTATCATTCGCTTCTCTTTTTGCTACTTGTTCTCTCAACATTTCAAATGTTTCATTGTGATCTTTCTTCACATCTTTAAACTCCATGTTGACAGTGTAATTATACCATGTAAGCATTGGGTAATCACGAACATCTATTTTTACTTCAGTGATTCTTTCTATTTCTGAATTATAGAAAAATATGTTTATCTTTATAAAAAAATCAGGCTTATTTCGACCTGATTTTTCAGATTATATAAAATAAATTTATAAAATCTATATATAACCTTTTCCTATTTTCTTTCTACTGCTTTACACCCTGATTTTAAAATTATGTCTCCCATAAAGCTCTTCCTCTAAGGAAATTAGTTACCTTTCTTTTCAAGAAAATCTATTTCCTTCTCAGTATAACCCTCTTTCCTATCATGTAATAGTTACACGCTTCCTTTTACTTGTTCTTGAATTTGTTCAAAGCTTCTGGTTGTTTAGGTTGACTCATTCTAGCAATTGATGCACAAGATAGTGTACCAACTGATTTTTTCAAACAAACATTTGACATTTTCTTTAGTAAAAGTTTTTTCATTTGAAGACCTCCATTTCTGTATAGAATTAATATATACCAAAAAGGAGGTTTTGTATCACTTTTGTGACAATCGGTCACTGAGAAGTGATAATCGGTAATTATTTGATTAAAATTGAGCAATAAAACCGATTATTGTCTTCATAAAAATCAACTGTACCATCATATCGTTTTACAATTTCTTTGATACTTTTGACTCCATATCCATGACCTTTGCTTTCTTTAGTAGTTTCTAAATTTTCATTATTTTCTAAAACACTATTTTTTATTCTATTACTCACTGTGATATGTAGATATTCATTCTTGTCTTCAATTCTAACTTCTATGGTTTTTCCTACGCAGTTTTCTATTGCATTATCAATTGCATTTCCTAGCAGAATTACTAAATCAACATCATTAATAAGTAATTCATGGCAGAAATTCAAAACAAACCTCATTGAAAGTCCACGTTCCGATGCAACACCATTTTTTGTATTTAAAACATAATTGATTATCTCATTCGAAGTTAATATAACCTTGTTATTTAGCTCACTATTCTTGGAATGTGCTTGAACTGCATCAATTGCTTCACTATATCTCTTTTCTCTAAGTAAAAAATCGATATGTGATAAAAAATGTTTTAAATCATGCTGAATTCTTCCTGTTTCGCGATTTACTTCTATTGCCATTTCATTTAAACCTTTTTGATAATCTAATGCTTGCAATTTCAGCTCATTCTCTAAGTTCTTTTCATTGGTTACTTGCATTTTAAAGAATACGATAAACACAGCAATAACTAGCAGTAATAATCCTACTAGCGCAATTGTTACATCCATCAAGTTTACATAATTCAAGTAAAGGATATCTTCTAAACTAATATAAATAAGTAATGCAACTATAGAGAATGCCGCAAAACCAATAAGCACACTAAATTGTAATGATGATTTAAGTTTTCTCCTTTCCTTGGCAATGATTAAACTCACAATTAAGAATACAAACTTATTTATCAATGTACTAATTTCATAATAGTTTTGTAAAACTTTTGATGTATCTACAGTGCCATACATAATTAACGAAGTAATGATAACAACTAAAATCCCAACTAGTGCGAGAAGTTGAACTGTAAAAATACTTATATATCCTTTTTCTATAACACTTCCTTCTGCAAATACTAATAACCAAGGAAAATATGCCCACAAAGGAATTAATAACATAAAGTATTTTTCATATCCTAAATAAACATTCATTACTGTAACTCCAACAACTAAATATAATACCCAAATTATAAAATATACTGCATTAAATGATGTTTTCATCCTGAAATATCTAGTTAAAAAGAAGACAGCAGTTATTGCCTCTACAAAATTAATAAATAAATCAAATAATGATATTGGCATTAAACGTCACGCTCCATCAAATATTTTTCATAATCTTCTTTGAAATCATGGAAATATCTTCTACTAGTTCTTAGATTAAAGTTATTTTTCAAGTAAATATCATAACCATTAAGTCGTGTTACACATGCTAAATTCACACATGTACCTGAATTAATCATACTAAAATGATGCTTTTTTAAATCTATTTCTTCATTTAATGCTTTCATAGTTTTCACTTCGTAAAAATCCCCATAATTTAGAGTAGCGGTCAATAGTTTATTATCAATTTTTTCAAAATACAAAATGTCACTGTACCTAAGGGCTGCTTTATTTCCTCTTGTTTCAACAATATAACGTTCCTCACGTTTTGAAAATTTCTCATATGCACGATGTAACGCATCATTCATATCTGCATCAAAATGATCTTTCCTTACAAAATAGAATGCCGAAAATTTAAAAGAATCATACACAAATTCATTATGACTAGAAACAAATAGAAAAATTGCATCTGAATATTTCTTTTGAATTTTTACAGCTAATTCAAAGCCACTGATTTCTGGCATATCAATATCAAGGAAATATAAATCAAATTCTTTTTTCATAATTCTAGGATCAGAAGGATTAGAATAGGAATGCACATCACAATCTTTGAATACTCTTTGAGATTCAATAAATCTTCTCATCGTTTCTAAATACAGTTGATCATCATCAACAATACATATCGTTTGACTCAATCTAAATCACCCCTTTCATTAAATAGTAAACCTAACATCATTAGTATTGCATTCATAAAAATTGGAATTACTAGAGTTAATGCATAATAAACTTCGTTATATACTATTAATCCTATAAATATTAACGAAAACATACAAATTAATAAAATACTCCTTTTTTTATATTGCTTCATCTCTATTTTTGATAATGGATTATGTTCATGCGTAACTGGTGCTTTCACACAAATAAATAGACTCGATATTATAAATGTAATAATTATTATTAAAAGTGGAACCTCCATATTAATCACAAATAAATAATATATACCATAAGCAAATAAATAACTTACATTGCATCCCCAATACGTTTTTGCATGATATCCACCAGTATATTTACGAAGCGACTCAAAGAATACTATAAACATTGCGGTTTCAATCCAAAAGCCACTGAATATACAAAATATAATTTGAATAGTGAATCCCACCATATAAGATAGAATTAACTCCAAACCATGTTGGTATATCTCTCTTTCGTGTTCTAACACATCATTTTTTTCAAAAATACTAATTATTTTTGCTGCTATTGCCTGTATCATTTTATCCCTCTATTTCTTATTTAAACAGGAAATTAGTTTTCCCCATTGTTACCTACTCCATTATTATAGCACAAACACAGGCGAATAAAGATGCCTTCATAAAACTTATACAATGTAAACATGCTCATCATAGTATAGGAAAAAAGTACGTCATTACGACGCACTTTAGTATTTTTTTTCTATTAATTTGTTGATTGTTAAAACTGACAATAACGCAAGTGACATAAATAAAACAACATTTGTAGTATCACCTGTAGCAGGTGCTATAGCATTAGAACTTGTTGTATTACTACCACTGTTAGCAGTATTAATTCCATTTTGGGTTTGGTTTGATTCTTGGTTTTGATTATAGTTTTGTCCTTGGTTACCATCAACTGGTGGAATTACAATTGTATCTTCCTCTGAAGTAATTTTAAATTTCATTGCGAATTCTTCACCATTCATAGTCCATGACAGAATATACGAACCATCCGAGCTCTTAACTGCACTACCATATACTTCTTTTCCCTCAGAATTTAAAACATCATATGTTGCTTTATGTGTTCCATCTAAATTGGCAGTTATTACTTTTGCTCCATAGTCAGGAAAAGTACCTGCTCTTGCAACATATACATATCCATTTGTATTCACAAATGTATCATGTATACTAAATCCTTCGTACTCACTTTCCCATTCAACATCACCATTAGAATCACACTTTACAACAACACTATAGTCTGTACGAACTCCTTCAGCGTTTATTTTAATTTCAACAGCCGAATATATGAATCCTCCATCTGAAGTTGCAGAAATTGACGTAAAGTTAGCAAAATTTCTCGTTGCTGATGGATATAATTTTGATGAAAGTACATTTCCACTCTTATCTACTTCAACAACAAAAACCACTCTACCTGGAGCTGCTGAAGCTCCATCAAGACTTCCAGCAATTAATACTGTTCCCCTTGTTGTAATTGTTGAGTCAGAGAAATTATTTGCTGATCCATCTTCAATATTATGATAATTCTCAGAAACTAGATTTCCATTTTTATCTACTTTAACTATATTTACTTTGCTTGATCCTTCTCCAGTAGCTAAATAGGTACCATCGTCTAATTCTACTACTTTATGAAAAATATCAAAAGATGTGTATGAAGTTTTATACTGCCACTCTTCATTACCATTTGCATCTATCTTTACCAGAAAACCATCTCCATGAGTAGTATCTCTAGTAACAAGAGTATATCCAGCTGCTAAATATCCTCCATCACTCGTTGGAATGATATCCCAAAGTTCATCGTTGCCTTCTGTTCCATATAATTTTTGCCATTCAATTTTTCCTGACGAATTATATTTTGTTACAAAACCATCTGTAAACCCTCTGACAGATTGATTAGGTAAATTTGCAGAAGTTTGTCCTGCAACAACATATCCACCATCAGGAGTAGCTGCTACAGCTCTACCATATTCACTTCCATCTGTCGTACGCTCGTTATACCATACTTCTTCTAGTCCTTCTTCTGCATGCAATGTCCCTGTAAATGTAACTAAGATTGCAGCAAAAAGACCAATTTTAAATAATCTTTTCATTCTTTCCCTCCTAAGATTATGAAAGCGCATTCACTTCCTTTTTGATTATACCATATTCTTTTTTTGATTAATATATACAGTTTAGGATACAAAAAAGTTACAGTATAAACTGCAACTTTCGTTAGACTTCTTGAATAATATCAATTATTCTTGTAACTCGTTTCTTTAACTTCTTCTTAGGAATTGCTCCAAATCCTCCAGTGATTCCCATTTCCCCTAGGAATATTCCTGGTAATAAAGCAAACTTAATCCAAGCTCCAAGAACAACTGTTCCTTCAAAGTATTCAACTTTTAAATACTCAGGTCCTGTTAAAATTCCATAACCTTTCTTAAAGACATCTTCCCCTTTATAATTGGTTAATTTAAAACCTTCTTGGTCCATATAGTTTTGAACCTGTACTTCTAATTGTTCCTGATTTCCATCAAAAACAAACTCTTCTGTATATCTAGCCATGTATACCCTCCATTATATCTTCACTATTATACCAACTACATCACTGTAAATCAATTTACAGTTTTAATATGTTCAAGATATCTTTTTCTTAAACTTATAATATCTTCTTCTAAGACTTCATCGTCAAGTTCTGCAATAAATAAGAAGAATGATCTTGCATCTTCATCTAAGTTTTTTGGTGCTTTCTTATGCCTTAACCATGTATCTTTTGCACCACGCATTCGCTTCCAATACTTATAGTATGCTAATTTCATTTTAAACATAAATCCTGAAGCATCTTCACAGACAAACCCTTCTATGTATTCTCCATCAAATTTATATTCTTTATCATCAATTACTCGATCATGAAATTCTTTGAATGATGCAAAGTCATCAAACACAAAACATACTTCTTTGAATCTGCATCCAATTCCTTTTGCACATGCTTTTCCTTGATTATTATCTTGTCGTTCAAATTCAAGTTTATTGTAGATACAATCAAGTAAAATAAGTTCTGGTTTATCATATTCAATCATATGTGTATCAAATGGTGGAGCGATTACTTCAAAGACTAATGTACAATTATGTTCTTTTGTATACTTCTTAATAAACTCAACATCATACATTCCACTATATAGTATCTTTTTAAACTCTACTGCAAAGTCTCCATCAAGTGAACCTTTCGTTCCTACAATTAAATCATCAGTTGCATCTAAGTAACTGACAAGTCCTAAATAACCATTATATTTATGATACAGGGTAAGTGGGAAGATTAACTTCTTTTCTAATGTAGATAATCTTGTTTCACTCACTTCTCCTGTATTCATAAATTTCTCATACCCACGCATGACTACTTCATTAGTTTTGGTATTGATGAATAATCCTCTAGCTTTCATTGTTAATGCATTCCATTTCTGTTTTGTGAAAGCTTCACGGGTAAAGTTAAATGCTGATATATCATTATCAAACACATTCTCACGAATGAATTTACTCTTTCTTAATTCATCAACAATACCACCACTGCTTAAGTCAAAGTTATTGTTATCACGGGTTGTTGGTAATGAAGTCATTCCAAATACATTGTTCTTTACTTCAATACAATCAAATCCTGATTCATCTAAAACTACTGCACGTAAATGTCCACCAAATTCTACTTCACCTTCTAAACAGAAGCATGATGTATTTACTTGAATATCACTTTTTTGAATATTACGATGTCCAAAAATCTGATAGATATTTTGGTCATTTTCAAATGCAGTACAAACTTCTATCATTTCTTCATAATTTCCTACTCCCTTAATTAACTGGTAAGTAGGTACTTTATAAATATCTTTATCTAATACTTTAGAGATACCACCATGATCTACTAATACCGTTTTATCTCCGTATGTATAACTAGCTAACTGTAATAATGACTTACAGAATCCTTTAAGTTCTTTTCTAGAGAATGATTCTAAGTCTTTCATTGTATCTGTTTTGAATCCACGATTACGAATCTTGTGGATGTCATCATTTGCATAATGAAGAATCCATTGTTCATGGTTTCCCTCTAAAAACAATAGATTAGGCCTTTGATAGTTTTGAAGAATCCACTTCATAACTTCTTTGTTTTGAATTCCTCTATCTAAATAATCACCACAAAAGATATAAAGTTCATCTTCTTTGATTACTCCATTACTGTAAGTATCAAAGTATTCCATTAATACATCATAACATCCATGGATATCGCCAATGTGATGAATCTTCTTATAGTTTGAAAAGTCTCTAGGTGCATACAGTTTTTCAATTTCTTCTTGATAAGTATCTGTACTAACAATCTGAATTCCACCTGGCACTGCCTGTGTATCAAAACGTTTATACATACGATCAATTACATGTTCAGGCACATACTTATAATACTGTTCTCCATTCAATCGCATTTCATTTTGTTTCTTTGCCTGTTCAATTGGGACATTACTCATATCTACTAACAGTACTCGATAACGATATTCTTCTGCCAGTTTCTTATAACGTTTGATTTCTGAACTGGTTGATGCTGTTGCATCAATTACCGTAAAAATACCATCTGCCATTCTTTGTTCAAGAAGTTCATATAGTAATTTCCATGTTGATTTTTCCTTTTCTAAGGATACGATTTCTCTTCCCTCACTACTCAATACAATTCCATGATGCATCAGTCGAATGTCATCTGGACATAAGGTATAAGGTTCTAATTGGTGTTTTCTAATGAATGTACTTTTCCCACATCCTGGCGCACCACGCATAATAACTAAAATTCTCATATTCTATTCCCCTCGCTGATTTTAGTATACATTATTCGACAAAAAAACACGAGTATGAATTACCCGTGTCTCTTGTATTAATGTTTGAAATGACGTACGCCTGTGTACACCATTGCGATGTTATGTTCATCACATACATCGATTGACAACTGATCCTTAATCGAACCACCTGGTTGAATAATTGCAGTAACTCCTGCAGCAACTGCTGATTCTACTGTATCCGGCATTGGGAAGTAAGCATCACTGCTCATTACACTTCCTTTTGCTTTTTCTCCAGCTTGTTCAAGAGCAATCTTTGCAGCACCAACACGATTCATCTGTCCAGCACCTACTCCGATTGTCATATTGTCTTTTACTAAAACAATGGCATTACTTTTAACATGTTTTACTACTTTCCACGCAAATAGTAATTGTTCAAGTTCTTCTTTGGTTGGTTTTCTCTTTGTAGGGAATGTAAGTTCCTCTTCGCTAATCTTTTTAAGATCCATATCCTGTACTAATAAACCATCGTTTACGTTTGTTACTTTTAGTTTTGAGTTTACTGCTAAACTAGTATCTAATTGTAATAAACGAATGTTTTTCTTTTGACTTAATATTTCAAATGCTTTATCACTGAATTTTGGGGCAATAATGATTTCCAAGAAAATCTTAGATAACTTTTCTGCAGTTACTTCTTCTACTTCACCATTGAAGGCCACAATACCACCAAAGATTGATGTAGAGTCTGCTTCATAAGCTTTATCCCAAGCTTGGTCAATCGTTGCTCCAATTCCTACTCCACATGGGTTCATATGTTTCATACCAACTGCACATGGTTCATCAAAGTCTTTTAATACTTCAATACAAGCATTTGCATCTTGAATATTGTTGTAAGATAATTCTTTACCATGTAGTTGTTTTGCATTCGCAATTGAATATTTAGGATCTGCTGATTTATAGAAAGCAGCATCCTGATGAGGGTTTTCCCCATAACGTAAATCTTGTACTTTATCATAAGTAACCGTAAATGTTTCAGGGAATTTCTCTCCTGTTTTTTCAGTTAAATATTGCGCAATAATTGCATCATAACTTGCTGTATGACGGAATACTTTCGCAGCAAGATATTCTCTAGTAATTGGACAAGTTTCTCCATTTTCTTTTAGTTCCTTGATGACTGGTTCATAATCTTTAGGATCTACTAAAACTGGAATAAACTTGTAGTTCTTCGATGCACTACGAAGCATACTTGGACCACCAATATCGATGTTCTCAATAATTTCTTCATGTGTTACTCCATCTTTCATAAGCGTTTGCTTAAATGGATATAAGTTTACACATACAAGATCAATATACTGAATATTCAAATCTTCTAATTGTTTTACATGATTAGGATTGTCACGAACACAAAGCAGAGCTCCGTGTACATTTGGATGTAATGTCTTTACCCTACCATCCATAATTTCAGGAAAGTTGGTAACTTCACTAATTCCAATTGTTGCAATTCCATTTTCATCTAATGTCTTCTTTGTTCCCCCTGTAGAGATGATTTCGTATCCTAAGCCTACTAATTCTTTTGCGAATTCTACGATTCCATCTTTATCGGAAACACTAATCAATGCTCTTTTCATGATTTACCTCCTTGCATACATTTTCTAATACAACTGGAAACATTTTGTATTCCAGTTCATGTATCTTCTCTTCAAATTCATCAAGCGACCACGTTGGCTCAATAACCACCTTCTCCTGATGAATAATCTCTCCTGTGTCAATTCCTTCATCCACATAGTGAATCGTCACTCCACTGTACTCAGCCTTTGCCTCATAGGCATCCTGAATACTGTGAGCACCTGGAAATGCAGGCAGATATGCAGGATGTAAATTGATAATGCGATTTGCATAATTGGTTAATAATACATTACCAATAAAACGCATATATCCTGCTAATGCAATTAAATCAATTTCATACTTTTTCAAGTATTCTACAATCTTTTCTTCATATTCCTTTTTTGATGAAAAGGCTTTTGGGTTCACATATACATAAGGAACTCCAAGTTTTAATGCACGCGTAATTGCATATGCATTTTCTTTGTCTACAATCAGCAGACAGATGTTGGTATGTTCATAATCTTTACTTACCAGGTTTTCGAAATTGGTTCCACTACCTGAAGCAAAGACTGCAACATTTACCATGTCAGTTCAACCTCACCTGAGTTTGTAACTTCACCAATTACATATGCTTTTTCATCAATATCATTTAACAGCGACAATGTCTTATCAACATCCGCTTTATCTATAGCTAATACAAATCCAATTCCCATATTAAACACATTAAACATTTCTTTTTCTTCCATATTTCCTGTCGACTTTAATAAATCAAATATTCTCGGTCTTGGGAAAGATGTAACATCGATTTTCACACCTAAACCATCTTTCAGCATTCTAGGTACATTTTCATAGAATCCACCACCAGTGATGTGTGACATTCCTTTGATTTGTACATGTTCCAACAGATGCTTAATTGCTTTTACATAAATTCTAGTAGGCGTTAACAACACTTCCCCAAGTGGTTTGTCAAAGTCCTCATATGTTTTATGAATATCTAGATGTGCATCTTTTAATAATATTTTACGAATTAGTGAGAAACCATTTGAATGAACTCCTGATGAAGGTAATCCAACCAATACCTGACCCTCGCCAATTGTAGAACCATCTAACAATTTACTCTTTTCAACTGCCCCTACACAGAAACCAGCAACATCATAGTGATCAGCACTATACATATCTGGCATTTCAGCAGTTTCTCCACCAATCAGTGCACATTCACTTAATTCACACCCATCAGCTACACCCTTAACAATCTGTTCGATTTGTTTTGGGTTGTTTTTGCCTACTGCAAGATAATCCAAGAAGAATATTGGCATTGCCCCTTGCACAAGAACGTCATTCACACACATTGCAACTGCATCGATACCAATGGTATCGTGCTTGTCAGCAGCAAATGCAATCATCAGTTTGGTCCCTACACCATCCGTTCCTGACACTAATACTGGTTCTTTCATTCCTAATACACTTAAGTCAAACATTCCACCAAAGGCACCGATAGAATCCTGAGCACCTTTAATTTTCGTTCTTGCTACATGTGACTTAATCAATTGTACGGATTCATAACCTGCTTCTAAATCTACACCAGCCTCACGATACTTATCGCTCATTTTCTATTTCCTCCTTCAGTTGTACTCCTAAGTTAAATAAATCAGTAGGATATACTCCATTGAAACATGCAACACAAAGGTTTTCGGTTTCAAATGCTTCCATCATTTTATCTACTTCTAAAAATTTCAGTGAATCAGCAATAATGAAATCTCTAACTTCTTCATTGTTTTTTCTGGCACTAATTAATTCCTTACGACTAGATGTATCTACACCATAGAAGCAAGGGTGCGTAATTGCTGGTGAACCAATACGAACATGTACTTCCGTTGCACCTGCATCTTTTAATAACTGTACAATACGTTTACTTGTAGTTCCACGCACAATACTGTCATCAACTAAGATAATTCGTTTTCCCTTAACAATATCACGCACTGCACTTAACTTCATACGTACACCACGTTCTCTTTGGGCTTGGGTTGGTTGAATAAAGGTTCTACCTACATAACGGTTTTTAATTAACCCTAATTCGTATGGAAGACCACTTTCTTCTGCATAACCCATTGCAGCACTTAAACTTGAATCTGGAACTCCAACAACGATATCAGCTTCAACATCACCTGCTTCTTTGTCGATTTTCGCTAACATTCTTCCTGACAACTTACGTGCCGTATGAACATTGATTCCATCAATACTACTATCTGGACGTGAGAAATAGATATACTCCATTGCACACATCTTTAACTGTGTTTTTTCTGCATATTGAATATGCTGTATTCCATTGTAATCAATCTTTAATAATTCCCCAGGTAATACATCAAATTCTTCTCTACCATTTACGATATCAAAGGCACATGATTCACTACTTACCACATAACCATTATCAACTTTCGCAACACTTAGTGGACGAAGTCCATTGTGATCACGTACTGCATACATTTCATTTTCACGCATTACCACAAAGGCAAATGCACCTTCCAAATGAAGTACGGCTTTTCTGATTTTCTCTACGAAATCACCTTGTTCACGTTGAATCAAGTGACCAATAATTTCCGAATCACTCGTCCCTTGGAAAATACTCCCATTGTTTTCCATCTCTTCACGTAACTCTTTCGCATTTACAATATTACCATTGTGCGATACCGCAAAGTCACCTTTGTGAGAACGAACCATGATTGGCTGAATATTTTCAATTTCATTACCACCAGCAGTAGAATAACGAACATGTCCTACTGCATGTACTCCCTTTAACTCTTTAATAACACGGTTGTTAAATGTTTCAGTCAGCAGTCCTCTACCTTTGATACATTTAATTTCTTTTTTGTTACTAGTTGCAATACCACTCGCTTCCTGACCACGGTGTTGTAGCGCATGAAGACCGAAATACGTAAGAGAGGCAGCATCTTTGACATTGAATACCCCAAAGACACCACATTCTTCATTGATTTTACCTGTTAAGAAATAATCCTTTTCAAATAGCATTCTTAATCCTCTTTCTTTTCTAGTCGAGCAAAGATTTCTTCATATGCTTCTTCCACATTTCCCATATCCCTACGGAAGCGATCCTTGTCTAGTTTTTCGTTAGTTTCTTTATCCCATAAACGACATGTATCAGGTGAGATTTCATCTGCCAGTATAATTTCTCCATCACTTGTTTTACCAAACTCAACTTTGAAATCAATCAGACGAATTCCCATATGATCCCACATCTCAATCATTAATTCATTAATCTTCTTTACTTGTGCATACATTTCATCCAACTCTTCACGAGTTGCCAAACCAAATGCAATTGCATGATAATCATTGATAAGTGGATCACCAAGATTATCATCTTTCCAACATATTTCAAATATTGGTTCTTTTACTTCTGTTCCTTCATCAATATGATATGCTTTCGCTGCACTTCCAGCGATTACATTACGAACGATAACCTCAAGAGGTAGAATGTCAACTTTGCGGCATAACTGATCTCTCTCATTTATAGTTTTAATCAAATGAGTTTTAATTCCATGTTTCATTAAATACTTATAAATTAATGTAGTAATCTTATTATTTAAGACTCCCTTATTCTCTATAGTTCCTTTTTTCTCTCCATTACCAGCTGTAGCATCATCCTTGTAATGTACAATAATTTCTTCTGGATTTTCTGTTTCAAATATTTGTTTTGCTTTGCCTTCGTATAACATTCTCATAATCTTTACCTCACTTTATTTTTTGAAATACTCAATACCATTTTTGAATATGTTCTGTTCCTTTTCACCATAGATGTTTTTAAACAGACCATCTTCATAACGTTCACTATGTCCCATTTTACCAAAAATACGTCCATCAGCACTTGTGATACCTTCAATAGCATAACTACTTCCATTTAGGTTATAGGTACCATTCATTGTTGGATCACCATTCAAATCTACATACTGTGTAGCAACCTGACCATTTTCAAATAATGCATTTGCTTCTTCATCACTGATGACAAATTTACCTTCACCATGTGAAATGGCAATACTATGAACATCATCAGTTTTAAAACTACTCAACCAAGGTGACTTATTAGAAGTAACCTTCGTTGAAGCAATATGCGATACATGTCGGTTGATATCATTTCTGAATAACGTTGGTGATGATTCATCTAATTTACTAATGTCACCATATGGTAATAAACCTGATTTAATTAATGCCTGGAATCCATTACAGATACCCAAGATTAATCCATCATTTGCCAGCAATGTCTGAACTGCTGCATTTACTTGTTCATTACTCAGTACATTGGCAATAAACTTACCACTACCATCTGGCTCATCTCCACTACTGAATCCACCAGGAATCATCAGAATTTGTGCATTAGCGATTTTATCGCTTAATTCACGTAATGATTTCTTTGTATCTTCTACACTCAGGTTATTGAATACATAAATCTCTGCATCTCCACCTGCGCGATCGAATGCCTGCTTACAATCATATTCACAATTATTTCCTGGGAAAACAGGAATAATAACTTTTGGTTTATCAACTTTTTGTTTTGGTTCTACTTGTTTATCTGCATTGTACACTGGTGTATCAATTACTTTTTTATCTGCATCAATCACTGGTGCATAGATATCTTTGTAACGTTCTTCCCATGCGTCAATCGCATCATCCATCATAACTGCATCATCATTAATGAAGATTTCGTTATTGTCTGTCGTTTTACCAATTAGGATAAAGTTATCAGCACTAATCTCCTGCGTACTTTCAACAATTAAACTACCGATTGACAATTCATATACATCTTCATGCGTTTCCACGTGGGCACCAATCTTATTACCAAAACTCATTTTGGCAACACTCTCAGCTACTCCACCAAACTTGACAGTTGAAGCAGAAACAATTGTTTTCGCATCTACTAACTCTTTTACTTTCGTAAAGTTGTTACGTAGTACTTCATAATTCGGTGCATCATCCAGATGTCTTTCATGCTTTACATAGTAGATATAATTTCCAGGTTTCTTAAATTCACTAGAAATAATATTATCAACATTTTCCGTTGTTACTGCAAAGGTAATCAAAGTTGGAGGAACATGAATATCTTTGTATGTTCCACTCATACTATCTTTACCACCAATTGCAGGGGTTTTAAATTCATATTGTGCTTCCACAAGTCCAAGTAATGCCTGTGCTGGTTTTCCCCAAGCCTTTGGATCCTGATTCAAACGTTCGAAGTATTCCTGACAAGATAGTCTTGCTGACTCATAACTTGCACCAACGGCAACTAAACGAGCCAATGCTTCAACTACACTATACGCTCCTCCTAAGTACGGTGAGTACGCACTTAGTTTTGGATGATATCCATAGCTAAGAACACTTGTTGTTTTGGTATGTCCAAATACAGCCACCTTCTGAACACTTGCTTCACTCTCAGTCAATTGATACTTACCACCAAATGGCATCAGTACGGTTGACTTTCCAATTGTCGCATCAAACATTTCAACTAATCCACGTTGTGATGCCACATTGTCTTGTTTTAAGTTTTCCAAGATATGTTCTTTTTTAACTGTAAACGGATTTACATATTCTTCACTGTAATCACAAATGGTAACTGCCTGGCTTTGAGTAACTCCATTGGTGTCTAGGAAGTCTCTAGAGATATCTACAATTGTTTCTCCCTTAAACTTCATTACCAGACGATTGTCATCACTTACCTCTGCAACTACATAAGTGTTTAAGTTTTCTTCATATGCATATTTTTTAAATTCTTCATAATCCTTTGGATCAATTACACAAGCCATACGTTCTTGTGATTCACTAATTGCCAACTCGGTACCATTTAATCCAGCATACTTTGTTGGAACTTTATCTAAGTCAATGTGAATACCATCGGCCAATTCACCAATCGCAACACTAACACCACCTGCTCCAAAGTCATTTGCCTTTTTAATCAAACGTGTACAGTCAGGATTACGGAACAGACGTTGTAACTTACGTTCAATTGGTGCATTCCCTTTTTGAACTTCACTTGAACATTTAGTCAGTGATGTTTCATTGTGTTCCTTACTGGAACCAGTTGCTCCACCAATCCCATCCCTTCCTGTATCTCCACCTAGAAGTACGACGATATCGTTTGCTTCCGGATGCTTTCTAACTACATTCGCTTTCGGTGCTGCACCTACCACAGCTCCAACTTCCATTCGTTTTGCCACATACCCTTCATCATAAATCTCTTTGACATAAGTAGTAGCCAAACCAATCTGGTTACCATATGATGCATATCCTTGCGCTGCGGTTTTTGAAATTACGCGTTGTGGTAATTTATTTGGCAGGGTATCTTTTAAATCTTTAGTGATATCTCCTGCACCAGTAATACGCATTGCCTGATATACATAACTTCTTCCAGATAATGGATCACGAATCGCTCCACCAATACATGTACTCGCCCCACCAAATGGTTCGATTTCTGTAGGGTGATTATGCGTTTCATTTTTAAACATCAATAAGTAATCTTCTTGTTTACCATCCACATCCACTTTGATTTCAATGCTGCATGCATTAATTTCATCCGTGATTTCCATGTCATCCAGTAAACCAATTTTACGTAAATATTTTCCACCAATTGTTGCCATGTTCATTAGCGTAATTGGTTTATCCTTTTTATTTGCTTCCTGATTTAGTTTTAGGAACAGTTCATATGCTTCCTGAATCTTTTGTGAGAATTTACCTTTTTCAATTACGATAGAATTCAACACTGTTTCAAATGTTGTATGACGACAGTGATCTGACCAATACGTATCCAACACCTTAATTTCGGTAATCGTTGGATCACGATCTTCATCCCTGAAGTATTTTTGAATAAACAGAATATCTTCAGCACTCATTGCCAGGGATTCATTTACTCTATATTCTTCTACTTCTTTTGGATTCCAGTTAATAAATCCATTTACGGTTTCCACTGGTTCAATCGTTACATCTTCATCATTCTCTAAAACACTTAAATCTTTTTCTCTCATCTCTACTGGATTAATCAGATAGCCTTTGATCGTGTCTAACTCATCTTTAGAAATGTTACCTTCTAATACAACTATTTTTCCACTCTTCACAACCACATCTTCTTTACTATTCAATAGCATCAGACACGCTTGTGCACTATCACTTCTTTGATCATATTGACCTGGAAGACTTTCAAATGCAATGTATGTTTTTCCAGTCAAATCAAGTTCTTCATATACATTATCAGTTACCACTTCTGAAAGAACTTTTGTTTTCAGTAAATGGATATCCTGATCATCTGCATTGAAGACATCATATACATTATAGAGAACTACATGTTTTACACTATCAATCCCAAGGTTATGATTAAGTTCCTTGTTTAAGGAAAGTGCCTCTACATTATATTCTTCTTTCTTGCTTACAAATAATCGTTTATTCATTAGTTTGACCCCGTATATGTTTCAACATTTGTATCTTCTAATACCTTTTCAGCCATTGACTTCTTATAATCCTGAAGTCTGTCTGCCATTTTCGCATCACTTACTCCTAAGATTTGTGCAGCTAAGATCGCAGCATTTGCAGCACCTGCTTTTCCAATCGCAACAGTTGCAACTGGAATTCCTTTTGGCATCTGTACAATTGATAACAGTGAGTCCATCCCACCTAGTGCTTTGGTTTCGATTGGAACACCAATTACTGGTAAAGTAGTTGTCCCAGCAATTACTCCAGCCAAATGAGCAGCTCCACCAGCGGCAGCAATTACCACTTGTATACCACGCTCTCTCAAGCCTACTGCATACTCGTGTGACTCCACAGGTGTACGATGCGCTGATAAGATTCTAACTTCATATCCAATTTCAAATTCTTTCAGCATGTCCATACAGTTCTTCATTACTTCTAAATCACTTTTACTACCCATCACAATACTCACTTTTATCATTTTCTTTTACCTCCAAAAAATAAAAAAGCGCGGTAAGATACACTCCACCACTACTACACTAAAATATACAGTTGTAACTTGTAGAATCCGTTCACGTAATAGCTGATGTGCATTTTTATACCTCCTACAAAACAACGATTAAATAAAAAAGCACCTATCTTTTTACGTTCACAGATTGCTGTCCTTGTAGTCCGACAATAACGGAGTCGGGTAGAAACTTGTTGACCTTATCTCAACGACTATACAAGCACTTTTTTATACAAACCTATCATACAAGAAAAAGAAGCGTTTTTCAACCAACAATTACGCTTTATTTACATTATTTTCACTGATATTTATTCTTTTATCACATTTCTAAAAAAGTAAGCCTTTTCATAACTAGCAATACGTCTAATTATAGATAACTTTTGAGATTACCAACATATCTTTAGAAGAAAACCGATTATTCAAATATTCATAGTAAGTACCTGGAGTAATGATTCCATTCATTTTTAAAACATCAATTCCTGCACTACCAACAATCTGGTCTGCCAACTTTACACAGTTACTTCCCAATACAAAGAAGGTCTTAAATTTTCCTTTTTTAAATTTATAAAATTCAGTAGGAACATTAAAACTAAGTCGTGATGCATAATAGTCATTTCTTCCCACATAAAATGGTGGTACCCATTTATACAAATCAACAATTATTTCATCCAGTTTTCGTTTCGCTTCCTGCTTCTGTTCTTTGGTTAATTTCAAACCAAAGGACACAAGAGTTTTATTACTGTCTTCAATTACAAAAGGGATATATTTTTCACGTTTCGCAAAAAATAATACACCATCACCAATCATCTCAAAGAAACGCTGGGAATGATGGTCATAATTACCATAAGACATTACAACACCTTCAAAACAGACATCCACATGACCAATGATTCCAAATCCCTTTGGACTCATATGAACAAATACTTCAATATCTGGTTCTTCATCCAATTTAATTTCTTCCACTTCGGGAATGGTATGTTCCTTATATTTATCACTTGGCGCAAGAAACTCATTCATTTCATCCAGTACAAACTTAGGAATTAGGAACTCTACAAACACTGGTAAGGTAATACGTATCTTACGTTTTATTTTATCTTGTTGCTGTACTGGTATAACTTCTTTTAATCCATCATTACAATACGTAAATCCATAAAGAATAAAATATACAGCTATAATATTTAATACGACATTCACATGTAAGTATGGAGAGAATAGTAAGAATCCACCTAGTCCTAAATAGAATAAACTAAGAAACAGATCTTTCACTCTTCCTGTTACATTGTTTCTCCTTAATATATAGTAGTTAAGTGCCCGAATCGCACATTGTAGCAATGCATATAATCCACAGATAATTCCAAATAAGGATATCTGCATCGTCTGAAAAGTAATAACTAAAATCCCTAACCCAATATTTAGAACTGCAGTAGACAGTGGAATTGCCCCTTCTTTTCCACGCACCTTATGAAGAATCAAACGTAAAATGTTCGATACCCCAACGACAATAAATGCGATACCAAAAATGTAGAACATTGCCTGCAAGGTAAAAAGACCAGTGTTTAAAATGAAAACACCTAGTCCAATTAATGCAATCCCCGTAAGAAATAAGCGAAGAGCGTCCGCTTTTTTAGTAACAATCTTTTTCTCCATATGATAATTATACCGTTTGTGCAAACGATTACAAGCCTGTTATTTTCTATTAATATCTGTTCACTTACAACCCAATTAGAGTTATAATGATTTTAGTGAAGGAGGATATCTCATTGAAACCGGATATTAGAGAATTTATTGCAGAATTAGATACAGGAGTTTTAGAAAATTTAATGGATGTACACTCTGCAAGCCGACTACAAGCTGGGATGGATATTCAAGAAGTAGTTATTCAATTAAATCATGGATCTATGTTGTTCGCTTTAGATTTATTAAACCTATACCACGATTGGTTAATGGAACGATTGGATAAAGATGCATTAACATAATTCAACAATATAATTATATTGTAAGGTCTTCCCATGAAGACCTTATTTATTTTATAATAAGTATATAAATGAGGTGATTCTTATGAGTGCATATTTTGTAGTATCAGTAGAGATTAATGAACAAAGCAACCAGCAAGACTATGATAAGTATATTGATAAAGTAGTTCCTATCGTTAAAAAGTATGGTGGCGAATATCTTGTCAGAAGCAACCTTATCACTCCATTATCAGATAACTGGAAACCAGATCGTATGATTATCATTCGCTTCGATAACAAACAGCAAATTTTTGATTGGTTAAATAGTGAGGAATATAAAAACATTGCCGACTACAGAATTAACTCTGTTATCAGCAATGCCGTTATTATTGAACAGTAAAAGAGGAACGATTGATTCCTCTTTCTTTATAATATAACGAAGGGCAATTATTATATTATTGCATTTTTCTTTTCTTAGTAACTACTGCAATTCCAAGTAATGAACTAATTAATAATCCATATAATAGAACCATATTCGTTTGATCACCTGTATTTACTGTGTTTACGCCAGATGTAGAAGTTCCATTAGGATTTACACTTGGTTTTGATACAGTAGGTGCATCTACTGTAGGTTGTGATGGATCTGTTGGTTTTGTAGAAGGGTTATTACTTACATTAACTGTAAGCTTTGTTTTCACTACTGCTCCGCTACTAAACTCTACATCTACATCATATGTTCCATTCGCAAGTGTTTTTAAGTATGTTCCATTTAATGTAATAACGGTACTTCCACTCGTTACTTCATAATTACTTGCTGCTAGTTCTTTTCCATCTACATAAACTTTTGTAAACTTTTCTACTGGTGCATCAATTTTTGTATATACTGTTCCTTTTCCAGTGAAAACCTTGAACGCTTCAAGAACTACAAAGTTTTTCTCATCTAATTGTTTTTGTGCTTCATCCAATTTATCTTGAAGTTATGCTTTCTTATCTTCATCTTTTACTTTGTTTACCAATTCTTGTGCATTGTTAATATCTTCTTGCGTTACAGTGTCTTTAATTTTTGCATCTTCATTAAATAAATCATCTACTGCTTTTTCCGCATTTTTTTTATTCAATTGTCTTTGTGCTTCATCTAATTTATCTTGAAATTCTTTTTTCTTATCTATGTCCGTTACTTTATTTACCAATTCTTGTGCATTGTTAATATCTTCTTGCGTTACAGTGTCCTTAATTTTTGTATCTTTATCAAATAAATCATTTACTGCCTTTTCTGCATTTTTTTCATTTAATTGTTCTTGAGCATCTTTAATTTTACTTTGAAGTGTATCTTTTAAATCACTTTCCGCTAATAGATTTACAGCAGTATTAGCATTATCAATCAGTTTTTGATCTAAATTATCAACTATTTTCCCACTATTATCGGTTTTAAATAATTCATAAACTTTCTTTTTGGCATCTTCTCTAAGATCGAATTGTTTTTGTGAGTTTTCAATTTTAATTTCACCCTCTTTTACTAATAGATCCCAGTAGCTTCCTGATCCAGATTCTACATTTTTTATATCTTTTAAGTTCTCTAGTGATTCTAATTGCTCATTAATATCATCTTGTGTCAGATAATCATAAATATTACCATCTTCATCAAATAAATCTGTAATAAATACTGTCAATATATCACTTTCTGGTCTGTTTTTTGTTGTTGAAGTACCATTAATTACTAAAAAAGTTAATGAAGGATGTAGAGCGAACATTGTTTCTAAATCACCAGTAAGACCTTTGTTATTACATATCATAAGTTCTCTTAATGCTGTATTTTTAGCTATTTCAGCAGGAATTTCTCCACTCAAATAGTTATTACCAACATATATAATCTGCAATGAATGATTTCCCAATGAAGATGGAATAGTACCTTCTAACTTATTTTCATTAAGCAGCAATTGTTGTAGATTTGATAAATTACCTAACTCTGAAGGAATATTTCCCTCTAATTGATTATTGTTTAAATAGATAACTGTCAATGAACTTATATTACCAATTGATTTTGGTATTGATCCAGTTAATTGATTTCCTTCCAAACGTAACAAGGTTAATCTTTTCATTTCTCCTATTGATTCAGGAATTACTCCAGTAAACTGATTATTGTTAATCGATAATCTTGTGATATTGGTAAAATTTTCTATACCTGTAATCGTACCTGTAAGTTCTTTTTTAGATAAAACTATTGTTCCAGTATATGCATTAGCCTCACCAATAGTAATAGAACCATCCTTATTACTATCAATACCTGGATAATTTTTCAAAATAGCATCATGAAGTGGTTTCGATGACTCAGGAAATGCTGAATCAGTTAAACCTAAAGGCGTTGTATCTACCGTCTTTTCCTCTTCCTCCATTTCATTCGCTTTCGTCATAGTTTGCGTTGTTAGTCCTAATAACAATCCACCAATTAATAAACTTATAAAAATCTTTTTTTTGCTTGCTTTCATTTTTTCCTCCATCTTTATTAATTTTATAAATATTATTCAATACTAAAATCAAAGTCATATTGTATACGGTGATTATTATAGTCAAATATCGTTACTGATATTTTTTCATCGAAACTTCCATAGACTTGATTATTTTTATTGATTTTTATTTTTCTTCCATTATATTCAACATATGATATATCATAATTAATTTGAGATAGTTCATCATTTACAATTAATTGCAAATAATTATGATATCTTTGTACTTCTACCACTTCTGGTGCATATTCATCAATCACATTAATATAAAATATTATTTCTTTATTATCTATTACAAGCTTATATTTTCCATTCTCGCTTATTTGAACTATCAGTGATAACCCATCTTGATTAAAATGAATATTTTCATCATTAAATAATACTTTGATATCTTCCTTATTCACTTCTTTCTTTAACTTAATAGTCACATCTACTGACATCCTTGTTGGAAAGGAGATATACTCAATACTTTCTACATAAGGACTCTTCTTTATTTGTTCATAGGTATCTTTATCTTTTATATAAGAAATATCATCAATATTTTTAGCTGGCTCTTCATACAAATTTGAGTACACAAGACCTGCAATTCCTACAAGTACCACTATTGAAGAAATAATAAGAATTTTTGTTGATAACAGTTCAACTAAATTTGATAGTCTCATTAAATGATTCATTTTATATAAATCATTATGAAACTGAAAATTTTGTTTATCACATATCTCATTTTGGTATTCCTGAAGAAGTAATCCTAGCATAGGAATTATCGCTATATTGTATAGTTTCACTTTATTTTTGTTTTGATATTCTTCTATCTGCATTTCTAAGTTTTTTCTTCCTGCATGCAAACGAGACTTCACTGATCCTGCATTATAATCAAGTAACTGTGCAATTTCTTCTATCTTATATTCTTCAAGATAATGTAGTGTTATAACTTCTCGTTGTTTTTTAGGAAGATTATCAATGAACTTAATAACTAGTTTTTTTGTTTCATTTAAATCATACACTTCATTTGGTAAACTATCTCTTCGTTCATCTTTAATCGTTGATTCAAATGATTCTTCATAATCATTACTATGTAGAAACTCAGAATCATAACGATTATTCTTTTTCAGATAATCTAGACAAGAGTTGCGAACTACTCTATACATCCAAGAACTGAACATTTCTGGATTTTTAAGTGTATTTAACTTTTTGTAAATTAGAAACATTGCATCCTGTGAAGCATCTAGTGCATCAGCTTCACTTCCCACTACGACGTAACACCAGAAATATACTTTATTTACGATTAGTGAGTATAACGACTCAAACTGCCCTCTATCTTTTTGTACTTCTTTGACAATCTGGGTAAGTTTCTCCTTCTTATCCATGATTTCGCCCTCCTTTATTACCATAATCTGCTTACCCTAATACTTAAACGATTGTCGCTACTATATGGTTCGCAAATTTCTTTTTATATTTTTCATCCATGAATTAGTCGAAATTAAACCCAACTTCGTTCACTATAATATTAATTATTTATTTCAAGCACAAAAAAAGCACCGAAGTGCTTTTCATTTTAATCAATTCCTTCAAATCGTTTAGTTACCATATCCCAGTTAACAACATTCCAGAATGCTTTAATATAGTCTGGACGAACATTACGATATTTTAAGTAATATGCATGTTCCCAAACATCCAATGCTAATAATGGTGTTTTACCTTCACTAATTGGAGTGTCTTGATTTGGTGTAGATACTACTTCTAGTTTATCTCCATTCTTAACTAACCAAGCCCATCCTGATCCAAAGCGAGAAGTTGCTGCTGCAGCAAACTCTTCCTTGAAGTTATCTACACTTCCAAATGCTTCTTCAATCTTAGTTTTCAGTAATCCTTCTAATTCTGTCTTTTCACCAGTCATACTATTCCAGAAGAATGTATGGTTGGCATGACCACCACCATTGTTACGAACAGCCATTCTAATATCTTCAGGAACATTATTTAAGTCCTTTAAGATATCCTCAACACCCATTTCAAATAATTCTGGGTGTTTTTCAACTGCTGCGTTTAAATTATTCACATATGTTTGATGATGCTTGTCATGATGTATATGCATTGTTTCCTCATCAATATATGGTTCTAAAGCGTCGTATGCGTATGGTAGGTTTCCTAATTCAAATTTCATAATAATCACTACTCCTTTTCCTTTTATCTTTAAACACATTCTAGCACTAGAACACAAATAAAGGAATTAGTTTGCTCGAGATAACTTTTATAAACTAAATACTTTATTTCTTATATAGATAGGTATATAATAATTATGTAATCTTCAGGGCAGGGTGAATCCATGTAATGGATAATTCCCGACCGGCGGTAAACTCCGCGAGCCATTTTTTGGTTGAACTGGTGCAATTCCAGTAGCGACAGTAAAGTCTGGATGAAAGAAGAACATTCTTTTCATATAAAAGTATCGCCCTGTTTTAAAACAGGTTTTTTTATTGAAAGGAGATTATAATGAAACCAAATTATTTACAGCTTATTGTTAAGATTGCCTTTATGGCAGCCGTTGCAGCGGTGGTGATGACATTTAAATTTGCTACACCATTTGCACCACCATTTTATACAATTGACTTCAGTGAGGTGATTGTATTACTTGCGGGATTCGCGTTAGGGCCAGTTCCTGCGATTGCAGTAGAAGCACTAAAGATTCTATTAAATCTTTTACTTAATGGAACATCTACTATGGGAATTGGAGAAGTTGCTAACTTCTTAATGGGATGCTCATTTGTAGTAACAGCAAGTGTTATTTACCACAAGAATAAAACTAGAAAACAGGCACTTATCGGAATGGGAGTTGGAGTTGTTGCATTGTGTGTGGTTGCATCTTTAATGAATTACTTTGTATTATTACCAGCATATGCATATTTCTTTCATATTCCAATGGATGCATTAATTGCACAATCGCCAATTACGGTTGATAATATATTCACGTTTATCCTTATTGCAGTTGTACCATTCAACATTCTAAAAGGAGTTGTATCTTCAACTGCTGTGTTCTTAGTATATAAGAAAGTAACACCAATTTTAAAGAAATCTATATAAGTATTATCAAGAGGACTAATTTATTAGTTCTTTTTTTAATTTAAAAGGCCTATTAACGATTGTTAATAGGCTTCAGTTTATCATATTATTTTTCTATTAATTTCAAATATTCTTCTCTTGTATATCCACCATATTCTTTATTAAACTCATCAAAAGAAATATCTGGTTCTATCCCAAAGTAACGAAACATAATTTCTCTTTGAGGATGATTTAAGAAATCAGAATAAGGAATATGAGGCTTATTATCTTTGTTTAAAATATACATTCCCCCAATTCCACGATTTGACATCTCAAAATATTTATCACATGGGGGCAACTTATTCATTAGTTCTTCAGTACTTTTTATTTTCATACCAAATCCCCATGCTAAACTTAATTGTGGTTTATATCCAAGTGATACTAAGTGTTTCAAGTGATCATTATCTTCTACAAGAAATCCTTTACTATTACTATTTGGATCATTTGATTTATATAAGATACTACAGTACTGTGGAAGTAAAATATCTTCTTCCTCTAATTTTTTGTGTAGTATTACTGGATATGTATTTCTTAAGATGCCATCATCCATTATAATTACTGGAGATTGTAAAGGCTGTTTATAGAGTTCTTCTAAAGTTGGCTTGTCATTATCACTTAAAACATCAAAAAAACGTAAAACAATAGGTACAGTCATAATATTTTTAAATGGATGATCTTCAGGAATTAGATTTTCTTTTCTATATTCAGAAAACCTTCCAATAATAAGCGCATATGCAAAGGTCTTCCAATCCAATGCAACTCTTACAATATCACCATTCTTATAGCGAATAGTTTTCTTTGGCAGATTCTTAATATCATCAACCATTTGTCCCCAATACGAAGGGGCTTCTTTCATTATTGTAGGTATATAATCAATAAAGTCATGAAACTCTTTAATTGTATCTGGAAGAGGAATTATTATTTTTAAATTATTATGTTCATTGAATACTTCAATATGTTCTTTTTGTGTTTTTGTTGGTTTTGTCACTTTAAAGAATACACCTTTGTGTTTCCTTTTCCCTAACTGCATTGAATCCAATTTTTTATTCTTTCCTTTTTTCGTAGTTGAAAGTATCCATTCTCTATTTTCAGTTTCCACATTCATATCGGTTTCACTATAAATGCTATAGTCACTTGTATAGTTGACTCTTTTCTTTATTGTATCTTTTTCAAAGTACAACGTAGTACCATTCATATCAAACTTATCCCACTTTGGATTAAGTGGTTCTAATCCAAAAAAGGCTCTTATTTCATCATTAATTAAATGTTCCACTATAATTCTCCTTTTGCTTTGTATAGTAACTATTATAGCATATGAAGTTTTTTAGTAATAAAGCAAAAAACTGATGATTTGTTCATCAGCTTATTGATTAAAATCCAATATATTCTAGGAATGTATCTTCATCACGATCACCAATTTCAAAGTTAATGTGTTCGTCATTTCCGTTGTCTTCCTTGAAGTTTTCTTGTACGTAATCTTTAATTGCTTCTTTGTCTAATGAATTCTCTACTTGTTGTGAGATAATTCCTACAATTGATAATATACTTAATGCGATTACAATTCTTTTTGCTAATTTATTATTTTTTAAGTTGTTCATGTTATTTTCTCCTCTGTTATGTTAACTTTCTTTATTTAAAATCCGATATACTCTAGAAATGAATCTTCACTACGATCACCAATTTCAAAGTTGATGTGTTCATCATTCTCATTGTCTTCTTTGAAATTTGTTTGTACATAATCTTTGATTGCTTCTTTGTCTAATGAACTTTCTACCTGTTGTGAGACAATTCCTACGATTGATAATATGCTTAGTCCGATTACGATTCTTTTTACTAATTTGTTATTTGTATTTTTCATGATTTTTCTCCTTATTTTTCTTTATCTGTTAAAATCCAATGTATTCTAGAAATGAGTCTTCATTTTGGTTCCCATTTTCAAAGTTAATATGTTCTTCATTATTGTCATCTTCTTTAAAGTTTTCTTGTACATATGCTTTTACTTCTTCTTTGTCTAATTCTTTTTCTACTTGTTGTGATAATACTCCTACGATTGATAATACACTTACTGCTACGACTACCTTTGCTACTAATTTGTTATTTGATTTTTTCATGATTTTCTCCTCTTACTTTCTTTGTTTATTTCACGAATGGTATTTTATTTTTTAATTGTGCTTTTGCTGTTTGGAAGAATGCTTCCATTACTGCTTGTATTTCATCTGTTTCAATATTTGTTGCTTCATGTACGTATTGTACGATTGCTTCTTTATGCTTTTCTCTTCCTTTAAACATTTGTCCTTCACAATACTTTTCGTATGCCTTTAAAATTTTTGCACTCTTTACTTCTTCTACATTTGATACTCTACTTACTTCTCTGATCATTTCTTGATTGTTCATGTTCTTTCTCCTTTAGATTTTTGAATTTTCTTTTTATTTTGATTTTATTGTTCTTTTTTAGTGAATGGAATTTTGTTTTTCATTTGCTTCTTAAATGTTTTGAAGAATGCTTCCATCACTGGTTGTACTTCATCTGCGTCAATGCTTGTTGCTTCTGTAATATACGCTACAATTACTTCCATATGTTTTGCACTTACTTTAAATACATTTGTTTCACAATACTTTTCATATGCTTTTAAGATCTCTGCACCCTTTAATTCTTCTACGTTTGATACTCTACTTATTTCTTTAATCATTTCACGGTTATTCATTTTTCTTTCCTCCTTGACCGACCGTCGGTCTTTTTGATTGTGTTTTTTAACTCAACTGTTACGTTGAGTTTATTTTGATAATACTTTATTTAGTTGTTGTTGCATATCCTTCATATTAATCTTTGTTTCATTTACACCTAATACCCGAAAGATTACGGTAATAAGTGACTGTATTCTTTGCTGAGGATCTTCATGTCCTTCGCTTACAATTCTTGAATCTAATAATGTCTGAATCCCTGCTGTCAGAAACTGAATTGATTCCAAAGGGTATGCTGTATTGAACTCCCCTGTTTTATTTCCTTCTTCAATTACTTCTGCCAGAATTGGACATATATATTCAATTGTTCTTTCTAATGATCTCTGTTTCATAAATGCGTTCTCAGTATATTGAA
The DNA here is from genome assembly GCF_030814225.1 of Breznakia pachnodae. GTDB lineage: Bacteria > Bacillota_I > Bacilli_A > Erysipelotrichales > Erysipelotrichaceae > Breznakia > Breznakia pachnodae. Next base: position 165,271 of record NZ_JAUSUR010000002.1, read on the forward strand.
ACTGTTCACTCAGCTGACTCTTTGTATCTTCTGGGTTAGCTGATTGTGATAGAAAGAATGTCATCAATTTTTCAAATGGTTTTAATTGTTTATCTTCAACAATCTTTTTTACTGCTTCAACTTCATGTTGGACAATTCGGATGATAACAGCATCCATTACTTCTTCTTTAGATTTGAAATAGTGATAGAAGGTACCTTTTGCTATTCCTATTGATTTAAGAATATCATTGATTGTTGTTTTTTCATAACTCTTGGAAATGAATAATGACTCTGCAGTATCAAGTATTTCATTTCTTCTTTCTTCATGTTCTTTTACTACTCTCATATGTATCCTTTCTCTAGACCGTCGGTCGGTCTACACTTATAATATACTATCACGTCAAACATATGTCAACACTTTTTTTAAACTTTTTTTGAAAAAGTTAATTGTCAAAGTAAACGAAACAAAGTATTTCATTAAATATAAGAAAGATACTGATATATAATTTATAAATATTACTAGCATGCAAAATAAAACCCTAAGTTCATTACTTAAGGTTTTACATCAGTATTAATCCCAAATACTCCTATGTCATAAACTATTTTATCCGTAATCCAGTTGTTTTCTATTTTTTTTAAGTAGAATGTATAGTTTACGGTATAAAACATAGTGTCTTTATTATCTTTTGTAATAGTGTTTGTTCCTATTCTATGTGGCTCATGTCTAAAAACAGTCATAATTGCTTTATTTTCATCTATAGTAATTTTATCTACATAACCAACATGTGACATTAAATTTTCTTTATTTCTTTTTTGCTTAAACATCTGAATTAATGATTCTCTTCCATAAATTGAATTTTCTTGTATGTCTGAGAATACATTTTCTGATAATACTGACTTAGTTATTTCAAAATCATTATAATCAATTCCCCATGCATATCTATTATAAACATCCATTATTTTTTCTTTTTCACTCCACTCATCTGAGTAATCATAATTTCTCCATGGAGCCTCAATATTAGAATTGATTGGATAATTTTTGTAACCATTATATATTGTGAAATCCATTAGCTTCCACCAATCACTAACAAAAGATGTATTTCCATCAATCATATCTAAGCCATATTTCAGTTTTGCTATTTTCCAATCTAAACCACTTTTTTCATAATAAACTAAGTATCTTCCTCCAAACTGAAGATAATGAAAATAATTATCTTTTTCATAACCAACCAAGGCTACTACATATACACTTTGAATTCCTGTCTTATCATTTGTAAACACTGAGTTATTAAATAACCTATATCTAGAATAGTCTAAATCTGGACCTTTCCATTTGAATATTTCTTTAGCTGTTTCTATATTACTGAAATTCCCAAAAATAGTTGTTTCAAATTCTACATTATCTGCGAAATTAATATCAAAACAATCAAATTTATTTTTTTCCAAACCATTAATAAAAGTATCAAATATTTCTTTTATTATTTTTCTACTCATAAGCTACCCCAAATGTTCTCCATTTGAAACTATTACATTCTTATACCAGTAGAAAGAATCTTTTTTTATTCTTTTATAAGTACCTGTGTCATCATCATTTTTATCTACATAAATAATCCCATATCGTTTAGACATTTCTCCTGTACTTACACTAATTAGATCTATACATCCCCAAATGGTATAAGCAATTACATCAACTCCATCATTATATGCTTCACTTATCGATCCAATATGTTCTCTTAAATATTCTATACGATATTCATCATGAACACTATTTTGCTCTATTGTATCTCTTGCTCCCAAACCATTTTCCAATACCATAATAGGAACATTATAACGATCATAAATATCATTTAGGGTATATCTAAGTCCTACTGGATCAATTTGCCAACCCCACTCACTATTTTTTAAATAGGGATTTTTTGATCCTTTCATCAAATTACCCATTGCAGGTTCAAGTGATGTAGTTGCACTAATGCAATTTGAGAAATAATAACTTATTCCACAGAAATCTACTGTTCCTTTTTTTAGAATATCTTTATCAGATTTATCTACTTTTACTTTGATACCATTTTCCTTAAAATATCGATCTATATAAGAAGGATATTTTCCTTTTATCTGAACATCTAAACAAAACAGATTATGAACTTGATGATGTTTCTGTGCAAGCAACATATCTTCAGGATGACATGAGTAAGGATAAGTACAATAATATGCAATCATACAACCTATCTTAATATCTGAGTATTCTTCATGAGTATATTGAGAAACTACTGCACTTGCTAGAAACTGATGATGCAGGCATTGAAAACGTTCCTCTGCATTATTCTTTTCCGGCAATAATGCTTTCTCATCTAAAAGCATCCCACCCCCATATACTGTTCCCAAAGGAATCGTCAGACAATTAATCTCATTAAAAGTAATCCAGTATTTAACATATGAATGAAACTTATCAATTATATATTTTGCATACTTTACATAACAATCAATAACTTTTCGATCCGTCCATCCATTATATTTCTTACTTAAATATAATGGCATTTCATAGTGAGAAATCGTTACAATAGGTTCTATATTATAGTTTCTACATTCTTCAAATATATTTCGATAAAATTCTATTCCTTCTTTGTTCGCTTCTTCCTCATCACCATTTGGAAAAATTCTCGTCCATGAAATAGACATTCTATAACATTTAAACCCTGCTTCTGCAAAAAGTTTAATGTCTTCTTTGTAGTAATCATAAAAACGAATTGCATCATGAGAAGGGTATTCATATTTCTTGTTTAAGTTTGAACTACATACTCGTTCTGTTGTTTTGCTTCCTTTTGTAAGTACATCAGCTATACTTATTCCCTTACCATCTGTATTCCATGAACCTTCTATTTGTGATGCAGAGGTAGCACCTCCCCAAAGAAATCCTTTGGGGAAGGCTGTAGTCTTATATCGTTCCAATCAATTCATCTCCTTGCTTAACTGCTTTTTTATTTAGCGCAAATATATCATTATAATTTTCCACATTTGTTATAATCACAGGAGTAACCACTTCATAACCTGCATCTTTAATCTTTTCAATATCAAACTCAAGAAGCAAATCTCCTTGCTTCACGATATCTCCTTGCTTAACTTTTGGATAAAAGTATTTTCCTTCTAATTGAACCGTATTAATACCAACATGAATCAATAATTCAACTCCTTCATTTGTTTTTAAACCTATTGCATGATTAGATGGTAAAAATGAAACTATTTCTGCACCATCAGGTGCGAAAACTTTTCCTTCACTGGGTTGAATCGCGACACCTTTTCCTACCATTTCGCTGGCAAAAACATCATCATTCAAATCACTTAGTTGAATTACTTCACCTTTAATTGGCGTTAATATATTCTTTGCGCCTTTTACTACCTCAACTTTTTCCTTTGTAAATCCGAATAATATCATTCCTGCAAACGCACAAATAACAGTAGTAAGAATTGCAATTATATAATATACAAATGTATCAGAGTAATAACCTGGAAGGCCTAAAATTCCTGCATTCACGAATCCATGTGCAGCACAATTGAAAATCCCCATAATTGCACCACCAATTGCACCTGCAATTCCAATCACTGCAAATGATCGTTTATATCTTACACACAATCCAAATAAAATTGGTTCAGATATACCTGAAATAATCGCGGTTGCTGAAGATGCTGCTGCCAACGACTTCAGTTGCGGATCTTTTGCTTTAAATAGAATGGCTAATGAAACACCGATTTGCGCATAACAAGTTGCTGACATAAATGCCAATACTGGATCATAACCAAAACTTGTAAAGTTTAGTAAGATGATTGGAAGTAATGCTAAATGCATGCCAAGCATCGTTAAATATCCACAAGTTCCTCCTACTAAAATACCCAGAAGAATTGGATTATTCTCATTTAACCATGTACTAAAATCTTGAATCCCTAAAGATATAGTTTGACTCACTGGACCAATCAGCATAATCAACAATGGAACTAAAATTACAATACATGCCATCGGTACAATTAATAATTGAATTGATTTTGGTACAAACTTTTTTAATCCATCTTCTAGTAATTTCAATATTGGTGTCATAATTAGTGCTGGAATTATTAAATTCGAATAATCAATTATTGTTAATGGAAGCCCAAAAAGTGATACACCACCTTCCACAGCAGCGAGTGCTGTGAAGTTTGGTTCCATTAATGCACCAACGATTACCATTCCTACCAAAACATTTACCTTTAGATATTTTGCAGTATTATATGCAATCATGAATGGAATAAAGTAGAATACTGCATTTCCTGCAGCAGTAAAAACTGAATAAACTGTTGAATCTGCTGCTAACCATCCTAATGATGTGAATAATGCTAAAAATCCTTTAATCATACCAGATCCAACCAACGCAGGAACCATTGGTATAAACGCATTACTAATATAATCTAAAATTGCTTGTCCTATATTTTTTTTACTACTAGTTTCTTGATTTTTCTCTCCTATTATTTCTTTCACTTCTTTATATACATCACCTACATGGCTTCCAATCACTATTTGAAATTGTCCTCCTGCCATTGCGGTTCCATAGACATCATTTAATTCTTCTATTTTATTACGTTGAATCAATGAAGTATCTTTTACTACAAATCGTAATCTAGTTGAACAAAATATAACATTTTCAATATTTTCCTTATCTCCAACTAATTCAATAATCTTTAATGCTAATTCATTGTTTTTCATATGTTTTCTCCTTAAATAAATAAAAACCCAAACAATCACAAAAAATGTAATCATTCAGGTTATGCCTTTTCAGTAACAATCCTGTCTTTCTTTTCATCTCTTAATATTCTCTGAATATGAATTGTGAGATATAACAATTCATTATCTTGTATATCCACATTATACTTTTTTTCAATAAACTGTTTGATTTTAATTGAACAGTTATATGCTTCAACATAATTTATTTTAATATTCCTTAGTAAGTCATCATCTTCTTCAAGTCGTTCTCCCCTTAAAATTCGATAAGCAAAATATTTTAAATGAGTGATTAATCTTGAATAATTCATAGTTCCTTCATCCAAAATTATAGCTAGATGAATTCTTATAATTTGAACTATTTCCTGAATCAATTTTGTAATCTGCTGACTCAAATGTGTATCATCTCCATACATTGCATTCACAAAGTGAAAAACAATATATCCTGCTTCATCTTCTGGGAAGTGAATACCCGTTTTTAACTCAACCATATTCAATGATGCCAATGCAACTGCATATTCTTCTGGATAAAATCTTTTCAAATCCCAAAGCATCATGTTTTTGAATTTAATCCCATCTTTTTGTCTCTCAATGGCAAAGTTCAAATGATCCGTCAAAGTAAGATAAATATTATTATGAAATTTCGTTTTCAGAAGTGATTGAGCATACTCAATTATTTCACTAGATAATTCAAAAATATCTGGTGAAATATTATTGATTAAATTCATTAAATCATTCGATTCTTTTTCTATAAAGATTTGTGTCGCCGTTTCTTCGTCAATAATCTCTCCAATTTTCTTATTAAACCCAAGTCCTTTCCCTATTAATATTTTATCGATATCATTCTCATCTTTGGCCTGAATTACATTATTATTGTAGATTCTCATAATAACTAGCTTTTTCAAAAAATCACCTCACAAACCAATAATTTTTCAAGAGATTACGTACAAAAAAAACCTGTTCTCTACTATGTGTGCACAACAAACAATAGTCGACCTAGGTTTCGCCTTTTCATATAAAGTAACAATCCTTATTGTCACTTTTATTATAGCATGATTATTTTATCGTGCAATATGCAATTTTATTATTAAATTCTAAGTTGTGATTATTGTTACTAAAAAAGGCTCCCAACATAGTTTGTCAGCAACCTTTGATGTATTTCTATTTTATTTCTTCAAGACGGAAAATAAAATCATCTCCATCTTCAATTACTAATTTATCAATTGTATCGCACCCATTGTTCTCAAGACACTGAACATTATTTTCTGAATAATAATTCCAGTATAGATTCTCTTCCTGATCTTCGACGATTAATGTATCTTCTCCAAGACCAACGATTCTTACTTCTCCCTCATTACTTCCTGATTCAAACTTAATTTCGTTTTGGTCATTCAGTTCTGTAAGTAGTTCATCTAATTCTGTTTGTGTTGTTTCTATATCTTCATCATATACAACATCATCTTTATCATCAATGATGGTAACATGAATTACTTTTCCATGTCGGTTTGTTACAACTGTATAAACTGCAAAGATTGCAACAATTACAACTATAGAAAATAGTATAAGAATTAATGTCTTTCGTGTGCTGTGTTTCATTTTTTTCTACTGTCTCCCTCGAATATATGCAACAATAACATCTGCAGCATGCTCAAGGCCTACCTTCGATGTGTTCACTACTAAATCATAATTTCCTATCTTACCCCAAATTTGATTACTGAAATAATTATAATAATTTGCCCTACGTTTGTCCATATCCGCCAAAGTTTTTTCAATCCCTTCAGCTTCTTCATGGTAATCTTCAATTGCTCTTTTCTTTTTATCTTCAGGATTTGCACTAATATATACCATTACTGCATCTGAGTTATCTCTTAAGATGTAGTCCGAACATCTACCTAAGATAACACAAGAATCCTTCGCAACATTTTCAATCACCTCTTTTTGTACCTGATAAATCTTTTCATGCATTGATAGTTCACCCAAGACAGAACTTGGCCCGATAAACTTTGTTGTTGGAATACTAAGATAATATTCTTTCTTACTCACCTGATCATATATCTGATCATATAATTCTTTATCAATTCCACTTTGCTCGTTGATCTGCAAGAGTAATTCTTTATCATAGTATGGAATGTTTAGTTTTTGTGACAGGAGTTTTGCCACTTCTTTTCCACCACTCCCATATTCTCTTGAAATCGTAATAACCACTTTTTTGCTCATGATGGACCTCCTTGATATATGTTTATTATACCATTCTAAGAAATTAATAAAACTTAAATTACTGCTTATTTATATCATAAGCAAAAAGAATGCTATACTTATAGATGAAACAAAGTACCTGTTTTAGGCAATGTAAAGACATTTTGATAGTGCTTTATTTCATTGATTGTTATAGTTGAAATACAAAGGAGAACTTATGAATATCGCAAATCAGTTAAAGACATTTCGAAGTAGTAGACAGATATCACAAGATGAACTTGCTGATATCATCCATGTATCAAGACAGACCATTTCCAGTTGGGAGAATAATCGAAGTTATCCTGACATTCACAGTTTAATCTTACTGAGCGAGTTTTATGAGGTTTCTTTAGATGAACTAGTTAAAGGAGATATAACAATGATGAAAGAAAAACTAGAAATAAGAAAAATGAATCGTCTATCATATTTAATGCTTACTTGTTTTTGCATGATGGTAGTTACAATGCCAATTGGGGCGAACTTTGGAACTCTATATTTTTTGATTCCACTATTCTTTATGATTAGTATGCTGATTATCAGTTTGCGTTTAGAAAAACTAAAGAAGGAAAAGAACATTCAGACATATGAAGAAATATTAAATTATATAGAAACTGGTGCTTTACCAAATCCAAATAAAACAAAGTCCAGAAAAAAAATCATTATAGAACGAATTCTATTTGCTGTTGGTTCCGCTGTTGTAGCATTTGTTTTAGTTTATACATTTATGAAGATATTTTAAAAGGTAGAAATCAGTGGATTTCTACCTTTGTGTTTTATGATTCCGATGCTGTGTAACTAAACTTTTGTAGCATTTCACTTACTGACTTACCATCTTCGATTCTTTCAATCGTAGATGCAAGTACTTCCGCTACACTGATTACTCTCATCTTCTTTAAGTCATCTAATTTATCGCTTTGATCAATTGTATTTGTACAAACGAACTCAACAATGCGAGAGTTGTTGATTCTTTCTACTGCTGGTCCAGATAATACTCCATGTACACATGCTGTGTATACTTCAGTAGCACCTTTCTTATACAACATATCAATTCCCGCCATCAATGTTCCTGCAGTATCTACAATATCATCAATAACGATTGCTTTCTTTCCTTTAACATCTCCAATCAAATTCATAGCTTCTGCTACATTTGGTTTTGGACGACGTTTATCTATAATAGCTAATGGACAATCTAGTGCTTTGGCTAGTTTGCGAGCTCTGGTTGTTCCACCATGGTCTGGTGATACCACAACGATGTCTTTCCCCATTTTCTTTTCCAAGAAATAATTACCAATAAGACACATTGCGCTAATATCATCAGCAGGAATATTGAAGAATCCCTGAATCTGACTTGCATGCAACTCCATCGTAATTACACGAGTTGCTCCAGCTGCCTGTAATAAATCTGCTACAAGTTTTGCTGTAATCGGCTGACGTGGTTTCGCTTTACGATCCTGACGCGCATATCCAAAGTATGGCATAATTACACTGATGCTTTTTGCACTTGCTCTTTTACATGCATCAATTGCAATTAAGATCTCCATAAGGTTACTTGAAACAGGTGCACTAGTTGATTGAACTAGAAATACATCTTTTCCACGAACAGTTTCTTGTAACTGTACCATAATCTCTCCATCAGCAAAATGTGTTACGTCACACTTTCCTAATGGTAAACCTGCATGTTTACAAATTTCTTTCGCTAATTCAACGCTTGAAGTTAATGAAAACACGATTGCTCTATTCTTGTCCATTTTGTCTTGTTTCTCCTCTTATTTGTTCTTGTATTTATCTCCAAAGCCGGCTTTATTTTCCTGACGTGATCTGGCAATTCCCATATCACCATCTGCAACATCGTGATCGATTGTACTACCTGCAGCTAATAGTGCATTTTTTCCAACTTTCACTGGTGCGATAAGATTGACATTGCTTCCAATGAATGCGCCATCACCAATTGTTGTTCTGAATTTGTTTTTTCCATCATAATTAACGGTAACAACACCACATCCGAAGTTGACCTTCTCACCCACGTCACTGTCTCCAATATATGTTAAATGTGCACACTTGCTTCCTCTCCCGAAGCTTGAGTTTTTGAACTCAACAAAGTTTCCAATACGTGCATCACCTATGATTTTTGTATGATTACGTAAATGCGACATTGGTCCAACAACACTGTTTTCTCCAACTTCACTGTCTGTAATCTTACTTGAATCAATCGTTGTTCCATCTCCAATTATTGAATTAGAGATAAATGAGTTTGGCAGAATAGTTACATTCTTTCCAATTTTACTACCTTTTAGAATATGTACATTTGGATAAATAACACTATCTTCTCCAATTTCTACATCTTCATCAATGTATACATTTCCTGTATCCATGACGAACACTCCATTACGTAATAATTCTTCATTCTTTTTAATGCAATTCTCTTTGTACTTTAACATTTTGTCTGTATAGTCCATAGTTAACTCCTTACACCCCAATATAGTACCAAATTTTCAAGAAATATTCATCTCTTTCTTACGAATTTTCTTGTTTTTTATAATCCTTCTCGTAAATTGTCATATTCGCTCTACTAACTTTACGAATTTTGCCTTTAATTTTCATATTTTGTAGAGCATCTAAAACCAAGTTTCCTTTCTGATTCAGGATTTCTACAAATGTTGCAACATCAATTACTTCAATAATTCCAATATCATCACTAGTAATTCCTTCAATTGAACAAATCGCACCAACAATATCCATTGGTCGTATCTTTGCTTTCTTACCTGCATTGATATGCAACTTCATAATTTCATCTTCAAACAACAAGTTCTTTTCTGCTTTGATTGTTCTTGAAGAAGATGCATCAGCAAACAACACTTCTTTTTCTTTTAAAATTTCATCATCAGGTAGCGTGTACTCATTCAAATCTCTTCCACTATCTTTAATCTGGTTAAAGAATCGTTTTCCTTCTTCATCCACAATAGTAACTGCTTTTCCCTGTTTTTCCATTCTAGCAGTTCTACCAATTCGATGCACATAGATTTCACTACTAGTAGGAACATCATAATTAACAATAAGTTCAATACCATCTACATCAATTCCTCTGGCTGCAACATCAGTTGCAATCAGGTATTTTATATACCCTAGTTTAAATTCTTTAATCGCCTGAATTCGTTTCTTCTGTTCCATTCCTCCATGCAGTTTGCCAACAAGTTTACTCTCACTAGATAATTTATCATATAAATTATCTACCTCTACTTGCGTATTACAGAAGATAATAGAACTGCTTGGATTTTCATTTACTAAGATATCAAATACTTTTGGTTGTTTATCTTCACTATATATATAGTATTCATCTATTTGCGGCCTCGAGTCTTGTTCAACTTCAATATAGGTTGGATTATCCATATAGCGTTTACACAATTGTTCAATGTTCTGATTTAAGGTTGCTGATAATAACGTCATCACATATGGTGTAGTAATCGAATCCAGAATATCATTTACCTGTTCTTCGAATCCAATTGCAAACATTTCATCTGCTTCATCTATTACCACATATTCTATTTCACTCAAATCAATAGTACCTTGTTCAATGTGATCCAGCACTCTTCCAGGAGTACCAACTACAATGTGTGTACGTTGCTGTAATTGTTTCTCTTGCGCTTTATAAGAAACCTGTCCATAGATTGGTTCTACCTTTAATCGTTTATATCTTCCAATATGAAACATCTCTTCACGGACCTGTAATGCTAATTCTCTGGTTGGCGTTAACACCAATACCTGTGGTGTTCTCACACTCCAATCCAGCATCTGAATAATTGGGATTGCGAATGCAGCCGTTTTTCCACTTCCAGTTTTTGACTTTACAATCGCATCCTGATGCGAAAATAAAAGAGGAAATAACTCTGACTGTACAGATGTTGGTTTCTGATACCCCAACTTATCCAGTGCCTTTAATATTTCCTCATCGAAATTGTAATCTTGAAAATTTGTCATGTCTATCCTCTTTATTTTCTTATGTACTTTAAGTATACCCTCAAAATCAATTTACGTCTATCACTCGAAGATATAAAATCTACATCTGCCATGCATTGATTACCACCCATAATTGAAATATAATAACTATAGATAACAGGAGAGGAAATCATATGAGTGACTATTTAATATTTTTCTTTGTTTATGCTTCTATTCTTACTTTATCAATGATTATAAGCAAAAAGCATTATACATATCTTGGTTTGCGATATAAATTTTATGCTTTACCGTATGGTAGAGTTTATGATGTGTTAATCATTTTAGTTCTTATTATTATTCCAATCATTATAGAAGTAAATTCTATAGACAATTATTTAATTCTTATGAGTCCTTGTTATTTACAATTACTTATTATTGCAATCACTGAAATAGCACATAAAATAATCAATAGAAAGAAAGTTGTAACGCACAGTTAACCATTACAATGATACTATACGTTACAACTTTTTATTTTTTTATTATGCTCTTTGTTTTTTTATTTTAATTACAACTATGCTCAACAATGATAAACCACCTAATAACATCATTGCAGCTACATTTGTTGAATCACCTGTTGCTGGTGCAACTGATGCTGATGTTTTAGTTGCTGCCTTTGTTTGTTTCTTATACACGAATATCATTTTTTGATCAGGGTTATCTTTTGTTAAAGTTACTGATTGTGATTCAGCTCCACTTAACTTGTAACTATCAAATGATTTAGCTTTTGCTTTATACTCTTGCAAACCTAATCCTTTATCAAATGTTTCTGTTGAAAGAACTTTCCCATTTTCATCTACATGTTCAACTGTATATTTTGGGTGTACATAGTATAATTGAACACTTTGAGGATTTGTTGTATAGGTACCAGTATTTGCATCAAGACTACTTCCTACGTATACATAATCACCAATTGTTGCTGGTGGATTTACTGTGAAGTTTTGACCTTCATATCCATCTGCTGTCATTGTATCTTTTACACTCATATTGGTATCACCCAAAGTTGTATAATCAATGAACTCAACATTCACTTCTCCTACTTCACGTGTTGTTTTTGAAAGAATTGTAATATCTGAGAAGGTTGCATAAGATAATGATGAGCAATAGTGTGAATTATATGCACTGTAGATACCAAAATCATTACCACCTGTGTACCCTGTTGGAACTTGGTCACTAGTTGCAGTTGCAAGATCTAAATCAAAATTAATCATACTAACTGAAGAATCACTCGCTGTTCTTGTTACTTCAACTGAAAACTTAGTTTCTTCAGATTTTAACTTTACTGTATATGTATCATTTGATCCTGTTGGAATTGGTTGTGAATAAACTACTGGACAAGAATAAATTAAACTAGATCCGCCAAGTACATGATTTCCTTCTAAATCGAAATGATCCATTTTTCTTAAAGCAATTCGGTAACTTTCAAGTGAGAAATAATAACCACTGTATGTCCCATCAGTATTTTTTACACAGTTCACAAAGAATCCTACACTATTAATTGTATGCCAATCCATTTGGTCTTGGCTTATACTAAATGTAAATTCTTTCGCTGAAGCATCACTTTCTGTATAATATAAAAAATCTAGATATGGGTTAGAATAGTAACCAAAAAACTTAACTTCATTTCCAATTAATTGAATATGTTCATCACTTCCATCACCAAGTAATCCTGACTGTGCTGAAGTAAAGGCCATATCATGACCTACTTCCTGATATTTATCCCAACTGATTGCAGTTACTGCTGGATTATTGATTGTTGAATCAAAATTTTCATCATTTACAACAATCGCCTCTTCTTCCTCTGCAACTACATTGTTTGGAAATATACCAACTACTAAACTAAGTGCAATCGCTGAGATTGCTAAAAATATACTCTTTTTCTTCATTCCCTCTCTCCTCTAAAGTAACTTAATACTTCTCATTTATAAGAACGTATTTACAGTTTGAACTTTTCTTATCCATTCATAAACCGCATGCCCTCTATTTATCGTCCTCTAATTTAAAGATGCAATTTATCTTAATTTAGTTCCATCTTTTTATTGTTTTTTTCATATCGATCAAAAAAAACGATAGAATATGGCTAATTCCATAATCTCTATCGCCTTTTTATATAAACTGTTTTAAATATTCAATTACTCCATTGTTGCGATTACTTCCACAAAAGGCTTTGGCAACTTCTTTCAATGCTGATTCAGCATTTGCTACAGCTACTCCATATCCTGCAACTTCAAACATACTAATATCATTATAATTATCTCCAAATACAAGTACTTGTTCTTCCTTAATATTTAAATAGTTACACAATCTATGAATTGCTTCGCCTTTTGTAGCTAGTCGATCAGAAAAAGTATAAATAGAACCTTCTGATTTTAGAAGAATTGACTCCTTACAGATAAATTCTAATTCCTTCTGTATTCTTTTCATTTTATTATCATCTTCATCAATACAAACCAATTTAAGTATTGCTTTCTTAGGTCTGACAAACGTTGTTGTATATGTAATATCAACCTTTCCTTCCAGTCTCTTTATAAAAGGAATTATTGGATTTGTCTTTCTCACAAAGACTTCATCATTTGCATAAGCAATATACCCAATATTATTTTCTTCCAATACTTTAGTTGCGCTCTCTAAATCATCCATATTGATATTTTGCTGGTGTAGGCATTTACTATGATAAAAAATATTTGCACCATTATTGCAGATAACTGGAACTTCTATTTTAATCTGTTGAATATAGTTTTCTAAGATATGAATATTTCTTCCACTAGCTAAAGTGAAATCAATTCCTTTTGATCTTAGTTTTTCCTTTATCCAAGATACTTCACTACTTAATTCTTTTTCATCATTCAGCAAAGTTCCATCCATATCACATACAACTAGTTTATAATCATCAAGATTCATCATAAAATACCATATCCAGATGATTTCTTAAAAATTTAGATGCATCTTGAATCACTGTTTTCCAGTCCTCATTATTTATATACCAGAATTCACCAACGAAACGTTGAACGTTCATATCTTTTAATACTTTTAGGTTTTCTATATATTCGGTATGTCCAGTTCCAAAAGGAATCTCACGATAATGATTAGGTATTGTTTCTTTTAAATGTGTTGCGATAATCTTTCCAGTTCCTAATTTTAAATCTTCACTAACACTAGTTCCATATAATAGACTGGCATTTTTAAGATTACCAATGTCTGGGTAAACGCCTAGGTATGGATTATTGATTAAGTTTACATATTCCATACTCTTACTTACGGTATCCATAAACGATGTTTCCATTGTTTCAAACCCTAATAAGATTCCTTTAGCTGCAGCCATCAGTACACAACTCTTTAAGTTCTTTTCAAACAATTGTTTTGTTTCATCATTTCCTTCTTCATAATATACATCATATCCAGCTAATTGAATAATGGGTATTCCTAAATCACTAGCTAGCTGAATTGCTTTTTTCATAATGTTCAGTGATTGATTCTGCATAACAGTTTCTGGATGCCCCAAAGGAAATCTGCGATGTCCACTTAAACATATAGAACCAATTTTTACTTCGGTATCGTACATTGCTTTTACAATCGCAAAACGTTCGTCTTTTCTCATATCAAGTCTGGATAATTTCTCATCACTTTCATCAATACTCAACTCAAAAAAATCAAATCCACATTCTTTGGTAACTGCAAGCTTCTCATGAATGCTTAAACTATTTGGCATTGATTTTTCATACAAACCTAATTGATAACTATTTCTTTTGTCCATAATAAGCATTCGCTCCATGTTTTCTTAAGAAATGTTTATCTAATAATACTGGCTGCATTTCTTCAATCACTCCTTGGTGCAGTTGTGATGAAACAAATGCCATCATTGCACACTCTTCCATTACCACTGCATTGTGTACTGCATCCGCTGCATTCTTTCCCCAGGCAAAAGGTCCATGACTATGTACCAATACCCCAGGAACTGCATTTGGATCAATCTCTCTTTCATGAAATGTCTCAACTATTACTTTACCAGTTTCTAATTCATAGTCTTCTACAATCTCTTTGTAATTCATTTTCCTTGTACATGGAATCGCACCATGAAAATAATCAGCATGTGTTGTTCCTAATGCAGGTAAATCCATTCCTGCCTGTGCCCAAGAAGTTGCCCATCTGGAATGCGTATGTACTACTCCACCAATATCAGGGAAGTTTTTATAAAACTCCAGATGTGTCATTAAATCACTTGATGGATTTAATGTACCTTCTACAACATTCCCATCTAGGTCACATAAAACAATATCATCACTCGTCATACCATCATATTCAACTCCACTTGGTTTGATTGCAACAATACCTTTTTCACGGTCAATTGCAGATACATTTCCCCAAGTGAAGGTTATCAATCCATGTTTTGGCAGATCCAAATTAGCTTGTAGGACTTTCTCTTTTAGTTCTTCTAACATAGAATCCTCCTAATCTTTCACTATATATACGGCTGCTTCATTTAATGTATGATTCGCTGCAATAATCAGATCCTGATCTTTCTGATTAACAACTGCAAGATTGGCTGGTCCACAACCACGTTCAATTACGGTTGTTTCAAACTTCCCATCAATATATTGTACATAAAATAATTCACAGTCATTTCTACGTACTCCAGCTAGGAATGTTGGAACTCCTCTTAATGTAGTTGCGACTAATGTATGGGCAAAATCAATCTCATTGCGATATTCATATACACGTTTATATTCATTTCCATCTTTCTTATAAATATATATTTGATTTCCATGGAATGGCTCAATGGTCATGATTTCATCTTCACCATCACCATCAATATCCATAATAGCAATTTCACTAATCGTTCCTTCCATAATTGTTTCACTCTTCCACTCACCATCTTCTTTCTGTGGAGGTGTAACCTTCAGGATACCTTGATCACTTCCAAAGTAACCAATATATTGTCCATTTTCAATTCGACTAAAATATCCATGATTTCTAAACAATCCATCTTTTAGAACAGTTAATTCAATTCCATCTTCTAAATTATCATTCATCTTTCCAATATATATTTTACCTGGTGATCTCCAGTCTTCTTTATTTTCTTTTACCGTTGCTATGGTAGCAGCAATAAAGTAATTTACTCCATTTACATCATAAATATCAAAACGATGTAGATATGGAAGATATAAGACATCTTTGATTTCCCAGCCATTTTCACCATACTTACCCCAAACAATTTTCGCTTTGCTCGGTGATACTTTTAGATAAAAGTCTTGTACTGCCAGAAACTCATTCTTTTTATTTGGAATCGGAATAATTGACATTGTTCCTCCACCATGATCCCAAACACTTTCACGCTTTTCAAAGCGTTCTCCACTGTATGCATAACAAGGTCCATCCACTTCCTCACTCGCTAATAGCAAGTTCAGTTCATCGTTCACTTCAATACTGCTTGCACAGTAACAACGATACATGTCGTCCAAGTGTATTTTTGTTATTTTCATTTTCTCCTCCATTTTTAAGAAAACAACTATCGGCGAAGCCGATAGCTGTTTACTTGAAACGTTGTGCTAAATCTGTCTCTTCGACACGTTCTTTTACTTCTTTTGGAGACATTACATTACGGATACCAATAACAGTGATTCCTTTTGCTTTTGCATCTGTAAACATGTCTACAAAGTTCATCGGTGTAAATACTACATCATATTGTGATGCAGATGATTTACCTTCGGCAATTGAACAGTGATGTGACTTTGTAAGGTTAAATCCTAAATCTTTCAATCCAGTTTCTACACTCTTTTTCAACATCAAACTTGTTCCCGATCCATTTGCACATGATATTAAAACTCTCATAATTACCTCCTTAAAATTTTAATTATTGAGAATTACCAACTTTTTCTAAGTAAGCATCATAGTCTTCTGTAATTAAGAAGTAAGTATCTTTATTTTTACGGTATTGCAGTTGTGGAATCGCTATTAAAATAATTACAACGATACCAATTCCAATATAACCTGCGTATTTCATAATTACGGTGAATACTGGCCATACTGTAGCCCAGTCAAACATTCCTAAGTATCCTCCATATTGAGCCAATCCCACCCATGTTGCAATCAGTGCTGAACCAGCTACCTGAATGATTCCTGAGAAGAATGGTAAGATACATGCGGCTTTTACTCCACCTTTATTGTTGGCAAATACTGCGATTGCAGCATTGTCAAAGAACATTGGAATAAATCCTGCAATAATAACGGTTGGTGATTTAAATAGAATCAATAGACCAATTGTTAAAAACTGTCCTAATGCTCCAAATAAGAATCCAAGAGTTACAGCATTTGGTGATCCAAACGCCAGTGTTGCTGATACATCGATACCTGGAACTGCTCCTGGTAATAATGTATTTGAAATCCCATGGAATGATTCAGTTAATTCATCAACGAATGTACGTACTCCTAATTGTAGGATAGCAAGATATACTGCAAAGTTCAATGATGTCGTTAGGATATAGAAGAAGAAACTTTGTCCTTCACTCATAAACCCTGCTTCAATCAGATATGGCTGTCCAAGAACTAATAAGATAATTCCAAAGAACAGTAACATAAGAATTGAAGTTGATACCATATTTTCATTAAAGATTGACAAGAAACCTGGTAGGTTAATATCTTCTATTTTTTTACTTGATTTAAACTTTAATTTACTAGCTACCCATGAACTTAAAGCAATCCCAAACATCTGTTGGTGAGCTACGGCAAATCCCGCCCCTCCAGTTAAGTCCTGGGTGATATCGGCAGTTAAGTTGGAACCAACTGCCCAATACAATCCTAATACTAATCCCATAACAGCTAAGATTTCAATTCTTCCCAAGTCTGGGAAACAGAATAGAATTAGCCAGAATGCTGTTGCGGCCTGTTGTACCTGTACATTACCAGTCGTAAATACAGAACGCATTTTTGTGTACTTCTTTAATCTAACTAAAATCAGATTGGCAATAAAAGCAATTAGTAGAAGAATCATTACATCTCCAAATGTTCTTCCAAATGTTTCTTCTATTCCATCCGTAATTGCATTTTGCCCAAAGTAAGGGTCAATTACAGTTGCACTTAAATCAAATCTTTCTTTTAGTCCTACCAAAATTGGTCTAAAGTTGTTGATTAACCCTCCAGAACCAACCGACAGAATAAAGTAACCTACGGTTGCTTTTAAGAATCCTGCGAAACTTTGGTATAACGGTTTCTTTAATAACATATATCCTAATAATACGATAAATCCAATAAAGTATGCTGGTTGCGTCAATACGTTTGTCGCAAAAAACTCCCATATATCTAGTAAAAAATCCATCTCTATTCCTCCTCGACTACGTCCTTATATTTTTCTTTAATTGCAGTAAAGTCTTCCATGGAATTCATTTCCATCAAATCCTCTACGACTCCTTCATGCATAAGCATATTTGACAATCTTGAAATATTATTGCAATGTTCATCATGATTCTTTGCTGCTAAAGTAAAGAATAACTTCGCACTCTTATCAGGATTCCCCACTTCAAATTCAATATCCTGATCAAATTTTGTAAATCCAATACCAGTCCCTAAAACGCCTTCGCTTTTATCTGTAGAATGTGGCATTGCAACACCTGGAATCAATACAATGTATGCTCCATGTGTTTCCACACATTCAATGATTTCCTTTACATATGTTTCTGTAATGATTTCTTTTTCAATCATATTCTGGCAACTTAAACTAATCGCTTCTTTCCAATCCTCTGTACCTGTTTCGAAACGAACTAAATCATTTTCATACAGGTAATCTAACATCTTCATAAATTATAGAATCGATGTAAACGGAACGTTTGGTTCGTCCGTGAAACAGTCTTCGAATCCTCTGCGATAGTGATAAATTCTCTTATCTTTATCAGTTGGCCATACATATTTTCCACCTACATCCCAGATGAATGGTGTGAACTTATAATCTAATGTATCTTTTTTGAAATCATACAGCATTGTAATTTCTTTAGGGTCTGCTTTAAAGTTGGTCCAAACATCATAGTGAATTGGAATTACAACTTTGGTTTGTAATGCTTCTGCCATTCTTAGAATGTCGATAGAAGTCATTTTATCTTGATTTCCAACTGGATTTTCCCCATAAGATCCAAATGCTACATCGATATCATGATCTTTCCCATGTTTTGCATAGTACACACTATAGTGTGAATCACCACTGTGGTAAACATTACCTGCTGGTGTTTTAATTAGGTAGTTAACTGCTTTATCATCCATGTCATCTGGTAAGACACCACGAATATCTTCATCTGCTGTAACTAGACAAGTACGATCGAAACTTTCTAATACAACGATTTCAATATCTTTTACTTTTACTACATCTCCTGGTTTTACAATTTGACAACGCTCTTCTGGAACTCCATAGCTCAACCATTTCTTAACACTTTCAAGTGGTCCAATAAATGGAACATTACCTTCAACATTCTTTAATACAGAAGCTGCAAAGAAAGGATCAATATGGTCATTGTGGTAATGCGTTGATAATACTGCATCAACTTCTTTTACCGCAAATGGATCAAACACAATTGGTGCTGCTCTAAGATTTGGTTGCGTTGCTCTTCCACCAGTCATGTTTCGCATTTGGTGATATGGTGCCATTTCTTTTGTCTTTTGTGTTCGTTTACCATTACCAAACCATAAATCAATTGCTAGGTTTGTGTTGTTTTCGGTCTTAAACCAAACTCCAGTACATCCTATCCACCACATTGCGAATGTACCTGGTTTTACTTCTTCGTTTTCAATCTCTTCATTTAGCCAAGTTCCCCATTCAGGAAACGCGCCAAGAATCCAAGATTCTCGTGTTATATCATTTATCTGACTCATTGTTTCTCCTCCAATACAAATTTCCTAGGTTTTGTTGTACACCTAAATAGTAATGAATAAAAATTCATAACGCAATGCTATTTTATGATTTATTTATCTTTTTTATGAACGTTTACGATTATGTAACCGTATACAGTTCGTAAAATATAAAATTTATTTGTTTATTACGTTGACAATCATTCAAAACGAACATATAATGCAATTAGAGGTGATCATCATGAAGTTTCTAAAATTTAAATCAACAATCTCAGATAAGACCAGAACTTATCTTTCTTATCTGGTATACATTGTCTTTTTCTTTTATAGTATTAATATTATTGTAAACGCTGAAAGCATGGGTGGTAAAGTTTTAATTGGAATAATTGCGGCTATCTTTCTTTCTGTTACCTTACTGGGAGAATATCTGAAACACCTGCAGCGTAACTTAATTCTAACTCTGGCATATAAATGTCAGGTAGATGAAGTAGAGACTATTATGAATAAAATCAAACGTTTGGATATCTTTCATTCTTATAAAGAGATCTTACTGACATTTGAAACTCTTTATAATTGTGATATTGATAAACCACAAGATAATTTAGACTTACTTCAATCAAATGAAAAACTATTTTTATCTTCATTAGATTATTGTCTAGTTTATAACTATACTAGTTTTTATTCTTTCTATCGTATGGGGAATAAAACCAAAGCAAAAAAGTATTATAATGAATTTATCAAAATGAAAGATTTGAAAATTAAACGTAAAAAAGTATCTTCTGTTTATTCTTGGGAGTTTGCCACAGGAACTTACTACTCAATGATTGGTGACTATAAGAAAAGTAAATCTTCATTTCAGAAGTGTGACTTAGATACATTCAATCATCGCGAACAAGCATTGTATTATCTGGAGTATATGAAAGTTTGCAAACAAATAAAAGATACCAAGACGTTTGGTAAATTAGCGCAAAAAGCAGTGAAACTTGAAGGAAATTCAGCTATACTAAAGGAAATAAAAGAATTATAGGAACTGGGGTGAATTAATTATGAAAATGAATAAATCAGTTGTGGATGCAAGAAGAAATAGAATCATGCAACAGATTCAAAAAAATGGAAAAGTAAATGTAGATGACCTGGCACAGGACTTACAGGTATCTCCACTTACGATTCGCAGAGACTTGCAGTATTGGGAAGAAAAAGGTGCAGTAGAACGCTTTTATGGTGGGGCCAAACTGATTCAGCAGTTTGTGGATATTGAAGACTTCTCTTCATCAAATGAACCATACAAACATGCAATCGCAAAATATGCAGCTAATTTTGTAGAGGATGGAGATACCATCTTTATCAATACAAGTTCAACTGCATTATTAATTCTTAAATATATTATTAATAAACGAGTTACGGTTATTACCAACAATGGGAAAGCTATCTTGATGGAATACGATCCAGGAATTTCTATTTTCTTAACTGGTGGAGAATTAAGAACACCAAAAGAAGCAATGGTTGGAGAGTTCGCATTAAACAACCTAAACCGGATTAGTGCAAATAAATGCTTTCTAGGATGTAGTGGTATTAGTGCTAAAGATGGAATGACGACTGCAATCTTACAAGAAGTTGTAATCAATGAAGGAATGATCAATCGCTGTATTGGTGAAACTTTCATCCTAGCTGATCACACTAAAATTGGAAATGTGCATAGTTTTGTATCAGGAGAAATTCATAACTTTGACTATATCATCACTGACAAGTTAGCTGATGAAGGTGAAATGATGGCAATGGAAGATATGGGAATCAAGACAGTGAAATTGGATCCCCTGCAAAAAATATAATAATTAAAAAAAACTAACACCGCATCATTTTGGTGTTAGTTTTCTAATATAGCCTTTTGCTCTTTTTTGGTCATTTTTGATAAGACCAATTCATAAGAGATATCAATCATTTTAAAGATATCTTCATCTGTGAGTTCTTCCGTATTCAGATAAACTGAATTCCAGTGAACCTTATTAGCATAGTAGCCAGGAATTACATCCTTATACATTTCACGCATAGCTTCATTATCTTGAGGATTCCCTTTTAAAGTAATGATTTCATCTCCCATCATTCCAAAACATTTACCATTTAATGAATAGTAGTAACACTCCCAATCATCACGATAATAAACTTCTGCACCTTTCAACTTATTTCCATGTTCAATGAAACTCTTTGTTCTTTTCTTGATATCCTTCATAAATACTCCTTTATTTATTGCAATATAAACTTAATAAATTCCCATCTGGATCTTTCACAATTGCATAATACTGTCCCCAAAATGCATCCCATGGTTCTTTATAAACTGTATAACCTTGTTCATTTACCCATTTACATACATTATCTAACTCTTCATTTGATTCACATTCAAATGCTAGCTCTACTTTATCTCCACTACTTTCTGGAGTAAAGCCATACATACCTGTTACCATTTCTTTACTGTTTAAAGAAATACGTAATGATGAATTATTAATCTCTACATAATTATCATCATAATCACCATTTAAATGAAATCCAATACACTCATAAAAGGCAATTGCCTTTTTCATATCTTCCACTATAATTCCAACCATTCCTAATCTCATGTAATACACCTCTTTTCAGTGATATATTAGCATAACCAATATGACAACTATCTGTCATATTCATATAAATTCTTCATATTATTTGCAATATTCCTTATTTCTTCTCTTATTTCTAGTGGTTCTAGCACTTCTATCTTATCACCAAAACCAAGAATCCATGTCATCATATAGTCCTTGGTTGTGAATCCCCTTTTAAAGTACAACCCATCTTCCTGCTCATCAAAACTATTGATACCATAATCATCAATTAAACGATGACGTACTTCTTTATCAAAGATCGCAACTAATTCATAGTTCACTGTTTCAAAGTAATGTTCTTTGTGATGATACTCTCTTACTACAGCAACTTCTTCAGTTATTTGTAATTGATCCATTCGATTAAGCTTATATGTCCTGAAGTCATCTCGCTCATCACAGATTCCAATCAGATACCAGGAACTCCAACGAAATACGATTTTAACTGGAGATACTTTCTTCTCACTCGTTCCTTTTCCAGTATGATAATGAAATGTTATTTTCTTATCTTCTAAAATTGCATTACGAATACAATCTATTTTCGCAATTAATTCTGTCCCATACCAAGAAGACAAATTGATATCAATTATCTCATTATACTTTGATGGTACATCTTGGCTTAATAATTTATTGATAAAACTTGGAAGAACGGGAGACGTACTTACACTATCAATTGCCTTCAATCCATCTAAAATGGATTGTCGCTCATCAATCGTCATTAAATCAGAGTCAATCTGATAACTTTTGTCTATGGTAATTCCACCTTCAAATCCTACTTGGGTTTGAACTGGAATACCCGCCACTAATAATTTATCTAAATCTCGCATGATTGTTCTTTGCGATACTTCAAAATGCTCCGCCAGATACTTTGCAGTTACTTTTTCTTTTTCTAATAATATGATTAAGATTTCAAATAATCGATTCATAACTTACCTCTATTTACTATTGTATCAAATAACTTATTATATTCCATAAGAAAAAAGATGAATCATCTTTAAGATAACTCATCTTTCTATAAATTATATAATCAATAATTAAGCTTTGTTGTCAGAACCGAATTCTTTAATTTTTTCGATTACCATTGCTTTAATAGCATCACATCCAGGAGCTAATAATTTACGAGGATCATATCCTTTTCCTTGTAAATCTTTACCTTCTTCGATGAATTTTCTTGTAGCAGCTGCAAACACTAATTGACATTCAGTGTTAACGTTAATTTTAGAAACTCCAAGAGAAATTGCTTTTGCAATTTGGTCAGTTGGGATTCCAGATCCACCATGTAATACTAATGGTTTACCACTTGTAACATCTTGGATTTCTGCTAATACATCAAAGTTTAATCCTGTCCAGTTTTCTGGGTATTTTCCATGAATGTTTCCAATCCCTGCTGCTAGCATATCTACACCTAAGTCAGCGATTGTTTTACATTCTTGAGGGTCAGCAACTTCACCGTTACCTACAACTCCATCTTCTTCTCCACCGATTGCTCCAACTTCACATTCAACTGAAACACCTTGTGCGTGACACAATTCGATGATTTCTTTTGATTTTGCTAAGTTTTCTTCAAATGGGTAGTGAGATCCATCAAACATAATTGATGAGAATCCTGCTGCTAAAGCAGCTTTTGCTCCATCGTAACTTCCGTGGTCCAAGTGTAATGCAACTGGTACTGTGATTCCTAAATCATCAATCATAGCTGATACCATAGCTGTAACTGTTTTGTAACCAGTCATGTATTTTCCAGCACCTTC
This sequence comes from Breznakia pachnodae, assembly GCF_030814225.1. Lineage (GTDB taxonomy): Bacteria > Bacillota_I > Bacilli_A > Erysipelotrichales > Erysipelotrichaceae > Breznakia > Breznakia pachnodae. The sequence goes on from NZ_JAUSUR010000002.1 coordinate 189,426, forward strand.
AGAAACTCCAAGAATTACTGGAGAGTTTGTTTCTTGAGATGCTAACAAAATCATTTTTGTCCACTCTAAATTATTGATATTAAATTGTCCTACTGCGTAATGACCTGCATGTGCTTTTTCAAGCATTTCTTTTGCTGATACTAATGCCATGTTCTATTTCCTCCTTGGTTAACACTCTTATTTTACTCCATTTCTTCGCAAAAATAAAGACAAATAGTGCATTTGATAATTTTTTCACATTTTTATTTTAATTCATTTAAAGATTTGTATTCTTTTCCAGTTGCTTCAGCTACTGCCTGGAATGTTACATGTCCTTTGTACGTGTTAATTGCAGTTGATAAAACTGGTGAATCGATTGCATTTTCAATTCCTTTTGTAGCAATCTGTAATCCATAAGCTAACGTAGCATTTGTTAATGCAAGGGTTGAAGTACGTGGTACAGCTCCTGGCATATTTGCTACACAATAGTGCACTACATCATCAATGATAAAGGTTGGATTGTCATGATATGTTGCTTTTGTTGTTTCAATACAACCACCTTGATCAACCGCCACATCAACGATAACTGCTCCTTTTTTCATTGTTTTCAGATATTCTCTTTTTACTAACTTTGGTGCTGCTGCTCCTGGAATCAGAACAGCTCCAATTACCAAGTCTGCTTCATCACATTGTCTTTGAATTTCAAAGTCTGTACTATATAATGTTTGCAGTTCATTTCCAAATATATCATCCAGATAAGCTAAACGATTGATGCTCTTATCTAGAATCACTACATCTGCTCCCATACCAACTGCAGCCTTCGCCGCATTGATACCTACAGCTCCTCCTCCAATGATTACAACCTTCCCGCGCTTAACACCTGGAACTCCACCAAGTAGCACTCCACTACCTCCCTGTGGCTTCTCAAGACATCTTGCACCTTCCTGAACGGCAAGTTTCCCAGCAACCTCACTCATGGGTTTTAATAGTGGTAATTCATGGTGATCACTTAAAGTTTCATAAGCAACACCAGTTACTTTGTATTTTACTAATGCATCTACTAATGCTTTATCTGCAGCTAAATGCAGATACGTATATAAGATAAGTCCTTCTCTAAATAAAGGATACTCACTTTCTAAAGGTTCTTTTACTTTAATCATCATGTCAACTGTTGCCCAGATATCTTTTGGATCCGCTACAATGACTGCACCTGCATCTTTGTATTCCTGATCAGAAAATCCACTTCCTTCTCCAGCACCACTTTCAATATAGAACTCATGTCCTTCATTCACATAAGCAGCTACAGATGCTGGTGTACAACCAACACGATATTCATGTTTCTTAATTTCTTTTACACATCCTATTTTCATATAAGTACCTCTTCTCTGTTATTGTTTATTCTACCTTTTTTTCTAGTTATATGCAAAAAGCCTTAGAAAAAAGTGCAATGAGAAATCACTGCACTTCTGGAGTTTGCGACATTTGTCTTAGTTTGTAAATAGAGAATCCTGAAAGAATCCACGTAAGAATTCCTGAGTTGATTCCTGAAGTCATTGCAACAAGAGTAAGCCCTGCAGAAAACAATAAAGGTATAATTCCTTTTACATCAAACTTCTTACCTTTGAAATATGTATAAACACTCCCCAAAAAGATAATTGACAGTAATGCCAGTACAACAACATAGACAATAAAGAAATTATTAACTACATTACTATCTACTACCTTTCCATCTTCCATCCACATAGATGAAACAACTACATTAAGGATCGTCATTCCCAACATAATTACAATCAATGCAATGTTTAATATTTTGGCTATTTTAATTATTTGTTCTTTTGCCATTATTATTCTCCTCTACGAATATTCATTCTTCCTCTATTTTATGTTAGTTTTCATATTTATTCAAGAATAGAAGCATAATTTCACTTTATATTCACAAAAAGGAGAATGAAACCATTCTCCTCTTTAAACAAATAATTATTTAATCATAATTATGCACGTTTTCTTCTTTTAAGAACAATATACAATCCAGCCAATGAAGCCATCATAATATATAACTCTTTATTATTCATATCTCCTGTATCAACTGAAGTACCATTTGTAGTATTGCTACCACTTGGTGCAACTGAAGGTTGTTCCCCTTTTGCCAATACAGTTACTTTGATAGTTACTTGTGTTGTATAAGTAGAACCATCTTCTAATGTATACGTAGCTATGAATGTTAAATCATACACGCCACCTTTTGCAGGAGCTTTCGTAATTGCTTCTAACTCTTCAGCATTTACACTTACTTCAACAGGCAATTGTGAATTAATCAACATTGCTTTTGCTTCTGCTAACTGAATAGCCAAATCACTAGATAGTGGTGCTGCTTCTGCATTTGTTATTGTAAAGTCATGAGCAGTAATTGATAGCGCATCACCGTTTGGTAACTCTACTACTGGTGGAGTTCCATCTCCAGTAACTACTACCATTACTGTTTTCTCTACAGTTACATCATTGTCTACTACAGTAAATGTTAATGGGAAAATTCCACCATTACTTGTAGCTTTTTGAATAGCATCAAGTTCTTCACTGTTTACAGTAATTTTACTTGTGATATCTTCATAACCAACAATGTTTCCATCTGCATTCATTAATTGCTTGATTGCAGATGTATATGCTTTTTCTATTGATTTCGTAGAGTTAAGACTCGCTGCATCTTTATAACTGATTTCAAACCCAGTTGCTCCTAATGTGATAACTTCGTCATCATCAACAGAACTATACAGAGGTTTAACAAATACTGTTACATCTTTTGCTACTGTAATTGCAGCTTTGTTAGTTACACTAAATTCCAGATCATATAGTCCACCTTGAATTGATGCACCTTGAATCTCTTTTAAATCTGCTGCATTTACAGTTACATTTGCAGTAATTGTATCAATACGAACAATTACATTATTACTGTCACGAATAACTTCATAAGCAATCGCTTTTCCTAATGTTATTGCTTTTGCTTGGTCTACCTTTGAAGCATCGGTATTTTCTAGCGAGAATGATTTTGCATCAATCACAACGGTACCAGTTGGATCAACTACTCCACCATCTGGTGTTACAAGAACTACTACTGTAAGTTTTGCTGTTGTTGTATTACCATCTGGTCCAACATAAGTCACAGTATATGTTAAATCAAAGATTCCACCATCACTATTCGTATTATTAATAGCAGCAAGTTGATCTTTATCAACCTTAATATCTGTAACTTCTTCTCCAGTTTCTGCAATCAATGCTTCTACATTTCCATTTTTAATTGCAGCTTTTTCTGTTAATTCTTTTGCTTCTTTCGTAGTTTGAGTAAATCCACCACCAGTTACAACTAATGAATTTCCATCTGGTGTTGGTTCAACAATTGTTGTCTTACCTTGAATTACGACATTCACAGTTACATCAATCGTATGTATATCCCCATCTGAGTCTACATATGTTGTAGTTAACGTAGTAGGAACAACTCCACCTGCTTCACCAATTCCATTGATTGTAGCTAAATCATCAGCTTTCACAGTAATCGTTCCAACTTCTTCACCAGTTTCAAGAATCATTGAAACTGCTTTTGATTCTGTTATTACACCAGCTTCATCAATTGTTTTCGCTGCATCATTTGTAAGTACAAATCCTTTTGCAGTAAATACCAATTGCCCATCTGGTGTTGGTTCTGGATCTGGAGTGGCTGTACCTTTCACTACTACTTTTACTGTTGTTGAGATTGTCACACCTTGATCTTCAGCAGTATAAGTAAGATCATAAATTCCTCCTGCCTCACTAACACTTTGAATTGCTGTTAATTCTGTCTTATCTACAGTAATATTTGTTACTTCATTACCTGATTTCAATAAGTATGCTTTCGCTTTTCCTAAAGTAATTGCATCTGCTTCACTAAGTGGCGCTGCATCTGCATTTTCCAGAGTAAATCCCTTTGCACTAATTGATAATTCATCACCATCTGGTGTCGGTTTTGGATCTGGAGTATTCGTTCCCCTAACAACTACTTTTACTGTTGTTGAAATTTCTACTCCTTGATCTTGCGCTGTATATGTTAAATCATAGATTCCTCCATCTTTACCAACTGCATTAATTGCATCCAGTTCAGAAGTAGTTACAGTAATATTTGTAACTGCAGTTCCTGCATCTACCAATACCGCTGTTGCATTTCCTTTAATAATTGCATCTGCTTCATTCAATGCTAATGCATCTGTGTTTTCAATGGTAAATCCACTTGCACTAATTGCTAATGTATCGCCATCTGGTGTCGGCTCTGGATCTGGAGTATTTGTTCCCTTAACAACTACTTTTACCGTTGTTGAAATACTTACTCCTTGGTCTTCTGCTGTATACGTAAGATTATAAATTCCTCCACCTGCTGGTGCTTTTTGAATCGCTGTTAATTGTGTGGCATCTACCTTGATATCTGTAATGCTCACACCTGCGTTTACTAACCATGCTTGTGCATCTGCATTTGTAACTGCACTACTGCTTGTTAGTTTTGAAGCATCTGCATTTTCTAGTGTGAATCCTTTTGCGCTAATTGATAAGGTATCGCCATCTGGCGTTGGTTTTGGATCCGGGGTACTTGTTCCCTTAACAACTACTTTTACCGTTGTTGAGATTGTTATACCTTGATCTTGCGCTGTATATGTTAAGTCATAAATTCCGCCTGATGTTGGTGCATTATTAACTTTTGTAAGATCACTTGTTTTCACTGTAATGTTCGTTACTGATGTACCAGCATCTATTAGATATGCCTGTGCATTACCTTTTGTAATTGCTGTTGTTTCATCTAATCCAGCAGCATCTACATTTTCTAATGTGAATCCATCTGCAGTAATTGCCAATTTATCACCATCTGGTGTCGGCTTTGGATCCGGAGTACTAATCCCTTTTACCACTACTTTTACAGTTGTCGTAATTGTGATTCCTTGATCTTCTGCACTATATGTTAAGTCATAGATTCCTCCACCTTTATTAGCATTTTGAATTGCTGCTAACTGAGTAGCATCTACTGTAATATTTGTAACTTCCGTTCCTGATGTTACTAAGTAAGCTTTCGCTCCACCTTTCGTAATTGCTGTTGCATCGCTTAATGCTGATGCTTCACTATTTTCAAGAGTAAAGCCTTTTGCTGTGATTGCTATCTTATCACCATCTGGTGTAGGTACTGGATCTGGTGTACTTGTTCCTTTCACTACTGCTTTTACAGTTGAAGAAATGTTTACTCCTTGATCTGTTGCTGTAAATACTACATCATAGATTCCTCCTGATATAGGTGCATTATTAATGTTTGCAACATCACTTGCTTTCACCGTAATATTTGTAATTGCTGTTTTCGCATTTACTAACCATGATTTTACATCACTCTTTGTTTTCGCTCCATCAGAATCAAATCCTGCTGCTTCACTGTTTTCAAGAATAAATCCTTTTGCAGTAATTGCTAGTGTATCGCCATCTGGCGTTGGTTTTGGATCTGGTGTTGTTGTTCCTTTCACTACTACTTTTACGGTTGTTGAAATTTCAACTCCTTGATCTTTCGCAGTATAAGTAAGGTCAAAGATTCCACCTTCTTTGCTTGCTGCATTGATTGCCGCAAGTTGTGTTGCATCCACACTCAAATCAGTAATGTTTGTTCCTGCATTCACCAAATATGCACTTGCTTTTCCACTTGTAATTGCAGCTGTTGTATCTAAACTTGCTGCAGCTGCATTTTCTAATGTGAATCCTGTTGCTGTAATTGCTAGACTATCACCATCTGGTGTTGGCTTAGGGTCTGGTGTTGTGATTCCTTTTACTACTACTTTAACAGTTGTTGAAGTTGTGACTCCTTGACTTGTTGCTGTATAAGTAAGATCATAAATCCCTCCAGAAACACTAACATTATGAATAGCTGTTAGTTGTGTTTGGTTTACAGTAATTCCAGTTACTGATGTTCCTGCATTCACTAACCAAGCGCTTGCATTAGCATTTGTAATTGCAGAACCATCCGTTAATACTTTTGCTTGTAAATTTGTTATTGTAAATCCTTGTGCACTAATCGCTAACACATCACCATCAGGGGTTGGTTTTGGATCTGGTGTACTTGTTCCTTTTACCACTACTTTTACAGTCACTGAAACCGTTTCGCCTTGATCTTCTGCAGTAAGCGTTAAGTTATACACTCCACCTGATTTTGGTGCAGCCTGTATTGCAGTTAAATCACTAGCTTTTGCAGTAATATTTGTTATTGGTGTTCCTGCTTTTACTAGCAATGCTGTTGCCGTTGATTTCGTTACTGAAACCGTACTATCAAGTCCTGCAGCTTCATTGTTTTCAATTGTAAATCCTTCTGCAGTTAGTGCTAATGTATCTCCATCTGGTGTTGGAATAACACCTGTTTGCGTTCCTTCAATAACTACGGTTACTTGTTTTGCTGATGTTTTCCCATCTTCTGTAACTGTAAACTCAATTTGTTCGATTCCACCTTCTGATCCAACATTCTTAAGCTTATTTACATCTGATGAAGAAACAGTAACATTACTAGTAATATCTTTATAAGTTATTTCTCCATCATTATCTGTTGTTTTATAGAATGCACTTGCATTTCCATGATTTGCATCTTTTAACTTATCTGCAGTTAATGATGTTAATTCGTTTTGTTTTAATACAAGATTATCTGCACTGATTGCAATATCATTACTATCTGGTAATGTTTTTGTAATCAATACTTCTACTGTTTTACTAACTGTTTTCCCTTGAGGATTTGTTGCTGTATATTTTACTTTATATACTCCAACTTTACTAAAGTCAGTTGTACTACTTGGGCCACTTAATACTTCATAAGAAATCTTATTGTTTGCTGCAGTTGTTACTGCTGGCCCACTGATTGCAGTTGGCACTGTAGTTGAGCCAACTGGTAATACTGCTTTATTCCATGTAGCCGTTGGATTGCCTGCTACTCCAGTTAAAATTCCCGAAGATCCCAACAAGTATTCCTGTCCAGTTGCAGTAATTGTAGGTAAGCCATGAACAAGAACTTCACGTTTCACTTCAACTTCTGAACCTGTTGATGGATTCGTTATTGTAAGTGTTACTTCATAAGAACCTTCTGTTTTATAGTTACCACTAGAGTCTATCATATCTGTTGGATAAGCAATCACAACATTTTGACTTGCTCCTGGTAATGGATTTAATGGAATTGGTAATCCAGTAGCTGGATCACTAACACTAACTCCATCAAGAACATTTGCAACATCGCCTACCGAACCTTCTAATGGATTCTTTGTAGGATCAATTGTTACTGTTGGTGGGAATGCAATAACCGCTCTGATAATTACTGTATCTCCAGATGCAGCCTTTTTAACAACTGTATCCTTCAAATTACCTTTAGCAATTACATCACCTTGTTTTACTGCACCACTTCCATCATCTACATAAATTTGCCATCCAGTATGTACATAACCACTTGGTATACTAACTGTTGGCTCAACTCCATATGTTTCTTTTGGGAATGTTGTACCGTATACAAAACTTGTATTATAGTTTGCTGTTTGTCCATTTAAAGTAATTGTTGATGATGCAAATGTTGTACCATCCGCTTTCACATTACTTTCGAACTCAAATGTTACTGGTTGAGCTTCAACTAATCCAACCCCAAAATCAGTATATTCAAACACATTTTGTGAATCAATTATAATATTCTCTATTTTTGCTTCTGTGTGTGTTGTGTTAAACACCGGATCAGACGCCAATTGACCACTTGTACTTGTTGTTGTAGTTGAGAAATGATAAGCACTTGGATTGTTGTTCAAAATACTAATCGTATATGTTCCTTGTTTCAACATTTCTAAGTAATATTTTGCCTCTGTTGCATTATATGGTAATACCTGAGTAGGTGTCTTTCCATCCTTTTCAGAAATCATGATTGTAAGATCTGAACCTGTATAATAAGATTCTCCACTGTCATATTTTCCATTTCCATTTGTATCAATAAATGGTTTAATTCCTAATTTACCAACACTCAAAGAACCTGCTAATACTGAACCCACTGACCAAGAATTCTTTCCTGAACCTGTAGCTTCTGCACCAGTGAATGGTCTCCAATAGTTAATTTCGTCTACAGGCGACCCTGAAGCTGCAGATAATTCAAAAGTGAAACTTCCCTCTGCTCCTGATGCAATAACTCCAGTTGATTCAAACTTTACAAAAATTACATCACTTAAATTTTTACCTGCTGCAGTCAATTGAGTATATGTATACCATTGTGTTGCTGGTATAAATGCTTCCCAAGTTAAGTTAGAATCAAAATCTGTACTATTAACGCTTCCATCTATAGCATACAGTGTATTAAATCCTGGTGCACTAATGTCACTGACTAGATTTGCATTCCATGTAAATGGTGATGAGTCTACATTATTTAAAGGATCACTGATTGCTTTGTTATTAAAGTATTTTCCATAATCCGCTCCTGCTTTCGGGATTGGGAAATAAATATCTGCATTATCAAATGAATTTGGTGCATTATTTTTGTATGATAACTCTACTGTTGCATTATAATCTTGCGACAGTGACGCTACGGTTGAATCTGTACCATTGTATTGATAGAAATCCTCTGCGGATCCAGAAATTTTAATTCCTGAATATACTTGAAGTTCTGGTAACTTAACTACACTAAAAGATGCAGTTGCACTACCTGAAATCAGATTTTGACCACTTGTTGTTAATCCATATGTATCTGAAATTATTTGAGATTTAGCATATTCAGCATTTTTAAAATTTGCTTTTCCTTCAATAAAAATAATATCCTGAAGTTTTAAATTTGCTACTCCTTGATTTGATGGAGATACATTCAATTCAAAATATACATTAAATTTTTGATTAACTGTATATGATATACTGTTTCCTTTTGTATGCAATCCTGCCATAACTGTATATGGTTCATCAAATGTATACTTGTAAATAGTAGAACCATCTCCTGCAACACTTTTGCTTTTTAAAGTTGCTTTTGCAGTCACATCTGTAGTTCCTACCATTAATTTCATGCTAGATTCATCTAAATTAAATCCCTCTGGAACTCTCACATATACTGTTGGATCTTGAAGATAGTTGTCAGTGACTTTATCTCGGTCATATGTTGCATTTCCTGCTTCAACTTGTAATCCTATTGGAATCGTATCTCCTGGAAGATAAGAAGTCTCTAAGCTAGTAGTTTCATCAACTTGCATTATCGAAATAAGTCTATCTGTTGTAGGACTAGTATTCACAGTATCACTTATTCCATCTATGGTAAGTGTGTGTGATCCACCACTGTTATTTTGGAACACCCCATATAATTGATAACCAGATATATAATATGCTTGTGGATATCCAAGGTCACTTGATGAAGTTAATTGTGCAGTATACTTATTAATTGTCCCTGTAATTTTAGTGATATATTCATTTGGACCTAATCCTATTACATCTCCATCCAATACAACTCCTGTACTTGATGATGCAGACACCATGTTTGCCACATCGTAACCTGTAGAATTTGTCGTTGTATATACTTTTATATTACTTAGAGTTGAGTTTTTAGGTACTGCAAGGCGTGCAATTTTCACCCCTAAATCTCCATTAATTTCCCATTCTAAAGCAACATCTGTTTTTTCTTTAAACGATGGATTTGTTACTCTATAACCTCCCAAATTATAATAGCCATCAAATCCTGCTTCTGTATAGTCATAAGATTTCGAATCAAATCCCACAACAACCAAATCTTCATCTTCATCTAGTATCGATACATTAAACCCATCACTTTGATATGGTGTGATTTTTCTGTATCCATCTGAGTTAGAATACTTTACATAAGCACTAACCAAAAACCTTGCAGTAGTGCTCTTGCCACTATCGGTTCCATACTTTGTTCCTGATAACGTAAATTTCGGTTGTCTTAATGTTGCATAACCATTATCACTTACAAAATATGAATTTTTATAAGTAACTGTTATCGTCCTGCTAATTGGGTCGTGAACTTCATTTTCGAAACTACTATTCATCACAGAATTAGCTAATCCATTATATGTAGCTCCTTCTGGATAAGTATAAACAACAATAATTTCTTCTGCTAAAGTCTCAGTACTAGCAATAGAATTTGATCTGTAAATTCCTGAACGAAGATCAGCACCTGCTACAGGTCCATAGGGTGATATTTCAGGAGAGCTATTTGATCCACTATTAATATAAGTACTGTCAACATTATCTAAAGTAAATCCTCTATGTAAATATGTTAATGTATAATTACCTACTACATTAGCTTGGACTTCTTCAGATAATGATTCCGATCCTGAAGTCATCTCCACTGTCATTTCATCTTTTAATTGTCCAGTACTTACTGAACTGCTTGTTTCATTTATATCACTATATAGTGTAGAACCAGAATTATAATCGTAAGTCCCTTTCTGAATACCAACATTTAGAGTTAAAACTACTGTGTCTGTATTCGAATTAAATTTGTATGTAATCTTTCCACCTTTATAGTATGCAGTCGTTGTACCACCACTAATATTTGAAAAACTTCCCCACAACTTGCTACCAAATGCATTACCATCAGTTGCTGTAAGCGAGCTAGAAACCATCGCCTGTTGCGTCGATGTTGTTGTAGTTAATATTTGCTCACCAGACTGAGATACCGTTCCATCCTTTGCAGAATAAGCCAAGAGTTCATAACCATCTGGTATTTCTATTTCAATTGTTCTATCTTTTGTAGTTCCTTGGTTTGCAAACGTTGCAGAAATCTCTATTTGCTCTGTATCATAAAAATTCCAATTATAAATACCTACTGAACTCCAGTCAATTGGAGTTGAGCCAGTTTTGTTAAATTGTACAGTTAAGCTATCTCCACTAGGAGAAGTAACTGTTCTCGGTTGTCTTGGTAACAATACATTTAAACCACCATCTTCCTGTGTTGTATTATCACCTTCAACTTCTTCAGTTGTTTTGTTGATTCCACTAACCTGAACCTCTTTCAATAATTCAAGGTCATCTTCATCAGCTTCTGAAGAATTATTACGATAGTTTACTAAGAACTTATATGTTCCATTAGCATTTACTATGTAAGATGGTTCACTGACCATATCCATCATTGAACCATCTGGATTTTGAATACTCTGAATTGTATAATTTTCATTTATATTTACCACATCCAAAGTAATTGTAGCCTGCGTTTCATCTTCGTTAACTGTCACTGTCTCTTTCACGTCGAATTCTTCAGTTGCTAATAAATCTGTAGTACTTACTAAAGTTCCAACCGCTGAAATAGAGATAGCAAAAGCCAATGCGATTTTCCACATTTTGCTAACCTTAATCTTTTTCATTTTTGCCCTCCTTATAGGTTATTGCGATTATACGATTTAAAATAAATAGCATAATCCTGTCTATATGTTTCAAAATGAAATCAAAGGGTTTGATTTTTTATAAAAAAGAATTAAATTAATTAATCCTTTTTCTCATTCTTACATAAATTAAAATGGTTCCCGCTATAATAATACTTCCCAATCCTATAAATAGAATTGAAGGTGTATTGTCTTTCTTATTTCCTTCTGCTTGTTGATTTAGAATTACTTCTTCTTCACTATCAACTACAATTTCTTCCTCGCCCTGAATACGAATAATCATTTTACTTTTTTCATCTTGTGATTTCGTATTCTCTAATTTTTCAGAATTCATTTGAATCAATACCTGTTTTAATTTTTCTTCTGACTCTACTTCATCTGCTTTCATATCTATTCGTTCATTATCAATATAGAAATATCCTTCATATTCATACAATGCATATAAATACACATCCGATTCCACATGATTAATAATTCCTATCCATTCAACAAATCGATAATTCTCTATATTCGGTGGTATAACTCTTTGCGTTGTTTCACCATAATTTATTTGCTGTTCACTATATAATTCATCATTTACATAATAATAAACATTAAACTTCTTTGGTGTAATGACCGCATAATAGTTTGTAGACTTCTCTATTTGTTCTCCACTATATAATTCATCTGCATTATCAGCTTTATAGCCTTCTATTTCGTATCCAAACAATTCATAAGTAGGAATATCAACTGATTGTCCCTTCTCTATTTGCTCATGTTTAAGTAGTTTCCCTGAAGGAGTTAGAAATTTAATATCTAATTTTTGATTGGCTGATGTTGCAACTGCTTCACTTCTAACAAAATCAAATTGTTTTGTGTAAGTAGAATTGTCTAAATATTTCATTGAAAAACTCACACTGATATCTTCATCTGCAATTGCATTGGCTTTGATTTTTATTATATTGTCAGTTTCTGCTGATACAGAATACCATTCATTAATTTCTTTTTTATTAACTAGTAAAGATACATTGTTCCAAGTTATTGTATTTATATTTTCAACACCACTTAACTCTGTCACTTGTACTGATACAGTTTCTGTTGTTTGTAAATCAACATCGATTATAATTTCTATTTCATTACCTGAAGATATACCGGATATATCTTCTTTTGTGCTATACATTTGATCACTTGTAATATCATGCAAAGAAGCTGTAGAATCTACAGCCTTTGATTGTGCACCAATAGCTTGTGGAAACAATAGTATAAGACATAAACTGATACTTAGAATAGTTATAGCTTTCTTCATAACATCACCTTACTGTTTTACACTGTTTACCATAACGGTATCTTGTGTTGTATTTCCAGCCATATCAACTAAGATTACTTTTATTTCACCAATGTAATCTTCTTCTATTTGAATCTTATCTTTTAAAGAATATTCTTGATTATTATATAAAACAAATGAATTACTGTAATCTATTCCAGCTCCTTCATCATCTACTACAATCGATAACGTATTATCATCATTTAATTGCAATGATGATAATACAGGGTAAGCCTTATCTATATTATTTATATTTATATTTCTTTTTACATCATCTATTTGAACTGTGTAAGTCCCATTCTTTTCAACATAAAAAATTAATTCATTATCCTTAATTATTAAATTATTATTTTCAATATTACTTACAGACACTGTATTTTGATCAATTGATTGATTTGTTTTTACAATCACTTCCACATCTTCGCCAATTGGTTCATTGTAGTATGCAATCTCTTCTATCTGCATTGTCTCTTGTGCATCAATTACACCCTTAGCTAAAAGGCCTCCGCCGCTCATCAATCCAACAACAAGTGCTACCTTTATTCCTATACCGGAACTGGTTGCTGCAATGGTATTTGGTGTAACAATCGAACTTGCACTTAATGACATTGAAGTTGCCGTTTCTGCCATAATTGATTGATATGCTTCAAACATAAGTGGTGTAAAAGCCACACCAAAGATTTTATCTGGTGCATATCCTTTATCATCAAGTCGTTGCTTAATTAATTTTCTTGAACGAAATAAACGATTCTTGATTGTACCTTTAGGAACATCAAGAATATCTGATATCTCTGAAATAGTTAATGAATTTAAATAATATAATTGAGCTGTTTGTGATAATGTGTTTGGTAAATCATTAATTTCACCACTAACTGCCCGTATAACTTCATTCTTTTGAAATAAAGCCGTTGGTTCTTCATCAGATTCTATCTGTTCTTCGATATTGTATTCTTCTTTTGGACTTGAGTATTTTCGATTCTTTCTATGTAACAACATTGATTGGTTGTAACAAATACGAAAAATCCAAGAATGAAATCTTGATTCGTCGTTTAATGAATGAATCATTTTTATTACATTTATAAATGTTTCCTGTACTACCTCTTCTGCATCAGGTACATTTTTTACTAACGTCATCGCAAACAGAAACAACTGATCTTTATAATGATTAAAGACCACTTCAAAAACCGATGTATCGCCTTGCTTAAGTTTCAGTATATACTTTGTATCTATTGTTTTTTTCATGTCCGCCCCCAGATGAGATACTGACCTCATCATATAATTAGTCGCTGTAAAGTTATAAATCGTTCATTATATTTTACTTAATTTTATACTTTTATTATTGCTCACACTCTAGCCCTAATGCTTCATAATTATCAAACAATGATTTTAACTTTACTGTTTTCGCATCATCACTACTCTTTGTTATTAAACCAAGTTTTGATAATGCATCTAAATCTCCTTCTTCTAAATCTATTTCTAATATTTCAGTATAAACATTATCTTTTATCTCATAACTATAACTGACACCATTTACCGTTTTGATTGTTGTTTCATATTCTTTTCCATTCGTTTCTAAATCTTCTTTGGTATAACTGCTTTCTTCAATATTGATTTTTGTAGTATAGGCAACCAATACTACTTTGTTATCATCTTTCTCATATTCTATATCAACGCTTAATTCCTGAATGTCCTCTTTGCGAGTACATACAGCATTCTCATTTGAGTTTCCACATGCTACTAGAAATAACATGCTAAAAATAACTAAAATACATTTTTTCATCTTGCCCTCCATGACAAAAATAGTCCACTATGTATTTATTAGTTGCTTTTATTTGATGAAAGGTTTGATAAAAAGATGAAAAAAGTTCTGCATCAATCAACAGAACTTCGTAATATCATTATTTTTTTACTATTTGGTGCTTTCGATCTTATTCTATAAATATAATCAAAAAATACTCTTAGGCTCGTCACTTCCCGAATGGTGGGAGGATTACTGCTAAGAGTACACTTTAACGGTTGCAGTACACTTTCGTGCTGCACCATTATAATACACTTTTCTCTGCATTTATGCAATAGAATAAGAATATTTATTTCGGTTTTTTAGAACAATCCAACAATATTTCCTTCTTCATCAATATCCATACGATTTGCTGCTGGAACTTTTGGCAGACCTGGCATTGTCATTACACTACCTGTAAGAGCAACAATAAATCCTGCTCCTAAAGATGGGCGTAATTCACGAATGGTAATTGTGAAGTCTTTTGGTGCTCCACAGATTTTTGCATCATCAGTTAAGCTTGTAGGAACCTTTGCCATACAGATTGGTAGATTATCCCAACCATTTTTTTCAAACAATGCAATTTGTTCTTTTGCCTCTTCACTATATGCAACATCTTTTGCACCATAGCAAGTTTGAGCAATCGTTAAGATTTTATTTTCAATTGTATCTTCTACTTCATAAAGCGGTTTGTAATTGTTCTCCATTTCTACTAGATCAACTAAGATTTCAGCAAGATCAACTGCTCCTGCACCTCCCTTGGCCCACACTTGTGATAGTGCCATTGGGTGTCCATGAGTTTTACACCAATCTTGCAGTGCTTCCACTTCTTCTTTTGTATCTGTTGCAAATTCATTGATTGCAACTACATATGGTAATCCAAATGCTTGGATTGTTTCAATATGTTTTTTAAGGTTACAGCAACCTTCTAACATTGCATCAACATTTTCTTTTTGAAGATCTTCATATGCAATATTACCATGTTGTTTTAATGCACGAATTGTTGCAACAATTACAACTGCATTTGGTTTTAGATTTGCTTTACGACATTTGATGTCTAAGAACTTCTCTGCACCTAAGTCTGCTCCAAATCCTGCTTCTGTTATTACATAGTCTGCTAACTTCAGACAAGTCTTTGTAGCTAGTACACTGTTACATCCATGAGCAATATTTGCAAATGGACCACCGTGGATCAGTACTGGATTGTTTTCAATTGTTTGTACTAGGTTTGGCTTGATTGCATCTTTCATAACCATTGCCAAAGCACCAGCAATTTCTAAATCCTTTACATATACTGCTTCTCCATCCATATTATACGCAACTAGCATATTTCCTAGTTTTTCTTTTAAATCCATAAGTGAATCAGCAAGACATAACACTGCCATTACTTCGCTGGCCACTGTGATATTAAAACCATCTTTTCTTTCGACACCATTTGCTTTTGGACCTAGTCCAACTTCAACTTGACGAAGAACACGATCATTCATATCTAACACACGTTTGAATACAACACGGTCCTTATCAATATTTAATACATTTCCTTGGTGAATATGATTATCCAGACATGCACTAATTAAATTATTACATGTAGTAATTGCATGCATATCACCAGTAAAGTGAAGATTAATATCTTCCATTGGTACAACTTGTGCATATCCTCCACCAGCTGCTCCACCTTTTAATCCAAACACTGGACCTAGTGATGGTTCACGTAATGCAACCATTGCATTCTTTCCAATCTTTTGAAAAGCGTCCACAAGACCTACAGTAGTTGTTGATTTTCCTTCTCCTGCTTTTGTTGGATTGATTGCTGTTACTAAAATCAGTTTCCCATCCTCTTCGTTTTTTCGTTCCTTTAACACATCCAAAGATACTTTGGCTTTGTAGTTACCATAATACTCGATATCTTCTACTGGAATCCCTGCCTTCTTGGCAATTTCATCAATTTTCATCATTGTTGCTTCTTGGGCAATTTCTAAATCAGTTTTGTACATATGAGTCTCCTATTACATTTACACAAATATTGTATCGCATTTTTGATTCATTAACAATTTACTATTCATTTCTTTTTTCTTTTGAGTATTAAAAAGAAAAAAGTGATCATTTCTGACCACTTATCAATTATTTAGAAGTACAAGTATATCCTTCATCTTCTAGTGCAGTTTTTGCTGACTTTGTAGTAAATGTTCCATCTTCACTTAATAAATCATCTACAAGTAAGTCTTCTGCTTTATAATCGTCCATATTATAAGTTAATGTTCCTGTAAACACTTTATCTTTTTCTTCATACTTATAACTCATTTCTTCGTATTGTTCATAATATGTAACATTATCATCTTGATCTGTTTTATAACTTTCAATTGTTTCATCACTTTCTCCACTTAAATCATCTTCGAAAGTTTCGTATAATTCTGTTACCTTATCATCCTCTACTGTAAATACAAAAGATGATTTTGATAACTCATCCTCAATCGTACAAGTAGTCGTATCACCACCACTATCACCACAACCGCCGACAAACATCATTAGTCCTAATGAAATAACTATTAATTTTTTCATAATTGCCTCCTAACTAATATACTATCGGTTACTCACAAAAGTTTCAATGATTTATTGAGAAAATTCACAAAACATTCATGTTATAATGCTTTATAAGAGGATATTTCTATGAATAATATAAAAGAACAGTTTGCAATTGATCTTAATTGTAAACCAGAAGAATTAGAAAATAATATATTTGTATATGCTTCACCAAATGATCATACTTCTGCAGAATCAAGAAGTAATGGAATTATTATCATTTACAAAGGAAAACTGTATATTCGTTTGGACCATGAAGACTTAACATTAAAGTTAGAAAATAAATACAAAGAAAAAGTGAGTGATTGGTTTTTTGAACCATCCAATATTATGCAGCTAGAATCTTTACTGCTTGAGCATGATTATTTCATCTCTGAGTGGAAAATGTATTTTCTTCCTTTTAATGATGAGTTACATGATATTGATACAACAAACTTAGTGTATTATCACGATGATGAACTTATGCAGTTCAAAGGTGATAGTCGCTTTGATGAATGCTTTATGTATGATGAGGCATATCCGGATCGCATTGGGATTGCTTATGTTGAAGATGGAGAAATACTGGGAATGTGTGGGAGTAACCAGACCGGAACCTATATGTTTGAAATGGGAATAAACACTATACCAGGAAGTGAAGGAAAAGGAATTGCACCACTATTGGTAAAAGCAACCATGAATGAAATCAGAAGAATATCAGATAATACATGTATTCCAGTATATGGAACGCAGTTCTCTCATATGCGTTCTATTAATGTGGCTTTACGTAGTGGATATAAAGCAGGATGGACACAAATTAATATCTTGAAGAAAAAGAAAGGAAATTAGTTATGATAAGTGCAGAAAGCAGAAAACAAAAATCAATTGAAAAATTAAATGAATTGGATATTCCTTATATTGAACATTTACCAGTAATTGAAACAAGTGATTCTTTTGAAGCAAGAACTGTAGAAGAAGTCGTACGTCGTGCTGCAGCTTCATTCTTTACAATTCAACATGCCTGTGACATTATGGCAGAAACGGATGTTGAACAGTCAAAGGAATTCTTTTTATCAATGCTTGATAAATGGGGATTAATGGATGATCTTACAAATAAAGAAAAAGCAATTTTTGATGGAACGAGTTCAAATCAGGATGCTATTAACATGGTCTGGAAATATGAGGCAAACTATCCATTGCTTTGGTATCTTGGACTAATTGATGAACTTGATGTTCCTAATCACATTTGTGATACCAATACCGTGATTCAGATATTCCAAAATAACGCTTCTGTGGAAGAATTATGTAAGGCATCTACTTTACGTGATGTAGAAGAATTATTGGATGAAGCAGATTTAATTTATCGTTACAACTGGGCTTGTGTAGATCATCGAGTAAACCAAAACAAAGATCCTAATTTGGATCCAGGTGTTGTATACGAAAGACACTGGGGACTTAACTGGCTGATTCGTTATGATGAAGATTGGGATTTTGTTTCAACGGACACATAAGATATGAAAAAAGATTATTATACTCAATCACTGGAGATGTTGATTTATCTGATAGATATCTATCAAATTGATAGCGAAAATAGTAATTGGATCAATTGGTTACAGGAAGATATTCGTGCATGGAATAACACTCAGAGTGTTGAGCATCATACACAGGCTTATGGTGGTACAGGCTCTTTTAATGACCTTGCACTTTTAAAGATGCCAAAAGACAAACAATTGATCTTTGATACATTAAAAGATTTTTGTTATCAGTTTACCTTCTTTTATAAACGAATTCATAGTGATCCTAACGTTTTAGAAAAAGAACTTTTACATGAAATTGTATTTAAGATAAAAGACAAAAATGTATCTGTTTATCTTATAGAGGGATTACAAAGTGGTGATTTTTTATCTTTTTATAAAGATGATCTTGTTTATAATAAAATTGTTAATATCCGCTTTACTCGTGATAGTGTTTGTATGGCTGATGATGTGATGGATAACAGTAGAACGTATCCATGTAATATCAATCACCTCTATGAGTCTATTATTACAATTGTAAAAGAACATCATTTCCTTGCAAGTATATCAGGAAATAATGTTGTATGGGTTCTATATAATCATCTTCATAAAGAAATATTATCTTATTATACAAAAGTTGATAAAGTTATCAGAATTATGAATAAACATAGTATTGATGAAGTATGTGAAGGTGAATACACTTTACACTTTCGCTATATAACATCACCAAAAGTACGTAAAGAACAATTAATGGAATCCTATAACTATAAGATGCGTGAAATGTATATTAATGGTTTAAAAGAAGAACTGGAACTTTGTGATAAGTTAGGAGAATAGTTTACATGAATAATATAGATTTCTCACAACCTGATGTCCTCCTGTTATTTGGAGGGTTAACATTCGCTATCCTTATATTTATGATAGTTCTTTTCATTGTATTTCGATTATTCAAATTGTATATTCCAAAATCTAAATTATTTAATGATGACTATATAAAACAATCAATTCGAAACACCAGTATACTAAGAAAAAGCTGTTTGGTAGTGTTTACTATTCAAGTCATAGTGGCAGTATTGTGGCATTTCAATATTATTAGTTTCATTCCTAAAGATAGTTTTCCTTTTATTGGTATCTTTATTGTATTTATGACGCTGATGATGGTGATTGGTCTTGGACCCGTTCTGGTAAGATCAAGACACTATACAAAGAATTTTAAAGAGTACTTAAATGGTACAGATATTAATAATCAAATTAGAAATAAACGAATGTATATAAATAGAAAATTGTAAAAAAGATGTTACTTCTTGTTGTTGAGTAACATCTTTCTTACTTATTTATAGAATTTTTCCATTTGTTTCAATTACTTTTTGATACCAATAATAAGATTTTTTAGGTATACGTTTTGCACTTCCTTGAAGTTTATTGTCTAAGTCTACATAAACAAATCCATAGCGCTTACTCATTTCACCACTCGAACCACTTACAAGATCAATCGATGTCCAAGCATGATATCCAATACAATTAACGCCATCAACTTCAATAGCAAGTTTCATTTGTTCGATATGTTTTCTTAAATAATCAATACGATATGTGTCATCAACGTTATTATCAACTACTTCTTCTTCACCACCAATTCCATTTTCAACAACCATAATTGGTAATTGATAGCGATTATGTAATACATTGAGTGCATATCGAAAACCTACAGGATCAATCGTAAATCCCCAAGGTGTTTTTTCTAAGTAAGGATTATCTATTCCCATAGAAAATCCAGCATTTTGCATTTTCATTTTTGATTTATCATTAGATGCTACATTAGACATATAATAAGAAAACGCAAGATAGTCAATTTTTCCATTTTCCATATCTTCTTTATCTCCAGGAAGAATTGGCAATACAATTCCAGCATCTTTGTATGCATTTAGTTGATACTGAGGATAACTACCTCGGCAAAGAATATCAAGAATAAAGAAGTCATTTTCAGATTGTTTAACACTTTCCATAACATCCAAAGGATTACATGTATTTGGATAAATAGGTATAAAAGCATTCATAATACTTACTTTTATATTTGGATCAATACTGTGTCCTAACAGTACTGTTTTCGATGTAGCTAAAATCATATGATAAACAATATCTGCTGTTGCTTGTTCTTTATTATCATATTTATCAATTTCTACTCCAGAGCTCATAAAAGCAAGAACTGAAGCATAGTCATTCTTTGGAATCGCATGGTTTACTTCATTGAATGTCATCCAGTATTTAACTTTTCCTTTGTAGCGTTCCATTACCGTTTTGGCGTAAATAAGAAATAAATCAACAAGTTTTCTATTTGTCCATGAGCCATATTTTTTTGTTAGATTAAGTGGGAAATCTATATGAACAAGTGTTACTACAGGTTCAATATTATATTCTAACAGTGCATCAATAATTTTCTCATAAAAAAGTAATCCTTCTTCATTTGGAACTTCATCATCCCCATTTGGAAAAATTCGTGCCCATGATATTGAAAAGCGATAACTCTTTACTCCAAGTTCTGCAAGTAACTTTAAGTCTTCTGGATATGTGTGATAAAAATCAATTGCGTTATGACTAGGATAAAACTCTCCCTCTTCAACTTCTTTTGTTGCCCTTCTGGCATATGTTTTTCCTCCAACAGTTATAACATCCGCAATTGTTAGTCCTTTTCCACCTTCTAAATATGCACCTTCCATCTGCGGAGCAGAAGAGGCTGTACCCCATAAAAAATTACTGTTCATTATGATGCCTCCTTTATTTCAATTGACAGCATTAATTCATTCACCTTAATATCTTTTGCATCTACAGTTATAACATTTTTATAGTCATCCGTATTTGTAACAATAAACATTACAACATTGTCATATCCTTCTTTTTCTATTTCTTCATAATCAAATTCAATCAACGTTTGTCCTGCAGTTACTTTTTCTCCTGCTTTAATTTTAGGATTAAACCATTTTCCATTTAGATTAACAGTATCTATACCAATATGAATTAATAACTCTAAACCATCTTCAGTTGTTAAACCTATTGCATGGTTTGTAGGAAATAATGTTGTTACTATTGCATCAAAAGGAGCTACTAAAACATTACTTTTCGGTTTTATTGCAATACCCTTTCCTATTGATTCAGAAGAAAATACACGGTCATTTACTTCGGAAAGAGGAATCACTTTTCCGGTGATAGGTGCAAAAACTTTAAACGTATCCAACATTCCATTTTTCGGATTATTTTCTGGTGTTAAACTATAAAAATAAGAAATGAGAAATGATACTCCAAATGAAATAGCAACGGTTCCACAAGCAACATAGAAATTTCCCATTGGATTTTCACCAGCAATGTAAGCAGGTAACCCTATAATTGAACTAGTTAATGCATATGTTCTCAGTCCAAAGATTCCAGCAAACAGACCACCTAATCCACCACCAATTGCTGTCGCAACATATGGTCGTTTATACTTCATAAGCACTCCATAGTTTGCTGGTTCAGTAACACCTAGTAGAGCACTGGTTCCTGTTGCAAATGCTAGTTGTTTTACCTGTGTTTTATGAGCTCTCAAAGCGATAGCTAAAGTAGCTCCAGCAACTGCCATATCAGCTGCCTGACCAATAGGACTAATTAATGGATCATATCCTAATTCTGCTAAGTTCGTAAATATTATTGGAATCATAAAACCTGCTGTACCACTAATTATTAAGAATGGATAAATAATTGCAGTTAATGGTATTACAAGCCAATATCCTACTGTATTACCAATAAAATCAAATATATAACCTAATCCATTACCAACCCATGTTCCTAGTGGGCCAAAAATAAATAGAGTTACACTTAACGTAATTACTATTAAGAATACAGGTTGAATGATAAATCTAATCTTTTCATTAATATATTTCTCTGTTTTCTTCTCTATAAAACTCATAAACCAAACTGCCATAATAATTGGTAAAATAGAATTTGAATATGTCACTGTTGGTACACCAACACCAAATAACCCTAACCCTTCTACTCCGTTAATTGAAGTAGACACCAATACAGTTGCTAAGGCCATAGCTAAATACGGGTTTGTATTAAGTTTTAGTGCAACTGCATTCGCTATAAAAATAGGAAGGAAGAAGAAGATTGATGTTTGGATTGCTGATAAAACTATATAAGTTGAACTATCTTCTTGTAATATTCCTGTTAATTTTAAAACTGTTAACAACGCGGTTAAAACCCCCGATATCATAAATAATGGAATAATTGGATTAATACCATTTATCAACAAATCCAATGCTGTTTTAAATGGATTCATTTTCTTAGTACTACTTTTTGTATTCTTATTTATTAATGTTGTTTGATTAATAATTTCATCATATACATGAGCTACTTCTGTTCCGATAATGATTTGAAATAACATATCTGTACTAACAATACCTATTACTATTACTCCATCTGTATCTTCTAATTCTTTTATGTTTGCTTTGCTTTGATCTTTTAATTCAAAACGTAATCTTGTAACACAATACGTTAAGCTAATAATATTCTCTTGTCCGCCTACTAAATTAATAATTGTCTTCGCGGTTTCTTTAAAATTCATAATTTTTTCTCCTTTTTGTTCAAAAAGGTTTTGCCCTTACGGTAACAAGCCAACTATTTTATTTTTTATAACTTCGACTAATGTGTATAGCCAAATATAATCTTTCATCTTTTGTCATTGTATATTGATAAGAATGATACAAGTATTTTTCAATCGTATCGATACTTTTTTCAATCACACTATCAATTTTATAAAATGTTTGATTATCTGCAATTTCGATCGCCTCACCTCTTTTCTCTTGATCATCTTGAAGTATTCTTTTCGCAAAGTACCGAAGATGTGTAATCAACCTTTGTCCATCCAATGATGTTTCATCAATACTCATCATTAATGACACTCTGATAATTTTCAAAATATCTGCTACAATTTCAGTCATTTTAACAGCTAATCCAGTATCTCTGTTTGATGACTGATTATTTACAAAATGAAGTGCAATCTGAACTGCTTCTTCTTCATCCATCGTAAGATTATAATATTCATTTATTCTTTCTACTGCATATTCTCCAATCGCATATTCTTTTTGATAAAAGTGTTTAACATCATAACTCAATGGACTCTTCAAAAATATATGATTTGAAAAGCGTTCAATTGCAAAACTAATATGTTCTAGAAAAGCTAAATAAACAAAATCATGTATTTCACTTTCTAATAAATTTGATGCATAAGTAACTACTTCATCAGCAATTGTTATATTTAATTCTGGAGTTGTTTTAAGCAATCGACTAAAGTCTTCAACTAACTTATGAGAATTCAAAATAAAGGTTTTATCAATTTCTTCTGGCAATACTTCATCTCCCACTTTTTTTCTAAACCCAATCCCTGTGGCTATAACGATTATTTCATCTTTTTGTTTAGATGCAATAATTACATTATTGTTTAGAACTTGCTTTACATACATAGAATTTCCTCCTTTAGAACAAAAAAACAGAACACACAAAAACATGTTAGTTTTTGCAAGTTCTGCCCATTAGGTAACAGTCTTGATATATCTTTTACACTTAGATTATAGCAACATAATAAATTAGAGTCAATCACGAAAAAAAAAGACAACGAATCTTATAACATCCATTGTCTAATATTTATCTTATTCACCATGTACTAATTTTTCAACATACGCATTTGCTGGATTTGCTTGTATTTCTTCAGCAGTTCCATATTGTGCAATTTCACCACTTTCCAGTACTAATATTTTCGTACCTAACTTTAGTGCCTCTTGAATATCATGAGTTACAAAGATAATGGTTACATTCGTTTCATCATGAATTCGTTTAATTTCTTCTTGCAACTGATGTCTGGTAATTTCATCTACTGCCCCAAATGGTTCATCCATTAATAGAATATCTGGAGACGCTGCTAGTGATCTGGCAATACCTACACGTTGCTGTTGTCCACCTGATAATTCATCTGGATAACGATCCAGTAAGTCTTGATCAAGACCAACAACATGAATCCATTTTTCAACTGCTGCTTTGGTTTTTGCTTTGTTTCGTTTATTTAATAAGTTTGGTACATAAGCAATGTTATCTTTTACACTCATATGTGGAAACAATCCACTACCTTGAATTGCATAGCCAATGTTTCTTCTTAACTCAATAAGATTTTCTTTCTGGATATCTTTTCCTTCTACATAAATGGTTCCACTATCTAAAGAATTTAAACCATTAATCATTTTCAACAATGTTGTTTTACCACAACCAGATGTTCCAATTAAAGTTACAAATTCACCTTTATCAATTTCTAAATTAAAGTCAGGAATAATAACATTATCGCCATAAGATTTTTTTGCATGTTCAAATTTAATGATACTCATATGTTATACCCCCTTACTCATCAACAAGCCATTCTCTATCAAGAATGCTTTCGCTACGGCTTTTGGTTCTTTTTCTTCAACTTCTACCTGATAGTTCAATTCTGACATTGTACCATCATCAATCAGATCTTCGAATTTGTCTAGTGCTCCTTCTAACTCTGGATGAGCATCTAATACTTCAGCACGTACAACGTTGTAACACATATAAGAAGGATAGAAACTCTTATCATCTTCTAATACTGTTGCATCTGCTTTTGATAACTGCCCATCTGTGGTAAAGACTACCATAACATCAATTTGTTTATTTGCTAATGCCTGATATTTTAACCCTATATCTAAATCAACTGTAGATTTAAAATTATATCCATAAGTTTCACTTAATGCTTCATAACCATCCTGGCGTTCAAAGAAATCATATTCTGCACCAAATACTAACTGATCAGAAATAGCTGCTAAGTCTGAGTATGTTTTTATATTATACTCATCTGCAATTTCTTTTCTAACAACCATACCATATGTATTATTGAATCCATATCCAGCTATCCATTCAAAGTCATACTTGTCTTTGTACATCTCTGTCATTTCACCAAACATGCTTTCATCATAAACGCTGTCTTGTTTTAGAACCGCATTCCATCCAGTTCCTGTATATTCTGGGTATAAATCAAAGTCACCTTTTTCCATTGCTGGTTGAATGTTTGATGTACCTCCACCAACATTCGTTGTAAGTTCAACTTTTAAATCCGTTTCATCTTCAATTACATACTTCAACATCTCACCCATAATCAACTGCTCCGTCATTGGTTTGGTTGCAATATGAATTGTATCGTCATTACTTTTTCCAATTCCGCTAACTGTTACTACCATAAGAACAAGGGCGCAAGCTACAGTTGCAGTTAAAGCAATTCTTGCTCTTTTCTTTTTGGCTTTAGATCTTGAGTTAATTAGTTTTTCAATTCTACCTAAAAGGAAATCCATAAAGAATGCTAATAACGCTATCATTAAACTTCCTGCTAATGTCATTGCTGTGTTGTTAGTTGTAATACCACGATAAATGGCAACTCCTAATCCTCCAGCACCAATAAATGATGCAATACCAGCTAATGCAATTGTCATAATTACCATATTACGTAATCCAGACATAATAACTGGAAGTGCTAGTGGTAATTTAATTTTATATAATATTTGTAGATTGGTACTTCCCATTCCTCGTGCTGCTTCAATAATAGCAGGATCAATATTGGTAATCCCTGTATGGGTACTTCTTACCATTGGCAGTAATGCATAAATCGTTAATGCAATAATTACGGTTGTATCCCCTATTCCTGAAAATGGTATTAAAAACCCTAGTAATGATATTGATGGTACTGTGTATATAAAGTTAACAATCCCCAAAACAATGCCAGATGTCTTTTTGTATTCACTAATAAAAATCCCCAATAACAGACCTATAACAGTGGCAATTACAATTGCAATCATTGAAATCTGTATATGTTGCATTAATAATTGTATAAAAAAATCTGAGCGTTCTTGAATCAAAGAAAAAACCTCAGCTAATAAATCGATCATATCGTTCATCCCCTTTCGATTAAAATTCGTCCTAGTAACAGTATACATATATTTTTATGTTTTTGCATTTATGAAGCATACTTTTTAAAATCTTAGATCTATTATCTCTTCAAAAAACAATAATTTCACAATGTTATTATCAATCAATATATGGTAATATGGTAGTTACAAAGGAAGAGGTATATTATGAGATTTAAAAAAGCAGAAACACAATTTGAATACTTTTCACTAATGCAGATAAGAGCAACCGTTTTTATGTGTGAACAAAATGTGGACCCACTGCTTGAAATAGATGATGAAGACAAAACTTGTGATCAGTTTGTCGTATATGACAATGATGAAATCATTGGTACTTGTCGTGTATTAAAACATGAAAGTGACTGGCACATTGGAAGAGTTGCAGTATTAAAAGAGCATCGTAAAAAGCATTGCGGGTCGTTCATGTTGAGTGAAGTAGAAAAGATTGCCAGAGAAAGTGGTGTTAAAAAGTTAGAACTTGGTGCACAAGTTGCTGCAATGCCATTTTATGAAAATAATGGATATCGTGGGTATGGTGATATTTATCTGGATGCTGATATCGATCACATGATGATGGAGAAACGCCTATGAAACAAAGTTTATCTAGAGTGCGTCAGCCTCAGAAGTTTGATTTTATCCTTACCCTCATTCTAGTCTTAATTTTTATATCTAGTATGCTAGCAATCTATGCAGCAACACCTTTGGTACCTGCATATGTTCAAACGGGTGGATTTAATGGACTTCTTGGAAGACAAATACAATTTTATGTATTAGGGATTATTGTTATTGCAGTTATTATGTATCTTGGAAATGATAATTTGTATACATTCGCTAAGATGGGATATTTTATCTTTTTAGCACTATTACTTTATTTGAATTTTGATTCACACGTACTGTATCGGTTCTTGGGAATTCATGTTCCATTTGTAACTCCAGTAAATGGAGCCACCTCCTGGATAAATTTGCCAGTGTTAGGATCACTGCAGCCTTCGGAATATATGAAAGTCATCTTAATTATTATTAGTGCATACGTTATTATTGACCACAATGCGGATAAAACAGACGATTCTTTCGAAAGTGATATTCAGTTATTTTTAAAATTAGGTAAATGGGCTGCAATCCCATTGATTTCTATATTAATTCAACCAGATACAGGTATCTTTATTATTATAATATTTACAATTCTACTCATGGTTATCTGTTCAGGAATACGAAGAGAATGGATTATTGCAGGAGTTATTATTGTCGTAGTTGCTCTTGTTGGATTCTTCTATCTGTTTTATTTCAATCAAGACTTATTTGGTAAAATATTTGGAACAGGTTATAAAGTAAGAAGATTCTATGGATGGCTATATCCTGAGCAGTATGCAAACAGTGATGGATTACAGTTATATTCATCCTTGCTGTCATTAGGTTCAGGTGGACTATTTGGACATGGTATTCAGGCAAATGTAATTTCTATACCTGAAGCACATACAGATTTTATCTTTGCAGTCATTGGAATGAACTTTGGATTTATTGGCTGTATTGCAGTGCTTGGCTTATGTGCTGCACTTGATTTACGACTCTTTATTATCGCTCAGCGTAGTAAGAGTAATGTAGAAAAACTAATGATTATAGGATTCTTAGCAATGCTGATTATCCAGCAGTTTGAAAATATTGGAATGGTTGTAGGACTCTTCCCGATAACCGGGATTACCCTCCCATTAATTTCTTCTGGTGGATCATCATTATTGTCGTATATGATTGCATTTGGAATTATCTTTAATGCAAGTATGAAAGCAAAAAAACTATCTGATTATGTCTATGACTAATCAGATAGTTTTTCTTTATTTTCGCTTATATTGAAATATGTAATTTTCTTTAGCTTTTGCTAACCCTAAATTCTTGCTTACTATCTCAAACCTATCTTTATTGGTAATTACAACTGCTGTTTCAGTTGAAATGTTTTCTTTTTTAAAAACATCAAAATCAATTGAACACAGTAATGTTCCCACCTCTACATTTTCTTCGACAGACACATATGATGTGATTCCTCTTCCATCTAACTCAACTGAATCAATTCCTACATGAATCATAACTTCAAGTTCATCTTCTCCTATGATTCCATATGCATGCTTCGTATCTGCTACCACTGCAAGTTTTCCTTTGATTGGCGAATATACATTATTATCTGATGGAACAATACATACTCCATCCCCTAATGCCTTCTGTGCAAATACTGGATCATTCATTTCCTCAATTGCTTTTACATCTCCATCTTGTGTTGCAAATACAAGATTTTTCTCTTTTTCCATATCCATCTCTTTCATATATGTTTGTCCTCCTGTTTTCTTATCTTAGTGGTGATTGAGCCATTCTACGATATGTATGTCTCTTTCCTTTTACTGCAATACAAATATCCTGCATTGCCTCTGGTAATGTAACACTTTCAAATACACCACCTGCTGCTATATTAAACATATCGACTCCACATGTTTTGTTATCAACAATAATTCTTTCCAAAACGCTACTGCTTGATGCTTCCAAAGAATGGGCAACACTTGAAGCTGCTAATGCTTTTCCTTCATGAATTGCATCTACAATCTTCGTTACATAATCCAACGTAAATCCTGGCACAATTCCAACTGCAGGAATATCAATAATATCTGCTCCTGCTTCTGCTAGTCCTCTTACAAATTCTGGTGTTACCATATCTCTTAGATTATGAGATGGGAAATCTCCATCAATATTGCCTGGCCCATGTGGAATTCCTGCTTCAATTACAATCTTGTCACCGAAGTTTTCATTTGCTTCTTTTACTGCTTTGGTTAGTGCTTCTTGTCCATATCCACACAGACAGATAAAGTCATATCCTTCATCTACTAAATACTGCATCATTTCTGTTGAATAAATTGATTCTTTGTAGATACCACCAAATACTTCGTTTTCATCTCTTGGTACTAACAGAATCATTCCTACTGGACGTCCAGTTAATTTCTTTATTTCAGGAATGGTCCAGCCTTTTCCCATTTCTACCTGCAAAAACTCTTTTGAGAATTTGTCATCTTCACTGTTTTTAGATGGTAATCCTGGTAACTGTAAGTTTCTAGGATCATATCCTTCTAATGTAATATAGTCTGCTCCAAATGATGCTACAAGTTCTGCATTTGATACTTTCTCTACATAGTTAGCCGCAAATGGACATACATATGCTCCTACTACTCTTCCTTCCGATGCACGTATTCCATCTAGAAAATCTTGCTTACTTAAGTTTGTTAATTGGGTTGGTGTTAATTCTAAAAATCGCTTACTCATTATTATGCTTCCTCCTGTGCTGTTTTTAATCTATATTGTGGAATAACTTCTTCATCTCCTGCTTTGTATCCCCAAATCCATGTTCCAACAAATGCAATCACTGCTGTAAAGATTGCTCCAATTACCCAGTATACAAATGTATCTGTGAAATATAATGGAATAGAACCTAATGGTGATAATCCAAGTGATAATGCTGATACATTAAATAGTCCATAGAATGCTCCTCCAATTCCACTACAGATACAACTGATAATAAGTGGTTTCTTTAATGGTAAAGCAACTCCATATAGTGCTGGTTCTGTTAATCCAATACCAGTTACGATTGCTCCAGTTGCTGCAACAGATTTAAATTTTGGATTCTTTGTTTTAATATAAACTGCTAATGATGCTGCTGCTAATCCACAGTGTGCAATTGACATAAGTGGCATAATGTAATCAACACCTGTTTTCGCAATGCTATCTAACATTAATGGTACAAAACTTAAATGAGTACCTGATAATACAATTAATGGATATAAAGCTCCAAATAATATACTTGCAGGTATACTTGCTACTGCATATAAACTTGCATATCCATTCGCTAATAAATCACTTGCCCATTGTGAGAATGGTCCAATAACGATTAATACTAATGGTCCTAAAATTCCAATTTCTAAGAAAGGCACAAGTACTGTATTTAATGATGCAGGTACTATCTTTGTTAGTATCTTTTCCGTTTTTGATAATAAGTATACTGACAATAGTGGTGGTATTACTGATGAAGAATAACTCAACAAACGAATTGGTAAAACTCCAAATAAAGAAATTGAGGTTGTTTCTTCAGTAAGTAATGATAACCATGTAGGATGCATCAATACTCCTACAAGTGCTACTGCCATATATTTATTACAGTTAAATCTGTCTGCTGCACTAATTGCTACCATAAATGGCAAGAAATAAAACGCTGTATCTCCCAGTACTGCTAATGTTGTATAGACAGCATCACCATCCATAATAATTCCAGTTTTAAGTAATAAAATCTGGATTCCTGTCATCAACCCTGATCCACAAATTGCAATAATCAAAGGTGTAAATACTGCAGACATTGTTTCCGCAAATGCACTAATTGGATTAAACTTTTTCTTTTCTTTTGGTTCACTCTCCTGTGCATCTACATTATCTCCACTAAAATCACCTAGTTTCATTAACTCATTGTAGACATCTTTTACTTTATCTCCAATCACAATTTGGAATTGGTCAGCAGAGTCTTTCGTTGTCATAACCCCTTCAAGAGCTCTTACTCCTTCTTTATCTACTACACTATAATCATATAAAGTTAAACGTAATCTTGTATGACAATGAATTGCTTTTTTAATATTTTCTTTACCACCAACGAGTGGTAACATATCTTCGATAAATTTTTTGTTATCCATAATTTCCTCCGTTATAAATAGGTTCAGAAATAGTCTTAAGTTCTATCACTGATGATATATAAACTGCTGTAGTACTTTAGCGCTAGCAGTAATATCTTACTTCGATATAAGGTTATGAAGATGAATCATCAAATATGTTTTTTCATTCTCCGATAATTTAAAGTCATATTCACGCAATATACATTCTTCTATTTTACAGACACATTCATAACTGTCTGATAATTCTAACTTTAACTTTTCAAATAAAGATTTCTCTTGTCCATTATTCTTGGGAACTTCTTCACTCTTGAATATTCTTCGTGCAAGATATTGCAAGTGAATAATAAATCGATTATAAGAAACAGAATCTTCATTCGTATCAATTGTATAGGAATCCGTGATCGTTCTTAGTACATGTCTTGTTAGATCAATTGACTGTTCTGAAAATCCGTCATCTTTTACTCTTGAGTTAATAAAGTGAAATGCGATATAAACTGCTTCATCGTTTGGTAATCGTATATTCAATCGTTTCTCTACAATATCCAAAGCTTCCAAGCCTACTTCGTATTCTTTTGGTGCAATTTTCTTTATTTCCCACTTCAACAAGCTACTGATATCAAATCCTGCCTGATGCCTTTCAATCGCAAATGAAATATGATCAATCAACGTTAAATAGATTTTTTCATTTAACTCATCTTGCAGTCGTTTCTTTGCCATGTTGATGATTTCATCACAGACCTTTACATGCTCAATGGGAATCTCTTCAATAATCTGACTCAGTTTTTCAGCAACCCCTTTTTCCTTGGTAGAAAATATCTTTTCCGCAACATTTGAGTCAATATTATCCCCTGCTTTTTTATCAAATGCTATCCCCTTTCCTGATAAAACAAATTCTGTATTCATTTCATTTGTTGCGATAACAACATTGTTATTAAGTTTCTTCTTAATTTTCATTTTTTCACCTCACAAAATAAAAAAAGCCCAAGTACAATTAAAAATAATTGTCCCTAGGTCACGCCTCAATCTTTTTGAGTTACATTCCTATTACTGATTCTTTTTGCACTGTCATCATAGCATGTAAGGGATTTCATTGTCAAACATTTTATAAATCAAAAAAATAAAAGAGCAAAGGATATCCTACTAGAAATCCTCTACTCTCCATTTTAGATTAATTTAATCCGTGATAATCACGATACAGGTCATTTCTTGAAATCCCCTGTTCTTTTGCAACCTTTTTGATTGCATCTTTACTGCTCAATCCACAATCCACATACTGGTCAATTTTTTCTCTTAACACCGATAGTGGAATAATATCTTTCTCTTTTTCGGTTGCTTCAACTACTACAACCATTTCTCCTTTGATTTCATCTACCACTTCCAATACTTCACTGATGGTTCCTCTTAGGAACTCTTCATATTTCTTCGTTAATTCTCTAGCCAGACAGATTTGTCTGTTTCCAAGAATCTCCAAGCAACTTTTCAGCATCTTTTCAATTCGATGTGGTGCTTCATAAAAGATAATTGTATATGGTAAATCTTTTAATTCAATCAAAGCTTTTGTTCGTTTTCCTTCACCAGAATCTAAGAATCCATAGAAAAGAAATGGTTGTGTACAAATACCACTGGCTACCAGTGCATTTAATACCGCACTACTTCCAGAAACTGGGACAACATTAAATCCAGCTTCAATTACATAGTTTACTAATTTCTCTCCTGGATCAGAAATTAATGGATATCCAGCATCACTAACTAAAGCAATGTCTTTTCCTTCTTCCAATAATTTAATGATTCCATGAATACTTTCATTTTCATTATGAAGATGATGAGATATACATCTTGTGGTAATATCAAATGCCTGTAATAACTTCATTGTATTGCGCGTATCTTCTGCCGCAATAATATCTACTTCATTTAATATTTCGATTGCTCTTGGTGTCATCTCCTTTAAATTACCAATAGGAGTAGCTACCAGATAAAGCGTTGGTGCAGTGTTATGGAAACTTTTCTGACGATTAATCACTATACTTAAAATCAGGCCACAGTTCTCTGAAATCCAATAACTGGATATCTTCACTGTTTTCTATTTTTACCTGACTCATAATAATGTTATAGCTGGTAATTCTGTATTGTTTTCCATTGTACTGCACTCTGGAATTAATCTTAGGTAAATCCTTTTTTAATTCCTTGTATAATTCATCTTCAAAACGTAGACAACATTTTAACTTTCCACATTGTCCAGATAACTTTTGGATATTCAATGCTAACATCTGATTCTTTGCCATGTTGATAGAAACCATTTCAAAGTCATTCATAAAACGACTGCAGCATGTTTCCTGTCCACACTGACCAATCCCACCAACAAGTTTTGCTTTGTTTCTAGGACCAATCTGGCGAAGTTCAATACGACAATGAAAGATTGTCGCAAGACTTTTCAGCAGTTCTCTAAAGTCTACTCTTTCTTCAGATACATACACAAAGGTAACCTTGCTTTGGTCAAGTGTATATTCTGCTTCTATCAGGTTCATATCTAAACCAATCTTTTTAATTTCACGATCACAAATTTTCATTGCGTCTTTCGCTTTTTCAAGATTTGCATCATAGTTACGCAAGTCTTTATTACTTGCTTTTCTTAATACTGGTTTTAGTTCAAGATTATTCTTATAATCTTCAATCTTTGTAATATCACTCACAACCGTTGATAGTTCAATCCCACGTATGGTTTCAACTACTACTTTATCACCGACTGCGAAATTTCCATGTTCAGCTCCGAATGTATATGATCTACCATTCTCATCAAAACTTACAGGAACGACATGTGTAAATTTATAGGTTTTACTCATCGAATTCCCCCATTTCATATATAAACTGGTCTATTAATAATCCCAGATTAACTGATTTTATATTCTTATCTTTGATCGTATTTGATACGTTTAGAATATGTTCTGCCTGTTTTTTACTCATTAAGTCAATCATTGATTGATACCATGAACTATCAATTCGCTTTTCAATTAAAGCATCTTTTGCTAATAATCCTAGCATATCCAGAAAGTAGCGACAAACAAGTTTGCTGTCTAACTTGTTCTTTCCAAAACCTTCGGTCTGCAGAAATACATTTGCATCTTGATATCGTTTCAGATATTTTTCGATATAAGTCTTAAATGTATATAAGGCATGCTGATATTCTTCACATTCCATTACTTCCGCAATCTTTTTTTCAGGTATACCAAGGTAACTTAATAGGTATGCATCTAGTATATCATATTCTTCACGAAATCTCTTAAATGTATCAGCTTTATTTTGCTTTTGAAACGTAATCATCTGACATCTGGATTTGATTGTATCAAGAATCTGATCAGGATTTTCCACTAAGAGAATTGCAATTGTCTGTGATCCTGGTTCTTCCAAAAAGGTAAGTAAACTATTTAATGCACTGATAGTTGCATACTCTGCACCATCAATTACATAAATCTTTTTTCCTTTACTTTCCATATTTGTTTTAGAAAATTCTTCTTTTACTTTTAAAATATCTTCTTTCTTAATTGATATCGTTGAACCATCAAGATAAATCATATCTGCGTAGTTATTGTGGATTACTCGCATACAACTTTCACACGTTTCATCTGCAAATCCATCTTCATCACAGACCAGACTCTGCGCAAGAAGATATGCCGTTTCTTTTTTCGGAGCACTGGCTTCCCCAACAAACATATAGGCATGTGCCAAACGATCACGTTTTAGTGCGTTTTCCAGTACCTTATATACGGTTGGATGGTCCTTTCTTAGTTCCTCTTGAAACATATTATTTCACCAATTCCTTTATTAGCTTATAGGTTGCCTGAAATACTTCTTCCTCACTTTGAGAAGCATCAATCACACGAATACGATCAGGGTAACGTTTTACAACTTCATCGTATCCTTGTGCAACTAGATGATGAAACTTTTCACTTTCTTCATCCAAGCGATCTTTTTGTTGTCTTGAAGCAATTCTTGCCAGACCAATTTCTGGATCTACACGTAAAAGAATCGTTGCATCTGGCATTGCATTGTCAATTGCAAACTCATTTACTTTATAAACTTCATCAATTCCCAGTCCTCTGGCAACACCTTGGTAAGCAAGTGATGAATCAATAAAACGATCACATATAACAAGGGTTCCTTTTTCTAAAGCTGGAATAACTCTTTCAACTAAATGCTGTCTTCTGGCTGCTGCATATAACAACGCTTCACAACGACCATCCATTGCAGTGTTTTTTGAATCTAGAATCACTTCACGAATCTGTTCCGCAATATCAATACCACCAGGTTCTCTGGTCATAATAACATCGTATCCTTCATCCAACAATTGTTTGTATATTCTATTTGAGATGGTTGTTTTTCCACATCCATCATTACCTTCAAAAGTAATAAATTTTCCTTTGTTCATAGTAACCTCACATCCTTTCCTCATTATAACACTTTCCCCACCTATCATAAATGAAAACTTATATTGGATTCCTATTGACCGAACCCTTAGGGACTACTTTATAATAAGTATAGGAGGTGTAACATATGAAAACAAAAGATGTATGTAAAGTAACAGGACTTACTAGGAAAGCACTTCAGTATTATAAGCAAGAGAATCTTATTGATCCTGATGTATCGGATAATGGATACCGTGAATTTAGTGATGAGGATGTAAAGAAGTTAAAACGAATTACGATTTACCGTAAATTTGGATTATCTACTTCTGAAATATATGAGTTATTGAACAGTACAAATCTGAAGCAAGATTTAATGACTGTATTAAAAAGCAAGCAATTAGAGTTAGAGAAAAAAGAAAAGATTCAGGATGTATTTCTTCAATACATTTATAATGATACAGAAGAAGAAACATGGAAAAAACTATCTTCTATAGATAAAACAACTTCCATTAAAGAAAAAATTTTATTTTCCTTCCCTGGTTATTATGGAAGATACTTCGCTCTTCACTTTGGTCAATTTCTGGATATTACAATCAATACGCCACAGCAACAACAAGCATATGAATTTATTATAGAGTTCCTAGACAACATGGAACCAATTGTTTTTGATGATGAAATGAAAAAAGAAATTGAAGAAGTATCAAAAGTAATGGACGATGATAAAATTAAAGATATGCTACATGTATATGATGAAGTTTTTGATGATTTTGAATCTTACTATGACAAGAATAAAGAGATGCTACAAGAATATCAGAACTTTAAACAAACCCAAGAATTTAAAGAGTCTACTGGTAATCGTTTGATGAAATTATTTAAAGAAACCTTCTCTACAAATGGTTATTATGACGAGTTTCTTCCAGCGATGAGAAGACTTAGTCCACTCTATGAAACGTATTATCAAAATCTTTTAGAAGCAAGTGATAAACTCTTGGAAAAGATGCCAGAAATAAAAGATTCAACTTTATAATTATATAATTAGACTTTTTTCATCTTATCCCCTAAAATGTTAATAACTAATAGGGAGTATATTATGGAAATGATCTTAATGTTTGTATTGGCATTATTACCAATCTTTTGGTTGATAATAGCACTAACAAAATTTAAAATACCTGGATTTATTGCAAGTTTAGTTGCTTTAGGAATTGCAATTGCACTCGCAATGAGTGTTTGGAGTATGCCTGTTGTTGATACAGCTACTGCAACTCTTGAAGGCTTTGCGATGGCACTATGGCCAATTTCTCTGGTTATTATTGCAGCAGTATTTACGTATAACTTAACTGTTTATTCAGGAGCTATGAATGTAATCAAAACAATGATCACATCTGTAAGTGATGATAAACGTATTTTAGTAATTTTAATTGGATGGTGTTTTGGTGGATTCTTGGAAGGAATGGCAGGATTTGGAACCGCTATTGCAATCCCAGCAAGTATGCTTGTTGTACTTGGTTTCTCACCAACCAAAGCAATTCTTGTCTGTCTGATTGCAAATGGAATGCCAACCATGTTTGGTTCGATTGGAATACCAACGGTAACACTTGCAAATCTGACCGGTTTAGATCCATTAAAGTTAGGATTTATTTCAACACTGCAGGCAGCACCATTACTGTTCATCTCGCCATTCTTGATGGTGATGTTAGTCGGTGGAGGATTCAAAGCATTAAAAGGGGTAGCTGGAATTACAGCTTTATCAGCAATCTCATTTATTCTTCCACAGATGCTAGTTGCTCGTTTTGTGGCTGCAGAATTGCCAGTTATTGTAGGTAGTGTATGTTCTCTGATTGTGACTTTTGTGGTTGCCAGCAAATATAGTAAAAATCATACAACACCAGAGGAATATCATATGGAAGTAGAAGAAAATGACACTCAGATTACTGTGCGCTCAGCATTAGTTGCATGGTCACCTTTCATCTTAATCTTTGTATTATTATTACTTACAAGTAAGATGGTTCCATTTATCAATGAGCCATTGAATCGAATTTCTTCTTCTGTGCAGATTTACACTGGAGAGAATGCAACACCTTATCTTTTCACATGGGTTGCAACCCCTGGAGTGCTGATTTTCTTATCAGCTTTTATTGGTGGTAAGATACAAAAGTTAAGTTTTGGTGGAATGTTTTATGTATTAAAAAACACGATTATTCAAATGTCAAAGACAGTAGTTACCATGCTTGGCGTATTGGGTACTGCAAAAATCATGGGTTACAGTGGTATGATTGGATCTATTTCTGAATTGCTAGTAACCGTAATGGGTTCGTTTTATCCACTTGTGGCACCTGTTCTTGGAGGTCTAGGTACCTTTGTAACTGGTAGTGGAACCAGCTCTGAAGTTCTTTTCGGAAATGTCCAAATGGAAGCAGCAAGTGCAATTGGTGCAAACAGCTATTGGTTGGCTGCCGCAAATTCACTTGGTACTGGAGTAGGTAAAATGCTATCACCACAAAGTATCGCTATCGGCTGTGCAGCAACTGCATTGGTTGGTAAGGATGGAGAAATCTTAAAAGGCATTGCAAAGTATGCCCTGCTTTATCTTATTATCATGGCTTTGATTGTTTACTTTGGCCAGCCATTAGTTAATCTTCTTATTTAGATTATCTACACAGAAACAATGCAGGAAAATAATTACCTTAATTCATTAAAATAACGATGAATTAAGGTTTTTTTCACTATTTATACTTTCAATTTTCACAAAAATATATTACGATTAAATAAATTTGACAAAAAATGAACTGTTTTCAAATAAAATACGACTAATGTATGAGAAAAAGTAGTAATATTTTTCAGGGAAATTTGAACGAAATTCAGGTTCATGTTGTCTAAATAAAAGTAGGGCGATTCAAAATTTAGCATTAAACATTACATTCTTTCAGTTATTTTGAAAAGATATACTTAGAATATCTTTTCATTAGCTGTTTTATGCTTAATCCAATAATCTCCTATTCCGTATTTTTGGCAACTGTCAAGAAAACGGAATTTTGATTTTATTAGGAAGAGTTTAAATTTCTAATTTAATGTTTCTAATTTTGAACATGTAATCTTATTGCTTTAAGTTACTTAATTGGTTGGAGGTGATAACATCAACACAGAAACAGATAAACAAAAGCCCATACATTTTAAAGGTGAACTAAAACGATTATTAATAAAGATAGCAATTATAATCGTTGTATTCATTTGCTTGTTTACCTTTGTATTTGGATTATTCCAAAACAGTGATAATGCAATGTCTCCAGCAGTAAACAATGGAGATTTGGTTCTGTATTATCGTTTAGATAAGGACTACAAAGCAAATGATGTGATTGTTGTTAATTACAACAGTGAAAACCAAATAAGAAGAGTAATTGCTGTAGCAGGAGATGAAGTTGACATCACAAGTGAAGGGCTTGTGATCAATGGTTCATTGCAGAATGAATCAAAAATATATCGGGAAACACTTCCCTATAGTGAAGGGATTACCTTCCCTGTCACCGTAAAGGAAGGAGAAGTATTTGTCCTTGGTGATGATCGATATAATGCAATTGATTCAAGAATATATGGCTGTGTAAAAATTAGCGACACGAAGGGAACACTAATAACCATACTAAGAAGAAGTGGATTTTAATGGTCTTACGAAATGACAGAAAACTTTCGAAAAAGGGCGTTGCAAAAACAGGGCTCCATATTAATAAGGAGAAATTAATGAGAAAAATTAAGAAAATAGTATCAATATTTATGATTGCTGCAGTAGCATTTACTGTAGCAGTAACAAACACTAGTATTAATGCAGATGATTCTGCTAAAGGTGCATATTCATCTGCACCAGGAACTGATGCAGTAGTGAAAATCACAAAAGAAATCGTTGCTGGTGAAGGAGTATCTTTGGACACAGCTGAAAGATTCACATTTACAGCAGCATTGAAAGAAGTAAGCACAGGTACTTATACTGATGCTACATATAATAGTGTTAAATCATTATCAACATATGTTGATTTTGCTATTAATACTAATGGTGATAATTTAATAGCGGAAACTAACAATATATTTACAGGAACAACTTATCCACATGCTGGAATTTATGTTTATACAGTAACCGAATCTACTACCAATGCAAATGGACACTTAATTGCTGGTGAAACATATACAATGTATGTTTATGTATATAACAAACCAGATACCAATCAACTTGAAGAAGGATACGATGGAACATATATTCACGCAGTAACAGTTGCTGTAGGAGATTTATCTGCTGGTGATTTAACAACTGACCCAGATATTGAAGATAAAAAAGTTGACTTAACTTATGATTCATCTGGTGATGTGACTGGAACTGGATTTAGATTCAAAGGTTATTACAATGAAGCAACTGGATTAGATATTCAGAAGAAAGTTGAAGGTGACTTGGTTAATTTAAACGATGAATATGACTTTACTGTTGTGTTTACATTCCCAAGTAGTGTTGAAGATGTACCTTCATCAGTTGGTGGTCCAGCTGCAACTCAATTTACATTTGCTGGAATTACTTACACAATTAAAAAAGATGCTACAACAATATCGTCAGGAAATGCAACTAGCAATACTGTAACATTCAAATTAAAAGCTGATGAGATTATTACATTTGATAATTTACCAGCAGGGACAACTTATACAGTAACTGAAGCCGTACCAAATGGTTTTACTGCAAGTGCATCAGTAACTGAAAAAGGTGCTACATATAACGAAAACAGCGTTCAAGTTAGTTCTGGACAAGTACAAGCAGATAGAGGGAATGGAATGACTCCAAATTTATTAGCCGCTGAAAAGAAAGATGGTTCAGCTCAAAATAAAGTTGTATATAAAAATACTGAAACTGATGTTAGTATCACAGGATTAATCATTGATAACCTACCATTTATTGCTTTAATGGGAGTTGGTATTGTAGGACTAGTATATATTGCTTTAAACAAGAAACGTAAAAGTATTTAATCATTAAAAAAATGAAACAGCAAGAACACAATTCAGAGATTAATAAAACTGAATTAAAAAAGATAAAGATCGTTCATAAAATTAGTAATACAATTGATAATATTTTAATGATTATCTTTATCTTATTACTGTTCTATGGAAGTTATGCATTGTATGACTCTAATCAGGTTCATAATGCATCAACTGCAACACAATATGAGCAATATAAACCTTCAAGTGATGATACTCTATCCTTTGAAGAACTAAAAGAAATAAATAGTGATGTGAAGGCATGGTTAAGTGTATATGGAACAAATATCGATTACCCTGTTGTTCACTCTACAAATAATCAAAAGTATTTAAATACAAATGCTTTAGGTGAGGCTTCCTTATCTGGAGCAATCTATATGGATTTTAGAAACAGTGAGGACTTTAGTGATTTTAATACCATCATTTATGGTCATCATATGGAAAAACAAACCATGTTTGGAGAATTGGATTTATTTAAAGATGAAGAATACTTTGAAGAACATGAATATGGAAACTTATACTATAATGGTGAAGATCATGGAATAGAATTCTTTGCATTCTTAGAAGCGGATGCTTATGATTCTTATTTATATTCACCAATAAAGATGACGAATACAAACCGATTTGAATATATTGAATATATCAAAAGTAATGCAATGAATTATCGTGATATAGAAATTGGTGAAAATGATCAAATCGTAGTATTAAGTACTTGTGCATCTTTACAAACAAATGGAAGATATGTGGTAGTTGGAAAAATAAGTAATGAATTGTATGAAAATACATATATAGAAGAACGTAATAGTGGTGGAATATTTAGTAATGTTCCCTACTCAATAATTGATTTCTTATTAGCGAATCCGCTAATTGGTATCTTTGTATTAATAATACTAATTATCTTAATATTATTGATACTCCAACAAATAGCCAGAATAATTGAACGACATAAACGCAAAAAAAGATTGGAGGAATTGAATGAAAATAATCAAGAATCTAATACAACTTAATTTAATCATCTTTATCCTCTTTTCTGTGTTTACTAATTCCATTGGTGCTATTGAAGTAACAACAATATCAATTGATATTAATCAAGAAGTAACAAAGAATGTGGATAAAGATGTAACATACAACTATATCGTAAAGGCACTTGATGGTTCACCTTTACCAAATAATGAAAGTGAATATAGTTTTTCAATTACGAATACAAGTAGCAAAACAATTGACTTCACTTTCACTGAAGCAGGATATTATCATTATCAAGTCTATCAGGTAACTGGTAGTGATAACGATAATACATACGATGAAAAAGTATATGAAGTAAGAATCTATTTAAGAGAAAGTGGTTTACAAACAATTATCTTAATGGATTATGAAAGTGATTCTAAAGTTGATGAAATTCTATTTCATAATACTTACAATAATTCAGATAACTCAAATAACAAACCTAATCCTGGTGACAATTCAAATAATGGAACGAATACACCTGGAAACAATACAGGACACAGCAGTAATCCAAGTATAGCTCCTGACAACAACGGTGTTGATACATCAGATTCTACGAGTATGTTTAGTTTATTACTTCTATGTCTTGCCAGTGGGTTGGTTATAATCAGATATAAGAAGGAGGTAGCATATGAAAAGAATTAAAAAAGCTCCTCTACTTCTATCGTTATTACTAATATTCTCACTTATTGCTTCACCAAATATCTCTCAAGTATTTGCTGATGACAATGGAAGTAGTGAAAACGAAGTAATTACAGAAGAAACAAACACTAACGAAGTTGAAAATGAAATAGAAGAACCAACACAAGGATCAATCAGTGGTTTGGTTTGGTTCGATAAAAACGAGAATGGAATAAAAGAATCTAACGAAAGTATAATTTCGGGAGTAGCATTATATTTATATAGAACAGAAGATAAATCTAATGTCATCACTCAAACAGCTAGCGATACAAACGGAAACTATGTATTCGATAACTTAGATAAAGGAAGTTACTATGTAGCAGTTAGAGCACAGGCTATTAATGGGACAAATTATTTAGTTCCAATAGCTAGTATTCAAACTGGAAGTGATAATAAATTTGATGTGGATTATTCGATTGAACCTGTTGCATCGTATAGCAGTTCAATAAATGTAAGTGAAAATGATGTAATTAATATTAATGCAGGTATGCGAAAACAGCAAACGATTGTTCCATTAAGTGGTTCTTATATTGTTACAAATGATACTACAAGTGAAACCTCCCCTTTTTCTTCATTAAACGAAGCAGTTGCATCTTGTACAATTTCAACATATAAATATACCATTACTGCAAACGCGAACGACACAAGTATAGGTGATGTAATCACAATTAAAGCAGATCAAGATATCACAATCACTTCCGCCACTTTATCAACAGT
Organism: Breznakia pachnodae; assembly: GCF_030814225.1. GTDB lineage: Bacteria > Bacillota_I > Bacilli_A > Erysipelotrichales > Erysipelotrichaceae > Breznakia > Breznakia pachnodae. Next base: position 232,413 of record NZ_JAUSUR010000002.1, read on the forward strand.
TAGTCTAAAGCAAGATAAAGATGGAGATCGCCATTTCATTGTAGAGGGAACCTTAACATTAGATAATGTAATATTGGAAGGTAATGGAAACTCTGCTGACGGGAATGAAAATGGTGGAGTAAAAGTTAATAGTGGTGGCTCATTGACGGTTGAAAGTGATGCAACCATTCAATCTTGTAACTGGGATAAGGGTGGTGCGATTAACTCTGATAATGGAACTATTATAATCAAAGGGTCTATCATTAACAACAATGCAAAAAGTGATGGTGGTGGAATCTATCTTACTGGAAGTGGTGGTAAACCATCTCATCTTACGATTACTGATGGTGCTGTAATCAGTAATAATAAAGCTCAAAACGGAGCCGGTATTTATTCTAACTGGCAAGCAACCATAGACATCAAAGGTGGTAGTATTACTTCTAATGCTGCTAGTAATGAAGGTGGTGGAATCCACTTCAACAGTGGAACAATCAATATGTCTGGTGGTAGTGTCGATAATAACTCTAGTAAGAATGTTGCTGGAGGTATTAAAGCAACCGATGGTGCAACTGTAACTCTTAGTGGTGGTAAAATCGATAAAAATACTTCTAATTATGGTGGTGGTCTTCTTGTTGAAGATAGTACACTTATTCTAAGTGGTGCTGATATCATCAACAATACTGCTAACAGTGAAGGTGGTGGAGTTAAAGTTGATAGATCAACAGTTAAAATGAGTGCTGGTAAAGTCGATGCTAATACTGCCAATAGTAGTGGTGGTGGATTTTACTTAACTGGTGGAGCTGGAAACCCACCTAAATTTGAATTAACTAATGGTAGTGTTAGCAACAATAAAGCTCATGATGGTGCTGGTATTTATTCTAATTGGAAAGCTGAAATTGAAATTATTGATGGTAGTATTACTACTAATACTGCTTCCAATGATGGAGCTGGTATTCATTTTAACAGTGGAACCCTAAACATGTCTGGTGGTAGTGTTGACAATAATACAAGTACACATGCTGCTGGTGGAATCAAAGTGTCCGATGGAGCTACTGTAACCATCAGTGGTGGTGTAATTGATGCAAATACATCTGGAACTAACGGTGGTGGAATACATATTGAAGACAGTACACTCAACTTTACTAATGGGAAAATCACAGGAAACAGTGCTACTGGCGAAGGTGGTGGAGTTAGAGCTAATCGTTCAACAATCCAAATAGACAGTGGAAATATCGAATATAATACTGCTTCAAATGGTGCAGGAATTTATATCAGTGGTGACTCTAATAATTTTAGTTCAATTAATCTTAAAGGTGGTAGTATAAACAATAATACCGCCTCTAGTGATGGCGGTGGAATTAGAAGTACATCTTATGTAACAATCACTATTGATAGTGGAAATATCAATGATAACAAAGGTACTTATGGAGCTGGAATATCCGCAAATAATAATAGTACAATAATTTTAAATAGTGGAAAAATTACAAATAATACTAACGCCAGTAGAGGTGGTGGAGTAAACATTGATAATCGTTCTACTTCTATCACAATTAACGGTGGTGAAATTAGTTATAATGAAGCTTCTGATGGTGGTGGTATCATCGCTACTGATGGTGCATCAATCACAATTACAAATGGAACTATAAATAACAATAAAGCCTCTGCAAAAGGTGGTGCTATTGATGCAAGTAATGATTGTACAATTAGTATGACTGGTGGAAGTATTATTGATAATCAGTCTTCAGGTTCTGGCGGTGGAATCTATGCTGCTGGCAACACAATCACAATTACTAGTGGAACTTTCACAAATAACTTATCTGGTGATGATGGAGGTGGAATCTATCATACTGATGGTACGCTAACAATTGAATCAAACTCTATATTTTCTAAAAATAGTGCAACTGTAGATGGTGGTGCAATTCGGGTAACTACAGGTACTTCACTTACTATCAATAATAGTAAAATAGAAGATAACACTGCTGCTCATGGGGCTGGATTTTCTGCTAATAACAATAGTAAAGTTATCATTGATAGTAGTAGTTTCAACGATAATATTGCAACTCAACGTGGTGGTGGTATCAATATAGATAACTCAACTACAATGAAGATTACTGATAGTACAATCACTGATAATGAAGCAAACACTGGTGGTGGAATAATTGCCAGCCTTAACTCAACCATTGATTTGGATGATTGTACAATTACTGGAAACTCTGTTACAGGTGATGGAGGAGCAATAAAGTTAGAGAATTCAATACTAACTATTGAAAATGCAACAATTGATAATAATCAATCAGTTAGTCATGGTGGAGGTATTTATCTAACATGGGGAAGTAATCTAACAATAAACAAAGGTTCAATTACAAATAATAATGCGGGTAGAGACGGCGGTGGAATATATACAGAAAAATCTTCATATAAAGATCCTGTAGAATCAACAGGTTATTCAAATATTTCTGTTGATAAAGATAATGTGACTGTAAATTCAAACACAGCTTCTACAACTTCTAACACTCCCTCAAATGCTTCATCAATTACAAATTTTAATGGTAATTTACTTAATAATAATGATATAAACTATTATCCAGAGAAAATTGCAGTAACTTATTATGGAAACGGTGGACAACCTGATTATATAGAAGAGGATTATAATATGTCAGATCCTGTTACCGTAAAAAGTCAAAGTCAACTTGGCTTTACAGCACCTACTTCTACACCAAATTATGTAATAAGATATTGGACTACTGATCCTACAGGTGAAGGTGGTATTCAGTATAAAGCGGATGGTAATGATAGTTTCGTTATTACTGAACATGTAGCACTTTATGCAGTATGGGGACCAGCATCTACGATAAGTGGATACGTATTTGAAGATACAAATAAAAATGGTTCGATTGATAGTGATGAAGAATTATCAGATAAAGTGGTTTCATTATTTAAATATGATGAATCACAATCAAAGTATGTTGATACTGGAGAAACTTATACTACAGACTCGGACGGTAAATACACTTTTGAAGTTGATATGAATTCAAAATACAAAGTCTACTTCAAAGTAACTGATGGTGAATTAGGTAAACTTGGATTCACCACAAAAGGTAATGCATCTAGCACTACAAGTAGTCATGCAAATCAAGATGGATTCTCAGATCCGATTGAAACTGAACTAAACGAAGACTATACTGTCAATGCCGGATATTTACCATCTGTATCAGTGACAGGACTTGATGGTGTTTCTCTAGCATGGATAGTTATTGCACTTGGATCTTGTATTGCAATTGCATTGTTATATATAACTAAAAAGCGTAATAAAGCAAGATTACTAAATAAATCGTAATACTCTAAAACTTCAGATTAATCTGGAGTTTTTTTCTGTTCAAAATGGATAAAATAAACTGAACTAAACTGTCTCAAACAACGACTAATGAATGGCGAATAAATTAAGATATTCGTTAACATAAACATAAAAACAAATGTTTGGATAAGAATAAATATTATAGACAACATATTTAAGAAATTTCCGAACACTTTCAATTCTCCACGTATATAAGTATTAGGGTAAGTGGATTTTTTGAAACTGAGGAGGGCGAAAACATGGATAAGATAGAACTTACCCAAATTGTCAAAGAAGTCCAAAAGGATATTGGACAATTTGAGTTACTATACTCACAAATCGTAAATAAAGTATATTATTGGTGCTATACCGTTATTGGAAATGAAACCGAAGCAAAAGATGCAGCTCAAGAAGCAATGATTCGTATCTATAAAAAGATTCATACACTAAAGACACCAGAAACATTTAGTTCTTGGATGTACATCTTAGTTAGAAATGTTTGCTATCGTTATTTAGAAGCTAATAGAAGACAAGATAAATTGTATCTAGATTCTAATGATTTTATAGAAAATTTCGAATTGAATGTGGTGGATGACAGACGTGATAGTATACCGAATCGAGCGTATGACTTAAAAGAAACAAAACAATTAATTGTTAAGTTGATTAAAAAATTACCAAAAAGACAAAGAGAAGTCATTACATTATTTTACTTAGAAGAAATGAAAATTAATGAGATTGCTGAAGTTCTTGATTATAACGCCGGTTCTATTCGTTCTAGACTTCATGATGGAAGAAAGAATTTGGAACAATTGATAATTGAGTATCAGGAAAAGAATAATGTTAAGTTGTATGGTTTGATTCTATGGCCATTACTTGGACTGATACTAACCGAAGATATGCAAGAAGTATGCAGTAAACAAGATTTAGCATATGATGAGAAGCTATTCAAGCAAGATAAAACATCTTCTCTAAATCGTTTATTGAACTGGAAACTTTTCATAACAGGAGCAATTCTTATAGTTGCTATTTTAGTTCTTTTCTTTGTTTACTGGCCACAAGACACTTCTATATCGAATAATCCTTCTTTTTTGAATGATGAAGAGTTGTACAACAAAATAAAAGGAAACCCTTATGTTGAGAGCATTGTATATCTTTCTTTCTCAAAAAGAGAAAGTGTAGACATAACAATCACACTAAAAGAGAATTTGGATAAAAAGAATATAGAAATTTTATTTAATAATGTAGAAATAGAATTTGAAAAAAACAATAAAGAAGTGTTTGTACAAGTAACTGAAAATGGTAATTATACTATAAAGATTAATGACACCGAAACAGTTTTTGAAATTAATAAACTTAATCCATATGCACCTGAATTAATTGGTGTTCAAGACTATGGTAATTATCTTCAATTAACATTCAATGACGAACAGTCAAAAATTAATTATGAAAAGTCATATATTGAATATGAAAACAAAAAGTATGAAATTACCGAGAAAGGGAAAGTTTATGGTAACTTCAACGGAATTGTTATTATCTGTCTTTTCGATGACGAAGATCAATATATTTATTACGATGCAGATTTAAATAATTAGAGTGAGTATCAATATTTATCAAAACATGGAGGACATATGAAAAAGAGAATAAAAAGTAAAAAACTAATAAGTAGTTTAGCAATATCTACATTAGTTCTTGGATTATTTGTAACTACAGTAATCAATGCAGATGAAACTGATGTAATTACTGAACCTGAAATTCAAGAAGTAGAAGAGACAACTGAAGATATAGTTGCTGAAGAAGAACAAGAAGTGGTTGAAGAAGATACTACTGATGAAATCGAAGAAACTATAGAATCGGATATTTCTTCGACTTCTGATGGAAACCAAATTGATCGTTCAAGTTTAGCAAGAGTGGATCTAACTGCTAATGCTTTTCCAGAGTCATCAAGACCATTAGAACAAGCTATTATTACACAATATAATGGTACTAATGGAACTGTGAAGGTGGATACAGATGATAATGGATATATAAGTGTAGGTGAAGCAAACACGTGGACATCAAGTACTATACGTTTGGATGGATTAGGTCTTACAGGTACAATAACAGGAATAGAAAATTTTACAAACTTACAGTATCTTCATTTGTATGACAATAATTTTACAGGTACATTACCTGAACAATTAGGAAATTTAACTTCATTAAAATGGTTAAGTCTTTACGGTAATTCACTAGAAGGTAAAATACCAGCAAGTATGGGAAATATTAGTGGTTTAGAGATAGTTTACTTAAGTAATAATAATTTTAGTGGCGATATTCCAGAAGAATTGAAATTAATAAGTTCTTTGAAACAACTAAATTTAGGAGGAAATAATGATTTGAGTGGAAACTTGATTTTATCATCCGGTTCCAAATTAAGTTTAGAACTTTTATATATTCAATCCACAGATATTAAAGTAGATTTGTCTGGATTCAGTTCGATTAAATATTTATCTACAACTGAAAAAAATATAAGTAATCCAGAAAATCTGAGTAAGGTATTATCTTTTAATATAGCTCAAAAAAATATAGAAAACGATCATTATAGTCTAGTTAGATTAACAGGTACAGCAGGATTTGTTACTTGGGATGATAATACTAAGTACTATGTAATCGCTCCAAACATGGGTGTATTATATGATTGCTATATAAGCGAGGGTAGCATTGGAGGGCCATCTGCTAAAGTTGATTTATCACAAGGTGGATTAATGGATACATCTGGAAATCTTATCATAGGAGCAACAGTAGATAATGTTATTGATGGTTCAGTAGTATTACCTAATGGTGGAACTGTTGTTACACCTGAAGTAATCTACTCCACTGATGGTAACATGGTTGTCAGTGAAAGCGAAATTGAAGTTGAAGGTAATGTTACAGTAAGTAAAAACACCCTAGATGGATCAACGGTAACAATAGGTTCAGTTGTTACAGAAGTTAGTAATCCAACAGGTGGAAAAATTACAATTCCATTGGGTTCAAATGATGGAACTACGCTTAAACCAGGTACTATTGTAACTAACAATGATGGAGATAAAGTATTCATTTCAGATGAAGCAATAATGGATAATGAAGGTAATATTACTTCATCAGGAACTTATGTAACAGTGCCAAGTGATAAAACAGCAACAACAAACAGTGATGGTACTATCACATTACCAGAAAACAGCATAGTAACTGTAAATGGTGAAGATACAGTATATCCAGGAACAATAATCTTTAGTCCAGAAGATGGAAGTCTAAAGTACATTCCAGTCAGTGAATTATTAAATGAAGATGGAACAGACTTAGCAACAGGAATTACACAAAAGGAAATTGACGATGCAAGAACTCTTGTAGATGGGTTAACAGAAGGTAATTTGAAAGACCAATTAACTGAAATCGTTGATACTGCTCAAAATATATTGAAGGCAAAAGAAGCAGTAGAAGACTTATTCACAGATGGTAGTCATATAGATATCCCAGATGATTTAACTCAAACGGATATTGATAAAGCACAAGAGTTAGTTAATAAAGTCCCTGATGGAAAACTAAAAGATGAACTGCAAAAAGATATTGATAAAGCCCAAGACATGTTAAATGCTAGAGATAAAGTTAATAACTTATTTACAGACGATACACATACAGATATCCCAGATGATCTGACACAAACGGGTATTGATGATGCTCAAAAAGCAGTTGATAAACTTCCAAGTGGAGATTTGAAAGACGAGTTACAAAAAGAAATTGATAAAGCACAAGATATGCTAGATGCTAAAAACAAAGTAGATGACCTATTTACAGATGGAACACATACAGACATTACAGATGGGTTAACACAGAAAGATATTGATAAAGCACAAGACGCAGTTGATAAACTTCCTGATGGAGCTTTAAAAGATGAACTACAAAAGGAAATCGATAAAGCGCAAGATATGTTGAATGCAAAAGATGCAGTAGGTGACTTGTTAGATAAGGATGGTAACCTGAATTCTGATGTAACTCAAAAAGATATTGATAAGGCACAAGAGTTAGTTAATAAATTACCAGACGGTGACTTAAAAGATGAACTACAGGCAGTTATAGACGAAGCACAAAGGCAATTAGATGCACAGAACAAGAAGAACCCTTCAACAGCTCCAAGCGTTGTTAAACCAAGCGTTAGTGGCGGTGCAACAACTGGAGGAAGTGCAGTGAATACAGCTGATACAACTAATACAGCTATATATTTCAGTTTATTAGTCTCATCAATTGTTCTTCTAGGTTTGTTTATTAAAAGAAGAAAACACTCAATGAAATAAGATATAAAAAAATAGAGCCATTAATTAAAATGGTTCTATTTTTTTACGTATATTGAACAATTACCAGTAAACTCTTTAGCAAAAGAAATAGAAATAGTTCCATTAGTTATTCTTTCTTTTACTATCTGATGCCACTCCACCAATTAAAAGCACAAGTGCTGCAATCATCATGATTAATCCAGTTATAACTTTGATGTTTCCATCAAGGTAAGTTAAGTCATTCCATCTTGTGAAATCCACTGCTAACAGTTTAAATGCTGCTCCATCTGTAAATATATGCAGCACTTCGTTTATAAACACAACGTATACTGCACCTACTGCTAAACAGATGGATGCTTTGATTTGGTTGTTAAGGTTTGTATAACGAATTACTAGCATATAAATCCATGCAAGTAATAATGAAATTATAGTAACTGGATATGCTACAGCAAATAACTCAGTTACACTTGCAGTAAATAGTGTTGTTACTGTTACTAATACAAATATTAAGATTGTATCAACACTAAAACATAAAAGTGTTTTATGATGTTCTAAGTTTCTAGGTAATCTAATTTGTCTTAGAACAATTGGTAAAAATACAATCATGAATCCTAGTAATACAGCAAGCATTGTTACAATTAACCAATTACCTCCATATAGAATTCTACAAATAACAAACAATAAATTTAATGATAGATAAAATGCCCCTAATGTTTTAATACCTTTATATTCTTCAACAAGCATAGGTACTACAGTTAATGAGAATGCAATTGCTTCTCCTCCTAGAACTACAAAGAACCAAGATAATGTATGATCAATTACCAGATTACAAATAAAGCATATTAGTAATGAACTTAAGTATACAAACATAAACCCTTTTCTGTAGATATCCACGATTCTACGAAAACGCTGTGCCTGTTTCTCTACTTTTCTTTGCATCGTATCTTCGCTAGCTGTAATTAATTCATGTTCTGTAATTCCTAATGTTTTACAAATTGCTGATACAAGTGTTATGTCTGGATAAGAAATTCCCCTCTCCCATTTCGACACAGCTGACTCAGTCACAAACAACTGATCCGCTAAATCCCTTTGTGTTAATTCTGCTTCTTTTCTCTTTTTACTTATGAACTTTCCAAATGTAAGTTTTTCTTCCATGTGAAATTCCTCCTTGCTACAACACCCATTATACGTTGCGTAAACCTACCGTCAATCAAATCCGCCCAATTTGAACTCGACCAGTAAGCCAGTCCTTTATTTATCGCATATTTTGAGGTTTTCTACAATATAAAATTTGATATATTTTTCTTGCTTTACATAAAAAATACAGACTGCACATAGAATAATATTTGTGCAATCTGTATTGTATTTATTCATTTTTTTTATTATTTCTCTTCTTTTCTTCTCTTTGTTAGTATTATTAGTCCTGCTGCTGATACCAGCATACCTAAGTATAATGAAACATTCGTTTCATCTCCAGTAGTCACACTGTTACCTCCAGTAGTTGAAGAAGTACTTGGATTTACACTTGGTTTTTGTACTGGTGGTTCTACTGATGGATTACTTTGTTCATCTAATTGCTTCTGAGCCTCATCAATAATTGCCTGAAGTTCATCCTTCAATTCTCCATCTGGTAGTTTATTAACTAAATCTTGAACTTTATCAATGACCTTTTGAGTAACTCCTGAATTTAAGTTGCCATCTTTATCTAACAAATCATTTGCTGCATTTTTCGCATCTAGCATATCCTGCGCCTTATCGATTTCTTTTTGTAATTCATCTTTTAGTGATCCATCTGGTAACTTATTTACTAAGTCCTGTGCTTTATCGATATCATCTTGGGTTACACCATCTGCAAGATTATCTTTCTTATCATTAAATAAGTCATCTACTGCATTTTTCGCATCTAACATGTCCTGTGCTTTATCAATCTCTTTTTGCAATTCATCCTTTAAGTCACCACTTGGCAATTTATCTACTGCTTTTTGTGCATCATCAATATCTGTTTGAATTAAATCATCAGGAATATCTGTATGTGTTCCATCTGTGAATAAATCTTCTACTTTATTCTTAGCATCTAACATTTCTTGAGCCTTGTCAATTTCCTTTTGAAGTTCATCTCTCAAATCACCACTAGGTAGTTTATCAACAGCCTTTTGTGCTTCATCAATATTGCCTTGTGTTAAACCATCAATAATATTAGTATGTGTTCCATCTGTAAATAGGTTTTCTACTTTTTCTTTTGCATCTTTTTCATTAAACTGTCTTTGTGCTTCATCAATTTTATCTTGTAATTCTGTTTTTAGCGAACCGTCTGGAAGTACATCAACTTTACTTTGTGCATTATCAATTACTGATTGATTTACAACATCTGTAATTGTACCATCATCATTAAACATTTTATTTACCGTTGTAGTCGCATCTAACATGGATTGTGCTAAATCAATGTCTTTTTGTAAATCTGTTTTCAGTTGACCATCTGGTAATGCACTAACTGCCTCTTGAGCATCGTCAATACTTTTTTGAGTTGTGATATTTGCTAAATTTGTTTTTGTTTCATCTCCAAACAATTCACTTACTTGTGCTTTAGTATCCAACATACTTTGTGCTAAATCAATATCTGCCTGCCATCTATTTTTTTCTGAACCAGGAGCAAATTCATCTGCATTTTGTTGGGCTTTATCAATATCTGCTTGAGTTAGTCCATCAACTATATTTGTTTTATCATCTGTCAATAACAAACTAGCTAAATCATCATTCAAAAATGTTCCCGTTCCTTCAGCCAATGTTGAAATATTTGGACGCGCTTGAATTAAATTTGTTCCTCTAATATCTAAGTAATTTAAAGTTGTACTTGATGCAAAACCTACTGCTGGATTTCCACTTAAATTTGGATTTTCTCGAAATCTAGCATCAATTAAACTTGGTAATGTATAGATTTCATTAGGTATTGTCCCAGATAAATTGTTACCATGCAAATATAAATTTTTGAGACTTCCTAGATTTCCTAAAGAACTTGGAATTTCACCTGAAAGTTGATTATACTGCATATATAATCTTTCTAGATTAGCTAAACTACCAAGACTTGAAGGAATGCTTCCACTAAAATTATTATTGTTTAAATAAAGTGATGTTAACCTTGTAAGTGATCCTAGTTCCTCAGGAATGGTTCCTGAAAGTTGATTTGAATGTACTTGAAAATCCACTAATCTAATAAGATTTCCAATGCTGCTTGGTATTTCTCCAGTGAATTGATTATATGATAAGTTTAAAAAATTCAGATTTGCCATATTACCAATATCCGTTGGAATACTTCCTGTAAATTGATTTCCATTCAAATACAAGTGTAACAGTACTGGATTAGTAAAGTTTTCTATTCCATCTATTGTTCCTTTAAGTTCTTGTGCTTGAACATCAATCTGAGTACCAGTCCATGATGCAGCTTCTGCTTTACTAATCACACCATCGTCATTTCCATTTGGTGCAGCATCAATAGCTGGGTATTTTTTTAAAATTGCATCATGTAATTCTTTTGATGATTCTGGAAATGCTGCATCTGTTGCAGCTCTTGTACTTGATAAAGAAACGGTTTGTGGATTTACCACTTGTTGATCCACAACGGTTTCTGAAGTTGCCTCATTTTCTATAGAATTACTTTCTTCTATTTCTTCATCTAAAATTTCTTTCGTATCTATTATTTCTACTTCTTCTTGAATCTCTTCTAATTCTTCGTTTTCATTTGCATTTATATAATTTGCAGTTGTTAAACTAGCTAACATTCCACATGCTAATAGACTTATTAAAATCTTTTTATTTTTTAATTTCATTTTTTCCTCCATATTTATTTGATATTACTCACCATTGCTTATTTTAGAAATAAATCATATCCAATATATAGCCCATCTTTATTGAATATAATGATACTTACCATTTCTTCAAAGTTTCCATATACACGTAAGTCTTTTGAAATATTGAATTTTTCACCTTTATACTCCAAGTAAGAATTATCATAATCGATTTGTGATAATTCATCATTTACTGTAAGTTGAAGATAATTATTATAATTTTGAATACCTGTAACTTCTGGTGCATACTGATCTATGTTGTCAACTGAAAATAAGATTACTTCATTATCTATCATTAAAGAATATGTTCCATTTTCATGAACAGTGAAGAGTACTCTATTATCTTCTCGATTGTTATCTATTTCTTTATTATCAAACAGTACCTTTACACCTTTATTATTCATACTTGGTTTCAGTTCAATTTCTATGTCTAAACTATCTCTTTGTGGAAATGTAATATAACTGATGTGTTCAATATATAAATCTTGTTTCGTTTTATTATATTCATCATTATTATCTATCAATTGTGAACTTATCAAATCTTGTTGATGATTGTTATCATCAGATGAAGATAACAGCATAAATGACAGTATAATCATTAATACTAAAAACCCAACAATTGTTGCAATTAATCCTGCATGACTTGATAAAAATTTTAAATACTTCGATGATTTAGATGCATACATATTTGTGTCATAACTTAAATCCTGTCTGCTGCACACTTCTTCTCTTGCCTCTTGAAGAATCAAACCTAATAGTGGTAATAAAACAATTGTATATAATCTTACATTGTTCTCTTCCTGATATTCATTTATTTGTGTCTCTAAATTCTTTCTACCAGCATGTAAACGAGACTTTACTGATCCAACATTATAGTTCAGGATTTCTGCTATCTCATTAATTTTCAATTCTTCTAAATAAAACAATGTTATTACTTCTCTTTGCCTTGTAGGTAGTTTATTTATAAAAGTAACTATTAATTTCTTTGTTTCATTTAAATCATATGCTTCACTTGGTATATGTTCACGTCGCTCTTCTCTAATTCGAGTTTCAAAACTTTCATTGTATTCATCGTTTTGAGGAAACTCAAAGTCATTCTTTTTATATTTTCGAATATACATTAGACAACGATTTCTTACCAAGCGATACATCCATGAATTGAAAGCTTCTGGTTCTTTTAGATCATCAATATTATCAAGAATCCGAATCATTGATTCTTGCATTGCATCTAGCGCATCTGCTTCTTTTCCAATAATAGTAAAACACCAGTAATATACTTTCTTTGCAATCTGTGAGTATAATAACTCAAATTGTCCTTTATCTTTTTGGACCGCTTTGACAATTTGGGTAAGCTCTTTCTTATTCATTATTTTCGCCCTCCTTATACCTTTCATTACTTACCCTTGTTACCTTAGGTGCATTGAAATAATGAAAGGTTCGTTTCATAATTAAAAATATTTAAATTTTTCTACCATTAATTAGTAGTAATTTTTGGAGATATCGTTCATTATTTATATTTTTCGTTACGATGAAGAGAGAACAAATTCTAATAGTGCTATAATTAGTATAGGAAAATAGATATTTGAAAGGAGGAATTAGTTATGGCAATTTCAAATATAAAAGCTACATTCCCATATAATATTAAGACTGTTTGGAATATTGTTACTTCATTGGAAAACTACTCATGGAGAAGTGATATTTCTAAAATTGATGTTATTAGTGACAGTAAATTTATTGAGTATACAAATGATGGATATGCAACTACATTTACAGTAACAGTGAATGAACCATATAAGCGATGGGAGTTTGATATGGAAAACGATAATATGAAAGGTCATTGGGTTGGGATATTCTCCTATGAGAATGAACATACTACAATTTATTTTATAGAGGATGTAATAGCAAAGAAGTTTTATATGAAACCATTTGTGAAATCATATTTAAAGAAACAGCAAGCTCAGTATGTTGCGGATTTAAAAAACATATTACCTTAAACATAAAAATAGGAAGGCAAATCTCAAATTGTGAGTTTGTCTTCCTATTTATTTATAATTAACCACTTCAGCATTGATCGTATCGTTGCTAGAATATGGGTTCGAATATCTTTATCCATATCCTTAAGATGTTTTAGTAACTCTCTTGAATACGTTCTCCATGAACGTGTAAACTCGTCGACTGTAGTAAGATCACAGCTTTGAATCAGTTTATAGACACCATCAATAAACTGTTCCTTTTCTTCATGTGTAAGTGTTTCTACCCAATCTAGGATTCTTCGATTTACTTCCACGAAGGTTCCTTTCTGATTATCAAGATAGATAAATTCTCCATGTTCAATAATCCAAGAATAAGGATCATGTTGGTTTAACCATACTGCTTTACTCTTAATGATATTGCGATTGGAAACTTCCTGATCAAATAATACTCCTACAATCGAAGCTGGTGGAGTGAACTTTACAATCTTATCTTGTAAGTTTGCTTGAACATCTCTTGTTGGATGACCTGGTCCATCAAAGTTGTATACTTTGTTTATCTTATTTTGCAACTTTGGATCCATATGATGTAATCCATATACTGCAATGTTTCCACCTTTGGAATGACCTGCAATATAGATATCACCAGACAATCTCTTTACAATATCATCCAGATACAACGCTCCAGCTTTCTGTGAAGGAATTTCATCCTGCAGTACCATATTGAAATCTTCCTTCCATCCAACAAATGTTTCATCAGTCCCGCGAAATACTACACAGTTTGTTCTCCACAGTTTAAAGGTCATAGCACAGAACTGTACCTCATTCTTTTCATCTACATAATCCACAAAATATTGGATACGTAAACGAGAATAGCGCTTGCTACTGGCTAAGGCAAGTAATAAGCGCTTATTTTTCGGTCCATTTAGTATACTGTCTTCTACTTTTTTCATATCCAATTGCTTTATAATCTTTTGCATCGAAATACTTTTCTTCATTGGATATCCTTTAAAAACTTCGCTAAAGTCTACATAAGATAACTGAGAAAATACCAATGCATCAATTTCATTGAATGGTTTTTCTTTCATTTTTGTATTTTGATATTCATAAACATAAGAAATCAAATCTTGCATAGACTACTACTCCTTTATAATAATGGATCTACAGTTTCTTTAATGATCTTTTCAATGTTTTCGCATGATTGATCAAACTTGCATTGGTCCACTTCATTTAATGGTAATTTCAGTATATCACGAATTCCATCTCTTGAAACTATCGCTGGCACTCCAATGTATAATCCTTTTTGTCCATACTCACCATTTTGGTAAGCAGATACTGAAAGAATTAAATCTTCATTGTTTAAAATTGCTGCAACCAGACGATTTAATGATAAACCAATTCCATAATAAGTAGCATGTTTCTTTTCAATAATTTCATATGCTGCATCACGTACTTCATTATAAATTTCTAATAAATCCTCTAATCCTTTTCCTTGTTCATCTAATAGTTCTAATAAACTCTTAGATCCAATATAAGAATTTGTCCAAGAAATAAAACTTGAGTCCCCATGTTCTCCCATGATGTATCCATGTACATTGTTTGGATTAACATCCAGATATTTACCAATCATGTAACGTAATCTTGCAGTATCTAACATTGTTCCTGAACCAAATACTTGGTTTGTTGGAAGTCCTGTTACTTTTTGTACTACATAAGTCATAATATCAACTGGGTTACTTGCAACAACAATGACACCATTGAAACCACTCTTTTTGATTTCTTCACTGATGCCTTTCATAATTTGAGTGTTGATTGCAGTTAATTCCAATCTAGTTTGTCCTGGTTTTTGTGCCGCTCCTGCAGTTATTACAATTACACTTGCATCTGCACATTCTTCATAACCACCAGATTTAATAACCATCTTACTATTTGCTGCATAAGGAAGCCCATGTGATAAATCCATTGCCTCTCCTTCTGCCTTATCTTTATTCACATCCACTAACACAAGTTCATCAATTCCCCTTTGTGTTAATAAACTATATGCCATACTCATTCCTACAAAACCGGTACCTACCAGTACGATTTTTCTGTTTCCTATTTTATTCATAAAGTATATCCTCCCTTTTGATAACCATATTTTAACCTTTTTATAATAAAGATACTATTTATATGAATAGAAATCTTCGGATTGCCCCTTTATTATTGGCTTTATGCTATAATATTGGGGTACGACATAGAGGAGAGAAACATGTATAAATTACTAGCACTTGACTTAGATGAGACATTATTCAATGATGATCATCAGATTGATGAAGGAAATAGAGAAGCGATTGCAAGAGCAAGAGCTGCAGGCGTTAAAGTTGTTCCATGTAGTGGAAGAGGTCCTGGGTTTTTAGGAAGTCTGTATGATGATTTGGATTTGATGCATGATAATGAATATAGTATTTTAACAAATGGAGCCATTGTAATAGAAAATAGTACAAATAAAGTAATTAGCTGTACTCCATTACCGTTTGAAAAAGCTAAAGAACTATTTGAATTTGGACTAAACAAAGATTTGGCAGTAGAAATATTTACTCCTGAAAAAGTATATTTTTATCACACTACGGAAGAAACAAAGGAACGTGTTAATAACTTTGGAACCAATCTTGTTTTTATGGACAATGATGATTTTGATTTTCTTAAAGATAAAATAATAATAAAAGTCCTTTATGAAAAAGTTGGAGGTTATGATTACTTCAGAAGTTTTGCAGATGAGATGAAACCAATTGTTGATGGTCATGTAACTACATCGTTTTCTAGTAACCGCTTCTACGAACTAAATGCAATAGGAATTCACAAGGGTGTTGGATTAAAAGCTTTAGCTGATCACCTTGGAATTGGTATTGAAGAAACAATTGGTGTTGGTGATAACTTTAATGATGTTGGATTAGTGAAAGATGCGGGTCTTGGAGTAGCAGTTTCAAATGCCATTGACGAAATCAAAGATCTTGCTGATGTAGTAACCAAAGCAACAAACAATGAAAATGCAATTGCAGAAGTAATTGATACTTATATCTTGGATACAGGTAAATAATATGTTAGATAAATCGCTACCTTATTACGATATTATCATGAAGGCAGATTTTGCAACAGCAACTGCTCATAAGATAATTGACCTACCTGATGGATATACTTATAAAATGTATGAAGATGGTGATGAACAGAAGTGGGCCCAGGTAGAAACGAGTGTTGGAGAATTCAATTCAGTTGATGATGCACTAGCTTATTTCAATAAAGTATTTGCTCCTTATAAAGAGGAACTATATAAACGTATGTGTTTCATTCTAAATGGAGAAAGACAGTATGTAGCAACTGCTACAGCATGGTATCGCGAAAATGAAACTGCTCATTTCCCATTGTTGCATTGGGTGAGTGTATCTCCAGATGCACAAGGACTTGGTTTAGGGAAGGCTGTTGTCGTATACGCGTTGCATCAGTTTCTAAGTACGGAAATCCCAAAGACAATTTATTTACATACACAGACATGGAGTGCTCCTGCAGTTGGTTTGTATGGTAAGCTGGGATTTCATATAAGTTATGAAAATTTCTTTGGCCAATCCAGTGACAAAGAAGCAAAAGCAGTATTAGAAACTGTTTTAAAAAAAGAAATAATCGATATGATATATAGAGTGTAACCTTTCAATTTGAAAGGTTCTTTTTGTGTTATAATATTTGTAGTTTGAGGTGATGAAATGATAAATGAAAATTCGCCAATTGGAATTTTTGATTCTGGTTTAGGAGGTATTAGTGTATTAAAAACATGCCTGGAGGTTTTACCAGAAGAGCACTTTATCTATTTTGGAGATTCTGCCAATTCTCCTTATGGAACAAAACCTAAGGAAGAAGTAGTGAATCGCTGTATTGAAATCTGTGATGATTTCATTGATAAAGGAGTAAAAGCAATTGTAATTGCTTGTAATACAGCAACTAGTGTAGCTGTACAAACATTAAGAGACAGATATTCTATTCCTATTATTGGAATGGAACCTGCACTAAAGGTTGCGGCTAATGGAAAAGAAAATCAGAATATCGTAGTTATGGCGACACCACTTACGCTAAAGGAGAAAAAGTTCGCAAAACTCATGCATCAATATGATAGTTATAATCAGATTATTAAGATGCCTTGTCCTGATTTTGTAAGTATCGTGGAAAATGATGGTTCTAATATTCAACAGGCTGTAAACAATCAGATTGATCAATATAAGAATGAACTTGATGATAAACATATTGATAGTGTCGTTCTTGGATGTACTCACTTTGTATTTCTAAAAAACGAGATTCAAACTTACTTTGGTCCTTCAACTGTTTTAATCGATGGTAATCTGGGAACAGCAAATCATTTGAAACACCTTTTAAATCAAGATAACCTATTAGCAAAACAAAATAAAAAAGTGGATATTTTTAATTCTGATGAATCAAAACTTCCACTAAGTAATCGTTTATTAACTTCTGAGTAATCAGAAGTTTTTTATATCCTGCTAGGTAGTTCATCTTCTTTGTCTACCTCTTCCTTTATATAATCACCAAAAGATATAAAGTCACCATAATTTGTATACTCCAGCATCGCTCGGTTTCCTATTTGTAGACGATTGTAAAAGATTGGATCTATTATAAATGTCTTTTCTTTATCTGGTAACTGAAAAGTTACTTCATGAGAAGTGTAGTGACTCATGGAACGACTTGCACGATTTTGAACATCATATGTTTCTTTACGTATAACGGTTGCCAATTCTCGTATGTGTTGTTTTCTTTTTCTATTATAATCTGGAAGTATATATACTAGTATTGTTCCTATTACCAATGCTAGTAAAACTATTCCTGCAATTACGCTAAATATGTTATCACTCATAGGATTATTATATCCAGTTATTATTTATCTACTTCTTTCTCATCATCCACAATAAGATTTTATTTACAAATGCAACTGGTGCTATCTTTGAAGAAAAGTACATTCCTTTTGTGTACCAGCCAGGAACAATCATATTCTTATTTTTCATTAATCCACGATACCCAATTGCAGCAACTTTATCTGCTTTCATTACTACTCCAGTAAATAGTGGAGTGGATTCAATATCTGACTTTTTCGCAAACTCAGTCTCAGTCGCTCCTGGACATAATGCACTTACTGAAACTCCATGTTGTTTTAACTCTACATGCAGTGCTTTTGAAAAAGATAACACATAAGACTTTGTAGCTCCATATACTGCACCATAAGGTAATGCCGCAAAGGCTGCTGCACTTGCAATATTTAATATCTTTCCTTGTTTTCTCTGAACCATTCCTTGTACATAATAACCTGTTAAAGCTGTAAGAAACGTATTATGTAGTTCAACCATTTCTAATTCTTTGTCTAAATTAGATTCATGAAAGTTACCATGCTCATAAAACCCTGCATTATTAACTAGAATATCAATTTGCTCACTTACAGTTTCAAATACTTCTTTAGCTGCATTGGGTTTGGCTAAGTCAAATGCATATACAGATACTTGAATCGAAAATTCTTTCTCTAACTCTTCTTTCTGCTTCTTTAATTTCTCCATATTTCTCGATACTAAAACTAAGTCATATTTATCTTTCGCAAATAATCTTGCAAATTCATACCCTAATCCACTGGTTGTTCCTGTTATTAATGCTGAACTCATCGTATTGTGCCTCCTGGTATCAGCTTTTTGAAGCTCTCCCACTCATCTTTATAGTCATAACAGTTATTCTCTTCTTCACCTGCTATTACACGCTCATAATAGCTTAATTTCTCTTTCAGTGCCATTGAGATAAACTGGTATGCTTTCATTTGTTCTTCAATATAGTGTTGATGCTTTTCTAATATTTCTTTTCTCGCTTCCACACTTTCTCTTCCCTGTGGAACCAGTTTGATATACTGCCTAATATCTCCAATACTCATTCCTGTATCTCTCATTGCTTTAATCATATAAATCCATTCAATGTCATCTTTAGAAAAGACACGACTATTGTTTGTATCACGAATGATTGTAGGTAATAAACCTTCTCGATCATAGTAATGTAAGGTAGAAACCTTTAGTTCTAATTCATCTGCTACCTGCTTGATTGTATAGTTCATAATTGTACCTCTGGATATAGCATACACTATGAAGTGCACTTTATGTCAACAGAAAAAAAGAAGAAAATCATAAAAGATTCTCTCCTTGTAATTCTAATTATTTATTTTTGCTTCTTAAATCTTCTAATTCCAATATAGAATCCAGATACTACAAGTAATGAAATAAGCATCATTAGGTTTGTTGAATCTGATGTTGAAACACTTGGATTATTTGTAATCACTTTGTCATTTGGTGGAGTTGAAGGTTTTGCAATAACGCCTGTTCCATTCTTATTAGCATTTAAAATATCCAATTGATTTTGTACTTCTTTTAATTTATCCAATAGTGAATCCTTCAAAGAACTATCTGGTAATTTATTAACCAAATCTTTCGCATGATCAACATCATCTTGTGTTACATCATCCTTGATTGTTCCATTACCATCAATCAAATCATTCACTGCATTTCTTGCATCCAGCATTGCTTGTGCTTTATCTACTTCCTTTTGCAGTTCAGATTTTAATTCGCTTTCAGGAAGTCTATTTACTGCCTTTTGAGCATCATCAATTACTGCTTGATCGGTACTATCTTTAATTGCAGTATGTGTACTATCTGTAAATAAATTATCTACCTTGTCTTTAGCATCCTTCTCCAACTTTTCTCTATCTTTTTGTTTTTCTCTTTCCTCAAGTTGATCTTTTGCTTTGTCTACTTCATTTTGTAATTTATCTTTTAAATCACCATCAGGTAATTCATCAATCAAATCTTCTACATCCTTGATATCATCATCGTCTATATCATCTTTGATATTTCCATCTTTATCAAATAAATCATCAACTGCATTGATTGCATCTAACATATCTTGCGCAGTATCTAATTTATCCTTTAATTCTTCTTTCAGTTTTCCATCATCAATATTATTTAGAACTTCTTTTGCTTTATCTAAATCATCTTGTGTAACATCATCACTTAAGTCTGTTCCATTTTCACTAAGTAAATTATCAAATGGCAAGAACTTAATCGTTCCTTCCTCAATAACAATTTCTCTAGGATAAATGATTGTTTCATCTCCTGTTGTGACAGTTGATCCATCTGGTAGTTTTACACTAGTTCCATTGTCTTCAATCTCACCAACTTTATCAGCTGGTACTGTTATTACATAATCATCAGAAGAAACATTTCCATCTTTATCTACATTCGCTGGTCCCGATACATATGTTTTATCTCCATCATTATTTACCACTGTACTTCCTGCAGGTAAGCTTGACGATGGTGTAACTGTATCAATTATAACTGAACCATCCTCTGGTACTGTTATCGTAATTGTTTCTCCACCAACTATTGCTGTTCCATTTTCATCAATAATATTCTTTGAGAATGTATAGTCTTCATCTGTAGTGATTACTCCATCACTCACAGAGAACCTACCATCAAAATCATACACACCATCACCAGTAATTACGGTTCCACTGCCAAGACTAATCTTTCCATTTTCATCAATATCATTTAGTGAAGCCCCAATAACAAGATTCCCTTCATTATCCATAAGTGCACCTTGTGATAAATCAGTAAATGCAGTTACTCCTATTCCTATGAAACTATTCTCTTCATCATATTTAGGAACTCCTACAGCATACTGTGCATTCATAGATGGTGCAATTACATAGTATCCAGATGTTGCATCCCACGAGAATGCACCAGCAGTTGCACTTAATCGAACCATAGGAGTATTTTTTTCTTTACTCCCTGTAACATAAAATCCAGTTAGTTTGCTTAAATTAGCATTCGATGCTTTTGAAATAGATAAATTTGTTAGTGTATTGATTCCAGATAAATTAACAGATAGTTTAGGATTATAAAACGAATAAAACGTTGTTAGCTTTGTAAGTCCAGTCACATTAACATTATCTAGCATATTAGTATTTACATGTAATGTTGCCAAATTACTCATATGGGTAACATCTAGTGTTCCTACCAATTTATTATCATCTACTCTTAATATTGTTAGTTTACTGTTGTTTGATATATCTATTGTTGTTAGTTTGTTTGTATTCACACTAAAACTTGTTAAGTTAATCGCGTCTGATACATCTATATCTGCTAATTTATTATTACTTGCATTCAATAGTTCTAATGCTGTATTTCCTGACAATCCTAATTCTGATAATACATTTCCATGTACATACATTGTTTTAAGTTTTGCTAAATTAGATACATTTATTTTTTCTAATTGATTAGCATTTGCATAAAATGATGATAAATTTTCCATATGTGTAACATCTAATGTCCCTGTTAGTTTATTTGCATCTACTCTTAATGCTGTTAATTTACTATTTTTAGAAACATCTACAGATGTTAATTCATTTGTATTTATATGAAGGCTTGTAAGATTTAATGCATCTGTAACATCTATATTTGTAAGTCTGTTATTAGATACATTTAATAATTCTAATGTTGTATTTCCTGATAGCTTCAACTCTACAAGTGAGTTATTATTTGCATAAAATGTCTTTAGTTTAGTAAGTTCTGACACATCAATCATCTCTAATTGATTAGCATTTGTATAAAGTAATGATAACTCTGACATATGAGTAAGATCTAAAGTTCCTGACAATTTGTTTGCATCTACTCTTAATGTTGATAATTTATCATTTTGAGATAAATCTATTTCTGTTAATTCATTCGTTTGTATTTGGAAATTCGTTAGTTTTTTTGCTTCCGTTATATCAATATCTGTTAATTTATTATTACTTGCATTAAGAAGTTCCAATGCTACATTTCCTGATAAACTTATTTCTGTTGCTAGATTGTTGTGTGCATAAAATGTTTTTAATTTACTAAGTCCAGATACATTTACTTTTTCCAACTGATTAGCATTTACATATAACGATGTTAAACTTTCCATATGTGTAACATCTATTGTTCCTGTTAACTTATTTGCATCCAATCTTAGTGTTACTAATTTATCATTATTAGATAAATCTATTTCTGTTAATTCATTAGTATTTATCTGAAAATTTGTTAGTTTTATTGCATCAGTTACATCAATATCTGTTAGTTTGTTACCGCTAGCATTTAATATTTCTAATAAAGTATTATTTGATAAGTTTAGTTCTGTTAATAAATTACTTTGAACATATAATGTTTTTAATTTCTCAAGACCAGAAACATCAACCTTTTCTAATTGATTAACATTAACTGTTAAATTTGTTAATTCTGACATATGTGTAACATCTAACACACCTGTTAGCTTATTTCCATTTGCAATTAACGATGTTATTCCAGTGAAGTATTCTATTCCAACCAATGATTCAATACCCATACTTGCTACACTAATAGATGTTCTTGCTTCAATCTTATCAATATCACTTTGAGTTATAAGTGTACCTTTTTCTGTAGCATCGTCATAACCTGTTTTCCCTAATACAGTTACTGCCACCCATGATCTGAAAATTGAATCAGGAAAGGCTTGTTCAAGAGTTGTTACACCATCAACCAATCCACTACTATAAGCGACAATGCCTGAAGTTGGAACTACATCAACTGTATCTATAGTTGGTGTAATTTCTTTTATTTCCTCTTCAATAAGATCTTCATTTTCAATTTCTTCTAATTGCTCTTCATCTTCAGTCGTTTCATCCTCAACGACACCCACTGTTTCTTCTACCTCTTCTTCTGTTACTGATTCTTCTATTTCAGTAGCTTTTACTGCTGAAGTAATTATTAAACCAAATATTAAGGTTAAAATAGTTAGGCTACTAATTAATTTTCTTGTTGTTTTTCTCATATTTTCCTCCAATAGTTAAGTTTTTCCAAAGTTTCTTTCTATATCTATTATTTGAAGGTTATCCTTATCAAATGTATGTAAAGGGCGTGTTACATATAAGATGTAAGGATAACCTTCAATTAGAGACCTATTTTAAGTACTCTGCATAATAGACGATTAAGATTTGAAAAAAAACGGATTTTTTATTTATTAATTTCATATGTTACTTTTTTTCCTGTTTTATCTTGTAAAACAACTACGTATTCTTCTGTAAACTTTTCCTCTAATTTATGACTTTTTGAGAAATAGTATTTCTGATTACTATAATTAACATAAGAATTATCATAATCTAAATGATTATATTCATCATCAATATGTAAAATAGTATAATGGTCAAACGTTTCTACAAACATAAGTATAGGTAGTTCTCTATCGATATTTGTAATTTCAAATCTACTTATATCTCTTTTTACCTTTATTTCATATTCACCATTTTCTTTGGCATAAAATACAATATGATTGTCAATGAATTCAAAGTCTTGTATTTCATTATTGAAAGTTATTTTGATATCTTCTTCTTTCACATCTTTCGCAAGAAGTACTTCGACTTCGACTTCGTAACGTACAAAGGTTTCATCATAATGAATTTCATTGATATAATGATCTTCTCTAGACATATATTTAGAAAACATTATAGATAATGAAGACATACTAAATGGATTGGTGTTATGTTCTGATGTATTTTGCATCATATAAGCACTTATCAATACCACAGATATTAAAGTTCCTACAGACACGAGTGTCACAATACTTTTCACGCTTATTCCTTTAACGATATTATGTACTTTACTTGGATTAGTGAATTGAAGTTCTCTTTGTACACCTTCCCATACTTCTGCAGATGCTTCCTTACTCAACATATTGTCTTTCGCTATTTTCTCTAACACAAAGAGAATAATTGGCACTCCAGCAATTGAATAATAATGATTGCTAGTATATCCTTTTTCTTTCAATGTAGTGGATACTTTTTTACTGATTACTTTGATTCGATCACGTATTGTGCTTATTGGAATCGAACTTATTTCTGAGATTTCTCTTACCGAGAACTCTTCAAGATAGTATAAAATTGCAATTGGCATATATTTGTTTGATAAGCCTTCTATCTCGTTCTTTACAATTTCAACTATCTCCTTGTTGTATAACTCCATATTTGATTTCTTATCCTCCTTAAAGTTTGAAATCAACGTTTCTTCTGGCAAATAAGTCATCTTTTTATGACGCTTCATATAGTCTAAACTTTCCCTATATGCAATCCTATTTATCCAAAACCGAAATGCTTTAACATCTTTCAGTTGTTTAATTTCTTTTAAAACTTTAATA
Organism: Breznakia pachnodae; assembly: GCF_030814225.1. Taxonomy (GTDB): domain Bacteria; phylum Bacillota_I; class Bacilli_A; order Erysipelotrichales; family Erysipelotrichaceae; genus Breznakia; species Breznakia pachnodae. Next base: position 257,074 of record NZ_JAUSUR010000002.1, read on the forward strand.
AATACATTCTGAGTAATGTCTTCTGCATCAGCTTCACTTTTTGTGATTGATAATGCATAAAGGTACACTTGATTCTTATAGTGTGAAAACACCTTCTCAAATGCCTCTTTATCATTTTCTTTTAACCTCACAATATATTTTTCATCCAATATATTCTTCATTGATTCGCCCTCTTTTACATTTGTATTTAATAGACGATTGAAATCACTAAAAAAACGGATTTTTATGAATTAATTTCAATATCTATTTTTCTCGTACTTTCTTTAGTCGTAATTTATTGAATATCCGTTCATTTTTTTCACAAAAAAAAGTACAAGCTTTATGTTGCTCGTACTTCTTTTAAATATTAATGTTTTATCTTTCTATATACATAAATACTTCCAATACCAAGTGATACTACAAATAACAGTAAGAGCAAACCTATATTCGTTGTATCTCCTGTTTTTAATCCATCTGTATTCGTTTTATCGTTTGATGAACTGGTTGTCTCTTTATTGCCACCATCACTTACATTGTTTTCATTGTCAGTGTTATTATCAGTATTGTTATTGTCATCTGGTGTACTACCATTATCAGTTCCTGGTTCTTCTCCTGAGTTGTTACCGTTGTCTGTTTCACTTCCACCATCTTCTCCATCATCATTACCTTCTTGAATGATACGGAAATAAACTTTAGCATTTTCATTTTTTCCTGCGTCAGTAGAAGCATCATACAAACTTAACTCTAAATAGTTTTCACCTGTTTTTAATCCTGTGATAACTTCGTCACTTTCTAAAGTGATTTCATCTGAATAATTAGCTGACTGTATTCTTGCCGTTTCATTCGTATCTGATAGTATTGCATATTTCCATACATGATAAAAAAACAAACGAGTACTGTCTTCTTCATCATATTCATTATCATACATCTTCACTAATTCTATTAAATCAGAAGTTGTAATGGCAGAACCTTCAGGTACTGTTATTGTATATAAATCAGTTGCTACTGTGTTATCTATTGGACGTTTTCCTTCATAGCGAACACCATCAACTTCCACATAAAGATAACTTTGGTCTTCTACTTTATCCTCTGTAATATCAAAGAAGTTATACAATTGTTTACTTACTTCTCTCACTGTATCCTTCACTGGTAATGGACCAGCAATCTGATTACCATCAAACGAATATTCGCTCAAACTATCTGGAAACATACCATCTTTCACAATCAGCCTCGCTAAGAGATTACCAGATAAATCCAATGTTTCAATTTCTGGAAGATCAAGTTGTCCCAATGATTTAATCTTTAAATCATGAAAATCAATACTTGTTACTTTGTTTGCTGAAATTGAACCTATTTTATCAATTGTGATCTCTACACCATTGAGTGGTTCTATTACTAATTGACTATTTACTGATTCATCATATGTTTCTACCTTAATATCACCAATTGAAGAAATTGATGTTGCCGTCTCTATCGTCAAACTTGCTGATGTGTCAACTGCGTTAAAATCATTAGGCAGTTCTTTCTTATTTATAATTAAATTACCAATCTTTTCTGTTCTTCCAAACTCATAATTTTGAATAGTAATTGATGATTGTGATCCAGTTAACTCAATATCTCCCAGTTCTTGTATTTGACTCTCTGTTAAATACGCAACTGATGCATCAGTAACCATTTCTATAGAATCGACTTTATCAAACTTTGAATAGTATGAAGTAAAACTACCACTCGTATTTCCTTGACTTGCTAATTGTGGTGAATTGATAACTATCTTACCTAGGCTTTTAGAGTTGATATTTGTCATTCCTACGGAACCTTGAAAACCATCAAAGGTACCAGTTTGGTTATTTGTAACTTGAATTCCTTCTATCGTATCAATAATAGATGTGGAAAAATGATGGTAAGAGGAACCATATGGAGAATTTAGATTAGATTCTATTAATCCTAACGATTCTATATAATTATCATTCATACTAGTAAAGTAAGAGTCATTTGAATTGGATGATTCACCTATATTTTGAAATGTAACTCCTCCCACTTCTTTTATATAACTTTGAAATAAATTATCATATAACATTTGAGAACTGATATTCTTAGTTCCAATTGAATTAGCAGTAACATTTATAAAATTTATCAAGACATTTGAAGATTCTCCGCCTTGAATGTTGATATTTCCTATTTTATCAAATAATGAATTTGTAATATAAACCATTATTGATTGAACTTCATCATCATAGGAATTACCATTTATATCTTTCACATCTCTAATAATGGAATTTTCAATATGAATTGATTCATAATTTGAATCAGTAATCATTGGCAACTCACTAATGTACGCATTATTTATAGAAATTCTTTTCAACCCCTGTAAATTTATACCTGATAGTTCTAAAGGCTGATTTGTCAAATCACTTGCAGCATCTGCATACGTATAATTATTAACTAGATTATTAATCAGTGTTGGATCACCATCCTGAGTTGTTTCAATATGATTATCTTTATTTGCTTCAATCTTATTTGCAACATCATCATTAATATTCTTTATATCTAAATCTAATGACTTCACATTTGCAGTTTGGATATTTGAAAAGGATACTAGTTTAGGAGTATCTACAATACTAATATTCGTTTCTTCTGCATTATAAAAATCAATATCAAGATTCGTTATAGATTTTAAATTTTCCATTTGACGAATATCAATATATTTTAGTTTTGTATTTGCATTCTTATAACTAAAACTTACCTTTTCCATACTAGCTAAGTTTTCCAAAAAAAGTGATTGCAGATTAGTAAAAACACTTAGATCACTTGGAAAGTCTGCACTGTTTGAATTGCTAAAGATTAAAGACTGAATGCTTTGCAATTGTGTAAGTGTCCATTCACTTTCACCTGGTGTTGATAATGCTGTATTAATTGCATCAACAATATATCCAAAATCTCCATCACCAAAAAGCTCTGTTATTGAATAACTTGTGTCTAATTCTGCATCCGTTGTTACAATATTACTATTTTGTTTTTCAATTTCTTTATTTTCTGTCGTAGTGATTGAATCACTCTCTATCGTTTCTTCTTCAATCGTTTCTAATTCTGGTTCTTCTATAGTAGTTGTTTCCTCTGTTTCATTTGTTGTTTCCGTTGTCTCTTCTTCAAGTTCATCTTGAGCAAAAACAGCAGTTGGTATTAGCATACCTAATATCATTACAAGAAGTACAAACTTCTTGAATATCTTCATATTTTTGTTCATTAATATCTCAACTTTCTGTCTATAAGTTTAGTAAAATCAAGCTCACTTATTTTATAGATATTGAGATATTTTCTCATGGAAATTATATTTTGTAAATTACTTTGCCTACCTCTAAAATCGATTGTTTTTGCCACAAAAATGTGTCAAAAAAAGAAGGTATAAACCTTCTAATTCGTATGATCTAATTCCTGAACTATCATTTCAACCGAAACAACATCAGCATACCTACCATCCCATATCTTTTCTTCATAATATCGTACTAAATCTTTTGCTTTGAAGAACTCATTATCATAGGTTGTCGTTGTGTCTTTGGGAACAATTACTTTGTATCCATTTTCAAATGCTACTTTGCAGGAAACATCAAAGCAGTACTCACTCTGCATACCACAAAGAATTAGATTTTTCGCATGAATTGATTTCAGGTATTCTTGTAGTTTTGTCTGATAAAACATACTGTTATATTGTTTATCAATGATTTTATCATCTGCCTCTGGCTCTATTTCTTTATAAATCTTCCAGCCTTCACTTCCATACTCCAGTTCATCGCCAGTTCCTCCATCATGTTGAATATAAACAATAGGAACATCATTATTCCTAGATACTTCTATAAGTTTCTTTATATTCTCAATAATCAGTCTTTCATTATAAGGATGATCTTCAACTAAAGCTATCTGCATATCAATAATAATTAGTGCATCATAATTCATAAGTGGCTCTCCTTTGTACTTATTTATTCTAACATTTCTATACAAAACCAAAAAGAGTTATTATACTCTATCAGCGATAAACTATAACAACTCTTTCGTTTTATGAATTTTTTTCTTTTCTTTGAACTAATACAGCTACAATTACAATGAACCCCTTAAATGCATCACGCAAGAATGGAGGAACACCCATCAAGTTCAGTAAGTTATTCATAACTGCAATAATTAATGTACCAATAATCGTTCCGGAAATGGTTCCTTTACCACCAGACATACTGGTACCACCAACTATAACTGCAGCAATTGCATCCATTTCAAATCCACTACCTGCATTCGCAAAATCCATTGATCCTATTCTAGATACTTGTAAGATAGATGCTACACCTACCATTAATCCGATTAATGCATATACACCTATACGTACTTTATCTACATTGATACCAGATAAACGAGCTGCTCTTTCATTTGAACCAATCGCATATACTCTACGACCAAACAATGTCTTTTTCGCAACGTATGCAAGTATAAGAGCAATTACAACCCAATAAATAATTGGTAATAAGTATTTTCCACCAATTTGGAAATTGGCAATCTTTAGAAATCCTGAAGGTACAATTAAACTTTTACTTTGCATAAAATGTTGTGTAACACTACGTAAGATTTGCATAGTACCTAAGGTTGCAATAAATGGAGGAATCTTACCTTTGGTAATAATTACCCCTGTAATACTACCAAGCAAAGTTCCAAGTAGTAGCGCTACCAGAACACCTATAATGAAAGCAGGTACTCCTGTGATTCCCATCGCTGTTAATATTCCTGTAGGTGTACCATTGATTAATAACATCATCACTGCACTTACTGCAACCAAAGTAGAACCAACCGCAAGTTCAATCCCACCAGAGATAATAACAAAGGTCATCCCTAAGGCAATAATACCAATGCTGGCATTGTTTCTTAGAATATTCAACCAGTTATTAATCCATGAATCAAACCAAGAACCTATACTAGGAAAGTTAAATCCTAATGCTAATGTCTGTAAGATAATCATAATCAACAGAGCAATACCAGTAGTAAAGATTGGATTGGTTTTCATCTGTAGTTTCATCGTTTCTAAAAACGAACTTGTTTTTATTTTATTCATTGTGACACCTCATTATTTGCATTCTCAAGTTTACTACCTGTTGCCAATGTCATAATTTTATGATCATTCATATCTGCTCCTCGTAATTCTCCTTGTATCTTTCCATGAAACATAACCAATGTACGATTGCATGTACGAATGATTTCCTGTGCTTCATTTGATAATAGAATAATTGCGACACCTTGTTCTGCCAGTTCATGGATAATATCATAGATTTCTTCCTTTGAACCGACATCAACTCCCTGTGTAGGATTATCTAGTATTAATACTTTTGGTCTACTAAGTAACCATTTTGATAACACTACCTTTTGTTGATTCCCTCCTGATAAACTTGTAATCAAATCACTATTTTTTCCCATTTTAATATTTAATGCCTGTTTCTCTTTTTCGAACTCTTCGCATTGTTTTTCTTTTTTTATCATGCCTAACTTATTAGCATATCTTCCTAGTGATACCAGAGTTCCATTTTCCAGTATATTCATATCACTAATAATGGCGTTTTCTTTTCGATTCTTAGGCACATAAGCAATATCATTATGTAAAGCACTGTGAATATTCTTTATTTTTATTTCTTTATCATTTAAATACACCTTACCTGTATAGTTTGGAGTATCACCAAATAAAGTAAGAAATAATTCACTTCTTCCATCACCTAGTAATCCAGTAATACCTAAGACTTCTTTTTCTTTTACTTCAAAAGAAATATCTTCAAAATCTTTATCATTTGATAATTTTTCTACTTTTAAAACTACTTTATTATTATCATCTACTTCTCGATGCAATACATCACTACGCACTTCATGACCTACCATATGTTTGGCAAGTTCATGTGGATTAGTACTTTTGGTTTCACCACAAGCTACCATCTTTCCATTTCTTAATACTGTATAGTTGTCACAGATTTCCATTACTTCTTCCAGCTTATGCGAAATAAAAATAATCCCCACATCCTGTTTCTTTAACTTTCGCATAATTCCAAACACTCGTTCTATTTCAGGTCCAGTCAGCGAAGTTGTTGGTTCATCCATAATAATGTAATTTGCATTCATCATTAATGCTCTGGCAATTTCCACAAACTGCTTATAAGAAGCATCAAGTGAAGATACCATTGCTTTTGGATCTAAATCAATCTGTAACTTATCAAAAATTTCCTGTGTTTCCTGAATCATTTTATTCATATCCAAAGAGAATCTATTCTTCTTAATTTCATTGGATAAGAACATGTTTTCATATACAGGTAAATCATTGATTAAATTTAGTTCCTGATGAATGAAGGCAATTCCTTTATGTAAAGATTGAGAAGGTGTATGAAACTGCACTTCTTGTCCATCAAGTACTATCTTTCCCTGGTCGCTGCTTAAGACACCACCAAGAATATTCATAAGGGTTGATTTACCAGCACCATTTTCTCCAAGTAATGCCAGTATCTTTCCACTTTCAACATTTAAATCAACATCATCTAATACCAGATTACTGCCGAAGGATTTACAAATGTTTTTCATTTCGATCATATGATAATCTCCCAATTATTTCAAAAAGGGTTAACGAAGCGTTAACCCTTCACTCTCCATTAATATGGTGAATTTTCATCTAAGAAATCTTCATAGTTTTCACGGTCAACAATTTGTGTTGGGATAACTACAACTTTTTCTACTTCTTCACCTTTTAAGATTTTTAATGCTGTTTCAACTGCATCTTCTACCATGTCTGGACTATACAATGCTGATGAAATCCAAATTTCTTCATTTTCTGGCATCATTTTGAAGTACTCTTGACTTCCTCCTCCACCAGTAATTACTTTAATATCTTTTCTTCCTGCTTCTGAGATTGCTTGTAATGCTCCAATTGATGTTTCATCATCCATTGAGAATACTGCATCGATTTGTGAATTTGCAGTCAGAATATCAGACATATCATTTAATCCTGCTTCTCTAGTAAATTCAGTAGCATATGTAACGATTTTTACATCTGGTGCGATTTCTTTCATTCTGTCTTCAAATCCTTTTTTACGAAGTTGAGCAACTGATCCTGATGATGGTACATCTAATACAACTACAGTTCCTGTCGTACCAATCTTTTCAACAATATAATCAGCTCCTAGTTTACCCATTTCTTCATTATCACCAGTAACACGGTAAACTCCATCGACATCAATTTCAATATCAAAGTTTACGATTTCAATACCTTCATCAATTGCTTCCTGGATTGGTACTTCCATACCTTCCCATTGTGGGAATGCTACAATTGCATCTGCTCCCCATGTTTTTAGGTCATCTAATTGTGTTGTCATTTCTGAAGCATTGTTACTAGTGTAAATCTTGTATTCAACTTCAGCATCTAATTCTTTTGCTTTTTCCTCAGCATAGTAAGCAACTGCTGCTACCCATCCATGGGTAACTGCTGGTGCCAAAATTCCAATCTTATACTTTTCTGTTGATCCTCCCTCATTTGCAGTGTCGTCTTTTTTATCTCCGCCACCACACGCAACTAATGAGAGTGCCATCACTGTAACTACACATAACTTTAATAGTTTTTTCATGCTCTCCTCCTTTGTAGTTATTACACTTACTTTTCGTAAGTTAGCACTTTATGAATGCTTCGATATTGTTTCTAAAATATCGATTACTTCTATTACTTGTTCAGGTCTTACAATTTCTGAAGCAGTTTTGTTTTTAATACATGAAACAAAATGTTTTAATTCTTCTAAATACATTCCTGTAGGTGGGACATTTATACCCGTACTTACTTTTTGTTTTTCTTCTACATCATAGTAAATAGAATCTCCATCCTCAGGATACATAATTAGATGTTCACCATCATTTAGCAGATATCCTTTTTCGAAATAAACACGCCATCGTGCACAGAATGGAATATTGGCATTGAACCAGGCAGCTTCTCCTACAATATTCTTATCCTTATATTTATATAAGAAACGATATTGCTCTGGATATTCCTTATTTCCACTGCATGATGTAAAGGTAATGTCTTTAGAAACCCCAAACAAACTGACAATTACATCCAAATCATGTACATGTAAATCAAATGGTATTAAGCCACTCTTTTCCTTATCAAACAACCAGCTGTTAACTGCCCACTTTGGCACTGCTGATAGTCTTTCAAAATAACCATCCAATACTTCTCCATACTGTTTACTGTTTATTACTTCTTTTAATATCTGTGTCTGTCTTGTGAACTGTACAACATGTGCCACATATAAATGACAAGACTGTTCTTTCGCATAATCAAACATCTTTTGCGCTAATTTCTTTTTTAAGGTTAAAGGTTTCTCACAAATTACATCTTTCTTATGCTTTAGCCCTTGCATTACATGATCATAGTGAAGGAACGTTGGAGTACATATATCTATCGCATCTACTTCTTCATGTTTCACTAACTCATCAATGCTTTCATAAAGTGGTAATTTCCACTCATTCGCATTATTGATATCATTTGATCCGTTACCTACAATAGCGACTACTTCACAATCATCTATATACTGATAATTTTTGTAATGGACATTACCCATACCTCCAGCACCTACAATCGCTATTTTAACCATACTTTTTCACCACCTTTAATATCCATATCTTTCCAGATATTCTTTTGATTTCATAACTGCATCATCAATTTCAGCTAAATCTTTTGGTCCATCTTGTGTAAACTCAATTTCAATACTGAATGGAGCATTGTTGTTGTGTTTCTTTAATAATTCAAAAATATCATTAAATGGTATATAACCTTTTCCTAAATAAGGAAAGTTCCATACATTCTGTTCACCATCTTTATCCTTAATATGAATATAAGCAATATCATCCATACATGCTTCCATGTCTTTTACGACATCTACATCACCATAGAATACAGCATTGGCTGTATCGTAAGCGACCTTCACATATGGCGAATCTACTTTCTTTACAATCTCATCAATGATGACCCCACTACCATGATCACCATGTACCTCCAGTACCAGCATCATGTCGTATTGTGTTAACAATGGAAGTAAACTTTTAATATTATTTACTAATTGTTCATCACTGGCTAATTCCTTATCTTCGATATGTGCTTCACCAATCGAAGATACAATGTACTTACATTCATAGAAATGAGCCAAGTGAATGTTCTTTTCAAAATCTACTAATCTACTTGTATCCATTAAGTTGCAATGTCCACTCATTCCAATTGGTATGATGTTGTTGTCATTTAATTTTTGTTTGATACGAAGTAATTCTTCGAAACTCATATCTGGAAACACATGCTCGGTCCAGCCCTTAGTAGCAGTCAATTCAATGTAATTGAATCCTGCCTTTGCAATTCCATCAATTGCTTCATCAATTGAGTATCCATGATAGCAATTAGAATTCACTGCAACAATTCTTTTTTTCATATAATTATAGGTTCCTTTCTATTTCACATGTATCCACGTCTGTGTCTTGTTACTTTCGATACATGCTTCAATCAATTTCATTAAGTAATGTCCTTTATAGAAATCAACATAATCCAACTCTTTATTATCTTTATCCTCAATTGCCAGATAAAACTCCTGGATTGAATTCTTAAATGCATCTGCCCAACCTACTGCATGTCCATTTGGTAATGCAATAAATCGTTTTGCCTTATCAGATACATACTTCGCATCTGCATATAACAGCTCATTTCCACGATTACGCTTACCTATATATAAACGATCTGCATGTTCCTGTTTCCAAGTAATGGATTGTTTACTTCCGCTCATGCAAACCTCAATATCATTTTTATGACCACCAGTCACCTGTGATATTGTAATCGAAACCTTTGTACCATCTTCTAACTTTGCAATGATAAACGCAGCATCTTCGTTCTGTACTGCTACCTCTTCATAGTTATCACTTACAACTTCCGAGAATGTTTCTCGTTCTTCTTTGCTTTCTTTACGTTTTGGATAAACTTTAATTAAATCTGCAAATACATCAGTTATTTTTTGACCAGATATAAACTGTATCAAATCAAACGCATGTGATCCAATATCTGCAACAGCTCTTGATGCCCCTACCATATCAGGAACAAAGTGCCAGTCATAATCGGTATCGTACATTAACCAGTCTTGAATATAAGATGCTTGAACTAATAATAAATTACCAATCTTCTTATTGATCACTTGTTCTCTCATTTCTCTTACCATTACATTACTGCGATAATTTAAATTCACTGCGTGTAACCCTGTGCTCATAGATGCGATATCAACCAAGGCCTGTGATTGCTCAGCTGATAAGGAGAGCGGTTTCTCACAAAATACATTCATATCATGTTCCAGTGCTTTCTTAGCCATTTCATAATGAAGAAAGTTTGGTGTACATACATGTATTACATCAATACCTTCTAATGCAAACAATTCATCTTCGTTATCATAATAATTAGGAATATGGTATTGCTCTGCGATTGTCTTTGCTCTCTCTATTGTTGTTTCCACAATTGCAACTACTTCTGCATTTGGAATTCTTCTAATTGCTTCAATATGTTGTTTCCCAATGAATCCACCACCTACTACAGCAGCTTTTATTTTGTTTTTACACATATTTACCTCTTTTTTACTGTAAATTTTTATTTTTTACATTTATTACGACTACATTGTAAGCCCTAACAATCGCTCCGTCAACCTATTTTTGTAAAAAATATGACTTTTTCAGTAAATTTTTATATATTTTGTCCTTTTTTACATTTTTTCTTTACATTTTGGAATGTAAGCATTGATTAATCTTATATTAAGCCGTATAATATGCATATATATTTGGATGGAGGACAGTTTATGAGTAAACAACACAAGGCTACAATTGAAGATGTTGCACAACTCGCTGATGTTTCAATAGCAACAGTATCTAGAGTAATAAATGCGAAAGACAAGGTAAAGGATTCAACAAAGCAAAAGGTTATGGAAGCAATCCATGAACTAGGTTTTGAAATCAAACGAAATGATTTACTGTCAGATCATGACAGTAAAACGATTTTAGTTTGTGCTACGGAATTAAAAAACCCATTTATCGTTCCGGTTATTGATGGAATTCAAAACTCCGCACATAATCATGGATATGATATTTTATTACTCCAGACAAAACAGTTATATACAACATTTGAAGACTATGAATCTGTGTTAAAATCACAGAAATTTGCTGGAGTTGTTTTCTTATCTTCAGTTACCAGTGCTCAACTGCAGAAAATTGGAGAAAAACTGAATTACCGTTGTCCAATGGTTTTCTGTTCCGAATATATTGAAGACGCAAATATTCCTTATGTATGTATTGATGATGAAGATGCAATGTATCGTTCTACTTCGTTTATTTTAGCAAGTGGAAGAAAAAAGATTGCCTTCATGAATTCAAGTTTTAAGTATAACTATGCAAAACGTAGAGAAGTTGGATTTCGCAGAGCAATGGAAGACAATGATGTTCCCGTAAACGAAAATGCAATTGTACGTTTGTCATCGGTTACTTACAACCTGGCATACTCAAATGCTTTACACCTGTTAGAACAAGAAGAAAGACCGGACGCCATCCTATGTATTTCTGATGTGTTCGCAATGGGAGTATTAAAAGCATGTAAGAAAAAAGGATTACGTGTTCCAGAGGACTGTGCAGTTATTGGTTTTGATAACATTGATTTAGCCGCGATTGCAGATCCTCCACTAACGACAATTGATCAACCTGCTTATCAGTTAGGTTATCAATCATGTGAGTTATTAGTAGAAAAAATTATACGACCTGAAACCCCAAACAAAAGAATTGTGTTGGATACCGAACTAATTGTTCGTGAATCAACACCAATTACGATTAAGAAAGGAATTTAAAAATGAAATTAGGCATTAATAGTGCTATTTTAGAACACTATGATTTTGAAGAAATGATTAAATTCGCTTCTTTGCAAGGTTTCGAGTGTGTAGAAGTTGCATGTTGGCCAGTGGGAAAGGCTGAACGTAGATATGCAGGAGTATCCCATATTGATGTAAGTAATTTAGATGATAGAAAAGTAAATGAGATTCATGATATTTGTAAGAAATACAATATTGAAATATCAGCATTGGCTTTTTATCCTAATACATTAGATAGTGATTTAGAAGCAAGAGAAAACAACATCAGTCACTTAAAGAAAGTAATTGATGCTGCAGCGTTATTAGATGTAAATTTAGTTACTACCTTTATTGGCAGAATGCAGGAAAAGACAATTGAAGAAAACATTATCGAATTTTCTAATGTATGGCCTTCAATTATTCAATATGCAAAACAGAGAGATGTTCGTATTGCAATTGAGAACTGCCCAATGCTGTTCTCACAAGACGAGTGGCCAGGAGGTAAGAATATCTTTACCAGTCCAGCAATTTGGAGAGAATTGTTTAAGATTATTCCTGATGAAAATTTTGGAATCAATTATGACCCATCTCACTTTGTTTGGCAACAAATGGATTATATAAAACCAATTTATGAATTCAAAGACCGCATCTTTCATATTCATTTCAAGGATATTAAGTTAAGTAAAGATGCATTGGATGACTATGGTGTATTAGCATATCCACTTTCTTATATGACACCCAAACTACCAGGTCTAGGTGATGTAGATTGGGGTAAATATGTATCAGCATTAACTGACATTGGATACAAGGGTTATGCTTGTATTGAAGTAGAAGATAAAGCATTTGAATCTTCTAACCATGATATTGATAACTCTGTTATTCTAAGTTATCGTTATCTGAGACAATTTGTAATTTAAACTTATAGCATAAAGCCACCATACGGTGGCTTTTTAATATTAATCCCATATATCTATGTGACGAATAAACGACTCAATTGTATCTTTATTGCAAAGATAAATCACTTTCCCTTCTGCACCTTTTCGATTGTTCTTCTTATCACCACACCCCATGGTGAAGATACCAAGAGTTGGAAATGCAACTGCTTTTTTCTTTTTTGATTCAATATATTCATATTTATCTTTCATTTGTGTTAGTTTATCGTCTTGAAAGATACGAAGCCCGTCTACTTCAACTTGCCACCCATTTGATTCAATAAGCTCAATATCATATAAAGGCATATCTTCACTATATTTATACGATACTTCATAATCACGATATCTCAATTCAACACCATGATTAAAATAATACTCTATAATATGTTTATGCGAGCCATAATTTTTCCATGTATGTTCTGGTGAATTCCAGACTTTATGAATATCTTCAGGTTTCATCATAAACTGGATACTAGTATTTCCTGCTATGCTTACGCCTTTCATTGGTTCAAGTATAAGCACTTGTGATTTATAGCGATAGTAGTCAAGCATATCTTTAGAAAAGGCAACAATATCACGATTAAACACACCAGGTCGTGGGTTACTCCATCCATCACAGAATGGTGTAACTGATACAAGTAATCCTAACTCTGGAAACAATGTACTTTCACCATTTGCATATACATAGTGTTCGTGTTTAGACTTTAATTCTTCTATTCCTTCCTTATCTGTTATATCAATATTATCTACTTCAAAAGAATTAAAAGTAGGATCGATTCGAAATCCTACAGATACTAACTTGTCATCAATAAATTCTGTATTGTATCCACCACGTCGTTCCAGTCTCCAGTTGCGAATAGTATCTTCCTTTATCTCATATATTTTGGAATCTAGATTTGCCACTTGTTGTGGTGTCATTCCAAACTCAAACACTCGTTCATCTTCACTCATACTGTAGTATGGAATAATTGTATGTGTATGTCCCATGATACCTCCTGCTAGTCTTACTTTAATTAAATTATAGCATTCACCCTAGCATATAAAAAGATAGAGTTTCGCAACTCTACCTTTTGTTTAAATAACATTCTTTCTTTTAATTCTATTAAATATAAATGCTACTGCAAAGAATACCACTCCAAATGCTACTAGTACTAACATGTTTTGGAAAATAGGAGTTAACGTCTTTTCCGTTAATGATGTTAGTTCAAAGATTTTATCATTAGAATTTACAAACCAATACGATGGTGTAAATTTAGAAATCGTAAGAACCGAATCACTTAGCATTGACTGAGGTACAAAACATCCTCCTAAGAATGCCAATGCAAGACATAATATATTCGATACTCCATTGATTGCTTCTGGTTTCTTAATTGCACTTGCAATTAAATATGCAAGTCCCAAACAAGGGAATACAAGAACTGCAAGATTAATCAGATATAAGTATGATCCAGTGGCAGTCATTCCATCACCAAATACTGTATATGCAAACAGACAAGACAATCCAAATAGTACTGCTCCAAATACGCCAGCACCAAGTGCCAACTGTACATTCATCTTTAAGTTTGATACTGGAGATACTACATTTCTTCTTTTGATATCAACTCTGTTCATTGATACCATAACTACTCCAAGTCCCCAGATAAGAGAACAGAAGAATGAGTAACATAAGAAGTTAAAGTAATATTGAATTTGTTCTTTGTCTTCTCCACTTACACTTTCAGATGTAACTTCAAGTTTTAAATCCGTATTTGCATCTTTAATTGCATCCTCTATTGAAGGCGTAGCTGCGTATGCATAATGACTACGTACTGTGTTTGAGAATGCATCTGCGTAGTTATCTACTACATATGCACTTGCAGAATCAGGAACTTGTTTCTTTTCTAAAACAATCTCTTCATTTGCTTTGATTGCATCTTCATATCCTTCAGGAATGTATAGAACATATACAATATCCTGATAGAAAATTGCTTCTTCGATATCAGCTTCATCAATATCTTTAATATCGGTTCTTTCACCCATATACTCCGTTAATGCTTTTGATGCCTCACTATTGTCATTATCCACAATTGCAATATTTGCTCTTTGAATTGTGAAGGAATCTCCACTTGTCTTCACAAACATGATTGAGAATGCAAAGGCAATAATTAAGGTCATGAATACACTGATTTTATTTTTATTAATAATCTGGAAGAATAACTTAAATACTTGCATATGCTTTCCTCCTTAATACAGTGTATGAAATTAATACTGCTACAACTCCCATAGCTGCAAGAATTGCCATATTAATATATACTGCCGAAATATCTTCATAATAATATAAGATATTAAACCCATTTGTAATTAGTGTTGCTGGATTAATATATTTCAAGAATGGAATTGTCTGATTCAAGATATATGGCATGTTACTTGCCATCATTCCAGCTAAGAAACAACTGAACAAACTCCCCATACTTACAATACTGATGTTTGTATTCTGTTTGAATTTAGAAATACTTCCAATCATGATTCCCATTCCTAAACTCATTAATATTCCACATAAACTAAGTGCGATTACCTGAGGGAAATGACTTCCAAAATCAGTACCTAATACAAAGATCAGATAAGCAAAGGTAATAGCCAATTCAATAACCATTAACGTAAAGGTTACTAAGTAATCAATAAATACAAGTTTCATTTTATGGGTTGGTGCTACATTCAGACGAATGGCACGATCACTTTGATTTGCTTGTGTATCACTGATACTTTTTAATCCCCAGAACATTCCATACATACATGTCATTGCAATGATTGTATAGAAGTACTGTGTGGTCATATCTACAGTTCCTGCCTTAGAACCATAGTCTTCCACAACTACTTTACTCTGTATAATATCTTGTACCACAAGCTCACTCATTGCCTGTGGGTTATCCTTAACAACCGTTTCTACGGTAGAGTTAATTCTTAAGTATGATTGTGCTACTTCTTGAATAATCTGTGTTTCCAATGTTAAGTTCTTGTATAGAACTACTGGGGTTTCTTCACTGATTAATGCAGCCTCCACTTCACCTTCTTCTACTAACTCTTCAGCTTTTTCTCTTGTTGTGTAAGTGACTTCGAATAACTGATTTTCTCCATCTGCTCCTAATTCCTCTACTACTTGATTGAAGGCTTCATTTCCTTCATCAACAACTGCTACTTTTACTAGTTCCAGTTCTTGGTTACCAAGGTTAGAGAATGCAAAGAAGAATAATGTTGCTAGTCCAATTGGAAATAACAGGGACCAGAACATAATTGTCTTATCTCTTACAAAACATATAAAGCGATATTTAAATATATGAAACATAGAATTCACCTAATCCCTTAATTCTTTTCCTGTGATTTCTAAGAAAACATCATTTAATGTTGGTGTTTCACTATATACTTTATCAAATGAAATATTGTTGTCTTTGAAGTAAGCTAACAGTTCCATTAGTAATCCATTGTCTTTTGTGACAATAATTTCTAAGATACCCTTTTCAAATGCTACTGCCATTACATCTTCATGAGCATCAATATGTTTGATTGCTTCTTCACTAATTTCATCTAATTCAAATTTAATTTTTTCTTTAATTTGAATTGAACTCTTCAATTCTTCTTTACTACCACTTGCAATTACTTTACCACTATCCATGATAATAATGCGATTACAGATTTGTTCAACTTCTTCCATATAGTGAGTAGTATAAACAATTGTAGCTCCTAAACGATTTAACTCCTGAATATTTTCAAGAATACGATTACGTGATTGTGGATCTACTGCAACTGTTGGTTCATCCAAGATAATTAACTTTGGCTTATGAGCAATCCCACAAGCAATATTAAGTCTTCTTAATAAACCACCACTTAATTCTTTTGGATACTTCTTTTTAAAGTCAGTTAATCCAACGAATTCTAAAGATTCATCTACTAATTGTTTACGTTTCTTACTGTCATTGATATACAATCCACAGAAGTAATCCACATTTTGAAATACTGTTAATTCTTCAAACACCGCAACATTCTGCATAACAACACCAATATCTCTTTTGATATCGTATGAACTTGGTGTCATATCTTTCCCAAAGATTTGTACACTTCCTGAGTCATATGTAAGAAGTGCTAATAAACAGTTAATACTTGTTGTTTTTCCACTACCGTTCGGTCCAAGAAGTCCTAACACTTCTCCTTCTTCAACCTCTAAACTAAATTTATCTAGAGCCTTGAATTTACCATAATGCTTAACTAAGTCCTTAATTTCAATAACCATATGTTATTCCCTCCCTGTAGCTACTGCTACAATTCCGCACAGAATTCCTCCGATTGGAAAGACAACCCATCCAGGGTGCCATAAATGTCCTAAGAATCCCAATAATAAGAAGATTCCTGTAGCACTTAACATGATAATTCCATATAAAGGACTATCTTGTTGAGCTTTTTTACTTGCTGTTTTTCCTTTAACAAATAATTCATACCCTTCAGCTTCAGTACCAGTTTTAATAAACATAAATACTCCAGCGCTGACGATTGCAAAGAACACCAAGATGGCAAATGCATCGCCCAAAATCCATTCAACCAATGTAAACAATCCTACTGCAACAATACAAAGCACAACTCCTACTCCAATTAAAATCCCTGATCGTGCTTTATAATCTGCATATCCTCTCCTCAATTCATCCATTTTCTGTGGACTAATTGATGGGTCTTCCTCAATATATTTATACGCATCACTTTTTGTACCAAAGTAAATAAAGATTAGTACTGCTGCTGCAACCATTCCAAAGAACACTACACCAGTTAGAATGTTTCCTAATTTACCCCAGATAATTGTTCCAACAAACTGTGATACCCCAACAGCATTAATACAAATTAAAACTGCTACTGCTATCATAGTTCCACTGTAATTCTTCCAGCGGATATATTCATCTACTTCCTCATCTCTAAGGTAGTTTACTTCTTCCCCATTTTTAGAAGCTTCTGGATCAATGTTCAATTCTTTTAGAATCTCACTCATATCTCCAAATTCATTTATTACTTCTCTGCTGGCACTTGCTTCATTCATTCCACTATTTACCAACTCTTGAAACTTGTCTTCCATATGATCTTGAATATTCAATTTCATTTCAACAACTTCTTTTGTTTTTGGCAAATCCCTAAACATTTGCTCTATATAAGCTCTAATTGTTTCCATCTTCTAGTCTCCTTATAAATTGATTGATTACATCCTTTGTAACTTCCCATTCTTCACACTTTTCTTTATAGTATCGAATACCTGCATTTGTTACTTTATAATAGGTTCTTCTTTTCCCATGAGTCTCATTTCCATAGTAAGAAGCAATATATCCTTTTTTCTCCAACCTAGTAAAAGCCGAGTACAATGTAGTTTCTTTAATACTATATTTTTGCTTCGAGCGATCCTCAATCTCTTTTGATACTTCATACCCATAACTATCTCTCTCAAGTAATATGAATAAAATCATCAGATCATTGTATCCTCTAATTACGTCACTACTTATCATAATGCCCTCTCTTCTACCTGATTTGTTTTTTTACTACGGCTGTCGTAGTACGTCAGGTGCAGTAATAATATATCACAATTACTACGACAGGTAAAGTAGTTTTTACTTATTTTTTTCTTTTTTTATTATTTCTATCATTTCTGCAGCCCAATCAACACACATTTTAAAGTAGTATTCTCCATATCTTGCCGTCATTTTCCAATACACCGCAAGCTTTCTTTCCTCTTCATTTTCAATATGTGCTTCCACATTCTCATTGGTTTGAGCCATACTATCCAATCGACTTTGACATGCTTCACGATAACGTTCAAACATTGCGATATTATCATCCACATCATTTCCACCAGAGAAGAATACTTTAATAAGAAATGCATTTCGTATTCTCATTTCCCTATCAACAAAATCTTTACTTAACCATTTATGTAGTTCTTCTAATCCAAGAGGTGTAATTGAATATACCTTACGATTCGGTTTATCATCCTGGTAAACAATCTTTGATGTCAACCACTCATCTTTTTCCATCGTATTTAATTCTTTATAAATCTGACTTGTTTGTGTATTCCAGAAATAATTCAATGAATATTCAAATGTTTTATTCAAATCATACCCTGTTTGATCCCCATAACTAAGCAATCCTAACAATCCATATTTAGCTGACATAATAGCCTCCTTTATTCTACTTGTTTCATATTCCACTTTTAGAATATTATAAAATTATATTATTGTCAACTTATTTTTCTATAATTAGAGAATATAATAATTCTTTTTTGATTACTATAGTATTTAAGTAAGTGGTAATTTTACGCACTTAAGCGGTCAAAAAAAGCAGAGAAATTATTTTATTTCCCTGCTAGTCTTTTAATATCTTCGATTGTTAAACGAAATCCAACCCACTCTTCTTGAGCTTTTGCACCAAGTGATTCGTAGAATTCAATACTTGGTTTATTCCATTTTAGACATGACCAGTCAATTCTCTGACAGTCTTCATCAACCGCAATCATGGCAACCTCTTTAAAGAATTGTTTTCCATAACCACTTCCTCGATATTCTTTTTTTACATATAGATCTTCAATATAAATCCCCGCTTTTCCTAAGAAGGTTGAGAAATTATAGAAGTATAGACAATATCCAACTACTTTACCATTTACTTCTCCTAATAAAACTTTTGCTTTTTCTTTATCAAATAACCATTCTTCAAGAATCTCTACTGTCGCTGTTACTTCGTGTTCTAATTTTTCATACACTGCTAATTCAATTATTAAATCTAAAATTGTTTGTGTATCTTTTCTTGTCGCTAATCTTACTTTCATTTTTATCACCTTTCCTATTGTATCATGAATATATTTATTAAGTTTATCATTTTTTGATAAACTCTGGGAATTACATTTTATATAATTATTATTCCATATCAGCAATCCATATATCAAAAAAAACTATATCCTGGATAAATCCAGTTTTTTGCACACTAAGCCAATATGTAGTTGCTGTATGCGATCCATATGATGCCATTATAATCTCATAGCAATGAGCAGTATAACTATTATCTGCATTCTCACTAATATCAATTCGATAGGCAACTTCTTGTTCGGGACCTAAAGCCGTTCTTTCTGACATATAGAAATATTCACCGTCTTCATTTTGATGTAACTTCAAATCAAAGTTTACTGTAAACCGTCCAGGATCCCAAATATTTTCTTTTACATAAGTCAGTGCAGATAATGAATCTTCAAATACAGTTGGTGTTTCTAAAGATGAAATAGATTTTAAACCTCTCGTTTCATCCCAACTAAATGCTTTTCCTGTTATTTGATCTACTCCTAAGTATTTTTCCTTACCTTCAATTTCAACCTTATAAGCTAATAACAATGTTCCTTGTGAGTATCCCCAATTATCCCGTATCTTCATTTCCCATAAACTAACATCTTCTTTTTTGACAGCATCATGATAAATAACTACATTTTCTAAATGTTCTTTAAACTGATTGTACTGAGGATATCTGTCTCTGTCATTAAGATATTCAGTTTTATTATATTTATCCTCACTATAACTCTCATATTCATTAATATCTATCTTTACCAAATATTGATCTTTTTCAAATTCAGCTTGTTTTTGATTAGCTTTATTATCTGCATTATTTGTACTGCACGCTATTAGAAGCAGTATCAAAGTACCATATATCAACTTTTTAATTGTTCCCCTCATTAATTCCCCTTTTAAACCTCTATTTACCAGTTCATAATATCAAACTAATTATATCATGATTAACTACTACATATACTTATCAAGTATTTCATCGATACTAGTTATTACACCAATAGCTTTATCTTTAATTTCTTGTGTTGCCCACTCCATTGTGTATCCAATATTGTTTTCAATCATTATTAGATCGTTCAATCCATCACCTACAGCAATAATTGATTCTAAGTCTTTATATTTTTTTACTATTTTTTGTACTGCTGAATCTTTTGTTACACCAAGAGGAGTAAAGTCTATTGTTTCTATATTTGGATTGATTGATGCAATTCCATCATATTTATCTCTCAATATAGTTTCTTTTTTCTTCATTATTTCTGCTGTATCATATCTTGTGTCAATAGCATATACATGTAAATCATTTAAATCTTTTCTCTTTAAGATTTTTGTATAATAGTTAATTGTCTCTTTCCCTTCCTGATATCCTTCTAATAAATATCGTTCCTTTTCCTCCGATATCACGAAATAATGACTATTTTGAATTGTAGAATCATTAATAATCATATTTACTATATCCATTGATAAAGTTGATTCATTTATAACTTTGTAGTTAGCATCGTACGTAACACTTCCGTTATTGCAAATTATATAGTCAACAGGTAATTGATCTTTCTCAATAATTCCAGTTGTAATATTTAAACTTCTTCCTGTTGCAAGTACAAATAAGTTCCCTGCTTCTACCCATTGTCTCAATTTATCTATTGTTTTTTTACTTACTTCACCATCGATACTGATAGTACCATCATAATCACTTACTAATAATTTCATATATATCTTCCTTCTCTTTTCATAACAATTGTTTAATCTAACACTTCTAAATATGAACGAACTTTGCTTTCTACTTTAAACATCTTTGCATACATTTGTAATTTAATGTAATTAATTTTGTGTTCTTGGGCATACATTTTAAAGGCTGTTGTAATGATTTGAATATCAATTCTATAAATCGGTCTAAGACATTCAACCAATGTACGCTCTATCTCATAAATGTTAATAATTTGATTGCCATGTCTTTTGATATTGATAATTCCTTCTTCATAATTCTTTCTAAGGACCACTGGTTTAATTCCATTTTCTTTTATTAATTTGGTGTTTGTTCCATATAGAAAACTCATAATTGGCTTAGATGGAACAGTTAGTGATAAACCATGTAACCAAAGTGCTGTATCTAATGAGTATATTCCTTTCGGATAGCGATACTGTAACATAAAATACTCATCAACATAAATCTTAGGCTTATGATATATCCCTGAACACTCTTTTACTAGCATTCCATCTTTAAGCATTGTCTGAATTTCATAATATAATATATTGTGTCTTTTTACTTGCTCAAAGGTAATAATTCCTTTGTTTTTATTTATTAATTCTTCTAATGAATAATTAGTCTTTTTCATATGATCACCTTCTAACATTTGTATATCAGTAAGATATTATCACATCTATCAAACCAAAAACAATATGCTAACAAATAAATATTTTGTTAGCATATTGTTTTTTTATTTTGCGATTGAATAAAATGCTTCCATTAACAGTTTTGCAACATATGCTCCTGGATCTTCCAAAGCAATTGATGCTTCCCCTCTTGTAGCAGCTCTACCATGCACTGCTTTCATTGTTGTTGTATTATGAAAACCTGTATCTGCTGCTTCTGCAGCTCTTTTTGAAATATCAGGTAATGAAGATTCTATGTTTTCTTTGATTACTTCAATAGCTGGATGTAATCCATCTAAAAATGTTTTCTCTCCAACTTTCGCCTTACCTCTATTCATTACACCTTCTTCATAAGCATTAAAGAATTGAAGCCAGGTTTCATTAGTCATTTCATTTACACCACGTAAAGCTTTTGCTGCCTGCATAAGCCCTGATGCCATTAGGGTTCCCATTGTAGAAGGAACCGCATTCGCCATACTTTTTCCCGCAGTATATAGAACCTTTCCAATATCCGTTTCTTCTGTATCTTTCACAGCATTATATGCTGCAGCATAACCATCACTCATGGTAAGACCCAAATCACCATCACCAACAACACTATCTAATTCAATGAGATAATCTTTATTTTTGTTCATGATTTCATCAAGAGTTTTTAAATACTTTAGTATGTCTTTCATGATTTTCTCCTACTGTTTAAAGAATGGGGTATTCACAGGGTGTTTGATTAATTCTTTTAATTCATCATCCAACTTTAATAATGAAATTGAGAATCCTGCCATTTCAAGTGCTGTAGCATATTCACCTACATAATACTTAACCGCTGTAATACCTGCTGTTTCCAGTTTCTGATTGATTCTACGAACTACAATATATTGTTCATCTAGTGGTGTCGCTCCTAGACCATTTACTAAGACTGCAACTTCATCATTCTTATTGTATGGTAAATCTTCAATGATTTGTGTAAGCATTTCATCAACTATCTGATCTGCTGGTTCAATCTTACCTCTACGAATTCCACTTTCCCCATGGATTCCCATTCCAATTTCCATTTCATCTTCACCAATACTAAATCCCGCTTTACCGACACGAGGAACAATACATGGTGTAAGTGCTACTCCCATTGTACGAACATTATCTGCTGCTTTTTGTGCGATACGCTTTACATTGTCTAAGTCTAACATCTGATCCGCTGCTGCTCCTGCACATTTGTACACAAAGAAGATTCCTGCCACTCCACGTCTGGTACTCTTCTCACCTGGCTCACTAGGACCTGCTGAAGCAACATCATCAGCTCCCAATACTGTTTCTACTCGAATACCTTCTTCAAAATCTGCCATTTCACTAGCCATATCAAAGTTAAAGATATCTCCATTGTAGTTACCATAAATGTACAGTACTCCTGCACCACTATCAATTTCTTTTGTGATTGCCAGCATCTGATCTGCACTAGGTGATTGAAATACATCTCCTACACTACAACCATCTAACATTCCATCACCAACATAACCAAGAAACAATGGCAAGTGACCACTACCTCCACCAGTAGCAATACCAACCTTTCCCTCTTTTTTTGTCTTAGTGACATAACACTGTAAATCATTATTTACACAAGTAACCTGATCGCTGTGTGCAATATAAATTCCTTCCAACATCTCTTTCAGATAGTCTTCAGGTTTATTAATTATCTTTTTCATATGCTCCACCTACTTATTTGAAAACTTAATTTCTGCTGGGTATTCCCATTGTTGAAGTTCTTCTGCTGGGAAACTCTCTGGTTCTTTTCCACCATTAGCAGTTAATGTATTGTAGTAAAGTTGAGCAATCTCTTCAATGTATGCTGCCTTTAAAAATGCTTCATAGATATCTGTTCCATCCACAGCACAGGCTCCATGACCTTTCATTAAGAAACAATCTGCTTCTTGTACTACATCTATTACTGAATCTGCAAGTGCTGGTGTTCCTGGTCTTCCATAAGGAGCTACTGGTATTCTTCCCTTTTTTAATCCCATTGAAGCTACTTCATATACAACTGCAGGAATTGGTTTATCCAATACCGCAAATGATGTTGCATACATTGAATGTGTATGCGCTATTGCATATACGTCTTCTCTTGTTTCATAAATCTTCAAGTGCATTAATGTCTCACTTGTTGGTCGAAGTCCAGAAAGGTTTTCAATTACATTTGCATCTATATCTACAACTACCATATCTCTTGGTGTTAATAATTCTCTATCTACACTTGTAGGTGTAATTACAATATATCCAGTTTCCTTATCTCTAGCTGAGAAGTTTCCTGATTTATGTTTACATAAGCAATCTCTCTGTGCTCTTTTTGCAATCTCACATACATCTTTTTTTAATGTCTCTAACATGATTTCTCCTTTTATTTTCTTATCACCTGAACAATCTCATCCACTTTTTTCGCCTGACGGATTGCTCGCATTTTTTCATTTGATTCTGTTACTTCAATAAACTTGTAAAGAGCAGTTAGGTGTTCAGTACGGTCTGGTGTTCCTAGCACAACAATGATATCCGCATTCATATACCCATGAATTGATATCTTTGAAGGCATTCTTAAAATACCCATCGATACATTGTTTACACCATCATCAATTCCCGCATGCGCAATGATGACACCTTCTGCAATCATAATAAAGGGTTGTTCTTCACAAATTGAAGTAATCATTTTATCTACATATCGTTCTTCTATATCTTTATTTTCCAATAAAGGTTTTGATGCAATTCTAATTGCATCTTTCCAGTCAGTCTCTTTATCTGAAATCTGAATTGTTTTCTCATTTAGTAAATCACTTAACAGTATTCCTTCGCGTTTGCGTTGCAGAATACTTTCTTCTTTTTTCGTATTTGGTTCTTTACTTAAGTATTGTTTTAAATCTTTAATCAACTGATCTTTATCATGAATCGTTGCTGATTCTTCCACAATATTCACAATACTTGATATTTGAATTCGATGTAAGTTTACACCTTCTATTTCCTGTAATACCTTTTCTCTAAAACTTTGTTTTGAATATTCATTCAAGAATGGTGTAACCAGAAATTGCGTCTTTTCACTCTCCAAACGTACCGTTGAAAAAACCAGTTCATAATCTTCTTTGAAGTCTTGAAATCCACGAATGGATAAACAAGTCAAAAAGTCGATTTCTGGAAATAATTCCGTTAGTGTTACATACAAGAAATTGGATACTGATATTCCATTGGTACAAACAACAACTGCTCGTTTCTTTTCCTCAACAATATCTAATACCCCTTCTTTACGTAACCATGCACCAAATAAAACAGTCAGGTAAACAAGCTCATCATCCACAATTTCATGTCCTACCAGTTGAGCAAACGGTTTTGATGATTTACGCACCATCTCATGCAGATAACTATGTTGTGGTAGCACCATATCTAAGATACTGTTCTCAATATGATAGTTATACTTCATTCGATAGAATGCTGGTTTGCAGTGTTGTAATACTGCTTCCAATAACTGTTCGCGTTCTTTGATTTGAATACATGAAATATCTTCAAAGTTTGTGATCATTTCATTTGCTGCCTTCATCAGTTTCTTTTCCATCTTATATTCATCTGCTTTTAAATAATGAATATTGGAAATCTGAATCTGTGCTGATATGAACATTCTTTCTAATTGATTTTCAATTTGATATTTATTGGACAGGCTTGCTGTTACACTATATTCCTTTGTTCCAATAATATGTTGGAATGCTTCAGGTATGGTATCTAGCAACTGTCCTGAATGAACCCTGCGAATTACCAGACATAAAATGTATGGTAATTCTTTTAGTCGCTCATCAGTAAACTGTATTTGTAATTTCTTTTCAATCTCACTGATATCATTATGAATTTCATCTAGTTCAGCGACATCAATCTTACATATTTTCTTTATTACATCACTACCATTGGGCATATTTAATACTTTTCTGATGGATGCAATTAGTAATTCTCTTTTCGCATATTCACTTCCGATTAAGTTATATCCATCTTTTCTGCTGTATAGAACACTTACGCCATAGTTGGTATGAATATACGTATGTAATTTCTTTAAATCTGATAAAAAGGTATTTTTGCTAATACCTAATTCGATAGTGAAATCATAAGTTGATAATTCGTCCTGATGACATAGTAAAATGAGAACAATTAAATCCAGACGTTCTTTATCGCTATAGATATAAGAAGCTTCTTCAAATGTAAATTGATCTGTTTTAAATTCTTCAATAACAGTAGCAGGTATTGTAAATTTACCTGTTTTCTGTCGCTCAATCTTCGTATACCCATTTCCTATCAGATAATCATTTACTTTATCTAGAGTATAACTTAATTGTTTTCTGGACAGAGATAGAAGTTGTTCCAATTCTTTTCCTGTTGCTGCAGGATTATCAACGATATGAATTAAAACTTTTCTACTCCTCTCATCTAGGAATGTCATCGCATACCTCCTTACTTACTTACTTATACCTGGACTCTCTGCTGGATAATCCAGTAATTCTTTTAGTTCATCATCTACTTTCATTATTGTTAATGCTGCTCCATTCATATCAAGTGAGGTAACATAATCACCAATATATGGACGATAAACATGAACACCTTTTTCACTTAATACTTTTTCAATCCCATCATAAAGAACATATAATTCCATTACTGGAGTTGCACCCAATCCAGAAACAATCAGAGCTACTTCATCATTGTTTGCAAGTTCAAGATCTTCAATGATTGCAGTTGTCATTTTTTCAGCAATTACTTCTGCAGTTGGTAAATCTTCAATATGCATTCCTGGTTCTCCATGGTGTCCAATTCCAAACTCCATCTTTCCTTCTTCAATAGTAAAGTTTGGACTTCCTACAGCAGGTATTGTGCATGGAGCTAATCCCACACAAATACTACGTGTATTATTCACTGCTTTTTGGGCACTATGAATTACTTCATCTAAACTTGCCCCCTGTGCTGCTCTTGCACCAGCTACCTTCCACATGAATACCCCACCAGCAATCCCATGACGTTTCTCTTTCTGGTCTTTTGGTGCAGATGAAATATCATCATTGGCAATTACACATTTTACTTCGACACCTTCATCTTCTGCCATCTGTATTGCCATTTTTACATTCATATTGTCACCTGCATAATTTCCAAACAAACAGGCAACACCTTTTCCACTGTCCACTGCCATAAAGGCATCATAGAATGCCTGTGCAGGAGGAGAAGAGAAGACCTCTCCAACCGCAACTGCATCTAACATATTCTTACCAACATAACCAAGAAATGCTGGCTCATGTCCACTTCCTCCACCACTGACTAAACCTACTTTATCAGCAATTGGAGCATTTACATTTTTTACAACATGATCATTTTCTTTGATGATTTCAATGTAAGGATACGCTTTGGCAAATCCTTGTAGCATATCTTCAACAATATAATCTGGTTTATTCACAAATCGTTGCATAAGCTCTCCTTTATTTTAATAGTTTGATTGCAGATGTAGCAAAGGTTTCCAGGATAATCTGCGCTGATGTTGCACCTGCATCCTGATGTCCAATTGAACGTTCACCTAAGCGACTCGCTCTTCCTAGTTTCGCTATCATTTGTTTTGTTGATTCAAGTCCTGTTTTGGAAGCATTTACCATTGCTTCCAGGCTTTCTTTCGTTTTCTGTGTACTCTGATACACTTCGTGATATGCATGAATCGCTGGATCCAGTACATCAACTAATGTTTTATCATTTACTTTCGCAGGTGAAATCGAGGTAATATTGCTATATGCCTTATCCAGCATTTCACCTATAATTACTCCATCAATCACTTCTTCATTTCTTGATACAGTATAAAACCCTCGAAAGAAATTTCCATAGAGTGGCCCCATACTTCCACCTATTTTACTCATCAGTGTTTTACTGATTACTTGAAATCCACTACTCATATTATCATTTTCATTTAATTCTTCTAAGGCCATCGTAAACCCTTTGTTCATATTAATTCCATGGTCACCATCCCCAATGGCACCATCGATTTCACTTAAATAATCTTTATTTTTTTGAATTGCTTCAATTATATCTTTAACAATTAAAACCCCATCTTTATTTGTAAAGTTCATATACTTCTATTCGCTTTCCACTTGTTGTACTTTTGCAGCTTTTGCTTCTTTCATCAAATCACGGTAGTATAATACAAATCCAATTAACCACAATCCAAAGATAATTGCCGGAAGTACATTTCCATTGATGATATCAAATATATGAGAAATTGCATATGTAAATACTGGTCCATCAATCGAACTGTTTGAAATTAACTGTCCTGCACCTAATGTAACTGCTCCTGTTGAGTTAGCAAGTTCGGTAATAAACGGTGCAAACGCTGTACCTACCCATAGGAATGCTGGAACTCCAATTGTACAAAGTACTAACATTCTTGGTAAGTTACCTTTTGTTACTAAATATGCTGGAACTGCTAAGGCTAAGTTAATTATTCCTGCAAATGGCAGAATATCATTTCCTGGTAAGAACATGGCACAAACAAGAGTTACTGGAACTGACCAAATAACTGCTAACCAGATTTCATTTGAACCACCAAGGAAAGGCCAGTCCAATCCTACAACTAAAGTTCTTCCTTCAAACTTCTTATTCATAAAGTCACTAATTGCTTCTGAAATTGGTGACAATGCTTGCATAAAGTATTTCGTAATTACTGGAAATAATGTAAGTGCTGTTGCACATTTAATTCCTAAAGTTAAAATTTCTGCTACATCATATTGAGCTAATAATCCAAATAAACATCCTAGAATAAACCCTAATACATGGTTTTCCGCGAAAATTCCAATTTTGTTTTTTAATGCTTCAGCATCGAAATCTTTGTTAAAGAATGGAATTTTTCTTAGTAACATATCAAATGGGTATAATACTGCTCCAAAGAACACCATTTTATGCGTACATGTAACCCCAGGAATTCCTGATAATTTTTCAATTCTATGTTGATGTGCATCAGCAGTTTTAAGTTCAAAGATAATTTGAACTGCTGCTACCAAAAACGCTAATGGTACACTTCCAGTAATTGCAACTACCGCAACTGCTGTAAATATTTTTCCCCACACATTCCATAAGTCCGCATTAAATGTATTCGTTTTCTTTAATACCAACATAATAATATTAATTATAATTAATAGTGGGAACATTAAGAATGCATATGGCCATGACCATGAAATGGTTGACATTGTCGTCCACCCGCCATCAACAACTGGTAATGAAATACCTGTTGATTCCAGCATTGCTTCTGCCGCTGGTGCAATTGTATCTGTCATAAAACTGATCAACATTGACATCCCAGTGAACGCTACCCCTAATGTAATACCTGAAGAAACTGCGTCTTTTAATTTCATTCGCACGATTAAACCTGCGATTATTATAATAATTGGTACAAATACTGCTGCCCCTAAACCAAGCAGCCAATTAACAACATCTTGTAAGATATCCATAAAGTCCTCCTTATATATTTCTATCCTTATCCGTTATTCACAGCATCAATTAATCTTTGTAACTCTTGTTCCATTCCAACACCTGTTAAAAATGTAATTCCATTGATTACAGGAATTGGATATTCTTTATTTGTCTTAGTAATTGCAATATACGCAACACTAGAATTCATATAGCGATCTACTGATTTTAAGTCTACTGCTTCAACTTCAGCATCTACTTTTCGCTCTTTTAATAAACGATTTACTTTACTTGCTACGGTTTGTGAAGTAGCTACTCCACTACCACATGCTACAATTATTTTTTTCATAAATAATTACTCCTTCTCATTAAATCCTTTCATACTTAGGATTATTTTCATATATTCTTCTTCTGTTGTTGCATCCAGCAACTTGTTCATCAACTTTTCATCTTGAAAATTTTCAACTAGTATCTGAAGTAATTCAACATGCCCATTTTCTCTTTTGAATCCAAGCATGAATATAAATTTCACATCATGCCAAACATCGCTGGTCGCCATTTCACACCATTTAATAGCATTTTTTAATCGTGTTGCTGCTATGAATGGTTTTATGATGTACTGAGGATCTGCATGAGGAATTGCGACAGCATAAGGCTGTGTTGGCAAACCCGTAGGAAACTCCTTTTCTCGTTTTGTTATTGCATCATAGAATGACTCATTGACATAACCAAGTTCAACTAGCTTATTGCATAACTTTGAGAAAAAGTCATCTGCATCAACCACATCCATATCTAATTGGATTAATTCCTTGTGAATCATATCACTTTCCATTACTTTCACTCCTATTCCAAAAACAGATATACATTTGATCATTCATTGCGCGCGAATACACTATCTGCTTTTCTATTCTCATTATATGGGCGATAAAACTTCTTTTCAATTTCATTTGGGTTCGACTTGTGCACAACATGATGTGCAATACTGTGATGTTCCATCCTGTTGCGCAATGGTGGGCTACAATTTAGTACTTAATTCTGTTCTTTTAACCCATTAATGTAATACCAAAAGAAAAAAAGAATGTAATATATGCAGATTATCACTATGATTAATCTATACATATTACATTCTTTTTATTGATGATCTATTATAATTCCAGTGCAGTTTCCATTTCCTCTACTGACAACCATTCCGATTCTCTTATTGATTTTTTCATACTTCCTCCCTTAATTAGTGAATATATATTTGAATTTCTGTTTCGCCAATACAAATTAATATGTTAATTTGTGGCATGGTTTTATTCATTTTAATCAATAGTTATATTCAACCATTGTCTTGTGCACAAGACAATTACACTATATTTTTGTCTTATACATAAGACAATTTCTCAATTTCAAAAGAAAACAGTAAGATTTTTCATCCTACTGTCTCTTTGTACAATTTATACTTTTTCTGTTTTTCTTTTAGAAATTAATAAAGCCAATATGCTCATTAATCCAATAAGACTCATGAAGATATAACCAGTGCTATTTGTATCATCACCTGTAGCGATTGAAGGGCTACCAGCAATTGATGCAGATTGTTTAGGCTCTACTGTGTGAGTCACTTCATTTGTATTCTTTGGATCATCTTCTCCTAATTGAACTTGAGCAACATTACGAATCGTGCTTTGATCACCTGTTACTTTTACTCTAAAAGTAACAATCACAGATTCATTTGGTTTAATCTCAGGAATTTCCCAAGTCAATATACCATCTTTTTCAAAGTATGTCGTATTCTTATCTTCTGTATTAATACTATTTGCATCATACTCTGTACCTGTTGGTATTTTATCAGTAACTGTAATATCCCTTAAAGTTTCAGTACCTGTATTATCCACTTGAATAAAGTAAGTTACATAATCTCCACTTTTCACAATACTTTCGTGTTCTGGATTACTTGATTTTAGAATTTTAAATGATAAAGATTGTTTATGTTCTACTTCATTTGTTGGTGTCCATTCTTCTTCCTCTGGTGCTTTCGCATATGCCTGATTCTTGATGTCACGTTCACCTTCTGTATTAAGTTCATCCACTTTAACTTTGAAACTTAAAGTTACGCTCTCTCCTACTGGTACATTTTCAATATCCCATGTAAGTTCTCCAAATCCATCTTTAATACTTGTATCATCTGGTATTACTAATTCTGCATTTCCTTCATATGCAATACTTTCTTCTACATAAGTTGTATTTTCTGGTATTGCATCTTTTACTTGCAGATTATCTAATGAAGATTCTCCTGTATTTGTGACTTTAATGAAATAATTGATTTCATCTCCGCCATTTACATAACTTCCACTTTCTGGATTACTTGATTTCTCTATTTCATAAGCTACTTTTTGTTTGTGTTCTACTTCTTCTGATGGCTTCCATGGATCTTCTGGTGCCTTCACATAAGCAACATTCTTAATTGAACGTTCTCCACTTGCATCCATTTCATCCACTTTAACTTTAAAACTTAATGTAACAGTTTCTCCTGTTGGTACTCCTTCAATATCCCAAGTAAGTTCACCTAACCCATCAACTATTGTTGTATCATCTGGCATGGCTACCGAAACATTTCCTTCATATGCAATACTTTCGTCTACATATGTTGTGTACTCTGGGATTGCATCTTTTACTTGTGCCTTATCTAATGTAGACTCCCCTGTATTTGTAACCTTAATGAAATATGTAATTTCTTGATTTCCATCTACATAACTACCTGTTTCTGGATCACTGTACTTCTCTATTTCATACGCTACTTTTTGTTTGTGCTCTACTTCTTCTGAAGGAGTCCATGGGTCTTCTGGCAGTCTTGTATATGCCTGGTTAAGAATTTCACGCTCTCCAGTTTCATACATTTCATCTACTGTAACGGTAAATGTAACTGTTACACTTCCATCAACTTCCAATCCTTCTACCTTCCATGTAAGTTCACCAGTGCCGTCAACAAGTGTTGTATCATCAGGAGTTACAGTTGTAGCATCTCCTGAATAAGTGATACTGCCTAGTACATAGGTAGTATATTCTGGAATTGCATCTTTAATATCGAATTCTTTCGCGATTGCTTTTCCAACATTCTTTACAGTTATACTGTAGGTAATTTCATCTTCGCTACTTAAGTATGTTCCTTCTTCCACATCACTTACTTTATTGATAGTAAGTAATGGTTCTTTCACTACATGATAGGTTGTATTTGAATCTTTTGAGATTTCTTTTTCTGAATAAACACTTTCATTTTCCTTATAAGTGTTTCCATCAACATCTGTATATGTAGTTTCGTATACTGTTTCTTCTCGCTGTACATCTTTTAAGTGAGCTGTATTATCAAACTCTTTTTCTAATTCCTTCACTAATAGAGTCGCCGGATTATCTGTAGTAACTGGTGCTTTCACTCTAAATGTAAGATATGCTTCTTCACCACTACTCATTCCACTTAATGTCCAAGTCATCTTTCCATCACTATCCGGATCACTCATTGTTGCTGTTGCTGTACTACTAGGGAAAGTAGAGTTTGTATTACTGCTGTCTCTGAATGTATAGGTCATACTTCCACTTTCATATGTTGTATCATATGGCAAGACATCTGTGATTATTATATCTCCACTCTTCGCATCATCATGTCCTGTGTTTTTTACTACTAATCGATATTCGATGGTTTGTTGAAGCTCAGAATACACTGGATCCGTTTCGGTTCCATTATCTTGCGCTAAAACGGTTCCATCTTCTTCTACTAAAGCTGCTGCTTTCACAATATCTGCTTCTCTTCTTATTGTTTTATGTTTAACTTCATTAGATGGTTGATCTGGAATGTTTGGCTGTTTTGCAATTGCTACATTCTCATATGTTATTTCATTTACATTTTCTTCCCAATCAACTTTATCTACTACAACTTTAAAGCTGTATTCAGATTTTCCTTTTGGCACTTCAAGTGTTGGCCAGGTAATTGTATGGGTAGTGTTACTATAAGCACTATCATTTACTTTTACTTGTGCCCCACCTTGCAGTTTGTAAGTTATACTTCCACTTACTAAAGACATTTCCGATGGCAGGGTATCAGTCATTGTTAGATTTGATTGATTTGCTGTTGGTGAATCAACCGTAATTGTATAGGTAACAACTTGTCCTTCTTTAATTACAGGTACATCACTACCATCATACGAACCGGTTGGATTACTTGTCTTATTAACCGTATATGGTGCATAAACTCCCATATCTAGATTACTTACTCGATAATCCATTACTTTCATGTCAGCAATTGTTGGTGTACTAACATCAGTAATTTTAGCACTTTGTAGTTTTCCACTTCCATCCAGCACTGCATCTGCATCACTGTTTACAGTTGAACTTACTCCACTTGCTTGCTTTGTAGTTAATGTGTAATCACCTAAGTTTACAGTTCCACTACTATCAAACTGTACATAATAATCTCCTGATGGCAGATTTGTAAATGCATATGCACCACTTGCATCAGTAACTACACTTGTAAGATCATTACCAAGTATATCCTTCGTTACTTGTGTTCCATCTTTTTTGTATAAACTTACCTTTACATTTGGTAATTTGTTTTCTGTTGTTTCTCGTTTACCATTTCTATTTGAATCAATCCAAGCTACACCTTCTACTGTTCTTCTAACTACTTTCGCCTGAACAACAGGTGCGTATAATGGATCACTACTTTTACCAGATACTATTGTTGCATCATTTGCATATATATTTGATGGCTTATTATCTTTGACTTTCAATTTATAACTGATTTTAATACTAGTTTTCCCATCCATACTACCTGTGAAATAAAGCGCTGTTGGACTTGTTCCTGATGGCAATGTATAAGTTACAGTTGTACCACTTACTGATTTTGTTGCAGTAGTAAAACTACTTGTATTTACATTATAAGCGTTATTACTTTGATTTTGTAATGATGTATTCGTTGAGTACATTAAGTCTAATGTACTTGTAGGTGTTGTAGAGTACTCTAATGTAATAGAATCTACGGTATAAGTTCCATCAAACTTCGTTCCTCTCCAGTCTCCTGAGTATGGTAATACATCTAACAATCTTACATTTGATTGAGTGCTTTGACTTGTATTTGCATAAGTTAAAAAGAATCCAATGTCTTCTCCCAACTCATACATGTTCTGATCAATACCCTTAGCAAAAGTAGTTGCATTTGTTTTTGTAACTGTAAATCCTGCGCTATAGGTATTTCCATTCGCTGTAGTAATCGCACGACCATCACCATCTGCATAGATATTTACTGTATTTGTGAAACTATCATTATGCTTAGCGTCATTATCTGGATCAGCAGCATTACCAATGATTACAGAAAAGTAGACTTTATCCATCGCTTCTCCAACCTTTACTCCATTAAATTCCCAAGATAACGTTTGAACTGTTCTTCCTTTACTGTCAGTAGTTGTACCGACAACTGGCTGTACTCCTGTGCTATAATCTCCACCATCAACCGATTGTGTATTTTGATTATAAGTACCTCCAATAACTGTCGAACCTTCTACATAAGTAACCCCATATGGTAATGTATCAACGACTCTTACATTGTCTAAAACTTCATTTTCTGGTGCGTCTCCATTTGCTAGTTGTAGGGATGGAGATAATACATAATCAACTTCACGTTCGCTGGCATCAAGATCAAATACACTCTTTGCTTTTCCTCCAGATTGTTGAGCTACAGATTTTGTAATTGAAGCTTTATTTCCAACTACTAATACTGATGCTCCTGTATAAAATCCTTGTGGGCCATTTGTTCCTGCTATAACATTTCCATTTTCATCATAAGCTGTTTTTATATATGGTCCGTATGGTTTTCCTCCATTGATTGTGTCGTCATTCAAATATATATCAGGATTATCCATTTTAGTTTTTACACTTGCTGTCGAATAGTTTAACATCGAATCATTGAAGCTCATCAATTCTCCATTCGTCTGTGTCCATACTTTTATTGTATTTGTTGTCTGATAAACCTTTCCTGATTCTGCAGAATCTAACATTTTCACTTTAAAAGCTACTTCTGTTCTTGCTGCTGCAAAACGTCCTTCTCTTCCTTCAGCTAAGACAGCAATACAAACTGCATCAGGGCCTAAAGAAGATTTCAAATCTGTCATACTAGTAAAGTAAATTAAATCTTCTTCTAATGCAGCGCTCATCTCACTATCACTTATCCATCCAGATCCATCAGCTTTTGCACCATAGCGAAGTTTTACTTTCATAGTAGAACCAGCTTTTTCATTGTAAATTGTAAAATCGTCTTCTCCAGCATCATCTAAAG
The DNA here is from genome assembly GCF_030814225.1 of Breznakia pachnodae. Lineage (GTDB taxonomy): Bacteria > Bacillota_I > Bacilli_A > Erysipelotrichales > Erysipelotrichaceae > Breznakia > Breznakia pachnodae. The sequence continues at coordinate 292,832 of NZ_JAUSUR010000002.1, forward strand.
GCTGAAATGCCTCACTATCAAATTTCTGGAATATATTTACTCCATAAATATACTGATCGATATCTGCTGTACTTCCTACACTTACTCCTCCCCATATTTTTATAGTTTGTCCTTTGTATGCCCAACCATCAGATCCATATCCAACAGTTGAAGAAGATAGATTATTACTCCATGCATATGTATTTGTTTCTTTTGTATAGTAATTACGTTTTATATATGACCCAACTGGAACAATTACAACATCGGTTGTTGTTTTATTATCACTTGTATAAACCTCTTTAGTTGTACTAGTACCACCAATACTTGTTGCATTAAAATTAGTAGCCGTTACTTCTAGATCATAAGTGTTACTTTCTGATACACTACTATCTAATGGGAAAAGAACTTGGAAATATCCTGCACTAAACACTCCTCTTCCTAGATCCTCTCCATAACTAACCACATCTCCAGTATTTTGGAAATATTTATGGGTAGGCCAATAATAATCGCCATTTGAGTTTAAAAACTCATATGCATCAACTTCTACACTAATCACATTATTTGTTTGTGTTGCTTTCCATGTTCCTCCATCTACAACTGCATTAAATGCTGTTCCAGTATTAAGTGGTGAAATTGCATATGCACAGTTGGTAGATGTATTGCTATTAAACTGCATTAATCTTCCTTCGTTACCTGTTGTTGTCCCACTATTTCCTTTGTAATCCCATAGCATAGGCATTATTTGTCCAGCACCTGTACCAGTTGAATCAACTCCACTAATATAGGCTGTTAAATCTAAATCAAATGTTATTTTTCCTTCTGGTAGTTCAATTCCTTTAAATTTCTTATCTTTATTAGCATTTCTTAATTCAATGTTAATACCATATCCATACATTCTTCCTGAAATGGTACCTGCAGTATTGTTTACTGCACCACTCTTTCCAGTGCTGAAGTCATAGTCATCTTTCCATTGTATTTGAGTATTTCTTACTAATTGAACATTGTAATTTGGTGCCGCCGATACTTTAACTGGGTCCGGATCAATTGATTTATAAGCACTCTCTGCATTTCCATCCATCCACACTTCAAAAGTTGGTTGAATTAGTTCACCATTTTTCGCTCCATTTACTTGAACTTCAAATGGTAATTGTCTTGTTCCTGGGAATACAGTTTCTCCTACTGATGCAGAAAAGTATCTTTTTCCAGTTAGTACTTGCTTTCCATCAATTACTTCTACTTTTGCATCCACAATCCATTTCATATCATCAAGACTGAATTCAGCTACACCACTTGTATATGGTAACGTTACTCTGAAGTAAGCATAACCACTTGTAAATGATGTATATCCGCTTGCTGTATTTACTTGTATGTTTGCATCGATTGTATATCCAATTTTATCGAATGAACGCACAATTCCATTACTGTCACCTGAATCATTACCAGGCAAATCATCTTTATCCCATACTGATGTTCCATCTCTTATTGTATTTACTTCAATACTTGATACATAAGTTTCATTACTTCCTGCTTCACCTCCTGGTTTGCTTTCAGTTGGTTTTAGATTCTTTTCTTCATCAGTTAAATTGATTTTACTTGCAGGTGCTTTAATATTTCCATATTGATCAGCGTCATAGAATCCTTCATCCGTTCCATTTACAGTTCCATATACTCGATAATAAGTTATTCCATCTTTACCAGTAAATGCATACACTCTTTCCCGTGTAACTAAGGTATCTGTATCTGTTTCTTTTTTCACTGGTAATCCATAATAATCTGGAATTGTTGCTGGTACAGTTGTACTTTCGTTAAATCCAGTTACCGCCTTATTTAATACAAACTTATTAATATCTTCTTGTTTTCCATCAACTGCATCAATTACTTTATAATTTTCATCCTTATCTAACTCGTACCATCCTTTGGTACTGCTTGGGTCACTTACATTACCTATATAACCATAGGCAACATATATCTTTTCACCATCTGCACCAGCAAAAGAATACACATCATATCCTACTGCTGTAGAGATGGTATCTTCTTTTGTAATTGTTGTTGGTACACTTGCATAGACTTCCCCTACCAATAAATATGGTGCTATAGTTGTTGCCTCTGTTGTTGTATCAACAGGTGTTGTAGATGTAATTGTTCCTTGAGAATTTGTCTCATAGAATGCATCTGCTGCTCCATCCTGACTACCATACACTCGATAATAAGTGTTATTGTTTCTACCTTTAAAGTAGTAAAGGGTTGTTCCATCGCCCGTTGTGATTGTCTTACTCACGTAATAAGCAGGTACATCACTTGGAGAAGTGTTCTCCACAAAACCCGAAGCAAATGCTGTCACTTCTTCTGAAGTAACTTTTACCTCTTCTTGTGTAATTTCTCCTTCATTTTCTTTTGTTTCTTCTGTTGCCTGTATAGGTTCTGTAGATTCTACAGATTCACTAGCCTCTGAATCTGATGTATCAGTTACTTCACTAGTTTCTGGTTCCAGCAAATCATCTGCTAGAAGTAGATCACTTGTGAATGCTCCTACAAGCATTGTCATTAATATCATTACGACTGATATTTTCTTAAGCTTTTTCATTTTCACGCCCTCCGTCATTAGATAGATTCACAAGTCATCTAGATTGTTCAGTAGATTTTCTAATTATTTTTAAAGAGACAAAAAAGACTGCAATAAACAAAAAAACATAAGGCACATAGTTAGTATTTCCATTCACTACCTTATTCATTATCGTATTTTCTTTTTCATTATAATTTTCGTTATCTACAACTACTTCATCAATTAACTCACTTTCCTCATCTACGTTAATTAATTTCATTGCTGTAGTCTCTTGAATACTAGGTTTCTCTTCAACTTCGACTACGTTTATTTTTTCTTGAAATGATGCATTAATCTGAGTATCACATTGAATGTTTGATAGTCCACTCCATCCAATAAATTCTAGTCCATCTACTTCTGGTGCATTAATATTTGGCGCATCACTTTGATAGGGTACTGTTGTCTTATAAAATAATTCCCCTTGCACATAGTATTCAACATTGTAATTAATGACTTCATAGATTGCATAATAATTTTTAGATTCCCATACCTTATAGGTAATTAAATACTCTCCTCTACCATTCGCTTGTGTGTTGAATCCAATAAAGTTATAACCATCTTTTTTGATAGATGGAACTTCAAAGTAAGAACCAACAGGTAACTCGTAAGATACAATTAACTGTCCTTGTTCATCATAGAAATTAACGGTTTCTGTATCCTCTGCTCTTAGATGACTAGTAAAGGATAAAAGTAGTAAACAACATATTATTACTTTTTTCATACTCAATTACCACTCTTCTGAATCACATACTCACTATGATTACCAACACTATCATATAAGTGAACACTAACATCCCCTATAAATATACCCTCAGATATTCCATCTTCATTGATTTCATATTTTTGTCCATTACTAGTTACATAAGAGTTATTTAAATCAACTCCTGAAAGATCATCTGATATCTTTAATTTTAATTTATTGTCTTCCATTGATTCTAATTCTGCTAATGGTGCTTTTCGATCAATTGTATCAATAGCAATAATCTCTTTCTTATCACCGACCTCAATCGAATATTCACCATTTTGATCCACTTCAAATTCAACTACATTTGTTTGGATTGAAGAATCAATCTGATTATTATCAAAAGTTACAGACACTTTACTATCTTCTATATCTTTAGTTGTTACTACACTTACTTTTACTTTATTCCTAGTCATATCAGTATTGTATTCAATCTTTGCAATATCAAGAGTTGATGTTTGAAACTGTAATGCAATCACAGTAACTGCAGCAGCAATGAAAGCTGATGCAGCTATCTTCTTTGCTTTTGCGCCATTTCTGATTGCACCACCAATTGCTGCTGTTGCTGGAAACGTGGATACTTTTATTCCATCTAAGATTTGCATTCCCGCCTGCTCATTTAATTGAGTAGCAGCAGTCAGTTGTTCAAACGCCTTCCACATAAGTGGAGCAAAGCTCAACGACATGTAATCTGTAGGTTTAAACCCACGTTTCTTTAATTGAACTTGTAGGTTTTCCTTTATTAGTTTTAGCCTTGTCTTAACCGTTCCTTCAGGAATTTCTAATACATCTGATATTTCTCTGATTTTCATATTTTCAAAGTAATAAAGTTCTGCTGTTATTTTTAATCTATCACTTAATGTATCTAATGAATTTTTAACGTTATCAATAATTTCCTGATTGTGATACGTTTTAATTAAGTCCTCTTTTTCATCTGGAAAATATGATATATCAACACCTTCGTCCAAAGGCTGATAGCGATTTTCCTTTCGATAATGAAGCATAATAATACTGTAACTAATTCGAAATAACCACGAGTTAAATGAATTAGGATCTCTTAAATTCTTTATTTGTTTAATTACTCTTACAAATGTTTCCTGTACTACTTCTTCTGCCCGATCATTGTCTTTTAGAAATGAATAACCAAAATAATATATCTTATTCTTATAAAAGTTATATATTTCATTGAATGCCTCAAAATCATTCTGATTCTGTTGGTACAAAATGACATATTTTGTATCAATTTTTTTATTCTCATTCATTTTGTCTGCCCTCCGCCTCTACTGTTAGATGTTGAACTCCTCTAATTTGTTCAGTAAAATATCATTATTGCTTTATTACAAATTAAAAAGGGAATATAATTATCCCCCTATATTATTAGTCGCTATTTTCATTATATTCGTTCATTTTTCGTTTAATTACTTTGTTATTAAAAATCATATGAGAAAATAAGGGATTAATTTCTTCGCTGTTAAGGTTGAAAATTAATCAATTATACTTGAATAATTCCGTAAAAACAAAAGTTATTCAATTGTATTTGAATAACTTTTGAAATAATATTTTTATTTAATTATACTTAATTCTTATTAGTTCTCTTCTTTCCTACAAAGTATACAGATGATAACAATAATAATGATAAGTAGAACATTACATTCGTTGTATCTCCTGTGTTGGTTCCACTTCCTGCTGGTTCTACACTACTTGTTGGTGTAGTCGGTGCAGTTGATGGTTTTTCTCCTACAGGTAATACAGTTACTTTTATAGTTGTTTCAATTCGATATTCCATTCTAGCATTTGAGTCATAAACTGCATAGAATGTTAAATCATATTCTCCACCTGTTGCTGGTGCTTTTTTGATTGCTTCTAATTGAGTTTCATCTACTTTTACTTCAATTGAAAGTCCTTCTTTTACTTTCCATGCTTGTGCATTTGCATTCGCAATACTTGCCACATCATCTAAAGTTGCAGCTACAGTGTTTTCAATTGTGAAGTCATTTGCACTAATTGCTAGTTCATCTCCATCTGGTAATTCTACACTTGGTGGAGTATTTGTTCCTAAAACAATAACCTTTACTGTTTTAGTTACTGTGACTCCATCATCTTCTACTGTAAATTCTAAATCATATACTCCACCAGTTACTGGTGCTTCTTGAATTGCTTTTAAATCATCTTTATTTACAGTTATCTTATCAGATATATTAGTAAATCCACTAACGATACCATCTGCATATGATACTTTATATGCTTGTGCATTACCATTGGTTGAAGCTTTTGCTTTGGTTGCATCTAATGATGCTGCTTCACTATTTTCTAGAGTGAATCCTTCTGCTCCTAAGATAACATTTGTATCTTCATCAGCTACACTATATTTTGGTTTTACTAACACCTTAACAGTAATGTTTGCTGTATCTGTACCATTGGTTGCTGAATATGTAAGATCGAACAATCCTCCATCTGTACTAGTAGAGTGAATTGCATTAAGTTGTTTTGAATCAACACTTACATCAATTGTTTTCACATCTACAATTTTTCCTGTTGCATCTTTAATTACTTCATATGCAATTGCTTTACCTTTGGCAATTGAATCCGCTTCAGGTAATGTAATTGCTTCTTCATAAGAAACAATATATCCTGATGCATCAATTGTTACATTATTTGAAGTAATACCATTTGCTGGTCTTACAAATACTTTTACGGTTGTTGAAATGCTTACGCCTTGATCTTCTGCTGTAAATGTTAATTCAAACACACCTCCAGCTTTTGAAGCACTTTGAATTACTTTTAATTGTTCTTGATCAACACTTATGTTTGATACTTTTGAATTCGCTTTTATTAACCATGCTTCTGCACTTGCTTCACTAATTGCTTTTTTATCTGTTAGTGATCCTGCATCTGCATAATCAAGTTCAAATCCTTCCGCACTAATTGTTAATTCATCGCCATCCGGTGTTGGTTTTGGTTCTGGAGTCGTTGTTCCCTTAACTACTACTTTTACGGTTGTTGAAATTTCTACACCTTGATCTTCTGCAGTGTATGTTAAATCATAGATTCCTCCTGCAGTACCAACACTATTAATAATAGCTAATTGTGTTGTATCTACTTTGATATTTGTAATCGCTGTTCCCGCTTTCACAAGACTTGCCTGAACATTCCCTTTTGTAATTGCATCTGCTTCACTTAATGCTGTTGCATCTGCATTTTCAAGAGTATATCCTTGTGCACTGATTGCTAACTCGTCTCCATCTGGTGTTGGCTTAGGGTCTGGTGTTGTCGTTCCTTTTACTACTACTTTAATTGTAGTTGAAATACTAACACCTTGATCCTCTGCTGTATAAGTTAAGTCATAAATACCACCTGTTACTGGTGCTTTTTGAATTGCTTCCAGTTGTGCTGTATCAACACTAACACTAACTTCTTTACCAGCTTTCACTAAAGTAGCCATAGCATTTGCATTGGTAATTGCTAAGTCACTTGTTAATGAAGCAGCATCCTTGTTTTCCAGAGTAAATCCTTCTGCACTAATTGCCAATTCGTCGCCATCTGGTGTTGGCTTTGGTTCTGGAGTCGTTGTTCCTTTTACTACTACTTTTACGGTTGTTGAAATCTCAACATCTTGTTCTTTCGCAGTAAATGTTAGATCATAGATTCCTCCATTTTGTCCAACATTGTTGATTGCAGTTAATTCATCACTATCTACTGTAATATCAGTAATTGATGTTTTTGCTTCAACAAGATATGCAGCTACATTTGCTTTTGTGATTGCATCACTATCACTTAGTGTTGTTGCATCTATATTTTCAATTGTAAATCCTTCTGCAGTAATTGCTAATGTATCTCCATCTGGTGTTGGTTCAGGAGTTGGGGTATTGATTCCCTTAACTACTACTTTAATCGTTGTAGATACTTCTACATCTTGATCTTTTGCTGTAATTGTTAAGTCGAAGATTCCTCCACCTTCATTTGCTTTTTGAATCGCTTCCAGTTGAGTTGCATCAACTCTAATATCAGTAATACTAACACCTGCTTTTACTAACCATGCCTGTGTCTCTGCATTTGTAATTGCACTACTACTTGTAAGTTTTGATGCTTCTGCATTTTCAATCGTGAATCCTTTTGCACTTATTGCCAATGTATCTCCATCTGGGGTTGGCACTGGGTCTGGTGTACTTGTCCCTTTTACTACAACTTTTACTGTCGTTGAGATTTTTACACCTTGGTCCTCTGCTGTATAGGTTAAATCATAGACTCCACCTGATGTTGGTGCTGTTTTAATAGCAGCTAGCTCACTATCTTTTACTGATATGTTTGATACTGATGTTTTCGCATCTACTAAGTAAGCAACTACATTTGATTTTGTAATAGCATCGCTATCACTTAATGTTGCTGCATCTGCATTTTCAATTGTGAAACCATTCGCTGTGATTGCCAATGTGTCTCCATCTGGTGTTGGTTTTGGATCTGGTGTATTGATTCCTTTTACTACTACTTTTACAGTTGTAGAAATTGTTGTTCCTTGATCCTCCGCAGTAAACGTTAAGTCGTAAATTCCTCCACCTTTATTAGCATTTTGAATTGCTGTTAACTGTACTGTATCTACTGTAATATCTGATACAGATGTTCCAGTTGTTACTAAGAACGCTTGCACTTCTGATTTTGTAATAGCTGTTGCATCGCTTAATGATGATGCTTCATTATTTTCAAGAGTAAATCCTTTCGCAGTAATTGCCAGTTTATCTCCATCTGGGGTTGGTACTGGTTCTGGTGTACTTGTTCCTTTTACCACTACCTTCACTGTTGATGTAATCTCTACATTTTGTTCTTTTGCTGTATAAACTAAATCATAGATTCCTCCTGATTTAGGAGCTTCATTAATCTTTGTAATATCTGTACTCTTTGCAGTGATATCCGTAATTGCTGTTTTCGCATTTACTAACCACGCTGCTACTTGTCCTTTTGTTTTAGAAGTAGCGTTATCTAATCCAGTAGCTTCACTATTTTCAAGAATAAATCCTTTCGCAGTGATTGCTAGTGTATCACCATCTGGCGTTGGTTTTGGATCTGGGGTCGTTGTCCCTTTCACCACTACTTTTACGGTAGTAGAGATTGTTACTCCTTGATCTTTCGCTGTATACGTAAGGTCAAAGATTCCACCTTCTTTACTTGCTGCTTTAATTGAAGCTAACTGTGTTGCATCTACACTTAAATCAGTAATGTTTGTTCCTGCATTCACTAAGTAGGCACTTGCTTTTCCATTGGTAATTGCTCCTGTTGCATCTAAATTCTCTGCATCTGCATTTTCCAATGTAAATCCTGTTGCAGTAATTGCCAATGTATCTCCATCTGGTGTTGGTTCAGGTTCTGGAGTTGTAACTCCTCTTACTACTACTTTTACAGTTGTTGAAGTTGTAACTCCTTGGTTTGTCACACTATAAGTAAGACTATAGATTCCTCCAGATACGCTTACATTATGAATTGCTGTTAATTGTGTTTGATCTACTGTAATACCAGTGACTGATGTTCCTGCATTCACTAACCAAGCACTTGCATTACCATTTGTAATTGCAGAACCATCCGTTAATACTTTCGCCTCTATATTTGTAATTGTAAATCCTTGTGCACTGATTGCTAAACTATCTCCATCTGGTGTTGGTTTTGGTTCTGGTGTACTCGTACCTTTTACAACTACTTTTACGGTTGTCGATACTTCTTCACCTTGGTCTTTCGCAGTGAATGTTAAATCGTAAACACCTCCTGAAGCAGGTACTGCTTTGATTGCTGTAACATCACTTGCTTTCACTTCAATATCAGTGACTGATGTTCCTGCTTTTACTAAGATTGCACTTACTCCTGAGCTTGTTATTGCCGTTGTATCATTTAATGATTTTGCATCCGCATTTTCAAGTGTAAATCCATTCGCACTAATCGCTAATGTATCTCCATCTGGTGTTGGTATTGGATCTGGTGTGTTTGTACCTTTCACAACTACTTTTACTGTAGTTGAAATTGTCACATCCTGATCTTTTGCAGTATAAGTTAAATTATAAATTCCGCCTCCTGCTGGTGCAGCTTTAATTGCTGCCAACTGTGTTGCATCTACACTGATATCTGTAATTGCTTTTCCTGATTCTACTAGAGTTGCACTTGCACTTCCTTTGGTAATTGCTGTCGCATTATTAAGTACTAGAGCTTCTGCACGTTCTAAGGTAAATCCTTCTGCTGTAATAGCCAGTTCATCTCCATCTGGTGTTGGTACTGGTGTTGGAGTTGTTGTACCCTTTACTACTACTTTTACGGTTGTTGAAGTTGTTACATCTTGATCCTTTGCAGTAAATGTTAAATCATAGAATCCCCCAGTTGCTGGTGCTGCTTTAATTGCTGCTAATTGTGTCGCGTCCACACTAATATCAGTAACTGATGTTTTTGCGCCTACTAAGTATGCTGCTACATTTGAACTTGTTTTCGCCGTTGTATCATTTAATGATTTCGCATCTGCATTTTCTACTGTAAATCCATTCGCAGTAATCGCTAATGTATCTCCATCTGGTGTTGGTTTTGGATCTGGTGTTGTAATTCCTTTTACCACTACTTTTACTGTTGTTGAAATTGTAACTCCCTGATCTTCTGCTGTATACGTTAAATCGTAAATTCCACCAGCTTGGTTTGTGTTTTTAATTGCTGTTAATTGTGTTGCATCGATACTAATATTTGTAATTTCTTTTCCTGATTCTACTAAGGTAGCACTTGCTTTTCCTTTTGTAATTGCTATAGTTGAATCCAATCCTTTTGCATCTGCGTTATCTAATGTAAATCCACTTGCGCTAATTGCTAATGTATCTCCATCAGGAGTTGGTTTCGGTGTTGGTGTACTTGTTCCTTTTACTACTACTTTTACTGTTGTAGATACCGTTTTGCTATCTTTTGTAACTGTAAAGGTAAGATCATAGATTCCACCACCTACTGTTGCATCCTGTATCGCTCTTAGTTGAGATGCTTTGATTGTTACATCACTTGTGATATCAGTATATCCAGTAATGTTGTTTTCTCCATCTACTGTTTTTTGATATGCACCTACTCCTGCATGTGTACTATTCTTAACGATTGTTTCCGTCAAATCTTTTGCGTCTGCATTTTCCACTGTAAATCCTTTTGCATCAATAGTAAGTGTACTTGTATCATCTTGTTTCGCGTTAGGTGACTTAATTAATACACTAACTGTTTTACTTCCAGTTTTACTATTTGCATCAGTTGCTGTATAAGTTACAGAATATAATCCTGCTTTTGAGAAGTCATTACTTGGTCCTGTGATTTCAGCTTTGATTTTATTTACTCCACCTGTCGCATCTGCTGGTCCACTAATCTCACGTTGATCTGCATCACCTACGGTTGCTGGTGCTTCTTGCCAAGTTGCATTTGGATTATTTAATACGCTTGCCATAATCCCTGTATCACCAAGTGTGTACTCTTGAGCGTTTGCGATTACTGTTGGTGCTTCATGTACCTTTACTAATCGCTTCACTGTACTAGAAGAGTTGGTAGCGATATCGGTTACTTTATACGTTACTTCATAGGTACCTGCTGTTTTATATTTGTTATCATCTGTAATGTCAATGTTTTGAGTTACTTCTGTGTTTCCCAAGTTTCCTGTTACTAACGCAATTGGTGTACCACTTTCATTAGTAGCAGTTACTCCACTCATCAAATCAACAGTATCTCCTACATACTTTGTAAGGTCTGATGTGATGATATTTGGTCCATAACTTACCACTGCTTTTACTACTAAACGTTCTCCACTAGCTACTGTTGGTACTGCTTTATCTTTCAATTCTGCATTCGTAATTACATCTCCTAGTTTCGTAGCTGTACCACTTCCATTTACTGTATATAATTGCCATCCGATAAATGTCATTCCTTCTGGCAGTGCTACGTTTGGTGTTACTGAGAATGTTTCTTGAGGGAAGGTGTTATTTACTAATGTACCATTATATTCAATTTGATTTCCTGATACTACCATTCTTGCTTTTCCATCTAATGAAATATCATTCTTCACTCGATCTTCAAACTCATATGTTGTATCAATTTTAGAAATCAAACCAATTCCTACATTTTCATAGGTTTCGCTATCCCCTGCTTTTATGACCATACCTTCATACTTACCTTCTGTATGGTTAACATTTGCAGTTACATTACTTCCTGTGATGGTACTCGTACTTGCAGTTGTTTTTGAGAAGTGATAGTTTGAATTATCACTATTAATCGCACTTATAGAATACTCTCCTTCTTTCAACTGTTCGATGGAATAAGTACCATCACTTGCGACAGTTAATGTAGTTGTCGATATCTTTCCATCTTTTTCAGTTAGGTTAACCGTTATATTACCACCAGTATAAATAGCATCGCCTGCATCATATTTTCCATTTGCGTTATTATCATAGAATACTAATCCACTGATTTCTCCGATGGATGGACTGGCTGCTAATACTGATCCTACTACCCATGATTGAGTAGAAGCTCCTAAAGCTAACGCACTTGAGTACGTTCTCCAATAACTGATTTCATCTACTGGTGAATCCGAAGCTACTTCTAATTCAAATTTGAATGAACCAGAATCTCCTGATCCGATTGCACTATTTACGACAAATTTCACGAATACTACATCCTCTAAATTACTTGAAACTTCAGAATAAGATTTCCATGTACCACCTGTAGGTATGAATGGTTCCCAACTGGTACTTCCATCATTTGTGGTTGTATTTACACTACCTCCAGTTGCATATAAAGTCGTAAATCCTGGAACTGTTATTTCACCTGTTAGATTCGCACTCCAAGTAAACGGAGATGAGTCAGGATTATTGATTGCATCTGTGAGTGCTTTATTATTGAAATACTTACCATAATCTTTCCCTTCTTTAGGGATTGGGAAATAGATACTAGCTGAACTGAATGTATTTGGTGCATTATTAAAGTATGAAATCTCTATTTCTGCATTCTTCGTTCTAGACAATCCTGCAATTGAACTTTCTGTACCGTCATAAGTAGAAAAATCATTACCTGAACCTTTTACACGAATACCAGAAGATATTTGAAGTTCTGGTAATTTTACTACTGTGATTTTTTGGGTTGTATTTGGTGCCATTAAGTTATTACCAGTAGAGGTAATTCCAAAATCATCTGTACGAATGTAATTTTCGTAACCATCATATCCAACAAAATTCCCTTTTCCTTCAGCCATTACTATATCTCTTAAAGGAATTGCTGCAGTTCCTTGATTATTAACTGATACTTTTAAATTAAAATTAACTTGTAGTTGTGTATTAGCATGATATGCGCCTGTACCATTTTTAGATTGCACTCCTGCCATAACTGTGTAATCTTCATTAAATGAATATTTATAAATGACTGTGCCATCAGGGTTAGTAGTCTTACTTGAAAGAGTTGCTTTTCCAGTTACATCAGTAGTTCCAAAAGTAAGTTTTATACTTGTTTCATCCAATGAAAATCCTTCGGGTACTCGAATATATATATTTGGATCCTGAAGAAAGTCATCTGTTACTTTTTTTCCTCTATTATATGTATTTACATTTGAAGTAAAACTTGCATTTACAGGTATGGTGTCTCCTGGATAATAGGTAGCTGCAAATGTATTTGTTGAAACAGCAGCTGCATCTATTACACGACTCGTTGTCGTAGTAATAATTGAAGTAGATGAAACTCCATCAATCGTAAGGGTATGTTTTCCACCGCTACCATTCTGAATGTTTCCATATGCTGCATATCCATTTGTTTCTGTTGCCCATGGACTACCACTATAATATAGTGATGGGCAGTTATCAATTACTCCTGTTATTTTCGTAATATACTCACCATCAGCTAAACCTAGTTTATCTGCATCTATAATGGAACCTATTCCATAAACAAAGTTTGTACTCTTCATATTTGCTACTGTATATCCACTTGAATTACTCGTAGTGTATACTTTAACATTAGAAATCGTAGACCCTGTAGGTAATGCCAGTCTAGCAATACGAATTCCAAGACTACTATCAAACACCCATTCTAAAGATATATCTTTTTTATCAACAAATGATGGATTAGTAACATAATGATTACCTAAAAATTGATATCCATTCTCATATCCATTTAATGTATAATCATATACATTTTGATTATATCCTATTAATTCTATTGGAATATCTTTATCAATAATGCTTGTAGTAAAAGTATTATTAACAACATAATAATCATTGTTTCCTATAAATTTAACAGACATTAGCGTTTTGAAAGCTGCAGTATTTTTTTTCACCCCATCTGTACCATAGATATCACCATCTAGTTTAAATAATGGTTGACTAATATTTTCCACTCCACCCTTAACATTGAATTTTGTGTAAGTTACAGTAAGCGTTCTAGTTAATGGATTATCAGCATATGATATATTTGCTGCATTTCCAAATGATGTCTCGCCTTCCATACCTATGAATTCAGCACCTTCAGGATAGTTATAAGTTAACACTAGTTCATCTACCAAAATATCAAATGAATTTACTGCACTATAGAAATATAAGAGTGCTCCATAGGGTTTAAAATCAGGAGAATATCCATTATCATCAATATATGTACTATCTTGTCTTCCACGTGCATGAAGATACATTGCATCAAGTGTCCCTTTAATATTTGCTTTTACCGTTTCTTCCAAAACCTCACTACCTGATGTTTGTTTTACTTTTAGGTTATCTAACAATTGTCCTGTTGATGTTCCTGTACTTGTAGTTCCTAATGCATCAGAAAATTCTTCTCTAGTATCTGAGTAATCATATAATTTCTTATCTATTCCTAATTGAAGTGTTAATATAATTGTCTCTGCTTCAGAATTAAAAGTATATTTAACTTTTCCACTTTTCTTCGCTTCAGTATAATCAGTAGCGCTTACTGTCTTATACCCTGTTACTTTTTCACTACCAAAAGTACCACCATTTTGTGATGTTAGAGTACTTGTTTCCATTGCTTGTTGTACTTCTTCAGTAGTCGTCAGAATTGTTTCTCCATCCTGAGATGCTGTACCAGTCTTTGCAGAGTATCCAATTATCTGATATCCATCTGGAATATCTACTTCAATTTCTCTGGTTTTATTTGTTCCTTTTCCAGAGAAAACTGCCGTAATCTCTACCTTTTCCGTATCATAAAAATTCCAATCAACTTGTGATACATCTGACCAGTCTATATTGGCAGTATTATCTTTCTCAAACTCTACCTTTAGACTATCACCACTTGGATTAGTTATTGTCCTTGGTTGTACTGCATCTACTTTATCAGTAGTTTTTTCTTCCTCTTTCTTTTCTTCAATCCCTATCTGAGTAACTTCAACTTCTTTATTGTAAGTTAACTCTTCTTCCCCTTCTGAAGTTTTATCCATATAGTTAACTATAAATGTATATTTACCATTCTCATCAACTATATATGATGGATTGTTTTCGATATCCATGATCGATCCATCTGGATTTTGAATACTTTGGATTGTGTACTTTTCATCTATATTACTTGTATCCAAAGTAATTGTTGCTTGTGTATTGTCTTCGCTCATCGTTACTGTTTCGTTTATATCAAACTCTTCACTAGCTAATAAATCCATTGAATTTATTAGAGTTCCGATACTTGCTAACGATATAAATAACGCTAAACTAAGTTTCCACAATTTTGTTAGTTTTGATTTTTTCATCTTGCCCTCCTCAAAACATTTTGATTCTGTTTCATTCATTAGACCTGTGACTAAATTGAATCGTTCGAATTATTTTTTATCTTTTTTTGATAAAACAGATAAATCAAAACTAATGCTTCTAAGAAAAGACTGATTATTAGAATATATTTCCAGATACTTGTATCTTTTTCATCTAATTGCAGATATATAGTATCTTCATTTAAATATGATAGTTTTCCATCTTCTTCTAATTCTACAAAATATTCATCATTATCAATTGGATCCTGTTGTTTAATAACTGATTTAATCTCTTCATAATCAACATCTAAATGAATATCTTCTTCAATTGTTTCCTCTATTAACTCAGATAAAAAAGAAGGACTATTAATATAAACAATGTTTGTAATTGTATCTTTATAAACTGCATATACTTTTATGTTGTTGTTTACGTTATCTAATAATCCAATCCATTCAACAAACTCTTTTCCTTCAATTTCAGGAGCATCAATAAAATAAGCTGCGTTATTATACTCAACTTTCTTTGTGGTGTAGAGTTTATCCTCAACATAATATTCAACTGTAAATGTTTTTGGTTGGTATACAGCATAATAGTTTGTGTCTTCTGTTACTTTATTTGAAACAAAATAAGTACCACTTCCATCTTTACGTTCATTGAATCCAATTACGTTATATCCGATGATTTCATAATCAGGTGCTGTGATATATTCATTTTTCTTTGCATTGATAGAACTTACTAACTCCCCTGATGCACCATAAAAATTCACAGTAAATTGTTGCTGCTTTGTTTCCTCTCCTTCAATGTAATATTTAAAACCAAAGGTTTGTACTTGTTCCTTGTTATTTTCATTTGTAGTTAAACGAATTGAACTTTTAAATTTACCTTTGTTATAGTCAATAGTTCCCTCAACATCTACAACTACTTTATCTGAAGTTATTTTAATCCTTATTGATTCTTTATCTTCTACTTCTTTTCCATCTACTTTAATTGTTCCTGTTTGTTTAAATCCTGATAACTCATCAATTGCTAATTCTGCGTTTACTTCATTATCAGATGATAAGGTAAACTGTAATTTTACTTTTTCTCCATCATTAAGATTAAGAAGATCAGTATCTGAAACTTCTTTATAATTACTATCTTCAAATACAAAAACACTACTAATACAAGTTATCTTTGTATCTGCAGCATCAATGTTAATATTCATACTAAATAATAGAAGTAAAAGGAGAGTAACAATCCTTATTCTTTTCATATTACTCTTCTCCCAGTGTGAGATTTATTTTAAACTCACTTTGATTTCCAACGTTATCACTTAAGTGTATTTGAATACTTCCTTCTGAAACCGATTCAATAACTCCATCACTAGGAAAGTTATAAGATACATCATTATAGACATAAGATGAATTCTCATAATCTATTCCACTATGCTCATCATGAACACTTATTATTACTTTATCTTCATCGTAATCTACATCTGCCATTTCAGGAGCATCATTATCTATATTATTGATTTCTAGTGTTTCTTTTAATCCATTAATATCAATAGTATAGGTATCATTCTCGTCAACTTGGAATATTATTTCATCTCCATTAATTGAATACTCAACATCACCTTCACTATTTTTTATGGAAACAGCCTGTGAATCAATACGTTGATTCATTACGATTTGCACCGGTTCTCCAGCTGATGTATATTCTTCGGATGTATATAAAATTTCATTAATCGCTAATGGTTGTGTGTTATCAGTTGTTGCTAATGCTGCTCCACTTACCAAGGCAACTCCAGCTAGAGAAACAGCTAGTGTTGCTGCTAGTTTATTACTTTTCTTTACTACAGATGCTGAAGCATTTGCTAACGTTACATTAGATAAGATTGTCTCACTGGCAACTTTTGACAATGCAACTTGATTTGCATATTGAGAAAACACCTGATATAGGATTGGTATTCCAGTTACACTTAAGTAGTGTTCTGGATTAAAACCGCGTTTTGCTAAACTTGGTTTTATGGATGTTCTTACTCTATTTAATCGATTCTTTACGGTTCCCTCTGGTATTTCAAGTATTCCTGCAATCTCTCTGGTTGTAAGGTCATCAAAAAAACGTAACTCCCCAACAATCACAAATTTGTTCGGAAGTTTCCCTAATTCTTCTTTAATAACATCAATTACTTCCTGATTGTTGTAATCCTTTTTCTGATCATCTTTTACTGTTACTAGTGTATCTAAGAAACTTTCATCCTCTAATGTAAGTTGATACTTTTTCTTGTGATAGAGTTTCATTGCTGTATTGTAGGTGATAGTAAAAAGCCAGGCATGAAATGTCTTTAGTTCTTTTAATGTGTGAATCTTTTGATATACCTTAATAAAGGTATCTTGCACGACTTCTTCGGCATCGGCTTGATTCTTTAATAAAGAAATAGAGAACAGATAAATTGAATTCTTATAGAATTCATAGATATCTTCAAATGCTTTTTTATCGCCCTTAGCAAATTGTTCTACAACCTTTGTGTCTATTCTTTTGCCCATTGTCCACCTCTTCAATAATTGCTTTCATTCATTGATTAGACCTGTAGCTCAAACGTTTCGTTCGAATTGTCTAATTATTAGTCGTAGAATTATAGATTTTCGTTCATTAATAATAAAAAAGATTACTTTAATCGAAATCAAAGTAACCATTTATTCATTTTCTAACACAATAAAATCATTTCACTAGGACATAGGAATTATCAATATCCATCATTCTCTTTAATTCTTTCCCAGTTGAATAATGATTTGGTTTATCTTTCTTTATAACACAAATAATATTACCTGCCTCTCCTTGGGATAAACATGTAAGTTGCAAATAATCGTTATTGCCATAAATATAGCATACTAAATATTCTAAGTATGTATCCTCTTTTTTACTTTCTTCAAATACATTGAATAACCGAACTTTTGAACCACTCCAAATTATCATATCATCTGATATATCTTTAATTGGTATCCAATTTTCTTTTCTTAACATAATTAACCCTTTCCATTATCAGCAGAGATACTTCATCTTTCTATTCCTATTCTGTTAATCATTATTTTAAATTAGGATTTTGTTCACGTAACCAAGTCAAATCTTTATCATATTTATGTTTATCAATAACATTCTTGTATTTTTCAAGAATGAATATTTCATCACAAGTATCACAGTAATAAGCAACTGTTTTATATCTATTAATTTTACTAACACAATTATCAGCTAGTGTTCTTTTTATAAGACTTGCACACTTTTCACATTTCATATAGAGTTCTCCATTTATTCCACATTCTATATTATATCAAATTGTCAGAAAAAAAGACCACCTCTTAGAAGTGATCAACGAATTAACTTATGAATGATGCGTCTTAAATTATTTTTTCATGTAATTTTATACTTTCTTACGAGTTAAGAAAATTCCAATAATCACTCCTATAAAGACAAGTGGTGCTAGTCTGAAAAATAACCATTCAAATGCATGAAATGCTACTCCAACTACACTGGTTTCAGGTTCACTATAATCCCACTCTAAGTATGGGCTATTTAATACTATTAAGACTGCAGAAATTATAATTATGAGCGCACACAATGAGATAAGTATCCAATGAAGTGTTTTTCTTCTTGTGGCCTTTCTTTGTGCAAGTTGTAAGTTTATAATCTCCAGTTTCTCTGAAATTGCTTTTATGTCATCAGCTTTTATCTCAGTAACAGTTTCTCCAAGCAAAGTGCTTACAGGTATTTCAAGTACTTCCGATATGAAGATCAACATATCAGAATCAGGAACTGATAATCCATGCTCCCATTTAGAAATTGTTTGTCGTACCACATTTAGTTTGATAGCAAGTTCTTCTTGGGAAAGTCCTTTTGATTTTCTGATTACTTTAATATTTTCATTTAACATTAGATATAACCTTCTTTCTTTCATTTGCTATCACCATTGTAGGAAACCTAAGCGGTTGCTACAAGCAACGTATATTAACATCATCATTATCCTTTACAATAATTATACTATACTCGTGTTATTATGAGCTGCGAAAAAAAACACTTCGTAATTGAAGTGCTTTGTAATCTATTCAATAATACTTTCTTCCCAATCAGCTTTTGGTTCTAATCCAAGAAGTTTTACTACAGTGTTTGCAACGTTTGCTAAACCAAGGTCTCCATCTTTCATTTTCACATCAGCTCCATAAATAATGAATGGAACTTTGTTTAATGTATGAGAAGTTTTCGCTTTAATTGGAGAATCTTCTTTTTTAGGTTTTTCATACATTTCATCTGCATTACCATGATCAGCAGTAACAAGTAAAATTCCATTTGCTCTATCTACTGCTTTAATCAGACGTGCTAATTGTAAGTCTACTGTTTCAACACCAATAATAGTTGCCTGGTAGTTTCCAGTGTGACCAACCATATCTCCATTAGGATAGTTTACACGTAAGAAGTCATACTCGTTTGTATCTAGTGCTTCAATTAACTTGTCAGTTACTTCAGCAGCTTTCATCCAAGGACGTTGTTCAAAAGGAATTACATCACTTGGTACTTCATAATATGTTTCTAATTTTTCATCGAACTTTTCTGCTCTGTTTCCATTCCAGAAATAAGTTACGTGTCCAAATTTTTGAGTTTCACTAATTGCATACTCGTTAATGTTGTTTTTAACTAGATATTCAGTTAATGTGTTTTCAATTTTTGGTGGAGAGTTTAAGAACATTTTTGGAATTGCTAAGTCTGAATCATATTGAAGCATTCCTGCAAACATTACATCTGGCTTACGTACACGATCAAACTTATCAAAGTCTTCGTTTTCGAATGCAAGACAGATTTCTTGTGCACGGTCTCCTCTAAAGTTAAATAGAACTACAGAATCTCCATCATTGATTGTTCCAACTGGTTTACCATCTTCACTGATTACAAATGCTGGTAAATCTTGGTCAATTACTCCAGTTTCTTCACGATATGTTTCAATCGCTGCTCTAGCAGAAGTAAATTCTCTACCTTCACCTAATACATGAGTTTTCCATCCAGCTTCTACCATTGGCCAGTTTGCTTCATAACGGTCCATAGTGATTGTCATTCTTCCACCACCTGAAGCGATAATTGCATGGAAATTTCCATCGTTTAATTCTTCTAATTTGTTTTCTAGTGCATCTACATACTCTAGTGCACTTGTTTCAGGTACATCACGACCATCTAATAAGATGTGTACTCTAACTTCTTTCACACCGCCTGCTTTTGCTTCTTCAAGTAAAGCAAATAAATGGTTAATGTGAGAGTGAACATTACCATCAGATAACAATCCTAAGAAGTGCATAACTCCTTGATCCTTACAGTTGTTTACTAATGCATTCCATGTTTCACTTTTAAACAATTCTTTTGATTCAATTGATTCATTTACTAATTTTGCTCCCTGTGAATATACTTGTCCACAACCCAATGCGTTATGTCCTACTTCACTGTTTCCCATATCATCATCACTTGGTAGTCCTACGGCTTTACCATGTGCTTTGATTGCAGTGTATGGGCATGTTTCATATAATCGATCAAGTGTTGGTGTAAAAGCGTTGGTTACTGCGTTTCCATACTTGCTTTCGTTGATTCCAACACCATCCATAACTACTAATACTACTGGTTTCTTGCTCATATCTTATACTCCTCCTAAGCTACTCTAATAATATATCATTTTTCAGCCATAATTACACTGTATAAATTATTAATTTCACAATTAAATTTACTTGTATTTATGCACTTCATACCCGAAACATACCAAATACGACTCTTTTATGACATTTTCATTGACTTATGTTACATTAATATGTTAATTATGAATTATAAGCATTACATAAAGGAGGATTGTTATATGCTAAAAAGAAAAATTAGTTTTAAAGTATGTGTATTTGTATTATTAGCTCTTTTTATGGTGTTGCCCTCGGTAAGTCACATTAATAGTGAAGGCAACACTACAAGTAATCTAATTAAGGTTGATGAAGCCAACTTCCCTGATACTGTCTTCAGGAATTTCATCTTAGAAAACGTGAACATTGACCAAAATGGTTATACAACGCAACAAGAACTTGATACTATTGAAGAAATTGATTTAAAGAGTAGAGGAATTACTTCCCTAAAGGGAATAGAGCACTTAACTCAATTATCTAATTTATATGTGCAAGATAATGACATTAAATCTGTTGATTTATCAAAAAACTTAAACTTATATAATCTTTATATTGGTGACAATGATTTAACATCAATTGATGTGAGTGCGATTACAGGGTTAGGAGCATTATCGGTTGCTGATAACGAAATAACAACAATCGATGTATCTAATAACCCAAATCTATATAGCTTAGATGTATCAAATAATCATTTGGATACGATTAATTTAGATAATAACTTAGGTTTAACTTCGTTAAGTATTAGTGAGAACTATATTCAATATATAGATGTTTCTAAACTTACTGAATTGACTTCTCTAGTTTGTCGAAGAATGAATCATAAAGATTATGGTGGAAAAGGTGAAGGTCTGGAAGCATTAGATGTTTCTGCCAATACGAATTTAATTCAATTGGATTGTGCTGACAATGATTTATCTGAATTAGATTTAAGTAATAATAAGGAGTTATTACATTTATACTGTCAGCAAAATGATTTTACACATCTTGATTTGAGTCTTAATACAGATTTAGAATCATTAAACTTCTCTCAAAATTTACTTGAGCACATTGATTTATCAAATAATCCAAATCTTACATATTTATCTTGCTATCAGAATTTTCTATTGGATCTTGATATTTCCAACCAACCGAATTTAACACTGCTGGACTGTTCAAGAAACCAATTGACTCAACTATATACTGACCATTTAAATTCCATCGTTCCTAATACAACCCACTACCGTGACCAAACTCGTGATGCAAGAACATATTATGAAGATGGATACTGGCGAGTGGATGCATCTAATTTTATTGATGATAGTCTATTAGATAGATTAACTGCTGAAACTGCAAACACTGACTATAATCCGTCAACTGGAATTATTACATTTAAAGATTATTCAAATGAACATATTCCACCAACACAGTTTAAGTATCTGTTTGATATGGAATATAACAGTACAAGTCAAACTGAAATGAACGTTCAACTTAACTTATTTTCAAAACTCCCAGAAATGGCAATTGAGAAGAAAGTAGAAGATAGTGATGGTGATAACCTAGCAAGTTCTGATGAAGTACTAACGTATACTATTACAGTCTCAAATAATGGTGATGAAGTTCAAAAGAAACTTACTGTACGAGATCGCATGTTAGATGTAATGAATCTGATTGATGAAGATTTGGATGATGTGGATGTATTGATATCATCAACAGTTCAAGGAGATAACAATACTACAATTACAGGACAAGAATTAAAAGAAGGGTATCTGGTTGAACTTGTTGAACCTGGTGAAGTGATTACGTTTACATTTGAAGTAACATTAAAAGATTTGTCGAATACCAGTTATTCCGTAATTCGTAATACTGCGCATGCCGGTCGCTTAATGGCAAGTGCTGCTATTGAAATTAAAGATGAATCAACACCAACGGATGACTTCTTTGCGGATAAAAAAGTAGAAGATGAGAACAAAGATAACTTTGCTCAAAAGTCTGAAGAATTAACTTATCGTATTACTGTTAAAAATACTACTGATATTGATATCAATAATGTAAGTGTTTCTGATGATTTAAAAGATCTTAGTAACTATGTAACAAAGTCTAACAAAGTAGATGCTGTAAAGGTACTCTTAAATGGTACTATAAATAACTCTATATCGTTTGATGATCTGAAAAGTGGTTATTTAATTGAAACACTGAGACCAAATGATGAGTATATCTTCGAGTTTGTTGTTACGGTAAATGAAGATGTTGATTTTGATAAAGTTAAAAAATTAGATAATACCGCATTAATTAACTCTACTGAAGTTAGTGCTAGTATTAATACGAAAGAAGAAGTTAATCCTTTTATTGGAGATAAAACAGTTACTGATGAAAATGGTGATAATGTAGCTGCTGCTAAAGAGAAAATCACTTATGAGATTTCTGTGAAGAATACTTCAAAGAGTACAGTAAGTGATATTCAGGTGGAGGATACACTAAGTAATGTTTTACCATACATTAAAGAAGAACTTCAGGATATTGAAGTATCAGTTTCCAGCAATGGCGCAGAAGTCACTAGAATCACTGGTAATGATTTAGCTTCTGGATATATAATCAATCAACTGAATCCAGATGAAATCGTTACATTACGATTTACGGTTACTGTAGACGATTTAGTAAAGTTTGCGAAAATTCCTAAGTTAGATAACACAGCAATTATTAATGACAACACATACGTTGCTACGATTCCAGTGCAAAGAGCTAGTTATCAGATTATTTATGATGGTAATGGACATACGCTAGGTGATGTACCTGTGGATTCAACTAGATATCTTGAAGATGAAGATATTGCAATTCAATGTGGGAAAGAGTTAAGAAAAGATACAGATACATTTGTAAACTGGAATACTCGTCCAGATGGTAGCGGTAAATCCTTTACAAGTGATGAAGTAATTAGATGTAAACAACTATTCTCAATTGTTCATCCTGAGCTAGTAACAGATAAAAAACTTACGTTATATGCGCAATGGGAAGGTGATAATAAGGAACCTGAAAAACCAGTTACTCCTGATACCCCTAAAGCGAACGATAAGAAGAACGATGGTGGTGTAGGTACAAATGATGCTACTAATATCATGGGACTTTCATTACTCTTACTTCTTTCTGGATTTGCAGTCTATAGAAAGGTAAAAAGGCAATAAAATTGCCTTTTTCTTTGCTTATATTCTTCTTTTTCTTCTTAGTAATCCTAATATAATTGCTAAGCTACTAATTCCAAATAATGAAATCAATCCATTTATACTTGTATCATCTCCTGTTGCAACCGAAGGATGACCTACAGCTGTAGATGCTTTTTTAGTTAGAATATTATGAATAATTTCATTTGTATCCTTTGGATCATTGTCATCTACTTGAACTTGAGCGATATTCTTAATTGAACCACTCTCATTTGTAACTTTTACTCTAAAACTTACAATTACAGAATCATCTGGTTTAATTTCAGGTATCTCCCATGTAAGTTGTCTACCTTCCATATTCATTATAGTATCTTCAATCGTTGAATAAATACTGTCAACTTCATACTCTGTACCTGTTGGTACTTTATCGCTGATTACTACATTTCTTAATGTTTCTGTACTTGTATTATCTACTTGAATAAAGTATGTCACAATATCTCCAGAATTTACATTGCTGTTATGTTCTGGATTACTCGATTTTAAGATTTCATATGATAGGGATTGTTTATGTTCTACTTCATTTGATGGTGTCCATTCTTCTTCCTCAGGTGCTTTCGCATATGCCTGATTCTTAATAAACCTTTCACCTTCTTTATTGAATTCATCTACTTTTACCTTAAAGCTTAGAGTTACAGATTCTCCTACTGGTACATTTTCAATATCCCATGTTAGTTCGCCTAATCCATCTTTAATTGCCGTATTGTCTGGTGTTATTAAATCTGCTGACCCTTCATATGTAATACTTTCTTCTACATATGTTGTATATTCAGGGATTGCATCTTTCACTTGTAAGTTATCTAATGATGATTCTCCTGTGTTTGTAACTTTAATGAAGTAAGTAATTTCATTTCCACCATCTACATTACTTCCACTCTCTGGATTACTAGACTTTTCAATTTCATATGCTACCTTTTGTTTGTGTTCTACTTCTTCTGATGGCTCCCATGGATCTTCTGGTGCCTTTACGTATGCTACATTCTTTATTGAACGTTCCCCACTTGCATCCATTTCGTCTACTTTTACCTTAAAGCTTAAAATCACTTCTTTACCTACTGGCACATTCTCAATATCCCAAGTTAAATCTCCTAGTCCATCAATAACATTTGTATCATCTACTGCAACTACATCTGCATCCCCACTGTAGGTAATCGAATCTTCCACATAAGTTGTAAATTCAGGGATTGCATCTTTTACTTGTGCTTTATCTAATGAAGATTCTCCAGTATTTGTAACTTTGATGAAATATGTAATTTCTTGATTTCCATCCACATAACTTCCTGTTTCTGGGTCACTATACTTTTCAATTTCATATGCTACCTTTTGTTTGTGTTCTACTTCTTCTGATGGTTCCCAAGGATCTTCTGGAGCTTTCACATATGCAACATTTGTAATTGTACGTTCTCCAGTCTCATGCATTTCATCTACTTTAACTTTAAAACTTAGAATTACATCTTCTCCTACTGGTACGCCTTCAATATTCCAAGTTAGCTCACCTAATCCATCTGTGATATTTGTATCATCAGGTATAATCAAATCTGCACTTCCTTCATATGCAATACTTCCATCCACATACGTTGTATATTCTGGTATTGCATCTTTCACTAGTGCTTTATCCAATGTAGATTCACCTGTATTAGTAACTTTGATAAAGTAAGTGATTTCTTGATTTCCATCTACATAACTTCCTGTTTCTGGATCACTATACTTTTCAATTTCATAAGCTACTTTTTGTTTGTGTTCTACTTCTTCTGATGGTGTCCATGGATCTTCGGGTAGTCTTGTGTATGCTTGATTCAGAATTTCTCGTTCTCCAGTTTCATACATTTCATCTACCTTCACAGTGAAAGTAACGCTTACACTCTTATCAACTGCTAATCCTTCTGCTTTCCATGTAAGTTCTCCTAATCCATCGATAATAGCTGTATCATTTGGAGTTACTGTCGTTGCATCTCCACTATAACTTATTGAACCAGGTACATAAGTTGTATACTCAGGTATCGCATCTTTGATATCAAATTCTTTCGCTGTTGCTTTTCCTACATTCTTCACTGTAATACTGTAAGTAATTTCATCTCCACTACTTACATAACTCCCCTCAGGAACATCACTTGTTTTTGTAATCGTAAGCAATGGTTCTTTCACTACATGATACGTAGTATTTGAATCTTTTGAGATTTCTTTTTCAGAATAAACACTTTCGTTTTCTTTATATGTGTTACCATCAACATCTGTGTATGTAGTTTCATATACTGTTTCTTCTCTTTGCACATCTTTTAAATGAGCAGTATTATCAAATTCTTTTTCTAGTTCTTTCACTAATAGAGTTGCTGGATTATCTGATGTAGTTGGTGCCTTCACTCTAAAAGTTAAGTAAGCTTCTTCACCACTACTCATTCCTTTTAGCGTCCAAATCATCTTACCACTACTATCTGGTCCACTCATCGTTGCTGTCGCCGTACTACTTGGGAAAGTACTGCTTGTATTACTACTATCCCTAAATGTATACGTCATACTGCTAGCTACATAAGTTGTATCTAGTGGAAGATTGTCTGTAATTACGATATCCCCACTCTTCGCATCATCATGTCCTGTATTTTTAATTACTAATCGATACTCTATAGTTTGTTCTAACTCTGAGTATACTGGTGAAGATGCAGTTCCGTTGTTTTCACTTTGAACTGTATTATCTTCATTTACTAATGCAGCAGCTTTCTTTATATCTGCTTCTCTTCTAATTGTTTTATGTTCAACTGTATTTGATGGTTGATCTGGAATGTCCGGTTGTTTTGCAATCGCAACATTTTCATAGATACGTTGTGTTTCTCCATCTTCCCAATCTACCTTATCAACAATTGCTTTAAATGTGTATTCCGATTTTCCTTTTGGAACCTCAAGCGTTGGCCAAGTAATCGTATGAGTAGAGCTGTTATAGGCGCTATCATTTACTTTCACTTGTGCTCCACCTTGCAGTTTATAAGATATACTTCCACTTACCAAAGACATTCCATCTGGAAGTTTATCTGTCATTGTTAGGTTTGATTGACTAGTTGTAGGTGAATCAATTGCAATTGTATATGTTACTATTTGTCCTTCTTTTATAACTGGAACATCACTACCATCATATGAACCAGTTGGATTACTTGTTTTATTTACTGTATATGGTGCATAAACCCCCATATCCAAATTACTCATTTTGTAATCCATTACTTTCATATCAGTGATAGCAGGAGTTGTAATACCAGTAATTTTTGCACTTAACAAGTTTCCACTTCCATCAAGCACTGCATCAGCGTCGCTATTGACTGTCGATCCAACTCCACTCGCTTGTTTTGTGGTCAAAGTATATTTACTTAAGTCTACTGTCCCACTACTATCAAACTGAACATAATAATTTCCACTAGGTAAATTCGTGAATGAATATGATCCATCCGAAGCTGTAACTACTCCCGTAAGATTATTACCTAAGATATCAGTCAGTACTTGTGTTCCATCACTTTTATATAGACTTACATTTACATCTGCTAATTTGCTTTCTGTAGTTTCTCTTCTACCATTTCTATTTGAATCAACCCAAGCAACACCTTCTACTGTTCTTCTTACTACTTTTGCCTGAACAACAGGTGCATATAGTGGATCTTCACTTGAACCCGAAACAACCGTTGCATCATTTGCATAAATATTAGCTGGTTTATTGTCTGTTACTTTTAACTTGTAACTTATTTTAATTGTTGTTTGACCATCAAGGTTTCCTGTCAGATAAATTGCCGTAGGTGTAGTACTAGATGGTATTGTATAAGTTACTGTCGTTCCACTTACGGATTTTGTTGCTGTTGTGAAACTACTTGTATTTACATTATAAGCTGTATTATTTTGATTTTTCATTGATGCATCTGTAGAGTAAGCCAAATCCATTGTGCTTGAAGGTGTATCACTGTAGGTAAGCGTGATACTTTCTACTGTATAAGAACCATCGAATTTTGTACCTCTCCAATCGCCAGAGTAAGGTAGTACATCTAATAAACGAACATTGCTTTGTGTACTTTGACTTGTATTTGTATATGTTAGAAAGTAACCAACATCTTCTCCTAATTCATACATATTTTGGTCAATACCTTTTGCGAAAGTTGTTGCATTTGTTTTAGTTACAGTAAACCCTGCGCTATATGTATTTCCATTTCCCAAGTTAATAGCACGTCCATCACCATCTGCATAAATATTTACCGTATTTGTAAAACTATCGTTATGATCAACATCATTCTCTGGATCTGCAGCATTACCAATAATCACTGAATAATAAATTTTATCCATTGCATCGCCTACTTTTACATCTGTAAATTCCCAAGTTAATGTTTGAACTGTATTCCCGTTACTATCTGTAGTAGTTCCTACTACTGGTTGAACGCCTGTACTATAGTCCCCATCATCCACTGATTGTGTAGTCTGGTTGTACGTTCCACCAATTACAGTAGATCCTTCCACATAGGTAACACCGTAAGGCAATGTATCAATTACTCTTACATTATCCAACATCTCACTATCAGGTGCTTCTCCATTAGCCAATTGTAGTGAAGGTGATAGTACATAATCTACTTCACGTTCACTTGCATCTAAATCAAATACATCTTTTGCTTTTCCTCCTGATTGTTGAGCTACTGCTTTTGTAATAGTAGCCTTATTCCCAACAATCAATACCGAAGCTCCAGATTGGTATCCATTTGGTGTATGGCTTCCGGTTAATGTGTTTCCATCACTATCATATTGCGATTTCTGATATAGTCCATGCGAACCTGTAACTGTACCATTTATAAATACATCAGGATTATCCATGTAATCTGTACTAGTTTCATGACCTGCCTGTCCATAATAAAGCATTGAATCTTCAAAGGTCATTTCAGAACCGGTTTTTTGTGTCCATATCTTTAGGTTATTTACCGTCTGATAAACCTCTCCTGAATTTGCTGTATCTAGCATTTTCACTTTAAAACCTACTTCTGTTCTATCAATTGGTATTATTCCATTTCTTCCTTCAATCAAAACTGCTACACAGACTGCATCGTCACCAAGTGCTGCTTTTAAGTCTGCCATGCTAGTGAAATATATTAAGTCTTCTTCTTTTCCTAGGTTCATGTCAGTGTCTCCCAACCAACCTGACCCATCTGCTTTTGCACCATATCTTAATTTGAACTGCATAGTTACAGACTTGTTCACAACATAATCATTTTCTCCTGCATCATCTAAAGGTTGAAACGCAGTAGTATCAAACTTTTGAAAAATGTTTACAGCATATGGATACTGTTCTCCATCCATTCTAGAACCTGCAACGACTCCACCAAATATTCTAAGTGTCTGTCCTTTTGCAGCCCATCCATCTGCAGAATATGAATATCCTGTAGAAAGATTATTTCCGATTCCCCATGGAGATGTTTTTGATTCAGCTGCAAAATAATTGTTTTTATTATAACTTCCTGGTGGAAGCAATACTACATCTACATTTCTACTGTCATCTGTAGTTATTACTTGCGTCGTTGTTTCTGTATCACTTATACTTGTAGCTTTAAAATTTTTATCACTTACTACTAGGTTATAATCTCCACCAGTTCCTATATCATCTTCAAATGGAAATAGTATTTGAAAATATCCTGCACTAAATACTCCTCTTCCTTTATCCTCACCATATTTTATACTAGCTTCACTATTACTTGTTCCTGACGCATGTGTAGGCCAGTGATATTTGCCACTTGATGTTAAGAAACTATATGCATCAACTTCCACAGTGATAATTTCATTGGTTTGTTCTGCATTCCAAGTTCCACCGTTTACTGCTGAATTAAATGCGGAACCAGTATTATGTGGTGCTACCTTATAAGCCTGATGCCCGAAACTATTTCCATTGAAATACATGTTTCTTCCCTGGCTTCCTGTTTGGGCAGAAGAATTGGCTTTATAATCCCATAATAAAGGCATTATTTCACCTGTTCCTGTCCCTGTAACATCTGTACTATTTTTATAAGCAGTTACTTCTAGTTCAAATGTTATTTTTCCTTTTGGTAACTCTATTCCCTTTAATCCTTTTGCAGCGTTATAGTTTCTTATTTCAATGTTAACACCATATCCATATAGTCTCCCTGTAACTACTCCTGCACCATTGTTCATTGCATCACTATTACCTGTACTAAAATCAAAATCATCTTTCCATGACATGCTTGTATTTCTTGCTAACTCTATATTGTAATTTGGTGCTGCTGAAACTTTAACATCATCACCAATTACTGATTTATAATCACTTTCTGGATTACCATCCATCCATACTTCGAATATAGGTTTAATAATATCTCCATTTTTTGCACCATTCACTTTGATTTCAAATGGAAATTGTCTTGTCCCGGGAAATACAGTTTCGCCAACTGCAGCTGAAAAGTATCGTTTTCCTGTAAGTACCTGTTTTCCATTAATTACCTCAACCTTTGCATCAACAATCCATTTCATATCATCAAGACTAAATTCTGCTACATCACTTGTATATGGTAAGGTAACTCTAAAATAAGCATAACCACTTGTAAATGATGTATACCCACTTGTTGTTCTTACTTGTATGTTTGCATCGATTGTATATCCAATTTTATCAAATGTTCTTACAATTCCATTGTTGTTAGATGAATCATTTCCTGGTGTATCATCACTATCCCACACAGATGTACCATCTCTTACAGTATTTACTGAAATACTTGATACATATGCTTCATCCGTTCCCATTTCACCACCAGGCTTACTATCTGTCGGTTTTAAGTTTTTCTCTTCATCGCTTAGAATAATTTTATTAGCTGGTGCTTTAATATTTCCATATTGATCAGATTCATAAAACCCTTCATCAGTTCCATTTACAGTTCCATAAACTCGATAATATGTTACTCCATCTTTTCCTGTAAATGCATATACTCTTTCTCTTGTTACCAATGTGTTTGTATCTGATTCCATCTTTACTGGAGTATTATAGTAATCTGGAATTGTACTAGGTGCAGCTGTTTCTGCAAATCCTGTATTAGATTTATTCAATACATATTTATTTATGTCATCCTGTTTTCCATCAATAAAGTCCTTTACTTTATATTCTTTATCTTCATCTAATTCATACCATCCTTTAGTACTATCAGGATCGCTTACATTACTAATATATCCATATGCTACATATATTTTATTTCCATCTGCACCATCAAAAGAATACACATCATATCCCGCTGTTGTAGTGATGGTATCCTCCTTAGTGATTGTTGTTGGCACACTTGAAAATATCTCTCCTTCAAAGAGATAAGGTGCAATTGTTGTTTTTTCTGTTGTTGTATCAACTGGAGTTGTTGAAGTTATAATTCCCTGAGAATTTGTCTCATAGAAAGCATCAGCAGCTCCATCCTGACTACCATATACTCGATAGTAGGTATTGTTATTCCTTCCCTTAAAAGAATAAAGTATTGTTCCATCTCCGGTAGTAATTTCCTTACTCTCGTAATAAGTAGGAACATCACTAGCATTAGGAGAATCATTCTCCACAAATCCTGCAGCTAATACAGTAACTTCTTCTGAAGCTGGTTGTATTTCTTTCTCTGTAGTTTGTGTTTCACTTTCTTTAGTTGTTTCTTCTGTTGTCTCTGTAGGTTTAATGTCTTCTACAGATTCTGCTTCTTCTGAATCTGGAGTCTCACTCACTTCACTAGTTTCTGGTTCCAGCATATCATCTGCCAAAAGTAGATCACTAGAAAACGCCCCTACAACCATTGTCATTAATATCATTACGATTGATATTTTCTTAAGCTTTTTCATTATTCACGCCCTCCGTCATAAAACTGATTCAATTTAAATTTTTAAGGTTCATTTTTTTGATTTAAATTGCTTTAAAATCAATAAAACTATTATCAAAGTTCCCAAGAATACGATAAATAAAGGGAAATAGTTATATTCATTTTCTTGTTTTATAACCGTCAGGTTCTTTTCGTTCTTTTCTTTTAAATCTTCTACTTCATTAATTTCATCATTATGATCTTTTTTATTATCTAGCTTTATCGATGCTGATACTTCTGGTTCTTCACTTGGCTTTTCTTCTACTTTTGGTGTTTCTTCAACTATCAATACATACTCTGCATTCACTGTTCTTTCTTCGGTAATATTCGTTAATCCAACCCAACCTGAAAAAAGCATTCCATCTTTTTGAGGAGCTGCAATTTCTGGAGCATTATTTCCATATGGTACACTTTGCGTTTGCAGATATTTTCCATCTGCATAGTAATGTACTTGGTAGATGATTGGTGTGTATACTGCATAATATCTTTTCGAAGTTTCTGCTTTATAAGAATTGAGATATTCTCCACTTCCATCAAGGGCAGTATTAAAACCTAAAAAGTTATATCCTTGTTTTGCAACTGTAGGAACATCGAAGTATTCATTCACCTCAACTGTTTGTGTTTGGATTAGTTGTGCCTCTTCATCATAAAACTGAATTGTTACTATTTCATTCGCTTGAATAGGAGACATAAAAATAAATATAAGAAAAGAGGTTAGTATCAAACTATATTTTTTCATCTTACTACCCCTTATTAATTGTAATTGTGTATTCACTATAATTACCTACATTGTCATACAGATATACTTTTACTGCTGTATCAAAACTACCTAATATTTTTCCATCATCATTTATTGGATATTTTTCACCTTTATATTCAGCATAGGATGTTTCATAATTTATACCTGCTATATCATCATCAATACTTAAAAGAATATAATCTTTGTAATATTCTTTTAATTCTGCAATTGGTGCATTTCTATCAATATTAGAAATCTCTATTTCTTTACTATTATTCTTAACTTGAATACTATAAGTTCCATTTTCTTCTGCATTAAACTGAATTCTTTTATCGCTCATTTCTACATCGATTACTTCATTATCTCTTTTAACTTGAATATCGCTTTTATCTACTGATTCATTTAACAGAACCTGTACTTCTACCAGTTTGTCTGTTGGATCATCAAAATATGCAATTTCATCAATGATATTCGTTGGTTTTAATAATGTATATGTCGCAGCGGTAGTAGCAAGTGCAGCAGCTATTGATATAATTGCCTTTTTAGAAATTGATGTTGAAGCGGTTGCAACACTACCAGATACAGTTCCAGCCATGCCTAAAGGAATCATAACTTCATGAACTTTTTCTAGTATGATTTGTGATTGAACTGCACTCATTTCTTGTGCTTTTGATAATTCCTGAAATGCTTGAATTACAAGTGGTGTAAATCCAATTGATAGATATGCGTTTGGTGATATACCCTTTTCACCCAAACGTTCTTTCAGCATGCCTCTTACTTTCATCAATCTTGTTTTTACTGTACCTTCAGGAATTTCTAAAATTTTTGATATCTCTGCAATTTTCATTTCATCCAGATAATATAGAACTGCTACTGATTTAAATCTTTCATTCAATTCTTCAATTGTATCTTCTACTGCATGAAGCAATTCTTTTTCCTTATATACTGTCTTCTGAGATTTCTTAGCATCTTGTATATCATTCATATTAATGACATCATCCATATTTTGATAACGGACTTCTTTTCGATAGTGCAACATGATATTGCTGTAACAGATTTTAAATAACCAAGTATGGAAAGAATCTGGATCTCTTAAACTATGTATATTCTTAACTATCTTTATAAATGTTTCTTGTACAACCTCTTCAGCATCATCTCTATTTTTTAAATATGAGTAACTGAAATAATATAGTCCATGATTATAAAAATTAAAAATTTGATTAAATGCATCCAAATCATTTGGATTTTTTTGATAACGAATAACATATTCGCTATCTATTCGCTTGTGCTCTTTCATAACGCTTCGCCCCCGTGTCGTAAATTAGACGATAATTACAAAGAAAAAGTTCATTTTAGTAATTTTTCATAAGAAAAGCACACGCCATGTTAACGTATGCTTCTCAGTATTAGATAGTTTCTTACTTGTTTTTTGCTTGTTTTCTTTGTTTTAAGAATAATATAATTATTCCTGACATACTGATTATCAGTAAAGAAAGTAAACTATTAACATTAACCGTATCACCTGTCGCAATTGAAGGATTTCCTGCAATTGAAGCTGATTTCTTTGGTTCTATTGTATGAATTATTTCATTTGTATCCTTAGGGTCATTATCCTTGTGTTGAACCTGTGCAATATTACGAATTGTACTTTGATCTCCAGTTACTTTTACTCTGAAACTTACAACTGCAATTGCTCCTGGCTCAATTTCTTCAATTTCCCAAGTTAATTGAGTTTCATCTACATTAGTTTTTGTATTATCAAATGTAGAATAAATGCTCTCTTCTTCATACTCTGTACCTGTTGGCACTTTATCCATTACTTTAATTTCTCTTAAAGTTTCACTTCCTGTGTTTTCCACATGAATGAAGTATGTTACATAATCACCACTTTTCAAAATACTATCTGGTTCAGGATTACTTGATTTCTTAATCGTATACTCTAATCCTTGTTTATGTTCAACTTCATTTGATGGTGTCCACTCTTCTTCTTTAGGTGTTTTCGCATATGCCTGGTTCTTGATGTCTCGTTCACCTTCTGTGTTCAACTCATCCACTTTAACTTTAAAGCTTAAAGTAATTGTTTCTCCTTCTGGCACATTTTCAATATCCCATGTAAGTTCTCCTAGTCCATCTTTGATGTTAGTATCATCTAGTGTTACAAAATCTGCTGATCCTTCATATGCAATACTTTCTTCTACATATGTTGTATATTCTGGGATTGCATCTTTCACCTGTAAGTTATCTAATGATGATTCTCCTGTGTTTGTGACTTTGATATAATATGTAATTTTATCTCCACCATCTACATAACTTCCACTCTCTGGATTACTAGACTTTTCAATTTCATATGATACTTTTTGTTTGTGCTCTACTTCTTCTGATGGATCCCATGGATCTTCAGGTGCCTTCACATAAGCTACATTCTTAATTGAACGTTCTCCTGTTTCATACATTTCATCTACTTTGACTTTGAAACTTAAAATCACTTCTTTACCTACTGGCACGTTTTCAATATCCCAAGTAAGTTCACCTAATCCATCTGTAATAGTTGAATCATCTGGTGTTACTACATCTGCATCTCCTTCATATGAAACACTTCCTTCTACATATGTTGTATGCTCTGGGATTGCATCTTTCACTTGTGCTTTGTCTAATGATGACTCTCCCGTGTTTGTAATCTTTATGAAATAAGTTATTTCTTGATTTCCATCTACATAACTTCCGGTTTCTGGATTACTGTATTTCTCTATTTCATAAGCTACTTTTTGCTTGTGTTCTACTTCTTCTGATGGTTCCCATGGGTCTTCGGGTAGTCTTGTGTATGCTTGATTAAGAATTTCTCTTTCACCACTCTCATACATTTCATCTACCTTTACTGTAAAGGTTACAATTACACTCTTTTCAACTGCTAACCCTTCTATCTTCCATGTTAGTTCGCCTGTTCCATCTGTAATGGCTGTATCACTTGGAGTTACAGTAGTAGCATCTCCACTAAAGTTTATTGTTCCTGGTACATATGTTGTGTATTCTGGAATCGCATCTTTAATATCAATTTCTTTCGCGGTTGCTTTTCCTACATTTTTAACTGTAATACTATAAGTTATTTCATCACCACTACTTACATAACTGCCTTCTTCTACATCACTAACTTTAGTAATTGTTAGTAGAGGTTCTTTCACTACATGGTATGTTGTGTTTGAATCCTTTGAGATTTCTTTTTCAGAATAAACACTTTCATTTTCTTTATATGTGTTCCCATCAACATCTGTATATGTAGTTTCATATACTGTTTCTTCTCGTTGTACATCTTTTAAGTGTGCAGTATTATTAAACTCTTTTTCTAGTTCTTTCACTAATAGAGTTGCTGGATTATCTGATGTAGTTGGTGCCTTCACTCTAAATGTAAGATATACTTCTTCTCCACTACTCATTCCTGTTAATGTCCAAGTCATCTTACCACTACTATCTGGTCCACTCATAGTTGCAGTTGCATTACTACTTGGGAATGCAATAGCTGTATTTGAACTATCTCTAAACTCATAAGTCATACTACTAGCTATGTAAGTTGTATCTAATGGCAGATTGTCTGTGATTACGATATCTCCACTCTTAGCATCATCGTGACCTGTGTTTTTAATTACTAATCGATATTCGATTGTTTGTTCCAACTCAGAATATACTGGTGAAGATGCAGTCCCATTGTTTTCACTTTGTACTGTATTATCTTCATTTACTAATGCAGCTGCTTTTGTGATATCTGCTTCTCTTCTTATCGTTTTGTGTTCTACACTATTTGAAGGTTGATCTGGAATGTCTGGTTGTTTTGCGATTGCAATATTTTCATAAACACGTTCTGTTTCATTTTCTTCCCAATCAACTTTATCAACGATTGCTTTAAATGTATATTCAGATTTTCCTTTTGGAACTTCAAGTGTTGGCCAAGTTATGGTTCCTGTACTACTATTATATGCACTATCATTTACTTTTACTTGCGCTCCACCTTGTAGTTTATAAGTTATACTTCCACTCACCAAAGACATTCCATCTGGAAGTTTATCTGTCATAGTTAGGTTTGACTGATTCGCTGTAGGCGAATCAACTGTAATTGTATAAGTAACAATTTGTCCTTCTTTTACTATTGGTACATCACTACCATCATATGATCCTGTAGGATTACTTGCTTTTTCTACAGTATATGGTGCATAAACTCCCATATCCAGATTACTCATTCGATAATCCATTACTTTCATATCTTCAATCGCTGGTGTTGTAATTCCTGTAATCTTAGCACTTAGAAGGTTACCACTGCCATCTAATACTGCATCAGCATCACTATTTACTGTAGAACTTACTCCACTTGCTTGCTTCGTAGTTAATGTATATTTACTTAAATCTACTGTTCCACTACTATCAAACTGTACATAATAGATTCCACTTGGTAGGTTCGTAAATGAATATGCACCATTTGCATCTGTCACTACACCTGTAAGACTATTTCCTAAGATATCCGTAGTAACCTGTGTTCCATCACTTTTATATAAACTTACTTTCACATCAGGAAGTTTCCTTTCTGATGTTTCACGTTTACCATTTCTGTTTGAATCAATCCAAGCAACCCCTTCTACTGTTCTTCTCACTACTTTTGCCTGAACAACAGGTGCGTATAATGGGTCTTCGCTTGTTCCTGAAACTACTGTTGCATCATTTGCATAAATGTTTGCTGGTTTATTTTCTGTTACTTTCAACTTGTAACTAATCTTTATACTTGTTTTACCATCTAAACTCCCAGTTAAATAAATTGATGTTGGTTTAGTACCTGATGGTAATGTATATGTTACAGTAGTTCCACTCACTGATTTCGTGGCTGCAATAAAACTTGATGTATTTACATTGTAAGCATTATTACTTTGATTCTTCATTGATTCATCTGTAGAGTACTTTAAATCTAAAGTAGTTGTTGGTGTAGCTGAATACTCTAGAGTAATTGTATCTACTGTATAAGTTCCATCGAACTTCGTTCCTCTCCAGTCGCCTGAATATGGCATAATATCTAAGATTCTAATATTATTTTGAATGTTAGGAGATGCGTTTGCATAGTTAAGGAAATAACCAATATCTTCTCCTAATTCATACATGTTTTGATCGATACCTTTTGCGAAGGTAGTTGCATTTGTCTTAACTACTGTAAATCCTGCGCTTGTTTGATTTCCATTTGCAACACTATTAACTCTTCCATCACTGTCTGCATATATTTTTACAGTATTTGTAAAACTATCTGCATTCTTTGCATCGATATCTGGATTAGCAGCATTACCAATAATCACTGAATAATAAATTTTATCCATTATATCTCCTACTTTTACGTCCGTAAAAGTCCAAGTTAATGTTTGAACAGACCTTCCATTACTATCGGTTCCAACTCCTACAACAGGTTGAACTCCTGTACTATAATCTCCACCATCCACAGATTGAGTGTCTTGATTATAAGTTCCTCCTATTACAGTGGATCCAACAATATATTCCGTATTATATGGTAATGTATCAACAACTGTTACTTGATCTAAAATTTCACTGCTCGGTTTTTCACCATTAGCCAATTCCAAAGAAGGTTGTAGAACATAATCTACCTCTCTTTCTCCTGCATCTAAATCAAAGAGAGATTTAGCCTTTCCACTTACATGCTGAGCCACTCCTTTCGTTATCTTTGCATTGTTTCCAATAATTAAAAGGGATTGTCCGGCATTATAGCTACCACTATGAGATCCACTTACTATTTTTCCATTTCCATCATACACTGTTTTTGAATATTTATATCTTGTTTGATGTCTAGGACTCAAGTAAACTGTTTGAGTTGTTGGCATATTTCCATTTTGTACACTTTGATCTTCATCTAAATTTACATCTGTTGCCCAACCTCTCCACTCATTAACAGTTTGGTAAACTTTTCCTACTTCTGCATCTTCTTTAATTTTTATTGGTATTTTAAATATTAATCTTCCTCCTGAAGGAATATACCCTGTTCTAGATTCAAATAAGACACCAACACAAGTATATCCATCTGCATTTAAATCACTAATATTATTATAGTATATTAAATCAGCTTCAGATGCATTTAGCATTTCATTATCATCAAGCCATCCTGTTTTATCAGGCTTTGCTGCATATAAAACACTGATATCAGCTTGTTTTGGCATATTTTGTGAATTTACATCCGACTCTGGATAAATACTAATATTATTTTTAGAACTTATCTCATAAGCCTCGTCATCAAATTTTTGTAGAAAATTAAAGGAATAAATTTCATTTTCTGGATCTGCCTTATCCTGCAACAAATAACCTAATATATATATTTCATTTCCTGGATATGTCCACGCATCTCCAGCTGCTCTATCTGTTGCCAAGTTTTTCCCTGACTCACTAACATGATAATTATATTTCTCATATGATCCTGGAATTCTCTCAGGGACACTTAATGTTTTACTATCATCAGTAGTCTTCGCTTGCGTAGTAACTTTTGTATCACTTTTTGATGTTGCTTCAAAATTGCTATCATCAATTGTAAAATAATACTCATAATCATCTGTTGGTTCCTCATCCATTGGAATAATAAAAACACATTGTAATGCACTAAAATTGGCTTGATGTGCTTCATATCTAATTGTAGTATCAATATCTGATGCATTATTCACTGGAAATACATACGGCGTATCGATTGAAAATCCACTTAAGTTTACTGATAAAGAATCTCCAGTTCCTGTTATTGTAAATGTTCCTGCTTTATTCTTTATAATATTCTTTGATGTAGATGTTGATCCATTTTTGTCTCCAAATGGTAATAATCCAGGTAGAAAATGCGAATTTGCTTCAAGTCTTATATTTCTTCCTAATGTTCCTTTGCTTGATGAAGTATTATGAAGTTTATAATCCCATAATACAGGTGTATAACTTGAAGTAACATCTGTTAAGGTTGAAGTATTACCCGATACTTGTCTTTCTACCTTTAATTTCAAATCAAAACTAAGATTATCTTTTGGTAACTCTATTCCTTTTATCCCTTTTTCTTTGCTATCATTAAGTATTTGAATACCAACACCAAATGATACTGCTCTTCCATACACTGTATTTGTTGATGAGGATGTTGCCATTTCCCCTGAATCCAAATCAAATGAACCTTTTGTATTCGTATATGAACTTTTCTCTGTAATAAAAATATTATATTTTGGTGCAGCAGATACTACTACATCATCTCCTGAGACTGATTTATAATCACTTTCGGGGTTACCATCCATCCACACTTCAAACGTAGGTTTTATAATATCTCCATTAATTGCTGCATTTACTTTTATTTCGAATGGAAATTGCCTTGTTCCAGGAAATACATTTTTTCCAGCTTCTGCAGAGAAAAATCTTTTCCCTGTTAATACTTGTTTTCCATCAATCACTTCAACTTTTGCATCCACAATCCATTTCATATTATCAAGATCAAATTCCGCTATATCACTTGCTACTGGTAGAGTTACTCGAAAGTAACCATATCCACTCGTAAATGATGTATACTCACTTGTACTTCTTATTTGAATATTTGCATCTACTAAATATCCTATCGTATCAAAGGTTCTAACAATTCCATTAGAGGATCCACTATCATTTCCAGGAGCATCATCTGTATCCCATACGGGTGTACCATCTCTTACTTCACTTATCTCAATACTAGACACATATGCACTATCAGACACTAAGCCTTCTCCTGGTTTGCTGTCAGTCCATTTTAAATTCTTTTCTTCTTCAACTAAATCAATTTTGTTTTCAGGAGCTATAACATTTCCATATTGATCTGCTACATAGAACCCCTCATTTACACTATTTACTGTTCCATATACTCGATAATATGTAACCCCATCTTTTCCCGTAAATGCATATACTCTTTCTCTTGTAACTAATGTGTCTTTATCTGCTTCTAATTTTACTGGTGTATTGTAGTAGTCTGGTATTGTTGAAGGTGCTGTTGTTTCTTCAAATCCATTGTTTGCCTTATTCAACACGTACTTATCAATATCTTCTTGTTTACCATCAGTAAAATCCTTTACTATATGCGTGGTATCATCTAACTCATACCATCCCTTAGTTGTTTCTGGACTATTTACATTACTAATATATCCATATGCTACATATATCTTATTACCATCTGCACCATCAAAAGAATACACATCATATCTCGCTGTTGTACTGATTGTATCTTCTTTCGTTATTGTTGTTGGTACACTTGTATAAGTTTCTCCTACAAATATATATGGTGCAATAGTTAATTTTTCACTATCTGTATCAATAGTAGTTGTAGATGTAATTGTACCTTGAGAGTTTGTCTCATAGAATGCATCTGCTGCTCCATCTTGACTACCATATATTCTATAGTAAGTATTGTTGTTCCTTCCCTTGAAATAATAAAGTACTGTTCCATCTCCTGTAGTGATTGGTTTACTTTCGTAATAAGTAGGTATATCACTTGGAGAAGTATTTTCCACAAATCCCGCTGCAAAGGTTTGTACTTGTTCCTTGGTAGCTTCTTCAGTAGTTATTATTTCACTTTCTGTTTTTGTTGTTTCTTCTGTTGATTCTGTAGATTCCGGTTGCGTTGTTTCCATGGATTCAACTTCTTCTGAATCTGGAGTTTCACTTACTTCGCTAGTTTCTGGTTCCAGCAAATCATCTGCCAGAAGGATGTCACTTGCGAACATTCCTACAATCATTGTCATTAATATCATTACGATTGATATTTTCTTAAGCTTTTTCATATTCTATTGCCCTCCGTTCCAATGATTCAGTTTTTTTTCTTAAAGTTCATTTTTTTCATAAAAATATAAAATAAAATGAAACTTCCTAAAAAGACAAAAATTCCAGATATCAATCTAGAGCCGTTTTTTTGTTGTAGTTGTTTCTCTTTTGTTGCTAAACTAGGAGAAGCAATAATATCTGATTCTTTAGAACTTCTTTCTATTTCTTGTATCTTTTCATCTTTATTAATTAGTTCTAATTCTGAATATTTTTCAGTTTCTTTTACTTCTTCTTTTTGTTCAATTTCCTCTATTTTTGTATATACTGCATAAATTGAACGATCTTCAGTAATGTTTGATAATCCATTCCATCCACTAAACTGATATCCTTCTTTATTTGAAACTGATATATTTGGTGCATTGTTACCATAACTAATTGTTTCTGTATGAATTAACTCATTGTCTAAGTAATACATTACTTGATAACTGGTTAGCATATATACTGCATAATAATTCTGGGATTTGATTGCGATGTCCGAATTTAAATATTCACCATTTCCATTCGGTTGTGTATTAAACCCTATAAAATTGTATCCATCTTTTAAGACTGTGGGAACTACTATTTCCTCTCCATATGAAAGTTCTTGACTAGAAATAAGATTTCCATATTCATCATAGAAGTTAACATCAATCATTTCCTCTGCCTGTATTCTTACAGATAATAAAGCGAGTAATAAAATGAACAATAGAAAACCTCTTACTTTTTTCATACACTAGTTTCTCCAATATTTATTTTATATTCTGTATTATTTCCAACCTTATCATATAAATAAATATAAACATCATTATCAAATGTTCCATAGATGTATCCATCCTTAATTTCTATCTTTTCATCTTTATAAATGGCATATGATGTTCCAAAATCAATTCCTGATAGTTCATCTTGTAATTCAAGATATATTTTGTCTTCCTGCACATCAATCGAATTGATGAGTGGTGCATTATGGTCAATATTTGTAACTGCCAATGTTTCACGTTCATCATCAATCGTTATTTCATAATTTCCATTTTCTTCAATAACAAATATTAGTGAATCCTGATCTAATTCAAATGCCACTTCTTTGTTATTATTTTTGATTTTAATCATATTTGATTCTACTTCTTTATTTAGAGATATTTGTACTTCAATATTTTTTCGTGTCATCGCTGTAGGATAGCTAATACTTTCAATAATATTTTCTTCATTTGTGAAATAAAAATAACCTACAGTTACAAGTGATGCTGCTGTTAGTGAAGCAACTATCTTTTTACCAATTGCTCCTGATGTTTTGCTTAATCCACCTGAAAGAATTGCTGGAGCTCCAACAAGTGCTATTTCATTATGAAGATTAGTTAATATTGTTTGTGAATGTACTTCATTCATTTGTGCTTGCTGATACATTGCTTGAAAGAAATTATATATAAAAGGGGTAAAACCTAGCGATAAGTATTTGTTTGGAGTTACTCCTTTACTTTCTAACTGTTCTTTCAGTTTTACTTTTATCTTCATTAATCTTGTTTTTACAGTTCCTTCTGGAATCTCTAAAATTTCTGAGATTTCTTTGATTTTGAATTCATCAAAATAATATAATCTTGCAACTGTTTCAAACCTACTTCCTAATTCTTCAATTGATTCATCAATTTCCTGATAGATTTCTTGCTTATCAAATCGTTCTTCTGGAGTATCAGATCCATCCTGAATTTCTTCTAAATTAAACTCATCATCAACGTCCTGATACTTTTTATCTTTTCGATAATGAAGCATGATTGTAGAATAACATATTCTATATAACCATGCATGAAATGCTTCAGGAGATTGTAAACTTTTAATATGCCGAATTACTTTAATAAATGTTTCTTGAACTATTTCTTCTGCATCTGCCGCTTTTCTAACATAAGAAATACTAAAATAATATAGAGCATTGCGATAAAATTCATATATCGCATTAAACGCTTCTAAATCATTTTGATTTTGTTGATACCTAAGAACATACTTCGTATCAACACGTTTTGCTTCTTTTTTCATATTGCCCTCCATGCCCATTCTTTCCTATGACGCTTATTTTAGGCAAATAGTTCATTTTGAAAGTAAAATAAAAGATCATCTTTGTTGTTTAGATGATCAAATTTAATTATTTTAATTTATGAAATCGCTGGTATAACCATTTAGCAACCCCGTCTTCATTATTGCTATCAATAATTCCTGTTGCTATTTTCTTTAATTCACTTGTTGCATTACTTACTGCATAACATTCATCTACATATTCAAACATCTCTATATCATTTTTAGCATCACCAAATGCTACAACATAATCACATCCTAAATATTCCTTTAGTTGCTTGATTGCATTTGCTTTTGATACTGTTTTTGGCATAATCTCTAACCAATGTTCATGGGTGTAGATATCTTTGTGAAATACACAATA
Source organism: Breznakia pachnodae (assembly GCF_030814225.1). GTDB lineage: Bacteria > Bacillota_I > Bacilli_A > Erysipelotrichales > Erysipelotrichaceae > Breznakia > Breznakia pachnodae. Next base: position 336,545 of record NZ_JAUSUR010000002.1, read on the forward strand.
ATAGTTATCTTTTAGTTTTTCATATAATAGTTTTAGTTGTTCTTCTTTATCAATACAAGTGAAATAAAATATATTTCCATCATATAATTCCTTTTCAGTTTCTGCAGGGTTGTCTCTTATATCCCCTTGTCTTGTATTTAAATATTTAACTGCTCCTTCTGTAATATCTTTACGAATATAACGATAATATTCCTTATCATTTATAAAACTATATACTATAGGATGAACTCCTGCAGCGATTAATAATGATTTTATTTCTTCTACTTCTATTTTTTTAAAGAAGTTAGACATAAGAATCTTCTTTGTTTCATTTTCTACAATTATAGAACCATTATATACAATAAGAGGAAGTTTTGCATCAAGGCCTTTAGTTGCTTTTGATGCTGTTATAAATGATCTTGCTGTAGCATAAGAAAAAATCATCCCTTTTTCTTCCACTAATTCATTAATTGTTTTTCTTGTATAAGAGCTTAACACTTCATCAGAGTTCAATAATGTTCCATCCAAATCAGATACATATAATGTTTTCATATATACCTCCCTTTATTTACTTATCCGCATATTTAATACCAATTTCATTATATCAATTAATTAAGATAAAAAAAGACATCTTAAACTCTATTAGAATTTAAAATGTCTTAAATTGCTTCCTATCTAGAAAGTTTTCTTCTTAACAACATTGTGATTACACCTAATGCACTGATTGATAATAAAATTATTAATCCATTCATATTTGTAGTATCTCCTGTGGCAATCGATGGATTACCAGTAATTGTCGATGCTTTTTTAATAATCAGATTATGAATAATTTCATTTGTATCTTTTGGATCATCATCACCAACCTGTACCTGAGCAACATTATGAATCGTATTTTGACTTCCTGTTACTTTTACTCTAAAGCTAACAACTGCAATTGTTCCTGGTTCTATTTTTTCAATTTCCCAAGTAAGTTGTTTACCTTCTATATTCATAGCTGTGTTATCAACTGATGAGTACATACTATCTTCTTCATACTCTGTTCCTGTAGGTATCTTATCTGTAATGATAATATTTCTTAATGTTTCAGTTCCAGTATTCTCAACATTTATAAAGTATGTAATTGTATCCCCATCAAGAACACTACTACCATCTTTAGGATCACTATCCTTAAGTATTTCAAATGATAGTAATTGTTTGTGTTCTACTTCGTTTGTTGGTGTCCATTCTTCTTCCTCTGGTGCTTTCGCGTAGGCCTGGTTCTTAATGTCTCTTTCACCTTCCGTGTTCATTTCATCCACTTTTACTTTAAAGCTTAATGTAACTGACTCTCCTACAGGAATGTTTTCAATATCCCATGTAAGATTTCCTTGTCCATCTGTGATAGTTGAATCATCTGGTGTTACTAAATCAGCACTTCCTTCATATGTAATACTTTCTTCCACATATGCTGTGTGTTCTGGAATTGCATCTTTCACTTGCAAGTTATCTAATGATGATTCCCCTGTGTTTGTGACTTTGATAGAATATGTAATTTCGTCTCCACCATTTACTGAACTTCCACTTTCTGGATTACTAAACTTTTCTACTTCATATGCTACTTTTTGTTTATGTTCTACTTCTTCTGATGGCTTCCATGGATCTTCAGGTACCTTTACATAAGCAACATTCTTTATTGAACGTTCTCCACTTGCATCCATTTCGTCTACTTTTACCTTAAAGCTTAAAATCACTTCTTTACCTACTGGCACATTCTCAATATCCCAAGTTAAATCTCCTAGTCCATCAATAACATTTATATCATTTACTGTAACTACATCTGCATCTCCACTGTAGGTAATAGAATCTTCCACATAAGTTGTAAATTCAGGGATTGCATCTTTTACTTGTGCTTTATCTAATGAAGACTCTCCAGTATTTGTAACTTTGATGAAATATGTAATTTCTTGATTTCCATCTACATAACTTCCTGTTTCTGGATCACTATACTTTTCTATTTCATACGCTACTTTTTGTTTGTGTTCTACTTCTTCCGATGGTTCCCAAGGATCTTCTGGAGCTTTCACATATGCAACATTCTTTATTGAACGTTCTCCTGTTTCATGCATTTCATCTACTTTAACTTTGAAACTTAGAATTACATCTTCTCCTACTGGTACGCCTTCAATATCCCAAGTTAGTTCACCTAATCCATCATCTATTGTTGTATCGTCAGGTGTTATTGCTGATGCATTTCCTTCATAGTTAATACTTCCATCTATATATGTTGTATATTCTGGAATATCATCTTTTACTTGTGCTTTATCTAATGTAGATTCTCCAGTGTTTGTAACTTTAATGAAATATGTAATCTCTTGATTTCCATCTACATAACTTCCTGTTTCTGGGTCACTGTATTTCTCTATTTCATACGCTACTTTTTGTTTGTGTTCTACTTCTTCTGATGGTGTCCAAGGATCTTCTGGTAGTCTTGTGTATGCCTTGTTAAGAATTTCACGCTCTCCAGTTTCATACATCTCATCTACTTTCACAGTGAAAGTAACAGTTACACTCTTATCAACTGCTAATCCTTTTACTTTCCATGTCAGATCACCACTACCATCAACAAGTTTTGTATCATCAGGAGTAACCGTTGTTGCATCTCCTGAATAGCTAATACTTCCATCAACATATGACGTGTATTCTGGAATTGCATCTTTGATATCAAATTCTTTTGCTGTTGCTTTACCTACATTCTTCACTGTAATACTATAAGTAATTTCATCACCACTACTTACATAACTACCTTCTTCTACATCACTAATTTTATTGATAGTAAGTAATGGTTCTTTTACTACATGATATGTTGTATTTGAATCTTTTGAGATTTCTTTTTCTGAGTATACACTTTCGTTTTCTTTATATGTGTTACCATCAACATCTGTGTATGTAGTTTCATATACCGTTTCTTCACGTTGTACATCTTTTAAATGAGCTGTATTTGTAAATTCTTTTTCTAACTCTTTTATTAATAACGTTGCAGGATTATCTGATGTAGTTGGTGCTTTTACTCTAAATGTAAGATATGCTTCTTCTCCACTACTCATTCCTGTTAATGTCCAAGTCATCTTTCCACTACTATCTGGTCCACTCATAGTCGCTGTTGCACTACTACTTGGGAATGCACTACTTGTATTACTGCTGTCTCTAAATGTATACGTCATACTGGATACAACATATGTCGTATCCAGTGGAAGAGAATCTGTTATTACAATATCTCCACTCTTTGCATCATCATGACCTGTGTTTTTAATTACTAATCGATATTCGATTGTTTGTTCTAACTCTGAGTATACTGGTGAAGTTCCAGTACCATTATTTTCACTTTGAACTGTATTATCTTCATTTACTAATGCTGCAGCTTTCTTTATATCCGCTTCTCTTCTAATTGTTTTATGTTCAACTGTGTTAGACGGTTGATCTGGAATGTTTGGTTGTTTTGCGATTGCCACATTTTCATATGTTTTTTCAGTTTCTCCATCTTCCCAATCAACTTTATCAACAATTGATTTAAATGTATATTCCGATTTTCCTTTTGGCACTTCAAGCGTTGGCCAAGTAATTGTATGTGTACTGCTATTATATGCACTATCATTTACTTTCACTTGTGCTCCACCTTGCAGTTTATAAGTAATACTTCCACTTACAAGTGACATTCCATCTGGTAACTTGTCACTTATTGTAAGGTTTGATTGGTTTGCAGTAGGCGAATCCACTGTAATTGTATAAGTTACTACTTTCCCTTCTTTTACCACTGGAACATCACTACCATCATATGAACCAGTTGGATTACTTGTTTTATTAACTGTATATGGTGCATATACTCCCATATCCAAATTACTCATTTTGTAATCCATTACTTTCATATCAGTAATGGCTGGAGTTGCAATACCAGTAATTTTTGCACTTTGTAAGTTTCCACTTCCATCAAGCACTGCATCAGCATCACTATTGACTGTTGAACCTACTCCACTTGCTTGTTTTGTGGTTAATGTATATTTACTTAAATCTACTGTTCCACTACTATCAAATTGTACATAGTAACTACCACTTGGTAGATTCGTAAATGAATATGCTCCATTTGCATCTGTAATCTCATTTGTTAAATCATTACCTAATATATCTGTTGTTACTTGAGTTCCATCACTTTTATATAAACTAACTTTCACATTTGGTAATTTACTTTCACTAGTGTCTCTTCTTCCATCTCTATTGGAGTCTATCCAAGCTACACCTTCTACTGTTCTTCTAACTACTTTTGCCTGAACAACAGGTGCATATAATGGATCTTCACTATTGCCAGAAACTACTGTTGCGTCATTTGCATAAATATTTGCTGGTTTATTGTCGCTCGTTTTCAATGTGTAACTAATTTTTATTGTAGTCTGTCCATCAAGACTTCCTGTCATGTAGAGTGCGGTAGGAGTAATTCCTGATGGTAGAGTATATGTAACAGTTGTACCACTGACTGACTTCGTTGCTGTGGTAAAACTTGATGTGTTTACATTGTAAGCATTATTACTTTCACTCTTTAAAGAATCATTTGTAGAATAAGCTAAATCCAGTGTACTAGTTGGAGTATCACTATATTCAATTGTAACTGTATCCACTGTATATGTTCCATCATACTTTGTTCCTCTCCAGTCTCCTGAATAAGGTAAGACATCAAGAATGCGTACATTGGATTGTGTATTTTGACTTGTATTTGTATAAGTTAAAAAGTAACCAATATCTTCACCTAATTCATACATATTTTGATCAATACCTTTTGCGAAGGTAGTCGCATTTGTTTTAGTTACTGTAAATCCTGCACTATAAGTATTTCCATTTCCAACAGTAATAGCACGGCCATCACCATCTGCGTAGATATTTACATTATTTGTGAAACTATCATTGTGTTCTACATCATTATCTGGGTCTGCTGCATTTCCAATGATTATAGAATAATAGATTTTATCCATTTCTTCTCCAACCTTTACACTGCTAAACTCCCAAGTTAATGTTTGAACTGTTCGTCCTTTACTATCTGTAGTAGTTCCTACAACTGGTTGCACTCCTGTACTGTAGTCTCCTCCATCTACTGTTTGAGAACTCTGATTATAAGTACCTCCAATAACAGTAGAACCTTCTACATAAGACAACCCATAAGGTAATGTATCAACTACTTTTACATTATCTAATATTTCATTTTCGGGTATTGTCCCATTTCCAAGCTGAAGTGAAGGACTTAGTACATAATCTACTTCTCTCTCTCCAGCATCTAAATCAAATACTTCTTTTGCTTTTCCACTTGACTGTTGAGCTACTGATTTAGTAATTGTAGCTATCTGTCCTACAATTAAGACCGAAGCTCCTGACCAATATCCATTAGGAGTATGACTTCCTGTCAATGTATTTCCTTCGCTATCGTATTGTGTTTTTTGATATAGTCCATATTCTCCTGTTACCGTTCCATCTAAAAACACATCTGGGTTATCCATAAAATCAGTACTTGTTTCATGTCCTATTTGTCCATAATAAAGCATAGAATCATCAAATGTCATTTTTGATCCTTCTTCCTCTTTCCAAATCTTAACATTATTAACCGTTTGATAAACGGTTCCAGATACTGCAGTATCTTGCATTTCTACAACAAAACCAATTTCTGTTCTATCATTTGGTATAATTCCATTTCTACCTTCTACAAGAACTGCAACACAAACTGCACTAGACCCTAAAGTAGATTTCAAATCTGCCATACTTTCAAACCAGACTAGATCTTCTTCGTGACCTGCAATCATATCACTGTCACTAATCCAACCTGAGCCATCCACTTTTGCTCCATACCGTAATTTGAAGTCCATAGTAACTGTTTTATTTACAAAATAGGAGCTCCCATCTGCTGTTGCTAATGGTTGAAATGCTTTATCGTCAAATTTTTGAAATATATTAATGGCTCTGGGATATTGTTCATCATCCATTGTCGTTCCTGCATGAATTCCACCCCAAATTTTAATAGTTTGACCCTTTGAAGCCCAACCATCAGAAGCATATCCTGCGATGTTACTAGATAAATTATTAGACCATGGTAATGCTGATGTTTCTGAAGAAAAATAATTCATTTTTGTATAGCTTCCTGGAGGTGTTATTAATACATCTACATTTGTACTATCATCATTAGTAATAATTTGAGTTGTTGTTTCTACACCACTTTTACTTGTAGCTTTAAAATTCGTGTCTTTTACAGTTAAATTATAATCTGTACCTTCAGTTACCTCTTCGAACGGAAACACAATTTGAAAATATCCTCCACTAAAAACTCCTCTTCCAAGATTTTCTCCAAACTTAATATTACTTGCAACTTGTGAAGTTCCAGTACCATATATTGGCCAATGATATTTTCCACTAGAAGTTAGAAATTTATAGGCATCAACTTCTACTGAAATAATTTCATTTGTTTGTTGAGCTTTCCATGTTCCTCCGTTTACTACTGAATTTGCTGATGAACCTGAATTCGCTGGCGCTATGTTATATGCATGATTACCCCAAGTATTATTATTGTAGTACATGTTACGCCCTTGACTACCGTTTTGAGATGTTGAATTTGCCTTATAATCCCAAAGAAGAGGCATAATATCACTACTTCCTGTTCCAGTTACATTCGTACCATTCCTATATGCAGTAACCTCTATATCAAAAGTAATTTTTCCAGCTGGTAATTCTATTCCCTTGAATCCTTTTGAAGCAGTGTAGTTTCTTATTTCAATAACAACTCCATATCCATACATTCTTCCAGTAACAGTACCTGCTGTATTATTTACTGCTCCAGCATTTCCAGTACTAAAATCATAATCATCTTTCCAAGAAAAATTTGAATTTCTCACAATTTGAATGTTATAGTTTGGTGCTGCTGATACTTTTACTGGATCTGCTTTTAATGATTTGTAATCACTTTCTGTATTTCCTTCCATCCACACTTCAAACGTTGGTTCAATAAGGTCACCATGCGCAGCTCCATTCACTTGAATTTCAAAAGGTAGTTGTCTAGTCCCAGGAAAAACAGTTTCTCCTGGTGCCGCTGAAAAATAACGTTTTCCAGTAAGTACTTGTTTTCCATCAACTACTGTTACTACAGGATCAACAATCCATTTCATATCATCTAAACTGAACTCTGCGATATCACTAGTATAAGGTAGGGTAACTTGAAAATATACATATCCACTTGTGAACGATGTATAACCACTAGTTGTTCTTATCTGAATATTTGCATCAATTGTATATCCTATTTTGTCAAATGAACGAACAATTCCATTACTTCCATTTGAATCATTTCCTGCTGTATCGTCAGCATCCCATCCAGAAGTTCCATCCCTTACCGTATTAACTTCTATACTCGATACATATGTTTGATCACTCCCTGCTTCTCCTCCAGGTTTATTATCATTAGGCTTTAAATTTTTCTCTTCATCAGTTAAGTTTATTTTGCTTGCTGGAGATGTTACATTCCCATAACGATCAGCTACATAGAATCCTTCATCCGTTCCATTGACAGTTCCATACACTCTATAATATGTTACTCCATCTTTACCTGTAAATGCATACACTCTTTCTCTTGTTACTAAAGTATTCTCATCAGATTCCATTTTTGTTGATGAACTGTAGTAATCTGGTATCGTTGTTGGTGCTAATGTACTTTCGATAAATCCATCTATTGATTTATTTAATACAAACTTATTAATATCATCTTGTTTTCCATTTACTGCATCAATTACTTTATAATCTTCATCCTTGTCCAATTCATACCATCCTTTAGTACTACTTGGATCACTTACATTACTAATGTATCCATATGCTACATATACTTTGTTTCCATCTGCACCATCAAAAGAATACACATCATAGCCTACTGTTGTTGAGATGGTATCTTCTTTCGTTATTGTTGTTGGGACACTTGTATAAGTTTCTCCTACCAATATATATGGTGCAATAGTTGTTTTTTCACTATCTGTATCAATTGCAGTTGTAGATGTAATTGTACCTTGAGAGTTCGTCTCATAGAATGCATCTGCTGCTCCATCCTGACTACCATATATTCTATAATAAGTATTGTTGTTCCTTCCTTTAAAATAATAAAGAACGCTCCCATCTCCAGTAGTGATTGTTTTACTTTCGTAATAAGCAGGTATATCACTTGGAGAAGTATTCTCTACAAACCCTGAAGCAAATACTGTTACTTCTTCTGAAGTTGGTTGTACTTCCTCCTGTGTTGTTTGTTCTTCACTTTCTTTCGGTGTTGTTTCTTCTGTTGTCTGTGTAGGTTGCGTAGACTCCAAAGATTCACTAGCCTCTGAATCTGATGTCTCAGTTACTTCACTAGTTTCTGGTTCCAGCAAATCATCTGCCAGAAGTAAGTCACTAGAAAACGCCCCTACAATCATTGTCATTAATATCATTACAATTGATATTTTCTTAAGCTTTTTCATTATTCATGCCCTCCGTCGTACTCTTTGATGCTTTTCACATTCTTCTGGTTCGAATTTTATTTTTAAATTTTAAAAATAAAATAGTAAGGACAAATAATAAAAGAAATACGCCTATTAATAATGGTGTTTTATCAATATTTATATTTTTTGTAAGTTGTACTGTTACTGTTTGATTTTCTATATTATTAGATTCTGCTATTTCTGATTCTTGAATCTCATTACTATATTCTTTTACTTCTATTCTTTTATAGTTAATTCCTTTTGTTGGATCAACAGATTCTTTTGCTGTAACTTCATCTACTTCTATTTCTGAATATACTGCATATAAATTGCGGTCTTCTGTAATATTTAATAATCCATCCCAACCTGAAAATGCCATACCATCTGTTGTTGGTACAGTTATATTAGGTGCATTACTTCCATGTGTAACTTGTTCCTGATGATATAAACTATCATTTACATAATACGATACTGTATAAATATAAGGAGTAAATACTGGATAATAGGATTGTGATTTTAATGCAATATTGGAATTAAGTGATTCACCACTTCCATCTGCTTTTGTATTGTATCCATGAAAATTGTATCCTTCTTTTAAACATGTTGGTATTTCAAATTTACTTCCATAGGATGCTTCTATCACCTTCGCAATTTGATTGTTTTCATTATAAAAAGTAAGCGTTATTGTATCTTCTGCTTTTATATTCTGAATAGGTACAATGAAAAAAACAATAACGATTGCTATCACTTTTATTTTCTTCATTTTATTTCACCCAATATGTATTTATATCATAAACACTTTCATTTCCACTATAGTCAGACAGATACACTTTAATTGTTACATCCTCAAACATGCCTTCAATTATTCCGTTTTCTGAAATTGTATATTTTGATCCATTATACTCCGCATATGAATTCTCAAAATTAACCCCAGACAACTGATCTTCCATACTTAAATGAACTCCATTATCTACATAACTAACTTCATTAATTATTGGAGCTTCTTTATCTATATTATTTATTTCAATTTCTTTTGTATCATTTTCAACTTTTATTTCATATGCTCCATTCTCATCTACAAAGAATGTAAGGATATTATTTTCGTAATCAAATTCTATTTTCATGTTATTTGAACTTACTTCTATCTGATTTGCTTCTATATCTTCACGAAGTAAAGCATTGACTTCTACTGATTTATTTGTTAATTCATTATAATAATTTACTTGTTGAATAATTGCTTGATCCTCTTTTAAAAGTAAGGATAATCCAAATGTACCAGCAGTTGCTACTCCAAGTGATGCAGCAAGTTTTGCTGCTATCTTACTACTTGTTGAACCACTTGAAAGTAGTGCTGTTGAAGTAGTTAACGCAGTTGCTGTTAATGCATTGTATATTTTATCTGACTGTTCTAAAGTCAATGGATTCGCAGACATAAGGTATTCATAGAATCCATACATAAATGGAGTAAATCCAATTGATAAAAATTGATTAGGATGAATGCCCTTCGCTTCCAAATCACCTTTTATATCACTTCTTATTTTATTTAATCTTGATTTAATCGTCCCTACAGGAACATTCAATACTTCAGATATTTCTTTGAGTTTTAATTCATCAAAATAATATAACTGTGCAATAGATTTAAATTTGCTGCCCAACTGATCAATCGATTGTTCTACTTCTGTATATATTTCATTTTTAGTAAATACATCTTCTGTATTAATTTTTTCATCCTCAATTTCTTCAAAGTCTTTTTCTTCATCCAATTGAAAATATTTTTTTCGTTTTCGATAATGTAACATCACATTTGTATAACAGATTCGATAAAGCCATGCATGAAATGCTTCTGGTTTTTCTAAAGTATGAATTTTCTTAATTACCTTAATAAATGTTTCTTGTACAATTTCTTCAGCATCTGTACTATTTTTCACATAAGTATATGTGAAAAAGTATAAATAATCTTTATAGAAATTATAAATTTCATTAAATGCATCTAAGTCTTTTGGGTTCTTCTGATACCGCTTAACGCATTCAATATCGATTTTCTTTATTTCATTTTTCATCGCCCACATTGCCTCTTCTTTCTTCCTTTAGATGCTAAAATGGCTCGTATGGTTCAAAATAAAATTAAAAACACTTATTTTCGTAAGTGTTTTCGAGAATTATACAACATGAAATAGTTTTGGAAACTTTCAAATTTATTTAGATCAGAGGAATGATTCATGTTGTATTAAAATGTTCAATATCCTTTTATTCTATCGTTCTTGTTAAGATTATATACCTATATTTATTAAATGTAAATATTTATTATATATTTTATAAAGTAAAATTAGTCAGTATTTTACTGACTAATTCCTAGATTATTGGTTTTCTTGAGTTTCATTATTTACAAACATAATATTCTTTAGTGTACATTTAATCACAGCAGACTCTGCATCATTTGACAGTACTTTTGCATCTACAATCTTAACTGCTGAATTTCCTTCTGGAAATATAAGTTCATGAGTTTCGTTTTGATGAAGAGGAATATTATCACTAATGATTTTAATCTCTGCATTTTTCATCTCATCTACAAGATTTACAGTTACTCCTTGTACTTCTATTACATTATTTCCTTGCGTTATAATACACTCTTTTAATCGTTCAAACAATCTATTTAGTTTTGCTTCATTTCTTTGCTGTAACTCTGCTACTGCAACTTGTTTATTCATAAAACTAGAAACAATAAACAAAATAATTCCTGCTACAAATATTACTCCATATATTGGACTATCATATCCATCTTTCATTACATAAGTTGATGAATTACTAACTTGAATTTGTTGAAATACAATGTATCCTGTTGCAAATGCTGCTGTTAATCCTATTCCTTTTCCATACTTCCATTTGTTATCATATGCTTTATACGGTATTCTTGCCATCTTTGGTCCCCCTATGTTCTATATATAATACGGAGAACCTAGGTAAAAGGTTTCATTTAATATAATAATTTTTGATTATTATGCTTTAATGACTAATAATTGTAAGCATCAATATCAATAATGATTATTTTTCAATTATACAATTTCCCCAATCTGCATTTAATACTTCTAATGCGTAATCTTTATCATTCATCATTTCATCTGTAATTCCATAATTAGAGTAATATGTATCTTCTAACTGTGTCATATCAACCTTGACTACAATATTTACAATTGCTCCATCAAGTTCATAATCATATTCCACACCTTTTCTCTGATTTGCTTCTTTTGCAATTTCATCCATTGATTCCTTATTGGCCCCAAAATAACTTTGATTTAGATTTAATTGAATTAACTTATTATCTTCATAAACTAACTGCTGACTCACAGAATAATTTGCTTCACTTCTTTCAATCGAACAATAGATTGTTGATTCTTCATCTCCACTATTACTACATGCTGTTACCAATATTAATAATCCTACTATAAGTATCTTTTTCATTTTCCCTCCAAGTATGCAAAAAAATAGTATAACTGTTACGTTATACTATTCTTCTTCGATTTCGTCTTCTTCATCATCGATTAATTCTTCAGCACTAACCTTTTTTACTTCTTCTAAACGATGACGAGATTTTAAATCCCATTTATTGTCTTCCATGATAACAAATCTACCATCTAATGAAAGATCCGTATAGAACTGAGCAATCTTATCTTCTTTTTGAGCTTGTGTCAGTCCTTTAATTTCACTAACATTATTGAATAATTCAATAAATACAACTGCTGATTTGCTGTTGTTTAACACATCGTACGCGATATCAATCATAGGTTGTTGTCCCATATTATATTTCCTCCTACATCTGCTCAGGAGCTTCTACTCCAATTAAATATAATGCGTTGCGCAATGTTATTTTACATGCTTTTAATAAATCCAAACGTTGTGCACTCAACTGTGGATTTGAACTATCATTTACTTTACATTCACTATAGAATTTATGAAATAAAGATGATAATTTTTGAGTATAGTTACATACTTTATTAGGTGCTCTGTTCTTTGCAGCATCACTAACTACGTTTGTAAACTCATTAATATACTTTAATAACTGAACCTCTTTTTCATTCGTTAATAAACTATAATCTTCAGCTTCTTCCTCAATATCAGTAGCCCTTAATATTGAGCAAATCCTTGCATGTGCATATTGAGCATAATACACTGGATTCTCACTGTCTTGTTTTTTCGCTAATCCAATATCAAAATCTAAGTGTGTATCAAGTGCCCTTTGAACAAAGAAATAACGAACCGCATCTACTCCTACTTCTTCACATAACTCACGTAGGGTAATTGCATTTCCTAACCTTTTACTCATTTTTACTTCTTCGCCATTTTCCACTAAACGAACCATCTGGATAATATCTACTTCCAATGTATCGCTATCTCTTCCAAGGGCTTCAATGCTTGCCTTCAGACGAGGGATATAACCATGGTGATCTGCGCCAAAGAAATTAACTAGTTTTTCAAATCCTCGATCCAATTTATCTATATGATAAGCAATGTCTGGTACAAGGTATGTATACGAACCATCTGATTTTCTTAATACCCGATCCTTATCATCGCCAAAGCGAGTGGTTTCAAACCATAAGGCATCTTCCTTTTCATAAGTCATTCCTAAATCAGATAGTTTTTCAACCGCTTTTTCTACCATCCCAGCATCACGAATAGCCTGTTCACTAGTATATACATCAAATTCTACTCTAAAGTTCTTAAGGTCATTCTTTAGTTTATCCATTTCAAACTTTATTCCTTCTTTTTTAAAGAATTCTAAAGTCTCATCATTCATCTCTAAATACTTGTCTCCAACTTTATCAGCAAGTTCCTCTGCAATTTTCTTTACATCATCACCATGATAACCATCTTCTGGTAATTCTGCTTCTTTTCCAAATACTGCTGCATATCTTGCGTATAGTGATTTTCCTAAGTTAATAATCTGATTACCAGCATCATTAATATAATATTCTCTGGTAACATCATATCCACTGGCTTTCATTAAACGGGTAACACTATCACCCCATGCAGCTCCTCTTGCATGCCCCAGGTGTAAATCACCAGTTGGGTTTGCACTTACATATTCACAGTTTACTTTTAATTGGTTTCCACTATGGTTATGACCATAACGTTCATCCTCTTTTAAGACAACCTGAATAATATTTGTAAGTGAGTCACTTTTCATCTTAAAGTTTATAAATCCTGGACCAGCAATTTCCATACTGTCTACAGAACCCTGTTCCTTATCTAAAGTATCAATAATTCCTTGAGCTATATCTCTTGGAGCTTTTCCAATCTTCTTGGAAAATTTCATTGCGGCATTTGTCGCATAATCTCCATGACTTTTGTCTTTGGGAATTTCTATTACTATTTCAGAAAGTTCACAGTCAGTATCAAATGCATGTTTGATACTATCGGCAATTGCCTGTTTTAGTTTCATATCAATTGTACTCACAAATACCCTCCTCTATACTAAATTCTATATGATATCCGTCTTTTTCTTCATTTGAAGATAAGATATCATAATCGACGATTATTCTACCACGTTCGCTTGTATACTGATAAGTAAAAAGCTCGATTTCTATATCGCCATAAGGACTTTTAATCAGATTCATCGTTTTTTGATTTTCTTTGAAGGTAAGATTTGATTGTAGTTCCCCACTTCGAATTATTGTCAGTTGGTTAGGGTAAATCAATACTCTTACTTTAATTCCATCTGCTTCACGATAGACCAATTCTTCATAATCATCGTAGATAATAAAGGTAGCTTCTCCTTTATATAGATCTGCTTCTTCTAAACTATAACGATGTCGATGTTTTACATAGATTTGTTTTATCATAAAATTCCTTTATCTTTTATGAATTATAGCACAAGAATTAGTATGTGCAAGTGTTTTTTTAGAAATAATAAAATAATCTAAAATTCTTCAATATTAGTAACTATAGTTGATATTTTTTTATCGATAAATTGAGGCTTTTTGAAGTTATTTACTTTTGATATCAAAGGAGTCTTTGTTTAATTGTTGAGGTATGATAAAATAACAATATTTAAGGAGTGATAGAAGTGGAAAAAAAAGCAACATTATCTTTGATCCTGACAACGGTGTTTTGGGGACTTGGGTTTATCTTTGTGGATCGAGCATTGCTTGCTGGATGGGAAGCCTTTCCTTTATTGATGGCACGTGGTTTGATTGGTGGAGGAGTACTATTTATTTTTTCTTATAAAAATAAATGGTTTAAAAATAAAAAGACAATTAAACTTGGAATGATCAGTGGAGGATTGTTTTTCTTGGGGTTTGCATTTCAGACAACTGGACAAGGATTATCCAGTGTTCCTAATACAGCATTTATTACTACACTAAATGTATTATTTGTTCCTTTGATATCAAAAGTATTTCTACATAAGTCAATTGATACGAAAGTATATATAGCAGGTATAATAGCACTAATTGGTACTGCAGTACTTTCTTTTAATGGATCTCTTTCATTTCATTTTGGAGATATCCTACTTATAATCTGTGCAATCTTCTTTGCTTTGCAGATTATCTATAATGAAAAATGTGGAGAGCACAATGATCCTATTTCTATTACTTGTATTCAATTATTAACAATGGGAGTTTTATCATTGATTTGTATGCCTGTATTCAATCAGACAACAATACCAAGTGTTGGTTGGGAGAATATCTTGTATCTGGCAGTCTTTAGTAGTGCTATGGCATCGGTTCTCCAATTATTTGGGCAATCGCATGTAGAACCTTCCAGAGCCAGTCTGATACTATCTATGGAAGCCGTGATTGGTACCTTTGCCAGTATTTTATTCTTGGGACAACCATTAGAACCATCGATTATTGTTGGTGGTACCTTAATGATTAGTGCTGTTTTATTAGTTGAATATAAACCAAAACAATTAAGTATGGAAAAGGCATAGCAGAATAAACTGCTATGCCTTGTTTTTTAGTTGGTTAATTAATTCATCAACTTTATCATTTTGAATTGAAGGTTGTTCTTTTCCTTTTGATACTACTTTAATAATTTTCTTTTCCATGAATCCTAATGATGACATTCTAAATTCACCACCAATATCCATTTTACCAATAAATAAATCCTTATATTCAGGAATATTAGTTTCTACCATTTCTTCTATGCTTGGCTCTTGTTGTCCTCTACATAGGAATAGGTACAAATTTTTACTCTTTAATGAATCAACATTACTCTTAAGATATTTCTTAAGCACTTTATTCATTTGTCCAACATAGATTGAACTACCAATTAGGATTGTATCATACATACTAACATCAACATTCTGGTTATCTTCGATATTAACTATATCTGCACTGGTTTGAGCAGCTATCTTTTTTGCGACATCTTCTGTACTTCCATGTTTAGATCCATAGATAATTAACATTTTCATATTCTAGCTCCTTTTGATTCCATTCCATAGAATCTTAACTTCTTCATCGACAAGTACGTTTAATTCTTTTTTACTAAAGTTTTCATTTACAACCATTGAAATAAATCCTAACAGACTCGTCATAATTAGAATTACACTAGGTTCCGTAATATCCTCTCTGATGGCTTTAGCTGCCATTCCCATTTGAAGAAACTCATAGACTTTGTTTGGACCATTCTTTTTATCTTCGATATTATAATCACCAAAGATATTGTATCCACTTTGAATAACTGCTTTTACCTGTTCTGGTTCTTTCAGCATTTCTTCAATAAATGTTCTAACAAATAATTCAAACTGTTCTTCAATTGATTTATCTGCAGCTTTCTGTAGTTTCTTTTCTACCTTTACTACAACATCCATTGATTTCATAATAATAATACTTTCAATGATTTTACCTTTGTTTTCAAAGTAGTTGTATATATTGGTAGAAGAATAATCTATTCTAGCTGCTATTTTACGTATGGACAGTTTTTCATATCCCTCTTCATTAATAATATAGATACTTGCCTGTTGGATATTATTAATCATTTCTTTTTTCTCATTATCTCTGCGACTCATGTTATCACCTCTTGTTAACGTTGTTAATATACTTAACACTGTTAATTATATTACACTTTAGTCAGAATGTCAAAAAAAGGAGTACTTTATGTACTCCAAATATGTTAACTATTTAAATACTCTTACTTTTTCATCAATTGGCATGAATTCTTTTTCACCAGCTGGTGCGATTGGTTTACCTAAAGGCATTTGAGCTATTAGCTTCCATTGCTTTGGTAAATTCCAAGTTTCTTTTACTTCATCATCAATTAATGGATTGTAGTGTTGAAGCGAAGCTCCTAAACCTTCTGCTTCTAAAGTAGTCCATAGTGCATATTGCATCATTGCACTTGCATGTGCTGACCATGCGATAAAGTTTTCTTTGTAACTTGGGAATTGGTTACCCATGTTTTCAACTACATCTTGGTCTTCGAAATAAAGAATTGTTGCATATCCTGAATCAAATGATCCCTTGATCTTATCTTCAGTTGTACTAAAGTTTTCTGCTGGAACGATTTTACGTAATGTTTCTAATACAATACTCCATAATTTATGATGTTGTTCCCCAGTAAGCAATACCACTCTTTGACTTTGCATATTGAATGGTGATGGTACATGCATTGCTACTTCCTTTACTAGTTCCTCTAATTTATCTTCACTTAGTACTTTCTCATCGCTAAGTGCATAGATACTTCTTCTATCTTTAATGCTTTCTAAAATTGTTTTCATATTTGTTAAATATCCTCCTGTTAAGTAAGTTCATTATAGCATCACAATTTTGATTTGCCCCTTTTGATGCTCGAATAAAAAAGAACGATTGCTCGTCCTCTTTATAGTTTTACAAATTTTTCTACATCTACAACGAAGATTGTTGCTCCTCCAACCTGTACTTCTACAGGGAAAGATGCAAATCTGCCAATGTCGTATGATGCTGTAGATGGAACAACTTCTGTTCTTTTTCTACTGTATTCTCCAATTACTTCTATTGCACGATCAATCTTGTCATCTTCAGTCCCTACAATTAATGTAGTATTTCCTGCTCTTAAGAATCCTCCTGTTGTTGCTAATCGAGTAACCTGATAGTTTTCCTTTGTTAGTGCATTCGATACACTGTGGCTGTCATCATTCGACATGATTGCTAAAATTAGTTTCATATATATCACTTCCTTTCCTAAATTATATCAACTTATTTCAAGCAAGTCCATAAATTAACTAGGGTAATCTGTTTTATCTTTATTATTATATAGAAAACGATTTCTTTATCAATCTCTTGTTTAGTTAGTTGATTTTTGTTATCATATGAAAATATATAGAGGTGATATTTATGTACAAGTCTTCATTAGTTTTAGAAGGTGGAGGAATGAGAGGAATCTATACTGCAGGTGTTCTTGATTTCTTTTTAGAAAAAGATATAGGGTTTGAAACAGTAATTGGTGTCAGTGCTGGTGCCTGCCATGCATGTAACTTTATATCAAAGCAAAAAGGTAGAAACTATCATGTTAATACCGATTATTTAAAAGGAAGCAAATATCTAAGTTTTCGTAATTTAGTAAAAACTAAAAGTGCTTTTGGTATGGAATTTATCTTTGATGATATTCCTAATAAACTTAACTTATTTGACTATGATGCATTTCATAATAGTAAGTCACAATTGATTACTGTATCTAGTAATGTAGAAACAGCTGAGCCATTCTATCGTACGATTGTGAATATGTATACGGATGTTGATTATATTAAATCTAGTATATCTATTCCTTTGCTGGCTCCGATAGTTGAACTAGATGGTCGTAAGTTATTGGATGGTGGTATTTGTGACTCTATTCCTATCGCTTATGCACAATCATTGGGTTATGAAAAGAATGTTGTAATTTTAACTCGTGATCCTTCTTATCGTAAAGGTAAAAATAATTTGATGCCTTTAATTCGAAGATCATTTAAGAACTATCCTAAGTTTATCAAAGCAGTTGAAAATCGACATATCAATTATAATAACACTTTAAATTTAATTGATTTATTAAAAAGACAAAAGAAAGTGTTTGTAATACAACCAAAAGAAGAAGTGAAAATTTCTCAGTTAGAGAAAAATCTAGACAAATTAAAAGGTCTTTATGATCAGGGATATGAAGATGCAAAATCATCTTACGATTCTCTATTAGAGTTTTTGACGCAAAAGTAGCAGCTAACTTAGCTGCTACTTTATTTTTATTCTTCCTTCCATGGCTTTGATAATTGTAAGTTCATCTGCATAATCCAAATGACCACCCATTGGTAATCCATGAGCTAAACGAGTAACAGCAACTTCTCTGTTTTCTAATAGTTTAGAAATATACAGTGCTGTTGTCTCCCCTTCTACAGTTGGATTAGTTGCAATAATGATTTCCTGTGTCTCATCATTAATTCGATCCAGCAATGTCATTAGGTTGATATCATCAGGCATAATTCCCTTAGATGTTGATATCACACCATTTAAAACATGATAGACTCCATGATATTCATTTGTCTTTTCCATTGCAATAACATCTTTTGGATGTTGTACAACACAGATGATATTCTTATTTCTACGATTATCCTTACATATCTCACATAAATTATCTTCTGATAAATTACCACAGCGTTCACAGTGATGAATGGAAGTTTTCAAATCTTCAAGACTTTGAATAAAGTCATTGATATCTTCTTCAGAGTATTCAAGCATATCAAAGGCATATCGCTCTGCACTCTTTAATCCAACTCCTGGTAATTTACGTAGACATTCAATTAAGTTTTCAAATTTTTTAGGATACATTAAAACATTCCTGGAACATTCATTCCTGAAGTAAGAGATGCCATGCTTTCTTCTTTATCTTCAGTTGCCTGCGTTAATACATTATTAATTGCCATTTGAATCATTTCTTCAAGCATTTCTTTTCCATCTTCTAATAACTCTTCTTTTATTGATAGTTCTTCTACTTGAAATCCTCCATTTAAAGTTATTTCAACAACTCCACCACCAACGCTAGAAGTATATTTCTTTTGTTTAAGTTCACTTTCTGTTGTTTCTAAATCCTTTTGCATCTTTTGTGCTTGTTTCATTAATGCATTTAAATCCATACTTAGTCCTCCTTAATATCGATGTTTTGTCCAAATAGAATATTTAATGTTTCTATTTTCTCATCTTTCTTTTCAACTATTTCTTCTTCTATCTCAATTACAACAGGTGCTGGTAGTGCATTGATACGATGTTTATTTCTAAAATCTTCAACTACCCTTTCATATTGTATATTAGAGATAGCAAATACTTTTTTCTTTTTCTTTAGCAATTGATTAATAAATGGTAAGAATTCTTTTTGTTTATCCAAATCATTAATTTCATTTGCCTGTGCCTGTGAATTAGTACTTACGATGATAAACTTATCACCACTAGCAATTATATCACTTGAGTCTAATAAGTTAGCATATTTCGCATATTCGATTTCCAAGCGATATTGACCAATATTTTGCATTTGCATACGGTCTTCTTCTTTTTCATTTTTATTTGCACTCACTAATAAACGTAAGATATATTCATCTTCAAGTGATTTAAATTCTTTCTTAGGTGCCTGACTCTCTTGTATTTCAACTACTTCTTCTAATGTTTCTATAATTTCATCATCTGTATCCGGCTCCATAATAATCATTGATTCATCATGGTCAGTTATTATTTCAGATGGCTGAGAATCTTCTCCCTGTGATTTAGGATTAATATGTTCATCTTCTGATGGCATTGTTTCCTGAGGTACTGTTTCAATAATAGGTTCTGCTTCTATATTTGTAATAGGTTCTTCTATTATCTTTGGTTCTTCCCTACTAATTGATTCTACTTGAGGTGTTACTTCTTCCTCTTGAATAGGTTCTTCTATAGAAGGTGTAACTACAACCTCTGGTTTAGTTATTACTTCTGGCTGTTTTTCTCTTGGTTGTTCTACACGTAATGTAGGTGTTTCTACAAATGTTTCACGTGAAACAATTTCCATCATTTTTAATAAAGCAATCTCTAAATATGATATTACTGTAGTAGCATAACGATATTTTTCATAACTATCCATTAGAATATCAATCATTGCCAGACTTTCTTTTGTTGAATTGTCTTTACTTAATTGATTCATTTCATCTACAGTCATGATTGATAACATACTTGAATCTTTAGTATAATCATAGATTACTTTTTCTTTTAATATTTCTACCATATCGTTTGTCAGACGTTTGATATCAATTCCTCTTTGATCCCATGTATCCAATTTATTCATTAAATCAGCTGTTTGTTTGTTTTTAACAAATTCAAATACTTCCAGTTTTTCACTAGTAGTTAAGATACCATAAATATCAAATATATCATTTACTTTAATTAGCTCTGGTGCATATGCATAACACTGATCAAGAATACTTAGAGCATCTCTCATTCCACCATCTGCTAATTCAGCAATCACTGGTAATACTCCATCCTCACAAGTGATATTTTCTTGTTTACAAATATAATCTAGTCTTCCTATAATATCGTTCTTATGAACTTTCGAGAAATCAAATCTTTGACATCTTGAAATAATTGTAGGTAAAACTTTGTAAGGTTCTGTGGTAGCAAGGATAAAGATAACATGTGCTGGTGGTTCTTCTATGGTTTTTAGTAATGCATTATATGCACCTTGTGACATCATATGAACCTCATCAATAATATATATCTTATACTTTCCTTTAATTGGAGCATATTTTACTTTATCAATTAAGTTACGAGCTTCCTCTACCCCATTGTTGCTTGCCGCATCAATTTCTACGATATCTGGATGTGTTCCATCAGCAGCAGCTAAACAGTTACTACAGTGACCACATGGTTTATTTTCATTTTCACAGTTTACTGCTTTTGCGAATATTTTAGCAGTCGATGTCTTTCCTGTACCTCTAGGTCCACAAAATAAATATGCATGTGCAATCTTATTATTATGCACTGCATTTTCAAGTGTTTTTATAATATGTTTTTGTCCTGCCATATCTTCAAAATTATCAGGACGATATGTTCTATATAACGCCTTGTATGCCATAGGTTCTACCTTCTTTCTTCAAGTTCTATTATAACAAATTTAGATACCCTAAACTATATAAAAAACAAGAACAATGTTCTTGTTTAGTTCTTTTGATTTCGCTTGTTTTTAAAAAAGGTTGTAAGCATTGATGAACACTCATCTTTTAAAATTCCTGATGTTACTTCAGGATAATGATTAAATCCTTGTTGCTCATACATTTTAATGCAACTATCAACACATCCTCCTTTTGGATCACTTGCACCATACACGATTCGACCAACTCTTGATAATATCATTGCCCCACTACACATAGCACATGGTTCAAGGGTTACATATAATGTACAATCATTTAATCGCCAGGATCCTATTTTTTTACAGGCCTTTTCAATTGCTATAATTTCAGCATGTGCTGTAGCAATTTGTTTACTTTCTCTTAAGTTATGGGCTCTTGCAATTACTTTGCCATCTTTAACAATGACAGCACCAATTGGCACTTCATCTTTTGCCCATGCCTTTTTTGCTTCTTTAATTGCTTCTTTCATGTATTTTTCGTCCATGGTATTACCTCACAGATAAATTAAAAGCTACCACACACACTAGAGCTTCCACGTGGCTGCTTCGTTCCCGATCTGACCAGATTAGTTAGTTAATGTTGTAGTAGCATTGTTATTGTACCATATCATATAAATTTTTCAAGAGATAATTCCATCTCATTTAAACAAATATACTATCTACTTTTTGCTAACTATTATTCATTCAATTTTCTATTAAGAAAATTGAATATAGATAGCTAGTATGATACTGTTTAATTGAGAAAGGATATTACATTATGAAAGAAAAAGTTGAATTTAAGAATATGTATTTTGATAAAGATAATAAAACATTTACTATCCTAAAAGGTAAAAAAGGAACTTATTCCTATACTGATATTGTTAAATGTTATGTTGCCAACGATGATGCAAAATTTGAAGGTAAAGAAGAACCATTTAAACATACTGTTATTGGAGATGTTCTTCAACCCCTTGTATTCACTAATAAGTATGTTTATGTAGGTGTAATATTTGAAATGAAAGATCATTCTAAAATCTATGTATATGTTTCTGATGATAAAACTCCTGTTCAAACATTGCAGTATTATGAAGATAAAAGAAATGCTGATGATATAAAGGCATTTACTAAAAACATAATTAGTAAATATAATCCAACTAGTAACTAGATGTTTCACGTGAAACATCTAGTTATCTATTAAATAATTTAATTGCGATAGTTATACATATAGCTTCCTTATAAAGTGATTCATCATAAACATCACATTCAATACATCTATCAAACCGAGCTTTTATATAATTTATTTTAAATAAAGTTGTTTCGTTGTCAACAATCGTATAATTATATATATCATGTCTAATAATTTCCAATTAAGATTATCAAAATAATATCTTATTCCCGTATAAGGAAACTTTTGTAGTAAATCAAAAGTTTTTTTCCTTTTATACTTATTTGAAAACTAGTCTTAAATAAATAGAATCCATTTGTAATATTTCCAACTAATCTATCTTTTGAATCATATAAATCAAAATCAACTGTAAGCCACATATCCTCATTACTTAATCTATATAGCAACACTTCATTTTCATCATATATTAAAAAATTATTTTTCATGTTTTCTCTTCTAATAAATAGTTTCATGTTTTCATTATATCATCAAATAGTATTTACATTATTACAAATGTTTCACGTGAAACATAAAAGACACCTACAATTGTAAGTGTCTAATCTAATTCTTTTATCATTCCTATAAAAGCAAATGTATTTTCACTATATTCTTTATCTCCATACATTCCAGTAATTTTATTGAAACCTTCTTTAATCCAAAAATTAAGACCTTTCCAGTTTTTTAAATATACTCCTATTCCCATTTTAGTATAGTTTGTATTCCTAACTTCATTACCTAATACATTAATAACTTCTTTAGCATATCCTTTTGATTGATATTCATTATCAATTACAAATAATCCTATCCATAATACATCAGGTGTAGGATATCCTAAATATAAATCAATAAATCCAATAATTGTATTATCCAAATAAATTGACTTAAATCGATGATTCTCTTTAGAAGCATTCTCTACTGGAGGTAAATCTCCTTCTAATATACCTTTACGTATATAATCATCAGTAAATGCATCACCTTCTAATAATTCTTTATCTGTCCATGAATCACAAATTTTCTTTAATTGTTGTTCCTCTTCTATTACTGCATCTTTTATAACCAAACGATCTGAAGTAAGATTTCCTAACAAAAGTTTATTCTTCATCCTTGAATTTACCTTTTCTTATTGATTAGGTACCAGTCTTTTCTTACCACCCATATATGGTTGTAAGACTTCAGGAATATCAACTGATCCATCTTCATTTAAGTTATTTTCTAAGAATGCAATTAACATACGTGGTGGAGCTACTACTGTATTATTTAATGTATGAGGGAAATATTTTCCATCTTCCCCATCAACTCTAATCTTTAATCTTCTAGATTGAGCATCTGTAAGATTTGAACAACTTCCTACTTCAAAATACTTTTGTTGTCTTGGACTCCATGCTTCTACATCAACACTCTTGCTCTTTAAATCAGCTAAGTCACCTGAACAACATTCAAGTACACGAACTGGAATATCTAAACTGCGGAATAAGTCTACTGTATTTGTATATAGTTTTTCAAACCACATTGGACTTTCTTCTGGTTTACATACAACAATCATTTCTTGTTTTTCGAATTGGTGAATACGATATACTCCTCTTTCTTCTAAACCATGTGCTCCTTTTTCTTTACGGAAACATGGAGAATAACTAGTGTAGTTTTGAGGTAATGTTTTTTCATCAATAATTGTATCGATGAATTTACCAATCATAGAGTGTTCACTTGTTCCAATAAGATATAAGTCTTCACCTTCTATTTTATACATCATACTTTCCATTTCATTGAAACTCATAACTCCAGTAACAACGTTACTTCTAATCATGAATGGTGGTACACAATATGTAAACCCACGATCAATCATAAAGTCTCTTGCATATGTGATTACTGCTGAATGAAGTCTGGCAATATCACCCATTAAATAATAGAATCCATTACCTGCAACTTTTCTAGCACTATCTAAATCAATACCATCAAAAGTTTCCATAATGTCTACATGATAAGGAATTTCAAACGCAGGTACTACTGGATCACCAATAATTTCACGTTCAACATTTTCACTATCATCTTTTCCAATTGGAACACTATCATCAATCATATTTGGAATAATCATCATGATTTCTTTTACTCTAGCCTGTACTTCTTCTCCACGAACTTCTAATCCACTTAGTTCATCAGCAATCGATTTTACTTCTTCTTTTATCTTTTGTGCTTCTTCTTTTTTTCCTTGGCCCATCAAGGCTCCAATTTCTTTACTAATTTTATTTCGCTTAGAGCGAAGTTCATCTACTCTTGTCTGAACTTGTCTGCTTTCTTTATCCAAAGTAACAACTTCATCAACTAGTTCTAATTTACTGTCTTGAAATTTCTTTTTAATATTTTCTTTTACTGCATCTGGGTTTTCTCTTAAAAATTTAATATCGATCATTATATAATCCTCCTTTTAATAAAAGAAAAGAAGGATGGCATAAAGGGACGTCTTTGACGTGTTGCCACCCTTCTTCAACAATTAAGTTCTCAAAGTTATAACGTAACTACCGTAATTGAATACTATATTTCTTCAATTCACTCCAAGGTTGATTTCATTAAACTCACACATTGATTTACACCATCCATCAATTCTCTTTGCTGCTGTATTTAATTACTTATCCTCTTCATCGCTTTATCTAATTTATACCTTATTACTAAGACACTGTCAATTAATTTCTATTCTTCTTCTGTTACTGCTTCAGCAGTTTCTTCAACTACTTCAGTTTCAGTTACCGTCTCTGTTGTTTCAGTAACTTCTGCATTTTCATCAATTTCTTCTTCTTTATCAACGATTGCTACACGAGCAACTGATTCCGTTTCAGAAACATTAATTAACTTAACCCCTTGCGTATTTCTACCATATACCCCAACATTTTCAAGTGAGATTCTGATAATAATACCTTCATTGGTCATAATCATAGCATCTTCATCACCATTTACCGACCTTACAGAAACTAATTTTCCTGTTTTATCAGTAACATTGATGGTCTTAACTCCTTTGGTACCACGTGAAGTTAAACGATAGTCTTCAATTTCACTACGTTTACCATATCCATTTTCACTTACTGATAATAGATACTTACCTTCTTTATTGGTAGCAACACCAACTACTTCAGATCCATCTGTATTAAATCCTTTTACTCCACTGGCACTTCTACCCATTGGACGTACTTGGTTTTCATCAAAACGAACTGCCTTACCATTTGATCCAGCTATAATAACCTCTGTATCACCATAAGTAGCTTTAACATCAATAATTTCATCATCATCTCTTAATGTGATGGCTATCTTACCACTTTGACGAATTAATGTAAATTCATCAACACTTACTCTCTTCACAAGACCATTCTTGGTAACGAAAAATAAGAACTTTGCATCATTACCATCAACTGGTACTAATGATTTAATATATTCTCCTTCTTGCAACTGTAGTAAGTTTACAACAGGAATACCTTTTGATGTTCTTGAACCACTTGGAATCTTATATCCTTTGATGCGATATACACGTCCAGTGTTTGTGAACATCAGTAAGTGATCATGTGTTGACATAGTTGTCAGAATATCAATGATATCATCTTCATTCATACTCATTCCCTTAACACCACGTCCACCTCTGTTTTGGGTACGGTAAGTATCACTAGGAATCCGTTTGATGTATCCAGTTGCAGTCATGGTAATAACTACATCTTCTACTGGAATTAAATCTTCATCATCAATATCTAATCCAATATCACTAATTTCCGTTTTACGTTCATCACCATATTTTTCTTTGATTTCAGTTAATTCATCACAAATAATTTGGCGTACACGTTCTGGTTTTTCTAGAATATCTTTTAAATCAGCAATTAATGCAATTAATTCACTGTATTCATTTTCAATTTTTTCTCTTTGTAATCCTGTCAGACGACGTAATTGCATTTCTAGAATAGCTTTGGCTTGAATTTCAGATAATTCAAATTTTTCCATCAATCCATTCTTAGCACTTTCATCATCATTTGAATTACGAATCAATGCGATTATTTCATCAATATGATCTAATGCAATACGTAATCCTTCTAAGATATGAGCACGATCTTCTGCTTTTTTAAGATCAAATCTTGTTCTTCTTTCAATTACTTCAATTTGGTGAGCAATGTAATGTTCTAATGCTTCTTTAATTCCTAACTGTCTAGGTGCACCATTTACAAGTGCCAAGAAGTTTACACCAAATGAAGACTGTAATGGAGTTAAACGATATAACTGATTTAAAATTACATCCGCCTGAACATCTTTACGAAGTTCAAGTACAATTCTTACTCCATCTCTATTTGATTCATCACGTAACTCAGTAATACCTTCAATTACTTTATCACGAACTAAATCCGCAATCTTTTTAACCATTGAAGCTTTATTTACCTGATAAGGAATTTCATTAAAGATTAAAACTGTCTTACCATTTGATTTTTCTTCAATATTTACTTTTGATCTGGTAACGATAGATCCTCTACCAGTTTCAAATGCTTGTTTAATTCCAGAACGACCTAAAATTACTCCACCAGTTGGAAAGTCAGGACCAAAGATATGGTTTTCCATTAATTCCATTGTTGTAATTTCAGGATTCTTAATAATTGCCAATGTAGCATCAATTGTTTCACTTAAGTTATGTGGTGGAATGTTTGTTGCCATCCCAACCGCAATTCCCATTGATCCATTTACAATCAAGTTAGGGAACTTAGCAGGCATAACTGATGGTTCTTTTTCTTCACCATCATAGTTATCTTGAAAGTCTACTGTATCTTTTTGTAAATCACGAACAATTTCCATTGCCATCTTTGACATACGTGCTTCGGTATAACGCATCGCTGCAGCACCATCACCATCCATTGAACCAAAGTTTCCATGTCCTTGAACCAAAGGATAACGATATGAGAAATCTTGAGCCATACGAACCATTGCATCATAGATAGATGAATCACCATGAGGGTGATACTTACCCATTACATCCCCAACGATTCTCGCTGATTTCTTATAAGGTTTGTCGCTGTACATACCTTGTTCATTCATACCATAAATGATACGACGATGAACTGGTTTTAAACCATCTCTTACATCTGGTAATGCACGAGCCACAATAACTGACATTGAGTAATCAAGAAAACTCTCTTTCATATCACTGGCAATGTCTAATTGAATTACTTTATTTTTATCATCCATTTATAATTGCCTCCTAAATATCTAAATTCTTAACATATACAGCATTTTCCTGTATAAAGTTACGACGAGGTTCTACTTCATCACCCATCAATATTGAAAATACTTCATCTGCTTCAATCGCATCATCGATTGTTACTTGTTTCATTGTTCTGTTTTCAGGATTCATAGTTGTTTCCCAAAGTTGATCTGCATTCATCTCTCCAAGACCTTTATAACGCTGGATATTTGTACGATCACCCATCTCTGCACGAATTTCTTCCATTTGTGCATCTGAATAAGCATACTTCACACTATTTCCACGTTGTACCTTATATAAAGGAGGTTGTGCTACATAAATGTAACCACCTTCAATAACTGGTTTTAAATAACGATAGAAAAATGTAAGTAGTAATGTACGAATATGTGCTCCATCGACATCGGCGTCGGTCATGATTACAATTTTATGGTAACGAAGATTTTCAGTTGTAGCTTCTTCTCCAATACCAGTACCAAATGCAGTAATCATTGAGCGAATTTCCTGATTTTCAAAAATTCTTGTAAGTCGAGCTTTCTCAACATTCAGAATTTTTCCTCGAATAGGTAAAATTGCCTGAAATTTAGGATCACGCCCTTGTTTGGCACTTCCTCCGGCAGAGTCCCCTTCGACTATGTAGATTTCGCATTGACTTGCATCTTTACTAGAGCAGTCAGCTAATTTACCAGGTAAAGAAGAAATTTCCAGTGCACTCTTTCTTCTTGTAAGTTCTCTTGCTTTTTTTGCAGCCATTCTTGCTTTTGATGCAACAACCGCTTTATCCATAATAATTTTTGCCGTATCTGGATTTTCCATTAAGAAACGTTCCAGTTGAGCCCCTAAAATTGATGATACAATTTTACGAACTTCAGAGTTTCCTAATTTTGTTTTCGTTTGTCCTTCATACTGAGGATTTGGATGCTTAATTGAAATAATTGCTGTAATACCTTCACGAACATCATCTCCAACTAAGGATTCATCCTTTTTAATAAATCCATTTTCCTGTGCATACTTATTAATAACTCTAGTTAAGGCTAAACGGAATCCATCTTCATGAGTTCCCCCTTCAATCGTATTAATATTATTACAGAAAGAATATACGTTTGGCATATATCCACTGTTATATTGAAGCGCAATTTCAGCGATAATATCATCTTCCACACCTTCAACATATACAACATCATTATGCAAAACTTCTTTACTCTTATTTAAATATTCTACATATTCTTTAATACCACCTTCATAGTGATAAATTTGTTTAACTTCTTCATCTCCACGTTCATCAATAAGAATCATTCTGATTCCTTTGTTTAAGAATGCCAACTGACGTACTCTTGTTTTCAAAGTATCAAAATTATAAACTGTTGTTTCTGTGAAAATTGTTGGATCAGCTTTAAATCTAACAATTGATCCATGTCTGTCAGTATCACCAGTAATTTTTAATGGAGCTATTGCTTTACCACCATTTTCAAAACGAATAAAGTTAATTTTACCATCCTGATGAACTTCAACTTCCAACCATTCTGATAAGGCATTTACTACCGAGGCACCAACACCGTGAAGTCCTCCACTTACTTTATAAGCTCCTCCACCGAATTTACCTCCGGCATGCAGCACTGTAAAAATTGTTTCTACTGTAGATATTCCAGTTTTTTTATGTAAACCTACTGGCATTCCACGACCATTATCTTCAACACGAATAACATTATCTTTTTCAATTACTAAAGTAATGTCACTGGCATATCCAGCTAATGCCTCATCAATACCATTATCTACAATTTCCCAAACTAAGTGGTGAAGTCCTCTTTCTGCAGTTGTCCCAATATACATACCAGGTCTTTTACGAACTGCTTCCAATCCTTCCAATACCTGTATATCGTCTGCGGTATAAGAATGCTGTACTTTTTCTTCACTCATTGACTATTCCTCCTCATTATCTCAATCATTCCATTATCAATTTTCCAATAATGGATATTATTTGAATTTTCAATTTGAATCATATCTGTCGTAGAAATAAATATTTGTATTTCTTTCGGTAATAATTCAAGTAATTTCTTTCTTCGCTCTTCATCCAATTCCGAAAATACATCATCCAATAATAATATTGGATATTCACCCGTAATTTCATGAATTGCATAAACAATACCCAACTTCAGACTTAAGAGTATAACTCGTTTTTGTCCTTGCGAAGCAAAGGTATTTACTTCTTCACCATTCATATAAAACATATAATCATCCCGATGTATTCCAATACTCGTTGATTTAAAATATAAATCCTTTTTACGATTTTTCTTATATTTCTCATATAACTGGCTTTTCATAACTTCTTCATTTTCATCATAGTTCACATCACTAATATAATCATAAGTAATCTTGCCATGAGTCCCTGATAACTTTAAATAAAAATCCTCACTCTTACTTAAAATATCATCCATGAATTTTTTACGTTGTTTTACTATCTTCAGTTGAAGTGCAATCAGCTGATCATCTAAAGTATCAATGAAAATTTCATCAATAGTGTCATTCTTCAGATAACTGTTGCGTTCTTTCAATATCTGATAATAATCATTCAATGTTTTTGTATAGGTCTTTGATAATTTACCTAATTCCAAATCAACAAACTGTCTTCTTCGTTTTGGTGTTGAAGAAAATAAATTCATATCATCTGGATAGAACATCACTGCATTAAAAAAGCCTATAAAGTCACTGACCTTTTTAATAGGATTTCGATATAAAAACAAATTTTTACCACTTTCATTAAGATTACAGCGAATCTCAATTTCTTTACCCTGTTTTTCAATACACGCACTTATATTAAAAAAAGTAGAATTATTCTTTATAAGACTACGATCATCTTTAATACGATGAC
Organism: Breznakia pachnodae; assembly: GCF_030814225.1. GTDB lineage: Bacteria > Bacillota_I > Bacilli_A > Erysipelotrichales > Erysipelotrichaceae > Breznakia > Breznakia pachnodae. Next base: position 367,339 of record NZ_JAUSUR010000002.1, read on the forward strand.
TCTTCGTACATGATAAATAATAAATGCTTTCTAATAAGTTTGTTTTACCTTGTCCATTTTTACCAACGATTACATGTATGCCTGGTGTAAATTCAACTTGTACTTTTTCATAGTTACGGAAATTTACAATTGATAACAATTTTAAATTCATGCAATTTCAAAAGTCTGTCCTTCGATAGTAATTTTATCGCTTTTATACAATTTACGTCCACGACGATTTTCTGCTTCACCGTTTACGGAAATTTCAAGTTCTTTCACTGCAAATTTAGCCTCTCCACCACTGCTTATAAAGTCAGTAATTTTAAGAAATTGCCCAAGTGTGACATATTCTGTATTTATTGGTATTTTCATAGTAAAAACCTCATTTCACATCGTTATAATTATACCACATTTTCCACATTTTACCTAATATTTGTGGAGAATAGAAAAACCGAAAAGAGACATAAAAAAAGTGCACATTTTCAGTGCACAAATTCTTATAAATAGGTACGAACTGGAAGTACTAATTGAAGTACTTTATCGTCCTCTACACCTTGAATAATAAATGGCTTCATTTCACCACTAAATTTAAATACAATGGTAGATGAATTAATTGCTTTAATTGCTTCAAATACATAGCGACCATTAAATGAAATACTTAAATTGTCTCCAGTAAACTGAGCAGTTCTTAAAGTTTCAATTGCAGATCCAATATCTTGTGATTTACTAGATAAAATAGATTCTTCACTATTAAGATCTAATTTAATGATATTTACTCCATCATTCTTAATAAAACTTACACGGTCAATAGAACCTAAAATATCTCTGATATCTAATTGTAACTCATATGCAAAAGATTCAGGAATCAATTGCTTTGTATCTGGAAATTTACCATCAATTAAACGAGTTTGAATCGTCGTATTATCAACAATAAATAATACTTTCTTATTTGAAAGATAAACTTCTATTTCTTTATCTTCATCTAATGATTTCATTAATTCATTTAAACTCTTTGCTGGAATGATAATGTTGTAGTTAAAACTTTTATTAATTTTAAAAGATGTTTTAGCTAGACGATAAGAATCAGTTGCAGTACATTCTACATTATCACCATCAATAAAGAAATTAATACCATTTAAGTATGGACGAGTATCTTTATCACTTGTTGCAAATATAGTCTGATTTATAATTTTCTTTAACTCTGTACTACCAATGGTAAAGAAATCTTCACTCTTATCAAAATCAATTAATGGATATTCATTGGCATACATACCAATAATATTAAATTCAGAATTTTCATCACTGATTTTAACATTACATCCATCAGCAACTTCAATCTCAATAATATCTGTATCCATCTTTCTAACAATATCTAAAATATATTTAGCTTCAATAACAATTGATCCAGTTCTAATAATTTCTAAATGATATTCATCTCTTGCAGATAAATATGTCTTAATAGAAATATCTGAATCACTTGCCATTAAACAAATATCAGTTTCATTAACATTAAATTTAATTCCTGAGAATGCAGGTAATGGTGAATAATTTGAAATAGCTCTTGATACGATGTTCAATCCATTCAGCAGTTCTCTTTTACTTACTTTGAAAAACATTTTGGAAATCCTCCTTTTATATAGTTATTTTTAAGAATATTACTATTAGTATGTGGAAAATGTTGAAAACTTAATTTAATACACTATTCATCGTCTTATTTGACAATTTATAGTGTTCATTATTTAAGTGGAAATTGTGGGTAAATTTCAAGCAACAAGACCCAACCTACGTTTGATATCACTAATTACGTCTTTGTAGACCTTTTTTTCTTTTAGTAACCTACTTATTTTATCATAAGATGTCATAATTGTAGAGTGGTCTCTGTTACCAAATTCAGATCCAATCCTTTTAAAAGGTGTATCCAACAGTTCCCTACTAAGATAAATAGCGATATGACGTGCATTTGCAATATCTGCAGTTCTTGATTTTGATTCAATTTGTTTTTGGGTAATATTATAGTAATTACATACTTCTTTTTTTATTTTTTTAATTGTTAATTCATCATTTTGATTAATAATTGGATTTTCCTTAAACATCTCAATTGTAAATTGCTCATCAATTACTGGTGGATTGTAGATAATCGCTTTGAATAATAATTCATTCAATGCCCCTTCAAGTTTACGTACATCCTCGTTAAATTTATGTGCAATATAATATAAAGCATCTTCACTTATATTAATTTCTTTATTTCTGCCCTCTAATTTCTTTTGTAAGATAGAAACTGCTGTTTCAAATTCTGGAGATGTAATACTAACTGATAGCCCAGACGTAAAACGAGAGATAATACGATCGTTTATATTCTTTAATTCAGAAGGATATACATCACTCGTTAAAATGATTTGTTTACCATTTGACTTTAATTTGTTGTAAATATTGAAAAATAATTCTTGTGATTGATTGGTTTTTGCTAAATGTTGAATATCATCAATTAAGAGATAATCAAGTTGTATAATATTTTCAATCAGTTCATCTGTGTTCTTTTCTTTTAGTGAATTAATAATTAGTGAAATAAAATCATTACCATCAATATATAAATATTTAATCTCAGGACGATTATCCTTTAAGTAATTACATATTGCATGTAATAAATGGGTTTTACCAAGTCCAGAGTTACCATATATAAATAATGGATTAAAGAAACTCTTTTCCTTTGAATATGCACATCCATAAGCAGCAGCAAATGACTGTTGGTTACTTTGTCCCTGAATAAAGTTATCAAAGGTATATTGATCAAGTATTTTATTTCCATATTCGAAAATAAAATCTTTCTTTTCTTCTTTCTTGATTGTTGAAATTTCACTAGTTAACACAATTTGGCTTTTGATATCTCGATCAAAAGCATCACTTAATAGTCGATTAAATTCATCAATATTCTGAATAAAGAAGTTTTTGTCCGTTATATACGGTACTTCAATAACAGCTAGATCATCGCTTACATTGTAAAGAAGAGATTTTTTTATATAAGAGTGGAAAACTGGTTCGTCAAAGATATTATTATCCTTAATATTATTCAAAATTTGGTTCCAAATGGATTGAAAATTATTTTGAACAGTATTACTCATATAAATTCTCCTTTCATTGTGTGTAAATCTATAAAATATATTACACTATATTCTATTATAATTCTACATACAAAATAGTTTTCCACATTCTGTGTGATATTCATAAACCCTTTAAATAAGGATTATTATGATGAAAAAAAGTTATCCACATCTTTTGAGTGTGGAAAAACTGTGGAAATAATTATTCAAAATTTCTCCATAGTGGAAAATAGGGAAAACTTTTCAACATCAAATCTCCTCTTAACAAACTTTTTAATATAACAAACCCTTATATAATCGTCTTAATAGTAATCTTTCAACATTTTCCACACTATGTGGAAAACTATCTGTTTTGGAGTATGGAAAATAGATAACAATTATAACTAATTCTCAATATTTTAGGCATAAATTCTTATATTATTATTTTTCGATTGTTATTGACTTCTATGTAGTTGTTAAGGTATAATCATAAAGCAATGTTGATTTATATAAATATTAGAGAAAAAAGAAGAAATGGAGGTGTCTCTTTTGAAAAGAACATATCAACCATGTAAAAGAAAACATCAGAAGACTCACGGGTTTAGAGCTCGTATGAAAACACCTGGAGGACGTAACATTCTAGCAAGAAGACGTAGTAAAGGTAGAAAAGTTTTATCAGCTTAAAAATATCTCGTAATGAGATATTTTTATTTTAAAAGAGGTAGTTTATGAAAAAGAAATACCGAATCAAAAAGAAGGATGAATTTACATCCATTATCAAACATAAAAAATATTATCATTGTCCAGGTATTGTATTGTATGTAGAAGCAAAAAAAGAAAATCAACCAAGAGTAGGAATTACAGTTAAGAATAAAATTGGAAATGCAGTTGTACGTAATAAAGTAAAAAGACAAATACGTATGATGGTGAGTGAAATTTACAATTTTGAAGAGGATTTTGATTCTATTCTGTTAATAAAGGAAGATTTTCTTGAAAATAGCTATAAAAACAATAAAAATAACTTGGAAAGATTGTATAAACAAGTTACAATTAAAAAGTAAGAAAATTTATGTTGAAGTAGAAATGAGGAAAAAAAATAATGAATCGTATAAAAGAGTTTTTGAAGGATAATAAGAAAATATTACTGATGGCAGTTTTTCTTCTTGTATTTGTTACTGCGTGTACAAGTGTAAGGGATTCTAATGGTAATATTGACCCAAGTAAGTTAATTACAACTAGTACTTCATATGGTGACAGTATTGGAGAAGGTTGGTTTAATATTATTGTTTGGCCAATCGCACAATTAATTAATATTATTGGTAATGCTACTGATGCAGGTATTGGGGTTATTGCAGTTACGTTATTGGTTAACTTTATTACTGCAGCTGTTTCAATCAAACAACAAGTAGCTACACAAAAAATGCAAATGATTCAACCTGATCAACAGCGTATTCAAGCAAAGTATCAAGGTAAAACAGATCAAGCATCAAAAATGCGTCAAGCACAAGAATTACAAGCATTATATAAGAAACATGATATTAATCCTATGGGATCAATGGTTACAATGTTTATTCAGTTACCAATTATTCTTGCAATCTATCAAGCAGTAATGAGAGCTGACGTTGTAAATTCAGGATCATTCCTAGGAATTAAACTTACTGGAACTCCAATGGAAGGTATTACAAGTGGGAATATCCCAGTAATTGCTATTTTCTTATTAATGGTAGTATTCCAAGTTGTATCAATGAAATTGCCACAATACTTGGCGAAAAAACGTAAAGAAAATTCAAATGTTAAGACAAAAGATTATGCTAATCCTCCTAAACAAGGTGGTATGATGGGTAACTCTATGAACATGATGATGTATATGTCAGTTGGGATGATCGTTATCTTTGCAATTAACTGGCCATTAGGGATGTCATTCTATTGGTTAGTATCTGCGGTTACTAGGGTAATTCAAAATATTGTAATTCAAAAATACTTCATTAAGTAATTAAAGGAGGTTCATATGAAACAATATACAGGAAAAACAGTAGAAGATATTTTAAGTAAAATTTCCAGTGAACAGAATATAAGTACTGAAGATATTACTTATAATATTATTGAGGAAAAAGCAGGATTTCTTGGAGTAGGAAAAGAAGTAACAATCGAAGCTTATACAAAAGAAGATATCAAAGACTATATCTATGATTATTTACAACTATATTTTGAAAATATAGGTATGGATATTGAAATGACAATTACTGAAGATGATAAAGATTTCTATAAAGTAAACTTAAATGCATCTAACAATGCAATCTTGATTGGTAAGAATGGTCAAACATTACAAGCAATCAACACTGTATTAAAATCAGCAGTTTCATCAGTATTCAAAAAAAGAATATCATGTTTAGTTGATATTAATGGTTATAAGGATGATCGTTACCGTAAAGTAATAGGAATTGCAACAAGAGTTGCAAGAACTGTTGTTTCTACCAAAACAGATGCAATCTTAGATCCAATGCCAAATGATGAGCGTAAAGCAATTCATAATCATCTGACTACAATGCCACATGTGGCAACCATATCAGAAGGTGAAGGTAACCAACGTCGATTAAAAATTGTATATGTTGAAGAAAAATAAACATTAAGGTCTTAATTTAAGACCTTTTTTTGTACAATTTTTAATATTGAGGAGAAATATTATGTCAAAAATAAAGGATATTAGGTTTTATAGAGAAGTTTCCTCTGATGCATTAGAAACAAGAAGAAGTTGTGAAGGATGCATAAAAAAAGAATCTTTAGTACCTACTAATCGATTACTTTTCAAATTAAGAGAAATTGAATTTTCATTTAAAGATAAATTTGATCATCTTTATATAAATTTCACAACTAGATTAAAAGAAGAACAATCTGAATATATAGATAATCTCTCTATTTATAAATATGATGGATGGTTAAGATATGTTGATTATGGTATTAGTGAAGAAGACTATCAATCACTTAATACGAAATCAGGTATCTGGGTTTTGAACAAAGTTAAAAATGTTCTAATTAAACATTTTTGTGAAACAAAAGAAGAAATAATAAATATTGAGAAAATAGTAAATGAAATTATTAAAGATGGAGAACAATATAGTTGTATATATAAACAAAAGAATTCAACATATGGAACTGTTAATATAAAAGTACAGGTGTTAGATTATTTAAAAATATTACCAACAATTGAAATTTTAGATACAAAGGATAATTTAGTGTTAGTAGAAAAATTAGAGCCAATAGATCATTATGTACTTATTCAGCAATTTTCAACGATTACTATGAATAAAAAATCAGTTACAATCAAACCACGAAAAAATGCATTTAGTGAAATGTATAAAGATAAATATGGGGTAGATATTATTAAACTTACATTATCTTAAATAAAAAATTAGATTATACTAAAAAGGAGATAGACTTATGAAATTAGAAGAACTATATGAGCATTTTAATGAAGATGAAAGATTAAAAACAACAAAAGCAAACTCAATCGAGTTTATAACAACTGACCATTTTATTCAAAAGTATTTAAAAGAAGATAGTAAATTATTAGAATTGGGAGCTGCTACAGGAGCATATAGTATACATTATGCAAAACAGGGCTATGATGTAACTGCAGTGGAACCAGTAGAAAGAAACTTAAATATATTAAAAAGTAAAATAACTGATGATATGAGAGTAACTCCAATTTTAGGAAATGCGCTAGATCTTTCAATGTTAGAAGATAATACATTTGATATTATTATGTGTTTGGGACCTTTTTATCATTTAAAAACAAATAAAGAAAGAGTTCAATCTATTAATGAGATGAAAAGGGTTGTAAAAGATGATGGAATAATTCTAATAGCATATATTTCGCATGATATGATAGTAATCTGTGAGCAAATGAGATATGATTCTCACCTTTTAATTGATGAGAGTGTTTATAAAGCAGAAGAACATCGATTAGTTGATGAACCATTTACATTCTTAACTTATGATGATATGAAAGAATGTGCGAACGATAATAATCTTACATTGATTGAAGAATTTGCTCAAGATGGAACGAGTGAATTGTTTGCTGATAAAATTAATGCAATGAGTGAAGAAGAATATAAGAACTGGTTAAGCTTTCATTTCTACATTTGTCAGAAAAAAGAATTAATAGGATTTAGTAACCATATAGCTGGAATTTATAAGAAATAAAAAAGCAAAGGAAATTTCCTTTGCTTTTAGTTTGCATACTGTATTTTTATTTCTTGTTCTTGCTCTTCATTCATCATTTTAAATATATAACGAGTGGATAGAACTACTGCAATTAAAGATACAATGTCAGCAATCGGTGCAGAGTATAATACTCCTTCTAATCCAAACTGCATTGGTAAAATTATTACCAATGGAACACTTAGTATGAAATCTCTTAATAAAGACAATCCAGTTGATAATACTGGTTTTCCAAGTGACTGTAAAAAGATACTTGTAGATTTTTGAATACAACATAATACAATCGTACATAAGAATATACGGAAAGATTGTACAGCAAATTCATTGTATAATGCACTTTCACTTCCAAAGATATTAATGATAGATGATGGAAATACTTCAAATATAAACATAGCAATGATACCTACAACTAACTGAGCAACCATCATTGTTTTATAAACTTGTTTTACCCTGCCATACTTCCCTGCTCCATAGTTATATCCAACAATTGGTTGGGCTCCAGCTGCAATACCAACAACAATCGAAATTACAATTTGGAATACTTTCATAACAATTCCCATTACTGTTAATGGTATATCAGCACCATATTTTGATAATGCTCCATATTTTACTAACATATTATTCATTGCAATCATAATAACTACAATTGAGATTTGAGTTAAAAAACTGCTGATACCAAGTGGTAAGTATTCTTTAATAACAGATGCAGATAATTTAAAACTCTTTCTTTTTAACGTAAATGTTTTTGAATTTCTTAAGTACAAATAACATAAAATTGCACTTATAATTTGTCCAAAAATAGTTGCTAGAGCTGCACCCATCATTCCCCATCCAAAGATGAAGATGGCAATTGGATCAAAAATCACATTGATAATTGCTCCTACAAGAGTTGCTAACATCGAATATTTTGGATTTCCATCGGCACGAATAACTGAGCACATTGCATTACCAAACATAAAGAATGGTATTCCTATCACAATATAAGTATAGTACTCTCTGGCATATACAATATTATTTGGTGTAGCACCAAATGCTGCTAGTAATTGCTCTTGAAAAACAAACAAAATAACTACAAATACCAAACTGATGGCAAGTACTAATACAATTGTATTCCCAACACTTACATGAGATTTTTCATCATCTTTCTTTCCCTGACAGATACTAAGAAATGCTGCACATCCATCTCCACACATCAAAGCAACTGCCAAGGCAATAATTGTAATTGGGAACACCACATTTGTTGCCCCATTTCCTAAATAACCAATTCCCTGTCCAATAAATATCTGATCTACAATATTGTAGAGTGATGATACTAATAGAGACATAATACAAGGAATGGAAAACTTCATCATTAACTTCCAAATTTTTTCATTTTCTAAATAATTATTCATATAATCCTCCTAAAAAAAGAAGTACCAGTCATGAGATAGCCTTCTCATAACTGGTACTGCCATGCGTATGATTATAACACACCTAAAATTAATGTGTAAGTATTTTTTTATACATATCATTTATATGGTAAATGTGGTAATTTTTTTCTAAGAGCAAATATATTTACCACATTAAAGTGCCGATTTATTTTTTTTAATAAATCTTTAATTTGTTAAGTTATATATAAAGGAGGAGCTATGAAACTAGAGAAACGAAACTACTACTTTACGAAAATTTTAGAGTGTCTGTTGGAAAACGAATTAGTTACAACCAAAGATATTGCTGAGAGTGCAAGAATATCGGAAAAGACAACACGTACTAAAATCAGTGAAATTAATGAATATCTCTTAGACAATGAACTTGGTGAAATTCAAAAGAAACCAAGAATTGGAAATTGGCTGGAAGTAGATGACAATCAACGTAGTAAAATCAAACAGATTATTTATAATACGGATGAACTCTTAACTATACAAGATAGCGATGAACGAATGTTTGATGTATTAAGCTATATCTTTAAAAACCGTAAAAAAGAAATAATTACTACTACGATGCTGGCAAACTACTTATATTTAAGTACACCAACTATTCTAAAGATATTAAAGGAATGTGAAGTTTATCTTAATGAACAACATATTACTTTAAAAAATACTAGAAATGATGGAATCATCATCTTTTTCAATGAATCCAATTATCGTAATGTATTAAAGAAAATTATTATGAGAAGTTCACAGACAAAATCAATTGAAAAGAATATCATGGATATTTTACCTGGTATACAAATTGATAAAGTAAAACGAATAATGCTGGATGTTGAAAATGAGTGGAAGTTTGAATTTAGTGATGAATCATTTTATGAGATTTTAGTATATTACTGTATGGCAATTCATCGTTGTAATAAAGGTACTTTTAAAATTGATACCAAAGATTTAAAAACCATAGAGCAATATCATGAGTATACGTTCGCCAAAGCAATTTTTGAAAAAATTGAAGCAGAATTTAATCTTAAATTTTCTAATGAAGAAGTACATTTTCTAGTCATACAAATCCTTTGTTCACGTTTTTTAGGAGAAGAAGTAGATTTTGAAAATAAAGAAATTGTAACCCGTTATGATGCAAGACTAATTGCATTTACGGATGAATTGATTGATATGGCAAGTACGATTTTAAGTAGTGATATCCGAGATGACCATATCTTAAAGAACAGTTTGCTGAATCACTTAAGGTCAACTGTATTTCGAATGGAATATGGAAAACCGTCTTCTAATTCCCTTCTCTATTTTATTAAGAAAGAGTATAAACATCTGTTTCGTCAGATGTGGAGTACGAGTGTATTATTTGAAAAATACTTTAATTTTAAAATAACCGAAGATGAATTAGGCTTTATCTGTTTGTATATACAGGCAGCATTAGACCGTAAAGAACAAGAGTATAAACTACTTATTGTATCGAATCATTCGAATAGTATGATACAAATTCTTATTCAAAGAATAAATAAAGTATATCCTGAAATACGTGAAATTAAAGTAACTGGATCTCATGACTTTAATAAATCAAAATATAAAGAGTTTGGTTTGGTTATGAGTATGGTAGAACTTCCTTTTGAAGATGAGAGGATTTTCTATATACCAGATGCATTAAATGATGAGTGGTTACACTTATTATCAAAAAAAATGAAAGAAGTATCTTTGGACAGAACAAAAGAAAGTAATGTCTTTGATGCAATCTGTCACCAGTTATTTGATCCGGAATTGATTTTTATAAATGTAAAATGTTCGAGTAAAAAAGAACTATTAAAAATTATGATTAAACGCATGAATGCGAAAGGTTTTGTGACAAAAGATTTTGAGCAGAGTGTATTTGATCGTGAACATGCAACAACTACAGAAATTGGAAATGGAATTGCGCTACCTCATGGGAATCAGTTTTATGTAAATGAACCTAAAGTGGCGATTGCAATTCTTGATAAACCAATCATCTGGGATCGTGAGGAAGTAGATATTGTTTTCTTACTTGCGATGCGGATGATCAGCAAAGAAGAAAGTCGACAAGCTCAGTCTTTCTATAAGCAGTATGTTTCTTTGGTTGAAAGTAATGAGAAGATTTTAAAGTTAAAATCAATGGAAACAAATTTAGAATTATACAGGTATTTAATACGATAGGAGAGAAGTATGAAAGTTATAGATGCAATTGATGAAAGAATCATTGATTTATCAATGAATACAACAGACAAGAAAGATACAATTACACATTTAGCTGAAAAATTAAAAGCAGCTGGATATGTTGATAATATTGATGAGTTTGTAGAGGATATTTATGAAAGAGAAGCACAGGGGTCTACGGGAATTGGAAATTATATTGCGATTCCTCATGGGAAAAGTGATTCAGTAAAGCAGGTAGGGATTGCAATTGGAAAACTAAATAATGAAATTGAGTGGGAGACATTGGATGGGAACGGAGTCAATTTAATTTTCTTGTTTGCTGTAAGTAATGATCATGAATATGCTAGAAATCATATGAAGTTATTAGCAGAAATTGCCACAAAATTAGGAAATGATGAGGCTGTAGACAAACTTATGAAGATGACAAAAGTCGAGGAATTAAAGGAGATATTTGCATCGTAAAAAGAATTACCACATTAAAATGACGCAACTTATTATTAAGCGGAAACAGTTATTTGTTATCTTAAAAATAGGTTAAGAGTTCAAGGAGGATGTTATGAAAATAGTAGGTATTGCTGCATGTACATCAGGAATCGCACATACATATATCGCAAAAGAAAAACTGATGCGTGCAGCCGAAGCTTTGGGTCATGAAATTCATGTGGAAACACAGGGAACGATTGGTACTGAAGATGAATTAAAGGCAGAAGATATCAAAGCAGCTGATGTTGTAATCATTGCTGCGGATATCAAAGTAGGTGGTAAAGAACGGTTTGCTGGAAAGAAGACTGTAGAAGTTCCAACTCACATCGTTATTAAATCACCAAAAGCATTACTTAATAAAATTCAAAATGATTTAGGTCTATAAGGGGGATAATATGAAAAATTTACAGTTAAAAAAACATGCAATGACTGCGATTTCATACATGTTACCACTAATCGTAACAGCAGGATTATTAATTGCAGTTGGAAATCTAACAGATGGAAGTGTGATTTCAGATTATAAAGCAGCATACAGTATACCAGATGCTCTAGTATCATTAGGGGTACTTGGAATGGGACTAATTGCTCCAGTAATGGCAGCAGGTGTATCTTATTCCATAGCTGATCGTCCAGGTATTGCACCAGGTTTATTTATGGGGTTAATTGCTAACTCAATTGGTGCAGGGTTTCTTGGAGGAATGTTAGGAGGATACTTAGTTGGTTACTTCATCAGATGGATGAGAGGAGCACTAAAAGTTCCAAAATGGGCAGAAGGTTTAATGCCTATGATGATTCTTCCAATGGTATCAACTACCATAATTGGATTATTAATGTTCTTTGTATTAGGAGTACCAATTGTTTGGTTATCAGAATGGTTAACCGAAACATTAACTGGATTACAAGGAGGATCAAGTTTCATCTTTGGAGCAGTTATGGGAGGAATGGCAGCATTTGACTTTGGTGGTCCAGTAAATAAAGTTGCATCACTATTTGCAGATGGATTATTGTTAGAAGGAATTTATGGTCCAGAGGCTTGTAAGATTTGTGCATCAATGATTCCTCCATTTGGAGTAACGTTAGCATGGATTATCAATAAGAAAAAATATACAAAACAAGAAGCAGATAATATTAAAATTGCCTTCCCTATGGGAATCTGTATGATTACTGAAGGAGTTATTCCAATCGCAGCGAATGATCCACTTCGTGTAATTGGAGCGTGTACTGCTGGAGGTGCATTAGGTGGAGCACTAATTATGACAATGGGTGTAGGATCTTCAGTTCCAAGTGGTGGAATGTTTATTGTACCAGCAATGGAAAATCCAATTGGTTTCCTAATTGCATTAGGTGCAGGAACAATCTTAACAGCAGTAATCTTAGTCGTTACTAAGAAAGTAGCAGTAGAGACTGAGATTGTCGATGAAGAGGAAGAGGAATTAGACTTATCTGGAATTGTAATTACAGAATAAGGAGAAATAAACTATGTATGTTTCAATGAAAGGTATGCTTGAAAGAGCAGACAAAGAAAATTATGCAGTTATGGCAATCAATTGTTTCAATATTGAAACAGCAAGAGCAGTAATTGAGGCAGCACAGCAGGAACGTGCACCAATCATCGTGAACATTGTTCAGGAACATATGGTGGAACATTGTGACAGTGCATTAATTGCTCCAATTGTAAAAACCTTAGCACAACGAGCAAGCGTAGAAGTAGCATTAAATTTTGATCATGGGGAAGAAATCGGGCTACTAAAGAAAGCAATCGTTGATGGTTATTCATCAGTAATGGTGGATGCATCAAGATTTGATTTGGATGGTAACATTCAGATGTCAAAGGAGATTGTTGAATTCGCAAAAGCTTATGATGTTAGTGTAGAAGGTGAAATTGGTTGTATGGGTGGTAGTGAAGGTGGAAAGTTCACTAAGGAATCAATGCTGACAGATCCACAAGAGGCAAAACGATTTGCACAGGAATCAGGTATTGATGCATTAGCAATTTCCATTGGAACATCACACGGAAATTATCCAGAAGGTTATGTACCAGAATTTGACTTTGATCGATTAAAAGAAATCAAAGAAGCAACAAAGATGCCTCTCGTATTACATGGAGGATCTGGTTCTGGTGATGAAAATATAAAGAAATGCGTAGAATTTGGAATCAATAAAATTAATGTAGGTTGTGATTTTATGAATGCCAATGTAGATAGTATTAAAAAGCATCTAGAAAAAGATCCAGATATAAACTATTGGGTGATGATGCATCAGGTAGAAAAAGATAGTCAGGAATTAGTAAGACATTATATTCGATTATCAAAATCAAATGGAAAATCATTATAGAAAGAAGGATTATATCAAATGTTAATGAATATGAAAGAATTATTAGCAGTAGCTAATGAAAAAGGATTTGCAGTACCAGCATTCAATATCGGAAGTGACCAATTATTAAAAGCAGTTATGCAGGAGTCAATCGCAAAAGATGCTCCAGTTATCTTAGAATTATCTCCAGACGAATTAGTATTCGTGGAAGAAAGTTTAATTCAAAGTATGATCTATGAAGCAAATAAAGCAGATATTCCAGTAGTTATTCACTTGGATCATGGAGATACCATCGATATTGTAAAACGTGCGATTAATGCAGGATTTACCTCTGTAATGATTGATGCATCAAAACAACCATATGAAGAAAATATCGCAATTACCAAAGAAGTAGTTGCACTGGCTCATCCAAAAAATGTATCAGTAGAAGCAGAGTTAGGAACGATTGGAGTTACAGGTAACTCAATTGAAGGTGGAACCAAAGATGTAATTTACACCGATCCTAAACAGGCAAAAGATTTTGTTGATAAAACGAATGTTGATACCCTTGCAGTAGCAATAGGAACAGCTCATGGTATTTATCCAAAAGATATGAAACCAGAATTACGTTTGGATATCTTAAAGGAAATTAAGGATATTGTTAATATTCCACTAGTTCTGCATGGCGGTTCTTCAAACAAAGATGAAGAAATTGCAGAAGCAGTAAAAATTGGAGTTTCAAAAATCAATATCTCAAGTGATATTAAAGTGGCATTCTATGAAAAATGTAGAGAAGTATTGAGTTCTAATGAAGGATACAGAGAACCATTAGAAATTTATCCGGAAAGTATTAAAGCTTGTAGAAATGTTGTCGCAAATAAAATTGAATTATTTGATGCAGCAGGAAAAGCAGCATTATACCGTTAACGATTAGGGCATTATTAATTTAATGCCTTTTTGTTTAATACTTTACAGAACAACGTTCTTTCGTTATAATTAAAGAACATTGTTCTGTAAAGTGAGGTGTTACTTATGAAAAAGATAATTATGGCAATGGTCCAAATGAAAAACTACTATGATAATCATAAAAAAGGAAAAGAAAAAATGGAGGAGTATATTGAAAAAGCAGCAAATGAAGGAGCTGATATCATTGCCTTCCCTGAACTTTCTATATGTGGATATATTCCAAATAAAACAATATGGAATCATGCACAGTCTCTCTATGATGAAGATGTTAAATGGATAAGAATGCTGGCTAAGAAATATCATATTTATATAGGTGCAGGATTTATTGAAATAAAAAATAATGATTTTTATAATACATATTTTATAATGAACCCCAAAGGTGAACTTGATGGTGTCATTCGTAAAGAAAATGGTGAAGCAGATACATTTAAGCATAAAGAAGGAGCATTATATATTGATACTTCTTTTGGAAGAATAGGTTTGGGAATTTGTGCTGATAATCATTTTGTAAATAGACTTGAAAGAATGAAGAAAGTGAATGTAGATATCATGCTGATGCCACATGCTATGCCAATCCCTTTTCAAAAAAGCCGTTCTATATCTGATAATGATTTAGTAAGATTCAAACGTCAGCCTTATGCCGTTGCAAGTACATATGCACAATATTTAAATGTTACAACGGTTTTTATAAATGCAGTAGGAGATTACCCTAAGTTTCATGGTAAAATAGGGACAAAGAGTTTTAATAATGATTTTGCATTGCTTGGAGGATCTTTGGTTGTTGATGAAAAAGGTAAGGTTCTCTTAGAAATGAATGATCAGGAAGACTTTCAGCTTATTAAAATTTGTATTGAAAAAAAGAAACCAAATAACTATAAACCCAAGGCTTATAATGGACAATGGCTACATCCTGGAAATGCATTGTTTCGACGGATCATCTTCCCTATTGCTGTTAAACAAGGTATACATACTTATGAAAAGACACATATGGATGGTGTAAATAAATTAAACGAAAAGAGATAACAAATATGAAACGAGTTGTGAAAAAACCAGAAGTAAGAAAACAAGAATTGATTAGTATTGCATTGCATCAGTTTATTCAAAATGGCTATGAAAAGACTTCAGTAAGATCAATTTTAAAAGAAGCAAATGGTGAAATAGGAATGTTTTACTACTATTTTGAATCTAAGAATGATATTTTTGAAGCTGCTTTAGATTACTATAATGAAATATTTATTGAAAAGTTAAAAGAATCAATAGATATAAATCAATCCATATTACAACAGTTTGATTCTATTTTAGTGAATACATTTGCATCAATCGATAAGTATCGCCAGTTTAATAAAGAGGCAAGTAGTGAAACAATATTAATTCTACATGCTTCAACACTAGATAAACTAGTTCCAATTTTTAAGGATAACCTGAAGCAAAACGAACCTTCGCTTTCATCCTATAAAGATGAAGACTTAATGAGTATTGTTAGATTTTTATTGTATGGAATCAGTGGTATTATTCATAACAAAGATATCGATGATATCAACATAAAAAAGCAACAAGTAAAACAAGTATGTAAATTAGTTCTAAATGGTATTGAAAATAAGATACAATAGATACATAGAACATTTATGGAGGATAGGATAAATGGAAAAAATTTCACCTATATTAGACACGCTTGCAATTATTATTGATATATTTTCAGTAATTGTAATTACTTATGGAGTAATATTGTGTGCAAAGGACTTTATAGTTACAAGATTCACATCAAAAGACAGTAAGGATTCTTTTATTGCGACTACTGTTATTAAAAATCAGTTGGCATCTTATATATTATTAAGTCTGGAAATATTAATTGCTGCAGATATCATTGAAACGATTGTAAGTCCAACCCTAACTGATATTGCATTACTGGCAGCAACGGTTGTAATCAGAACGGTAATTTCTTATTTCTTAAATAAAGAAATTAAGGAATCAAATTTAAAAGAAGATTTAGATTAAGGGAGGTTATTAATAATGTGCACTAGTTTTGTAAATAAAGAGAAGAATATCATAGGGATGAACTTTGATAATAATGGAATGAAGTATTCAATAAAGAAGAATGATAGTAGTTTTGTAATATTAGTAAATATTGAAGGTAGAAACATGCCATCGTTTGGTGTTACCAATGAAGGAGTATTTATTAATAGTCAATTTACAAAAGAAAATGAAGAAGGTAAATACAAAAGAACAAAGAATGCTGTTCATATGACACGCTTAGTAAGTGAGATACTAAGCAAAAAGATTAATTCAGGTGAAATAGAAACGATATTGGAAGATAAAGAAATTGTAAATGTACCTAGTATGAGTTGTCATTCAATGTTAGTAGATAGTGAAGAAAATGTATGGATTGTGGAGCCAGGAAGACCAATACAAAAACATCCACACACGGATTCTTCACCAGTAGCCTTAACTAATTTTTCTTTGTATGATTACAAAACAAAAAATGAAATAAATGGTGTAGGAATTGAAAGATACAATGAAATCAAAGAATTATTGAATAATACATCATTTTCTACTCCACAAGAATATTTTAAATTATTAAGAAATGTGTCACAAAACGGGACCTGGAAAACCGATTTTTCTTTAGTTTACTCAAAGGATGAAAATAAGGTATACTATTGTGAGAATCAAGAATTTGATAATGTAAAAGAACATCAATTTATATAACTATTGTTAGTGAGAGACAGGGAGAAGTTATGAAGAAAAATAATTGGTCATATATGGGTAGCTCAGGACCAATGTTCTGGGGTGGAATGTGCAGTGATTTTATGATATCGGATATTGGTGAGGAACAATCGCCTATTGATATAGAAGAAAGTGAAGTTTGCGATTGTAATGATAAAGTGAATTTTCACTATACAGAAGATCAGTTTACTATAGTAATAGAAAATCATACATTTCGGTTATATCCATCAAAAGCGAAATCTCAATATTTGGTTTTTAATGAAGTTAGTTATAAACTGGATCATATTCATGCCCATATACCCTCTGAGCATACATTGAATCATCGTTATTTTTCAATGGAGTGGCATTTCGTACATAAAAATGCAAGAGGAAATATATTGGTATTAGCTGTCTGGGGGAATGTAGAGGATGAAGGAAAAGAATGTTTTTCTGATATAAGTGGTAAGTTGTCACGAAAAGAAACAAGCGTATTATTGAATCCAAATGATATGATTTCTAAACATAGTAACATCTTTACCTATCGGGGATCATTAACGACACCACCAACAAGTGAGGGAGTTACCTGGTTAATTTTAAGAGATATTCAGCCAATGAATTTAAAGAGTCATTTATTTTACAGTTGTTTCTTAAAAAATAATTGTCGTCCAATACAAAAACTAAATCATCGAAAAGTTAAAAAAATATAAAAGCAGAAAGAATCTATTCAATAATAGAATTCTCTCTGCTTTTCATTATTTAATCGCTTTATCAATTTCTTTTAATGTTTCAATAACATTTTCTAATACTGCATATTGTGTTCCAATATTGAAGCGGAAATAATTTCTTCCTGACTCTCCAAACTGTTCTCCCATCTGCATTCCAAGTCCATGATCAATTAGTATTTTTTTCATCTCTTCAGAAGATAGGTTGAAATTACTGTAGTCAATCCATAACAGATACGTTCCTTCACTATTGAAACATACAAAACGAGTTTCTTTTAAACCATCCTGAATCATCTGATAACTTTTATACAAATATGCATCTAGTTCATCTACCCAGTACTCACATTTTTCATAAGCAGCTTTTGTAGCTTCAATCGCAAATATATTCAAAGAAGTACTATTCATTCGCTTTTCTTCTAACTGATATAGTTTTCTCATTCGTTCATTATAAATTACTACATAAGATGACTTAATTCCAGCAATATTGAAAATCTTTGTTGGTGAAGTAAGTGTATAAATTTGTTCTTTATAACTTTCATCTAAAGTTGCCATTGGTGTGTATGTGTATCCAGGAAAGATAAGATCTTTATGAATATCATCAGAAATAATAGGAACATTATACTTCTTACAAAGTTCAATAACTTTCACTAACTCTTCCCTATTCCAGACTCTACCACCAGGATTATGAGGATTACAGAAAATCATAACTTTAGGATTATGTTCAATTATTTTCTTTTCTAAATCATCAAAATCAATTTGATAGTGATAGTTATCTACTTTCATTTCTGAAAACACAGGAACTCGTTTTAAAGTTTTCGTTATATCAAAGAATGGATAATAGATTGGTGATAACATCAACACATTATCTTTTTCTTTCGTTAGTATACGTAATAAAATATTTAAAGAAGAAAGAACGCTACTACTAAAAAGAATTTCATCCTTCTTCATATCCCAGTTATGACGCTTTTTATTCCAATTAATTACACTAGAATATAAGTCTTCTGGTAAATCATTATATCCAAACACACCATGATGCAAACGTTTCTCCATTGCATCTAGCACTTCTTTTGGTGAAGAGAAATCCATATCTGCAACCCATAAAGGAATTACATCAGCTTTTCCAAAAACTTCTTCACGACTGTCCCATTTAATTGCCCCACTACCTACTCGATTTATTACTTTATCAAAATTATTCATATATACTCCTTAAATTTATCTATATATTGTATTTTAATATGCTAGAATAAAAATGTAAACAAAACTACTTGTTTGAAGATAGATAATTAGGGAATTAATTGGAAATTAAGGAGATAAACCATGATTGATGCCTTAACGGAAAAGACGATTCGAGTATTATTGGGAAGTGATACTCCAGTTACTTCAAAGCATATCGCAAATGAAATCGGTATGTCAGTAAGCAGTATTAAACACAATATGGATTACATAAGAAAAGTAATTCAATCAAGTGGAGCTGTATTAAATTCGGTCCCAGGAAAAGGTTTTTGGATCGATGCAGAAGGATCGCAAAAAAAGGATTTAGAAGAACTGATTAATCAGAATAGAGATAAATCGTATTCCTTTGCATATCGAAGAAATTATATTTTGGATGTGCTTTTTAAGCATAACTCCAACTATACAATACAAATATTCGCAGATGACTTAGGAGTAGGAAGAAATATTATTTTAAAAGACCTTGAGTTAATTGAGAAATGGTTATTGTATTTTGACTTACAGGTTATAAAAACAAGAAACAAAGGTGTACGTGTAGAAGGTGGAGAATTTAATATTCGTCAGGCGATCATGTACAATAACAGTTCGCGTTTGGAAGAAGTAGAACTAGTACACCCCAGAGATGATGAACGATTAGATTATCGTATTGATCAACGATTTTATAATTACTATCTAGAAGTATATCCAAAATCAGATATCTACAGAATTCAGGAACTGTTGTGTCAGGTCGAAAAAGATACTGACTTTACCTATGATGATGTATCGTTTGTTCAATTGATTGAGTATATAACGGTATCATTATTAAGAGTAAATGATGGAAATATTATTATTGAAAAGAATATTTTGAATAATTGTCGAATCACCAATAAAGATTATACAGCGGCGAAAAATTTACTGGATAGTGAAGTTGGAAATCTTCAGTTATATCTTTCAATTGAAGTAAGATGTATGGCTGCACAGTTTGTACTTCATGGATCTTATGATGTAGCTACCAGTCTTATTAAAGAAGAATATTATGATGAAATTGCCAGAAACTTTGTGGAACGCTTAAAAGGAATAATTGTAAATAAGACGTTATTTATTAATGAAGGTCTTATCAGTGATATAGGTTTATTCTTCCAAAAGAAAAAAATGCAGCAGAGTTATCAGATGATTACAGGTAACTACTTTCGCCGAGATATCAAAAAGCAACTGCCAAGTTTATATGGAATCGTATTAGCGAATATCTTACCAATTGAAACCAAGTTAAATATTAAGTTTACTGAAAATGACATTACCTATTTTGTAATGCTGATTGATAATGCAATGGAAGATACAATTTATGATTTGAAGACATTATTAATTACTTCTTATGATTACAACACTTCAAAATATCTTGAAAATAAAATCAAACGAAGCATTGAAAATATCTCCATATCGAAAGTTATCAATAGTGAAGAACTGCAAACAATTAATGAGCAGGATTATGATCTTATAATTACGACTACCCCTGTTGAGATTGAACGAGCACTAAAAATATCAAGACGTGTTGGTACTCCCGACTTTACATTAATTGAAAAGAAAGTAAAAGAGATTCAAATTGAGAAACAGGAAATCATTGTACGTAACTATCAGCTGTTTAGTGAATCACTGATTGTTTCTAAATTCAGTGCCAAACGAAAAGAAGATGTAATTGAAAAAGGTTGTAAGTTGCTAATGGAACAAGAGTATGTAAGTGAAGGATTTGAAGATAAAATCTTACAACGTGAAAACATTACACCAACATCAATCGGAAATGGAATAGCAATCCCCCACGGTTATCGCAGTTATGTGTTAAAAAGTGGAGTTGCAGTTATTCGTTTGGATCATCCAATCAGTTGGACGGATGATGATAAAGTAGACATTGTCTTTGTGATAGCGATTGATTTTGAAACTCAGGGAGAAGTGCATAGTTTCTTTGCACAATTTTATGAGCTAATTGATGATCATGAACGGGTTGCTTCAATACGTAGTGCTAAAAATAAAACAGAGATTTTAGAAGTTATTGATGATAGTGGAATGATTGTCCACGAGACTTCATAAGTGGAATTAAAAAGTAAAATTTCAATATTATTAGCAACAATAATTACAGATTAAAAATACGAATACAAGTACAAGAAAACACAGTGATTAAAAATTTTACTGTGTTTTTTTTGTACTTTTTAATAGTAAAAAGTATATGGTTGAGACCCATAAAAGACAGTATTTATCGGCTATAAATCAATTAATCTTTTTATGAACCAGACCTAGTGCAAAACAAAGTTTTAATGAATTGGCTTTTTTACTTATGCTCTTTTATCATTAAATTAGAAAGGAAGACAAGCAAAACTTCCAAACAGAAAGGAGAGAAAGATGAAGATTAGATTTGGAGTAGACTCATTTATTTGGAGTGAAGTCTTTGGTGAGAAAGACTTATGGATTATTCCAAAAGCAGAAGAGTTGGGATTTGAAACAATTGACCTTGCAATCGCCCACCCGTTTACCTTTCCAACGGAAAAAGTAAAAGCGGAATTGGCGAAGACAAACTTAGAAATTGTAACAACTACAACGTTAAATGCTGATAACAACCTGATCTCTGATGATGAAAAGATTCGTCGTAATGGAATTGAATCTTTAAAAAAATTAGTAGATATCAACTTAGCCTTAGGTTCTAATATCCTTGGTGGAGTAAACTATGCTGGTTGGGGTTGTTTAAGTGGAAAACCAAAAACTGAGTTAGAGTGGAAGCATTCGGTAGAAGCAATGCGAGAAGTCGCAGAGTATGCACTTAAGAAACATCCAAAATTGAAAATCTGTGTTGAACCAGTAAACCGATTTGAAACCCATTTTATCAACACTGCAGAAGAAGGTGTTCGATATTGTAAAGATGTGGGTACTGGTAATATGGCAGTTCATCTGGATTGCTTCCATATGATTCGTGAAGAGACTAGTTATACAAAAGCCGTTGAAACTTGTGGAAAAGAGTATCTTGGTTATGTCCATGTTTGTGAGAATAACAGAGGAATACCAGGTACTGGACTTGTACCATTTAAAGAATTCTTTATTGCTTTAAAGAAAGTTGGTTATGAGGGTCCATGTGTCATAGAAAGTTTTGACCCAAGTTTTGAAGAATTAAATGCGAATTGTGCAATATGGAGAAAGTTTGCAGATACGGGAGAAGATCTTGCAGTACAAGGACTAGCAAATTTGAAAAAAATTGCATCCGAAATTGAATAAATAAAACACTAGGAGGAAATAACAATGTTAGTGAATATGAAACAGATTTTAGAAGAAGCTGAAAAGGGTGGATATGCGATTGGTTGTATTAACACGCCAAATGTGGAAACATTACGTGCGGTTATTGGAGCAGCAGAAGATTTGAATGTTCCTATTATCATTGACCATGCACAAGTACACGATACATTGATTCCAATTGAAGAGATTGGACCAAAGATGGTGGAATATGCGAAGAATGCGAAAGTTCCAGTTTGTGTGCACCTTGATCATGGTAGTGACTACAATTTTGTAATGAGAGCAATTCGTTGTGGATTTAGTTCTATTATGTATGACTTAAGTGCATTACCATATGAAGAAAATATGGCAAAGCTAAAAGAATTCACAAAACTTGCTCATGATTTAGATATTACTGTAGAAGCAGAATTAGGAATCATGACATCAACTGAAGATGACACTCATGGTGATGATACAGTCTGGGACAATGAATCAATTAAGATTACATTCACAGAACCAGAACAAGCAGCTGAGTTTGCTAGAGAAACTGGTGTTGATGCACTTGCCGTATGTTTTGGAACAGCACATGGTATCTACTCAGAACCTCCAATATTGGATATTGAACGAGTAGTGAAGATGCGTGAAATCATGCCAAAAGATACTAGAATTGTAATGCATGGAGGAAGTGGAGTAGATAATGAGCAAGTACAGGCAGCAATTAGTGCAGGGTGTTCAAAAGTTAATTACTACTCATACATGGCAAAAGCAGCAGCAAAACATATCTATGAAGAATTAGATGAAACAAAAGGAAGTGCATACTGGCATGAAGTACAAGAAAGTGCATATCGTTACATGAGAGAATATGCAAGGGAAGTGTTAACAGTATTCAAGAATGGAAAATAATTATGGAAAAAATAGATTTAGCCAAAGTTCTAGTAAAAGAAGCATGTGTTTTGGATCATGAACCATTTTCTTCTAAAGAAGAGATGTTTCAGTTTATGGCTAAAAAATTCAAAGAAGCAGGAATTATTACTGATGAAGAGCAGTATATTGTTTCTTTAGAAGAGAGAGAGGCTGTAGGTTCTACCTATATGGGAAATCTGATTGGCTTACCACATGGAAAAAGTGAGTCCGTGGTAAAACCAGGAATTGGATTTTGCCGATGTAAAGAACCGTTCATTTATAAGAGTTATGGAGAAGAAGGACAAGTAAAATTTGTGTTTATGCTAGCGATTGCTATGGATCAGGGAGCGGATAATTATATGCGTGTACTGGCAACACTTGCTGGACTTCTGACACATCAGGAATTCTTAGATATTCTTGATCAGGGAACATCTTATGAAGAGATTATGGAACAAATTCAGACATATGAAAATTAGAGGTAAGATATGAAAGTAGTAGCAATTACATCATGTGCAACAGGTATTGCACATACATATATGGCTGCAGAAGCTATAAAGAAAATATGCAAACAAAAGGGTTATGACTGCAAAGTCGAAATGCAGGGAGCATTAGGGATTGAAAATAAACTGAAAGATAAAGAAATTGAAGAAGCTGATTTAATCGTTTTCGCAAACGATGTAGGGATTTCTAAATCAGAACGTTTCGATGCTTACAAAGACAAAATCAAAAAACTGACTCCCCATGCAGTGATTCAGAATCCTTCTGTAATTTTCGAAGAGTAGAAATATAAAGGAGACATATTTAATCTTATTAAGAGAGAAAAGGTGAGAAAAAATGAAAGAAAAATTGAAAGAAATACAAAGCGCATTATTGACAGGTGTATCGTACATGCTTCCATTTGTTATTGCTGGTGGAGTACTTGTTGCAGTTGGATTTGCAATTGGTGGATATGATATTCCAAATACAGTAGAACAATATGGGAACTTCGCATCAACAATTTTCTGGTTAGGTAAACAGGCATTTGCATTAATGGTTCCAGTATTAGGAGCATATGTTGCTTATTCAATCGCTGATAAACCAGGGATTGCTGTAGGTATGGTTGGTGGTGCTTTGGCAGACTACCAAGGTTCAGGATTCTTAGGAGCATTAATTGCAGGTATTATTGCAGGGTATATTGTTAATTTATTAAAGAAAATTGCATTACCAGCACAATTACGTTCTTTATTACCAACATTAATTATTCCAATTCTTGGAGTAACAGCAATTGGTTTAATCATGGTATATGTAATTGGAGAACCAGTATCAGCATTAACAACAGCACTTACAGATATGTTGAATTCTTTAGGAACAGGAAACTTAGTTCTATTAGGAGTAGTTCAAGGATGTATGCTTGCATTTGACATGGGTGGACCATGTAACAAGGTTGCTTATGCATTTGCATTAGCAGCAATGGAAACAGGAAATTATGCACCAATGGCAGCAAACTTTATTGGAAGTATGGCACCTCCACTTGGTATTGCAATTGCATGTTTAATTGCGAAAAAGAAATTTACAAGTGAAGAAAGAGCTGCCGTTCCAGGATTATTTGCAGGAGCATTTGGTATGATTACAGAATTTGCAATCCCATTTGCTGCATCTGACCCATTAAAAGTTATTCCATCATTAATGGCGGGATCAGCTGTAGGTTGTGCACTATCATATGTATTTGGTCTTACAATGAGAGCACCTCATGGTGGACTATTCGTATTATTTGCATTAAACAATGTAGTAATGTTCTTGCTGGCATTATTAGTGGCAGGAGCAGTAACTGCAGGATTATTAGTAGTACTTAAAAAACCAGTTACAGAAGTAACTACAGAAGAAGCTTAAAGGAGAGAAAAAGTGGCTAAATTATTTGATATCATGGGAAAATTCCCATTCGCACCAGAAGACAAGAAACCAATGTTGATAAAGAAAAGTGAGTATTCAACGGCTCTTTATCCACCAAACAATGCATTTACCTCTGACAATACGTTTACAATGGTTACAACAGATACCTTCATGTTGGGAATCTATGAATTAGGACCAGGAGGAGTATTTGCACCATTAGATGTACATCCAGGGGATGAATCATACTATATTTTAAATGGACCAGTTGTTCAAAGAAGTGGAAATGGGCAATTTGCATATTTAGAAAGTGGTGAAGGATTGTTTATGCCAGAAGGAGCATGGCACTGTTGTCATAACTTCTCTGATCAAAAAGCAAGAATCTTATATTTCATTACACCAAAAGCATGGAGTGAGCAAATTCCACCAGCTGTAATTCCTACAGAAGAAGAAACAAAGTTCTATAAAGGGCCAAACAACGATAAACTTCCTGACATGAGAAATAAAATCAAAGATATCTCAAGACAGGGATGTACGGATGATATTGGATGCTGGCCAGTGGATCCAAAAGAAGCAAGAGAAACTGGTGCTGTATATGCTGTACGTGATTTTGAAAAATTAAACAACGTGCATGGTGTAAAACATCCAATGCTGATGCGTTTCATTACAAGTAATGACTATGGTCACTTTGGTGAATTCATATTACCAGCAGGAGGATATGGACCAAGATGTTCAGATCCAGATTCACATAAAGGAGATGCTGCACTATATTGTGTAGATGGACCAGTTACTGTGAATTTATCAGAATTAGAAGAAAGTTTTGTATTAGAACCGGAAGACACATTCTTTATTCCAGCAGGAGTAAAATATCAGTTAGTAAATTTTGAGGCAAAACCAATCAAAGTAGTATTCGCAATTACAGAGTTATAAGAAGCTAGAAGAGTGGAGCCTACAACTTCACTCTTCTTTGTTTGAGAAAGTAGAGGTGGGAAAATGAAAATTGTAGTTGGATGTGATGAAGCAGCATATAAGCTGAAGGAACAGATAAAGCAATACTTGATTGATAAAGGTGAAGAAGTGACTGATATAGGGGTATATAATGAGAACCCAAGCAGTTATCCAGATATTGCTCAAACATTATGTAATGAGATATTAAACGGAAATTGTGAGCGAGGAATCTTAATGTGTGGTACAGGTATTGGAATGGCAATTACTGCAAACAAGATTCCAGGTATTCGTGCAGCAGTATGTCACGATATGTTTTCGCTTGAACGAAGTATTAAGAGTAATAACTGTCAGGTGTTATGTATGGGAGCTAGAGTCATTGCACCACAGTATGCAGAGTTACTTGTTGATCGATGGTTAACTTGCGAGTTTGTCGATGGAAGAAGTACACCAAAAGTAGAAAGAATTATGGAGATTGAATCACAATATACAAAATAAAGGAGGCATAAGATGCAAAGAATTATTAATGACCCTAGTCTGGTTGTAGAAGATATGCTGAAAGGATTTCAGCGTTGTCATAAAGATATTATTCATATCGACGATGAGAATCCAAGAGTAGTAATTTCTAATTTCGCAAAAGATAAAAAGAAAGTAGGAATTGTGACCGGAGGAGGAAGTGGACACAAACCTGCCTTTGTTGGATATTGTGGAAAGAACATGGTAGATGCTGTTGCTGTAGGCGAAATCTTTTCATCACCAACCGCAAAGTCATTTTATGATTGTATTCGTGCAGTAGATCAAGGAATGGGAGTTGCCTGTTTATATGGAAACTATGCAGGTGACAATATGAATGTAAAAATGGCAATGGAACTGGCAGAAGATGATGATATTGAAGTAAGAACAGTTGTTGCAAATGATGATGTAGCCAGTGCACCAAAAGATGAAATTAGCAAACGTAGAGGAGTTGCTGGTGAAATTTTAATGTGGAAAGTTGGAGGAGCAAAAGCAAATCAAGGAGCTAGCTTAGACGAAGTAATTAATGCAGCACAAAAAGCAATTGATAATACACGCAGTGTTGGAGTAGGACTTGGTCCTTGTACCATTCCAGCAAATGGAAAACCTAATTTCTCTATTGAAAAAGGTACAATGGAATTTGGAATTGGACATCATGGGGAACCGGGAATACGTGTAGAACCACTAGCAAGTGCAAAAGAAATCGCAAAAGAAATGACAGCATTGGTTCTTGATGACTTACCTTTTGTCAGTAATGATGAAGTAGTTGTTCTTGTATCAGGTCTTGGTGCTACTCCAGTTATGGAACAATACATTTTCTTTGATGAAGTAGCTGCTATTTTAGAAGAAAAGAACATTCATATTTATAAATCTTATGTAGGTAATTATTTTACCTCTCTAGAAATGAATGGACTTACGTTAACTATGATGAAGTTAGATGATGAATTAAGGAAATGTATGGATGAAGAAGTGGAAACAATGGGATTGACCCAGTTTAGGAGAAAATAATATGGACTGTGTTGCAAATAGAGGAAATGCGAAAATAACATTAGCAATCATCGAAGAAATACATAAGAATGCAGCTTACCTAAGTGAGATTGATGGTGCCACTGGTGATGGTGATCATGGTGTTAATATGGACAAGGGCTTCATGATGGCGAAAGAGCGAATTGATGAAAACATGGATTTCTCTGAAAGTTTAAAAATTTTAGGAAGAACCTTAATCATGGATATTGGTGGTAGTATGGGACCAATCTATGGAACGATGTTTTCAAGGTTAAACAGAAGATTCAAAAAAGAAGAATGCATCACAAAAGAAGTAATGCTGGAAGCACTAAATAATGCAATCGAAGGACTTATGGATCTAGCAGGTGCAAAAGTTGGGGATAAAACACTAATTGATACCTTGTATCCAGCAACTGAGAGTTATAAACAAGCATTATCTGAAAATAAGAATTTCAATGAATGTTTACAGGCTTTATCAGAAGGTGCGGAAGCAGGAAAAGAAAACACAAAGAATTTAGTCGCAAAAATAGGACGTGCTGCAAGACTGGGAGAAAGAAGTAAAGGTTTCTTAGATGCAGGTGCAACTTCTTGCTGTATTATTTTGAAAACAATGGCAGCATCAATGCAAGAGGAACTCGACAGTGAGTAAATATAAAGGAATTATATTTGATTTAGATGGAACACTTCTAGACACCCTAACTGATTTATCAAATAGTATAAATCACGTATTATTAGCTAATGACTTTCCTACTCATTCAAAAGACGACTATCGAAAACTTATTGGAAAAGGGTTTAGAGATTTAATTACAAGAAGCATGCCAGACAATATTAATGAGGAATTTATAGAAAAAGGCTTAACTCAGTTTCTTGAAATCTATGATCGAGACTATATGAAAGAAACAAAACCTTATGATGGAATTATGGAACTATTAATAAATCTACAAAACCTAGGTATAAAATTAGCCGTAAATTCTAATAAACGAAATGACTATACCAACGAACTAATCAAAAAGAATTTTCCAGATATTCATTTCATAGAGTGTTTTGGTGAACGTAACGATGTGCCTAAGAAACCAGATCCAACCAGTGCTTTTGAGTTAAGAAATCTGATGGATTTAAAATCTGAAGAAATTCTATATATAGGTGATTCTAAAACAGATATTCAAACTGCAAAGAATGCCAACATGGATAGTATAGGCGTACTATGGGGTTTTCGTGATTTGAAAGAACTCCAAGCAAATGGAGCTACTTATATCGTAAAAACACCAGAAGATATTTTAAAGATTGTAAAAGGATAGCAAGTCTATCTTTTTCTTAACATCACTTAGTATCATTGTTATTAATACAACCTGTACGTAAAGGTGTTCAGTTTTTCAAGGTTTTCCTATATAATAGGATATGGAGGATCTTTATGAGCGCAAAATATCAGAAAATATATCAGAGTCTATTGGATCAGATAGAAAGTAAAAATATAAAAGCTGGTGAATATCTTCCCAGTGAAAATGAATTGATGAAACAATATGATGCATCACGAGATACCATTCGTAAATCTTTGAATCTATTACTTCAGAATGGATATATTCAGAAAGTAGTTGGTAAAGGATCTGTAGTATTGGATGCAGACAGAATTGCTTTTCCGGTTTCTGGAATTACCAGTTTCAAAGAATTGAAGCAAACCATGAGTGGAGATGTGAAAACAATTGTTCATGAATTACAAAAATTTCCAGCCGATGAAAAGATGAAAAAAGAACTTTATATGGAGAGTGGAGACGTATATAAAATTGTTCGTATTCGTACCATTAATAATGAAAAAGTAATTTTGGATACCGATTATTTGAATGGAAATGTGGTTGATGGAATTACAGAAGAAATTGCTAATGATTCTTTATATGATTATATTGAACAAGACTTAGGTTTAAAAATAAGTTTCTCCAAAAAAGAAATTACGGTTATACCAGCCACTAAAGAGGAAAAGAAATTATTAGATATGTTGGATTATGATTTGTTGGTATGTGTAAAATCATACTCATACTTAGAAGATGCAACCTTATTTGAATATACGGAGTCAAAACATCGACCAGATAAATTTAGATTTGTGGATTTCGCAAGAAGAATGAAATAATAAATAGAAAAAAAGCCAATACAAGTAATATGTTTTGGCTTTTTTTCTACTTCTTCTCCACTGTCTGTTTCCTCTCTCTTTAATTATTATAGTTGAGAGAGGTTTGATTGGTTCATCACGCCAATCAAATTTCCATATCCATCTTCTTGGATATTATCTCTCCAAATAATATCCATATATAATATACCATAAAATTAGTCAAATTGAGAAGTCTTTCAACCAGTTTTCTGTTTTTGCTATGAAAAAATGAACAAAACAGTTGACACTCCTGTACGTACAGGTTATAGTAAGAGTGTAAACCTGTACGTACAACTTGATTCGTGATATATAGGAGGACAGAAAAATGTCAAAATATGAAAAGGATGCAAAAGCCCTACTGGAACATGTAGGTGGCAAAGAGAATATTAAAGCAGTTACACACTGTGTAACTAGAATGCGTTTTGTACTTGTAGATCCAGAGAAAGCGGATATTAAAAAGATTGAAGCAATCCCTGCAGCGAAAGGTACATTTACTCAATCAGGACAATTCCAAGTTATTATAGGAAATGATGTATCGGATTTCTATAAAGACTTTGTTAGTGTTAGTGGTATTGAAGGAGTTGATAAATCAGCACTAAAAGAAACGGCGAAAGATAATCAGACGTGGCTTCAAAAGTTAATGACGAATATTGCTGAAATCTTTACTCCATTAATTCCTGCTCTTGTTTGTGGAGGGTTAATTCTTGGATTTAGAAATGTTATTGGTGATATTAAGATGTTTGAAGATGGAACTAAGACACTGGTTGAAATCAGTCAGTTCTGGAGTGGTCTTCATAGTTTCTTATGGCTAATAGGAGAAGCAATTTTCCACTTCTTACCAGTGGGTATTGTTTGGTCAATCACTAAGAAAATGGGAACTACACAAATCCTAGGAATTATCTTAGGACTTACATTAGTTTCACCACAGTTATTAAATGCATATGGAGTAGCAGGAACAGCTGCTGCGGATATTCCAGTATGGGACTTTGGCTTTGCTCAAATTCAAATGATTGGATATCAGGCACAAGTAATTCCAGCAATTCTTGTAGGATTCTCACTTGTTTATTTAGAAAGATTCTGGAACCGTGTGATTCCTTCTGTTGTTCGTTTGGTTGCAGTACCATTCTTGGCATTGTTACCAGCAGTATTATTAGCACATACAGTATTAGGACCAATCGGATGGCAAATTGGTAGTTTCATATCAGATATCGTATATAATGGATTAACTTCATCATTTGGTGTAGTATTTGCAGGATTGTTTGGATTCCTTTATGCACCATTAGTTATTACAGGACTTCACCATATGACCAATGCAATTGACTTACAATTAATTGGTCAATTTGATGGTACGATTCTTTGGCCAATGATTGCATTATCAAATATTGCTCAAGGATCTGCAGTTCTAGCAATGGTATTCCTTCAAAGAAAGAATGAACAAGCAAAACAGGTAGCGATACCATCAGCGATCTCATGTTACCTTGGAGTAACGGAACCAGCAATGTTTGGGGTTAACTTAAAATATGTATTCCCATTTGTGAGTGCAATGGTTGGATCTGGTCTTGCTGCAATTATATCAGTAGGAACAGGTGTAATGGCTAACTCTATTGGAGTTGGTGGATTACCAGGATTCTTATCAATTCAAACTGCACATATTCCTATGTTCTTTGTGGCAATGGCAGTTTCAATTGTCGTTCCATTTGCATTAACATATGTAATTGGAAAAAGAAAACTAGGTGTTGAAGAACTAACAGGTGAAGCACCTGAAATCGACAGTAGTAAATTCGCGACTCCCTTACAAGGAAAAGTAATGGCATTAAATGAAGTAGAAGATAAAGTATTTGCAGAAGGAACAATGGGTGAAGGATATGCAGTAGAGTTATCAAATGGTAAAGTACTTGCACCATTCAATGGTGAAGTAATTATGACCTTCCCTACCAAACATGCATTTGGCTTAAGAAGAGATGATGGATTAGAAGTATTGATTCATCTGGGAATGGATACAGTGGAATTAGAAGGTAAAGGATTTAAGATGTTTGTGGAAAAAGGTGATCGTATCAAACAAGGAGATACGATAGCCGAAGTAGATATTAATTATGTTAAAGAACAAGGAAAAAGCTTAGTATCTCCTGTTGTATTCACAAGCAAAGAAGCAGTGAAGTTACTTAAAAAAGGAACAACTATTAATTTTCTACAAGACGTAATTGAAATAGTATAGGAGATATGTGATGCATTTTAAAGATAAAGTAATATACCAGATTTATCCAAAATCATTTTATGATGGTGATCATGATGGTAAAGGTGATTTTCAAGGAGTAATACAAAAGTTAGACTATCTTGAATATTTAGGAATTGATTATATTTGGTTCAATGCATGTTTCTTATCACCACAAAATGATAATGGATATGATGTGGAAGATTATTATAAGATTGATCCACAATATGGAAGTATGCAAGATTTTGAAGAACTATGTTCAGAAGCAAAGAAAAGAAATATTTATATTATGTTGGATATGGTATTTAACCATACATCAACTAGACATGAATGGTTTCAAAAGGCATTAAAAGGTGAAGAGAAATATAAAAATTACTATATTTTCCGTAAAGGAAAAGCGAATGGCAAGTCCCCTACTAACTGGCAGTCAAAGTTTGGAGGAAATGCCTGGGAATATGTAGAAACATTTGATGAGTACTATTTACATTTGTACGATCGAACACAGGCGGATTTAAATTGGGATAACCCTGAAGTTCGTGAAGAGATGGTAAACGTAGTAGATTTTTGGATGAACAAGGGTGTAAAAGGCTTTCGCTTTGATGTTGTAAACCTTATATCAAAACCAGATACATTTGAAGATGATTTTGAAGGTGATGGAAGAAGATTCTATACCGATGGACCTCATGTACATGAGTACCTACGAGAATTGAATCTTAATAGTTTTGGGAAAGATAAATCTTGTATAACCGTTGGTGAAATGTCATCAACATCACTGGAAAACTGTGTTAAGTATGCAGGAGAAGATAGTAACGAATTAAATATGGTATTTAACTTTCATCATTTGAAAGTGGATTATCGAAATAAAGATAAGTGGTCTTTAAAGCCATTTGATTTCATGGAGTTAAAGAATTTATTTAATACATGGCAGATAGGAATGCAAGAAAACAAAGCATGGAATGCACTGTTCTGGTGTAACCATGATCAGCCTAGAGTAGTATCAAGGTTTGGAAATGATAAAAACTATCATGAACAGTCAGCAAAGATGCTTGCTTCCACTATTCACCTTATGCGTGGAGTACCTTATATTTACCAAGGTGAAGAGATTGGAATGACCAATGCATATTTTAGTGATATAAAAAAATATCGAGATGTAGAGAGTTTGAACTACTATAAGATTTTAAAGGAAAAGGGATATAATGAAAAAGAAGTCTTTGAAATTTTAGAGGAACGTTCAAGAGATAATTCCAGAACACCAATGCAATGGGACGATAGTGACTATGCTGGATTCAGTGATGTAACACCTTGGATTGATGTGATTGATAATTATCAATCTATTAATGTAAAAAATAGTATGAATGATAAAGACTCAATCTTACATTACTACAAGAAATTAATTGAATTAAGAAAGCAATATAAAATTATTCAAGAGGGTTTATTTGTACCATTACTTGAAAGTGATTCTGAAGTGTTTGCATATAAGCGAATGTATGAAGATGAGGAACTAATCGTACTAAATAATTTCTATGACAAAGAAGTAACCATTGATATGAATTTACAAGAATATGTTCTATTAATTAGTAATTATAAAGAGGATAAAAGAAAAATCTTACGTCCATATGAAACAGTCGCCTATTATAAAAAGTAAACTACAAAATAACAGTTCAAAATTTATGAACTGTTATTTTTCTTAAAAAGGGCAAACGATTATCGTTGCTGAATTGTCTAAATAATGGCTGATATATCAGCACTAATAATAAAGAGTGATATAAAAAGCAAAAAAGTGTGTCTTATTTATTAGTGGTATATTCTTATATAATTAAATATTTTTATATTTTAGATGAAACTAATATCTAAAATATATCGTATTAGTATCAGAAACGAAAAGCACAAAACCAGTAACCAAGGGAATTGTTCTTAACTTTTCTTTAAATATAAGGTATACTAGAATTTGTGTTATGGAGGGAAAAAATGAAAAATTTATTAGAAAAACACTTTTCGAAGAAAACACTTCGACTATTAACAATCGGAGCGGGAGTAGGAGTTATTGTATTTTATTTTATTATAAAATCGATAATGGATTCGTTCATGAGCAGTTGGGACTTTGACTCAATCGGAGCAATGGCATATGTATCTTTATTCTTTTACATTGCATTTATAGTAGTTACTGTACTTATCCTATATTATTCATATCGTATTTACTTTAAGAATAATGATAAGAGCGATGTATCAGTAGTTGTTACATTTGGAATATTCTGTGCATTTGCAGTAATTTTATTACTGAATTTTCAGACAATTATGTTCTTTTTGAAGTTAGCATCAATAACTTCAATATATGATCTTTATGACTTAGGATATTCTGTGGATAGCGTTGATTTTGCATATGACTTACTTCGACTAGGTTCAGTTGCTGTAATCGGAATTGCAGGATACAGTATTTATATGTTAAATAAAGAAAAGGGTACAGTACAAGCTGGACCACAACAAACAACTACAACTGCAGCAGCTGATGCTAACAACACAGCTACAACAACTGCAGGTGCAGAAGCAACAAATGGTTCAACTGCACAAACAACAGGTTCACCAGAGCCAACAAACACAAGTAGTACTTCTACAACTGGTGGAACTCCTGAAGTTGAAAAGAAACCAAACGAAACAGTTCAAAAGATTAAAGGATTTATCTCTACTAAAAAAGGAAAAATGATTCTTGGTGGTGTGGCAGCAGCATTAGTAGTTGTCTTAGTTGCTGTAAACCTAATCTCTAATCAAAAAACAGAAGTTGACCTTACAAAAGGTGTAGAAATTGAATTCTCTGGGACAGATGGTGAAGGATACGCATATGTAGCAGATAACAAATGGGCTTATGATGGAAACAGCAAAGATGTAGAAGACTTCCTAGATGGAGTTTACTTCTCAATCGATAACGATGATGACCTAAGTAATGGTGATGAAATCACAGTTACTGCTAAATACTATGATGAGGATGCTAAAAAATACAAAGTAGCTCCAACAAATACTGAAAAAACTTTTAAAGTTAAAGGATTAGATGTTGAATATTCTTCATATGATGATTTAACTAAAAAAGAAAAAACTACAGTAGAAGATTCATGGGCTGAATATTTTGAAGATGGAACATTTGAAGATGATGTACGTGATGATTTATATTATGATTTCAAGAGTGATCCTGAAATGACATTATCTGATATGGCAGTAGTTGCAAGATACTATGGTGATTCAGAATATGCAGGAGATGATGTAATCGTTTATGTTGTAAAGGTTACCGCTAAAGGAACTGAACGTTATGGTGATGCTGAAAAAACAATCACAAAATACTATAAAATTGAATTATCAGAAATTACTCCAAGTACATTAAAGTATGTTGATTCATCAACTTTCTATCTTTCATACAGTGGAGGCTTAGATGCTGATACTGATGAAAAAGCTAAGAAAGAAGTAATCAAAGCATATGAACAAGATGGCTGGGATGAATACGAAATGACTGAAATAAAATAATTGATGAAACAGCCGAAGGGCTGTTTTATTTTATCGACTATGTGGTAAAATCTAGAGTATACAAGGAGAAGATATATGGAACTTATCTATACAAATACTGAAGATAAAGCATTTAAAGAATTATGTAAGCAATTGGACCAATATTTAAACAATACAAATGGGGAGCAACAAAATACTATATATGATCAATATAATCATACGGATGATTTACACTGTGTTGTTTTGGTATATGATAATGAAACACCTATCGCGTGTGTTGGAATCAAAGTGTATGTACCACTAACAGATGAAAAAAACCTCATGAATTCGGTGGAAATCAAACGAATGTTTGTTCAACCAAACTATAGAGGTCAGGGATTAGCGAAAACAATGCTAGAGGCTTTAGAAACAAAAGCTAAAACTGATGGATTTACAAAAATGATATTAGAAACAGGGATAAAGATGGATAGTGCTATAGGTTTGTATACATCATGTGGTTATCAGAAGCTTAATAATTATGGTTCCTATAAAGAATTAAGTGATTCTGTTTGTATGAGTAAAAATCTATAGTAATTACTTCTGATTAATATTATATACTATTTCTTTTTCTTTAAAACTTTTCCATTCAGGCATATCTTCATTAGCAAGGTATGCCTTATGTTTTGCTTCATAATATAATTGCTTACGATGAATGTGTTTTCTGTTTTCAATTAGACTTAAAATTTGTTGGTCTATTTTCTCTGCATGGTCATTTAGTAAGGTAAGTAGTTCGCTTCCCCGCTCTGGAACATCTTCCATTTCTAGAAATAGTCTTAATTGCGAAAGTGACATCCCTGATTCTTTAAAACAGCAAATCGTCTTTAAACGATTCACATGGCACTGTTGATAAATGCGGTTTGTTCCTTCTCTATCAATATTTGTTAGTAATCCTAGCTCTTCATAGTAACGCAATGTTGATGCGGGAAGATCAAACATTTTGCTTAGTTGTCGAATTGTATAAGTCATAATAAGTATCCTTT
This sequence comes from Breznakia pachnodae, assembly GCF_030814225.1. Classification (GTDB taxonomy): domain Bacteria; phylum Bacillota_I; class Bacilli_A; order Erysipelotrichales; family Erysipelotrichaceae; genus Breznakia; species Breznakia pachnodae. The sequence goes on from NZ_JAUSUR010000002.1 coordinate 403,919, forward strand.
CAATATTTCTCTTTACTTCAAGTATACTTGAAGATGTATGATAAAGAAAGGAGGTACTGATATGTACATAGCAGATAAAAAAAGATATGAAGCAATGCCTTATCGACATGTAGGAAATTCAGGGCTAAAACTACCTGTTATTTCTTTAGGTTTATGGCATAATTTTGGAGATGTAGATAATTATGAAAACCAAAAGAACATAATACTAAAAGCTTTTGATAGTGGAATTACACACTTTGATTTAGCTAATAACTATGGACCACCAGCAGGGTCTGCAGAAATCAATTTTGGAAGAATCATGAAAGAGTACTTACTTCCCTATCGTGATGAATTAATTATTTCCACAAAAGCCGGATATTATATGTGGGAAGGACCTTATGGTGAATGGGGTTCTAAGAAAAGTATTATTGCAAGCTGTAATCAAAGTCTGAAACGAATGGGATTGGATTATGTAGATATTTTCTATCACCATCGCCCTGACCCTAACACCCCTCTGGAAGAAACAGCACATGCATTAGACCTTCTGGTACGTCAGGGAAAAGCATTATATATAGGTATATCAAACTACTCAGCAGAGCAGACAGAAGCAATCAGCAAAATCTTTAAAGAACTAAAAACACCTTTTATTATTCATCAGCCAAAATATAATATGTTTGAAAGAAGCATTGAAGCTGGATTAACAGATGTATTAAAGAAAGAAAAGATTGGTGCAATTACATTCAGTCCATTAGCACAAGGGTTATTGACGGATCGTTACTTAAATGGAATTCCTGAAGATTCAAGAGCAGGAAGATCAAGTAGTCCATTCTTACAACCAGAGAATGTAGAAACGACACTTGAGGTTGTGAAGCAATTAAATGAGATTGCTAAAAATCGTGGACAAAGTTTAGCGCAAATGGCACTTGCCTGGAACCTTAGAGATGAAACCATAACAAGCGTACTAATTGGAGCATCAAAAGTAGAACAACTGGAAAACAATCTTGAAACATTAAATAACTTAACTTTTAGTGAAGAAGAATTAAACCAAATTGATACAATACTAAACAATAAATAAAACAAAGGACTGGAGATATCTCCAGTCCAATTTTATAGAATCGATTAATTAGTTTACTTTTTGGTACAGTGGCAACAAAGTATCAATTGCCTTTTCAAAAAGTTCAGTAGTACTTTCTTTATCTTGCAGTGTATCATAAGCAAACAATACAGCCTTTTGAAAGTCAGGTGCTATTTCTGCATCAATATCTTCCGGTTTTACTTTTGTAGAATTCAGAAGCAATTGATTTAATTCTGCACGTTTCTTAAAATATGTATGCTCTTCGTCAATTTCTTTTAATAAATCTAAAATTGTCCAATTACGATTATGTTCAGTCAACATTGCTTTTCGCTCAACATCAGCATCCTGCTCACGTAATTTTGCAGATAGTTCACGAATTTCCTCATGTGGAACTACTGGAAGAAACATTGCATCAAACGCAATTGATTCATCAGATTCAGTATCTTCCTTTTCAAATCCTTCCAAACGAAAGTGATATCCTAATTTTTGATTTAATTCATTTTCAGAAATAAATTCAACAGTATAATCAGGATGTAAAATAGTTTTTATTTTATCCTCTTTTTCTTTGTTTCCAGCACTATAAATTAGTATTTTCTTTTCCATATAAACCTCGCTGTTATTACTATATCATGAAAGAAATTAGAATCCCATAGAAATAACCTTTGTTTGACTCTTCATGAAGAATCCTATAGTATAAAAAAGAATAATTTGGAGGGAATATGAAAAAAATAAAGGAACGTCAGGTAATTCTGATAATAAGCTTGCTTGCGGGAATCCTGCTTGCTTATATCTTATTTGATGGAATTTTTCAGTATGCAGAACTTTCAGAATTAATTGATAAGCCATTTTTCAGTAAATTGCAAAGTACATTTCCATACTTTTTAGTTTTAGTGACAATTGATGTAATTACAATTTGGTTTATGTACGATCTATTTAAAATAAGAAAAAAGAATGGAAGTATAAAATATAATAAACTTCTAGGAACAGGTATATTTCAACTACTGCTAGAACTTCCATACTATTTCATTTTGTTTTTTCTTAGTAGTGAAGTCGTTGGATCATATTTTCGAATATTTGCTTGGTACAATACATATGATTATTTAAGAATAGCTTTCTATATATATTGTATAGGGTTAATTATTAAAGCTATTATGATTTTATTGAGTTTCAAAATACAAGAAGATTCAGCAAATAAAATAATCGATAATCGAAAAATGAAAATTATAAGATTAATAGGAGCGTTTTGTTATGGTGGATTAATTTTTATAATGTTTTTAATTCCATCTGTTTTATTGAAAAAAGAAATTGAAATTAATATACCTTTAGACGACTATTCTGTTTTTGAAGGAGAAAATGGACAAGGATATACATTATTTATATATGATTATTATAAATGTTTTGATGATGAGTATGAAATATGGGAAGATGAAGAAGATATGAATATGGTATTAGCTTATCGTTATTTGTACCGTAGCGAAATAGAAATAATTAGCAAAAACAATGGTGAATTATCAAATGGAGATACTGTTGAAATAAAGTGGAACAAAGACAATAAGCCAATCGATTATGGAATAAAAATAAAGGCAAATAGTAATACAGCAAGTTTTATTGTAAAAGGACTAAAGACCAAAGTATTTATAGATGAGTTAAAAGATGAGCAAAAAGCAACAGTAAATGAGAAACTTAATGAATATGTAGAAAGCCAAGCGTTTATTGAATCAGTTAATCAATTTAAGAAAACGGAAGATTTGGATTTTAAGTTAGTCTCTATGAAACAAACATCTGTAATTAGTGAAGAATTTTTAAAAGATGATTTAATCACAAAAAATAATGTTTTAAGTGTATATGAAAATGCATATACAAATAGAGGAAAATCTTCAGACATGAAAAAAGGAGATGCAACAGATTATTATATTTATGAAGTAATTTTAGAAAATCCAAAAACACTTGAGAAAAAATATTACTATGTTGCATGTGAAATACAAGTAGTCACAGATGATATAGTCGAGGAACAATCATTTGATAAAATAGAATTTAATCTATATAAGGTTATGATTGCAGATGCTGTGCAAAAGGATGAAAACCTTCTAGAAGGAGAAATAGAGAATAGTTATATAGAAAAAGATAATGTTAAGTTAGTGCTAAAGTCTGTTAATTCTGAAGCCGAGATAATATATTTTAAATAAAATTTGGTATGAATGTATAGATTTATTATAATAATAAATCTATTCGTGGAGTTCGATAATATAATATAATATGATATAAAAAAGAAATATAGTATTTAGAAAAACAGTTAAAATATGGGAGAGTTTAAATGAAAAGAATTAATAGACTATCAATTCTTATGTTAGTTGGGTTATTAATAAGCATAGGAATCTTATTTCATTATTATGAAGGGATTTTTAGTTATCAAGGTATATCAGAAATACTGTTTGCACCAATGTATGAAGGTAATAAAATTGAAATTTTTATATGGATGGGTACTTTTGCATTAAGTTCTATTAATATTTATACCATTTATAAAACTCTTGCTTTGAAAAAAAATAAGAATTCAAACAGGTACCTCATGATTCTTATTTTTCTAGTAATTCAATGCTTACTGGAATTATCAGTGTATTATATTATATTTTTCTTAAATGTTGATATTCTCAAAAGTGAATGGAGTATTTTTGCATGGTACAATATGTACGATAGTTTTCACTTAGCATTTTATATATTATTGGTATCAATTTTATCAAGATTATTACTAATTATTTTATGCTTTAAAATTAAGGATGAAGAAATAAAGCAAACAAATAGTGATTATTTAGTTCATAGTATAATATTTCTTCTAGCCTATGGTGGAATTATCGTTTCTCTGTCATTTTTACAAACAAGTATCATAAAAAAAGAAATCACACTTAATATAGATTTAAATGTAGATTTTGTTTTTTCAGGACAGAATGGATATGGAACAGTAGATGTAACAAATAAAGAAACTAGATATTCTCCTTATCAATATCTACATTCGAGTGATTTTGAATTATGGAATGATAAAATGAGTATTGAAGATATTATGGTGTATCGATATAAAGATGTTGCACAAGTAGAAGTGATTGACAAAAATAATGGAAAGTTATCAAATGGTGACGAGGGTAGTATTCAATGGGCAAAAGAAAAAAATATAACATTATCAAAAGAATTAAATATCAATGCTATATCTGAACCAGTAACTTTTAAAGTATCAGGGCTATCAACAACAGTTTTTAATTTGGAGAGTCTTACAAATGAACAGCAGCAAACCTTAGAAGAAAAGATAGAAGAGTATGAATCAGGAACAGAATTCAAAGAAAAACTAATTAATCAAAAAGTTGAACAAGACAAAGAGTATGAGTTTGAAAGTGTTAGAAAAATTGCTGTTATTAGTAAAACTAATCCTCTCGATGAAGAAACTGATATAGAAAATATTGTAAGCTTGAATCGTGATATGAATTACAATGATTATTACGGAAGAAAAGAAGGAGATATAGAAAACTACTATATTTACGAAGTAATATATAATTTACCTACAAACGATGAAAAGAAATATTATTATTTAGCATGTAATATTAAAGTTATATGCGAAAATATTGATGAGGAATACTCTTTTGATAATATAGAGTTATTTATTTATAAACAAAAAGTATCAACATATCAATTGATTATTGAGGAAATAGTGAAAGAATTTCAGGAATATCACGAAAATGAAAAACTTGTATTTTTAAAATCGAAAGAGACAATAACATATGAAGATAATGGAATTTTTCCAGGGAATTGGGATAGTAATCAGATTAAATTTAATGATATTATTATAGAGTTTCCAGTGAAAGTCTCTGATTTTAAAGCAACAGGATATGACATTGGCATAGGTGATGAACACAGCATTGCGCCATATGAAATCACAAACGACTATATCTTAGAAAAAGGAGAATTTAATAAGATTCAGGTAGTTCTTCAGAATACATCAGATAAAAATCAGTATCCAAATGATTGTAATATTTCTTCTATATATTTAGAGAGTTTTTATTTGGAAGATGAAATTATTTATTTTCCAGGAGGATTTACACTGAATTCATCTGCATCGAATATGAGATCAGCTTATGGTGAGCCTAAAAAAGTAAAAATAATTAATGGAATAGTTTATTTCACTTATGAAAGTGATAATGCAGAATTAACATTATCTTACTCAGGGGGAAAACTAAATTCTTATCTGCTAGAGATAAAGGAAAATGAATAAATTTATAAGAATTGTTTATATTTCAGAGTTAACTCATTTGTTAACGAATAATTTGGAGGGAATATGAAAAAGAAAAAAGGGATTCAAATATCTTTGATAATAAGTTTGCTTGCGGGAATCTGGCTTGCTTATATCTTATTTAATGGAATTTTTAAGTATGGTGAACTTTCAAATCTTTTTGGTGAGCCATTTTATTATGCAAATCATCATATAACAGATTATGTACTTCTTTTACTAATAATGAGTAGTATAACTGTTTATTTTGTTTATCAAACCTATATAACCAGAGATGAAAAAGGTAATATAAAATACCTCAAGATGTTAATAATAAGTATTATTCAGTCGGTTTTAGAATTCTCAGTATATTTTATTTTGTTTTTTTTAGAAAATGATGTTCTTAGTACAAGTTATCAAGTTTTTGCCTGGTACAATGCTTATGATTTTATAAAAATAGCTTATTATTTATTTTGCTTTAGTTTTCTCTTAAAAATAATCATTATTATTAAGAGTATGAAAATGGAAGAACCACATAATTATTTGGATGATGAAAAGTTAAAATATAGAAGCAAAAGTATTATAGTGGGATATGGATTGTTATTAGTTATATTGTATATTTTCCCCTCATTTGCGATAAAAAGAGAAATTATATTAAATATACCTTTTGAAGAACAAATGCGTTTTGTAGGTTATAATGGTGAGGGAAATATGATATTTGATGATGATAATGGTTTCTTTTCTTTCAATGAGTATTATGTATGGGAGGAAACGAAAGATATGAATGAAGTACTAAAAAGTTGTTATGCTTCATCAGGAGATGCAGAAATAATAAGTAATAATAATGGTAAATTGAAGAACGGTGATAAAGTAGATATTCGATGGAAAGAAAAAACAGAAAATACTGAATCGGAACTTAATATTAAAATTAATAGTGAAATATCAACATATACCGTAGAAGGACTCCCTGAAAAAGTATTATTTGAAGATCTAACTGATAGCCAAAGAGATGCTGTTGAAGCAATATTAGGTGAGTATATTAATAGTGAAGAATGGGATAATGACATGATGTCTAAACTTGATGTAGATCATGAAAATTATGAAATAGAATCTGTAGATAAACTAATGATTGTAGATAGTGAATATCTATATGATAATTCACTGCCAAATGACAATATATTGAATAAATTATATGCAAACAATTCTTCTGAGGAATTTAATTATAGTAAAGGTGATATTGATGAAGTACTTGTATATGAAATAGTATTAAAACATCCTACGAATGACAATAAAGTATATTACTATGTTGGATGTAATTTGAGTAAATTATCTGGAACTATAGTGAATGAGCAATCATTAAATGATATTAGTATGAAAACAACACTTCTAACATATTCATCAACTCAAATGAATTATGATTCTATAGTAGCTAATGAAAGTAATAATATAATTAAAATAAAAACAATTTATACTTATGATATTGATACAGATAAGTTTCCTGCAACATGGGATAGCAGGCAAATTATGATTAATGGTGAAGTTATAGCTATGCCTGCTAATATTTCTAACTTTAATGATATGGGATATGATTTTAATTCTTCTGATAAGGAAAAAAGACTGAAGTCAAAAGATAGTGTATTTTCAATAGAACTTAATAATGATGATAATGAGGTAATTACTGCAACGCTTTATAATGCATCTGATAGTGAAGCAGATATAAGAGACTGTACGTTTCTATCACTAATTGTAGATGAAAATAGTGGTGAAGTATATCTTCCTGGTGGCTTTCGGATAGGTTCTTCTATACGTGATATAAGAATGCTATATGGTACTCCTTATGATGTAATCGTTGATGATTCAAAAGAAAAACTAGTATATAGTAGTGATTGGGGAATGATAGATATTGACTTTAATAATGGTAAACTAGAGCAATATAAAATAGTGATAAACTTTGAAAATGCGAAATTATCAAATGATAATAAAGATGAATAAAAAGTAAGGAAATCTATGATTATTTAAGGAATGATTTTCTGTAATACTATGCTAGATTAAATTAATATGTTAAGAATTTGTAAATTTGTTTTACATTTGCTGAAAGTATGATAGAATAAACACATTGATAAGGGAGTAGTCGCACGAATATGTGTGATTTAGTCAACATCACGAAATGGAAATTTCTGGCTAAATTTTAAAGACAAGACTTATTAGAAGCTGATGCTTTTAATGAGTCTTTTTTTATTAAGAGTGTCATGAAGGAGGACTAGAGTTGAAGAAATTTGTAAATTTGAATTTGATGGAAGTACTGGAAGATGTACAATCTTCCAAAGAAGGGATCACAGATGAAGAGGCGCAGGTTCGATTAGAACGTGACGGTAAAAACAAATTAGAAAGTGAAAAACCACCAGGAGCACTGAAAATATTTATATCACAATTTTCAGATTTATTGGTTATTGTACTTCTAATTGCTAGTGTGATTTCAATGTTTGTTGGTGAACTGGAAAGTTCAATTGTAATTCTTGTTGTAGTTACAATTAATTCTATCTTAGGTACGGTACAAACATTAAAAGCACAAAAGTCTCTGGATAGTTTAAAGAAATTATCTACACCATATACCAGAGTGCTGCGTAATGGTGTTGTAAAAGAAATAAAGTCAGATGAACTTGTTGTTGGAGATGTATGTCTGGTTGAAGCAGGTGATGTCATTAGTGCAGATGGAAGAGTCATTGATTCTTTCTCATTACAGGTGAATGAATCATCACTGACTGGTGAAGCAGAAAGCGTTGAAAAGCATAATCAACAAATTCTAGAAGAGAATTGTCCAATTGGTGACCAGAAGAATATGGTCTTCTCAAGTAGTCTTGTAACTTATGGTAGAGGTAAAATAGTTATTACTAGTACTGGAATGGATACAGAGATTGGGCGAATTGCTACGCTGATGAATCAGACACAGGAGAAACGTACTCCATTACAACGTAATCTTGATGATTTCTCTAAGAAGTTATCATTTGCGATTATCGCAATTTGTATTGGTGTATTTGGATTAAGCATGCTTCGTGGCGAAACATTGATTGATGCATTTATGTTTGCGGTTGCGCTTGCAGTAGCAGCAATACCAGAAGCACTTGCTTCCATTGTAACAATCGTATTATCAATCAGTACACAGAAGATGGTAAAAGAACATGCCATTATGAAAAACATCAACGCAGTAGAAACATTGGGATGTGTTTCAATTATCTGTAGTGATAAAACAGGAACATTAACGCAAAATAAAATGAGTGTGGAAAGTGTATACATCAATGGTGAATTAGTTCACCATGATGCAATTGATCCACAAAATCAAGATTTGCGTTTGTTATCATTGATTGGAACCTTGTGTAGTGATGCAACAATTTCAGGTGATCAAAGAATTGGAGATCCAACGGAACTTGCATTGATTGATTTCGCTCGTACCTTTGGGATGAACGAAACAGAAACAAGAGAACAGTTCTATCGAGTGAAAGAGTTGCCATTTGATTCGGTTCGTAAATTAATGACGACACTTAATAATGTTCATGGAAAGAAGATTATGTATGTAAAAGGAGCCCCTGATGAACTTCTGAAAGTATGTACAAAATATTATTTCCAGGGTAAAGAGGAATTACTAAGTGATGAAGTAATTTCTGATATAGGAAGGCAAAACGAAGAGTTTGCGAAAAAGGGTGAACGGGTTCTGGCATTTGCATACCGTGAGTTTGATGAAGATGAACTTACAATGGAAGATGAAAGTGATTTGGTATTCACAGGACTTGTTTCGATGATTGATCCTCCAAGAGAGGAAAGTGCACAAGCGGTTGCTGACTGTTATACTGCAGGTATTAAACCAATTATGATTACTGGTGACCACAAAGTAACTGCACAGGCAATTGCAACAAGAATTGGTATCTTTAAGGAAGGCGATATCAGTTTGGAAGGTAGAGAATTAGAAGTCATGAACGACGAAGAGTTGCATGAAAAAATTGAGAAAATCAGTGTTTATGCAAGAGTTGCTCCAGAGCACAAGATAAGAATTGTTGAAGCATGGCAAAGCAGAGGTCACAATGTTGCGATGACTGGAGATGGAGTAAATGATGCTCCGGCATTAAAACAGGCTGACATTGGTATCGCAATGGGTATCACAGGAACGGAAGTTAGTAAGGATGCAGCAAGTATGATTCTTACGGATGATAACTTCTCGACAATCGTGAAGGCAGTAGTTACAGGACGTAATGTATATGCAAACATACGTAATGCAATCGCATATCTGTTATCAGGTAACTTCTCAGGAATCTTAAGTGTTCTATATTGTACACTTCTTGCATTACCACTTCCCTTCTATCCTGTACATTTATTGTTTATTAACTTAGTTACTGATAGTCTTCCAGCAATTGCAATTGGAATGGAAAATCCAAATAAATATTTACTATATGAAAAGCCAAGAGCAAAGAATGCTTCTATCTTAGATAAAGCAACAATTAAGCAAATTGGATATGAAGGATTAGTAATCGCAATTGCTACAATGGCTGGATTCTACATAGGGCTAGAAACATCAAATGCAATGGGTACAACATTTGCATTCGCAGTATTATGTTTGTCTAGATTGTTCCATGGATTTAACTGTAGAAGCAGCAAACCAATTTATAAAGTTGGATTGTTTACAAATATGTACAGTATTTATGCATTCTTAGTTGGATATCTATTATTGAATGGGATCTTATTCTTTACGCCACTTCATAGTGTGTTCGCAGTAGCAGCAGTAAGTGGAATGGATATTCTAATCATTAATGGTTTAGCATTAATACCATCTATTATTATTCAAATTACAAAAGCTATTATGAATAAATAGGTTATATGACGAGGAAGTTTTATCAAAAAGTGATAGAACTTCTTTTTTTGAGACTTTTGACAAAAACTGACAGTATATATTATAGAAGTTATAGACAAAAAATTTTAGGTAAATTTAAAGAGTTTTGTTATAATGAAAAAGATTAACAATGGCTACAAGTTAACGGAGGGGAATATGATTTTTAATAGTATAGATAATGAGTATTATGAAAATAAAATAAATGAAGACGAGAAAACAAAAAAGAAATTACAGAAATTTATAATGAAAGGTTTACTAGTTACAACTGGATGTATTTTGTTTGCAATCATCGGAATTTCTAATTCAGAACCAGGAACATTAATTACTATAATTTCTGGAATTGCTGTATTTCCAGGAATATCTGCATTTTTTATAACCTTTTTCACAACCATTCAATATTTAATATTTATAAATGAAATAAAAAAAGAAAAAAATAATTTAAATAATCCACCTATTTTAGAGATAAAAGAAGATGGGTCTTTTGTCTATCAATTATCAAGTGAGGATCATAAACAACATTTGGATCAAATCAAAGGATATAGAAAAATCAAAAAAAGAACAATTGGTGTTTATATGGAACACTCACTTATTGCAGTAGATGGAATATATCGAAATCAACCTAGAACAATAGAGATAAAAAGTGGATTTGAAGAAAAAGAAAAGATTATGGAAATTCTAAACATATATACAGAAATTGCAAATGCTGAGAAACCATTTATTAATACATTGAAAGAAGCATTGAGTGTATATAGTGAAAATATAGAATTAATGCTAAATGATATTAATGATATGGATTTCATTATGCCAGTAAAGTATAAACTAACAGGATTTGTACATACTGGTTATTATTTACCTTTAGAATATGGAGCATTAGAGGTTGAACTATTTACGAATGAAAATAATAAAAACTATGTTTGTATCTATACAACAAAAGAGGAGATGCAAAATAGCGAGAAACAATGTATGCGTACAACATATAGTGATATATTGAAGAAAATTATTGATAATACAAGCGATATATTTAAATCAAATCAAATTGATGGAATATTAATTAATAACTATACAGATCATATTAAAATAGATATCGTGAGATAAAGAGAGGGGAAAATTATGGCAGTTATCGGAATAGATTTAGGGACAACAAATAGTCTTGTTGTAGCATATCGTGATGGAAAGGAAGTAATGATTCCTAATGCAATGAATGAATATTTAACACCGAGTGTTGTAAGCTTGGATGACAACGGTGATTTAATAGTAGGCAGAATGGCAAAGGAGCGTTTGATCACACATCCACATCACACGGCAAGTTTATTTAAAAGAATGATGGGAACCAAAGCAAAAGTAAAACTAGGAAATAAACTGTTTTCACCAGAAGAATTATCTGCTATGGTTGTCAAACAATTAGTTGCAGACGCTGAAGCGTATTTAAATGAAAAGGTAGAGGAAATTGTAATCAGTGTTCCTGCATACTTTAACTCAAAGGAGAGAAGTGCTACCAAAAAAGTAGGAGATTTGTTAGGGATAAAAGTAGAACGGTTAATTAATGAACCTTCTGCTGCATCTGTTGCCTGTCACAGTAGTGATGATTTCGAAACTTTCATTGTATTTGACTTTGGTGGTGGAACATTAGATGTATCAGTAGTTGATTGTTTTGATAATGTAGTTGGTGTTTGTTCTATCGCTGGAGATAATCACTTAGGGGGAAGTGATTTTGATAAAGCGATTGCTTTAGATTTTTGTAAAGAACATGAAATTGATTTTAATAGCTTATCAATTTCAAAACAAGAAAGTATATTACGTTTAGCTGAAAAAACTAAAATAGAATTACAGGAACAATCAGAAGTTGAAATGACTGTAATAGTAAATGAACAGGAATATCGTTCTATTTATACAAATCAGCGTTTATTAGATAGTACAGAACCAATTTTTATTAAAATAAAAAAAATCATAGGAAAAGCAGTTCGTGAGAGTGGGTTCTCTGCAAGTGAATTAGATTCTCTTATCTTGGTAGGTGGATCAAGTTATATGCCAATAATTCAAAACTTTCTGAATGAGTTATTAAATGTTCCGGTTTCCTATACTGGAGAGGTGGATACATTGGTTGCAAGAGGATTAGGAAAGTATATTGGTATCAAGCAACGCGATGATAGTATAAAAGATTTGGTAGTTACTGATGTATGCCCATTTTCGTTATCGGTCAATACAATAAATAAAGTAGATTTGGGAAATGATTATGCAAGTGTTATTATTCCTAAAAATACAACCTTACCATGCAGTGAACAACGACCATATATAGTAACTAACTTGGGACAGGAAATAGTTAACATTGGTATTTATCAAGGTGAGTCAATTTACGCAAAAGAAAACATACTTCTTGGGAAAACAGAAATTATAATACCTAAAAACATGGAAGCACATGAAACGTTTAATATTACATTTTCTTACGATATTAATTCTATTTTGTTTGTAGAAGTACTGATTCATTCAAATTCACAGCAACATATTTTCAGTGTTGGCGATGGAGAGCACTTAGAATCTACAAGTGCCACTGAAACTTTGAAATCAATAAAAGAAATATCATTAAAAATTAATAAAGAACCAGAATGGGAATTATTACGCGAGCGAGTAAAAAGAATTGCAATTGAAATGGATGTTAATACGTCTGAAAGATTTAAAAGAGTCATTGAATCAATGGAAGAAGATATGAGAAGACATATAAACAGTATTCGAAAAAAAATAGAAACAATTCAAAAATACAATGATTTATTTGATCAATATGAAAAGGATATGGATATTGATAATCTAGATATTTTCCAAAAGGATAATGATCAGGAAGGCTGGTTATCTTAATGGCTTATTTGAACTATTGGGAAGTACTTGGTCTTGAACCAACAACAGATAAGGGAGAAATAAAGAAAGCATATGCAAAGCAAGCAAAAAAGTTTCACCCAGAAGATCATCCAGAACAGTTCAAGCAATTACAGGCAGCATATAAAAGTGCTTTGGCTTATGCGAAAAATCAACCTTCTTTAAATGCACAAAGACAGTTTCAAAAAGAATTAGATTCATTTCATCAAAATGAGCAAGTAGAGAGTAATATTATTAAGCAGCCAACTCCAACAGCTGATTCAAATACTGAGCAAAAAGAAAAAACTGTAAAAAGCGGAATTGATAATGTATCTGTAAATGTGAGTTTTGGTAAAAATAAAAATAAAGTTATGTCTGGTTTAGGGGACACAGCAATTACTCAGGAAGAGAAGAAAAAGAAAATAGTTATTGAGTCAACGGATGTAAAAAACAAGACAAAAAAAGAAAATGAACAACAGTATTTACTGAATAAAATAGAAAAGATTTTGAGTTTAAATTGTGATTTATATACATTGGATACCTTTTTATCGAATGAAAGAGTACTAACATTTCTTTCAGATTATCGTTTTAAGATAGAGGTTCAAAATCTAATAATCAAAAAAATAAATGATATGAAACCAAGTGCAATAAATTATCTTGTAAATATAAGTGAATTTCTTGGGTTATCAATCGTAAAAGAAGTAATAGAAAAACACAAAAAGAAACAAAAAGTACGAATGTTTGGAAGTATAGCATTGTTTATTATAATCGTAATTGGAATATCAAGTATTGGAACAATCCATAACAAAGCTCAAAAACAGGCAGAAGAAGAAAAGCAACAAGAAATCAGAGATGTGATAAATAAAGAATCACAAAAAAATACGCAAGAGAAAATAAGTAAGCAAAATCAAGAACAGGAAGATGAAGTAAGAGATACCATAAGAGAAATGTACAAACAATATCTTCATGGTGTACAAATTGTTAAAGAAGGTGATGGATATCTTATCTATGATGAGCAACAGCAATTGATTTCTTCAACAACATATACTGGTATTAACTATACAACATCAAGTTATTTAGTACTTATAGATAACGAAATGGTATATGTTTTAAATTGTGAAACAAAGACATTGTTGTCTGATGTATATAGAGCAAGCAATATTATTAAAGTGACAACGGAGACTGGCCCATATCAGTGTGCAGTTCTAACAACTCAAGATGGACGTTTTATTCTATTGGATCCAAGTGGAAATCAAATAGAAATTGATGCTTCTTTTGGTTGTGATGATACTTCTGAATTAATTCACTTAGAAAATGGAGTAATTACAAGTATAGAGTAAAGGATGGAGGTGTATGAAATGAAATTTGATCAACTTAATCAGAAATATTATGAAGATAATATTGAAGCTGAAAATAAGAAAATAAATGAAAGAAAGAGACGTTTTCTTATTAGCTTGATTGGGCCTGTGCTTATGTTTATTTCTTTAAATTTTTTAAAGGAAATAAAAGAGTTATCAATAACCTTATTTATAGGTGCCTTCATTTCATTGCTATTTTTTATTTTTTCAGTTGAAATCATCTTTTACAAATTAAAGATAAATAGTATTAAAAATCTTTTAAAAGACCCACCATATGTTGAAGTATTTGAAGATGGAAAAATAGTAATAGGAAATCATAATGGAGGAGGAAGAAAAAGCCTGAATAAAATTACGGACTTTCATATAGATAATATTCATAAACGAATACAAGTAGTCGATGCTACAACAGACTTTCCAAAGTGGTTAGATATTGATTTTGAATTAGAGATGAAAGGAAAACTATTACTAATACTGCAAATGTTTGAGCAAATGGAAAATACAAGAAGACAGCATTATATTAATACGTTTAAGGAAACACTTAAAAAGTATCAGAATGATACAACAAGATTATTAGAAGAACTTGATACAATGGATTTTATACTTCCTGTACAATGTTGTTTTGAAACTTCCCCTCCTCTTTTCCATTATTTTGATTTATCAATTGATGTTAAACTGGGATTTGAGATTAGAGAATATGATAATAAGAAATACATTGCGTTGTATTCTTCTTTAATGGAATTACCGCAAAACAGTGAGTTTCAAAAACAGTACCGGATGTCTTATTATGATATTTCTAAATGGATCAATAACCAAGAGTTATCATCCGGATTATTTAAAGAAGAAGATATCATTCAAGGTATCGTAATCAATCCTGATTATGAATGCGTAGTAATCAGTTTAAGATAGAAAGGAGGGACATATGAAGCAGTGTTGGAAAGTGCTGGGAATAGAACCTACAAACAATACAAGAGAAATTAAGCAGGCATATGCTCAACTTGTAAAACAGTATCATCCTGAAGATCAATCAGAAGCTTTTATCAAATTAAGTAATGCATATGAACAAGCGTTACTATATGCAAAAGGCCATCAAGCAACTGTAAAAATATTAGGGACACAAGAAGAAAGACAATCATATAATGAAGAAGAGACTTCACTTCAGAGAAGAAAACCAGTTCAAATAACAATTGGAAATATTGATGCAGTAAATGAAAATGAAAATATTCCAGAAGATAAAATGCAGGAGTATCTGATTAAACGAGTAAAAAAGATTTTAAAGAGCAGTGTTTCAAAACAAACTGTAAGTAATATCTTTTATGATAAAAAGATTCTTAGTTTATTCAATGATGAGGAGTTTAAAAGAAAAATAATAAAGACAGTAGTTTCCTACAGCAAGAAGATGGATAAACAGACATTACTGTTTTTAAAGAAAATGACTGAACTTCATGAATGTACAGAGTATGATAATCGAATTGATCGATACGTGGAGAAAAAGAAGTTTTATGAGGCACTTCCCGCGTTATTATGTCTAGGTGTTTTCTTACTATTTTTGCTTGTTTATCAAATAGCAAAAGAAGAGCCTACCCTATCACCTCAACAAGAAAAAGCACAGCAAGTAGCTTATGAAGAACGAAGAAATGAATCGATGAGTATGTCACTTAATCTAGAATTAAGTGAATATCAATCATATTTAAATGGTGTTAGTGTTACCTATGATAATGGGTATCATGTTGTTGATGAAGAAGGTACATCATTATTATCAATTACAATTTCTAATGTTTCTTTCACAAAAAGTGGCTTGATTTTACTTCATTGTGGCAATGGTGACTATTATCTTTATGATACTTTAAATCGAAATTTAAATTCAGAAGCTTATGCAGTGGGTAAAACGGTTCTGGTTGAAGAAGATGGTGTTCTTCATGAATCAGAAAAAGTATTAATTAAGAATCGTAGTGAACAATGGTATCTTTTAGATGAAAGAGGAAATCTATGGATAACTGCAGATACAGAGATAAGTAATGAATTATCTACTTGGGTTGAAAAAGTTATAATAAATGAAGGTAAAATTGTATCCATTGAAAAAGAATCAATTTAAGAAATGAACAGGATTAAAAAAATCTTGTTTATTTTCTGTTTTACCACTTAACTTGTGATAGAATAGTAGTAGAGATTTATTATATAGGTGACATAAATGGGGGTATAATACATACAGCTATTTTTTTTATTGATTAATGTACAGAAATGGAAGTTTTTAGTGTAGAATTAGAGGTAGAAAGAAGGGTAGCAATGGCAAGCAAAGAGAGAGTGGTCATTACTAGTAGATATACTGGTAAACCAGAGAAAGAAGAACTTATATATGAACTAATCCGTTCTATTCGTTTAAGCGAAGGGCAGATTTCAGTGATTGTTCAAAGTGACCTTTCTATTTCCATTGTTGCAAACAAGCATTTAAGCATTGAGGAAATCAATGAAATTATCTGTGTACAGTATCGACAGATACAAGAAGAAATAAGTAGAGTGCGTAAGAAGCATTTAAAATAGTGAGGTATATATGAAGTTAATTGTAGGACTGGGGAATCCTGGAAAACATTATGAAAAGACAAGACATAATGCAGGGTTTATGGTTATGGATAAGATTGCCAATAAACTTGGTGTAAGTATTGATCAGAATAAATTTAAAGGATTGTATACACAAACCTTTATCAAAGGTACAAAGACATTGTTATTGAAACCACAGACCTTTATGAATAATTCAGGAGAAAGTGTTCAGGCAATTGTTGATTATTTTGATATCGATATAGAAGATATATTAATTATTTATGATGACTTGGATCTTCCGGTTGGAAAACTGCGCTTGCGTGAAAAAGGAAGTGCTGGTGGACAAAATGGGGTGAAGAGTATTATTCGCTATATTGGAACTCAGGAGTTACGTCGAATCCGTGTAGGGATTGGCAAAGACCCACGTATTCCAACTGTGGATTATGTACTTGGAAAAGTAATTAAAGAAGATTTAGCCTCATTTGAGGAAGCAATTGATACTGCAGCTGATGCAGCAATTGAAAGCGTAAATACAGAATTTGATTTGGTGATGGCTAAGTTCAATAAAAAGTAGAGGTGTATATGGAACAACTTTTTAAGACATTAGCACACAATCCTGCATTTCAGGCATTTGATAAAAAGAGTAATGATTTAGGTAATGTCAGTCTGATTGAAGAGACATTGATGATTGCTGCTGCTTACTTTAAGAAGCCAAAATCAATGTTGATTGTGAAACATAATTTATATACAGCACAGAAACTTTATGAAGGGCTATCCCCCCTTATGAAGGACAAAGTGCTGCTTTTTAGCGTTGAAGAGAGCATGCGAATAGAAGCACTTACTGCTTCTAATGAAGTAGTTGCAAATAAAGTGGAGACGTTACATCGATTACTTCATGAAGAACATCTGATTGTGATTACTCATGTGAGTGCATACACTAGTTTTCTTCCTAATCCAGAAGTGTTTAGAGAACATTCAATCGATTTGCATGTAGATAAAGAAATTGGATTTGATGATGTAAAACAGTTATTGTTTGAGAGTGGATATGAGCGAGTTACTTATGTGGATCAACCATTGACCTTTGCCAGCCGTGGAGGGATTATTGATGTATTCTCGATGAACTATGACTTGCCAATTCGAATTGAATTCTTTGACAATATTGTGGAGAGCATTCGTTTCTTTGATATTGCCACCAAGAAGACTGTAAAAACAGTTGAGGAAATTACTCTGATTTGTGCGAGTGATATTCTATTTTCTAAAGATGAGTTAGATACCCTTGAAAAAGGTCTGCGTTCTCGATTTATTGGGAATGATGTTTTAGAAGAAGAGTTGGATCGACTATATGATCATCAAAAGTTATCGCACTTTAAAACATATTATAGTTTATTAGACCATACATATAGTATTAAGGATTATATGCGCTTTGATACAATTGCATTAAGCAGTTATGAAGAATGTCAGGAGTATCATAAAAAAGTAGTAACTGAAAATATTACATATATTCAGGAAATGTCAGCAGTCAACGAACTGTTACCAGTGTATACAGTTGCTTTTGAGTTTTATGCATATACGAAGGAAGATATGAAGATTCATACCTTTGTAAGTATGCGCAAACCAATTGTTTCAGGAATTGTAGAGTTACAGCCATTAGATATTCCTCTGGTTCGTAAACTTGAAAACATGCAGAAGATGACACAGGAGTATGAATTATATATTAGTGTCAGTGAACTGGAGAAAGAATTAATCAGAGATGTTGGCGAAGAGTTTACCAAGTACTTTAAAGACTTGCCACTGGCAGAAGGATTTATTGCGAATCAGGAAAAGATTGCTGTCTATACAAGTAAGGAACTGTTTGATACCGTTCACTACAAAGCGAAGTATCATAATAAATTTAAAGATGCTGAAGTACTGAATCATTATCAGGACTTAGAAAAAGGAGATTATATTGTTCATAAACTATATGGGGTTGGACAATATCTGGGAATCATTACCAGAGAAAAAGATGGAATTCATAAAGATTACTTGAAAGTAGTCTATAAAGGAAATGATGTTTTATTTGTTCCTTTGGAGCAGTTTCGATTGGTACGTAAGTTTGTATCCAAAGAAGGTGCAAGTCCAAAACTAAATAAATTAGGTACAAAGGATTGGGAGAAGACAAAAGCAAAAGTAACTGCAAATATAAAAGAACTTGCAGATCGATTAGTGAAGTTATATTCTTTGCGCGAAAAGAAAATAGGATTTGCATTTAAAAAAGATGACGATATGCAGAAAGCATTTGAAGAAGACTTTGATTATGAACTAACCAAAGACCAGGCAACTGCAATTGCGGAAATTAAGAAAGATATGGAAGAAGATGTTCCAATGGATCGTCTTTTATGTGGAGATGTTGGGTTTGGGAAAACCGAGGTTGCATTACGTGCTGCATTTAAAGCAGTTATGGATAACAAGCAGGTAGCATTCCTATGCCCTACGACAATTCTTAGTCTGCAGCATTTGAATACAGCAGTAAAACGATTTCGAAATTTTGCCGTGAATATTAAAGTGGTCAATCGCTTTGTATCACAAAAAGAAACAACTCAAATAAAGAAGGATTTAAAAGATGGAAAGATTGATATACTAATTGGTACCCATCGTCTTCTATCAAAAGATATTGTATTCAAAGATTTGGGATTGTTAGTGATTGATGAGGAACAGCGCTTTGGAGTTGAACATAAAGAAAAGATAAAAGAATTGAAGAACTCAATTGATGTATTATCACTAAGTGCTACACCAATTCCAAGAACACTACAGATGTCACTTGTTGGTATTCGAGCGCTTTCACAACTAACTACCCCACCCGTTAATCGAGTGAGTGTACAGACATATGTGGTGGAAAAGGATTTTCAATTAGTTAAAGAAATTATTCAAAGAGAATTATCACGTCATGGACAGGTATTCTACCTATATAATAAAGTAAAGAATATTTATGGAGTAGCGAACAAGTTATCCAAAGAACTAAAAGGGATTAACGTTGGTGTTGCTCATGGTCAGATGAGTAAAGAAGACTTAGAAGATGTAATGTTTAAGTTTACCAGCAAGGAATATGATGTTTTAGTATGTACAACGATTATTGAAACCGGAATTGATATACCAAATGCCAATACAATACTAGTAGAAGATGCCGATCGTTTTGGATTGAGTCAGCTTTACCAGATCAAAGGACGGGTTGGTAGAAGTGATCGACTTGCTTATGCATATCTGATGTATGCACCAAATAAACAGTTAAGTGAAATTGCAACCAAACGTTTAAAGTCAATGAAAGAGTTTGCTAAACTTGGGTCTGGTTATCAGATTGCACTACGTGACTTAACCATTCGTGGTGCTGGTGAAATGTTAGGTCCAAGGCAGGCTGGGTTTATTGATACTGTTGGTATTGATATGTATCTGGAAATGTTGAATGAAGCAATTATGGAAAGCAAAGGAATTGAAGTTCCTAAAGACGATGAAGAAATTGTACGTGCAAATGTGAAAGTAGATGCTTATATTCCCCGTCAATTTGAAGAAGAGGATTATGAAAAAATTACTTTGTACCAGCAGATTGATGAAGTTAAAACGAATAAACAACTACAGAAACTGTGGAAAGAAACCGAAGATTTATATGGAAGACTTCCAAAATCGGTCTTTATGTTATTTGAAAAGAAACGTTTAGATCTGTTAGTAAATGAACCGCATGTAGATAGTTTTAGAGAAACGGATAAGGATGTAAGAGTTGAATTCACTAAACAGTGGAGTGATTCGATTGATGGAGTGAAACTATTTGAAATGGCAACTACCATTTCAAAGGATATTAAGATAAAATATACAAATCAGAAGATTTCAGTTAGTTTAAGAAAAGTGAAAAACTATTTAGAAATAATTATTGAGTTTATTGCTCGAAGTCAGTCACTTTAGGAGGATATATGCGATTAGATAAATATTTAAAAGTAGCAAGAATATTAAAAAGAAGAAGTGTATCGAAAGAACTTGCAGACCAACAGCGAGTAATTGTGAATGGTCGCAAGGCAAAGCCAAGTACAGATGTAAATGTTGGTGATGAAATCACGATTCTTTTTGGAAACCGAGAATTAAGTGTTCGCGTATTGGACACGCCAAAACAAGTATCAAAAAATGATGCGACATTAATGTTTGAAGTAATCGATGAAAAATATATCGAAAAGGAGTAACTAAAAATGGAACAGGAAACAATCGGATTGGAATTATTAATTAAAGAAATTTTAGAAATTCCAAACAACACAAAAACGAAAGAAGAACTGGAAGGTATGCAATATATTGAACTATTGAATTATCGTGATAAATTATATAACTTAGATACATTTTCATTAAATTAAGAGTGTACGCTTGAGTTTTAAAAGTTTATAGTTTACTATGGAATAAAGCAAGGTGATAAAATGAATAAGAAGAAAAAAAGAAGTCCAGCTAGGTTTATTACCTTACTGGTAATGGTTCTGATTTCAGCCTACTGTATCATGGAAGTGGTAAAAGAAGTAAATACAAACCTGTCACTTCGTGCTGATATATCAGATGCGGAAGCAGAACGAACAAAGTTGGAAAAAGAAAAAGAACAACTAGAAAAAGAGAAATCTAATTTAAGTAACGAAGACTATGTCGTTCGTTATGCACGTGGTAAATATATGCTTACCGAAACAGATGATGAGCAAGTTTTTAGATTGCCAACAGAAGAAACGGAAGAGGAGCAGTAAAATACTATGTTTAATCGAATTGAAATGAAAGCAAAGGCCAGAGAGATACTTCATAAAAATATCTTTATGCTTGGTTCTATGGCTGCTATCCCTTTTATTATTGAATTATTAGGAAATCAGTTTGTACCTCAGATTCCTCAGGAGTACTACACTTCCCTTCCAAGTGATCTTGGTGTAGTGTATATTGCTCTGGCAAAGAATCTTGCAGGTTCACAGTTGCTTGGAGTAGCAAGCGCTGTAGCAACGTACTTCTTAGTAGTTATGTGTATGGAGTTAAGAAGAAATCCAGAGGCGGATTTCAACAGCATTTCTAAACAGATGAGTGTAAAAGGATTTATCAATTATGGAGTAAAAATGATGTTATTAAATATAATAACAGGGATTGGAATGATGTTCTTTGTCTTTCCAGGATTATATTTATCATATCGTTATTTCTTTGTTAGATACATTGCAATCGAACAACCAGAATTATCAATAAGAGAAACATTTGCATTATCAAAAGAATATTCAAAAGGAATCAAAGTAAGTCTATTTGTATTAGATCTATCATTTATCCTTTGGATCTTTGCACAGGTAATGTTATATAGTATACCAAGTTTATATGTTACACCTTACATCATTTTAACAATCATGTTTGTTTATTATGACCGTAAACGTGTATTTGAAAAAAATGAAACGTATCAGGAGAATGAATATAGTTCCCCAGATATGTAGAAAAATTATGATGAATCAAGAGGGCTAATGGTTTATTGTAAAGTAGTACATTGTCACAATTGAAGTGGAATTAAATAGTAAAGAAAGTTTTCAAATATATTTTTTATTATTTTTATAATATATTTGAAACTTTTTTTATGGCTATGGCGTATTATAGACAGACAGGGAAAATTCAAAGGAGAATAGAATGAAAAAGTATAAAGGATTATTATTATCATTTTTGTTAGGAGTAACATTGTTAAGTGGTTGCTCTACAAGCGATACGGCTACAAAAGAATCGGTTATGGAGGATGCAATCAAAGCATTTAATGAAGTCGAATCTTATAAGAGTGAAGTAACAAGTGAACAAGAAATCGAAATGAAAAGTGGAGATGAAAAACTTGTACTGACACGTGACTCGAAAGGGACGACACTATTAAGTCTGAAAGATAAGAAAGCTCTTTATGAAAGAGAACTGACAGTTGGATTAAGTGGGTATGATACAACTTCAGAAACAACGTCTTATGTTGATTTCAGTGGAAAGAAACCAACACAGGAAACAATAGCTGATAGTGAAGATGTGGATACGGAAATGGATGCACAGGAATATCTTCCTGAAAAAGAGATGAGTGATTTCTTTGAGGCAGTTAAAGAAAGTGAAGATGTTAAATTTGAAGAAAAAGAAGATTCTTATGTATTCACTGGTAATGTAAATGCAGCAAGTTATGATGCAATCGTAGGTTATAATCAATACTTTGTTGGATTTTATGAATATCCAAGTGATAAAGAATTAAAGGACGTTACGATTGAAATTGAATTGGTAATTGATAAGGAAAGTAAATTACCAACATCAGTTGAAGTTGAATACAAAGATTTCTCAGATTATCAATATGATATGGGAGATGACTCAGATTATGCATTATCATCAAAAACAGCAGCATTCACAATCGAATATTCTGATTATGATAAAGTTGATAGTGATGAAATTAAGTCTCCAGTAAGTGAAAACGATAAAAAAGATGGTTCAAAGGATGATGACTCAAAAGAAGATGAAAAAGATGATACTGAAGACAAGACTGAAGATAAGAAGGAAGATGAAACAGAAAAAGATAAAGTAGAAGCTCCTTCTACTGATAAGGATACAGAAGAAAAAGAGGAAGAAGTAAAAGAAGTAACTTCTAAAGAAAGCAAAGAAGCAACTGGTCCTTGGGATACTTACAGTTTCATTGCCAATGGAACAACTTATGCATTACCTCTTGAAGTTTCTAAGATCAGTGAATTTGGATTTGTAATTGGTATTGATGCTGATATGGCAGCACTTGAAGGTGATGGATATCGTTCTACTATGTTGTTCAATAGTGACACAATGGAATCTGCTATGGTAATTATTCATAATCCATCAGAAGAAACTAAACCAATAGAAGAATGTCAGATTGTAAGCATTGAAGTATCATTAAGTAGCATGGATAGTAAACATACATTCTCTCTTCCTGGAGAAATTGGATTAAACACAACAGAAGAAAAATTGAATGAAGTATATAGTGAATATACATCATTCTCATATTCAAAACCAATTGGTATGTATCGTTATGGAAATGAGTATGGTACGTTTGTGAAGGTACATGTAAGAAGAGATAAAAATATTGTATATAAGTTTAAAGTTAGCTCTTCAGGGTTATCAAATTAGGAGGGAATGGAAAATATGAATAAGAAAAGTAAAAGTGTAGTAGCATTACTGGCTTTAGCAGTTGTATTAAGTGGCTGTGGAGGGTCAGGAAGTGATAAAGCACAAATAACAAACGAAGAGTTTACAACTGAATTAAAGGGTAAATATGAAGGGGAAGAAACGTATAGTTATGAAGAATCACTAAGTGGCTTAGAACGTGATCATTCATTTGAATTTAAGTTTGGATTTGATCCGAATGAAAATTACCAAAGTTTAGGTCAGTTATTTCAAGTTTATATGGATGCAGATTTAAAATATCCAGTAAGTATTTCGTATGATTATGACAAAGAAAAACAAGAGTTAATAATTCAACCACCAAAAACAGGAGTTCTACAGCTTCCAGATGAAAAACGTGGTGGAAAATTATATGATTTAGGAAATAACAAAGACTGGGGAAATGCGCAGCAGTATTACCTAGTACAATATGTAGATTTAGACACAGGTGAGGAATTGGAAAAACCTCTAGTTACTGTATTTGATACAAAACATGAAGTAAGTGCTGCACCAAATCTTAAATTTCAAGTAAATGAAGATGGATTAGGTGAATTAAGTTGGGATGAAATTGAGGGAGCAAGTGAGTACTCAGTAGTAAAAGTTCAATATTATAAAAAAGAAGCTGGATACTCAACAAGTGGTGAATCAATTGAGGTTCTTGCAACAACTGAAGATTCAAGTTGGAGCAATAAAGGTGGGAACTCAAATTCATTGGATAACGATAATAAAGCATTTAGAATATCTGTAGAAAAGACAGAAGACACATTATATTCAGAATACAAAAATGATGATAATATGTCAGTAGAAGATTTTACGAATAATGCAAATATTATTGAAGGTAGTTCAACTTTTGAATATGATATTTATTATGCAGTAATTGCCACTAATGATGATGGAACTTCATCTGTAAGTAATCTAGTTGATGCTCGTTATGTTGCTCAACAAACGCCTTATGAATTAGCATATTATCTAAATAAAGGTGGATTAGATAAAGAAAAATATTTACATGTAGAAGAAGATCCAAACCTATTGCCTTCTCATGCTTGGGTAACAATGTGTGATGGACAAGCAGTTCAAAAGCTAATTAACTATGATATTAGTGATATTAAATTGGATTCAAGCACATTTATTGTTACTGACGAAGATGAAAAAGGAACAGAAGTAACTAAAAATGAAGAATTAGATTATATTTCAATTCCTTTTAAAATTGAAGGAACTTCAGTAGAGGGATTTGTTGAAGTAGTTAACTATGACGAAAAAACATATGAACAAGATTTAAAAGACCTTAAAGCACGTCAGGATGATTTAAGAGATCAAGCTGGATCAATTGATAAAGATGTTGATTTAAATGAAGAAGTTGAAGATGATGGTGATGCAGCAACTGAAGTATCAACTGAAGGATTCAATGTATATGCAAATAGTGCATTGTCTGAATATCTTGCAATCAATATGTTAAATGGAAATACTAAAATTAGCTTAGATGACTTTAATGAAGCATCAAGTCAGGAATATCTGTTGGATGCATGGTATGAAGCGATTTATCAAAACCCATTGGTATTAGGAGTACAAAGTATTCGTATGGATGGTAATAATAATGTAATTATTACGTATGATGAAGATGCTGATACAAAAGCGGACAAACAAGCAGAAATTCAAACAAAAGTAAAAGAAGTTGTTGCAGAGATTATTACTGATGATATGACTGATATCGAAAAAGAAGAAGCAATCAATGATTACTTATGTGCAAATGCTGAGTACGATATGGATGCATTGGATAATGCGGAAAAGAATGATTTCAAAACTGTAGATGAAGAATTTAATGATTCATTTACAGCGTATGGAATTCTAATCAACAACAAAGGTGTATGTGCTGGTTATGCAGCGGCATTTAAATTATTAGCAGATGAAGCAGGATTAGAATCTATTGTTGTTACTGGTAACCTTGATGGTTCTCTGCCTCATGCATGGAACCGTGTAAAGATTGATGGACAATGGTTATCAATTGATACAACAAACAATGACAATGAATTTATTAGTAATTCACTATTTAACTTACCAGACAGTATTTCTTCTAAAGTACTTGTTGAAGATAAGTTATATGTAATGGATTCAGTATTAAATGAATTTACAGCTAGTGAAGAAAACAATGAATACTACCGTTACCACAGCAAATACTTTGACACATCTTCAATTACAGATGAGTTATTGTCTGGAATTAATGCAGATGGTAAAGTAGTGCTACGTACAGAGTATAGTATTAGTGAAGAAGACTTCGCTGAAATCGCTGGAAATGTACAAGAGAAATCTGGAAAAAGTTTACGAGGAACGTATTACTTAGGTGTTATTTACTTAGAAGTAGCAAATTAATTAACTGATAATATTCCTGGTTCAACTTCTATATGAATCAGGAATATTTATTTATTGAAACTTTTTATGAAGTTTCATCGTATTATTACTGAGGATAGAAAAATCATCTTCGCTTAAGAAAACCAGTAGAGTTATGATATAATGGACTGGTTAGAACAGAGGATGATTATGGCAAAAAAAGATATGTTGGATTGTGACCAGATCCTGGAGAAGTTTTCCAGTACGGTTTACAAAGTAGCACTGTCACAAGTTAAAAATAAAGAAGATGCAAATGATATCTTTCAAGAAGTGTTTTTACGCTTGGTTCGATACCAAAAAGAATTTGAATCGGACGAACATATAAAAGCATGGTTAATTCGAGTAACTATTAATTGCTGTAAAGATTTTTTTAAGAATCGTTACAATAGTAACAAGCAAGAATTAGTAGTTGATATTCCATTTGAAGATCCAAAGCATCATGAAGTTTTTTATCATGTACAGGAGCTGGAAGAAAAGTATAAGATTATTATTCATCTGTTTTATTATGAGCAGTACTCGATTAGTGATATTGCGAAGATATTGGATATGAATGAATCTACAGTAAAAACTAGACTATCCAGAGGGCGAGATCGGTTGAAAGTAAGACTGGAGTGTGAGCGTGATGCTTGATGATTACAAAGATGCATATGATGAAATTGAAGTGCCAAAAGATTTGATTCATAAGACATCAGTTCTAATGAAAGAAGAACAAGAAAAACAAAAAGAGAAGAAGAAATTTAGTTTTTTTTCAATGCCAATGTTATTTGGTCTTGGTACAACAGCTGCAGTGGTTGCAATTATTGTTGGGGTGATGGGGCAGTCATCTGATCAACTGATTACAACGGATTTAACTGCAGGACAGACAGTCGAAGAAGTTGAACTGAGCGATGGGCATATGGTATTTTCTGATAACCAGATGATTGGTGATTTGGAAGAAATACCATCGGATAGCGTTGTTGAAAAAAGTACAAAGGATGAAATTGAGGCTTTTTTGGGAGAAAGTATTCAAGAAATGGAAGTTCCAGAAGATTACAAACTGGAAGAAACAATGTATGAGAGTATTTATGAAAATGAAGAAATGATAAATGCTAGAGTTACATACATATATGAATATAATGATCAGATATTAAAAATTTCATATCAACTGAAGTTAGATGAAACCATAAATGGAAATTCTGAAGTGAATGGTGTTTCATGTGATGTCTGGTATGATGATAAATCAAGTGAATATGGGGCTAACTATATTAAAGATGATTATATTTATACAGTAGTTACAACTGAAACTTCTCAGGAAGATTTTATAACGATATTGAATATGGTTATAAAATAAGATTTGAAGATGATTCTAGAAAGGAACAAATAAACAATGAAGAGAAAAATATTTGGATTACTGCTAGCAGTAATGGTATCAGCTGGAGCATTAAGTGGATGTTCATCAAGCAGCAACAAAGATGAAGAGGCTATTAATACACTAAATGATGCATTAGAAAAAACAAATGAAGAGGCATCATCAGCTGGATCAATGTCTATGTCAATGAACATGGAATCTGGTGGAGAAGAAATGTCAATTGAAATGGCTATCGATTTTATTATCAACAATGCAGATGATGAATCAAAGATGGAAGCAGACATGGGTGTTACAATGAATATGTATGGCTCTGAATACGAAGGAAAAATGTATATGAAAGATGGTAAGACATACATGGATATGTATGGGTCGAAAACAATTTCATCTGCAGATTCTGGAGAATCAATGAGTGAACAAACTGGATTAACTGAAATCGATGAAGATTCTATTGAATCAGCACAAATTGAAACTAAAGATGGTAAGAAAGTAATTACAATCGAATTAAGTCAAAAAGCTGTAAAAGAATTAGTAATGGATCAATTGTCAGAAGATTTATCTAGTAGTGGATTGAGCGAAGACAACATTGATATTAAAGACTATAAGATTGAATATGTAGTTGGTGATGATGGATTTATTTATGAACAAGATATTTCATTCTCATTAAAACTTAGTGTTGATGATGATAGTGCTACATTAGATATGAAAGCTAATGTTACATATACATCATTTGGGGAACAAAAAATTGAATTCCCAGACTTCAGCGAGTATGTAGAAGAATAGAAGAAAAGTGACTATGTTATGTTGAAATTAAGATGACATAGCATAGTCATTTATTATAGTAATGCTATGAATATCACGATAGTGAAATGTATTTCCTTTTTCATTGTTTGATATTCAAAAAGTCAAAAAAAACTTTGACACTCAATGTGAAAAATTATATTATTAGAGTGTTAGTGGTATAAACCATACTAAAGGGCATAGTAGTTTATACTAATACACGAAGGGTAAAAAATAAAACAGGGGTATGGCCAAATCAATGATTTGGTAAATGAAGATAGGTAACATTTTTTTAAGTGTTGTTTTGTTTTTGCTTGGTTAAATATACTTTTTAAACCATCTAAGACACCTATCTTAGATGGTTTTTTTGTTCGCTAGAATAGTTAGTGCAAATAAAGAAAGAATATTTCAGGGATTTTTATGAAAACACTTTAAACAAGTGAAGATGAAAAATCAAATATTCTTACAGGTCCACAAGAAAGGTACCTGGTATTAAAACGTAGTGTTTAATATGATTTTGTAGAAATCAGTTTCTTGTTGTCAGAATACAGGAGGGGAATAAGTAGTATGAATGATAATATTTTTAGTGAAGATATAAGAAAATCTTCAACAAGTATTGAAAGTGAATTTGATTTAATTAGTTTATGTGAGAGACGAGGGGAATTTGTAAACTGTAATGCTGAGTTTAAAGATGAAAAAGAGACAGTTGTATTTAATTATGATACAACAGGATTATTTTCATTTGAAGAACTTGGTAAAACTAGAATCGATAAGATCAGGTTTTTGCTGAGTGTACAGAGATTGGAAGCAATCTCAAAGCGATTTGTTTTTTCGCTACAACCAGAGAACCTGTTTTTTGATGCAAATTTGAATGCAAAAGTGCTGCGTCGTGATGTTATTGGTGACGATGAACATGCAGACTTCCTGCTTCAATATAAGAGTTTAATTGGAACCGTTATGATGAAACAATACTCTTATCAAGATTTTTATGAAGGTGGATTGTCACTGATGGATAAGGATAAGTTTTTATCACAGATAAAATCTTGTACAACCACTCAGGAAATTGTTTCCTTGTTATTTGAACAATTTACACTTGAAAAAGAAAAAGCACTGAAGACAGTTAGTGTTCCTAAAAAGAAACAGACAATCAATAAGATTGCATTGAGAGTTTTTGTTGTATTGAGTGTCTTATTGTTGGTGCTGAATTTGTATCAGTTTATGTTTATTAATAAAGATCAAAGTACAGAACTTAAAGCAATGAGTCATTATGTGGATAACAACTATGTAGATACAATTGATACACTTGAATCTACATCTACAGATAGCTTAAGCAAAGAGAGTATGTATATCCTTGCAGTATCGCATATTAAGTCTAGTGGATTGAATGATGAAGCAAAGAGCAATGCCTTATCGCAAATTAAATTAAATGGAAATGAATCTTATAGTAAGTTCTGGGTGTTGTTGGGACGAAAAGAATTTGATGATGCATATGAAATTGCTAATAAATTCTCAGATGATCGTCTGCTTTATTACGCTTATAGTGTGGAGTATAGTTCTTTGAATACAAATACAGAGTTAAGCAGTGAAGAAAAGGCAACTAGAAAAAGTGAACTTGAGAAATTAATTGATGATTATATTGAAAAAGTTAGTGAAAATGAAGAGAGTGAGAAGTAAATATGAATCATGTAGTAATATTGAAAGACTCACATTATGAAGAGATACCTTTTCTAAAAAAGATCGAGTATAAAGGGAAGATATTAGAAAAGAGTGAACAGGGATTCGCTTATGCTGGAGAAATAATTAATGCTTATGAGCTAAATGAAGTTGATAATGAACAGTTTTTAGTTATGAGTGATCAGTCGTTATATATAAAGCGAAAACCAGTAGTTACAGTTGCTAATAAGTTAGCAGATATTACAATATCTGATTTCGATGTACAAATATATTTTGAAAAAGATACATACCACTTTAGTGGGAATATAAGTCATGTATATCACAATGGGAAACTTGCAAAAGAAGAAGGAACTTTTACAAATGGAGATATTTTTCAGATAAAGAATATTCGATTTACGCTTTTTGATGATTATATTGAAGTGCAAGGAAATCGCAATACGATTGAAACAATATTACCAATTGTTGAAAATATTCAAAAGCGTTTTGATACATTTCCTAACTATAATCGTTCACCAAGGATTATTAAGAAGGTGAATGAAGAAGATATTAAGATTGCAAAACCGCCACAAAAGGCAGAGTTAAATACCAAAGGAGTTCTTGCAACATTTGTACCTACCCTACTAATGGCAGTTGCAACTGTTGGGGTTGGGTTCTTTATGGGTAGAGGTATTATGCTAATTACAATGGTGCTAAGTAGCGTTGTAACCCTAGTGACGAATGTTAGTAAATTCTTTAGTGATAAAAAAGAAACGAAAGAAAAAAATATTAAACGTGAAGAAGTATATAGTAAGTATCTTCTAAGTTTAAGAAAAAGGACATTTCATCAATATAATGATGCAAAGGAAGCACTGCATTATCACAATCCATCCGTAAATGAAATAAGTACGATGATTAATGAATACAGCAGTCGTTTGTATGAACGAAATGCAAATGATGAAGACTTTCTGACTATTTGTATTGGTCGCTCATCAGAACAGGCACCATTCTCCATTCTACTGGATCGCTCAGAAATAGAAATGGAAGAAGATGAACTGTTGAATGAAGCACAAAGCATTTGTGATGAATATAGTAATATGAGAGATAAACCAGTTGTAATTGATTTGAAACAGGCACATCTTGGTTTAATTGGTGATAAACGTAATATTCATGAACAGTTGAAAGTATATTTCTCGCAACTGACCTTTCTTCAAAGTTATCATGATTTGGAAATCATTTATTTATACAGTGAAGAAAATAGAGAAACGTTTAACTATTTAAAGTGGTATCCACACTTTAAAGTGAAAGCAATCAATACACTTGGTTGTATCTATAATGAGAGAATGCGTGATCAAGTACTTGGTAGTGTCTATCAGATGTTGAAGGATCGCAAACTAAAAGAAGAGGAAAATAAAAAAGAAACAAGATTCTTGCCTCACCTATTATTTGTGATTGATGAACCAAGTTTGGTGTTAAATCACTCAATTATGGAAATGTTGCAGCTTGAGATGAATACCCTAGGATATTCAATCATCTATACAACAAGTCAAAAATCAAAACTTCCTGAAAATATTAAAACTGTAGTTTCGATTGAAAACCGTGATCAGGGAATTCTGGTTATGGAAAATCAGGAGTTAATGAATAAGAAGTTTAGGTTAGATCATACTAAAAATGTAGATTTAGAAAAAGAAGCTAGAATTCTAGCAGCAATTGAACATCAGGAGAAAATCAGTTCACAGATTCCTGAAAGTATTGGATTCTTTGAATTATTCAAGGTAGAATCACCTGAACAATTCAGAGTAAAAGAAAAATGGAATCAGAATGCGGCATTTAAATCATTGGCAGTTCCTCTTGGCGTACGAGCAGTGGATGATATTGTAATGCTTGATTTGCATGAAAAAGCGCATGGGCCACATGGTCTAGTTGCAGGTACGACAGGTAGTGGAAAATCAGAGATTGTGCAATCATACATTTTATCGCTTGCATTACACTTTCATCCTCATGAAGTAGGATTCCTTCTAATTGACTATAAGGGTGGAGGAATGGCAAATCTATTTAAGGACTTGCCTCACCTACTTGGGACAATTACTAACCTGGATGGTAGTGAAAGTATGCGTGCTCTTGTATCAATTCAAAGTGAATTAAAAAGAAGACAAAGGATATTTGGTGATCATGATGTAAATAATATTAACGCATACCATAAATTATTTAAATCAGGAAAAGCGGAAGAACCACTTCCCCACCTATTTATTATTTCAGATGAGTTTGCGGAGTTAAAGAAAGAGCAACCAGAATTTATGAAAGAGCTAGTTTCAACTGCTCGTATTGGTCGTAGTTTAGGAGTTCACTTAATCCTTGCAACCCAAAAACCTACAGGGGTTGTGGATGATCAGATATGGACAAACTCAAAGTTTAAATTATGTCTAAAAGTTCAAAATGAATCGGATAGTAAAGAGATGTTGAAAACTCCAGATGCAGCTAATATTACACAACCTGGGCGAAGCTATTTACAGGTTGGTAATAATGAGATTTATGAATTATTTCAATCTGCATATAGTGGAGCAGCGTTTGTAAGTGGTGGTGAAGAAAAATCATTTGTTGATAATCGTATTTATCTATTGAATGAATTAGGACAAGGCCAACTTATTAATGAGGATTTAAGCGAACAAGATGAAAAGATAGAAGTTAAAAAATCAGAACTTGATGTAACAATTGATTATATTGCTCAAGAGTATGAATCGCTTCATGCAGTGGAAGTTAAGAAACCATGGCTTCCATCACTGAAACAAAAACTTGTAAATCCAGCAATTGGTAAAGTCTGTGATGTATGTACATATCCAACTTTAGATTTGAATTTACATGTTGGTATGATGGATATTCCAGAAGAACAACGTCAGAGTGAATACATTATTGACTTAGAAAAAGAAGGAAATATTACGTTTGTATCAGCATCAGGATTTGGGAAATCGATAGTTCTTGCAAATATGTTATTAAACTTAGCTATGCAAAATAGTGTTGATAATCTTAATTATTATATTCTTGATTTTGGAAACAGCGCTCTAATTAACTATCGTGAGTTACCACATACAGCGGATTACATTACGATGGATGACGAAGAACGTCTAAACAAGTTTATGAAGTTAATAGAAGATGAAATTAAGAAACGTAAGAAGTTACTATCAGAAAAAGCAGCACAGAATTTTAATGTATACAACCAGTTAAGTGATCAGAAGTTACAAGCTATTGTTGTTGCTGTAGATAATTTTGATGTAGTAAAAGAAATTAGTGATGATATGAAAAACTTCTTTGTGAAATTAACACGTGAAGGAATGAGCTTAGGAATTTATCTGGCAATGTCAGTATCTCGTTTTGGTTCTATTCACTACACAATGACAAACTATATGAAAGTACGTGTTGTTGGATATTTATTTGATAAATCAGAATATAGTCCAATCATTGGAAGTATTAAAGATGTTCTTCCTGAAATTAAAGGGCGTGCTTATATAAAGAGTGATGGAATTCATATGATACAACAATACATACCATTTGATTTTAGTGATGATGTTGACTTATTGAACAAATCAAGAAGGTTAGTGAAAGAAATTGCTGAAAGTAATAGTGGAAGCAAAGCTCAAGGAATAGCTGTACTTCCAGAAAAATTAGTTTACAGTGATTTGAATTCTTATCAAAAACATAAACGAGATATTTATCTAGGATTATGTTGTCAGGATGTAATCATGGAAGGTATTGAAACAACTCAAAATCCATTCTTGATTTTGGGTTCTAAGGGTAGTGGTAAAACAAATGCTATTAAAGTAATTTTAAATCAAGCAAAAGAGAATGGAAAAGTTACATTGTTTGATTCTAATAAAATGGAACTGTTTGCATATGGTAAACATGAAAATGTTACTTACCTCGAACAAAGCAGTGAGTTTAAAAGTCATGAAGAGCAATTGAGAAATACAATTGAAAAACGAATGGAAGTATTAAGAGAAGCTACAAAACGCGGTGAAAATAGAATGGATGTATTAAATGGATTTGAAAACATATATATTATCATTCATGAATTAGATGATTATATTAAGTTTGTAAGTCCATCACCAGATTTTGTAAGTCTGATAAGAGATGCAGTAGAAGTACATATCCATTTTATTGTAGCTAGTGAGTCAACGAAATTTAAAGGAATCGATAAAATGATTACTTACTTCAAAGAAGTAAATAATGGATTAGGTCTTGTCAATATGGGTGAGGTTTCTACTGGAATGCGTTTGAGTTTTAGAGATAAATTACCAGAATTCAAGAAAGCGATGTATTTCAGTGATGGAAGTCATAAACCAATAACAATGTTGTGGGATGAGAAAAGTGAATCATAGGAGGGATGAATATGAAAAAGCGAATAAAAATAGTAGCTGTTGTAATGGCGGTTATGTTATCAGGTGTAGTTGGTGCACTTATGCAGAAGTATTTCTTTACTGAAAAAGAAGTACAAGAAATTATTAAAAGCAATGAGTTTACAACGGATGAAGTTGTAGTTGTTAATCTAGATGAAGGTATTCAAAGTGGTAATACAACTATTAACTATGGGAATGAACTATTAGCTAAAATTGATGTAAATACAGTTGGACTAGATGAAGCAAGAACCGGAGTAACGAATGGAGTATATGCGGGATATGTAATTATTCCAGAAAGTTTCTCAAACTCAGTAGAAAGTATCAACCTAGCAAATCCAGAAACTGCGATTTTAAAATATGAATTTAGTGAAAATTTAAATAAAGAAGCACAGAAAACATCAACAGAAAAGATACAAAGTATTGAAGATACTTTGAATTATGAAATTGGATATATGTATCTTACTTCAATTCTAAAGGAAGTACATGATGGTCAAGATCAGGCAACAGCAGTTATGCAAAATGATCAAACTGCATTGGATGCCGTAAATTCAATTCAGTCAGTTGATTTAATAACGATGGTTGAAATTACAGAGTTTGATGTAATTGAAAAAGACACACCTACATTAGATACAGGTGAAGAAGAAGCAAACTACCAAGCTGTTGTAGATGAAATGAAAGTAGTAAATGAAGAAAACAAAACTTCAATTATGGAAACATATGCTGCAGTAACAGATGCAATTGAAAAGTTAAAAGAAGAAAAATTTACATGGGATATCTTCACAAATGAAGATGGAGAATTAGTGTACAATGGTCAAGCGATTAAAGATAAAGTTGCAAATGATGTAACAAAGAACACAAATGATGCTATTGATAAAAGTGTAGATACAGCAGTTGATAAATCCGTAGATGATTCGGTTG
Source organism: Breznakia pachnodae (assembly GCF_030814225.1). Classification (GTDB taxonomy): domain Bacteria; phylum Bacillota_I; class Bacilli_A; order Erysipelotrichales; family Erysipelotrichaceae; genus Breznakia; species Breznakia pachnodae. The sequence goes on from NZ_JAUSUR010000002.1 coordinate 439,462, forward strand.
ATAAAGCAGTAGATGAAACACTTACAGAAATTACAAATCAGATGAATTATGATATATCAGTGATACAAGGAACCGAATTACAAGACTTGTTAACATTACAAACAAATGTTCAAACACGCTGTATTAAAACGATAATTGTAACACCAGCAGATCCAGATGATCCAACTTCAGTTGATGTAATGGGTCCAAATCCTGATTACAATGCAACAACATGTGAATTACTTATTGAGAATTTTAGTAATGGAACATATGAAACTACGTTAAATCCATCGACATATATCCCAACTACAATAAGTGTGGGTGGGGTAGATAAGGATATAAAATTGCATATTAAAGATAGTATAAAACCAACCCTTAAGTCGCAGTTAAAAGATCCATTAAAAACACAGGTAAAAACAGATAGTGATATCTTAACAAAAATAGAAACTACAATTAATTCGATTATTACAGTTGATAATACAACAAACGAAATTAATGGTGGATATATTAAAAGAGATTTACTTGATTCATTACAAAAGCATTACAGTGGCTATACAACTGAAATGAATGAGTTAAATAGAGAAGTAGATAAAGTGGAATCAACAGCAAGTACGTTCCGTATTGAAGGTATTCTAAATAGTACAAATTCTAAATTAGATAGCAAATTAACAAACATTAACAGCAATACTGCTTTATTATTAAAAGAAGTAGATACATTAGCTGGCGAATATGAAACTAGACAAAAAGAGATTGAAACAGAAGCAAATCTAAAAATTACAGAGATATCTACTAATGTATCTAAGTCTCAGCAAGAATCAAATGAAAAGATTGAAGCTGGATTACAAAGTGCAAAAGAGTCGGTTGTAACTTCAACTGGTAATAATAGTGATTTGTTATATCGTTTTACAAGTAAATTGAAGAATACAAAATATGGAGAAACACAAAGTAAAGAAGTAAAAGATCACATTCTGAATCCAGCAGTAAAAGATGGAGATGGTGTGAGTGCACCTTCAATAGCTGCATCTACACCTACAACAGATGAAGATGACAGTTTACCAACATCTTGGTTATATATTGGAGGAATTGGAGTGGTTCTATTGTTATTAACAGTAGGATATGTTGTGTTTTCAAAAAAAGAAACAGAAGAATAGTATTTAGAATTATAGTTACAAATGACATAAGTCATTAGTAATAGATTTGATGAAAGGAGGGAATCAAATGTCAAATATGCAAGCTAACTATAGTGATTTAGAAGCTACAGGAGTTAAAGTCAAATCGACATATGGAGGAAACGCGGGTTCATTTATGGCACTAGTTAATGAAATTAATAGTACTTTGAACACAGCTCAAGAAGCTTGGATTGGTAATGCTTCTGAAGAATACCAACGTCAATGGGAAGAATTGATGCCACAATTTAGAAATGCAGCAGAAATTCTTGAAATTTTAGGAACTAATATTGAAACATATGCTAAAGACTTAGCAAATCTAGAAGCTAAACATTCAAACAAGTAATAGAAGGAGAAAATGATGAAGAAAATAATATTAAAAATAGGTATAGTTTTCTCGATTCTATGTGGAATAATAGGATTAAGCCAAACAGAATTAGAGGCTGCTACTATTTATACTGGAACATGGGGAACATCAAATTGGACGATAAATACTGATACAAAGATGTTAACTATTGATGCTGGAACATTTGCAGAAGGTATTCCAAACTGGCAAGTGTATGCAGCAGATTTTAATCGTATTGAGTTTACTGGTCCGATTATATTAGCAGCAGATTCATCTTATGTCTTTAGTAATATGTCTGGTGTATATGATATCAGAAATATATCAAATCTAAATACTGAAAATGTAACAAATATGAGTCATATGTTTGATAATTCATCTGTATTAAGCGCTCTTGATTTAAGCGGATTTGATACAACGAATGTGACAGATATGAGTTATATGTTTAATAAATGTAGAAACTTGTCTATTCTTAATTTAAGTAGTTTTGATACTGAAAATGTAATAGATATGAGTTATATGTTTAATGGCTGTAAAAATTTTAAAACTCTTAATATCAACAATTTTGATACATCAAACGTAGTTAATATGAGTCATATGTTTAGTGAATGTAACGACTTAACTACAGTTGATATAAGTGGTTTTAATACTTCAAATGTAACAGATTTAAGTAGTATGTTCAATAAATGTGGGTATCTCGTAGCTATAGATGTGAGTAACTTTGACACGACAAATGTAGCAAGTATGAAAAATATGTTTAATGATTGTCAGAGCTTAACTACAATAGATGTAAGTGGTTTTATTACAGGAAAAGTAGTAGATCTAAGTGGGATGTTCAGCAATTGTAGAAATCTTATAACAATAGATGTGAGTGGATTTGATACAAGTAATACGACAACAATAGAGAAACTATTCTATCATTGCATGTCAGTTAACGAATTAGATGTAAGTAAATTTAATACAAGTAAAATAACAAGCATGGAAGCAGTGTTTACTAATTGTAGGAATGTAAGGGAATTAGATGTTAGCAACTGGGATACAAGTAATGTAACAAAAATGAATAATTTATTTTCACATTGTCTCGAAGTAGAAAATTTAAATGTAAGTAATTTTGATACAAAAAATGTTACTACAATGAATTGTATGTTCAGTAATTGTGTTAAATTAGATAATTTAGATGTTACAGGTTTTGATACCTCTAATGTAATAGATATGAATAGTATGTTCTGGTGGAATTGGAGTATGACTAAAATTGATGTTACCAACTTTGACACATCAAATGTGACTAATATGAATGGTATGTTTGCAGGTTGCCATGAACTAACAGATTTGAATGTTACCAACTTTGACACATCAAATGTGACCAGTATGAGTAATATGTTTTGGAAATGCTATAAAATTGAAGAATTAGATGTAAGTAATTTTGACACAAGTAAAGTAATAGGTATGAGAAGTATATTTGAGGAATGCTATAGTTTAAAGACACTAGATATAAATAATTGGAGTACAGCAGCTATAACAGATAAACGGTATTTTGCAAATATGTTTAGTGAATGTAGTTCACTTGAATCTATAAAAATAAGTGAAGATATGATTATTCAATACGATGTTTTATTGCCTGCAATCGATACAACAACTGGTGAATATACTGGAAGATGGATAGGAAAAAATGCTAATAATGTATATGAAAGTAGTCTTGATTTTATGATGAAATATGATGGTTCAAAACCTGATACGTATGTATGGGAAAAAGTATATAAAGAAGAACCTAATGATGAAAATAATGAATCAACAAAACCTGGCATTGAAGTAGAAAGTGAGAAAAAAACACCAAATAAAGCTAATGCAACATCAATAAGTGAAGATAAAACTGCACCATTAACAGGCGATTTATATAGAAATATGAAATATATATATATATTAATATTATTAATATCAGGATTTACAATAATAACTGTCCATGTAAAGCAGAAGGATAACAAATAATTTTATGAGTATAGTTACAAATGACATAAGTCATTAGTAATAGATTTGATGAAAGGAGGGAATCAAATGTCAAATATGCAAGCTAACTATAGTGATTTAGAAGCTACAGGAGTTAAAGTCAAATCGACATATGGAGGAGACGCGGGTTCATTTATGGCACTAGTTAATGAAATTAATAGTACTTTGAACACAGCTCAAGAAGCTTGGATTGGTAATGCTTCTGAAGAATACCAACGTCAATGGGAAGAATTGATGCCACAATTTAGAAATGCAGCAGAAATTCTTGAAATTTTAGGAACTAATATTGAAACATATGCTAAAGACTTAGCAAATCTAGAAGCTAAACATTCAGGTAAGTAATAGTAAAACTGTACACATATTGTGTACGTTTTACCAAAGGTATCAACTTATTGATACTTTTGGTAAGACGAGGAGGAGACTATGAAAAAGCTGACAATACTAACAATTGCTTTACTGTTCTTTATTAGTCCTATAAAGGCAGAAAAAGATGAAGATGGATGGGAATTAAATCCGGATGCATCTAACAGTGAATCCTATAATAATGTTTCTGGTAGTTACAAAGGATTTAATTTCTTTTCTGAGGATACTATTAAGAAAAGTGAACATCATGCAGAAGCTGAAAAAGAGAAGATTAAAGACATTCAAAATAAAGTTATGTTAGAAGAGGCTATGGAAGCAGAAGGCTATGAAGAACTAGAAGATCTAATTTGGAATGAACCAATCGCAGTTGATAACATAGCAATAGTTAAAGAAGAAAGTTATGTTTTATATTATGTAATTTTTGGAGGAATCGTTGTTTTATTTGCAACGTTATTCTCTAGAGAGCACTATAAGAAGAAAAGGAAAAGGAGTTTAGAAAATGATAACAGTTAGTATTTGTGATAAACGACATAACCTGGAATTTGATGTTATGTTACAACCTGAACAAAAAATTGAAGATGCCTTAAGGATTATTCAAGAAAAAGGGTTACTTATGATTAGAGACATAGAATATGTTCGACTGGGGAATGCGAATAGTTTAAAGAGTAAGAAATTAACTTTTCAACAAGCAGAGATTTATACTGGCGAAAAAATAATAATAGAGTAAAGAATATAATACGGAGGGAAGAATTATGCCAAAAATTAAAGTAAAGCTTTCAGAAGCGACAAGTAATAAAAAGAACATACAAGGAGCAGTATCAAGTTTTGCAACAAACATTAATTATTCAAATAGTACATTTGGAGTACATGCAAAAGATGAAGCGGTTTCTATAAGTGAACAATTTAAAAGTTCTAGAGAAAAATTAAAAGTTGCACTGAAAAGAGATGCTGATAAAATAGAATCATTGACTGTCGATTTTTTAGAGATAGATAAAACAGCAAGTAATAAAAGTTCAACTAGTGTAGGAAAACACTCAAAAGATAAAAGGTGATGTTATGGATAAGGATGAACTAAAAAAAGAAAAACAAAAAATCGAAGATATTTATAATGAGCAAGAAAAGAAATTTGCAAAATTAGACGAGCAAACTGAAATGTTTCATAATTGGATTAATCAAACGAAAGAAAGTTTATTTAGCATTCAAAAAAATTGGCAAAGTGAGGAGTCGAAAATATACTTTTCTAAGATTGAAGAAGAAATAAGTTATTTACAAAATAAGAATTTAAAATTAGCTGAAGAAAATGAAGAAGAACGATTAATGACGAAAGAAAAACATCTAAACAATTTAGATGAAATTGAAAAAAAGATAAATGAAGAAGTTGAAGTAAGACAAGAGGAGGAACAAGATGCCAGCATATAGTGGAATTGAGATTAATAATCAAATTAAGCAAATAAATAATATGATGGAAAATCAAATAACGGAAGTACAAAATGTTAGAAATAATATTAATAGTTTTATATACAATACAGAATTGATATCTAACGCATATACAAATCAAAAGGACTATTTCAACACAGTCTATATAATGTTATATAATGGAATAGAACAATTTGCAAAAGAATTTATAGCTGCGAATAGAAACCTACAAAATCAGTATATAAATGTGGATAATGATAGTAATGCTTATATAAATACAGACAATCTAATACAAGAAATGGGGACACTAGTTTCATATACTAATTATTGGTTAGGATTAATTGATGATCATCCATATGCCCAGCATTATGCATATGTAAATATGTCATTAAAAGATAGAATACAAGGCGTAGTCGATAGAATGTATCAATTTTCATCAAGTAGCAGTTCAAATTATGAAACAACAAACTCATATCTTATGTTGGTGGTAAATGGAATGAATTCGTTAGAAAGTGATTGTTGGAATCCGGAGACAGGGACTTTTAGCACTGAATTAATTGATACTAAATGGATTGATGATTTAAATGAGCTAAATGAAAAAACAAGTGAAAAATATTTAAAAGACAAAGGATTAAGTGAAGATGATATTTTATATTTAAAAAGCTTAGATTATACTTGCTATCAAGTTTATGGATTATTATCTGATTTACCAGAATCAGATATGGAATTTGTCTTAAAAACATTAAAAAGTGATTATGAAGGTGCATTTAAAATAGATGCTGATAGTATATCCGATGGAGCATATTGTATAATATCAGATTATATGGCAAGATTAGTAGAACATAATGAAACAGATAATTTGCTTAAGATGGTAAATGTCATTTCTATGAGTGAAGATGTCGAATATAAAGATTCTAATCAAAGGAAGCATCTTACAAATTTAATTACATCGACATCTGTAACGATTGAATTTGGAAAACAAGGTTTAATTATTAGTGATGAATTAAATATGTTTCAAGATCCAATAACGAATGAAATGGAAGCTGGTTGTTTAAAGAATGAATATTTGATGGATATATATTCATTGTTAATGTCTGTGGACTATTTAACAACAAGTGGCTCTACATACCCTTCTGAACACATAACAGGACAAGGTCGTGTAAGAGCAAATGTTATGTTTGGAATACAATTTAAAGATCTTAGCTATGATAGACAAAGTGGTTTTAGTTATAAATATAAAAACCAATTAGGATTTTCTACAGAGGGACACTATAGTATTTATGATGATGCTCATTATTCAATTAGTGGTCAAAAAAATGAATGGGTAAAGGGTAATTCGGATGTATTGAGTGATACGATGTCTCAATTAAGTCAAGAATATATAACACATTTAGCTGAATTAGCGAAAAAGAAGGGAGATGCTTTAAAAAACTTTTTCTTGAATGCTTCCATTGCAGCTGTAGCGATATATAATCCAATGGCTGGCGCCGCTCTTAAAGCTCTTCAATCAGCAGCTAAAGATGAAGTTGCAACATATCTAAAGGATTCATCTAAATTTGCAAAAGACTATGCAAATTGGGATGATTTTTGTAAAAGTCTTACTCCAGAACAAAAAGAATATATTGATAAAATGTTTGGAGGATATACAAATGGATTGAGTATTATTCAAGATGCAATGAATTTGGAAAAAACAATTAAGGCCTTATCCGAAGAAGAAGATGGTATAAGAGCTAATGCTATCAAAATGCTATTGGGACAAGATAAAATAGTGGTTAAAGATGGAACATATGTAGTATTAGAAAGTATACAGGGAGATGGAGAACGAGCTATAATTATGAACCGCTGGGAGAAGCAAGGTATAGAGATATTTTTTAGTACAGAAGAAACAGAAAAATTAGATGATTTGAAAGATATATTTGATATTACAAAGAACAATCCAAAACTAAAGACGTGGTATGAATCATATGTCGATGAGAAATATATAAATGATACAGATAGATATAACGAAGTTATTAATACAGCAGATAAAATTATTAATGGAGGAATAGATTTTGAATATTATCTGACAGAAGATGGAAAAAAAGATATGGATATTTATATGGATGCTATGAATCTTGTGAACAAAGGATATATGGAGGTGCATGGCTCTAACACAGGATCTATATTAAGTGATTTTGATACGTTAGTGAATGATATGGACAAAAAATAGGGGGAAACATGAAAACTAAATTGTTAATTGGATTACTTGTTTTACTTACATTAATAACAGGATGTGATAAGAATAATAATGAGAATGAAGGACATATAAATCACATAGAAAAAATAGAATTGGATGAAGAAATAGGATACTTTGATTTAGTTGGAAAAACAGTAATAAATGAAAAAAATCAATATTTAGCAAGTTTATATATGGATACATTAATATTCCCAGGAGAATCATATGTCACATATTCTACGAACTATGAAAAGGAAAAATATTCAGAACTATCACTGCGACAAATAATAAAACTCAATAGTTTTAATATATTTATAAGAGATATTGAAACTAATGAATTAATTAAGCAGTTAGATATAAAAGAAATATTGGATGAAAATTATCCAGAGTATCAGATTGCAACAGTATCCGTTAAACCTCATGCAACTACTGTATATGAAGGTAGAAAATGTATAGTCTTTGTAGTTGAAATAATACCGGCAGATTTAGAAAAAGAGGAAGTAATGGAAATGCACAACTTATATGTGAGCATTGAAGATAATTACCATAACATTGATATGAAGACAACAGTTTATTATAGAAATGGGCTGGAATATAATGATTCAATGAAAAATTTATTATGCACAGATATACTAGAGAAAAATGGGATAGATGCATACTATAGTTTTGATGGAAACAATCCATATTGGGTAGGAACACCTTGGGAAAGTCTTCAAGTTCTTAGAGTTAAAAGTTTATCAAAAAACAATAAGGAATTATTAGAAATATTTCCTAATACTGAACAATATCTGGATGAGAATTATTTAACGTTATTTGCTGATGATTTAAGTGATGATGAAATAATTGGATTACTACTCGAAGATGGAAGAGAATTAGATAAAACACAATTAACACTATCTTCTTATTGTTCAATAGATGAAGAAAGTCATGTAATAAATGGTCAAGAAGATTGGGATTTATATTTTAAAGTACCAGAAAGTAGTGAAGAAGATGTGTTTAGATATGAGTAGTCTTTAAATTGATATAAATATCATAGTTGAAAGCACAATCTTGTGCTTTTTTATGTTATTAAAATAAAGAGAAATGATTTGATTTATTTTTTGAAATTTATGAAAGACACAACTGCATATGTTATAATAAAGAGGTTATAAAAAGACAGGAGAAGTTATGGAAGAGAAGAAATATACACCAATGATGCAACAATACCTAGAGGTAAAAAAGAACTTACAAGACTGTATAGTTTTTTATCGTCTGGGAGACTTTTATGAAATGTTTTTTGATGATGCGAAAACTGCATCAAATGAGTTAGATTTAGTTCTAACAGGTAGAAATGCAGGAGTTGAAGAGAGAATTCCAATGTGTGGTATTCCCTATCATGCAGCTACTGGATATATTCAGCGTCTGACTCAAAAAGGGTATAAAGTTGCTATCGTTGAACAATTGGAAGATGCTAGTGCAGGTAAAATTGTTAAGCGTGATGTTGTGAAAATTGTTACTCCTGGAACAATTATGGAAGAAGCAAATGAAACTAAAGAAGGTGCCTATATTGCATCAGTCTATGACTTTAAATATGGATTTGCTGTTACCTTCTGTGAAATGACTTGTGGTGAATTAAGTGGTAAGACAATTGATCGCAGTTTACAGTCGTTACAGAAAACGTTGTTATCAATGAATGTAAGAGAAGTTGTACTTCAAAATTTTTTTGATAAAAAAGCAGAGAAGATGATAGATAATCTGGGACTTGTAACTATTTCCAGAGAAGACAATATTGTACTTAAGAAAGAATACTTTGATTTGATTCAAGGGATTGATGATGAACATATTAAAACAAGTTTTGCTATATTAAGTAATTATTTGGATAATACACAAAAACGTCATATGACTCACTTAGGAAGAATGGAACTAATTCAAGATGAGTTATTCCTGCAAATGGATTATTCTACGAAGTTGAATCTTGAATTGATTCAGCCAGTAAGAACAAATTCAAAGTCAGAAACATTGTGGAGTTTTATGGACCATACAAGATCAAGTATGGGAAGTAGAACATTGAAGAAATGGATTACTTATCCATTAATTGATGAAGATAAAATCAATCAACGTTTAGAAGCAATAGAGTTTTTAAACTTTAACTTCTTATTGAAAGATGAGTTAAAAGAATGTTTGAGTCATGTATATGACATGGAACGTTTAAGTGCGAAGATTGCTTATGGAAATGCAAATCCAAGAGATTTATTACGTTTGATTTCAACACTGGAGTATGCACCAATGGTACTTGATATCTTTAAAGATTGTCCTGCATATGATGAGTTTAAGAAAGTTGATGTATTAACTGACTTATATGAAAAATTGAAAGATACAATTGTGGAAGAGCCACCAGTACATATGAAAGATGGTGGAGTGTTTGTTGATGGATATAATGAACAGTTAGATGAATTCCGTCATATTAAGAATTCTGGAAAACAGTTTATTTTGGATTTAGAAACGAAAGAAAGAGAACGTACAGGGGTTTCTTCATTGAAGATAGGATATAATCGTATCTTTGGATACTATATTGAGGTACGTAAAGGAAATTTAAGTAAGATTAGTGATGAACTTGGATATGAACGTAAGCAAACCCTAGCGAATGCAGAGCGTTTCATTACAGCTGAATTAAAAGAAAAAGAAGATATGATTTTGCATTCTGAAGAAAAAGCAATTCGTTTAGAGAATGAATTATATCAACAATTATTAGAAATGATTCGTATGTATTTACCAAAATTAAATACACTAGCGAAAGCAATTTCATGTATTGATGCATTATATGCAATGAGTGTTGTATCTGCATTACATGGATATGTAAGACCTAAATTTACTAAGGAACAAAAAGTTACATTAGTAGAAAATCGTCATCCTATTTTAGATAAGACGATGAAAGAAAAACGTTATGTAGCAAATGATCTGGTAATGAATCAGGAAGATCAGATTATGATTATTACTGGTCCAAATATGGGTGGTAAATCTACGTATATGAGACAGGTTGCATTAACAGTTATTATGGCTCAGATTGGATGTTTTGTGCCTGCTAAGGTATGTGAGATTCCAATATTTGATAAGATTTTTACTAGAATTGGTGCGAGTGATGATATTATGAGTGGACATTCAACATTCATGGTGGAAATGATGGAAGCAAATTATGCTCTTCAAAACGCTACTGATAACTCTCTGATTTTATTTGATGAGATTGGTAGAGGGACATCTACTTATGATGGAATGTCACTTGCCTATGCAATGCTGGAATATATCCATGAGAATACAAAAGCGAAAACACTTTTCTCTACTCACTACCATGAACTTACTTCACTAGAAGATAAGTATCCAGGAATTAAGAATTTGACAGTAGATGTAGAAGAGGAAGATGATGAAGTAATCTTCTTGTATAAAATAAAAGAAGGTAGAGCGGATAAATCTTATGGGGTTAATGTTGCAAGACTTGCAAAGTTACCTTCTGCAGTTTTAGATCGTGCTACAGTAATCTTAAGTAATATCCAAAAGGATGATATGGATTTACATGTGGAAATGAAAGAAAGTATCCAGAAAGAGGATACGGAAGCAAAACGAATTGTAGAGTTATTGGATCAGGCAAATGTTGATCAGATGACACCACTGGAAGCTTTGAATTTTTTAAATGAATTAAAGAAACATTAGAGGTGATGATATATGGCGAAAATACAGCGATTAGATCCACACTTAACGAATATGATTGCAGCCGGAGAAGTAGTTGAAAGACCTTCTGGAGTAATCAAAGAGTTAGTTGAAAACGCAATTGATGCCAACTCAACTACCATTGAAATTCATACCAAACAAGGTGGTATTGAACAGATGATGGTAATTGATGATGGTGATGGGATGAGTGCAGCTGATGCTACATTAGCTTTTGAGCGCCATGCAACAAGTAAGATCAAAGATGTACAAGATCTTTGGCGAATTGGAACAATGGGATTTAGAGGTGAAGCACTTCCTTCAATTGCATCTGTATCCAATGTAGAGTTAAAAACAAATGATGGTAATGAATCTACAGTAGTGGAGATTGCTTATGGTAAGACAGTAAAAGCTGGACCGGTTGGAACACCAAAAGGAACGCAAATTATTGTTCGTAATCTGTTTCAGAAAACACCAGCTCGATTCAAACATCTAAAGAGTGCACAATATGAATTTTCATTAGTTAGTGATGTTATTCAGAAGTTTGCATTGGCATATCCAAACATTGCTTTCTTACTTATGAATGATGAAAAGATTAGTTTTTCAAGTAGTGGGAATGGAAACCAGCAGGAAGTAATCATGAACATCTATGGTAGAGATATTGCAAAATCAGCAATTGCTATTGAAGGAAGTGATTCAGATTATCATATCGAAGGTTATGCAGTTCAACCCTCACATACAAGAGCAACGAAATACTATATGTTGTTATTTGTAAACAATCGAATGATTCGCTCGTTCCGTCTACAAAAAGCAATCTTGGATGCATATGCACCATACACACCAAGTGATCGTTATCCAATTGTTGTCTTGAATATACAAATGGATCCACAACTTGTAGATGTAAACGTACATCCAAGTAAATGGGAAGTTCGTTTATCAAAAGAAAAACAACTAGAATTTCTAATCAAAGAAACCATTGGTGATGCTTTGAGAAAGAAATTAGAAGTAAATAAAGTAGTGAGACAGGAACGCTTTGAACGAGTAGAAACACCAAGTTTTAGTTTTACTTATGATCAACCTACTACGGAATCATTACAACCGCAGAAACTGCATCAGGAAATTAATGAAAGTTTCTCAAACTACCAAACAGAAACACAAACAAGTGAAACGGTTGTTGAGGAAGAAATAACTACAGTTGACCAGACAATAGAAACTGTTGAGCAAACACCGATTCAACCAATACCAACAGCAGATGAAGTCGAAACTGAACCAGAAGTGGAAGTAGAAGCACCAACTGCTTTAAACCCTTCCTTCCCTAATATGATTGTACTTGCACAGATGCATAAGTGTTATATTCTGGCACAGGGAGATAATGGATTATACATTATTGATCAACATGCTGCTCAAGAACGTTATCATTATGAAGAGATTCAAAAAGCATTGTTGCATGGAGTGAAAGATAAGCAAGATTTATTGGTACCAATCATGATTGAGTCAACAAATCGTGCAGTTCAACAGGCTGATGCAATTAATGCATTATTGGAAGAATTGGGAATCCACTTGGAAGTATTTGGTGAAAACAGTTTTGTTGTTCGCTCATTACCAATCTGGGTTACGGATGTTGAAGAAGAAAAATTCCTTCAAGATATGATTGATATCTATCTGAAAAATGAGGAAGTAAATATTGAACAATTACGTAGACTGGCATTAGCTTCAATGGCATGTCACTCGTCGATTCGTTTTAATCGCACATTAACAATGCAAGAGATGGAACAAGTAATTGAAGATCTTCGTAAATGTGAACAACCATTTCATTGTCCACATGGAAGACCGACGCTGATTGAACTTACTTTAAAGGAACTGGAAAAGGATTTCTTAAGGGTAAAATAATGCAAAAAGTACTAGTTGTTGTTGGACCGACCGGAGTTGGTAAGACAAGTTTAAGTATTGAGTTGGCTAAAAAATATAATGCTGAAATTATCAGTGGTGATGCATATCAGTGCTATAAAGAATTAACGATTGGAAGTGCAAAGATATTACCAGAAGAAATGCAGGGGATTCCTCATTATCTGGTAGATAATATTTCTTACAAAGAAGAGTATAATGTGAAAATCTTCCAGCAAAAAGCAAGAGCATATATTGAAGATATAGTGAGTCGTGGAAAACTGCCAATGATTGTTGGTGGTACTGGACTATACATCAAATCCTTGCTTTATGATTATGTGTTTCATGATGAAGAAATCGATCAGAAGTATAATGATTACTTAGAAACATTAACCAATGAAGAACTCTATGCAAAACTTTTAGAGGTGGATGAAAAAGCTGCTAAAGACTTACATCCAAATAATCGAAAACGAGTGAGACGGGCGCTGATGATGGATCATATGGGACATCAGAAAAGTGAAACCCTTGCGAAGCAGGAACATAAATTATTATATGATGCTTATATTGTTGGATTGACGATGGAACGTCCTCATTTATATGAGCGAATTGATAAGAGAGTATTACAAATGATTTCTCAAGGACTGGAGAATGAAGTTATGGGACTTGTAAATAAGGCAGATGATTTTGATTTGCAAAGCTTACAGGGAATTGGATATAAAGAATGGAAAGCGTATTATCTTGGTGAAAAAGATAAAGAGGATACAATTGCTTTGATTCAAAAAAATACGAGAAATTTTGCGAAACGACAATATACATGGTTCCGTAATCAAATGGATATCCACTGGTATGATATCGAACGTAAAGACTTCAAACAAGAGTTATTAGTAGAAATTGAAAACTGGATAAAAGATGAGTAAACCATGCTATTGTGTGGTTTATTTTTATTTGTCATGGAAACACGACAAACTATGAAAGGAAAAAATATGAAAGAAATCTATAATGAAGTTATAGGCACTAAGAAGGAGGTACATCATATGCTGACGCAGAAACAATTAGCTTTAGTAAATTGCTTATTAATACAAGATGAACCTCTACAAATAGAAGACCTTGCAGGACAGTTAAACATTAGTTCAAGAACAGTGCAACGTTACATAGAAATTATTAATCAGGAATTAAAGCAGTATAATTGTGAAATTGTACTGAAACGTGGAGATGGATATGAACTGCAGAATCCACCAATTTCTTTGGTTGATAAACTGGAAGAACAACAGGATGTATTAGAGGATCCAAAGGCGAGAACGGAATTACTAATTCTACATATTTTGGATGCAGGAGTAATTACCCTTGATGAACTTAGTGATGTGTTATCAGTCAGTTCTTCCCTACTTACAAAAGTTACAACGGATATAAAGGATTATCTAAAGAAATATCAGTTAGAGCTAATATCAAAACCCCATTATGGGTTACAGATACTGGGAAAAGAATTAAATATAAGAACACTATTGAGTGATATAGGATTTCAATATTATCAGACAAAACTAGTAAAATGTAATTTATTAAATATTACTTCGGCTGAATTTGATTATATGGATGAAGTAATCTTTCAATACCTAAGTGATAATGCAATTATAGTTGCTGATCGTGATATCTATGAGTTACTGATACGAGTTGCGATTTCCCTATCCAGAAGTCGTTCAGGCAATACAATGCAGAATTTATCATTACCTAAAGGTGTTCGATATCATAACTTTCAAATGATTTATCGTATTATGTCAGTTCTGGCTGAAGAATTTAAGATTGTCTTAAATGAAGAAGAATACAATTATGTATCTATATATTCAGGGTTTATGATTTATAGTTTTGATCCACAACAGATTGATGTGGAAAAAGATTTACATGAATTTGTATATGAAACAGTACAGGAAATTTCTTTAATATCAGGAGTAAATTATGTAAATAATGATCATGTCATTAATGCTCTGGCAGTACATTTAAAAGTACTATTGAATCGATTAAAGAAAAATATGAAATTAAAAAATCCCCTATTAGATCAAATTAAAAAAGATTATCCAATGGAGATGAATTATGCAATTTATTTAACTAGAAAAGTTGAAGAACGATTTGGTTTAAAAATAAATGAAGAAGAAATAGGATACTTTGCAGTACACTTTAGTGCTCATAAAGAAAAAATGAAAGATAAACGAAGAGTTGTAATCCTCTGTGATTATGGAATTGGAACTTCTCAATTGATTGGAGAGAGAATTCGTCAGGAAATCAATGGAATTGAAATTGTTGGAATATATCCAGTTCATTATCTGGAGCTGGCACTGGCACAGGATGTAGATATTATTATTTCTACAATTCCAATCACTGCACCTACTGGTGATAAAAAAGTAATCGTTGTGGATAATTTACTAGCGATTGATGCATTTGATAAAATTAAGAATTCACTGGAAGAACATGATGGTAGAAAACATCTATTAATAAATTTATTTAAGAAAGAAGCATTCTTTCGAGTTTCTCTAAATAATAAACAAGAAGTATTTAAGGTGTTGGAACGTAATGCAAGAGAGAGTTTACACATACCTGATGATGTAATTAAAGCAATTGAAGAAAGAGAACAAGTATCTGCAACGGATATTGGTAATTTAGTTGCAATTCCCCATGCAATTTGTGAGGGTGATTTTGAATCTTGTATTATGGTAACGATTTTAGAGAAACCAATTCTTTGGGAAAAAGAAATGGTACAAGTAATCTTTGTGATTTGTTTTAATCAGAAAGATCGAGATAATGCAGCGTTATTTAGAGAATTATATCGTTGTATAAAATCAATGAAAACAATTCGTAAGATGATTGATTCACAGACATTTGAAGAATTTATTTCACTGATACAGTAGAAAGGTTAGAAGATATGAAAGAAGAAATATTTACTATTGATCAAATTTATATTGATATTGATAAAGAAACAAAAATTGATTGTCTTAAGTTTCTTGCACAGAAAGCAGTTGAACACCATATTGGTGATGATGCAGATGTTATCTTACATGGACTTTTGGAGCGAGAAGCAGAAAGTTCTACTGGATTTGTTGAAGGATTTGCAATTCCCCATACGCGAAATGGTGGCGTAAATAAAACAGGAATTATTGTTATGAAAACAACAAAAGGAATTGAATGGGAATCAATGGATGGAAATCCAGCTAAATTATTTATTGCATTATTTGTTCCAGCTACAGATACAGAGAAAACACATATTACTCTATTATCGCTATTGGCTAGAAAGATGATGAGTAATGAATTTAAACAGAAGTTATTAGAATCGAATAATACCAATGAAATATTTGGAATTATAAAAGATGCTATTCAAGCGTAGAAGGAGGTAGAAGAATGGCGAAGAAAATTGTAGGATTATGTGCTTGTACAATGGGGTTGGCACATACCTTCATGGCTGCACAGGGGTTAGAAGATGCAGCAAAAGAATTGGGTTATGAAATCAAAGTAGAAACGCAAGGTGCAGATGGTTTGCAAAATGAACTAACACCTCAAGAGATTGCGGATGCAGATATCATCATTCATGCAGTTGCAATTACACCTCAAAACAATGAGCGCTTTGATGACTATGATGTTTATGAAATCGAACTTCAGGATGCAATCAAAAATGCAAAAGCAACAATTCAAGAGATTGAAGCGTTGATTGCTGAAGAAGGATAGAAAAAGGAGAAGAAATATATGGCAGTAACAAAAAGAGCAGCTATTTCAGGGAATACACCAAATAAAACGGTGAAGAAAGAGACAACACCAAATCCTCCTGCTAAAAAAGGTATTTGGGCAACATTATCAAAACATGTAATGACAGGTATCAGTAATATGATTCCATTCCTGATTATGGGTGGATTGATTCTGGCATTCTCACAAATTATCCCTTATGTAATATTGGGAATTAGTCCAGATGTTGGTATCATTGATGCAATGAACTCAGGAAAATTTACTGGATTTAATCAGGAACTATTGCGCTTTGCTTATTTAACGCAAGAATTTGGAGGAACGTTATTCGGATTCGCAATTCCAATGTTTGCAGCATTTATGGCAAATTCAATTGGTGGAAAACTTGCCTTCCCTGCTGGATTTATTGGTGGGCTTATGGCAACATCACCTACTTCAGTAATTAATCTGGTTGGTGGAGAATACGTTCCTGAATCACCAGTGGCATCTACTTTTATTGGTGCAATTATTGTAGCGATTGCAGCAGGATATTTAGTAAAATGGTTAAACAAAACAATTAAAGTTAGTCATAATATGTTAGCATTTAAAACTACATTCTTAATTCCAATGCTTGCTGCACTATCAGTAATGCTTGGTATGCATTATATTGTAACTCCATTTGGAGGACTAATTAATGACTTAATCAAACAAGGATTAGAAGCAGCAGGAAGTGTTGGTTCGATTGGATATACGATTGCATTAAGTGCAGCAACAGCAATTGACCTTGGTGGTCCAATTAATAAAGCAGCAGGTTTCGTTGCGCTAGGATTTACAACCGATGGTGTACTTCCAATCACCGCACGTGTAGTTGCAATTGTTGTTCCTTCAATTGGGTTAGGATTAGCAACAATCATTGATAAATATGTTGTTAAACGTCATGTGTTTGACAAACAATTCTATCCTCAAGGAAAAACAGCAATGTTCCTTGCGTTCATGGGTATTTCTGAAGGTGCAATTCCATTTGCTCTAGAAAATCCAAAAATTATTATTCCTAGTTATATGATTGGTGCAATTACTGGATCATGTACAGCCGTACTATTGGGTGCAGTACAATGGTTCCCAGAATCAGCAATCTGGGCTTGGCCACTAATTGAAAACATTCCTTCATATGTAATCGGTATAGGAGTAGGAGCATTAGTAACAGCAATATTAGTTATTTTTGCTAGAAACGCAATGATTAAAAAAGGTACATTAGTAGTAGACTCAAACGATTAAGGAGATAAATAAGGATAGCTTAGTCTATTCTTATTTTTATTGATAATATGAAAGAACTTATAGAAGAATTGGAAGTTGATGCGCTGTTACTTTTATCAAGACAAAATAAATATTATTGTGCATCACTATACAGTGGAAGTGGTTATGTCTTAGTTACTAAAGATAAGATAGTGGTTATGGTAGATGGAAGATACTACCAGCAGATGAAGGAAGCAAATAAGCATAATGAAGTTGTATTACTGGATGCAAATCATTCCCTTCCCTTTTATCTGCAAAAATGGAAAAAGGAAAATAATATAAAGAAAATTGTATTTGAAAAAAGCACAATTTCTTATAGCGAATATGAAATGTTAATGTCAATACAAGATATTACCTGGGTTGCAGCAGATGTAGATAAGATAAGACAGATAAAAACTAAAGATGAAATAGCTACAATTCAAAAAGCAGGTGATATTGCATCACAGGCTTATCAGCATATCTTACAATTTATTAAAGTTGGAATGAGTGAGAAAGAAGTAGAAAATGAATTGCTCTATCAAATGAGAAAACTTGGAGCTGATAAAGAAAGTTTTGATACAGTAATTGTTAGTGGTGAAAGAGGTGCATTACCACATGGAAAAGCAAGTGATAAGATTATTGAAGCTACTGATTTTGTAACGATTGATTTTGGTGCAAGATATAAAGAGTATTGTTCGGATATTACCCGAACCTTTGCAATGACAAATAATTATAATCAAGAATTGAAACGAATCTATGATATTGTACTTACTGCCCAACAAAAAGCAATTAATGCAATTCAACCAGGGATGAAATGTTCACAAATAGACAAAGTTGCCAGAGACTATATTGAGAAGAATGGATATGGAAGCTATTTCACTCATAACCTGGGACATAGTATTGGAATTGACTGCCATGAGAATCCAAGATTATCACCACAAGATGATACTGTATTACAAGTAGGAATGATAGTAACAGTTGAACCAGGTGTTTATGTAGAAGGTTTGGGTGGAGTGCGAATTGAAGATGATGTGTTAGTAAGTAAGAATGGTGCAGTTGTACTAACAAGTGCACCAAAAGAATTCCATGTGATTGGAGATGATGAAAATGGAAGTTGATGTATTAAAGAGACTAAGTGAAGCAGATGCTATAGCTGGGAATGAAAGTGAAGTTCGAGATGTTTTAAAAGAAGTCCTCACTCCTCTTGTGGATGAAATTTCTTATGATAAGCTAGGCAGCATAACCTTCACCAAACACCAAGATAGCGACTATAATATTATGATTGCTGCCCATATGGATGAAGTAGGTTTTATGGTGAAAGCAATAAATACTATTGGTTTAATGGAAGTTATTCCAATTGGAGCAATTAGAGAAAATGCCAGATACCATCAGCAAGTTATCATCACTACAATGAATCATAAAAAAATCTGTGGATATCTTGTATCCAATACAGATACCCTTAAAGATTCAAATGGGAAAGTATATGTTGATATTGGTGCAGATACAAAAGAAGAAGTAGAAGCTACAGGTATTCAGGTTGGTGATATGGTAACATTTGATACAAAATGGAAGTCCTATCAACCAAAGCGTTATGCAGGAAAAGCACTTGATGATCGAGTTGGCTGCTATATAGCAACCGAGGTCTTTAACCGTTTGCATAAAGAATCATTATCAGCTAATCTTCATTTTGCTGCAACCAGCAGTGAAGAAGTTGGTATGCGAGGTGCGAAAACAACAACTAGTAAACTGCATCCAGATATTGCATTTGTTTTAGATGTAGCATGTCCGAAGAATATTCTAGAAAGAGATGAATCTAATACCAGACTGATTGGAAAAGGACCAATGATCTTACACTATGATAAAACAATGATTCCAAATCGTCAGTTACTGAAGTATGTGAAAGACATAGCGTCTCATTATAATCTTCCCTATCAGAGTGATATGTTCTCAGGTGGTGGAACGGATGGTGGTAGTATTCATCTTACAAATAATGGATGTATCTGCATTGTAATCGGAATTCCGCTTCGATATGGTCATGCACCAATTTCGATTGTTGATATGAATGATGTGGAAAACACAATCCAATTGCTATGCAAAACAATACAACATCTAAATAAAGATACTATTCAAAAGATGTTAAAGTTTGAGGAGTTTACATATGAATTTTGATGAAGTAAATAATCGATTAGGTACATATTGTACCCAGTGGGATTTCATTGAGGATCGCTTTCAGGAAAAAGATTTATTACCATTTTCAATAAGTGATACTGATTTCAAAGTTCCACCACAAATTATCAATCGTTTAGAACAACTGGTTCAACATGGTATCTTTGGTTATACAAGATGGAATCATGAAGATTTTAAAAGTTCTATTACAAATTATTTTCAACGTAGATTTGATACAAAACTAGAAGCAGATTGGATTCTCTATTCACCAAGTGTTATGTATTCCGTGTCTGTTTTATTAAGACTGCTAAGTAAAGAAAAGGCAGTAATTGGAACCTTCTCACCAATGTATGATGCTTTCTTTCATGTTATTGAAGATAATAACAGAATTCTAAAAGAGTTTCATTTAATAAAGAATAATAATCGGTTTGTAATTGATGAAGAACAATTAGAAAACGAAATTAAGGAATGTGATATTTTTCTTCTTTGCTCTCCACATAATCCAACAGGAAGGGTTTGGACAGTGAAAGAATTAACTAAAATCATTGAACTTTGTAAGCAATATAATGTAAAAATTATTAGTGATGAAATACATATGGATATGGTTTTCCAAAATCATACGCATACTCCAATTATGAAATTTTATAAAGAGTATAAAGAGCTATACTTGGTCTCTTCGTCGAGTAAAACCTTTAATACACCAGGACTGATTGGTTCCTATGCATGTATACCAGATGAAGCAGTTAGAGAGAAGTTTCTACAACAAACTAGAAGAAAAGACTTTTTAAATTCAGCAAGTATCTTTGGAATGCATGCACTGATGGTTGGATATCAGGAATGTGATGATTATGTTGATGAAATGAAAACATATATCTATAAGAATATGTGTTTTGTGAAAGACTATATTGATCAAAATCTTCCTGGTTTTGAATTTGAAATACCAGATGGAACATACCTTGCATGGATCGATATTTCTAAATTAGAGTTTAGTGATGAAGAGGTTCAGGAAGCTTTCATTAAAGTCGGAAAAGTCGCCATTATGAGTGGAAAAACATATGGAAAAGCTGGATATCTTCGCTTAAATTGTGGATGTCCAAAATCAAAATTAGAGGAAGGAATGCATCGAGTTAAGATTGCTATGGATTCCTTACACAACATATAGAGTCATTTAATAAAGCCATTTTGGTTTTTTTGAAAAAAGTTGACAACTCAAATTTTACCTGTTAGTATTTAGGTAATAAGTGATGTTACTATTAAATTAGGCATGCAAATAACTATATTTGCATGCCTTTATTGTACTTCGGGTTGAATTAGTAGAGGAGGTCTAATAATGTTTTTCAAGAAAGAGCGACAGTTTGCATTTTCTCCAGTTAGTGGAAAAGTTATTAACTTAGAAGATGTAAATGATGATGTATTTAGTAAAAAAATGATGGGAGAAGGGGTTGCAATCATTCCTGATGAAATGCAAATAGTGTCCCCCTTCAACTGCACAGTTACAGCAGTACTTGATTCAAATCATGCAATTGGTTTAACAACAGATGATGGTATTGAAGTGATTGTACATGTAGGATTAGATACTGTAAATTTAAAAGGAAGAGGATTCAAGTGTTTCGTAAATGAAGGAGATATTGTAAAGGTTGGAGATCAGCTTCTTGCATTCGATAAAGATGTAATAGAAGCAGAAGGTTATGATACGATTACCATGCTTGTAGTTTCAAACACTAATAGTAAACAGATTGTAATTATGGAGAATCTTGATCTTGCCAAGGCAGGTCAAACAAAAATTATCGAGTTCATATGATATGAAAATTAAAAAGATAATTAATAATAATGCTGTTTACTTAGTGGATGATAACAATAAAGAAATTATAGCTTTTGGATCTGGGATAGGATGGAATAAGAATAACAACGATATAGTAATAGAAAGTAAAATTGAAAAAGTATTTGTGTTAAAAGATCAATCATATAATCATGTAAGCAAATTATTAGAAAGAGTTACTCCTGAGTCGTTAGAGTTTGCAACCAGGATTTGGGAAAAGAGTCAGGAAATACTAAAGAAAGAGATAGATGATCAAATTGTATTTACTCTAGCAGATCATATTACCTTCTCTATTCAGTCTTATTATGCTGGAAGTGAGGCAATAAATTTAATTCTGCATGAAGTTAAACTTTTATATCCTACAGAATATAAAATTGGAGAGTTTGGTGTTAAGTTAATTAATGAAACATTAAATATTTCTTTACCAGATGATGAAATTGGATATATAGCATTACATATGGTAAATGCAGGAGTAGCAGATTCCTCATTTGATGTAAATATTGTAATTACATTGACTCAGGATATTAGAAAAATCATTATTGAGAATTATGGTAATGTCATTGATGAAAATAGTTTTGAATATATTCGATTCTTGACTCATATTAAATATCTGGCAAGAAGAATATGTGGAAGTGAAACAACAAAAGTAATTAAAGTAGATGAGTTACTTCCAGTTCTTACCAGTGATGTGAAGATTAAGAAAACATTAGATAGTATTAAAAAAATTGTATATGAAAAATACGACTATGATATGCAGAAAGAAGATGAATTATATCTGATTATGCATATTCTGAGAGTTGTCAATTAGGAGTGTTACTTTAAGTAGGCAGACCAATGACACATAAGATTATATTCTTATGTGTGGTTGGTCTTTTTGTTTTTGGTAGTAAATCCCTAAAGGGTTAAATAAAAAATAGAAAGGAGAATATGTTTATGGATGGAAAAGAAAAAAGAAAGGATAAAAGGAAAGAAAAAAAGGGTAGTGGTAAAGCCGTAAAAATTATGCAAAAGATGGCTCGTGCCTTCCTTGTACCATTATCACTATTATCAGCAGCATCATTGATGCTTGCATTTGGTTCACTGTTTGAGCAGGAAGCCATTGTTAATTTATGGCCCGCATTCTTCAATAATGAAATTGTTAGCTACATATTTACAGTTGTATTGGAGTGGGCAGGATTATTGGTTCTACAGAATCTTGGATTGATTTATGCAGTAGCACTTGCGTTCTCGCTTGCAAAAACGGATAAGGAATATGCAGCATTTGGAGCGTTGGTCGGTTATCTTGCATTCTTGTTGTCAATGGGACTACTTGTAACAAGTTGGCCTAACGTAGCAGCGATGTTCCCTGAGAATACGATTACCACAATGTTAGGTTTTGAGACAGTAAACTGTGGTATTTTAGGAGGTATGTTTACAGGAATTATTTGTTATCTTTTACATGAAAAGTTTAAAGATGTTAAATTGCCAATGGCATTCTCATTTTTCCAAGGAATTCGTTTTGTGCCAATTATTTGTTTAATTGTAATGACCGTGATTGGACAAATATTCCCATTCCTATGGGTTTATGTTGCAAAAGGGATTGAATTATTAGGGGAAAGTTTAAATATGTTAGGATCATTTAGTGTATTCCTATATGGATTTGTAGAACGTCTATTAATTCCTACTGGACTGCACCAAATCTGGAATGCAATTGTTCGTACAACATCAATTTCAGGTCAATACGTTTTCTCATCAGGTGCACAAGCAATTGGTGTTACGGAAGCTTATGCATTATACCTGAAAGAGGGATTGCCAATTATACCAGAGGGAATCACAACAGTTGAATTAATTAAATATCAGTTTGGACCACAGATTCCAATGATGTTAGGTGGATTACCAGCAATAGCTTTAGCAATCTATCAATGTGCAGATAAAGATAAACGTGCAGTGGTAAAACCTCTAGTGATATCCGGTATTATGTGTGCAGTCTTTGCTGCTGTGTCTGAACCAATAGAGTTCATATTCTTGTTTATCGCACCGATGTTATATCTTGCATATGCAGTATTATCAGGATTGAGTTGGTGGTTATGTTATATTCTTGGATCAGGAGTTGGTGGAGGAGAATCATCAATATTTGGATTCTTCATTCATGGAGTATTGCGTGAGAACTCTAATTGGTGGATTATAGTAGCCGTTACAGTCTTTCAGTTTATAGCATGTTATGTCCTGTTTAGATGGTATATTATCAAGTTTGATGTTAAGACACCAGGACGTGGTGGAGACTATGATGATTCTATAGCATTTGCACAAGAAATAGCTGGATTGAATCAGCAGACATCTGGCGATGGAGTAGTAGACGAAGCAATTGATACAACAAATCCAGAAATTATGAAAGCTCAAATCATTATTAAAGGTTTGGGAGGTAAAGAGAATATATTAAATGTAGATTCTTGTATGACCCGTTTAAGAGTAGACTTAGAAGATTTATCAAAAGTTAACAAAGATATTCTTAATAAGACTGGTTGCAGTGGAATGGTGGAACCAGGTGGAGATGAGATTCAGATTATTTATGGTCCATCGGTTACGATGATTAAAAAGACAGTATTAAAATTGTTAGATAAGAATAATTAAAGGAGGAAATAAATATGGAAAAAAGAAAAAGTTCAGTAGTAATTGCAGGAGGTGGAAGTACATATACACCAGAAATTGTAGCAACATTAGTAAACAATCTTGATCGCTTGCCACTTAGAAAAGTTGTGTTGTATGACAATGATGAAGAGCGACAAAATAAACTGGCAAAAGCATGCGAAATTATTGTTAAGGAAAAAGACCCTGCAATAGAATTTCTAGCTACAGTAGATCCAAAAGAAGCGTATACAGATATTGATTTTTGTTTGGCACATATTCGTGTAGGGCAACTGCCAATGCGCGAATTGGATGAAAAAATAGCCTTAAGAAGAGGTGTGGTTGGACAGGAAACATGTGGACCTGGAGGTATGGCATATGGGATGCGATCAATTGACGGAGTATTAGAAAATATTGATTATATGGAAAAATATTCCCCAAATGCCTGGATGTTAAACTACTCTAATCCAGCAGCTATCGTAGCAGAAGCAACCAGGAGATTTCGTCCGAATTCTAAGGTTATTAATATCTGTGATATGCCAATTGGAATTGAACAAGCAATTGCAGACATTGCTGGACTAAACGATCGTAAAGATATGGATATTCGTTATTATGGTCTTAATCACTTTGGTTGGTGGACAAAAATTGAAGATAAAGATGGAACTGATTTACTTCCTAAAGTTGTTGAGTGGGTAAAGAAGAATGGATATATTACAAAAGATGAAATTGAGGATCCACAATCAGAAGCAAGTTGGTCTGATACTTATATGAAGGCAAAAGATGTAGTAGCTTTAGATCCTACAACATTACCTAATACATATTTAAAATATTACTTATATTCAGATTATGTTGTTGAACATGATAATCCTGAATATACACGGGCAAATGAAGTTATGGATACCCGTGAGAAGGATGTATTCTCAGCTTGTAAGCAGATTGCTGAAAGGGGAACAACAAAAGGAAGCTATTTAGAAATTACAAACCATGCAACATTTATTGTGGATTTGACAGTAGCATTGGCATTCAACACGAAAGAACGAATGCTATTGATTGTTGAAAACAATGGAGCAATTGAAAACTTTAGTGCTGACGCAATGGTAGAAATTCCTTGTATTGTGGGTAAAGATGGTTATGAACCATTAGCTATGGGGAAAATTCCTACTTTCCAAAAAGGACTTATGGAACAACAAGTAGCTTGTGAAAAACTAGTTGTTGATGCATGGGAAGAAAACTCATATTTAAAAATGTGGCAGGCTTTGACTATGAATAAATGTGTTCCAAGTGCCAAAGTAGCGAAAGACTTATTAGACGATTATATTGAGGCTAATAAAGAGTATTGGCCAGAATTGAAATAATTATGAAAGTTATCACAAGTCAAGTTCGTTCGATATTTGATGAGATATCTCATGCGAATTTTAAAACAATTCTATTTTGTTTAGCATCTGGATTTGTGGCAGTGTTATGGCCGTTAGGAGGAGTATTGTTATTTATTGTAAGTCGATTCAGTGATGAAACTCTCTTTGGAAGATTTGCATTGCTTTGCTCTATTCTTGTAATGTGTGCAACTGCTTTTGGTTTGCTATTTAAATAGAGTATTTGATTAAAAGTCCATTATTTAATGGACTTTTATAGAAAGGAGGTGTCTATTGAAAAACTATCTATATTTAATCACCATTAATATTTACTGGGGATTTACAACGGTATATATGAAGCATGCATTGTTTTTCATGAATTCCTCTACATATGTAGGTTTACGGATGTTATCGGGTGCTATATTTTGCTTTGTTTTTTTCAGAAAAGAGTGGAAATCAATCAATAAAAAATCTATTATTCAGGGAATTATACTAGGATTATTATTAATGACGAACCTTGAGTTAACGGTTTGGGGGTTAGAGTATACTTCTTCTACAAATTGTGTATTTATTTTGCAATTATCCATAATTGTAGTTCCTTTAATAGAATGTATACGCACTAAGACAAAGCCTAAGAAAGAATTAGTTTTTGTAATTATTGGTGTAATGATTGGAATGATCATAATGTGTAGTGAAAAGGGACTTAACATAAATGTAGGAGACCTTCTAATATTTATAAGTATGCTGGCAAATAGTTTGTTTATAATTGTTACATCAGAATTTGTTAAAACAAGCAGTGAGGGAGCATTGTCAATTATTCAATTAATTACAGCAACAGTATTTGGATTAATTCTAACTTTCTTTACTGGTTTCACCATAGAAGTAAATACTGATTCATTAATGATTCTCATTATTACTGGAGTTGTTGGAAGTGGAATCGCATACTCTATGCAACTTATTGCTCAAAAAGAAGTATCTACAACAATCGTATCCCTAACAACTACCTTACAACCAGTTTTTGGAATGATTGGTGCAACACTAATAAAGGATCTCTATGGCAATGTTGAAGTTATAAGTAGAATGCAGCTCATTGGTTGTATAATAATCCTTACATCATTAGTTATTTATTTAGTGCATCAATCAAGAATAATAAATATAAAAAATAAAACTGAACTTCTAAAATAGATGTTCAGTTTTATTATTAAAAAACAATTATTTATCGTTTATCGATAAATAATTGTTGACAAACATATAAACATTAAGTATTCTTTATGTATAAGGAAGGTGTTTGTTATGAAGTGGACAGATAAAAATTCGATTATGCTTACAAGAATCAGTATATATTTATTTCTGATTGTTGGTGTTATTGGAATTGTATTTGCAGATACAATTGCACATGACATTATATTTCCAGGAGGGTTTGTTGCTGACATGGGATTTGGGGATATTACGACCTTTGTCATTTGTATGCAGCTAGGAATTGTAGTTGCAATTGTGATTCTTGCATTATTGCATAAACTAGTTATGAACTTATCAAAAGATGAAGTATTTACAGAAGAGAATATTCATCTTCTGAGAATGTTGAGTTGGTTATGTATGTTGGAATGTGTATTAGATGTAGGGTTTGCATTCAACTATGCCTCGTGGATTTTAGTTGCAGCAGCGATGGGGTTTATTGCCTTAATTATTCGAGTTATTAAAAATGTGTTCTGCCAAGCATATTTATTAAAAGAAGAAAATGACTTCACAATCTAATATGGCTATTATCGTTAATTTAGATGTCATGATGGCAAAAAGAAAGATGAGTGCAGGTGAATTGGCAGAACGTATTGATATCACACCAGCAAATCTTTCTATCTTGAAAAATAATAAAGCAAAAGCAATTCGCTTTAGCACATTAGAGGCAATCTGCAGAGAATTGGATTGTCAACCTGCTGATATTTTAGAATATAAAGGAGAGTAGGAGGGTTTTATGGAACAGGTTAAGGAAGATAACAAACAAGTAGTTTGGAGTAAACAGGATGCATTTTTATTAGGAGGGGTAACGATTCTTGGATATACTTTGATGAGGTTAATTACAACAACCAAAGGATACTTTCTAGTTACTTTATTTACAGTTGCATTATGTTTATCAGTATATTTTTATGCAAAAAGTAAAAAGAAGATATTGAAGAAAAGTCATAAGATTTATATGGTATACACATTACTATTAAGTCTGTCATTCTCTATATTTGAGAATAGTGTATTTTATGGAACGATACACATTGTATTGGCTCTTAGTTTTGCATATTGGGTATTAGTTATTATGGATGCTCGAAAAAGTGATGAATTAGATGAACATATTATTGGTGATTTTCTAAGTGGAATAAGAAGAGCAATGCAAGTAAGCGAATTAAAAATTCAAGTTGATGGAAAACTGGATCCCAAGTCAGGAAAACTAAAGCAAATCTTTATGGCACTGATTATTGGAATTCCATTATTATTGATTGTATTTGCATTATTACTGGCTTCAGATGATGGATTTCGAATGGTAGTTGAAGATTTAGTAAATGCTATTCAATTGGATTTAGCAACACGAATATTTACCTTTATTATAAGCATACCAGTCAGTATTGTATTATTTACTTACATACGTAATAACTATCAGCATACAGGAAAGCAATATGACTTAAGTAAAAAGAAAAAAGTATCATCATTAGTTTTTACGATTATCTTAGGAATGCTGATTCTTGTATATTTATTATTCTTTATGGGTGCATTTATCGGTTATATGCGCTTTAATGCTGGAAGTCATAGTGCATATGAATTATCTCAATTTGCACGCAATGGATTTTTCCCACTATTGGTAGTTGTACTTATTAATTTAACTGTATTCATTTCAGTTAAATGGTTAAGTGAAAATACTATTAGAGAAAAACTTATGCTTACAGTATTGGGAAGTGAAACATTAGTACTTGTTGTATTGGCATTCGCAAAGCTATATCTATATATTAATTCTTATGGTTATACGTTATTAAGATTTAATGTAGCCTGGTTTCTTGTGGTATTATTCCTTTGTATTTCAATATTTATGGTTGGTGTTTGGATGAAAGTTAATTATGTTCGAATCTCAATTGCTACATTCGCATGTATTTTCTTATCGTTGCAGTTTATCAATGTTGGAAAATATATGATCAATTATAATATTGGATTATATCAAGATGGAACAAGAAGTTATTTGGATATGAGTGTGGTCTATGCAGTAGGTGCTGATGGTGTTGACAGTATTGTAGAGTTGTATGAGAAAGAAGAAAATATCTATACAAGATCAGAATTAGTCTACTTCTTATCGGATTTAAGCCAGAGTACATCTCATGATAATTGGAGTTTGAATATGCAAAGAATACATGCATCTTCAACAATTGATTCAGTACTTGATGAAATTTCTTTTTATTAGGAAACTATTTGAGAAAGTATGTATGGCGTATGAACATAAGTTGGCTGATAATTAGTTTAATAGTCTTGTTTGACTATAGCAGAAACTTGTTTCTAAGTGCATTTGGAAACTCTCAAGTTCCAAGTGAATATACTGAATCAGGTCTTATGCAACTTGTATTTGGATTAATTCTTGTAATGATAATTATAAATTTAGTTATCATACTATGGTATAAAAAAACGCATTAGATTTGATTTTCATTTAAGATGTGTTATACTACCCCTGGGAATGAAATCTCCCATGATATTTATCAAAACCGCAAAAGCTGATGATTTCTATACTTTTTTGAGTATGGATGTTATCAGCTTTTTTGTTGGCTAGGAGGTAGAAGTATGTTAACAAGTTTTGCATTGATTTTTGTATGTGGTGTAATCATGAAAGTAATTATGGAAAAATTAAATCTTCCAGGATTAATTGGTTATATGTTAGTAGGGTTAGTATTAGGACCACAGTTATTAAATGTGATAGATTCTAGTGTACTGGATATGTCGGCGGATTTACGACAGGTAGCATTAGTTATTATTCTGACTAGAGCAGGATTATCACTGGATATTAATACACTAAAAAAGGTAGGAAGACAATCTATATGTCTAAGTTTTGTACCTGCCAGTTTTGAAATATTAGGAGTAATTATTATATCTACACTTCTATTCTCCATGAATATTGCTGAAGCTGGTGTATTAGGAGCAGTATTGGCTGCTGTATCCCCTGCTGTTGTTGTGCCTAGAATGTTGAAACTTATGAAAGAAGGATATGGAAGTGACAAAGGGATTCCTCAAATGGTAATGGCTGGTTCCTCTGTAGATGATATCTTTGTAATTGTAATGTTTACCGCATTTACAGGCATTGTTCAAAATGGTGAATTCTCATTACTTAGTTTTTTAGGGGTTCCTGTTTCTATTGTATTAGGAATTCTTGTTGGTTTACTAGTTGGAAAAGTATTTGCACATGTGAATAAAGTGATGAATTTAAGTGGAGTATATTCTGTCTTATTCTTAATTAGTATTTCATTTTTATTACTTCAACTTCAAACACAAATTGAAGCTTGGATTCCCTTCTCTGGTCTGATTGCAATTATGGCGACTGGGCTTGGATTACGTCAAAATAACATTGAAGTATCTACGTCCTGCGAACATATTTATACGAAATTATGGAATGCTGCAGAAATCTTATTATTTGTATTTGTTGGTTGTGCCGTTCAGTTCCAATCAATTGAAAGCGTAGGAATTCTTGCGTTGTTAGTAATTGCCTTTGGGTTGGTATTTCGTATGGTTGGAGTATTTATCAGTGTCTTTGGTAATGCACTTGATACCAAAGAGAAATTATTTGTAGGAATTGCGTATATGCCAAAGGCAACTGTACAGGCAGCGATTGGTGCAGTTCCATTAAGTATGGGATTACCATTTGGTGCGGAGATTCTTGCAGTTGCAGCAATCGCTATTTTAGTTACAGCACCAGTAGGTGCAGTATTGATTGATAATACATATAGGAAACTACTTCATAAAAATGCCTGATTGGTCTTGAATTTCTTTACCAATGAACTATTTTAATAAACATATTGTATAATGGTTCTAGGGTTTAAATTATTCGACGAATAAATTCTAAAGAGGTGATAATTGTGGAAAAAGTATTAGATCAGCTTACTGGTGAGATGGGTAGTTTGTCAAAAGAACTAGATGATTGCCGTGAAATATTTGTAGCACTCGGTGATGAAAATCGTCAGTCTATTATAATGATGTTACTTAAGAAATATGGTGGTATGCGTGTAGGTGAATTATCCAGTCATATTGGATTATCCAGGCCAGCCACTTCGCATCATTTACGTATTTTAAAAGATGCTAGACTGATTGGGATGTATAAAAGAGGTACTATGAACTTTTATTATATGGGTAGTGAATCTGATCGATGGGCTTCGGTTATTGGGTTATTCTCACATGTTGATAAAATTATAACTGCATTTAATTATCATTCTGAAAACGGATTAGTATGCCCTGCAAAAGAGGAAGACTAGAGGTAATAAACAATGGAATTATTAGAAGCAATACAAAATCGTCATTCAGTACGAAAGTATTTAGATAAGAAAATAGATGAAACAACACGTAAAGAGTTAACTAGTTTCATGGATGAATGTAATCGTGAAAGTGGAATGAATATTCAAATTAACTATGATGAACCAACTGCATTTCAAAGTATGTTGGCAAAGTATGGAAAATTTGAAAATGTAAATAACTATATTGCTCTTGTTGGTAAAGATAATAATGAGTTAGAACAACTGGCAGGATATTATGGAGAAAAGATTGTAATAAAAGCACAACAATTAGGTTTAAACACATGTTGGGTAGCAATAAGTTTTAATAAAAGAAAAACCAAAAAAGTCATTAATATTAATAGTGGAGAAAAGTTACTGATGGTAATTTCATTAGGATATGGAGAAAACCAAGGTTATGCTCATAAAGAAAGAGAAGTAACTAATTTTTATACTGCATCTTCAGATGTACCACAATGGTTTCTTGATGGTGTGAAAGCTGCAAGTTTAGCTCCGACAGCCAGAAATCAACAGAAGTTTAAGTTTCATTATGATAATGGAATGGTAGAATTGACAAGTGGCTCAGGTATCTATTCGAAAACCGATATGGGAATTGTGAAATATCATTTTGAAGTAGGTGCAAAAGATGCCCAATATACTTGGAAATAGCACGTTTACTCACATTTTAGCAATTGCATAAAAAAACCTGTGACTATACGTACAAAGTTTGATATAATGGCGTAACGTAAAGTAATGAGGAGAGTGTATGCAAGAAAATAAAATGGGGACGATGCCAATCAATAAATTGTTGATTACAATGTCATTACCAATGATGTTATCAATGTTAATTCAGGCATTATACAATATTGTAGACAGTATGTTTGTTTCGCAGATAAGTGAAGCAGCGCTGACTGCAGTATCA
Source organism: Breznakia pachnodae (assembly GCF_030814225.1). Lineage (GTDB taxonomy): Bacteria > Bacillota_I > Bacilli_A > Erysipelotrichales > Erysipelotrichaceae > Breznakia > Breznakia pachnodae. The sequence continues at coordinate 471,845 of NZ_JAUSUR010000002.1, forward strand.
TTAGCATTTCCAATTCAGAATTTAATGATTGGAATTGCAACAGGAACAGGGGTTGGAGTTAATGCATTGTTATCTCGATACCTTGGAAGAAAAGAATTTGATAAATCGAATACAGTAGCCACTAGTGGAGTACTTGTATTGTTTATCAGTGCAATTGTATTTCTGATATTTGGGTTCTTTGGAACTCGTTTCTATTTTGAAATGCAGGATGCAGGTGCAGAGATTACTGAATTAGGAGTTAGTTATTTAAGTATCTGTTCGATTTTCTCAGTAGGAATCTTCTTAGAAATTGCATTTGAAAGATTACTGCAGGCAACAGGAAGAACGATGTTTACTATGACAACACAAGGATTAGGTGCAATCATCAATATCATTTTTGATCCAATTTTTATCTTTGGATTTGGACCAATTCCAGCATTTGGAATTGAAGGTGCTGCAATCGCAACCGTACTAGGCCAGATTATTGCCGCAATCCTTGCATTTATATTTAATATGAAATATAACCATGATGTAGATTTTAACTTTAAGAAATACAAACCAAATCTACACGTTATTCGTAAGATTTATGCAATTGGTGTTCCATCGATTATTATGGTATCAATTGGATCGATTATGTCATATGGAATGAATCAGATATTAATGGGATTCACAAAGAGCGCTGCTGCTTTCTTTGGTGGTGTATATATTAAATTGCAAAGTTTTGTATTTATGCCTATCTTTGGAATGAACAATGGAATTATTCCGATTGTTTCCTATAACTATGGAGCACGAAAACCAGACCGTATTATTCAGACAATTCGTTTAGGATGTATCTATGCAATTGGTATTATGATTTTTGGAACGCTACTGTTTCAATTATTCCCAGAATGGTTATTGAGTTTCTTTAACCCTTCAAAGGAAATGTTAGAAATTGGTGTGATTGGGTTAAGGATTATCAGTATTCACTTTGTGATTGCTGCAGTAGGAATTTTACTATCTACAGTGTTTCAGGCATTGGGTCATGGAATGTTGAGTCTAATTAGTTCGGCAGTACGACAACTGATTGTTTTACTTCCAGTTGCTTACTTATTGGCAAGAAGTGAAAATATTGACATTGTATGGTTTGCCTATCCGATAGCTGAAGTTGTATCATTATCATTATGTGTTTATTTCTTTATTAAGATTTATCGAAATGAAATATCAATGATTGTTCAAGAGGTGTAAAATTACATCTCTTTTTTTGATTTCGATATTTTTAAATGCGAAGTGATGAAAATAGCCATAGAATGCCTGCTTTCGCTCTTTTAGGGGTTACTTAAACATGATATAATAAGGAAGATTAAGGGGAAATTTTATGAGTATCGAAAAATATTGGAATCAATTCCTAAAAAAGAACAATTTAGATGAAAATACTACCTATATAGATGTGTTTCATTTTGATTTAACAGAGCGAGTTGCAAATGAGTTATTGCACTTGGTGTTAATCGGACAGAAGAAAGCAACATGTAGTAGTCTTTTGGCGTTTAAGGATGAAACAGTACCAAAGCCTGGGGATTACAGTATTATTACGGATTGGGATGGAAATCCTCGTTGTGTTATTCAAACTACAAAAATACATAACCTGAAATTTAAAGATATGACATTTGAGCTCTGCAGTAAAGAAGGTGAAGATGACAGTCTTGAGTCATGGAAGAAAAGTCATACCCATTTCTTTACAGAAGAAGGAAAGCAACTCGGTTATAGCTTCGATGAAGATATGGATGTTGTATTTGAAGAATTTGAAGTTGTATATAAATAGAAATTGAGGAGAATCGTATGTATCGAATAGGACAGTCTACAGATATTCATCGCTTCTGTGAAGGAAGGTTTATAACCCTTGGTGGTGTTAGAATTGATGCCGAGTTTGGCTTGGAAGCCCACTCGGATGGTGATGCATTATGTCATGCAATTGCCGAGTCGATTCTTGGGGCTCTTGCACTGAAAGATCTAGGAACACACTTCCCTGATACAAGTGATGAAAACAAAGGGCGCTCTTCACTTGAGATTCTTGGTGAAGTTGTAAAGATGATGAAGGATAAAGGATATGAAATCCAAAATATTGACTCTCTCATTCTGATTGAACAGCCAAAGATGGCACCGCATATTGATCAGATGAGTGAAAACATTCAAAGGGTATTGGATACAGATATTCAAAATATAAGTATAAAAGCAACACGTGGAGAGAAAATTGGCTTTGTCGGCAGAGGCGAAGGCGTGGTCGCTCAATGTGTTACATTATTAAGAAGGAGAAATGAAAATGAATAAAGTAAGAGTTAGATATGCACCAAGTCCAACAGGACATTTGCATATTGGTGGAGCGAGAACAGCGCTATTTAATTATCTGTTTGCAAAGCACTATGATGGAGATTTTATTTTCCGTTTAGAGGATACAGATATTGAAAGAAATATTGAAGGTGGAGAAGCGTCACAGCTAGAAAACTTGGCGTGGTTAGGTATTGTTCCTGATGAATCACCATTCCATCCAAATCCTGAATGTGGACCTTATCGTCAGATGGAAGCTTTGGATATATATAAAGGCTATGTAGATGAATTAATTGAAAAAGGATTGGCATACAAGTGCTTCTGTACAGCTGAAGAATTAGCTGAGGAAAAAGAACGTCAGGAAAAACTTGGAGTCGCTCCAATGTATAATCGTAAATGTTCTCATTTAACTGCAGAAGAAGTGGCAGAAAAAGAAGCAGCTGGTTTACCATACACAGTTCGTGTAAAGGTTCCAGAAGGAAAAACTTATACATTTAAAGATATGATTCGTGGTGAAGTATCATTTGAATCAAAAGATATTGGTGATTGGGTAATTGTGAAGTCAAATGGAATTCCAACGTATAACTTTGCAGTTACTATTGATGACCACCGTATGGGAATTACTCATGTATTTAGAGGTGAAGAACATTTATCAAATACACCAAAGCAATTGATGATATTTGAAATGCTTGGATTAACACCTCCAACATATGGACATATGACATTGATTGTAAATGAAAATCATAAGAAGCTAAGTAAGCGTGATGAAAGTATTATGCAATTTGTATCACAATACAAAGATGAAGGATATATTCCAGAAGCAATGTTTAACTTCTTATCACTATTAGGATGGTCACCAGAAGGTGAAGAAGAAATTTTCTCAAAAGAAGAGTTAATTAAAATATTTGATGAAAAGCGTTTATCAAAATCACCAAGTATGTTTGATAAAAATAAACTTATTTGGATTAATAATCGCTACATGAAAGCATTGCCATTAGAGGAAGTAATTCCATTAGCAAAACCATTCTTGGAGGAAGCATATGATTTAAGTAACTATAGTGATGAATGGGTTAATAAATTAATTGCGTTATATCATGATCAAATGTCATATGGAAAAGAAATCGTAGAAATATCTTCATTGTTCTTCAAAGATGATTACACATTGGATGAAGATGGTAAAGAAGTTATGAGTTGGGAAACGACACCAATTGTAAAGGCAGAGTTTGCAAACCAACTAAAAGAAGTAGAAGAATGGACTGCAGAAAATATTAAAGCTGCGTTAAAGGCTACACAAAAGGCTACAGGAATTAAGGGAAAACCACTTTTCATGGGATTACGAGTGAGTGTAACTGCTCAGGAACATGGACCGGATTTAACTCAAACAATTGAATTATTAGGAAAAGATTACGTATTGGATCGTTTGAGTAAATAGATTTTCATTATAAATTATGGAGGAGCAAATTATGGATGAAAACAATAATGAAGTAAAGAAGGAAATTAAGATTAAACAGCCTCCAGTATTATTTAAGGAAACACAAGAAATCTTAGATAAACTGGAAGCGAAATTAGGAATGCCACTGGTAGTATATTGGAACTCTTATAATGGTGGAGTTTGTGGAAACGATGTACTGGCATTTTATGAATTATTTAATAAAATTGGAAGAAATGAAAAAGTAGCATTGTTTATTAAATCAAAAGGTGGAGATGTTGAGTCAGCATTACGTATTGTAAACATTATTCGTAACTACAACAAAAATGTATTGGCACTGATTCCTCTTGAATCAGCTTCATCAGCAACATTGATGGCACTGGGAGCAGATGAAATTCATATGGGTCCATTAGCTTATTTAACACCAATTGATTCATCAACCGTGCACCGTCTATCACCACTTGATACGGTGAATAATCAAAAAGTTAGAATTGCACATGATGAAATTAAGCGAATTACAAAATTATGGAAAGATGATGAAAATGGTGGGCAGGTTAACCATTACCAGGAGTTGTATAAATATGTACATCCACTAGTAATTGGATCACTGGATCGTTCAAGTTCATTATCAGTTAAGATTTGTAGAGAAATTTTATCTTATCACTTAAATGATAAAGAGAGATGTAAAATCATTAGTGAACGTTTAAACAATGATTATCCATCACATTCGTATCCAATTGTATTAAAAGAAGTAAAAGAACTTGGTTTAGAAGCAAGTGAAATGGAACAGGAAACACATGACTTATTGCTTGATTTGAATAATTTATATTCGCAAATGGGAAGTAAAGCATTTACGGATTTTGATGAATTTAACTATCATGATAATCAAATCTTAAATATTTTAGAAGCAAGAAATATTCAATTGTATTTCCAAAATGATAAAGACTGGTCATACTTGAAAGAGGAACGTCGTTGGCAAGTATTAAACGATGAAAGTTACTGGCACAAGAATGAAGTTAGTGATGGAAAATTAGACCACAGTATCGTTTATATGGCATAAATCATTAGATTTATGAATGAGAGAGAATTGTGTAGTGTGAAACCTTTTCTATAAATCGGCAGTATTAATAATAGAGAGGTAGATATGGAAACAAAAAGATTAGTATTACGACCATTTCAAATAGAAGATGCGAAGCAGTTATACGAACTGGCAAAAGATATAAATGTGGGAACAAATGCAGGGTGGCCACCACATAAATCAGTTGAAGAATCAAGAAAGATTATAGAAACAGTCTTTTGTCAGGATGATCAGTATGCAATCTTCTTAAAAGAAACAAATGAATTGATTGGTGCAGTTGGACTGAGTCCGGATACCAAGCGACTGAATCCATGTATTAAGTCACTTGGGTATTGGATTGGACAAAAGTTTTGGGGAAATGGTTACGCTACTGAAGCTAGCAAACGAGTATTGATATATGCATTTGAAGAAAAGAAATTAAATGGAGTAAGTGTTGTTCATTTCTCTATTAATGAGAAGAGTAAAAATGTAATTTCTAAACTTGGATTTGTATATGAAGGAACACTTCGTTATGCATCCCGTCGTTATGATGGAGTTGAGCTGGATGATGTAGAATACTTAATGGATAAGGAACGATATGAAAAAGTAAAAGATGACTTGTGGAGGGAATAAATGAAAAAGCGAGTGAGATTATTTTCAGGGTTTTTAGCTCTGATTCTAAGTGTGAGTGTATTGGCAGGATGTGGAAGTGGGAAGGATGCAGAAGAAATTATTGATAGAGCTATTTCAGAATTAAAAGATGTAGAATCAATGACAACTGATATGGAAATGATTATGGATATGTCAGTGTCTTCTGGCGAAACAAGTATTAGCGCAAATATGGGGATGTCGCTAAAAGTTGATCAACTTATTGATGAACAGATTTCTCATGGTACTGGAAGTACAACAGTTTCAACATTCGGTATGAGTGAAGAAGCGGATATTGAGTTGTATCTTGTAAAAGAAGAAGGTGAATTAGTAGAATACAGTAAGACAGATGATGGTGATTGGATAATTGGTGATACTGGATATGTAAATTTTACGATGATTAATTCAAAAACTTTTTGGCAAGGATTCAAATCAGCAAAAAACCTTAAGCATACAGGAACAGGGGAAGTAAATAAGTCTAAAACAGAAATTATTGAAGGTAAAATTGATGGTGATACATTGGATGAAGCAATGTCACTTTTCTCAGCTACAGATAATGCATCCGCATCTTTATTTACAGGACTAAACTTTAAAGATACAGATATTGTGCTGGAAGCTCAGTTTTATCAAGATTCGGGATTGCCAGCAAGTATTTCGGTGGACTTAACATCGGTAATGGATGAAGTACTGAAGAGTGAAGAATTTAGTTCGCAAATGATGGGCATGGATATGGCTATTGATGAGTTCACAATGAATTTCACATTTGAAAACTATAATGAAGTAGACGATATTGAGATTCCTGATGAATTAGCAGATGCAACAATTGGTTATAATGACGATGATGATTATGACTATGATGATGATTATTCATACATAGAAGGAGTGGAAAATCCTACTGGACCTTGGCAAAGTTTTGAATTTACATTAAACCAAAAAACATATAAATTACCTGTAGCTTACAGTGAATTTACTTCAGCAGGTTGGGAAATTGACAGTTCTTCTGATTCACGCATTAAAGTAGCTGCAGAGTCTACAGAATATTATATAGATATTGTGAATGAAAAAGGTGATGTTATTTCATTATCATTCTACAATGACAGTAAAGAAGAAAAAGCAATCACAGACTGTATTGTGATTGGAGTTGAAGTGAATAATGAATATATAACAGATTTAGATTTTTCATTACCAGGTGGAGTTAAGATTGGTATGAGTGAAGATGAACTGAATAGTATTTATAAAGAATACACAGATCTTTATGATTCAACGTATTTTAAATCTTATTCTTATTATGGTGATAACTACTATGATATGGTATACATTACACTGTATGATGGAAAAATTGATTCACTTTCAATTGATCATAAGTAAAGGCAAAGCGCTCATTTGAGCGCTTTTTAAATTGAAAGTAGTTGCACTTCCTCCAATAAGAACATATGAATCTTTAAACTCCTTAAAATACGTTTTGAAAATATTTAATCCTCTAATCATTTTTATAAGCTCACTCCTTAAGTTTAGTTTTATTTACAATCTGCTTGAGTGATTCTTTAAAATCTAATTCTATGCGTACATCATGCTGATCTTCATTTGATAAACTTAAATATGCACTGATTGGGTCAATAGCTTTATCAAATAACTTGTCTTTAATTATATAGTTTAGAATTTGAATCACATTTGTAGTATCACTAATTATATCTAGATTATTTTGTGATAAATTCCTAAAAATATTATTATTTTTTTGGTTGTTGTAATCAATCTTACTAATTGCATAAATGTTATATATTTCAGGATTGATTTCACCATAGTATGAGAGTGCGTTTAATCCAGAAATCTTTATATCTTGAAGTTTTCCAATCATGTCTTTTTCGATATAAAAAGTTTTATATATAGGAGAAGTAAAATAAGAAAAGCTATTCTCAAAAAGCGTGTATCCGTGAGTATTAAATACTAGGTTTAGAGTTCTATTCTTTTTTGATAAAGTAGCTAATTGTGTAGAGGCTATTTCATTGAAAGCTCTTGTTACACTCATTCGAGATACTTTTAAATATTCTTCTATATAAATACTAGACTTTTCATGCCAGTTAAAATATATGGCAGATAAAACAATTTGCTGAGCAATTGGAGAAAAAGTGGTAATCTCTTTTGATTTCTCTTTTTCTTTTGTCAATAACAATCCAAGAAAAGGAAGAAACATATTTTCTTCTCCCATGACGAAAGGAATACGAAGTTTCAAAAGCTGCTTCTTATATCTTCCTATATACCCATCAAATAAAAGAAAACAATTATTGTCTACTAGTTCCTGATAAATGCTATATCTTTTTGTTAGTGTTCTAAAATCACAATTATCGATACTAGGTTGTAAACACATATAATTAGTTTCACCTATTTCTACAACATATATTTTAAATGTATTTTTAAGTACTAGATTTAAATTTGATAAATCCTGCTTTGAAGGCTCAAATACTTTTATGTTATCAAACTGCATTAAGTTTTTTAATCTAAGTTCAACTTCATTTTTATGTAACATTAAATCACCACCATAACTTTATCATAACATAAATATATCCATCTTAACACTATGATAGTTATGATTGAAGAAGTAATGTTAAGATGTTTAAATGATATTGAATGTCTTAACTATTTGATTCGTATGATAACTGGTGTATGATAAGAGTAGAAAGATAGATGCATATTATAAGATTTTCATTTTATTAATGGAGGCAAAGACAATGTTAGAAAATCAAAAAAAGAATGTCTGTTTAGTTGCTAAAAAAGCACAAAAAGAAAACTTATGTATTCATATGTCAGGTAATTTCTCTATATTGGATAAAGAAACAAACTATATAGTAGTTACTCCTAGTGGAGTTGATCGAGAAACATTATCTTATGACGATATGATTGTTATGGATACAAATGGAACTATAATAGAGAATAAATCAAATTTAAAACCAAGTAGTGAAACCCTTGTTCATATGGAAATATATAAACAAAGAAAAGATATCAATGCAATTGCGCATACGCATTCTTCTTATGCTACGACGATGGCAATTTTAAATAAGAAAATACCAGCAATTGTATATGAATGCGGTGTACTAAAACTAACAAAAGGATATGTTCCTATTGCGCCTTATGGAAGACCTGGGACAATTGAATTAGCGCAAAGTGTGATTGATGTATGTAAGGAAGCAGATGTATTTCTTTTAGAAAAGCATGGTGCGGTAACCGTTGGTAAAGATATGGATGATGCATATTTAAAAGCAGTATATCTGGAAGAAATTGCAAAGCTATATCATTTATCCTTAACAATAAGTGATGGTTCAGATATTAATCCATTTACTCAAGAAGAGTTAGATGCATGGAAATACCCAAGCAAATTCAAATAAAAAGCGTATTAAACGCTTTTTTTGTCTGCTGAGAAGTGAACTCCAGCTTTGATTCTTGATGTTGAGATGATTTCCATAACATCTCTTGTGTGTTGAAGTAATGCATTGTACTTATCCATATCGTTGTTATTAACAATATCTCTAAATGCTTCTACTTCATATGTCATATGCATTGCCTGTTCAATTCCAATATTATTTGATGAATCAACAGGGTTAGTAACACCAATCTGGTCTCCTTTTAGTGGAATGATTTCAACATTCTTACAAACACCTGTAGAACCTCCACTCATCTTAATACTTGCCTGATCTCCTTGAACAAAACATAAGTATTCACTAGATGAATCTTTCGCACCAATCAGGGTAGCAATGAAATTATCATATTTCATAATCATAACCCCACTTGTATCTACTCCATTGTATCCAATGTTTGGATGATATTCATAACTGTTAGGTTTACCAAACAAACCAACTGTAAAGTGGATATTGTATACATTAATATCCATAATCGCTCCTCCAGAGAATGCAGGATCAAACGCATTGCTTTGTTCATGGTTTTTATATTTTCCATAACGAGAAGAGAATTGAGAAAAATTACATGTTACTAAACGAATATCTCCAATATTTTTTAGGTTTTCTTTAATAATTCGGTAATTAGGAAGGTGAAGGGTAGTAATTGCTTCAAACAAGAACACATTGTTTTCTTTCGCTGTACGAATTAACATATCACACTCTTCCAATGTTGATGTGAATGGTTTTTCGTTAATTACATGTTTCCCTGCCTGCAATGCTTTTAAGGTTTGTGGATAATGTAGAGAGTTTGGAGAAGCAACATAAATCGTATCGATTTCTTGATCTGCTAACATCTCATCCATATCTACATAATATTTCTTAGCATTATGCTTTTGAGCAAATTCTTTCGCTTTTTCTTCACCACGAGAATAAACAGCTACTAACTCTACCCCTTCTGTCATCTCAATCGCTTGAATGAAGCGATCCACAATCATTCCACTGCCAATAGTACCAATTTTCATAAGACACCTCTTTCTTTTCTATACTATACTATAATATCCGTGATATACTGAAATTACAATAGGAAGTGATAATATGCTGAAAAGAACCAATGAAACAAAAGTAATGCGTGATGTTATACATGGTTATATCCATGTAAGTTTACAGATTATCTGGGATTTGATTGATACAAAAGAATTTCAGAGACTACGAAGAATTCATCAGTTAGGTGGAGACTTCCAGGTTTATCATACTGCAGAACATTCACGATTCTCACACTCACTTGGAGTGTATGAAATCGTTAGAAGAATGGTTCATGAAATACGCGATATTAGAGAGTATTTAAGTGAAGATGAAAAAGTATATGTAATGATTGCTGGATTACTGCATGATGTTGGACACTATCCTTTCTCACATGCGTTTGAGAGTATCTGTCCAATTCCTCATGAAGAGTTTTCTTCAAGAATTATTCTTGGAGATAGTGAGATTCATGAAGTACTGGTAAAGGCAGATCCAAACCTACCGGAAATTATTTCAAGTATTATTAGCTATAACCATCCAAATGATTTATTAAATCAAATCATATCTGGCCAGTTGGATGCAGATCGAATGGATTATCTGTTACGTGATGCCTATTTTACTGGTACCAGTTATGGGGCATTTGATTTGGAAAGAATCTTACGTACAATACGAGTAAAAGATGGGAAACTATTGGTAAAAGAATCAGGTATTCATAGTGTGGAAGATTACATTATGGCAAGATATCATATGTACTGGCAGGTATATTATCATCCAGTATGTAGAAGTTATGAGATGATACTGACAAAGATATTTGAACGATTACGTTATCTTTATCAACAAGGACCACAAAGACTGCAGAAAATTGAGATGTTTCTTCCCTTCTTAAGTGGAGAACCTAGTATAGAAGATCATTTCTATTTAGATGAAAGTGCAGCTCTTTATGGAATTGGCTTACTTACAAAAGATGAAGATGAGATTGTAAGTGATCTTGCGAAGCGTTTATTAAACCGTAGATTATTTGAATATGAAACGATTTATGATGAATCACAAATTCAAGAAGTTATAAAAAAATTAGAAAATCATGGGTATGATCTTGATTATTATTGTATAATAGATACGACGTCTCAAAGCCCATATAAACCATATGGTGAAAAACGAGGTCATGTGATTTGGGTATTAGGTGAGGACAATAACATTGCAGAGTTATCTTGCAAGAGTGTAATTGTTCAATCCCTTGTGAAAGGCGATATTAAGAAAGATAGAAAAATATTCTTTCCAAAGATGGATTAAGGAGGATACTTCATGTTTGATTTATTAATTGCAGGTGATACTACTAATGCTAATATGTTAGCAATTATCACAATTATCGCAGCAGCAGTAATTGTTGTTCTATTAATTTTATTTTTAGTTCGCAGAAGAAAAAAAGATAAAGAATAATCGTCCTGTTTTAGCAGGACTTTTTTAAAGGAGAAAATGATGAATATAGTTGTACTGGGATTAGGAAGCATTTCAAAAAGAATTATTCTAGGTATAAAAGAAGCAGAGGGTGCAGTTCTTTATGGTGTTGCATCTCGTGATAGAGAAAAATCATTACAGTATCAGAAAGAATATGGTGCACAAAAATTCTTTGATTGCTACGATGATGTATGGAGTGATAATCAGGTAGATTTAGTTTACATTGCAACTATCAATGCTCTACATTACCAGCAAATCAAAGAAGCATTAGAGAATAAGAAAAGTGTTCTATGTGAAAAGCCAATGGTTGCTAGTGAAAAAGAAGTAGAAGAATTATTTGCGATTGCCAAAGCAAATAATGTATTTCTAATGGAAGCCCACAAAGGTTTGTTTACACCATTGAATCAAAAGATAAAAGCATTTATAGATAGTGGTGAACTTGGTGATCTAGTTGCAATTGATGCTACTTACAGCAGTAGTATGTATATTGATAACAGCGATCATTCACATTGGGTGTTCAACTCTGAATTTGGTGGATGTACGTTTGATATCGGTGTTTATCCAATCAGTTATATTAATTATTTCGCAGGTAGTGATATTGAAGATATACATGTAGAACGAATAAAAGATAAACTAGATATTGAAATCTATTCCAAAGGTTTAATTCGCTATAAGAATGGTGTTGTTGGTATATTCAACAGTAGCTGGATTAGCCATAACGAAAACAATGGATTCATTTATGGAACTAAGGGTTACATTAAAACTAAGAACTTCTGGAAAAATAATGTTGCGGAGTTTGTAGATAACCATGGTAACGTTAAAGAAATTAGTGTGAAGTTAGTAAGTGATTTCAAAGGTGAAATTGAACATGCAATCTGGTGCATGAAACAAGGATATCTGGAAAGCCCTATTATGGGTGAAAAACAATCCAAAGAAATCTTACAAATCGTGAATCATAAATAAATTAGCAAGCAATTGCTAGTTTTTTTAAATTTAAATGGAAAGTTAACTTTACATTATTAAAGTAATATGATATCTTATAAATGTAAAGTAAGCTTTCCATTTAAGAGGTGATGTTTTGAAAAATCATTTAGAAAAAATTAGAAAAGCAAATAAAATTAGTCAGGAAGAACTAGCAGAAATATTGGAAGTCTCAAGACAGACAATCGGTTCTTTAGAGAATGGACGCTATAATCCATCTATTACCTTGGCATTTAAAATTGCACACTATTTTAATATGACAATTGAAGAAATATTTATTTATGAGGAGGAATCAAAATGAGAAAATATATAGTTATTGGAATCACAGGAATTATTATAATGATTAGCAGCCGTTATCTTGCGCGATTATTTCCTGATAATTGGTATGAAAATACACAGATGTTAATTCTTGCACTAGGCTCAATGATTACTGGTGCTTCATTTATGTCTTATGATCATGAGCGCAAAATGATGAAAAATGTAAAATATCGTTATGAAGTTAATGATGAGAGAAATATAATGATCAGAGAGAAAAGTGCATATATGGTAAACTGTATTAATATGCTTTTAATTGCAGGGATCGGTATTGTGTTCTTAATGTTAGATTTTCAGATTGCTGCTCTTGTGATTATTGGATTATTGATTATTCAACCAATACTGATGATAGTATCATCCAGTCGCATTAGTAAAAAAGTTTAAAAATAACCCACAGATATCTACTCTGTGGGTTTGCTGTTTTCTGATTCATAAACTGATTTAATAACTTTGCAGGGATTTCCTACTGCAACTACATTATCTGGTATTGATTTAGTTACAACACTACCAGCACCAATGACACTGTTCTCGCCAATAGTTACTCCTGGAAGAATAACTGAGTTACCACCAATCCATGCATTCTTTTTGATCGTGACCGGTTTACCAAACTCAATTCCATCTTTCCTTTGCTTTGGATCAATTGGATGACATGCTGTATAAATCTGAGTACTTGGTCCAATTAACACATAGTCTTCAATTATAATAGGACAAACATCCAACAATGTACAACCATAGTTCAACATTACTTCTTTACCTATTGTAATATTGTATCCATAGTCACAATGAAATGGCGGTTTAATCCAAAAGTTTCCACTTGTATTTAGTAACTTCTTCATTAATTTGTGCTGCATATTAATTTCATGAAACGTACTTGAATTATATTTCTGCAAAACACTTGCCGTGTGGTCACGTTCCAATACCAATTTAGGATTGCGGGCATTGTATAGTTCCCCATCAATCATTTTTTGTTTTTCGCTTTTCTTTATCATTGTTCAATTATAGCATGACTCCACTACGCATACAAAATCTAGTGGGTTCCCTCTAGTACAAGAGTAAAAGCTTCTTTCTCTTTATCTGCAATCTGTAGAAGTAGCTGTTGAACTTTTTCTCGTTCATCACTAATCTCAAGTAGATAGTCTACCAGCAGTTCATGCATTTCCTCAAATAGTTTTCCACTATTCAAGAATTGGTCACCAGCTTTTATCCATGCTGTGTTCTTCTCTGCTTCACCAAGTTCTTTCATAAAGCGGTTCATCTTATCACGTCCACCCATAAAGATACTCATCTCAGGTTCATCAATACCTAACAGACGATTCGAATATCCAGGAACAGTTCCCATAAAGTAGACCATATTCTTAATAATTTTCTTTGTCTCATCTACTCCGATTTCTTCATCCCATTTCAAAAATTCCTTTGCTAGCTTTTGAATTCCCTTGTAACCAAGAAACCCGGTTGGAGGACTGATAAATGTGGTTGCCTTATCTTTAAGAGCGGTATTGGCAATTGTCATAATATCTGCGGGTTTATCCATGCGAATTGTACATATAGTGTTTGGCTTGCTCATCCCAGGACATTCAACATCTAATGCAGCTTTTAGGTTCTTATAGGAAAGTTGCTGAAGATCTTCCTTTCCACAATCATAGAGATAGATACATTCTTTTTCATCATCATATCCAACCATCAATACATAGTGATAAGGAATATGATCTCCTTCATATAGTTTTGGATAGTATTCAAGATAGTACATATCAAGAGCACCAAGAACGACAGGATTCCCATTATCAATTTCTTTTTTTGCTTTCTTCATAGCCAGTTCAAAAGTCTTAGATTGAATATGGCGAAACTCAAAACCAACAATTGGTGCAAGGTATTGATACATTTGTTTGGTTCTACCATCTCCAAAAGATACCATTCGTTTAATATCTGCTGCGTTTGTTTTGATATAAGCAAATCCACCAAACCCACTCATCAGAAAAAAGAATTGATCAGGAATTGTAGTACCTGTGTGATTCATGTAAATATCTTCAATGCCATTCCACATACATTCGTAGTCATCTTTGTGATGCTTGAAATTTTCAATTATTTTCATGTATACCTCCGCTTCTGTTCTTCTAGAATATCCTAAAAATATTTATAACGTCAACACAAAAATAAAAAACTTCTATGACAAAAGGTGTCAGTGAAGTTTTGGTACAGTAGAATCGGGAGGAAAAGAAAAAGTCATTTCAAAGAAATGACCTAGATTTCATAAATAAACTGATTTTGTTTTCTGAATATTTCTTCTAAATGGATACACAGATCCTCGTAGTTTTCATAGTAAGGAAGTGTTGGGTTTACATATCCAAAGAAATATACATATGTTCTACCTTGATGATGAAAACGTATCGATCGTTTCTGATTATTCATATTGTTTCCATATTTTGGTGGTGTTACTTTTATGTTTTCTATTTGATTTACCTGAAAATGTTCATCATCAATTGTAATAGTTGTATCATTTACCATCAAGCGTGAAGGAATGTCCTTTGAGATAGCATTTAACTGCTTTCTAAAGGTAAAAAATGGAATTCCGATACACATTAATAGAATAAGTCCAACCATCATCAGGAATGGTGTAAACATCTCTGATGAGAATAAATCAAGTCCAGAACTAGATAAAAATATATACAGTCCAATTACAATAACTGCAGTAATTACAGTGAAGACAATCCATAGTTTTGTTTGTCTGCGATATTCTTTTACCAGCAACTCGTCTTTAGGAATATCATATACTACCTTTATTAGTTCTTCTGTATCAGTAGGTTGTGTTACAGGTTCACTTACTACCTGTTCCCCATTTCTTAATATATAAATTTGACCAATCAAATTTTGAAACTGTTTCTTAGAAAAACCACTACAGCGATAATCTTTCTGTTTATTATTAGAATGAAAGACACGTACATACAATGACTTACCAGCAGGTATTCCATTTACATAGTGATTTACAATGTATGATGAAATAGATGGCTCACGCATTGAAATCGTACGATATACACGATTGAAACGAGTAAACTTTATTTCCTCTTCATCAACACTAATTGTAATGTAATGAAACAATGCGTTAAGAATACCAACTACCATAGAAATAACCAAAAACATAGGAAGCAGTTCTTCATCATTTAGACCATCATTTGTGACAATGGCAAATAGTATAGTTAAAACTAAAATACTGACAAAAGCAGCAATTAAAAAATACGACAATAACTTATGTATTGAACTCTTATAAACACTCATCTTAATTCCCTCCAAAGAATACTATTATAGTATATTTTAAAATACTTGTTTATACAATAAGTACTATACTAATAAGACTAATAAATTAAGAAAATGGTTCTATTTGAATAGACAACAATATGCAAATAGTATGCTATAGTAAAGGAAGAGGTAAACAAAATGGAGAAAAGTAGGTTATTTCATATCTTATATTATTTATTAAATCATGGTAGAACGACAGCACAACAATTAGCGGAAGAATTTGAAGTATCTACTCGAACAATCTATCGTGATGTTGATCGCTTAAGTATGTCAGGTATACCGATCTATGCAAACTCAGGACATGATGGTGGAATTGAGATTGATTCCAGTTATATATTAGATAAAACACTTATTACAAAGGAAGAATTAGAAGGATTAATACAAATCATTGATGCTCTAGAAGATACAAACTATTATGATTTGAATCTAATTAATCAGAAACTAAAAAGTTTAACAAGTAATAATGAAACTACTTGGATGAAAATGAATTTAAATAAATGGGGTGATTATGAAGATGTTGAACAAGTATTGTTTAAACAGATAAAAGACGCAATCCTACACAAACAAACCATTTATATTGAATACTATAATTCAGCAGGATTAAGTAAACGTAAGATTGATCCTTACTATCTAGAATTCAAAGGTAGTGCATGGTATGTTGAAGGATATTGTCATAAACGACAAGCAACTCGTTACTTTCGATTATCAAGAATTACTCAATTAGAAGTATTAAAAGAAACATACGAATCAAAAGAACTTGAGAAACAAAAAAGCAAAATAAATGAAACGAATGAATACTATGAATTCATTTTTAGTGAAAAGAGTGCTTATCGTGCTTATGATACATTTGCGAAGTCAGCAATTAGTAATTGTGATGAAGGAGTATGTGTAAAAGTAAACATGCCAGTCAATGATTGGATCTATTCCTTTCTACTATCATTAGGAAATGAAGTGAAAATAATTGAACCAAAGTATATAAAGAAAGAATTACTACAACTACATAAAAATATAATAAGAAAGATGGAGGAAGAACAATGAATATCAAAAAAGAATTGAAACCATTTATCATGGAGCAGTATAATAATTATGAGGAAATCTTAAAAAATATTCCCGATGTAGAAATACAACCAGACAAAGTAAAAGCAATTATGATTAATGAAATAGTTGCCAATGATCCAAAAGACGACTTTTACAGCAGTGCACCAAATCCAATGTATCTGGAAACTACATTTCCACTGTTTGCACAAGCAGGAGTAGAAGTAGAAGATATACAGGATATCCTGGATTTAGGTATCTATATTACAAACGCTGTAAAGTTACCAAAGTTTGAGTATACAATTGAAACTAGTAAAATTAAGGAGCATATGCCAATTCTTGAACAAGAATTAAAACTATTTAAAAACTTAGAAGTTATTATGCTGATGGGAGATGTAGCAAAGAAATCATTTAATATGATTACTAAAAAAGATACAAAGAAAAATGCAGTCCCTTCTACTTCAACGTATAAGTTGAGAAACACCGAATTGTTTTATGAAGGAAAACGAATCTTCCCTTCTTATATAATGACTGGTAAGAATATCTTAATCGAGAAATCTAAATTTCAGATGGCATCAGAAGATATCTTTCATATGTTAGATATTATTCGATAAAAAGGAGCAAGCATGAGTAAAATATTAGACTTTAATACAATTTATAAACTAAACGAATATCTAAAAGAAAATGGTATTGATTACACTGTACACAGTGCTGGAGCATGTGGTGGAGAGAGTGCAGAGTTACGTCAGGTAGGAGATAAAGAAGTATCTTCCGACGAAATCTGCAAGGTAATCAATGAATATCTAAAAGATAAGTTTATGCAAGTAGCACCCATCTATGATGGTGCTTATGATATAAAAGTTATTTAATTTGAAACTTTTTAGTAACTTCATTCGTTTTACAGGTAGGAGGTATCTTTATGAAACACAAAAGATACATAATCACTACAGCGTTAGCTTCCCTTTTATTAATAAGTGGATGTAGTGATAATAATCAAAGTGCATATAATGATTCGTTGTTGAAGGCAAAAAGCATAACCATTGATACCAAAGAAATTGATGAACAATTTCAAAACAGTTATTATGATATGAGCCTTTCATTATTAAAACAACAAGATCTTAGTGATTCCAATTTAATATCACCGTTATCTATTTATACAGCCTTAGGAATGACAATGAATGGAGCTGATGGTGATACATTAGAAGAGATGGAACAAGTATTTGGTTTATCAAGTACTGATATGAATCAATATCTGTCTAACTACAGTAAAAACTTAGGTCAATATTCAAGTGCGAATTCGATTTGGCTTGAAGAATCATTTGCCGAGGGTGTAAAACAAGACTTCCTAAATGAAAACTTTAGTTTTTATAGTAGTGAAGTTTATAAAACTGCAATGGATGATAAATCAACAAAAGAAATCAATAATTGGGTTAGTGATAATACCAATGAAAAGATTAAGAAAATAGTAGGAAAACTTGATGGTTCAGAAAGAATGATTCTAATCAATGCAATTGCATTTGATGCAAAGTGGGAAACACCTTATGAAACCATAGAAGATGGAATCTTCACCAATTATAATGGAGATTCACAAGATACCTCTTATTTATCATCTGATGAAAGTAAATCCTATATAAATGAAAAAATGAGTAGTTTCACAAAAACTTATGAAGATGGAAAGTACGCATTTATTGCAGTACTACCAAGTGAAGAATACACAATCGATGAGTATGTTAATCAGCTTGATAGTGAGCAATTATCGCAAATTATTAAGAATCAAGAAAATCGAGAAGTATATACACAAATGCCAAAATTTGAACAGGAACAAGACTATCAATTAATTAATTCGTTAAAAAATCTTGGTATTGTCTCAGCATTTAGTGATAGTGCAAATTTCTCTAGAATGAGTGATAATGGCAATCTGCAAATCAGTGAAATTCGTCATAAGACATATATCAATGTAGATGAAGAAGGAACACAAGCTTCTGCAGCTACTTCTGTTACAATTAAAGAAACTGCTGCAATGGTCGAAGAAAATGAAGATATTATATTGAATCGCCCATTCCTATATATGATTGTGGATGTGGAAAATGATATACCAATTTTTATTGGAACAGTAAATGAATTATAAAACTAAAAATCCGTTTGTACATATCATCACAGTACAAATGGATTTTTTCTTATGATTTATTAGTGAATATAAAAATAACACAACTAATAACTAATGCCATAGGAACAATCAATATAAAATATTTCAATAAGGACGGTACTAACATCGTAATTCCAAAACATAATAATGGAATTGAATATACTAAACTTAGAAAATTTTTACTCCTTTTAGGATATTGTTTAAACGCCTCACGTGATTTACTGCCACGTGTTGGCATCATTGGGTTCCCTCTAAGTGTTGAAATAATTATTACTAGTGAAAACAAAATTATTATCACACCAAATCCTTTTACCATTAAATCTGTAGCCATATATTTCCCCTCTCAATATTAACTAAAGTATAACATTAATAATAGCTAATATAAAAATCATTATTTTCTTATATAAAGAATGAACGAAACGCTATCAGATTGCGACTAATTTTATGGATAATAAAAAAGTCATCAAAAAATGAACCTTTTAAAATAAATTGTACCTAAGTATTATGGGGTAAGTGAAATTTGATGATTAAGGAGGGCGAAATTATGAATAAGGTAGAACTTACCCAAATTGTCAAAGAAGTCCAAAAGGATATTGGACAATTTGAGTTATTATACTCACAGATAATCAAGAAGGTATATTTTTGGTGTTTCACTATAGTAAAGAACAAAGATGATGCAGAAGATGTAGCACAAGAATCAATGCTTAAAATTTATAAAGAAATCAATTCATTGAAAAGTCCAGAAGCATTTAATTCTTGGATGTATCGTTTAGTAACGAATACTTGTTATCGTTATGTAAGTAAAAGTAAAAACAAAGAAGTTGAATTTCTACAAGATGATAATTATTCAAGAAAGTATGAAGATAATATCAAAGAGGAACGTCGTGACAATTTACCTCATGAAGCATATGAGTTAAAAGAAACAAAACGTTTGATTACAATGTTTATTCAAAATCTTCCTGCTAAGCAACAAGAAGTGATTACATTATTTTATCTTGAAGAGTTCAAGATAAATGAGATTGCAGAGATTTTGGAAGACAGTGTTGGAACAATTAAATCGCGGTTATACTCTGGTAGAAAAGATTTAGAAATGCAGATTAAGGAGTACGAAGAAGAAAATAAGGTTAGACTATATGGATTTGTATGGTTTCCACTGGTTGGAGTTGCTCTTCATGAATATCTTGAAGAAGTGTGCAAGGATAGAGATTTATCTTATGATAGAAGTTTTTATGAACTAACAAAGGGATATTTTCTCAGTACACTTACTGGAAAGTTAATTATTTCAATTACTGGAATCGTAATCATTGGGATTTTGCTAATATTTCTACAACCACCAGATAATAAAGTATTAGAAAATCATGCACAAACAAGTTCTTTACTAGAAAATGTAGAAATGCAGAAGAAACTAAATGGTCATCCATACATTGAAGATGTAGCATACAGTGTATTCCCTACTAGAACATCAGTGGAGATAACAATTACTTTAAAGAAAGATATATCAGATCAGGATTTTAAAATTCTATTTAATAATGAAAGTATCAATTTTGAAAGAGATAACATGGAAATAAAACTATATGCTGAAGAAAATGGAGAATATACAGTTATCACAAAAACAAAAGAACTATCATTTGAAATCAATAGTATTGATGAGTATGCACCAGAACTAATAGGTGCAAATAATAATGATGGATATTTATTGTTAGAGATTAATGATGAGAAGTCACAACTTGATTATCAAAAATCATTCATTGAACATGAAGGACAAACTTATGAATTATCAGAAAACTTGAAATTTGAAGGCGAGTTCTCTGGTTTAGTAAAAGTCACTTTAGTTAATAATGAAGGGTATTTTATACGCTATAATTTAAATTTTGAAAAATAAATTCGGAGGAAATATGAAGAAGAAAATTATTAAGACCCTATTAGTTTCACTGATAGCAATAGGGATATTTACAGGAATAAGCAGTAATGTTACAAAAGAGGTAAAAGCAGCAACTGATCCAAGTGCTGCACCTGGAGATTGGGCGTTTACTGCAGAATCAGTATCACTGCATGATGCCATTTTAAGTGCATATCCTACTATAGATCAAGCACCTAATGGTAATGGTGACGGGTTTATTAGTAAAGAAGAAGCGGAGAACTGGAGTGGAACAAGCATTACTATCACTTCTCAAGTTACAGGGAAAATAGATGGAATCGAAAATTTTAAAAATATTAAAATTTTATCTATAGTAAATAACCAATTGACAGGTTCATTACCTGAAAATATCGGAAATATGGAAAGTCTGCAAGTACTACAGCTGTATAATAATGAACTGTCAGGATCAATTCCAACCAGCTTAGGAAGTTTATCTAATTTAACACATTTACATTTACATAGAAATCAATTGACAGGACCAATTCCAAATTCAATTGGATATTTAGCAAATTTAGTTGATTTACAGTTGTACAATAATCAGTTAACAGGATCAATTCCAAGTAGCATAGGAAATTTGAATAATTTAACACAAATTTTCTTATATAATAATCAATTAACAGGGGTTATACCTGATAGTATAGGGAATTTATCAAACCTGAAAATTTTACAATTACAAGGTAATAATTTATCTGGAGAGATACCAGCAAGCCTAGGAAATTTATCAAATTTGATTAATCTAGCACTGTATGAAAATAATCAGTTGACAGGAAATCCAGTAGAGATATTCAAAAATCATACAAAACTTGAGTATTTAAATATTTCTGAAACTAATTTAATTCAAGCGTCACCAGATATTCCTTCACTTGTAACATTTATTTATGATGACCTTTCAGAATTATTATTAAGTGTTGATAAAACAGGCCCAGCAGAAGGATTAACACAAGAAGATATTAATAAAGCACAAGAAAGTGCTGATTGGATTAGTGATCCTGCAGAAAAACAGCAATGGCAAGATAATATTGATTTAGCTCAAAATATGTTAGATGCACAAAACAGTGTGTTAGACTTACTAAATGATACAAAAACTGATATTCAAGAAACAACAACACAAACATCTATTGATGATGCACAAGCACTTGTTACTGCTTTACCAGATGGACAATACAAAACAGACTTACAAGCTGAAATAGATTTAGCACAAGAATATTTAGACAATCGTCTTGCAGCTCAAGCAAAAGTAGAAGATTTATTTACAGATAGTAACCATGTAGATATCAAAGATACAACAAACCAAGCAGCAATTGATGATGCACAAGTTGCAGTAACTGCACTTCCAGACAGTGTATTTAAAGATGCACTACAAGTAGAAATCGATAAAGCACAAGCTATGTTGGATGCCAAAGGCGTTGTGGAAGATTTATTCACTGATAGTAAGCATATAGATATTAATGATACTACAGATCAAGCAGCTATCGATAATACTAGAAATGTTGTTAGTCAGTTACCTGATGGTGAGTTGAAAACAGAATTAAATAAAGAAATTGATAAAGCCCAAGATATGTTAAATGCGAAAAATAAGGTACATGGATTATTTACGGATGGAACACATACTAATATTATTGATGGTTTAACACAGGGGAATGTTGATGATGCTCAAACAGCTGTTGATAAACTACCAAGTGGTGATTTAAAAGATGAACTACAAAAAGAAATCGACAAGGCACAAGATATGTTAGATGCTAAGAATAAAGTCGATAACTTATTTACAGATGATACGCATACGAATATTACTGATGGTTTAACACAAAAGGATATTGATAAAGCCCAAGATGCAGTAGATAAACTGCCTAATGGAGATCTAAAAGATGCTCTTCAAAAGGAAATCGATAAAGCTCAAGACATGTTGAATGCGAGAGATGCAGTAAATGACTTGTTAGACAAAGATGGTAATCTTAATTCAGGTGTAACACAAAAAGAAATTGATAAGGCCCAAGACTTAGTTAACAAATTACCAGATGGTGATTTAAAAACTGAACTTCAAGCAATTATTGATGAAGCACAGAAACAATTAGATGCTCAAAATAAGAATAATCCATCAATTGCTCCAACCGTAGATGCTAGTTCATCTGTTGGGGGAAAAAGTGTAAATACTTCAGATGCAACAAACCTTTCATTATATGGAGGATTACTAATTCTTTCATTAGGTGGTTTAGTCGTATTTATGAAGAAAAGAGAAATGGAATAGAATTAAAATTTATTGATTTACAGAGACTATTAGAAACAAAAAATCTAGTAGTCTTTTTTTATTTCTATACTGTTTTTACTAAAAATGAACTAAGTACACTAATTTAGCGACTAAATATTGTAAAAAAAGAAATATAAAAGCGAACCCTTTTTTTGAAATATGTATATAAGCATTAGGGCAAGTAGATTTTTAATATGAAGGAGGGCGAAAATCATGGATAAGGTAGAACTTACCCAAATTGTCAAAGAGGTCCAAAAGGATATTGGACAATTTGAGTTATTATACTCATTGATTGTTAATAAAGTATATTATTGGTGTTATATGGTAATTGGTAATGAGGCAGATGCAGTAGATGCATCACAGGAAGCAATGATTCGTATTTATAATAAATTGCATACATTAACGAATCCAGAAACCTTTAGTTCATGGATGTATATCTTGGTAAGAAACAGTTGTTATCGATATCTTCATAATCACAAAAAGAAAGATATGGAGTTTTTAGAAAACGCTGATTTCTCAAGAAAATTTGAAGATACCATCATTGAAAAGCGAAGTGATGCAATACCTTCAAAAGCTTATGAAGAAAAAGAAATTCGAGAACTTATTATTGGATTTATTAATAATCTTCCAAGAAAACAAAGAGAAGTAATTATGCTTCACTATCTTGAAGAACTTAAGATAGATGAGATTGCAGAACTTCTAGATTACAAAAAAGGATCTGTAAAGTCTCGCTTGCATGCAGGACGTAGAAATCTAGAGAAACAGATTGCTGAGTACCAGGAAGAAAATGATGTAAAACTATATGGTTTCGCATGGTTGCCTTTATTGGGGTTATTTCTTAAAGAACATATGGATGAATTATCGAGAAAGTATAGTTTTCAATATGATGAGAGTTTATATGTTAATAATGAAGAAAAATCAATTAAGGGAAGAAGACTGCTTAATGGTAAATTGATTTTAGTTGTTAGTGTTTTGGTTATAATTGCAATTATTCTAAACATGAATTTATTTTCATCAAAGGATACAATTCCAACTGAACGAGCAAGTATATCAACCAAAGATAATCAGGATATGTATGAAAAACTAAAAGGTCATCCTTATATTGAAACGATGATTTATAGTACATTCCCTACACGTACCACGGTTGATATTACAATTGAATTAAAGCAGGATATCGAAGAAAACGATATAAAGATAATGCTTAATAAGAATGAACTATCTTTTGAAAAGAAGGAAAACATAATTACATTAACAGCAGAAGAAAATGGAGAATATTCAATAATAATTAAAGATAAGAAGACATCATTTGAAATCGATAGAATTGATGAGTATGCACCAGAATTAATTGGTGTTGTTAACTATGGTAATTATCTACAACTAATTTTAAACGATGAATTATCACAAATTGATTATAAAGAATCATATGTAGAATATTTAGGTAAATCGTATGAAGTTACAGAAGATTTGAAAATATATGGTGAATTTGAAGGCTATGGAGAAATCATCATTTTTAACAAAGAAGGTTATTTTGCAAAGTATGATTCCAAACTAGATTAAAGTATATGAAAACATGGAGGAAATATGAAAAAGAGAATAAGAAGTAAAAAACTAATTAGTAGTTTAGCAATATCCACTTTAGTATTAGGATTGTTTGTAACTACAGTTATTAATGCAGATGAGAGTGAAGTAACAACTGAACCAGAAATTCAAGAAGTTGAAGAAATAACAGAAGAAGAGATTATAGAAGAAGAACAAGAAGTAGTTGAAGAAGAAACCGTTGATGAAGAAGAAGTAATAGAATCTTATATAACATCTACTTCTGAAGCGGAACAAGTAGATCGTTCAAGTCTAGCAAGAGTAGATTTGACTGCTAATGCATTTTCAGAGTCATCAAGACCGTTAGAACAAGCTATTCTTAATGCTTATACAGTTGATGGAATTGATGGAAGCACCCCTGATGGATATATTAGTATAGGTGAGGCGAATGCTTACAGTGGAGAAATCGTTTTATCTTATGCTACTACAAATAATATTATCGGTGGTGGATTAGATGGAATAGAAAACTTTACTCAAATAACATTGCTTAATTTGAGAGGCAACCAATTAAGTGGCTCAATTCCAGCTTCCATTAACATGATGAGTAGTCTAACAAATTTAGATTTAGGGGAGAATTTAATAGAAGGAGAGATTCCATCATCAATAGGTTTATTGACATCACTAACAGATTTACGACTAGATACTAATAATTTAACAGGGCAAATACCTTCATCAATTAAGAATTTAATAAATTTGACACATTTGAGATTGAATAGTAATAACTTAGAGGGAAATGATGAAGCTATATTTGCTAATATGACATCATTAACATATTTTACATATCATTATAATCCAAAAATTAAAAATTTAAACTTATCAGGATTAACAAATTTAGATACAGTATCCATTTCAAGTGCCATAAATTTAAATTTGGATTCAACTCGTTATTTTTATATATCAGGTACTCATAATTATGAAAAATCACTTGTTTCTTTGTATGCTCCTGCTGGAGGTGTAAATTATAGTTATGATGAAAGCACAGGATATTATGTTATCAATAAAAGGGAAGGTATTTCGTATCGGGTGGTAGTAACTTATAAAGATGATGATGGAAATATTGTTAGAGTTGTTTCTACATCAGTAGAATTAAGTGATGGTGGATTGATGGATATCGAAGGAAATCTTATCATAGGTGCAACAGTAGATGATGTTATCGACGGAAAAGTGCATTTACCAAACGGTGGAAAGGTGGTTACTGGAGAGGCAACCTATACCTTTGATGGAAATACTACAATTAGTGAAGAAGAAATTAGTACTGAAGGTAATGTTAAAACAGAAAAACATATACCTGATGGTACTACTGTAGATTTCGTAGGAATCACTACGGAAACGAACAACTCCAATGGAACTGTAATTATAATTGACTTAATGGATTCAAAAGGTACAACCACACTAAAACCAGGATCAATTGTAACTAACAATGATGGAGATAAAGTATATATATCTGATGAAGCAATAATGGATAATGAAGGTAATATAACTTCATCAGGTACATATGTAACAGTAGCAAGCGATAAAACAGCAACAACAAACAGTGATGGTACTATCACATTACCAGAAACCAGCACAGTAACTGTAAATGGTGAAGATACAGTATATCCAGGAACAATAATCTTTAGTCCAGAAGATGGAAGTCTAAAGTATATTCCAGTAAGTGAATTATTAAATGAAGATGGAACAGACTTAGCAACAGGAATTACACAAAAGGAAATTGACGATGCAAGAACTCTTGTAGATGGATTAACAAATGGGAACTTGAAAGACCAATTAACTGAAATCGTTGATACTGCTCAAAACATATTAAATGCAAAAGAAGCAGTAGAAGACTTATTCACAGATGACAGTCATACGGATATCCCTGATGATTTAACTCAAACGGATATTGATAAAGCCCAAGAGTTAGTTGATAAAGTCCCTAATGGAAAACTAAAAGACGAACTACAAAAAGAAATTGATAAAGCGCAAGACATGTTAAATGCTAGAGATAAAGTTAATAACTTATTTACAGACGATACACATACAGATATCCCAGATGATCTGACACAAACGGATATTGATGATGCTCAAAAAACAGTTGATAAACTTCCAAGTGGAGATTTGAAAGATGAGTTACAAAAAGAAATTGATAAAGCACAAAATATGCTAGATGCAAAAGATAAAGTAGATAACTTATTTACAGATAATACGCATACAGACATTACAGGTGGGTTAACACAGAAAGATATTGATAAAGCACAAGATGCAGTTGATAAACTTCCTGATGGAGCTTTAAAAGATGAACTGCAAAAGGAAATCGACAAAGCGCAAGATATGTTGAATGCACAAGATGCAGTAGGTGACTTATTAGATAAAGATGGTAACCTAAATTCAGGTGTAACCCAAGATGATATTAATAAGGCCCAATACTTAGTTAATAAATTACCAGACGGTGACTTGAAGGATGAACTACAGGCAATTATTGATGAAGCACAAAGACAGTTGGATGCAAAAAATGTTAAGAATCCATCAACTGCTCCAACAACAAATAAACCAAGTTTAGCAGCTACTTCAACAACCGGAGGAGATAATGTTAATACTGCAGATACAACAAACTTATCTTTATATCTTGGTTTATTAGCAATTTCATTAGGTGGAATCGTATTAATGAAAAGAAAAAAAGCAAATGTTAAATAATAATTAAAATTTAATACTTAAGAGAGAGACTGTTCGAAAGAATAGTTTTTTTCTGTTAATAAGTATGTAAAATAATGAACGATATAGGAAAAGAATACGACTAAGTAAATGGAAACAAAATTATTTATTTTATAAACCCAACCTTTTTTCAACATCTCCGGTTTAATAAGTAGGGTAAGTAAATTTGTGGTAATAAGGAGGGCGAAAACATGAAAGATGTAGAACTTACCCAAATTGTCAAAGAAGTTCAAAAGGACATTGGACAGTTTGAGTTGTTATACTCACAGATAATCAATAAAGTATATTTTTGGTGTTATACCGTAATTGGAAACGATGCAGATGCAAAGGATGCTGCACAAGAAGCAATGATTCGTATTTATAAAAATGTAGCCAAACTTAAAGAACCAGAGAACTTTACTTCTTGGATGTATGTAATTGTAAGGAATGCTTGTTATAACTATCTAAGATATCACAAGAGTGAAAGTAAAACACTAATGAACTCAGGGGACTTTGTAGATGCTTTTGATGTAAATGTAAAAGACGAACGTAAATATGTATTACCTGAAGAAGCATACAACTTAAAAGAAATGAAAGAATTAGTTTCGAAATTTGTAAGTGAGTTGCCTAGAAAGCAAAGAGAGGCAATTACGTTATTTTATCTTGATGAATTTAAAATAGAAGAAATTGCTAATTTATTACAGTGTCCTGTTGGTAGTGTGAAATCTCGTCTTCATGATGGGAGAAAAAAACTTCAAGAAAAAGTGAATGATTATCAAGAAGAGAATGATATGAAACTGTATGGAATAGTTTTTATTCCTTTCTTAGGTTTGATTCTAAAAGAATATAGAGAAACTATATGCGCAAGACAAACATTAGATTATGATGAAACAATATATAAAGGTAAATCAGCAAAAAAGAGTTATAAAAAAATAGCATCATCTAAAATGATAATAAGTTCCTTGGTGTTAATTGTAATTTTTATTTTGATCACTCCTCTATTTGTAAATAACAAATCAGAAACTGATGATTATCTTAGTAATGGTTCTTTATTCAATCTTGAAATGTACAACAAGTTGAAAGAGAATCCTTATATTGAAGACATTGTATATCTAACGTTTCCAACAAGAACAACCGTAGATGTATCAATTATATTAAAACAAGACTTTTCCAAAGAAGAAATCAAAATAACACATGGAAAGAAAGAATTATCATTTGAAAAAAAGAATAATGAACTATTTATTCAAGTAGAAGAGAATGGTGAATATACTATCAGTATTAAGAATGAAAATACAACATTCACGATAGATAGAATTGATAAATATGCACCTGAATTTCTTGGAATCATTAATTATGATAATTATATTCAACTAATGATTAACGATGGACAATCACAAGTAAATTATGAAACTTCTTTTGTTGAGTATGAAGGGGAACACTATTCATTTGGTAATGATTTACGTGTTGATGGAAGATTCAATGGAACAGTCAAAATTACTTTATTTCATAAAGATGGATACTTTATGAAATATTCAATAGATCTTAAATAAATAATGGAGGACAAAATGAAAAAGAGAATAAAAAGCAAAAAACTAATCAGTAGTTTAGCGATTTCTACTTTAGTATTAGGGTTATTTGTAACTACAGTAATTAATGCAGATGAAACTGAAGTAAAAATGGAACCTGAAATTTTAGAAGTAGAAGAACAGAATGATGATGTTGTTAAAGAAGAAAAAATAGTAGAGGAAGAAAAAGCCGACAATAATGAAGTGGATGTTAATTTAGAAGAAATAGATGCATCTGCATCAGAACAAGTAGATCGTTCTAGTCTAGCTAGAGTTGACTTAACAGCAGATGCTTTTCCAGAATCATCAAAATCATTAAATGATGCACTAGTTGCAGAATATGGAGTATTAATAGATACGGATAATAATGGAACTATTAGTATAGGTGAAGCAAATGATTATACAGGGAATATTTCGTTATATCAAAAACTAATAACGGGAACTTTAACGGGAATTGAGAACTTTACAAATGTATCAAAAGTCTTATTGGATGGAAATCTATTAACTGGAGAGCTTCCTGCAAATATTGATAAAATGACAGCATTAACTTCTATAAGTTTAAATGATAATTTATTAAGTGGAACCCTTCCGGAAAGTCTGGCAGACCTTCCAAATCTAGAAACGGTATATTTGGATCTTAATAAATTTGAAGGTGAGATACCAGCAGTCTATGCAACTATGCCAGCCATTAAATTTTTTAGTATATCAAATAATAACTTAGAAGGGGAAGTGCCTGCAGGTATGTTAGATATACCTTCTTTATATCATTTTAATATTGGATGTAATCCTTTAATGACTGGAGGAATTAGTTCTAGTACATCAAATACTCATATTACATCATTGAATTTTGCATTTACAGGTATTACAAGTGCGGATTTATCAAATTTTGATTCATTGATTACACTATGTGTAACAAAAGCGACGAATGCAAATTTAACAGGTGTTACAACTTTTTATGTAAATGGAAGCAAGGATATTTATTCGCCACAAGTTAGATTAACTGGTACAGCGGGAGCTATTACTTGGGATGAAGCAACAGGTTATTATGTAATTGCACCAAGCAGTAGTGTAATTTATAAAATTCGTGTACCATTCATACGTGAAAATGGTACCTATGGTTCAGTTGATGCTTCATCAATTTCATTAGACTTATCAGCTGGTGGATTGATGGATAATGAAGGTAACTTAATCATTGGTGCAACACTTAGAGACGTAAAGGATGGAATTGTAGTTCTAGAGAATGGTGGTACTGTAGTTACAGGTGGTGCCACATATACATTTGATGAGTATACAGAAGTTGGAGAAAAAGAAATTACTACTACAGGAACAGTGGAAGTTCTTAATCACATCACAGAAAATAATTCAGGATCTACAACAGTTGGATTTGGTAATACAACAAATGTATCATCACCAAGTGGATCGGATACTACAATTAGATTAGATGGGTTAGGTGGAGAAACAATTCTTCCTCCAGGAAGTATTGTAACTGATAATAAAGGAGATAAAGTATATATATCAGATGAATCAGTAATGGATGATGAAGGAAACATCACATCATCAGGAACTTATGTAACAGTATCGAAAGACGAAACAGAAACTATAAACAGTGATGGTACAATCACATTACCAGAAAACAGCACAGTAACTGTAAATGGCGAAGATACAACTTATCCAGGAACAATTATCTTTAGTCCTGAAGATGGTAGTCTAAAGTACATTCCAGTAAGTGAATTATTAAATGAAGATGGAACAGACTTAGGAAAAGGGATTACACAAAAAGATATTGATGATGCAAGAACTCTTGTAGATGGATTAACAGAAGGCGCATTGCAAGGTCAATTAACAGAAATCATTGATACTGCTCAAAATATATTGAATGCTAAAGATGCAGTTGAAGATTTATTTACAGATGGAACACATACCAACATTCAAGATAGTTTAACACTAACTGACATTAACGATGCTCAAGATTTAGTTAATAAGATTCCAGATGGAACTTTAAAAGATGATTTGCAAAAGGAAATCGATAAAGCAAAGGATATGCTGAATGCCAAAGATAAAGTAGATGGTTTATTCACAGATGAAGCGCACACAGATATTATTGATGGATTAACACAAGGGAATATTGATGATGCACAAAAAGAAGTTAATAAATTACCAAGTGGAGATTTAAAAGACGAGTTACAAAAAGAAATTGATAAAGCGCAAAATATGCTAGATGCAAAAGATAAAGTAGATAACTTGTTTACAGATGATACGCATACAGACATTCCAGATGGACTAACACAGAAAGATATTGATAAAGCACAAGACACAGTTGATAAGTTACCAAGTGGAACTTTAAAGGATGAACTGCAAAAGGAAATCGATAAAGCACAAGACATGCTAGATGCAAAGGATAAAGTGGATAATTTATTTAATGATAAGAAAGATAATCTTGGAGATGGCGTAACACAGAAAGATATTGATAAGGCACAAGATGCAGTAGATAAATTACCAGATGGAACATTGAAAGATGAGCTACAAAAAGAAATCGACAAAGCGCAAGATATGCTGAATGCAAAAGATGCAGTAGGTGATTTATTAGATAAAGATGGTAACCTTAATTCTGGTATCACACAAGAAGACATTGATAAAGCCCAAGATTTAGTTAATAAATTGCCAGATGGTGAACTGAAAAATGAACTACAAACAATTATTGACAACGCACAAAAGCAATTGGATGAGAAAAATAAGAACAATCCATCAACTGCTCCTACAGTTCAAAAACCAAGTGTTGATAGTGGTTCAACAAGCAGTACAAGTAATGTGAAAACTGGTGATACAACAAATGTATCTCTATACCTAGGGTTATTAGCAATTTCATTAGGTGGGGTTGTGTTGGTTAAAAGAAGAAAAATAGAATTAAAATAATACAAGTATTTAAAACAAAATATCTACAATGAGAACTATTCGAAAGAGTAGTTCTTTTTGCGTTATAAATATAGATAAAATAATGAACGAAATACTAATATAAAACGACTAACTAAATGGACAAAACTATTTTTATAAAAAACCGAACCTTTCTTATTATTTTCCTGTGTAAATACCAGGGTAAGTAGAGTTTGGTAATTAAGGAGGGCAAAATATGGATAAGAAAGAACTTACCCAAATTGTCAAAGCAGTACAAAGAGACAAAGGACAATTTGAGTTATTATACTCACAAATTATTAATAAAGTATATTTCTGGTGCTATACCCTAAGTAGTAATGAAGCAGAAGCAAAAGATATGGCACAAGAAGCAATGATCCGTATTTACAATAAAATTGATAATGTTGAAAAACCAGAATACTTTACATCATGGATGTATAAAGTAGTACGTAATAGTGGAATCAATTATATGGAACAAAATAGAAAAAAAGAATTACCATTCTTAGATGATGAAGAATTTTCAGGACAATTCGAAGCAGTTGTTCGTGAAGAGAGAAAAGATCATATGCCAAAAGAAGCATACGATTTAAAAGAAACCAAGAAATTAATTAGTAAGTTTATTGATAATCTACCAAAAATGCAAAGAGAAGTTATTACGTTATTTTACTTAGAAGAAATGAAAATCAATGAGATTGCAGAAACTCTTGATTATAATATTGGTTCAGTAAAATCACGATTATATTCAGGAAGAAAGAATTTAGAACTTCAGATTAGCGACTATCAGGAAAAGAACAATGTAAAGCTATATAGTATTGCCTTATTACCATTACTTGGATTAATTATACAGGAGTATAGCGCAGAACTATGTGACAAACAAGATTTAGCATATGATGAAAGCATTTATACAACCACTGGTTCAACATCGCTAATTAATCTTTCAATGATACTATCAGCCAAAGTACTAGTGACACTTCTTTCAGTTTTTATCATAGTTATATTATTAATTTCTTTTAGTGGAGTTATTCAAAATAAAGAAAATAACAACTATGGAAAAACAAGCACAGTAATCAATGAATATGAAGAGGAAATGGAAGAAAACTTAAAAGGTCATCCGTATATCAAAGGAATTACTTACAGTACATTCCCTACCCGAACCTCAGTTGATGTTTCTATTACTTTAAAACAAGAGTTAGCAAAGAAAGATATATCAATATTGTTTGATGATGAAGAAATCTATTTTGAAAAAAGTAATAAGATAGTTAGATTAGATGCTAAAGAAAACGGAGAATATACAATCATTATTAATAGTAAAAAAATGATGTTTACAATTGATCGAATAGATAGTTATGCACCTGAAGTAACAGGTATATCAAACTATGGAGATTATATACAACTATATGTAAATGATGAATTATCACAAATTGATTATTCAAAATCTTATCTAGTATATCAGGGAAAAGATTATGCAATACCTAATAACTTAACAATTGATGGAAAGTTTCAAGGGATGGTAGAAATAATACTATTTAATAAAGAAGGATATTATATTGAGTATAATTTGAATCTTAAATAATTAATATAAAAGGAGGACATATGAAATCGAATAAACAAAAAATATTAATGAGTTTGCTTGCTGTTGGAATGTTATTTAGTTTAACAACAGCAAATGCAATTACAGCAAATGAATTAGAAGAAGAAAATAATGAAATACATGAAGAACAAGAAACAGTTGAAGAAGAGATAATTGATGAAACAGAGATTCAAGAAGAAATCGTTATTGATGTGAATAATGAAGTAACAGAAGAAGAAACAGCGCCTGAAGAGGTTGTTACAACATCACAAACTCTAGATGTAAATCCTACATCTGGAATTGTTGCAACAAGTGCGTCTTTAGAAGCTGATGTAACAACGCTGGCACAAGCATTTCCAGATGCTAACTTTAGAACATTTGTAGGTAAAACGGTTTTAGGAAATGCTAGTTATGATGATAGTACAGATAGTGGAAATAAGTTAACAACTGCAGATATTACTAAAATTACAGCAAGAACAGGGGTGTCTATATCAAATTTAAACATTGAATCATTAGATGGAATTAAATACTTCACCAGTCTTACTAGTTTATCATGTGGTGGGAACTTATTAACAGAATTAGATGTATCAATGCTTACTAACTTGAAGACTATAAATTGTTCTAGCAATCAACTAGTAAGTTTGAATGTATCGAATCTAACAAATCTAACAAGTTTAAATTGTATAAAAAACCAATTAGTAGAATTGGATGTATCGACATTAATAAACTTAAAAACTTTGACGTGTACAACTAATCAATTAACAAGCTTAGATGTATCAAATTTGATTAATTTGGAAACATTGACATGTACTGGAAATCAAATAAGTGCATTAGATATAACTGCATTAAACGATTTAACAACATTAACATGTAATTCTAATAAAATCAAAGAGCTAGATTTATCAAATTCTATAAACTTAACTACATTAATATGCAGTAGTAATTTGATAGAAGAATTAGATGTATCTGCGCTAGCAAACTTAACATATTTAAATTGTAATATTAATCAACTTAGTACATTAGATGTATCGAATCTAATCAATTTAGAGACATTGCATTGTGGAACAAATAACTTAACAAGTTTAGATTTAACAAATTTGGGGAATTTGAAAGTTTTAGGGTGTGGAAAAAATAATTTAACAGAATTAGATGTAACAAATTTAACAGATTTAACGCAAATTAATTTTCAATCTAATAAAATAACATCAATTGATTTATCAAATAACCATAAATTAACGAGCATTCAATGTTATATCAATCCAATTAGTAAGATAGTAATTTCAGAAGCTGCGAAACCAAATATTACAACTTTTAATTACCGCTCAACTAACATTGAATCGATTGATTTAACTAACTTTACTTCATTGACAGGAACTCTTGCAATGACTAAATCAACAAATGCAAACTTAAGTCAGTTGGGAGCTTTATATGTAACAGGTAGTAGACCATATACAGATACATCAATGGTGCGTGTACTTGCAGATGTGGGATCAATTAGTTGGGATGCAGGTACAGGATATTATGTAATTCCAGCAAACTGTAACGCAACATATGGCTTTAGTGTAACTTCTCCCTCTTCTAATGGGTTTTCGAGTCAGGAAAATGTAGATTCATTACCAAATGGAGGATTAATGGATGATGAAGGAAACCTTATTCCAGGTGCTACTCTAGCAGATGTATTATCAGATGGCACAATTAAAGTTCCTGCAGGTGGAACTATTGCAACACCAAACGGTACCTATACTTTTGATGGAGAAGCAACAATTAAAGATGGTGTGATTACAACAAAAGACTCATACATGTTTGAAAAGAATATCTCAGTATATGATGAAGCAACAGATAGTTATGTAGCAGATATTAGTGCAATTAAAACAGTAGTAGATGTGAAAGATGGAACATCATCATCAATTGATTCAATTACTGGTGAAATGGATGTTACTGCTGGATCTGTTGTTACTAACAACAATGGAGATAAAACATATCTTACAGACAAAGGAACTGTAGATACAGATGGTAATGTAATCAGTGATGGAACAATGATTAGTGTTCCTGCTGATAAAACAGGAGAAGTTACGACTGATGGTAATGGAAATACAGTATTACCAGGAGGAAGTATTGTAAGTGACAACGGAGAAGAAGTTGCATATCCAGGTACAATAGTGATTGATAAAGATGATAATTCAATTACGTATCTTCCAGTTGATAGTTTACTAAATGAAGATGGAACAAATCTTGCATCTGGAATTGATCAAAAAGCAATTGATGATGCACAAGCAATTGTTGATCAAATGACAGATAGTAATCTAAAAACAGAATTACAAGATAAGATTAATACTGCTCAAGATATGTTAGATGCTAAAAATGCAGTAGATGATTTATTCAATGATAAGAAAGATAATCTTGCTGAGGACGTTACTCAGAAAGATATTGATGATGCAAAAGACTTAGTGAATAAGCTTCCAGATGGAGAGTTAAAAGAAGAACTACAAAAAGAACTAGATAAAGCACAAGATATGCTGAATGCTAAAAATGCTGTGGAAGACTTATTGGACAAAGATGGTAATTTAAACACTGGTGTAACGCAAGAGGATATTGATAATGCACAGGATTTAGTAAATAAACTACCGGATGGAGAATTGAAAGATCAACTTCAAACAATTATTGATGATGCACAAAAACAATTAGATGAGAAAAATAATCCAATTGTGAATCCATCAACAAAACCTACAACATCAGTACCAGTTCAAAAACCTAGTGTTGCAGGTAGTTCAACAACTGGAAATAATGTTGATACTTCAGATACTACAAACCTATCTCTGTATTTAGGAATGTTAGTAGTATCATTATCTGGATTAGTAATAGTGTTAAAACGAAACAAAGCAAAAAACTAAAGTATAGCAAAGGAATTGTCGATTAAGGCAATTCTTTTTGCATATTCACGCATAATTCACATACAGTTTAAAGTGAGTTCAAAAAAGGTATATATAATCATTGTAAATACTACAAGAAATCCAAGATAGAAAGAGGTACATATGAAGGAGTATATACTGAAAGAGAATGAAGATGGCAGTAAGATTACCGTACGTGATGTTCAATTGATTCTTCTGGATATGCTGAAGGACATTGATGTGATTTGTAGGAAGCATAATATTCCATATTATATGACTGGTGGCTCTTGTTTAGGAGCAGTACGTCATGAAGGATTTATTCCATGGGATGACGATGCTGATATTGGAATGCTATATGATGACTATCTGCGGTTTATTGATATCCTTAAGAAGGAATTAGATAGTGATCAGTATTATTTTCAATGCTTTGATACTCATAAAGAATATAATGTATGTATTCCCGCAATGAAAATAAGAAAACGTGGTACTTATGTTAAAGAAGCAAATACACTATTAAGGAACCGTTGTGAGGATGGTGATGGCTTATTTATTGATGTATTTGTAATTGACTATATTAATGAAAAAAAGAGTATAGATTTCCTTCATCGCATGAAATCTTACTTATATATGAGCGCGATTACTCTATTAGAAAACATTGGTTTCCATCCCTATAAGATAAAACGGCGATTTGTAGATTTCGCAAGAAACTATTCTTATAAAAATCGTAATAGTAATCTTATTGGCTTAGATCTTACTTGGACATTTAACTCTCCGTTTCACCCAGTTGTCTATCGAAAAGATGAAATATTTCCTATTCAATATCATAAATTCGAAGACACAGAATTACCAATACCAAAGCAACCAGAAAAACTACTCAATGTTCAGGTTGCAGTAAACCATATGTCGTTTCCTCCCCTACATATGCAAAAACCAAAACATATTGTAGATGTAAATTTAAATGGTGAAGAAAGTACCATTGAAGATACAAAACGAAATAACTATACAGTTCGTATCCTTGTCGCTACAATTTTGTTTATTTTAATCATTCTTCCAAAATTTGATTGTTAATAATTTAAATCATTAAAAAATTCTAGATTCTACTAATAATAGAGTCTAGAATTTTTTTGTATTAAAAACTGAACGTTAAGTGCTTTAATTACGACTAATTATTGCGTAACATAACAAAATAAAAAAGATAAATAAAAAGCGAACCCTTTAAAAAAAATAAGCGTGTTAGTAGTAGGGTAAGCTGTTAATAGTTATTAAGGAGGGCGAAATAATGGATAAGGTAGAACTTACCCAGATTGTTAAAGAAGTTCAAAAAGACATAGGGCAATTTGAGTTATTATACTCACAGATTATAAATAAAGTATATTTTTGGTGCTATACAGTTGTTCCAAACGAAACAATAGCAAAAGATATGACACAAGAGGCAATTATTCGAATCTATACTAAGATTAGAGAAGTAAAAAAACCTCAATACTTCACTTCATGGATGTATCGTGTTGTAAGAAATACCTGTATTTCTTATCTTAGAAACAATAAAAAATATGAATCAGAATTTCTATATAATGATGGATATAATGAAGATTTTGAAATCAATATAGTTGAAGAAAGAAAAGATAATTTACCTGAAGATGCATATGATTTAAAAGAGACAAAGAATCTAGTTATAAATTTTATAAATAACCTTCCTAAAAAACAGAAAGAAGTAATTACCCTTTACTATCTAGAAGAATTTAAAGTAGAAGAAATTGCATCAATTTTAGATTATAATGCAGGATCAGTTAAATCAAGATTACATGCAGGCAGAAAGAATCTGGAACAACAAATTAATGAGTATCAGAAAAAAAACAATGTAAAACTATACAATGTAGCGATATTCTCACTACTTGGATTAATCCTTTCTGAATATCGAGACGAGGTTTGCAGTAACCAGAATTTAGCCTATGACCAAACAATGTATCCTACAAATAATATATCCTTTCTAGGGAGGATTTTAAATTTACTATCAGGAAAAGTAATTATCGCATCAATATCAGTGATTGTGGTAGGGGTAGCAACAATTACTTATTTAAATTATCATGATGAAATAATCGATTTGAATAATGTTAATCCATCAAAGCATAATGTAAAACTTGATGAAGAAATAAGAAAAAATCCATATATAGATAGTATTTCTTATGTTTCGTTTCCATCAAGAACATCTCGTAATGTTTTAATCGTATTGGAAAATGAAACTAAGCAAGAAATTGAAATTTTGTTTAATGAGCAAGAAATTACTTATAGAAAAGATGGAAAAAATATTGTACTTCAGGTTATGGAGAACGGAACCTATTCAATTATTGTGGACGATACAGAAATAGCATTTGATATAGATTTAATTCAGAAAAATGCCCCTGAATTAATAAGTGTTGATAATTATGGAGATTACATAAAGTTAAATATAAATGATGAATTATCACAAATAGACTACAAAAAATCATATGTAAGTTATCGAGGAAAATCTTATATGATTGGTAAAGACTTAATAATTAATGAAGTTTTTCAAGGTGAAGCAGAAGTTGTTTTATTTAATAGAGAAGGATTGCATATAGGATATGATATTGAACTTTAGTAAATATGAGATATGAATAAAAGATAAAATGGAGGAATTATAAATGAAATCAAAGATTAGAAAAATATCAATGTTCGCCTTGATTGCTGGTTTACTAGTAACGCTGGCAGGACGTAATATAATCAAAGCAGAAGAAGATCCTACAGATGAAGTAGTGGTTGAAGAACAGACTGCAGAAGAGGTAGTAGAAAAAGAAGAAACTGAAGAAATAGAAAACGTTGCTGATAATGAAGCACCAGTGCAAACATTATCTATCGTTGCACCAATGACAACAGGTGTTAGCACACTAGTTCCTGAGACAACTACTTTAGGTCAAGCTTTTCCAGATGCTAATTTTAGAAAATGGGTAGCTGAAACTGGATTAAGTCTATCATCATATGATGAAAACACAGTGCTTACCACAGCGAATGTTAATAGAATAAAAACAATAGCATTAGTTAGAGTTAGTAATAGTGAAATTGAGTCTTTAGAGGGGATTAAGCATTTTACAGGAATGACACAACTGACTGCTTCTGGTAATAAGTTAACAGAACTTGACTTAACAGGGCTTTCAAATTTAACTACACTAACAATTTCATCTAATGAAATTAGTACCCTTAATATTACTGGTGTAACAGGACTAACAAGTTTACTGGCACACAATAATAAGCTAACAAGTTTAGATGTATCAGCTTTATCAAGTTTACAAACATTACAAGTATCAAACAATCAGTTATCAAGCTTGGATGTATCAATGCTTAATAGCTTAGTAACGTTAAATGTACATGAAAACCCAATTAGTGAATTGAATATTTCAAATGCTTCTAAAGCGACATTAGCAACACTTCACTATCGTAATACAAATATTCCAAGTTTAGATTTAACAGGATTCACTGCCCTTACTACAGTGTCAGTAACAAAATCTACTGGAGGGAATTTAAGTTTACTTAGTGGACTACAAGTTTCAGGTAGTCGTGAATGGGAAGACAGATATATGATTCGTCTTTACTATACAACAGGTGCATTAACTAGAGATGCAGCAACAAATTATTATATTATTGCACCATCTATGGGAGTTGAATATAAATTCCATATTCCTTTAGGTGATAGAGTACAAGGTTCTATCGATACACCACAAGTTGCTTTGCCTGAAGGTGGAATCTTGGATGATGAAGGTAACTTAATTGTAGGAGCAAATGCTTCAAACATTGCAGGAGATGGAACAATCACGCTTCCTACTGGTGGAACAATCATTACTCCTGAGGGAACATTTACATTTAGTGGAAGTGTTTCTATAAAAGATGGAATTATTACTACAAATGACAGTTATACATATGGTAAAAATACCGCAACATACGATGAAGGAACAGGAATAAGTACAGGAAATGTTGGTGATGTAACAACAATAGTGGAACCAGGAGAAGGTTCAGTATCAATTTCAACAATCGGAAGTGGATCTACAATTCCTGAAGGGACTATAATCACAAATGATGCAGGAAATAAAGTGTATGCATTAGATGGTGGAAATGTTGATTCTGAAGGTAATGTTACATCAAATGGAACCGTTATTAGTGTTCCATCAGATAAAGTGGGAAATATCTCAACCGATGGAGATGGAAAAATATCATTACTAGCAGGAAGTATTGTAAGCAATAATGGTGAAGATGTATCTTATCCAGGAACAATAGTTTATAATCCAGAAGATAATAGTGTTAAGTATTTACCAGTTGATGGATTATTCAATGAAGATGGAACATTAAAAGATGGTGTTACGCAAGAAGATATTACAAATTCTAAGGATTTTGTAAATGGATTAGATGATAGTGCTTTAAAAACAGAATTACAAAATAAAGTAGAAGAAGCACAAAAAGAGTTAGAT
The DNA here is from genome assembly GCF_030814225.1 of Breznakia pachnodae. Classification (GTDB taxonomy): domain Bacteria; phylum Bacillota_I; class Bacilli_A; order Erysipelotrichales; family Erysipelotrichaceae; genus Breznakia; species Breznakia pachnodae. Next base: position 512,728 of record NZ_JAUSUR010000002.1, read on the forward strand.
GAAAGAAATGCTGAAAAAGCAGTAGAAGATTTATTTGATGAAGATGGAAACATCAAAGATACTGTAACGCAAGACGATATTGATAATGCACAAGATCTAGTTAATAAAGTAAAAGATGAAGATAAGAAGAAAGAACTTCAAGACAAACTAGATGAAGCACAAAAACAATATGATGAAAACCACTTTATAGTATTAGAAGCATTCAAAACATTTACTGGTATGGGAACAGTAAGTACAAAGATTGATGCACCAGTAGAAAAATTCTCCAAAGTATATGTAGATGGAAAAGAACTAGATGCAAGTAATTATGAAGTAACAAGTGGAAGTACAGTAATTACATTAAAGGAATCATACTTAAAAACATTAGCGAATGGTACGTATGATGTGGAAGTAGAATTTGTAAGTGGAGCAAGAGTAAATTCTCCATTAACAGTAGATGTGAAATCAAACCCATCAAAACCTCCAGTGACAACAGATCCAACGCCAACTATCCCTGGAAATCCTACTACTTCTAATCCAAGTATTGATCCAAGTAATTCTTCAACAAGTGGAAGTGGTGTAAACTCAGGAGATACAACAAACAACACATTGTATTTTATGATGTTAGTATCTTCATTAGCAATATTAGGATTGTATGCTAAAAAAAGAAAAGCAGTTAAGTAATAACTATACATAAATTTAGAAAATAAATAATTATTAATCAAAGAAGATCATTGAGAAATTAATGGTCTTTTTTACATTAAATAATGAACGATATAGGCAATATTTGCGACTAATATGTGTAAATAAAAATCAATTTAATTGTTAAAAAATGAACCGATTGATAAATCTATGTATTTAAGTAATAGGGTAAGTGTTTTTTGATGATGCAAAGGAGGGCGAAACTATGGATAAGCGAGAGGAACTTACCCAGATTGTCGAGACAGTTCAAAAAGACAGAGGACAATTTGAGTTACTATACTCACAGATAGTAAAAAAGGTTTACTTTTGGTGCTATAGCGTTATTGGAAATGAGAGTGATGCATTAGATGCTTCACAAGAAGCAATACTTCGTATTTACAATAAACTGCATACACTAAAAAATCCTGAAGGGTTTACATCATGGATGTATATTCTTGTGCGAAATATTTGCTATCGATATTTAGATAACAAAAAAAGAAAAGAATATGAGTTTTTCGATGACCATGAATTCTCAGGAAAACTTGAAGAAAACATAATTGAATATAGAAGAGAAGCATTACCAAATGAAATCTATAATTTAAACGAAACAAAAAGAATTGTTGGCGAGTTTATTGAAAAGCTTCCAAAGAAACAAAAAGAAGTAATTATTCTTTATTATCTTGAAGAATTAAGTATTGGTGAAGTAGCTAAAATATTAGATCAGAGAGTAGGGACCATTAAATCAAGATTACATACAGGAAGAAAGCAGATTGAAGATCAAGTAAATGAGTATGAGGAAAAGAATAATACAAAGTTGTATTCTCTTGCACTACTTCCATTGCTAGGATTATTCTTGCGCGAATATAGAGATGAGGTATGTGCCAGACAGGATTTAAGGTATGATAAAAATTTTCATGATCAAATCAAGGGTTCCCGATTCAGTAGAATAATAAATATTATTACAAATAATCTATACGTAATAATAGTCATAATTGTTATTGTTGGTCTCTTAAGTATGTTCGTATCCAATCAATCTGAGGATGCAGTAATTAAAAGTTTGAATATTGATTACTTACTTTCAGATGATTTAGAAATGTTCAACAAAGCAAATAGCAACCCTTATATTGAAAGTATTAGTTACTTAACTTTCCCAACAAGAAATTCGCTTGAAGTAACGATAAAACTGAAAAAAGAAGTAGATCAAAAAGATATTCAAATTCTATCAGATAATCATCGTTTATTTTTTGAAAAGGATGGAAATACAATTGTTATGAATATAACTGCGAATGGTAGATATTCAATTGTTATAAATGGAAAAATGGTAGGTTTTGAAATTACTTCAATTGATGAATATGCACCAGAGCTAATTGATGTAATTTATAATGAAGATTCGTTACAGTTAGTAATAAATGATGAAATGGGACAAATTGATTATGAAAAATCTTATATAGAAAATAATGGAAAGATATACAAAATTGATGAAAGTTTAAGGATATATGGGTCATTTAAGGGATACACAAGAATTATCATTTTCAATCATGAAGAACTTCATATCGATTATGTAATAGATTTTTAATAAATGTGAGTATAAACGATAAAAATTATTAGGAGGAAATAATGAAATCAAAATATAATAAAAGAATTCTACTTGGATTACTTGCTGTAGTTATGTTATTTAGTTTAGGACGTAATGTAATAAGTGCAGATGATGCATTAGAAGGTATGCAAGATACTGAAGAAGTGGAAACAATAGAAGAAATAGAGGAAACAGAACAACAAGAAGAAATAGTAGAAGTAGAAGATACACTTTCTACTGAAGAAGAAACTACAAGGGATGATAAAGTTGAACTGCAACGTGCATCTATTGTAGCTACATCCTCAACAGAATTAGTTGCTGGTGTTACTACTTTAGGCGAGGCATTTCCAGATGCCAACTTTAGAACCTATGTAGCAGAAAATATTCTATTAATGACTAGCGGAAGTTATGATGAAACGACACTATTAACAACAGCTAATATCACAACAATTAATACTACAACAAATGTTTCTCCGATTGAAAGAGAAATCGAATCTTTAGAAGGAATCAAATATTTCACAAATGTAGCAACAATAAATTGTCGTAATAATAAACTAACTGAATTGGATGTGTCAGGCTTACAAAAATTACAAACATTAACAGCATCAACTAATAATTTGACTAGTTTAAATATTGCAAACACACCAATGTTAAGAGGAATGAATGTAGCGATTAATGAACTAACAGAAGTTGATATTCCTAGTACTACATCAGCAAATTTTACTACAATTAATGTGGGTGTAAATAAATTACAGTCATTAGATGTGTCAGCGCAATTGAGTCTTCAAAGCATTGATGTAAGCTTCAACTATATAACAGAATTAGATGTAAGTAACACAGATGCTTTAACAACAGTAATACTTACATCTAACCCAATAACCAGTATTGATATATCTTCAACATCGCAGGCAAGTATTACTAGATTTCAATATGAACTAACTAGTATTCCAACAATGGACTTATCAGGTTTCTCAAGTTTAGTAAATTTAGGTGTAACTAAATCAACTAATGCTGACCTTTCAGATGTTATTAACTTCCGTGTCAGTGGTTCAAAAGCTTACAATCAAAGAGAATATACACAAATCAATGTAACTGCAGGTTCACTTTCAATAGAGCCTACATATGGATATTATGTTGCAGCAGCAGATACTACAGGAACTTATAAATTCGTTGTTAATATTGATGAGTTAGATAGAAGAGCAATAGCAGAAGAATATGAACTAACAGAAGGTGCACTTGTTGATTTAGAAGGAAATATTATTAGAGGAGCAGATACTTCAAATATTAAATCGGATGGGTCAATCGTTCTTGAAACAGGAGGTACGATTCTATCTGGTGGTGGAATCTATACATTCAGTGGAAAAGTAACAGTAAAAGATGGAATCATTTCAACTGAAGATGATTATACATTTGCTAAAAATACTGGTACTTATGATCCGGTTACTGGTACATCAACAGCAACAGTTGGTGATATAGAAACAGTAGTTTCTGTGAATGGTGGAGCAGCATCAATTGATACTAATATTGATGAGGCGACATTGCCTGCTGGTACGATTGTTACGGATGATAATGGTAACGTAACTTATATGCCAGAAGGTGGAAGTGTTGATGCAAAAGGTAATGTTACATCAGATGAAAGAGTGCTTACTGTACCTTCAGATAAGGTAATTGATATTACTACAGATAGTGATGGAAAAGCGATTTTACCTGAAGGAACCATTGTTAGTGAAAGTGGTACAGATGTAACTTATCCAGGAAAAATTGAATATAATCCTGATGACAATAGTGTTAAATATTTGCCTGTAGATGATTTATTTAAAGATGATGGAACTATAACAGACGAATTAACACAGAAAGATATTGATGAAGCACAATTAGTTGTAGATTCAATGACAGAAAGTACACTAAAAGATGAGCTGCAGGAAAAAATCGATGAAGCACAACGTCAACTTGATGAGAGAGAAGCAGAAAAAGCAGTAGAAGATCTATTTAAGCCAGATAGTAATGGAGAAATCAAAGATGATTTAACACAAAATGATATCGATAATGCACAAGATTTAGTAAATAAATTACCAAATGGTGATAAGAAAGATGAATTACAAGATAAAATCAATGAAGCACAAAAACAATTAGATGAAAAATTATATGTGATAATTGAGCACTTTGCAGTATTCAAAGGTACAGGTACAGTCTATACAAAGATTGATGCACCAGTTGAGAAATTTTCAAAGGTTTATGTAGATGGAAAAGAACTAGATGTAAATAATTATGAAGTGACGAGCGGAAGTACAGTAATTACCTTAAAAGAAGCATATCTAAAAACGTTAGCAAATGGTGATTATAAAGTAGAAGTGGAGTTTGTAAGTGGCGCAAAAGTAAATACTACATTAACAGTAGATGTTAAATCAAATGCTTCTAAAACGCCAACACCAGGAACATCAACGACATCTAAACCAAGCGTTGATACCACTACTTCATCTTCAACAAACTCAAGTAATGTGAATACAGGTGATGATACAGATACATTATTATTAATTGGAATGTTAGTAGTTTCTCTTGCTAGATTTGCAGTAGTGTATAAAAGAAAAGAAACAGAATAATTAAATATGCATATAAGAATCGCCCTTCATTATATGTAAAACGAAGAGTTATCGATGAAAATCGGTAGCTTTTTAATGTTTGAAAAAATCATAAACTATTATGATACAGGTGACTCTTTTGATATAATTAAGGCATAAATATAATACTTGGGAGAAGTGGAAATAATTAAATTGAGGTTGAATCGAAAACGCTTGACAATTGTTTGTGCTGCCCATATAATGTGAATGTAGCGTGTTACTGAAAATATCAGGCAAGAGCTCATTAGATTCAAACAACGAATTTAGTGAGCTTTTTTTTGTTTTACAGGAGGTATAAAATGGCAAACTTTTTTAGAAGATCAAAGAAAATGGAAGTGTATAGTTTTGCAGATGGTAAGGTAAAAGACTTAGTTCTTGTACCTGATCAAGTGTTTTCACAGGGACATGTAGGAAGAGGAATCGCAGTGGTACCAACAGATTCTCTAATTACATCACCAGTGGATGCAAAAGTCGCAATGATATTTCCAACTCGTCATGCCTTAGGTCTAGTGTGTTCAAGTGGAGTAGAAATTATGCTTCATATTGGAATTGATACAGTAGAACTAAAAGGTGAAGGGTTTGAAGTGCTTGTGAAAGAAGGTCAGCAAGTGAAAGTTGGACAACCACTACTGAATGTAGATTTTGACTACATAGCTAGTAAAGGCTTACCTACTGATTGTTTGTGTATTATGACAAGCCCATTAAGTGATGGTGTAGTGGAATATACACAAAGCAATGATGATGAAGTCATTAAAGGCGAAACAGTGTTGTTTCGATTTAAACAATGATGCAGTATCATGTAAAACGAGTACTTAATAACAACATTGTACAATGTCATGAAAAAGGGAAAGACAATGAATGTATTTTATTAGGTAAGGGGATAGGGTTTCAGAAAAAACAGGGAGATATTATTGATAATGAGAAGATTGAAAAAATCTATCATATTCAAGATCAAAAGAGTTTGTCGAAATATGAGCAGTTAGTAAAACAAAGTGAAGAAGAAGTAGTTGCTGTAGTAGAAGATGTAATTGAGAAAGTTGGCCAACGATTTGGGAATCAATATAGCGAGTATTTACACGTGACGCTATTAGATCACCTGAATTTCTCAATTTACCGTTATAAAAATGAAGTTGAAGTACATAATATTTTCTTGGATGAATTAAGTATTATGTATGAACAAGAATATGCATTTTCAAAAGAAATGCTTGCATATATTAATGAAACACTATCCATCTCTTTGCCAGAGAGTGAAGTAGGGTTTATTACAATGCATGTTCATTCAGCATTAAAGAATACAAAAACTTCTAAAACAGCATTTTATAGTCAAATTATCGGGGCAAGCATGAAGTTCATTGAAGAACAGTTAGATATCAATCTGGATCCAAAAAGTTTAGAGAGAGCTCGCTTAGTTACCCATTTAAAATTTGCACTTGAACGCGCTAAAAACAATGTTTCATTAAGCAATCCAATTACGGAATCATTGAAAGATACTTATCCAGAAACATGTGAATTGGCAAGAAAATTATCAATTATGGTAAAAGAAGAATATGGGGTAGAATTACCAGAAGGTGAAATCGGATACTTAGCACTTCATATTCAAAACATTATTTTAAGTTCGAAAGGATAAAACAATGTTAGATAAAATAAAAGGAAACCTTGTCGTTTCAGCACAGGCTTTAGAAGCAGAACCACTACACAGCAGTTTTATTATGGGTAGAATGGCAGTTGCAGCAAAGCAAGGTGGAGCTGCTGGAATCCGTGCACAAGGAGTAGAGGATATTATAGAAATAAAACGGGTTTGTGATCTTCCAGTAATTGGAATCATTAAACGTAATTATAAAGATAGTGATATTTATATCACACCAACAAAAAAAGAAGTAGAAGAATTGCTTACAACAAACTGTGAAATGATTGCATTAGATGCAACTGATCGTATTCGCCCAAATGGTGAAAGGATTGAAGATTTGATTTCACTTATTCATGAAAACAATGTGTTGGCAATGGCAGATTGTTCAACATTAGAAGAATGTATCAAAGCAGAACAACTTGGTTTTGATTGTGTATCGACAACCCTATGTGGTTATACACCATACAGTGAACAAGTAGATGGACCAAACTATGCAATCATTGAACAGGCGATAAAGTTAATTAAAGTACCAATCATCGCTGAAGGAAAGATTCATTATCCAGAGCAACTGGAACGAGTATTCAAAGTTGGTGCTTTTAGTGCCGTTGTTGGAGGAGCAATTACCAGACCACAAGAAATTACAGAACGATTTGTGTCGTTTATTAAATAAGGAGAGAGTATGTTTAAACAATTACAAAAAATTGGAAAGGCGTTCATGCTGCCAATCGCAATATTGCCAGCAGCAGGATTGCTGTTAGGAATTGGAGGAGCATTTTCCAATCCTAACACAATATCAACGTATCCAATCTTAGATAATGATTTTCTGCAGGCAATTTTCCAAATTATGTCTGCAGCAGGAAGTGTTATATTTGGAAACTTAGCATTGTTATTATGTATTGGATTATGTATAGGATTAGCGAAAAAAGACAAAGGTACAGCTGCTCTTGCAGGTGTTGTAGGTTACTTAGTAATGACTGCAACTATCTCTGCTATGATTACTGTATTTAAACCTAGTGGAATTGAATCAATTGACACAGGAGTTATAGGTGCAATCTTTGTAGGTTGTGTTGCCGTATTCCTGCATAACCGTTATCAGAATATTCAACTTCCACAAGTACTTGGATTCTTCGGAGGTTCAAGATTTGTACCGATTGCAACTTCATTTGCAGCGATTTTTATTGGAGCCATCTTCTTTCTAGTATGGCCACCATTTCAAAGATTATTAATTGACAGTGGAGAATTAATAGCGGAAGCTGGACCAGTAGGTACCTTCTTCTATGGATTCCTAATGCGTCTATGTGGAGCAGTTGGATTGCATCATATGATTTATCCAATGTTCTGGTATACAGAGCTAGGTGGAGTTGAAGTAGTTGCAGGAGAAACAATTGCAGGTGCACAGAATATTTTCTTTGCACAATTAGCAGATCCAAACCACACAGGATTATTTACAGAAGGAACACGTTTCTTCGCTGGACGTTTCTCAACTATGATGTTTGGTTTACCAGCAGCATGTCTTGCAATGTATCACTGTGTTCCAAAAGACAAACGTAAAATGTATGGAGGGCTATTTCTAGGAGTAGCACTAACATCATTTATTACAGGTATTACCGAACCTATTGAGTTTATGTTCTTGTTTGTATCACCACTATTATACGTATTCCATGCTTTACTGGATGGTATCTCATTCTTTATTGCTGATATCCTAAATATATCCATTGGGAATACATTTTCAGGAGGAGCAATTGACTTTACCTTATTCGGAGTATTACAAGGAAATGCAAGTACAAACTGGTTGTTACAAATTCCGGTTGGAATTTTCTGGGCAGTATTATATTACTTCTCATTCCGGTTCTTTATTACCAAGTTCAACATTATGACACCAGGACGTGGTGAAGATGAAGAGGATCCAGCAACATCAATTACGACCAAATCATCTTTACGAGACGATGCATTAGTTATAATTGATGCGTTAGGTGGTGGAGATAACATAGAAGATGTAGATGCATGTATCACCAGACTTCGAATATCAGTGATTGATATGAGTAAAGTAGATAAGCAAGTATTAAAACGTTTAGGAGCCACTGATGTATTAGAAGTTGGTGGTGGAATCCAAGCAATCTATGGAGCGAAAGCAGTTCTATATAAAAACAATATTGCCGACATTTTAGATTTAGATGAATAAATAAAACATGAAGAAGAAATTATAATTCTTATAAAAATTATAATTTCTTCTTTTTTGTTTTGAAATAATGAACGATAACTGCATTTATTGCGACAAATAGTTAGGTAGATAAAATGAGTGTTGTAAATTTAAAATAAAAGCGAACATAACTTACTTTTGATGTGTTTAATACTTAAGGGTAAGTAAATTTGATAATTAAGGAGGGCGAAACTATGGATAAGAAAGAGCAACTTACCCAAATTGTCAAAGAGGTCCAAAAAGATAAGGGACAATTTGAGTTGTTATACTCACAGATTATTTCTAGAGTTTATTATTGGAGTTTTACAATCGTAGGTAATGAAGCAGAAGCGAAAGATGTAACACAAGAAGTAATGATTCGTATTTACAACAAACTAGATACGTTGAAGAATCCCGAAAACTTTACTGCATGGATGTATCGGTTAGTAAGAAATTGTAGTTTGAATCATTTAAGAAAAAGTAAAAGATTGGAAAAGGAATTTTTGTTTGATGAAGAAACTGGAGAAAATACGGAATATTTAATCAAAGAAAACAGAAATGAGTATATACCACATGAGTTATATAGTTTAAATGAAACCAAGCATCTTATTAAAGCATTTATTGGAAAACTTCCAAGAAGACAAAGAGAGGTTATTACATTATACTATCTTGAAGAATACAAAATTGATGAAATAGCTGAAATTCTTAACTATAATTCTGGATCGATAAGATCTAGATTGCATGCTGGAAGGAAGAACTTAGAAACTCTAATCATGAAGTATGAAGAGAAGAATAACACTAAAATATATACTCTAGCATTATTACCGTTATTGAAAATAGTTTTAGATGAACAAAGAAAAGAATTATTTTTGAAGCAAGATTTATGTTTTGATGAAGAGAATTACTTAACAAATAATAGAATGAACTTAAAGAAAGTAGCAAATACAACAGTAATTAAAGTAATAAGTTTAGTTGTCTCTTCTTTTGTATTGTTCGCATATATAAATGCAAATTTTTCAAGTAATACAAATTTATATGATGTTAAAGAAGATACATTTGTTAATGATATAAATATGCTCAAAAAAATTCAAGGAAACCCTGATGTTGAAAGTATTATTTATAGTTCTTTTCCAACAAAGACATCTGTAGAAGTTTCTATTACATTAAAGGAAAGTAAAAAAAACAGAGATATAAAAATTATGTTTAATGAAAAAGAAATTGCATATGAAAAACAAAATTCTGAAATCATTCTACAGGCGAAAAGCAATGGTCTATATACTATCGTAATTGATGGAAATAAAACAGTTTTTGAGATAAGTACAATCAATGAATATGCATTGGAATTAGTAGAGGTCTACAATTACAAAGAATACATTAAGTTAAACATAGATGATGAACTATCACAAATGGACTTTAAAAAATCATATATTGAATATCAAGACGAAGTTTACAAAATAGATAAAAACCTAATAATTCATGGAGAATTTAGGGGTGAATTAGTTATTATGATATTCAATATCGACGGACAATTTATAGAGTATTTTGTAACTATAAACTAATATTGGAGGAATTATGAAAATAAAGAAAAAAAATCATTATATCATTAAGTTGCTTTACATTAATAGCAACATTAATAACTGTATTATTAAATAATAATATTGCAGCACTTACGGATCCTAATCTAGCTCCAGCAGACTGGGCATTTACATCAAATTCGATACCACTTCATGATGCTATTTTAGCAAATTATCCTGGGATAGATAGTAATTCAGATGGATATATAAGCAAAGGTGAGGCAGCAGCTTTTTCTCAAACAGTATTAAATGTAGAAAATAGTGGATTAACAGGATCAATTGATGGAATTGAATATTTCACAAATCCGTCACTTAGGGAGATGTATATATCTGGAAATCAGTTCACAGGACAAATTCCAGCGAATATAGGGAATTTGCAGAATGTTTATTATTTCTATGTGAATAACAATCAATTGTCTGGGGAATTACCTAGCTCTATGGGTAATATGTCTATGCTTCGAGGATTGAAATTGGATAATAACAATTTAAGTGGCTCTATACCAGTGGAATTGTCAAATTTGTCATTCTTAAGCTTGTTAGATATAAGTGGGAATAATCTGTCTGGGGAACTTCCGGCATCATTGGGATCATATCTGGCATTAAAGAGAATTTATTTACAAAACAATAATTTTTCAGGAGTAATTCCAGAAAGTTTATCAAATTTGACAGGATTAACAGAATTATATTTAAGTGATAATAACTTATCTGGAGATTTTCCACAATCTATTTACAGCAATTGTACTTCGTTAACTATTTTAAGTCTAAGGAATAACTCAATATCTGGAAATCCATCAGTTGGATTTTCATCAAATACGACATTGCGCTATTTGGATATCAGAGGAACTAACTTAATACAAGCAAGACCAAATGTTACGACTTTATTAGAAATGAATGGAGGAGTATTTTTATATGATAATTTGTCAGAAAACTTATTGGTTGAAGATAAAACTAATATTGTTGAAGGATTAACACAAATAGATATTGATAATGCACAAATTAGTGCAGATTTTATAATTGATGTATCAGAAAAGAAACAATGGCAAGATAATATTGATTTAGCTCAATCGATGCTGAATGCATTAACTACTGTTGAAGAAATGTTTGCTAGTGATGGAATAATTAATGACTTTGTAAATCAATCAACTATTGATAATGCACAGGGAAAAGTAGATATATTACCGGATGGGTTATTAAAGCAAGAACTGCAGGAAAAGATTAATGATGCACAGAAGCAGTTGGATGAGAAAACTGCAAAAGAGAAAGTAGAATATTTATTTACTGATGACAAACACACTAATATCAAAGACACTACAGATCAGAAAGCAATTAATGATGCTCAAGATGCAGTAAACAAACTTACTGATAATGACTTGAAAAATTATTTGCAAAAAGAAATTGATAAAGCACAAGATATGTTGAATGCCAAAGATAAAGTAGATGGTCTATTTGCAGATGAAGCGCACACTGATATTATTGATGGATTAACACAAGGGAATATTGATGATGCACAAAAAGTAGTTGATAAATTACCAAATGGTGATTTAAAAGAGGAATTACAAAAAGAAATTGATAAAGCCCAATCAATGTTGGATGCAAAGAACGCAGTAGAAGATTTATTGGATAAGGATGGTAATCTAAACACTGGTGTAACTCAAAAAGAAATTGATAAAGCTCAGGATTTAGTAAATAAACTACCAAATGGTGAATTGAAGGATCAACTACAATCAATTATTGATGAAGCACAAAAACAATTGGATGCACAAAATACAAGCAATCCGATTTTAAAACCTGCAACACCTTCTACGACACCAACTGTTTCTAAACCAAGCGTTGGTACTACATCAACAACAGGAGGGAGTACGGTGAACACTAGTGATACTAGTAATATTCAACTTTATATTGGATTATTAACAGCAACTATGTCACTTCTTGGTCTTATAGCATACAAAAGAAAACTGACAAAATAACATTAAAAACGATGACTTAATGAATATTATTAGTCATCGCTTTTTTCTATTCTTTAATTAACTTCACAACATTCACTTTCTTAATTTTTCTTGTCACTACATAACTAAATACAAAGATAAATCCGGTAATCAGTAAGATTGGAAGAAAGGTGTTTTCAAACCCAATTTCTGAACTGAAGTGAGATACTCCTGCAATCGATAAGGCTTGAGATAATAACCAGTCACTTACTAATAAACTAATGAATAATGATACAACTCCACTAACCAATACGACAGTTGTGAATCGTAAGGTAAACATCATTCGTAGTTGTCTTACTGTGAATCCCTGTGCTCGCATCACTCCAAGATCCATCTTCTCTCGTTCCATACAGATGGAACTGATGAGCAATACTACAATTGCTACTAAACCAATTGCAAAGATGTTTACCCCGTTGGCAACACTTTGTACTGCCCCAACAACAACCTCACTTTGAAAGCCCATATTCTCCTGGAGATTCACAACATCAATATTATCATCATTGAATGTATCTTTTAGTTTGTCTACCAGTTCATTGGTTTTGCTTTCATCTTTTAAATCAATGCTTACAGAGTTTTCTTCATAACTTTCATCAAGTTGTTGAATTCCTTCCTCACTAAGGAATATATATTTACCTAATTCATTCATTGTCTGATGATAACCACAAATAACATATTCTTTTTCTTCGCCATCTTTATAACGCATCATAACCGTATCACCTAATTCTTTATCAATGGAATCAGCGACTACTTTTGTGATACTGACCTCATTCTTGTATTTTGGCCATCTACCTTCCACTGGTTGAATTGTACTTGTATCATAGTTGTTCATACTTGCGCTGAATACTCTTAGGTTTTCGATTGTAAGATACGTGTTCCCTTCCATAAATTCATTTTCAATTCCATCTTCCTTTTCGATAAATGACAATATTTCATCATTCATCTTATCATCATATTCTTTATAACGAATCCAGATATCTGCGTCCTGAACGCCAACTAATTTTAATACATTTTTTTCAGTAAATTCCTGTTTTACATTCATCATCGTAATCATACTGAATATTAGAAAGACAGACATTAAGATGATTGCTACATATTGACGTAGATTAGTAATGATTTGCTTTAGTGATAAACGTAGTGTAAATGGTAAGAATGATAGTTTATCAATACTCACATTTAAATGATTTGAGAAATATACTGGTGCCTTCCCTTTTCCAATTGCCTGAACTGGAGATATTTTCTTTACTTTTCTTGCTGCAAGAATCGAAAGCAGCACAATGAAAATTACAATTCCAACAGCTCCAAAAATTAATACTGCAAGATTTATATGAGTCTGATAAATAAACCCAGTACCACTCATTAGTATATTCCCTACAAAGGTTACTAATCCAAAACTGCAGACAACTCCACATAAAATTCCAACACAAGAAATTAAGACATAGTGAGTTACTACTATTTTTAATACTTGGTTACCAGTAAATCCTAATGCTTTTAATACACCAAAGGTACTGTAATCTCGTTCGATACTTGATTTAATCGCATAGTTAATAACTAATAAAACAATTCCAAATAGAATAGCAATAAAGATTAATAGAATTACGGAAATGATTTGCAGTAAAATCAAAGATCCTTGTTTAAAGAATTCTAGCGAGTAAGCAAAGTCGCCATAGTTTTCTATATCGCTCTCTTTATTTAAACTACGTAGTATAGTCGTTGTATCTTCACTTGTATCATCTTTTAGATAGGTATATAAAGAAGTATTCAAAATGACTACATCGTCATCGAGTTCTTTCATATCTTCAAAGTCATCTTCATTCACAAGAATTTCTTTAAATCCAAGCATACTAGAACTTGAGAAAGGATGTTCATAAAACTCTTCTACTTCGTATTTGAGTTCTACATCACGATATTCAATTGTGATGTAATCCCCTACTTCACAATCATATAGTTCTTTATAAATGTAAGGGAGAAACACCTTTCCTTGGCTTGGTGTATAACTAGAATCTTTTGTCTCTAATACATAACTATGTTTATTTGGCTCGTATAATCGAAAAGGAATTGAATGACCAGTTTTCTCACCATTAATAAAAATAGAAACTGTAACTTTATCTGAATAAAAACTAATGGATTGTGTCTTTTCTACGGAATCAACATATTCATTTGATTCAATTGTGTTAATTTTATCTTCATCATAATCCTGTGGGGTAACCCAGTTAATGAAATCAGGACTATTACTATTTTCATTAATAGTATCAAAGTGTTGACTACCATCAATTAATACACTGCATATAGAAATGAATGATGCAGAGATGATAAGCGTTAAGATAAAAATACTAATGGCATATACTTTTTGTTTCTTAAGAAACGCCTTGATTAACTTTATGGTAGCCATTGTTACCACCCCATACTTGTCAACCAAGAGATAACTTGAGTTTCTCTACTCTTAGAATCTTGGTCATGGTAAGAAGGTAGTTTTAAATCTCCTAAGATAGTTCCATCCTGCAAGTATAGGATTCGATTTGCTCGTAGTGCTGCTTTCACATCGTGAGTAACCATGACAATGCTTTGGCCTTTGTCATTGATTGATGTAAGTGCATCTAATACATTGATACTCATTTTTGAGTTTAACGCCCCTGTAGGCTCATCTGCAAAGATTACAGATGGTTTGTTAATAAGGGCTCTGGCGATTCCACCTCGTTGCTGTTCCCCACCAGAACATTGTGAAGGAAGATGTTTTGCAACTTTCTCAATTTCAAATTGTTTCAGAAGTTCGTTTGCATGATTATGAACGTTCTTTGTATTCTTTTCAACTAAATATCCTGGTATTGCGATATTTTCAAAAATGGTAAGATTTTCAATCAACTGCATTTGTTGGAATACAAATCCAATATCGTTTCGACGATAATTGGCAACTTCCTTCTCACTCATTTTATGAACTGCTTTATCGTTGTAATACACTTCACCAGAAGTAATTTCTTCCATTCCACTTAAACAATATAATAATGTAGATTTACCAGAACCCGAACTTCCCATGATTACAGTAAAATCTCCATCGTGTATTTCAGTACTTAAATTTGATAACACATGGTTTTGAACACCATTGTTTGCATAACTCTTTGTTATATTTACTATTTTTAACATATGCTCCTCCAATAACGTAAACTCATTTTACAATTTCATTTATTAAGAAATCCTTAAATCTTATAAAATGTTTAATTTTCACGTTGCAGAGATAAGATAACTTCTAAACCAGAAGGTGAATTATTTAACTCTATTTTTCCATTCATCTTATTCATAATATCTTGTACAATAAATAATCCCAAACCTGCTCCCGGTTTATTCTCAGTGTTTTTCCCACGATAAAACTTATCCATAATAAACGGCATATCTACATCTTGAATACCTGAACCATTATCCTTAATCGAAACAGAAAAATAGTCCTCAGACTCATGAAAAGAAACAGTAACGTTTCCTTCAGTATACTTCATTGCATTACTAATAATATTTTCCATTGCTTGTGTAAATCTTCGTTTATCTACTGATACTTGTATCATAGGTAGATTGTTTGATAATTCAATACGATCTCCATATTGCAGAATCCAATCATTCTTTAGCTCATTTATTAATTGTTTGCTATCTTCATTCGTCATTGTGAATGCCAGTTCCTCTAAATCAGATAGGGAATGAAGAAATAAATCGTTCGTTAATTGTGTTACTTCACTACATTTATGAAGAATAACCTGAATATAGCGTTCACGCTTTTCCGTTGTATTATCAAGATTTGCCTGTAGTGCTTCGCTATAAGCGCTGATAGATGCTATCGGTGTTTTAATATCATGAGAGATAGTAGCAATCATTGTCTTAGAATTTAGAATCGCAATCTGTTCATTTTCTCTTGCCCGTTTTAATTCATAACGCATATGATCAAATGCCCAGTTAAAAGAACCAAACAGTTGTCCTCGGCTTTCCAGAAGTGGAAAATCTAAGTTTCCATTAGCAATTTCTTGCGCAAACACTTCCATTTTTTTGAACGGTCGAATTAATCTTGAATATAAATAGAAATAAAGAATTCCGATTAGGAGAAGCAAAGCAATATAACTGATACCTAAATATTTAATTGCCTCCTGATTTGCAGATTGCTTAATTAATGTATTTTCCAACTGATCAATCTGTTCATTTATATCTAGTGATTCTTCACTACGCTGTTCAATTTCATTTAATAATATTTTCTGATCTGCATAGTCTATATTATCACTATTCAGTGACTGATAACTTAAAAAATAGAATAAAGAAATACTTAAGATGCTCACAATAAACATCAAGTTAAATTTATTTTTCATTCATCTTCTCCATACGATATCCAACTCGCCAGATAGTAGTTATATAAACTGGATTTGTTGGATCATTTTCAATCTTTTCACGAATCCAGCGAATATGAACAGCAAGTGTAGATATCTCTGTATCACTGTTACTTCCCCATACGGCATTAAATAATGCTTCTTTATGAATCGTCTGGTTGATGTGACGCATAAAGTATTCCAGTATATCAAACTCTCTTAAAGATAGTGTTATATTCTTATCATTAACAGTTACGGTACGTGCATTTACATCCAATTGTAGATCACCATTCTTTAAAACTTCGCTCTTTTTAAAATCGTAGTTTCTACGCATCTGTGCATTTACTCTAGCAAGTAACTCCTGCAACTGATAAGGTTTGGAAAGATAATCATCTCCACCTATTTCTAATGCTTTTACTTTATCATCACTTGAAGTTCTCGCACTAATAAATAGAATTGGTATATTACTTTCTTTACGTATATGTTCACAAAACTCAAAGCCATTACCTTCTGGTAAGTTAATGTCCAGAATGAGTAATCGGTAAGTGTATTGTTCCATTTTATTTAACGCATCATAAAAACGATGTGCAATATCAGTTGTGTAGCCATAATCATCCAATACATCTTTGGTTATATTACTTAAATCGATATCATCATCGACAATCAATATGTCTTTTTCATTCATAAGTTAGTCCTCTAAAATATAATACCATACCTATAGTTAAGATGTAATTTCTCTGTTAGTTTTGTTGGATATAAACATTGCATATCGTTCGATATTATCGAATGAAGCAACTGATTGGGAAATTTTATGAACGAAAAGGGAAAACTGTTAGTCTAAATTATGAGGTGCGGAACAATGAATAAAAATAGAAAGATTTTTGCATTCTTTTTGAGTGCATTCGTAATCATTTCGGCGATGATTACACCTGCGTTTTCGCAGGAGGGCGTAACAAGAAGTGTAGCTATAGCAAATATAGATACACAAGTGAAGTTTGACAAGAGTGTAGTGCAACCGGGCGAAACATTTGTATTACAGTTACAAGTGAATAGTGTTGCAATTGGCGAAGAGGATGAGAATGAAAGTGGAATTAAAAGTTTAAATATATCATTCGATATTCCTTCTAGTGTAGAAGTTAAAAAAATGCCAGTAAACAGTGCATTTACAATTACACAGACTGGTCAGACAATCACAATTACTGGTAACACAGATATTCGTGTTGCTAAATTATTTCTGATGGATTTTGAATTTGCATACAAAGAAGGTAAGTATCCAACTGATGCTTCCCTGAGAGTTTTTGAGCCTGAAGTGAAGGTCAGTGCAACAAATGCGAATATCAATCAACCAATTTCTGGAAAAGTGGAATTAGAAATACGTGATCAGCAAACTCCGATTTTATCAGTTGAGAAAGAAGATAAATCAGCGCATGTAATTCATACTGCTACGATTACTTTAACTCCTGAACCACACATTGGAGGACTTGATCATAACAATGCTAGTGTAAGATTAGATTTACCGGATGACATTATACTTTATAGTGCGATGTACAATGGAACAAACTACCCTGTACAAACAGATAGTAATGGAAAATACATAGAAGTATCTGTTGGTAGTTTATTAACAAGTGGTGTTAAGCAAGTGATTGTCTTGAACTATAAATATGATTTTGTTGATGCTCCAGATGAGCGATTAATCGATGTTACTTATAGTGGAACTCGTGATGGTATTGGTACACAAATAATTGAAACTGGTGTTGTTAAGGATTTAGTCTACCCAATTGGTTCAGGTGAATCAACAGATGCAAAAGAATTCTTTACCAAAGAAGGTTCTTCAACAGTGATTCGTGAGTCAGGACAAAAAGTGATTTATGAAGTAGAATTGCGTCCACAATCAGATTTGAAAGATGTTTATTTGATTGATGATCCTTTGGCAAATGAAAGTGAATATTTTGATGCACTACAATTTTCTAAAATTAGCTGGAGTGCTAAAACAAGTGTAAATCCTTCGCTTACAGAATTAGTAAAGACAAAGGTTTCTTATCAGACAAATAAAGATTCTAGTTGGAAAACTGCTACATCTCAATTTACATCAAGTGGGCAAGTATTAGTTGCTGATTTAGGTCTGGATAGTGATGAGTACATTACAAAGTTAAAATATGATTTTAATTATAATGGGACGTCAACGATTCCTTTAGAAGCAGGAAAAGTTGTAATTACAATGGAAGCAGATACGCTTGCAGGAATTACAAACAGAACAACTGGATTGGATGATGGATTAACTAACACATTGAGCATTTATGGTGAACAAAAAGATGTTGGTGCATCTACTTATACAAAAATTAGTGAAGAAGATGATAATAATGTTCATACCTTCACAACAACTTATATTGATCGAGGAGCTGGTATAGGATTATCAAATCCCGGATTAGCTGATGACTGGGGATCGATGTTTTCTCCAAGAAGCCCTGCGATTGGTGAAACATTTACCTACCAGGTAAATATGAATAATGTAGATGGAACAGGAGATTTGTTATCAGCAGTAGGATATATTGTAGTTCCTGCAAATGTGGATTTTAAGAAAGTGGAATTGGTAAATCCAAACAATGCTCCAAATGCAACGTTTGAGACAAGAACAATATCAAATGGCAGTACATTAGTTGTTGTACATTACAACAAGGATATTTCACAAAGCTGGTATGGTAATCAATATGCAGTGAAAATAACTGCAGTTGGTACAGGTGGAACAAGCGCCACTTTCTCATCATATTTTGCTTCAGAAAATCCTAATCAAAAATATGTGCATGCTACACATGATAACTTTATTGAGACAGTAGGAACTTATACGCAAGACAACTCAGGAGTGAGTCGACAAGCAGTTACCTTCCTTGAACATGTTGATCTTGATGTAAGCAAAGAAGTATCAATCAATGGTACTGACTATACTAAGAATATTATGTTGACACAGTCAGATTGGGATAGTTTAACGGATCAAGAAGTATATTACAAAATTAGTATTACCAATAACAGTAGTTCAAAATTCACACAGTTAAGAGTGATTGATATGTTGCCTGAATTATCAGATAGCTTGGTAATGACGGATAATCCTAAAAACTCAACATTAGTTACTGACTTTGTGTCAATTGATTATACAACAAGTAGTACTGCTATTGTAGATTATGCATTTAGTGAAGATGCAACCTATGATAACAATATAAAAGATTTATCTGATTTTACGTCAGATAATAATACATGGACTGCTTTTAATGGGTTAGCGTCAGATACATCTTATACAGATGCAAATGCCATTCGTATTGATATTAATAATCTTGAACAAAATGAATCAATTGAGTTCATCGTAAAAGTAAAAGTACCGCAACCAGAAAGCAAGGTAAAAGTTGCTTGGAACAGTATAGGGTATGGTGGAAAACTAGATACAGGAACTTATATTATTCCAGGAGAACCTTATAAATCAGGAATTTATTCTTCTACCTATAGTGCAGATGCAGAGATATCTGGAGTTGCATGGGAAGATTTAAATGGAAATGATATGAAAGATGCTGATGAACCATTGTTTACAAATAAAGAAGTAAAATTATTAGACAAGAATGGTGATATTGTTGCGGAAACTGTAACCGACAGTAATGGATTATATCAATTTACTGGATTGTTCCCTGGGAAATATACAGTTGTAATGAATTATATGGGACCACAGTATTATCTATCTACTCCAAATATTGGGGGCGATGATGTGAATAGTGATTTCGTTGATTGGGATAATGCAGGAGTACAGGTAGAAGCAGATGTAGTATTGGCAGAAGGTGAAGTCCGCCAGAATGTTGATGCGGGATTCTATCGCACATTAAATGTTGGTGATTTGGTATGGAATGATGAAAATATGAATGGCCAATATGATAGTGGTGAAAAAGGAATCAGTAATTATGAATTAACATTGGTACGATTGGATGACAGTGGAAATGCTACTTCACAAACGTATACAACAAGAACAAATGATCAAGGTATCTATACGTTCTATAAAGTGAAACCAGGAAAATACAAGATTACAACACAACCAAAAGAAGGATTTGTTGTATCTCAACTTGGAACATCACCTGATGGAAATATCTTCACATTAAATAACACAGACGGTGTAGTTGAAAGTGGAGTATTACAATTTACAAGTGGTGTCTCAGATATGGATTGTGATTTAGGAATGTATCAGGCAAACCAAACGATTTCAGGATCAATTTTCTATGATATGAACTATGATAGTATGTACAATGGAGAATCTGTAGATCAGGCATTTACTAATAATGTAGATGAAAATGATGTACAAATTCTGAAAGTGGAATTACTTGATGACAACAATGATGTGATAGATGAAACAGGAGTTGCAAGTGACGGAAGTTTTATCTTTACAGATGTAGATCCAGGTGACTATTATGTTCAGATTAGTATTGCTGATGAATATAGTGAATATTTGAAATGTGCACCAAAATTTGCAGCAACTACTAGAGGAATTGTAATGAATGATGTATCCGTATTTAATGATGATACAATCATTACTGATAAAATTACAGTTGTAGCGAACAGTAACGTTTCAGATCAAAACCTTGGATTACAACCATATTATGATTTAACTATAATTAAGGAAGATAGTGAAGATCAAACAAGATTAGATGGGGCTGAATTTGAATTGTCGTTAGATAAGATTGCAGTAGTTGAAAATCAAAAGAGCAACGATGATGGAGAAATCATTTATGAAAAAATCAAAGCTGGTGATTATGAATTACAAGAAATAACAGCACCAGAAGGGTATGAACTTAATGATACGATTTATCGTATTTCATTAAATGATACAAAGACCTTTGCTTGGGAGTACACAGTAACAAATGAGAAAACATCAGAAGGTACGGATCCTACTACACCAGTGGATCCAGAAGAACCTGATACCCCAGACACACCGGATAATCCGGATGATAAGGAAACACCGAAACCACCAGTTGATGCAACAGATGATTTAAAACCAAATGCAAACCCTTCGAAAGCAAATTCAACAAATGTTGCTACAGGAGATACAACCAACAATACTTTATGGATATTGTTGGCAGCAGGTTCACTTGGAGTGATTCTAGATCGAAAAAAAGAACTAATCTTTAGAAGGAAATAGATGAAAAAAACCAAACACAAAATCGTGTTTGGTTTTTTCTATTCTAATTCAAATGCACCTGTATAAAGTTGGTAATAAGTACCTTTCTTTTTAATTAAGTCATCATGACTGCCACGTTCAATAATTCGTCCCTGATCCATTACCATAATCACATCAGAATTCATGATGGTTGATAGACGATGGGCAATTACAAATACAGTTCTACCTTCCATCATACGATCCATTCCTTCTTGTACGAGTGCTTCAGTACGAGTATCAATAGAAGAAGTAGCTTCATCCAATATCATTACTGGAGGGTTAGAAACAACTGCTCTGGCAATAGAAATCAATTGGCGTTGTCCTTGTGACAAGTCACTTCCATCACCATTCAAAACTGTTTCATATCCATTTGGCAACATCATAATGAAGTTATGAGCGTTCGCAAGTTTCGCGGCTTCAATACATTCTTCATCAGTTGCATTTGGATTTCCATAATGCAGGTTTTCCATTACTGTTCCTGTAAATAAGTTTACATCCTGTAATACAATTCCTAATGAACGTCTTAAATCGGGTTTCTTTATCTTTTCGATATTAATACCATCGTAACGAATCTTACCATTATCAATATCATAGAATCGATTGATCAGATTAGTGATGGTTGTTTTACCCGCACCGGTTGCGCCAACCAACGCAATCTTTTGCCCAGGTTTTGCATATAATGATATATCGTATAAAATTTGTTTTTCTGGAGAATAACTAAAATCTACGTTTTCAAATACTACCTCACCAGATAACTTTGTTAGAGTAGTCGTTCCATCATGATGAGGATGTTTCCATGCCCAAGTTCCAGTGTAGCTTGTTGTTTCATTCATATCTCCATTTTCATCTTCAATTGTATTTACAAGAGTTACATAACCATCATCTTCTTCTGGTTTCTCATCCATTAAGTTAAAGATTCGAGTAGCACCTGCAAGTGCCGTTATAATAGAATTAAACTGATTGGCAACTTGTGATATTGGGCTAGTAAAGTTACGAGATAATGTAAGGAAAGAAGCGATAGTTCCTAAAGTAATAATATTGGTACCGAAAATGGTTAAGTTGCTTACTTGATTAATTGCCATCCATGCACCAATGATTGCTACAACTACATATTGAACATAACCGATTGAGTTAGAAACTGGCATTAATGCATTTGCATAACCGTTTGCATTGGCAGATGCATCTTCCCATTCATGATTGTGTTCGCGGAATTCCTTTTTACTTTGTTCTTCATGACAAAATACTTTGATAATTTTCTGACCATTGATCATTTCTTCTACAAAACCATCAAGAACTCCAAGGGTATTCTGTTGTTTCACAAAATAGAATCCACTTTTACCTGTAAATATTTTTGTGATAAATAACTGAATTACTACTGCAATAATAACAACAATTGTCAGATAAACACTTTGATAAAGCATGGCACAGAACACTGCAACAATCGTACATACTGAAGAGAATAACTGTGCCAATGATTGAGCGATTACCTGACGTAAGGTATCGGTGTCATTGGTATAACGGCTCATAATATCACCATGAGCATGGGTATCAAAATAGCGAATTGGTAACCACTGCATTTTATTAAACATTTCATCACGAATTTGTTTCAAAGTTCCTTGTGCAATCGTAACCATTACAATATTGTAGATTAGTGTTGCAGCTGTTCCAATCAGATATACAATACCTATCATAAACAATGCTTTAATTAATTCAGTGAATACTGGATTTGCATCACTTAGTAATGGCATGATGTAATCATCAATTAGGGATTGTAGAAACAATGAAGAAGCAACACTTGCAAGTGAACTTAAAATAATACAAATCAATACGATAATTAATCCTCCTTTATGTTCTTTAAGATAAGATAGTAATCGTTTGATTGTATTCATGTTTAGTTGTTCCTTATTCATCTAGTACACCACCTTTCTGTTGCGATTCAAATACTTGTTTATAAATTTTACTTGTTTTCATAAGTTCTTCTGGTGTTCCAAAAGATTCAATTTTACCATCATCTAATACAATGATTTTATCTGCTTCCTGTACCGAAGCAATCCGTTGGGCGATAATAATTTTTGTTGTTTCAGGGATGTATTTCTTAAATGCATCCTGAATCTTTTTATCCGTTTTTGTATCAACTGCACTTGTAGAGTCATCTAAGATAAGAATTTTAGGTTTCTTTAATAAGGCACGAGCAATACACAAACGTTGTTTTTGACCACCAGATACATTACTTCCACCTTGCTCAATGTATGTGTCATAAGTATCTGGCATAGTTTCAATAAACTCATCAGCACATGCCAATCGACAAGCTTCCATAATTTCTTCATCGCTTGCATCTTCATTTCCCCAACGCAGGTTTTCTTTGATTGTTCCTGAGAATAATGTATTCTTCTGAAGAACCATTGCTACCTCATTACGAAGCGTATCTAAGTCATATTCTCTAACATCAATACCACCAACATTTACACTTCCACTACTGACGTCATATAAGCGTGGAATCAGTTGAACAAGTGATGTTTTTGAAGAACCGGTAGCACCAATAACACCAATGAATTCTCCGGATTTAATTGTAAATGTAGCATCTGTAATTACTTTCTTTTCTGCTTTCGCTGCATAGACAAAATCAACATGATCATAACTAATGTCTCCATTCTTCACTTCCATTACAGGATTTTCAGGATTTTTAATATCCGTTTTTTCATTTAATATTTCTACTATTCTAGCAGCTGACGATGAAGCAATTGTAATCATTGCAAATATCATTGATAAAGCCATTAGGCTGTATAAAATTTGAGTGGCATAAGTAAATAATGCAGTTAGTTCTCCAGTTGTTAATCCAAGTGATGCGACATTTCCACTGGCAACAATTGCTTTTGCACCAAACCATGAAATCAGAATCATACATGCGTACATGCAAAACTGCATAAGTGGAGAGTTGAATGCGATGATTCGTTCAGCTTTGGCGAAATCAATGAAGATTGACTTTGATGATTTCTCAAACTTTTTAATTTCATTGTTTTGTTGGTTGAACGACTTTACTACACGAACTCCATGTAAGTTTTCTTGTACCGTATTATTTAATTTATCATATGTCCAGAATACTCGATCAATAATTGGTTTTGCCAAACGAAGGACGATTAATAAACCAACTAGCATAATTGGAATAACAGCAAGAAATACCAAAGATATTTCAAAATTTATACGAAATGCAACAATCATAGAAAATATAATCATTACTGGTGCTCGAACTGCGATTCGAATAATCATTTGAAATGCATTCTGAAGATTTGTAATATCGGTTGTTAATCTGGTAATAATCGAAGAAGTTGAAAACTTATCGATGTTTGAAAATGAGAACGTCTGCACATTATCATAAATGTCTTCACGTAGGTTTGCTGAGAACCCTGCAGATGCATTTGCTGCAATCTTTGCCGCAAACATACCAGTCAATAATTGAAGTATCGCAAATATAACCAATGCAACTCCATACTTAAGTACCACATCCATTTTTCCATCATAAACTCCAAAATCGATTAAATCTGACATATAGAGTGGAATAATGATTTCAAATGCTGCCTCAAATACGGATAATATAACAGTTAGTATCGTTGCCTTTTTATGTTCTCTTAAACTTTTTAATAATGTTTTAATCATAGTTACCTCCAATCCGTAACGTGTTACATATTTGTGTGTAAGTTAAGCCGAATTTATTCGGCTTCGTATTTATCAAGATGTTCATAAACAGAAATAAGCATTCTTCTTAATTCTTCAGTTTCCTTATCACTCAGAGAATATACAAGTGATTGTTCTCTGGAAACAATATCGTTTTGCATCTCTACAGAAATGGCTTTAGCTTTCTCACTCATTCCGATAATCTTATTACGTTTATCATTGGGATCATGGTATGTATATATGAATCCGTTCTTTTCCAAGCGACTCACAATACCAGCAACTGCAGGATGAGAAACTCCTAAGAAATTTTCAATTTCTTTTTGACCGACTTCTTCACCACGATCATATAAATAATTTAATACATTTGATTGAGAAAAAGTTAATCCTTTTTCTTTTAGTTCTGCATCCGCAGAAGCTCTCATCTTATCTGTAATCAATTTTAATAATGCGCCAATATCATTTTGATTCATATAATGTCACCACCTTTTTATATAATATGTAACACGTTACACATTATATAGTGAATTACTGATGTTGTCAATAGCTATGAAAAATAAAATGAACGATATTCTATATTTTTGCGACAAATAGTTGAATAGAAAAATTTTTAGTTAAAATTGAACCAAATTGAAAAAACATGTGTGTAATACATAAGGGTAAGTAAATATTGGTAATAAAGGAGGGCAAAAATTATGGATAAGAAAGAAAAACTTACCCAGATTGTCAAAGCAGTCCAAAAAGATAAAGGACAATTTGAGTTATTATATTCTGAAATAATTGATCGAATATATTTTTGGTGTTATACGATTGTTGGTAATGAAGCGGAAGCGAAGGATGCAACACAAGAAGTAATGATTCGTATTTATAATAAAATTGATATCGTAAAGCAACCGGAGCACTTTACTTCTTGGATGTACAGACTCGCAAGGAACAGTAGTTTAAATTATTTGAGGAAACGAAAAGGTGCAGAATTTGAGTTGTTGTATGATGAAGAATCAGGGAAGAATACAGAAAGTTTAATTAAAGAAGAACGAAAAGACTATATACCTAAAGAAGCCTTTGACTTAAATGAAACGAAAAAACTAGTTACTGAGTTTGTTGATAATTTACCAAGCAAACAAAGAGAAACGATTACACTCTACTATCTTGATGAAATGAAAGTAGAGGAAATTGCAAAAATCTTAGAATGTAGTGTTGGAACTGTAAAATCAAGATTGCATGAAGGTCGAAAAAAACTAGAATTTCAAATAAACGAATATCAGGATAAACACCAAGTGAAATTATACAACATGGCATTAGTTCCATTGTTAATAATGATTTTAAATGAATATAAAGATGAAATATGTAATAAACAAGACTTACATTATGAAAAAAATCTTTATAAACAAAGCAAAATCAATTGGTTGAAAAATGCTCTATCAAACAATTTAGCAATAGTTACAGTTGCTACGGTCGTTGGTGTAATAGCTCTTGTTGTGGTAGCTTATCTTATTGCTTCTCCAATAAAAGAGGATACTATTCATAATTTGAATGTAGATGAGTTGGTAATTAATGATGTAGAAATGTTTAATAAAAGCAATAAAAATCCATATGTTAAAAGTATTAACTATTATACTTTTCCAGTAAGAGATTCCTTAGAACTTGTAATAGAACTAAAGAAGGATGTTGATAAGACTGATATTGATATTCTGCATGAGGATGAGGCATTAACGTTTGAAAAGAATGATAATCAATTAAGTTTGAAGATTAGTAAAAATGGTAAGTATACTATTACTATCAAAGAAAAAAGTTTAGTATTTGAAATAAATAATATTGATTTGTATGCTCCTGAACTTGTAGAAGTAGAAGATTTTAAAGAGTATTTAAAACTACATATAAATGATGAAAAGTCACAAATTGATTATCAGTTATCATATGTTGAAAGTGATGGAAAGAAATACAAAATTGATAATAATTTAGAAGTTAAAGGATATTTTAAAGGTGAAGTAATGATTGTTCTTTATATAAATGATCATTGCTATAAAGAATATTTTATCAATATAGATAAATAAAAAAGAGTAAAATGGAGGAAATAAAATGAAGAATAAATTATTTAAAAGCTTATTAGTTTTAATAATGATGATTGGTGTCTTTGCTACAGTGAATAATTTTTCAGTAGAAGATATAAAGGCTGCAACAAATGCAGCAGATGCACCAGATGATTGGGCGTTTACTGAGGATAGTATTCCCTTGCATGATGCGATATTGGATAATTATGGATCTATCGATACTGGAGATGGACAAGGTGGTTCTCCAGATGGATATATCAGTAAAGATGAAGCAGCTGCGTATACAGGAACAATTGATTTGTCTGGAAAAGGATTAACAGGAACAATCGATGGTGTTGAATATTTTGAAAAATTGACAAACCTATACTTAGCTAACAATAGTTTAACAGGAGCTATCCCTTCGAATATAAAGAATATGGCATTTTTATCTCGATTAAGTCTAGAGAATAATCAACTTTCGGGGACGATTCCATCAATGAGTGGGATGTCTAATTTACTTGTGATATATCTACATAATAATCAGTTAGAAGGTGAGATACCTAGTGATATTACTAGTATTACATCACTGCAATATTTAAATCTTGCAAACAATAATTTAGAAGGATCAATCCCAAGTGATATTAATAAACTTACTAATATGATAAATCTTGTTTTAAATGATAATAATCTAACAGGAAGTATCCCTGAATTAAATGGAATGTCTGCACTATTTACATTTAGAGTTTCAAATAATAATTTAACAGGTACTTTGCCTGTAAACTATAATGGATTAAGTACACTAGCATATTTTGAAGTGTCTAATAATCAATTATCAGGAACATTTCCTACAGGATTAGGACAATGTGCTAATTTACTAACATTGAGATTAGATGGAAATAAATTGTCAGGATCAATTCCGAGTGAAATTGGAGGTTTGAAAAAACTACAAAACTTATTTTTATATGGTAATCTATTCACAGGTGAACTACCAAGCGAAATAAAAGAACTGACAGACTTAGCCGTTATATATTATCACAATACCTACATAACAACAGGAGATTTTACAGGCTTAAACAAACTACAATATGTATCGGTTACAAAAGCAACAAATATCAATTTGGATAAAGCAGTATTATTCTATACTATAGGAAGTAAGGAACCTTACAGTGCACTAGTTAGAGTAGGAGGAACAGCAGGGTTTGCCTCATGGGATGCGACAACAACTTATTACCAAATAAACCAAGGAGCAAGTTATTCAATAGGTTATCCGTATACAGATAATAATGGAAACTTGAAACTTATAATTTCATCATCTATTTTATTATCAGAAGATGGAATTATGGATAATGAGGGAAATCTTATCATAGGAGCATCATTAAGTGATGTAGATACAACTACAGGTAATGTAAATCTTCCAAATGGAGGTACGGTGGTTACTGGAGAAGCCACTTATACATTTGATAAAGCTACTACAGTAGGAGAAACTGAAATCACTACAGAAGGAACAATCACAATTGCAAATAATACTACTACTGATGGTTCTACAGTTACTGTAGGAGATATAACTACGATTGTAAAAGTACCTGAAGGTAGTGAAGCAACAATCTCATTAGATAGTACTGGAGGAACTGTAAATGCTCCTGAAGGAAGTGTAGTTACAAACAATGATGGAAGTGAAACATATTTAACTGGTGATGGAACAGTAAAAGAAGACGGTACTATTACTTCTTCAGAAAAAACAATTACTGTGCCAACAGATAAATTAATAGATGTAGCAGTTGATGGAAGTGAAGTGACATTCCCAGCAGGTGTAATTGTTGATGATGGAAGTACAAGTATTACATATCCAGGAACAATCATTTATGATACAGAAGATAACACAGTTCAATATCTTCCAATAGATGGATTATTTAATGAAGATGGAACATTGAAAGATAGTGTTACACAGGATGATATCAGGAGCTCACAAGACTTTGTTACAGGATTGGATGACAGTGCTTTGAAAACTGAACTACAAAGTAAAGTAGAAGATGCACAAAATCAATTGAATGAAAGAAACGCAGAGAAAGCAGTGGATGATCTATTTGAAACAGATGGAAAAATCAAAGACACTGTAACCCAAGAAGATATTGATAATGCGAAAGATTTAGTTGATAACTTGAATGATGGAGGTAAGAAAACAGAACTTCAAGATAAACTAGAAGATGCACAAAACCAATTGAATGAAAGAAACGCAGAAAAAGCAGTGGATGATTTATTTGATAAAGATGGGAATATCAAGGATATAGTAACCCAAGAAGATATTAAAAATGCAGAAGATCTAGTAAATAAATTACCAGATGGACAATTGAAAGATGAGTTGAATGATAAATTAAAAGAAGCACAAAAACAATTGGATGAAAGAAACTTTGTGATTGTTGAAGCATTTAAAGTATTTACAGGAGAAGGAACAGTGTATACAAAGATAGATGCACCAGTAGAAAAATTCTCTAGTATTTCTGTAGATGGAAAAGAATTGGATGCAAGTAATTATGAAGTAACAAGTGGAAGTACAGTAATTACATTAAGTGAAGCATATTTGAAAACATTAGATAATGGAACATATGATGTAGATGTTGAGTTTACAAGTGGAGCGGTTGTGAAAACAACGCTTACAGTGAAGGTAGAAGGAAATCCTTCTAAAGCACCTTCAACTACAAATCCAAATACTTATAAACCAAGTACTGCAGCAGGTTCATCAACAAGTAGTAGTACTGTTGATACAGGTGATACTACAAACTTAACAATGTTATATGCTTTATTAGCATCATCACTATTAGGGTTTGTCGTAATTACTAAAAAAGAAAGAAACAAAACTAGTAAATAAACAAAAATACAATTTTAACAAAATACTGCAATTATTTATAATTGCAGTATTTTGTTTAAAAAAATATTGATAATAAATGAGTATTTGATTATAGTAATGGTAGGAGAAGGCTAATGAAAAAAGTAAATAAAATTCCAAATAACCAAAAAGTAATTTCGATAAATGAACTTAAAAATTTAGGATATAGTTACTATATGGTAAATAAACTAGTAGAAGATAATCAACTTATACGATTAAATAGGAAATATTATGAAAATGTTTCATTTGAAGGAGAGGATTCTGATTTTTACTTTGTCTCTGCCTATTTCTCTTCAGGGACTATATGTTTAATGAGTGCAGCAGTATACTATGGTTTATCAACTTATATACCATATGAAATAGATGTTGCAGTAAAGAGAGATAAAAAGATAGTTACTAAATTTGATTGGCCTAAATTTAAGATATATTATTTTGGTGAAAACAGATTTAATATTGGTATAGATATAATTAGTGATGGGAAAAATCAGTTTCAAATATACGATTTGGAGAAAACAGTGATTGATATTATTTATTATCGAAACAAAGTTGGAATAGAGGAGATGAAAGAGATTTTGATTAATTATCTTAAAAGAAATGATAGAGATTTAACTAAACTGTATCAATATGCTAAGCAACTTAAATGTTTGGAAGTGTTGAAGTTGTATATGGATGTGTTGGTATAGATAAAGCAGAATCAATTAAGGCAAAACTTAAGAGTCAAGTGAAAGAAAAAGGTGGCAATATGCAACAAATGCTAACCTTGTATGGACTGGAAAGAACGATTTATAGAATATCGATTTCCGACTATAGAAATAACTTCACGTTAAAGGGTGGTGTATTTCTATATGCGATATTTGATGGAGATTTTATTAGAGCGACTTCAGATATAGATTTATTAGGCAATAATATGAATCGTAATTTAAAAAAAGTACAAAGTGTTTTTGAACATATATTCTCAATGAAAGTAGATGATGCCTTAAAGTATGATTTAAAAACAATAAAAATTACGAAAATAACTGAATTCAAGGATTATCATGGTGTAAACATATCGATTTTTACATATTTAAATAGAACAAAGATACGAGTATCTATAGATATAGGTTTTGGCGATATTATTTATCCAAAACGAAAATTAATGGACTATCCTGTTCTGATTGATATGGAAGTTCCTAAGTTATATGTATATTCAATAGAATCAGTGATTGCTGAAAAATTTGATGCAATAGTGTCATTGGGTCACTTAAATAGTAGATTAAAAGATTTCTATGATATTTATATTTTAGCAAGAGCATATGACTTTATTGGAAATGATTTAAAAATTGCAATTGTAGAAACGTTTAATCATAGAGGGACAAAACTTGATAACATAGTGGCGTTTGAAAATGAATTTATTGAAGATTCAACAAGAAACAAGAGATGGAATTCATTTGTTAGAAAAAAGAAAGCAATGGTTATAGTAGATTTTTCTATGGCTATGGATTTAATAAAACGTTTTTTAGAACCAGTAGTTATAGCAATAGTTAACGATGAAGAGATGACAACAACATGGAATCAAAATAGGAAAAAATGGATAGAAACCAGATTGAAATAGTATTTTATAAACAAAATAGATCTTATCATAATATATGACCTATTGTTTTTCCAAAAACTAAAAGCTATAATTTGCTAAAGAGGTATAAGATGAAAATTGCAATTGTAGATGATGAACCTTTATTCATATCACAGATAGAAGAGTGTATTGAGATGTATCAGCAGAGTCATGGTGTTACATTCCCTTTTTCATCGTTTACAAGTGCTGAACAAGTGTTATTCCATCTGCATGATTTTGATGTCTTCTTTCTGGATATTCAAATGGGTGGAATGAGTGGGATTGAACTTGCAAGAACAATTCGAAAAGAAGTAGGAGATGCACACATTATATTTGTGACAAATGAACCTAATTTTATCTTCGATGGATATCAGTTACAGGCACTAAACTATCTGCTGAAGCCAATTCAGAGAAAACAAGTCTTCTATTGCTTAGACAAGCTGTATGAAGGTGATACAAAGAGTTTGGTTGTACAGGTAGATAAGGCAACGAAGCATATCAAATTAAAAGATATTTTGTTTATTGAAAGTGATGGACATTATGTGGAAATTCATGCAGATCGGATATATCGAGTGAAACAGACACTTGATGCAGTTAAAGAAGAATTGGATGATAATTTTATCCAAACACATCGTGGTTATATTGTACAAATTGGAAAGATTCAAGAATTGAATAAAGATAATATACAAGTAAATAATGAGATTATTCCAATTGCCAGAGGTAAATATAAAGAAGTGTATAGTGCGTTTATAAATTTCTTTAAAAGGAGAAATCCATCATGATAATGCGAGTGTTGTGGGTTCTTTCTTGGATATTATATTTGTATTTATTATTTCCATGGAAAGAAGGAAAACTTTATAAAGCAATTGGTTTGATACCGTTGGCTGCTTCAATATTACTACCTAAGTTATATGGGGGTTTGTTAGTTGTAGTAGTATGTGGATTTTATCTGTTATGGTATGTTGATAATTTATGGATATTAAAAGGTATATATTTGTTATCTATAGCACTAACGTTAGTTGTTCCTGAACCATACAGTTACTATCTTTGGATGTTTGGTTTCTTTGTTTATTATGTTTTTCATCAACTTAAGAATCCTTATATATGGATTGGGTATGGAGTTTTATGTATTGCTTTATACTTTACATCCTATGGTGAGTATATTCTTTGGTTAATGAGTTGTTTTGTATTTTATATTCTAGAAAAATATGAAACAACTTATCGAAAAAGAACAGAAAAATTTGAAGAAAATATATGGTACCAGCACTATGATGAGATGAAAGATATCTACAAAGATATGCGAGGGTTTCGCCATGATTTCCATAATCATGTGCAAGTACTAAAAGGATATTTATATTATCAAAAAATAGATGAAGCAACTGCTTATCTTCAGACACTGGACAAGGATTATATAGAATTTAATAAACATGTACAGTCAGGAAATCTACTAGTAGATGCAATTTTGAATTCAAAACTTCAGATTATGAAGCAGGAACATATCCAGGTAGAGGTAAAATGTGAATTACCAGAAGTGTTGTCCATTCGCGATACTGATATTTGTGTACTTGTTGGAAATGCACTTGATAATGCAATCGAGTCCTGCCGAAAGTTAGACGAAAAAAAACGAAGTATACGAATCTACTTTTCTATCTTTCAAAATCAACTATACTTATCGGTTATGAATGCTAGTGAGGAAACGTTCGAAGAAAAGAATAAATTTATATCCAGTAAACGTGGAGATCATGGATATGGATTAAAACGAATGGAATCATGTACGAATAAATACAATGGATACTTTAATATCAATCAGGAAAGTGGTGTGTTTTCTTTAGAAATTATGCTGCCAATTACAACTCATGCGTGAAACGATACAATTCACGCATTTTTTATAATAAAACAAATTTAGCGATATATACTGGAATCGAGGTGAGACTATGACAAGATGGAGTGTTTTTAAAAGATTACATCAAGAGATGTGGAAAAGAAAAAAATCATACTTTGTGAGAAGTTTCTTTTATTTGATTACAGAGGTGTTGTATCCAACAATGCTAATGTTATTGCCCACATTCTTAGTAAGTGTTTATAATAAATCGATCTCTATTGAGGAGAAAATGATATATGTATCTGTTTATGTCGTTGTAATGGGACTTGTGATAGGGATTCAAAGATATTTGCGTAATGTAACATTTGTAAACTTGATTATGTTTCGTGCAAGATTAGCAGATGAGTTATGTTATCGATTAATGTTTATGGACTATGAGCGCTTTGAAAGTGATGAGAATAAAAAAGAACATCAAGAAGTGATTGATCGTTCTGTTGATCGAAATGAAAATGGTGTAGAAGGATATATGCGAGAATTCTATAATCTTTGTGTAGGATTGGTTGGTTTCTTTGTATACTGCTATTTGTTACGAGATATAGGTATTGTTCCTATTATTGTTGTTATTATGATTGGAATTGTTCAAGGGATATTTTATATAAAAATACAGAAACGAATAATAAGAATTCAAAAAGAAAAAAGTCAGTCGAATCGTGAAAAACGATATTTAGATCGTGAATGTATTGATTTAAAAAATGGGAAAGATATTCGTATGTATAACATTTCTGACTGGTTTGAAGTTCTTTATGATGAAGTGAATAAGAAGTTATATAAGTTTGCATGCAAAGTGAAACAAGTGCAACTGACAACCGGGAGTATTAAGTTTTTATTGCAGTCATTACAATTTATTCTAATATACACAATTCTATTTTCATTATTGAATGATGGATTGAGTGCGGAATCATTTCTAATGATTGTTGGTGCAACAAGTGGAATCGGTGTCTGGATTATTAAAATTATGGAAAGTCTTGCTCATCTTCCAATCGATGAGGATGGAAGCAGACAATTCTTTGAATATATGGAAACAATAGAATTACCAAATCAAACAGTATCTAGCGATATTCCAATATATGGAGATATTCGTCTGGAACATGTGGATTTTAAATATAAAGGTAGTGATGAATACATATTCAAAGATTTGAATTTGCATTTACATGCAAATGAACAGGTAGCATTAGTAGGACCAAATGGTGCAGGAAAGACAACGCTGGTAAAACTCTTGTGTGGATTGTATAAACCAACTGCAGGAGATATTTATATTGATGGCAGAAACTACAAAGATATCAGCAAACAGGA
Source organism: Breznakia pachnodae (assembly GCF_030814225.1). Lineage (GTDB taxonomy): Bacteria > Bacillota_I > Bacilli_A > Erysipelotrichales > Erysipelotrichaceae > Breznakia > Breznakia pachnodae. The sequence continues at coordinate 547,812 of NZ_JAUSUR010000002.1, forward strand.
ATTGTTTGAAATCTTTGGTGTTGTATTTCAGGATGCAGCATTAAGTGAATATCGTGTCTGTGATAATGTTGCATGTACTCAAGATGAGAATATTGATCGCAAACGGGTTGTAGATTGTTTGAAGAAAGCAAATGTTTATGACAAAATTTTATCTTTACCAAAAGGCATTGATACGTATATGGGAAAGATGTTTTATGAAGATGGACAATTGTTTTCTGGAGGACAGACACAAAAAATTACTCTTGCCAGAGCACTTTATAAGGATGCACCTGTTTTGCTTCTTGATGAACCGACAGCAGCATTAGATCCAATTGCTGAACGTGAGCTGTATGAATCTTATGCAGATCTGACAAGTGGAAAATCATCTCTGTTTATTTCCCATCGTTTATCAAGTACGCAGTTTTGTGATCGTATCTTATATTTTGAAAATGGACAGGTGCAAGAAGATGGAACTCATGAAACATTAATGCAATATGAGAATGGATATTCACAAATGTTTAAAGTGCAATCTAAATATTACCAAGAGGAGGTGAGTAATGATGAAGAATATTTTACGTATTCAAAAGTGGATGCATAAAATGGATATGCATATATTACCACTAAGTGTTTTACGTTCATTTGTGAAATCATTGCTGCCTTTTCTGGAAGCATATTTTAGTTCACTGATTATTTCAATGATTGTAGATAATCGCTTGGATAGTGGTACGTTGTATTTCTATTTATTATGTATGGTTGGAAGTTATATTGTAAAAGAGTTACTAGTTGTGATTACTACTTATTTTATCGATATTCGTAGTGAAAAGATTATGCTGAAGATGGATAAGGAAGTTCACTTAAAAGCACTACATTTAGATTATGAAACATTAGAAAATCCTGAATCACTGCAAATGATTCAACGTGCAAAAGAAGCACAGAATGCAATGGGTGGAGTGGATGTGTGGTTCAACTATACGAGTAGTTATCTTGAAAATATCTTTATGGTAATTTTCTCGCTGGCAGTTGTAACAGATTTATTATTAAAGGTTCAAACATTTACTGATATGTCTTTCATCTCAATTCTTACATCATGGATAGGTAGTATTCTTATTATTGTTAGTATTGTAGTGAATCTGGCTGTTCAAGCAAAAATGAATGCAATGAGCAATTCAGCACAAATGGAACTAACAAACATAAATATTATATTCAATCGCCAATATAATTATCTGGACAAAATAATTTCTAGAGATTATGACTTTGGAAAAGTCATTCGTTTGTATAATATGCAAGATATGCTAAAAGAGAAATTGGAAGAGAAATTTCAAAATTCTTCAAAAGGATATACACGAATATTTAAAAAAACAGGAAAGATTTTAGGAACATCACTATTCTTGGCGGCAATCCTTAACTTAGTATTGTATTTAGTAGTATTAGCGAGAGCGTTTGCTAAGTTGTTTCCTGTTGGGCAAATTGTGTTGTATGTTCAATCGCTGCTGAAGTTATCAGATGGATTGGGAGGAGTTGGTATTTATCATTCTGCACTTATTACGCAATGTGAATGTTTTCAGACATATCTGGAATTCTTAGAGTTGGACAGTATGCAACAGCTAGGTTCTATCCATATTGAAAAACGTTCAGACCATGAATATCAGATTGAGTTTGAAAATGTGTCCTTTCATTATCCAGGAAGTGAGGAGTATGCACTAAAGAATGTAAACTACACATTTGATTTACATAAGAAGTTAGCCGTTGTTGGTCCAAATGGAGCTGGGAAAACAACCTTTATAAAATTACTATGTCGTTTATATGAACCAAGTGAAGGAATAATTAAATTAAATGGTATACCAATCAATAAGTATTCATTTACAGAATATATTAAAATTTTATCTGTTGTATTTCAGGACTTTCAATTGTTTGCTTTTCCTTTGGCACATAATGTTGCTTCCAGTAAGTTGTATGAAGAAGATAGAGTAATATCAACTTTAACCAAGGTTGATATTATAGAAAGAATATCGCAAATGAAAGATGGACTAGACACCTATTTGTACAAACACAATCATGAAGGAGTAGAGGTATCAGGAGGAGAGGCACAAAAGATTGCAATTGCCAGAGCACTTTATAAAGATGGTTCTTATGTTGTGTTGGATGAACCAACAGCAGCATTAGATCCGATTAGTGAATATGAAATCTATAAGAATTTTGATGATATGGTGAAAGACAAAACAAGTATTTATATTTCTCATCGAATGAGCAGTTGTCGTTTCTGTGATCATATTCTGGTATTTGATCAAGGCAGCATCATTGAAGAAGGAACTCATGATTCCCTACTTGATGAAAAAGGAAAGTACTATGAAATGTGGGAAGCACAAGCAATGTATTATCGATAGTTAATTAGATAAGAGAGTCAGTTTAGTTAAGTAAACGTGATTCTCTTTTTTATTGAAAATAAATATAGTTAGGTACCTTGACATATTTTGAAACAAGTGTATAATATAGATTGTTAAGGTACCTAAATAAATCAGAAAGGAGGTGCTGAACATGGAAACTTGTCAAGAATGTGGAAAGCACTGTCCACAAGATGATTTACAGTGTAGAAGAGGAAGAAGATATTTCGAAGGAGGAAATGAAATGAAAGAACATAATAAACATAGACATCATAAAGATTTTAATGAACTAACAATAGATGAAAAACTGGCAGTACTGTTAAGAAGAACAGGGAGACATGTTGGTCATCGAGGAAGAGGAAAAGCAAGTCAGGATCAAATTCTAATGCTATTAGCTCGTAATGAAACAATGAATCAAAAAGAATTGCAAGAGATTCTAGATATCCAACCAGGTTCTTTAAGTGAAGTCTTGAAGAAACTAGAAGTTGGAGAATTGATTGTGAAAACTGCTGATGAAGAAGACAAAAGAAGTATGAATGTTGCTTTGGCAGAAAAAGGTAAAGAAGCTGTTGCGGAATTACGTGCAAATAAAGAAGAGAAAATCAGTAAAATGTTTGCAGCGTTAGATGAAGAAGAAAAAGAAACGTTAGTTACACTGTTGGTTAAATTAATGGAATCTTATAAAGATGATGAAGGAAAATGTGGTTATGGTCATGGTCGCAAAGGTCATAGACATGACGATCATTCTCACAAGCACAATCATCAAAGTTAGTAATCTAAGTTACAATTAAATAGTGTATACTAAAAAACGCCATATTAAACTATACCCTGTAGAAAGGTCACGATAAAAAAAGTCGTGTAATTCTACAGGGTTTTTCTTATACTAAAAGAAAGAGGAAAATATATGAGAAATAAGTTTACAGATAAGCAGCGTGAATATTTAACAACATTATCCTGTGTTGAAAAAGTTACAGAATATAATATTACATTTACAACAGAGTTTAAAAAAGATTTCCTGAGAAGAAAACGACAAGGCGATAGTTTTGAAATAATCCTTCATGATTATGGAATTAAGTACCATATGCTTGGAGTGTTGAGAATAAAAACTATGTATAGTCGTTGGCAAAAAGAAGAAAGTAGACCTGAAGGATTCGAAAGAAAAGCAAACTCAAGTAAAGAAAAAAAAAGGAAAAAAGAATTCAAATCCATTGAGGAAGAAATGCAGTATTTAAAAGATGAAAAAGATTACTATAAGAGGTTGTCAGAATGGTTAAAAAAGCCAGGGGGACGAAAGGAGCCTACACGCAAGTAGACCCTTCCGTCCAAGACATCTTTGAGATCATATATCAAATGCAAAACCATACAAAAAGAAAATATCCATTAATCATTAAAAAGATATGTGCCGAAGCAAGGGTATCTACTAGTGGTTATTACGCCTATCTTAAAAGACGATACCAGTTATCTGATAAAGAAATTCGTGATAGAGCAGATTTTGAATTAATTAAAGAAGCTTATGAATATAAGAGTTGGAAGAAGGGTGCAAAACAAATAAAGATGCGATTAAAACGAGATAAAGGGATTGTCATGAATTTAAAGAAGATTCGTAGATTGATGAAGAAGTATGATTTAATCTGTCCAATACGGCGTGCAAATCCGGTGAAAGCAATATTGAAGAAACAACAAGTAAAGAATCGATATGATAATGTATTAAACCGTGGTTTTAACACTGGAGCAGCAAAAAAGGCAGTACTAACAGATATTACATATTTAACTTATGGTAATGGTAAAAAAGCTTACCTCTCAGTTATGAAAGACGCTACAACAAAAATGATTTTATCGTGGCAGATATCGCAAAGTTTAGCATTAGACTTCGTAGAACAAACCATAGTTGATTTCATTCTTGAGCATGGAAAAAAGTTTCATGAAAATATATTAGTTCATTCAGATCAAGGGTGTCATTACACAAGTCATATGTTTCAAAATTTATTAAAAGAACATGGGATTATTCAATCTATGTCGAACAAGGGAGTGTGTTGGGATAACGCTCCACAAGAATCATTCTTTGCAATATTAAAAACAGAAATGGATTTAAGAAATTACAATACATACGAAAAAGTAAGCATAGCAATAGCAGAATACATTGGTTATTACAATTATGATAGGCCACAAGAAGGACTGCATAAAATGACTCCATACGAATATGATGAATATTTAACTTATCCATTTTATCATGATTTACAATTACCAATGATAATATAAAAAGAACAACTCATTTGAGTTGCTCCTAAGATTTTTTTCTTCGTGTCCTTGACACAGGGTATAGTTTATATTGGCGTTTTTTTGTTACACAGTTTTTATTGGAACAAAGTAATCCATTTGTGAATATTTCATAGCTTCTTGGGCAGATGGCGGAGTGATTATATTCCCTAACTCCTTGCGTGATGAATCAATAACAAAACAATTATGATTTTGAAGAAATTGCTTAATTGCATTCATAGCTTCTTCGTTGCTTTCTCCGTCGACACCAGTAGCAACAGCATAAAGTCCCCCAGGAAAATCAACAATACTGAAAGAATTTGGTATAGCAAGTCCATCATGGTAAATGTAATACCATACAAATCCACCCTGCTCTTCATCAAACCATAAAAAATCTTGAGGGTACATTGTTCTTGGTATAGTTTCTAACCATTTATCAAAATCTTCTAAAGCTTCATCACCAAACATCCCACATTGTGATGCTACCATTTTACATTTTGGTATTTCATATATACGTACACTTTCCATTATTTTCTCTCCTTCATAGTAACTTTATTATATACTATTATATTGGATAAATAAAAGGAGTCATATTATTATATGACTCCACCCCATACCCTACCAACAATCTAACATCAGTACTTGGTAGTAACAATAAATTGAACTGTAATGGTCTTAAAGACCAATCGACTGTCATAACTGTACTCTTGTAACATTTACTGAAGCATAAAGCCACATAGACATAAATGTAAGTTTTGTGCCTGTCCAACAGCACCCGAGGTGTCTAATTAACGGTAGACATCCGCTTGTACTCGCCTGTTAGCTGCTAACCAAAGATAGTTACAATAATTCTGTAAGCCAATTCAACTCTTGAATTTTTGTATCTATTTCTCTAATCTGTTTTGATAAATCATCTAATTCTTTTTGTAAGTCAGATACTTTAAAAGTATTCACCATTCTAATTTCAGAGCGCTGAAGTCTTCTAGTGACTAATGATGATTCAGCAATCAGATCCTTAATCATTTTTTGTTTTTGAATAAGTGTATCTCTTACTACTAATTTATCAGACAATGTCTCTTGACCATCAACGATAGTTTCATTATTCGTTTTATTGATTCTTTGAATAATTGTTATCAATTGATTACTTATTTCATCAAGTTCTTTAAATAATTCTTTTGGATCTTCTGGTGGGGTATCATCTTCTTGTACTTTTGATGATCTTACTAATCTTCCTCGCAGTTGAGAAAGTCGTGTTTGAAGATCAGATCTGTTAATGAGTGCTTCTGCTAATTTCATGTGATTATGTTCCTCCTTTCGTTAGTTATTTCTATAAATAATAAATATATTTTTTGTGATTATAAATAAAAAACTCGAAGTAATAGGTTATATACCAAAACTTCGAGTTCTATTTTTACTGGAGCGGGTGATGAGAATCGAACTCACGTAGTCAGCTTGGAAGGCTGAAGTTCTACCATTAAACTACACCCGCATCAATTGTTTGCATTAATAAAATACCATTTTTTAGGAAAAATTTCAACCCCTCTGCACAAAAAAAGGAACTATAAAATTCCTTTTGCATGTAAGGCACGCTGTATTTTAGACATCGCATTCTTTTCGTACGTAATACCAATCAAATCCATAATCGATTGAAAATTAGTTTCTCCATCATGGTCTTTTGTATATTCATATTCAATTTCATAATCATTTTGGTTTTCATAATTACTATGATCAAAACATAACTCATACCCATTGCCATAATATACACCACGATTTGTAGTTAATGTTGTTAGGTGATGGAATGGTCCTTGAATATTGTAAGAATCTAGAACTTCTTTGATTTCCTTGTTATTGAAAACTTCTGGTGAAATATCATCTACTTCACATTCAAACTCTAATAAGTCACCATCGATAAATTTTTTTAGAGTAAAGATATTTGTATCTTCTTTTTCTCTAATTCGCATTGCAGCATGTTGATGAATAATATCATAATTATCATTATCATAATAATGATTTTTTTGTATATGAAATTTCACATTAGGGTAATGTGATAATAAAGTTTCAAATTGGTTTTTCGTAACTAAAACCTTGTATTCCTTTTCGATATGTTTTTCCATACTAGATATGATACAATGATTTTAGCAGAAAGGCAAAAAATATGAAGAGATTTTCGATAATTGCAAAGCACGATGATAAATCGTTAAAGATGAGAGAAAAAGTAAAAAAAGCACTATGGGAACATAGTTTTATTTATGATGAAGAAGAACCAGAATTAGTTATTTGTATTGGCGGAGATGGAACCTTGCTATATGCAGTTCATCGTTATATCCAGCAACTTGATAAACTTTATTTTGTGGCAGTCCATGCAGGGACTCTGGGATTTTTTACCGATTATACGGAAGAGAATTTGGATCAATGTATCCAGGATATCATTCAAGGTGAGATATATGAAGTGTTTACATCTAAGTTATTAGAAGCACAAGTAAATGATTATACGGTATATGCATTAAATGAAATTAGAATTGAAAACATTATGCGTACACAAATGTTTGATATTTATATTGATGATGAGTTTTTTGAAAGGTTCAAAGGAAATGGAATTTGTTTAAGTACACAAGCAGGATCAACAGCATATAATAGGTCACTTCGAGGCGCAGTCGTAGATAGTGGGCTATCCTTAATGCAGTTAACAGAAATTGCTGGCATTCATGATAGTAAGCATCAGTCACTTGGTGTACCATATATATTAAAAGACGATCGTAGTTTGTGTTTCTCTAGTGATAACTTTGAAAATGCTTATATCTGTTATGACCATAAAAGTTTGGCCTTGGATAATGTGAAAGATATTCATTGTAGAATGAGTAATAAAATGGTACGGTTTGTCCGCTATCGTAAATATAGTTATTTGGAAAGAGTAAGAACATTGTACTAAAAACATTCGGAATTAAATTTCCGAATGTTTTTTTAACCAATCACCTAAAATGATATTAAATTTATCATTTTGATCTAAGTTGATACAATGTCCAGCGCCTTCAACATAAACAACCTCTGCATTTGGTTCTTTTGCTTCAAATGTTTTTCCAGCCTCTAATGCAATTTCATTTTCGTGTTCACCATACATTACTAGTGTTGGATAACGAACGGGTGTTTGTACATCTACAAAGAAACTGTTCGCTCCGTCCATTGTCATGAATGTGGAAAACTTAAAGTCACTCATGCTTTGAAGGAATTTATCAATTCCCTCTTGAGTATACGCTGCCTGTGTTACAACATTCTTTTTGAATTTATTGTTGAAGGAGAAAAGCATTGCTGGCATCCAACGACGTTGTTCTTTCTTTTGTTCTTTTAATACTTTCTGATAATCTTTATGAATAGAATATCCTCCAATAACTACAACTGATGAAACCTTATCAGGATACTTATATGCAAATGATTGTGCAACCAATGATCCCAAAGAAACACCTATGATATGAACAGAAGAAACATTTTCTTGTTTTAGTATCTGATGAATAATATCTTCAATTGATTTGAAGTTTATTCGCTTTTTGTTTGGTCCAGTTTCACCATGACCAGGCATATCAATAAGGATGATATTGTAATTATCCTTAAAATACTCAAATTGTTCTTCAAATGCTTTAGATGAAGAGAATGCAGCATGAAGAAATAAAAGTGTTTCTTTATCTTTGTTTTGATTTGTGTAGTAAGTAATAGGTACTTCTTTATAATTTAAGATATATGATTTCATATTGATTGATTCTCCAATTCTTTTTTTAGATTAGTAAAAAACTTTAGTGTCTGTTTGTAATTTTCGCAAGCTAAGTCCAGTGTCTTAAATTGAAACTTAGCAATAGGATGTGCCAGAAGTTCATCTGATACAGCAACGCTTCGAAGATCTTCGTTGATCTCATTTAATTGATCGATTATATTATTTACAAATACCTGTTGATTTTCTAATGGAAGTAGTCCTAAGAAAAATAATTTTGACATTAACAAATGGTCAAAGTTGTACTCATCAATCTCCATAAGCATCCATTCATGAAATGAATTTTTCCCATTATCAGTAATTTGATATATATTTTTCTTTCTTCCATTTTCAATGGTTGCCTGCATTGTGATATGACCTTTTTCCAGTAGCTTCTTTAGTGCTGCTTGAATACTCCCTAGGCTTGCACTAATAAATGGAGAAGGTTTCTTTTCTAAAGCTTTTTTAATTTCGTATTGTGATAAGTTCTTCATTAATAAGAATCCTAAGATTATGTTTTCCATGATTGTACCTCGTAAATTCACAATAACATACCTAATAGGTATATGCAACACATTTTGTATAAATTATTTCAAAATATATTGACAGGCTAACGATTGTTAGCTAAAATAAAGATAACAATCGTTAGCCTAGAAGGAGGTTTGTTATGAAATTATATTTTGGAAGTATGGTTACTTCAGTAACTACACTATTACTAATAGGAATGTTTGGATATATTGGATATAGCTTTAACCATCGCAATGAAATTACATTATGGGGAAGAAGGATTGCAGTATTACTTGCTGTTGGTTTGATAATCTGTATTTTTGCAGCAAGTAGAGATAATTACCATATGTCAGTACAAAATGCAATTGATGGTTCTACAGAGGTGGGAGTATTTAGTATCCACAGTATTCAGTCAACAGTGAACTGTATCATTGCCCTTGGTATTGTAATTTGTGGAATACTAAGTATTTTTATGAAGTCGCAAGATGCACGTCAGATACTGTTTTTCATTTTAAGTTTATGTATTTGCATGAAAATTGGTATAATAGAGTTCTCAAGGATATGGTTATATCTACAATAACCACTAGAAAGGATTTCTTATGGCAAGAGGTAATACAAAAGAACGCATCCTAGAAGTCGCTTTGGATATGTTCTCAGTAAATGGATATGATGGAGTCGGTGTCCGTATGATTGCAGGTGCAGTTGGAATAAAAGAAAGTTCACTTTATAAGCATTATAAAAGTAAACAAGATATCTTTGATTCTCTTCTGATATCAATGCAGGATCGTTATTTGGAAACATCAAAACAATTTGAAATACCTCAAGGTGCTTTTGATAGTATGGCAGATGATTATCAGACAGTTGGAATGGCTAGATTAAAAGAAATGAGTCATCAGTTATTTCTCTATTTCTTGAAAGATCCTTATGCTTCAAAATTCAGACATATGCTAGAAATCGAACAATACCGAAACAAACAAGCTAGTGAGATGTATGCAAAGTTTTTTATTGAAGCACCTATTGAATTTCAAGCAGAATTATTTAAGATTATGATGGAAAAAGGTTATTTTAGAGTGTTAGATCCAAAGGTTGCAGCTTATCATTTTTACTCAACAACTTTTGTGATGTTTCATTACTATGATAACGGAGAGGTCTCAGAAGGTGAAGTGCTTAGGTTGCTTGATGCACATATCGAACAATTTTCAACATTATACGCAAACAAGGATTAATCTCCTTGTTTTATTTTTTGAAATTATAATAGGGAGTAATTGCAGATAATCGAAAACCAACTTTCTGAGCTAGTGCAAATGAACCAGTATTCTGAAGTCGACATGACCACATTGGTGTAAGATTATTTTCCAGGCAATACTCTATTAGTTTGGATGAAACCAGCTTCGCATATCCTTTCTTTTGGTATGGCTGAAAGGTTTCAATTCCTATTTCTAAATGATGTTCATCTGTATATGCTCCAAAAGCAATGGCAACAATCTCTTGATCTACAATCAGTTTGAATCCTTTGCTATATTTTTGGAATAGTGAGTAGTCATTCCAAAAATGATTAGGAGTAACCAGCCCGTCCAGCGAATTGAAATCATTCTCATTTAATTCTTGAAATTCATCATCAGTATCAATCGATATGAAGCTATCATCGTCAAAGTAAAAATTAACTCGATTATCAATGCATACATCTAATTCCTTGGCAAACTTAGTAAGTAAATCCCACCAGTCTTTATTAGGTGCCTGAATCCATTGTTTCTTTGCTTCATCATTGTGTTTTAGGTAAGTAAGAAGTTGGCCGTTAAAGTTTTGATTATCTGCTTTCCCACATAACCAAGACATTCCATATTCACTCACAATATAAAAAGTTTGTGGACATTCATTTGAATCTGTATAGATAATTCCCTTACATTTATGTGTAGATACTGCTAATGCAAATAATACATTATCTTGGTATTCTTTTAGGTGTTGTGTTGCTTTATCATAGTTTATAGATTTTAATCGTTCCATTTTAATTTCTCCATATCTTTGTGTTTATACTAGCATGAAGGAAAAGCGAAGAAACTATTAAAATTGTATGCCCTATAATTTTTTATAAATTAAGAATTTTGTTTCGTCAAAAAAGATAGCATAAAAACATACAAAATAATCAGTGTGAAATTAATCCAAATATTACTTAAAATAGTATTGAATCAATAGGGTTATAATGGTATTATTTGGTTAATAAGAAACAACCAAAACTGAATCGTTGACATAATATTATAAACCAATAAAAGGAGTAATACTTATGCCAAAAACCATCTCACAAAGTCAACGATTCTATCTCAAAGATTTGAGTGAATCTCAAGTGAACTGTATCCATCATGATGTGAAAGTATATAATCGAATGTATCGTTATACCTATCGCAGATGTTATAATGATACTTTTTATAATGTGAAGATGGGAAAAGGATTCCAAAAGAAACTGAAGGCAAGATATGGTACCAGTGATTATATGCCTTTGAGTGTGATAAGTGATGCCAAAGCAAAAATAAAGACAAGTATTCAAACTCAGAAGTTTCATGAAAAGCGAGTAACTAGAGAACATAAGAATATTCAAAAGAAGTATAAGAAAGTTGAAAAGCAATATCTGCAATTCAAGAAAGTACACGATAGTCTAATTGCATTCTCACAAGGAAATAACGTAAACATACATATCTTTAAAGGATGTGGGTTTTCTTATACCAAGAATAATAGTTGTATAGTAGATGGAATAGAAATGAACCTGTATTTATTTGAAAAGCTGTATATCAAAGTAATGATGAAACACTTGAATCATCGATTGAAGGTGTTGCTGTGGAAGATGAAAAGAAAGAAACAAGAAATAGCTAACTAC
>NZ_JAUSUR010000003.1 GCF_030814225.1 Breznakia pachnodae
GACGAGGAATGAGTTTCTCAGACTAGAATAGATAACTAAGAAATAGATGGAACTATAATATTAATGCAATCACTAGTGGAAGATGATTGGTCGGTGTTATAGATGGAATTCCATCAAAGTGTATACAAAAAAGATATATCTATTTCTTCATCGCACCACCTTTGAGTAAAAGGAAGGATGAAGAGAAGTTGTATCTTACAGGGCTTCAAGAAAGGTGCCTGGTATTAAGTCTTTGTATTTAATATGATTTCGTAGAAATCTTTTCTTGTGACATTTTTGAAGTTGAACTGAAAATGAATGTTTTTATAATTTATAAATATGGAAGTGCAAAAACATCAACGAAATGGGGCCTAAAATCACTTTTATGAAAAACATAAAAAACTTTACATTTTCGTGAAATAAAATAATTAATTTTCAGAAATTTTTAGTGTTGATTTGTACTATAATGTTTAATACAGGGAGGTAACACATATGATAGAAAAAATACAAAAACGTGACGGTCGTGTCATCACATTTGTGCCAGAAAAAATCACAAGAGCAATCTTTTTAGCTGCTAGTGCTGTGGCCAAAGAAGATGGTGGAGAGGCCGATTATGAAATGGCTGAAAGACTAACTGACCAGGTGACTGGTTATATAAATAGTGTTTATAAAAGAACCGTTCCAAGTGTGGAACAAGTGCAGGATGCAGTTGTACGAGTTCTGATTGAAACCGGTCATGCGAAAACAAGTGAGGCATATATTTTATATAGGAGTGAGAGAACAAGAGTTCGTAATTTAAGAACAAGACTGATGAAGTCAATTGAAGAAATTACATTCTCTGATGCAAAAGACTCTGATATGAAGCGAGATAATGCAAACATTGATGGTAATACCGCAATGGGAACGATGCTTCAATATGGAAGTGCAGTGTCAAAAGAATACTGTCTTTCACAGGTGATTAATCCTAAATATGCAAAGATGCATGAAGCTGGAGATATTCATATTCATGATTTAGATTTCATGAACATGGGTACACTTACATGTTGTCAGATTGACCTGGACAAGTTGTTTCATGGTGGATTCTCAACAGGACATGGTTTTTTAAGAGAACCACAAGATATTTCTTCATATGCGGCTCTAGCTGCAATTGCAGTTCAAAGTAATCAAAATGATCAACATGGAGGACAAAGTATTCCTGCATTTGATTTTTATCTGGCAAAGGGGGTTGCGAAAACTTTCCGCAAACTGTACATCAATAATTTACAGAAAGCGACAGAATTAATTGCTGGAAAAACGACTGATATAAAGGACATGGTTAAAAGAGTAGAAGGTCTTACAAAAAAGAAACCAACACTGGATATGGACTATGAATTCTTAGATGCATTAAATGAAGAACTGAAAAAAGAATTAAACATCAGTGATGAAACAGTTAAAAATATGAATACGTTTACTTATAAAGAAGCTCGTAATGAAACTGATAAAGCAACATATCAGGCAATGGAAGGATTCATACATAACTTGAATACAATGCATTCCAGAGCTGGAGCACAAGTTCCTTTTTCAAGTATTAACTTTGGTACAGATACATCTGTCGAAGGTAGAATGCTAATGAAAAACTTATTGCTGGCGCAAGAAGCAGGACTTGGAAATGGTGAAACACCAATCTTCCCTATTCTTATTTTTAAAGTAAAAGAAGGCGTTAACTATAATCCTGGTGATCCAAACTATGACTTATTCCAATTAAGTATCAGAGTTAGTGCAAAACGTCTGTTCCCTAACTTTGTATTTGTGGATGCACCATATAATCTTCAATACTATGATCCAAATGATTTCACTACTGAAATTGCAACCATGGGTTGTCGTACTAGAGTATTTGCGAATGTGAATGGAAAAGCTACTCCAGTAGGTAGAGGAAATAACTCATTTACAACAATTAACCTTCCACGTTTGGGAATCAAACATGGGGTTGTTGGAAAGAAAGGATTCTTTGATAAGAGCGCTTTCTTCCAAGAGTTGGATGAAGAATTAGAATTAGTAATCTCACAATTAATGGAACGTGGAGGAATTCAATCAGGAAAACGAGTGAAGAACTTCCCATTCCTAATGGGTCAAGGAGTATGGCTGGAAAGTGAAAACCTTGATTGGGATGATACATTAGAAGAAGTAGTAAAACATGGAACATTCTCAGTTGGATTTATTGGATTGGCAGAGTGTCTGGTTGCCTTAATCGGTGAACACCATGGAGAAAGTGAAGCGGCACAAGAGTTGGGGCTTGAAATTATTGGTTATATGCGTCAGAAATGTGATGAAGCAACGGATAAATTCAAATTGAACTTTACTGTTATTGCAACACCTGCAGAGGGACTGTCAGGACGTTTCACAAGAATTGACAAAAAGAAATATGGAGAAATTCGTGGTGTAACAGATCGTGAATATTATACAAACTCAAACCATGTACCAGTATATTATCCAATTTCAGCATATGACAAAATTAATAAAGAAGCACCATACCATGAACTTACAAATGCTGGACATATTGCATATGTGGAACTTGATGGAGACCCTATCAAGAACTTAGATGCATTTGAAGCGGTGGTTCGTCATATGAAAGAAAGTGGTGTTGGTTATGGAAGTATTAACCACCCAGTAGATAGAGATCCAATTTGTGGATTCTCAGGTGTAATTGATGATAACATTTGCCCAAAATGTGGACGTGATGAAAATAAGAGTTCTGTCAAATTTGATCGAATTCGTAGAATTACAGGGTATCTTGTAGGAACGTTAGATCGTTTCAATGACGGTAAAGCAGCTGAAGAGCGCGAACGTCTAAAACATAACGTTTATGAATCTCAGAGTAGCAAGTGATTTAACTTTTGACAGTATTGTTGATGGCCCTGGCCTTCGTGCAGTACTGTGGACTCAAGGATGTGTTCATGGCTGTAAGGGATGTCATAATCCAGAGACTTGGGATGTAAATGGTGGTAAGATAGTTGATACAAACGATATCATTGAATCAATTAAAGCCAGCAAATTACAATCCGGACTCACAATATCTGGAGGTGATCCATTTCTTCAGCCTGAACCAATCCTGGAGATTGTGAAAGAGATATCAAAGATACCACTATCCATATGGATCTATACAGGGTATACATACGAACAGTTACTAAAAGATCCTAAAAAAGCAGACATTTTAAACTACGTAGATGTTTTGGTAGATGGTAAATTTGAAGAGGATAAAAAATCCTATAAGTTATTATTTTGCGGATCTTCTAATCAACGTTTGATTGATGTGAAGAAAACAAAAGAAGCAAATGAAATCATATTATGGAAAAGTGATTACTCAATTGAAATTGAGTAATCACTTTTCTTTTTTTGGCATGCACAGTTTAATCTGATAACTATTCTCTTTGTTATCAGTTTGAACGAATCCATTGAGTGTCTGAACCATTTTAATGATTTGATTAAATTCAGACTCTTGCATTTTATCTTCAATTAATGCAGGAGATGCAGATGTGAAAATCTCACATGTGACAATCACCCAGCTTGTTTGAATCTTATTATAGAGTTGAATTTCATTAGGTACATCGGATGGAAGAGAACTAATAGCAATGGATACATTTAATAGAGTTGCAAAAGTAAAACAGATATCATCTTCATCAAATAGTGAATCTTCTGCAATTCTTATTAATGCATGAAACTTTATACCTTGCTGTTTGCAAATTTTACTTGCATCTAAAATGATAGAATCAACCAGTGGATTGTTAGAAAACTGAACATATTCTTCATCTATTTGTCTGGTTTTCGCTAATAATTCATCAATCATATTCTTAAGCTCTTCTTTAGAGTAATCAATAAAAGCATATTCTAAAGAATGAAGTAAATCCATATAATCATGTTTGATTTTACGTAACTCTTTAATATAATCCATATTTTGATCATAGTGATTTTTTTGTGTAGCAAGCTGTGTCTCTAATCGTTCGGTCTTTTTCATAAGTTTACTTGTGGAATCCAGACTGACATAATAGAAAAACAAAATAGTATATGAGATAAATAACATAGAGGTTAATGCAAAGTGATATATAGGAATTACGATATTGGTACTTTCTACATAGTATATAAAGGAAGCTAGTGTCATAAAAATGACATATAGAAATAGAATTGCAGAAAGAAAATTCAAGATATATTTATTCTCCATTGCCTGATAGATTTTTTTTCTTGGGAAAACAATAATGATTACTAAGAAAAACACAGTAGATAAAATAATGTTAATGGTAGCAACATAGTTCCCATCCGGTACGATATCAGAGAATAAAACATTAAACGGCATATCATTTAAGATACAATAGAGAGAATTTGTAATTCCCTGTGAAGATAGCAATATGAAAAGAACAATACTACTTGCAAATAATTTTCGCTGTATACTTGATTTAAAGAATATCATAGTGGATGCAAATGTGAAAATAAATACTACAACCATTTGTAATGGATAAATCAAGGTAGATGTAATATAAGCTACCAACGAGTTTGCGATAAACAGATAGCCATAATATATAATCTTATTTGTTCGAATAGGATATATCTTTTGGAAATAGTAAAAGGCAACAATGCAATATAGATTACCTAGCAGTGTGTAGAAAACAGGAAATGGAATAGACATTTCTATTCACCTGACTGAAGGTATTGAGAGAATCGTTGTGTAACTTGGGTATAATAAGATTTACCAATTACAAGGGTTGTGTCATCGCTCAAAGTAACTTCAGAACGATTTAATTTCTTTATATAAGCAAGATTTACGATGTAAGAGCGATGAATTCTACAGAAACTATGTGGTGCAAGTTCTTTTTCAAGATCGTCAATACGTTTATAGTATTCGTAAGTTGTATCCACACAGTTAATACACATGATTCTTCCAATAATTTCAAAATACACAATACTATTCATTGGAATAGAATAAGTAGTGGAATGTTTCTTAAACAAGAACATTCTTTCTTTTTTCTTTGATTGTTCAATTGCTTTTAGAAGCACTTGTTCAGCATGGTCAGCTGATAAATCATCTTTTAATAAGTAATGTAAAGGGTTTGAATCAAAAGAATCAAAAACATGTTCACGACTTGATGTAATAAAAATAATTTGTGCCTGACTTCCCAACTGACGAAGCTTATTTGCTACATCGATTCCATTTGTAGCTCCCATTAGAATATCTAAAACAATAATATCAAACTTAAAATAATAGTCTTCTGCATAAAATAATAAAGCTTCTCCACTTGGAAATGAAGTGATTTCAATATCTAAATTATGCTTTTGTTTAAACTTGTTGATGAAATCCTCTTGTTGCTTCAACATCAAAGGGTTATCATCACATAGACAGATTTGGATCATGTTGACCTCCCTAGTTGGCTTGTTGTATCCAACATCAATGTAACTGTAAATAAATTGTTATCAAATGTTATATTCATTACTCCGTTATACTTTTCGATTGCTCTTTTCACACTTTTGATACCTAATCCATGTTCCTCGCTATCTTCTTTGTGAGTAATAAAATTTTCATCTTCGAGTTTTGGCGGAGTTATAAATGTATTCGTAATTCTGGCGCTTAAATATCCCTCTTTATACTTTAAGGTGATATTTATCTTACGTTCTTCTAAATCTGGTATCTGAGATGCTGCTTCAATTGCGTTGTCCATAAGATTGGCAAATATGGTTGTCCAATCAGCAGGATGTAATGGAATATCAGCAGGAATATGAATTACCGTTTTGGTTTGGATGCTGTATTCTTTAGCCAGCCTGATTTTTTCAGATAATAAAATATCAAGGACTAGGTTTCCAGTTCGAATAACAAAAATTCCATGCTGTACCTGATTTAAGTCATCAAGATACTCCATTGCTTCTTCTACTTTGTTTTCAGATAATAAGGCTGAAATACAGAAAATGTGGTTTCTTCGATCGTGACGGTAAGCTGCAGTAATTTCACTTTGCTTATGTATCTCTGCATAATACATATCTAATTTTCGTAATTCTCCTTCTAACTTCTTCATTGGTATAAATAGATGTTCATTGAGTTTATCACTTTGCAGTTTCTGCAACTCAGCATTTAACTCATCAAATATTTGTACTAATTTTTTTGAATCAGGATCATACCTACTTTCTAAAGAATCATTAAGTGTACTAGCATACATGCATAACTGTTCAATTCTGTGGGCAAGAATCAGGTATGAAGTTTCAATATTGCTGTAGTCGATTTCTTGTAATTGTTGAGATGTCAGAAACTGTTGAATATAGTCTTCCAATGTTTTAATAGATAGCTCCATTTTTTTACCCCCTTCGCTAAAAAACATAAAACTCAAAAAATAAATATATTTTCATGCAAATAATTTACTTTTTAGATAGTTATATTATATAATGAATTGAGAACAATGACAATCAAAGTGCGAGAAATTATTATTAATAGATTATGATTTATATATATAAGCAAAGAAAGCGAGGGTAAAATGTTCAAGGTAGCATTAGTTGATGATAATTCACTTATTCTAAAAGAATATCTTCAAGTCTTTAATGAAATAGAAATAGAAAATAATTTGGAGTTATCAATTCTCCCTTTTGGTAGTGGAGAAGAAATAATGGATTACATTATTCGAAATGTTAATGAGCTTCCTGATCTTTTACTTCTTGATATTACAATGAAAGGAATGAGTGGCATTGATGTAGTACGTAAGATTCATAACCTTGGCATTCGTATACCAATTGTTTTTCTTACTGGTAATGAAGGTTATGCATTTCAGATTGAAGATGAAAACGTTATTAATAGTATTATAAAAAATGAAGTAGGAAAAGAAGAATTTAAGCAAATGTTTCTTGATTATCATTTCCAATATAATAAAGTAAGACAACAGTTACATTTAAAAGATGAAAATGGAAAAATAAAAGATGTAGAAATCAAAGATATCATTTACATTGATAATAAAAAGCGTGTAATTACTGCGAATGGTAAGTTTCACTTAAACGGACACAAAGAAAAGTCAGAAACATTATTTCCCCTTCCTCAATTCCTCCATACAGGAAAGTATATTATGAACTTGGCTCATGTGAAACGAATCAATGATGAAAAGATATTAATGGACGATGATGAAACGCTTACAATTCGAAAAGATGAGTGTAAGCGCTTAAAAATAGCATTTGCCGATTATTTAAGCGAATCCTTACTATAAATAAGGCTTCGCTTATTGTACTTCCAAGGTAAATAAAGTAAAATAAACACATAGTGAAAAAGGAGAAATGTGATGAAGGTCTTGGTAATTGGTAAAGGTGGTCGTGAACATGCACTGGCGGATGCAGCATATCGCAGTGAAAGTGTAAAACAGGTGTTTGCAGCTCCTGGTAGTCATGGTATGAAAGATGTTGCAACAATCGTAGATATTGCAGCAGATAATATTGATGGATTAGTAGAATTCGCAAAAAAAGAAGCAATTGATGTAACAATCGTTGGTCCAGAAGATGTGCTGGCAAATGGAGTTACTGATGCATTTCAGAAAGCAGGACTTACAATATTTGGTCCTACTCAAAACGCAGCGCAAGTGGAATCAAGTAAAGATTTCGCAAAACGAATAATGGCAGACTATAATATTCCAACTGCTGCCTATCAAACCTTCAGCAGTTATGATGAAGCACTTGCTTATGTGGAAGCACAGGGAGTGCCAATTGTAATTAAGGAAAATGGATTAAAAGCAGGAAAAGGTGTAACAGTTGCATTGAAGATGGAAGAAGCGGTTGAAGCACTTCAGATTGCATTTGATATTCCAGATAATCAAGTAGTTATTGAAGAATGTCTGGAGGGTTTTGAATTCTCACTTATGTGTTTTGTCTGCAATGAAGTAGTAATTCCTATGGAAATTGCACAAGATCACAAACGTGCCTATGATAATGATAAAGGACCTAATACTGGTGGAATGGGTGTATATTCTCCAGTGAAAAAGATTACTCCTGAAATTGTGGAATCTGCAATGGAGCAAGTAATGCGTCCAATGGCAAAAGCAATGGTAAAAGAAGGTGCACCATTTACTGGTTTCCTATATGGTGGGTTGATGCTTTGTGAAGATGGAATCAAAACAATCGAGTTCAATGCTCGCTTTGGTGATCCAGAAGCAGAAGTAATCTTACCTCGATTAAAGAGTGATTTTATTCAGACGATTCTAAAAGTTATGAATGAAGAATATGTAGAGTTAGAATGGGATGACGATGTAACTGTTGGGGTTGTAATGGCTAGTGAAAACTATCCACAATCATCAACAAAAGGCGCAATCATCACTGGTTTAGATACTGTAGATTCAAGAATTTTCCATATGGGTACAGCATTTAAAGATGGCAATTATATTACTGATGGTGGACGTGTATTACTGGTGATGGCAAGTGGTGCCACACTGGAGGAAGCGTATGAGAAAGCATATGCAGATGTCCATAAAATTAAGTGTGATAAATTATTCTGTCGTAATGATATTGGTAAGAAAGATATGGAGGATTAGTAAATGTTAAATCGTTATTCAAGAGAAGCAATGCGCAATATTTGGAGTGAGCAATCAAAGTTTGAAGCTTGGTTAAAAGTGGAAATCCTAGCTTGCGAAGCATGGAGTACCCTTGGTGAAATTCCAAAAGAAGATGTAGAAAAACTATGGAAAAATGCATCTTTCGATATTGATCGTATATATGAAATCGAACAAGATACAAGACATGATGTAGTTGCCTTCACAAGAGCAGTTAGTGAAACACTAGGTGAAGAAAAGAAGTGGGTACATTATGGACTTACAAGTACCGATGTTGTTGATACGGCATATGGTTACTTATATAAACAGGCAAATCGAATCTTAATGGAAGATTTAGGAGAGTTTCTTGATGTATTAAGACTTCAGGCAATTCGTTATAAAGATACAGTTTGCATGGGAAGAACGCATGGAGTCCATGCGGAAATCACAACGTTTGGTCTTAAATTTGCTTTATGGTTTGACGAGATGAAACGTAATATTGAACGTTTCAAAGCAGCTGCAGCTGGAGTAGAATGTGGTAAAATCTCTGGTGCAGTTGGAACATTTGCGAATACACCTCCTGAAGTACAGGATTATGTATGTGAGAAATTAGGAATTAACTCAAGTAAGATTTCAACACAAACATTGCAGCGTGATCGTCATGCAGAATACTTTGCAACGATTGCTTTAATTGGAACAAGTCTAGAAAAAATGGCGACAGAAATTCGCCACTTGCAAAGAACTGAAGTAAGAGAAGTGGAAGAATTCTTCCGTAAAGGACAAAAAGGAAGTAGTGCAATGCCACACAAACGTAATCCAATTGGTAGTGAAAACATCGTTGGATGTGCAAGAGTACTACGTGGATATATGGTGACTTCTTATGAAGATGTTGCACTATGGCATGAACGTGATATTTCACATTCTGCTGCAGAACGTATCATTGCACCAGATGCTACAGCATTGTTAGATTACATGTTGAATCGATTCAAAGGTATCTTGGCAAACTTAACTGTATTTGAAGATAACATGCTAGATAATATCAATAAAACTTATGGTGTTATTTTCTCTCAAAGATTTATGTTGAAACTAATTGAAAAAGGTTGGTCTCGTGAACAGGCATATGATTTGGTTCAACCAAATGCAATTAAATCATGGGAAGAAAAAACATCATTCAAAGCACTTATGGAAGCAAATGATGATGTGAAAAAAGCACTTACTCAAGAAGAAATTGATGATTGCTTTAACCCAAAATATCAAGTTAAAAATGTAGATGTAATTTACAAAAGAGTTGGATTACTATAAACTAAACCAAAAAAACGATGACAAATTTTGCATCGTTTTTTTAATTGTTAATACTGTTTTTAATAGAGTTAAT
Organism: Breznakia pachnodae; assembly: GCF_030814225.1. Lineage (GTDB taxonomy): Bacteria > Bacillota_I > Bacilli_A > Erysipelotrichales > Erysipelotrichaceae > Breznakia > Breznakia pachnodae. Next base: position 9,868 of record NZ_JAUSUR010000003.1, read on the forward strand.
GAAGGCTTCGGGATATATAATTCTATTACCGATATCATTGATATAGCTGGTTTCTTTTAATGTTTCTATAATTTCTTCATTACTTAGCTCAGGGTTGATTTGCCAACCTAACGCTAATACTCCAGCTGCATAAGGAATCCCCCAACTTAGTCCGCCTTGTCCATAATATTGAAATGAATGTACTCCCTCTTTATATTCTTCAGCAAGAGTTCTATAAGAGCAAGGGGTAAATATGAAATTATCCCAATAGATTTCTTGTTCATCTGTTGGGAAACCTGCTTTATAACTACTAATATCATCAGGAGAGTTTGAACTGGAATAAGCTGGACCAATAATTCCTGTTGTTTCATTAGAGCGACAATCTAAAATCATTATTCCTTCATCATTTGCTCGTTGAACTGCTTTGTTATATAATTCTTGGTTTTCTTTAAATGGAGAGCCATCACCAGAAGGTGCACCTGATATAGATATAACACGAATTTTTTGATTTTTGTCTAAAGATTGATTTTGTTCGATTATCCAATCAATTCCATCTGCGTAATATTTACTATCAAGTTTCCATGAAGGAACAGCAACATAGTATACATTTGCATTTGGAGCTACTCCAGTTGAATCACCTACTAAAACACTGGTAACGGCAGGTCCATGCATAGAACTTTCATCTTTTTTGGTGTTGCATCCTGTATCGTAATATTTAACTATTTTATCCTTAAACTCAGGATGGTCTAATAACATGTTTTGATCAATGATTGCAACATTCACACCCTCTCCTGTGATGTTTTGATCATGTAACTTTTTGATGTCTAAACCTGGATTTTTTCCATTTTCCATAATCTGTTCTGCATATAGTTCATTTCCTTTAAAGGTTGTATTTTTGTTGAATGAATAAGTAAAAATATCTTTAGCATTATATTGGTTTTCATTTAGTGTTTTTAATTCAAAAATACCTCTAACATCTTCATATGGATTTAATTTATTCGAACTTAAATCAGCACTAGTATGTGAGCAACTAACCAACAAAAAAGTCAGAAAAACTAATGTTAACTTCCTTCTCATTATATCGATTCTCCTTCCATTCTAACCAAAGTATAACATTTTTTTAATGTTTTTCATGGATTAGGATTGCAATTTTTATTTCAAGAGCGTAGAATATACATGGATAAAGAAACCACGGTAAGTAAGGTTACCATAGGGATATCGGTTGCTGCCGCAAAATAGTGGAGACACTATTCGCTGGTTAGCAGGTATTATCGAAACAAGGTAATACCTAATGCAATTACACGCCCTGTGAAGCTAAAGCTCAAACGGGGACAAGAATAGTTATTTTCCTGTTTTCGTTTGGTATGAAAACAGGTTTTTTTATGGAAAGAAACGAGGTGAAGAAAAATGGACGATGGCGTCGCGCGAAAGAAACATATAATTAAAACAGTGCTAATAGATGCTGCGTGCATTTTTCTATTAGTATAGATTATTGTTCTTTTACGACCTTATTGTCAACCAAATCCTTATTGCTAGAAAGGAGATGAAGACAATGGCAAAAAAGATAATTAACAGAAGAGAGTTACAAAAAACAGTTAACAAACAAGAAAAACAAAAAGAACTAGAATTGAAGTTGAAGAGAATGAGTTCTAGTTCACTTGATGAAGTAATGAAAGAGTTTCACACTTCAACTGAGGGGCTTCTTGATTCTCAAGTAGAGGTAAATCAAGAAGAATATGGAATGAATATATTATCTAAAAATCAAAAGGATTCTATATTCAAAAGATTATATGATGCATTTATTAATCCGTTTTCACTTATTTTGATAGGACTTATTTTCGTATCATTCTTAAGTGATGTGGCATTTGTATCGGCATCAGAAAGAGATTATACAACAATCATAATTATTACAATCATGGTTATGTTCAGTGGGATTCTACGCTTTGTCCAAGAGGGTAAATCTTCAGATGCTGCAGAAAAACTGAATGATATGATTGAAACAACTACCAATGTAAAACGAAAAGGCAAAGAACCAGTGGAAACACCACTAGATGAAATTGCAGTTGGTGATATTATTTACTTGGCTGCTGGTGATATGATTCCAGCAGATATGCGTGTATTTCAAACGAAGGATTTATTCGTAAATCAAAGTTCATTAACTGGAGAAAGTGAACCAGTGGAACGAGTATCTGTATACAATCCTGATGTGGAAAGTGTAACAGACTCAAGTAACTTAGTATTTATGGGAAGCAATGTAGTTAGTGGATCAGCTCGTGGCGTTGTAATTAATGTTGGGGATAACACAATGATTGGTGCAATTGCTGGAGAAATTGGAAATACGATTGGTGAAGAAAGTAGCTTTGAAAAAGGTGTCAACAAAGTATCAATGATTTTGATTCGCTTTATGCTAATCATGGTTCCTATTGTATTTGTAGTAAATGGTATTACAAAGAATGACTGGTTACATGCACTTATGTTTGCGATTTCAATAGCAGTTGGTTTAACACCAGAAATGTTACCAATGATAGTAACATCAAGCCTTGCCAAAGGTGCGGTTTCAATGTCGAAGCAAAAAGTAATCGTAAAAAATATAAATTCAATCCAAAATTTTGGAGCGATGAATATTTTATGTACTGATAAAACAGGTACGATTACGATGGATAAAGTAATCCTTCAATACAACATGGATGTGCATGGAAATGAAGATGACAGAGTATTGCGTCATGCATTTTTAAACAGTTACTATCAAACTGGATTGAAAAATTACATCGACCTTGCAATTATTAATAAAAGTGATGATAAAGGTATGAAGGAAGGAATCATTGAACGATACACAAAAGTAGATGAAATTCCTTTTGATTTCCAAAGACGTAGAATGAGTGTTGTGGTTCATGATCTTGAAGGAAAACGTCAAATGATTACAAAAGGTGCAGTAGAAGAAATTCTAAGCATCTGTAAATATGTGGAGTTTGAAGGCAAGGTAGAAGAAATTGATGATGAACTAGAAAATGAAGTATTGGGTGTAGTTAAGAAATTAAACCAAGAAGGAATGCGAGTAATTGCAGTAGCTCAAAAGAGTAATCCAAATGTAATTGGGGAATTCAGTGTGAGTGACGAGTCAGAAATGGTATTACTTGGATATCTTGCGTTCTTAGACCCACCTAAAGAAACGACAAAAGCAGCTATCGAAGCATTACATAATCATGGTGTAGAAGTGAAAGTGTTAACAGGTGATAATGATTTAGTTACAAAGACAATCTGTAAACAAGTTGGGCTAGATGTAGAACATATTATTCTGGGCAGTGAATTAGAAAACATGAGTGATCAAGAAGTGAAAGATGTACTTCCTACAACGAATGTGTTTGCGAAATTAACACCAATGCAAAAGGCAAGATTAGTTGAACTTATGCGTGAAGAAGATAATGTTGTTGGATTCATGGGTGATGGGATTAATGATGCACCAGCAATGAATAAAGCAGATATTGGTATCTCAGTTGATACAGCTGTCGATATTGCAAAAGAATCTGCAGATATTATCTTATTAGAAAAAGACTTAATGGTACTGGAACATGGTATCATCGAAGGTAGAAAGACATTCGCCAATATGGTGAAGTATATTAAGATGACTGCAAGTTCAAACTTTGGAAATATGTTCTCAGTGTTGGTTGCAAGTGCATTCTTGCCTTTCCTACCAATGAGCGCAGTACAATTGATTCTATTGAATCTTGCATATGATTTATCATGTACAGGATTGCCTTGGGATAATGTAGATAGTGACTATCTGATGAGACCAAAGGACTGGGATGCAAAAGGTATTTCAGGATTCATGAAATGGTTTGGTCCAATCAGTTCAATCTTTGATATTGCGACTTACTTGTTATTATATTTTGTGATTTGTCCAATGATGTGTGGAGGGTTATTGTTTCACGAAATTGCAGATCCACAAACACAATTATTATATATTGCAGTATTCCAAACTGGTTGGTTAATTGAATCAATGTGGACACAAACATTCGTTATCTACTTATTACGTACTTCTAAAGTACCGTTTGTACAAAGTAGACCATCATTGTTGGTTGGTGTTCTTACAACAATTTCAGTTGTTGTAATGACAGTAATTCCATATACTCCAATTGGTGAGTTTTTAGAATTAACACCATTACCATTTATTTACTATGTATGGATTGTAGGGTTTATGGTGCTATACTTTGCACTTACAAGTTTTGTGAAACATATTTATGTGAAGAAATATGGAGAATTATTATAACGAATAATGAGTATTAAAAATATATGATTTCCACCACTTACTGTAGTTTTAATACAGCAAGTGGTGGAAATGTAATAAATTTAAATAGAAAAGTGAACAATCATACATATTGATTGTTCACTTTTTGTTAATTGTTTTCTTTTAAATTAGCTGTTATTTTTGGTGTTATTTTCAAATTGTCCTGTTTCATCGCTAATAGAACTCCACCTTTATCAGGTGTAAGAATAGGTGGTATCAAAGTTACATTAATATTACTTAGTCTTTCCTTTAGTGGTTCAATTACAAATTCCCCACTATTGAAAACACCTCCAGAATAAGATACTAATACTACTTTGTCTTCCTTTATCTCATGGTAGATAGTTTCGATGATATCTCCAAGTTCTTTTGCTGCATCTTCATACAACTTAATTGCATGGATATCACCTTGCTGCGCAAGAATGGAAACATGTTTCGCAAGACTGGCAATTTTAGTACGATCATAGTCCCATTCCACAACACATTCCTTCAACATATCTGAATCATTTGTCCATCCCATTGTTTCCTTCATATACGAATGAAGTAATGTTTTTTTATCTCTACCATCACTTTGTCTTGTGAATAAACGAAGTAGATTAGATGCTAACCAGAATGCACTTCCCTCATCACCACCAAACGCATGATGCCATCCTCCACAACGAAATAGTTTTCCTTCTTCATTAAGCCCCATTCCAATAGAACCAGTACCTGCAATCACATTAATTCCAGGGTGACCAGCAAGTGATCCTGCTAATGCGTTTTCAGTATCATTTCCAACTTGAAAAGGAATAGGATTTAGTGCTTTTTTAACTGCTTGTTCAATCTTTGGATTATCTTCTTCTATATCTCCATATCCTGCGCATGCTGCAAAGACATTGGCGATATCCTTCCTTTGAATGTTTGCTTTTTCTAGACAGTCATTTAAACCGTCATTGAATACAGATGTAACGCCATCCAGACCACACTGTAGATAGTGGCAAGTTGGCTGGATAGAACTGGTTATAAAGACCCCGTTCTCATCACACAACGTGAACTTTGTTTTGGTTCCCCCTCCATCGATCCCTAAGTAGTACTTCATGTTTTTATTTCTCCTTTGTAGACTCGCGAATAACAAGTTTAACTGGTAAGGAAATATTCATTACCTGATTGTCTGATCCATCTAAAATATCATGCAGACGTTTGATTGCGAGTTGACCAATTTGTTTGGTTGGTACTTCCACCGTTGTAAGGGGTGGAATGGTATGTGCTGACATTGGAAGATTGTTAAATCCAATGACCGATATATCTTCAGGGCATTTTAATCCTAATGCAAATATCTTTCCCAAGATTACAGATGCTAAGGTATCACTACCAGCAAAGATTGCATCAGGTGGGTTATCACTGGTTAATAGTTCTTCTGTGTATTTTCCACAAAGTTCAAGATCCCAGTTGCAATCCTTTACCCACTCTTCTTTATATTCAATATCATGACGACGTAGTGATTCGCGATATGCCATCATTCTCAATGATGTATCAAACTTCTCGTTTTGACTTGCACCACCAATGTATGCAACTTTCTTGCAGCCAGTTGAAAAGAAGTAATCCATAACGAGCATTGCTGCTTCAATTGCATCAAAAGAAATTGAATTAATTCCTGGTAGGAATGGATCGATTCCAATGATATTTGGAATGTTTTCTTTTAGTTTATTAAAGATATCTTCAGGTAGTTTTTCCATAAGAATTAAACCATCTAAGTTTAGTTCTAATAATTCATTTAACATATCCTGATTTCTTATTTCATTATAATTTCTAGCAATCACTGGTTTGATTCCCAGATTTTCTGCCGCTTCTTCTGCTGAAGATAAAATTGAAGTAAAAAATGGGTCAGAATATTTTTCTGAAGTAAGGGCCAAGATAAATCCTACTTTCCATTGAGGATTCTTCTTGGAAGTTTTCTTTTTATAAATATAGTTCAGCTCTTTTGCTGCATTATATATGTTTTCTTTTGTCTGAGGTGCAACTTTAAATGTTGGATCTTCTGACAGTACTCTCGCTGCACTTGCCAGAGATACTCCAGCGACTTTAGCGACATCACGTAGATTTGCCATAAAAACCTCCTGTTTACTAAACATTATACTATAAAAAAAGTAAAAATCAACTTAAAAATTGAAAAATTCTTCAATGTAAGCCTTTACATCAAAATATTTTTGTGTTAAAGTCGAGGTGTAAAGATAAACACGGCGTCAATGTTTACTAAACAAAGGAGAGTTTATGTCAAAGAAATTTGCATTTATCGGTGCAGGTTCTCTGGATTTCACAAGAGACCTTGTCCGTGACATTTTAACCTTTGATCACTTTCATGATTGTGAAATTTGGTTAATGGATATAAATGAGAAAAGATTAGAGTATTCAAAAAGAGGAATTAAGAAAATTGTTGAAAAGGGTAATTATGGTGCAACCGTACATGCAACTACGGATCGAGTAGAAGCGTTAAGAGATGCAGATGGTGTGCTAATCACTGTATTACAAGGTGGTGTTGATGTATGGCGTCACGATATTGAAATTCCAGAAAAGTATGGAGTTGATATCTGTGTGGGTGATACACGAGGGCCATCAGGAATTTTCAGATTTTTAAGAACAGCACCAGTGTTACTGGATATTATAAGAGATGTGGAAAAGGTTTGTCCAAAAGCAATTGTATTAAACTATACAAACCCAATGGCAATGTTAGTAAGTTACTTACAGGCACAGACAGAAGTGAATGTAACTGGTTTATGTCACAGTGTACAAGGAACAGCATTAATGTTAGCCGATTGGCTAGGTGCAGATATCAAAGATGTCGATTATACATGTGCGGGAATTAACCATCAAGCGTTTTATGTGGACTACAGGTGGAAAGGAGAAGATGCCTACCCATTATTAAGAGAAGCAATAAAAAGACCTGAAGTTGCCAATGAAGAGAAAGTTCGCATTGAAATGTTTAAATATTTACAGTATTTCCCTACAGAATCTAGTGGTCATAATTCAGAATATAACCCTTGGTTCCGTAAGCGTAAAGATTTGATTGAAAAATACTGTATGAATGGAACTGGATGGAATCCAGGAGAACATGCTTATATTTTAAAAGAGTATTTGGATCGCGAAGAAACTTGGGAGAGTGAATACAGTGATTGGTTGGAGAATGGTGAAGTTGAACTAGATCGAGGAGAAGAATATGCCTCACATATCTTCAATGCCATCTTTGGGGACCATGAACCATTTTACTTTAATGGTAATTTACGCAATGACCGTTATATTACTAATATTGTAGATGGTGCCTGTGTGGAAGTTCCAGTTGTTGCAACTAGCAAGGGAATAACCGTAACAAAACGACTAGAATTACCACAACATATCGCAGCATTTGTAAGTCACTCTGCACAACTAGAAGAATTGGCAGTTGCGGGAGCAATTGAAGGAGATGCATATAAAATATTTAGTGCCATATTGATGGATCCGCTAACAGCAAGTGTGCTGAGTATGGAAGAAACAAAAGATATGGTAAAAGAAATGTTTGAGAAAAACAAAGAATATTTAGGGTATTTTAAAAAGATAAATTTTTAAAAGGAGATAATTTATGAAAAAGATTGCAAAACTGTTTTTATCATTAGTAATGATGTTAGGGTTAGTTGCTTGTGGAGACAGCGGATCAGATGGGGGAGCAGATGATCAAATAACACTAACATTCTGGGGACACCAGAATGAAGCATGGAATGAAGCATATCGTGAAGTAGCGAAAAAATTCGAAGAAGAAAATCCAGATATTAAAATTAACTTTGAATTTTTCCCATATGACCAATTTGAATCAAAAGTACAAACATCTTTGATGTCAGATGGTGATGGAGCAGATATCTATGAACTATGGGGTGGATGGGGAATCGACTTTGCCCCAACTGGAGCATTAGCACCAGTTTCAGAAGATATTCAAAAGAATATAGAAGAAAACTATTATGAACCAACATATGGATCATTAATGCACGAAGGAACATTATATGGATTCCCTCTTGAGTTTAATATCGAGTATGGAGGAATGCTGGTAAACGATACGCTTATGAATGAGTATGGTTTAAAAGTTCCTACTACTTGGGAAGAATTAAGAACAACAGCAAAAGATGCTACAAAAATGGAAGGTGACCAATTCGTTACCAAAGGATTTGACTTTGTGAACTGGGATTCGGTTCCTTATATCTTCACTTCAATGATTATGACTCAAGGTGGAACATACATGAATGAAGATGGAACATTCAACTTCCAGACTCCAGAAGCAAAAGTAGCATTACAAGAATTATATGACATGGTTTCAGTGGATAAAGTAACTGACTTAGAAGGATTGACAGGTGGAGGAGAATTAGAAGGATACCAACAATTATTCGCTGGTAACACAGTAATGGTTCCTCGTGGTCCTTGGACAATTGCAGAAGGTGAATTCTCATTCGGTTTAGAGTATGGAACAGACTTTGAATACGTAGGAATGCCTTGGTATGGAGACAACCCATCATTTGCAGCTGAAACAGGATGGTCAATTGCAGTTAATGGAAACACAAAAGAACAAGAAGCAGCTATGAAATTTGTTGAGTTCTTCTCTCAAGAAGATATCTTATTAGACTTTAACGTAGCTTGTGCTCAAATTCCTGCAGATAAGAATGTAGCAACCGACCCAGCGTTTGTTGAAAAAATGGAATTCGCAGCACCATTAGTTGATATTTTAGACTATGGACACTTCATTGGATACTTCAACACAGATGTATACAAAGAAGAAATTAATGACATGTTTGTGAAGTTAAATTCAGGAACATATGCAAATGTCGATGAAGCATTGGCAGCATTAGAAAAATCTTTGAACGATAAGATTAATAAATAAGATTGTTATATAGAGAAGACTTCGGTCTTCTCTAGTATATAAAGGAGAAAAAAAGATGAAGAATAAAAAATTTGTAGCCTTCGTACTTGGACCGGTCTTTCTTCATATGGCAATATTTATCGTTGGACCGATTATCGTAGGGCTAGCAATTTCATTTTTTGATTATAATCCACTTCGTTCAATCAATGAATTTATAGGGCTAGAGAACTTTCAGAGACTGTTAGGTGATGAAAACTTTACGATAGCATTGACCAATACGTTATTCTTTGTTGTTGTTACAGTTATATTGAATATCATTGTTTCCTTAGGACTGGCACAATTAATTAGTATGTTCAAATCGAATAAGACAAGAAGTTTCTTTCGAATGATTTTTTTCTTACCTTGTGTTGCACCTTTGGTTGCATCATCAGTGGTATGGGGGAAAAGTATTCTTCCAACCGTAAATGGATTGGCAAATATGATTCTAAACAGTCTTGGGTTTGCATCTGTTAACTGGTTAGGAGATCCAAACATCCTAATGTGGTCAATGATTATTTTCACTATCTGGGCCGATGTTGGATATAACGTTATTCTATTTACAGCAGGGTTAGATGGTATTCCCAAAGAATACTATGAAGCAGCTGAATTAGATGGAGCCAATGGTTGGAAGAAATTTCGTCACATTACAGTACCTTTATTAGGTAGAACGTTTGCGTTTGTAACATTGATGACGTTAATTTCACACTTCCAGATGTTCGCTCAATTCTCAGTAATGGTTTTACGTAATGGACCACAGAATTCAGGATTAGTTCTGACAAGTTATATTTATAAGATGGCGTTTGAGTACAAAGACTTAGGATATGCTTCGTCAATTTCAATGGTATTGTTTATCATTATCTTAGGAATTACGCTTGTTCAGCAAAAAGTGAACAAGGTAGATTGGGAGTACTAATATGAAAAAACGAAAAATAACAAGGGATCAGGCAGTTCGGTTTTCCATCTTTATAATACTTGGAATTCTAGCAATTTTCTTTGTACTACCATATATATGGATGATTTTAAACTCATTCAAATCAACTAAAGAGATTTTAATGAGTCCTAAAAACATCTTTCCAGAAGAGTTTACTCTTGCTGGATATGAAAAAGTACTGACACAGTCACCATTTTTCACATGGTTTAAAAACAGTGCCTTTATTACAGTAACAAACACAGTCGTTATTTTGTTTGTGAGTGCACTTGTAGGATATGTATTTTCAAAATTTGAATTTAGATTTAAAAATGTATTATTTATCATTGTTTTGGCAACAATGATGGTACCTGCACAGACAACGATGATTCCATCGTTCCTGTTAATCAGTAAACTAGGTTTATATAATACTGCAGGTGCACTTATTCTTCCATCGTTTGTAAATGCCTTTGGTATTTACCTATGTAAGCAGTTCTGTGATGAAATACCAAAAGAGATCATTGAGAGTGCGAAGTTAGATGGAGCGAGTGATATTAAAATATTCTTTAAAATTGTAATGCCAATGATTCGTCCTGCGCTGGGGGCACTGGCAATCTTTACGTTCTTAACGTATTGGAATGATTATTTGAACCCACTTATCATGTTGAGTGAAGTTAAGAAGATGACACTGCCACTGGCATTATCATTCTTTGCCCAACAGCATATGGCAGACTTATCTGCGCAAATGGCAGCATCAGCATTGATTATGGTTCCAGTGACAATTGTATTTATGGCATTCCAAAAGCAATTCATTAAAGGAATTGCAATGACAGGAATGAAGTAGAGGAGAATATATGGCTAATATAAAACTAAAGAATATAAATAAAGTTTATGATAAAAATGTACAGGCAGTATTTGACTTTAATCTTGAGGTTCAAGATAAAGAGTTCATTGTGTTTGTTGGTCCATCAGGGTGTGGGAAATCAACAACGCTAAGAATGATTGCAGGGTTAGAAGATATTACGTCTGGTGAATTATATATTGATGATGTTTATGAAAATGACAAGCCTAGTAAGGATCGAGATATAGCGATGGTATTCCAGTCTTACGCATTGTATCCACATATGAGTGTAAGAGAGAATATGGCCTTTGGACTTAAAATTAAGAAAACTCCTAAAGCAGAAATAGAAGACAGGATTCAAAAGGCAGCAGAAATATTAGAAATTACGGAATACTTAGATCGTAAACCAAAACAACTTTCTGGAGGGCAACGTCAGAGGGTTGCATTAGGTAGGGCAATCGTCAGAAATGCGAAAGTGTTTTTGATGGATGAACCATTGTCGAATCTGGATGCGAAATTAAGAGTTCAGATGCGTGCTGAAATAATAAAGATTCATGAACAGATTGGCACAACAACAATCTATGTAACTCATGACCAGACTGAAGCAATGACAATGGCAACTAGGCTTGTTATCATGAAGGATGGGTATATTCAACAAATTGGATCACCAAAAGAAGTCTACAATCATCCAAAGAATATGTTTGTGGCAGGATTTATTGGAAGTCCAGCGATGAACTTCATTGATGGTGTATATCGTGATGGAACGTTCTGTTTTGGTGAGTGCGAATGTAAATTAGAACTTCCAGAAATATTACACGAAAAAATGAAAGACTATCATGAGAAAGATGTAGTCTTAGGAATTCGTCCTGAGGATATCTACACAGAAAAAATTGTAGAGGACACATATCCTGAGGTAGCTTTTGACTATAATGTAAGTGTTAGTGAGTTGCTTGGACATGAAATTATTCTTCATGGGGCAATTGACTGTCATGAACTAATCGTAAAAGTTAATGCAAGAAATGATGTTGTATCAGGAGATACAATTAAAGTAACTTTTGATGCAGATAAAATTCATTTCTTCGATAAAGAAACAAAAGAGGCAATTTTCTAATGAAACTGCCAAAACCTCAATGTATCACAGATCAACATCTAATCACACAACCAAAGTTTCCAGTTGTGGATATTCATACCCACCTAGGAAAGTTAGTGATTGGTGAAGATTATAAAGATCAATACAATATGGAGGACTACATCAAAGAACTTAAAACCTATGGTGTTGTTCATACTGTAAATCTAGATGGTGTCTGGGGAAATGATTTAGACCAGATGCTGGATAAGGTTCATCCTTATGAAGACTTTGTAACTACCTTTTGCTGGATTGATGTAACAAGAATTGATGATGAAAACTTTGAAGAATGGATTGTGGAACACCTTCATAGTGCTTATGAAAAAGGATGCCGAGGCATCAAAATGTGGAAAGTAATTTCTTTGAATCAAAAGGATAAAGCTGGTAACTACATACGTACCGATGATGATCGTTTACAGATTGTCTATCAAACAGCAGCTAAACTAAACATGCCAGTACTTATCCACATTGCAGATCCAACTGCATTCTTTGAAGAAGTAAATGAAGAAAACGAACGTTATGATGAGTTATGCGAAAATCCTGACTGGCAGTTTGGAAAACCAGGGCAAATGAAGTTTGAAGAACTAATGCAAATGCAGGATAACATGATTGAAAAGAACCCACAGACAACATTTATTGTTGCTCATGTTGGATCGTATGCAGAGAATCTAAAACATGTAGCAGAACGCTTAGATCGTTATCCAAACATGTATGTGGATATCGCTGCAAGAATTGCGGAACTAGGCAGAGTGCCATACAGTGCAAGAAAATTCTTTATTGATTATCAGGATCGTATTCTATTTGGTACTGATGAGACCCCTCTTGATTTTGCACAGTATCCAATCTGCTATCGTTTTCTTGAAACCTATGATGAGTATTTCCCATATTGGGAAGAAGGTAGTTTCCCTGGTCAGGGAAGTTGGTATATCTATGGAATTGGATTGCCAGATGAAGTACTTGAGAAAGTATATAATAAAAATGCAATAAAGTTATTAATGTTAGAATTGAAAAAAATATAGGTTTCCTATATTTTTTTTTGACTAATGAAAAGAGATTGTTACAAATTGTAAGTGGTGTATAAACTATTTGCAAATACATGGTATAATAATGTCGAAACATTATAGAGAGGGATTTACTGTATTTTATAAAGGAAAATTGGTAGGATATAGTAATATTAACGAGGTAATTATATGAAGAAAATATTAATTATTGAAGATGAAGCAAATATTAGAAAATTATTGGCTTATGATTTAAAGCATGCTGGCTTTGAAGTCACTGAAGCAGAAGATGGTCAAGTCGCAAAGGACTTGTGCGACAAAGAACATTTTGATTTATTACTGATTGACTGGATGCTTCCAAATGTAAGTGGAATCGAACTAGTAAAACATTTCCGTGAAAAAGACATCCAAAGTGTCTTAATTATGTTAACGGCGAAAGATGAAGAGGAAAATATTCTTGAAGCATTTGAAGCAGGAGTGGATGATTATGTAAACAAACCATTTTCACCAAGAGTATTACTTGCAAGAATTCGCTCTCATTTAAAGAAACATGATGAAAGCGAAGGCCTGGACTTTAATGGACTTATTGTTGATGATAAGAAACGTAAAGTATTTCTTCAAAAAGAAGAAATTCCATTAACGAAAAAAGAATATGATTTATTACGTTATTTTGTAATGAATGCCAATATTGTATTATCAAGAGATCAAATCCTAAATGATATCTGGGGATTTGATTATGATGGAGATACAAGAATTGTGGATGTACATACATTTAAATTAAGAAACAAACTAAAAGGAAGTTCTGTACAAATTAATTCCAGTCGTGGGGTTGGTTATATTTTAGAGGCAAGAAATGAATAGAGAAAGAATTCGTCAAATTCTTACTATATTGATTTTCGCATTTCTTGCAATTGCTGTTTTTGATATAACACCGTATTTGGTAATTATCGCAATGAGTCTTGTTTTTGGATTTATCATCTATGAAATGCAAAAAGATGAAGAAAAAAGATCAAGAATTGAAAGTACCCATCTAATGAATCAAGTAAAAACATCAAGTAGTGATGTGAGTTTGAAGCAGGATCAGTTATATACATTAGTAGCTAATATCCCTCTTCCACTTGTATTGTTGGATTCAGATGGAAAAGCAGTTTTATATAATTCGTTTTTTGAACATTTCAGAAGAAATGATGATGATATCGAATTGACATATAATAAAAATGATTTTAAGAAAAGTGTACATCGTTTTGTAAATGATGCTTTTATCTTTGAAAAAGAAATTAGCAAGCCAATGAATATTGATGGTGTGGATTATGAAGCAATCAGTGTTCCTATCACTACTGATGGAAAGTTTAATGGCTGTGTTATTCTTTTCCAAGATATTTCAAAGGCTAAAGAAAAAGAGCAGATGCAAAAACAGTTTATTGCAGATGCATCTCACGAGTTGAAAACACCAATCAGTGCCATCAAAGGTATGGTTGAGATTTTAAATCGTGAAGGTTTTGACGATGAAGAAATACGCAGTGATTTCTTACATCAGATTGAAAAAGAAAACGCAAGACTAGAATCAATTGTTCAAGATCTATTGCAGTTATCTAGGTTGTCCAATGATATGTTAGTGTTAAAACGTGAGTCTCATGACTTCACAAAAGTTATAGATGCATGTGTAGATTCGCTTGAACATAAAGCAAGAGAAAAAGGTATTGAGATTGTGAAAGATTATCAGACCCATGGAAGTGTGTTTGTGGATTTTGAACAAATGGAAGTAGCAATTAACAATCTGCTAGCAAATGCAATTGCTTATAGTGATCATGGAACGATATATCTAAGAACATATTATGATGAAGATGAATGTTATATCTTTGAAATAGAAGATCAGGGTCAAGGAATTGAACCTGATAATATTGAAAAGATATTTGAACGTTTCTATCGAATAGATAAGGCAAGGTCAAGATTAAGTGGTGGTTCTGGACTTGGATTATCCATTGTAAAATCTATCATTGAGGCACATACAGCGGAAATGGAAGTACATAGTGAATTGGGTAAAGGTACAACTTTTAAAATTAAAATGAAGTACTAGTGAACCGTATTTGAAAAAAATCTCTCTAAATTAATAGAGAGATTTTTTTGTTGGAGGAGCATATATATATGGAACGAAGAAAAATAGATTCAAAATATGTCATTCAATTACAAGAAGGTGATACTTCTGTTTTTGAATATATCTTTGATTTTTATCGAAACTCTATCTATTATTTTGCAATAACTTATGTTCGAAATAAAGCGGATGCAGAAGAAGTGGTTCAAAATACATTTATTATTGTATTTAAGCAAATTAAAAGTTTAAGAAACCCTGATTCTTTTCATTCGTGGATTCATAAGATTGCATTTCGTAGTGCAATGAGAGTAATCGAAAAGAATAAGAGTAGAAATATAGTAGCGTTAGAAGAAGATTTTGGTTTGGAGAATATTGAAGAGAGACAGGCGAGTCCTTCAGAAATTTTAGATCGAAATGAGATATCTACTGTAGTAGGTAAAGAAATGGAAAATTTATCACCAAAGTTATTGGCGGTAGCTCAATTAAAATATTTCGATGACCTTACCGTTTATGAAATAGCAGATGTACTTGATATACCAGTAGGTACCGTAAAGAGCAGATTGATGAAGGTGCGAGAAAAATTACAACCAATTTTAGATGATGGCGGTTACTCTCCATCAAAATATCTAAGTGTAACGATGGTACCAATTGTGTTTGAAGCATTTAAAAAACTTATTGATCAACAAACGATGTCACCTAAATCAGTAGAGATGATTGAAAAAAGTATATTGGCAACTGGTGCAGCAGGAACTGGCGCAGTTAATATTGCAACAATTCTAAAAGCATGTGGAATACTTACAGTAGGTAGTGTTGGGGTATTTACAGTCTATACACAAGTGAATACAGTGGAACCAATAATTGAAAGTGTTGCTTATTATCAAGGAGTAACCAATAAAGATATAGATGTTGAACTGTTGTTGAATGAGAAGATATCTGAAAGTGAAATAAGTGTTAAGTCTAAGGATAAAGATGTGGAATTCTCATTGGACAATAATAAGTTAGTGTTTGTAGTTCACCAAAATGGTGATTATACTGTTGAGATAAAAGATGAACAGGAAGTAATTTCAGTTAGTAATATCGATAAGAATAATCCTGTTCTTACTGAAGTGAATTATGAAGATAATAAATTATCTTACAAGTTTAAAGAGAAAGAATCTGGACTTGATTTAAGTAGTTCTTATTTTGAAGATAAGGATGGAAATCGTTATAAATTATCAGAACAAAATTATATTGAAGGTGAGTTTAGCGGAACAGTAATTGCCTACTTACAAGATTACGCGGGAAATTTTGGAAAGTACGAGTTTGATATATAGACAATTATGAGAAAGATATTATGGAGGGCAATACGAGCATTTATATGTGTTATATTAGTGGGCGGATTAATTAACATAACACATACAAATGAAATACAGGCTACAAGTGTTAAGTTCAATTTACAGCATACTTCATCAATGAAATGGCAGAATGGTGATGTGCTAAGTACTGTACCAGGTGCAGGCAGCGAAAAAAGTGTACCAGGAAAATCAAAGTTAGTTATTTATCTTTCTATTAATAACAACTCTGGTGATATTAAATCAAATATTTCATTTCTGAGAAAAGAAGGATTCCAATATTATAGTTATTATTCAGGAGTGCTTAAAATCAATGGTGTAAATGCAACTGAAACACAATACAACAAGTTTATAAATGAAAGTGGTGTTGAGACAACCCTTGGTTCTGCTACTCAAACGTATGAACTGTCAGTAGAATCAACAGGTTCAACTACTCAAAAAGTAATGGGTGATTTAAAGATACAATCAAGCTCTGTTACCTCAGGTAGAAATACCTATACATATGAGCAAGTGTTTTATGGTAATTTTGATTATCCTAAAACATATACTGTAAATTTTTATGATGAAACAGGTAGTCTGATTACCCAGACAGCTGTAAATCAGAACGAAAATGTTGAACTACCAGTTTTCACAAAAGATGGATATACATTTCTAGGATTTAATTCACTTCCTACAGGTAAGGGAGATTTTTTTGATGGAACAAACATCACCAAGAACTGGGATGTATATGCGACTTATGAACAACTTCAACATCAGGTTAATTTTTATGTAAATGGAGAATTATATAAAAGTATTTCTGTACTTCATGGCGATGATGTAAATGCTATCGAAGACCCTAGTTTGGATAATAAGGTATTCAAAGAATGGGATGGAGACTTGAAGAATATAACTGAAGATCGAGAAATTCATGCAGTTTTTGATGATAAAAAAGAAGATAAAGATATTCATATCAGAGAAATAGAAGTAAAAAAAGGACAAAATAGTTTAGAAACGAAAGAGAAAGCTGTGAAAGAAAATGCATCAACAAATGCGTTTGAAGTATTTCTTCAACAGGCATCACCAGTTGATATTGTTAATTATGGATTAGTTATTGTTTTATTTATTGGGATTATTCTTTTGTTTATAGTTAAAAGGAGAAAAAAGAAATCATCTACAAAAACCTAAAGTTCTTTAATGTTTAGTGGCTAAAAACATTAAAAAATTATTTTCAAATAAAAGTGAACCCTTTTCAAAGTTGACTGCACTAAATTGTGTAAGAAGCTAGGAAAGGATAGAACTTGTTTGTTAATTGAAGGAGGGCAAGAAATGAATAGAAAGAGAATTGGTGCTTTAGGTAAAGTGGCTTTAGTTTTCTTATTAACACTCACATGCTTTAATGCATTTATATCTGCACAAGATGAAAATGCTGCTGTGGAATTTGATATAGAAAGTACTGTAACTTTAAACGAAGACAAAACAAGTGCGACTATAAGTTTAGATGCACAGAGTATAAATGAACAGTATACGTTAAGTGAGATTATAGATCCAAATGGTACAACCATGGATTTCAGTAATCTAAATTATGAAGTTACAGAAGATGGAACTTATAATTTTACAGTTACCTATACTTATTTAGAAAATGAAGAAATAAAAGAAGAGACCTATGAGAAACAGGTGAAAGTAGAAGGTATTGATAAAAGTGATGCCGAAGAAACTCCTGTAGAGACACAACAAACTCCAGGTTTACGTTCAACGATTACAAATGGAAATGTATCTATTGATATTCCTGATTATGATGAATTAGTTGGATGGAATAATGGCGATGTAAAAGATATGCAGGTAACTGTAGATTTTGGTGACAGTACAACTGCCAACAAAAAGATTAAAATTACCTTACCTGAAGGTTTGCGTTTTGAATCAATTACAGTAAAAAATGGAACTAGTACAACAGGTGCAGATGCATCCATTTTAAGTGTGTATGGAGATTCAGATCCTAGAGCGACAGCGATTTCATCAATGACGATTCCAAAAAAGGAAACAGTAGCTTCAAAGGGTGCAACATATGGAAGTGTTGAATACGAAATGATCAACACGACTGAAAAAGTTGTATTGGAATTTAAAGTAAGTGTGGATATGTCTAGATATTATGGACCACACACAATTTTAAATGAAATTACTGCAGAAGCAACAAAAGGTACAACAAATGAATTGGTTGGTGGAAGTGTTGTTACTCAAAGTGTTGACGCGATAGGAAGTACAGTTGGTTCTGGAAATATTACTTATTACTCAACAACATCTGCAGCAGGTACAGCAACAGTTCTGTCAAGCACAGGAACAAGTACTGAACAAGGTCGTGTACATAGAATTGATACAGGATTATTAAGTTGGACAACAAAGGTTACGAATCGTTATGCGAAAAGTAAAACTTATGAACTGTACTATCCTAAAGGAATGGAATTTAGTCATATTCAAGTATCTGAAGGATTTCCAGGAAGTTATGAAATTGTAGATATTGATGATGTAAATGGGAAAGTTACAATGAAAGTAGATGGTTGGACAACACGTCAACAATTTTGGGTATGGTATACAGTACCAGTAGGTACAACAGCAGGTACCTATACTGTAGATGGGAAAGATACAGTTACTTATACATGGTATGACGATACAACTTCTACTTATACAAGAACGAGTGCGAATTATAGTGTTGAAGTAATTGATCCTTCAGCTACAAAAGATAAGATGACAATTACTCAAAGTAGAGATATTTATTCGGATACAACAGTTGAAAATGCATTTCAATATGGACCGCAATTTATTATTGCGAATAAGCAACCAAAAGTAACAGAAAATCAAATTGCAGAATTTGAAATTGATTCAAACTGGCAAGTGTCTAGAGTGCATTTACCTTTTGATAAATCAATTGCAGGAAATGAAATTACAAATATTCAGTATAAAACGAATAAGAATGATTGGCGAACATATACACCAAGTTCAGCACTGTCAATGAATGGTGCTGTAGCTGTTTTAACTAAAAGTGATGTAGGATTGGATGATGATGAATACTTTATTGGAGTGAAAGCAAATGTTGGATCTTTCAGCACAGAGTATGTAAGTGTATCATTGATTTCAAATACTGCTACGGTTAATACATATGGGATATTTAAAAGTGGGGTAAGTGCAACATCGGCTGATGTTACCTTCCGTATGTATGAAGAAGGTAACGAGACAGATACAACTGAGCAAATCACAAGAAAAATAATTAAGGCAACTGGATCAAATAGAACGATTTTAAGTGCTTCCACTTTAACGTTCTATGACATGGATGATAATGTGATTACAAGTGTGACAGCTGGAAATCAATTCCAGACAAAAGGAACAATTTTAATAAACTCAAATACCGCACATGGTATGCATATTCTTGAGAACCCAGAAATTTATATTCGTGAAATTGATGGAGTAACTATTAATACATCTAGTATTTCTTTGAAAAATTCTGACGGAAGCGATGTTACTTTTTCGGTTAGTGAACACACGAATACTTATGGTGAAAAAATTTATAAATTAACAACACAAGATTCATGGATAGGACAATATAAAGGTGAAAACCAAGAATCAAATAGATATACTATAAGTTTTACATCGGCTACAAATGTGAATGCAACTGGTAATTTTGATGCCAGAGATTTCCTTGCTTTTGGAAATAAAAGTACGGGAATGGTAGCGACAGATGACACAAGTGTACCAACATTCACAGATATTTATGATTTTGATGGAGATGGTGATTATACAAATAAATTATTATCAGTAAAAACGAAATCATTTGGAATCAATGAAAATAAGAATGTACTGGTAGAAACATTTTTAGCTTTAGAAAATGAAGATCCAAAAGATCCGTATGTTGAAGGTGATGTTAATACGCTTGCATATTTCACACCAGGAACTAACGCGGATTATATTGCGAAAATAACAAACAATGGAGATGTTCCAGCAGATGCAATGGACATTTATATTCCAATTCCTAAGGAAGGACAAAACTTTGGTACAACTTTCCAAAGTGAAGACTTTAAATGGGATATGAAACTAACAGGTGCAATTACAGTGCCCGCTGGATTTAAAGTTTACTATGCGACAAATGCATCAGAAACGAACTATAAAACAACAGCAAACTACACAGAGTATCCTTCAGATTATTCTGATGTAAATATGGTGAAAATTGTGGCAACTGCTGAAATACCAGTAGGAGCAGAAAGGGAATTTAGAGTTCCTTTAAATGTAGATGAAACATTTGCAACAGCTACAAGTGGCAATAAAATAGGAACTAGAAATATCTTTAATCCGAGTTATCGTGTTGAAAGTGATAAATTTATTGGAGATTTAACTGGTACTAAGGCAGGAACCGAATTAGTAATTGCAGAGATTGGTGGAACTGTTTTTATTGATAATAATGGAGATGGTCTGTATAAAGCTGAAGATGGAGATACTGCTGTAAGTGGCCATGAAGTGAGATTGTGGAAACTAGTAGAAGTTCCAAGTGGGACTGACTATTATGAAGAAGTGATGGATAGTAGTGGTACTAGTCAGGTGAGCGTGACTACGAATGCAAATGGAGTGTACTTATTTGACTATACAACAGGTATGGGATATGGAACATATGCAGTGGAATTTGTTGAGAAAACAGGTTCTACATATCAATATACTGTCAACAATAATAGTGTAGGTAATGAAGGAATCAATAGTGATGCAATTGTTGCAAATGGTATTCCAAAACCAGAAGATAATTATCGAGGATGGGTGTTGGATATTGATGCAACCAAACCGGTCGCAAAAACTATTGGATGTGGATTCTTGGAATATGATCCGCCAGTTGATTTAACATTAACAGTTCCAAGTGATACACAAATAGTGAAAGTGGGAGAAACAATTACTGTAACACCCACAGCAATCACACCGGATTTCTGGGAAAGTATTAAACATACAACACAAGCATATACTTGGGAATTGGTAAATGCTTCAGATGCTACATATGTATCTCTTGCAAATAAAACTAGTAAAACAGTAAGTGTAACTGGTGTAGCTAAAACAACAGGAACACAAACAGTTGATGTAAAACTTACAATTAAAGATATTTATGGACAAACGAAGAGCAAAGTAGTAAAAGTGAAAGTAAATACATCTACCCCACCAACATTAACTACACCAGTGATTGATACCTATATTGGGTCAGTGGTAGATTGGTTAGGAAGTGAAGTAACTGCGATAGATGATAATGGAGATACAATCACATTAGTATCAAGTGGAGCTGGTAAAAATGTGGAATGGAACAATAGTAGTGTTCCAATGATTCCTGGAACAGGTGCACTTACAACAGCAGGAACATATAATGTGGAGTATAAAGTAACTGATGCATATGGAAATACAACTACACAAAACCGTATAGTAAAAGTAAATGGATTACCAACGATTAGTTCCTCAGTTCAGACATATACATTGGGAGATACTACAATTGCTACACAAGTGGCAGGAAAGGCGATTGCTAGTTATCCAAAAGCGAGTGATACTGTTAGTGATGCACCAACAGATACAGCAATTACTACAGGAATCACTTATGCAATCAAAAGTGGGCCAAGCACTACAGGTTTTACAAAGGCAGGAAAATATGTAGTAGAATATACCGTAGTGCATGCAGGAATTACTGCAAAATGTGAAGCTGATGTATTGGTAAATGATGAAACTTCGAAAATTGTAAATGACCTAACAATAAGAGGGGATAATATTGTACTTACTCAGGATGAAGCAAAAACATTCACAAAAACAGATGCGATTTCAAAAACAGGTATAAAAGCATATGAATATATAAGAACTGATGGAGTCATTACATCAGTAGATGATATCAGTGGTACAATCACAAGTACTGATGTAACTGATATTAAAAATGTAACTGCAAAAGGTGGAGAATTCAGACTTACATTCACAGCAACAGGAACGAGTGGGACAATCACAAAAGAAATCCTAGTTGTAGTAGAAGGAACTGAAATCCAAGAGAATGATGGAATCGTAGTAAAAGCAAAAGGATTCACGATTGCAAATACAGATGCAATTGGATTAACGGATGCAATTGCTCAAAGTAGTGGTAATGGAAATGTAAGTGCATATCTATTAAAAGATGAAACACCAATAGCTACAATTGAAGCAAGTACGACAGAACTAGCTGCCATCAATGCAGTGGGATTAGCAGGAGCTACTGAAGACTTAACATTTACTGCGAAAGATAATGGTAAAACTTCAACAATTACAGTAAGTGTAGTAGTAAGTCCAACTCTAGTAGGACCAACAATAACTGCAAATGACTGTGAACATTATGTAGGAGATGCATTTGATGTATTGCATGATGTAACTGCAGAAGATGCAACTACTACACCAGTTACATTAAAAACAACGGGGACAGACAAGAATACAGTAGTAACGCACAGTATTCCAAATGGTAGTGATAAATTCACAACAGCAGGAACATATGAAGTGAGTATCAAAGTAACTGATCAATTTGGAAACGATTCAACGGAAACTAGAAAAGTAAAAGTGAATGGGTTACCAACAATCACAGTACCAGTTAAAACATATTATTTAGGTGATACTACAATTGCTACACAAGTAGCTGAAGCAGCAAGTGCTAGTTACTTAAAAGCAGATGATACAGTAGGAACTGCACCAACAGCAACAGCAGTAACAGGAATCACCAATACAATCAAAAGTGGACCAAGTACAGACTATAGTGAAGTAGGAACGTATGTAGTGGAATATACAGTTACAAATACAGATGGAAAGACAGCAACGAAAGAAGTGAATGTCTTAATTTTGGATGACACTACAAAAACAGAAAATGACCTAGCAATAAGAGCAGATAATATCGTTCTTACACAAGATGAAGCAAAAGCATTAACCAAAGCAGATGCAATAACTAGAACAGATGTGAAAGCGTATGAATATATAAGAACTGATGGAATTATTACATCAGTAGATGATATCAGTGGTACACTCACAAGTGCGGATGTAAGTGATATTAAAAATGTATCAACTAAAGGTGGAGAATTCAGACTTACCTTTACTGCAACAGGTTCTAAAGAAACAATTACAAAAGAAATCCTAGTTGTAGTAGAAGGAACCGAGATTCAAGAGAATGATGGAATTGTAGTGAAAGCAAAAGAATTCACAATAGCGAATACTGACGCAGCTACACTAGATGACACAACTGCACAAGGCAATGGAAGTGTAAGTGCATATCTATTAAAAGATGAAACACCAATCGTCGATATTGAAGCTGATACAACTGATCTAACAGATATCAATGCAGTGGGATTAGAAGGGGATACAAAACCTCTAACATTCACAGCTGAGGATAATGGTAAGACATCAACGATTACAGTAGATGTGACAATTAGTGCAACATTAATCAAGCCAACAATTACTGCAGATGATTGTGAACATTATGTAGGAGATAGTTTTGATATGTTACATGGAGTAAGTGCAGAAGATGCAACGAATACAAACATTCCATTATTAACTACTAGAGCATTAACAACTACAGTCGTTACACACAACATACCAGTAACGGATGGAAAATACACAACACCTGGAACATATGAAGTGACATATGAAATTACTGATCGCTTTGGAAACACACAGACAAAGACAAGAACAGTGAAAGTACATGGATTAGTTGAGATTGAAGCAACAGCACAAGAATATTTAAGTGATGATGCAACAATCTTAAGTCAGGTAGAAAGCGCAGCAAGTGCAAGTTACATGAAAGCAAGTGATGGAGCAGGAAGTGCACCAGTGAGTATAGACTTGAGTTCTGATATTAAAGTAACAGTAGACTCTGGACCTGATGGAGCAACTGACTTTAGTAAAGTAGGAATTTATAAAGTTACATATACTGTAACGAACATAGATGGTAAGAGTGATAGTATTACTATTGATATATTAGTATTAGATAATGGAACTGTAACTGATTCAACTGGAACATTGCATATCAGTGCTAAGAGTTTCAAACTAGCAAATGCAGATGCAAAGGCATTAACCGATAAGCAAGCAATTCAACTTGCAAATGCACAAGCGTTTAAAGTAAATAAAGACGCTGATGGAAATATTATTGGATATGAAGATATCAGTGCTAATATTGATGTTTATGCTCATCAACTAAGTGATATTCAAACTGCTGATGGACAAGGTGGAATCTATGATTTAATCTTTGAAGTAACGGATGGTAATAAAGAAGTACATAAACGTGTAGACGTAATTGTGTTGGGTAAAAATACACCTGAACCAGAATCTAAACTTGCAATTACAGCAAATGATTTTACAGTGACAAACAAAGAAGCACAAGTACTTACAAAGGCACAAGCATTAGAATTAGCAAATGCGAAAGCGGTTGTGATAGATACAGATCCTTCATCTGTAACTGACTTAACACTAAGCGTAAATGAAGATCAACTGAAGGCAATTAATTCAACTAATAATAAAGGTGGAGTATATGATTTAGAAATTACTGCATCATATACGGATGAAAAAGGTGAATTGATTACTAATAGAGTTACAATAAAAGTAACCGTTAAACCAGTATCATCTGCTTCAACTGCACCAGGCACAAATAGTAATGCAAGTGTAGGAACAGGAGACTATACAAACACAATGTATCTGATGTTAATGTTATTAATTAGTGTGGGATATATTGTACGAAAAAAAATAGTTTGATAACGAAAGTAGTTTAAACAGTGAAAAGAACCGGTAAATACTGGTTCTTTTTACTGTTTAGGTTACTTATATAATATAAAAAGTGAAATTATTTTATATAAAAATGAAAAAAAGATGAACCAATTGGAAAAAAGTCCCCTCTAATAGTTGAAGGGTAACTATAAAGAGGGCGACATTATGGAAAATAGTAAAATTGAAAGTAAATATATTGAGTCATTTATGAACGGTGATATTTCAGCATTCGAAGAAATATTTAACTTCTATAAAGACTCGATTTATTATTTAGCGATATTATATGTGAAAAACGCAGCAGATGCCGAAGAAATTGTTCAGTCAACGTTTATAACAGTCTACAGAAAAATTGGTGGATTGAAGAGTGTTGATTCTTTTCATTTTTGGATTTACAAAATTGCATGTCGACATGCAATTTCTGTCTACAACAAGAACAAGAAAAGTAATACAGTTCAGTTTGAGGACACTTTTGGTGTAGAAAATATTGTCACAGAGCAAGAAATTCCTAATGAAATGGCTTCTAATCTGGAACTTGTTGAATACGTGAAGAAAATTGTACAAGGATTACCACCCAAAATGACAATAGTTGCACAACTACGTTATTTCGAACAATTATCAGTAATTGAAATAGCAGAAATCTTAGATGTTCCAGTAGGAACGGTAAAATCCAGATTAATGCGAGTACGTACGTATTTAAAACCAAAGATGAAAGCAAAAGGGTTTACACCTGAAACATATTTATCAGTTTCAGCTAGTCCATTATTATTTGGAGTGTTTCAATCACTTATCAAAGAATCTGCACCAATGATGAATGCTGGTGAGATTGTACGTTTGGCAGGAACTGCTGCAGGTGGGATTTCAGCACAGTTAATAGCCAAATTTGTTGGGATTGCATTACTTGGAGGAGCACTAAGTACAGGTGCTTATCATTTGATGAGTGAAGAAACGAAGTATATTGAACAAATTTCCTATAATGATCAGCTTACAAAAAACAATCTAGAAGTAGAAATGTTATTAAGTAGTGACAGTAATCCAGATATCATTGAAGTAACCAAAAACAATCAGGTTTTGGATGTGCAGGTGGATGGAAACACAGTGACTTTTATAGTGGAAGAAAATGGTGAGTATAACATCAACGTAGATGATGATCGTGCGATTGTGAAAATCAATAATATTGATAAAAAGAATCCAATTTTAAGTGAAGTAGCTTATAGTGATAACACTCTTAGCTATACAATTAGTGATGATTTATCAGGAATTGATTATGAAAAATCTTATCTGGAAGACATGGATGGTAATCAATATCGATTAAATTCAGATAATACTGTACAAGGAGAATTTATAAAAGATTTATACATGCACCTTTACGATACAGTGGGGAACTATGGAAAATATGAAATTAACATCAGTAAGTAGAAAAAGTATTATTTTCTTTGTTTTCCTGTTTTTGCTAAGTTTTACTTTTTCTAATTCAATACATGCGGCAGAGAAGGTAAAAAAAGTACAGATTCAGCAAAAGGTCAATATGAGTTGGCTGGATAAAGGTGATGAGAAGACAATTGAAAGTCTAGCTTGTGGAGTTCAAATTCCAGTTAATTCAAAACTGAAGATTACAGCTCAGATGAAGAATAAAGGGGGAGATATTACAGCTGTAATTCAATTTATAAACAAAGATGGATTCGATTATTATGATTATTATGATGGTGTTTTAAAGATTGATGGAAAAAATGCCAGTAAGGAACAATATAATCAATTAATTGATGATGGATTATCAATAAAATTAACTACTTCCTATAAAAAAATTGAATTGGAAGTAAAATCAATAGGATCTAGCAATGATGAAGCAGTATTAGATATAAAATACAGGTACACATCATCAAAAAAGGAAAAAACAGTTACAAAGAGCGAAATATTTTGTGGTCAGTTTGTATCTACTAGTGCAACCTATGATGTAACCTTATATGACTATGATGGAACACTAATCAGCAAAAGAAAGGTAGCTTCAGGGGAGTCATTAAAAATACCTGAAGTAAAAAGAACAGGATATTCACTGTTGGGATTTAGTAGCGATCCATATGGAGAGAGTGGTTATTATAAGAGTGAATCAGTTTCGCGTTCATTAACACTATATGCAGTTTACGAAAAACAGCAGTTTTCCGTTTTTTTCTATGTCAATAATGAAATATACAAAGAAGTCATGATTGATTATGGTGAAGATGTAAAAGAAATTGAAGCACCAACACTTACAGGTATGAAATTCGAGGGCTGGGATGGAGACTTTAAAAATGTAACTGAGAATAGAAACATTATAGCGAAGTATTCAAAAGTTGAAGCACATAGTTCTACATCAATTTCATTTAAAGAAATTGAAACCAAAAATGGAAGCGATAAAAACGATACAGAAAAAACAAAAATAATTAGTCGGAGTTCAATGGGCAGTAACTCGACTGATAAAGGAATAGAAATAAAAAATAAGAAAGAGGACGGGTTAAATTATTTAGGTATATGGGCAGTAGGAGCAATCATAGCAATGGTTATGTATTGGCTTTATAGAAAAAGAATAAAAAGAAAAAGGGAACCAATCTAAACAAACGTCTCTCTAGATAGTGAACGGGTTATTATTTTATCACTTAGGAGGGCATACAATGATAAAAAATAAATGGAAAGAAAGATTTGATAAAACTTTCAAATTAACGATTATACTGACGTTATTAGTTGGTATTTTCACAACGAATTACAGCTCAATTATAAAAGCTGAAGATGAACATGATTTTAAGATTCAGTTAAATTGGTTAGATGATAATAAGCAGATTTTAACTGAACCTTTAGCGGAACAGTCTCCAACATCGTTTGATGCAAAGACGTTTGCTTATCATATTCGTTATGAAAGTGTACATGAAGCAGAAATTGGAGAAGTAGAAATACGTGTACCAAGATATATTTTTAATACAAGAGATGGAAACGGTGTTGAGTTGTCTGAGATAGGAGTTGTACATTCCTCAGAAACTGGTGGTGCATCGTCTTTTCGCTATACAATTGATACAGAAACAAATGAAATAGTGATTACCAACTACGCAAAAATAAATGCTGGAACACTTTTTGATTGCGATGTTCTTTATAAATATAATCCAGGAGAAATCGCAAATGGAACAACTAGTGAAATTAAAGCAACTGTAAAAACGGTAGAAGAAGGTGTAGAAGTTACTGGTGAATCAAATGCATTAACTACAAAAGTAAATACAACAATTGGTAGTATTAAATCTTTTAAAGGAATAGAAAATCAATATATTCAATGGCAAAGTCATTGGGGGACTCCAGATGCAGATGCAGATAAATATTACTATGTATATTGGCGTACAAACTATTATATGGATGGTCAGAGTCAACCTGCAACAATTACAGTAGAAGATATTATGAAAGCTGACGATGAAGGTGAAATCATTGCAATTTCTCAACATCCAAATACTGCAAGTGTATCAGAAACTGGTTTAGTTTTTGGTGGAGATCTCAGCACAATTCAGTTTACAGCCAATTCCTATGACAGCAGAAGAGCATCAGTAGGAGTTTTGGTTCGTTATCCAAAAGAAAAAGAAGATAACTCAAAAACAACAAAAGTAGAAAATACAATACGTTATACTGCTACAGGTGTAGATGATGGGTCGGTTTCAAATGACTATACACAAACATATACCATTATAGATGGTGATTATGAGTATAATGAATTTGGAGTTAGAATCTCAAAGGAAGCGATTAGTGATGGAAGTGTCAGTTTATACAATGCTGCAGTAACAACCCTGCAAAATGGTAGTGAGTTTAATTTTAATCGTAGCTTTGTTGCTCGATTATATGTCGAAGGAAAGAGTATTGCACCATATAAAGCAGAGTTAATTGATGATTTTGTATCAATTAAAAGTGATAGTGGAACTGCATTTGAACAATTAAACCCAGATGATTACATGATTCTAAGTTTTAATGCACGTTCTGAGGAAACTCAAATGGTAAAGGATCCCAATACAGGAAAATGGGTAGCACAGAAGGTTGATTCTGCAACTCCATTAAAAGTTTATGTTCGTGTCTTGGGAGTTAGTGAAAATGATGGATGGGTAGAAATTACCAACCCAGATCCTACTAAAATTACTTATAGTTATGAAGATGGTACAATACCTGCCAATGCATATCAAATAAAGATTGTACAAGATGAATGTGTAGAAGATCTTTCAATGATGATTGATAGAATTGTATATCAGATTCATCCGACTGACCATGTTGTTGAAAAAAGTGGAATGACAGGAGATCCAGCTGATTCTATTATTAAAGCAACAGATACATCAGCTACACTTCGTAATGAAGCTATGACTTATGTGTATGACAATACAGGAACAAGAGTTGCTATACCAGAGACGGATGATTATGTAGGAAATGATGAAACAGATATTCAAATGCGTCGTGATCGAGATTTGGCAGTGTATGGATCTTATGTTCAAAGACAAATGGCAGAAGTACAGCTAGGTTCTGTAACAATGTCAACAACTGCAGGGAAAGCATTACAAGAGTATAGTAATAATACTGCGGATGCATCATTTGATTTGAGGTATCAGTTATCTTCGCTTACTACAATAACTGGTGGTGGACTTAGTGAACAGGAACTTGTTGAAATGGATGGTTTTGCGCCACAATATCATGGAACATTTTATGACTTATTACCTCTAGGAATGATGTATGATTCTAGTAAAGGAATCACTGTATATGGACCAAGAGGTGAAGGTTATGGAACATTAGATGGTGTAGAAGTAATTGAAAACTATCGAGGTTCAGGAAGAACGATGTTAGTTATTAATGTTAGTTATTCACCTGGTTATAATTATGTGGAATCACTAGGAATAGTTCGATCAGGATTTCAAATTGATGTAAATACAAAAATTTCATGGGCAGCTGCCGCAGATTTTAATAATTCATTGCACAATCAAATGGCATTTATGAGTGAAGAAGAGTTATATGGAGAATTAGCTGACGATGGTTCCTATTATGGAGAAGGAACTTATCTAGGAAGTGATGAACTACAGGAACTGTTTAGTGATTTAAACAATGATGGGATTACTGATAGTAAAAATGTTAGTTATGGGCAAAGAGTTTCCACAGTTAAAGGAACAACTTCTTCTGAAGTTGGATTTCAAAAAAAGGCTAAGAATCGACAGGACTCAATATATTCTTTAACTGGTGCAACAGCAAATGCAATGGACTCGTACAGTTACGAACTACGTTTGACAAATTCCGATGCAGTATCTGCAAAAAATCTTATTTTTTATGATAGATTAGAAAATGCTGTACCAAATGGAGAAGAGTACTGGCAAGGAACATTCACGGGTATTTCTACTGCTACAGCATCTTTGCAAGGTGCTGATCCGGTAGTATATTATTCGCTCAATCCTGATGCACCATATGATCTTGACAATAATCTTGATGATGGTACAAATGGTTGGACAACAACACAACCGGACAATCTAGCAGATGTGAAGGCCATCGCAGTAGATTTGAGAAAAGATTCTGAAAATGAAGAATTTATATTGGGTAAAGAAGAATCAGTTGCGGTAACAGTTTATATGAATGCACCTGAAGAATATAAGAAAGATTCTGAAGGTAACGCGTTATATGCATATAACCAACCACACTACACTGGTATCACAAATAATGCAGGTAGTGAATTACCAGCAGACATGGATGGGAATATAACAAAAGTAGAACTATTGGATAAGGTAGTTAGTATTCGTAAATCTTCTAATCCAATAAGTGGAAGTAAGGATGATCCTAAACAGGTTGCATTGGGTTCAAATATTAGTTATGAGTTAAGAATAGAAAATACTGGAAACCTAGGGATGACAAATGTTCATATGGAAGATGTATTGCCGGATGGATTAGAACTGAGTGAAGAGAATTATAATGATATCCATATTACCAATAATAGTGTTTATTATGGAGTGATACATGATCAAGATGGTATAAATGTTACTAGAGAAGGACAAAAACTTTCTTTTGTGTTTGATAATATTTCGGCCAAAGAATATTTGACTATTTATGTGAAGGTAAAAGTAAAAGAAAATGCTTCGGGTAAATTGTTTGATAATACTGCAAAAATTACAGAGTTTAATGGAGCACCTCATTTAGTGGAAAGTAATACGACATATCATCGTTCACTTAATGCACCAATAAAAAGTACAGATCAAAGTGATACAAGTGGCTTTGTACAACCAGGCGATATAATAACGTATACTTTAGATTATGAAAATGATCGTGATCGAGCTACCTATTTGCAGATGCGTGATGAACTGCCTGTAGATGTAATCTATCAGCCAACAACAATGAAAGTATTCATTGATGATGTAGAGGCAGAACTAGGTACAGATTATAGCTTTAGTGATTTTTCTGTATTCTCGAAGCGATTAATATGGGAATTTGATAGTGTTCCTGATAAAAGCAAGGTTAGGATTGAATATCAAGTTAAAGTAAAAGAAGATTTAAGTGCTGGTATTACGATTAATAATATCGTATATTCCAGAGTAGACAAGAATCAATATACATATTTTGAAAGTGAAACTACAAATACAGTAAATCCAGTAAAGACAGTATCACCAGGACAATCAACTTCAGTTGGTCTTGGACAGGAATTAACTTATACTGTAACTTATAAAAATACGAGTGATGTAACTCAGGATGTTTTAATTAAGGATGCAATACCAACCGGAACAACCTATGTGAATGGCAGTGCAGTCGCTAAAGAAGGTGGAGCATTCCATTCAAATACCGATTTTGCGAATGATACTGTAGAGATGAGTTTTGCAGCTGTTGATCCAGGAGAAATTGTGGCATTGGAATTCAAAGTTACAGTAAGTGATATCTCATCGATTACACAGGTAGAAAATACGGGAACAGTGAAAGTTGATAATGATCCAGAGGTTACTACAAATAAAGTAGTTAATAAAATTGAACAACCACCAGTAAAAACAAATGATAAAATTGAAGTAGGTGGAGCAGTAAAACCAGGTGATACAATTACGTATACTCTGAAATATAAAAATGAAGGGACTGCCTCTAAATACTTAGAGTTTGTAGATGAATTACCTGAAGAAGTAGTTTTTGCAGGTGAAGATACAATTAAAGTAACATTAGATGGAAGTGAAATATCTGAAGGTTCATCTACATTTAGTTTTGATGCTACAGATACAGCTAATTCAACTGAATTAAAGTGGATATTTGATAGCTTGGCAGGTGGTAAAGAAGTAATAATTACGTTTGATGTAAAAGTAAAAGACACTTTACAACCAGTTGCTGGAACCGAAATTGAAAATACATTAGAGTATCGTTTATCAGACAATGATGTTTATACAGAAACAAGTACAAAAAACTATATCAATGGAGTGAAGTCTGTAGATGTAGGTGATTTAACAATTGTAGAATCTGGAGACACTCTTATCTATACAATTGAATATTTAAATACTACTGATGTAAATCAAGCAGTGGTGATAAGAGATGCAGCACCTGCTGGCACAACGTTAATTGCAGGCAGTGCCAGTGTGGTAGATGGACCAGCAATAACACCAGCTGAGACTGGAAATGATGTAGAGTGGTCTTTCCCTACAGTAGCTTCTCAAGAAACATTAAAAGTACAATTTAGTGTAAAAGTAGATTATGGAATTACAAGCGAAGTAATTAAAAATACTGGTGAAATTGAAGTAGATGGTTCAACCATTACA
Organism: Breznakia pachnodae; assembly: GCF_030814225.1. Lineage (GTDB taxonomy): Bacteria > Bacillota_I > Bacilli_A > Erysipelotrichales > Erysipelotrichaceae > Breznakia > Breznakia pachnodae. Next base: position 42,808 of record NZ_JAUSUR010000003.1, read on the forward strand.
ACCAATGAAGTTAAAAACCCAGTAAATCCAAAGCGTTCAGACATAGGTGAAGGTAATGGAGTGACAGCAGGGGATATAATTGAATACTCAATTCGTCACGTTAACTACTCAAAAGATAGCCAGAAAGTAGTAATTACGGATACGGTACCAGCAGGATCAACACTAGTTAGCGATAGTGCTAAAACTACTGCGGATTCTATAGATGCATCAGACATTGAAATAGATGGAAATAAGATTACATGGACATTTGATGAAGTAAAAGTTAACGAGAAAGCTGAAGTAACTTTTAAAGTAAAAGTGAACGACAGCGGTGTGGTAGAAGAGATAAAAAATACTGGTGGAATTGAGTTAGATAATGACCCATTGGTACAAACGAATACAATTACCAATCCAATTGATCCAAAAACGGCATCCCCTGCGGAAGGCTCACAAGTATTTGTGGGTGATGAGATAGAGTATACAGTGCGTTATAAAAACAATTCAAATGAAGAACAGGAAGTACTAATTGAGGATACAATTCCAACAGGTACGAAACTTGTTGATAACAGTGCTGTGATAAGCCCAGATTCAGATGTAACAACAACAGATATTGTTGAGTCGAGTGCGAAAGTATCTTGGAAGTTTGCAAGTGTACAACCAGGTAAAACAGCAAAAGTGACATTCAAGGTTAAGGTTACTGAAGATGCAGTAAACAGTGTTACAAACCAGGCGGAGATTACTGCAAACAACTATAAAATCACAACCAATGAGTTGACTCATAATGCCGAAAATGAAGCAGAAAAAACAAATGACAAAATTGAATTTGGTGGAGCAGTAAAACCTGGTGATACAATTACGTATACACTAAAATATAAAAATGACAGCAATGAGAAAAAATATCTTGAATTTGTGGATGAACTTCCAGAAGAAGTAACATTCTTAGGTGATGATACAGTTCAAGTAAAAGTTGATGGAACTGCGATTGGTGGAAACGATGGTGTTTATACCTATATAAGCAAAGCCACTACAAACTCTACAGAGTTAAGATGGATTTTTGATGAAGTCGCAGCTGGCGAAGAAGTAGTAATTACCTTTGATGTAAAAGTAAAAGATACATTGCAACCAGTAGTTGGTACTGAAATAGAGAACACCTTAGAATATCGATTATCAGATAATGGTGCATATAAAGAAACATCTACAAAAAACTATTTAAATGGATTGAAGTCGGTAGATGCAGGTGATCTAACACCAGTAAAATCGGGTGATACACTGATTTATACAATCGAATATATGAATACAACAGATGCAAATCAATCCGTTGTAATCAAGGATGCAGCACCTACAGGAACAACACTTGTAAATGGAAGTGCAAATGTAATAAATGGAACTGGAACAATATTAGAAAATGCTGGTTCAGTAGAATGGACATTGCCAGTTGTTGCACCACAAGAAGTAATAAAAGTGGAGTTTAGTGTAAAAGTAAATGAAAACACTACTGAGAATGTTATTAAGAATACAGGAATAATTAATGTAGATGGTAATGATTTAGAAACAAATGAAGTTCAAAACCCTGTAAATATTAAGAGTGTAAATCCAGGGAATGGAAATGGAGTTTCTGTAGGGGATATTGTAGAGTATACAATTCGCCATGAAAACTACTCAACTCAAAATCAGAAAGTGGTGATTACAGATATTGTGCCTGCAGGAACAACATATGTTGCTGATAGTGCTACTGTAACTGCTGATTCAATTGATGCAACAAGTATAAGTGGTATAAGCTTAGGACCAATTATGTGGACCTTTAACGAGGTAAAACCAGGTGAAGTTGCGGAAGTAACTTTTAAGGTAAAGGTAACAGGAACAGGTATAGAAGAGATTGAAAACACAGGGATGCTTAAGGTGAACAATGATCCATCTATTAAGACAAACTCAGTTATTAATCCTGTAGAACCTAAAAAAGCATCTCCAGGTGATGGAAATGGCGTAAATGTAGGTGATAAGATAAGCTATACTGTTCGTTATAAAAATAACTCAACTGAGGTACAAGAAGTACAGATTGATGATGTGATACCAACAGGTACAAAACTTGTAAGCGGAAGTGCTGCTGTAACAGCAAATTCTGAAGTTACAACTACGGATATACTTGAAGGAAACGATAAAATAACTTGGAAGTTTGCAAGTGTACAGCCAGATGAAACTGTTGAAGTAACATTTGATGTAATCGTCACAAAAGATGCAGTTAATGTGGTAACTAACACTGCAGATATAAGTGCAAATGGATACAAGGTAATCACCAACGATGTAAAAAATCCAATAGAACCTAAAAAATCAAATCCAGGAAATGGAAATGGAGTTTCTATAGGTGAAAAAGTAGATTATACAATTGCTCATACAAATGAGACAACAGCTAATCAAAAAGTAGTAATTAAAGATACAATACCTGCGGGAACGACGCTGGTAGAAGATAGTGCAAAAGTAACGGGGGATTCAATTAATGCCACTGATATTACGGTAAGTGGTACGACAATCACATGGACGTTTGACGAAGTTCAACCTGGTGAAAAAGCAGAAGCTACCTTCCAGGTAAAAGTAGTTGGAGGATCAGGAATTGAAGAGGTGACGAATGCTGGATCAATTCAAATAAATAATGATCCACTAGTAACGACCAATGAAATCATTCATCCAGTAGCACCAAAAACGGCAACACCTTCAGATGGTTCAGAGGTATTTGTAGGTGATGAGATTGAATACAATGTTCAATACAAAAACAATACAGATGAAGCACAAGAAGTACTTATTAGCGATTTAATACCTAATGGAACGAAATTGATTGATAATAGTGCGGTAGTGACAAATGACTCTGATGTGATGACAACGGATATCCTTGAATCTAATGATAAGGTAACGTGGAAATTTGCAGTTGTACAACCAAATGAAACAGTAAAAGTATCGTTTAAAGTGAAAGTGACAGCAGATGCGGTTGATAAAGTAACAAACAAAGCTTCTATCACTGCAGGCGATTATGAAGTGGAAACTAATAACGTTACTCATAGTGTTGAAAAAGAAGCAGAGAAAACAAACGATAAAGTTGAAATTGGTGGTGCAATCAAACCAGGGGATACAATCACCTATACATTGAAGTATAAAAATGAAAGTAATGAGAAAAAATATCTGGAGTTTGTTGATGAATTACCAGAAGAAGTAGACTTTTTAGGTGATGACACGATAAAGGTAACTGTAGATGATGCAGAGATAGCCAGTGATGCTGGAGTATACACATATACAAAAGCAGATACAACAAATTCAAAAGAACTAAAATGGATTTTTGATGAAGTAGCAGCAGGTGAAGAAGTAATTATTACCTTTGAAGTAAAGGTAAAAGACACAATTGAGCCAGTTGCAGGAATGGAAATTGAAAATACATTAGAATATCGTTTTACAAATACTGGTTCTTATTATGAATCAGCAACAAAAAATTACATCAATGCTGTAAAAACAGTAGATGTAGGAGATTTAACTCCTGTAAAATCAGGAGATACTCTTGTGTATACCCTTGATTATAAAAACACAACAAATGCGAATCAAGAAGTTGTAATTAAAGACTCGGCTCCTGCAGGAACAACAATCGTTTCTGGAAGTGCAGAAGTAGTAAGTGGAACTGGAACACCAGCAGAAACAGATGGTGATGTTGAATGGACATTTGCAACGGTAGGACCTCAAGAAACAGTTAGTGTTAAATTTGCAGTAAAAGCAAAAGAGAAAACATTAGTTGAAGTAATCAAAAACAAGGGATTGGTTGTAGTAGATGGTACATCTCGTGCAACCAATGAAGTAAAGAATCCATTAAATCCAAAGGATGTAACGCCTGGGGATAATTATGGAGTTAGTGTAGGAGATACGCTTGACTATACAATTCGTCATGTGAATTACTCAACAGAAGATCAAAAAGTAATTATTACAGATACAGTTCCAGCTGGAACAAAACTAGTTGCAGGAAGTGCGGAAGTGACTTCAGGGTCAATTGCAGCAAGTGATATTAGTATTAATGGAGATCTTATTACTTGGACTTTTGATAAGGTTGAACCGAATGAAAAAGCGGAAGTAACGTTTAAAGTAAAAGTAGTTGGTGGTTCAGGAATTGAAGAAGTTCAAAATGCTGGTGGAATACAAGTAAATAACAATCCTTCAGTAGTTACAAATAAAGTAACGAATCCAATTGATCCAAAAACAGCTACACCAAAAGATGGTAATGGAATCAATGTAGGTGACAGAATTGAGTATACAGTTCGATACAAAAATAATTCGACTGAAGCACAAGAAGTAATAATTGAAGATGAAATTCCAGTAGGAACAGACTTGATTTCAAATAGTGCAGCAGTTCATGCTGATTCAGATGTATTTGTAGCAGACATTAGTGAGTCAACTAATAAAGTAACTTGGAAATTTACAACTGTACAACCAGGCGAAGAAGTAAAGGTGGTCTTTAGTGTGGTTGTGAATAAAGATGCAATAGATGTTGTTACAAATGAAGCAAGTATATCAGCTAATGGCTATAAAGTTAAAACGAATGAAATAGAAAATCCAGTAGAATTAAAAAAAGCAACACCTGGCAATGGTAATGGAGTAAATGTAGGTGATGTAATAGACTATACGATTGAACACACAAATAGAACAGATGAAAATCAAAAAGTAGTAATTACAGATGTGGTACCAGCGGGTACACAATTGATAAATGGAAGCGCAGATGTGACTTCAGGTTCAATTGCTGCTAGCGATATTACGGTAAGTGGAACTACAATTACTTGGACATTTGATGAAGTAAAACCAAATGAAAAAGTAGAAGTTACGTTTAAGGTGAAAGTAATAGGTTCAGGTATTGAAGAAATCGAAAATGCTGGAGAAATTACAGTCAACAACAATCCAATAGTGACTACCAATAAAGTCACAAATCCAGTAGAACCGAAAACGGCAAATCCAGGAGATGGTAATGGTGTGAATATCGGTGATAAAATTGATTACACGGTAAGTTATAAAAATAACTCTACTGAAGTACAAGAAGTTATTATTGATGATAAACTTCCAACAGGAACGAAACTTGTAGCAGGAAGTGCACTAGTTGGTGTGAATTCGGATGTCACAACAACAGATATAAAAGAAGATACAGATAAAGTAACTTGGAAATTTAATAGTGTACAACCAGGTGAAACCGTAGAAGTAACCTTCAGTGTTATCGTCACAAAAGATGCAGTAGACGAAATTACCAACAAAGCAAATATATCGGCAAATGGATACAAAGTAAAAACAAATGAAGTAAAGAATCCAGTAGAACCGAAAAAAGCAACACCAGGTAATGGAAATGGAGTAAATGTAGGAGATACAATTGGTTACTCAATTGATCATACGAATAAAACTTCCGAAAACCAAAAGGTAGTAATTAGTGATACTGTACCAGTGGGAACTACTTATGTAGATGGAAGTGCAAAAGTAACGAAAGATTCCATTAAAGCAGATGATATTACAGTAAGTGGAAATATTATTACTTGGACATTTGATGAAGTAAAACCAAATGAAAAAGTGGAAGTAACTTTCAAAGTGAAAGTAACAGATCCTGGTACTGGAGAAATTGAAAATGCTGGAGAAATTATTGTAAACAATGATCCTCTGGTAATTACTAATAAGGTAACAAATCCAATAGGAGTAAAAACGGCGAATCCAGCAGATGGAAGTGGAGTAAATGTAGGAGATAAAATCGACTATACGGTACGTTATAAAAATAACGCAAGTGATGTTCAAGAAGTGATCATCGATGACAAACTTCCAACAGGTACGAAACTGGTTGCAGGAAGTGCAGCAGTTAGTCCAAACTCAAATGTGACGACAGCAGATATAAAGGAAACATCAGATAAAGTAACTTGGAAATTTAACAGCATACAACCAGGTGAAACAGTAGAAGTAACATTTAGTGTTATCGTCACAAAAGATGCAGAAGATGTAATTGCCAACAAAGCAGATATTTCAGCGAATGGTTACAAAGTAAAAACCAATGAAGTTACCAATCCAGTTGAATCTAAGAAAGCAACACCAGGTAATGGAAGTGGAGTGAATGTAGGAGATACAATTGATTATTCAATTGATCACACCAACAGAACAGAAGATAACCAAAAGGTAGTAATTACAGATACAATTCCAACAGGGACAACGTATGTAGATGACAGTGCAAAAGTAACAAAAGATTCACTTAAAGCTAATGATATCAGTGTAAATGGAGATCTTATTACTTGGACGTTTGATGAAGTAAAACCAAATGAAAAAGTAGAAGTAACCTTCCAAGTAAAGGTTACTGGCGAATCTGGAGAAATTGAAAACGCTGGAGAGATTATTGTGAATGATAATCCTTTGGTTGTTACAAATAAAGTTACCAATCCAATCGCACCAAAACAAGCGTTAAATGAGTTTGAAGATGGAATGGTTTATGTAGGAGATGAGATTGATTATCAAATCAGTTATAAAAATAATACTGATGAAGCGCAAAAAGTGGTAATTACTGATCCGATCCCAACAGGAACGAAGTTAGTGAGTGGAAGTGCAGATGCAAGTATTGATGATGTGGAAATCACAGAAACTGATGATAAACTAACTTGGATATTTGATAGTGTTGCGCCTGGTGAAGAAATAAGTGTAACATTCAGTGTAAAAGTAACGAAAGATGCAGTAGATGAAGTTAAGAATACAGCATCAATCAAAGCAGGTGATTATGATATTGCGTCGAATGCAGTAACACATAAAGTAGCAAGTCCTAAATTGGAGCTTGTTAAGACATCTTCTTATGACAAATCAAAAGATTTAGTCTTTGGAAGTGAAGTGGAGTATCAGATTACCGTAACTAACTCAGGTAATGGAGATGCAAATAATGTAGTTGTAAGAGATGCAATTCCAGAATTCACAAAATATGTAGATGGAAGTGTATCGAATATTGAAGTGAATGGAGTTATGGTGAATGGCAAGAGTGTTGTTTATGATGGAAATGACTATGTACAATGGGAGATTCCAGTTATAAAGGCAAATGAAAGTGTAACCGTAACCTTCAAAGTAACAATCAATGCCGACTTTAACGGCGAAGTAACAAATATTGCAGAAGGTAAGATTCTTGAAAAAGATAATACAGGATGTGAAGATAAGTTTACGCCAAGTAATAAAGTAGTGGATAAGTTTGTTACTAAAGATGGAAGTAAAAATCCATCAAAAGATCCTTCTAAAAACCCATCAGTAGCACCAGGTACAGAAGGGGCGAATACAGGAGATACAACGAATCTTAATACAACGACAGCGCTTGCATTCATTAGTTTGATGGCAATTGTTGCGATAATCAAAAGAAGAAAAAGAGCATAATTCTAAAAAGAGACAATCATTCAAGTGATTGTTTCTTTTTTTAACCGTTTCTTAACAAAACATTTATAAGCAGTTTATGTAAGAGATTTATACTTTAAGTGGCTAAAGGGAGGAATTTTTATGACGAAAAAAATATGGGGGATTGCACTTGTGTGTAGTTTACTACTTGCCGGATGTGGTGGAAGATCATCAGGTAAAGATGGTGCATCTAACTATATTGTAGGAGGTTCTACATCTGTACAGCCACTGATGGAGCAACTGGCAGAAAAATACAATGAATCAACAGGAGCTCTAGTTACTGTACAAGGTGGTGGATCTAGTGTTGGTACCAAAGGTACAATCGATGGAACATTTGATGTAGGTATGGTTTCAAGAGACTTAAAAGAAGATGAAGCTGAAAAGTTAGATGAAACGATAATTGCATGGGATGGAATTATTGTGATTGTTAACAAAGATAACCCCGTACAAGATTTATCCCTGGATCAAGTAAAAAAGATTTTTACTGGAGAAATTATCAACTGGAAAGATGTTGGTGGTGAAGATAAGGAAATCGCAGTTGTATCAAGAGAAGAAGGTTCAGGAACGCGTGATGGGTTTGAATCGGTTGTTGGATTTGAAACGGCAGAATTGATTAGCAATTCAGATATTCAAAATGCAACAGGATCAGTGATTAGTGATGTGTCTGGTAATACCCATGCAATTGGTTATATTTCACTAGGCTCAAATTCAAACCAGGTCAAAGCTGTTAGCATTGAAGGTGTGAAGGCTGATGAAGATACAATTAAAGATGGAAGTTATAAATTGCGAAGACCATTTACATTATGTGTGATAAAGGGAAGTGAAGAAGCAGAAGCACTGTTTGAATTCATATTCTCTGATGAAGGAAAAGCGATTATTCAGGAACAAAAATATATTCCTGTAGAAAGAGCAGAGTAAATGAGCAAGCACACAATTGTGTGCTTTTGCACTAGAGAGGAGTTCTATGAATTCAATTGAATATAAGAAAAGATTAGATAGTGTATTTAAAAAGATTGTATTCTTTTTCACTTTTATTTCGGTTTTGGCACTTGCTGCAATATTGATTTTTACCTTAATAAAAGCATTACCATTATTTAAAGAAGTAGATATTATTTCATTTATTACATCTGATGTCTGGGCACCAACAAGTGGTCAGTATGGAATCTTATCATTTATTGTGGCAAGTGTTCTTACAACGATTGCTGCTGTAATTATTGGGATCCCAGTTGGATTATATACAGCTATTTTTATTAGCGAAATAGCACCTAAGAAAATTGGAAATGTCGTATTGTCAGCAGTTGAAATATTAGCAGCAATACCAAGTGTTGTTTATGGATTCTTTGGATTAACGTTAGTAGTTCCCCTTGTTCAGGAAGTATTTGGATTACGTAGTGGTTCAACTTTACTAACTGCTTCGATTATTCTGGCACTTATGATTTTACCAACCGTAGTATCACTTTCGACATCTGCATTAAAAAGTGTTCCTAAAACAATTGATGAAGGATCGCTGGCTCTAGGTGCTACCAAAATACAAACAATTTTTAAAGTGAAAATACCATATGCAAAAAGTGGTATTCTGACATCGTTCTTATTGGGGTTAGGTAGAGCGCTTGGGGAAACAATGGCAGTAATCTTAGTTGCTGGTAACTCTAACGCAATGCCAATCCTTAATCCTCTATATGAAGCATTCTTAAGCGGAGGACGAACGCTTACAGGAAATATAGTAATGGAGTTGGCATATGCGAGTGGAACGCATGAGGCGGCTTTATTTGCGACAGGAGTTGTATTATTTATCTTTGTAAGTATTATTAACATCTTCATTTTATTTGTGAAGAAAAGAGAGGTGTAGAGTATGAGCAGGAAAGTAAAAGACAATATCCAACTTGCTCTTATCTGGATTGCAAGTGCAATTACTATTCTTTCTTTAGTTCTAATTGTAGGATTTGTATTAAAGAATGGATTATCTCATATTAGTTTTGATTTCTTATTCAATAGTTACAGTGTAAGTAATCATGAAAACAGTGGTATATTGCCAATGATTGTTGGAACGATTTATATCGTAGTATTAACCCTGTTGATTGCAACACCTATTAGTATCTTCAGTGCTATTTACTTAAATGAATATGCAAGAGATACAAGAGTGACTAGAATTATTCGTTTTGCAATTGATGGGTTAGTAAGTGTACCTAGTATCGTATATGGATTGTTTGGATTTAGTCTGTTTGTAACAATACTACAGCCACTAACCAATGGATATTCGATATTATCAGGTTCCCTAACCTTAACTATTATGATCTTACCAATCTTAATTAAAACGATTGAGGAAACATTAAAAACAATACCTAATGACTTGCGTGAAGCCTCTTATGGTTTAGGTGCAAGTAAGGTGCAAACCATATTTAAAGTAATTTTACCTACAAGTATGAGTGGTATCATTAGTGCTATCATCTTAGGAATGGGTAGAATTATTTCTGAGAGTGCCCCACTACTTTTAACAGCAGGAATGGTATACTATATGCCAGAGGGAATCTTCTCATCAAGTAGAACATTAACAACGCATTTATATTATTTAGCTAGTGAAGGTGTTAACGACGCAGCTAAATCACAAGCATATGCAACAGCAACCATCTTAATTATCTTAATCGTATTATTAAATTTATTAACAAAATGGGTTGCAAAAAGAATCAACAAGAAAGTAGGTAAAAGCTAATGGAAGATATCAAGTTCGATGTGAAGAATTTAGATTTATATTATGGAGATTTTCAGGCATTAAAGAATATTAATTTAGAAATTAGAGCAAATAAAGTCACAGCATTAATCGGACCTTCTGGGTGTGGGAAAAGTACCTTTTTAAGAACGCTAAATCGAATGAATGATTTAGTAGATGGTGTACGCATTGAAGGTGATGTAATCTTTGATGGAAGTAATTTACTATCTTCACAAACGGATGTGATTGGACTTCGTACCAAAGTAGGTATGGTATTTCAAAAACCAAATCCATTTCCTATGAGTATTTTTGACAATGTTGCATATGGACCAAGATGTCAGGGAATTAAAGACAAAAAAGAATTAAACGAAATCGTGGAAACGTCATTAAAGCAAGCAGCTTTATGGGATGAAGTACAAGATCGTTTAAATAAAAATGCAATGGGATTATCTGGTGGACAACAACAACGTTTATGTATCGCCAGAGCAATCGCAATGAAGCCGGAAGTCATTCTTATGGATGAGCCAACAAGTGCGTTAGATCCAATTGCTACAAAAAAAATTGAAGAATTGATTGATGTATTGAAAAAAGAATATACAATATTAATTGTAACCCACTCAATGCAACAGGCATCAAGGGTAAGTGACGATACAGCATTCTTCCTATTGGGAGAAGTTATTGAATTTGATTCTACTTTAAAATTATTCTCTAATCCAAAAAACAAGAAAACGGAAGATTATATTACAGGTAGATTCGGATAGGAGGTCCATATGATCAAATTAGATAAGAAGTTAAAGAAATTGGAGACGAGTGTTATCCACATGGGTGAACAAGTAATTGAACAACATCGCAGATGTGCTAAGGTACTGACAAACTACGATGACAAGTTGGCTCATGAAATCATAGACAATGATGAAATCATTAATAACTACGAAATAAACATCAATGATCAGGCAATTGCTGACATTGTATTGCTTCGTCCAGTTGCTACTGATTTACGTCGTGTACTAGTAGCAATCAAAATTGCATCTGATTTAGAAAGAATCGGAGACTATGCTAAAGGATTGGCAACGTATATTTTGAAGAACAGTGATGAAGATGAATATGATCACTTATTAAATCATGCAGTAATCATGGAAAACAAACTGATTCAAATACTAGAAGCAGTTATGAAAAGTTACCAAGAAAAAGATGTACAAAGTGCATATGAAATACCAAAAGAAGATGAAGCTTTGAATAATTTATTACGTGAATTTCGTCATAAATTAGTGGAAGAAAAAGATCCAAATTTAAAACATGTATTCTATCTCTCTAATTTGTTTAGAAACATTGAAAGAGCAGGAGATCACAGTGTAAATATTTGTGAACATATTGTTTACCTATGTAAAGGTATCCAATATGACTTTGATAAAGTTTCAGCACTATAGAACGAACCCTTTTCAGTTTTATAATGTCTTAATAAATGAAGGAGAAAAGTTATGGATGAAAATTTTATGCAAGATAACTTACCTTTATTTATAGGGGTATTTGCAACAGTGTGTATTGTAATTGTAGTTTTAATGATTGTTTCTAGTAGGAAACAGAAAGCAAAAAAGAAGACATTGTTGTCTTCCAATGACAATTTAGTAGAGGTTGAATTCGATTATCCAGCCGTACCAAGAGAGCGAGTTATTATGAATCCTGGTACAACTGAATATGTACTTCACTCAGTAAATGGCAAAGCTGCTGATTTAATTAGCCGTTCTATTTTAGTTCCTGCAGGGAAATTAGAACTTGATGTTGAGTTCTATCAATTATCAATGGGTAAGAAAATTGCCAAGTCATTAGCCAGAAGTGAAATAACATTTGCAATTGAAAAAGGTAAAAAGTATCAGATTACATACAATTATTTAGATAAGATATTTGAATGTAAGGAAACAAAGTAAAAGTGAGAAATTAAATCTCACTTTTTTTGTGAATCATAGCTTGAAAACGAATGCCTGAGGATACTTGTTCTTCTCCATCAATAACAAATCCTAACTTCTCATATGCAGGAATTGCATATGGAGATGAATGTACCGTAATTGGTTGCTTACCATCATACCAGTTTCGTAGTACATGATTAAACAACTGTTTTGCAATGCCCTTGTGATGATAGTCTTTATTCACAAACATCAACGTAATTGCACATGGCTGACGCATGGCAATCATTCCAACAATCTTATTATCTATACTGGCGCCAAAAATAATAATTTTATCTTCATCCATGAGATGAAGAATATTTTCGACATTAGTATAGCTCAAAAATTCATCTACACCTTCTTGTGTATAATCGTTACCTACAAATTCCATAAAGGTAGTTTCCACAAGTTTCATCGTTTCAATTATTTTGTCTTTGGTTTTAATCTCGTTAATTTGGATTTTCATAAAATCTTATCCTCTTCTGTTATCTTAAGTATATAATAAATATATACTGATAAATAGTACGTTTCACAAAAATTTCACATAGAAAACGGCTGAATTCCATACATAAACGAAGAAAGTGCTATATAATAGACTCAGGAGAAACTATATTATGAAAAGATTACTAATTGTAGATGATGAAACAAACATAAGAGATATCGTTAAAAAGTATGCACAGTTTGAAGGTTATGAATACTGCGAAGCTGGAGATGGATTAGAAGCGATTGAAGTGATGAAGAAGGAAGATCACATTGATCTAGTAATCATGGATGCAATGATGCCGGAACTAGATGGATTTAGTGCATGTAAAGAAATACGTAAGTTCAGTAATGTTCCTATTTTAATGCTGTCAGCGAGAGGTGAAGAATATGATCGAATCCATGGGTTTGAAATCGGTGTAGACGATTATGTAGTAAAACCATTCTCACCAAAAGAATTAATGATGCGAATTGCAGCAATTTTAAAAAGGTATCAGCGAGAAGATAACTCAGAAAAATTTGTTTATGATACATTTGAAATGAACTTCACTTCAAGAGTAGTAAAGATTGATAATCAGAGAATTGAACTTTCACCAAAAGAATACGATTTATTATTTTATTTGGTAAACAATAAAGATATTGCTCTTACTAGAGAGCAGTTAATTTCAAAAGTATGGGGTTATGATTTTTATGGAGATGATCGGACCCTTGATACACATATTAAGTTATTAAGAAAAAAACTGGGACAATACAGTACAACAATTGTCACATTGAGAGGAGTAGGTTATCGTTTTGAAACGAAAGAAGATGAGTCTCAGGAGTAGAATAATTATATATATTCTAGCTTTTGCGATAGTTATAATTGCGATTCTTTGGTTATTCCAGATAGTGTTTCTGGATGATTTTTATCGTGCAATAAAAACAGGGCAAATCAAAGATGCATCTTCCAATATATTAGATGTTATTAAAGATGAAAATGCTACTAAAGATGAGTTAGACACGTACATCAGTGAACTTGAATATAATAGTAATTATTGTGCTGTGGTGTTAGACAAAACTCAATATGGTACATATGCATTGTCAGGAGAGGACTATGAGCGGATTCTTTCTCGTAAAGTATGTGTTCAAAATGGAGTGGATAAAAATGCTATTGAGAGCTTATTAAAGAATGCAGGTAAAGCAGGAGGCTCGAAAACAGAATTTACGCAGCAAACCTTTACATTTACTGCTCAGAAAAGTACAAGTTTCACATCGATGTATTATGGAAAAATTGTGGATCTTAGTGATAAAGAAGGATATTTTATCTTTGTAAGTGGTAGTCTAACACCAATTGATGAAACTGTATCAACATTGGAAAGACAACTGTTAATTATTACAGGGGTTCTAATTTTCTTATCATTAATTGTAGCTTACATTATTGGAGAAGTTACTTCAAAGCCTATTCATAAGACAAATGAAAAAGCAAAGAAGCTGGCCGAGGGTAAGTTGGATATTTATTTTGATGGAAAAGGATATCTTGAGATTGATGAATTAAACGAGACTTTGAATTATGCAGTTCAGGAACTAAGTAAGGTAGAGACGTTACGTAATGAACTGATTGCCAATATGTCACACGACTTACGAACACCGTTAACGATGATTGGTGGATATAGTGAAGTTATTCGTGACCTTCCTGGAGAAGATACAAAAGAAAACATTCAGGTAATTATTGATGAAACAAAACGACTGACAAATTTGGTAAACAATATTTTAGAATTATCAAAATTACAGGCAAATACAGAAGAATTAAAAACAGAACAGTTTAATTTAACTGATTTAATCAGAAGCACAGTTACTCGTTTGAATAAAATGATTGAAAATGATAACTATGAAATTATTGTTGAATCAAATGAAGAAGTGTTTGTGAATGCTGATCATGATAAGATTAATCAGGTTATTTACAATATTTTAGGAAATGCAATTCATTATACAGGTGAAGATAAGAAGGTATATGTACGTCAGATTGTTCTTGATAACCGAGTGCGTATCGAAGTGGAAGATACAGGTAAAGGTATTAAACAGGAAGATATTCCATATGTTTGGGATCGTTACTATCAGCTAAAGAAAAATCATAAGCGTCAGGAACTAGGAACCGGTCTTGGGTTGAGTATTGTGAAAGGAATATTAGAACTGCATAGTGCAAGCTATGGAGTTCTCAGTGAGAAAGGAAAGGGTGCAATTTTCTACTTTGAACTCTTTATAGAGTCAAAAAAGTGATTTTTGTAACAAAAATATAACTCCCTGTTCATTAGAATGGTCATTTTATTTTACACAGTATATAATGTAATTAGAATGGAGGGGCTATATTATGAAAAAAGTGCTCGCTCTTTTCTGTGTACTAACTATTCTACTTGTGGGATGTCAATCGGAAGCGGCTAACAATAGCGATACGTCAGAAAAAGAGCTAAAATCAAAAGTAGTTCTGATTGTTGGTCAGGATGATGAGTCAGAAGTTGTGTTGAGTGACGAAGATGCCAAGAAACTTCATGATCTTTTAGATAGTGCGGTTTATGATGGCGACCAATATGATGAAGAAACGAATCCTGATGGTTATCGTTTAAATCTTGCAAACAGTGATTATACATTGATTGAGAAAAAAGGCGATAAAATTGTTCAGACAATTTATGTGTGGAAGGAAACTGACCACATGAAAAAACAAAACAAATGGTATTTCTGTACAGATACAAAAGAACAGATTATAGAAATCGTTGAGAAGTATGTGTAGAAAGCAGTAAAAGTGTGTGGAACTTCCACACACTTTTATTATCTTTATATGCTATAATTTATATATGAAATTGAAAGAAGTAATTGTTGTCGAGGGAAGACATGATACTGTAAAACTGCAAAGTTTTTTTGATGTAGATACAATTGAGACAAATGGTTTACATTTATCTAAAGATAAAATTGAATCAATTCGTAAACTGAATGACAAACGTGGAGTGATTCTGTTTCTTGATCCTGATAGTGCAGGTGAGCGAATACGTAAACGTCTGAATGATGCCATTCCTAATTTGAAGAATGCCTTTATTGATAAAAAGAAATGCAGGACAAGTAAAAAAGTAGGAATTGAACATGCAGATAAAGAAGCGTTAGAAGAAGCTTTGGCACATACAATTACGTATGATAAAGAAATCACAGAAAGTCTGTCTTATACAGATTATCTTTCAATGGGATTTCAGGGACGTGAAGATTCGCGTCAATTAAGAAAGGTTATTGGAAACCATCTCTTTTTGGGAGAGTGCAATGCTAAGACATTGTTTAAGCGTTTAAATATGTTTCAGATAACCAAAGAAGAACTAGAAGAGATGATCGAGGAACTTTATGAGTAAAATAATTGCAACACCATCGAATACCAAAGAAATACTGGAAACTTATGATCTGTATGCGAAGAAGAATTATGGACAAAACTTCTTGGTAGAATCACAGATTGTAGAAAAAATTGCCAGAAACGCAGTACCAAATGACGATACTGTTGTAATTGAAGTAGGACCAGGAATTGGTGCACTTACTCAGTTTTTGGCGAAGTATGCCAAGAAGGTCGTTGCATTTGAGATTGATGAGCGATTAATTCCTGTTCTTGCAGATACATTACAGGATGAAGATAATGTGGAAGTGATACAGGAAGACTTTCTGAATGTTGATTTAAAAGAATTTGTTGGGAAGTATGGAGAGGTCGTAGTTGCCGCAAATCTTCCTTATTATATAACAACACCAATCTTATTTAAGATATTTGAAAGTAATGCAGATATAAAGCAGATTACGGTAATGATGCAAAAAGAAGTAGCAGATCGTTTTGGCGCAGAAGTAAATACAAAAGATTATAATGCTTTGAGTATTATTACACAGTATAATTATGAAGTAAAAACAATTATGAAGATAAGTAAACATGTATTCAATCCAAAACCAAATGTGGATAGTGCAGTTGTTCAGTTTACCTATTGCCCTAGTAATTTAGTAAAGGATGAACAAGGATTCTTTCAAATGGTAAAGGCTTGTTTCAAACAGCGCAGAAAAACGATATTAAATAACTATGGCGAATATTTAAAGGATAAAGAAAAAGCAAAACAGAATCTTGATAAAGCAGAAATTGCTTATGCAGCAAGAGCAGAGAGTTTGCCACAAGAAGCGTTTGTTCGCTTATATGAGGTAGAATGCAATGAAGATTAAGGCATATGGAAAAATCAATTTATCACTGAATGTATTACGAAGAAGAGAAGATGGATATCATGATCTGGATATGATTATGGCACCAATTTCCTTACATGATACACTAGATGTGGAGTTATCAGATGCTGATATGTTTACAAGTAATATCGAGATGGAATTTACTTCAGACAATACCATATGTAAGGCGATTGAATTAATGCGAGAGGCATATAATATAAAAGAATGTTTTAAAATTCATGTGGATAAGCAAATCCCAATGCAAGCAGGCCTTGCTGGGGGAAGTGCAGATGGTGCTGCTATGTTAGTGGCAATCAATGAACTGTGTAAGCTGCAGGTGAGTGAAGAAGAACTCGCAGTGATTGCACTAAAGATTGGTGCGGATGTTCCTTTCTGTTTAAAAAACCAGATATGTCGGGTTCGTGGGATTGGTGAGAAGTTAGAAGCGATTCATACTCAATTGGAATACAAGGTACTGTTGGTGAAGCCGCAAAGTGGTGTCTCTACGAAAGAAGCATATGAAAATATTGATTTTGATACTTGTATTCATCCTGATATTGAAGAAGCATTAAGTCGATTAGAAAACAATGATTCATCGTTTGTAAAGTATCTGGGTAATACCTTAGAGGCTTCAGCGATGAAAGTGAATAAAGAAATTATAGAAGTTAAGCGTAAAATGAGCGATTTCCCCTTCGATTGTGTTATGATGTCAGGGAGTGGTTCATGTGTGTTTGGGCTAACTGCAGATCAGGGGATCATCAATAGTGCGAAAGATATGTTACAGGGACAATATGAATTTGTAGAAGAATGCAAATTGTTGAGTAAAAGGTAAGGTGAGGACTGTGGCTTTATTTAAGAGAAAAGAGAAAAAAAATCACAAAAAGAAAGTTCATAAAATCAAGATTCATAAGGTAAGTGAAAACTGGGAAGTTTACTTCACAGATACTTCTGCTATTCGTTTGGATCTAGGATTGCCAGAGGAACGAATTTTTGATGATTTAAATCATACTTATATCTTACGTGTTTTCTTTGATCACCAGTATGCCAGTGGTTTCCCAACAAAGGATACATCAGCGAAACTTTATAAGATTGAAGATGAGTTTGCTACCAGTTGGGATATGGATGGATTCTATATGGTTGGAGTCAAAACAAATCAGGGAGCACGTGAATTTGTTTTTATGAGTGAAGTAGAGGTTAAGTGGGATGTGATGTGTCGTAAAGTAATGCGTCGTCACAAGAACATGATGTATGAACTGGAATCAATTTTCTATGATGAAGGAGAATACTATAACACAAACTTATATCCTGATATTTATGGATTTAACTGGATTAAGAATCATAAGATTATTAAGAACTTAGAAGCACAAGGTGAAAAGTTTGAAACGAAACGTCAAATTGATTTCTATGCATACTTCAATGATGAAGCAAATGCTAGATTATTTGAAAAAAGTTTAAATGAATCAGAATATGATTTTGAACTTGTGGAAGTAAGCTTAAGTGAACGACAAGATTATCAGGTGTATTTCACGATTAAGGATATTCCAGAGATGGGTTTGATTACAGCAATCAGTGAATATGTTGTACAACTTTGTGAAGAAGGTAAAGGTACTTTTGATGGATGGGGTACAACAATTAGAAAATAAAGAGCAGCACATAATGAATTTTGTTATGTGCTTTTTATAAATAGGAGAGTTATGGAACGTATATACAAACCATTGTCTGAGAAGACAAGAGAAGAAGTAAAAGAAATATTGGAATCAAATGATATGGATGCACTTATCACATTACCATTGTCACTTGGTGAATATGAACCAGACTGGAAGTTTGCGCAAGATACATGTATGAAACTTGCTCAACATGAAGATGAACGAGTGAGGGCGAATGCGGCACTGGGACTTGCCTATGTTGCTCGTACCAAAGGTAAGCTAGAAAAGAATCTTGTAAAGCCAGTGCTGCTGCAACTTCTAAATAATTGTGAAGAGTATCAGTGGAGAGTGATTGATGCAATTAATGATATTAATTTGTATATGAATTGGCGTATTGGGAAAAAGGCAATTAAAAGGATTGAAAAATAGTATAAATTTTTTCATTGAAATTTTATATTAACTATGCGATTATGAAACCATGAAAACAGTAAAAGCAAAAACCATTATGCAAACAATGAAAAATGGAAATAACTGGTTTGGTCCAGATTATAATATGAATCTATACCGTGGATGTTGCCACGGTTGTATTTATTGTGACAGCAGAAGCAATTGTTATCGAGTAGAGAACTTTGATGAGGTAACAGTGAAAGAAGATGCATTACGTATCTTAGATCGCGAATTATCTTATAAGAAAAAAGGAGTTGTAGGCTTAGGTGCAATGTCTGATCACTACAATCCATTTGAAAAAGAAATGAACGTTACTCGCGGAGCACTGGAATTATTAGCCAGACATGGGTATGGTTTATCGATGGAAACAAAGAGTGCTATGATTACTCGTGATATTGATGTATTCAAAAAGATTATGGAACGTCATAACCTGCTTTTAAAAATGACAATTACCTGTGCAGATGATAATCTCAGTCGCAAGATTGAGCCATATGTATCCGTATCAAGTGAGCGCTTTGCAGCGATTAAAGAGTTGAGTGATGCAGGAATCTTTACTGGAGTATTATTTACCCCATGGCTTCCTTTTATTACGGATACAGAAGAAAATGTAAGAGAAGTGGTTAGAAAGTCATATGAAGCAGGTGCTAAGTTTGTCTTTGCCTTTTCTGGGGTTACATTAAGAGAAAATCAGATGGAATACTATTTTGAGAAACTAGATGAATTATTTCCTGGGTTATCAGATAAGTATCGTCAGGTATATCGAGGAAAGTATATGTGTAATACGTTAAATAAAGGATTACATAAATTGTTTGAGAGTGAATGCAGGAAATATGGACTGTTATATCGGATGGGTGATATTATCGCTGCATATAAAAAACCAAGGGGTATTGTGCAGGAAAGCCTGTTTTAAATGTCATGAAAACATTGGAAAATGTACCATGAATGATGGTAAAAAGACTTGATTTATGATAGTATAAGCAGTACAAAATAAGATTTTGGAGGACAACTTATGCAAGACTTAAATATTAAAGGATTAACTATTGGTGAGATGCCATCAAAAATCTGTGTGCCAATTACGGCAAGTACACAAGATACAATTCTTGAAGAAGCAAAAGAAATTACAAAAACAAAAGCGCAACTAGTAGAGTGGCGCTGTGATTATTATGAAGACTGTAAGGATATCGCAAAGGTAGTGGATACATTAAAGAAACTGTCTGCTATCTTAGTTAAACTTCCATTGATTTTCACATTCCGTACAATCAATGAAGGTGGAAACTGTGATATTAAAGCAAGTGAATACTTACTGCTTTATAAAACAGCAATGTTGAGTAAAACAGTAGACTTGGTAGATGTAGAGTTTATGCGTGAAGAAGCAACAATCAACAATATTATAAAACATGCAAAGACAGCAGGTATTGCTGTGATCCTATCACACCATGATTTTGATTCTACTCCACCGCAAGATAAGATTGTCAGTCGCCTTCGTATGATGGAGAAGATGGGTGCTCATATCTGTAAGGTGGCATACATGCCTAGAAATGAGAGTGATGTTGAAAATATGAAAGCATCATGTAACTTGGCAAAAAATGAAGAAATTCGTTTTGTTGCAATCTCAATGGGTGAGTTAGGAAAATCAACAAGACTGGATGCAAGTGAACTTGGAAGTTGTATAACTTTCGCTTCATTTGGTAATGAAAGTGCACCTGGGCAAATTCAAATAAACGAACTGTGAAAATTATTTCCTTATATTGATATACAAAATCAGATATAAGTGAACCTTTTTCCTCTAAAAAGTGTCTTATATATGTAGGGGTTATTTACTAAAAGTAAGATAAAAAGAAGGTAGAGGTTACTAATGGAAATAAGAAGAGACGTTATTCAAGCGGTAAAAGTTGAAATTGAAAATATGCCAGTAAAATACAAATTCATTGCTTTGCTTTGGTATTTTGAGCAGTTTACAGTGGTGGATATTTCTAATATATTAAATATACCAGAAGAGATTGTAGAAATACGGATTGATAAGGTAGAAAGTCTGATTCGACCAAAAATTGATACTCAGGTTGAAGAAAGAATATCAAATTCTTTACAAATGCCTTTCATTGTATCAAGAGCATTTGATCTGATTATTCAAAACTACAAAATGCCATCAGATGCTGAGAACCGTATTTATGGTAATATAATGAATAAATGTTTATCTTAGGGAGCAGAAATTTTCTGTTCCTTTTTGTATCGTTGTTGACGCATAATTTATTCTGTGATATTCTATGTATAAGTTAGCTAAGGCTAACTTAGGAAACGAGGCACATATGAATGATGTATTATATGCGTTTATGCTGACGGCAATTGCAGGCTTGAGTACTGGTATTGGAAGTTGTATTGCCTTCTTCGCGAAACGTACAAATAAAAAATTTTTATCAGTTAGTCTTGGATTCTCTGCTGGAGTAATGATTTATGTATCAATGATTGAAATCTTTGTTAAAGCCCAAGACTCATTAACAAGTGAATTAGGAGAAAGAATGGGAAGTTGGTTAACGGTTATTGGTTTTTTTGGAGGAATGTTAGTTATTGCGATTATTGATAAACTAATTCCATCAGAAGAAAATCCCCATGAAATAAAAGAAATAGATTATGAGGAGACAGATCAGGAACGCTCTGTAAAAGACAAAAAGAGTCTGCTGAGAATGGGAATGTTCACTGCACTGGCAATCGGTATTCATAATTTTCCAGAAGGTCTGGCGACCTTTGTATCTGCTTTACAAGATCCAACTCTTGCGATACCAATTGTAGTTGCTATTGCTATTCACAATATACCAGAAGGGATAGCGGTTTCAGTTCCTATTTATTATGCAACTGGATCAAAAAGAAAAGCATTTGTTTATTCTTTTCTTTCGGGATTGGCGGAACCTATTGGAGCTTTGGTAGGTTGGTTAATTCTGATGCCGATAATGAATGATGTAGTATTTGGAATGATCTTTGCAGGAGTTGCAGGTATTATGGTTTTTATATCATTTGATGAATTATTGCTAGCAGCCAGAGAATATGGTGAACATCACCTTTCTATATATGGTTTAATAGCTGGAATGATTGTAATGGCAATCAGTTTATTACTGTTTATTTAAGGTGTAATTTTTGCTTTTAAACCACAAATATGAAAATTTCTTACGAAAATATGAACGATTTGTCAATTTAAATTGTCTAAATAATGAAGCGTGTTTGTTTGTCTTTTTTCCTTATTTATGTTAATTTTATTATGACATATAGGGAGAATACGATGGCTAGAAAAACGATAGATACCAAATATGTAAAATTATTGCAGCAAGGTGACAGTGAGGCATTTGAAGAGATCTTTCGTTTTTACAAAGATTCCATTTTCTATTTTGCACTCAGTTTCGTAAAAAATAGAGCTGATGCAGAGGAAATTGTTCAGGATACCTTTATTCAGGCATTGAGATATATCAATGACTTGGAGAAGCCTAGTTCCTTTCATTCTTGGATCCACAAAATTGCTTATAACAAGTCAATGACTTTATATAAGCAAAACAGCAAACATGTTCAAATGGATAATGATTTTGATTTAGAGAATATGATTGAAAATAAGGAAGGACCGGAGAATATGTTGGCAAGAAGCGAAATTGTTTCAGTTATTAAAAGTGAAATTGAAAATATGCCTGAAGGTTTAGTTCAGGTTGCTCAATTACGCTACTTTGACGATTTTACGACTCGTGAGATTGCGGATATTATGGATATCCCTGAAGGAACCGTAAAAACGAGATTGAAAAAAGTACGTAAGATAATTCAACCAAAATTATCGGCAAAAGGTTTTACACCTGCAAAATATTTCTCTTTCTTATTTACGCCGATGGTGTTTGAGGCATTCCAACAGATTATTTCTTCAAATGGAATATCTAGCGAATCAACATCGCGACTGATTGGTAATATGGCAAGTGTAACATCTGGACTATTGGCTAGTATTGCAGCAGGTGCTGCAGGAATGGCTGGAGGTGCAGCCAGTGCAAGTGCTGGTGTCAGTACAACAATTGAAACAGCAACTAAGGTTGCAGTAGCAGCGGTATCTGGGGGAGCTGGATTATATGGAGCATATCAGATTGCTCAACCATTACCAGCACATATTGATTCTATTTCTTACTATGAATCAATGACAAATGAAAATATTGAAATCGAAGTAGCTCTTAGTAATACGGAGAGTGAAGATGATATACATATATATTTAGACAACACAGAATTAGCATTTAATCTTAATGAGAATACATTGGTATTTGAAGCAACTCAGAATGGTGACTATATCATTCAGGTCGGCGAAGAAGAACATCAGTTCACAGTTTCAAATATTGATAAGACTTCTCCGGAATTAGCAACTGTAGAAAAGCAAGGAAGTACTCTAAAAATTGCTTCATCAGATGATTTGGCAGGGATCGATTACACCAAATCATACTTGTTAACAAGTGATGGTCAAAAGGCAATGTTGAATGAAAGTGGAGTAGTGGAAGGAGACTACGAAGGTGTAGTTCAGATTTATTTATATGATAACGTTGGAAATGAATCTGTATACAGTGTTGACTTAGATGCATAATGGGGGCGACAGTATGAAAAAAATAAAATTAAAACTATTATCGTTGTTGCTTGTACTTGGTGCATTTGTAGTTAGTGGACAAAGTATATCAGCGCATGAAGATGATGGTATTCAAGATAGTTCTGCAAACGTTAGTGAAAAGTATGGATATTATACATGTCTTCACTGGGATAAAGAAGGCGCGGGAAGAAACTGGGTCAATTTACCTCAAAGTGGAAGTGATGAGTGGATACCAAAAGGATCAGATGTGATTCTTCATATTTATTTGAATAATGCAGAAGGTGAAAGTGCAAATGTAAGTTTACAATTATTAGAAGGTTTGGAATTCATGGATTACACAGATAATGTGTTATGGATTCACAAGAGTGCTGGTGATTATAGATACGCAACAGAAGAGGAATATGAGCAATTTAAAAATGGTGGATTACTTACAGATATCAATAAAACATCAACAATGACATTTACTGTAAGGTTGAAGACAACATCTTCTAGTGCTACTGAAGCAAGAACACAAGTGACAGTAGAAGGTGCAGGAGTGAAGGAAATAAAAGAATATACTCCGTTTTATAGTAATTACCAACAAACATTTCATTATATAAACATATATGATGGACAGAATCTTGCAAATACATATAAATATTTAGAAGGTGATGCTTCGGATTTACCAATTCTTGAAAAAGAAGGATATGATTTTCTAGGTTATAGTTATAGTCCTGATGGTAATGGAGATTATTATCAAGGTGGAGAAGTATATAGTAATATTACTTTATATGCTATCTATCAGAAGAAAACCTTTAATGTAAATTATTATGTTGATGGAAAGATATATGAAACAATCGTGGTTGAATATGGTGAAGATGCACAGTCACTTCAAGTTGATGGTGGTGACAATAGAATTTTCAAAGGCTGGGATGGTGATCTTAGTAATGTGACAAGTGATCGTGATGTATATGCGATATTCACAAAGAAACCAACACCACCTGTTATTCCTAAGCCGGATCCAAAACCGCAACCAGATCCAGATCCGATTGAACCAACACCGGATCCTGAGCCAGAACCAAAGCCAACACCAAAACCTGTGGAGACAGTTAAGGTGAAGGAAGAGGTAGTGCCAGTAGTTGCAGTGGAGCCAATAGCAATCATTGAAGAAGTTGAAGAACTTGTTGAAAAGAAAGAAAATTCTAAGGCAAAGATTCAAAAAACTTCTTCGGTTGATGGAACAACGAAAACAAATAAGAATAAGACGAAGACATTGTATACTGATACAGATAAGAAAACTTCATCATCTGGTGAAAGTAGTGAAGGAAGTAGTGATACTTTAGTTGCTACAAAAACAACAGATGATAACTGGTTGAATAAAATTCTACCATTTGTGATTAGTGGAGCTGGAATTCTGGTGTTAGTTGGAATGCAATTAAAGTCGAAATTTAAAAAATAAGTCCACAATTGTGGGCTTTTTTGATGTTTTTAAAAAAAGTTTTAAAAAATTTGAAAAAAACGTGAACGA
This sequence comes from Breznakia pachnodae, assembly GCF_030814225.1. GTDB lineage: Bacteria > Bacillota_I > Bacilli_A > Erysipelotrichales > Erysipelotrichaceae > Breznakia > Breznakia pachnodae. Next base: position 67,715 of record NZ_JAUSUR010000003.1, read on the forward strand.
AATGCAAACCTATACAGTCTAAACTATGAAGAGGGCGCAATGAATGAAAGGAGCGATGTGATTAGTTAGTTGTGAAAGAATAAATATTAAGAACCTATAAACCTATGACCTATTATTATATGTAAGAAAATACATTGTCCTTGGAGGGGCGGTATATCTAACAAATGGGAACCTAAGCCCATATAATTCAAATGTTAACACCATAATATAGTTAACGCGTATGATGACCTATCGTATATTTGAATATAAAGTTCACAAAATTAGTGAACTTTTTTTATATTAAATACGACTAATGTATGAATGAGTATTTTAATTGTTTTTTTAGGGGAAGTGTGATAAATTTTGTGAACATAAGGAGTTCTCATGAAAAGAAAAAAATTAGATGTAAAATATATAGAACGTATGAAGGATGGTGATATGGATGCCTTCAATACTGTGTTTGAATTTTATAAAGATTCAATTTACTATTTTTCTTTATCGTATGTGAAAAATACAGCCGATGCTGAAGAGATTGTACAAGAAACTTTTATACAGGTATTGAAGAATATTCACAAACTGAGTAAACTCCAAGCGTTTAGTTCATGGATCCATAAGATTGCTTATCATATCGCAATGGATTCTTATAGAAGGAAAGGGAATAAACATATACAATTAGATGAGGAATATGATATCGAAGAGTTATCAATTCAAAAGAAAGGTCCGAGGGAAATGTTAGACAATAAGGAAATCGTTAACATCGTAGAAACAGAAATTGAAAAAATGCCCCCAAAATTATTGAGGGTAGCTCAACTACGTTATTTTGACGATTATACAACAAAAGAAATTGCTGATTTGATTGAGATACCTGAGGGAACAGTAAAATCAAGATTAAATCGTATTCGTAAAATTATACAACCAGTCCTAGAAGGACATGGAGTAAAACCTAGCCGTCATTTTTCAGTTGCCTTTGCTCCGATTATGGCGCAGGTAATGGCCACTACAATTGCCGGACATTCATTGCCTGAAGAAGCAAAAGCACCAATGAAAGAAGCAATTCTGGCACAGGCGCAGACTGAGTGGCAGGATAATGTAGGATTAGAAGAAGAAACGAAGGTTGGCCTTCCAGCAAAATGGAAAGCAGGGATTGCGTTAGCGACTGGTGGAGCTGCGAGTGTGATAGGAATTCATAGTCTTACTAATACAGATGACAGTAGTAGTGATGGTATTAGTCATGTAGAAGAAATACATATACCGGATAAAACCGTAAACCATCCTTTTGAAGTAGAAGTTGTAATGGATCATGATGTAGAGAATGAAGAAATTCATGTTGTTCATAATAATAAGGAAGAAGAATTTGTAGTAGACCATAATATGGTTGTATTTGAAGCGGAAGAAAATGGTGAGTATACGGTTATAGTTGATGATGTGGAAAGTGTAATTCGTGTCATTGATGTAATTGATATGGAACCACCAGAATTTACTGGGATTTCGCGTGTAGAAAATGGAATTATCATTGAAGCAATAGATTACTTATCTGGAATCGATTATGAATTATCTCATATAACATATAATGATAAAACTTATTATATGGATGAAACAGGATTTGTTGAAGGTGAATTCAGTGAAGGAATTGTTCATATATACTTATATGATAGTTTAGGAAATAATGAAAAGTATACTCATAACTTACAACAAATGTAAAACAGCGATATCAAATTTATCGCTGTTTTTTTAAGTTTGCTAAATCAGAGGTACGTTTCTTCTGTTTTAGTTTTTTTAGATTACTTGCAAGAGCTCGTTCGTACTGGCTGTTTTCATTAGGTGTATAAAAGGTCTCGTTACGTATTTCATTTGGAAGATATTGAATCTGATCAACAAGATCCAAACGACCATAATCATACTTATCTTCCTCAGCCATTCCTACAGGAGTATAACGCAAGTAAGGGGGTACAGGATACGCATGCTGTTTAATAATTGCTGTCGCATTACCAATTGCATCAATTGCTGATTTGCTCTTTGGTGACAGACATAAATCAATGATTGTATGTGCCAGAGGGATTCTTCCTTCTGGAAAACCAACTCTTTTTGTTGCGTCAATAGCATTGATGCATCGAGCAACAGCTGCTGGATTTGCTAATCCAACATCTTCATATGCAGTAACTAGCAGTCTACGTTCAATCGATTCTAAATCACCAATTTCAATTAAAATACCTAAATAATAAAGCGCAGCATCTACATCACTACCACGAATTGATTTCTGAAATGCACTTAGTAAATCATAATGGTAATCACCATCACTGTCAGAACTAATATTTGGTATAAATGCATATACTTCCACAAGTTCTTCATCAATATGATCACTTGCAACAGCACAGATTTCCAAAATGTTTAAGGCATAACGAATATCACCATTGCTTTGTTTTGCGATAAGTTCTAATGCAGCATCAGTTGCAGTTACCTTATTGTCCAATCCATCCGGATGTTCAATTGCTCGTTTCAATGCAAAGATAATATCGTTATTCTCTAGTGCCTTGATTTCAAACAAATGAGTTCGGCTGCGGATTGCCGGATTGATTGAGAAGAGTGGGTTTGCTGTAGTAGCTCCAATCATAGTAATTGTCCCATTCTCAATATGTGGCAAAAGTAAATCTTGTTTATCTTTATTTAAACGATGTACCTCATCGATAATTACAACCATTCCAGGAAAGAACTTCGCTTCTTCAAAGATTGTTGTTAGTTCTTTCTTATTTCCAGTTACCGCATTGAATAATCGATAATTGATATTCAACTCATTTGCTAACACCGTAGCCAATGTTGTTTTCCCAGTGCCTGGAGGCCCATAGAAAATCATAGAAAATAATTTTCCCTGCTCTAGGCATTTTCTAATTATTTTCCCTTCTCCTATGAGATGTTGCTGTCCAATGACATCATCTAGTTTTTTTGGTCGCAAGCGAAACGCCAGCGGTTTTTTTATCATTTCGTCCATAGACATATTTTATCATATATTTACATAAATAGATGTTCGATTAAAATTTTCACACCTAATATTATTAGGATGGAACCTCCAAACAATTCAGCATATTTTTGAAATGCACTACCAATTCGTTTTCCCATATGCACGGCAAGGAAACTTAATACAAAGGTAACAGCACCAATAGTAATACAAGCAGATAAGATATTTACATTTAGAAAGGCAAAGCTGACTCCTACAGCTAATGCATCAATGCTGGTTGCTATTCCTAATACAATGATATCTTTCATTGTAAGAGATATATCACAATCTACATCTTTTTCTTCAAATGCTTCTTTTACCATCTTAAGTCCAATAACAAGTAGCAGAATAAATGCTACCCAATGATCAAAATCTTGAATGTAGGTTGCTAGTTCCGCACTGCAGAAATAACCAATGAATGGCATAGCTGCCTGAAAGAAACCAAATACCAGTGCAAATACTAATGCATATTTGGTAGCATCTTTCTTACTAAAACACATACCTTTCGCTAGTGAGACTGCAAAAGCATCCATCGCTAAACCGACACCTGTTAAAATAATTGAAAAAATACTCATAATAAAATCGCTCCTTTTAAGAAAAAAAGACTTATACGAAAAGAATCGTATAAGTCTCGTTTTTTACAATAAGCCAGACCGAAAAGGTCAATATGTTGACTTAAATACTTGCTGGGAAGGCAAGATAACTACTCCCTTATGACTAGTATATTATAACAAGATTGTTTTAAAGATACAACGTTGAATGTTCAACAATTGCGAATTCATGTTAGTAAGCCTTCATTATTAGTTATGGTATACTGGTAACAGGTGATAATATGAAAAAAATACATTATGGAATTTTAAGTACTGCATCAATTGTTCCTCGCTTTATCAAAGGAGTACAGTTAAGTGCAGATGGAGAAGTGGTTGCACTTGCTTCTCGAAACTATCAGAAAGCAAGAAATATGGCAGATCAGCATCATATTGAAAAAGCATATGGTGATTATGATGAGTTATTTCAGGATGAAGATATTGATGTAGTCTATATATCAACACCAAATTATCTTCATTATGAACATTGCATGAGTGCATTAAAAGCATGCAAGCATGTAGTATGTGAAAAACCATTTATGCTTACAAAGAAAGAAGCACTTGAAGTGTTTGCATTTGCAAAGGAGCAGAATCTTTTTGTGATGGAAGCACAGAAGTCAGTTTTTCTTCCAATCAGCAAATGGTTGAAGGAATCAATTGAACAGAAACTAGTTGGTGATATTAGTTTTGTTCGTCTATCTTCTTATTATGCAGCTGGTGATGATAAAGAACACTGGATGTATGATCATAAGAAAGGTGGAGGAGTCTTCTATGGTAGTGGAAGCTATACGATAGAATATATGAAGTATCTGTTTGATAAACCTATTATTTCATCACAAGGTAATGCAATCATTGGACCTACAGGTGTAGATGAGATTGGTACTATTAATTTAAATATCAACAATGAACATCTCATTACCACAACCATCTCTCGACTGGCACCGATTGAAGCAGAGGCAATTTTCTATGGTGATAAAGGAAAGATTAAGGTCCCTTTTTACTGGCGCCCAAAACAGGCTACAGTTGTATACAATGATGAAGTCATTGAAGAAGTACACCTTCCTTTTGAAAGTGAATTTGTTTATGAAGTCGATCATATCAATGAATGTATTAATAAAGGCCTATTAGAAAGTCCAATTATGAGTAAACAGGTAACCCTTGAATGTATTGAAATTATTGAATCAATCGTCGAAAAAGATTATAAATAAAAAAATTAGCACTCTAGTTGACAAAGTGCTAATTGGTGTTATAATATAATCGAAGTTAGAAAGAAGTAGTCTTCTAACTGTAAGAATTTTAGGTAATGATAGGAAAAGAAAAGAGGCGATGTTTATGAAATTCTTACCAAGTTTTGACGTATTTGATGATGTTTTTGATGATACATTTAGAAAATCTTTTTTCTCAAAACCAATGAATAACATGAAAACAGACATTAGTGAAAAAGATGGAAATTATTTGTTGAACATGGAATTGGCAGGTTATGATAAAGATGATATCAAAATCTCATTAAAAGATGGTTACTTAAATGTAACAGCAACAAAAAACCAAAATAAAGAAGAAAAAGATGAAAAAGGAAATGTAATCCGTCAAGAACGTTACAGTGGCACATGCTCACGTAGTTTCTATGTATCTGACAATGTGAAGGAAGACGATATTAAAGCTAAATTTGAAAATGGAGAATTAAAGATTGTAGTTCCTAAAGCAGATAAAAAAGAAATAGAAACTGACAAATACATAGCAATTGAATAAAACTTAATCGAAGGACATCTACCCAGAGTGGCAGATGTCTTTTTTTGTGACAGAAATATCCAAGTATCCATATTATATACATGGTATAATATGGAGGATCAATAATAATGAGGGATTCGTATGAAAGTTTTATTAATTATAGGGTTTGCTGGAATAATATGTTTTTCAATTTTGCTTTATTTAATCAAAGTATTAAACAAACAAAAATCTACTACGAATAAGATTAAATATAAATCAACATTTCAGACAAAAGAACCAAATTCAATTTTATTGATGCATGCACTACAACTAGTTACTTGCATTTGTTTTATATATATATTATTTCGAATTCATGATTATCGTTTTCAGAATGTGATTAAGACAATAGTGAAACAAGAACTAAAAAGTCAAATTATCATGATAGGGTTTTATTTATTCTTATTAATTGGATGTATCTATTCGATAATTCAATGTTTTCTTCATTTTAATTTATACCTAAAAGTTGATAATGATACCTTAAAGATAAGGAATAAATTTAGAAAGCTTTATACTATTGATAAAAGCCAAATTCATCTTATTCAAATAGGTTCAAACAGAAGACCAAGCGATTGTTCATTAAGGATAGAATTTTCAGATAATTCAATTCATCATCGATTTACGATGACAACATCCTGGGAATTTTCTTTATTACTAAATGAGTGGATAAAACATAATGGAATTAGAGACAAGATGAGGAAAAAATAATGATTAGAGAAACACTATTGAAAGAGCCTTGGTTAAAGTGGGCAATTGAAATACAAAGTATAGCTCAAAATGGTCTGGCTTATGTTAGAGATGAGTATGACAGAGAGCGTTATGAGCAGTTAAGAGATATTGCTGCAGAGATGTTAAGTTATCAAAGTGATATTCCCAAAGAAACAGTGAAGTCATTGTTCTGTTGTGATGAAGGATATCAGACGCCAAAAATCGATACAAGAGCAGCGATCTTTCAAGATGGAAAGATACTACTGGTTCAAGAGAAAAACGGTACATGGTCCCTGCCAGGTGGCTGGGTTGATGTGTTAGAGTCTGTGGAATCTAATACAATCAAAGAAGTGAAAGAAGAAGCAGGGTTAAATGTAAAACCAGTAAGAATTATTGCCCTTCAGGATCGTAAGAAACATAATGTACCAGTATCAGCATATGGAATATGTAAGGTGTTTGTGTTGTGTGATTTAATAGATGGAGAGTTTGTACCTAATCTTGAAACAATTGATTCAGGTTATTTTGATTTGAATTCACTACCAAATCTTGCGGTTGAGAAAACAACCTATGATCAGATTAAGATGTGCTTTGATGCATCTAAGGATGATAACTGGGTAACCCAATTTGATTAGGAAAGAATAATATGGATGGAGTTTTGATTATTTTAAATGCAGTTATTTTTGTTACTGCATTAATTCTATTAATATACATTAGAAAGAATAAGAGATAAGTGATTATAAATGAAAGGATAGGGTGTATATGTTTCTATGAGAAGGAAAAACAAAGTAAGACTAATTTTTGTATTTATAATGTGTGGAATAGCTGCAGTTTTATCATTATTTACATTTGATATTATAATAACTTTATTAATTGTACTATGCATGGGACTGTTTGGATTTTCCTGGTATAGAATGAGATAATAAGAAAAAACTTGGTTTAGAATCTTATTAAAGTTTATAAGATTTCAAACCAAGTTTTTATTTATCAAATTTCTTTCTGCGACTAGTAGATTGAATAAATAATTCTTTCATTTTATTAGTATCTTCATTTTCTAAAGTATCCTTAAAATCCTGAAGTGATTCCTGAAAAGATGTAATTTCCTCTAATAAGATTTCTTTATTGAAGAGAAATAACTCACTCCACATATTTTCATTAATCTTTGCAATTCTTGTCAGATCACGAAATGAGTCACCAGTATAATCTACCAGTTTTTCATCATCATGAGTATTCATTAAACTAACAGCAATAACGTGCGTCAGTTGCGATAAGAAACCAATCATACGATCATGTTCCTGGATACTTAGAATACTTATATGGTGGAACTTTAGAATCTCCGCAACTTCCCACATGACATCAATTGCATGTTGAGTATTTTCCTCAGTAGGAACAATAATAAAGTTGGCAGTTAGAAACATTTCCGTGTTTGCATATTCAATCCCACTAGACTCTTTTCCAGCCATTGGGTGAGTCGAAATGAATTCATTGTTCTGTCCTTCCAAGATATCTTGAATTGGCTTCACAACACTCGCTTTGACCCCGCTGATGTCACTTACGATAGCTCCATCCTTTAAATATTGTTTATTTGCTTCTAACCAGTCAATCATAATGGAAGGATATAAACATAGAATTACAACATCAGCTTTTTCTACTAATTTTGTATCTGTGGAACCTTCATCTATATAACTATGTTCTAATGCATAATCAATTGTTTCCTGACGTCTTGCAATCCCATATACTTTGTATCCAGCTTCTTTTAATCCTTTGGCATAACTACCACCAAGCAATCCTAAACCAACGATTGCAAAAGTTTTATCCTTATTCATAGTTCACCTCAATACCTACAGAAGCAAGATCTTCAAAGAAGGTTGGATAAGATTTATTGATAAAGTGTGCCTCATTAATGGTTACTGGTTGTTTGAATAACGTAGCTGCAACTGCCAGACTCATAACGATACGATGATCCTTATGTCCACTTAATTCTTCATTACATTCATATGGTGGATTACCTACTACTTTAATTTCACCTTCTGTAGAATGGATTTCAACTCCACATTTCTTTAGTTCAGTTTCCATTGCAGCGATACGGTCACTTTCTTTATAACGAAGCCTTATCGCATTATAGATTTCTGATTCACCTTTTGTGTAAGCCATTAGAACCGTAAGAATTGGACCCAAGTCAGGACAATCCTGTAAATCTATTTTACCAGGTGTTAATTCACCTTTTTTAATGCTATAACCATCAGCGTTCTCTTTTACTTCAATACCAAAGTCTTTGATAATATCAATAATTTGCTTATCACCTTGTTTACTTTGTGGATTTAATCCAGTTAATGTAAGATCATTGCTGATACTTGCAAGAACTGCAAAAAATCCAGTTTGAGAAAAGTCACCTTCTACAGTATAATCGTTCGCTTTATAAGCCTGTCCACCTTTGATAAACAATGTATTTGAATCACTATAAGTTGCTTCAATACCAAATAATTCCAGAATTTCTAAGGTAAGATCCACATAACTGCGAGATTCATATGGTTCTTTGATATGGATTGTTGAATCTTCGCTTAATAAAGGAAGAGCAAACAATAATCCTGAGATAAACTGAGAAGATACATTACCATCTAACTCATAATTTCCACTTTTTAAAGAACCACCGATTTCAATTTTTTCATCATCTTGAATATACGGAATATTCTGTGACTTAAAGATATCCTCATATATCTTTTGTGGTCGTTTTAATAATCGATTTTCTCCAGTAAAAGCAATTGTCTGATTACATAAAGAGAAGATAGGAATAAAGAAGCGTAATGTAGATCCACTTTCCTTACAAAACACGGTTGGATCTTTTAAGTGTTTAAAGTCTTTGATTCCTTCTACTTCAATAGAATCATCAAAGCATGTAATTTTCGCTCCTAAATTCTTCATTCCTTCAATTGTTGTTGTTATATCTTCACTAAATGCTAAATTTGAAATGGTGCTCTTTCCATCTGCTAGCGATGCAGCGATGATGGCACGATGTGACATACTTTTTGAAGGTGGTATCTTTACAGTTCCACTACAGGTAGAAGGAAAGATGGTAGCCTTCATTAGATATCTCTCCCAATTACCTGAGCAATCTTTCTAGCTTTATCGATAAGTGATTTGAATTTCTTTGGTTTCAGACATTGAGCACCATCTGAGAATGCACATTCTGGGTTATCATGCACTTCAATAATCAAACCATCACATCCAGCAGCTACTGCTGCCAATGATGCCGATTCCACAAGTTTCCAATCTCCTGTTGCATGAGATGGGTCAATAATAATTGGTAAGTGTGTTTTCTCTTTAATGATAGGAATTACACTTAAATCTAATGTATTTCTAGTTTCTGTTTCAAATGTACGAATTCCACGTTCACATAAGATTACTTTTTCATTTCCACTCGCCATAATGTACTCAGCACTCATAATCCATTCATCAATGGTATTAGAGAATCCACGTTTTAATAGAATTGGTTTTGTTGTGCGTTTTCCAAGTTCTTTTAATAATTCAAAGTTTTGCATATTACGAGCACCAATTTGAATAATGTCCACATGTTCCTCAAATTCTTCAATTTTATCACTGCTCATAAGTTCAGAAACAATTGGCAATCCTGTTTTATTACGTGCTTCCACCATTGCCAGAATTCCTTGCGTTTGCATTCCTTGGAATGCGTAAGGACTTGTTCTAGGTTTGTAAGCACCACCACGTAGCATTACTCCACCAGCATCTTTTACTTCTTGCGCTAGTTTGATTACCATCTCTTGGTTTTCTACCGAACAAGGTCCACCAATAACAACAATGTTTTCCTGTCCACCTATCTTAATTCCATTGACATCAATAACGGTGTCTTCCGGATGCATCAAACGGTTTGCCAGTTTGTATTTTGCTGCAATTCTCGTAACATTCTCAACACAGTCATGTGCCTGAATCGCTTTTTCATCAATTGCTGATGTATCACCAGTTAATCCATAAACGTCAAAATTAGACCCTTGAATTTCAAAAGCTGTAACTCCTTGCCTTTCTAAACCTTTTATTAACTTCTTGACCTCTTCGCTATTTGCGTTCTTCTTAATTGTAATAATCATATCTGTTTTCCCCCTATCGATTGATTTCTGTGATATGTTCTTTGTATTCTTTACGTATGCTTTGTACTGTGGATTCAATTGATCCGTTATTATCGACAACAAGTTCTCTTGAGCTGCGATAAAGAGGATCCCTCTCTTTCCATAATGTGGCCACAGCTTCTTTGCTGGAGCTTAGTGGTCGTGAATCATCACTAATTAACTTTTCGATGTCACGATCCAAATATACAATCAACCCATTGTGCTTTAAGTAAAAGACGTTCATTTCGTTTTTTACGATTCCACCACCACAAGAGATGACGCAATTTGCTTTCATGCTTACTTCTTTACATATTCTTGATTCTATTTCGCGAAATGCTGGTTCTCCGTTTTCCGCAAAGAACTCAGAAATCGGCATCTTTATTTCATCAACAATTCTAGTATCAATATCAATAAATTCTTTATTTAGTTTTTTTGCCAATCTTCTGCCAACGGTTGTTTTTCCACAACTTGGCATACCAATTAATACAACATTACTTGTTTCTAATAAAATTTCTTTGTAGATTCGATCAATTTCACTATCATCAATCTTAATATCTTTAAAGAATTCCAGTGCGTATTTTGCCTGTGCAACCAACATCTCCAAACCATTGATTCCTTTGATACCAAGTGCTTGAGCAGTTAATACGAAATCGGTACGTAATGGATTGTAGACCGCATCAATACAAGCAACACAGTTTTTAAATCTTGCGATATCAACGCTGGTACCATCGGTATTTGGATACATTCCAATTGGTGTTGTATTCACAATCACTTCACAGTCCAGATGATCTGCATATACTTCTTCGATACTTAGAATTCCATTTGTCTTTACGATATCCACAATCACCACCTGTTTTGGTTCTTGATTATGAATAACAGCTTGAATTGCTTTACTGGCACCACCGTTTCCCATGATTAATACTTTTTTATCTTTGATTTGAATTTCATGTTTTTGCAGTGTGTATTGAAATCCTAGGTAATCAGTATTATATCCAATCAGTTTTCCATCTTTATTTATGACTGTATTGACTGCGCCAATCTGTTTTGCGGCATCACTCATTTCATCTAAGTATGGGATAACTGTTTGTTTATAAGGAATCGTTACATTGATGGCAGAAAATGTTTTTTCCTTCATAAATGTATCTACTTCATTTTTTTCTAATGGGTGTAATTCATACTCGTAGTTATCAATTAACTGTTCATGTATGATTTTTGAGTAACTATGTCCTAGTTTCTCCCCAATTAATCCGTATTTCATATTATTCTTCTCCCATCCATAAGTAACCGTATCGCTGTGTCAGTAAATCCAATAATCCAATTGCGATTACACTATCAATTACAACACGTGCACGGTGTACGATTGCTGGATCATGTCGTCCTTCAATCTGTAAGACTGTATCTTCTTTTGATTTGAAATTAATGGTATCCTGTTTTTTATAAATAGAAGCAGTTGGTTTCAATACCGTTTTTAATGTTATTGGCATTCCATTACTGATTCCACCATTGATTCCACCATTGTTGTTTGTTTTTGTTTTTACTTCTTCTTTATCCATATAGAAGGTATCATTCACTTCACTTCCTGTGTGATTCACAAAATCGAATCCTAAACCAAACTCAATTCCCTTTACTCCAGGAATACTGAAAATTAATTGTGATAACACACTTTCAATGGAATGAAAGAATGGTTCTCCTACTCCAGCAGGAAGGTTGATAATCGTACTTTCAATAATTCCACCAACACTGTCACCATCGTTTGCATGTTGCTCAATCAGTTGAATCATTTCTTCCTGTTTCTTGTTGTTTAATACAGGGAAGTAAGCATGATTCATTTCGTGAATCTGTTGGATTAGTTCTTTTTCATCTTGTGAGAAACTATCATCTACTAAGTTATTAATTTGCTTCAAATGTGAACCAATCAAGATTCCTTTCTTTTTAAGAATCTGATTACAGATGCTACCAGCAGCTACAAGAGGAGCAGTTAATCTTCCTGAGAAGTGTCCACCACCACGGTAATCCTGAAATCCAAGATACTTCATATTCGCTGTATAATCCGCATGAGAAGGTCTCATCAAATCTTTCGTTTTTGAGTAATCCTTGCTTCTTGTATTACTGTTTTCCATTAAGATACATAATGGAGTACCAGTAGTATGATCATCAAAGTATCCACTTACAATATTCATCTCATCACTTTCTTTACGTGCTGTAGAAATTCTACCTTTAGGTTTACGTAAAGTAAGCTGATGATTAATGTAATCCATATCTAAGGTAATACCAGGACATAATCCATCAATTAATACCCCAATACCATTTCCATGTGATTCCCCAAATAAGGTAATCGATATTGCTTCTCCTATTGTACTTTTCATAAAGGATTCCTTTCTAATATAGCTTTCACTTCACTCAGTGACATTTCTTCTATATATGATTTACCAGGTTCACGAACTTTCACAATACTAATTGTATCTGCATGTGCTTTCTTATCCATAGTAATATAATCAAATACTTTATCTATATCTAAATCAGCATGCGTTGGTAACCCCATCTTTTCCAAAATTTTAATTACTTCTTTTTTTACTTCATCATCATCTAAGAAGTACAACATTCCCATACCGACACACTCACCATGATAATAGGTTTCTAAATTATAATATGCCTCAATCCCATGTCCAATTGAATGGCCAAAGTTTAAGGTCTTTCTTAATCCTACTTCTTTTTCATCTTCTTCCACTACCCACTTCTTCATACACAATGCTTTGTATACGATTTCATCTAAATGATCTTCATAATCATCTTGCTTAAAGATTTCATAGATTGACTTATCGTGAATCAATCCAGCTTTTAATGCTTCTACCAACCCACTTTGAATATGGCGTTTTGGCAGAGTAGCAAGAGTATCAAAATCTATTAATACTAAATCAGGGTGATAGAAACTACCAATGATGTTTTTTACTTTTCCAAGATTAATTGCCGTCTTTCCACCAATACTGCTGTCAATTTGCGAAAGTGTAGTAGTTGGAATACTAATAAATGGAATTCCACGCATATAACTTGCAGCCACAAATCCACCTAAGTCTCCAATTACACCACCACCCAAAGCAATTAGTGTATCTTTACGACTCATATGGAAGTCCAGACAAGCCTGACAGACATCTTCAAATGTTTGTATACTTTTGCTTTGTTCTCCTGGTGCTACCTTATATACGGTGCTGTTAGGACACTGTGCAACGACCTCATCAATCAGCGACTGTGGGATATTTGTATCAGTTAAGATAAAATATCGTTTTGTTGTATCAATATAGGTATCGAGTGTTTTAAGACATCCTCGCTCTAAGATAATGTCATAGGTTTTGTGTTTTACATCTACTGTTAATTTCATGGTAACTCCCCCTTTTAATAAAAAAAGCACCAACTAGAAGTTTGTGCTGTATGTAAATCCCAAATCAATATGAAATAACTAATAACTTTGTATTAGTTGATCTGGGACTATTCAAAATAAAAATAAAATGTTGTACTTAATATCATGTATACATAATAATATAAAATAAAACGAGATGCAAGAAGTTTATGAAATTTTTTCATAAACTTTGAAAACTGTTACATTTCGTTTTGTCTTAATATACTATTGATTTTGATTCATTTCTGATAATTTACTTTCTAGTCTTTCTCTTTTTGCTTCATCAAATGAATATCCAATTTCTGCATTTGCAACTAAATAAATTAAAAGCGCTCCTTCTAAAATAGATACAATGAATGAAAATCCAATTAGCATGTCTGCACTAGAATCATAACCTAAATAATCAAACATTTGAAATGCTTGAAGAAAGCCAATAACCCAAAATACCAACATAGTAACAGCTGCCCAGCGACGACCACTGCAAATACATCCGATAAAAATCCAGTTAATAACCAAACCAAAGAATGTACTGCTATCTAATGAAAGTCCTAATGAACTTGCATAAGAAGCAAGACCAAAGACACCAACAAGCTGCAGACAGACAAATGCAATTGCTACCTTATTACGTTTTGAAATTGCCTTTTCAAGATTAAATGTGTTTGTGTTTTCCATAAAATAAAATCCTCCTAAATTAACACCTATACATCTGTAATACATCAACAGATGGCAGAAAGTTTCAAATTCTTTTGTATTACTCCATTTCAGCAAGTTTTCTTCTCACAATATCAATTTTCGTAATTTCAAAAGAATAACTGATTTCAGGATTTAAAATTAAATAAAAATACAAAACACCTTTTACGATAATGAGTATGGTTGTAATTACAACTATATGATCCCAGTGAGAATTATAACCAAGGTATCCATATAATAAAATTAACTCAAAGATAGAGAAGAACCATACAAACAGTTGTGCTATTGCTCCCCATCGTCGACCAGTGTATGCACATATAACTAAATAAATGGTAAAAAGAAATACCCAGAAACTGCGAATTGGGATTGTTGCAGACATGTTGCTGGCTATACTTGATACAATCAGATACTCTACAATTTCAATACCCAACAATCCTCCAGCAAGTCGTTTTCTTTTCTTATTTGCTTGATCAATATCAAATTCTTTTTTATCTTCCATCATCAGATTCACCTTCCTACGTAATTAAAGACGAACAAACAAGTAAAAAAGTTTCATAAAGAAACAGATAAAAATGATAAATATAAGATTTCTTTGTATAATTAATAAAAAGGGCTTGACCTTGTCACGATGTCAAGGAATAGAATAAAGATGAGCTCAGGAGGAACCCATGTTTAAAATAGGAGAATTCTCAAAATTAACACAGATCAGTGGAAGAATGCTTCGTCATTTTGATAAGTTAGAATTACTGACACCACAACAGATTGATGATAATGGTTATCGTTTATATGCATCTAACCAGTTACAAGATGCCTTAAAGATAACTTCATTACAGCGAGCAGGTTTTCAACTGCAGGAAATCAAACGAATGATGTCAGATGATATTGTAAATGATGAATTGCAGCAAATTATAATAACATGCAGGCAGAGAAAAGAAATGGAATATAAAAAAGTAAAAAAAGAATTATCAATGTTGGATGATATTGATGAAATCTTAAGCAGAGGAACAAATATTCATACATATACATTGGAATTAAAACATATTCCTGGACATATTGTTGCTTCTTTAAGACAAAGAATTCCAAAATACTCAGATGAAGGTAGGTTATGGGGAATGATGATGTCAGAAATCATGCCTCAACAACCAAAGTTTTCAAACTCAATGCGTAAGTTGGCAATTTACCATGATGAAGAATATATGGAAGAAGATCCAGATGTGGAAATCAGAATCAGTGTCGATAATATATATAAGGATACAAAACATGTAACCTTTAAAGAAGTAGATGAAGAAGAAGTGCTGACAATTACATTCCATGGAAGTTATGAACAGATTGGAAATGTAAATGCCGAGGCAATCAGGTGGATGGAACAGAATGGCTATAAATTAGATGGTAAGTTCTATTGCGTCTATCTAAGTGGCCCAGAAAAAACAGAAGAAAGTGAGAAGTGGACAACCGAGTGTTGTTTCCCAGTGAAGAAACTATGAAATATGATTGGCGAAAAGAAGAAAAAGAACTATATGCACCAAAGACAAAACCACAAGTGCAATTAGTACCAAAACAAAAATATATAACAATTAAAGGTGAAGGGAATCCAAATGAACAAGAGTTTGCGGACCGAGTAGAAGTTCTGTATGCACTTGCCTATGGAATTCGTATGGCTCCAAGAAATGGTGTTGATATTGAAGGTTATTATGATTATGGAGTATATCCATTAGAAGGAATTTGGAGTACGAAGAATCCAGACGATGTTTATGATAAGAGTAAATACACATATACTATTATGATAAGACAACCAGATTTTGTGAATCAGAAAGACTTTGATACAGTACTGAAAAAAGTAAAACTAAAAAAGAATTTACCATTATTAGATAATATTAAGTTTGAAGAATTAGAAGATGGTAAGATTATTCAAATCTTACATAATGGAACTTATGATAATGAAACTGCTAGTTTTAATATCATGAAAGAGTATATGAAAGAACATGGTTTGAAACAACGTTGTTTTGAACATCGTGAAATCTATTTGAACGATAGCAGAAAAACTGCACCAGACAAATTAAAGACAATACTTCGTTATTTTTTAGAGGAAGAATAATGAAACATATAATTAAGGGATTTCCTGCAACTGGTGGAAGGCATTGTATTACTAGTGCTTTAAAGCAAGTATTTGCATATTATAAAATTGATATTAGTGAAGCAATGCTGCTTGGATTAGGAGCGGGATTATCATTTATGTATTTAAATGGAAAAGATTCACCAATGGTTTCAGGAAGAACCAAAGTATTTGAATTGGAAGAAAAACTAGCTCAGCGTTTGAATGTAGAACTTGTGTGTAAGAAACCAAAGAACTATGAAGTGGCTGAGGCAAAAGCACATCAGCTATTAGATGAGGATAAACCACTACTAATTTATGTAGATATGCCATACCTATCTTACTTGCAGATGAATGAGGACAGTCACTTTGGTGGTCATGCGATTGCTTTGTTTGGTTATGATGATGAAATGAGTGAATACTATATTAGTGATCGTGATAGTGAGTTGCAACCGATTCGTACCCCTCAGGGTAGTGTAGGAAAAGATTATCACACGATAAGTTATGAAGAAATGAAACTTGCCAGAAACAGTTCTCATCGACCATTCCCTGCCAAGAATAAATATCTTGAGTTTGATTTAAGTACTTATACATTTCCTTCGGATGAGGTTGCTAAGGAAGCAATACTGGAAGTCTGTAATCAGATGTTACGACCAGCAACAAAAATGCTGGGAATTACTGGAGTTGAAAAATTCTCAAAAGAAATTTTGAAGTGGAAAAAATTCACTCCAGAAAAACTGGAACATTCTGCAGTAACAAACTACTTTCAAATCAGTCATGATGGTGGAACTGGTGGAGGAATCTTTCGTAAATTATATGGAGAGTTTCTGCTTGAAATTAATGAACAGCTGAAGATAAAAGAATTAGATATGGTTGGTAATGGTTATCTTGAACTATCAGTTCTGTGGGATGATATCGCTGATGAATTATGGAAGTTATTCCAAAGTAAAGCTGCAACATCTCTGATATCAATAAGCAAACAGATTGATGCTTGTTATCAGAAAGAATATAAATTATTAACAACATTAGAATCAAAAATCAGACGTGAAGTGTAAGAACTTCACGTTTTGGATATTTGAAGGATGTAATCGCTTTAATTAAATAAAATTGCAGGGAAAGCAAAATAATGCTAGAAATAATAATAAAAAGCAGTGAAAATGATGTATAATAATGGTCAAAGAGGTATGCTATGAATAAACTGGAAAATGCACGTAAACAAATCAATCATATTGATAAAGAGATGGCAGAATTGTTTGAGAAGAGAATGCAGGCAGTAGAAGATGTTGTTGATTATAAACTCAGCAATCAGATGCCAGTCTTAGATAGTTCAAGAGAACGTGAACTAATTGATAAGAATTTGAAGTACATCAATGACTGTAAGTATCGAGATTCATATTTATCATTTCTACATCATATGCTTGAAGTTTCAAAAGACTATCAGAAACAGATTATTAATCGTGATGTAATTGCTTATCAGGGGACATATGGAGCATTTTCTTACATTGCCTCAACCAAGATATTTGAAAATCATAAATATCGCTCCTATCCAACCTTTGAAGATGTCTTCAAAGCAGTTGAAAGTCAGGAAGTATCTTATGGAGTTATTCCATTCGAAAATTCTTTTACAGGAGAAGTTGGAGAGGTTAGTGATTTATTAAGAGAATATAACGTTTACATTATTGATACCTATGATTTAAAAGTAGATCAAAACTTATTAGGAAAAAAAGGTGCAAGCGCACAAACGATAAAAAAGGTGTATTCACACCCACAGGCAATTTCACAGAGTTCACAGTTTTTAAAAGGAAGAGGCTATGAAATTATGCCTTATCCAAATACTGCACTTGCAGCGAAGTTTGTAAGTGAACAGGACCGTGATGATCTTGCAGCAATTGCATCCAAAGAAACAGCAGAGTTGTTTGGATTGGAAATTCTGGAATCTAACATTCATACAAGTGGTGATAATACCACAAGATTTATTGTAATCAGTAAGCAGTTAAAACCACAGGGAACCAATTTCCAGATGTTGTTTACAACAAAGAATGAAACTGGTGCCTTAGCAGAAGCAATCAATCTGATTGCATCCTATGGATTTAATATGGAAAGCATCAAATCCCGAGCAATTCCAAATGAACCATGGTCGTATTATTTCCATGTGGAACTGGAAGGTGAACTGGAAAGTAAACAGACCAAAGAGATGTTGAAGAAACTTGAAGATATTTGTACAGATATAAAGATCCTGGGATCTTATACGAAATAGGGAGAAAACTTATGACAAGATTTATTCGTAACCATGTAGACGATACACCAATCGTCGATAACGTATTTGCAGTAGTAGACCTGGCAAAAAAAGCCAAAGCACAATTAGGAGAAGCCGCAGTTGTGGATGCAACAATCGGAGCTCTCTATGATGAAAGTGGACAATTAGTTGCTTTTCGTTCGGTATATCGACCATATAACGAAATTGAAAGTAAGATCAAAGCAAATTATGCAGAGAGTTTTAGTGGCAACCCTGACTTCCGTAAACAGGTATATAACTGGGTAGTACAACAGGCTGATATGCGTTTGGCACATAGTACAATTGCGACACCAGGAGGAAGTGGTGCAGTAAGTACAACCATAAACAATATATTAGATCAGGGAGAAACTCTGATTATTCCTGATATTGCATGGGGTTCTTATCGTTTAATGGCAACAATGAACAACATGGATGTGGAAACCTATAACTTATTTGAAGGTGACCACTTTAATATTGCTTCCTTTAAAGAAGTATGTAAAAGCGTAATGGATAAGCAAAAGAAAGTTCTTGTAATCATTAATGATCCATGTCATAATCCAACTGGTTATTCCTTATCACAGGAAGAATGGGAAGAAGTTGTTATGTTCCTAAATGAAATTGGTGAACAGGGACCAGTTGTAATGTTGAATGACATTGCTTATATTGATTATTCTTATGACTTTAAAAACAGTCGTAATTATTTAGAAACATTCAATGCAATTAGTGACAATGTAGCAATCGTCGTTGCCTTCTCTTCTAGTAAGACATTAACGGCATATGGGCTACGTTGTGGTGCTGCAGTTATTATGGCACAAAGTGACGAAAGTGTACGTCAGATTGAAATCGTTATGGAAAAGAGTGCCAGAGCAATCTGGAGTAATATTCCAAATGCAGCGATGGAAAACCTTGTGTATGTAACTACTGAAGGATTGAATGATTACTTGGAGGAAAAAGATTACTTTGTTTCTTTATTGGAAGAGCGTAGTAAGATTTTCCTAAAGGAAGCAAAAGAAGTTGGATTAAAACACTATCCATATAAAGAAGGGTTCTTTGTAACATTAAAGATTGAAGATAAAGATTTATGTACAAAACTTCATGAAGCTTGCATGAAAGAACATATTTATACAGTACAAGTGAATAAAGGGATTCGTATCGCTTTATGTTCATTAAGTATAGAAAAGACAAAAGGACTGGCGAAAAGAATCAAGGAAATCTTTGATACACTATCGTAAATGTCTGTCTGTATTTATTTGATACAGACATTTTGAGGTGAAGATGAAAAGAAAAGTAATAATGATAGCAGCAGTGCTGTCAGTTATTCTTTGTCTAGTATTTTTAGGATCAATAGCATTATCAAATTCAGATGGAGCATATGGAGAGATGAGTTTGATGATACCCAATATACCTTCTTATGGTATTGTAATTTATGCTGTTGTAATTACAGCTTACATTATTGTATCAATGGTAAGAAGACGAAGAGCAGACGAAGAAGGAAGAAATCCAAGAAGAATATTATTACCAATTGTTATCTTAACGGTAGTGCTTGGTGTCTTGATTGCGTCTGGAAATAGAGAACCACAGCGATCAGGTTACGATACTTTGGCTGATATCAAAGATGGTGATTATCTTGAAATGGATGACTTACCGCCAATTAATATTGTTGGTGATATATCCGAAGATAAGATTGATTATATTATTCGTGAATGTATTGAGAACCAGCCAGAAATATTATTGAAGGAAACAAAACTGATTCATTTGTGTACGCATGATGAATTTGAATCGCTTAAAGAGCGAATGAATGTAAAACAAGCAATTGCCTTTGCAACATCCATTGATAATAATATATATGTTGATTCCTCTATTTATGGATTACAGAGAGTAATAACTCATGAACTGGCACATAACTATGATTTTCGAAATGGATATATTAGTGGACAGTCATGGTTTAAAGCAAAATATGAAAGTATGATTAAAGATGATCGATTTAATTCGTTACATGGTGTAATTGATATTATGTATGCAAGAAGTGATGCCAGTGAGTTTTTTGCTGAAGTAAGTGATGCATACTTCAATCGACCACACCATTTAAAGAAAGATTTCCCTGAATTATATGAGTTATTTAATGGGATATATAAAGAGGAGTAAAGATAGGTATGAAAGTTGTTATTCAAAGAGTAAGTTTCGCTTCTGTAAAGGTTGATGGCAACATAATTGGAGCTATTGATAAAGGATTCTTACTGCTTGTGGGAATCACCCATAGTGATGATGAAAGAATAGTAGAAAAAGTTGCGAATAAGATTATTAATATGCGAATTTTTGAAGATGAAAATCAGAAGATGAATAAAAGTCTTTTAGATGTAGATGGTGCGATTCTTAGTATTTCACAGTTTACATTATATGCAGATTGTAAGAAGGGAAACCGTCCTGGATTCACCAATGCTGCAAAACCAGATGCAGCAAATGCATTGTATGAATATTTTAATGAACTGTTATCAAAACAGATAACAAAAGTAGAATGTGGTGAGTTTGGTACCGATATGAAGGTAGAACTTCTAAATGATGGACCAGTAACAATCGTATTAGATAGTGAGGAGTTATAAATGGATAAAATAGTATATGGGAATGTGATTGCACAAAAAGTAAAAGATCAAATTAAAGTAGAAATCGATCAGCTGAAAGAAGAAGGCAAACGACTTCCTCATTTAGTTGTTATATTAGTAGGAGATGATGTAGGAAGTAAATCCTATGTTGCAGGAAAAGAAAAAGCGAGTATCGCTGTTGGGATGCAGAACAGTACTCTTCGCTATGAAGATACAATTAGTGAAAATGAACTGATTCAGGTAATTCAGGAATTGAACTATGATGACAATGTAGATGGTATCCTGGTTCAACTTCCACTACCAAAACACATAGATACCAACCGTGTACTATTTAGTATCAATCCTGATAAAGATGTGGATGGATTCCATCCATACAATATTGGAAAGATGCTGATTGGTGAGGAAACAGTATTACCTTGTACACCAAAAGGAATTATGAAGATGCTGGAAGAAATTGGATATGATGACTTAAGTGGTAAAAAAGCAGTTGTAATTGGACGTAGTAATATTGTTGGAAAACCAATTGCTCAATTGCTTTTAAATAAAAATGCTACCGTTACCATTACTCATTCAAGAACAGAAGATATTGAGAAAACAACAAGTCAGGCAGATATTGTAATTGCTGCAGTTGGAGTTGCTAAGTTGGTAAAAGGTGACTGGATTAAAGAAGGTGCTGTTGTAATTGATGTTGGAGTAAATCGTGGTGAAGATGGAAAACTTTGTGGGGATGTAGACTTTGATGACTGTATTGATAAAGTAAAATACATAACTCCAGTTCCAAAAGGTGTCGGTCCAATGACGATTGCGATGTTACTTGAAAACACATTAGAAGCTTATCGACAAAGGGAGGATAAATAATCATGGAATACGATTTAAATGATATTGTAGAGATGAAGAAACCACATCCTTGTAAGAAAAGTAATTATTGGAAAATCATTCGTATGGGAGCAGATATTCGAATCAAATGTGAAGGTTGTGGATCATCAGTCATGTTTCCACGTAGAGAATTTGAAAAGAAACTAAAGAAAGTTGTAAAGAGAGCAGGTGAAGGTGATGAGTAAACGATTATTGATTGCATCACTTTTGTTCTTGGCAGTAGGTTGTTCCCAAGAAGAACCAGAGAAGAGTACAACTGTATGTACCTTCAATGATGCAGATTCAGGAATTACCATTGACCAGAAGATTAAATTAACAGCTGGTGATGATGAACTGTATACAATAGAAGACTCTGAATCATTTACGTTTGAAAGCGTAGAACGTTATCAAAGTGATATCGATGCAAGAGTAGAAGATTATAAAGAGAAAAAGAAATGTGGCGAAAAAGTTGGAGACAAGTGCAGTGAAAGTGTTAGCTTTGACTGGGAATTAAAAGATAATGTTCTTTCATCAACAACGACAATTGATATAACCAAAGCAATTGAGAATGAAGAAAAGATTAGTGTCTTTGATGAAATGCCAAAAGATGATGAGTATATTTCTTTAAAACAGACAATCAAATCGTTAAAAGATCAAGGATATACTTGCGAGGATACAAAGAAAGAAAAAGCTAAGTAAAAACGTTCAGGAAAGAGGGGACCATGAAAAGATTATTAAGTGTAATGCTAATATTGGGAATCGTATTGGCAGGATGTAGTGAAGATAAAAAAGAAACTTCAGAAGATAGCGCAAATACTACTATATATAGCAACTTTGAAGACAATGGGTTTAAAACTTTATATCGCTTTGATTATGGGAATAATGCATATTCAAAAGATGTAGTTTGTGAGAACTTTGAAACAGGTGATGAATGTAGTGATGAAGAAGTATTGTTTGAAACAATACTAATTACAATTACAGCAGAAGATGGACACTTCTATCATGCTTATTTAAATGAAGATGGTGAAGTGGAACTTGTGACAATTGGAAAACGTACAAGTGATTCTTCACTCTATTATGTAAATAACCTCAAAGAAGATACAAAAGAGATTACTGCATTTCTTGGTGATGAATACTGTATCGCTATTGTTGGTGAAAATGATACCTGTAGTGGTGAATTAGGTGAACTAATAAACAACTTTGAAGGCGAAGCGCAAGAACTTATGGAAAAAGATAAGGTATCTGTAGACAGCTTAAAGGAGTACTTTAGCTGGCTTTATGACACGGAAGGAAAAGCAGTTGAAAACGATTTAAAATAAAACAATATTGATAATTACATAAACCTGTAATTATCTTTTTTAGGTAAGAAGTAGAATGAGGCATAAAGTCGCTTATTATCTTGCTTATTTAAGGAAAAGATTGTAAACTATAAAAGTTGAGAGGATGATGAAATAATGGCTTTAACAGCAGGAATTGTAGGATTACCAAATGTAGGAAAATCGACATTATTTAATGCGATTACAAAGTCACAGGTGGAAGCAGCAAACTATCCATTTGCGACAATAGAACCAAATGTAGGAGTAGTGGAAGTACCAGACTATCGTGTGGATCGTTTAGTTGAAATTGTAGTACCAAAGAAAACAATTTATACAACTTTTGAATTTACAGATATTGCAGGTCTTGTGAAAGGTGCAAGTAAAGGAGAAGGACTAGGAAATCAGTTCTTATCAAATATTCGTTTAACTGATGCTATCTGTCATGTAGTACGTTGTTTTGAAGACAATGATGTTACCCATGTAGAAGGTAGTGTAGATCCGATTCGTGATATTGAGATTATTAACTTAGAGTTAATCTTGGCAGACTTACAGACAATTGAAAATCGTCTGTCGAAAGTAGAACGTAAGGCAAAAGCAAAAGATGCAGAAGGTATTGCAGAGAAAGCAGTGCTTGAAAAAGTAAAGGCAGCACTGGAAGCAGAAAAACCAGCTCGTAGTGTAGAACTAAATAAAGAAGAATCAGCAGTAGTAAAAGGATTTCAATTGCTTACATTAAAACCAATGATTTATGTAGCAAACATTGGTGAAGATGAAATCAATAACCCAGATAAAAATGAACACTATTGTAAAGTAAAAGAATTAGCTGCAAGTGAAAACAATGATGTAGTTTCTATCTCGGCTAAAATCGAAGAAGAACTATCAGTATTGGATAAAGAAGAAAAAGAGATGTTCCTGGCAGAATTAGGAATTGAAGAAAGTGGTTTGGATAAAGTAATTAGAGCAAGCTATCATATGCTCGATTTATGTACTTACTTTACTGCTGGTGAAGTAGAAGTACGTGCATGGACATTTAGAAAAGGTATGACTGCTCCTCAATGTGCTGGTATTATCCATACTGACTTTCAAAGAGGGTTTATCCGTGCGGAAACAATCTCGTTTGAAGATATGGATACATATGGAAGTGAACAGGCTGCAAAGGATGCAGGTAAACTTCGTTCTGAAGGAAAAGAATATATTGTACAGGATGGAGACATCATGCACTTTAGATTTAATGTGTAAAATCACTACACAACATTAAAAAATCGATAATTTCATGTTATCATAATAGTATAAAGCGAAGGTAGTCACAGAGATTACCTTTTTTAATTCGGTAATTTCTCCTATGGAGATAATAGAAGTACAAACATATAATGAAAGTGGATAGAGGTAATACGATGAGTAAACGATGGATCGATATTATGGATTACTTGGATGAACATACGGTCGCAACAAGCGAAGCCATGGCAGAAGCACTATATGTCAGTCCTAAAACAATTCGAACAGAGCTAAAGAAACTTGGTGCAGTTTTGAATCATCATGGTGCAGAGATTATTTCAAAGCAAAGAATAGGATATTCTCTGATTGTGAATGATGAAAAGAAACTTCGTGATTTTAAGGTGGAATTAAATCAGGAAATCATCAATCATCCAATGACAAAGGAAGATCGCATTCAGTTTCAATTGGAATTACTTTTACTAAATAATGACAAGTACATAAAGATTGATGATATAGCTGATCAACTATACATTTCTAAATCTAGTGTATCGCAGGATTTAAAAGAAGTAAGAACAATTCTGGAAGAATTCAATTTAACGTTAGTTACCCGTCCAAATTATGGCATCAAAGTAGAAGGAAAAGAATTTGATTTTCGACTTTGTACTGCCTCGCATACAATTAAGAGATTAGATTTTAACTATCATGAAGATACCAACGAACAAGTTCGTAAGATTAATTATTGTGTATCAAAACACCTGAATGAATCCAACATCAAAATTAGTGATGTTACTTATCACAACTTACTGATTCATATTTATATTGCAATGATTCGTATTAAAGAAGGACATTATGTTCCAATGAATGTAGATCAATTAAAAGATATGAAGAAAAGTGATGAGTATCGCTTAGCGATGAAGGTAGTTGCAGAGTTAGAAGAAATCTTTGATATTGAAATACCAGAATCAGAAATTGGTTATCTGGCAATACACTTCTCTGGAAAACAGTTTATTGAAATCAAACCAGAGGAAGAGAACTTTGTAGTTACTACAGAAATTGATAAGATTGTAAAACATATGTTATCAGAAATAAAGAGTAGCTATAACATTGATTTGACCAATGATTTTGAACTGAGGATGAGTCTGGCATTACATCTGGTACCAATGGATATTCGTCTAAAATATGATATGTATTTAAGGAATCCACTGTTAAGTGAAATCAAGCAACGATATACATTAGCCTATATGCTGGCAACATCAGCCTGCGGGGTTTTAAGAAAACATTATCAAAAGGATATTTATGAAGATGAGATAAGTTATATTGCTTTGCATTTTAATCTGGCATTAGAAAGAAATAAAAGTACGATTTCAAAAAAGAATATTGTGATTGTCTGTGCAACAGGAAGAGGTAGTTCTTCACTGTTAGTATACAAATTTGAAACCGAAGTAGGTGCGTATCTGAATACGATTGAAACCTGTGATGTAGGACAGTTAAAGTTTTTTGATTTTGACACTGTTGATTATGTAATCACAACGGTGCCAATTCCATTTAGTGTACCCAAACCAATCTTAGAAGTACAGTTCTTTCTTGATGATGGTGATGTAAAAGCGTTAAAGAATTTCTTAAGTGGAAAAACATCATTTTCATTTAGCGAGAACTTTGATCCACGTCTGTTTATCAGTAGTTTATCTGCAAAGACCAAAGAAGAAGTAATTCAAAAAATGGTTGATAGAATTAAAGAAGTAAAAACAATACCAGATAATTTTTATGATTTGGTAATGAAGAGAGAAAGTATGGCAGTAACAGCGTTTGGAAACCTAGTTGCTATTCCACATCCTAGTGAAGTGCTTGGTGATGAAACGTTTGTCTGTATTGCTATTTTAGATGAGCCAATAAGGTGGGAAGCAGTAGAGGTACAATTTATCTTTATGATGTCGATGAAAAAAGAACGTGATGAAGATATGGAATCTTTTTCAACAATGATTTCACGATTGTTACTAAACCCAGCTTATATAAATGAGATGATACGAACAAGAGACTATCAGACATTGGCAAATTGTTTTAATCAGATAGAGAAGGAAATGAGGAGTGAATAATATGGATGAGACTTATGAGGTGTCTTTTCAACTAATCTTGGCTGCCGGAAATTCTAAGTCGGAATCAATGGTAGCAATTCGAAAGGCACGTGAAGGCGATTTTGAAGAGGCACAACAGCATGTGAATAATGCACAAGATTCCCTGACTGAAGCGCATCAGATACAAACGAATCTGATACAGGGAGAAGCAAGAGGAGAAAAACCTGAGGTTACCTTAATTATGGTACATGCACAAGACCATTTAAATATGGCATTACTTACAATGGATCAGGCGAAAGAAATGATACATTTGTATAGAGAAATATATAACTTAAAGAGATAAAGGGAGAAAGTAAGGGAATATCAAGGAAAAAAATAGGAGAAAAATATGAATAAATTTGTTACAGCATTACAAAAGGTTTTAATGCCTATTGCAAACAAAATGAACAAAAACAATTATATTAAGGCAATGCGTGATGGATTCATGTTGGCATTACCATTTACTATGACTGGTTCTATTTTAACTGCATTGGCTTCGATGCCGTTTTTGGCAGATATCTTTTCAGAATCTACATTACAGATGATCAATACATTTGTGGCACCATCTTCGGTATATTCAAATAGTATATATTCATTATTTGTAGTAGTTGGAATATCTTATAGTTTAGCTAAGACTTATGGTATTAATAAAATTCACTGTGCTATGACCGCATTAGTTAGTATGTTGATTACTATTCCAACATCAATCATTACGGAAAGTGGAGAAGTTGTTGAAGGCGCCTTGTCACATTCTCAACTTGGTTCATCAGCCATCTTCACTGCGATGATTATGGCATTTGTAATAACAGAACTATATCGCTGGGCAGTAAATCATAAATTAACAATTAACTTACCAAGCAGTGTTCCAGCATCAATTCAAGATTCATTTACATCATTTATACCATCAACATTATGTATGGTATTTGCATTGATTATTTGTGCAGCATTCAAACAAACATCATATGGAACGATTGGCGCATTCTTATTCACAATGCTTCAACAACCACTGTCAGTATTAGGAAACAGTCCAATTGCGGCAATTGTTGCAGGTGTACTTAATAATATTTTCTGGTTCTTTGGATTGCATGGACAAACATTGGTTAGTAGTATATTCTCACCATTCTGGAAACCGGCAGCAGCTGAAAATATTGCAGCTTTAGCAGCAGGAAAAGCATTGCCAAATCTGATTTCATCAGGATTTGTAAACACATGGATCTGGTTTGGAGGATGGATTTCAATTCCACTTCTAATTGCATTATGGTTATACAGAAAGAAACGTAAAGACTGGAAAGAAGTTTTGAAGATTTCTGCAGTACCTGGATTCTTTAATATCTATGAACCATTAATGTTTGGTTTACCACTCGTACTAAACCCATTTATGTTAATTCCAATGATTCTTACTCCACTAATTAGTGGTACTGTTGGTTATCTGGTAACAGTGGCTGGAATTGTACCATTTAGTACAGGGATTGATTTACCAATTACCATTCCACTAGGATTAAATGGAATACTTGGGTCCAATGATATCTTGACTGGAGTAATCCAATTGTTATGTGTTCCAGTTCTGGTGGCCATCTGGTATTTCTTCTTAAGTGTACAAGATAAATCAGAACGAGAATCTGGTGTTTATACAGATGAAGCATAATAAAGTCTTAGGTGCATTATATGGAGCTGCTTATGGTGATTCCTTAGGTGCAGTAACAGAATTTTGTACCTATGAAGAAATAAAGAAGAAATTTCCTGAGGGAGTACATGAGTATACAGATTCAATAAGTGTAATTACAAACAGCATCGATCCTGGAAGTGTTACTGATGATTTTGGATCCAGCTGTTATGTGATGCAGGAAATTATAAAAAATAAAGGAAGCTTTAATCGTGATATTGCGATTAAAGCAATCCTTACTTGGTCAAAGGACGAAGAAGTATTTGTGAAGTATGCTGGTTCAAATACCAAAGCTGCAATAGAGCGTCTAAGACAAGGAAGTATTGTTGAAGAAAGAGATAAACTATTCCATTTTCAAGGAAAAAACACCAATGGTGGTGCCATGAAAATCTCTCCAATTGCTCTTCTTGGAGGTAATGATAATTCAAAGGTAATCCAATATACAAAAGATTTATGCTGGCCAACCCATTACAATGCATCTGCTGTATCAGCAGCATCTGCAATTGCTTGTGCAATAAGTGAGGCACAACGTGAGACAGCAACGATTAATAGTATAATTGAGCAAGCACTAGCAGGTGCAAGGATTACGTGGGAAGAAGTCAGTAATGAAGGATATGCAACTTTTGGCCCAAGAATTGAAAATCGTATTCAATATGCAGTAAACCTTGGATCTAAATGTACAAATCAAGAAGAACTGTTCGCTGCATTGAATAACGATATTGGTACAGGAATTCAGGTGGCTGAATCCATACCGGCAGTATTTGCAATTCTGGCATATACAAAAGGAGACTTAAAGGAATCTATTTATTGCGCAGTTAATGCAGGAGGAGACAGCGATACAATTGCCTCTATGCTTGGTGCAATTGTTGGTGGATATCAGGGAGTAGATGCTATTCCAATTGATATCAGAAATAGAATAGAAGAGAAAAATGAGAATATCAGATTAAAAGAGACAATTGAAGAATTTACTCAAATAGTTTTATGTAATGATAAGGAGGACATCGTATGAGAATTATGTTGGCATGTGCCTTGGGAATGTCTACTGGAATGCTAGTAGAGAGAATGCGTGAAGAAGCAGCAAAACAAGGTAAAGAGTACAAAATCTGGGCAGTGGATACATCTTCTGTAGACAAGTATGTTGGTGAGTTTGATATATTATTGTTAGGCCCACAAGTAGCATTTGCATTTGATGAAATCAAAGAGAAGTATGATGCGAAAACACCAGTAGCAATGATCAAGCCAGTAGATTATGGAAGAATGAATGGAGCTTCAGTTTTGAAAGAAGCTGAGGAATTGTACAATTCCAGAAAATGATAGAAAAAGGAACACTTCCTTTTTCTTTTCATATCTAAAATGAAAAAGAAATTAATAAACATTCTTTGGATCATTGTTGGTAATTTCATTCTTGCGGTAGGTGTCTCAGCTTTTATTCTTCCTTATGGAATTTTATCTGGAGGAATTGCAGGGTTTGCAGTGGCAACGGAATCAATCTTTCATATCGAAAAAGAGTTCATCATTAATGGCTTTATTCTAACCGCATTTCTACTGGGTGTTCTTATATTAGGAAAACAATTTGCGGCAAAAACCATCGTATCTTCCATTGCTTATCCCATCTTACTAACAATAGTTAAAGCACATATGCCATTGATTGTTGTAGATGAAGCAATTGCCTCTTTTTATGGTGGAGCAATCTGTGGAGTTGGTTTAGGGATTGTAATGCGTTGTGGAGCCAGCACAGGAGGTATGGATGTAATATTGCTCATTCTAAATAAACTGTTCCATTTAAAAGTAAGTAGTGCAGTTTTACTTCTTGATACCTGTATCGCAGTATTAGGTTTCTTTACTTGTGGTATAGCATCGGTTTTAATTGGATATATTGCAATCATCGCAACATCATTTATGGTGAATAAAGTATTGAGTTTTGATAGTGACGGCAATAAAGCGGTAAAAATATTCTCTGATAAATACGAGGAAATTAATACAAGAATTCATCAGGAAATCAATCGCGGAACAACAATAGAACAGGTTCATGGTGGATATACCAAAGAATCTAAGATGATGATTTATTGTGTTGTGAAGTCAGAACAATATATGAAACTAATTCAACTAATTGATGAGATTGACTCTAGCGCATTTGTGATTACTACAAATGCAGTAGAAGCTAAAGGTGAAGGTTTTGATTATGTATTCTCTAAAACATAAAACAAAAAGACTGAAGACAATCAGTAAGTTACTGTTTCATCTTCAGTCTTTTTTTCTATAAAGCTTGTCTCATAGTTTTCAGGAATATGATCATGTCCCCAGTTACACATTGCGTCTAACACAGGTAACAATGACTGACCTTTATCCGAAAGACTATATTCAACCTTTGGTGGAATTTGTGGATATTCTACTCTAGTCACAAGTCCATCCGCTTCCAGTTCTTTTAACTGAACACTAAGCGTTTTATAAGTAATCTTTCCAATCTTACGCTGCAACTCATTATAACGAATTGGCTGATGATCTGAAATAATATATAGAATCAACATTTTCCATTTACCACCAATAATCGATAATGTATATCGAAAGGGAAAACTTTGTACATCCAAATTGGAATATTTATTATCACTCATAGTACTTTCCTCCAAGATAGTATATGTCAAAAAAGTGCATACTAGTTATCTTTATAGCAACATTATATAATGACATCGTACATAAAGCAAAGGAGATTGTCATATGAGAAAAATAGTAGTACTTAGCGGAAGTCCAAGAAGGAATGGGAACAGTGAAAAATTAGCTGATGCGTTCATTAGAGGGGCAGAGTCTGCAGGACATCAGGTAAAGAAGATGTCAGTGATTGATTATCCAGTAAAAGGATGTTTGGGTTGTGATTACTGTATGCGTAATAATGGAGAATGTATTCAAAAGGATGGAATGCAAGCGATTTTTGAAGAATTATATCAGGCAGATATGGTTGTGTTTGCGACACCAGTTTATTACTGGAATATGACTTCACAGTTAAAAGCAGTAGTTGATCGTTTATATGCATCAATTGCAAAACCATTACCAATTACTTCTTCAGCATTGCTAGCTTCTTTAGGTGGAAATGTGCAAGAGGATGGAAAACTAACTGTGGATAACTATAATATCATCACAAACTATATGAAGTTAAAAGATGAAGGAGTTATTATAGCTGATAAAGTAATGAATAAAAATGAAATTGATGGAAACCCAATTCTTGAAGAAGCAGAAATGCTGGGAAGAAGTTTGAAATAATATAAAAATGGATATCTCAAAAGGGATATCCATTTATTACTTTTTATGAATAAGCAATTGTAACTATAGCAAACACAAGCAAAGTGACAACCATATACAAGGATAAGAATGTTGAGAGATAACTTTCATCAACATCATCTTTGTACAAAGGAATTAGTTGTAATGGTGTTGCAAAACCAGTAGGACACATAAAATAAACAATTACACCAATAGCATAAATTTTACTAGTCATTAATTCTGGAAATAAAACAAAGAAACCCAAGATAATTGCTATACTAGTTAGTATTCTAAGTAAAGTTAACTTCAATAAAGGTTTTATAGTTATTGTAGATAACTTAAAATCATATCCAATTGTAAATAAAATTAATCCTGAAATTGAACCAGTCGCTGTTGTAATGGTATTCGAGTAAGTATCAAATAGTGAAGACGCCCTTAATGATTCATATATACCTAGAATGTTTAACAAGATACCAAATAAAACAGCTAAAACAAATGAATTTGTAAAAATTTTAATTATTAGTTCTTTTATACCGACTTCTGATGAAGTCATTTTGGCGACCATAATTGGAATAATTATAAAACCGATTATAACACCAGCTATATCAAATGTAACTGTATTAACAGCATATGCTGAACCAACAATTGAAGTGTAAAGTGGTAGTGCAACACTTCCACCTTCACAAGTCATCATCATGAAAGGTGACAGTTTTTCAAATCTTTCACCTGTCCACTTTCTGAGTACTAAACCAATTATATATGCAATGATAAATGCAATAAGCACATAAATCACAATATATATAGTGGATGAACTTATACTTGATGAAAATAAAATATTGAATATAAGAATTGGAAAAAAGATATTGAATACAACTTTTTTGGTACCATCTTTTTGCTCAGGAGTTACCCAGCCTTTAATCCGGCAGATAATACCTATAATAATCATAAAAAATACAGGGAATAACAAATTAATTGCGCTCATTATAATATACCTCCTAAATCAAATGGTCGCAGTTCTTTTTAATTGAAATAATGAGTATGCAAGTAAATTACATAATATTAATAATTTCATAATTTGATAAAATCAATTCAATAAAATCATCATAGTTTATGCAATCTAATATCTTTTCTGAGGTCTTCTTATCATTAAGAACAGAAACTACAATATTAAATACATCAGGAAACAAAGGGATATCTTTTGGAAGTAACGCAAGCATAAATACAAAATTTACTTTATTGTTGATCCAGGTAACAGGATTACGATTAATATACACAGCAATTGCTGAAGACTTAATATGACTTCCATCACTTAATAAAGGATGGGGAATTGCCACATTATTATACTCAGTCGGTGTAATCTTCTCATGTTCTAAAATATCATTTATAAATTCTTTGTCCACATAATTCATATCCACAAGTTTTTCACATAGAAAACTTATAATTTCATTGCTTTCTGAAAATGGAATATCTGTAAAGAATAAATCTTTTTCAAATAATTGTATGAAAATTTGTCGTATTTTTTCTTTCTCTCGTTTGTTGCGAATGAACTCAACTTTCTCTGCTACATTACGAATATCTTGTTTTGTTAAAAGTTGACTAATTTGTACTTGAGAAACGTCAACTGATGGATTCACACTAAGTGTTGAAAGAATTAAATCAACTTCCTCAATATTTTTAATATCCTCGTATGAAGATACAATATCAGTAAGGTGCAAGTAATTGATTTGAGATGAAATTTGTTCAAAAATTCGATTTCCAAGATTTAAATAATCATACATAACTAGAACACATGAAATGTTCTCAATACTATTTTTTTCATCTGCTAAGAGTGCCCCTAGATGCAACGTTAGATACATTGTTTCATTATCTGGAACCTTACAGTCTATTCCTGTAGAAATCAGTGATGATATATGATTTGCAATCATATATAGAAAAGGGTAATCATCTTTAATTTCTGTTATTGGGTTCAAAGGAATCATAATTTTATCTCTAACTCTAAGAATTAAATTCTTCAAGTGAAAAGCAAAGCGAACAATAAAATCCTCGTTGTTTACATTTATTCCAAAATTATCATATAAGGAACGTATAATAACAGACATTAAATCATTGACCTCACTACCAACATAATTTTCTAAATTTTGTAAGTCAGCCCATTGCTTGTCAGCAGGCATAACTCTAGTAGACATCAACAAAGATGCTTCAGCAATTTGCTCCTGAGTAAAATTACAATCAGGATATACTTCTTTTAATCTTTCATAGGTAGTAACAATAAAGCGATAGAAGTGTGTAGAGAATTCATAATCACTTTTCTCAAAAATATGTTCTGCAGATTGTGGATTCTTAAAACTAGTTTCAATCAGAATTGAAAGATGTAGAACATAATTCAACAGTGAGAAATCATCCAAATCAAAATTTTCTTCCTCTAATATTATTTTTATGATTGTATTAATTTCATTAATATTTGCTATTTTGAAAAAATGTTGAATTGAAGATACATTAAATTGTGAAACTTGCCACTCCTCACTTAACAGGTCCATTAAGAACTTTTGTCTGTCTTTTTCTTTTCCAACAATAAAAATTTGTTCGTTTTTTGTTCGAATAAACAACTTCCTCTGTTTTAATTCATTGCGTAATTTTGCTAAATCTTTTGTAATGGTTAACTCCGAAACATATAATTCATCTGCTAAATCTTGTGCACTTAATAATTCCTTATCCAATAATAATCTTGATAAAATGATTCTCTTTCTTTTTTCATATCCATAATGTGAAAACTGTTTGGAAGCTTGTTCAATTAATATGACAGCATCTTCTCTCTTAGCAATTTCATAACCTCGAGATGTTGAAAGAATAAGATTAGGAGACTCATTATTAAGTTGACTAATATAGTTAATAATACTTCTTCGACTCACTTTAAAAGTATCCTGTAATATAGTGCTCGTTACAGGAAGAGTTTTCGAGTATAGAAACTGTAAAATCTCGTATCTTACATCCATGATTTTTCCTCCGTTTTTGTTAATTGGATTTCGCCATAATTCATTCAAATTAAAAAGAACTTTCAAAATTTTGTAATATCTAAATTACACTTTAATAGTACTGAACGTTATTAAAAATTTCTCTACCATGATTTGCACATCCTGTGTGCAAGTTAAGAATTAATACATACTATAAATCTATTATAAGTTGATTTTGTATGACTGTCGCTTATAGATAGATAATTCGTATTATTTTTAGTGATTATAATAACACTTTTTATAAACTTTTCATTGTATATTATGTCATTTGTTTAAAATGGTAATTATATAAGAATACAATCATTGCTTGCACATCCACTGTGCAAATCATGGTAAAGACAAACTGTAAAAGATTAAGTACTATGAGATTGTAGTTAGCTAACACATTGGATATTACTACAGAAAGGATAGGTAGAAAGATAATTATATGGACTTAATTCAAACAGTTGTCTCAATCATCGCATTTGCTGGGGACAGTCAAAGTGCTTCAAGACAAGCAATAGAATTTGCAAGAGAAGGTAAGTTTGATGAATGTGATGAATATATGCAAAAAGCTAAGGATAGTGCATTGGAGTCTCATAAAACGCATACAAAGTTATTAGCGGAGTGTGCTGGGGAAGAACATGATGTAAATTTCCTTATGGTACATGCATCAAATCACTTATCTGTAGCTGAAATGATGATTTTAACGGCAGAATTATTTATTGAAGTAAAAAAAGAGAAAGTTGGTGAATAGAAATGTTGAATATTGTGTTACTCTGTCAATTTGGCGCAAGTACAGGAATGTTGGCAAAAAGAATAGAAGAAGCTGCGTTAGCTGAAAACGTTGATGTAACAATTAATGCTTACGGAGTGACCGAAATCGGAAGAGTTATTAATGGGGCAGATATTATTCTTCTCGGACCTCAGATGAGGTTCCAATTAAAAGAGTTTGAGGAATCATATGCTGAAAAAAATGTACCTTTTATGGTCATTGATACATTAGATTATGGGATGATGGATGGTAAAAAGGTGTTTCATTGTGTTGTGGAAAAAATTAAGGAATTTGAAGGAGGAAATGTAAAGTGAATAAATTGTTAGATCGTTTAGAAAAATTATTAACTCCTGTTGGAGAAAAACTACAAAAGATTAAAGCGATGTCAGCTATTGCGGAAGCAATGCAGGCAGGAATGCCAATTTTGATTATTGGATCATTTTGTACATTGTTTTTATACTTGGATATTGGACCATGGCAATCAATTGTACAATCAATTCCAGGATTTGTAGATGTATGTAGTAAGATTTCGGCATTTACATCGGATACGTTTGGGTTGTTCATATTAATTCTTTTAACGTATATGTATGGACGTAGGATTGGTCTTAAAGAAAATCTTACATGTATCCCTTTTGCTATTGCTGTAATGTTTATTTTAGCTCCAGTAGCTGAAGATGGAAGCATTCTAAAAAATACAGTTGGTATGCAGGCATTAATATCAGCAATGCTTGTTGGGATCGCTGTGCCTAGAGCAGTTCAATTTTTAATAAACAAAGGGATTGTAATTCGTATGCCTTCAAGTGTACCAAAGTTTGTTGAAGAAGGATTCAAATTATTAATTCCAGGGTTTATAGTTTGTATTCTTGCGGGAATTATTAATACTGCTTTTGTATCTACAGAATTTGGAAGTTTCCAAGGGTTTATATATACAGTGATTCAAACTCCATTGCTTAGTATCGGACTATCATTTGGAGGGTTTGCGCTAATTATTACCTTAGCTTCTGCAATTCTTTGGCCAGGTTTACATGCGAATACAATAATGGGAGTAATTACGCCGCTAACACTTGCTGCATCTGCTGCTAATCAAGCTGCAATTGCTGCTGGAGAAACAATTCCCCATATAATTGATTTTCAGTTTATGATGATTTGTGATCCAGGAGGTCAGGCAGCGTTATTGCTTCCATGTCTAATTGGATTATTTATGAGTAAATCTAAGCAAATTAAACAGGTATCTAAAGTAGGAATTGTACCAGCAATATTTGGTATTGGAGAACCAATTTTATTTGGGTTCCCATGTATGTTTAATGTGTATATGTTCTTACCAATGGTGTTAAGTACATTTGTGAATGTATGTATTTGGTACTTTGCGATTGACTTCGGATTAGTAGGTTATTTTTCAGGAGTGGTACTTCCATGGACAACACCACCAATACTAAATGCATTTTTAGCAAGTACAACTCCAGTTGCAGCTGTCATATGTCAAATTTTCATGTTAGTAGTTGATGGACTTATCTGGTTACCATTTGTTCGCTTATATGACAAAAAATTAATGGAACAAGAACAAGAAGCTTTATCAGACGGTGAAGCAGTAATGCAAACGGAATAGAGGTAGAAAGAAAGGAGATATATAACTTACGGTATAATTAAAACAAGTTATATAAAATAAATATGAGTAGATTTCCAGAGAATTTTTTATGGGGTGGTGCAACAGCCGCCAATCAGATTGAAGGAGCATATGATGTTGGGGGGAAAGGGTTAAGTATTGATGATGTATTTTCCAACGGTAGTTATACACAACCTCGAATCATGTCTAAAGAAACGGAGGATGATTTATATTATCCCAACCGTGTAGGTAGTGATTTTTATCATCATTATAAAGAAGATATTGCACTGATGGCAGAGATGGGGTTTAAAGTATATCGATTATCCATTGCTTGGACTAGAATATTCCCTACTGGTGAAGAAGAAACACCAAATGAAGAAGGTTTAAAATTTTATGACAGAGTATTTGATGAGTGTATTAAACATGGTATTGAACCATTAGTTACGCTATCTCACTATGAAGCTCCATTACATTTAACAAATAAATATAATGGATGGGCTGATAGGAAATTAATCGAAATGTTTAAACGCTATGCTACGGCTGTATTTAAACGATATAAGAACAAGGTAAAATATTGGCTGACTTTTAATGAAATAAATGTAGCAAACTTACCATTAGGAAACTATCTGGTATTAGGAGTACGAAATGAAGGTTCTCGTTACTATACAGAACAAGTGGATAATCCACAAATAAGATATCAGGGGTTACATAATCAACTTGTGGCTGGTGCATGGGCGGCTATTATTGGTCATGAGATTAATTCAGACTTTATGATTGGTAATATGATAGCAATGAATCCGGCGTATCCATATGCCTGTGATCCAAAAGATGTACTTTTGTGCCAACAAAATTGGGATGAAAATGTATATTATTGTGGAGATGTTCAGGTTCGTGGGGAATATCCATACTTTGCACAAAAAATATGGGCAGAAAACAATGTTACGATTGA
This sequence comes from Breznakia pachnodae, assembly GCF_030814225.1. Taxonomy (GTDB): domain Bacteria; phylum Bacillota_I; class Bacilli_A; order Erysipelotrichales; family Erysipelotrichaceae; genus Breznakia; species Breznakia pachnodae. Next base: position 105,643 of record NZ_JAUSUR010000003.1, read on the forward strand.
ATGGGGAGAAGAGGATGCAGATGTATTGAAGAAAGGTACAGTAGATTTCTTTTCATTCTCTTATTATCAAACACTTACAGTAACTAATAGAGATGATGTAGAAAAATCAGGCAGTATGCTAGGTGGAGTAAAAAATCCATATTTGAAAGCAAATGATTGGGGATGGGCAATTGATCCAGATGGATTAAGATACACACTGAATATGTTATATGGAAGATATAACATTCCTTTAATTGTAGTAGAAAATGGATTAGGTGCTTTTGACAAACTAGAGGAAGATAAAACGATTCATGATCCATACCGTATCGAATATTTACGTAAACATATTATTAGCATGGAAGAAGCGCTTGCAGATGGTGTTGATTTATTTGGATATACAATGTGGGGATGCATTGATTTGATTAGTGCTGGAACCGGAGAGATGGCAAAACGCTATGGATTTATCTATGTAGATTCAGATGATTATGGAAATGGTACATTTGATCGTTATCGTAAAGATAGTTTCTATTGGTATAAAAAGGTGATTGCTACAAACGGTGAAGATTTAGATTAGACAACTTTAAGAAAGGAGAAACATCGTCCTCATCATTTATAAGTGATGAGGACGATGTAATATACACATGATTAAATCAGTTGAATTTAAAAATAAAACAGGAAAAATGCCAAGCGTTGAATTCAGAAAATATGAAACAAATTTTCTAGTTGCTGGAACTCCAGATATTTTTTCTAATGAAGAAGATGATAATGCAGTAATAACTGTTATAAGTACGTATGGAGAAATGTTTCCAAATGGGAATACAGATGAAAAACCATATTACTTTTTTCGCCATACCAATGGTCTTACTTGGGATACTCGTTTCGTAGGATTTATTGAACTGGGTGATACCCCTTTAGAATATCAAAAGGGAGGGCATATAGATAATTTATCAGTAGATAATGCAAAAAATCCGTATTATAAAAAGATTTCAGATTATCCTAATGAATATTATTCACTAGGTACTGAAGAACCATATTTTGAATATCAGTTTACAGATACCTATGCAATTTTAAAAGAAGGAGATTTTTTTGATGTAAAAGCTGAGTACTTTCCATTTGCAGTTGTTGATCATTCATCGATTTGGAACAATGTTTGTCCAATTTATCAGACTGCATTGTTAACTGGGACATATGAAGGAAAACCAGTGCTAGGACTAGCTCATATTGATCGATCATTCAAACAGCATGGTAATGATAAGTACGAGTTATTAGGTTATATAGATAACGAATTTGATGGAATTAGAGAAGATGGAAGAAGAGAAACAGCAATTATCCATATTGATACAACTACAGAAAAAGTATTTGCATATTATTGGTTGGAAGGGGAAGAGCCAATTGTTTCTGATACAGTCATTATGGAGGCGGAATGGGTAAGACTTCCTTATTGTAATGATGGTACATGTATTTATAAGGAAGCAGTATATCGCTTTGCAGGTAAAGAGATTCATTTTACTGCTAAGTGGGGGACAAAAGGTTTTACAGCACATCCACGTCTAGATAAATATGGACAATCGCAAGTTATGGGTACATGGTATGAGGGTAAAACACCATATAAACATAAATTGTATATGACATTCAATGAAAACCAGGAAGCGTTTGATAATCATATTGAACAACTTGGTTTTGATGTTGTTGATGAGTAATAAAAAAATGAGTAGCTCCTTCTAAAGAGTTACTCATCTTTTTATTACTATTCTGGTTTAACTATACTATGTGTATCTTCGTATAATTTTTGAATATGATTCGGCATTTCGCTAGCAGAGATTGTTTTTACAACTTCTTCACTTCCTGCCTTAGTTGCTGTTTCATAATACCAGCATTTGAATTTAATCATATCCAACGCTTTTTCTAATTCTTGAATTTCATTTTCCATTGTCTCTTTTTGTCTTAAAAACATCTCTTTCCTTTGCTCAAGCGTTTGGTCACCTAGAGTACACCAGTGCATGAATTCCTTTATTTCTTTTATTTGCAAACCTGATTTCTTAAGACAGTCAATAACTTTTAAAGCTTCCAATGATTTATCATTGAATTTTCTGATACCCGCTTCATTTCTTTCAAGATCAATTAGTAAGCCTTCCTTATCATAGAATCTCAATGTTGGGATTGGTAAATTAAACATTTTTGATACTTCACCAATTGTATACATTACTTCACATCCTTTTTTTAAATAAACCCTTGACCTAAAGTTAGGTTTAGGTATTACAATTATGTTAGCACATATAATTACATGGTGTCAAGAAGGAGGAAATAGTTATGAGTAAAGGATATATTCAAGAACTTAGTAATAATGTAGAAAGGATTCATGTCCGTTACAATAATCGATATGGAATCGCAATAGCAGGTGATTTATATATGATAAAAGATATCGATAAGAATAAAAAGTATCCTGCAATTATTGTAGGAGCACCTTATGGTGGAGTAAAAGAACAAGGCCCAAGTGTATATGCAAATGAATTGGCCCAAAGAGGATTTGTAGTATTAACATTTGATCAAGTATTTATGGGAGAATCAGGTGGTGAACCAAGAAATGTTTCAAGCCCGGATATTTTCAGCGAAAGTTTTAGTGCAGCTGTAGATTATTTAGGAGTTAAAATACCTTATGTAGATAGAGAAAGAATAGGTGTTATTGGAATCTGTGGTTCTGCAGGATTTGCTTTATCAGCTGCCCAAGTGGATACAAGAATAAAAGCAATTGCAACCGCAAGCATGTATGATATGAGTGTTGCAGCAAGATTAGGGCAAAATGCAGAACAGATTCAGAACATGAAAGAGGCATTATCACTCAAACGATGGGAAGATGCCCAAAACGGATGTCCAGAATATCTGCCAGGATTTCCTGAAGAACCATTTGATGAAGTTCCTGCTGGAACTCCAGAGCCAGGTGCAGAATGGATGCGATTCTATGCAGTTAAAAGAGGTCACCATTCAAGTGCTAGAGGTGGATTTACAACAACATCAAGCATGGCGATGATGAATTATGATTTATTAACACATATCGATGAAATTACACCAAGACCAATATTATTTGTAATTGGTAATCGTGCTCATTCAAAATTCTTTAGTGAAAGTGCATATGAAAAAGCAAATAATCCAAAAGAAATCTATACAGTTGAAGATGCAGAACATATTGATTTATATGATCGAACAGATCGAATTCCATTTGATAAGTTTGAATCATTTTTTAAGAAGAATATGTAATTTTACCATAAATTGATTAATCTATAAAGTGAGGGAAAATATGATTCGTATAAAGATAAATGACCAAATATTTACAGCGGACTTTAATGATGTTCCTGCAGCAAATGAGTTAATAGAAAAAATGCCATTTACTATTCATATGAGTGACTTAAACAATAAAGAGAAATATTATTATTTAGATTGTTCGCTTTCATCTGCAACTGCATATTGTCCTTCTACCATATATGAAGGAGAGATTATGTGTTGGTCTAGAGATACTTTAGTAATCTTTTATAGGACCTTTTCTAATTCATATGGAGGATATGTTAAGTTAGGGAGAATTAAAGAACTTGATGAGTTAACTTCCTTATTAAAAAAGAATCAATCAATTGAAGCTACATTTAGTTTGTTAGAAGAATAGTATAAATAAAGGAGATGTAATGAAATTAATCAGACAGGAATTATTATCTGGTGAAAGAGCACTATTTAATAGTAATGATTTAGAGATTGTAGATACAACTTTTGAAGAGGGAGAATCTCCTCTTAAGGAAAGCACTAATATTATATTGAAGGACAGTGTCTTTAAATGGAAGTATCCATTGTGGTATTGTGATGTAATAAAAGTAAGTAATACAGCATTACTTGAAACCGCCAGATCAGGTATTTGGTATACAAACAAAATAGAGATTAATGACAGTATTATTGATGCACCAAAAACATTTCGACGTTCTAATGATATTGTTTTAAATAATGTACTACTTACAAATGCTGATGAAACACTATGGAATTGTAAAGATATAAAACTAAACAAAGTAAATGCTAAAGGTAATTATTTTGGTATGAACAGCAAAGATGTTTATGTTGATAATCTTCAATTATCAGGTGACTATGCATTTGATGGTGTAAGTAATATTGAAGTACACAATTCAAAGTTACTATCAAAAGATGCATTTTGGAATTGTGAGAATGTTAAGGTATATAATTCAGTAATTATAGGTGAATACTTAGGGTGGAATTCTAAGAATGTAACATTTGTGAATTGTACAATTGAAAGCTTACAAGGGCTTTGTTATATTGAAAATTTAGTATTAGAAAACTGTAAGATACTAAATTCAGAACTACTTTTTGAATACACTACTGCGAATGCTGAAGTTATCACTGTTATTGATAGTGTTAAAAATCCATCAGGTGGGATAATACAAGCAAAAGGTATTGATGAATTAATTTTAGACGATACTAAAATAGATGTAAGCAAAACTACATTTGTATTGGAGGAAACAGCATGATTTATGACTTTGATAAATTAATCAATCGTCATCATACCAACTCAATGAAATGGGATGTAGATGATATGACATTATCAATGGATATAGCAGATATGGATTTCAAAACTGCTCCAGTAATAATTGAAGCAATAAAAAATAAAGCAGAATTTGGTGTTCTTGGATATCATGATATTCCTAAGGCATATTATGAAGGATATTGTAACTGGTGGAGAAAACACCATAACTTTATAATGAATGGTGATTGGATGATATTTAGTACGGGTGTAGTTCCTGCAATTTCATCGATTGTTCGTAAAATAACAACTGTTGGTGAAAATGTATTAGTGCAAGCGCCTGTCTATAATATTTTCTATAATTCCATTATTAATAATGGAAGAAAAGTCTTAACTTCTGATCTTGTCTATAAAGATTACAAGTATACAGTAGACTTTGATGATTTAGAAAGTAAATTATCAGATTCGCAGACTACATTAATGATTTTATGCAATCCTCATAATCCAATTGGAAAAGTGTGGGAAAAAGAAACTTTAGAAAAGATTGGTGATTTATGTCATAAGTATAATGTTGTGGTTTTAAGTGATGAAATTCATTGTGATATAACACAAAATAATAATTATACACCATTTGCATCTATTAATGATTATTGTAGAGATAACAGTATCACTTGTTTATCAGTAAGCAAAGCTTTTAATTTAGCTGGTTTACAGTCTGCTTGTATTGTTGTACCAAATGAGAATCTTAGAAATAAAGTGAATCGTGGTTTGAATACAGATGAAGTAGCTGAGCCAAATGCTTTTGTTGTAGATGCTACTTTGGCAGCATTTAGAGGTGGAGAAGAATGGTTAAAACAATTGAAATCATACATTGAAAAAAATAAAGCAGTTGCTGAAGAATATATTTTAAATAACATTTCTAATTTAAAATTAGTAAAGTCGGATGCTACATATCTACTTTGGATTGATTGTGAACAAATTACTAACTCCACAGCTTTATTTTGTGATTTCCTAGTGTCGAAAATAGGCCTTAAAATTTCAGAAGGTTCAATGTTTGGTGATTGTGGAAAACAATTTATTCGAATGAATATTGCTTGTCCAACGAAACGAATGTTAGAAGGTCTAGAAAAATTAAAAAGAGGAGTAGAAGAATTTCAAAAGATTTAGATGGGAGCAAATTATGAAAAAAGTTTTAATAATGTCTTCAAGTTTACGTAATAATAGTAATTCAAGTAGTCTGGCAAACGAATTTATGAAAGGTGTACAAGAAGCTGGGCATGAAGTGAAGATGATTCAATTACAAGATAAAGAGATTAAATATTGTATAGGATGTTTATCCTGTCAAAAAACACATCGATGTGTAATAAGGGATGATATGAAAGAAATCAATGATTTAATAAAGGAATCAGATGTAGTTGCTTTTGCGACACCTATTTATTTTTACGAAGTATCAGGGCAACTAAAAACTTTACTTGATCGGACGAATCCGCTATTTCCAATTGAATATAAATTTCGCGATGTATATGTATTAGCTACTGCAGCTGATGAAGAAAATGAATGGATTAAAAGATCATTGAATGCAATTGATGGTTGGGTTGAATGTTTTGATAAAGCAAAGATAAAAGAGAAAATAATTGGTGTGAATGCAGGGATTACTGATTCTGATAATATAACTAATAATATGGAAACATTGAAGAAGGTGTTTGAAACTGGTAAATTGGTTTAATAGATAAAGAAATCTTTCATTTTTAATTCTTGTTGTTTTTTAGGTTGCATTATATACTAAAACTATAAGAGAAAGGAGTCTTATTATGTCTTGTTATTATATTATAGGATTGCGTTTAAGTTATCGTCAGCATAATGCTGTATTATTACAGGAGGAACTGACTAAGTTTGGATGTAATATAAAAATGAGATTAGGTCTTCATGAAACAGATGAAAAATATTGTTCAAATGATGGTCTAATCATCTTGCAGGCATGTGGCGAAAAGGAAGAAGTTGAAAAAATGTTAGATGCATTCAATAATCTTGATGGTGTGTCTGCAAAATTAATGGATTTGAACTAAGGAGCGAAAGCTTCTTTTTTCTTAATAATATTCATCATAGAATTATTTAATTAAGGTAAATTAAGTTTATTATTGACAGTCATATTTTAGTGATATAAAATAATAACAAGTTAGCAGTAGAGAATTCTAAGTGAACCTGCTTGCGGACAAACATCTTCATTTAAATGAAGATGTTTGTTTTTATATTGTTAAGGGATTTAAAATAATAAAAATATTAATGGTATATTAGGAAGAAAGATAAAACTTGTTAATATATTATTAACCCTGCTTATGTAAAAAGTTAACTGTTTAAACTGATTCAAGTAGAAAAAATGATTCTGAGTTTGATGCATGCATTAATGAATAGTATAATAAAGAAAGAGGTGTTTTATGGATAAATTTACAAAAGACATTGATATAGCAAATGCTGAAAAAAAATACTTCGCTAAAAAGAAATTAGAAATTTTGCAAAAAAGGCAGATGGAAGAGATTTTAGAAAGTCATGAAGATATAAAACAAGGTAGGGTTATGAGTGAAGAAGAGTTTTGGAGAAGATTAGATAAAAAACTATGATGTAATAATTACTTATTCATTTTGGAAAGATGCAGATAAAATAACTGATTATTACATTGATAATTTTAAGAATGATAGGTTATTTGAACAACTTTATTATGAAATTAAAGAATGTGTGAAAACACTTAGTGCTTTTCCTAATTTGAAATTAATAATGAATATATTAGAAGATGGTTCAGAAATTAGAAGGTATACTTTAAAAAATCATGTAATAATCTATGAAGTTGATGAGCGAAATGAAATAGTTTATTTAAATCGTATTTATCATCAATTGGAAGATTATTTATCTCATTACAGTTAAAACAAGGTGTGGATTTCCACACTTTTTATTTTGTCAGGTGTTGACATTAAAGTTTGGTTTAATGTTAGTATAGTTGCGAGAGGTACAAATATGTGGACAATTAAAGAAATTTCAAAGCTGACAGGATTAGCTCCTGCAACATTAAGATATTATGACAAGATGGAAATTCTTCCATCAAAAAGATTAGAAAATGGTTATCGTGTATATGATGAATTAGATTTGTTAATTATTCAAAACCTTGTTGTATTAAAGTATGCCGGTTTTCCCTTGGATGATATAAAAGTACTCACTTCTTTATATTATAAGGAAGAAGGGGATGAATGTAATGAAATGGGACGTGAAGTATTTGATCGCCAACTAAAAACAATGAAGCAGAAAATTGATATGCTTCAGGAAGTAATCAAGATTATTGAATCAATTCAGCCATTATTTGAAACCCATGAATTATATAAAATAAATCAGGAAGATTTATATCAAAGAATTCAAGGGTTGTTTCAACGAATTCAAGAAAAGGATTTTGATTTTTTGAAAGTTGAGGAAGACAAGTAATGAGAAAGAAAGTAAAAGTTATGATAATAATTACATCAATTGTTTTAGTGATTGGAGTTGGTTTTGGACTATCTTATCTAAAACGATATAACGATTATAAAAGTGAAGTTGCTGATATAAAAATCAAAGAAGTGAATCTTAATGAAATTGAAGATGGAGTTTATGTTGGTGAATACGATGTAGATTTTATTAGTGCCAAAGTTCAGGTTGAAGTAAAGGATAATCAAATTAAAGTTATTGAATTTATTGAATATCATCATGATCGTGGAGAAAAAGCGAAAAGTATTCTTCAGGATATGGTAGATGAGCAACGAATTGATGTGGACACAATTTCTGGTGCAACGAATTCCAGCAAGGTGATTCAAAAAGCAGTGGAAAATGCACTGAGTGGCAGTTAGATGAAATTTCCTGCTTTGTTGGGATGGTTGAGTCTATTGTGTTGTATTCCATTGTTTCTGGTATCAATAAAGAGTAATAATAAAATAATAAGGTTATGTAGAGAGTATCATTTTGCATTTGGATGGCTAATGCTTCTATTTGCACTATTACATGCTTTATTTTCTATTAGAAGTATAATGGATGTTCCCTTTGGTGTTTTATCACTCTTAGGAGTAATGTGTTTAAATGCAATGTTCTTTATTAAGAAAAAGAAATCGATTCATATAAAATTACATAAATGGATTGCGGTAGGGTTATTAATCACTTTAATACTTCATATCTGGATGAAATTATAAATGGATAGTTATAAGCTAGTAATTTCTGCTCTGGGTACAGAGAACGAACTACATATCTGGGGAGAAGATGCAAAAACGATTGTATATTGTTTGGAAGAGAAGATACATGAGTTGGAAGCAATGTTCTCTTATTATAAAGAAGAAAGTGATATTGGTAGAATTAATAGGAATACTTCCAAAGAGTATATAAACGTCTCTGATGAGGTATTTGAAGTGATAAGGAAAGCAGTAGCCACCTATGAAGAATGCCCTTGTTTTAACGTTTTAATGCGTCCTATGCTGAATTTATGGTATGAAAACCAAAATAACTTGAGTTTTTACCAAAAAATGAAGATAAAGAAGCTTATTGATATGAATGGCATTGAAACGAAAGCACCTAATTATATACGACTTGGATTACATCAGCAGCTGGATTTAGGAGGAATAGCGAAAGGATATATTGCAGATCGATTGATGGATGAAGCAAAACGTTTAGGTGCATGGAAAGCAATTATTAATCTTGGTGGAGATATTGGGTTAATAGATACAAATAATAATTTATTTACTGTTGGAATAAGAAATCCATTTGATAAAGAAGAAGTATTGCTTTCATTATCACTATCAAATAAAGCAATTTCTACTTCGGGGATTTATGAACGTTACAATCCAAACCTAGGAATAGATGCACATCATATTGTGGATACAAGAAAAGTAGCACCAGTAAGTAACAATCTTATGAGTGTCAGTGTGATTGCGAATACAGTAATGGATGCAGATATTTATGCAACTATCTTTCTGATTCTTGGTATCAAACAAAGTATGACATTTATTAAGAAACATCATTTAGAAGTAATCTTTATCACAAAAGATCATGAGGTGATTGCAACCTCTACACTAGAAAAGAAAATAACAGAAACAAAAATAGCAATTCACTTCATTTAAAAGTGGATTGCTATTTCTTTAGAAATTAAAAGAGAACAATAAAAATATTGTCCTCAACTTATGTGTAACTTTCAATTTTAACTATATTCCCACTAAACTGACTAAGAGAGTTAAAGTCACCACTCAATGTAACTTGTGGATAACTAGCACTCACCTTTGGTATATCGATGACAAATTCGACCATTGCACCGCTTGAATCTTGGCATCCATTCACGGTATGTGCATCTGATTTTTCATCAACCTTGATTACTTTGAATACTTGTCCTGTATCAGTAGTAATACGATATTTTGTACCTAGGCTACCATATGTCGAACCAAGAGCTACTGCAATGAATCCATCACTTGTAGTTAATAGTCCATCTTCATTTACGGTTGTTGAAGAATTGATGATTGCCATCTGTGTTGAATTTGAGTTGATCGCTCGATAGTCCATGTATGTCTTTTTGTAAGAACCTACTGTACATACTCCAGCATCAGAATAACGTGCTTCTTCACGTGCGATTTCAGCTAAACGCTCAGCTTCTTTTTGCTTTGCAAGTTCTTCCTGGCGTAGCAATTCTTGTTGACGTTCTTGCGCACCTATGCTGACTTCCTGCTCAAGTTCAATTGTTGATATCTCGTTCATATCAATGCTTAAATTATTAAATGTTCCAACTGGATCTTCATTTACTCTTTGTGGATGACTTTCACTTGCATAAATTGTGTCATAGCTCATCCAAAGAATTAAACATATCAAAATAAATGAGATAATCCAACTGGAGGTGGGAGTTTCAATTTTACTTGCTTTCATAATAGTTTCTTCTCCTTCTACGCAGCATCTGCGGCTAATGATTAGTATCTATTCTTAAGCATACTTTTTCGTTGTGTAAAAAATACACAACCATTGCATTATATACAAAAACAAATAAAAAAGCAAAAAAAATGCTAAAAAAATGTCAAAAATAGCCTTATATGCCTTAAATTATGGTTTTTTTGAGCTTTCGTGTATAATAATCTCATGTGAAAAATGGAGGTAATCATATGAATCAGTATTTATTAATCGTGGCAATTATTACAATTATCTGTATTGTTTCAAGTAAGATATCTGCAAAGATAGGGTTACCTTCTCTGCTCTTATTTATTCTTATTGGGATGTTATTTGGCAGTGATGGAATCTTTAAAATACAGTTTGATGATTTTGTATTAAGTGAGCAATTATGTACCATAGCTTTAATCTTTATCATCTTTTATGGTGGATTTGGTATGAATCTTAAAAGTGCAAAACCAATCATGGGAAAAGCACTTCTGTTATCAACTGTAGGAACTTTTATGACCGCAATGATCACAGGATTTCTTGTACATTTTATATTTAAAGTGTCACTTGCAGAAGGAATTCTAATAGGTTCCGTTATTGGATCTACTGATGCTGCATCTGTATTCTCTATTTTAAGAGGCAAGAAGTTAAATCTAAAAAAAGGATTGGCACCACTTTTGGAAATGGAAAGTGGAAGTAATGATCCAATCTCGTATATGATGACAACTCTAACATTAGGATACATGACAACAAATAGTCTGTCGACCTTACCACAACTACTGATATCACAGATTGGTTTGGGTGTCCTTTGTGGATTTGCAATTGGACAATTGTTCAAGGTTATCCTAGAACATGTAAAGTTTAAAAACGATGGGCTAAAGTCAATATTGTTTGTGGCAATTGCCCTTCTTGCGTTTGCACTTCCAACGATGTGGGAAGGAAATGGATTTCTAAGTGTATATATTGTAGGTGTGATGTTAGGTAATGCTAAGTTAAAACACAAAGTATCACTTGTACATTTCTTTGATGGTGTAACCCAAATGATGCAGATTTTATTATTCTTCACATTAGGCTTATTAGCATTCCCATCACAAATTCCTAGTGTATTGTTACCAGCCCTTGGTGTAATGGTAATTATAACGTTTATCGCAAGACCAATTACAGTTGCTATTCTATTAACACCATTAAAGGTAAAGTGGAATGAGCAATTATTTATATCGTGGAGTGGACTTCGAGGAGCGGCATCTATTGTATTTGCAATTTTGACTGTAGTAAGTCCAGCATATACAAGTAAAGATATCTTTCATGTTGTCTTTGTAGTAGCTCTTTTATCGGTTGCTTTCCAAGGAACCTTATTGCCATATATGGCTAAGAAACTGAAAGTAGAAGATCCAACAAATGATATTATGAAAACATTCAATGATTACGAAGGAATTCGTCAACTTAGTATGATTCAGGTAAGTTTACCAGAGTATCATGGATGGATTGGAAAAACTTTAGCTGATATTGCAATGCCAAATGATATGTTGATAGCGCTTATTGTAAGAGATGGCGAGAATATCTTTCCAAAGGGATCTACAGTTGTTGAAGAACAGGATAGCCTAGTCTTGTGTGCTCCAAGTTTCCACGATGAAAGTGGAATTATATTGAAAGAGGTTATAGTTGATGAAGATAATGATTGGTTAAATAAGACATTAGATGATATTGATAAGGAAAATCGTCTGTTGATTATTTCAATCAAACGAAATAAAAATATCATTATTCCAAATGGAGAAACGATATTAGAGTTACACGATAGTATTGTATATATGGATGTAGGTAATAATGTAATTAAGAGGGCGTAATTATAGCCCTCTTTGCTTTCTGACGATTTTGAAGATATCATATATACAAATAATCAGAAGGAAATAAAAAGCAACCAACCATAAATCAATATTCATATATACGATTAACAAGTAGTTTGAAATTGATTCATTCCAAATATTGAAGAAAAATAAATGAGTAGAAACTCCAAGAAATAATAGATGTGGAAGTAACCAGACCATATCTTTTATATGTGTAGGCTTTGGACGCAATAAAGCAACAACAAATAAATAAATGCAAAGACCAAAATCTCTTAACGAACTGTAAATAATTAATGGTGTAACTTCATAAGTGGAATAAACTAAATTATTAGCATCTACATATAATGTACATAGTATATAGAATACTAATAAGAATCCTGAAGATATCAAAAAATAAGTTGTCTTTTTCATATTCGCTTCCTTCCTTAAACAGAGTGTTTGTTAATTTTATTATAATTCATAAAAACTGCTCATCAAGAGTTTAGTAGTAATTGGTTGTTGTATGGGAATAAATAGCATACATAGGTATAAACTTTATTCAATTTTTGTTTGATATTTGAATTATTATAGTATAATAAGTAGTCAGAGGTGATTTCATGGTAGATATAATCGTAGTGGGTGGTGGACATGCTGGTGTTGAAGCAGCACTTGCCAGTGCTCGTAAAGGAAAAAAAACAATTTTATATTCACTAAGCATTGAGAACATTGCGAAGATGCCGTGTAATCCGTCCGTAGGTGGACCAGCAAAAGGTATCGTGGTAAGAGAAATTGATGCTCTTGGTGGAGAAATGGGGAAAGCAGCAGATGCAACTGCAATCCAATTCAAAATGCTGAACACAAACAAGGGACCAGGAGTTCGTTGTTTGCGTGTGCAAAGCGATAAGTTGGAATATGCTAAATATATGCAACAGACATTACTGAATACACCTAACTTAGAAATACGTGAACAGATGGTTGAACAACTTGTTGTAGAGGATGAAAAAGTAAAAGGTGTTATTGCTGATAATGAAATGGTAGAAGCCCATGCTGTTATTCTTACAACAGGAACTTATATGAGTGGAAAGATATTGATAGGACATACATCAACTGAGAGTGGACCTGACAATGAGCCTACCACAAAAAATCTTTCTGCATCCTTACACGAATTGGGAATTAAAACATTTCGTCTAAAGACAGGAACACCTGCTCGTGTAAAAACAGAAACAATCGATTTTACAAAAACTGAAATACAACCAGGAACGGATGCGTTTGTATCTTTCAGTTATGATACAAAAGAAATTATGCCATTCGATGAGCAAGTGGTTTGTTATCTGACATACACAAGTCCTAAAACTCATGAGATTATTAATACAAATCTTAAAAAGAGTGCAATGTACTCGGGTTTAGTAGAAGGAGTTGGACCAAGGTACTGTCCTTCTATTGAAGACAAATTAGTTCGTTTTAAAGATAAAGAACGTCATCAGATATTTTTAGAACCAGAGAGTTTATCTCTAGATACAACCTATGTGCAGGGATTCTCTACATCAATGCCATATGATGTTCAAGAAGAAATGATTCATTCCCTTCCAGGGCTTGAAAATGCTGTTATTGATAAATATGGATATGCAATAGAATATGATGCAGTAGATCCATTACAATGTAAACCAACATTGGAAAACAAATTAGTGGAGAACTTATATACTGCTGGCCAGATCAATGGAACAAGTGGTTATGAAGAAGCAGCTGGTCAAGGTTTGATGGCAGCAATTAATGCATGTTTAAAAATGGATGGAAAAGCACCATTTATATTGCATCGTGATGAAGCGTACTTAGGTGTGTTGATTGATGATTTAGTGAATAAAGGAACAAAGGAACCCTATCGATTATTAACTAGTCGTGCGGAATATCGTCTGTTATTAAGACATGATAATGCTGACCAAAGACTGAGTCAATATGGATATGAAATAGGATTACTATCAAAAGATCGATACAATAGATTTGAAGAAAAACAACAACAGATTCATGATTTGATGGAGTATCTACGTGAACAGCGATTTACCCCGAAATCAGAGATTAATAAGTATCTTCAAGAAGTTGAAGATGATACGTTGACTGATGGAATATCTGCATATGATTTATTAAAACGGCCAAAAATGAAACTAAAAAATATGCTGGAATATTTAGAAGTTGGTGCAACTGATGAAGTGATTCAGGGTGCTGAAATTGAAATCAAATATGAAGGATATATAGTAAAGGCAAAGAAGGAAGCTGAAAAGTTATTGAATATGGATACAATGAAAATTCCAGAGACAATTAACTATGATGATGTTGACAACCTGTCTTTGGAGGGAAAACAAAAGTTACAACAAGTTCGCCCTTTAACAGTTGGTCAGGCATCTAGAATTAGCGGAGTAAGTCCAGCTGATATAGCGGTGTTGTTAATTGCTTTAAAATCAAAAAACTAAAGTGAGATAGAAATAATTTGCTTTAGTTTTTTTATTTATAAATCAAATATTGACTTACATATAGAATAAGATTACAATAATAATAAATGAATGAATATCATTCACTCATAACCAAATTAAGGAGGTGATCCTAATTTCAAGAATCACAAAAGAGCCAGATATTAGAAAGCAAGAAATTCTTGATACAGCTATGAAGTTGTTTTCGCAAAAGGGATTTGAGCAAACAACAATTAGAGATATAGCTAAAAATCTTGGTGTTTCACAGGGACTTTGCTATCGTTATTTTAAATCCAAGCATGAGTTATTTGATATTGGATTAGAACAGTATGCAAATTATTTTGTTATGGCGACTAAACAGGGATTTAGCGATAAGGCTATACCATTAAAAGATAGGTTACTTGCATCTCCAAATTTTTTCGAACTTGAAAAAAAACTAGACAATTCTTATCTACAATTCTTTTACAAACCTGAAAATAAACAGTATCAGATTTTGTTATCTCATAGAATTTGCAAAAAAATGTGTCCGATTCTATCAGATATGCTCAAAGAAGCAACAGAACAAGGTGAATATAGTTTCAATCAACCAGACACAATTGCTTCCTTTTTACTTTTTGGACAATTAGCTATTTTACTTGATGAATCACGATCTGAAAGTGAACGCGTAAAAGAACTCACAGAATTTATATCTTCCATAATCGATAAATATTTATGATTACTATTTAATAAAGGAAGGAGTATTAAATAATGATAAAACTAATAGCATTTTTTGATTTTTTAGGTAGTTGGTTTGAAGAACTTAGTACATGGCAGACAGTACTAATTATTTTTGGAGGGCTTCTCCTTGTATTGTTTTGGTTAGTTGTAATCACAGGTGCATCAAAATGGCCATGGAGAGAGTGGGCGGAGCATGTCAAGCGATTTCATTGATTATATCCCCCTTCATTCGTAGATAAATAAATTAATTATTTCTAAAGGAAACCTAATTATTGTTTAAGTTTCCTTTAAAATTGTAAACAAAAGGAATGATAATATGAATGTTCAATTTAATAAACTAAATGAGATAATAGATGAAGCTTTAATTTATGCAGTTATCATAGCGAAATACAAAAATCGTTGGATACTTTGCAAACATAAAGAGAGAACAACTTGGGAAATACCAGGAGGTCGCCGCGAACCAGGTGAACCAATCTTGGATACTGCAAAAAGAGAATTATATGAGGAAACGGGAGCAATAGAATTTGATATTAAGCCTATTTGTATTTATACAGCAAACGGAACATCAGGTCTTTTGTGCTTTGCATCTGTTGATGTGTTAGGCGAATTGCCTGATAGTGAGATTGAAAAAGTAGATCTATTTGACGAACTTAATGTTGAGTGGACATATCCTAACATTCAACCTAAATTGCTTGATTATTTCAAAAAAAACTATGATTTCTAAACCGTTTTTCTAATTTAACTATTGTGATTAATTAAAAATTATAAATTTTGTAAGACAAAAAGTTTCCCTAAATTGCCAAAAACAGCGAACCATTTTGCCCTGGAATGAGTCTTAATTATAGAGAGAGTCTTTTAATTAAAAGTAAAAATTCATAGGAGGGAAAATGAAAAGAATTAAATTATTATTCGGAAGCGCTTTAGCACTTGTTTTGGCACTTTCTTTATTTGTGCCTGCAACTGTAAGTGCAGAAGAAACAGATATTACACCTACTGATACGCCAGTTGCAACTGCAGCATACACAATGGATCAAGCAGCGTTTGATGCTGATTACCCAGACGGTGTTAAACAAGGTGAAATTTTTGATATTTCAGATTATTATGATGGAGATATCTCAGAACTATATTTATACGATTATACTGGAGAAGGTTTTGCTTTCTGGGAAATCGATGAAACAACAGGAGCATTCTTAGCTAGTGATATTTGGGTACTTAGTGTAGGTGATGTTAACCTTGAGTTTGTGGATGTTGATGGAAATCTATATGCTTTAGATTTTGATGTAATTGCAAACCCAGTTGATATCGTATTAGATCCAACAACAGTAACTCTTGCACCAGGTGAATCTAAAACTATCTTAATTGATACAGTTCCTGAAGATGCATGGTGGTTCTGGGCAGAATTAGCTTTAGAAGGATCAGATGGTGTAATGGTTAACACAAAGATTTCTGATACTACTGTAATTAAAGTGGAAGAAGCTTATGATGAAAACGATGAATGGATTGGATATACTGTAACTGGTTTAAAAGCAGGAACAGCAACTATTTCTATCGAAACAGAATTAGGACATACTTCAGTAGCAACAATTACTGTTAAAAGTCCTGAAAAACCAATCTCTCAACCACCAGCAACAACTACAACAACTAAACCAGCTGTTGCAGCTAACAATGGTGGACCAGTTACTGGTGATACAACAAACACAACAATGTATATGCTAATGATGCTTGCAGCTCTTGCATCAGTGAGTGGATATGCATTCTTGAAAAAACAAAAATAATTAAATAAATTAATTAATATAAAAAAATCGATGCCACTCTCTCATTAGCATCGATTTTTTCTTATGTTCTTTCTTTTACTATTTTGAAGTCATTTTTCTCTAATTCTTTAATAATTGCTTCAATATGCTCGTGGTTTTTTGTCTCCATTGTTATTTTTAAGAAGCAACTGTTGATATCCATATCCGGATCACCATTGTCATAATCAACGGCAACAACGTTACCACCACATTCACTTATGATTCTACTAACTCCAAGTAATTGTCCTGGTTTATCAACTAAGGCAATCGTTAATGAAGTCTTTCTTCCGCTCATCAGCAATCCACGAGTAATTACACGAGCCAGTATATTAACATCAATGTTACCACCGCTGACGATACAAACAACATTCTTATCTTTGATTGGCAGTTTATTGAACATGGCAGCAGCAACTGAAACAGCACCTGCCCCTTCCGCTACCATCTTTTGCTTTTCCATCAGCATAAGTATTGCTGCAGCAATTTCGTCATCAGTAACTGTAATAATTTCATCTACATATTTTTTGGTTAATTCATATGTTAAATCACCAGCACGTTTTACTGCAATTCCATCAGCAAATGTATTTACTTCATCAAGACTGACAATCTTATCACATTTGCGTGCTTCACTCATACTGGCAGCACCAGCAGCCTGTACACCGTATACTTTACATTCTGGTTTTAACGTCTTTACAGCAAACGCAACACCACTGATTAATCCACCACCACCAATTGGTACTACTACTGCATCTATATTTTCTAACTGATCAAGGATTTCAAATCCAATTGTCCCTTGTCCAGCAATTACATCTTCATCATTAAATGGATGAATAAAGGTATAACCTTTTTCCTTTTGTAATCGAAGTGCATCATCATAAGCATCATCATAAGAACCTTGAGCCAGATGAATATCTGCACCATAACTTTTTGTTGCTTCTATCTTACTGATAGGAGCACTGTCAGGCATACAGATCAAACAAGGGATATTGTTCTTCTGTGCTGCTAATGCAACTCCCTGAGCATGGTTACCAGCGCTACACGCAATAATACCTTTTGCCTTCTCCTCATCGCTTAACTGGCTAATTTTAAAGTACGAGCCTCTAATTTTGAAGCTACCAGTAATCTGAAGATTTTCAGCTTTCAAGAAAATGTTATTTTCGCTGTCAATGTTTGGCGCTGCCATTAATTCTGTTGGACGAATTACATCTTTCAAAACATAGCTAGCTTGGTATATTTTATCTAATGTAAGCATAGTAAACTCCTTTATTTAATGATACAATTATACCATAATTAAGGTGGTGGAAAAGATGAAGTTTAAAGAAATGCAGAAGAAGTTAAATTCTTTAACAATCTTTCGAAGTTTGTTGGATGAAGAGGTTGTAATTAAGCTTAGAAAGCTGTTGGATTGTGATACTCAAGACGTAACAAACTTTATAAATATTTACTGTGATTTCACAGCAGAACTATATCAATATGATACAAATTTAAGTCGTTATTTTTATCGTTATGTTATGAATAGCGAAAACATATTTATTCAAAAAGTAGCTGAAGGAAAACGAATAGATCAAGTTTTGGAACAGGCACTTTTATATGAGTTATCAATTATTCAGGATGTAAGTAAGATTACATCCAAAGAAATTCGTTTTGATGTTCCTTATCATGGGTTTCTGCCAAAGTGGAAAAATAAAAACTATCGTTTTCGCAAAGAATATCTGGAGAAACTGGAAAAACTTCCAGTTGAAGGATATGGAGTATTTGCGAAATACCATGTTTTCACAATGATGGATCAGGGATTAGTACCAGTGAAACATCCAGACCCTCAACAGTTAACTGATTTAATTGGGTATGAACGTGAACGTGAGATGGTAGTTAAGAATACAGAAGCATTCTTAAATGGAATGAAAGCAAGCAATGCCCTTTTATATGGGGATGCAGGAACTGGAAAAAGTTCTACTGTAAAAGCAATTGCAAACAAATATAAAGACCAAGGTTTACGATTAGTAGAAATAAAAAAACATCAACTATTTCATTTGCCTGAATTAATTGATGAGTTAGCTCGTAATCCGTTAAAATTTATTATCTTTATTGATGACTTAAGTTTTAGTGGTAATGATGATAACTTTGTTGCTCTTAAAACAATTCTTGAAGGTGGTGTAAGTGGTAATACCAAAAATATTATTATTTATGCAACAACCAACCGCCGTCACTTTGTGAAGGAAAGTATGAAAGATCGTAATAGTGATGAACTATTTACGAATGATTCAATACAGGAAACAATGAGTCTAGCTGCCAGATTTGGTTTAACAATTACCTTTCAAAAACCAGGGAAAGATTTGTTCTTGGAAATCGTAGAGTCATTAGCGAAAGAACAAGATTTATCACTTCAAGGTGATGAGTTAATCAAACAGGCAGAAGCGTTTGCACTTCGCAACAATGGAAGAAGTCCAAGAACAGCCAAACAGTTTGTAGAATTAGAGAAAATCAAAGAAACAGTAGAATAAACATTAGATACATGGAAACGTGTATCTTTTTCTATCTTTATATTAATTCAGTTAGGTTTTCTTTTGCAGTATCATTGACTTCAATACTGATGGTTTGTTTTGTTAAATGATATAATTCACTGTTGAATTCTTTTAATGGCAAACCAGTACTTACAGACCATCTTTTCATTGCTCGAGCCGCCATGTTTCGATGCGATACAACAGGAGATTGTAAAGCAGCCTTTATAAGGTTTACCCCTTTGTTTGGGTAAGCTCCTAACTCTTGGATAATAGACGTTAAAGACATATATAAAGAATGATTGTCACCAAAGCCTAATGAGTCCCCCATCCCTGTAGCAATTAATGTGAGATCAATACTGTTCTCATATAAATCGAGGATTTCATCAATCAAAATTTTATGTTTAAAGAAGTACCATGTATATGAAGAATATTTTAGATAGTTACTTTTAAGTAGTTTGAATAATTCATCAGCAATATCAATATTCATCTTATTAGCAATATAAACAGCAATCCAAATATGATAATTATCATTTTCATTTAAACTGTTTATTACGATTCTCTCTAGAGGGAGTTGTTCAATTTGGGTTTTGATTGAGTTTATTATAGTAATGGCAATCTCATTTTCTTCATGATTTTCAACAAGATATTCTTCAACATCGGTTAAAAATTTGATTTGTGTACAATCAACAAGTTTATCTTTTATCTGATTATAGAAGTTGCTTAATAATTCAACAGGATGTTCCATATCTGAAATTCCAGCACATGGTGCACCATCTTCGTTGATTAGTGCAAAAATTATTGTTTGTAATCCCACCAATTCTTCTTGTGATAGGTGCTCTTTTTGTACATACTCATAAATATTAATTTTTTGTGCACATTCATAAGATAAGTATCCATCCATTACTGCATTAGAACACCCTTCACTAGCTAACCAATATTTCATCTCATCATTTGTAACTTTTAAGTTCTCTACTGCATTTATTTTCCCCCAACCGTGTGTCTTTTTCGCAATATCAAAAATCCAGTCATTTCCATCTGGGAATTTCTTGAAAATGTAGATTACATAATTTGTGAATGATTCATACAAAGCTATCAGTTTCAATGGTTCTATTAATCTATCACCAAAATTTTCAAAAGAACCTAAAACAATCAAACCGGCTTTTACAACTTCAGGATTTGATGAACTTAGAATACATTCAGATGCGAACGCGTATCCATGATCTCCATCCAAAGTGGAACGGTTCTCGAATATATCATTATAAAGTGTATTATTAGCATCATAAAGAACATCAATAGATTCTTCACTAAGTTGTTTAACTAATATAGATATTTCTTTATCATTAGCCATTAGATATTTCATTACACAACTGGTCTTTTCGGCAGGTTTATTAGAAATTCCTAATATATTTTCTTTTGCCCCAGCTACGAAAGAGAGTTCATTGGGTTTGCGTTGTTCCTTTTTTATAAGTTCAAAAGTATAATCCAATTTTCCTTCAGAATTTAGACTATGCTTAATTTGATTAAGTATAGATGGTATTATATCTGTCATAAAGTTTCCTCGTTTCTTTTCATTCATTTTAGCATATAACTAACGAATAATAAAAAGGGTAGTGACGCTCATCACTACCCTTAAAACTTAAGTATTCATCCATTCATCACGAAGTACACCATAACCAACTGAGTCATAATAGACTCCATTGTAATAACGTACTTTACGAATCTGTTTTTCTAAAGTAAAACCAAGATGTTCACCAATCTTCATCATACCTGGATTACCAGACCATGTAGTATATCCTACACGCTGAATTTCAGGGTATTGATTAAACAACATTGTTGTGTATTGTTTAATACTAATTGTTCCAATGGATCTACCCCAATAATTATCATCATAGATGATAATACCCATTTCTAACCAACGAGTATCTCTGTTTTCCCAATAATGAGAAACTTGTCCAACCAAGATGTCATTATAATAAATGCCAAGACGATGATCAGATTCCAGACTTTTCTTATTATCAATCAGAAACTGATCATAGCTGACAGCTTTGTATTCATTAAAATATGGGGCATTGAAATGTACCCAAGAGTAATCCTCTTCTTTTTCACTTATCTCCCACAAACGTTTATAGTCGCTTGAAGGAACTTGCTTTAATACTATTTTATTGTTTACGTTCATAAATCCTCCTAATAAATAGTGAAGGGTTATTTTATGTACGCCCTCCTCATACAACTAGTTAACTGTTTCATGTAAATTCTCCTCTCTGTTTCTATATTTAGTATAGTTTATTAAGCAGAATATATCAAACAACTGTTGTCTTATCGGATAAAGTTTGTTCCTCTTTTCTTATTTACTGGTGTATCAATTCCATTTGCTTTTCCAACTTCAATACACTTTAGTAACCAAGCCATATTTTTACCTAATGCGTACATAACATCCATACCTTCTTCATCTTGAAGAACCTCTTCTGGAGTATGACCATGTACTTGATTCCAGTATGTAGATGATACAACTGGCATTTCATTGATAGTGAAATACTTATTAATTACATCCAATGAACTTGATGTACCAGCTCTACGTGCACTTACAACACTTGATGCAGGTTTGTGTTTGAATTCCTTTCCACCAGCATAGAATACACGACTAAGTACATTTAATAGTTTTCCTGTAGGATGTGAATAGTGAACTGCACTACCAAAGATAAATCCATCACATTCTTTTGCTTTCTCGATGATTTCATTCACAACATCATTAAATACACATAACCCAGTTGTTTTACACTTTCCACAGGCAATACAATCTTGAATTGGTTTTGCCCCTAAGCTCATAATCTCTGTTTCTATATTTTCTTCATGTAATGCTCCTGCAATATGATCAAGTGCAGTATACGTACATCCTTTTGGATGTGGACTCCCATTAACTAATAATACTTTCATTGTGTCTCCTTTACTCACCAATGACTTTGATGTAATAATTTCTTCTTCTAGGTCCATCGAATTCACAGAAATAGATTCCCTGCCAAATACCTAAGACCAATCTTCCATCTTCAATAATAATAGTTTTCTCACAACCCATAGCACTGCATTTTAAGTGAGCAGCACTATTACCTTCCATGTGACGAAATTCTTCGCGATCAGGGAAAGTTTTGTCTAATGCATAAAGCATATCATGAACAACATCAGGATCAGCATTCTCATTCACAGTGATTCCTGCTGTTGTGTGAGGACAAAATACAACACAGATACCTGATGTGACTCCACTCATGGAAACCGCATCAGAAACCTTTTTTGTGATGTTATAGAAGCCTTCATTATCAGTAGATAGTTCTTGTTTTACAACTCTCATAATAATTCCTTTCTAAGTTTATATCTCACAACCACAGGTGTTAGAAATAACTACACACATTGTGAAATTACTTGTTGTTTTATCTGTGATA
Source organism: Breznakia pachnodae (assembly GCF_030814225.1). Taxonomy (GTDB): domain Bacteria; phylum Bacillota_I; class Bacilli_A; order Erysipelotrichales; family Erysipelotrichaceae; genus Breznakia; species Breznakia pachnodae. The sequence continues at coordinate 128,778 of NZ_JAUSUR010000003.1, forward strand.
GTTTGTAAGGTTTTATATACAAGTGAAGATGACCCTTTCATAATAGTAGACATATCATTAATTGTATAATCTAAATTACTGCTTTGGATAATTTCTAAAACCTGATCAATATCATCTATGTAATCTTCTTTTCCTAATGGATAGAAACTTAACTGACAAGATATTAATTTTTCTTTTTGAATTTCACGCATACAAACCCTCCTTTATCTTCTTTCTTTTTATACTCTGCTTCATGTTGTTTATCATATTCCTCTTCGTTTAAAGTAGGAGAAAGATACAAGCATTCTTTAAAGTCTACAACTTGATTGTTATCTAGATTCTTCAAATCTTCTAATGATAAGAAGGTAGCTTTGGCATATGCTGTATCTTTGCATATATCACTTGTATAAAGCTGATACCATGAGCCACCCTTTTGAATCGTTCCAATAATAATCGAACCATTTGGCTTTAATAAGCGTTGCATTTCCTTATAGATAAGATCTGGATAAGGCATAAATTCAAATGCAGTAACAGAAATAATACAGTCAAAACTTTCATCTTCAAAACTAGTATTCTCTGCATTCATTTCGATAAACTGAATCTTCTCATCTTGTTGTTTTGCTTTTGCATGTTTCAACATATTACCAGCAATATCAATTCCAACACAACTATATCCCATATCTGCAAATTTATAAGTAAAGTTACCTGTACCGCAACCAACATCTAACATCATTGCATTTTCTGGTAAATCAAGAAGGGAAAAGATTGCTTCACTTTCAAGTTCGTCAACAAACTTACCCATCTTCGTCTCATACCATGTATCATAATCTTCTGAAAACTGATTAAAAATCGTATTATTGTTTTTCATTTTCTCTCCCTTATGTTTCTATTGTAACTGTACTACCTTGCTGACTTCTGCTTACCACAATCTTTTGATCAATTTGTGCTTTTAATTCTTCCACATGGGAGATAATACCGACCATGCGATGACTGTCAGCCAGTCTTCCAAGAATTTCCATTGCTTTATCAAGAGAGTCACTGTCTAATGAGCCAAATCCTTCATCAATGAATACAGTGTCTATCTTAATTCCACCAGCAATATTCTGTATAACATCACTAAACCCAAGGCCAGAGAAAGTGCTGCCTTGAATGATTCTCCTCCTGAGAGCGAGCGAACATCACGACGTTTTCCTGACCATTCATCCAGTACTTCCAGATCCAATCCACTTACACTTCTTAGATTTACTGGATCCTCTTTTCTAAGTAATGAATATCGCTCATCACTCATAATAGAAAAGTGTTTGTTTGCTTCGCTAAGTACATAATCGAAATAAGTAGCCTGAACAAATAACTCAAAAGTGATTCGCTGTTTCTGACTCAGATTACCATTGGCAGTATCTGCCAGAGGTTTTAAGCTTTGTAAGGTTTGTTCAAGTTCGCTGTTTTGCTTACGAATCATTTGAATATCATTCAGTACTTCTTGATTTGTTTTGATGAAATGAGAATGATGATCAATTTGTTCATCTAACTCACTCTCTTTTAATTTCTCAACTTGAATCATATCTTCTAAACTTGTCAGATCAATCATCGATTTATCTTTGGTAGCTTCCTCTAAACGAGTGATTGCTTCATTATTTCTGGATTGATTATTCAAAAATTTATTTACTTCATCCTGATAACTATCTATCTGAGTTTCACTTAACCGATAAGGAGTTATATCAATATCTTTAAATGAAGCTAATTCATTTTTCAATTTGGTTTGCTCTTCAGCTAATAAATTTATATTCTCCTGAATCGACTTATTATTGGTTTGTAAGATAGTAGAGTCTTTAGTGATAGAATCTTCAATAGCTTTTATCTGATTACTAATATCTTCTTTTTTCTTTTCATATTCTTGAATCTGCATTTCCATCTTTTTCAATTCTTGTACTGCAATATCTTTTGAATCATAAGCAAGTGCTTCCTTTTGGTTCTTTGCAGTCGTTTGAAGTGTAGTTACCTGTGTTGATAATTCCTGAACATTTCTTTCAGTATCTTTTAGGCCTGATTGAAGTGAAGTTACTTCATTATTAAGCATTACAAGTTCATTTCTTTTGGTATTTAGTAATTGTTCAATAGAAAGGGACTCTTTTATTTCTTGCTGTAACTGATTCAACTCGTTTATGGTTGTTTCTTTCTGTGTGTTAATTACATGTGTTAAATCAATGTAATTTGATAGTTCAATCGATAATGATAAAGAAGAAAGAAGTTCTTCACTTTTCTCTTTACGATTTTCTTGTCGTATATGCAGACTGTCGATTGATGATTGTATTGTTTCTCGCTTTTTGTTTAGATCCTCTTTTTGTTTTCTAAGTATTTCAACTGCATCAAGGGTAACGCTACTATCAATCAGTTTAGCAGGCTGTGGATGGTTTGTAGAACCGCATACCTTACAAGGTTCACCTTCAACCAGTTCCTCTGCCAATAGTCCTGCTTGTTGTTTAAAATAGATGGTTTCTGTGCTTGTTAATTCAGATGATTTTTGGTTGTATTGCTCCAGAACATCTTTGATACTTAGTTGATATTCGCTTAATTGTTTCTCATCCTTATGATAATCTTCTATAAGAATAGAGAGCTGTTGTAATTGCGTTTGCGTAGTCTCCAGTTGTTTTAGCTGAGTTCTATTTTTCTCTATTGATAAAGATATCGATTCATTCTTTTTGATATAAATATCTGCATTTACAATCATTTCATTTTTACTTTGAATTGTTTGTTCAATTTGTTTTTGTTGCTGTTGCTTATTAGCTAACGTTTTATTTACAGAATTAAGTTTTGATATTGTCTCATCATATGCAGTAAATTGAGGTAACGAATTTTCAATTGCTTTTACTTTATAGGATAATTCAGAGAAATCATTCTCTCTTTCATTTAATGTTGATAATTGTTCTTTGTAGTTATTCAACGATGTGTTGTGATTACTAATTGAAATAGTAAGTTGCTTGTTTTGTTGTTCACTACTATTAATCATAGAAGTAATTCTTTGGATATTATCTTCAATTGGTTTGATTTGTCGTAGTACAATTTTTGCGTTTGTAATCAACTGTTTCTTTTCTTCTATTTGAGGTAATTGTTCTTTTAATTGTAGTTGTAAGTTTTTCTCTTTTTCCAACTCTTCAAAATTTTTATTAATGCTAATTGCAGTTGCTTGCTGTTGATAGAGTTTTGCTAAGTTTGTCTGCAATATTTGTTTTTCTTTTAATTGTTCTTTGTTTTCTGTATTAAGTTCCTTAATGTATTGCTCTAATAAAATAACAAATTCTTCTACCTTGTAGGATTCCCCTTTTACATTTAAGAATGCTGGATATAAGTCATGATTCTCATCAATTTTGACACGATCTTCATTGTCCAATATCTGTTGTGATTTTTGTGAATACTGACGTTGAACCTCTAGATACTGATCTCTAAGTTTCAGTTGTAGCTTTTCAAAGAAATGAGTAGAGAAAACTTTACGAAAGATTTCTACTCGATCACTACTAGAAGCAAATAAGAATTTTAGAAACTCTCCTTGGGCAATCATTGAGATTTGTTTAAACTGTTCTCTGCTTAATCCAAGTAAATCAACAATTGTTTCACTTACATCACTGCTTCCGCTTGCGATAACATCATCAGCTTTTAAATAAGCATCTGCATTTTGTTTGGTAACACCATCACCACGTTTTGCTTTTCGCTCATATGCAGGATTACGACGTAATGTATAAATAGTGTCATTATGTTCAAAAACTAACTCTACATAAGTTTCAATATCGCTTTCAACAAAATCACTTCGAAGCATTTCACGTTTACGATTATCTCCACTTGCTTCGTTGTATAATGCAAAGCAGATAGCATCAAAGATGGTTGTTTTTCCTGAACCAGTTTCACCTGATATCAGAAACAATCCATTTTTGAAATTTTGAAAATCAATTGTAGTAAGGTCAGCGAAAGGACCAAATGCGCTCATTGTAAGGGTTAATGGTCTCATAAATCCTCACCTGCTTTCTCGATTGTTTTGGTTAATATTTCTTGTTGTGATTTTGTTAGTTCACTGTTGTTTTGCCATTTATAAAACTTTTCAAATAATTCAATTGGTGTATGTTCATATATTTCCTGTTGTGATAATACAACTCGTTTCTGATTGTTATCACTACGACGATTCTTAAATGAAATCATCATTACATTCGGATAAATACTGCGTACCTTTCCAATCGCATCAATAATCTCTTCTTCATCAGTTAAGGTAACTGCTACATAATTATTTGATGGATAGTCACTTAAAGTTTTCTTATCAAGAATATCCTGAATGGTACTTTCAAACATAACCATATCATGAAGAGGTTGCAGTTTAATGAACTCTAATTGAATATTTCCTTTTTCTTGATATTCAATAATTGTTAGAGATTTATCAATGTTTGCCTCAGAAAAAGAATACTTAAGTGGGGAGCCACCATAGCGTATATATTTACTTCCCATTGCCTGTGGTTTGTGAATATGACCAAGTGCTACATAATCAAAATCTTTGAATACATGGATATCAACATTATCAATTCCACCAAGGGTTTTGGTTTCTGATTCACTCAACTCAGGTTCTTTATTACTTGCAGTCACAAACTGATGGGCTAATAATACATTACGTTTATCTGTATCTACTTTATGAATGTTTAAAATTTCCTGTACAGCTGCTTCATAAGATGGTGCTTCAGTACCAAGAATATGATTCACATAAACTGGTTTCACAAATGGAAGTAAATGAAATACGATTTCTCCAAATTCATCTTCTAATGTTACGGTTTGGACATGTCCTATGTAACGGGCAGAGATATAAATATTAGAATCTTTAAATATCTTTTGTCCAAAGTTTAACCGATCAGCTGAATCATGGTTACCTCCAATCATAAGAACTGGTAAATTTCTGGTATGTAATTCACTTAGAAAATTGTCCAATACTTTGACAGCTTCAATTGGTGGGATATTTCGATCATAAATATCACCACATAATAAAACACAGTCAATTTTCTGTTCATCAATGACTTGTAGTGTTTGATTTAAAATATATTTCTGATCTTCCAACATGGAAAATTCATTTACTTTTTTTCCAATATGCAGATCACTCATGTGTAAAATTTTCATAATTCACCTCATAAAAAAACATCAACGATACTATTATTATATCACTGATGTTTTTAATTTATATTGGTTTATTTCATTACTGCGCCTTTCGCAGCACTGTCTACAAGTTGAGCATAACGTTTCAACCAACCAGTCTTAACGTTAGGTTCTCTTGGCACAAAAGTTTTGCGGCGTTCTGCGAACTCTTCATCGCTGACTTTTGCTTCAATTTTATATTCAGGAATATTGATTTCAATTTGGTCGCCTTCTTTGATCAGACCAATTTCTCCACCACTTGCAGCCTCAGGACAAACATGTCCAATTGATGCTCCACGACTTGCACCACTGAAGCGTCCATCCGTGATTAATGCAACCGTACGATCTAACTTCATACCAGCTAATGCACTAGTAGGGTTTAACATCTCACGCATTCCAGGGCCACCTTTAGGACCTTCATAGCGAATAACTACAACATCACCATCGACAATTTTTCCATTGTAGATTGCATCAATTGCGTCTTCTTCACAGTCAAAGACTCTTGCAGGACCTGTATGTTGCAGCATTTCCTTAGCTACAGCACTACGTTTTACAACACAACCTTCTTTTGCGATGTTACCAAACAGAATGGCAATTCCACCAGTTTTAGAATATGGTGTTTCCACAGGTTTGATTGCATTTGGATTTGTATTGTAGATATTCTTAATATTTTCACCAACACTGAATCCAGTTACAGTTGGTAAAGTTAAATCTAATAAGTTCTTTTTTGCAAGTTCATTTTGAACTGCAGGAATACCACCAGCAGCATCTAAGTCTTGCATATGAGTATCACCAGCAGGAGCTAAGTGACATAGGTTAGGAACCTTCTCACTCATTTCATTGAACATATTTAAGTTTAAGTTAATACCTGCTTCATTTGCAATAGCTAATAAGTGAAGTACACTATTTGATGAACATCCAAGTGCCATATCACAAGCCAATGCATTACGAACTGCTTTTTCGGTAAGGATATCACGAATCTTAATATCATTTTCAACCAAGTTCATGATTGCCATCCCAGCTTTCTTAGCTAACTGTGTTCTCTTTGCACTGATTGCAGGAATTGTACCATTACCAGGTAATGCAATTCCAAGTGCTTCACTTAAACAGTTCATTGAGTTAGCAGTATACATACCAGCACAAGATCCACATCCCGGACAACTGTTTTGTTCAACTTCTGTTAATTCAGCCTCAGTAATTAAGTTTGCTTTAAATGCACCTACTGCTTCGAATGTTTTTGATAGAGATACCTCTTCACCATTTACATTACCTGCAAGCATTGGCCCGCCTGAACAAACAACTGCAGGAATATTTAAACGGGCAGCTCCCATGATCATTCCTGGAACGATCTTATCACAGTTAGGAACAAGTACCAGCCCATCAAATGCATGTGCCATGGTCATTGATTCTACACTGTCAGCAATTAGTTCTCTTGAAGGAAGTGAGTAACGCATTCCTGCGTGACCCATTGCAATTCCATCACATACACCAATCGAAGGAACTTCAATTGGTGTTCCACCAGCCATACGAATACCATCTTTTACTGCCTGTGCAAGTTTATCAAGATGAATATGTCCAGGAACAACTTCACTGTGTGCACTAACCACTCCGATCAAAGGACGGTCCAGTTCTTCTTTTGTATATCCCATTGCATAGAATAAACTTCTTGCAGGGACTTTTTCAGCACCAAGAGTTACATTGGCACTACGTAATTTTTTCTTATCGATCATGTCTCTACTCCTTTAAACAGTCTTGCAACTGTTCTAATCTCTAATATTCTTTCGAAAATAGAAGGCATATGCCTTCTATCTTTTTTATTTCTTTAACCAGCTCATCATTTTTCTTAATTCTTTACCAACTTTACATAATAATGTATCGCTTTCTTTTCTACGAGTTGATAAGAATTTAGCTTGTCCACCAGCGTTGAATTCTTGAATGAATTCAGAAGCAAATGTACCATCTTGAATTTCTCCAAGAACTTTTTTCATTTCTGCTCTAGTGTCTTCTGTAATTAAACGTTTACCAGTACGGTAATCTCCATATTCAGCTGTATTTGAAATTGAGTATCTCATCATTTCAAATCCACCACTGTTAATTAAGTCAACAATTAACTTCATTTCATGGATACATTCGAAGTAAGCCATTTCTGGTTCATAACCAGCTTCTACTAATGTTTCGAAACCAGCTTTCATTAATTCAGTAACCCCACCACAAAGTACTGCTTGTTCACCGAATAAATCAGTTTCAGTTTCTTCTTTAAATGAAGTTTCAAGAATTCCAGCACGTCCTGCACCAATTCCACAAGCATAAGCTAAACCAAAGTCTTTTGCTTTTCCACTCTTGTCTTGGTATACAGCAACTAAACTAGGAACACCTTTTCCTTCTAAATATTGAGAACGAACGGTATGTCCAGGTCCTTTAGGAGCAACCATGATTACATCAATGTAATCTGCAGGAACGATTTGATGGTAATGGATGTTGAATCCATGTGCAAACATCAATACGTCTCCTTCTTTCATATGTTTTTCTACTTGAGTTTTATAGATAGCAGCAGCACTTTCGTCTGGTACTAACATCATTACGAAGTCTCCAGCTTTTGCTGCATCTTCGATTTCCATAACTTTTAATCCAGCTTCTTCAGCTTCTTTCCAGCTTTTAGAAGTTTTTCTTAAACCAACTACAACATTCACTCCACTGTCTTGCAAGTTTAGTGCATGTGCATGTCCTTGTGAACCATACCCTAAAATTGATACTGTCTTTCCATCTAATAACCCAAGGTTACAATCTGTGTCATAATACTTCTTAATCATTTCTATATTTCCTCCCGTTATTCTGTCCCTACAAGGGGACCTCTAGATATACCTGTAATTCCAGTTCGACAAACTTCAATAATTTCATAGCAAGCTACCATTTCCATAAAACCATCTAGTTTTTCTGGAGCACCTGTTAATTCAACAATCATACTGTCTTTTGACAAACTAATAATTTTACCGCGATAAATATCAACGATTTCTTTTACTGCAGAACGAGTCTCTTTTGTAGCAGAGATTTTCATTAATAGAAGCTCTCTGTATAAACTGTTCTCTTTCTCCAATAAAAATATATCTCTCACAACCTCAAGTTTTTGAGTTTGTGTTAAGATCTGTGATAATGTCTGCTCATTACCTGTAAATACAATTGTAATTCTTGATAATTCTGGGTTGTCGGTTGTTGAAACCGTCAAGGAATCAATGTTGAAGCCTCTACGACCAAACAAACTGACTACACGAGTTAATACATTTGCGTGGTTATCCACAAAGATACTAATTACTTCTTTTTTATTAGCCATGTTCTTCCTCCCTTAATCAATATATACATCATCAATGGTTCCACCATTTGGAATCATTGGAAGTACTTTCTCTTCACGATCAATCAGACACTCAATCCAAACTGGACCAGTTTCCTTTAATGCTTTTTGGAATACATCATTGAACTCTTCAATCGTTTCAGCACGATAACCTTTTGCACCAAATGCTTCTGCAAGTTTTGGGAAATCAGTTTTACGCTCTGGTGTTGTCTGAGAATAATGCTTATCATAGAAGGTTGTCTGCCACTGATATACCATTCCAAGAACTTTATTGTTCATGATTACAGTAATAATTGGTAAGTTCTCACTTACAGCAGTACAAGCTTCATTTAAGTTCATATGGAAACTTCCATCACCAGTGATGTGAACAACGCGTTTATCTGGACAACCAATCTGAGCACCAATTGCTGCTCCATATCCATAACCCATCGTTCCTAAACCACCACTTGTAAGGAATGATTTCGTATTTTTATGTTTGATGTATTGAGCCGACCACATTTGGTGCTGTCCTACATCTGTTACATAAATTGTATCATTATCTGTTAATTCATTAATAGAAAATAAGATTTCTTTTGGACGAAGTTTAGCATCCTCCAATTTCATATCTACTTCCTGACGCCATGAGTCAACTTGTTTTACCCAATCGCTGTGATTGTCCTCTTTTACTAATGGTATCAGTTTGTTAAGTGCATCTTTGATGTCCCCAACAATACTGTAATTGATTTCTACATTCTTATTAATTTCACTCGCATCAATATCGATTTGAATAATTGCTGCTTTCTGTGCAAAACGTTGCGTGTTTAATGCAGCACGATCACTGAACCTTGCACCAAGTACAATCAATAAATCAGCTTCCTGTACGGTACGGTTAGCAACCATACTACCATGCATTCCCAACATTCCCAAGTTTTTAGGATCATCACAATCGATAACTCCTGCAGCCATAATTGTATAAGTAGCAGGAATATCTGCTTTCTCAATCAATTTTGCTACTTCATCTTTTGCATCACTCGCAACAACTCCACCACCAAAATAAATCATTGGGCGTTTCGCTTCGTTAATTACTTCAGCGATTTCCTCTACCTGACTCATTTCAAATTCAGGTGTTGGATGTAACTCAAGTGGTTTACCTGGAGTGAACTCACATAACGCATTTGAAACATCTTTTGTAACATCAATTAATACAGGTCCTTTTCGACCTTCGTTTGCAATACGGAATGCATTTCTTAACGCATCCTCCAAATCTTCTACACGATTAACGAAATAATTGTGTTTTGTAATTGGCAGAGTCACACCAGTAATACTAATTTCCTGGAATGCATCACGACCAATTAGACTATCAGCAACATTTGCAGTAATCGCAACCATTGGAATACTATCCATAAACGCAGTTGCAATACCAGTTACCAAGTTTGTAGCTCCTGGACCACTAGTTGCGAATACAACACCAGTTTTACCAGTTGCTCTAGCATATCCATCAGCTGCATGAGCAGCTCCTTGCTCATGTGCTGTCAAAACGTGTCTTATTCTGTCTGAGTAGTCGTATAAAGAGTCGTAAATAAAGAGCGCAGCTCCCCCAGGGTACCCAAAGACGGTATCCACCTTGTGCTCCATCAATACTTCCATAATAATTTGCGATCCTCTTAATTTCATAGACTTTCCCCCATTCATACATTTCTTTTCTATATAAATATAACGAAGTATATTATAAATATTATAACGAGGTTTCACCAAATTGCAACCTAAGATGGCATAAAAATTGATAAAATTTTCATATTTATGAAACTGTTTCATAAATTTACAAGATGTTTTCATAAAATTTCATAGGCAAAAAGAAAAGGTTGCGATTGCAACCTTATATATTATCTACTACTTTTACGCTTAAAGAATGAAACAAATACCATTGATGAGATACCTACAACAGCAATCCATAAACCAATATTTGTAGCGTCTCCAGTAGCTGGAGCAGTTGATGGTTTTGCAGTCGGTGCTGTAATTGTTTTCACAGGAGCAGGCTTTTCAAAACTTACTTCTACTTTGTGATCATTTGCAATACCAGTTAATGCATATGCATCGCCATCTACACTTTGAGCAATATCATTATCTTTTAATGACACTAACTCATAACCTTCATTTGCACTAAAGCTTACGGTGTGTGATGCACCTCTACCAACAAAACGTCCAGAAGAAATAATTCCATTTCCATCCGATTTTGTTGTGATTTGATAAATTGGTGCATCTACTGACAATTCACTTGTCTTTTGTTTTGGCTGACCATTATCTACATAATCATAAGTGTAAGTTACAGGAATATTATTTGCTGTGTAACTTTCACTTGCTGTAGCTTTGGTTTGATCAATTTTAATTCTGAACTGAATTGTATGTGAAGAATTCGGTGCAACATTCAGGTAATTTGCACTTATTTTTCCATCAGCACTTGTAATCGATGCAGCTGTTGTTGCTTCTACAGAATCTTCTACAAGGGTGAAGTTTTCAGGTACAACGATATCTACATTTACTTCAGGAACACTTGATTGAATTGCTGTTGCAATATCTGTGAACACAGTACTTAAATCATCTGTAGATGCATTATAGTATTTCCCAGAAGATGTATCTTGTGCTGCCAGATTAACTAATGTTGTCTCTGCTGAAGAACCAGCATAAATTTCATAACCAATTGTTTTGATTGTTAATCCAGGATACGCACTCAGAAGTGCAGCCGTAGATGCATTATATCCAGCAACATCACTAGTATCGCCATCTGCCAAGACAACTAAAACTTTTTTCGCATCACTGCGACCATTCGTATCAAATTCATTTTTTACTTCATCGATTCCACTTCCCAAATACGTTAATCCATTTGTTGAAATTGTATCGATTGCAGCATGTGTGTCAGTAACTGAATTATTCAGATGAATATAATTGGTTGCATTGGAACCAAAACAGATAACACTTACATTATTGTTTGGGTTTGCTAAGATTTCTGATGCAAATGTTTTTGAATTATCTTTTGCAGTTGCAAGTGGAGTACCACTCATACTTCCTGAATTATCCAATAATAAAACAACATCCAGCTTCTGGTTAGAAGCACCAATCTCTTCTAGCTTCCCATCAAACCCAACAGTTACCAGATATTCATCATCTGTTCCATCAACGACAGATGTAGAAATCGTAGCTGTTTCATTTGTTGAAATGGAAACCGCCCCCACGTTCGCATTCATAAGTATCAATGAGAAGATAAATATGAAGCTAAGACTAAGTCCTTTAAATTTTCTTTTTGCTTTCATTCAAACCACCTTTCATGTATGATTATGTTGTCATACACTATAAAGACGAATTAAATATAAAAAAAGTCTCACAAATTAAAAAAATGGAGGAACTATGAAAATTTTAGAAGAACCATTATTATTAAATAACCTAAGTGATATGCTGGATTTTACGCAGCAGAATGAAAATGATGTTACCTTAGTGAAACGATCGCAGAAAGAAGCAATTGTCGCAATGTCATTAAAGCAGTATAATGATTTACAAGCAAAAATATATCGTTTACAGCAAGAGGTAAAGAAACAAAATGAAAACAAAGATATTTAAGAAAGAAGAACTATCAACAATAAAAGAGTGGATTAAGGATGGAAAAGTAATTGCCTTTCCTACCGATACCGTGTTTGGGCTTGGCGTTCTTTACAGTAATGAAGAAGCACTGAAGAATCTGAAACAGGCAAAACTAAGAGATGGAAATAAACCAATTCCTATGATGGTAAAATCAATAGAGCAACTAGAAAAGGTGGCCTATGTGGATGAGCGAGTAAAACTTTTAGCAGATCGTTTTATGCCAGGAGCTCTAACTTTGATTTTAAAAAGAAGAGAAAGTGTACCAGCATACGTAAGTGATTATAAAGATACAATTGCTTTACGCATCCCTGATGATAATTTTGTGTTATCATTATTAGAAGAACCGATGCTGGTAACCAGTGCCAATCTAAGTGGAGAAACACCAGGCAAGAATGAACACGATGTGTTACTTCAATTAAATGGACGGATCGATGCAATTGTAGAGGGTGAAGCAAAGAGAGATATACCATCAACAATTGTGGATTTAAGTAGTGATAAGGTTATTATTCTGCGTGAAGGTGAGATTTGTGCAGATGATATAAATGAAACATTAACAAAAGGAGATAAGAGATGAAAGTAGCAGTAGCATGTGATCATGGAGCATTTGAATACAAAACAAGAGTAGTTGAGATTTTAAAAGAAATGGGACACGAAGTAGAAGATTTTGGAACTTATGATACCAAATCAATGGATTATCCAGATAGTGTTTATCCAGCAGCAAAATCAGTAGCTGATGGTAAAAACGAGAAAGGAATTGTTCTTTGTGGAACAGGGATTGGTGCAAGTATTACCGCAAACAAAGTAAAAGGTATTCGCTGTGCCCTAGTAAGTGATTTATTCACTGCACAAGTAACAAGAGAACATAACGATTCTAATGTTTTGGCAATGGGTCAGAGAGTCATTGGTGAAAGTATTATGGAATCAATTGTTCGTATTTGGATGTCAACTGAGTTTAGTGAAGATGCACGTCATATCACAAGAATTGATAAAGTAGCAAAGATTGAGGAGATAGAACGATGAAAGATATTGAAGTAAAGAAGGCAATGGATTTAGAAGCAGATCGTCAGTTATACAATATTGAACTGATTGCTTCAGAAAACTATGTATCAAAAGATGTACTTGAAGCAGCAGGATCAATCCTGACCAACAAGTATGCAGAAGGATATCCTGGAAAACGCTATTATGGTGGGTGTGAATATGTGGATATTGTTGAAGATTTAGCACGTGATCGCTTAAAAGAGATTTATGGTGCACAACATGCAAATGTTCAGCCACATTCAGGTTCACAAGCAAATATGGCTGTATACTTAACCGTATTGGAACCAGGAGATAAAGTGTTGGGAATGGACCTTGCAGCAGGTGGCCACCTTACCCATGGTCATCCATTAAACTTCTCTGGAAAACTATATAACTTTGTTTCTTATGGAGTCGATAGAGACAGTGAAGAAATTGATTATGATAAGTTAAGAGAAATTGCATTGGCAGAAAAACCAAAATTATTGGTAGCTGGAGCAAGTGCATATTCAAAAATTATCGATTTTAAAAGAATTGGTGAAATCTGTAAGGAAGTTGGATGTTACTACATGGTCGACATGGCACATATTGCTGGTCTTGTGGCGGCAGGTCTACATCCAAATCCAGTAGAATATGCTGACTTTGTAACGAGTACAACACATAAGACATTACGTGGACCAAGAGGTGGTATTGTATTGTGTAAGGAAGAATTTGCGAAAGACTTAGACCGTAATGTATTCCCAGGAATGCAAGGTGGACCTTTGATGCATATTATTGCAGCAAAAGCAGTATGTTTCTATGAAGCATTACAACCTGAATTTAAAGAATATCAACAACAAGTAGTAAAAAACATGAAAGTGTTAGAAGCTACATTACGTGACGAAGGATTCCGTCTGGTCGCTAATGGAAGTGAAAACCACTTATTGTTGGTTGATGTGAAAAACTCATTTGGATTAACAGGAAAAAGATGTGAGAATGCATTAGATTCTGCAGGTATTACTTGTAATAAAAATGCAATTCCTTTTGATGAAGAAAAACCATTTACTACAAGTGGAATTCGCCTAGGAAGTGCGGCTATGACTTCTCGTGGATTTAAAGAAGAAGAATTCAAAAAAGTTGGATTATGGATTTCAAGAGTTATTAAAAATATTGATAATGAAGATGAAATCAAAAAGGTTCGTGAAGAAGTTAGAGAACTTACAAAAGATTATCCAATCGTTCGTGACTAATCGACACTCGCAAGAGTGTCTTTCTTTTGGTATAATAAAAATCGAGAGATTATTAAAAAGAAAACAAAAAGCGAAAGGATAGTATAAATATGAAAAAGTTTTGGATAGGATTTCTTTGCTTAGGTATATTACTAAGTGGGTGTGGAAGCAGTAGTGATGAAGACACAAAAGAAGATGATACTGCAGACACAACTAAAAAAGAAGAGAAAAAAGAGGAAGAGAAAAAAGAACTAACCGAATTGAAGCAGTTCCCTGAAAGTTTTGCGGATGATACACAAGTAGCTGTTTTTCATACCTCCAAAGGTGATATCACAGTTGCATTATTTCCAGAGGAAGCACCAAAGGCTGTAGAGAATTTTGTAACTCATGCTCAGGAAGGCTATTATGATGGTGTGATCTTTCATCGTGTAATTGCAGATTTTATGATTCAAGGTGGTGACCCTGAAGGAACTGGAATGGGTGGAGAAAGTATCTGGGGTGAAGGTTTTGAAATTGAAGCGAGTGATGAACTATATAATTTCAATGGTGCATTGGCGATGGCAAATACAGGACAGGCAAATAGTAATGGAAGTCAGTTCTTTATTGTTCAAGCATCTACGCTATCATCAAGTTTAGATAATAGTCTACCTCAACTTGTTAAAGAAAAATATCAAGAAGTTGGTGGAGCTAACTGGTTAGATGGAGATTATTCTGTTTTTGGACAGGTAATTTCAGGAATGGACATTGTAAATGCAATTGCTGCAGTTGAAACAGATGAAAATGATAAACCAGTAGAGGATATTATAATCCAAAGTATTACAATAACTACATATGGTGAAATAAAATAATTATAAGGTTTATCAATAGCGAACGCTCGTATTGGTAAACCTTTTTCTTATGTCAATTAAGCAATATATCTATCTTATTGCTTATGATATAATGACATTATTATAGTTTAAATAATAAAATTTATAGAGGGGAAATTTTATGAAGAAGAAATATATAATTATTTCCGTGTTTGCAGTGCTATGTGTACTAATTACTTTTTTAGGAATCTCAGTATTGCAGTATTCAATTACCTATATTTATAGAGTAATAGCAAATCAAGAATCAACAGTAGAGGATTATACTTTTTTTCCAAAAGTAGAAATAAAAAAGAGTGATACAACTTATAAATATAAACGTAATATTGATAATGAAATTGGCAATATGGATATTGAATATCAAGATAGTGATGGAGAAAATAAAAAAGCATTAAAAGAAGTATTGGAAATGAGTGATACAACAAGTTTTCTAATTATTAAAGATGATGAAATCATTTATGATTATTATGGAGAGAATCATGACGAAAGTTCTATTGTGACATCTTTTTCAATGGTAAAATCGGTAGATTCATTATTGATTGGATGTGCAATAGAAGATGGATATATTACATCAGTAGAAGATCCTATTTCGAATTATATAAATGAATTTGAAGGAAAGGAAATTGGTGAAATAACAATTGAAGAATTGTTAGAAATGCGGTCAACTATTGCTTATAGTGAAGGTTCTTTTTTGTGGTATGGTGATGATACACTGACTTATTACTTTGATGATTTAAGAACGCTTGCTCTGGGCAACACAACACTGAATAAAGATATCTCAGGATTTCACTATAATAATTATCATCCATTGTTATTGGGGATTATTTTAGAGAGATCAACAGGAGTATCAGTTTCGCAATATTTGGAAACGAAGATATGGCAACCTATAGGTAGTGAATATGATGCTTCATGGAGTATTGATAGTAAGGAAACATCTTTTGAGAAAATGGAATCAGGACTTAATTTTAGAGCAGTAGATTTCGCAAAAGTTGGAAGTCTTATACTGCATGATGGAAACTGGAATGAGCAACAAATTATAAGTAGTGATTGGATTAAGCAATCATGTTATCCTCAACAAGCCTATAATGAGCAAGAGTATCTGAATACATTTTTAGAAGGAACAGATATTAGCTATAATTATATGTGGTATTCAATACAAAATAGTTATGGTGAAATGGACGTCTTTGCGTGGGGTAAATATGGACAATTTCTATATATATCACCATCACAAAATATAGTAATTGTACGAACTGGAGTAACTGATAATCCAATTGTGAATTGGCCAAATGTACTAATGGAAATAAGTGAATTAAACTAAAAAGGATTACCTTATTATCGAGGTAATCCTTTTTGGTTTTGCTTATTTTTTTATTCTTTTTTTGATAGAACTTAAATTGAAATTAAAAATAGATTGTGGAACATTACATACAGCAGTAATTCCAAAGTAGGCAAGACAACTAATGATTCCCATAACTCCTAAGTAAAGTAGACTTAGGATACGGTTTCCAGTGTAATCAATCATTCCAAATAATCCAAATACTTGAGCGATTAAATAAAATCCTACTAAACCAAGAAACATAAAGAATACTTTACGAAGTGTATACTTCCAATTTACATTGTATGATTTCTGAATAATCAAAACATTCAATCCTGCAAATATTACATAGGCTAAGAAACTTGAGAATACCATACCAGGGACTCCAAACATTGAAATAAACCATCTGTTTGTTGCAATCTTAATAATAGCAAAAATCATGGTTGTAATAATAATCTTTTTTCGTTGTCCCAGTGACATTACAAGAGATGTAAAGATTGGGCAGACAGTAGCTGCCAATCCTTCTAATGCGAAAATTTGTAAGATTTCGGTATAGACTTCTAAATCATTTCCAGTGGGACCATACAATGTATAAATAATCGGACGTGCAAATACAAATAATGCAAAACAGATAGGTAAAGCAATGTAAACAACAGATTCAACACAATTAGATATGTATTTCTTCACTAAGCTAGGTTGTTTCTTTTCTCTTGCTTCCGTTATATATGGATAGATTGCTGAACTAAATCCTGGAGCCAGAATCATTGGTATGGCAATTAATTTCATTGCCTTAAAGTAAACACCATCTTGAAAGAGCGTTATTGTAGCTTTGTCAGTTACTCCATTTGCAGTCAACCCAGGTATAAAATCCCATTGATTTACAAGTGTATCACAGTACCCAAAAGCTGCAGTAATTAAGAATGGTATGGCTAAATAAACGAGTTCTCTAAATATTACAGAAGCTTCAATACCACTACCATCCTGCTGATTTGCAAGTTGTTTAATTGGTGCTATCTTCTTTTTATCGTAGCTCTTAATATAAAGGATCGTAAGAAAACCAGATACTGATGTGGCAATTACTCCAAAATAAACAGCCCACACGCGATCTGCTTGGAAGATATATATTGCAATACAACTCGCACCTAAAAGGAATACGATACGAACAATTTGTTCAATTATTTGAGATGCAGAATAAATTTCCATTTCTTTTAATCCTTGATAAAATCCACGAAAACTGCTTAGTATTGGAATGATAAATACAGCAAGTGACAAAATAATTAATGTAATTCTCATAATCCTAATATTATTACTACCTTCAATTATTTGCTGAGCAATTGGAGCACTAAAAACTACCATGAAGCACATACAAATAAAACCTAATGCTGTCATGGTGTAGAATGATATTTTTTTGACTAGTAATGCACTTTTATAATCACCTCTTGCAACATAACGAGCTACAAGTGTAGCGACAGCAAAAGGCAAACCTGCTGATGCAATCATTAGAATATATGAGTAAACATTATATCCTTGAGAATAAATAGAGCGGTTTGCCTTGGTTTGAAGAATTGTATCAAAAGGGATAGTATAAAATAAACTCAAGAATTTGGAAATTAATAATCCAGCGCTTGAGATTAAACCACCAGCTAATAATGATTGTTTTCTGTTATTATCCATTGTTTATTATTCCTTCATAATTAGTCTAATTGTACATAAATAGTGTTGCATTTGCAACATTTCAAGAAATAATAAAAAGTCGCAAAAGAAAAAAATAGAATATTGAATAAACAATATTCTATCGTATTAAATTAACTGTGTTTACGTTTTGAAATAATAATATATACTACCTCAATTCCTAATAGTCCAATTGCATAGAACAGCAAGCGATTATTATTGTCACCTGTCTGTGGTGCAATTGTACTTGGTTTATTAGCTGTTTGTTTTTCCTTGCTGGTTGGTGTTTGCGGTTTTATATTAGGTTTTTCAGTTTCTACTTCAATTTCTTTTTCAGGTTCAGGAGTAGGTGCTGGTTTCTCTGGCTCAGGTACAGGTTCTGGATCCACTTCTGGTTGCGGTTCTGGTGTTGGCTTTGGAGTGGGTTCTGGCTCTGGAATAGGATCAGGGTTGTTTGGTTCTGGCTCGGGTTCAGGTTGTGGTTCAACAATCTCTTTATCTGTTTTTACTGTAATTGAAAAACCAAAGTCTACATAACGAAATGAGTTAAACGCATTTGGTAAATCCATCCCTATATCAAGTGTATCAATTGTAATGATATCACCATCTTCAATCCATGTATCTTTTACAAATGCTTGTTCAATAGCAGTGGTTGAAGTATCCGTTTTATCAATATATTTTTTTAAACCAATTGCTGGTGCTTCATAGTTTTCTACACCAGTAACATTGATTGGGTATTGGACATTATCAAATGTAATTCTCATACAACGATCATATAGATATTCATATCCCATTGCCAATACTTCAGGGTCACTTTCTAATAAGTTGTAAGTTTTTGTATATGGGTAGTCTGCAGGTGTGAACTTACCACTTCCACTAAATACTCTGGCAACTCCCCAAGTCTGGAAATATTTCAATGATCCATCACTTAAAGCATTTGCAGGTATATAGAAATCATCAGTCCCACCACGATTGCCTTTATAGTTCATAATCGTACTTTGACCATCGGCACCATTTACACTTCCACTACTTCCACTTCCTAAAATGTTTGTCTTTTCAACAATCGATAATTCATCTAACGAGTTTACTCCATAATATGCTTTTAAAAATTGTCCATAGGTTCTAGTTGAATCTGCTTCTAATGTAATATCTACACCTTTACTATTTTTGAATGTATTCTTCTCTTTAATTTTTTCTTCTAAGTTATTCATTTCAATTAGTGTAATCGTAGGTGCACTTGTCTTTTTATATAAAGAAATGATTGCAGGATTGATACAGCGTAATGGAGCGATAACACTACGAACAGGTAAGCCATCAAATCCAGTTGCATTTAATGTCATATCTGAAATCTTGTTTCCCACTAACATTTCATATGGATCACGCCATGCCTGACCCCATCCATAACCACTACCATCTTCTAAAGTAGCACTATTCATATCAGGAATAAATGGTGTGTTTGCTTCAATCTGATTTACTGTATCAAACTCATAATCTTTGTAGGTAACTTTGTATCCTGTATTGTTTACAATCTTTACTGGTACATGAGTTACACGATTTCTCTTGGTTCTCATCATATATGACATATAGTCTGCCAATGGATCTCCATCGATGGTAATCTCACCATTCTCATCGATATCTTCTTCACTCAATGTGTATACAAAATATCCATCTTCATTTGTTGTGATTGAGTTGTTTTCATCAAGCAACCAACTACTTGTTGTAGTAGCAGATACACTTGCTGTACCTGTAAATAATCCAAAGCATAGGGTTGATACTATACTAAATAATATAAGTCTCTTTAATTTCATGTTCTTTCCTCCATTTTTGCGACTGTGCTAGAATATCATGAGAAAATGAATAGATAGGAGAAGATGTTATGTAGGTAAAATAAAATGTAACCAACGAAAAGTTCATGATATAATGAGATGAAGGATGTGAGACTATGGAAAAACCAATCATTGCTATGATGTATGATTTTGATAAAACCCTATGTACAAAGGATATGCAGGAGTATTCTTTTATACCCAGTCTAGGTATGGAATCCATTGATTTCTGGGGTGAAGTAAATGTTCTGGCACAACAGGAAGGAATGGATCGAATCTTGGCTTATATGTATCATATGATTCGCAAGGCACAAGATCGCAGAATTCCAATTCGCAGAAGTGACTTTCAAGAAGCAGGAGATAATGTGGAACTATTTCCTGGTGTAGAAACTTGGTTTGAGCGAATGAATGCTTATGGAGAAAAACTAGGTCTACAAATTGAACACTATATTATTTCTAGTGGATTAAAAGAGATTGTAGAAGGAACACCAATTGCGAAAGAATTTGAAAAGATTTATGCATGTGAATTTCACTATGATGAAAATGGAGTAGCAGATTGGCCAGCACTTACAGTTAACTATACCAACAAAACCCAATTTTTATTTCGAATTAATAAAGGGGTTTTAGAATTATATGAAGATGAGCAACTGAATGAGTTTAAAGAAGATAAAGATCGCAGGATTCCATTTCGTAATATGATTTATCTTGGAGATGGACTCACAGATGTTCCATGTATGAAACTGGTAAAAGTAAATGGAGGACAATCCATTGCTGTATATACAGAAAAACAAAAAGTAGAAAAACTACTGCAGGATCGACGTGTCGATTTCATTACCCATGCGAATTATGAAGAAGGTAATGAGTTGGATTATCTAGTGAAAAAGATACTGGATAAGATGGCGATTGTAAATGAACTTGTAGATGTAAATCACGCTCAAAGAGGCTATGTCAAAGATTGACATAGTCTTTTTTTTCAAAGGGTAGTGTAATTTCTTTAATAAAGTTATATAATATATATGAACAATAAATAAAATTATATAGGAGATAGGTTATGAAGAAAAAAACATTAACGAGAATTGATAATGTAGCATCCATAGTATTATTTATATACATTATAATTACACCAATATTTATAGATCATAACAGAGCGGTTTTTATGGCTGTTACAAGTATTGTAGCAGTTGAGAAACTGATTTACATCAATATAATAAGAGATGATATTTCAAAGCGAAAATATTGGTTGAATGTAGGATTTGAAATACTTATTTTAATTCTTCTTGTATTATCACTGATGAATATTTTACCAATTAAATTCTAGTTATTAAAGTGAAAATTATAATAAGTAAGCTTATGGGAAAGCCAATCTGGTTTTCTTTTTTTCTATTGTTGAAATGACATGCTAACCTCTAAAACTAATGAAAAATTAAGAGTGAAATATATTATTTTTAGTCTGAAATAATTATATTTAAGTATGCTTTTTTAGGTTTGTGATAATTGCAACATATCTTGTAAAAATGTGGTTAATTAGAAATCAAGTTGCTTGCTTTTGTATATGGAAAGGAGTACTTTTTGCTTGAAGATAGATAAGTAGTTTGATTAATAAATAAATGAATATAAATTAAGACTAAGTTAGGAGTCGTTATATGAAAATAAAAAGAAAGAAAAAAAATCTTTTGAGGATTTTTCCCGCAATAATAGTTTCACTATTTTTGATTTTTAGTTTATTTGGAAATAATGTGATGGCATCTGTAGATCAAAATGATACTCCAGATAATGATCCATATTATGATATGATATCTGTTCCTGAAACATCTGCTGTATTGATGGGTGAAGATGGTTCTTCTGCGGATGGCAATGCTATTGTTAATCATAGCAATGATGGAAATGTACTAACAGTTGATTATGGTATATCAAAAGCATTAAATGGAACAGTTCCAATACCAAATAATGTATATAATTCTACTATTACAATTACCAATGATACATCAGATGCATGGGAATTGGATACATACAATTCAATGCAGATATATATGTGGACATACTTAAATGATTCTGCAACATATACTGATTTCCAAGAAGTATTGGATAAATGGATTATGTTTAAGTTTCTTATGGTTGGACCAGATGGAACTACAACAACCATAAGTCCATATGCAACCATTACAGATTATAGTGGATCTGCAAATTATCATTTTCCAAGTGAAAGTGAATCTCATGTTCTGATAGATGATTATTCGTCTTTAAATGGAGGTTATTATGCGAAAGCAACTGTGCCTACTCAAAGTATTATATTAAATCCTGGAGAAAGTATGGAGATTCCATGGAATTTAGGACTTTCTTGGATGGCAGATAATAGTACGCAAAATATGCAAATGGACTTTAATATTCGTTTGAATTTTACTCGTGTTGAAGCGGACACTTACGGTTATCGTGTAAATTATTATAAAGATAATGTAGATGAAAGTAATTTGTTAGGAGTTGAATATGGAAAGTCAACATTTAAAGAATATCATGAGTTAATAGAAATAGATGTTGAAACAGATTTAGGACAAAATTGGATGAACTTGTATCAACCAGCGAATTATGAAGAGGGTACAGTAGAAACTTATCCAGTCATCTCAATTAATGAAGAAGAAAATATGGTCAATGTAGTATATGCACCAATCCCAGCAGCTACAACTTATGGTTATCAGGTAAACTACTATAAAGATAGTATAGATGAGGATAATTTGCTTGCAACAACAAATGGAATAACTGAATTTGAAGCAGATCATCAACTGACAGAAGAAGAAATCGAAACAGATTTAGGACAAGACTGGATAAATGCATATCAACCAGCAGATTATGAAAGTGGAGTAGCAGGAAGTTATCCAGTAATTTCAGTTGAAGAAGATACAAATGTGGTCAATGTAGTATATGCACCAATACCACCAGAAGAAACCTATACTTATCAAGTAAACTATTATAGAGATAGTATAGACGAAGATAACTTGATTGCATCAGAAGAAGGAATAACTGAATTTGAAGCAGGGCATCAGCTGACAGAAGAAGAAATTGAAGCAGATTTAGGAGAGGATTGGATTGATGAATATCAACCAGATGGTTATGCTGATGGAATGATAGGAAGTTATCCAGTAATTTCAATTGATGAAGAATCAAATATAGAAAATGTAGTCTATATATCAATTCCATTAGAAGACACTTATAGTTATCGAGTAAACTATTATAAAGAAAGTATAGATGAAAATAATTTGTTAGCAACAACAAATGGAATAACTGAATTTGAAGCAGGGCATCAGCTGACAGAAGAAGAAATTGAAGCAGATTTGAAAGATACATGGATTGTTGAATATCAACCAGATGGTTATACTGATGGAATGGTAGAAAGTTATCCTGTTATTACCAATGATGAAGCTAACAATGTAATAAATGTAGTTTATAAAAAAGCTGAAGCAGTTGATACCAGTTCCGGTACTACAACCCCTCCAACTACGTCTGATGATACTAATGATTCAGGGGAAACAGCAGAAGAACAAACACCTCCAGTAACAGGACAAAAAGATATATTTTTAGAAAGTGTAGTGTTATTACTTGGAAGTCTAGCTTTGGTATTATGGGTTGTAAAAAAAGAAACAATAAAGAAATAAATTTTATAGAGATAGACAGTTTAAACAGCTGTCTATTTTTTTGTGTTTCTTTTGCTCAATACTGAACAAATGATTAAGTGAAATTATGCACATTTGCACTTATACATATGTTCAACACTGGAATATTGACAACATAAGAGAGCGAAGGTTATATTTCTTGTAAGGGCATACAGACTTTGTGTGAAAGGAGAGCCTTATGAAGAAAATAGTTGATGACCTAAGATTAATTTATAAATGTTGTTGCCTATATTACTTAGATGATATGAGTCAACAAGAAATCTGTAATCATATTGGAATTTCCAGAGCAACGGTTTCACGATTGCTGAAAGCAGGAAGAGATACAGGCATTGTGAATATCCAAGTGAAGAATCCAGTTAGTTTATCTTATGGCGAATTAGAGAGAAAAATAGAGAAAGAGTTTGGCATAAAAGAAGTGGTTGTTGCGAATGGGTCTCCCCTAGATTCAAAAGAAGAACAGATGAACCGAATTAATACCGAAGCATTACGGTATCTGTCCAGATTGTTTAAGGATGGTGACTATGTAGGAGTTTCAATGGGGTCCACATTAAACAATGTGGTGAAAGATACACCAGATGTAAATGAGAAAAGTGAATGTACCTTTGTACCAGTTGTTGGAGGGATTAGTTCTAATCAGCAGTCCGATCGCAGTATTCATGCGAATGAGATTGCAAACAGCTATGCAAATAAGTTTGGTGGAAAAGCAATTCAGTTCTTTGCACCAGCACTGTTTGCTGATATCTCAGTTATGAAAGGATTCATGAAAGAGAAACCAGTTCAGGAAGTATTAAATTATTATGAAAAACTATCAACAGTCGTTATGGGGGTTGGTATTCCGGAAATTGGAGGATCTACATTAGTCCAGCATGGATATGTTGAAAAGCAACAGTTACAAAAGTATATCGATGATGGTGTGGTTGGAGACTTATCCTTAAAATTCTTTGATCGTAGTGGTGATACAGATAAGTTTAAAGAATTTAATGATCGAGTATCAGGATTATCTCTTTCACAGTTAAAAACAATTAGCAATCGAGTGGGGATTGCTTCAGGAAAACAAAAAGCCGAAGCACTACTAGGTGCAATCCGTGGAGGGATGATTAATATTTTGATTACTGACCTAGAATGTGCAGAAGAATTACTAAAGTTAATATGATGGAGGACGATATATGAATCAAGATATGATGTTAATTTTTATGATTGCAATTGCTTTGTTTGGAATGCAGGCGCTTGGAGGGTTTATGCAAATCAAGAACTATAAAGTTGCAATGCGTCGATTACATAAGAAAGGAAATGTTGGAGTTGGTCAGAAAAAAGGAAGATTTCTAAATGGTCATATTGTAATGATTTCCTGTGACTCACAAGGAATTATTACTGGATGTGAAGTTCTTGATGGAATGACTTTTCTGTCAAAGTTTCATTCAGTGAAGGAGTTACTAGATAAACCACTCATTGGTAGAAACATTGAAGAACCATTAAATGAAATTGATGGAATGGGAAAAAGAAAGAAGCATTATAAAGGATATGTAAATGCGTTAGAAGCACTACAGCTTCGTTTGAATACGCAGAACTAGTTAATAATTACGAAGGTGCGCGCGACGTTCGTTTTTATAGAAGTAAAATTTGAAAGGAGAATAATATGGATATTATTTCAGAAATAGCACAGGATTTTATGGGATTATTTCAAGCTGGTGGAGACACATTTGTTAGTTGGGTAACTGGGATTATCCCAATGGTTATCTGTCTGATGACAGCAATAAATTCAATTATTAAACTGATTGGAGAAGAAAGAGTAGAGCGAGTTACGAGAAAAGCAACTGGAAACATTATTACACGATATACGATTGTTCCAGTATTAGCAGTCTTATTCTTAGGGAACCCAATGTGTTATACATTTGGACGATTTGTAGAGGAGAAGTACAAACCAGCATATTATGACTCATGTGTTAGTTTTCTTCATCCAGTAACTGGATTATTCCCACATGCAAATGCAGGTGAGTTATTTGTATATATGGGAATTGCTACAGGTATTACAACCTTAGGATTATCATTAGGAGATTTAGCTATTCGTTACTTTATAGTAGGTTTGATTGTAATTCTGATTAGAGGAGTCTGTACAGAAAAAATCTATTTGTATATGGTTTCTAAATACAAAGGAACACAAAGTGAGGAGGTAGCAGAGAATGTATAAGTCAGTCAAAGTAAACCATGGATCTGGTGGATGGGGAGGACCACTGGTTCTTACACCTAACGAAAAGACAAACAAAGTATTAAGTGTTACTGGTGGAGGTATTCATCCAATTGCTGCATTAATTGCAGAGATGACTGGTGCAGAGGCGTTGGATGGTTTTAAGACAAATGCACCAGATGATGAGATATTGGTTGCAGTTGTTGATTGTGGAGGGACTGCAAGATGTGGGGTTTATCCAAAAAAGGGAATCTTTACCATTAATCTTACACCTGTTGGACAAGCAGGACCACTAGCTCAATATATTACAGAAGAGTTATATGTATCGGATGTAAAAGAGAGTTGCATTAGTTACAGTGATGAAGAAGCAAGTTCACCTGCAAGTGCTACCAAAGCAGAAACACCAAAAGCAGGTGCGCCAAAAACCAAGGAACAGGCAAGAAAAGAATTATCAGATATGAATACAGGTAAGAAACCTGGGATTGTTACACGCATTGGTATTGGTGTAGGTAAAGTAGTAAATAAATTCTTCCAAGCTGGTCGTGAAACCATTGATATGGTAATTAAGAATGTATTACCATTTATGGCATTCACAAGTACACTGTTAGGAATTATTAGCGCAAGTGGATTGGGTGATATGATTGCTAATACGATTTCGCCGATTGCAAGTACCCTACCAGGAATGTTAGTAATTTCATTTATTTGTGCATTACCATTCTTATCACCAATCTTAGGCCCAGGAGCTGTAATTGCCCAAGTAGTAGGAACATTACTAGGGGTTGAAATTGGATTAGGTAATATTCCAGCAGCATATGCATTACCAGCGTTATTTGCAATCAATGCTCAAGTTGGTGGAGACTTTGTACCAGTTGGATTATCATTGGGAGAAGCAGAACCTGAAACGATTGAACTTGGGGTACCAGCAGTATTGTATTCAAGGGTTATTACTGGACCACTTTCAGTAGTGATTGCATTTATCTTCAGTATTGGAATGTATTAAACCATAGGTACCAATATGAAGTATTCAGCAAAAATCACTGGACTTGGACCAGAAGCATTACTGTTTTTGGATGATGAATACTGTAACTTCATTATTATATTTAATGAAGATGCACCTCCTGAATTAGCAGCGATTTCAGTATTACATGAATGTAGTACATTATTGGCTGATCCTAAAGTTGGAGATATTGTGGTGATTTGTGAGAAGGTCTACACAATATTAGACATAGGAGAAGAAGCAATACAAACGCTGAGAGAATTGGGGCACTGTACCGTGTCATTCAAAGGACAACAAAAAGCAGATCGACCAGGAATTATTGAATTGGCGGGAGAACCAATGACAAAAGAAGAAATTATGACTGGTGGATATATTGAGATTTATTAGTCGAAGAGAGAAAAGATGAAACATAGTGAGAATTTCAGAAAGGAACTTGAAATATTATGTTAAACATGAATGAAAAATTAATACAAAGAGAAAAAGAAGGAAAAATAATCAAAACTGGGATTGTCGGAGCAGGACAAATGGGTAGAGGTATGGTTACACAGATGGTACTTATGAAAGGAATTACACCAGCAATCGTATCGGATATAGATATGGATAATGCAGTGAATGCTTTCAAGTATGCAGGAGTAGCCGATACTGATATTTCATGTGTTGACAACTTAGAAGATGCTGATCGTGAAATGGCTGCAGGTAAGTATGTAGCAACTACAAATTCAGATCTTATTTCTAGATGTAAATTAGTTGAATGTGCAATTGATGCAACAGGAGTACCTGATGTAGGTGCTAAAGTAGCTACAGATGCGATCAATAATGGAAAACATGTTGTTATGCTGAATGTAGAGACAGATGTTGTAATTGGTCCTTATTTAAAGAAACTGGCAGATGAAAAAGGTGTAATTTATACTGGCTCAGCAGGAGATGAACCAGGTGCGGTAATGGAACTTTACTGTTTTGCGAAAGCAATGGGATTAGATGTTAAAGTTATGGGTAAAGGGAAGAATAACCGTATTGATAAAGACAGCACACCAGATACTGTATTAGAAGAAGCAACAAGAAGAAAAATGAGTCCAAAAATGCTATGTGCATTTAAAGATGGAACAAAAACAATGGTAGAAATGACTGCAATGTCTAATGCTACAGGACTTGTTCCAGATGTAATTGGAGGTCATGGAATTGCTTCAGATGTAAAGAGTTTAAATGAAACTTATAAATTGAAAAAAGATGGTGGTATTTTAGATAACCATGGAGTTGTGGAATATGTAAATGGTATTGCACCAGGAGTATTTGTAACCGTTTCTACTGATAATGAAGAAATTGCGTATCAGATGTCATACCACAGTATGGGTCCTGGTCCATTATGGACATTATACAGACCATATCACTTATGTAATCTGGAAACACCACTTACAGTAGCAAAAGCTATTATTGATAAAGAACCAACAATTGTACCAAAGGGACAACTTGTTTCTGAATGTATCACAGTCGCAAAACGTGATTTAAAAGCTGGAGAAACAATTGATGGTATTGGTGGATTTACAACGTATGGTTCAATCGCAAAATATGAAGAAGCGAAAGAAAAAGGATATGTTCCATATGGACTTGTAAACAACAAAGCAGTTATGCTAAAAGATGCTAAAAAAGGACAATTACTTACTAGAGATATGATTCAATTAGATGAAAGTACATTAATCTATAAGTTAAGACAAGAACAAGAAAAAATGTTTGATTAGTAAAAATAAGTACTACGCAATCAATGTGTAGTACTTATTTTTTGGGATTTATTAATTCTATTTGTTTTTTTAGGTCCTGGTTGGTTTTGCATATTTTGACAAGTTCATTTGCTAATATTTTAAACGATTCAGCACTCATTAATTGATCTTCTGCATGAATTAACAATAATGAAATTCTCTCTAACATACCATTTGCTTCTTCCTGTATCAACTTTGCATGAGAATGATGACCTTTAATAAATAATTCACATCCGTCTTCAATTAATTGTTCAGCTTTTGTAAAATCTCCATTTTGTGCTTCTTGTATACTATTTATAAAACAACTTCTTGCCATTCCTACATTTGATATTATCTCAAAACAAATTAATTCTAAACCTTCCATAATTTACACCTCTCTTGCAAATTTATTATATGGGGATATGGATAATTCTTTAAGTTATTAAATGTCCTTATCGATAAAGACATTTATTATTGAATAATTTTGGCAATTCTTATTATAATGAAGAAAAGGAGTTAAATGTATTATGGAAACATTTAATCAAAGATTTATTGAGATTATACAACTGCTCTATCACAACCACAGTGATGAGTATTTTTCTGCGGAGAGAATAGCTTCAATATTAGATATTAGTTCAAAAACCGTTTCTCGTACAATGCAAACGTATTCAACTTCAAAAGTATATGATAACTATGGATTTTTTTTGGATATTAAAAGAGGGAATGGATATCTGCTTAAAATTGTAGATGGAAATAAATTTGAGAAGTTTATTGAAAAGTATTTGATTGGTATCGAAACCGAGAATTACAAAGAAGAAAGAGAAGTGGAGATTATCAAAATACTGTTATTGAATGAAGAGAACTACATAACCGTACAAGATATTGCTGATAAGATTTACGTGAGTGAAGCAACGATTTCTTTGGATTTAAAATATATTAAGCATAAATTACAGAAGTTTGGCTTATGTATAGGGAATAAGCCAGCAAAAGGTATCAGAATAGAAGGTAGTGAGATGAGTAAGCGGCTTTGTTATTCTAAATATTTATTTAATCATAAAGAGTTAATTGCAAATGAATTTGAATATTCTAATGAAGATATTCAATACATTGAACAAACAGTGTTAGATATATTAAATATTCATCAGATACAGATGTCAGATATTAGTAGGAATCACTTAGTGTTACATATTGTGATTTCAATCTATCGAATGAGAAGTAATTATTTTATAACTTTTGAAAATGAAGAGGCAAAGCAAATTATTCATACTAGAGAGTTTGTGATTGCTAAAGCAATTGTAGATGCATTAAAAAATCGCTTTTTTATTGCTGATGTAAATGAAGAAATATTGTATATAGCTATTCAGCTATTAGGCAAGAAATCTTTAAGTGGTAAATCACAGTATTTATTAGCAAAAGATATTGAAGAAATTTTAGTAGAAATCTTTTTAGAAATAAAGAAAAAAATGGAGATTGATTTACAAGAAGATGTAGAAGTGTTCAATTATCTAGCAATGCATTTTGAACCAATGCTTACTAGATTAAAGTATGGAATCAAATCAAATAATCCACTGACAGAAGATATAAAAGTACAACAAGCGACTTCCTTCGAGATGGGGCTGATAGCAAAAAAAGTAATTTTAGATTATTACGACTATGATTTAGATGATAACGAGGTAAGTTATTTAGCAATGTACTTTTCTTTAGCTCTTGATAAATTAAAGTATTTAAAAAAGCCAAAGAATGTTCTAGTTGTTTGTGGTCTAGGTGTTTGTAGTTCAAGGATATTACTATATAAAATAAGACAACAATATGGCGATTATATCAATGATATACTCACATGCCAGATTCATGAATTAAGGCAAATTGCATTGAGTCAATTCGATTGTATTGTATCAACTGTAGAAGATCCTATCGCAACTGATCTTCCAGTTATTTATATTGAAGACTTTATTACTGATTTAAGGAATGAAGAATTGGATGAGTTTTTTTTGAATGATAAATATACAAAGTTTGAAATTGAAAAATATGTTCGAAAGGATTTATTTTTAAAAGCAAATACAATGAAGGATGAAGAAGAAGCAATTTCATACATTCTTCAAGAAATAAAAAAAGTCTATGATATTCCAAATGAGTTAAAGAAGAATATCTTAGAAAGAGAAAAATTGTCCTCAACTGCATTTGGAAGTTATTGCGCAATTCCTCATCCAATTATGATGTGTACAGAAGAAACAATTTTTGCAGTTTTAATTTTGAATAAATCAATGATGTGGGATAAGAAAAAGGTGAAATGTATTTTTCTTTTATCTCCAAGCAAGAATAGTCCTGGTGATTTACGATACTTCACAGATACTCTGGCAAAGTTTATAGCCAATCCACAACTGGTTGCGAAATTCAGTAAAAGTCAAGATTACAACACGTTAAAGAAATTATTAACAAGTGTTGAATAAATGTCTTTATCGATACAGACATTCTTTAGATTAAGCAAAAGAATAGTTTCTTATATACTGAGGATGTAGAAAAGTGATCACAAAATTTCTATTTAAAATCGAGGAGGAGAACATATGAATAAGTTTTCGGAATTATTACAAAATAAGTTAGTACCCATTACGAATAAATTTGCTTCATTGCCATTTATGATTGTATTGAGAAGCGCAATTATGACAATCGTACCACTGATGATTGTAGGGGCAGTTGGTACACTTATGACAAACTTACCATTTGAAGCAGCAGCGAATTTTGTTGCACCAGCAGCACCATTCTTTACAGCGCTTACAAATGTCACATCGAATATCTCAGGATTAGTAGTAGTCATTGGGGTTGGTTACTATGGTTCACAGCATTATAATTTAGATCCAATTTATGGAATCACTGCAGCATTGGCATCATTTTTTGCGGCTTCATTATCTGAAGAACTAACCATTGATACAGGTGCTTTCGGAGCAACAGGAATTTTTACTGCAATCATTATT
The DNA here is from genome assembly GCF_030814225.1 of Breznakia pachnodae. Classification (GTDB taxonomy): domain Bacteria; phylum Bacillota_I; class Bacilli_A; order Erysipelotrichales; family Erysipelotrichaceae; genus Breznakia; species Breznakia pachnodae. The sequence continues at coordinate 160,318 of NZ_JAUSUR010000003.1, forward strand.
GGATTTATTAGTATCTATATTCTGAATCTATGTAAAAAGTATCGTTTAGAAATAAGAATGCCAGATGGAGTTCCACCAGCAGTAGCGGGGTCATTCTCGGTGATTATTGCATTAGCGATTTCAGTGGCTTTAGTATTATTAGTTAGAATTGGATTGAATTTAGATGTTAATACAGCAATAACAAATCTATTTATGCCTTTGGCAAACATTTTAAATACTTTACCAGGATTAATGTTGTACTCAGTGTTAGCAAGTTTATTATTTATTTGTGGTATAAACCCAGGAGTAATAACAGGATTTCTAGCGCCAGTATTTGCATTGAATGCAGAGGCTAATGCAGCAGCATTAGCTGCAGGCATCTCACCAACAGGATTTGTAACATGGGGAATGTACACAATTATGGCTTGTGGAGGCACTGGTGGAACGATTGGTTTATCATTATTGCTGTTGACATCAAAAGCAAAAGCACATAAAACATTAGGGAAAATCAGTATACTACCATCACTTTTCAATATCAATGAACCAATTATTTATGGGTTTCCAATCATGTTTAACCCAGTTATGTTTATTCCATTTATTCTTGTACCACTAATTAATATAACAGCGACATGGCTGTTGATGTCATCTGATATTATAGGAAGAATATTTATAGATATTCCATGGTCAACACCAGCAATTTTTAATGGATTTCTAATGACAGGAGGAGATATAAGAACAGCAATTTGGACAGGTATAGTGGTTATTATTTCAATGGCATGCTATTATCCATTCTTTAAAATAGCAGAAAAACAAGAACTTGCAATTGAACAAGGTATTGAAGAAAATTAGGAGAAGTTTATGAAAAAAATAATGTTAGTATGCGCAGCAGGAATGTCGACTAGTCTAATGGTTGATAAGATGAAACAAGCTGCCGAAAGTTATGATGAATTAATTGAGATATTTGCAATGTCAGAGGCAGAAGCTCGCAAGATGATGGGACAGGTTGATGTTATTATGCTAGGTCCACAAGTATCTTATGTGTTAAATGATTTCACAAAAAAAGCATTAGAGTTTAATGTTCCTGTAACCCTTATTCAGGCAGTTGATTACGGAAGAATGAATGGAGAAAAAGTATTAAAAGACGGACTGTCTTTAATAGAACAATAACGGAGGAAATATGAAGAAAATAATTGTAGATACATACGATGAATTGAGTGATTTAATGAATTCAATCATAGTTGCAGAAATGACAAAAGATAAGAAAAGTAATATCTCTATTACTGCAGGGGCTAGTCCAAAAGGTGTGTATGAGAGATTAGTGAAATTTTATAAAAAATATAGTAAAGATGTTAAGAATACATATTTCTATAATTTTGATGAAGTTCCAGCAATGAATCCAAATGAGGAGGGAATGACTTTATCATCACTTAGAGAACAGTTTTATACACCAGCAAATGTTGAAGAAGAAAATATAGTAAAGCTAAATTTAGATAATTACGATACATATGATCAAATAATTGAGGATAATGGCGGGTTAGATTTAATGATGATTGGACTAGGAGCAGACGGACATTTTTGTGGAAATATGCCGATGGGAACTGACTTTTCACAATACACTTATAGAATGTATATTAAAGAAGAGTACCCTTGGTATGCGCCAATAAAAGAACAATATGGAGATAATGAGGTTCCAGAGTACTTTGTAACAATGGGACTTAAAAGCTTACTAAAAGTTAAACACTTAGTGTTGATTGTTAATGGAACTTCTAAAGCTGAAGCATTAAAGAAAATGCTGACATTAGATATGACAAATGAGTTCCCAGCAACAGGGTTATTATTACATCCGAATTTTACGATAATTGCAGATAAAGAAGCAGCAGCTTTATTGTAAATAAAATAAGAAAAGATAATTAATATAAAAGCAATACAGTATGATTTTGTATTGTTTTTTTAATTATAATCTTTCCCACTCGACACTGTTTTATTCTAATAATGTATCTATTGAAATAGGTATTGACATTATTCATCTACTCCTTTCATATTTGACTTTTAATAAAATATATTAAATGGCAATCGACTAACTACATATGTAAATACGATTTATAACGGATATCCGATAAATAAAGGTTTTATAACAATCAGATAGACTCACGACTAAACTCATGACTTAATACAATTAGTGTTAAAATATACTTTTGTGGAATAAAATTTATGTGTAAATATACAATAATAACTTATTCCTTTATTAACATAAGAAAAGAAAAATCCTACTTTAATTTTTAAATAAAGTAGGATTGAGTAATTTTAGTGTTTTAATCACTTGTAGTATAAAATAATTATTTTCTTAATGATTATCAATTGCTAACAACAGATTCACAAGAGATGCTGAGACTTCTTCGATAATCTGTTCATCTAACAATTCTTTGCCATCTCGTTTTGTGTGAGTATAGAATACACCTTCCTTATTGAAGTCTTCTACTATAACAGCTAAGGTAGGAATTCCCTGCATCGCGAATGGCATATGATCACCTGCATACCAAGGCTCTCCAATGCATAATTGTTTTTCTTTAGAGACAACATCCTTAATCATTTTAGAATGATTATCCATATTAAAGAGTGATATCTGACTTTTGTTGTTTTTAAAACAAGGAGTATCTATATTTAAGACGTAAGATACTTTCTTATCTTTCAATTGTTCTAGATGAACTAATTCTCCACCTGCATGATAAGTTTCTTCACTATTATAAGGCACAAACTGAATGGTGTGAGAAGTTAAGATTCCATCTAACAACTCTAACATCCTTAGTAATACAAGAGTTCCACTTCCATTATCAATTGCTCCATCTGTATCATCTTTAGAATCCATGTGCGCGCATACAACAATTAGATCATCTTTATTTCCTTTTTTAGTTGCAACTAACTGAGAAGATGTCGCAGGTAATCGTTGTGAGTTGATTTCAATTTCGACAGATTTATTTAAGTGACGCAAAAATAAAGGTAACTTTGATTCTTCAATATATGCAGAAGGAATTTCAAAGTTTCCATCTTCGAATAAAGGAAAAGGATTTAATCCACAGTTTGATGCCTGTCCAGTAAATGCAAGAATTGCTTTTGGTTTTCTTGATTCAAAGATATCATTTATTTCTTTATGTTCATCAGGATAATAGAACGGATAGTCTTTTGCTGAAATAGGATTAGCTGTTAAGTCGCCATATACTAATACGATGCAATTTTCCATATCACACACTCTTAATTCTTCAATTGTAGATACACTGCATAGTTTTCCTGTTGTCTGTACTCCTTTTGAAAATGGACTGGCAAAGATTTCCAACTCCTCTCCATCTAGATTCACATAAGAATATTCTTTCTTCCATGTCATACAATCAAATGGAAGACTATCTACAAGATCACTGGTCTTTTCCATTTGCTGTTTTATATAGTGAACAACCTCATTATTAGTTTCACTACCACATGCTCTCTCCTTAATAATCGCTTCAATATGTTTCGTAAGTTGTGTCATAAACGTACCTCCTGATACAACTATATCAATTGGTTATAGGGTGGTGAGCAAATGTAGGGTTTTTAATTTATTAACAGCATCCTCTAGTGAAGGAATAGAATTAAGAAGTGAGTTTAATTCAATCAACCAACGGTCTCCTGCAGAAAATGCTTCTTCTTTAGAAAGGTTTAATGAAGGTTCATCCGTATCTAGTGCATGAAGACATTGGTGAATAGCATGCATACTAAACCCAACTTGACGAAGTAGATAAATAATTCTACAACGTTTCAGTGCTTCTTCATCAAAGTAACGTTGTTGTGGATCATCTAGAAGCGATGACTGTACAAGATCATTTCTTTCCCAATTACGTACTGTTTCTTTGGTTGTGTCTAATATTGATGCAATTTCTTTACGTGTATAATAATACTCTTGTTTTTCTTTTGTGTTATCTTTCATCCAATGCAGAAGAAGTTGGTTTGCTTGTTGCGCTTTTTGTAATTCTTCTAATATAATGGAATGATAGTCTTCAAGTTTTTCATCAAGTAATTCTACTTTCTGCGCACCACTTGTATAAATGATATCAATTCCTGATTTACGAATTCTTGAATTAGAGTAAGGGAACTCAAATATCTTTCGACAAATGAATAACTGCCAAAAATGGATTTCATCAAATTGACGATATCCATTTTTTAATCTTTTTGCTTCGCTGATGAAGTGTTGTTCTTCATATAAGCGGACCGTGTTTGCGTGTATCTGAAATTGCTTTGCAAGTTCATTTGTCTTATACGTTTTCATAACTACTCTTATTATAGCATGCAAATCTTATAGTTTAATTGTATCTGTATGTTGCATGTCCGGAGTTACGATAAACTCATTTGCAGTAATTTCATAGACATCCAGCATTGGTCCTGCCATTTCTACGGTTTGTTTGAAGCCAGGACTTTTCTTGATAAAAATATCTGCTTTATCAAAAATTGAAGAATCACTTTTCTTGATAACTGCATTGATACTACGGATATGTTTTTGGCTTGCATAAGGTAGTGTTGTAATTGACACTTTATTGTTTGTTTCAAACTCTGCCGTTTTAGGATTTCCTCTGAATGATGTTACATAAACAACATTTGCATCTTTGTCATAGACAAAATCCATAATACGTACATTAGGTGTATTGTCTACACTAGTAGCAACTGCAATATTTTTTGCTTCTTCCATTACTTCATAAAATGTTTCTAAATAATTCATTTTTATTTCCTCCATTGAATCTATTAGTAATTTATCATAGTATTGTTGACACCTGTATGTCATATTTATAAAATAAGTTTAAAGAAGAGGTACTTTTTATGAAAATCGATCGTTTATTATCTATTGTATTTATCTTATTAGAGAAAAAGAAAACGAGTGCCAAAGAGTTGGCAGAAATATTTGAAGTAAGTACCAGAACGATTTATCGTGATATTGATACCCTTACCCTTGCTGGGGTTCCAATTGTGATGTTGCCTGGAGTGAATGGTGGAATTCAAATTCTTGAAGATTATAAAGTAAATAAGAATTATTTTTCATTAAGTGATTTATCAACATTACTGTTAGGATTAAATAGTGTATCACCAACATTAAGTATGGAAGAGGAATCATCAGCTCTATCGAAAATTAAAAATCTGATTCCAAAAGAAACATATGTTGAAGTGGAAAAGAAAATGTCTCAGATATCGATTGATTTAACCTCATGGGCATCAAATAATCAGACAAGTAAAACCTTTAAGAAAATTAAAAAGGCAATTGATCAATCAAAGGTAATTGAGTTTTCCTATTATGATCGAAGTATGAATGCAACAACTCGTATTGTGGAACCATATCGTTTAGTAATGAAAGATACGAGTTGGTATCTTCAGGCATACTGTCTATTACGTGAAGATGTAAGAGTGTTTCGTCTTTCAAGAATGGAGCATGTGGAATTAAAAGATACTTTCGAAAAACGTGAGTTGGAGTTTCAACCATTAAGTGGGGATAAATGGATTGGTGATCGACTGATGATGGTGAAACTAAAAGTGGATCTTCTCGCAAGGGAACGAATTGTTGAACGGGTAGGAGAAGATGCAATTGAATCCATAGATGGAGATGATATGATTGTTAACTTTCCATTTGTTGATGATGACTATGGGTATTCTATTTTACTTAGCTTTGGTGAAACCTGTGAATGTTTAGAACCAGAGTATGTACGTAATAAGTTAGTGGATAAATTGAGGAAGATTCTTTCGGTATATGAGTAATGAAATACACTTTTAAATATGGTATGATTTGCGTATGAAATATAGTACAGTGATTGTTGCCGCAGGCAAAGGAACCAGAACGAATCTGGGTTATAATAAATTATTTTATGAAATGCATGGAGAGATGATGATAGCAAAAACAGTGTCAGTGTTTGTGAATGATCCTGACTGTGAAGAAATCATCATGGTGATTTCTTTGGATGATCGTCAAATGTTTGAACGAATTTTATCAAGTGATAAAATCACATATACAAAAGGAGGAAGTACACGTCAGGAAAGTGTGTTCAAAGGTTTAGAGATTGTGAAAAGTGATTATGTCATGATTCATGATGGTGCAAGACCATATATTGATAAAAAAGAAATAACAAAACTGAAAAGAACGCTGCAGGAAGATGATGCATGCTTGCTTGCAGTTCCAGTTGTAGATACAATTAAAATTGTGAAAGATGGCTACGTTGAGTATTCACCAGAACGTTCTACTTGTTATTCAGCACAGACACCACAATGTTTTAAGACAGATTTAATTATTGAGTGTCATAAAAAAGCTGCGGCAGATGGGTTTGTTGCCAGTGATGATGCACAATTAGTGGAAGCGTATGGGGGAAACATACGAGTGAAGCTAGTACCTGGTGATTATGCAAATAAAAAGATAACAACAAAAGAGGACTTAATTTAAGAACCATATTTACTTAAATTATGTCTAAGTAATAGAAGTATACTGGAGGGAATATGAAATTAGTAAAACTAAGTTGTCCAAACTGTGGGGGAAAAGTAAAAGCAGATCCAGGTTTAAAAACAGCAACGTGTAAGTATTGTCACACTGAATTTATAATTGATACAGAACAGCCAACAATTAATAATTATTATCAGTCAGGAAGTTACCAGCCTGGTAAGAAGCCACCAAAAGCAGCAATTATTGTGATAAGTGTTCTTTTAGCTTTGTCCGCTTGTCTGTTTGTTTTTCTTATGGCTACTATGGATTCTGGTGGGAGTGACAGCAGTGGAGAAATTAGAGATTTACCTGAGAGTGTGGTAATCCAGGAATTTACTTCAACTGTGTTAGAAAAAGATACAAAAGATATCACTACAGATGACCTCAAGCAAATCAAATATGTAAGTATTAATTATGATAGTATTTCTAATTGGTATACATTTGAATATAGTTTTGAAGATTACTATGCAGACAGAGCGAATTTTGAAACAAATAAGAAAAAACTAATGATTGTTGGTAAAGAAGGCATTGATATGAGCGATGTACTAACAATGAAAGGTCTTACCAAGTTAGAAATATATAATGGATGTCGTATGGAATATAATCAGAATTTTTCAGACATGAAAGACCTTAAGGGGGTGTTACTTCATAGTAATCATATTTCACTTTCAGATTTAGATAGTTTCCCTAATCCGGAAAACGTAAAAGAGTTAAGTATGAGTTATTCTGACTATAATTATGAAAAGTTGCAAGAATTTAAAAATCTTGAAACATTGGACTTGTATATTAGTACAGATACAGAGAACTTAAGCGAAATATCAAAGTTGAAAAAACTTGAGTCGTTACGTGTATATACGATTGCAAGTGAAGCTTGGGATATTTCATGGATTTCAAACTGTACTCAAATAAAGAGTTTAGAAGTATCTGATTCGCAGGGAATGGTAACTGATTTTAATTTCTTATATAGTATGAATCAACTAAATGAAGTTAATATTTACTCGGAAAAATTAAAAGACTTAGATTTTGTGAGCAATATGCCAAATTTAAATTCAGTAACCATAGATAATACTTCTGTGATGACATTAGAGCCACTGCGAGATCGTGATTCTATTAGTTCATTAACGATTGGTTATAATTCTTCATTAAATAATATCGATGCTTTAGCGACATTGAAAAATCTGAAAACATTGAATTTACTTGATATAGCAAATGATTACGCTCTAAAAGATTCGTTTAATGTATCAAATATGTCACAACTAGAGAATGTATCGATTAGTGAATATATGTTTCCTGTTCTTGCAAATAAATCAACAATTAAGAATTTAGTTGTGGAATTACCAAGTGATGATGGGGATCAATACTTATATGGATTGAGTGGTTTAGAAACACTGGAAGTAACTGGCGGAAAATTTGAGGATGTAAATGGATTAAGAAGCTTACCAAATTTAAAAAAGGTAATTATTGGTGAAGATACTAGTTTTGGTTATAGTGGAAATGGGGCTGCACTGTTCTCATTACCAATTGAACAACTGGAAGTACGTGCTAAATATTTCTATCTTGATTCAGCATATTCTACTGTCAATCCAACATTAAAAGAATTACGAGTGATAACTGAATATACAGATTATGATCGAGTATCCGGTGGAAGTGATGTAGCGAGTGATTTGGGGATGGGAGACTTTGAGGATATACTTGTTCATCTAACTGGATTAGAAAAATTAGAACTCATCAGTGCTAATGTATCTACATTAGATTTCGTATCTTCAATGCAAAATCTTACTTATATTAATATTGCAAATAATTATGTAAAGGATTTATCACCAATAAAAGACCTTGAACATTTAAAAGTGTTAAATATCAAAGATAATAGTGTACAGGATACAAAGATATTAAGTGATAAAGTTGTAATAATAAAGTAGATTAATCAAATCAAGATAACATAAATATTATGGAGGTACTTTCAATGTTTAATGAAATCTGTATTTATGAAGTAAAACTAAATAAAGAACAGGAAGTTGAAGAACTAATGAGAGAAGTTGCGGATTTTTATAAATCGCAAAAGGGGGTCATTGATGTTTATTATGTTAAACGAAATCATCGTCAAAAAGATTTTAATGCAGTAAAAGAAGGTGTAGCTCCAATACCTTTAACGAGATATGTAGGTAAAATAACTTATGTTTTAGTTTGGCAGGTTGAAAATAAAGAAGTTCATGCAGAGGTTTCAAAACTAGGGATTGAGAAGTTTTATAAAAGATGGACGAGATGTTTAACTACTATGCCTAAGATTATTTTAGGAGAGCCTGTAGAATAGACGCAAATTAAATGAATGAAAGTCATGCAAAATGTATGGCTTTTTCTTATGCTGGTAGCGATTAAGTATTATAATAAATGTATGTGATAAAAGTGAGGACTTATATATGAACACAATTGAAGCAATTAAAACAAGAAAAAGTGTTAGAAAGTTTACTTCTGATAAGATTAGTGACCATGATTTAGCTTTGATTTTAGAAGCAGGAATGGCTGGGCCGAGTTGTGTAAATGCCAGAGATTGGATATTTATTGTAGTTAGAGATAAAGATATGTTAACTAAAATGGCAGATGCAAATGGAAAACCAGCAAAACCTTTGCGTCATGCAGATATTGGCATTTTGGTATGTGGTGATCTTGAACGGGCATTTCCGCATGCAAAGGATTACTAGGTAATCGATGCATCAATTGCTTGTCAGAATACTACCTTAGCTGCTCATGACCTTGGAATTGGTAGTGTATGGTTAGGAACATGGCCACAGATGGACCGTGTAAACGCTCAACAGGAGTTACTTGAATTACCTGAATCCATCATTCCGCATTCTATTCTGGCACTAGGTTATCCAATGGATAAGCAGGTTGATATTCCAGATAAATCAAAGTTGGAATCTGATAAGATACATTATGAAAAATGGTGAGATGTATAGGACTCGAAAATAATGAAATAATCCTTTGCAAATCACCTCTGGGTTTGGTATTATATATTAGCGAGTAAATATAGTTTACTCCTTGCTGTTTACGCTAGATAAACAGCCAAATGACCAGAAGGAGGTGTACAGAATGAGAAAATATGAAATCATGTACATCGTGAACGCATCATTAGAAGATGCTGCTAGAGCAAACGTTGTTGAATCAGTTCATAAAACATTAACTGACAACGGAGCTACTATCGACAAAGTCGATGAGTGGGGAAGCAAAGAGTTCGCGTATGAAATTAACCACATGACTAAAGGTTTTTACTATGTTATTAATGTAACTGCTGGAAATGAAGCTATCGATGAATTCAACCGTTTAACACGTATTAATTCAAATGTAATTCGTTTCTTAGTTATCAAAACTGATGAAGAGAAATAAGGAGGACTAGAGAATGAACAAAGTTTTATTGACTGGTAGAATTACCAAAGACTTAGAACTAAGAAAAACACAATCTGGGACTTCAGTAATCCGTTTTACACTTGCAGTAAACCGTCGCTTTAAACAAGAAGGACAGCCTGATGCTGACTTTATCTCTTGTACAGCATGGGGAAAAACTGCGGAGACAATGGGCCAATATTTACATAAAGGTTCATTAATCGGTGTAGAAGGACGTATCACTACTGGAACTTACCAAGATAAAGACGGAAGAACAGTATATACGACAGATGTAACGATTGAGAACTTTGATTTCTTAGAATCAAGAAGCACTGCTGGTGCTCAAACTCAATCTTATACTCCACAATATGCACCACAAGATCAAGTGCAAAATAGTGGGTATACACAAGATCAATCATCATCAGTTGCAGATGACTTTGCTAATGATACATTAGATATTGCAAGTGATGATTTACCATTTTAATGAAAGGAGTATATCATGGCTTATAAAAAACAAAGAGTTGGACGTAGAAAAGTATGTTACTTTACGAAAAATAAAATTGAAACAATCGACTACAAAGATGTTGAACTGTTAAGAAGATTTATTTCTGCTAATGGAAAAATTATTCCTAGACGTGTTACTGGTACAAAAGCTAAATACCAAAGAATGTTAGCTACTGCTATCAAACGTGCTCGTCAAATGGCATTACTACCTTACGTAGAAGACTAATCTATAACAATAAACAAGCATGTGATAATAATCGTCACATGCTTTTCTTATGCCTTCATATATAGTAGAATATATACGAATCAGTAAAGAAAAAAACACGGTCTGGCTGGTAGTCCAGACGCAGTATAACTGTCAGTAACCTGCCTCCTTGGTTGTCCGTTCTTTGCTTTGAAAACAACAAGGAGGTTTTATTGTGGAAAAAATTCAAAGCAAATTGACAGTGTATTTTGAGAATCCATTTTGGGTTGGAGTTTATGAGATTATAGACAATGGTAATTTAGAAGTTTGTAAGATTACCTTTGGTAGTGAACCCAAAGATTATGAAGTGTATGAGTATTTGAATCATAACTGGTATAGTTTACAATTTAGTAAACCTGTGCAGGCAGAAATGAAGTTTGAGAAGAAGATAAATCCCAAACGGATGCAGCGACAGGTAAAAAAGCAAACACAGACAATAGGTGTAGGGACAAAATCACAGCAGGCGATTAAGAACCAACAAGAAGAAGGTAAACTAGCAAGAAAGAAACAATCTTCTTTAGAACGAAAACAAAGAAGAGAAAAACAGTTTCTGTTGAAACAAATAAAGCGAAAAAGTAAACACAGAGGACATTAATATATGAAGAAACATACATTTAAAATAGATGATATTCCTGCAGTTATTTGGGGAGAACAATCAGAAAACCTATTTATAGCAGTTCATGGTGATCAATCAAATAAAGATGATGAAGTAATACAAATACTTGCGGAAGTTGCAACTAGTAAAGGTTATCAGGTCTTAAGTTTTGACTTACCTGCTCATGGGAAAAGAAAAGAAGAATCCAAAACATGTAAAGTTCAATACGCAGTAGAGGATTTAGAAAAGATAATGTGTTATGCGAAACAACACTACAAAGAGATTAATTTATATGGATGTAGTATTGGGGCATATTTTAGTTTGGTTGCTTATAAGGATGAAGATATTAAACAGACATTATTCTTATCTCCAATGGTAGAGATGAAACAACTTATAGAAAATATAATGATGTGGTTTGATATTAGTAAGGAACGTTTAGAAAAAGAGCAAGAGATTGCTACACCAATGAAGACATTATATTGGGATTATTATCAGTATGTAGTAAATCATCCAATTGTTTGGAAGAAACCAACTTCAATTCTATATGGAGAGAATGATGAAGTTTCCCAGTTTGATTATATAAAGAAGTTTGTAGAAGACTCTAATGCAGGGTTAACCATAGTAGAAAATGGAGAGCATTACTTTCATGCAAATGAACAATTAAAAATATATAAAGACTGGCTAATCAAAACAATGAAGTAGTTCACAATTTGTGGATTACTTTTTTTTATGCGAAAAATTTCTAATTAGAATGAACGATATAAGTGTTATTTACGACTAATGGAAGGAAAAGAAATTTATAAAATAAATAATCAAAAGTTTTACTTGAAAACCCAACCTTTTTTTAAGACTTGTTGCCTTAAGTATTAGGGTAAGTAAAATTTTGGTAATAAGGAGGGCAGTACTATGAAGGATGAGCGACTTACCCAAATTGTAAGAGAAGTCCAAAAGGACATTGAACAATTTGAGTTATTGTACTCATATGTGATTAAAAAAGTATATTTCTGGTGTTATACCATAATTGGTAATGAGGCGGATGCCAGAGATATGTCTCAAGAAGTGATGATTCGTATTTATAAGAATATCCATAGTTTAAAAAGTCCTGAGGCATTTACTTCATGGATGTATCGATTAGCAAGAAACAGTTGTTTAACTTACATACGAAATCATAAAAAGACGGATGTGGAATTTCTATACAATGACAATTATGAAGAGAGCTTTGAAGCAAATATAAAGGAAGAACGAATATATCGTTTACCAAAAGAATCATATGACCTACAACAGACGAAAGATGTTGTAAAAGAATTAATTGAGAAATTACCAAGAAAACAAAAAGAAGCAATTACTCTTCACTATTTAGATGAATTGAAGATTGAAGAAATTGCAAATATATTGGAATGTCCAGTGGGAAGTGTAAAATCGCGATTGCACGATGGAAGAAAAAAACTTCAAGAAAAGATTTCAGATTACCAAGAAGAGAATAATGTAAAACTATATAGCATTACCCTATTACCTTTATTAGCACTTATTCTTGAAGAACATCGAGAGGAACTTGGACAAATACAAGATTTAACATATGATAAAAATAATTTTATCTCTAATAAACTTGTAAGAATATTGAATTCTATTAGTTCAATTTCAAATTATATGTTATACATAACAATCAGTATGGTTTGTATTGTATCAATACTAGTGGTGATTATGACACAAGAAAATATGATAAAGAAACATGACTCCAAAGCGTATGATGAAATTGTAGAGAATGACAATATTATGTATAACAAGTCAAAAGGATATCAATATATAGAAAGTGTATATTATCCTCAATTTCCTAGAAGAGATGGTGTAGAAATAGTAGTTAAGTTACAACAAAGTGTAAATGAAAAAAATATCAATGTTGTACTGGATAATGAAGAACAGTCATTTTCTGTGAATGACAATAGCATTATTATAAAAGCAAAACGTAATGGGAATTTAATTGTTCAAGTGAAAAATGAACAGATATCTGTTGAAATAAATAACATTGATAGTAAAGCACCAGAATTAATTGAAGTATATAATTATGATAATTATATAGAACTAAAGATATCTGATGAGTTTAATCAGGTGGATTATGAAAAATCATATTTAGAATATGAAGGAAAAAAATATCAAATTGAAAACAGGAAGAAAGTGATTGGATTATTTAGGAATGAAATAACAATTGTTATTTTTAATCAAAATAATCAATACATAAAATATAGTATCGACTTCCCATAATCATTATAAAAAATCAAGTATGGAGGAATTATGAAAAAGAATAGTATAAAGAAAAGAATACTTATTAGCCTTTTAGCAATAGGAACATTATTTAGTTTAGCAAGTATAAATACAATTGATGCAACAGAGAATGGTGACTCAAGTAACATAGCTCCACTTTCTACAAGTGAACCAGCATTTCCGGCATCATCACAACCACTGCATGATGCTATATTAAGCATATATCCAGCAGTTGATGGAGCTGATGGTAGTGTCAAAGATGGAGTTATTTCAAAAAGTGAAGCAGCTGCATGGACAGGTACAAAGATCCATGTAAGGAACTTAGGGCTTGCAGGCACAATTACAGGAATTGAGTATTTTACAAACCCAAATCTATCATCATTATATTTAGATAAAAACCAATTTACTGGAGAAATACCTAGTGGTTTGGGAAGTATGAGTGGATTAACAGTTTTAAACCTTTCAGAAAACCACCTGAGTGGTTCAATTCCATCAGACATTGGTCAACTATCAAATTTACAATCTCTGCATTTACATACAAATAACCTTTCTGGATCAATTCCAACTACTTTTGGAAACCTTGGAAGTTTAGAACAATTGGCAATATCTTTTAACCAGTTAACAGGTTCTATTCCAGAAGAATTAGGAAATTGTTCTAGTCTGCGTCAAATATTGTTACATAGTAATTTATTGAGTGGTTCAATTCCTGAGAGTATAGGATATTTACCTCTTACAAGAATATCAATAAATAAAAATAATTTATCAGGAGAAGTTCCAGATTCGCTATTCACAAATTCTACATTAAAAACTTTAGAGTTGTGTGACAACGCTGGATTAACAGGGAATCCAGCAGAAAAAATTCCTGCTGATAGTCAATTGACGAAGGTTAGAATTCAAGGTACAGATATGATACAGGCTCCTGTATATACAACAAATTTGGATGAGAGTACAGGGGGGATTTTTGTATATGATGACTTGGCAGAAAATTTACTAAATACAGATCTTAGTGGACCCGCAGAAGGAATAACACAGGAAGATATTAAAAAAGCTCAAGAGAGTGCAGATTGGATTAGTGACCCAACAGAAAAGCAAAAATGGCAAGATAATATTGACTTGGCTCAAAGTATGCTAGATGCACAAACTGGAGTGGGAAATCTATTGAATGATACAAGAACAGACGTGTTAGATAATGTTACACAAGAGACAATTGATGATGCAAAAGAATTAATAAAAATCTTACCAGATGGTCAGTTTAAAACAGACCTACAAGCAGATATTGATTTAGCACAGGAATTCTTGAATAACAGAACATCAGCACAAGCAAAAGTAGACGCTCTATTCACAGATAGCACACATGAGGATATCAAGGATATAACAAATCAAGATACAATTAATGATGCATTAGCAGTAGTAAATGCATTACCAGATGGATCATTTAAAGAAAACCTATTAGCAGAAGTTGCAAAAGCACAAAGTATGTTAGATGCAAAAGCTGTAGTTGAAAATTTATTTACAGATAGTACACATACAGATATCAAAGATACAACTGACCAAGCTGTAATTGATAATGCTAAAATTGTAGTTAATAAATTGCCAGATGGAAAATTAAAAACAGAGCTTATGGCTGAAATTGATAAAGCACAGGATATGTTAAATGCGAAAAATGTAGTGGGTAATCTATTGGATGATGAGGGCAAGTTAAGTGATGGTGTAACCCAAGAGGATATTGATAATGCTCAGGATTTAGTAAATAAGTTGCCAAATGGTGATTTAAAAGATGAACTTCAAGATATTATTGATGATGCTCAAAAACAATTGGATGATTCAAATAAAGTACCAGTTGTTACAAACCCAAGTACACCAGGTACCAATCCACCAGTTGTGTCTAAACCAAGTATCAGTGGGGAGACTTCAACTACAACAGATGTTACGAAAAACGTGAATACAGGTGATACGACAAACTTATCATTATATGGAGGATTATTACTTCTTTCATTATGTGGTTTTGTAGTTGTCACAAAAAGAAGAAAAGCAGTTAAATAATAGATATATAAAAATGCTACAGCAGTTGTAGCATTTTTATATATAATTGGGGAACTTTATGATTCCATTACTTGTCTTACTACTATACAATAAAGATAAATGGAGGGACTATAATGGGTCTATTTGATAAACAGATAAAAAAGCAGATGGAGAGTTTAAGTATTGAGCAGTTAGAAGAAATGAGAGATCAGGGATTGGATGTTGAAGAGTATTTAGCTGCTGCATATCAAAAACAAGAAGAAGAGAATGCACTACTTGAAACAAATCAGATTGATGTATCTAAGTTAGAAAAGTATGCAAGAGTTCCAAGAGATATCGATAGTGAGTTCTTTGTGGAGATAGCTGGGAAAGCACCAATGCTAGGAAAGGATAAGTGGAGAAACGCTTATATGCATGCGCCAATTGTATACACAGGGATTGTACAGGCGGATGGTGTGTTATTTGCACCAGGGGATGAGACTACAGGATATGTTGCTTTAGTGGTGTTGGACAGAACACATGGTAATGATATTGATTGGATTGATCAGAAAGCAAAAGAGGTACATAAGGTTGTGTATGGAGCTAATGTGCCAAAAGATATGCGAAAAATTGCAGAAGGAATTCGTAAGCAAGAAGGATACTTTACTTATAAATTACCTTCTTCAATTAATGAGGGTATGGATATTTGGGTAACGGTGAATACAGTTAGTCAGAAGATATTGCCAAAAACATTTATTCCAAAACAAAGGGTAATTCCTTGCTTGTTGACAGATGATTTAAAAGAAAACAAAATGCCGAGTCTTAGCGTAATACCTGCAAGATTCTACGAGGTGTAATTATGAAAGTATATTCACCATTAAAAGATTTAGATAAGAAAGTACAAGATAGGGAGTATGGGTATCTAATTGATCGAGTTAATTCTCGTAGAACCGTTTTATTATTGTTGGCAGTAGGATTTATAGCACTAGCTATATTTGTATTTATGAATATGAATTTCTTTGATACAGATTCAGATTTTTATGAGATAGGTAGATATGTACCTTTGGTTATTTTTGGATTAACTGGATTATGGTTAATTAATAAAGCAATGACAAGTCTTGAGTTATATGAAAGAGGATTGATTTATAAGCGTCTGTTAATGAAAAAGCGTTATTCGTATGATCAGCTTTATCAGGTCTATGAAGATCGATCAAACCTTAATGCCAGAAATCATTATAAGTATAGTGGAGATGGATTATTTTCGAGAATGAATTCTTATCATGTATCAATTCTTCAATTTCAAGATGGAAAATCAATTAAACTTAGTACACCTTGCTTTTGGAAGGTAAAAAAGAAAATTAAAGATTTAAATCAAAATTTAGTAGAAGTTAATGAGTAACTGATTTAGTTTGGTATAATGGATAAGAAGAAACGGAGCATATATGAAAGATTCTTATTCTACTATAGAAGTTGCAAATATCATTGGTGTTCACTCAAATACTGTTCGTCTATATGAGGAATGGGGTTTTATAACGAAACCAAAACGAAAGAAAAACGGGTATCGTGTGTTTACTGATTTGCATATTCAGCAAATCAGAATCTTACGATATCTTTTTGAAGTTCCAATCGTACAGAATGGAATGCGTAAAAAAGTAGTAGAGATTGTTAGTGTGGTTGCAAGCCAAGATTATGACAAAGCTCTATTGTTAGTTGCCGAGTATTTAAATCAAATAGATGAAGAAAAGCAAAATGCGGAAGAAGCAATTAAAATTGTAGAGCAGATCCTTCATGGAAAAACTACTGATTCTGATTTGTGTTTGAATCG
This sequence comes from Breznakia pachnodae, assembly GCF_030814225.1. Lineage (GTDB taxonomy): Bacteria > Bacillota_I > Bacilli_A > Erysipelotrichales > Erysipelotrichaceae > Breznakia > Breznakia pachnodae. The sequence continues at coordinate 177,581 of NZ_JAUSUR010000003.1, forward strand.
AAAAGAAACTGCAGATGAACTAGGGATATCAATCGACCGTTTGCGTAACTGGGAATTAAATGGTTTAATTCAGGTAAAACGAAAAAAGAATGGGTATCGTGTTTACTATGAAGATGATATAGAACGTTTAAAAATAATAAGAGCTTTACGATATGCTAATTATTCATTAATGGCGATTATGCGGATGCTGAATCAACTACAACAAGACCCAGATACAAGTATTCGTTCTGTGATTAATACACCTCATCCAGATGAGGATATTATCATGGTATGTGATGAGTTAATATCTTCCCTTGATAATGCAAAGGCGAATACCTTAAAGGCTTGTGACATAATAAAAAAATTAAACCCTCCATTTTAACACCAGACTTTGTTTTGGTGTTATTCTTTTGGAACGAAGGAGGTTTTATGGAGACAATTAACGTAAATAATTTATCAAAATCGTATGATCAATTAGAGGTGGTCAAAGGAATTAGTTTCACTTTAAGCAAAGGTGAAGTATTTGGTTTACTTGGTGCTAATGGTGCAGGTAAAAGTACAACAATCGAATGTATGCTCGGTACAAAACATGCTGATAGTGGAACCGTTTCAATTTTAGAAAAAGATCCTATAAAACAACGTAGAAGTTTATTTGAGAAAGTGGGTGTTCAATTTCAGGAAGCAAGTTATCAGGAAAAAATTACAGTAAAAGAGTTGTGTGAAGAAACATCATCGTTTTATAAAAATCCACAAGAGTATATGCCATTACTGGCCCAGTTTGGATTAAAAGAGAAGATAAAGAATCTGGTAAGTGAATTATCGGGAGGACAACGTCAGAGACTGTTCATTGTGTTGGCTCTCATTCCTAATCCTGAAGTATTATTTTTGGATGAACTAACAACAGGATTAGATACAAAAGCCAGACGTGATGTGTGGAAAGGAATCGCAGAGTTAAAGGAAAAGGGAATGAGTATCTTTCTTACATCACATTTCATGGACGAGGTAGAGATTCTGTGTAATCGAATCGGAATTCTGAAAGATGGAAGGTTTATCTTCTATGGAACTGTAGAAGATGCGATTGAAGAAAGTCCATATGATACGTTAGAAGAAACATATCTGTGGTTTATTGATGAGGAGGATGCATATGTGGAAAGCTTATAAGGAAATGTTGAAAGTAGAATTTAGATTATCAATTCGAGATATGAATATGGTTATATTTGCCATTATTATGCCAGTAGTTGTTATGTTTCTAATTGGTAGTATCTTTGGTGGAAGTGATTCGGGATCTCAGTCAATTGCGCAGTCATTTAGTGCGGTATCAACAATCGGTATTTGTGCTGGAGGTGTCATGGGATTACCAATTGTGGTAGCTGATTATCGTCAGAAGAAAGTATTAAAACGACTTCAGGTTACGCCAATCAGCCCAGTACTCATATTAGTGGTACAGGTAACGATTTATGCAATCTATGCGATTGCTTCATTAATCTTAGTTTATGGAATCGCTGCAATTTTCTTTGGCTATCAGATGCAGGGCTCGCTCATCATGTTTTTAGTTAGTTATCTGTTAACGATGGCATCAATGTTTTCAATTGGTATGATGGTAGGTGGATTGGCACCAAATATGAAGATGGCAAGTGTAATTGCTAGTTTGTTATATTTCCCAATGCTTATTTTCTCAGGAGCAACTTTACCTTATGAGGTAATGCCAGAAACCTTACAGAAAGTAGCTGATGTATTACCGCTGACACAAGGAATTAAGATGCTGGAAGCATCATCAATGGGACTTACAATGAACAATCTATTTGCGCCAATTATGGCAATGATTGTGATTATGATTATCTGTATGGTCTTATCAATAAAATTATTTAAATGGGAATAACCCTGAAAGCAGTGGACTTGTGAAAGAGTCTACTGTTTTTTCTTGCTTAATCTCTTTCATAATAGGCGAAAAATTGGTAAAATGGTAAGTAAGTTGTAGGTGATAATATGAAGTCAAAAACAAGACAGATAACAGAAGGCGCAATGATGATTGCATGTATTGCTGTTATTTTGCTAATTAATCGTCAAAGTGCTAACTTTTTTGAGGATATGATTTTTTGGCTTTTAAGTTTACCAATGATTGTATATGTAGTAAGGTATGGAGCGAAGGCAGGAATTATTGTATTTGTATCCTGTATGTTTACTTCTGTGTTGTTTTCAACATTCACAGGAATATTCTATTTGTTTTCTGCTTTAGGAATTGGTCTTATTTATGGGTATGGTTTAAGTAAGGACTTTAAGAATGGTGTATTACTGGCAATTAGCATTATTGGTCACCTTGTTGTGACTTTTCTAACGGCTGTGGTTATGGCAGGTATCTTTGGTTATAATATAGCTGAAGAATTTGTGGAATTAACCAAAGCACTTGGTGATGTTGGAGCAGTGGTTGATACAAAGACATTAGTAATGTCAGTGATTGCACTTAGTTATATTGGTCTGGCATTATTACAGGGAATTGTTGTTCATGCAGCAAGCCATGTACTACTTGAACGATTACGCATAAAGGTAAAACCATTAAAACCAATTCAGGAGATTGAACTGCCACGATGGCTGGGGTATCCAGTTGTAATCGGTTGGGGTTTGTATCTTCTAAGTGGTTTCGGTATGTTTTCTAAAGATTTAGAACCTTATATTTTTGTGATTTATTTTATTGCATTAATCGTTGGTATAGCAAATGGATTACTTGCACTGTTAAGTTATTTAATTAAGAAACGCAAACGTAACCTGGTTATGTTTGCCATTCTTGCATGTTTTATACCAGGAATTAATAATGTTGTGTTAATGATTGGGATTGTAGATTTTTTCTGGGGATTTCCTCCGGAAACAGGAAGTAGGTGATTCTATGAAGTATATGGAAAATATAAAACTACAGGTAGCAATGGTACTGATGTTGGAAGTCGTAGCATTAATACTTTTAGTTGCACTAGGGATGGGTGATATTGCCTTTGCATTGGTTATTATATTAGTTGTAAATGCAACGTTAGTATTATGGATTTTGTATACCGTACAAAATGAAAAAGAGAATCGTTCGATTGATATATCGCGAATCTTAGGTAAGGAAGCAAAGGGTGCTTTGGAATATGGTCAAGTAGGTATCTTAACTTATAATGATCAGTACGAAGTAACTTGGGTAAGTAATTTTTTATTGGAACGAGATATTCAGTTGGTTGGTAAGAAAGTAACTGCTTTTATTAAACAAGTGGAAGAATTGTTTCAGGGAGATCGTGATACAGTAATTGGAACTTATAACAAGCGTGTATATGAAGTATCAAGAAAAGATCAGGCACATGTGTTATTTATAAGAGATATTACAAGTTACAATGAATTGAAAGCGAACTATGAAAAAGAATCGTTAGTGGTTGGTATGATTCATATGGATAACTATTCGGATATTCAGGCGTTTGAAGATGAAACAACACTTACGAATATTAACCTTAACTTACGTCAGCCAATCGTTGATTGGGCGAAGGATCATCAGATTGTGATTCGTCGTCTGCGTAGTGATCGTTTCTTTTTGGTATTGAATGAAGAAATCTTTAAAAAGATATTGGATGAGAAGTTTGATATTTTAACTTATGTCAGAAAGAAAGCAGCAGAGATTGATGTGAATATTACATTATCCATGTCATTTGCCAGAGGACATACAGAATTAAGAGAATTGGATACGATGGTAAATGATTTACTGGAGCTTGCACAAAGCCGTGGTGGAGACCAGGTGGCAGTAAAAGAATCTGGTGATGATGTTAAATATTATGGTGGAAAGAGCGAAGCAACTTCCACAAGAAGTAGAGTTAGAGTAAGAGTTATGGCACAGGCAATCAAAGAGATTGTTATGGAGTCAGGTAATATATTTATTAGTGGTCATAAGGAAATGGACTTTGACTGTATGGGAGCCAACCTGGCAATTTCAAGCATGGTACAATCGTATGGTAAGAAGGCATATATTGTTTCTAAAAGTGGTGGTATAGAATCTCACTTACAGGAAGCAATGAATTATTATGATGCCCATTTAAGTGAACGTCATATCTTTATCAGTGAAGATGAAGCGCTTAAGTTGATGAGGAAAAATGATTTATTAATCGTTGCAGATTATCATAATCCTTCACAATCAAACGCACCAAAACTGATTGATAAGAGTGAACGTGTAATTGTCATTGACCATCACCGTCGTGGTCCGGATTTTGTGAAGAAACCAATTTTGGTGTATCTGGAATCTAGTGCCAGCAGTACGTGTGAATTACTTAGTGAACTGATTGCTTATCAGCCAGGTAAGTCAAATATTAGTGAAGTGGAAGCAACTATTATGTATCTTGGTATTCTGGTAGATACAAACCGCTTTAAGATGCGTACTGGTTTTAGAACTTTTGAAGCATGTGCTCAACTTAAAAAGTGGGGTGTAGACCCAATTGAAGCGGAGTCTTTACTAAAAGAAAGTTATGATGAATTTGAATCAAAGATTAAAGTATTGAAGTATTCAAAGATGGTAAACGATAATTTAATCGTATCATGCGTTGATGACAGTGAAGTGTTAACGCGTTCACTAATGTCAATTGGTGCTGATTCGATGTTATCGGTTAAGAATGTAGAAGCATCATTTGTCGTTGGACGTATTGATGAAACTCATGTAGCAATTTCAGCACGCAGTAAAGGTGTTGTAAATGTACAGGTGATTATGGAAGCAATGCAGGGTGGAGGTCACTTTACTGCTGCAGCGGTTCAGCGTGAAAATATGACAACCGATGAGTTGTGTGAAGAATTGTATGAAGCATTGAAAAAGTATTTGGATGAGGAGGACCTAGTATATGAAAGTAATCTTGCTTAGTGATGTGAAAAAGGTAGGAAAAAAGGGTGAAGTTGTTGATGTGGCTGATGGATATGGAAGAAACTTCTTAATTGCAAAAGGATTTGCAGTAGAAGAATCATCAAAGAGTAAAGCAATTTTAGATCAACAAAAAGAAGATAAGAAACAACATGAAAAAGATCTTGAGAAACAAGCAATTGAATTAAAAGATAAACTTGCTAAACTGGTAGTTGAATTTAAAGTAAAAGCTGGTGAAGGTGGAAAAGTATTTGGTAGTGTTTCAAGTAAACAAATTATTGAAGGACTTAAGAAACAACACAATATTGCATTAGATAAAAGAAAACTTGTTGATGTACATAATGTAGCATCACTTGGAACAACATTAGTAAAAGTAGATTTGTATAAGAATAAAGTAATTGGAGAGATTAACGTACACTTAAGTGAAAAGTAGGAGAATGATATGAGTAGACAACTACCACATAATAATGAAGCAGAGCAAGCCATCCTTGGTGCGTTATTAATCTATCCAAAAGTAGTCAGTACAGTATACGATCGAGATCTTCAAGGTGATGATTTCTATTTAGAAGCACACAAACGAATTTTTATGGTGATGCAAGATTTAATTGATGAAGGTAAACCAGTCGATCCTACAAGTATGATATCAAAACTACAAGATAAAGAAGAGTTATCGCTTGTAGGTGGTGCCGATTATATTTTGGTACTAAGTGACAGTGCAGTAACAAGTGCCAATGTTGGTTATTATATCGAAATTGTAAAGAACAAAGCAGATGCCAGAAGACTAATTGAAACTGCAGAGAAAATTGCTGCAGAAGGATTTGATACATCAAATGAACTTGATGTGTTGTTAGATGAGGCAGAACGTCAGATTCTTCATGTTACAAGAAACAGAAGAGTAAATGATTTCAAGAACAGTACCATGGTTGTTGAAAACGTTATGAGTGAATTAAGTGAACTGCAAAAATCAAAAGATGGGATTACTGGAGTTAAAACTGGTTATCGTCGTCTTGATCAGATTACCAATGGATTTCAACGTGGTGATTTGATTATTTTGGCTGCCCGTCCATCAGTTGGAAAGACCGCATTTGCATTAAATGTTGGACTTCGTACTTCTAAAAGTAATACAACAACAAGTAATGGAGCAGTTGCTATCTTCTCACTGGAGATGCCTGCAGAACAGTTGATGAAGAGAATGCTGAGTGCACAGAGTGAAGTTGAAGGGAATAAACTGAGAAATGGTCAGTTGAATAATGATGAACTTAATAAACTTTACGAAGCTGCAACTCGATTATCAAAATGTAAACTATTCATTGATGATTCGTCATCAATTAAAATGGCAGAAATTATTTCAAAATGTCGTAAGCTAAAATCAGAGCATGGTTTAGACTTAGTGATTATTGATTATCTTCAGCTGATTGAAGGTAGTGGGAAACGTAGTTCAGATAGTAGACAACAAGAAGTATCGGAAATCTCTAGGTCACTAAAGATGATGGCCAGAGAATTGGAAGTTCCAGTAATTGCCCTTTCGCAATTATCTCGTTCAGTTGAACAACGTGCTGGAGATAAACGTCCAATGTTATCCGACTTACGTGAGTCAGGAGCAATTGAACAAGATGCCGATATTGTTATGTTCCTGTATCGTGAGGATTACCACAACACAAACACGGAAGAGCGAGAACGTGAAGATGAAGTACAAGTAGAAGTATCACTTCAAAAACACCGTAATGGTGCAACTGGAACGTTTGAATTAAGCTTTAAGAAATCAGTGAATGCATTCTTTGATTATGCGCCACAAGGTTTCGAGGGCGTATCATAATGATTAAATTTGCACTGCTGGCAAGTGGTTCTAAAGGAAACTGCTGTCTGATTCGTAACTGTGAAACATCAATTGTAATTGATTGTGGAAGTACGAAGAAATATTTAAGTGGTTGTTTTGAACGTTTAAAGTATGATTACCAAAGTACAAATGCATTGTTTGTAACTCATACGCATACCGATCATATCAGTCAGTTGAAGATGTTTAATGGGATTGATACTTACTCAATGAGTGAACTGGAAACGGATCATTTTTATCAAGTAAGACCATATGATCGTATTGAACTGGATACGCTTAATATCACAGTAATTCCAACATCACACGATGCCGATGATTCATGTGGTTATGTAGTAGAAAGTGATAGTGAAAAATTAGTATATATTACTGATACTGGCTATATTAGTGAAGCAATGAAACCGTATTTAAAGAATGCGGATTATTATATTTTTGAAAGTAATCACGATATTGAAATGCTGATGGCAACAAGACGACCAATGTATGTAAAGCAAAGAATCATTGGCGATTTTGGCCACCTTTGCAATGAAGATTGTGCAAACACATTGGTAGATTTAGTTGGAAATAATACTAAAGAAATCGTTCTTGCGCATATTTCAGAAGAAGGAAACAGCAAGGAAAGAGCAAAAGAGGTTCTGATTGAAACTCTAGCTCAACACAATATCAACTACAATGATATACGGATTGTGAGTGCTCCCCAATTTGAAATAATTGTTGGTGGAAGACATCATTAAAAAAATGTAGTTGACAAAATAATAAAATATTTATATTATATAAATGTAAAGCGGAGTGGTATATATCCCTTTCCTATCTTCTTACTTCGTTTTACGATAATTAGTCTATCATCGGATAGACTTTTTTACTTTTTTCTGATTAAGTTCTTTTTGCGATGGTGATAAACTCTTGTAAGATATCAGAAATCCACTTATCTTTATGATGCATTAGCTGAGCATGAATATTATAATCTTTCTTATAGTTTAACTTAACTAAGGTATGGTTTTCCAACTCCTTTTGTACAACAATTTCAGGAAGAATACATACACCAATTCCACTCATTGTAATTTCTTTTATAACATCTGGACTACTGGTTTCTAATATTACTTTCGGTGAAATAGATACATCATTTAAATATTTTTCGAATTGTTTGCGATAACAACATTCTTTTTCTGTTAAGATTAAAGGTATGTCTATGAAGTCATTGATTGATAGTTTATGCTTTTTACTCAAAGGAAAAGAAGGTGCACAAACCATACTAATTTCTTCACTGTAAGAAGATGCATTTACTAAAATATCATTATCAATAGGTGTGTCTAAAACAAAAGCTATATCAATTGTATTGTTTATAAGTAAAGGTAGATAATTGGTATCCTTTAAAACAGTCAGGAATATTTCCACATTTGGATGTTGATTTTGGAATTGTTTGATTATTTCAGGCAGTCGATAAATACAAAGAGATTCAGATGCCCCAATTGTAATTCGATTCACCTTTTCTTTTTTGAATCGTTTTTTCAAATTATCTGATAGTTGCAGTAACTGTCTCGCTGAAATGACAAGTTCTTCCCCAGCAGATGTTAAAGTTACACTTTTACCAAGTCGCTCAAACAAGCGAACATTTAGTTCATCTTCCAATTTTTGAATTTGTGTGGTTACGTTTGATTGTGCATAATGTAATTGCTCAGCTGTTTTTGTGAAACTTTTAGTTTCGCTTAATACCAAAAAAGTAGTTAGATGTTTTAAGTTCATAATTCTTCTCCATAATTTTCTATCTTGAAATAAGATTGTTTCTATCATATTTATCAATTTCACAGATGGATATCTATATGCTAGCATAAATCTATACAACAACACAAATGGAGGTAATGATGAAAGCAATTAATTTAATGGATGAAGTATCATCACTGGAAGAACTATATGTATATAAAAAAATTGGTATATTAAATGATAATGTACTAAGTGTAGTTCAAGTAGAAAATCGAACTTTGGATTTTCATGTACATGAAGATTCAGATGAATTGTTTTATGTGATTGAGGGAAGTTTCTATTTAGAAACCGAAAAGAAGAAAATAAAAGTGAATGCTGGAGAATATATAATTGTTCCAAAAGGAATTAGACATCGACCAGTAGTTACACAATTGACTAAGTTTCTGATGATTGAATTAGCAGGCACCCTTAATAAAGAGAATAGTGGTGATAAGTATGAGGATTGATACAATATAAATAATTGAAGAACACTAAAAAGTGTTCTTTTCAATTTAATGTCTATGGTATAATGTTGGAAATATATTAGGAGGTCATTATGAATCAAACATTTTGCGAATTAAGCAAACATCCACAAATGATGGAACTATTAGAAACTGTAGAATCATTACATTTAAATCAAGCATGTATTTGTGCCGGTACGATTCGAAATAATATCTGGAATCTTTTGTCTGATAAAGAAGTTGCATTTGATGCAGATGTTGATGTAGTGTTTTATGACCCAAATATTTCCTGGGAAAAAACGATGGAGATAGAGACAAACTTAAAGAATGATCATCCTAAATATAAATGGGAGTTACGTAATCAGGTATATATGCATGAAATGAATTCCGGTACTGAACCATTTGTTTCAGTTGAAGATGCTTTATCAAAGTTTCCTGAAACATGTACAGCGATTGGGATGTATAAGGAAGGGAATGAAGTTAAGATTGTAGATCCATTGGGTATACATGACTTAATGAATTTTATTGTTACTCCTACTCCTCATTTTTTGAATAACAAAGAACGAATGAACGTATTCAAACAACGCTTACAGGACAAGAACTGGGAGAAACGTTGGGATGAGATTGCTGTAGTTATGGATGAGGATTTTGAAGTCGCAGAAAAGTGTGCTGGAGATTTATTAACGCAACATGCCATCAACAATAATAAACCAACTGACAAAAGTGAGTGTGCTTATTCAATTAAGAGAAACGGAGAAATTATTGGTGCAATTACAGCTAAACAGTTTGTAGACGAATTACATGTCTCTTTACTAGCTGTAGATAATAATTATCGTGGAAGTGGGTATGGTCAGGTTCTACTTAGGAAGTGTGAAGAATATGCAGCATCAGTAGGATGTAAGATAATTACCTTAACTACACTTTCATTTCACGCACCAGAGTTTTATAAGAAAAATGGATATACTGTATTCACAACTTTAGAGGATGTTCCTATAAAAGGAGTTACCAGATATTATTTATATAAGAAAGTAGAGGGATAATAATGATTACATTAATTGATGATTATGACAACAATAAAAAAGCAATTATTAATCCAGAAGATATTTTCAAAAAAGAAAATAAGTTTCCAAAGTATATGGTTGGATGCTTCACAAAATCAATTCTTGATTACTTTGGTGAAAAAGAAGAAGTAGAAGTGATTGGACATAACGCTTCTGCAAATGGAGCATCACCAATTTATAAAACAATTTATAATGGTGAAAAAATTGGAATGTGTATGTTTTATGTTGGTGCGTCACCAAGTGCTGCATTAATAGAAGAATTAATTGCACGAGGAGTTGAAAAGTTTGTTGTGTTTGGTTCTTGTGGTGTACTTGATCGTTCTTTAGATGATGGTACTGTAATTATTCCTAAAGAAGCAATTCGTGATGAAGGTACAAGTTTCCATTACTTAGCTCCATCGCTATCAGTGGAAATGGATACTCAGTCGATTGATATATTAGGGAAAACAATGAATGAAATGAATATTCCTCATATTATAGGCAATACATGGACAACGGATGCTTTTTATCGTGAAACAAAATCACGTATGGAAAAACGTATTAAACAAGGTTGTGTATGTGTGGAAATGGAATGTTCTGCATTACTTGCAGTCACAAAGTTTCGTGAAGTGAAGTATGCACAGTTTTTGTTTGCTGCTGATAATTTAGATGAAGAAATATGGCAACAACGTGGATTGCATATTGATCAGGGGTTAACTGCTTGTGATGTCTATATGCAGATAGCTATGAAAAGTGTACTGGAACTATAAATAATGTTTCAGTACACTTTCTTTTATATATCTAATTCCTTCATTAAATCAGTATGTTCCTTGGTGTTAGCTTTTCTTAAATGTTCTAAATAACGTTTATCAGCAAGTTGTATATCATAATCATCTTCAATAATTTCAAAAATAATTTTTTTGATGAAATCACTAACATTCATATTATGCGAATTTGCAGATTTTTGAATCAAATCTTGCTCATATTTGGTAACTTTAATAGAAATGTTTTTATCCACAATTATCACTCCTCTATGATTTTATTCTAACATGATTTTTAAGGTAATTTATTAGATTATTAAATTCTTTTCCCTTAAATCTTTTGTCTTTGTTATAATGAAACCATGATAAAAATTATAGGTATTGGAAAACTAAAAGAAAAACATTTAAAAGCACTATGTGATGATTACCAAAAAAGGATTCAGCCATATCATAAGATTGAGGTAATTGAAGTGAATGATGAATCTATTTCTAATAATGCTTCACCAAAGGAAGAAGAACAAATCAAAGAGAAAGAAGCTTTAGAAGTATTGAAACGAATCAAAGACAATGATTATGTTATTTTATTAGATTTACATGGTAAGACAATGACTAGTGAAGAACTAGCGCAAAAAATCAGTTCAATACAAACTTACCATACAAGTAATATTACGTTTGTGATTGGTGGTAGTTTAGGACTAGGTGAGTCGCTTCTTAAACGAAGTGATTTTCGTTTGAAATTATCAGATCTTACATTCTTGCATCAGATGACTCGTTTGATTCTGCTTGAGCAGATTTATCGCAGTTTTAAGATTTTAGGTAATGAAACCTACCATAAGTAGTGGTGAATAAGATGGAAGAACTATATATTGATGATAAGATTCGTCTTTATGATGAAGATATTCGCGAACCGTTATTTGATCATTTAGAACAAGTATATGGAAAGATTCGTTTCTTTGAAGAAAAGATTATTGGAAAATCAAGAGCTGACGTAATTGCAATTTGTTGTGATCGTATTGTTGGGGTGGAAATCAAAAGTGATGTTGATACCTATGAGCGATTAAAATCACAAGTTCGTAATTACAATAAATTCTGTGATTTTAATTATATTGCAGTTGGAAGATCGCATGAGCGCCATGTAGAAAAACATGTTCCTAAAGAATGGGGTATTCTTGTGGTGTATGTTGAAGATGAAGAAATCTGCATTATGGAACAGCGACCAGCAACATTGAATCCTAAGATGAAGCAGGATATTCAAATATCAATGATGTGGCGACCTGAACTTCAGCGGATTCTTACGAAGAATAAACTGCCACAGTATAAACAAAAAAGTAAGAAGTTTGTCCAGCAGAAGTTAATTGAAAAGATGGAGTGGACAGAACTGAAGTTACAGATGTGTGAAGAATTATTTGAACGAGATTATACGTTATGGGATGAGGAACTTGAACTATATAAGCAAACATCCAAACGAAAATGAGGTATGAGTGTGAAAAAGAAAGTGTTGGTAAGTTCTTGCTTACTTGGTGAAAAATGTCGCTACAACGGCAGTGGTGAAGAAGATGCATATGTTTTAGAATATATAAAGGATATGGAAGTGTATCCAGTCTGTCCTGAGGTGATGGGTGGAATGAGTACACCAAGATCACCTTGTGAGATTTATAAGGGTAGAGTAGTGAGTAAAGTTGGTGAAGATACTACGGATTATTTTGAAAGTGGAGCTAACATGGTCGTGGATTTAGCGAAGCAGGAAGGAATCGATTTGGCAGTTTTTAAGAGTTGCAGTCCAAGTTGTGGATGTGGTCAAATTTATGATGGAACATTTAATGGGATACTTATTCATGGGGATGGTATCTGTGTAAAAAAATTAAAAGAGAATGGTATTCAAGTAATAAATAATGAGGAATTGAAAAAAGAGGTGTAGAAAGCACTGAAATGTCGCAAAATAGCCATATAGTAGAAAAAAAGTGATTGTAAGTGCTTTCGATATGTTGTAAAATAGAGTTGATAGAAATGAGCTTAGGAGGAAATTGAAATGAAACAAATCACAGTAACTGTAATTGATCCAGTTGGTCTACACGCACGTCCTGCAACAGTAGCAGTACATGCAGCTGGAAAATTCAAATGTGAAGTGAACGTAGCATACGGTGGACGTGAAGTTAACATGAAGTCAATTATGGGTGTTATGTCTTTAGGAATCCCTACACAATCAGAAATTACTATTTCTTGTAATGGGGAAGATGAAGATGCAGCTATAGCAGCTATCGAAGATGTATTACGCGCTCAAAAAATTATTGGGTAATTAAAAAGGATGGCTCGACCATCTTTTTTTATTGATAGCTTTAATAAAAACAAGAGTGTTTAAGTCGACTTCAACAACTTAATAAGCTAAAATTTAATAGTAAAATCATGATATTCATATACTAATAGAATTATGAGTATTATAGATAGGAAGTTATAATTTACAGGGCTACAAGAAAGGTACCTGGTATTAAATAATATTTATTTAATATGGTTTCAAAGAAATCATTTTCTTATGGAAAATAGGAGGAATAACACTTATGTACAATAAGGAAAAGGATCAGGAGTATCTTCGTTGGGTAAACAGTCCTAACTTAGATGAAAAGTTACGTAAAGAATTGGATGCAATGAGTGATACAGAGGTTCATGACAGTTTCTATACGCAAATAGAATTTGGAACTGCAGGGATGAGAGGTCTGTTAGGACCGGGGACAAACCGAATCAATGTACACACGATTGCGAAAGCAAATGTAGGATTTGCAAAGTATATTTGCGACAATGGTGAAGAAGCGAAAAAACGTGGAGTGGCGATTGCATATGATAATCGTCATATGTCTTATGAGTTTGCGATGGTAAGTGCAAAAGTACTGGCAAGTTATGGAATTGCTTCTTATGTATTTGAGTCATTAAGACCAACTCCAGAATTGTCATTTGCAACACGTCATTTAAATTGTTTTGGTGGTATAGTAGTTACTGCATCACATAATCCAAGAGAATATAATGGTTATAAACTTTATGATGAAAGAGGATGTCAATTAATTCCTTCTTTAGTAGAGAAAGTAATTAACTATGTGAATGAAGTGACGGATGAATTATCAATCAATATGGATATTACCAAAGAACAGGAATCACTAATTACAGTGATTGGTAGAGATGTAGATGAAGCATACTATGAAGCAGTATTAGGAATTCAACTTCAGCCTGAAATTGATAAGAGTGATGTGAAGATTGTATTTACTCCACAACATGGAACTGCAAACATCCCAGTACAGGAAGTGTTCAAACGTTCTGGATACAACTGTATTCCAGTAGTGGAACAGTGTTCACCAGATCCTGATTTCTCAAATACGAAAACGCCAAATCCTGAAGAAAGTAGTTCTTATGATTTAGCAATTGAATATGCAAAGAGAGATAAAGCAGATATTGTATTGTCTTGTGACCCTGATGCAGACCGTATGGGAGTTGTTGTGGACCAAGATGGAGAATATATCCTATTAACAGGAAATCAAAGTGGAGCGTTGTTACTTGACTATGTGCTATCACAATTGGATGCACAAGGTAAAATGCCTGCTCATCCAGTAATGTTTAATACAGTTGTTACTGGTGACTTAGGAGAAAAAGTAGCGAACTCATATAATGTAGAATGTGAGAAAACTCTAACAGGATTCAAATTCATTGGTGAAAAGATTGCCAAATATGAAGTAACAAATGAAAAACAATATGTATTTGGATATGAAGAAAGTTATGGTAGTTTAATTAAACCATTCGTTAGAGATAAAGATGCAATTCAAGCGTGTCTAATGTTAGCGGAAGCAACTGCTTATTATAAGAAACAAGGAAAAACATTATTTGATGTTCTTCAAGACTTATATACAAAACATGGACACTATGAAGAAAGCCAAGTTTCATTAACTCTTGCTGGTAGTGAAGGGGCTCAAAAAATAAAAGATATTCTTAAGAATTTAAGAGAATCAAAACTAGATCAAATTGGTGACTACAAAGTAGTTCGATTTGAAGATTACAAGGATGCAATTGTTCGCGAAGGTGACAAAGAAAGCAAACTCGAAGGATTTGTACCATCAGATGTATTGAAATACTTCTTGGATGATGGAAGCTGGATTGCAATTCGTCCTAGTGGAACCGAACCAAAATGTAAATTCTATTACTGTGTAAAAGGTAGCAGTAATGAAAATGCACATGTAAAAGGAAATGCTTTAAAGAAAGCAATGGAGAAATATACAGCATGATACGTCATATTGTAATGTGGAAGATCAAAGAAGATTTAACCCCTTTTGAAAAGAAGCAGTTAATGCTTGAATTCCGCCAAAATATGCATGATATCAGTGATATTCTTCCTGGAATCAATAAGATTGAAGTAATTATTAATGAACTGAATTCCAGCAATATGGATATGATGTTGATTAGTGAATTTGAAACAAAAGCTGTTTTAGATGAATATCAACAACATCCAAAACACAAGTCTGCAACAAAATGTCTTTCAAATATGGTAGAAATACGCAGTTGTGTTGATTACGAATACTAACAAAAACAAACTGTCACTTCAAAGTGATAGTTTGTTTTATCTTAGCGTCATTATCAACACAATTATATAGTTCCATTCACATAAATATGTGATATAGTATGTACAAGTAAATGAAAGCGAGGAACGAAGAATGGAAAAGAGAGCCTACGTTTGTCCTAAATGTGGAAACACTCATTATGAGAGTGACCAGTTTCAGGCAACAGGAGGAAATTTTGCCAAAATATTCGATGTGCAAAATAAGAAATTCTTTACAGTAACTTGTACTGAATGTGGATACACAGAACTTTACAAAGGTCAGACAAGCGATGGATGGAATATACTAGATTTCTTTACGAACTAGAAATAGAATATAAGATGGAAACCGAACATTTGCTTCGGTTTTTATTTGCGATTGAATTAATTATAAATTGGTTATATAATATAATAGATATCCGAAATATTGATGAGAAAGAAGAACTTATTATGTATATACTAGACAATATATTGTTTGATTTTTTACTAAAGATAATTGCTGTTGCAAAGAAAAAGAGAAATGATAAAAGGGTTCCACTCATTATTCGATTAGGTTCTTGGTTAGTATGTATAGTGGACGCAGTAGTAAGGTATATTTTAATTCCAGTAATGTTTGGAGTATTTAGTTATATACTATTTGCTCATAAACAATATGCTTTTTTTGCTGTTATGTTATTTGCTTTTATATTTTCGTGTACTCCATACTATAGGTTAATAAAGAAATTTATCAAAAAGCGTAAGGAGTCATCTGTAGATATAAATAATGATCCTTTTGATATGGATAATAAGATAAATCATGTGGAATAATGAAAAATTAGATGAACACGATAAAGCGAGTCATGAAATAATAGCAAATATAATAAATGTATTAGCAATACTTTTATTGATTTTCCCCTTAGTCTTCTTCTTTGTACTCGTTGTTAATCAAGAATATAAAAGTAGTTTGTATTCTGTACAATTTACAATGATAGATATAATTAATGTATTCATTTTTTATATAACTGGAGTTGGCATCTATTATATAAACAAGAATCATAAACATAATATTTACACAGCATGTGTGATTGTAGGTGTTATCGCTTTGAATTGTTTGATGTTTAATTATACTAATTTATCATCTTATCATTTGTTTGAGATTTCTACTATATATGTTGTGGTCGCCATAATAGGATCTCTAGTGTTATCGATTATCTTATTTCGGATTGGAAACAAAATGATTACTCAATATTTTTAATTAGTGAACGAAATCAAGAAAAAAAACGACTAATTAATATAAATAAAAATATATGTATTTTTTTGTTTGAATAAAAGCGAACCTTTAGGAGATGAAGATGATATATATTATGGGTAAGCGGAAAATATGAGTAAAGAAGGAGGGCAAATAATGGATAAGAAAGAAGAACTTACCCAAATAGTAAGCAAAGTACAAGAGGATATAAATAAATTTGAATTATTATACACACATGTAATTAACAGAGTATATTTTTGGTGCTATACAATAGTAAAAAACGAAACAGTAGCACAAGATCTCGCTCAAGAGTCAATGATTTTAATTTATCAAAAACTACATATGCTAAAATCAGCAGAATTATTTGGCCCATGGATGTATACAATAGTCAAAAATAAATGCTATCAATACCTTAAGGCTCATAAAAGAAAAGATAAGTTATTTTTAGATTCTAATCCAGAAGCAAATGATTTTGAAAATATGATAAGTGAAAAGAGAAAAGAACATTTACCAAAAGAAGCCTATGACTTGCAAGAATCAAAGGAATTAATAAAAATCTTTATAGAAAATCTTCCTAGAAGACAACGCGAAGTGATTACACTATTTTATTTAGAAGAAATGAAAATTGCTGAAATAGCTGAGGTTCTTAACTATAAAATAGGTTCCGTAAAATCTCGTTTACATTCAGGGAGAAAAAATCTTGAATTACAAATAAAGAAATATGAAGAGGATAATGAAGATAAACTGTATGGTGTAGTTTTATTGCCATTGTTAGGTTCAATCTTTAAAGAATATCAAAAAGATATATGTTCTAATCAGAGTTTAACATATGATAAAAATATTTATGAATCACTTGAAATAGCAAAAGGAGAGGGCTTTATAAATAGATACATAAAACAATTAATAGTTTATAGTGGCTTTACAGTCGTTGTTCTTGCAACAGTATTTACAGTACTCCTTACAAATAATAGTAACTCTATAGGTAAATTAGATATTGATACAACACTTATGAATAATATAAAAATACTAGATAAAATGTATCATAATTCATATATTGAAAGTGTTAGCTATCTTAGTTATCCTAATAGAACAGCCGTAGATGTAACTATAATATTAAAGGAAGAAGCATTAAAAGAAGATGTGAAAATCTCGTTTAATGAGGAAGAGATTGATTGTGAAATAAATAATAAAGATATCCGTGTACAAGTAAAAGAAAATGGAGAATATGTAATATTAATAGGGGATAGTAAAGTTAAGTTTGATATAGATGTTATAGATATATTTGCACCTGAATTAGTAGAAGTAATAAATGAAGGTGATTATCTACAATTAGTAATAAATGATGAATTGTCTCAAATAGACTATGAAAAATCTTATGCAGAATATCAAGGAAGAGAATACTACATTCAGAATGATTTAAAAGTTAAAGGTAAATTTGAAGGATTTATGAAAATCAAAATTATTAATAAAAATGGTCAGTATATTACATATGGCTTAGATCTTTAACGAACACATATAAAGGAATAAAAGTAAAATAAAAGGAGAACAAAATGATTAAAAAATTTAATATAAAAGTAATAAGTATGCTAGCATTAATTGCAGTTATGCTTACGGTAACTGTAGTTCCAACATATGCTGCTGATGTACCAGCGAATAATGAAGTACTTATTACAGGTAGTAGAACAGAATTTGAAGCAGAAAACCTAAAGGATGGAGATAAAATTTCAGTTTTTATAGATTTATATACTGATCCAAATGCTTATGATTATATAGATTCGCTTAATGTTGCTATGGTATTTGATGAAACGGCATTGTCTTATGATAGAGTTGTGGATGTTGAAAATAATTATAGTGTTATGGCAATGCCAACTGCAGCGAATCAAGTCAATGTTGGTATTATGAATATATACATGACACCAACAGATGCAAATGGATATTGTACAACAGTAGAAATAAGAATGAATGTAATTGATGCTGATAAATTGATTAGTAATGGAGAAACAGCAATATCATTATCATTACATAATAATGATTTAAATGTGAACATTGGTGGGTCTCTCCTTTATTACCAAGATATTGCAGAAGGATTAGAAAATTTTGATATGCCTGTTATTATTACACCAATCAAAATTATTGTTAACAGTGAACCAGAAATAAATGTTGAAATTACTGTGCAACCAAATGCTGTAGAGGTAGAAAAGGGAAGTTCACATCAGTTTAATGCTACTGTAACAGGTGGTGTTGATAATACAGTTAATTGGAGCATAGAAGGAGCAACATCAACTAGTACAACAATTGATCAAAATGGATTACTAACTGTGGGAAGTGATGAAGATGCAACAACTATTACTGTTAGAGCAACATCTACAGAGGATTTAACTGTTAGTGCTATAGCTACAGTAACAATTGTTGAGTTAACGGATCCAACAGACCCAACGGATCCAACAGACCCAACGGATCCAACAGACCCAACGGATCCAACAGACCCAACGGATCCAACAGACCCAACGGATCCAACAGACCCAACAGACCCAACAGTTCCAATCGTTTCAAAACCATCAACGAAACCAAGTGTTATTGGTGAAGAAACGTCTACAACTACTCATGCAAGTGTGAGCACTGGGGATGCAACAAATACTAATATCTTGTATGGATTGTTAGCTTTATCATTAGTTGGAGCTATCATTGTAGTTAGAAACAACTTAAAACACAACAAGAACAAAGCATAATATAGCTTTATTCTATGATTAAATAACTATAGATTTATAAGAGTGACTATCTTTCAAAGGTAGTCATTTTTATTTTATATAAAAATAGTGAACGTTACTTCATATTGTTACGACTAATATAAGGAAAATAAATTTTATATAAAACCCAACCTTTTCTTTATGGGAAACATATAAGTATTAGGGTAAGTACATTTTTATAATCAAGGAGGGCGAAACTATGGATAAGGTAAAGCTTACCCAAATTGTCAAAGAGGTCCAAAAGGATATTGGACAATTTGAGTTACTATACTCACAAATAGTAAATCGTGTTTATTACTGGTGCTATACCGTTATTGGCAATGAGGCAGAAGCAAAAGATGTAGCACAGGAAGCAATGATTCGAATCTACAATAAGTTACACACATTAGAAAATCCTGAAACATTTAGTTCTTGGATGTATATTCTTGTTAGAAATGTTTGTTATGCATTTTTGCGTTCTCGTAGAAGTTCAGATAAGTTGTTTTTAGATTCAGAAGAGTATACTGAAGACTTTGAAAACAATTTAAGAGAGGAACGAACGGAAGTGTTGCCAAAAGAGGCATACGACTTAAAAGCAACAAAAGAAATAGTAGTTAAAATAATTCATGCACTACCAAAGAAACAAAAAGAAGTTATTACATTGTTTTATCTGGAAGAGTTTAAGATCCAAGAGATTGCAGATATGCTGAACTGTAGTGTAGGTACTATTAAGTCAAGGCTGTTTGATGGAAGAAAGAGTTTAGAAAAAAATCTAAGAGAATACCAAGAAGAAAATAATGTGAAGTTATATGGTGTTGCGTTACTTCCATTGCTTGGGTTAATTCTTTGTGAACATCGTGATGAACTATGTGGTAAGCAAGACCTTAGTTACAACGAGGATATTTATAAACTTTCTAAAGCAGGAAATTTTAATAACTTAGTAACATTTATTTCTAATCATATTTTTATGATTATAGGAACGATATTCACAATTACTATTATTACGTTAATTGTATTATTTGCATTTCCTAAAAATGAAGATAATAAGGTATTAAGTGCTTTTGATTTCAATGAGTTACTTACTGATGATATGGATATGTATGATAAGTTGCAAGGGCATCCCTATATTGAAAACATAATTTATTCTACATTTCCAACTAGAACAACAATCGAAGTAACTGTAATTTTAAAGGAAGAAGCAGTTGGAAAAGATGTGAAGATTTTATTTGAGGGAAATGAAATGAATATAAACAGTGAATTAAAAAAAGTAACTTTTGTGGTGGAGAAAAATGGAATTTATTCAATTAGGATTAATGAAAAAAGAACGAAATTACAAATTGATAATATTGATTCGCAGGCTCCAGAACTAGTTGATGCTTATCAAAAGAACGGGTTTCTATATTTGAATGTTTCTGATGAAAGGTCGCAAATCAATTATGAGAAATCATATATTGAATATAATGGGGAAAAATATAAATTATCTTCGAATCTATCTGTAAAGGGAGAATTCAAAGGGATGATAAAAGTAATTTTATACGATAAAGATGAGAATTATATCAAATATAATTTAGATTTTAATACTGTTTAGTGAATAAGAGAATATAATAAGATGGAGGAAAAAATGAAGTCAAATAAAAATAGAATTATTATGAGTTTGTTAGTTTTAGGAATGTTATTTAGTTTAGTAACTGCAAACACACTAAGTGCGAATGAAAATGAAGATATAGAAGAAATAGATGTGGAAACTCCAGTAGATGAATCAACAAATAATAATATAAAAAATACAGCTGTTTCAACAATGAGTGATACAATAACACCATATGCAATAACTGATAGCGTATTTAGTGACAGTTCCAGACCGTTAGAACAGGCAATTATTTCCAATTATGATGGAACGAATGGAACTGTAAAAATTGATACAGATAATGATGGATATATTAGTGCAAATGAAGCTAATGCTTATAGTGGAGCAATTATTTTAAATTCTAAAAATATAACAGGAACAATGGACGGAATCGAAAATTTTCTTAATATAAATAATTTGAGTTTAGCAGGAAATGATTTAATTGGGGAAATACCTGAAGGATTAAAAAATATGACATTGCTAAGAACTGTAATAATTAATGGTAATAGTGAACTAAGTGGTACTTTGGATTTGTCTGGTTCTAAAACAACGTTAATCAATCTTCAATATCACGGAACGGCCATCACTGCAGATTTATCAGGATATAGTTCATTGGCGTATTTATCTATTAGTAATGTGGTGAATCCAACAAATATGAATGCATTAAGAATGTTTTTGATCTCTTCGCCAGAACTTAATTCTATGGTAAGAGTATACGGAAATGCTGGATTTATTTCATGGGATTCACAAACAAACTATTATGTTTTAAATGCTGGAGCATATTATAATGTTTTCCTAGAAAAAGAAGATAAATCTGGGGCGGGAGTTTCACAAAATATTACCCTTACTTCGAATGCTTTGATGGATAGTGTAGGTAATTTAATTGTTGATGCAACACTGGATAATATTGTAGATGGTAAAGTAGTATTACCAAATGGTGGTACTGTAATAACTGCAACAGCAACTTATCACTTCGAAGACTACACAGAAATAGGAGGAGTGAATAGTACAACTACTGGAAGTATTATAATTGAGAAACATGTAGTTGATGGCGGGAGTGTCGATTTCATTGGAAATGTAACAAAAACTGCTAATCCTAATGGTAGTACTATTACAGTTGATATATCAAATAAAGGAGGAACTACAAGGGTACCAGCAGGTTCAATAATTACAAATAACGATAAAAGTATAACCTATGTCATTGATGATGCAACTATGACAAACGATGGAATACTAACTTCTACTGGAATACTAGTTACAGTACCAGAAGAAGCAGTATCATTAATTACTATAAATGGAAAAGAAGATACACTTCCTGCTGGTACAACGGTAACGATGGATGGAGAAACAGTAACTTATCCAGGAACAATTGTAATTGATACAGTAGAAAACACAGTTACATATTTACCAGCAGATTCACTATTTGATGAGACTGGAACAGGTCTCGCTAGTGGTATTACACAACAAGATATTGATGACGCTTTAGCCTTTGTTAATACGATTACTCCAGGATCACTACAAGATGAACTACTAGCAAAAGTAGAGTCCGCTCAAAAGATGATGGATGCTAAAAACAAAGCAGAAGGATTATTAAATAGTAGTCAAGATGACTTAGCTTCAGGAGTTGACCAAAATACAATTACCAATGTAGGAAATTTGATTAATGATTTAGTAGATGGCTCATTTAAAGATGCATTGCAATCACTTGTAGATAAAGCACAGGCTATCTTTGATGCTATCAAATCAGTAAATGATTTATACAACGATGATAAATCAGACTTAGTAGTGGGTGCTACACAAGATATGATTGATAGTGCTCAAAAAGAAGTAGATAAATTGGATCCAAATACAGATAGAGCGAAAGAATTACAAAAGTTAATCGATGATGCTCAAACAATATTGGATAACAGAGAAGCAGCAACAAATGCAGTGGATAACTTGTTTAATGACAAGAAAGATAACTTGGCAATAAATATTACACAAGATGATATTAAAAATGCACAAGACTTAGTGAATAAGTTACCTGATGGTGAGTATAAAGATAACTTACAAAAGGAAATTGATATAGCACAAGCAATGCAAGATGCGAAAGATGCTGCGAATGATTTATTGGATAAAGATGGTAACTTGAATTCAGGTGTAACACAAGAAGATATTGATAATGCTCAGGATTTAGTAAATAAACTACCTGATGGCAAATTGAAGGATGAACTTCAATTAATTATTGATGAAGCACAGAAGCAGTTAGATGAAAAGAACACATCTAAACCATCGACAGCTCCAGGTACAACCGTAAAACCATCAGTAGATTCGACATCCACAACAGGTGGAAGTAATGTAAATACTGGTGATGAAACAAACATGACATTATATATGGGATTGTTTGCTCTGTCATTGGCTGGAATTGTATTGGTAGTTAGAAAAAGAAAAATTAAAGAATAAAAAAAGAAACAAGTGCGAATCTGCACTTGTTTTTATGAACCATCATACGCTTTATGCTTTATTACATAAAACATTTTGACTGCTGTAAATATTATCATGACAATTATATATGTTATTGTTAGTGGATAAACAATATCACTTGCATGAATTGAATACCATCGAAATATTAGATAAGATGACAATACAATACAGACAATCTCACATAACAGAAGTAAGATAATTAAAACAATTCGATTTGCATATTTAAAGAAACTGTCGATATCAATATTGCGAAACCATATAAAGTTATATAGGAAAAAACATCCTATGATAACTAATGTTGATAGAACTGAACTAATCTGTAGAAATATTAGAAAAAATAGTATGTTTGTAATCATATAGGAATTGTATCATAGTTTATGATGACATATGATACAAAATATTGAATTTTATCACTATAATTAGGTAGTTAAAGTTGTGTAAGGTCTCAGAAAAAGGTAAAATAGGTATAAGAATACAAGGAGGTTTGCAATGAAACAAAGAGTAATTAATGCATTTTTTGAAGGACAGTCAATTAACGCATATACTTCATTGGGTGCACATCCTCGATTTGAGCAAATCTCTGGAGTGCGTTTTGCACTATATGCACCTGCAGCACAAAGTGTTCAGGTAATAGGTTCGTTCAATGATTGGAATGGAGAAGGTCATTTCATGGATAAAGTGGATGATCGAGGAATCTGGAGTGTATTTGTGCCAAATGCAAAAGAAGGGGATATGTATAAATATCGCATTGTTCAGACAGATGGAACATCCGTAGATAAGATGGATCCATATGCTTTCTATAATGAGTTGAGACCAAACACTGCATCAATTGTAGTAAATTTGGATTATCAGTGGAGTGATGATGAATGGATGAAGACACGTAATCGTTGTTTTCATAAACCACTGAATATTTATGAAGTTCACTTAGGTGCATGGAAGCATATAAATGATGAAGCGGTCAATTATCGAAGTATTGCCAGTGAATTGGTTTCCTATGTGAAAGAGATGAAATATACGCATGTAGAGTTTATGCCATTAAATGAATATCCTTTCGATGGAAGCTGGGGATATCAGATCAGTGGTTACTTTAGTGTGACATCTCGATATGGGACCCTACAAGATTTAAAATATTTAATAAATGAATTACATAAAAATGGAATTGGTGTTATCTTTGATTTTGTACCAGTTCATTTTGTTATGGATAATTATGCACTTCGCAGTTTTGATGGAACACATTTATATGAATATCAAAATAACTATGATGCATTCAGTGAATGGGGAACAGCTAACTTTGATTTACACAAAGAAGAAGTACGTAGTTTCTTAATGAGTGCAGCTGCATATTTAATTAAAGAGTTGCATGGTGATGGATTACGAATGGATGCAATTTCCAATGTAATCTATTGGCAGGGAAATAAGAATCGTGGAGTAAACGAAGGAGCTCTTACATTTATTAAACGAATGAATTATCTGTTACATCTTAACTTCCCTGAAGTTATGCTGATTGCAGAAGATTCTAGTGACTATCCTGGAGTTACCAAACCTGTACATGACAATGGTTTAGGTTTTGATTACAAATGGGACCTTGGATGGATGAATGATACGTTATCATATTTAAAGATGGATCCAATCTTTCGTCAACATAATCACAATAAGATAAACTTTAGTATGGCATACTTCTATGGGGAAAACTTTATACTTCCATTCTCTCATGATGAATCGGTTCATGGAAAAGCTACCATCGTTGATAAGATGTGGGGAACCTATGAGCAGAAGTTTGCACAGGCACGTATGTTATATACGTATATGTATACACATCCTGGAAAGAAGTTAAACTTCATGGGAAATGAAATTGGTCATTTGCGTGAGTTTGATGAAGATGAACAAATGGATTGGTTCTTACTGGAATATCCAATGCATGATTCGTTTAAACGCTTTATGCGAGATTTAAATACAATCTATACAAATGAAAGTGCATTATATAAGGATGACTTTGACTACAATTACTTTGAATGGATTGATGCTGATAATGCGAATGAAAACTTATTCTCGTTTATTCGTAAAGGTGAAGAAGAAACAATTATTGTTGTACTTAATATGTCACCTAATACATATCATGGTCATCAGTTTGGAGTTCTTGAAGAAGGCGTGTATAATGAGATATTGAATAGTGAAAAAGATATCTATTCTGGTGTGAATATCGTTAATGAAAAAACGATTGTTGCACAAGAAGGTTTTGTAGATTACAAACCTTACTATATTACAATTGATGTTGCTCCATTCGCGGGAATCATAATGAAGCATATTAATAAGAATCATAAAAATAGGTATTTCGAATAGGAGGACATATGATTAAGGACTTTACAAAGGAAAATTTTATTCAAGAATATGAAGATAAGATGGTGGAACTTTTTGGGACGTCAGTTGAAATTGCACATCCTACAGAACAATATTTTGTGTTAGGAGAGATTGTCAGAGAGTATGTGTCACAACACTGGAAAGAAAGTAAAGATGCGAATCACTTAGAACAAAAGAAACAGATTTATTACTTTTCAATGGAATTCTTAATGGGAAGATTGTTCACAAACAATCTTATGAACCTTGGAATTTATGATGTTGTGAAAGATGGATTAGATGAGTTTGGTGTTGATATTAACCAAATTGAAGAAATGGAAAGTGATGCAGGATTAGGAAATGGTGGATTAGGTAGACTAGCTGCCTGTTTCTTAGATTCACTTGCTTCTACGAATTATATTGGACATGGAAACTGTATTCGTTATGAATATGGATTCTTTAAACAACTAATTGTGGATAATAAACAAAAAGAAGTACCTGACTTATGGATGAAGTTAGGGAATGTTTGGGAAGTTAAGAAACCAAAACATACTGTTCAAGTTAGTTATGGTGGAAAAATTCACCAATATATTAATGGTAATGGAAAAGTAAAGATTGAAGTACGTGATGCACAAGTTATTAATGCAGTACCTTACGATGTACCAATTGTTGGTTATGAAACAAAACTTACCAATACACTTCGTCTTTGGTCAGCAGAACCTGCAGAAGAAGGATTGTATAAAGATCATGAGCAATACATCAAAGATGTAAGAGAAATCTGCAACAGTTTGTATCCAGATGACTCTACCCAAGAAGGAAAACTATTGCGTATTAAACAACAGTATTTCTTTGTAAGTGCTGGTGTTCATACAATTATTCGTCAGCACTTAAGAAACTATCCTACTCTTGATAACTTAGCAGATAAAGTAGCGATTCAGTTAAATGATACTCACCCGGTATTGGCGATTCCTGAATTAATGCGTATCTTGCTTGATGATTATGAATATGAATGGGATAAAGCTTGGGAAATAACAGTAAATACAATGGCTTATACAAACCATACGGTATTGGCTGAAGCGCTTGAAAAATGGCCAATTGATTACATTCAAGGTTTAGTTCCTAGAGTGTATATGATTATTCAGGAAATTCAAAAACGCTTTGAATATGATATGCAACATAAATACAATCACCCGGATTTTGTATCGAAATTATCAATATTAAAAGATGGACAGATTCATATGGCACATCTTGCAATTGTTGGTTCTCATAGTGTAAATGGGGTAGCTTCACTTCATACAAAGATTCTTATTGAAGATGTTATGAAGGATTTTTATTCAATTATGCCAGATAAATTTAATAATAAAACAAATGGGATTACCCATCGTCGTTGGTTGATGTACTCAAATCCTCAACTTACTAAGTTGCTTGATGAAACCATTGGTGATAGCTGGAAAAAACATCCGGAAGATTTATCAAAACTAATGGAATATGTAAATGATAAAGAAGTGAAAGACTCATTCTTACAGGTAAAACAAAGACGTAAGGAAATCTTAGCTGCGTACATTAAGAAAGTATGTAATGTAGATGTAGATGTTCATTCTATCTTTGATGTTCAGGCGAAACGATTACATGCGTATAAACGCCAGTTATTGAATGTATTACATATTATTTACTTATATCAAAAAATCAAAGAAGATAAAAATTATACAATGTATCCAAGAACATTTATCTTTGCAGCAAAAGCAGCACCTTCATATGTGTTTGCTCGTAAGGTAATTAAGTTAATCAACTGCTTGGCAGAGAAAATCAATAATGATCCAGATGTATCAAAATATATGAAAGTTGTATTTATTCCAAACTATGGAGTAAGTATTGCGGAAATATTAATGAATGCTGCAGATGTATCAGAACAGATTTCAACTGCTGGTAAAGAAGCGAGTGGTACTGGAAACATGAAGTTTATGATGAATGGTGCACTTACACTTGGTACTCTTGATGGGGCAAATGTGGAAATCGCTGAAAAGGTTGGTATGGAAAATACCGAAATCTTTGGATTACGTGCAGAAGAAGTTGCTCAATTAAAATATGAAAATGATTATGATGTTTGGGATATCTACAACAATGATCCAGAAATCAAGAAAGTTGTGGATTCACTTATGAGTGATGAATTCAGTGATATCGATAAAGATTTTGCAACGATTTATGAAGAGATTCTAAATAAGAATGATGAGTATTTAGTATTAAAAGACTTCTGGGCTTATCATGCTGCTCAACGTGATGTTGAAAGACGTTATGAAAACCGAAGTGAATGGGCAACCATGTGTTTAAAGAACATTGCTTGTTCAGGATATTTCTCAAGTGATCGTACAATTGAAGAGTATGTTAGAGATATCTGGCATGCGGAAAAGTTAGATGTATAAGACTGCAATTGCAGTCTTTTTTCTTATCTGGATGGTTTCGGACAGATATGCGCCAAAGTTGGAAGTGGATAGTAAAATATAACGAATTTTACTAGATTTATAAGCTGAAAAACAAACGAAAGTGAACACTAGGTGAAATTGAGTGTTGATAGTTTTACTCGACTTCCACTTGTGATACAATAAACAGGTGAGGTTACAACGATGGATGATAATAAAAAAATAATTAAGGTCGAAAAACATAAGTGGCCAGATGAAATAATGAAAGAAAAGAAAGCAAGAAGACAGAAACTTCTGATTGTTCTTGCATGTATCCTTTGTTTTGTTGGTGGGATTCTTGTAAGTACAGGATTATCAGGTTCTTCAAGTTCACCAATTGCATCTAGTGGCAGTAATATAAGTGCAGATGATGCAGATAAATATCAGGAAATATATGATATCTTAAGTACACAATGGTACTTTGGTAAAGATATTGATGATATAGATTCTTATCTGATGGAAAAGGCAATCAATGGGATTGCAAATGAAAATGAGTCAGATGAGCATACTCAATATATGGAACCAGAATCAGCAAGTTCACTAATGACATCACTGTCAGGTTCACTTACTGGAATTGGAATTCAATACTATCAAATGAATGATTCTATTCTGGTAGAAAAAGTATATATTGATTCACCTGCAGAAGAAGGTGGAATGAAAGAAGGAGATATCATTCTGAAAGTAGATGGAGTAGATATCGCAGATAAAGAAATTGATGAAATAAAAACAATGATTACGGGTGAATCTGGTACGAAAGTAACAGTACAGGTAAAACGTGGTAGTGATACGATTGATATTGAAATGACAAGAGCGAAAGTTTCGGTTTCAGCTTATGGATATATTCGTGATGGTGTTGGGGTATTGGAGTTATCATCATTCTCTGATAATTCAGCGGAAGAAATTCAACGTTACTTAGAAGCATTCGAAGAAAAAGGTGTAAAGAATATTGTAATTGATCTTCGTGACAATGGTGGTGGATATGTGAATACTGCAATTGATATTGCTGGATTGCTTGTTGGTAGTGACAAAGTAGTATTGTACCAAGAAGATAAAGATGGGGAAGTTACGAGTTATACAACAGGTAGTGTAGATAAAACATATGAGTTTGATAATATGTCAATCTTGGTTAATCAAAATACTGCCAGTGCATCAGAGTTATTGACGGCAGCATTAAAAGAACATCTTGGTGCATCAGTAGTAGGTGTAACGACTTATGGAAAAGGTACAGTACAGAATTCTGTGACTTTTGCAGATGACAGTATTTTTAAGTATACGATTGCGGAATGGTTAACGCCATCAAAAGAAAAAATTCATAAGGTTGGTATTACTCCGGATTATGAAGTAAAATTAGATGATGCAGTCACATATGGATCAACAGGTGATGAAAATTCATATAAAGTAGATTCAGTTGGCTCAGGAGTTGGAGATATGCAGATGTATCTTAGTTTCTTGGGATATAACGTTGATCGTAAAGATGGTTATTTCTCACAGGCTACACTTGATGCGGTAAAGCAGTTCCAAAAAGATCAAGGTCTGGAAGAGACTGGTGAGATTACACCAGATTTAGTAAGTAGTGCAATTTCAGCGACAGCTAGAAAATGGCATGATGGAAAAGATACACTGGATACTCAGATGTTAAAAGCATTGGAGGTAGTGAGTGGAAAATAAACTTTTTGATTTAGTTTCAGATTTCAAACCTCAGGGTGATCAGATTAAAGCAATCGAGGAATTAACCACAGGTTTGGAAGAAGGTAAAAAACAGCAAGTGTTGCTTGGAGCGACAGGGACTGGGAAAACCTTCACGGTATCAAATGTAATAGCCAGAGTAAATAAACCTACTCTGGTTTTTGTGCATAATAAAACATTAGCTGGACAGCTATATAGTGAGTTTAAGGAATTCTTTCCTAACAACCGAGTAGAATATTTCGTTTCTAACTTTGATTATTATCAACCAGAAGCATATATTCCAAATAGTGATACGTATATTGATAAGAGTGCAACAACCAACCAGGAGTTGGATATGCTTCGTATGGCGGCGGAAAACAGTGTGCTGGAACGTAGAGATACAATTATTGTAGCCAGTGTTGCCTGTATCTATGGGGCAAGTAATCCAGAGACGTATCGTAATATGTTCTTT
This sequence comes from Breznakia pachnodae, assembly GCF_030814225.1. GTDB lineage: Bacteria > Bacillota_I > Bacilli_A > Erysipelotrichales > Erysipelotrichaceae > Breznakia > Breznakia pachnodae. Next base: position 207,789 of record NZ_JAUSUR010000003.1, read on the forward strand.
AACTTACGGGTAAATGAAGTTATTGATCGTAAAGAACTGTTGGGTAAACTAGTCGCTCGTCAATACAAACGTAATGATTTGGATTTACAACGTGGTTGTTTTAGAGTTCGTGGAGACAGTATTGAAGTTGCATTGGGACATACAGACAGTTATATCTTACGAATTGAAATGTTTGATGATGTGATTGAAAGAATTGTGGAAGTAGATCCATTAACTGGAAAAGTGTTCCATGCATATCAGGTATATGTAGTATATCCTGCTTCAGGATATGCAACCCCAAAAGATAAGATTGCAAGAGCTTGTCAGACAATTGAAGCAGAGTTAAAAGATCGTCTGGCATACTTTAAAGAAGAAGATAAATTATTGGAAGCACAGCGTCTTGAACAACGTGCACTGTATGATATGGAAGCACTAAGAGAATTTGGTGTCTGTCCAGGGATTGAGAACTACGCTCGCCATATTGATGGTAGAGCACCAGGAGAACGTCCATATACATTGTTTGACTATTTTCCAGATGACTTCCTTTTAATAGTAGATGAAAGTCATGTTAGTTTACCTCAGGTAAGAGGTATGTACAATGGAGATAGAGCAAGAAAAACAACGCTCGTAGATTATGGATTCCGTCTGCCAAGTGCACTGGATAATCGTCCCCTTAAGTTTGAGGAATTTGAATCAATGATTAACCAGGCGATTTTCGTATCAGCAACACCTGGTGATTATGAGTTAGAGAAAACTAATGGAGAAATCGTAGAACAGATTATTCGTCCTACAGGATTATTAGATCCAGAAGTAGAAATAAGAAAAACGATGGGTCAGATTGATGATATTGTGGATGAACTCCATGAACAGATTAAACGCAATGAGCGTACATTAATTACAACATTAACCGTACGAATGGCGGAAGAACTTACGAATCATTTAAAGCAACTGGACTTTAAAGTTGCATGGTTGCACCATGAGGTTACAACCATTGAACGTACGGAAATTATTCGTGAGTTACGTCAGGGTAAATATGATGTTTTAGTAGGAATTAACTTACTTCGTGAAGGGTTAGACCTTCCTGAAGTTTCGTTGATTTGTATCTTAGATGCAGATAAAGAAGGATTCTTACGTAGTAAACGTTCCTTAGTCCAAATCATTGGACGTGCTGCTCGTAACAGCAATGGTCGCGTTATTATGTATGCAGATGGAATGACGGATTCTATGGTATATGCGATAGAAGAAACCAAGCGTCGGCGTGATATCCAGATTGCCTACAACAAGGAACATGGTATTACACCAAAAACAATTATTAAACCAATTCATGAAGCTCTTCATTCATTAGAAACAAAAGAAATGACGAAGAAGTACATGAGTAAAAAATCAAAAGTAACGAAGAAAGACAAAGAGAAGATGTTGGCGAATATCGAGAAAGAAATGAAAGAAGCTGCAAAAGTATTAGACTTTGAAAGAGCGGCAGAACTTCGTGACATATTGATGGAGCTTAGAAATGAGTAGTTATATCTCATCGAAAAAAATGTATATCTTCCTGGCGGTTGTTGCGCTGGAAAGTTTGGCAGCAAACTTTGCCCATCCAATTACCCCGACTTTGATTAAAAATTTAAATTTACCAGACTATATGTTTGGTGTAGCATTCGCAGGTATGTCATTTACCAATTTCTTATTCTCTCCCTTCTGGGCGAAGATGGTAAATCGTATCAGCAGTCGTCTAACGCTTCTTATCTGTTGTTGTGGGTATGGAGTAGGACAACTTATGTTTATGTTATCAACACAACAAGGAACCATTCTGATTGCCAGACTGGTAAGTGGGTTCTTTGTTGGTGGAGTATTTGTTAGTTTCCTTACCTATGTTATTAATAAAGGTGATCCACAAACTCGAGGAAAATTTCTAGCATTAAGTGCAACATGTACAACCGTATTTGGTGCGTTTGGATATCTGATTGGTGGATTTGTAGGAGTGGTATCCATTCCAATTACTTTTATGTTACAGGCAGGAACTTTAATTCTTAGTGGAATTTTATTTTATATCCTCTTGGAAGATGACAAGAAGCATATAGAAGAACGCTTTAGTTTTAAACGAGATGCGAATCCATTCAAAGCGTTTATTGATTCCAAACAGTTTATGACAAAGTTATTTGCAGTACTATTCTGTATTGTATTCTTAACATCACTTGCATCTACAACTTATGATCAATGTTTTAATTATTATATTAAGGATGCCTTTGATTTTAATTCAAGCTATAATGGTACCTTAAAAGCGGTTGTAGGATTTATATCATTACTTGCCAATACAACCATCTGTTTATGGATTATGCGTAATACAGATGTTAGAAAATCATTAGTATATATTTTCTTTGGCGCAAGTACATGTTTATTCTTAATCTTCTTATTAGGGGATATTGCACCATTTATTTTAGTGAATATAATCTTCTTTGCATTTAATGCAATGTATATTCCACTTGTACAGGATTTATGTGCTAGAAATAGTGATGATTCCAATAGTAGTATGGTTATGGGATTCTATAATGCACTAAAAAGTTTAGGAATGGTATGTGGTGGATTATTCGCTGGATTTATTTATGGTGTTGGTCCAAAATTATCGTTCTTATTCGCTAGTATATTTTTTATGGTAGCATTAATTCTAATGGTGTTTTATCGTAACCGACAAATTGCAAAAGAACGTATAGAGAGTAGTAATCTTTCATAAGATAACTATTCTCTTTTATTTTTGATATAATAGATACATTAAAAGGAGAAATACAATGATCGAATTTAGATATGATACACAGTTATTGATCGAAGGACAGGGATTGAATGAAGATGCGATCAATGATTATATTACAGAAAATTTTGAAGGAGACAGTTTGCTGGCAGTGGGAGATGATGAACTTATTAAAATTCACTTCCACACCAACAGACCATGGGAAATATTAGAATATTGTGCTACATTAGGAGAAATTTATGATATCGTAGTAGAAGATATGGACCGCCAATCAAGAGGATTAAAGGGGTAAACAAGTGCTTACTTTTTTTGTTCGTTTATGTTCCTTTTATGATGTGATTGGAACATAAACGAACAATTTTCAATAAAAACTAGGACTTAAGAATAATGAAATCTTAAGTCCTAGTTTTTATATTAACTTTAATTCTTGAAATGCATACTGCATTCCATCTTCGAGAATATGTTTCGTCACAAAATCTGCAACTTCCTTTAGTTGATGAACTCCATTTCCCATAGCGATTCCAATGTCACAATGTTGAACCATTTCTAAGTCATTCAGACTATCACCAATTGCAATCGATTGACTTTTATCAGCACCATAATAATCTAATACCTGATCACTTCCACTTGCTTTAGATACAAATTTGTCATATACTTCACCACCATAGAAATCACTTTCATTTTCTGCCTGTAACACATGGTGGTAATCGTCTTTTATCTTTTCACCAAACGCCTGTAGTGTAGGTAATGACTGAGAGAAGATTGATAGTTTCGCAATTTGATGTTTCGAATCAAAATCATATTCATCAATTTTTCTTGTGCCTATTTCTCTTATATATGCTTCGGTTTTTAAGTGGTCTCGATCATTTTCATCAAAGAAGAAACCAGAGAAAAGTTTGTAGCATCCATCAGTTAGGAAGCACTTTTCTACACCTTCCAATTTATAATCAATTCCCATATCGTTCATTAATTGTACAGTTTGTTTTAAGGTTGTCATCTCTAATGGTCTTATGTCTATAAGTTTATTTTCAACTTCAACTACTGCACCACAAGAAGAGATATAACCATCAAAGCCAATTTCTCTAATTTCTTTATCAATCTCACAATGAGCTCTTCCGGTGCAAATAAATACTTTATGTCCAATATTCTGTGCCTGTTTAATTGCGTTAATTGCAGACTGTGGCGTTCCCTGTCCATGATGGAATAGTGTTCCATCAACGTCTATAAAAATAAATTTCTGATTCATATGTCCCCCTACTTTACTAAAAAATAATATCAACCTGAGTAAAACTCAAGTTGATGATTGAAATATTTGCTATTACTATAATTGTAATCGTAATCTTAATTTCTTTCAATAATTATTGTTATTCTTCATCATCCATATTGATGTATTCAAATACAAGATTCTTAAAGTTCTGAAAGGTTGTACACTCTTTCACCTGATTGACTACTTCTTCTTTACTAAATAATGCTACCAGAGCTTCATAAAGCTCATGGAAGATGCTTTTATCTGCTTTGTTGATAGCAACTAGTAAAATCACATTTACGCTCTGTGAACCCCAGCGAATCCCTTTTTTGGATACACATAAACTGATGCATGTTTTTAATGCTTCCATTTTCATTGCATGAGGAATCGCAATATTACCAAAAGCGGTTGCCGCTGCGTTTTCTCTGGTTAATACTTTTTCCTCAAATGATTCATCTACCAGGTTTAAATCAACTAGTTTTTCAGTCATCATATGTAGTACTTCTTCCTTAGTATCTACTTTGGGATTCTCCAGAAATAACTCTTTACTAAAGAATTGATGGAACTGATGTTTTAGTATCTGATTCTTGCGATTATTAGAAATCTTAGTAATTAGATTATAAATCTCTGCTTTGTCGTGAGCCTGAAGAAATGGTGGAATTAGCAAGACATCCTGATGGATTTTTTCATGTAACTTAATGACGGTAAGACAAAAATCAAAAGAATACTTCTTCAAATCTTCCTCCACTGTAATGGTTTTAATAATATCAATCTGATTACCAAACTCAATCAGTAACTGATTATAAATCTGAGTACTGATTTTCATATAATCAGGACAGAAAAGCACACATTTCAACTTTGAATCATTGGTCTTCTGACGTTCAATCTCCGCACCAACATGTAGCGCTAAGAAAGTAACTTCATCCTCATTGATATGAATATTGTAGTGTTCCATTAATTCTAAAGAAATATAGATAGCAATATCATATACGGTTGGACAAGAAGTCTTGATACTTTGTGTCATTGGATTCTTTGTATACGTTTGGTTCTGTGCTCGTAACACTAAATTTTTTAAATGTAGTGCAAACGGTGTTAAGAAGTTTTCATTATCTAAGTTAATATAATAAAAATCATTTACTTTCTCTACAATATGAAGTGCCTGCTCAATAATTTCGCTACCCACAATCTTGCGTAGTGTTTCCTGACTCGATGGTAAAGAATAATTAGCGTTGGTTTTGAATAACATATAAATTTCATATCGTTCACTATTGTTGAAGGTAATTGAAAACTCTTCTTCAAATGCATTGCATAAATCAGATACCAGTGCTCGCTCATTTTCGTTTTCAATTACAAAATCTTCATTTTGAATATTTACATAGTTACCATCCTTGATTCGATCAATAATAATTGCAAAGTGTAACAGTAAGTTAATATTCGCGAACTCATTAATGTAATAATTATATTTTTCAAAAATAGAACGGATTGTTGAATTGATTCGATCAATTGGTAAGGTATCAAAACTATCTTTGATAATATCGGAATTCATAAAACGATTATTGGTTTCTTCATATATAACATAACTAACTAATTTACGTTTGTTCTTTTCACTACCTAGAATACGAATCGTATCATTCTCAATTACAAACTCTACATGGAAGTTAGAAAAAGCTTTGTTCATTTTAGAAATATCATTCTTTAAAGTAGAGTAACTTACAAATAATAAATCGCATAAATCAAACAGATCCAGATGTGAAGAATGCATAACTAGTAACTGTTTGATAATATAAAAAGAACGTTCCTCACTGGTCTGAGGAATTTGGGTTTCTTCATTTTCCAATAGTTTCGCTGCAATCATTTTATGAATGGTATATCCATTATTAGAGGATACAATCATTTGTTCGTTTGCGAGAATGTTTAGAGAGTTTACATAGTTCTTTATCGAACGTATGGATACATTTAAAGCATTGGAAAGCTCTTTGCTTGTAATTGGATTTTTATGATTGCAAAGATAGTTTATTAACTCTACATGTTGTTTTTTCATAATGATACTCCTTATAAGGTAGTTGTATAAGTACGTAATTTTCTAACTTTATTATAAGAGATGCCTTATTTACTGGCAACTTAGGTTTTGCACCACCCCATGCAAAAGTCTAGTTGAGCGAAAAATAAAATACACTCATAATGAAATTAGCAAAGCGATAACAAGGAGGTGAAACGCATGGCAGATATAAAAATTTTATTGTGTTGTGGAGCTGGGATGTCAAGTGGATTCTTAGCGCAAAAAGCAAGACAGGCTGCAAAAAAGAAAGGTATTATGGCATCAATTGATGCAAGAGCAGAAAGTGAAGTAAATGATTATTTAAAAAGTATTGATGTATTGATGGTTGGACCGCATTATGCAATAAGACTAAATGATTTTGAACAAATGGCAGCACCATATAATGTTCCAGTGGTCTTAATTCCCCAAAACATTTATGCTGGACTTGATGGAAATGCATTATTAGAACTAGCATTAGAATCAAAAAAATAAAAAGCTAAGAATGGTACTCTTAGCTCAAAGATTAGTTGTCAAAACCATCTTTATAAATAGTATACCTCATTTATAAAGAAACTTAAATAAGAGGAGAAATTAAAATGAAAAAATTTATGGACTGGTTAGCAAACTCATTTGCACCAGCAGCAAACAAACTATTTAGTAAACCATGGATTAGTGGGATTTCATCAGCAATGCAAAAGATATTGCCATTTATCTTAACTGGGTCAATTATCTTTTTCTATAACGTATTCAGAAGTTATTTGGAATTCTTACCAGATTTAGGAATTATATCATCTTATACATTTTTCTTAATTGGTATGATTACTTCATTTATGGTAGGTTGCCAGTTAATGGAAAAATTAAACTTACCACATTATAAAGTAAATGTTGGACTAGTATCAATCTGTTTAATGTTTATGTTCTGTATGCAGGCAGCACCTGAAGGAACTGACCTAATGAGTCGTTTAGGTCCGGATAGTATTCTAGTAGGGATGATTTCTGGGATTGTAGTATCAATTGTTTTTAATTTATATGCAAAATTACATGTATTAGAAAATAATCTTACATTACCTGATTTTGTATCAGAATGGATTAATAACATTTTACCAATTCTAGCAACTTTATTAGTTGGAATGGTATTAACAGTAAACTTGAAAATTGATGTATATATGGCAATTATTGATATGTTTATGCCACTACAAGTATTTGGCCAATCATTACCAGGTCTGATTATTTTGGTATTCTTACCAACATTCTTCTATACAATGGGAGTTTCAACTTGGTTATTCTCAGCACTGCAAAATCCAATATTCCTGGCTGGAATTACAGCAAATATTGCAGCAGTCGCAGCAGGGGAGCCAGCTACAAATATTGTAACGAATGAAACGGTATATACAATGGCATTAATTATGCTTGGAGGTACAGGAGCTACCTTGATGCTGAATGTGTTTATGTTATTCTCAAAATCTAAGAAATTAAAGACAATGGGAAGAATTTGTATTGGGCCATCAATCTTCAATATTAATGAGCCAATCGTGTTTGGAGCACCAGTTGTATTTAATCCAGTGTTAATGTTACCAATGTGGATTAATGCAATTGTAGGTCCATGTGTCATCTGGTTTGCTATGAGTTCAGGATTATTAAAAATCCCAAGTTTCTTAATGCAAGTAGGACAAATACCGGCACCATTCTCAAGTGTAATGATTACAAATGATATGCGTGCAGTATTATGGTGGGCACTATTAGTTGTGTTATATGGATTGATTTGGTACCCATTCTTTAAAGTATATGAAAAACAATGTATCCAAGAGGAACAAGCAGAAATAGAAGAAGCGAAGTAGGAGGTGCAACATGGATAAACAGGTACAAGATAATGAATTAGTTGAAGTTGCTATGCAAATTATCTTACATGCTGGTGATGCCAGAATGAAGACAGAAGAAGCATTGGAACAAACAAAGAACTTTGATTTTGCAGGAGCGAAAGAAAAACTGGTAGAAGCGAAAGAGTGTATTCGTAAGGCGCATCATGCACAAACGCAAATTATCCAAGATGAAACAAGAGGAAAAACATATCCACCTAGTTTGTTGTTTAATCATGCACAGGATACGCTTATGACAATTATGAGTGAACTTAATCTGGCGAATTCAATGGTAGAACTATTTGAAATACTGGATAAGAAATATAGTAAAGATGGAGGTAATAATGAGTAAAATAAAAGGATTTCCAAAAGATTTTTTATGGGGTGCATCTACAAGTGCTTATCAAGTAGAAGGAGCAGCACAGGAAGATGGTAAAGGGCTGTCTCAACAAGATATCATCAATCAAGAAAGACGTGAAAAGTTTGGACATGCAGATGCTAGTGTGGCAAGTGATCACTATCATAAATATAAAGAAGATATTGCACTGTTTAAGGAAATGGGATTTACTAGTTATCGTTTCTCAATTTCTTGGGCAAGAATCTTCCCAAAGGGAACAGGTGAAGTGAATGAAGCAGGAATTCAGTTCTATAGGGATCTTATTAAAGAACTAAAGGACAATGATATTGAACCAATCCCTACACTGTATCACTATGATTTGCCTTGGGCATTAGTTGAGAAGTATGGTGGATGGGTGTCAAGAGAAGTTGTAAAAGATTTTGCAGCTTTCGCAAAGTATGTTATTTATGAATTTAAAGATGACATTAAATATTGGACAACCATTAATGAGCAAAGTATCATTGTGCAGTATTGGACACAAAAGTGTTATATTCCTGAAAGTGATCAAAGTAATAATCAGCTTCGTTACCAAATCAATCATCATATGAATCTGGCACAGGCTGCTGCAGTGAAATACATTCATGAGGTAGGAGCACTGGCAGGTCCAGCACTTGGATATTCATCAATTTATCCACTATCTTGTAAACCAGAAGATATGCTGGCATCTTTGAATGCGAATGATTTAAGAAACTATTATTACTTAGATATTTATTTTAAAGGACATTACACAGTTGCAGCTCATAACTATCTTGAAGCAGCTGGTTTAGCTCCAGTGATTGAAGAAGGTGATATGGAGTATATTGCAGCTCACACTTCAGATTTCTTTGCCATTAACTACTACTCAAGTGATTGTGCAAAAGCTTGTCCAGAAGGTGCAGAGAGACGGTGGTCTGGGTATAACTTATCAGGTAAAAAAGGTGATATGTCAGGATTTGAAACACACCCAGGTTTCTACCAGATGTGTGCCAACCCGGAATTAGATACAACGGATTGGGACTGGGCAATTGATCCAGTAGGATTAGAGTATGTTTATCGTGACTTATACACACGTTATCAGATTCCAATGATGATTACTGAAAATGGGTTAGGTGCTTATGATGAGCTTACAAGTGATGGAAAGATTCATGATGAGTATCGTATCGACTATTGGCGTGATCACATCGCTGCAACCAAACGAGCAATTGAAGCAGGGGTTGAAGTAATTGGATTTATGCCATGGTCTGCAGTTGATTTATTATCAACAAGTAATGGATATAAAAAACGTTATGGTTTGATTTACATTGATCGTAGTGATGATGATCCAAAACAGTGTGAGAGAATTCGTAAGGACTCTTTTTACTGGTATCAGAAAGTAATTAAAAGTAATGGAGAAAATTTAGGATAATTAACAGTAAGGCACATCACGTTATGTGTCTTTACTTATTTTAGAAAGAGGTAAAAAATGAAACAAATAAACAAAGGATTTCCAAAAGATTTTTTATGGGGTGGTGCGATTGCTGCCTGTCAGGCAGAAGGTGCATATGATGTAGATGGTAGAGGACTGTCAACTTCAGATATTCATATTTATGATAAGCATATGAATCGTGCCAATATTGAACAAGAAGGTGGAGGAACCCTTGCTTACATCAAAGCAGCGATCGAAGATAAAGAAGGGTATTATCCTAAACGCTATGGGATTGATTTTTATCATACTTATAAAGAAGACTTGAAGTTGATGAAAGAGTTAGGGCTAAAAGCATTTCGTACAAGTATTTCATGGTCACGTATCTTTCCAAAAGGTGATGAAGAGCAGCCAAATGAACAAGGACTTTTATTTTATGACAAATTAATTGATGAAATTATAAAGAATGATATGGAACCAATCATTACCATGTCACACTATGATATTCCTTTGTATTTAGTAACAGAGTATGGAGGATTCGCAAATCGCAAAGTTGCAGAGTTTTTTGAAACTTATGGAAAAATATTGTTAGATAGATACAAAGGAAAAGTAAAGTATTGGATTGTGTGTAACCAAGTAAATTTAGTACCTGTTGTCCAGTTTGGAAGTTTAGGACTTTATGATAATCAGGCAGAGAATATGGAAGAACTGATGTATCAGGCAGTACATAATCAATTTGTAGCAGCAGCGAAAATCGTTGAAGCAGCAAGAACAATTGATCCGAATGCCATCATGGGAACAATGGTAGCGGATGGAACTGCCTATCCAGCATCATGTAAACCAGAAGATGTAGTATTAACAATGAAAAAGAATCGTATGCAATATTACTTTACAGATGTTCAATTGCGAGGAGAGTATCCAGGGTATGCCCTTCGCTATTTTGAGGAAAACAATATTGACTTGAAAATTCAAGATGGTGATGAAGCGGTTATTCGAAATAATACGATGGATTATATGGCTATTTCTTATTATTATTCGTTGATTGTTGATGCTAGTAAAAATACGATGGAACCTTTTGATGCGTTACAAAATCCAAACCTTGAGCCAACACCATGGGAGTGGCGTGCCGATCCATTAGGATTTTATAACAGTCTTTCACAATATTGGGATCGTTATGAAAAACCAATAATGATTGCGGAAAACGGATTAGGTGCAATTGATGAAATTGTTGATGGAAAAATTCATGATACCTATCGTATTGATTATCTTCGTAAACATATTGCCCAAATGAAGGAATGTATAAATGATGGAGTAGATATTATTTCCTATTTAAGTTGGGGGCCAATCGACATTGTAAGTTCATCATCAGCCGAAATGAGTAAGCGTTATGGATATGTTTATGTGGATTTGGATGACTATGGAAAAGGTAGTGGAAAAAGAATGAAGAAAGATTCATTTGACTGGTATCAAAAAGTAATCTCTAGTAATGGAGAGGACTTAGACTAAATGAATAGTATAAAAGACAATTATGGAAGAGGAGCAACTATTGAGTGAATGATAAATAGAATAGTAAAAGTAGTAATTGGTTCTGTTATATTGGGATTTGGAATTAGCCTGGCGGTTTTGTCAGGCCATGGAGGAGATTCGATTTCGGTCTTTTCACAAGGCCTAGGAAAGTGTCTGAATATTTCCATAGGTAATGCATCTATTTTGTTTTATGTAGTATTTCTAATTCCAGCATATTTGATAGATAAACATGAATTGGGGATTGGTACAATCCTATCACCACTGTGTAGTGCAATATCTTTGGATTTATTTCTGGAAATTCTTAATATACAAGTAAATGGAGTGATATCAGTTATAGTGTTATTAATTGGGATTATTTGTATCGGAATTGGACTGGGAATCTATGTAAGTGCAGATGTTGGGCGTTCTAGTTATGATGTAATCATTTTAGGGATTAGTAAAAAATTCAAAGCACCATTATGGTTAAGTAAAAGTGCTTCCGATTTGGTTTTATGTTTTATAGGATATTTATTAGGAGGAACTGTTGGTTTAGGACCGATTATTGGAATTTTGTTTATTGGAATTGTGTTGGATACAACATTAAAACTTATTAAGCGTACATAAGAAATAACACCCTATTTTAAAATAGGGTGTTGCTTTTAATTTGTAATTGACCATATACCACTAATCTGATATTGCAGTGTTTCATAAGACCAAGTTTTATTGGAACGTTCTTCACTATTAGGATCATGGACGATATATTCTCCATTACTGCTTATACCAGTAATTAGGATAAAATGTCCAGTGGATGTGAAATCACCTGGTCGCATACTGCATATTACTAATCCACCATTCTCTAATACACTATCAATAGAATGCTTCATATTAGATATTTCTTCTGCATGCAAACCAACTATATGAGCACCATCACTAATAAATGACCAATCAGTACCAACAGAAGGTACATAGTAACCATATTCTTCGCTTAGTTGAGCGAAGTAATATGGAGTGTATTTATAATCTTTTGAAAGGTACAATGCTGCCATTGAAAGAACCGTTGGTGCACACCCTGTGATAGCATGCAGATTGTCTCCATACATGGTATATCCCCATCGTTTGTCCCATTGATATAACTTAGGGACATTACTTAAATCCAAAGAAGATAAATCGTCGTCTAGGTAATCCTTGTGACTAGGATAATTTAATACAAAGTCTGCTGTTTCGGGATTTTTTTCTGCCAGATCAAGTAATTCATCAGGATAGAGATCTGGATTTTTATTGATTTCATTTAATTGTTGAGTAGAATCATCTTGCTTTTTGTTATTTGTCTGATTTTCTTCTTCAGCTTTGGGATACATGAAGAAAGATACTGCAACTAGTGAGAAAATTAGTATGTTTGCAATAATTAATGTATGTCCTCTGGAGTTTTTCTTTTTCTTCATGGCATTGTTCCTTTCATTCATATTAAACCACGTTCTTAAGTAGTGTTTGTAAAGAATAACACAATGAATTTTAAAGATTTTATAAACTTCGTACTTTTGAATTTAAGAAAAAATTAAGAAAGCAAAACAAGGGTTGTGATACTATAGAAGTGTAAGATTGTTAAATGAGGAGAGAAAATGGCAAAAGTATTAATCGTAGATGATGAAATTGAAATTCTAAATCTGTTGGAGCTTTATTTAAAAAATCAGAATTATGAAGTAATCAAATTTTTGGATCCAAGAGATGTACTAAATAATCTTAATGGAGTAGACATTGCTCTTTTAGATGTAATGATGCCAAATATTAATGGTTTTGATTTATGTCTTTCAATTCGGGATAAAGGATATCAGTTTCCAATCATTATGCTAACCGCAAAAGATGAAGATCGAGATAAAATTCATGGATTGACCATTGGTGCAGATGATTATATTGTTAAGCCTTTCAATCCACTTGAAGTAGTTGCGAGAGTAAGTGCGCAACTTCGCAGAGTCCATATGACAAATGAACAGGTAGATAATGAAGTTTGCTATGAACATCATGGATTACAGTTGTTTCCTGCCATGCATCGTTGTCTGCTTTATGATAAAGAAGTTGCACTAACAAATATTGAATTTTCAATTCTATGTCTGTTATTCAAAAATAAAGGAAGAGTTATCAGTAGTGAAGAAATTTTTGAAAAGGTATGGAAAGAAAAATATTTTGAAAACAATAATACAGTGATGGTACACATTCAAAGTATCCGTAAGAAGTTAAACGATACAGCAAAGAATAAGAAGTTTATCCAGACTGTATGGGGAGTGGGGTATAAAATTGAGGAAACTATATAATTCTTATAACAAAGATGTTATCTTTCGAATGGTATTAACCTTTGTAATCTCACTTATCATAACAGTGGTAGTTGGGATGGCAGTTCGAGCATTATTGTTATTTTATATTAATAATATAGCCGTTGATTATTATGGGATATCTTATGATATTTACCATTTTATATCGGACTATCAGTTTATTATTTATTTTATTGTTCCAATTATTGTGTTGTTTTTACTTTCTGGATGGATTGTAAAACCAGCATTTCAAGAAGTTGCTACGATTGTAAAAGACAATATTTTATTTGAAGAAAGCGATAAAGTATTAGAATTACCAGCACATTTAAAAGAAGTACAGGATGCAATCAATGAAGTGAATAGAGAAATACAATTATGGAAATATGCCGCAAGAGATGCAGAACAGCGAAAAGATGATTTGATTGTGTATTTAGCTCATGATATACGTACACCTCTTGCATCGGTTCTGGGGTATTTGATATTACTAGATGAGAATGCTGAGTTAAGTGATGAACAACGTTTGCGGTTTATTCGCATTGCTTTACAGAAGACCAATCGCATTCAGGCACTGGTGGAAGAACTATTTGAAATCACTAGGTTTAATATTTCACAGATTGAGCTGATGAAGCAGGATGTAAATATTAACATTGTAGTTCAACAGTTACTTGAAGAGCTTGATCAAAGTTTTAAAGCGAAGAATATTACTGTAGAGATTAAGTCAGATGCAAAGTATGTAGTGTTTGCAGATGCTGAAAAGATTGCAAGAGCGTTAGAAAACATTTTAATCAATGCAGCGCGCTATACACCAGTAGATGGGAAAATCACAATCACTTACTACGAGGAAGGAGTAATGAATTGTGTAAGTATATCAAATACAGGAATTGAGATTAGTAAAGGGGAACTAAGTAGAATCTTTGATAAATTCTATCGAGGAGATGAGGCACGTCAATCTACTACTGGAGGTAGTGGATTAGGGTTAGCGATTGCCAAGAATATTATTGATGCACATCATGGAATTATTAGTGCAGAAAGTAATAAAGACCAAACATCTTTCAAAGTGAAACTGCCAAAGAAAAGTGCAGATGTTTAAGGAGGTATATGAAAAAGCTAGGAATATTAATATGCCTTGGGTTCATAATCATTACATCAGGATGTTTAGCAAGTATACAGAACGATTCGAAATATACAGTTAATGAAATTGATGCAGCAAAGCAAGTGGTTGAAGAGGAAGTAGACCAAATGAAGGAAACATGTAATGTTGATGTCGTAAAGCTTTGGATTGAAGAAGGTGACAGAGATTCGAATGAAATTGTTGTTTATTCCAATTTAGAGGTATATGAAGATTCAGGAAAAGGGTGTGCATTTAATCCAAACTCAACTTATGAGGAATGGCTATGGATGCTGGCAAGAAAAGATGAAAAATCCCCTTGGGTATTACAAGATAGTGGATATAATTAAGGTTTTATGAAAAGTTCTCAATACGAGAATTTTTTATTTTGATTGACAAGTGAACAACTGTTCACATATAATATAGGTGAACAGTTGTTCACTGATAAATGGAGGAGAATATTATGCCTAAAAATGAAACAAGAAATACAAAAGAAGTAATAATGAATGTTGCACTAGAACAGTTCTCTAAACATGGTTTTGAAGGAACTGGTGTTCGAGATATCGCAAAAGTTATCGGAATACGTGAAAGTGCAATCTATAAACATTTTGGGAGCAAACAAGAAATATTCAATTCTATTCTGAAAGATATTGAACATCGTTATGAAAAAGAAATGGCCAACTTAGAGTTATCAAGAAATATAAAAGATACAATCAATGAGAATGATAGTAGAACCAATTTATTCTTAATGTGTACAAAGATGTTTGCGTTTTATTTAAAGTCTGAATATGGAATACAATTACGTAGAATGCTTACGATTGAACAATACCGTGATTCAGAAGCGGGAAACGTATTTCGAGAGTTAATTATTAATAATGGATTAACATATATTACTTCCATATTTCAGGAATTGATTGATGCAAAAGTTTATATTGATGAAGATCCAGTGACAATGGCAACGCAGTTTTATTCTCCGCTGTATTTATTATTGAGCAAGTATGATGGCCAAAAAGATGCTTATGATGAAGCTCTCTCTGCGCTGGAACAGCATATAACATTATTTAATAAGGTTTATGCGAGGAGGAAATAATAATGAAAGATTTAGGTATACTTGCAGTAGAATGGATTACAACTGGTTTGATTGTATTTGCTGGATTATCCGGAAAACAGATTTTATTTATTAATGGACCAAGGTCTGCAGTTATAACACTAGGTGCAATTGGTTTCATTATGTGTATGGTGATGCCATCTGTGGGATTGTTTGTAAGAAATGCGCCAGCTCACCCAGTAACGATTGTTGCTTATATTGTTGGATTGGCTGCGTTATTTATAACGTTGGTACAAGTATTCCGCTGGAATATTCCAGTAGTGAATGAGCCAACAATGGCACTGTATATTGTTGCAGGCTGCATAGTAGTGAAATCAATTATAGCCAGATGTGCAACCCTTATATTTTAAAAAAATTCACCACATGGTGAATTTTTACTTTCTATTTTTAAAATATGTTATTGCGATACGTACTCCCATATACGCAGCAGCAATGGCTACAACAATACTTGCAATTACTAATGCAGTATTTTCTAACATTCCTTCGGTAGCAAATAAGTTTGCAATTAATAGAATACCTAAAGCAAAATATAAACACATACGTAGGATTAACCCACCATTGCTTAATTCTGCAAGTTCCTCTCTAGCCTTTTTTGAAGCTTCAGGTTCAAAGTTTTTAAGTCTAGGGAATGATGAAACTAAAGTACGGAATCGATATTCTAAAACTGCAATGATAACAGCTGAGAGTCCAAGGGAAACCCAAATGTTAATCTTGAATAATAATTCACATAAAATAAAACAAACAATTCCTAAAATATAACGATACAACAATGGTTGCATCTTTGGTTCCATTTCTTTTGGGATTACATGTCCAACCTTCGAACGTTTGTTGTAATACACCGCTCGATTGTGTTTATCATAGTAGATATTTGCTCCACTAAGAACTACGTCTTTTTTTGCTTTTGCCATAATATAAAACACCTCTATGCTATATTATAATCGCTTACAAACATAATATCTATAAAGAATTAATAAATTATTTGCACAAATTAACACAATGAATGTATTTGGATTGAATTACTTGAATTATGCGATATATAATGTGTGTGACAAACTTGGAATGAAGGAGGACAGTATGTTATTTAATAAAGATTTAGATACTTGGAAAAAAGAGAACGGGTATTGGACAGCAAAAGAAATTAATCAACAACCAGAGACTTGGAAGAAAACATTACAGCTTGTGAAGGATCACAAAGAGGATATTCAGAAGTTTATTGATAAGGTAATTAAACAAGATGATTTTGATGTGATTTGCACTGGAGCAGGAACAAGTGAATTTGTGGGTAATGCGGTATTCTCATACTTGAACCAAAAGTTGGATCACAAATGTAAGTCATATGCGACAACAGATATTGTTGCATATCCAGAAAACTACCTGTCAAGAACAAAACCAACATTATTGATTTCGTATGGTCGTAGTGGAAACTCACCAGAATCAGTTGGAGCAGTAGAAACAGCAAATGTTGTATGTGAAAATATTTACCATTTATTTATCACATGTAATAAAGATGGTGCATTAGCTAAATATGCAGATGGAAAAGAAAACTGTTATGCAATTAATATTACACAAGAAACTCATGACCAAAGTTTCGCAATGACTTCTAGTTATACAAACATGTATTTAGCTACTGTGCTAAGCTTTAACTTAGATAACTTAGATGAAATGGACAAAAACCTAACAACAATCGCTGATGGAGCAGATCGTTTGTTAAATGGTGGATTTACAAAAATTCAAGATATGATCAATGACTTTGATTTTGATCGTTTAGTATATCTAGGAAGTAACACAAACAAAGGGGTTGCTCAAGAATCAGCACTTAAGATGTTAGAACTTACTGCTGGTAAAGTTACAACAATGTTTGATACACCTTTAGGTTTCCGTCATGGACCAAAATCGATTATTAATGAAAAGACATTAACAGTCGTATATTTGAGTGATAATGAATATACACGAGAATATGAATATGATATTATTAAGGAGATGAGTCCACAACGTCATGGAAACAAAATCTTGGCTGTTTCAACTCATCATGATGACGAAGTCGCTGGTTTAGTGGATTACTTCTATTCGTTTGATAATGATCAACGTTTAGATAATGTATTTGTAGGATTGGAATATATTATTGTTGCACAATTAATTGCACTTTATAAATCATTGTCTTACAAACTTACACCAGATAACCCATGTCCAAGCGGTGAAGTCAATAGAGTTGTAAAAGGGGTAATTATCTACCCTTATGAAAAATAAAGGAGAACTGAAATGATTGGAATCGTAGTAACCGGACACGGAAATTTCGGATCAGGATTAACTAGCTCAGTAAACTTAATTGCTGGAAATCCTGCAAATTATGAATATGTAGACTTTATTGAGTCTTACTCAACTGATGACTTAGATCGTGAACTTAGAAAAGCATTTGATAAACTAAGTGATTGTGAAGGAATTATTGTAATGTCAGACTTACCTGGTGGTTCACCATTTAAGACTGCTGTAATGGTTGGACAAGAATATGATAATATTCACGTAATTGGTGGAACAAACTTACCAATGATCGTAGAAATCACAATGGC
Source organism: Breznakia pachnodae (assembly GCF_030814225.1). GTDB lineage: Bacteria > Bacillota_I > Bacilli_A > Erysipelotrichales > Erysipelotrichaceae > Breznakia > Breznakia pachnodae. The sequence continues at coordinate 226,024 of NZ_JAUSUR010000003.1, forward strand.
AAGAACAATGATTGAAGATGTTGATGCTTTAGTTGATATGGCTCTTACTACAGGTAAAGATCAAATTGTTAAATTTGAAATTAAAAAACCAACACAAGTAGATGAAGAAAGTGATGGAATTTAGAGAGAACGCTGAAAAGTGTTCTTTTTCTTTGGTATACAAAAAAGAATACATCTGTATTTAGAAAAATTATTCGACAAGGACGAACGCAAGGTAAGAATTGATTGTTTATTCTCTTATTATGACGATGGATAAAGGGGATAACTGCTTTTGGTATGGAAATAAATTGCCCAAAAGTGCTAGTTTTTACTTAATGATATTATGGGAAAATGGATTTCTTGCGAACCTTTTTGACAATTCATGCATCTTTACTTATGAGGGAGGGAAATTAGACCAAGTGATACCGCCCAAAAATTTGATTATTATGAACATGCCCAAATAATATGAAAAATTTTTATCATTTGTAACCTCTTTCGCCCTTCAAAAAAGCCACTTCGCTGCCCGAAGTGACTTTTTTAGTTGTAAATTGTTTTTGCATAATCCGTTGGTGTGATACCAAACTGCTGTTTAAACTTCCTTGAGAAGTAGTGGATAGATGCAAATCCTAAAATATTGGATATCTCAGAAATAGTATATTTTGATTCTTTAATTAATAATTTTGATTTCTGTAATTTTAAATCGCTAATATATTGTTTTGGTGCAGTATTCAAATTATTCTTGAATAACTGTTGTAAACTAGAACGACTGATTGAGAATTCCTGACATAATTTTTCAATTGTAATTGCAGTATAAATATTATCATTAATATAAATAAGAACCTCATTTAATAATTCATTTTCGAATTTCTGTTGCATTGGTGTATTCGCAACCGGACTATCATCAATGAAGTCGCTGTAGATAAGTCGAACAACAATCTCTTGTAAATAGCAGATCATCAGATCCTTACTGAAGACTTGGTCATTGCCAGAAGCACGAACAAAATTGTTGATTGTTGTTAGTGCATCACGGTTTGCCTGAAAGACTCGATTCTTTAAATCATCTTCATGTGAACATTCCATATCAAACATAACAGTTAAGTATGAACATGAATGCTCATTGTTCGTGTGTTGTGTATGGTATTGTCTGGGAGCGTATAAGATTAACTCATAGTTATTTAAGTTAAAGTATTCACCATCAATTGAAGTTTCTAATTGACCACTGTCAATAAAAGTTAATTCCCAGTGTCCATGACTTTCGCCAGAGAAGTTATAATTTGCATTACGAACTTGATAGTAACACGCTAATACTTCATTCACTTGAACGTTTGGTAAGATTCGCTCATAAACAAACTCTTCATCAAGTGCATGTTTCTTATTGGAAATATTACTTAATGATGATATTTCGATTTTAGAGTTATTCGTAATACTAATGAAATTAAAATAAACACCAGCTTTAATTTTGATTACACGATGGATAACAAACTGTTCAATTGGAGCTTGGTTAATATCATCAGATACAACCAACATAACAATTCCATCATCAACACGAATGTAAGTATCCTCATCATTGCAGTATAAGAAGTTTACTTTCTTATTTGCAATTTTTAGTATCTTTCTTCCTCCAGGTTTACCTCTTGTTTTATCACGAGATAGATCTTGAAAGATTTCTCCATATTTCTGAAAAATAAAACTTGTAGTTTTGTTAAACATAAGATCACCTTTTCTATATTTTTAGTTTATCATACTTCGAAACGCGTGCAAAATAAAACTATTATAAATTATTTAATATTTATAAGTGTCGTCACAAAAATGGGAAAAAGCACTTCTTTTTGTTGTAAATACAACAAAAATATATGAAAATCACACAACTTTCACAAAAAGTACAAACCGTTTAACAAAAAGTGTAAATACATTTCTTCTTAATATACTAAAATATAAGTGTAGTGAAGCCTGTCTTCTATTTGCACTACAGAAGGGAGAGAGAAGATATGCCAAACATAGTATTAACAAGGATAGACAATCGTTTAATCCATGGTCAAGTGGCTACTCAATGGGCTGGTGTTGTTGGCGCTAACTTATTGTTAGTTGCAAACGATGCAGTTGCTGGTGATGAATTCAGACAAGGTCTGATGAACATGGCTGCGCCTGCATATGCACAGACTAGATATTTTACAATTCAAAAAACGATTGATATTATCGACAAAGCGAGCGATGCTCAAAAAATTGCAATCATATGTGAAACACCTCAAGATGTGTTAAAACTGATTGAGGGAGGTGTTCCGATTAAAAAAGTTAATATCGGTAACATGCATATGGCTGAAGGAAAGCGTCAAGTTGCTACAACAGTTGCGGTTGATGACAGCGATGTGGCTGCTTTCAAAAGAATGCAAGAGTTAGGTGTTGAGCTTGAAATCAAGCGTGTACCTGATACTTCTGCAGAAGATGTAAAAAAATTATTTAAATAGGAATTATTTTAAAAAAGGAGAAAAAATATGGACGTTAATATTTTTCAGGCTCTATTGGTTTTCGTTGTAGCATTTATTGCGGCAATCGACCAATTTAGTTTCTTGGAATCTTTATACCAACCAATCGTACTATGTCCGATTGTTGGGGCAATCCTAGGAAACTTTGAATTAGGAATTGTAGTAGGTGGAGCTTACCAATTAATGCAAATTGGTAGTATGCCTATCGGTGGAGCACAACCACCAAATGCCATCATGGGTGGTATTATGGCGACAGTATTCGCTATCGCTTTAGATTTAAGCCCTACAGCAGATGGTGTTGGAGCAGCTCTTGGTTTAGCTGTACCATTCGCAGTATTCGGACAATACGCTGTTACATTAACATTTACAGTTATGTCAGGATTAATGGCAAAAGCAGATGAATATGCTGCTAAAGCAGACACAGCTGGAATCGCAAAAATTAACTATTTATCAATGTTAATTCTTGGATCATTATTTGGTGTTATCGCTGTTGCTGGACTTTATTCAGGACAAGCACTGGGAGACACTTTACGTGAATTCTCATTGAACAACTCTTGGGTAATGGCTGGACTAGATGCAGCCGGAGGAATGATGAAATTTGTTGGATTCGCTATCCTTATGAAAGTTATGATGAGTAACGAAATGTGGGGATACCTACTTGCAGGTTTCGCAATTACAGTTGTTATGAAATCAATCCCAGAAGTGGATGGAGCTTCATTACTATTAGTTTCATTTATCGGTGTTGCAATTGCATTAGCTGATTACCAAATGAATACAAAGATTAAAAACTCAGCAGGAAGTGCTGGGAATGGAGGTATGAGCGATGGCATCTAACATTACACAAACCCACTATAATGATATGACTCCAGCAAAAAAAGTTAGTAAAAAAGCATTAAACAAAATGATCTGGAGATCATTATTCTTACAAGCATCTTTCAACTATGAAAGAATGCAAGCAGGTGGATGGTTATATGGAATGATTCCTGGATTGGAAGAAATTCATACTAACAAAGATGATTTAGCATTATCAATGAGTCACAACTTAGACTTTATTAATACTCACCCATTCTTAGTAACATTCGTTATGGGTATCGTTCTTTCATTAGAACAAGAAAAAGCTGATATTCAAACAATTCGTTCAGTACGTATTGCTGCAGCTGGTCCACTAGGTGGAATCGGGGATGCAATCTTCTGGTTAACATTAGTTCCAATTACAGCTGGTATTACTGGAAATATGGCAATGAACGACCGTTCGATCTTGGGTGCAATTTTATTCCTAATTATTTTTAATGGAGTACAATTCGCTGTACGTATCTGGTTGATGCACTGGTCATACAACCTTGGTACAAAAGCAGTTTCAGTTCTTACTGATAACGCAAAAGAATTTACGCGTGCTGCTTCTATTCTTGGTATCTTCGTAGTAGGATCTTTGATTGCTGCTTACGGTACTACATCTATTCGTATTATCCTTACAGATCCAGTAGTGGATGTACAAGGATTATTAAATGGTATTTTACCAAAAATGATTCCATTAGCAATTACATTAATGTTATTTGCATTAATCAGAAAAGGATGGTCACCAACTAAGTGTATCCTTCTGTTAATCGTAATTGGTTTATTTGGAACTGCATTTGGAATCCTTGCGGGAGATTCAAAAGCACAAAACGAAGATGGTTCTACTATTCCTGGTGGATATACTCCATTAGTTGAATGGTATGATTATCCAACAGAGTAAAACAAAATAATAGAATTGGACTAGTCTTTGGTTTAAGAAAACTCTCTCAATTCGAAATAGGAGTATCACTTCGGTGGTACCCTTTTTTATATCTCGGAAAAATTGGAAGTATTTGAGAAAAAATTAACAAGTAATGTTGAAATGTTCAAAAAATATAGTAAAAAAGCAGTAATCTTAATTGACAATGGGTTCATATAATCATATAATTTATTGGTACGAAGGAGGACTTTTAACATGGCAGTAAAAGTTGCAATTAATGGTTTTGGACGTATTGGACGTCTTGCATTTAGACAAATGTTTGGAGCGGAGGGATATGAAGTCGTAGCAATCAACGATTTAACAGATCCTAAAATGTTAGCTCATTTATTAAAATATGATTCAGCACAAGGAAGATATGCATTAGCAGACAAAGTTGTTGCTGGAGAATCATCAATCACAGTTGATGGAAAAGAAATCAAAATCTACAGTGAAGCAGATGCTTCTAAATTACCTTGGGGTGATATCGATGTAGACGTAGTATTAGAATGTACTGGATTCTATACTTCTAAAAAAGCTGCTCAAGCACACATTGATGCTGGAGCTAAAAAAGTTGTTATCTCAGCACCAGCTGGAAATGACTTACCAACAGTAGTATTTGGAGTAAACGAAGATGTATTAAAAGCTGATGACACAATTATCTCTGCTGCATCTTGTACAACAAACTGTTTAGCTCCAATGGCTAACACATTAAATAATTTAGCAAAAATCAAAAGTGGAATTATGGCTACAATCCATGCTTACACTGGAGACCAAATGTTATTAGATGGACCTCACCGTAAAGGTGACTTAAGAAGAGCTCGTGCAGCTGCAGTAAACATTGTACCTAACTCTACAGGTGCTGCAAAAGCAATCGGACTAGTTATTCCTGAATTAAACGGAAAATTAATCGGAGCAGCTCAACGTGTTCCAGTTCCTACTGGATCAACAACTATTCTTACTACAGTAGTAGAAGGAACAGTTACAGTGGACGAAATCAACGCAGCTATGAAAGCAGCAGCTGATGGAACTTCATTCGGTTATACTGAAGACCAATTAGTATCTTCTGATATTATTGGAATCACTCAAGGATCATTATTTGATGCAACTCAAACAATGGTAATTCCTCTAGATAACGGAACTACACAAGTTCAAACAGTATCTTGGTATGACAACGAAAACTCATACACTAGCCAAATGGTTAGAACAATCAAATATTTCGCTGAATTAGCATAATTTTGATTTATTAGAAGTTACAACATACGTTGTAGCTTCTTTTTTTTTTGTTGGCTTGATTATAATAAATTTATATTCTATAATTAAACAAAAGGAAGTAATGATTATGGAAGACTTTAAGGAGTATATTTTAAAGAATCATCAAGTAAGAAAAAATAGGAAACAAAGAAAAGCGTTTCGAGAGTGGCTACAACCATACATACAAAGTATGGGATATAACTGTACTTTTCAGGAGTATAAGAAGAATGGAAGAGGTGTGAATGTAATTGTGGGAGATCCTGAAAAGGCAAAGATAGTTCTAACTGCTCATTATGATACTCAGGCAGTAATGCTTCTGCCTGTATGGATGTTTGTGAGTAACTTGTTTATGTTTGTGGTGAGTCAGCTTATATTGCTGATTCCTTATATACTAATGGAAGTATATCTAGCTGATATTATTAATTACTTTATTAATAATGCAAGATGGGCAGAAGAAATAAGTGATATATTAATTCTTTTATATTTATGGCAGGGGGTATTTGGAATAGCAAATAAGCATACAGTGAATGACAATACTTCTGGGGTGATTACATTATTAACAATTATGAAACAGTTAAGACCTGAGTTAAGAGAGGATGTTGCATTTGTCTTTTTTGATCAAGAAGAATTAGGATTACTTGGCTCAAGAGGATTTAAAAGAGAAGGAAGATATGATGTAGATAATATGTTGTTGATTAATTTTGATTGTGTTAGTGATGGTAATAATCTTTGTTTTATTTATAAAGAGCGATTTAAGGAATCCGATAGTTATGACGATTTAAAAATAATTATTGATGAACACCAAAGTGATTCTAAGAAAGTAATGCTTGTATCATCATCTACTTATACCTATATGTCTGATCAAATGAGATTTAAAAAAGGAATAGGGGTAGCAGCATTAAAGAAAGTTCCAGTACTTGGATATTACCTAGACCGTATTCATACACCACTTGATACAAAATACGATCAACGAAATATTGATATACTAAGTAAAGTAACTATTGATTTTATTGAAAAATTATAAGATGATACCTGTAGTTTTAGGGGGTATATATGAAAATTGCAATCTTAGGATTTAGTGGTAGTGGAAAATCAACATTGGCAACAAAATTAGGTGAAATCTATAATGTTCCTGTCCTACATTTAGATTCGGTATTTTTTAAAGAAAGTTGGGAAGAACGTGATAAAGATGAAGCATTAGAAATTGTAGAGTCATTTATGAAAAAAACTGACTGGATAATTGAAGGAAATTATACTGGACTTTACCAGAAAGACCGTCTGAATGATGCAGATAGAATAATATATCTAAATTTTAATCGTTTTACTTGTTTATATCGTGTAGTAAAACGCTACTTCAAATATCGAGGAACTACTAGAGATGATATGGCTGATGGCTGTGATGAAAAGATTGATTGGGAGTTTATTAAATGGATCTTACATGAAGGAAGAAATAAAAATACCAAAAAACATTATCAAGAGATAATGGAAAAATATAATGATAAAGCAGTTATGTGTAAGAATCAAAGACAAGTAGATAATTATATAAATAGTTTATAGCATTGGACTCAGTAGAGTCCTTTTTGTATGATGGGAGAAACAAAAAGGCAACTTAGCATAAAAAGATTGTAGGTTAACGTACTTTTGTTTTAGTGAGATGATGAGTTTGTTATGATGTGCATGAGGAGGCAATGATGAAACTGAAAGTTATTCAAAATAAAGAGTTGAGAGAAGATGAAATAGAAGTGAATACACCGTTTGATGAAACGCATATAAAAAGAATAAGCAACTACATTAGCGCGTTTAATCAGACAATAAGAGTGAAGGATGAGCGAAAGGAAACAGTAGTTTTCATTGATGATATTCAGTATTTGGAATGGGTAGATAAGCAAGTATTCTTATATACAGTGGATGCTATGTATTTTAAAAGTACAACATTACAAGCAATTGCACAGTTACTTGATAAACATTCATTTGTACGGATATCGAAAACAACTATAGTCAATATTCATGCAATCAAACATATAGAGCCATATCCTAATCATCGTTTACTTCTACAACTGATAAGTGAGGAGAAGCTTATTGTAAATCGCAATTATATTAAAAAATTAAGAGATAAAATTAGAGAGGAGACACTATGAAATATTTCTTTAAAAACTATTTGCCATATGGGTGTATGGGGGCGGTGATAGCAACAGTAGTGAATTGTATTTATGCAATTGTGCGTAATGGGAATGAAACCCCAATTGAAGTACTTATCTTGATTGGGATTACTATGGTTCTAACGGTAGTTAGTTATTTATTATCGCAGGTTGATTTTAAAAGCGAACGAATGCTTTATTTGTGTGAGTATTTGTCGTATATGGCAATAATTGTAGTTTCATGTCTTATTGTGGCGAATCCAGATGCAATGCCAAGAATGCTAATTGAATGGTTAGCGTGGGCAACTAGTATTTACGTATTTATTCGCTGCTATGTGAATAAAGTATTTATGGATGATGTAAAAAAGATGAATGAAGATTTAAAGCAACTGCATAAAAACTAAAAAAGGTGGTTTATTTTTCCACCTTTTTCTTATCAAACATCGATAATTGTTTGTGAGTTTTTGGTTGGTAATCAACTTTATTGGTACTTGGAAATCCATACTTTTTGCGTAATTCTCCAATGTATTTATAGAGTACAGTTTTGTAAGGATTACGATCATTCTTATAAGCGTACATCTTTTTTAGTTTTTCATGTTGTTGAGGAAATAGTACTTCTGTTTTCTCAAAGAATACTTTTCGAGTAGGTCCACGTAAATACATGATCCCAGGTAAAACATAATCAACATTACACTCAGCTGCACGGCGATAGATTTCATCAAGATTCACTCTTGTATCAGTAATATATGGAATGATTGGCATCAAGTGAACACCAACAATTGCATCTGTCTCTTCTTTTAATCGTCTCAACATTTCAAAACGGCGTAAGCTTGGTACTGCTCCGGATTCAATTCGTCTACGTACATCTTCGTCCATTGTGGTAATAGTAGCTGCAATATTGATTTCAGCTACTTGTGATAATTCATTCATTAATTCAATATCTCGAAGCAGTAAATCTGATTTTGTGGAGATGGTAATAGGGATCTTATATTTGATACAGATTTTTAATATCTCTGGCATTAGTTGTTCTCGGTTTTCAATTGGTTGATAACTATCGCAGACACCACCAATATTTACTTTCTTTTTTGTCTTCCATTTGGATAGTTCTTTCTCTAATACTTCAGCTACATTTTCTTTGATATAGATTTCATCAAAGTATTCTTCACTATCCATATACTTGTGTGAATACATTGCATAACAGTAGATGCAGTTATGTGCACAACCACGATATATATTTAAGTCGTAGTCAAAAGGAAGACGACCTGGTCTTAGTTTATGTAATGCAGTTTTACAAGTAATTTTTTTATAATTCATAGAATTATTATATCATGATGAAATTCTATTTAAAATCTCATATAATTGTGTTATACTTTTAATACAGTAATACATCCAAGGGCAGTAAATTACATGAGGAGATAGAGAATGAAATTAACAGTAAAAGATTTATCAATGGAGTTTGAGCAGAAAGTAGTATTAAAAGGAATCAACTATACTTTTGAATCTGGAAAAATATATGCGTTATTAGGTCGTAATGGTGCTGGTAAGACAACACTTTTTAATTGTATAGCGTCAGATTTGCAAGCAACAACAATGGAAATTGAATTGGATGATGGAGTGAATGTACGTAATCAACTATTACAGGAAGATGTTGGATATGTAATTTCAACGCCAGTTGTTCCTGATTTTCTGACAGGAAGAGAGTTTTTACGTTTTGTATTGGATATTCATAAAATCGATTACACCAAAGAGGAGTTAGATGGCTATTTTGATTATCTGATTATTGATGAAGCAGACCGTGATATTCTAATGAAGAATTATTCCCATGGGATGAAGAATAAGATGCAGATGCTGGTGAATATAATTACGAAACCAAGTATCTTACTTTTGGATGAACCATTAACATCATTTGATGTGGTAATGGCAGAGCAGATGAAACAGATGTTAAGAGATATTAAAAAAGATCGTATTCTAATTTTTTCTACTCATATTATGGAGTTGGCTCTGGATCTTTGTGATGAAGTATTGGTGCTTCATGATGGGTATATTCAAGAAGTAAATATGGAAGATTTGAGTAAGGATGATGTGAAGACTAAAGTTATTGAGATGTTGAGTGAGGAAACTCTATGATTCAAAACTTTAATATATTACTGAAGTTAGAATTCACAACACGGTTTAATCGATTGGTGTATCGACTGAAAAAATTACCAGTTATAAAGAAAATTATTCCTCAATCATTTTATGGGAACAGTCTTTTAAAAACAGTGCTTTATATTCTTTCAGTATTAATGAGAGTGTTCTCCAATCTTATGAATATAGCGGCTTATGGTTTGTTTTTCTATGGACTACCATTTCTGTTTTTCTTTCCAGGTATCATTGAAGGAAACTGGCCGGACCCTGAAGCGTATCGAGTATACTTTATTACAATCTTTATTGGCGTCAGTTGTATTATAAGTCCCATGGGACGTTTTCATTTCTTGCCTACTGGGAAGTATGATGCAATTTATCTGATTGACAGTCTGCGGATGCGTGCAAGAGATGTGGCAGCAATCTGTTATATCAAACGTTATCTTGTGGATATGGTGAAATTCATCCTGTTCTTTATTGTTTGTGTCATGCTTGGTTGGGTTACCTGGTTGGATGCTGCTGCTTTATTGTTATTGATGAGTGGAAGCAGATGGCTGTTTAACCAAATCAGTATTGTTTACTATAAAGATAAATTATTTTTTGAAAAGAACTTTAAACAAGTAATCGTTGCACTTGTTGTGTTTGCGATTTTTGTAGCAATAGCAATTACGAAAGTAACCTATATTATTCCAAATCTTGTAATATGGTGTCTTGGAATTCTTATGACTGCTTTGGCATTCTTATTGTATTATTCACAGTATCGTACCATGAATTTATATATTCCACTACGTAAAGAAGCACATGGAATTTTAGATACATTAAACTTTGACAGTTCTGCAGCAGTAAAAGAAACCGTCAAGATTAGAGATCAAGACTTTGATGTAGATGAATCTATCAATAATAAAAAAGGATTTGATTTCTTTAATGCAGCATTCTTCAGAAGACATCGTTCCTACTTATGGAAACCAATTCGAATTACAACATTGATTATTCTTGGTGTAGTAATCGTATTGACGTTAGCTATGTTTTTTGTGAAAGAGTTACGAGAAGCAGCACATGGGTTCTTTGATACTCAATTAGCATCATTAATGTTAATTGCATACTTCTTAAATCGTGGAGAGAAGATATGTCAGGCAATGTTCTTTAACTGTGACAGTAGTATGTTGGTGTATCGTTTTTATCGCAAACGTGAAAATTTATTGCAGAACTTTATGCTGCGTTTAAAAACATTGATTCAGTTTCATTTGCTACCAGCACTTGTGATGTCATTAGGTATGGTAGTAATTATGTTAGTTAGTCGATATGATGCATCACCTATTATTTATATTTCAGTATTTCTGTCAGTAGTATTTATGAATCTGATTTTCTGTATTCATTCTTTGGTATTGTATTATTTATTACAACCTTATAATCTGCAGATGGAACAAGTTGGATTCTCTCATCGTATTGTAACTGGTGTAACCTATTTTGTTGTGTATGCATTCTATAGCGTTGATATACCTGTGGTGTGGTTTTCAGTTGGATTGATTACATTGTTTGTAGTATATGCGACAGTAGCAGCAATTCTAGTATACAAAGTTGCACCAAAAACTTTCCGTTTACGTGAATAACTTCTTGGATTATCAATTGCACACGTGGTCATTCCCTGTTATAATCAGTATGAAAATAACCAATGATAAAGAAGAAGAACTATATGGAAATGTACAGAGAGAACTTGGCTGGTGGAAAAGTTTGATGGAAGTATAGAAATGCATCTTTTAGGGAACACGTAGCTGGCGTTAACAGAGAAAAGACCAAAGTAGAGTGGGACCGCGTTATAAACGCCTCTATAGCAGAGGTGTTTTTTTATTACCAGGAGGATTTATGAAACTATATAATTCATTACATAACAAGTTAGAAGAGTTTGTGCCAATTGAAGAAGGTAAGGTCACAATGTATGTATGTGGACCAACTGTATACAATTATCCACATATTGGGAATGCTAGACCGATTGTTGTATTTGATACATTGAAGAAGACGTTGGAAGCAAGTGGGTATGAGGTTTTTTATGTATCAAACTTTACTGATGTGGATGATAAGATTATTAAAAAGGCAATCGAAGAGGAAGTAGCAGAAAGTGAAATCAGTGAACGCTACATCAAGGCGTACAATGAAGATCGTATTGCATTGAATGCAGAGATACCTGATGTAACTCCAAGAGTAACCCAAACAATGGATTCCATTATTGCGTTTATCAAAGACTTGGAAGATAAAGGGTATGCATATGCAATTGATGGAGATGTTTATTTTCGAGTAACTAAAGTAAAAGACTATGGTCAACTTTCAAAACAAAAGATTGAAGATTTAGTAGTTGGTGCTCGTATAGATGAAAATGACAAGAAGGAAAATCCATTGGATTTTACTTTATGGAAGAAAACCGAAAATGGAATCAAATGGGATTCACCATGGGGCGAAGGAAGACCAGGGTGGCACACCGAATGTGTGGTTATGATTGAAAACGAATTCAAACAACCAGTAATTGATATCCATGGTGGAGGAATGGACTTAAAGTTTCCTCATCATGAGAACGAAATAGCGCAAGGCTGTGCGGCGAACCATAGTCATGTGGCAAACTATTGGGTCCACAATGGAATGTTGAACCTGGATGGTCAGAAGATGTCGAAATCGCTAGGTAATGTTATCTGGGCGAAAGATTTCATCAAAGAGTTAGGGGCAAATGTAATTCGTTGGATAATGTTATCAACTCACTATCGTGCACCATTGAATGTAAATGATGAAACAATAGAAACCGCAAAAACAGAATTAGCTAAGATTCAAACATCACTTACACAAGCGTATGTGAAACTTGGATTAGCAAAAGTAACAATCAAAGAAGAATTGGTAGAAGAAGTATATGTACCATTCTTGGATGCGATGCAGGATGACTTAAATACACCAAATGGATTCAAAGCATTGTTTGATGCAAATAAACAACTGAATAGTGTGATTCGTCAACGTGAAATTGATATGGAATTATTAGGTCGTTATGTTTATACGATGCAAAAAATGTTAAAAGTGTTAGGAATTGTTATCGAAGAAGTGAAGTTAGATAATAAGGACATAGAATTGTTTGACAAGTGGAATGAAGCAAAAAAAGCAAAAGACTTTGAGCAGGCTGATGTTTATCGCGGAAAACTTCAGGAGCGAGGTTTACTATAATGGAATTAGCTGGATTAAATGGGACTACTCTGGCATTTATTGGTGATGCAGTATTTTCACTGCAGATTCGAGAGTACTTGGTAGAGTTAGGAAATCAGAAACCAAACACGTTGCAGAAGCTGAGTGTTCAATATGTAAGTGCCAAGGCACAGGATAAATTTCTTAAAACATTTTTAGATAATAATATCTTAAGTGAAGAAGAACAGTTGATTGTGAAACGTGGACGTAATTCAAAGACGCAGACCATCGCAAAGAATGCAGATGTAATTACCTATCGTAATTCAACAGGGTTTGAAGCGTTATGGGGGTATCTGTATTTAAGTAAACAGGAAGAACGACTAAATGAATTGTTAGCTATGATCCTGAAGAAAGGGGAATAATATGACACAATTTGTATATGGAAAAAACGTGGTAAAACAGTTATTAACCGACAAGAAAAAGATTTATCAGATAATTATTAGTGATAATTTTAAGGATAATGAACTTTTGTCGTTAATATATAAGAGTGGAATAAATTATTCGAAAACTGGAAAAAAGAAATTAGACCAATTGAGTGAGTTTCAAAATCATCAGGGAGTGATAGCTGAGATTGATAGTTATCATTATGCACAATTAGAAGATATCACACGTAATCCCAAAGGAAAGTATCCATTGATTGTGATGTTGGATGGAATTGAAGATCCACACAATCTTGGTGCAATCTTGCGTACTTGTGATGCTGTAAATGTGGATGGTGTAATCATTGGTAAACACCGTAGTGTTTCACTGAATCCAACAGTTGCGAAAGTATCTACAGGAGCAATTGATCATGTGCCAGTATGTCAGGTAACGAATTTATCAAAGACATTGTCACAACTTAAGAAGCAGGGGTTCTGGGTTGCTGGTACGGATATGACAAATGCAAAGAACTATCGTGATGCAGATTATGATTCACCACTTGTGTTGGTGATTGGAAGTGAAGGGTTTGGGATATCCGATTTGGTTAAAAAGAATTGTGATTATTTTATTTCATTACCTATGGAGGGGCATGTAACATCGCTGAATGCATCAGTTGCATGTGGTATATTGTTGTATGAGATTTTTAGCAGTAGGAAGGATAGGGAAAATGGAGGAGAGATTTCTAAATGATAATGAATTGCTCTATCTTTATCATCAAGGAGATGAAGAAGCGCTAGCATTATTAATTGAGAAATACCGACGCATTATGGGGGCATATGCTAGAGGTTATTCAGGAAAGGTAAAAACTAGTTGTGAGGTAAGTGATATTTATCAGTTAGCACTGATTTCACTTTACAATGCAGTGAACAGTTACAAAGAAAACATGGGATGTCGATTTAGTTCTTATTTCAAAATTGTGATGGAACGATCAGTTTATAACTATATCCGACATATCTACAGCGATGTATGTAGAGCGAATCGTGAAGCAATATCGATTGATCAGTTGGTTAATGATTATGAAGGTATTTATGTAGTTGATACAATTGCCTGCATGCAACGCCAAAGCGATCCTAGTTGGAATGTGAACATAAATGATATGATGGGTAACGTTAATAGAATTGTAGAAGCATTGTCACTAGAAGAACAAAAAATCTATCGATTATGGGAGAAGGGATTCTCCTATCGTGAGATCGCTGTTTTGGTAGAAGAAAGCGAGAAACGAGTCGATAATGTTTTATACAAAATTAAACGCCTTTTAAGAGAAGGAATTGAAGAGTAAAAAGATTGAAATCGTTAGGAAACATCCATGTTTTTAAAACCGGATGTTTTTCTTTGTTTCATTGACTATTAACTTCCATTGTGATAAAGTAGTAGAGCGATGAGGTGATGATTATGAGTGAAAAAGTAATACTAACGTGTAGCGAATGCTTATCACGTAATTATTCAACTCAGAAGAATAAACAAACCCATTCAAAACGAATGGAAATTATGAAATATTGTAAGAAGTGTGGAAAACACACATTGCATAAAGAAACAAAGTAGGAGGTAAATGGTATGTTGAAATGGTTTAGCATCCGTGGAATTTTTGCAGAAATTAAACGTATTCGCTGGTCAAAACCAAAAGTATTGGCTCAAGACAGTGGAACGGTTCTTATTTTTACTGTTGCATTTGCGTTGTTCTTTTTATTATGTACAACATTCAATGCTTGGTTTATCGCTGACATATTAGGTGTTTAATATGAGTCAAATGCAAAAAGAGTGGTATGTAGTAAATACTTATGCAGGACATGAAAACAAAGTAAAAGATAACTTGCAACGTCGTGTTGAAACGATGGGATTACAAGATTATCTGTTTCGTATCATGGTTGCAGAGGAAAGCGAAATAGAATACAAAAACGGTAAGAAAGTTGAAAAAGTTAAAAACTTATTCCCTGGATATTTGTTTGTTGAAATGATTATGACAGATGAAGCTTGGTATATTGTTCGTAATACACCAGGAGTTACTGGATTTATCGGATCAAGTGGTGGTGGAGCGAAACCATTCCCAGTTGCTGAAGAAGAAATCGATTCAATCTTACGTCGTCTGGGTATGAGCGAAAAGAGAGTTAATATCGACTTTGAAGTTGGTGATCATGTTAGAATTCTAAGTGGTCCATTCGCTAATGTTGAAGGTACAGTTGAAGAACTGAACCATGAAACACAGGTAGCTACCGTGTTAACAACATTGTTTGGTAGAGAAACACCAACTGAAATCGGATTTGGAGACTTGGAGAAATCTGAGTTCACTGATACGTTAGACGCACCAAAGATGGAAGAGGAATAATTCTCATCCATCTTTTTTTACGTAAAAAAGGAGGATAGTATGAAACGACAAGAACTACATAAAGGAATGGATAGTAAAGAATTTTTGGATTACTATTATTTAAAAGAAGAAATGGTTGCTTTCTGTAAACAAGAAGGATTAAAAACAAGTGGACAAAAAGGTGATTTGAAAAAACGAATTGCTCATTATCTGGATACTGGAGAGAAATTAGATTTTAAGCCTGAAAAGAAAGCAAAAGATCCAGATGTATTTGATTTAGATACGAAAATAGAATTGCCATTTACATTTAGTGAAAAGAAGCGAGTTTTCTTTGAAGAACACTTGGGAAAGAACTTTTCCTTTAAAGTAAGTTTTCAAAGATGGGTCAAGGCGAATGAAGGAAAAACCTATCAGGATGCAATCAATGCCTATCCAGAAGTAATCGCAAAGAAAAGTGAAAAAATTGATAAACAGTTTGAATACAATACATATATCCGTGATTTTTTTGCAGACAACAAGGGACGTTCACTAAATGATGCAATTGCCTGTTGGAAGTATAAAAAGTCACTGTCAGGGCATAATAAGTACGAAAAAGCGGATTTAACGTGTCTGGAAGAAGGTTTTTGCTTGTAAGAGTGAATATTCCATGATTTAATTTGAATAGAGGAAAAACGTATGAAAGATATTAGTATATTTGATGTAATTGGACCGAATATGATTGGTCCCTCTAGTTCTCATACAGCAGGTGCACTTCGCATTGCATTGATGGCAAGAAAGATTGTAGCTGATGAAGTAAAAGAAGTGACGTTTCGACTGTATGGTTCATTTGCGAAAACATATGAAGGTCATGGTACCAATCGTGCATTAGTTGGTGGTATTTTAGGATATCAGCCAGATGATGTACGAATCAAAGATTCTTTTGATTATGCCAAAGAACGTAATGTAAAATTTCATTTTGATTTGATTCATGGAGAGAATCCATATCATCCCAACACGGTAGAGTGTTTTATTGAAAGTGTTCATGGAGAAAAAACATTTATTCGTGGTGAATCCATTGGCGGTGGCGAAATGGTCATTAAAAATATTAATGGAGTTGAAATTGACCTTACTGGTGAGTACGATACCATCCTAGTGAAACAGAAAGATGAACCAGGAGTGGTTGCATATCTTAGTAACTGTTTAGCGAGATTTGATGTAAATATTGCATTCATGAAACTATATCGTGAAGATAAAGGTTCGATTGCTTATACGATTATTGAAATGGATGACCCGATTTGCGAAAAAGCATTGGGTGAAATAGAAGCAGATGCATCAATTATGTCTGCAGTTTATATTCCAAGGTAGGTGGATTATGGATTTTAAAAATGTAAAAGAACTGCTTGCTTTGTGTGAAGAACATAACGTAACGATTTCAAAGATAATGATGAAACGTGAATGTGATGTATTTGAAACTACAGAGAAAGAAGTAGAAGATAAATTAAAAGTATCACTGAAGATTATGCGTGATGCAATCAATCAGGCATTAGAAAAAGATATTGAATCCATGGGAGGACTACTTCATGGAGAGTCAAAGAAACTGGATGCTTATTTGAAAAGAAATAAACTATTTGAAAATGAAATCAGTAGTAAAGCTGCAGCTTATGCATTAGGAGTTATTGAAGTAAATGCTTCAATGGGGTTAATCGTTGCTGCTCCAACTGCTGGTTCTAGTGGGGTAATACCAGGCTGTCTGTTTGCTTTGCAGGAAAAAGCACAACTAACAGAAGAAGAGATGTTACAAGGCTTACTAAATGCATCAGCTATTGGTTACCTGATTACACGTAACGCAAATGTATCAGGTGCCCAGGGTGGTTGTCAGGCCGAAGTTGGTTCAGCTGCGGCAATGAGTGCAAGTATGATTTGTGAGTTGCTCGGTGGTACGCCAACACAGTGTACCCATGCAGCAAGTCATGCGCTAATGAATCTGTTAGGTCTTGTATGTGATCCGATTTGTGGGTTAGTGGAAGTACCTTGTCAGACCAGAAATGCGATTGGTGCAAGTGACGCATTTATATCCGCACAACTCGCTTTGTCAGGTGTACCTAATGTACTGCCACTTGATGAAATGATCCAGGTAATGGATGATGTTGGTAGGTCATTACCAATCACTTTACGTGAAACTGCGTTAGGTGGGAGTGCAATTGCACCGAGTGCCTGTAAAAAATGTATAAAATAGTGGAATCAAGGGAACCAAAAAGGTTTCTAAATTGTCTAATATAGTAGTGAATGAAATTGAGGTAGAAAAGGGAAACTTTTTAAACATAACAAAATTAGGAGGGAAAACAAATTGAAAAAGATTATTAGCTTATTTTGTTGTTTAGGATTAGTATTTTTAACAGGATGTGATATGTTAGGTGGTGGCGATTTAGATTACGCTACATTCGCATCAGCAGTTGCAAGTCCTTCAGGATCAACTGCAGCAGATTATGAAGGAGATTCAGTAGAATTTGCGGCAATGATTGTTGGTGAACCATTTGTGATGGAATCAGATGATGAAGACATCAATGGTGATCAATATGTAATTGCTTATATTTCTAGAGATTTCCAAAATTATATTCTACTAAATGTAGAAGATGTAAAAGATGTTCCAGGTGCTTATGAAACAACAGTTGTACATGGTAAAGTAGATGGATACATCTATTCAACTAGTGATAGTGGAAAAGAAGAAGCACTGAATATTAAAGTTAGTGAATTCACAAAACTTAAATCTGAAGATGTAAAGGTTGAAGAAGGATCATCTTATACAATGACAGATGGAACGAAAGCTACGTTTACTCGTGCACAAGTTACAACTGACACATTTGGAAGTACAGTAGCAGTTATCTACTATGAAATTGAAATGGGTGACAGTGTTGTAGGAAGTAGTTATTTACAAGAATTAGAATTGTATCAGGGAGATACACCTCTTGATTCATCAATTTTCTCAGTAAATGCAGAAACGGATCCAAATGCAATGCAGGCATCATACAGTGGATTGAAAGAAGGAGAAAAAGCATTGGTTTACTGTGTATACAGTGGCTTAACGGATGCAACAACGCCAATCTCAGTGGAAGCATATGATGATGAGTTTAACCTAGTTTATTATTATGAATTACCTTTAGGCGAATAAAGGTACAAATGAAAGCAAGAATTCATCGAAAATTCTTGCTTTTCTATTGGTTCTATTATATTATTAAATAGCCTGATTTTAGGTATGCGTGGTAGAAAGTGCGATTCTTTCGTTTCACCACTGCATAAGACAGACAAAGAAATATAGGAGGTGTCTTATGAGTAAGAAAAAAATCGCTAAAGTAGCGAAGCTACAATTCCCTGCAGGGGGAGCGAAACCAGGGCCAGCATTGGCATCTGTAGGTATTAACATGCCTCAGTTTACACAAGCATTTAACGATGCTACAAAGGACCGTCAAGGAGACGTTGTTCCAGTAATCATTACTGCATATGAAGATAAGTCATTTGACTTTGTTCTTAAGACTACACCAGCAAGTGTATTACTTAAGAAAGCTGCTAACGTTAGCAAGGGAGCTGCAGATTCTAAAACTCCAGTTGCAACAATTTCAGTTGACAAAGTAAAAGAAATCGCAGAATACAAAATGCCAGACTTAAATGCAAATGATATTGAAGGCGCAATCAAAATTGTTGCCGGAACCGCACGCAACATGGGTATTGTTGTAGAAGGTTTAGAATAGGAGGAACGTACAATGGCTAAAAAAGGTAGAAAGTATTTAGAAGCTGCAAAATTAGTTGATGCTACAACGTCTTATTCACTAGAAGAAGCAGTAGCTTTAATGAAGAAAGCAAGCTATGTTAAGTTTGACGAAAGTGTTGAATTATCACTTCGTTTAAATGTTGATCCACGTCATGCTGATCAACAAATCCGTGGAGCAATGGTACTTCCAAATGGAAGTGGACGTTCACAAAAAGTTTGTGTAATTGCTCAAGGACCACAAGAACAAGAAGCAAAAGATGCTGGAGCAGATTTTGTTGGTGGTAAAGAATTAATTGAAGATATGAAAAAAGGTTGGTTAGATTTTGATGTTATCGTAGCTACTCCAAACATGATGGGTGAGTTAGGGAAACTAGGAAAAATCTTAGGACCTAAAGGTTTAATGCCAAACCCTAAAACTGGAACAGTTACAATGGATGTTAAAAAAGCTGTTGAAGATATTAAAAAGGGTAAAGTTGAATACCGTGTAGATAAAGATGGAAACATCAACGTATTGATTGGTAAAATGTCATTTGATGACAAAAAGATTATCGAAAACTTTACTGCTCTATACGATGTAGTAGCAAAGGCTCGTCCAGCTGCTGTAAAAGGACAATACTTCTTGAATATTTCATTAAGTAGTACTATGGGTCCTGGAATTAAAGTTGCAGTTTAATATTGACTTTAATTTAAAAACCATATAAAATATTAAATGTTTCAATATGCCATAGACAGTAACGGCTTTATGCTTAATCAGGTTACCGAGGTAGAAAGATATAAATTTTTCACTCGTTTTTGTCTATAATGATAAGGGCGAGTTTTTATACTCTTAGGTATATTGTTCATATATAAATAGGAGGTTAAGATGAACCAAGCAATTTTAGATTCTAAAAAAGCAGTCGTTGATGAAATCGCTGGTAAATTCAATGAATCAGCTAGTACAGTTGTTGTTGAATACCGCGGACTTAGCGTTGCTGAAGTAACTCAACTTCGTCGTGATCTAAGAGAAGAAGGTGTTGAATTCAAAGTATACAAGAATTCAATGGTTACTAGAGCTGCTGAAGTTGCTAATGTAGAAGGTTTGAAAGAAAACCTAACTGGTCCAAATGCAATCGCGTTTGGTGAAGATGCAGTTGCTCCTTCAAGAGTACTTGTAAACTTCGCAAAAGATCACAAAGCATTAGTAATTAAAGCTGGAGTAGTTGATGGAGAAGTTGTTGGTGTTGACACAATCACAAAATTATCGAAATTACCAAACCGTGACGGTATGATTTCTATGATTCTAGGATGTTTCCAAGCACCAGTTAGAAAATTTGCATACGCACTTAGTGCAGTTAGAGATCAAAAAGAAGAAGCATAATTTAACCACAGGAGGAAAATTAAAATGGCAAAATTAAATAAAGATGATGTAATTGCATCACTAAAAGAGATGACAATTTTAGAATTAAACGAATTAATCGAAGCAATCGAAGAAGAATTTGGAGTAAGCGCTGCTGCACCTGTTGCAGTTGCTGGAGCTGCTGACGCTGGAGCTGCTGCTGCAGAACCAACTGAAGTTACAGTTACTATTACTGACATCGGAGCTTCAAAAGTTAACGTAATTAAAGCAGTAAGAGAAATTACTGGACTTGGATTACTAGAAGCAAAACAAAAAGTTGAAGCTACACCTGCAGTAGTTAAGGAAAACATCCCGACTGCTGAAGCTGAAGAAATCAAAACTAAATTGACTGACGCTGGAGCTGTAGTAGAAGTTAAATAATTAACTGATTAATTAAAATAACGCCAAAGGATGTGGTATTATGAATCATTATTTTGATGATAATCAACATTTAAAAAGCAACCGGAAGGAATTCTCTTTCCGGTTTTGGTGTTTTGATTATTCCTTCATAAGTGACCATGGAGTCTTCTCCAAAGATGGCATTGATGAAGGTAGTAAAGTGTTGTTGGAAGCAGTAAAAAAAACGGATATTGGTAAAAAAATATTAGATTTGGGATGTGGTTATGGAACGATTGGAATCATTCTTAAAAAGACCTATCCAGAGAAGCAACTGACAATGGTAGATGTAAATTCGAGGGCGTTAGAATTAGCAAAAGAAAATGCATCTCGCAACAAAGTCGATGTAGAGATTTTGAAATCTGATATTTTTGAATCAATAACTGATCAGACATTTGATTGTATAATTACTAATCCACCGATACGGGCAGGTAAGAAAGTAATCTATCAGATGTTTAAGGAATCGTATGAACATTTACATGCGTTGGGAAAGTTAGTCATCGTAATTAGAAAATCGCATGGTGCAAAAAGTGCACAAAACTACATTGCAGATATATTTGGAAATTGTGAAGTGTTAATGAAAGATAAAGGCTTCTATGTTTTATGTGCTCAAAAATAAAACTGAAGAAACTATTGACAATTTGACATTTTGTTGCTAATATATTAAATTGCATAATATTAAATAATTAGAATGGGGCAGTGTGCCCTAACGTAATTTGAAAACAGAATAGAAAGGATGGCATTCATGGCAAAAAAAGACACTTATCGTACTGTAAAAATCGGTAAAAAAGCGGAACGTAGAGATTATTCAAAAGTAAGTGGGGACCTTGAGTTACCAAATCTTGTTGAAATTCAAACTGACTCTTTTGACTGGTTTAAAGAAGAAGGAATTAAAGAAGTGTTTAATGAAATATATCCTATCACCAACCATGGTGGGAATATTAAATTAAGATTCGTAGATTATGAATTTGAAGAGCCAAAATTTAATGCAGAGGAATCTCTATATCGTGAGATTAACTATGCTACATCTTTAAAGGCAAAAATGGAGCTTGAAATTGAAGATCCAACAACTGGTGAATTAATTTCAAAAGAAGAAGATGTCTTCCTAGGAGATTTCCCATTAATGACAGATAATGGGACTTTTGTAATTAACGGTGCTGAACGTGTAATCGTTTCGCAAATCGTTCGTTCTCCAGGATCATACTTCTCGACTGGTTTTGAAGAAAAAACAGGTCGTGAAACATATCAATCAGAACTTATTCCGAGTCGTGGTACTTGGTTGGAGTTTATGAGTGAAATCAAAAAGCAGACTTCAGGTAGAATCCTGAATATGAGTATTGACCGTAAACGTAAAATGTTATCAACTATTTTATTTAAAGCACTTGGAATGTCAATTGACTTAGATAATAATATTGATTCTTTTGATGCAGAACAAATGAAGATTTTCCTAAAATCTTTGGATCGTGATCTTGTAGAAGATTTACCTGAAGATATGGAAGAGCGTGAGTTCTTAGAAGTTTACTTGAACTTATATGGTTCATACTTTGGTAAATATGAAGAAATTGAAAATACCCTTATGGGGGATAAAGTAGCGACTACACAGGAAGCTCTTTTAAGCATTTATGAGAACCAGAGAGCGGATGAAATTCCTACACTTGATGGATCAATTACATTAATGAATGCTAAGTTCTTTGATCGTCGTCGTTATGACCTTACAAAAGCTGGTCGTTTTAAATTAGGTAAGAAGTTATATGTAGTAGACCGTATGACAAATAACTATCTTGCTCATGATATTTTAGACTCAGATGGTAAAGTGTTCGCTAAGAGTGGAACTCTTGTCAACCGTGAAGTACGTAATGACTTACGTAAAGAAATGAAAAAAGGTATGCATATTTCTGCATTCCCTTATAATACGTTGTTCTATCATGCAGATATTGCAACTGTACCTACATCTTACAACCTTGCATTGGTTGGACGTGTGTTGGCAGAAGATGTTGAACTTAACAAATCAACATTACTTGCAAACTCAGTGTTAACTAGTGAGGATGTAAAAGCATTAGTAAAAGAAGTAGAAGAAGTAAGTGTATTTGCTGGTGTAGTAGCAAAAGAAGTTACATTAAACACATCAAACTTTAAATCAGTAATGAGCTATGGGCAAACATTATATTCTTTGGGTCGTTTAGTTGACGAAAAAGGAAATGATGTAGTTGATAGTGAAGGTGAAGTATATACATTTGAATTCCAACCAAAAGAAAAGAATGCTCCTTTATCTGATACACAGGAAAGTGAATTAAGAGAAAAAGTAGCAAATGGTGATACGATTAGAGCTTATTTAATTGGATGTGCTGTACAGGAAGTTAAAATCCATGATGGAGATAACATTCCAGTAAAACTAGTTGGTAATGATCCATTCATCAACATGCACACAATTACGGTGTCTGATATGTATGCATTATATTCTTACACATTAAACACAATGGAAGGAATTGGGGAAAGTGACGATATCGATATGCTTGGTAACCGTCGTATCCGTTCGGTTGGTGAGTTAATTCAAAACCAATTCAGAATTGGTCTTTCTCGTATGGAAAGAGTTGTTAAAGAAAGAATGTCAATTGCTGAAATTGAAACTTTAACACCTAAGAAACTTACAAACATTCGTCCATTAACTGCAGCAATTAAAGAGTTCTTCTCAAGTTCTCAGTTGTCTCAGTTCATGGATCAACAAAACCCTCTTGCAGAACTTACAAACAAACGTCGTATTTCTGCTTTAGGACCTGGTGGGTTAACACGTGATCGGGCTGGATTTGAAGTACGTGATGTTCATACATCTCACTATGGTAGAATTTGTCCGATTGAAACACCGGAAGGTCCAAACATCGGGTTGATTTCAAACTTGACTACTTATGGAAAAATCAATGAGTATGGATTTATTCAAACTCCATACCGTTTGGTAAATAAAGATGGAAGTGTTTCTCAGGAAGCGATTTACTTAAGCGCTGATGATGAAGCAGATTACGTAATTGCCCAAGCCAATGAGGTAATTGATGGAAAACTGGTAAACGACATGGTCGTTTCTCGTTTGAATGGTGAAACAATTCTTGCAAGACGTGAAGATGTTGAACTAGCTGACGTTAGTCCAAAACAAATCGTTTCGGTTGCGACTGCTTGTATTCCATTCCTAGAAAATGATGATGCGTCTCGTGCACTTATGGGTGCGAACATGCAACGTCAGGCGGTTCCATTAGTAAAACCACAAAGTCCATATGTTGGAACTGGTATTGAAAACAAAATTGCAAAGGATTCAGGTAGTGGAGTCGTTGCAGTTAATGATGGAGTTATCGAGTATGTAGATGCTGATAAAGTAATCGTTAGTGAAAAAGATGGAACACGTGAATACAAACTGAAAAAGTTTGAATGTTCAAATGCTGGTACTAGTATCAACCAAATCCCAATTGTTCAAAAAGGTGAAAAGGTTGAAGCTGGAGATGTAATCGTTGATGGTCCATCTATGCAAAATGGAGAATTAGCATTAGGTCAAAACGTTACAATCGCATACATGACTTGGTATGGATATAATTATGAGGATGCAATTATTATGTCAGAACGTCTGGTACGTGATGATGTATATACATCAATTCATATTGAAGATTACGATATTGACTGTCGTGATACAAAACTTGGACCTGAAGAAATTACAAGAGATATTCCTAACGTGAGTGAAAGTGCATGTCGTAACTTAGATTCACGTGGAATCGTAATGGTTGGGGCTGAAGTAAAAGAAGGAGATATCCTTGTTGGTAAGGTTACACCTAAAGGACAAAGCGAAATCTCTCCTGAAGAAAAATTATTATTAGCAATCTTTGGTGAAAAATCACGTGAAGTACGTGACAACTCACTTAAAGTTCCTCATGGTGGGGATGGAATTGTTCATAGTGTACGTGTATTCAAACGTAGCGAAGGACATGACTTGCCACCAGGAGTAAATGAAACTGTAAAAGTATACATCGTTCAGAAACGTAAAATTTCTGAAGGTGATAAGATGGCCGGACGTCATGGTAACAAAGGGGTTATCTCTAAGATTCTTCCAATCGAAGATATGCCTTATTTACCAGATGGAACACCAGTGGATATCATGTTGAATCCATTTGGGGTGCCTTCACGTATGAACATTGGTCAGGTATTTGAAATCCACTTGGGATTTGCTGCTAAGAAATTAGGAGTTAAATTCGCGACTCCAGTATTTGATGGTATCGATAATGAAGAATTAGCGGACATCATGGATGAAGCGGAAATGACAAAAGATGGTAAAACAGTTCTTTATGATGGAAGAACTGGTGAAGCATTTGATGAACGTATCAGTGTTGGAGTTATGTACATGATTAAGTTGGCCCACATGGTTGATGATAAGTTACATGCTCGTGCAACTGGTCCTTACTCACTTGTTACACAACAACCGCTTGGTGGTAAAGCACAAAATGGTGGACAAAGATTTGGAGAAATGGAGGTTTGGGCACTTGAAGCATATGGAGCTGCTCACACTCTTCAAGAAATCCTTACAATTAAATCAGATGATATTGCTGGGCGTACAAAAACGTATGAAGCAATTATTAAAGGTAAAGACATCCCTGAAGCTGGTATTCCTGAATCATTCAGAGTACTTGTTCATGAACTACAAGCCTTGGCAATCGACGTTAACATGTTCGATGAAGAAGGTAACCCTGTAGACATCAACAAAAAAGAAGAGGATGAAAAACCTAGAAGAGAATTCCCTTTAAACAGTGAAGCAACAACTGCTCAACTGGATGAAGAATTCAAAGACATCAACATTGACGAAGGTGAAGAACTTGTAGCCGAAGAAAATGATGATGACGATGATGATCAAATCGATGAAATCGATGAAGATTTCGATGATATTAAAGATATGGACGCACTAATCAGTGCGTTAGACTAAGGAGGCGTTAAATATGAGTGTTAATAGTTTTTCATCAATTCAGATAAATTTAGCATCTCCTGAAAGAATTTTAAAATGGTCATTTGGAGAAGTTAAGAAACCAGAAACGATCAACTATCGTTCTCAAAAACCAGAACGTGATGGATTATTCTGTGAACGTATTTTCGGTCCTAGTAAAGACTGGGAATGTTACTGTGGTAAGTATAAGAAAGTACGTTATAAAGGAGTAATTTGTGATCGTTGTGGTGTTGAAATTACAAAGTCTAGTGTACGTCGTGAACGTATGGGACATATTTCTTTGGCTGCACCAGTTGCTCATATTTGGTATTTACGTGGTATTCCTTCAAGAATCGGATTGCTTTTGGATGTTACTCCAAAACAATTGGAAGAAGTAGTATACTTCGTTTCTTGGATTATTACAGATCCAAAAGATACAAAATTAGAATATAAAAGAATTCTTTCAGAGAAAGAATATCGTGAAAACGTAGCGCTTTATGGTTCAGATGCATTTACTGCACAAACTGGAGCAGAAGCGGTTAAAACTTTACTTGAACAAGTAGATTTAGAAAAAGAATACAAAGCTATTCAAGATAATCTAAATGGAGCGCAAGGAGAAAAACGTAAGAAATTAATCAAACGTTTGGATACTGTAAATGCATTTAGAAATTCAGATAACCAACCGGAGTGGATGGTACTTACTGAACTTCCAGTAATCCCACCAGATTTACGTCCAATGTTGCAACTGGACGGTGGTCGTTTTGCAACTAGTGATCTTAATGACTTATATCGTCGTGTTATTACTCGTAATAACCGTCTGAAAAAGTTATTGGAACTTGGTACACCTGCGATTATCGTTCAAAATGAAAAGCGTATGTTACAGGAAGCTGTAGATGCTCTTATCGATAATGGACGTCGTAGTAAACCAATCACTGGTGCTGGAGGAAGAGCATTAAAATCACTTTCTCACTCATTAAAAGGTAAGCAAGGACGTTTCCGTCAAAACTTACTTGGGAAACGTGTTGACTTCTCAGGACGTAGTGTTATCGCCGTTGGACCAGATCTTAAAATGTACCAATGTGGTATTCCTAGAGAAATGGCAATCCAACTGTTCAAACCATATGTAATTAATGAAATTGTAAATCGTGAGATTGCAAGTAACCATAAAACAGCAGAGAAACTAATTGATAAATTAGATCCTCGTGTATGGGATATCGTTGAAGATGTTATTGAAGGTCACCCAGTATTACTGAACCGTGCACCTACACTACATAGACTTGGTATCCAAGCGTACTTGCCTAAGCTAGTTGAAGGACGTGCAATTCGTCTTCACCCACTTGTTTGTCCTGCATTCAATGCAGATTTCGATGGGGATCAAATGGCGGTCCACGTTCCATTAAGTGAAGAAGCTAGAGCAGAAGCATATATCTTAATGCTTGGTTCTAACAACATCCTTGGTCCAAAAGATGGTAAACCTATCGTTACACCATCACAAGATATGGTTCTTGGTAACTTCTACCTTACAATGGAAGAAACAAAAGAAGAATTCTATGCGGAAGCAAAAGAATATGAAGAACTTAATTGTCCTCAGGAAGCTGCTGTATGGAAAACATATGGAGATAATGAAGGGCATGCATACCACAGTGTAAACGAAGTAATGATGGCTTATGAAAATAAGCAAGTTCACTTACATACACGTATTGCATTAATTGCATCTTCATTAAATAAAGATGGATTCACAGATGAACAAAAACGTTCATACCTGGTAACTACAGTAGGTAAAGTTATTTTCAATAACATTTTCCCTAAGGATTTCCCTTACATCAACGAAGTAAGTGAAGAAAACTTTGTGGCTACACCAGATAAATATTTCTTCCCAATGGGAACAGATGTGAAAGAAGCAATTACTAAAATGCCAGTAATTGATCCAATGAAGAAAAAGGATCTTGGTCTTGTAATTGGTCAGGTGTTCAAACGCTACTCAACTGTAGAAACATCAGAAATTCTTGATGAAATTAAAAACAATGGATTTAAATATTCAACAATCGCAGGTATTACTGTATCTTTAGCTGATATTGAAGTTGCTCCTAACAAGAAGCAATATGTAGATGTTGGTAAAGAGAAAGCTGCTGTATTGATGGATTTCCGTGAAAAAGGAAAACTTACAATGCAAGAATGGGAACGTCACCTAAACAAACTTTGGGATGATGTTAAGAAAGACATTCTTGTTGAGTTTAAGAAAGCAATTGGACGTAAAAATCCAATTAATATGATGGCTGTTTCTGGAGCCCGTGGTAATGACTCGAACTTTACCCAACTTGCAGGGATGCGTGGACTTATGGCAAGACCTTCGCAATCAAAATCTGCAAAAGGTTACCAGCCATCCGTAATCGAGGTACCTATTTATTCTTCATTCCGTGAAGGATTAAATGTATCTGAATTCTTTACCTCTACCCATGGGGTGCGTAAAGGGTTAACTGATACTGCCTTGAAGACTGCCGAGTCAGGATACTTAACACGTCGTCTGGTTGATGTTGCACAAGATGTAGTAATCAAAGAAGAAGACTGTGGAACTGACCGTGGATACTGGGTTGAAGAAATTCGTGACCGTAGACAAGATTCACGTGTTGAATCATTGTTTGATCGATTAGTAGGTAGATATGCAAAAGATGCAGTTTACCACCCAGAAACAAAAGAATTATTAGTTGATGCAGATGAGTTCATCGATGAAGATAAAGCTCAAAGAATTGTTGATGCTGGAATCGAAGGAATGTTCATCCGTAGTGCATTCACATGTCAATCAGTACATGGGGTATGTAAGAAATGTTACGGTCGGAACATGGCTACAGGTGAAGAAGTTGAACTTGGAGAATCTGTTGGTATCATGGCTGCTCAATCAATTGGGGAACCAGGTACACAGCTTACAATGCGTACATTCCATACCGGAGGGGTTGCCACAGCAGGTGGTGGAGATATTACCCAAGGGTTACCTCGTGTTGAGGAATTGTTTGAGGCAAGAACACCAAAAGGTGCGACTGTATTAGCAAAAATCAGTGGAACAATTACTGATATTACTCAACTTGAAGGTGTTAGTGGTACTGAAGTTACAATTTCAAATGAAACAGAAAGTATCGTTCACAAGATTGGACCTACACAAATTATTCGTGCTTGGTTAGGTGTTGGAAGTGAGATGGTCGCTGGAGATAAGATTACAGAAGGACAAGTTGCACCAAAAGAATTACTTGAGGTTGCAGGAGTTCAAGAAGTACAAAAATATATCCTAAAAGAAGTTAAGAAAGTTTATGCTTCTCAAGGTATTGATATTTCAGATAAGCATATCGAAGTTATGGTTCGCCAAATGCTTCGTAAAGTAGTTGTGTTGGAAGGAAATGACACAAACCTGATCCCAGGAATGCAAATTTCATTAACACAAATTACGAAGATTAACCGTGATGCATTATTATCTGGAGGTAAACCAGCAACATTTACACCAGTACTACTTGGTATTTCGAAATCAAGTGTTGAGACAGATTCATTCTTGAGTGCTGCATCATTCCAGGAAACTACAAAAGTTCTTACGGATGCATCAATCAAAGGAAAACGTGATAACTTAGTTGGTCTAAAAGAAAACGTTATTATTGGTAAACTAATTCCAGCAGGAACTGGTTTAGATGTAGAACGTGGAACTACAGACATGATTATCGAAAAAGCAGCTGAATTGCGTGCAAAGCGTGAAGCAGCAAATGCTATTGATGAAAGTGATGAAGACAAACTAATGTCATTTATTCCAAAAGATAGCCTTCCTCAACCTGAAACGGTTCAGGAAACAATCGCAGAAGATGAATTAACAGTTCAGGAAGCTGAATAAAAACATAGAAAAAGGTGATTAACCAAATTGGTTAATCACCTTTTTTTCAATAATGGGTCAAGAACACTATAGTTTATATTCTTCCTGGTTTTTTATTTTATTCTTTTTAAATGCTTTGTTTAATTTCTCTGCTGTTTTTTTGTCATAATGATAAATAATTGATTTTATGAGTATAAATAGAATAACACTGAATATTGCATTAATAACATACACATATCCTCCTACAAATACCAATCCTCTAATCTTCATCATTGCAATATATATTACATTCAACATAATCACATAGATAACCTGAAATATAAACATCTGGGTATGACTCAAACTCTCAATAAACAAGATAATAGACATTACACTGTATAAAACAGACATAATGAAAAGGGATAGCAGCATTTCATTGTCGATAACAATTCCTAATAACATAAGAATCGCAATCATCCCAACAAAGGAACAACTAAAAATAATAAGCATATTCTTAATAATTCTAAGTGAATGCATATTATACCTCCATCCCCAGTTTGCGTTTTAATACACTGACATAATACCTGGAAATTTTTAAGACCTCTTCATTATCCAATTTTAACTCAAATGTCCCGCTAAGTGAAGGATAAATGGATTCAATCTTGTCTATATTCACAATCATTGACTTGGATATCCTGACAAAATTAAGTTCTTCAAACTTCTCTTCTAACTGATATAACTTTTCCTTGATCTCATATACATTCTTCTGCGAGTATACAAATACTTTTCTTTCCACTGCCTCAAAGTAATAGATGCTCTGCAGATGTAAACGAAAGATTTTATTTTCACTATATCCAATAACGTGCCGTTCCTTCGTTTTTAATAAGTTGATAAGCTTGGTTACATTCTCATCCATATTCATAATTCTTAAATGAAGACTTTCTTCACTAGGCTCATCAACTAACTCGACTTTAATCTTAATGGTATCGCCCTCCATTTCCAAAAAAGTATAATCCTTTAGTCCTTGTAATCATATCATGAAATGACTAGTTACTGATGTATTTCATTACACATTTTCTACCACTTATGTAGCGTATGAACCACTTGTTCCAAATCGATTGAATAAGAATTGTGCTTCGATATAATGAAACTACTCAAGGGGAGATAATGCGTTCATCATTTGTATCCAGGGAAGTTTACAAATAAAACGATTTATATACATTGACTAGGAGGGCAAAATGAGGGAAAAGATAAAAATAATAACTTTGAAAAGTATTTTTGTGACGCTCGTTGTCGCAATTGCAATGTCAGTTATTAATTACGTAGGAGCTCCTATGTTGATTAGTAATGCAGATGACCAGGGAACTTTTCAAGGTTTTTTAGTTAGCGGAGAACTTTACTCAAAGAATGTTGCCTATAACACAGCAAAAGAAGATATTGAATTACCACAAACACTACAAGCATCCATCTTACTCAATGATAGTAATGAAATGGCTGAAGGTGAAGGAACTGAGGAGACTGAAGAAATACAGGATGTTGTAGAAGAAAGAGAAGTAGAAGTTATATGGGATGATCAGGGGCTCTATAATAGTGAAGTTCCTGGAACCTATAAATTTGAAGCAACACCAAAGGAATTCACATACGAGGGTGAAAAGCCTTATATAACAATTGTTGTAGAAGAACAGGTAGAAGAGAAAGAACCTGAAGGTGAAGAGGAAGTTAAAACAGAAACATCTGTAGAAGAGGAAATAGAAGAGGAAATAGAAGAGCCATCAAGTGATACAAATTCATCTGAAACAGTAATAACACCTTTATCAGATAAACCTGCAGGATATCCAGTATATGGAGGAAATGATTATACCGAATATGTAAAGATATTAAGTTGGGATATATTAGATAGTGCAGGAAAACCACTATCTACTACCAATACAGCAAAAGATAATCTGAAGTATACATTTAAATTTAGTTGGAGTATTGAACTGCCTAATAATGGGAAGTTAGCTGCAGATGACCATTTCATTATTCCAATACCAGAAAATAAAAACTCAGGTGATGCAAAAAGTTACTGGAATATGTTGGCATCTGATTGGACTAGTTTTTATTTAAAGGGAACTAATACCGTATTGGGTCAAGTAAGAATCTATAATTCTGGTGGATATAATGAGATACATGTTCGCTTCACTGATGCGGCTGCAGGACAAAATGCTTTGACTGGAATCGAATTTGAATTTAAAGATGCAATAAAAAATCATAGTTTGGTTGCGATTACGCAAGGAGTTGGGTTTGGTTTAGGAACTGCTACTGGAGAAACAATAAAACAGATAAAATTTGAAAAACGCGTTCTGTCACCCAGTGCATGGGATACAAAATTCTTTTCATCAAGTAGTGATAACCTAATGTACTATCAAATTAAATTTAATCATGGAGGTGCCTATGAATTAAGTGGACATTACTACGATATGATTAATACTCCATGGCGCTGGAGTTATCAGGATCGTGCATCAGGTACCTATGACCCGAATAATACTGCACCATATTCTTGGGGAGAATATATGGAATCATCAACCACTGGATATCTGGAAGATAAATTAGATCCAGGAGTTGTTGTAAGTTCTATAGGGATTAACGCTCAAGTTCTAATTCCAATGGATTTGCCGTCTGATGCATCATCAGGAAGAGGTGGTACAGCATCAAAAGACCCAGCATGGAGATCATATTTACTATTTGATAATGGAAGAGGTCCTGAATATCGAGAAGATGGAAAATCCATTGATAATATTCAGTTTCCATCAAAAGCAAATTCCTTTGTGTTAGTAGAGCAGAACCCTGGGGAAAGTGAAACATCATTTCGAACGAGAGTAAAATCATCTCCACAACAATATGGAATATATGTTGATGGAGAAGGTGAAACTGCAGTAAGAACGATTATGATTAACTTTGGAGCAATGGGACCAGGTGGTGATCAAACAAAATACTCAGATTTAACCGATACTGCACTTACAGGAAGAAAAACACTTTACTCTAAAAAAGATATTCCAGTATTTGCAGAAGCAGCAGCAGACTTCTGTATAAGTAATCAATATTACAGTGAATCTGACCGTGATTTACTAGAAGAATATTTTACTGAAACGTATGGTGATACAAATGTTGCAGGTGGACAAGTTGCAACTTATGTAATTGGTTTGCAACTACGTTACTTACCAGGAGAAACATCTGGTACCAAAACCAATACAGCAACAGGACAGTTAAATTTAAGAACAACGAAGACAAAAGATTTCTCTTTAACTGGTTCTGGTAATATGAATAACCCCCGTGGTGATGTCGTTGTTAATAAGAACTCGGTATTACTTCAAAAATACGATGAAGAAACCAATATGGCTCTTACTGGTGCAGTATTTAAACTACAAAGAAAATCAGGGTCAACATGGGTGGATGTTCAGACAAACCTTGCAGTAAATACTGATGGGCAGTTACTGGTGGAAGGATTAGATACCAGTACTGCTGGTGTAGTATATCGATTTGTGGAGACCACCTCCCCCAAAGACTACGATCCTAAGAAGTCCAGTTTCTGGAATTCCACATTAAATGCAGTTGTGTCCAAAGAATTTACATTAAAAGATACTGATTTAAATGGACAGAAAATCTATGTGGGAAATGTGAAAAAAGAAGAAGCAAAATATGTTGTACAGCATTATCTTGAACAAAGTGATGGATCTTATGCAATTTATTCAGCAGATACGCAGTCCTTCTATGGAGTAGTAGGAGAGAGCGTTAGTGCGACAGCAAATGATTATTCAAGTACAGGACATGTATTTGATAATACGATTCCAGGAACCAAAGAATCAGGAGTAGTTCTGGCAGATGGTAGTTTGGTTTTAAAACTGTACTACAAACTGAATAACATGGACTTTGTATTTTATAAAGTTGATCAGTCGGGAACCCCAGTGTCCGGGGTTGAGTTCCAGTTAATGAAATGTACTAAAGCAGGAACATCAGGACACACCCATTCACCACTCGCAACCAATGATGCAGGGAATTGCTGGGATGTAGACAATCCAATAACGGTTGTTAGTGGTACTGATGGAAAGGTTAGCTTTCCTCAGTTAGCAGATGGTGATTATATGCTTGTGGAAACGAAAACAAGAAGTGATTTGGAGTTGCCACAGGGACAATGGCTTATTTCGGTCAGTGTATCTACCCAGAAGATAACAATTACAGCTAAAGGAGATGCATTACCACCAGCTTTCTATACGAAAACAAACGAGCAAGGAGAAACAATTTATTATTTACCAAACTTTCCTAAGAAATTACTAACCATTACTGGAGGTACAGGGACATTAGCCTTTACGGTTGTTGGGATAGTAATTATTGGAACAGCAGTTATGATTGCTGTTGTTTCCAAGAAAAGAAAGCGAAAGGATGAACAAGACGAATAGAAGTTCATCAAACAAATTTGGTTACAACAGTACACGATACTGGTAACAATAAATTTTTATTCAAAGGAGAAGGAGAACAAAAATGAAAAGAATAAAAAAGATTATATATGCAATATTTGCATTAACAATGGTAGTTGGTTTATTTAGTGCCAACACACAAGCAAATGACAGCTTACCTGCTGACACAGGTAGTTTAACAATCCATAAATATTTAATGGATGACGTAAATAATGCAGGACCTAATGGTATTGGTACTGAATTAACTCCAGCACAATTACCAACAGGTGCAGCACCTTTACAAGGAGTAGCGTTTGATTTATATAAGATTGACACTA
Source organism: Breznakia pachnodae (assembly GCF_030814225.1). Taxonomy (GTDB): domain Bacteria; phylum Bacillota_I; class Bacilli_A; order Erysipelotrichales; family Erysipelotrichaceae; genus Breznakia; species Breznakia pachnodae. The sequence continues at coordinate 260,751 of NZ_JAUSUR010000003.1, forward strand.
CAGCAGGAGTGCCAATGGGAGGGGATGTTAAGTATACAATTTCAGGAACTACATTAACTGTAGATGACAATGGAACTAAAACTACTTATCCACTTACTTTAGTAAGTCAACAATTAACAGATGTTAATGGGGAAGCGAAATGGTCTGCATTAGCTAAAGGATACTACTTTGCAGTAGAAAACTTAGCTGATTCAACACCAAAAACTGCAGCTGGAGATCCAGTTACAATTGGTACATCAGTTGCACCATTCGTTGTAGCTGTACCAATGACAAACCCAGCAGGAAGTGGATGGCTGACAGATGTTCATGCATATCCTAAAAACGAACCATTAACTGTAGACAAAGAAGTTGATGATACATCAGTAACAGTTGGAGATATTGTGAAATATACAATTAAACCATCTGTACCATCTGATATCGAAACTTCAAAATCATATGTTGTAACGGATCTTTTAGATGAAGCATTAACTTTTGATGCAACTAGTTTAAAGGTATATGAGTTAAATGGTGATGGAAGTGTAAATACTGCAAAAGAAATTGCTGCAAGTAACTATACAGTTGCACAAGCACCATCAGGAACAAGTAATAAAATTACAGTTACTTTTAATGACACAGGACGTAGTACTGCTTTAAAAGGTAAAAAGAAAATTGGTGTTGTATTTAATGCAGCAGTAAACAGCAAAGTGTTAGATAAAATTGATCACTCAGTAGAAAATAAAGCATCAGTAAGCTTTACAAATGAGTATGACCAAGCATCTACTACAGAATCTACACCTACAAATACACATACAGGATCTGTAAAGATTGAAAAGACTGCAAACGATACTAGCAATGCATTAGCAGGAGCTAAATTCCAAATTGCATCTTCATTAGCAAATGCAAAAGCTGGAAACTACTTGAAGAAAGATGCAGCAGGAAACATCATCGACTTTGGTGAAACTGGTTATGCAGCTGCAAACGTATGGGAATTAACAACAGACGCTAGTGGAATCGCTATATTCGAAGGATTGGAAGATTACACAGGAACAGCAGCTTCACCTGTATATAATTCATACTGGTTAGTGGAAACATTTGCTCCAGGTGACTACAACTTATTAAGTGACCCAGTACAAGTAACATTTACTGCGGGAAGTACATCAGCAAATGCGTATACTCATACAGTAGGAGTTGTGAATACAAAAGAATTCGTATTACCTAGTACAGGTGGTAACGGAACTGTAATATTTACAATCGCAGGTATTGCAATTATTGGATTAGCTGGAATTATGTTAATCACAAGCAAAAAATCAAAAAAAGGTAATATTTAATGTACTCAAAGGAGAAGGATTACCTTCTCCTTACCTTTATATAGCATGAGGAAGACTTGATGAAAAAGAAGATATTAACTATATGTTTACTTCTGATTGGAATAGGTGTATTAGCTTATCCAGTTGTTAGTAATTATATTTATGAACTAAATGGTTCTTTTCTAATTGATGATTACTCACAGAGCGTGAGTGAAGAATCAAGTGAAGAGATTGAAGCAATGTGGAAAGAAGCATATGAGTATAATGAGAATTTATTGGGTTCACCAGTAAAGGATCCTTTTATCGAAGGTTCTGGTGTTACCATGCCTAATAACTATTCAGAAATACTAAATGTGAATGGAATGATGGGAAGTGTCAAAATTCCTAAAATTTCTGTTGATCTGCCAATTTATCACACAACCAAAGAGAGCGTGTTGAAAAAAGGCGTAGGTCACTTGGAAGGTTCAACCCTGCCAGTTGGTGGAGAAGGAACTCATGCAGTGCTTACCGGACATACAGGTCTGTCCAATGCGAAGTTATTTACGGATTTAGATTTATTAGAAGAAGGAGATATGTTTTATCTTTATATTTTAGATGATGTGTTAGCTTATGAAATTGACGAGATTACAGTGATCGATCCTGAAGATACGCAAAAGATAAAGAGGGTGGATGGAGAAGATTATGTAACACTATTAACTTGTACACCATACGGAGTGAATTCACATCGTTTATTAGTAAGAGGAAAACGTGTACCATATGATCCAGAAGTAGAGAAGTCAATTGATTCAATTACAAGTTCATTATTTGATACAAACGTAATTGTGGCTGCAATTATTACATCTGTGATTATGTTATTACTAATTTGTCTTGTTTTATATAGGAAGAAAAAAGGCAAAGAACTAAACCTTATAAGACTTATAAAAAAATCTAAGTTGAATAAGTGGGGCGCAGGCGATGAAGAAACATAAACATGGAAAAATAATTTCTTTAATTTTATTGTGTGTTGGAGTAGCTGTTATTGCGTATCCTTATATTGAACAATATTTATATTCCAATAATGTGAATAAGCAACTAGATGCATTTAAAGTAGAAGTAAAAGAAAATGCAAATCAATATCTTGAGTTGTATGAAATGATGAAACAATACAACAAAGATATCTATGATACAAACCAATTAGGATTGAATGAACCTTTTGCTTTTGAAAACCCTAGTTTCAAACTGGAAGATTGGGGTCTTATAGATAATATTGTTGGCTACATTGATATACCAGATATGAATGTAAAGTTACCGATTTATTTAGGTGCAACCAAAGAAAATCTAACCAAAGGAGCTGCTCACTTATCACAAACAAGTGTTCCGATTGGTGGTGAAAATACGAATTCAGTAATTGCCGCACATCGGGGGTATTATAAAGCAGCAATGTTTAGTGATATTGAAAAGTTAGAACTAGGTGATGAAATCTACATTATTAATTATTGGGATACATTAACTTATAGCGTAGTTGAAATTAAAATTATTGAACCTTCACAAATTAATGAAATCTTAATTCAAGAAAACCGAGATTTAGTTACACTTATTACTTGTCATCCAAAATGGGAAGATAACAAACGATATGTTGTCTACTGTGAACGAGTGGATGATTAGTATATTTGTATAAGATTACTATATCATTGATTGCCCCGCCTTCATCTGTATTATATGTATCGTTCGCCCCTTACATATAACTACAATGATTTAATACAACATGCCCTTTCAGTATAGCACTCGCAATCAATTGTTATAGATGGAATACTGCCCTATTCCAGCCCAATAACAACGGACAAATGTTCGTTGTTATATTTGTTTTATTTAAGAAGAGGTGTTTATATGAATCAAGCAACAGTTGAAGCAGTAAAAGCTGTATCCACTTCTATGGTGGTGATTCTTTTGGCATTAATTATAATCGTTATTGTTGTCAGTTATTTAATTGGAAGAATAACAAAAATGAAAGGAATTAAAGAATTAGAATTATTGAAACTAGTATATAAAGATTTAGATACAGAGATACAATCCATCGATTGGGATTCTTTTCATACAATCATAAACAGTTGCAGAGATGAAGAACTGCTTGCACAGGCAAAAACGATTCACTCGCAAATGAAAGATGTTGAAGAAGTGATGGTAACTGTGAACACGCTTATTCATTCGTTTGATAAAAAGAAATTAAAGAATAGTAGGATCAAAGACATTGAGAAAGTAATTACCTATATTAGAAGTATTATTGAATCACAAGAAAGCAAGATTCACAAATTAAAAGATAATATAAATCTGATAACAGAATCAGAACCACAGAGAAAACATAAAGCAGTTCATGCAATTAAGAAAACAATTGAAGTAAAACGAGAACTAGTAAAAGAGGAGAAGAAAAAGATGGATGAAATTAATAACAGTGTGGAACGTGAGCATTCAGTATTTGCAAAAGGATTAGTTATCAATGGTGATGTAAGTATTGATACATCTTTAATTATGAGTGGAGAAATTAATGGGAATCTTACCTGTGAAGAATATGTTGAGTTAGGTGAAAATGCAGTCGTGAATGGTGATGTGTCAGCAGCTTCTCTTGTTGTGCAGAAGAGTAAGGTTGTTGGAAATATTAAAGTTGTCAGAGAAGTTACTATTGGTGATGGAGCTTATGTAAAAGGTGATGTGGAAGCAGAAGTATTAACTGTAAGTGGAATGGTTGAAGGGAATATAAGTGCCAGATCAGAAGTGTCACTGACCAAAGATGCGCAAGTGCTTGGAAATATTGAAGCAGCTTATATTGATATTGAACGTGGTGCAAAAATCTCAGGTTCAATGAAAACAGGTGATGATTCTTCAAATAACAAATAAAGAGTATGCAAAAGTTGCAAAAGGTTGTCTTGTACCTTCTTATCACTGTATCAATTTCAATTATGATGCTATCTCTATTTTTTCTACAACTTTCTGCACCCACTCAAAAGACAAAGAAAAATGATATTTTTGTGTATCAGCAACTTACAGATGGGAATTATCTGATTATTGACTGTTTGGCAGATGAAAAAAGAATAGTTGTTGATAATACATATTTAGAGGGAAAGGTAGTAGGAATTAGTGAGAATACTTTTATTAACAATACAAAATTAGAAGAAATCATAATTTCTAAAGATGTTGAATTGCTAGATAAAACCTTGTTTATCAATAGTTCTAATTTGGAAAAGATTCTTGTAGCGAAAGGCGAAGCTGATAATTATAAGCAACAAATAGATAGTGGAAGGGTTTCTTCAGATAATGTTTCTATATATGAACAAGGATATATTGAAGTATTTGTTGATGGGCAATTAGTTGATGAAGTTGTTGATCAACTACTAATTATTGATTCTGAAGTTGCTGAGATTGAAGTGCGTTCTGTTGCAAAGCAAATTTATCATCTGAATAATGGGAAATGGGAACAAGGTGATGGCAGAGTTATATTAATTGGGGAAGTATCTTGGCATTACAATAATCAAGGAGAACAGCCAATAATTAGTGAAGATGAAACATTAATTATTGATGAATTGAATCAGCAGGAGAGTTATACAGTAATGGTTGATGATGAAATAGTTTTACGGATAGAAAGAAAGAATTCACCATACATAGTGGAAACAGGACAACAAGAAAATTATATTGATAAGTATAGATTGCTTATCTGTTTAAGTATCATAATAATTGGATACATTGCTTATGGAGAATACAAACGATATGAAAAGTAACTCAATGAATCAAAAACGTAAACATCTTAAAAACATGAATCATATTCTGGAGGGATTATATATGATTCGCTTTTCCTTTGGACTGGTATTTATCTTATTAGTTATAATGATATTTCTTGTTCGTCCTGTATATGTACATGGAGATAGTATGTATCCAACCCTCAGTGATGGCGAAATTGGATTCACCAATATGATTGATGTAAAACTTAATGATATTGAACGCTTTGATATTGTAAGTGTTTATAGCGAAGATGAAGATAAGATTTTAACAAAAAGAGTCATTGGTTTACCAAATGAAACATTAGAATATCGAGAGGGAGAACTTTATATTGATGGAGAAGTAGTAGATGAGTCTTTTCTTGATGAACAGTATATAAAGAAACAGACAAATGATGGAAGGCTTTTGTTTACTTCTGACTATGGACCAATTACACTTGATGAAGATGAATATTTTCTTTGTGGTGACAATCGTTTGATTTCTAAGGATTCCAGAATATCAGGACCATATAAAAAGGAAGATATTATTAGTAAACATTTTTACTCTGTACTGAAATGATTTCACATTCTTCTTGCTTCTTTGTCGGATAGTTTATGATACAATATAAAAGAGGAGTAATATTATGGAAGATAAAAACTATAGTATGTTTAGTGCCCCAGTCAGTGGAAAGATTTATCCACTTCGTGATAGTTTAGATGAGGCAGTTGCTCAAGGTTTTCTAGGAAGAGGGATTCTAATATTACCTGAAGATAATATTGTATATTCGCCTTGTCATGGACAGGTGGTACTGGTGTATCCAACCAAACATGCAATCATCATTAAATCAGATGATGGGATTGCCGTTCTGGTTCATTTGGGAATGAATACAGCAGAGTTGAATGGGGAAGGTTTTACAGTACATGTGAAGGATGGCGATTACATTGAACAGGGACAGAAACTGTTGGAATTTGATCTGGCATTTCTTAAAGATAGTAAGTTGTCATTACTGTCGCCAATTGTCTTTCCTAACCTGAATGATCTGGATTTTATGTCAGTATTGCATCTGGGTGAGGCAGCAGCCAATGAACCACTAGTGATGATTTGCAAGAAAGATGATTAATGCTGGTGTTTCCGATATAAAAATTGAATGTAAAAAAATGAAAAGAGTGTTGACATCACTCTTTTATTGTTATATTATTAGATGGCTAGCGAGGTTCCTTTAGGGAACATTTTAAATGCTATGGGATGGCACGCCCGGAAATGTGTGCTAGAATCGAAAGGAGAAAATATGCCTACAATTAATCAATTAGTTAGAAAAGGTCGTAAAGATAAAGTATGGATCATGAAAGCACCTGCTTTGAACAGAGGTTACAACTCTTTGAAAAGTCGTCCAACTAGTCAAGCAGCACCACAAAAACGTGGAGTTTGTACTCGTGTTGGAACAATGACGCCAAAGAAACCAAACTCTGCTCTTAGAAAGTATGCTCGTGTTCGTTTAAGTAACGGAATGGAAGTCAATGCTTATATCGGTGGAATCGGACATAACCTACAAGAACATAGTGTTGTGTTGATCCGTGGTGGTCGTGTTAAGGATTTACCAGGGGTTCGTTATCACGTTGTTCGTGGTACATTAGACTGTGCTGGAGTGAGTGAACGTAACCAAAGTAGATCTTTATATGGAACTAAGAAACCAAAAGCGAAATAGTCGCAATCATGAAAAGGAGGAATTAATATGCCTAGAAAAGGACATGTTGCAAAACGTGATGTATTAGTAGATCCAATCTACAACTCTAAATTGGTCACTCGTCTGATTAACAAAATCATGGTTGACGGTAAGAGAGGAGTAGCTCAAACTATTCTTTACAATGCGTTTGATATTATTGAAGTAAAATCGGAACAAAAACCGATGGAAGTTTTTGAACAAGCATTAGAAAATGTAATGCCTATGCTTGAACTAAAAGCAAGAAGAGTTGGGGGTTCAAACTACCAAGTTCCAGTGGAAGTTTCTCAAGAGAGAAGACTTACATTAGGACTTCGTTGGATCGTCAGTTACGCTCGTTTAAGAAACGAAAAAACAATGGAACAAAGATTAGCAGGTGAAATCATGGATGCAGCTGCTGGAAATGGAGCTTCAGTTAAGAAACGTGAAGATATCCATAAAATGGCGGAAGCAAATAAAATGTTTGCTCACTATCGCTGGTAGGAGGAATGATACATGGCTCGTGAATTTACATTAAAAATGACACGTAATATCGGAATCATGGCCCACATTGATGCGGGTAAGACGACGACAACTGAGCGTATCTTATACTATACAGGGGTAAACCACAAAATTGGGGAAACTCATGATGGTGCTAGTACAATGGACTGGATGGATCAAGAAAAAGAACGTGGAATCACAATTACATCAGCTGCAACAACAGCTGCATGGAAAGGGTACCGTGTTAACATTATCGATACTCCAGGTCACGTTGACTTTACAGTAGAAGTAGAACGTTCACTTCGTGTACTAGATGGTGCTGTTACTGTTCTTGATTCAAAAGCAGGAGTAGAACCACAAACTGAAACAGTTTGGAGACAAGCAACTTCATATGGAGTTCCTAGAATTGTATTCTGTAATAAAATGGATGCTACTGGGGCTGACTTTGATATGAGTTGTCATACAATTGTTGACCGTTTAGGGGCAAAAAGTGCACCTATTCAATATCCAATTGGAGCAGAAGCAAATTTCAATGGTATTATTGACCTAGTTGAAATGAAAGCTTATAACTATACAAATGAGTTAGGAACTGAAATTGAAACAATTGAAATTCCTGCTGATTTAAAAGATAAGGCTGCTGAGTTACACCAAGGATTGATTGAAGCTGTTGCTGATTTCGATGATGAACTTATGATGAAAGTTCTTGAAGGTGAAGAACCAACAGTTGATGAAATTAAAGAAGCAATCCGTAAAGCAGTAATCACTGGTGAATTCTTCCCAGTATTATGTGGATCTGCTTATAAAAACAAAGGGGTTCAATTATTGCTAGATGCTGTAATTGCTTACCTTCCTTCACCTATTGATGTGCCAGCGATTACTGGTACTACACCAAAAGGTGATGAAGAAACTCGTGAATCAAGTGATGAAGCACCATTCAGTGCATTAGCATTTAAGATCATGACAGACCCATTTGTTGGTAAGTTATCATACTTCAGAGTTTACTCTGGAACTGCTAAATCAGGTACTTACGTATTGAATGCAACTAAGAATAAAAAAGAACGTTTCGGACGTATTCTTCAAATGCACTCAAACGAAAGAAAAGAAATCGGTCAAGTATATGCAGGAGATATCGCTGCTGCTGTAGGATTGAAAGATACTACTACTGGAGATACACTATGTGCTGAAAATGCACCTATTGTACTTGAAGCAATGGAATTCCCTGAACCAGTTATTCGTGTAGCAGTTGAACCTAAATCAAAGGGTGACCAAGATAAGATGGGATTGGCTTTATCTAAATTAGCTGAAGAAGATCCAACTTTCAAAACTTACACAGATGATGAAACTGGACAAACAATTATCGCTGGGGTTGGAGAACTTCACCTGGATATAATTGTTGACCGTATGAAGAGAGAGTTTAAAGTAGAAGCAAACATTGGGGCTCCTCAAGTTGCTTACCGTGAAACAATTCGCGAAGCTGCAGATTGTGAAGGGAAATACATTAAACAATCAGGTGGACGTGGACAATATGGACACGTTTGGATCAAGTTTGAACCAAACCCTAATGAAGGATTTGAGTTCCAAGACAAGACGGTTGGTGGATCTGTACCAAGAGAATACATCAAGGCTGTTGGTGAAGGGGTTGAATCTGCTTTACATAACGGTATGTTAGCTGGATATGAAGTAATTGATATTAAGGCTACATTATTCGATGGATCTTACCATGATGTCGATTCAAGTGAAATGGCTTATAAGATTGCTGCTAGTATGGCACTTAAAGAAGCTGCTAAGAAATGTAAACCAGTACTTCTTGAACCAATTATGGAAGTTGAAGTTACTGCACCAACAGAATACCTGGGATCAGTTATGGGAGATGTTTCATCTCGTCGTGGTATGATTGATGGGCAAGAAGAAAGAGGAAATGCAATTAGCGTTCGTGCTATGATTCCTTTATCTGAAATGTTCGGTTATGTAACTGACTTACGTGGGTTCACACAAGGACGTGGAAACTACTCTATGAAGTTTGCTCACTACTCAGAAGTACCTAAGAGTATTGCTGAAAAAATCATGAAAGAACGTGCAAGTGCATAAATCATTTTAGATATTGCTTTTATGATGGATTTGGATTAAAATAAAAAAGGATAACTTAATTATTGGTTATATACCAAAAAATGAAAATTTAACTTAAATTAGGAGGAAATTAAAAATGTCTAAACAAAAGTTCGATAGATCGAAAACGCATGTTAACATCGGTACAATTGGTCACGTTGACCACGGTAAAACTACTTTAACTGCAGCTATTACAAACGTATTAGCTAGTAAAGGTCAAGCAGAAGCACAAGCTTACGACCAAATCGATGGTGCACCAGAAGAAAAAGAACGTGGAATTACAATTAACACTGCTCACGTTGAGTACCAAACTGAAAAACGTCACTATGCTCACGTTGACTGTCCAGGTCATGCTGACTACGTTAAGAACATGATCACTGGGGCTGCACAAATGGATGGAGCAATTCTTGTAGTTGCTGCAACTGATGGGCCTATGCCTCAAACACGTGAACACATCTTACTTGCTAACCAAGTAGGTGTTGACAAAATCGTTGTTTTCTTAAACAAATGTGACATGGTTGATGATGAAGAATTAATTGACCTTGTTGAAATGGAAGTTCGTGAATTATTAAGCGAATACAACTACGATGGAGATAACGCACCAGTTATCCGTGGTTCTGCATTGAAAGCTCTTGAAGGAGAAGCTCAATGGGTTGAAAAAGTTAACGAATTAATGGACGCTGTAGATGCTTACGTACCAGATCCAGTTCGTGAAACTGACAAACCTTTCTTGATGTCAGTGGAAGATGTTTTCACAATCACAGGACGTGGTACAGTTGCTACAGGACGTGTTGAACGTGGACAATTGAACATCAACGAAGAAGTTGAAATCGTTGGTATTAAAGATACTAAGAAAACAGTAGTTACAGGAATCGAAATGTTCCGTAAATTATTAGATTACGCTGAAGCTGGAGACAACATTGGAGCATTGCTTCGTGGAGTTAACCGTGACGAAATCGTACGTGGACAAATTCTTTGTAAACCTGGAAGTGTAACACCTCATACTCAATTTAAAGCACAAGTATATGTTTTAAGTAAAGAAGAAGGTGGACGTCACACTCCATTCGTTTCTAACTACCGTCCTCAATTCTACTTCAGAACTACAGATGTTACAGGAGTAATCACTTTACCAGAAGGTACTGAAATGGTTATGCCTGGAGATAACGTAGAAATGAACGTTGAACTAATTGCACCAATCGCGATTGAACAAGGAACTAAGTTCTCAATCCGTGAAGGTGGACGTACAGTTGGAGCTGGAAACGTTACTGAAATCGTTAAGTAATTATTCTTAAACTTAAGCAATTCTCATTAGAGAGTTGCTTTTTTATTGTAAATATTGATTATTATCTGTGATTTTCTGTCCTTTCAACTATTTGTTTTCAAACTTATTGTCATGAAAAAATATTGATTTTCTTTGGTGCAGTATTATAATTTAGTTGACATCAATCACAAGCTAGAAAGAAATTTAGTCATAATAAATATAGTATCTAATTAATTAGATTTTAATTAACAGCTTCCTGATGCTAGCTTCTATATAAATGAGGAAAATATGATGAAAGATATACGAGGGTTATTTATTAAACTAAATCGAGAAAAGTTAGGATATTCCTTAGAAGCGCTATCAAATGGAATATGTTCTCCTTCGTATTTATCAAAAATTGAAAATGATGAATTAAAGGCTAGTGAAGATATCTATATTCTTTTACTCAATAAACTTGATATTGATTATAATTTCAATGATAATTTGAAAAATGAAAAAGAATGGTTGAATAAATATTTTGAGTTTTATATTTCATCTGATGTACAATGCAAAAAATATGCACTTAAATTAAGAGAGAAAGAGGATATACTTGATGTATCCGATTTGTTTATTTATTTTCAAATTTTTAAACTATATACAAATGATTATATAGAATGGAAAAATATTGTAGAATTAGAGCATTATGTAGTCTATATGAATAGTAAAGAAAAATTTCTTTATTATTTATATAAGGGATTATTAAATGATGAAGATATATCTGATGTATATCTCAATGAAAATGTAAGTCCATTAATTTTTAAATCAAAAGGAAATGCATTATTAAAACAAGAATTATATATTGAAGCATATGACATGTACAGTAAAGGTTTTCAAATAGCAGCACAAATTGGTCATACTACTACTATGTGCGACTTATCAATTGACTTAGGATTTATCTGTAGTTTCTTTGACTTCAAAGCAATGGAAAAGTATTACCAAAGAGCCATAAAGATTTCCCAAAATAATAAAACAGTAATCTCACTTGTTTTTTATAATATAGGATCAATATATTTAACTGATAGATCAAAATGGTCAGATGCATACAAGTATTTGAGTAAAGGTATACAACTATGTGAAGATAAGAAACTGCTAGAAAAATATAAGAATAATTTATTTATATATTATTGTCTAATTAATGATTCTAGTAAAAAGCAAAAGCAATTTAATCTTATTAACAAAGATAATGAATATTATATAATGTTTTCTGAAATGAATAAGAATAATAATTATGACCATGACATTTTATTTTCAGATGAACTTTTTAGAATTTATAAAGAAAATAGTGATAATCGACTATTAGAATATTTATATCATAGAAACTGCATTGCAAATCGAAAATATAAAGAGGTTATTTGCGATGATATAAAAAATAAATATTAAATAAATGCAATGGTATAGCAATGAGGATAATTCTCATTGCTATACTTTTTGTGTTCAACAGGATAAATTATAATAAACTTCTTAAATTGAGAAAAATGAATAATATATCTATCTTAACAGAAGAAATTCACTTAATATTTCACAACTATAAATTATTGAATCTTTGATAATCAAGGATGATAATAATCTTAGGAGGTAAAGAATATGAAAGAATTGTCATTTGATATTAACCTTAATGTTGCTGTTGCATGTGGTGGTATGGCGTGCGGAAACGTTATTTGTTAATATCTGGTATGGCTAAGCAAATTACTTAACCATACCTTTTCTTTCAAAAATAAAATATGAAAACTTTAAGATATAAAAATTTAATTTTAACTACTAAGGACATATTATTCGATGTACAATCATTTAAAATTTTTCGATTAAATGAAAAATATAAACAAGATTTTTCTCAATTATTAGATGGTACATTATCTGAAGAAAAGAGTTTGTTTAAAGACTATTTTAATTTTCAAAAAAAAGAAAACAGATTGCTTAAAATTGTAAAAATCAATATGACAAACTTTTGTAATTTAAAATGTAAATACTGCTTTGCAAATGAAGGTACTTATAACAAAACGGAATGTTTTTTTTCAGGGGAATTAATTGATGAGCTAATAGATTTTTTAATTCAATATCCTAGTGTTGAGTATATTACATTTTTTGGAGGAGAACCTTTATTAAATTTAGAAGGAATTAGAATGATTTGTGAGAAGGCGAGAAAAGTACGTGATAAAATGAAGTTTTATTGTCAGACAAATGGAACCATTATGAATGATGAATTGAAGTCATTAATTAGAGAGTATGATATTAAGTTCACATTATCTGTAGATGGCGAGAAAGAAGACAATGACAGAAATCGTATTTATAAGAATGGTGCAGGATCATTCGAAAAAATTGTTGGTAATTATGCATATTATAAAGATAATACTCAATCAATAGAAGCAACATATGATGGGGAATCTAAGAAATCAAAGAATGAAGTTTCAAAGTATTTGACGAAAACATTTGGTTGTAGAAATATTTCCGTAATTGATCTATTTGGAGAAAGTAGACAAATCAAATTTACAAATCCGAAAAAAGACATTAAGGAAATCATAGATAACGAATATATTCCAATAAGTAGGACTAGAGAATTGATAATAGGTTTCTTTACCAAAGTAAATCAATGCTTCTTTTGTAGTGCTGGAACACAATTAATTAATATTGATTCTGACGGAAAGATTTATCCATGTCATTTACTAATTGATAAAGGAAATAAATATTTGCTTGGAAATTTAAATAACTTTGATAGTATTTCCTTTGAAAGTAAAAGACAAGAATTTATAAGATTATTAGATAAAAATTCATACTCAAAATGTAGAGGTTGCTTTATGTCATGGAACTGTGCGCAATGTTTTGCTGCAAAAGAGTCATTTAGCTTTAAAGATTGCTCTTTGATGAAGAAAAATGGATTAGAGATTTTTGAAGAAATAGCTACAGAAATTATAGATGGACACTTACTGATGATTTTAAAAAAATTTGAAGGTACAGTAAAATATGTTTAAATTAGTGAAAAATAACAAACTGTTATATCTAGTTTCACTATTTCTAATTGTATTATATTCATGTATGGATATCGCAAAGTCAATTTTGATGAGTGAAATTTTTGATAATCAAAAACTTGTTGAGTCTGTTACTTCAGGAATTTGGATCGTATTGATTTTTCTGGGTTTTTATTTAATGATTATAGTATTTCAACAATTTGTTGTTGAAGTTTTAAAAAATAAAATACGTTTTAATTTGAACAAAGGATTATATGGTACATATTTAAAAATGTATCCAAATGAATTCAAGAAATATGATAGCAGTATGATTATAAATGAATTAAATAATGAAGTGAATGTAATTACGGAGCAATATATATCTGCAAAATTAAATGTATTTTTCCTGTTTATATCTTTTATATTAGGGAGTATTTACATAGGAATGTTAAGTCTGGGAATTTTGCTATTTCTATATATATGTGGATTAAGTATATTACTTTTAAATCAATTGTTTTCAGATCAATTTAAAAAGAATCAAAAGAAACTACTGGAATCACAACAGAGATGGATAAAAGTAATAAAGAATTTTTGTGTTAATTTTAAAGTGATTCGAAATTATTCAATTGAAAATAAATTTGAAGAACTGTTGGATAAGTCTAATCGAGATTTGGAAATAAAGACAGTTAAATCAAATGGGTTTATGAAAATAGTTTCTGCTATGAATACAGCCTTTTCACAAATCATGTTTTTTGGTACTTTGCTGTTTGGTGTGGTTCTAATTAATTCAGGGATGCTTACTGTAGGGAAACTTATTGGTATTGTACAGGCTAGTAATATGATTATTATGCCAATATCAAATTATATAAATCTTAAAAATAGTATAAATGCGAGTGTTCCAATTCTTATGGAGTTTGAAGAGAAATTAAAGTATGTTCCAAGTGATGGTACGATAGTTATGGAAAAGCCACTAGAGAATATTAATGTTTCGAATCTTAGTTTTGCTTATGAGGATAAATTGGTTTTAAAGGATGTAAATTTAATATTTGAGAGAGGAAATAAATATTTAATTGTTGGGAAAAGTGGTTGTGGGAAGTCAACATTGCTGGAGTTAATTGCAAAGCAGCAAACTAGTATGAATATAAGTGTTAATAAATATAGATTATCTGATGTTACATTTAGTTCTTATGCATCACACTTTTCTTATTTAACACAAAAGGATTATCTTCTGCCATTTGATTTAAAAACCAATATAACTCTGAATAACAAAAATGATAGTAATTTTGAAGATATACTAAGTATTTTGAATCTAGAAGAATTTGCTAAAAAATCAAAATACAAATTTGCTGATGACGCTCCAGAAATAAGTGGAGGAGAATTACAGAGAATAAATTTAGCTAGAGCAATTTATAATAAAAAAGAATGGTTGTTTTTGGATGAGGCATTTTCTTCATTAGATGAAAAAACTATGATTTCAATTGAAGAAAATTTATTGAAGAGAGATGACTTATCAATAATTGCAATTTCACATAAACTAATACCAGAAACAGTTAAACTTTACGATCAAGTGATTTTAATAAATGATAAGAAAGCGGTTGTATATGACAGTAGAACTTTTATTAGTGAAAAGTTAATTACATAATATTATAAAACTATATGGATAAAAAAAGATAGTTAATTAAGGCAGTATAAAGATTAATTTATTTTAGAATTAATTAGTATAAAAATAGTGATGCAAATAAATATTCTCTTAGTCTGAAGATGATTGTATGTTGCTAAAGGATGAAAAAACCGTTACAATCTAGAAAAAGAGGGAGTATTATGAACATTACAATGACAGAAATCGCAGTAGTAAAGAACGAAGTGGATAAAAAGAAAGATACTTCGTGGGGAAAAGATATATCAATTATAGAATTGAATGAGGAGTATGCAGGAGGATTAGAAGGCTTACAGGATTTTTCACATGTGATTATTATCTATTATTTGGATAAGGCAAAGTATGAGAAAGAAAAACATCTGAAACGTAGAGCTCAAAATCGTGAAGATATGCCATTAGTAGGTATCTTTTCACAACGTGGAAAGGATCGTCCTAATCAAATTGGAATGACTGCAGTATCTGTTGTCTCAGTTGATGAGAGGACTTTAACTGTAAGAGGTTTAGATGCAATAGATGGGACACCAGTTTTAGATATTAAGCCATATTATCCAATGTATGATTTAAAAGAAGGTGCTACTGTTCCTGAGTGGGTCGAGGAGTTAATGAAGGGATATTTTTAGTTGTTTCCTGATATAATAGAAATAAGTAAAGTGAGGGAGTATGGAGTTAAATCAGTTAAAGAAAAGTATGGTTCGATATTTACCAATAAGATTACTGTTCTATTTTTATGCTGTTTTGATTGTTGTAATTGTGGTCTTACCTGTTGTTATATTTGGGTTGTCTTATCTTATAGGAGTGGTAATGATGAATATAGGGATTGCTATTATACTTGTCTTAATTATGATTTCTATATTGGTATGGTTAATTAATAAGATTCTTAATAAGATACCACTATTTCATTTCCCTGAAGAGACTGAATTAATATATATAGGAGATAAGAAATTCTATTTTATATGTGGTGATTCAGGGAGTAGAAGTAGAAGAGCAAACTACAAATACTATAGTATTCATAAAATTAATGATATTAAACAGTTTCCTTTTCTTTGGGAAATAAATTGTGAAGTTAGTTTCATTGAAGACTTTATGGTTCGACGTAAAGAAAATCATAAGAAAAGATTAGAAGATATTGATGATAACATTACGTCAACACAAACTGTACGAATAGGAAAATATTATAATTCAATAAATCGAAAAGAACTTGAACAATTATTTGACCAACTAAAAACCAATCCAAAGTAGGATTGGTTTTTTTGTATATTCAGTTGTCTATAATATTTCTGGATCTACATGAGTAGTTTCTTTTTCAGTCACTTGTACTTGTGGTTGAGGTTCTTCAACTTCTGTGTAGATTTCATTGCTTGGTGTATATCCTTGCATATTTTCAATTGATTTAGTAAATGCTTTTGCTTTCTTGTTTGCAGTATTCATACCTTCCATAACCGTAGGGATTAAACCTAGGAATGCAGAAAGGTAACCAAACCACATAAGTTCAAGGAATAAACTGAATCCACCATAATAGATACGCTTAACAAAATATTGAATTGAGTACCATTGATCATTCATAAAGTATAGTGCAGCTATATAAGATGCATAGACCATAAACAAAGTCCAAACAATTACTAGGATCGTAGGAACAATTCCTGGTTCACCACCTAATAATTTATATCCATAAAATGATCCTAATGGAATTAATGCAAACAGGTATAAGAATTCAGTTTCCATAAATACCATTAATAAGATACTAGGAAGAGCACCAACGATACCTCCTCCAATTAACCCAACAAGGCCAAGAAGAAATTTTGAATTCTTTTCTTTCTCTGCATAGTTTTGGGTAGTTTGTTCAATAAGACTTGATTTACAGCTGCCATGTGCAGGTGTTAAACTGTTTGATTCATTAAAATACATTGAATCACAGTTTCCTTGTCCACATGCAGGACAAGTATAGTTTGCACGTATACCTTGTTCGTTGAGTACAGAATCAATTACTGAGTAAAGATGATTCATATAAGAATGTGGTTCGTCTTTCTTAGAAATCTTTAAAACAAAATGAAGTTGATTCTTCATTGGATATACTTTTATCTTATCTTGTTTTAGTTCCTGATTTAAAAGCTTACCAATATTCTTTGGACTGTATTCATTTGTTGCTTTTTCTGTTGTTGCATCATCTGCAAGATAAATCGTTAATACAGGTAATCCGTTTGCTACATTTGCTAGGGCAGGCATTCCAAGTGATAAAGACACTGGGAAACCATTATGTGATGTTGTATACACATTTTTTAAGTGCTGTGCTTCTGTTTGATTGTAGCCAAGATCAGAAGCTAACTGGTTAAATTTATTTACGTTCATATCGTTCCTCCAAAACACTACATACATTATATAGTAAATGACAATAAAATGAAATATTAGTCGGTTATTAAAATTGTAGTTGTGCTATTTAAATTCTATAATATATCTATATATTTATATTGGGAGGAAAGGAAATGAAAAGTTCAAAGAAGTTGTTATGGTATAATCTTGCTTTTATGGCGTTTGCTTCAGTTTGGAGTTTTGGAAATGTTGTAAATGGATTTGCCAAATATGATGGTTTAAAAGCAATTATATCTTGGATTTTAATGTTTGCACTATATTTTGTGCCGTATGCCTTAATGGTTGGAGAATTAGGTTCTGCGTTTAAAAAGTTTGGGGGAGGAGTTAGTTCTTGGATTAAGGAAACCATAGGTCCTAAGATTGCATATTATGCAGGATGGACATATTGGGTTGTACATATGCCATATATCTCGCAAAAACCCCAGAGTGCATTAATTGCACTTAGTTGGGCAGTTACAGGAAGTGCAGAATATGTAAATGATATGAACCCTCTGGTATTACAGATTGGGTGTTTAGTTGTCTTTTTACTATTCGCATGGATTACAACCAAAGGAATTAATCCACTTAAAAATATTGCAACAATCGCAGGTTCTTCCATGTTCATTATGTCCCTGTTGTTTATTCTGTTGATGGTTGCAGCACCAGCAATTGTTCCTGGAAATACCCATGCAATTGATTGGAGTCTGGATTCATTCTTACCAGCATTTGACTGGAAGTTTCTGACATCTTTATCTATTTTAGTATTTGCAGTAGGTGGTGCTGAACGTATTTCACCATATGTTAATAAGATGAAGGACCCTAGTAAAGGATTTCCTAAAGGAATGATCTTCTTGGCTATCATGGTTGCTTCTACTGCTATTCTAGGTACATTGTCTCTGGGTATGATGTTTGATCCTCAAAACATCCCTAATGATCTGATGATGAATGGTGCTTATTATGCATTCCAACAATTAGGTGCCTATTATGGAGTTGGTAATTTATTCTTAATTGTTTACGCTCTATGTAATGTAGTTGCACAATTATCAGTATTAATTGTATCAATTGATGCACCACTTCGAATGTTATTAGATTCTGCGGATACTGATTACATTCCTAAATGGTTACTAAAACAAAATGATAAGACTGTATATACAAATGGGATTAAAGTAGTAGTTATTATTGTATCCATTTTAATTATCGTTCCAGGATTACTTCCTGGAGACGTAAATGGAATGTTTGAAGCACTGATACAACTGAACTCAGTAACGATGCCGCTGCGGTATCTATGGGTCTTTGTAGCGTACATTGCGCTTAAGAAAGCAAAACAGAAGTTTGATTCAGACTATCAGTTTACCAAGAGTAAAACATTAGGATTAATTGCAGGAGGATGGTGTTTCTTCTTTACTGCATTTGCATGTCTGATTGGTATGTTTAGTGGAGACATTGCACATATTGCAATGAATATCTTAACTCCATTCGTATTGCTAGGTTTGGGATTAATTATGCCAGCAATTGCAAGGCGAGACAAAGCAAAACAAATAGAAGTATAACGTAAAAGATATCTTGAAATTATAATTCAAGATATCTTTTTTTCTTATAGTTCTTCTCCATTACTACTGATTACTTTTTGATACCAGTAGAAACTATCTTTTCTTAATCGCTGTTTACTTCCATTACCTAAGTCATCAATATCAACATAGATGAAGCCATAACGTTTACTCATCTCCGAAGTTGAACAACTTACAATATCAATTGGTGACCACATACAATAGGCAAATAGTTCTACACCATCTTTGATTGCTTCCTTCATTTGCGCAATATGATCTCCTAAATACTTAATACGATAATCATCATGAACCGTACCGTCTTCTACCTTGTCAATCCATCCCAAACCATTCTCCGCAATCATAATTGGTTTCTTGTAACGGTCATAGTAGTTGTTTAAAGCGTTACGAATACCAACAGGATCAATTTCCCATCCCCATTCACTTTCATCTAAGTAAGGGTTCTTATCAAGGTCATATGGATGGTCTGAGTGTTGAGCCGTATTTACTTTACTATAATAGTAACTAAATGACATAAAGTCAGAAGGATAAAGTTTTAGAATCTCTTCATCTCCACGTTCCATCTTAAATGAAATCTTATGTTCATCAAAGTAACGATTCAAATGTCTTGGATATTCTCCATCCAACATTACATCACAGAACACATGTTGCATCTGATTCTTTTTTAGTGTCCTCATTAAATCTTCTGGTTTACATGTCTTAGGATGTACAACCGTATCCGCTAGCATCATTCCTATCTGCATTTCAGGATTGATTTCTTTTGCATACTTTACACATAATGCATTCGCTAAGAACTGGTGGTGTAATGCCTGCCACGTTGCATTCTCTGTATTTTCTACCTGATCTTCCAAGATTCCAAAAGGAATAAATAATCCGCAGTATGTAAGGTTGATCTGGTTAAATGGAATCCAGTATTTTACTTTATCTTTGTAGCGGTTCATTACTACTTTTGCATAATTCATAAAGAAGTCGATTACTTTACGATTGTTCCAGCCATCATAGTTAATAACTAAGTATAGTGGCATCTCATAATGTGAAATCGTAATGATTGGTTCCATTCCATTCTTAATGATTTCATCAATTAGTTCATCATAGAATTTTAATCCATCTTCATTGGGCATTTCTTCATCACCGTTCGGAAATAGACGAGTCCAGTTAATAGAAGTTCGAAAACACTTCATTCCCATTTCTTTCATTAATGCTAGATCTTCTTTAAATGTATGATAGAAATCAATTGCATAACGTTTTGGATAATATCCTTCTTCGTCATTTAATACGGTTTTAATTTCGTCTAATGTATGTGCGAATCCATGAATTTTCTTACGATCCAAATTCGCATTATATAATTCTACATCTGCAATTGATATTCCTTTACGATGTTCATTCCATGCACCTTCTGCCTGATTGGCAGCAATGGCACCACCCCATAAAAAGTTATCAGGGAATTTTGTAAATGGTTGAAATTTATTCATGTTCTATGTCCTCCTGTATCTAATTTCAGTTTATTCTTTCCCTGTTATTCTTACAAATAAATATATTTCCTCGATAGATTTTCCAGAGGAAATTCTTTGAAATAATATGTTTGCGAATTTATCCTTAGCCATATAGAATAGAAGTATGGACACAACAAAACGACACCAGCAGTTATTGGATTACTTATATTATGAAAAAGGATGGGTGAGTGCTAGAAGACTGGCTCAGCTTTTGAATGTATCAACTAGAACGATACGTAACTATGTAACTGCAATCAATCAAAATGAAAAATTAATAACTTCAGCGAAAGAAGGATATATTTTAGATTCTTATAAGATTAATCGTAATGATGCAATGGATCCATCAATAGAGCGGATTATTTATATTGCGGAAGTCTTTTTGTGTAATGAAGAAGTTGATATCTTTGAAGTAGCGGAAGAATTACACGTTAGCACTTCTACAATTGAACGTGAATTGCAGATGATGCGTGAACAGGCAAAACAGCAACAGGTAATGATACATAAGAATAAGTTTATCGTATCGCTGGTTGGTGATGAACAACACATTCGCCAAATCCTATTTGTCTGGCTACAACAGAAAATGATTTATAATCATGTATTGTTTAGTGATGATAAAGTAAATGATGATTATAATAAGATGAAAGAACTGATTAACTCAAATTTTGATGGACTGTTAATCAATACGTTCTTTTTATCTTCGTTTATTATGCATTTATTAATTAGTGTGAAAAGAATTCAAAGCGGGTTTGAACTAAAGAATAAAGAAATTCCTCATTATCCAAAAGAAAAGCATGCTTACTTTGAAAAAATGAAAGAACAGTTAGAGTCTAAGTTTGAATATACGCTTAGTAGCTATGAGTTATATTATCTAATTGAATTGGTGATTGATCATATGACAATTAGTAGTAACTGGAAATCCTGGGTAGGATTAATCACGCAAAATGAACAACGTACAATCAAAGAAATTATTGATAGAATTAGAGTAATCTATCCTTTTGAGGTAAGTGAAAAATATCTGTTTCTATTTGCATTTCAAGTACGTCAATTAGTAAAAAAGATACGTCTGGATGAGGTTGTAGATAATCCATTTGTATTGGATATGAAAAAACATAATTCTGATTATTTTGAACTGGCTGTACTATCTGCAAAAAATATTAATGAAGTGTATGATGTACATTTACAGGATGAACATATTACATTTCTGGCACTTCAGTATGGATTTTATTTAAATGTTGAAAAACCAAAGATTCCATGTATTTTAGTAATCGGAAATTACTTAGCAATGGAAGAAATCTTTATTGCATCATTTAAAAACAGTTATGGTGAATTAATGGAAATCATTGAAGTGGTTAGTAATTTAAAAGAGGTATCAGATGAGTATAAAGATAAACGAGTAATGATTATTTCAACCTATCGTGATTCACATCTGGCAAACTTTAAATTTCATGCATTAGTTTCACCAATATTAAAACAGGAAGATCATTATGAAATTAATAAGGTGTTACATTATTATGACCAAAGCAAACTGAAAGCAGTTATGAAAGAACTGATTGCCAACAGTGAAGTTAGCTATGCTGGTGATGTATACCTTAAGGATGAGGAAGCTTATATTGATTATTTGGGTAAACAGATGGGGTTAAGTATAGAAGATATCAAGGCAGTAAAAAAGCGAGAGCAGTTATCATCTACAGCATTTCATAGTTTTGTAGCAATTCCTCATATGTTTTCTTCTGATTTAAGCAAAACCAAAATTAGTTTTATTATTAATGAAGTTCCTACAAAGTGGAGAGAACATAGTATCAAGGTAATTGCTTTGGTTTGTCCTGCAAAGAAGGAGTTAAGTAGGTTGCCAGAATATATTAAATTAATTAGTGAATATTTTATGGAACGCCCATTTATTGATTATCTGATTCGAGGAAAGAGTGAGGAAGCATTTCATCAACGATTATTTGATTTTGAAATGTATAAGCGAGGGTACTGGTAGTAACTTTCATATAATTGGATAGTGAGATAAAGAAGTGATATACTTAAGAAAGCAGGATACGGGAGGTAAATATGTATAAAAATGATGAATTAATATCTTTTTTAAATAAAAGTGTTAGTAATTTCCATGCAGTGAAAGAAGTCAGAAACCGATTGGAAAAAGAAGGTTTCAAGGAGCTGTCTGAAACTGAATTATGGAAAGTAGAAAAAGGTGGAAAGTATTTCACAACACGTAATGATTCAAGTGTGATTGCGTTTCAGGTAGGTAAAGAATTATCAGATTACCATTATCAGGTAACAGCAGCACATACGGATTCACCTACGTTTAAAGTAAAAGAGAATGCAGAGCTAAAAGGCAAAGGTGGTTATCTGCAGTTAAACACCGAAGGTTATGGTGGGATGTTGGATGCAAGTTGGTTTGATCGTCCATTATCATTAGCTGGAAGAGTGTTGGTAAAAGAAGGAAACCAGATTGTATCGAAGTTATTAAAAATCGATCAGGATTTACTTGTGATTCCTAATGTTGCAATTCATTTGAATCGTGATGCAAACAATGGATTCAAGTATAATCCTCAAGTGGATTTATTACCACTATTTAGTGCAGGAGCGTGCGAGGAAGGGGCATACAAGCAACTTCTGGCAGATAGCCTAGGTGTTGATGTATCAGCAATCCTTGGCCACGATATGACGTTATATAACCGCAACCAGGCAATTGAATGGGGAGTGAAGAAAGAATTTATTTCATCTCCAAGACTGGATAACCTACAATGTACATTTGCGACATTGGAAGGATTTCTAGAAAGTAACAATGAAAATATGATTCGTGTCTATGCTTCATTTGATAATGAAGAAGTAGGTTCTTCAACAAAACAAGGTGCAGGATCTACATTCTTATACGATGTACTACAACGAATTAATACAGCTTTAGGATATGAAGCAGATGATTACTACCAGGCAATTGCGAAGAGTTTTATGCTTTCTTGTGATAACGCTCACGCCGTACATCCAAATCATCCGGAACTATTGGATGCAACTAACTGCTCTTACATGAACAAGGGAATTGTAGTGAAGTACAATGCAAATCAACGCTATACAACTGATGCAGTAAGTAATGCAGTATTTATGGATTTATGTAAGCAGCATAATATACCAACTCAGTTATTTGCGAATCGTAGTGATATGATGGGTGGAAGTACATTAGGAAACATCTCATCAACAAAGGTTTCTATGAAAGCTGTTGACTTAGGATTACCACAGTTGGCAATGCACTCTGCATATGAAACTGCTGGTAGTAAAGATACAGGATATCTGATAGATGCAGCAAAAGCATTCTTCTCATCAAACATTTTAATTAGTGAGAATGCAATTGAAATAAAATAGAATTATTAAAAACTCTAGAGATAAAATCAATTTGATTATTATTTCTAGAGTTTTGTTTCTATTATGATGATTTTCAGTTTAGAGAAATTTGTGTATAATTAGAATATCATGAAACTATTAAGTGGAAAGCAGATGGCTAGTGTAGATAAACGAGCAATTGAGGAATATGATATTCCAAGTCTTCAATTGATGGAACAAGCTGGCACACAATTATACTATGCGATAAAAGATATGGTATCAAAGGATGACCGTATTTTAATCGTGTGTGGAAGTGGAAATAATGGTGGTGATGGTTATGTACTGGCACGATTATTTTATGGAGAAGGCTATCAGGTAGAACTGTTAGCATTAGAAACGAAAGATCTTAGCGAAGATTGCAGAGTTAATTTGGATTTTTGTGCAGATCTTCATTTAGACTTTGCGAGTGAGATTGGAAATCACAATGTAATTGTAGATGCAATCTTTGGTACTGGTTTAAGTAGAAATATAGAAGGCAAATACAAAGACATTATTGAGAAAATTAATACAAGCGATGCGAAAGTGATTAGTGTCGATATTCCTAGTGGGATTAATTCTAGTGATGGTAAGGTGTTGGGGGTTGCTGTTAAGGCAGATATCACGTTGACTCTACAGACTGCAAAAATAGGATTGTATTTATATCCGGGAAGAGTCTATAGTGGAAAGATTTCTGTGCTTGATATCGGAATTCCGCCAATTTTAATTGATGAGGTAAATAGTAATATTTATTTGTCTGATAAGGCAATGATGAAAGGCTTACTTCCAAAAAGAAGTATTCATTCCAATAAAGGAACTTATGGTAAAATTCTTTGTGTTGGTGGAAGTACAAAGATGAGTGGAGCCATTTCAATGGCGGCAATCGCAGCTCTTCGCAGTGGGTGTGGTTTACTGACATGTGCAATTCCTGAAAGTATACGTTCTATCGTTGCAACCAATGTTCTGGAGAGTATGTATCTTCCACTACCTGAAAAAGACGGACAGATTACCAAAGAAGCAACAACTGTTTTAAAAGAGCAGTTGGATAATTATAGTTGTGTGCTGATTGGTTGTGGGATTGGAAGAAGTGAAGATATTGTAGATGTCTTACAGGTGATATTAGACAGTGATGTTCCTTTGTTAATTGATGCAGATGGATTGTATGCTTTAAAGGATTTATTACCACACTATAAACATCGTGAGCATTTAATTATTACTCCACACATGAAGGAGTTCTCTCGGCTGATCAATATTGATGTTGATAAGATTGTTGATGATCCAATTAAACATGGATTACAGTTTACTGCAGAATATCCTAACATAACATTAGTATTAAAAAGTGAAACGTCGTTTGTGATGCAAGGCGATAGAGTTTATATTAATACCTATGGAAACAATGGACTGGCAAAGGGTGGCAGTGGTGATGTGCTTGCTGGAATCATTAGTGGTTTGAATGCACAAAAACAAAATGAGTTAGAGTCTGCGATTCTGGGAATGTTTCTTCATGCATATAGTGCAGATTTATTATTAGAAGAGCAAACCGTATATAGTATTTTACCTAGTGACCTTTTCAAGAAAATAGATGTTATAATAAAAGGGTTAGAAGGTGATACGTTATGATACATGTGATTGAAAAATTACCATATCTGGAAAAAACAGTGCGTGGAAATCTAAATGAAGATAAAGAATTTTTTAGTGAATTTGTAACTTATCGCTTAAACAATACTGCTATTTCATTAAGCAGATATTTAGAAAAGATGAGATTAGAGTTTCAAACATATGGAGTGGTTGGTAATCAGACATATGAGTATACCAATGATATTAAAAACTTCTTTCCAATTCAGATGAATATTCAAAATGAAATGCGAATTCAACTGATGGTTGAAGAAGAAAAGCATTATGAATATACTGAAGAAATTCCTATTTTGGAGAAATGGGAAGAGCGATTATTTTCAAGTATTGTATGTGATCGAATTCATAATGATGATATCAGTGTTGTAATCGAAGATGAATATCATAATAATTCCAGAAGTGTATATGAACTTCATAGTGAGATAAAAGCAAAATCTAGCCTGATGATTGGGTGTGTGCATCCAAAGTATTTGAAAGCATATCCTAAACAATTCTTTAGTGTGCTAGTGATTGACTATGCGAATATTGTGAATAGTTTCCATATGAAACAGCATAAATCGTTATTTGAAATTGGTAACTTTGTAAGAGAAGAACTATCATCACTTGCACGAATCGTTGTATTGAATGTTTCTAGCCATCAATTGGTGGTAAGCTTAAATGGAAAACTATATGCGGCAACGTATATGGTAAAAGATCCGATCCATGGACATTATTTGGATGCCATACTTGCAGGAATTATAAAGTGTTACAGTGAAGATGGAGATATTTATGTCTTATTGAATGAAGCATTATCAAGGAGTGTTGGTGCATCATTATCAAGTGGTTTATATGTTCCAACAGATAAAATATTAATGGATATTAAAACGAAGATTAAGATTCTTTCTCTGGAAGATTCATAATCTTCGTTTTTCATGTCAACCTTTTCGCTTAAATAGGTGTCTAATTAGTGTAAACCTTTGGAGGGGTAGTATGAAAAAAAGAATACAAATCGTTATAATAACATTTATAACACTTTTAAGTGTGTCGGGTTTTTACTATAAAGATACGATACAAGCAGATGAAATGATGCAGTGGGATACAATGATTCAAAAATTAGAATTGTTGGAAACATATGCAGAAGAATATTGTGAAGCAAACAACAAACCACTTACCAATGTGGATGGGTTAGTCACAAACTATATTCGTTCAACAAGGTATACTGGTTGGACATGGACTGCTTTAGCTGGTGGTGTTGACACTGAGTTTGCTACGTATGTAAATAATCAGTCTGCAATTGATAATGTACAGGTATCAGATTTAAAGGCAATTAATGATATCACAACACCTAGTGGAGAAGTAATTGATTATACACATATGTTTGCGACAATGGCAACAATTCAAAAAGGTGGAAACATTAATGGAGATGTAGGAGGCTGGGGTGGTGATTACTCCACTTTAGCGAAAGATGTAATGAATGCGACATCAAATTCTACAGATTATGATATTTTATATAGTAAAGCAAGTGAGTTATTTCGAGGAAGCAGTAGTTTTGGTGAAGCTGACTGGATTTCGGATTTGGATGCATATTTGATTATGCAACAAAGAAGTAGTGGAGAATCTTTTGCAACGATTATGGATAACTATTATCAGGCTGTAACGGAAACATCACGCATATCTGCATTTGCTCAAAGTAGAATAGGACTAGATAGGGATTCAACAATAGAAGATTTCCGCACAATTGTGTATACTCTTTTAGATAATCCATCTAATGGATATTTGCAAATTTTGCATAGTACAAATGGTATTGCTACTAATGCAACATTAAAAAAAGCAACTTCTGATGCAATAGCTGATTATATGTATAGCGTAATTGGAGTTAGTGAAATAGAAACTACATCAAGTGTAGAGGTTGGTTATCAGGATGTAATTGCACTATCTTATACAATCAAACCGTTAACTGCTGCTGATACAACTGTATCGTTTGTATCAAATGATTTAAGTGTTGCTACTGTAGATGCAAGTGGTAACGTGTATGGAATATCTGCAGGGCAAACTACAATTACTATTACAGCAGCAAATGGGATTACAAGAACCGTCACTGTAGATGTAATTCCTAAATATACAGTTACATTTGATTATGGAACATTAGGTCATGATGGAAATGAGCAAACTACAGTTTCAACAGTTTACTTAGAAGGTGATGTATTTGTAGGTCCACAAACACCTATGTTAAATGATGATTCCTATGAATTTGATTATTGGTTAGATATAAATAGCAATCAGAAAGTTAATGGATTTCCTCTAACTGTAGATGAAGATAGTTCTTATCAGGCTGTATATAGGAAACGAGAAGTAAAGACTTATACAGTAAAACATTACATGGAACAAGAAGATGGGAGCTATAAACTGGAGGAAGCCGAAAGTAAATCTGGTTATGTAGATAGCAGCGTTAATGCAGATGGAAATAGTTATGCTGGATATACAGTAGATTATGACAACACTGATACACAAAGAACAGGTGTGCTAGAATCATCTAGTGAGTTAACATTAGCGTTATACTATAAAGCAAATACTGATACAAAGTATGTGAGTAAATATTATCTGCAACAGGAAGATGGAACTTACAAACTAGTTGATGAGATTACAAGTGCAGGAACAACTGGACACACAGTATCTGCAAGTTTTGAATCTTATGAAGATTATGTCTTGGACTTATTTCATAGTGATACGATTGTCAGTGGGAAAATTAATGGTGATGAAAGTCTGGTATTGAAGTTGTATTATAAAATGAATAAGCCAATTGTAGATATACCTAAACCACCAGTAGATAAGGAAAAGCCAATAGATAATAGCGATGATAAGACAACCGATAATGTTGTGGATAAATCAACAGATTCAACCACAGCACAGGTGGGAAAAGATGCGGAATCAAAACCTAGTACATCTCCTGCTTTAGTGGCACCGGGAACAGGTGATTACACAGATAGTAGTATGTATTATGGAATGTTTATTTTATCAGGAAGTATCCTTTGTCTTAATTTGTTTAGAAGAAAAGTAAAACAATAAAGTAAAAATGTCGAGATTTATCTATATCATAAGTCTTGGCATTTTATTAAAAATTCTTAATAAATCTAAAAAAGAATGGGTTTTCAGGTGAAATATGATATTATATACCATAGGTAATTATGGAGGAATACATATGTTAAAGACATTTATTGGGGGAATTGCTGTAGGTCTTGCCAACATCATACCTGGTGTTAGTGGTGGAACAATGATGGTAGTTCTTGGAATGTTTAATAAGGTAATGAACAGTATTGATGGTCTGTTCAGTAGACATAATAAAAACAGATTAGAAGATTTTAAATTTCTATTTGTATTAGGAATTGGAGCGGTACTTGGATTAGTAGTATTCGCAAAAGTACTGGAAATCTGTTTTGCGAACTATCCAACACAAACGATGTTCTGCTTTGTTGGGATGGTAGCATTCTCAATTCCATCATTAGTAAAAACAGAAATGAAAGATGATCGTTTTAGTCCAATTCCATTTGCGGTTGGATGTGCTATTATTTTTGGATTAATGTTTTTAGCTCCAGAAAATAAAGAATTAGTATTAACGACATTTCCTGATATTGATCCTGTTTATTTGATCACAATGGTATTTCTTGGATTGATTGCAGGTGGTGCAATGTTTATGCCAGGAGTTAGTGGTTCGATGATTCTTCTGATTATTGGGAAGTACTATTTATTTAAAAGTTTATTGGCAAATGTGACAAGTTTTCAAATGGATATTATTCTTCCGCTTGGATTTATGGCAGTTGGAATTATCTTGGGAATTATCTTGTGTGGTAAATTATTGAAGTTCTTACTTGCGAATTACCATGGAATGACTATTAACTTTATACTAGGATTAGTTGTAGCGAGTAGTATTGTTTTAATTCCAATTAGTGCCAACTATGATGTGTTTACAATTGTTACTTCTGCACTTGCATTATTGCTTGGTGGAGTCATTGTATTACTGTTAGAAAAATTAGCGTAATTTCATAAGTTTCTCTAAGATTTATTCATAATTTTAGAGAAACTTTTTTGTATAGAAAAGTAGTGAAAAAACATGATGAAAAAGTTGACAGATTTGTTATAATGTAGAAGGTTCAGTAAAATGAAAAAAAACTGGCAAATAATTGTGCTAAAAGGCGCAATTTACCTAGAAATCGCTTTCAATTGGAGGCAAATAGGTCTATAATTAAAATGTTAGAGACATAAAGGAGGACATTTTTAATGGCAAAGAAATTCATGTCTATGGACGGTAACACCGCAGCGGCATATAGTGCGTATGCTTTGACTGAAGTGTCAGGGATTTACCCTATTACACCATCTTCACCAATGGCAGAAGTTACCGATACATGGTCAACGCAGGGGAGAGAGAACGTTTTTGGTCAACTTGTTAAAGTAAGCGAGTTGCAATCAGAAGCGGGAGCTGCAGGTGCAGTTCACGGTGCGTTACAGGGAGGAACTTTAGCAGCTACTTATACAGCATCTCAAGGGTTGTTATTGATGATTCCAAATATTTATAAAATGTCAGGAGAATTATTACCTGGTGTTATTCACGTTGCTGCTCGTGCATTAGCGAGTAGAGCGCTAAACATCTTCGGGGATCACCAAGATGTTTATGCTTGTCGTCAGACAGGTGCTTGTATGCTTGCTTCACATTCAGTGCAGGAAGCAATGGATTTGGGTGGAATTGCGCATTTATCTGCAATTAAAGGCAGTGTGCCATTCATACATTTCTTTGATGGATTTAGAACTTCTCACGAAATTCAAAAAATCGAAGCAATGGATTATGACTTCTTAAAATCACAATTAGATATGGAAGCATTGGAACGTTTTAGAGCAAACGCATTGAACCCTCACACCAACCCAGTAACTCGTGGTGGTGCTGAAAACGATGATATCTTCTTCCAAGGAAAAGAAGCTCAAAATGAACATTATGCTAAAATTCCAGATATCGTAAATGACTACATGGTTGCTTTATCAGAACATACTGGTAGAAACTATGCACCATTTACTTACTATGGAGACCCAGAAGCAGAAAACATTATTGTTGCTATGGGATCTGTAACAGAAACAATTCAAGAAACAATTGATGCAATGAGCGCAAACGGAGAAAAAGTTGGTCTTATTAAAGTTCACTTATACCGTCCATTCTCAACGAAATACTTATTAAATGTATTACCAGCATCAGTTAAGAAAATTGCTGTTCTTGATCGT
The DNA here is from genome assembly GCF_030814225.1 of Breznakia pachnodae. Classification (GTDB taxonomy): domain Bacteria; phylum Bacillota_I; class Bacilli_A; order Erysipelotrichales; family Erysipelotrichaceae; genus Breznakia; species Breznakia pachnodae. The sequence continues at coordinate 291,605 of NZ_JAUSUR010000003.1, forward strand.
ACAAAAGAAATGGGATCAAGAGAACCATTATACTTAGATGTACTTTCAGTATTGAAAGATAAAGACATCAAAATTATTGGTGGACGTTATGGTTTGGGTTCTAAGGATACTACTGCTCAACAAATTAAAGCAGTATATGATGAGCTAGCTAAAGATGCACCAAAAGAAGAATTTACAATTGGTATTGAAGATGATGTTACTAACTTATCTTTAACACCAGATGAAAGCTTCAAAGTAACAAGTGATTACACTTCTTGTTTATTCTGGGGTCTTGGATCTGATGGTACAGTATCAGCAAATAAAAATGCAATTAAGATTATTGGTGATAACACTGACTTATATTCACAAGCATACTTTGCTTATGACTCTAAAAAAGCTGGTGGGGTAACTCGTTCTCACTTGCGTTTTGGTAAGTCACCAATTCGTTCAACATATTACATTAACCAAGCGGACTTCATTTCTTGTTCACTTGATGCTTATATGTTTAAATATGATTTATTGAAATCATTGAAAGATGGAGGAACATTCCTTCTTAATACGACTTTCTCTAAGGATGAAATCGTAAAACAAATGCCAAACCGTATCAAGGCGATTTTGGCAAAACGTAATGCAAAATTCTATGTTATTGATGCAACTGATATTGCAACTAAAATTGGAATGGGACGTAGAACAAACACGATTCTACAATCTGCATTCTTTGCATTAAACGAACAAATCATGCCTTATGATCAAGCAGTTGGATTGATGAAAGAAGCTGCTAAGAAATCATATGGTAAAAAAGGTGATGAAGTAGTTGAAATGAACTACAAAGCAATCGATGAAGGTAAAGCAGGACTTGTGGAAGTTACTGTTGATCCAGCATGGGCTGACCTTAAATATGATGAATTAGGAAGAACTACTGGTGATGAATACTTCGACAAACATGTGGAACCAATCAATACTCAAATGGGTAATGAAATGCCAGTATCAGCTTTCACAAAATATAACTTGTTAGATGGATCAATGAGAAACAATGTAGCGTTCAAAGAAAAACGTGAAATTGCTACTGAAGTTCCTACTTGGCATCCAGAAAACTGTATCCAATGTGGATTCTGTTCATTTGTATGTCCTCATGCAACTGTACGTCAGTTCATGTTAACGGATGAAGAAATTAAAAATGCACCACAAGAATTCGAAACAATTCCAGCAATGGGTAAAGGTTGTGAAGAATTCAAATACCGTATTCAAATTTCACCAGACAACTGTGTTGGTTGTGGACTTTGTGCAGTAGAATGTCCAGGTAAAGCTGGTAAGAAAGCTCTAGAAATGGTAGAAATTCACGAAATGATCGAAGAAGCTCCATTGGCTGATTACCTATACAAAGAAACGGAACCTAAATTAGGTTACCATACAGCAAATGTTGTAAAAGAATCTCAATTCATGACTCCTTACTTTGAAGTAAGTGGTGCATGTCCAGGATGTGGGGAAACTCCATACTACCGTTTAATTTCTCAATTATTTGGTAAAGATATGATGGTTGCTAATGCAACTGGATGTTCTTCAATCTATTGTGGATCCACTCCATCTACTCCATTTATCGCTGATAAAAACGGAGAAGGGGTTGCTTGGGCAAACTCATTATTTGAAGATAATGCTGAATATGGTTATGGTATGGCATTAGCACAAACATTCAAAGAAGGTACAATCTTAGACATTATGGAACAAAACCTTGATGCTGTAGAACCTGAATTGAAAGAAGCATTTGAAGCTTACATCGCTGCTGATGGTGATCGTAATGCTCAAAGAGCAATTAAAGATAACCTAGTTTCACTAGTTAAGGCTTCAAAAGTTGAAGCAGTTAAACCAATTCTTGAATACGAACGTGACTTAGTTGGTAAGTCTGTATGGATCGTTGGTGGAGATGGATGGGCATATGACATCGGTTACGGTGGACTTGACCACGTTCTTGCAAACGACTTAAATGTAAACATTATGGTATTAGATACTGAGGTTTACTCTAACACAGGTGGACAATCATCTAAGGCTTCTCAAGCTGCTAGTATTGCAAAATTCGCTGCTGGTGGTAAGGCTACATCTAAGAAAGATCTTGGACAAATTGCTATGGCTTATGGTCATGTATATGTTGCAAGTATCGCAATGGGTGCTAACCGTATTCAAACAATTAAAGCATTTAATGAAGCAGAAAGTTACAACGGACCATCACTTGTAATCGCTTATGCTCCATGTATTGAACATGGTATTAAAGGTGGATTATCGAATCACCAAAAAACGCAAAAAGCGGCAGTTGAGTGTGGATACTGGACATTGTATCGTTATGACCCACGTAATGAGGAAAAACCTCTTACAATCGATTCTAAGGCGCCAGACTTCGATAAATTCCAAGACTTTATCTTAAACGAAACTCGTTACTCTCAATTAGTTAAGATTAAGGGAGAAACAGCTTACGAAAGTTTTGCGAAAACGAAGAAAGATGCTGAAAGACGTTACAGTCGTTTAGTTAAATTATCTGAATTCTAGAAATAAACAGTTAATAGCAGAATCATTGATTCTGCTATTTTCTATATTAAGAGAGGAGTGAGAACATGGAATTAAAGGTATTGGAAAATAAGTTTAGTGTTTACAAACTGAATTCACTGAATAATCTATCATTAGATAGTGAGTTTGTGTTTTTATCTAAGACAGATGATGAGTTGTCACTAGTTTGTGATGAGAATATCGTCATTGATAACCACAGTGAAAAGGAAGATGGATGGTCATGTTTCAAGATAGTTGGGGTTTTAGATTTCTCACTAATTGGAATACTGTCAAAGATATCAACAATTTTGGCAGATCATAAGATTGGAATTTTTGTAGTATCTACTTATAACACAGACTATATTCTAGTGAAAACAGAGAACTTGGATGATGCAATAAAGGCATTAGAAGAGAAAAAGTATGTAATTACTTATTAATATCAAATACAATATTTATTGTGAAGAAAATAAGGACTAAGTCTATCATTGATAGCCTAGTCCTTTTGTTGTTTTATCTGAAAAGTGAAAACCAAAATATGTAGTGTCGCGTCTAACAGTAGTGCTTAGAAGATCACAATAGATAAGGAGAGAACAATGAAAATGAGAAAACTTTATAAGCGTTTTATTGGTGTATTTGTTGTAATGGTAAGCTTTGTATCAGTTTTAACTTTGCCCTCAGTAATGTTAGAAGCTGATGCAGCTAGCTATAGTGTATTAACTTCAAGCGTTGATTTAAAAGGTTATGATGCAACGATTACAACACAAAGCAATGGTACAAATGTTCTTACAACAAAAAAGGGAACATACTTGTTGGATGAGAGTGCAGTAATTTATAGTTCAAAGAATCAATTGATTTATTTGAACAATACAACACCAGTTAATATTGATTCGATTTATGCAAAGAAGAATTTGGAGTTTAGAGGGAATGGTACTTTAAATGCAAATACTGCGGGTCAATATGGAATTAATGTTGGTGGTCACTTAAAAGCGTTTAAGTATACAAAGTCTGGTGTAGGGGTAGTGAATGCTACGGGGACTACAGCAGGGTTCTATGTTTATAATGAAATCCAAATGGAAGGTGGAGAAATAAACGGTTATGGGACAAACTATGGTATCTGGTGTTATAACGATATCAAACCATATTATTCATCAATCATTAGGGGTTATGCATCTGGTGCAGACAGTACAGGTATCTGGGCATATAGAGATATTTATGCTTGGAAAGGTGCAACTGTATATGGAGAAGGTGGAAGTTGTGGGGCAAGAACACAGATAGCTCACATCCAAGCGGAAGATAATGGAAGTTCAATTACTGGAGTATCAAGAAACATCAACAGTGGTGTATCAGCTTTACAGGCAGATAAACAAATGTTAAGAGCTTATGATAATGCAGTGGTTAAAGAAATATATTTAAACTCAGGTTTAGTAGTAACTGATGATGTAGCTGTAGATGTAGTAAATACATATTCTACAGTAAAGAGAAATTTAAGTAACATGGGTAATTACTCATGGTATTCTGAACCAGAAGGAGTTTACTACAACGGAACTGGATTAATCGGGGATGCTAATAAAGCAGGATTCAAGGATGGAAACATCGTTGGAACGCGTACAAATGATGCATGTTCAAAAGGTAAAGAAGCAACTCAATTGAAGAAGGGCGGAACTCACCAGGTAGTATTCTCTAATTCAGCAACTTACTATACAGAAGATATTATTATTTATCACTGGTTAGCGGATACTGATGGAGAACCAATTGAAGTATTCTATGAAGAAGTAATTACTTTGGAAGTGGGAACATTAATCGTTGTAGATGATTACCAATACCCATTTGGTAATACAACAGAGTTTGAATATTTTGGAGCTGATCGCCCTGATTTCGTATTAGAAAAATCAGAAGATCCAATCGTAATTAACTACTATTACGATGCTGAAATATAGAGTTATAAGTTAGATATAATAAGGATTTGTATATCATTCTAAGCATGCAGATAAAGGTTATAGAAATATAATAAATTAGGTAATGAAAAGCAACTTGTTGATTGAAATGAGTTGCTTTTCATATGTTATAATGGAGTAAAATTGACATAACTGAATACAATTATATCAAGTATGTTATATCTGATTTCGATATGATTAAGATAGAGAGGAGTATCGTTATGAACTGGATGAATCAAATGAATGCAGTAATTGATTATATAGAAGAAAATCTTCGAGGTGAAATTGATATGAAAGAAGTAGAACGAATTGCACAATGTTCGATTCATAATTATCAGAGAATGTTTTCTTATATAGCTAACCAATCATTAGCTACATATATTCGTAATCGCAGACTGACACTTGCTGCATACGATATCATGAGTGGTAATGATTCTATTTTAGATGTAGCAATGCGGTATGGATATTCATCAAATGAAGCATTCAGTAGAGCATTCCAGAAGTTTCATGGTGTGTTGCCATCACAAATAAGAAAAAGGCGAGTACAATTGACATCCATACCTAAGATCTCCTTTCAGTTAATCACGAAAGGAGATGTAGAGATGAAGTATTCAATTGAAGACTGGCCTGCTTTTGAGGCAGCTGGATTCAAAGAAGAATTAAGAGCAGAAGATGCTTTCAAAGTAATACCAAAGATGTGGGATGATTCTTTAGTCGATGGAAGATTTCAACGTCTTATGGATATCTGTATGCAGGCTGATATGCGCCCTTCTGGAGTACTGGGAATCACAGAAGGTGATGTTGCCAGTGTAGAAGGTGATTTGAATTATTATTTGTCCGTTACAACGTATGTGGATGTAGAGGAATGTGTAAGATGTGAAGTTCCTGAAGATATTGAGAAAATAACAATACCAGCAGCTAAATGGGTTATTATCAATGCTGATGGACCACTTCCTCAATCTGTACAAAATGTATATAAAACATTCTATGCACAATGGTTACCAAGTAGTGGTTATAAGATGGCAGACTTACCAGTAATCGAGTGTTATATGCAAAATGAACATCAGGAAGTATGGATTGCGATTGAATAAGGAGGTATGTAATGGAGTTTGAAACAGTAGTAAAAAATAGAAGAAGTATTCGTAAATATCAGGACAAGAAAGTTGAATCTGAGAAAATAGAAAAACTGATTGAAAGTGCAAGGCTATGTCAATCAGCGAAAAATCGTCAGCCTTGGCAGCTGATGATATTGCAGGATGAAGAAAAAGATCAAGTAGCACAGATTATGCTGGATCTATTTGAAACAAATGTCTATGAATTACCAGGATACATGAATAGTTCAAAATACTCGGCATGGACAATAAAAAGTGCACCTCTCTTAATTTTAGTTTTTAGAGAGAAAGATGAGATATGGGATCTTGGTGATTATGTTTCAATTGGTGCTGCAATCGAACATATTTGTTTGGAGGCAGTGAATTTAGATTTGGGTTCAGTATGGATTCGTGATACTGCATATACAGAAAAAGAAATATGTACGTATGCAGGTTATCCTGATTTGGAACTGGTCTCTGCAGTTGCGATAGGATATCCAGATGAAGATCCAAAAGCAAGACCTCGTAAAGCAATTGATGAAATTGTAATTAAAAAGAAGAGTTAATTTGTCTAATATACTAAAAAAGTCCAAACGGACTTTTTTCTATAACTTCAAATTAATATTAACTTTTACTTCTTTACCTAATTCCACTTTTTCTTTTTTCCGAATTGCTGCTTTCAGTGGAAGCAGATAGGTATCTTTTTTTGTATCAAACCAGATAGCTGTGTTCCATTCACTCTTACCAACTTTAATGGTTGCCTTTAGTCGCCCCCAACCTTCTTCCTGCATTTTGAAGTTTTCTCTAATTTCTATGGATAGTTCTTTTGGAAGTGCTACAAAGGTCCAACCAGTCATTCCCGGAGTTGATGAATAATGATAAGGTTTTGCGCTAAATTCATATTTCATGTTGTGTCCCTCTTAATCTTGGTTTCTTTCATAAACAAATTATACTACATTTTATTGCAATGCAACCATAGGTATCAAAAAAGCAACTGATGATTGATGTTCATTAAAGATTGTAGATGATATACTAAGTTTATAGATGGAGGAGTCATTATGAATTTTTCTCAAAAACTTCAATTACTTAGAAAAAGCAGAGGAATCACTCAGGAAGAACTATCAGATAAATTATTAGTATCAAGACAGGCGGTCGCAAAATGGGAAAGTGGGCAGACATATCCAGATATTGATAATTTAATTCATATTAGTGATATCTTTAAAGTGTCAGTTGATTACCTGGTAAAAGATAATGATTGTGAGGTATCAATTACTGATTCGACTATTACATCAAAAGAGGTATTAACTGAATTCTTATTGAAAGCAAAACATCATACATATGCTGCAAAGCAAGGAAAATGTGAATCTTCAAGACCAAATTCATATGATTATAAGTATGAAGAAAATGACTATTTATATATTGACACTTATCTTGGTAGTGAATACTTCACAGGAGAAGAAGCAGTGTGGATAAAAGAAGTACCAGTGTATTCCATGAATTATGTTGGAAGAGTTTTGGATGATCGATTCAGTGGTGATTTTCTAAAAGAAGCACTGTTGAGAGGTGATAAAAGTAATCCATATCGTGGTCCAAAGTTTTATCAGCAAGGTTCTTACACTTATAGTTGTGAAGTGAATGGAGATATGGATTGGTATCAGGGATATGAAGAAATATATTATGAAAATGATAAGATATATGAATGTTATTTTCATGGGGGAATGGTACGATAACATAAGGTTGTTTCAGTAAGTTGAAACAACTTTTTTTGTTTTATTAGTGGCAGTGTTTCTTTATTTGGTATAGAATATAGGGGCGTATTGAAGTAAAGAGGTTTAGTGTTAAATAGACATGTTAGGAAAAGGAGAAACTACATGATTAAATTAGTATTTATGGATATGGATGGGACCTTATTAAAAGATAATAAAGAAATGCCAAAAAATACCAAACAGGTATTAAAGGCAATTATGGATAAAGGAGTTGTCTGTGGTATTGCAACAGGAAGATCACTTGCATCTCTGTATCGTGACTTTGATGGGATTGCAAAAGAATTGGCTTATATTGCAGAGAATGGAACAATTGCAGTATATGAAGATAAATATTTGTATGCTCAAGAAATGTCGAAAGAATATGTTCATAAGATTTTGCATATTGTAGATAAAATAGATAATGTATTGCCAATTGCTGCTTGTGTGAATCATACATATTCTCTAACTTGTGATGAAAAGATAAAAGAATATCTAAGACAGTATTATCCTACAATTGAAACTGTAGATAGTTTATATGATGTGAAAGATGAAATTGTCAAATTGACACTTTATAATTCTGATAATAATGCAGAAGGAAGAGTCGCTTTATTTGATAATTTAAAAGACGATATTAATATAAGTATTTCCGGTGTTGAATGGATTGACTTCTCCAGCAAGGGTGCAAATAAAGGAAGAGGAATCAAAGCGTTTCAGGAAAAGTTTAATATTAGCAAAGAAGAAACAATGGCATTTGGAGATTACATGAATGATTATGAAATGTTACAAAGTGTGGGTGAGTCTTATGCAATGGGAAATGCTTATCCAAAAATTAAAGAAATTAGTAAGCATGTAATTGGCACAAATGAAGAGGAAGCAGTAATTCAAACATTAATGAAAGAATTTGATGTAAAACTATAGGAGTTACAATATGATCAAAGGTATTAGTCACATTACATTTATTGTGAAAGATTTAGATAAGATGAAGTTATTTCTAGAAACAATATTTGATGCAAAAGAAGTGTACTCCAGTGATGGAAAAGAGTATTCACTTTCAAAAGAGAAATTCTTCCTGATTGGAGATATTTGGATTGCAACAATGGAAGGTGACTCTTTAAAAGAGAAGACTTATAATCATATTGCTTTTCGGGTAGACGATAATGAGTTTTCAGATTATGCAGATAGAATCAGACAACTGGGAGTTGAAATAAAACCAGAACGGAGCCGAGTAGAGGGAGAAGGTCAATCTATATATTTCTATGATTATGACAAGCATCTATTTGAAATTCATAGTGGTACACTAACACAGCGATTACAGCGATATAATCAATAAGAAGCAAGTTATTACTTGTTTTTTTGTGGTATACTATTTTTATAATATAAGAGAGGTTTATCTATGTTAGCAAGCGAGAGATTTATATATATATTAGATCAGTTGGAACAAAGTGGAGTAATAACTTTAAAGGCAATCTGTCAGCAGCTGAATGCATCGGAATCAACAATACGTAGAGATTTCGAAGAACTGGAGAAACAGAATAAATTAAAACGGGTACATGGTGGTGCTACAAAAGTCAGTTTGGGAACACTGACGGATGATAAAGAATTAACAATGCAGCAGAAGAGTGGAATTAATATTGATGCGAAGAAGAAGATTTGTCGATATAGTGCTTCACTGGTGCAGGATGGCGATTGTATCTTTATTGATGGTGGAACAACTTTAATGTTCTTAACCGATTATCTGGAAGGTAAACGAGTAAAGATTGTTACGCATAATAATTTTGTGAAGATCAAAGAAGGAAGTACACTGGAACTGATTCGCGTTGGTGGTAATTATATGCCAAGATATAATATGAATATTGGTTCGATTGCTTTACAGACAGTAGAGATGTTTAATTTTGATTATGCATTTATTGGTTGTGCAGGAGTTGATGTTGTAGAAGGCATTGCTTATACAGCTGAAATGGGAAGTGCTCAAATCAAAAGTGCTGCAATGAAACAATCATTAAAGAAATATCTATTGATTGATTCAGCGAAAATGGATACCAGAGGGTTTTATAAGTTCAGCACTATTAAGGAATTTGATGGTGTTGTTATGGATGCATTTGGGGCAAAATATAAAAAACCAGCAAACCTAATAATTGCTGAATAAGATAGAATTTGAATGTTAATGAAAGATTTTGAACGTTTTTCATTGACATTTTTTATTTCCTTCTCTATACTGTAATTAGAAAGAGGAGGTAACAGTATGAAGCCTACAAAAAAAGCGAGTGAGATGAGTGCTAAGGAATTGGCACGTTATATTGACCAATCAGTATTGAAACCAGAGTTTACACAAGAAGAAATTAAGAAGTATATTCAAGAAGGAATTGATTATGGATGTATTACCGTTTGTGTAAATCCATCATCAGTTGATATGGCAGCAAAGATGTGTAAGGGAACAGATACAAAAGTATGTCCAGTCTGTGACTTTCCTTTTGGAACAAGCACTACAGAGTCGAAAGTTGCACAAGCTGAATTGATTCTTAGTAACTATGCAGATGATATTTTAGAGTTAGATATTGTTGCTAATTATGGATGGATCCGCAGTGGTATGTGGGATGAAGTAACGGCAGATATTAAGGCAGTTGCTGATGTTTGCCATAAATATAATGTAGAGTTAAAGGTTATTTTTGAAACTGATGCACTAACAATGGATGAAGTGAGAAAATCATGTGAGTGTGCTGTAGCAGCAGGAGCTGACTTCGTAAAAACAAGTACTGGTTTCTTAACTGGTATCGAAGCACATGGTGCTAGTTATGAAGTAATTCAAGTGATGATGGATGCAGTAGATGGTAAAGCAAAAGTCAAAGGTAGTGGATGTATTCGCACAAGAGAACATTTCTTAAAACTGATTGATATGGGTATCGATCGTATGGGAATTGGATATAAGTCTACTCCAGTTGTTTTAAATGTCGATGGAGCGAAAGAGACGAAAGATAGTTATTAGGAAAGTGCATATGCACTTTTTTAAAACATATAATTTGAATTATAGGGTTTATCATTGTAGAATGAAGTTGAAAGATATTGGAGGTTTTTAGAAGCCTATGAAAGAAATGCTAGAGTACAAAATAATGAGCAACTGCATTGATGTGGAAAGAATCCGCCGATTGCAGCAAAAAATGGAAAAACGTCAGGCATCAATCTGTTCACAACGGGCTCTTTTATATACAGAGAGTTTTAAGCAGACAGAGGGTGAACCATACATTTTAAGAAAAGCGAAAGCATTTGCTTATACATTAGATCATATGAGTATTTATATTGAAGAAGATAGTCTTATCTTTGGAAATCAGGCTTCAAGAAATTTTGCAGCTCCAATCTTTCCTGAGTACTCAATTGATTGGGTAATTGATGAATTGGATGAGTTTGCATTACGTGAAGGTGATGTGTTTCAAATCGATCTAAAAACAAAGGAAGAATTAAAAAGTATTCATAATTATTGGCATGGCAATACACATGAAGATGAAGTGAAAAAGAATTTACCAGAAGTTAATTTATTGGCAGAAAAACAAGGTGTATTGCATCGTGGTGGTATCTCCATGAGTGGGGATGGACATATTGTCCCTAAACATGAAAAAGTACTGGAAGTTGGATTTCTGGGCTTAATTGAAGAAGCACGTATGCAGTTATCAAAAACGGATGACCAGGATAAAATAGACTTTTATAATGCAGTTATTATTTCTTTGAAGGCATCACTTCGTTGGGTTAAGCGTTATGGAAGACTGGCTGCTGATATGGCACATGATTGCAAGGATGTAAAACGCCGAAAAGAACTATTTGAAATTGCCAGAATGTGTGTTCATTTGCTGGAACGAAAAGCATTGAGTTTTTATGAAGCAGTAGAGTCTGTATATCTAGTTCATATCTTACAGATGATTGAAAGCAATGGACACTCTTTCTGTTATGGTCGTTTTGACCAATATATTGAACCATTCTATGAAGCAGACTTAAAAAATAAAATAATTAATGAAGATAAAGCATTAGAAATTATTACGCATATGTTTATTATGAATAGTAGTTTGAATAAAGTAAGGCCATATGGGCATACTCGTTTCTCACAGGGATATCCACTATATTCCAATCTGATGATTGGAGGATATCGTAAAGATGAAAGTGATGGAACCAATGATTTATCTTACTTATGCATTGAAGCGATGAACTTATGTTCACTTGCTGAACCAAACTTTTCAATGCGTTATAATAAAGAGACACCAGAAGCACTGCTACGACTTGCATCAAAGTTAATTCGTACTGGTTGTGGAATGCCAAGTATGTTTAATGATGATATTATTGTGAAGGCAAAAGAAGATTTAGGAATACCAAAAGAAGATGCACTGGATTATGTAGCGATTGGTTGTGTGGAGACAGGAATACCAGGAAAGTATGGACATCGTGCAACTGGTATGACGTATGTAAACTGGGGGAAATTAGTAGAGATACTTCTAAATAATGGTTATGATCCTTTATCAGGAATTCGCTTAACTACAATAAATAATAATGAAGAAACAAAAGAATCAGACTTTCATTCTTATGAAGATGTATGGCAAGGGTGGAAGAAGCTATTGAAATATTATACTGATTTAGCTGTCGACTGTGACCATATTTGTGATTACTCTTTAGCGAAGTATGATGCCGATCCATTTGCATCAAGCTTAATCGATAATTGTCTAGAAAAAGGAAAAATATTGAAATTGGGTGGAGCACAATATGATATTATTTCTCAATCTAATATTGGACCAAGTGTAGTTGGTAACTCATTTGCAGTACTGAAAAAATTGGTATTCGAAGAGAAAAAGCTGACCCTTGAAGAACTAAAAAAAGCAATGGAAGATAATTGGCAGTCACTAGAATCTAAGAAGATTCATCAGATGGTGAAAAAGGTTGAAAAGTTTGGAAATGATGAAGATTACGTAGATGAAATCGTAGTGGATATATTCAATTCTTATCTCGAATTATTACCAGATTATAAGACAACAGCCTATGGCAAAGGTCCACAAATTAGTAAGTATACAATGTCAACATCAAACATTACATCCTATGTTCCCAATGGCTTAGATGTAGGAGCAACTCCAGATGGCAGAATGGCAAAAAGCCCTTTGAATGAGGGGTGTTCACCTACTGAAGGAACGGATGTAAATGGACCAACTGCAGTAATTAATTCAGTATCAAAATTACCAAATGGACAGGTAGCTGCAGGACAACTTTTAAATATGCGTTTTTCACCAGAAGCACTTGAAGGTGATAATTTAGATACCTTTGTATCATTTTTGAAAGTTTGCTGTAAGAAGGGAATTTATCATAATCAATTTAATGTCGTCGATTCAGACGTCTTAAGACAAGCACAAAAGGAACCTGAAAATTATACGGATTTAATTGTTCGGGTTGCTGGATATTGTGCGCAATTTGTATCATTAATGAGTGATACACAGGATGCAATCATCCACCGCAGTGAGAATCGTTTTTAAAAACAAGATAAAAAGTTGGGAATTCAAAACAATAATTTGAAAAAGCCAACTTTTTACGCTTTTATTTCATAAAAAAGATACACTTCTATTGTGTTATCCCAACAAATAGTTATGATTAGGGTGAGAGGATACATTATGTCACAAAAAACAAAAAAACGTCGAGATGAAATATCAAAAATTGTCATCAGTGAAGGAAAAGTAAAAGTTAAAGATTTGGCTCATCAGTTTCAAGTGTCGAGTGAGACAATCCGAAAAGATCTGCATTTTTTAGATCGCATGGGAGTCATTAGTAAATCCCATGGAGGAGCGACTGTAATTAATGATTATTTTCAGTTGCCTTTGGATGTGAAACTACAAGAGAACTTGGAAGCTAAGAAGCATATTGCCAGAGCTACACTTGACTTAATTGAAGATGGTTCAATGATTTATTTAGATGCTGGAAGTACTTCTATTCAGGTCGCAAAGTTGCTTCGTGTAAAGCGAAACTTAACGGTTGTGACGAACTCAATTCAAGTAGCCAACATTGTTTCTGACAGTGAACACAATGTAATTGTCTGTGGAGGACTATTACAGAAACGAGGAAAAGCACTCATTGGTGGATATGCAGTAGACGTACTGAAAACAATTCACATTGATGTAGCGATTACTGGTAGTGATGGTTTTAAGAATATGGATGGATTTACAACATTTTCTTTGGAAGAAATTGCTGTGAGAAGACAGGTTCATAAGAGTAGTGATGTGAATGTCATTGTTTGTGATGCATCGAAGTTTGATAAAACATCAACCTACATTTATGGGAAGTTTTCTGAGTATGACTATTTTGTGACTGATGAACAGGATCCGATCAGATTAAAACAAGTAAGTGGAGTTAGAAAAATTATAAGCGTAAGGAGTGTATGATTATGAAATTACAGATTGCCTTAGATACATTAACAATTAATGAGTGTGTCGAGTTATTGGATGAAGTAAAAGATTATGTAGATATAGTAGAGGTTGGTACACCGTTTTTATTGGAAGAAGGAAATAAGCCAGTGCGTGTATTTAAAGAACGTTATCCTCAACTGGATATATTAGCAGATACAAAGATTATGGATGCTGGAGAGTTAGAGGCAACAGGAGCATTTAAAGCAGGGGCAGATATTGTAACAGTATTAGGTGTTACCAATGATGAAACGATTATTGGAGCATTAAAAGCTGCTAAAACCTATGGTGGTAAAGTAATGATTGATATGGTCTGTGTCAAAGACTTAGCCAAGCGAGTACAGGAAGTAGATGCAATGGGCGTAGATTATATTTGTTGTCATACTGCATTTGATGTACAAGGTAGTACAAAGAGTCCTTTGGGTGATCTGATTATTATTAATGCAAATGTAACAAATGCAAAATCAGCTATTGCTGGTGGAGTAAAATTAGATTCTTTGGATCCAATTGTGGAAGCAAATCCTGAAGTAATCATTGTTGGTGGAGCGATATCGAACGCAGATAATCGTGCAACAATGGCTCGTACAATGAAAGAAAGAATGAAGTAGGGGGTAACTTATGAATAATCAAGAATATGGAAAGATGGTAATTGAGGAATTATCACAGACATTGGCAAGTATTCCAACAGCAGATGCTGATAAATTTGTAGCTTTGATTAATGAGGCAGATGAGGTATTCTGTGCTGGAGCTGGAAGAAGTGGGTTCCAAATCAAAGGATTTGCGATGCGCTTAATGCACATGGGTGTTCATAGTTATGTGGTTGGTGAAACAACAACACCAAATATAAAAGAAGGTGGATTGTTGGTAGTCTGCAGTGGTTCTGGAGAGACAAAATCACTAGTGAACCATGCACAAAAGGCCAAAGAAATGGGTGCGAAAGTAGCACTGATTACAACGAATGTTGAATCAACAATTGGTCAACTTGCAGATGTTGTTATTGTGATTAATACAGCTTCACCAAAAGTACAGAAGCAAGATGCAATTATTTCGCATCAGCCAATGGCAAGTCTCTTTGAACAATCCGAAGGTATCTTTATGGATATTGTGATTATGATGTTAATGGATAGCAAGGGAATGGATGCAGATACAATGTATGGCCGACATGCCAATATGGAGTAAACAATGGAAAAGAAAATTGTTAAAGTATTGCCGTATTTCGAACCACGGATGTGGGGAGGAAAACGATTACTGGAGAATTTTAATTATAAGACAGAGGTATATCCTGTAGGTGAAGTCTATAATGTTGTTGCATTAGAAGGACATGCAGATTGTAAAATTGAAGGAACCGATTTGATGTTATCTCAGCTTTATGAACAATATCCTGATTGGTTTGAATGTGATACAGCAGAGTTACCAATTCGCGTGAATTTGCTAGATCCGGAAGCGGATTTATCAATTCAGTTACATCCAGATGATACATTCGCGAAAGCGTACAATGGAGGTCGTGGAAAGCCAGAGGCATGGGTAATCTTAGATGCACCAAAAGACGGATATATCGCCTTTGGGCATACAGCAACTACAAGAGAAGAGTTTGCTCAAAAGGTACATAAAAAAGAATTTGATTCATTAATTAAATACATTGATGTAGTAGTTGATGACTACTTAGATATTCCTTGTGGGACAATCCATGCAATTGGAAATGGTGTATTAACATATAATATTTCACGCAATGCAGATTGCACACTAAGGGTGTATGATTATGATCGTATTGATCCTTCTACGGGTGAGAAACGTCCAATTCAAGTAGAAGAAGTAATAGAGAATGTAAATATTCCAGATCGTTCAAAAGGATTTATTCATTTTCCTGAAGTAGAAGTAAATGGTTGTCTGGTTACTTCGTATTGGGATGAACCTGGATTGTATACATTACAAAGAGTAAGAGTACAAAAAGAAGGAAACTTTGATCATTCACGTTTTGCTTTTTATACGGCAGTAGAAGGAAGTGGAATGATCAACGGAGTGAAGATAGAAAAAGGAGAAACACTACTTGTTCCTGCCGGTTTTGGTACATTGAAAATTGAAGGAACCCTAGATTTGTTTATGGCTAGTTATAGAAATAATATTGATTAGTTTCAGATAGGGGGTACATTATGAAACTTACAAAGAATATGGGATTTATGTTTGTATTGTATTTTATCTCGTTTATATCCTTTGCAATACCATATGGATATATGCAAACCTTCCTTTCTCATGTTGGATATAACGTGATGGAAAGAGGAATTATTTTATCAGGAACCGCAGTTGTGGCAATTGTTGGTCAGTTTTTTGTAGGTTATCTTTGTGATAAATTCAATACTGATAAAAAGTTCTATAATCTATTGTTAATTTTATTCGTAATTGCAACCTGTATTATGTATAGCGTAACAGATCGAATCTTTTTCTTACATCTGATTTTTATTTCACTTGTTGGAGGGTTAGCAAGAACCGTAATGGCAGTACAGGATTCCTGGTGTCTGGAAACAGATGATCACTGTAAGCAAAACTATGGTTCCATTCGTGCCTTTGGGGCAATCGGTTGGATGATTGGTAGTCCATTGGGTGCACTGGCAATTCAAAAGTGGGGTTATGGTTCTTTAGGAATTATCTTTGCAGTAATGACGGTGTTTAATATTGGATTAACGTTCTTTATGCAAGATGCGACCAAACATGAAAAAAGTGCAGGAATTAAATTCAGAGATATTCAGATTTTATTGAAAGATAAGAAGTTTGTAATTGTTGTTTTAATTTTCTTAATCATCAATATTATTGCAACTGCTGATATGTATACTGTAGTGGATAAGATGATTGAGTTAGGGGGAGATGAAGGTATTGTAGGTGCTCGTTGGTCAATTCAGGCATTTACTGAATTACCTTTGTTTTTTGCTGGAGGTATATTACTGAAGAAGTTTGGTGATTATAAAATTATGATGTTTGGAACATTCATGTATATTGTTCGTTTCATTGGTTATGCAATTGTGCAAAGCCCAGAACTAGTGGTAGCTGTTTCACTGTTACAAGGTGTTACGTATCCACTAATTATGATTACTTCAAAAACATTGGTTGATGATGCAAGTCCAGTACATATGCGGGCAACCGGACAGACCGTTGCCAGTGCTGTATACGTTGGTGTATCAGCTTTAATTACACCAAGTTTAGCTGGTATTTTAGCTACTGCAGTTGGTATTGATATGACTCTTGTGATTATTGGATTATCCGGTTTTATTGCTTTAGGACTAGGAGTTCTATACAAAAAGATGTAAAATCGCTATAATAAGAATAACGAGTAGAGAGAGGTATATGATATATGGATTCGAATATTATCACAACGTTAATTGTAGTAGTAATCATTGGTTATGGTTTATTTATGGTATTCACAAATGTAAAGAAGTTTATTGAGTGTAATAAAGCGAAGAAAGAATTTCTAGAAGGAAACAAGAATCATCCTGAAATAGTTTCTGACTATATCCCTTGGATTATAGGGTGTGTTCTAATTGCAATATTGGTAGGTGTAGCTGTTGTATTTGAAATGCAAAATAATGGAGAAGCAGTTACCTTAGCAGCTTATGGATTTGTAACCCTTTGGGTACTTTCATTAACTACAGAGTTTATAGTAAGACGTACAATCATATTTACAGAAGATGGATTTTTCTATGAAAAAACATTCCATCGCTTTCGCAGTGTAAATGGTACTACACCAACTGGCGGTATGTTTGGACGTTATGAAGTTCGTCTAACAACAACTTCAGAAAAGATGCAATTGCCAAAGAAGTTTGGTGTAATCTTGAAAGAGCGTTTAGATGCTTACCAACAAAAAAGGAAAAAGAAAAGATGATAAAACTATTTCTAAGTGATTTAGATGGAACGTTATTAGATAAGAATATGCAATTTCGTGACTATGATATTGAAGCAATCAAACAGTTGAAAGATGCTGGTATTGAGTTTGGTATCGTTACTGGGCGCGATCTTGGTGTATATTATACACATGTGAAACCTGTTCTTAAGTTTGATATGGATTATATTGGAAACAATGGTGGAACTGTTTTTGCAGATGAAAAAAAGATTTATGAGATGAATATGAATTCTCAGGAAATATATGAAATGATGAAACACATACAGGATGTATATTTGGAAGATGTATATCCTTTTGTTGCTGATGATCACTGTAATTTTTACTTTTATAATAAGAGACCCAAAGATTTATTTTGGAAAGATGCAATTGAATTTATGGGTCAGGTAGGAACAATTAGTGATATTGATTTGTTGGATTATTTAAGTGAACCCAAAGATGGAATAGTAAAGATTTCTTTTTATACCAGAGAAGTGGATCCTAGTAGAATGTCAAAGAAGCTGCAGGAACTTTATGGTGATAAATTTGAGATATCAATGACCCATTTTCATTTTGTGGAACTTACAACCAAAGGGATTCACAAAGGAACAGCGATTCATAAATTATTAGAATATCGTGGATTACAGCCTGATGAAGTAGCAGTTATTGGTGATGGTGAAAACGATATTCCAATGTTTAAAATGTTTGAACATTCATTTGTGATGGATCGTGCAAATGATGATGTTAAACAATATGGAAAATATAAAGTGGAACGGGTTAAGGATGCAATTTTAATGATTTTAGAGGAGGAGAGAAATGATTAAATTAGCGGTATTTGATGTAGATGGAACACTTGTTGAAGAAGGTAATAAAGGTTTTAGTGAGAAAACGCTTTTAATGTTGAATCAACTACAAAAGAATGGAATAAAAGTTGCTATCGCAAGTGGGAGACCACCTTTTTTTGTGAAAGGTTCCTTGAATAAAGAGTTTACTTTTGATTACTATGTATGTGTGAATGGTGCATATGTAGCAGATAAAAATTTTAAGGAAGTAAATCGTAGTCCTTTATCGTTAGAGGATGTTGAAAGTTTGATTAAAGATTTTATAAAATTTGATGATGCAGTAATGTTTCAATTTGATGATGCAGCATATTGCTACAATGGAAACAAACGAATTACGAGTATGGTATCACACTGGATTGGACGTATTGATGTCTTAGTAGATCATCGTAAAGATAGGAATCGTCATTTGAAAGACCTTCCTTTAGGCGTTGTATGTAATATTGATCCAGCACATATGGACTATTATCAAACAAAGTATCCTCATTTGGCATTTGATGCATTTAGTGAGGATCACTATGATATTCATATGGATAATTACAGTAAAGCTGACGGAGTGAAGATTATTGCTGATGCGCAAGGAATCAAGATGGATGAAGTAATTGCTTTTGGTGATAACTATAATGACTTACAGATGCTAGAAGCTGTAGGGATTGGTGTTGCTATGGGGAATGCACTGGATGAAGTGAAGAAAGTTGCAGACTATGTAGCGAAGAATGTGGAAGATGATGGAACTTACTATACATGTAAGCATTTTGAATTAATTTAAGGAGAACACTATGAAAAAGTTTGTTGATGAAAGTTTTAAGATTGGTTTGGATATTGTAAATAAAATACATGATACGCAAAGTGAACAAATTGCTGCCGCAGGAAAAATGATTGGTGATGCACATCATAATGGCAACACATTTTATGCAACTGGGAGTGGTCACTCACATAGTGTGGCTGAAGAATTTTATGGTCGTGCTGGTGGTCTGGCATTTGTTGTACCAATTATGACAACGGAACTGACACTGAATGAACATCCAACAAAGAGTACCTATATTGAAAATTTAAGTGGATATGCTCATATCTTAGTTGATCTTTATAAAATCAGTGAGGGTGATGTGGTTTTGATTGCTTCAAACTCAGGAAGAAATGCATATCCAGTAGAACTTGCTGTAGAAGCAAAAGAGTTAGGTGCAAAAGTAATTGCTATTACAAATACTAAACACTCGTTAAGTGCGAGTCCACGAAACAAACATGAAAAACGTTTGATGGAAGTCGCAGATATCGTAATTGATAACTGTGGAGAGATTGGTGATTCAGCAACTTATTTTGAAGGACTTACAGTGCCAATGTATCCAACATCATCAATTGCAAATGCCTTTATTTGTGGGGCAATCAGTGTTGTTTGTGCACAACAGTTACATGCTTATGGTGATGAAGTTGAAGTGTTTATTAGTGCTAATGTTGATGGTGGATTTGAAAAAAATAGTGCATTTATGGAAAAATACGGTAGAATGTATAAGTAAAGAGGTGTGTCTATGGCAAAGAAAAATAGTATTCGTAAAACTGCTGCGAAGATGGTAATCGATATCTTTCATAAACATAATGCTTATGATGAAGCAACAGCAATCAAAGTAGAAGAGTTCAAAAATTTAAAACTGACAAGTGCGGTAATATCGTACACGATTGGAAATCTGATCAACGATGGAGTTGTTCATAAAACAGATGATGATCGATATTACTTTGATCAGGACGGTTGGCGTAAGCTAGAGAAAAAAGTAATGCGTGGTTACGGTTTACTGTTTATTGTGCCAGTTGCATTTATTGTAATTTTTCTAGTAATACAGTTTCTTTTATAGTTAACGATAATAAGCATCTATTTCAAAATAGGTGTTTTTATTTACCAAAAATTCCAAAATATGATATTTTAATATAATGTTATAACATTATATTGATTTTGTGTTTTTTTTCTTGTATAATAACTTTAAGGTGAGGTAAAGATATGTATCCATTTAAGTTGAAACCAATATATGATAAAACCATTTGGGGTGGACATCGACTAACTGATATTCGTGGTGATGAAGGTGATGGCTATGGTACAAGCTGGGAAGTGAATGCACATCCTTATTGTCAAAGCGAAATATTGAATGGTGAATACAAAGGACAAAACTTACAGGAAGTTTTAGATGCTCACCAACAGGAAATGTTAGGAGCAGTACCAAAAGAAAAGATTCTTCGTTTAGCATACTTAGATGCAAAAGACGATTTATCAATTCAGGTACATCCATATACAGCATATGCTTTAGAACATGAAAATGATTATGGTAAAACAGAAAGTTGGTATGTACTGGAAGCTGAAGAAAATGCAAGACTGGTAGCTGGTACAAAAATTACTGATAAAGAAGTAATCAGAAAAGCAGTTGAAGAAGAAAACCTTGAACAATATCTGAAGTATCATGATATTAAAGCAGGAGATTTCATTCATATTGATGCAGGTACCTTACATGCACTTGGTGGAGGAATCCTGGCAATTGAAGTAGGAACCAATTCTAATACAACGTATCGTTTCTATGACTATGGCAGAAAAGATGCACAGGGGAATGGTAGAGAATTGCATTTAGAAAAAAGTTTTGATGTAGTTGATCTGACTCATAAGAGTCATGTGGTACATTCACCAGTAGGTGAGAATAAGAAAACAACAATTAAGACGCTAGTCGATTGTGAAGACTATGTAGTTGAATTAATTGATGTGGTTGGAAGTATTACGATTCCAATGAATGATCGATTCAACTGTATATCATTCGTTCATGGAGATGGAACAATCACCTACCAAGATGAAAAAATAGAAAATAAATATACAGACAGTTTGTTTATACCAGCTGCTTGTAAAGAATATACAATCAGTGGAAACTGTAGGGTTATAAGAAGTTATGTGAGATAAATTTAAGGCTATATGCCTTAAATTTAAAGCATCAATTGAAAGCGTTTACAGAAATTGTGACAAATGTAACTAATTTATATATCATAATCATAAACTTTATGATTCAATAACAATTGAAATAGTCAATGTTAATCGTACTATTTGAAGTTTTAGATAAGAAATTAAACCAATCCAATTATGTGATGGTGGTGTGAATAATGTCGCAAACTGTTGAAATGATAAAAAAATTATTGTACGCTAAAGGTAGAGATGGAATCCCTTTCATTTTTACCAAGATAAAACAAAAGGAGAGATGTTATGAAATATGTAATCATGGTGAGTCATGGAGAATTTGCTCCAGGTTTACACAGTGCAGTAGAGATGATGACAGGAAAAAGAGATGATGTTCTTAGTACTAGCTTAACAGCTGATATGGGAACACCAGAGTTTATTGAGAATTTTAAAAAGCTTATTGAACCAATAACTGAAGATGATGAAATAATTTTATTAGCAGACATTTTGAGCGGTTCGCCATTCACTAGTTCACTCAGTGTTCTTGATGAAAAAGGAATGATGGATAAAACAACAGTATTTGCAGGTATGAACATGCCACTTGCAGTTTCTGCAGTACTGATGAAAGACAACATGGATGGAGACATCCTTAAAGAAAGTTTATTATCTGAGGGTCAAGTTGGGTTATGCATCTTTGAACAAGCGTCTGATGACTCAGATGATGATATTTAGTAATCAATAGGAGGACAAAATAATGATTAGTTTTGTAAGAGTAGATGACCGTATTATTCATGGTCAAATTGTAACACGTTGGTCTAAGGAATTCCCTTGTGATGGTATTGTAGCAATCAATGATAAAGCTGCTACTACACCTATATTGAAACAATCGTTCCAAGCTTCAACAGACAAAAAAGTATTTATTTGGACATATGAAGACTGGAAGAAAAAATGTCAAAAGGTTTTAGATAGTGACAAGAGATACTTCTTGATTACTAAGAATCCTGTCGACATGGCTAGAATTTTAGTTGATGATGGATTCAAACCAAGTGACGTTAAGAGAGTTGTTATTGGACCATGTAATGATCGTCCTGGAGCAACAAAGCTTGGGCAAAATCAAAGTATTACACAAGAAGAAGCAGAAGCTTGTGAAAAAATGACAAATGCAGGTTACGATGTTTACTTTGCATTATTAGAAGAAACGGCTATCGGGTCTTGGCCAAAATTCAGATCAAAATTTGGATATTAAAAAGACTTAATTGTAGTAGTCTCAATCTAAATCGGATGTTGGGAGCCAATTTAGATAAAGATAAAAATTAAATAAAATTTGAAAAGGAGATGAGTTTATGGAGATTTCTTGGTTACAAGCGGCTCTTCTAGCGCTTATGGGAGTACTTGCTGCTTCTACAATCGCTGCATTAGGAACTTCAATCGGTAACTATACGCTTAACAGACCTTTAGTAGCATCTTTATTTGTTGGGTTAATATTAGGTGATGTTGAAGGTTGTATCTTAGTTGCTATTCCAATGCAAATTATTTACATCGCATTAGTTACGCCGGGAGGAACAGTAGCTGCCGACTTACGTGCGGTATCTTATATTGGTATACCGCTAGCATATGTGGCATGTAAGTCACAAGGACTGGACTTAGCTGGAGCAGAAGCTCAAGGTCTTGCAGGATCTATGGGTGCACTAGTTGGTACAGTTGGTACAGTTATGTTCTATGGAACAGCTATGATGAACCTTATCTGGCAACACATTGGTTGGGCTAGATTAGATAAAGGGGACTTCAAAATTTTGGGTAAAGTTGAAGTATTATTCCCTTGGTTATCACACATCGTGATTTCATTTATTCCAATCATGTTAATCGTATATTATGGAGCTGGAGCAATTGCAGACTTCCAAGATGCATTACCAATGGATTCTTGGTATATGAAGTCATTATTTACAATTGGTTCATTATTACCAGCAGTCGGAATTGCAATTCTTTTGAAATCAGTGGTTACAAAAGCTTCAGACTTAATTATGTTTGTATTCGGTTTTGCAATCGCTGCATCAATGGGAGTTACTTTATTGGCGGCAACAGCAATCGGTGGTGCATTTGCACTGATTAACTACCAAATCGCTATGGTGAAATTAAGTAGAGCACCAGCGGTGGGTATAGATGACGACGAGGAGGACATTTAATATGAAGAAATTATCTAAGAAAACGTTAAATAGTTCATTCTGGCGTTGGTACTATGGAAACTTAACATGTTTCTCACATGAACATATGCAAACATTTGGATATATGTGGTCAATGTTACCAATTATCCAAGAATTATACGAATCAAAAGAAGAACAAAAACAAAAACTTCAAACATACTATCCTTTCTTTAATACTGAGCCACAAATTGGTGCAATCGTTGTAGGGATTACAGCTGGTTTAGAGGAAGCTAGAGCAAATGGTGCTGATGATATTGACGATGAAATGATCAATGGTATCCGTGCGGGTCTTATGGGACCTCTTGCAGGTATTGGGGATTCATTAATCGTTGGTACTTACATTCCTATCTTATTAGGGATTGCTTTAGGATTAGCTGAAGGTGGTTCTGCAATTGGACCTATCTTCTATATTATCGTTTGGAACATTACAATCATACTATTCATGAAATTTATCTATAATAAAGGTTATGAATTAGGTGGTACAGCTGTAGAGGTAATCGTTGGTGAAAAAGCAACGGCAGCTCGTGAATCAGTAATTGTCCTTGGACAAGTTATCGTTGGTGCGATGGCTGCATCTTGGGTTAATATTACAACTTCATTATCAATTAATAACGGTCAAGTAGAAACTGAAAAAGCTTTCACTATGATCGAAGGTGGAAAAGATGTTGTTGAAAAAGCTACTGGAAAAATTATAGTTGAAGGTGGAGAAATTGTTACAAAATACGTTAAAGTAATGGAAGATTCAATTATTAGTATTCAAGAAAAACTTGATGGAGCGTTCCCAGGAGTACTAACATTATTATTTGTATTATTATGTTGGTGGTTAATGGCTAAGAAAGCTGTTAGTCCTGTAAAAGTTATGTTACTAATGGTTATTGTTGCATTCGTAGGGGTATTCATTGGATTCTTCGATCCAGGATTAACTTACTAGTTTAGTAATTAAAGTTATTTAAACGATCCCTACCTCCCAAGTGGGGATTCGTTTTTAAGAAAGGAAATGATATTTATGAATAAAAGAGAAAAAGAGCAAATGAAGAATGAAATACAAATGAAAAATGTTATGACGAAGAAAATTGGAAACTGGTTTCGTAACAGTGCGATTGCGTGTCTTTTTTTCGCAATACTAACATTCTGGGCATTTAATGGAATGAGTGATAGTTTTATTCAATTTCCTGATTTAGTAGTTAATATCCTTAAATGGTTATTCCTTATCCTTTCAATATTGACTGGAGTGTTTGCGATTATGACGCTTTTAAGTTTTAGAAATTCAAAGAAACATGTATTAGGTTTAATTGACAAATTACAAAAAAGTTAGATTATGTTAGGAGAAAATATGAAAAAAATAGGTGTATTATTTATTTGTGCTTTAATGCTTTTTGGTTGTGGAAGTAATGATGAAAAGACAGTTGATGTATTTGATAATGAAAATTACGAAATTTCTGTTGAGAAAACAGATGACAACTCAATGGTATATATTCAAGATTCAGAAAATAAAGTAACAATAAGTGCGTTATTAAATGGTAATGATGTGGTATTTATTGGGTTTTATGATTTAACTGTTGGTGGTGATGATTACTATACAGTTGATGAAGATGATAAACTAACAGAAGAACAAAAGCTTCATAAGGAATCATATAATGAATGGCTAAAGACAGTTGGGGTTAATGGTCAAGAGTTAAAAGAATATATAATTGATTACTACAAAGAAAATAAGTAAATACTTAAATTGCACTAAGCCGAATTTCATACTGGTGGATTATATCTTTTAGATAATGGTTCGTTGCAAAGATAATCATGAAAAGGATGACAACTCATTCTTTTTTTATTTTGATAAGTTGCGAATCCAAGAAAAAAGTTGGAAAACGACAATTTATTGTTGTAAATGGTCAAAAAAATTGGGTTTCAAAATGATCTATAGACAATTAAGTTGGGTTTCGCTATATTAAGAGAAACGGAGGTTTTTATGGGTAAAATTAAAGATATTACAAAGGCATTTCCAATGACTGATATCTGGGTGGATTCGTTCCATGTAGAAGATCATAAACAAGCAATTGAGTTTGGAAGTGTAGGGGTAACAACTAGTCCAACTTGGGTATCAAGAATGATGCTGAACGAGTTGGGTGAACAAGAAGAAATAGTAAAAGCGATAGCTGATAAATATCCTGAAGATGATATGTTTGAAGTTATGTGGAAGTGGACATTACAGATGGGAGAAGCGAGAAGTAAAGTTATGCTTCCAATCTGGAGGGATGGCAAACCAAAGAAAGGTCGTTTCTCGATTCAGACATCAATTCTGGAATATCGTAATACAGAGCGGATGATAACAATGGCTGAAGAAGTACATGCATTAGGTGAGAATATGCAAGTAAAGATACCTGCTACCAAAGCTGGTATTAAAGCAATGGAAGAAGCAACTTATAAAGGGATTAGTGTAATGGCAACCATCTGTTTCAGTGTTGATCAGGCAGTTGCAGTAGCGCATGCGATTGAAAGTGGTATGAAGCGAAGAGAGAGTGAAGGAAAGTCGAATGAGATGTTGAATCCTGTTTGTGCAGTACTTCTGGGAATGCAAGATGACTGGTTAAAAGATTATACAGAAAGTAATAATATTGTGATAGATCCAGGAGCTATTAACTGGGCAGGAGTTGCGGTATGTAAGGAAGTGGCGAGAATCTTCAAAGCTCGTAATTATAAAACTCGTGTACTGACTGCTTACTATCGTCATCACCTGCACTATTCGCAGTTTATCGGTGGAGATATCATCATGACAATTCCACTAAAATGGCAAAAACGTTTTGATGCCAGTGATATTAAAATTGAAGAAACAATGTCAAAGTCAGTAGATGAAGATATTATGAAAGAACTAAAAAAGCTAGCTCCATTTGAACTAGCGATCGAAGAAGGGTCATTATCAGTAGATGAATTTGATACCTTTCCTCCAGTTGTATTAACGATACGTTATTTTACACAGTGCTATGAAGATGCACTAACTGCAGTGAAAGATATCATGTTACCAGATCCAATCAAATAAAAACTCCAGCGAATGGAGTTTTTTCTATTCTAAATTTGCGTGATATTGCCATAAAGATTTCAAATCGATGTTTTGATCTTTTACCATCATTAGCGCAATGGTATCTCCTAATAATAAGAGTGATTGTTCAAACAGACTTGTCATAATCTGTTGCGATGGAATTTCATCAGGCAGATATAATTTTGTTTGTACAGGTATTCTTACAAACACATCTGTGAATTCACTTAATGGACTTTCAGGGTTGGCGCCAATGTGTGCCACCTTTGCACCAAACTGTTTTGCCTTCTTTGCGATTCCTAAAGGAAACATAGTCTTTCCACTACCAGAACCAACAATTAATAAATCTTTCTCGGTAATAGCTGGCTCCGTAATTTCACCAACGATTACAGTCTGAATTCCTAAGTGAGCCAAGCGTTTGGCAATTGCTTCCAGTGATAGCAGTACTCTACCAACTCCTACAAAGAATACTTTCTCTGTATTATTGATAGCTGTAATTAGACTCTCGACCTGAAGTTCATCAATTGAGTTCATTGTGTTCTTTAGCTCATCCACTACAATCTGTTGTGTAGAATCAAATGATTGTTTCATATTAGAGACCTTCCTTTACTGCTACATCTAAACGTTTCTTATTTTCTTCTAAAGTATCATCTTTCATAAATAGACTAGTACTTCCAAGTACTAAGTTGTCTGCACCTACTTTTACTAACATTGGAATGGTATCAAGTGATACTCTTCCATCAACCTGGATAGTTGCATCATATCCTTTATCATCAATTAGTTTTCTCAGGTCTTCTACTTTTTGTTTTGCATAGGAAACTTGTTTTTCGTTTTTATTAGTCGCAAAACCTGGATTAATTAACATCAACATAATCAAATCTACCTGAGGCAGAATATAATCTAATGTAGATAATGAAGTTGCTGGATTTAAAGCTACACCAACGCCTACACCTCTTTCCTTAATCAAATTAATATAACGATCTACATGAAGACTTGTTTCATAATGAAAAGTAATATGCTGTACACCAATATCTAAAATTTCATTAATAAAGTATTCATTATTTAATGACATAATATGCACATCAAAAGGTAAATCAGTAATTGAACGTAACTTCTTTATGGTATCAATACCAAGTGGCATACTTGGGCTAAATGCACCATCGATAATATCGATATGAAGGGCATCAATACCAATTGCTTCAATCTCTCTTATACTCTTTTCAAGATTGGTTAAATCCATACACATCACGGATGGAGATAGGGTTATTTTTCTCATAAATCTCTTTCTCTCTCTCTCTTTTTATTTAACTATTGTATATATCGAAATAATTCTGATAAAGTCCAGGATCTTCTTCAGCTAGTATTTTAGCTGCGAATAAAGCATTTGGGTACTTCTCAATAATATCTTCAGTTACTTTATCGGCTCCTTGTGATTCAATCCATTTACCACTAGGACCTAGTACACGACAATCATCGTTAATATGATCATCCGCATTGAACTTTTTCAACATCGTAGGAATATACACTTCTTCTGCATACCAGGATAACTTAAATGTATCGGATACATAGTCAAAGTGTTCTACTAATAAAACAGCTGTTTTATGTTTCAAAATGAAATAAGGACTTCCAATAAGAATTTCATCTTCAATTTTTCTGCGTAATCCAAAGGTATTAAATATGGAAGCATTTGCCTTAGAAAAACCACGAGATACTTTTCCAGTTGGAAATGATAATAGGTTTGTCATTGGATAATACTTCAATGTCTTTTTTCTTAACTCACTATCTTCTTTTTCACTGCGATCTACATAATAAAAGTTATTATTGTTTTCTTCTAAATAAGAAACAATATCATTTCTTGATTTAATAGGAATCATTCCATCAGTTAAATTAATATAATAATCAAATCCAATTCCTACTGCTTCTCTCATCTGCAAGATGGTTCCTCTTGCCATTGATAAATCACCTTCCTGTGCAAATTCCTGAATCGATGAAATATGTACTTTGCTACTTTCGGCATAGACAAAATGTATCTGTTCTCTTAAATCATTATCATTAATCATGATAAATACATGATCTCCTTGTTTGATTAATTGGTCGATTGTTTCCACCAGTTCATCATACTCCCGATAAGAGTGGACTAAGTATGCAATTTTCATGAAAAAATCCTCGCTTTCATATATATATTATAACATTATAACTATAACGATTGATACCCCTTATAACGATATTTAAAATAAATATTGACATAAAAATTATAATGTTATAACATTTAAGTGTGGAGGTGTCTTTATGAAGATCTTTGAGCCGAAGGCTAAGCATGATTTTATGAATGGAATACTGCAGGGAGATGCGGTTGAAAAGAGCGTCAAACTGTACAAAGATGCAAAACATTTTTATAAAAATGTAGATGCAGATTTACGTGATGATACAGTAATGTATGAGGTGTATTTGTACAGTAAAGGTGATGATAAAGTTGGAAATTTAAACTGGGGTTTAACCGTATTAAAACCAGTTAGCGTTCTTGGAGAATGTAATATGACTCGAGGACATTTTCATAAAGATCTTAACTGTGCAGAGTTTTATTTTGGATTTGCTGGCAAAGGCTTACTGCTGTTAATGGATGAAGATGGAACTTGTTATAGTGAAAAAGTGTTTCCTGGTTCCGTTCATCATATTGATGGTCGTGTTGCTCATCGCTTAATTAATATTGGTGATGAAGATATGAAAGTAGGGGCCTGTTGGCCAGTACAATCAGGACATGATTATGAGCGAATTGAAAAGTTTCCATTCAAAGCACGGATTTATAAAGATGCTAACGATATAAAAGTTGAGGAGGAATAGCAATGACTTATTTAGATTTTAAATCAAAGTACGATAAGTATCCAACAACAAAGGTGGATAGTTTTGGTGCAATTTGTGGATATGAAAAGATTATCGAGGAATTAAGGAAAACAGTCACAAAAGAAAACTTTGTGATGGCAGTAGATACATACCCTGGGGTAAATGATGAAGAAGTATTACCACAGTTAGAAAAACTGGAGCCAGCTCTCGTAATTTCAATGTATGACATTTTCAAAGATGGAGCAACGATTACAGAACAATTAAAGTATCAGTTAACTGATGATCGAGTATTTGGAAACATGTACTATGGTAAGATTACCGACTTTATTGATATGGATAAATTGGAAGATGCTAAGAAAAAGATTGCAGAGACAAATGGACTAGTATTGGTATATGGATTTGGTGCATATCTTGTGGAAACATTTGATTTAGCAGTTTATCTGGATATGGCAAGATGGGAAATTCAAATGCGTCTTCGTGGCGGTAAAAGCAATTATAAAGCTGATAACGAAGATGAAGATGCACTTAGAAAATTCAAACGTGGATATTTTATTGAATGGCGTGTTGCGGATAAACACAAATTGAAATACTTTAATCGTGTAGATTATTTTATTGATACAAATAAAGCAGGTGAACCAAAGATGATTACTGGTGCAGCACTGCAAAAAGGATTGGATACTATTATTTCTAAACCATTCCGTACCGTTCCTTACTTCGATCCGGGAGTATGGGGAGGACAATGGATGAAGGAAGTGTGTAACCTTGATCCAAGTAAAGATAATTATGCATGGAGCTTTGATGGAGTTCCTGAAGAAAACAGTATCTTACTTGAATACAATGGAATCGTATTAGAATTTCCAGCAATGGATGTTGTATTGAATCGCCCAAAAGAGTTACTTGGACCACAAGTGTATGCTCGTTTTGGTGCTGAGTTCCCAATTCGTTTTGATTTCCTTGATACTATGGAAGGTGGAAATCTTTCATTACAAGTTCATCCTCTGACAGAATATGCAAAACGTCAGTTTGGAATCAGTTATACACAAGATGAAAGTTACTATATCTTAGATGCAGTAGAAGGTGCAAAAGTATACCTTGGATTAAAAGAGGGTATAAACAGTGAAGAGATGATTAGTGATTTACGTAGTGCCAACAAGGGTGAAATTACGTTTGATGCAGAGAAATATATTAATGTCTTTGATGCAAAGAAACATGATCACTTCTTAATTCCAGCAGGAACATGTCACTGTAGTGGTAGTGGGGCAATGGTATTAGAAATTAGTGCCACACCTTATATCTTTACCTTCAAACTGTGGGACTGGGGTAGAGTTGGACTAGATGGTTTACCTCGTCCAGTGCATGTGGAACATGGAAAAGAAGTAATCCAGTGGAACCGTACTACAAAGTGGGTGGAAGAGAACTTGGTAAACGCAACTTATGATGTGGAAGACAAAGGTGGAAGTAAGCGTGTAGAACATACAGGATTACATGAGTTGGAATTTATTGAAACCAGAAGATATACAATTGACGAAGTGTCATATCATAGTACCAATAATACGGTAAATATGCTAAACTTAGTACAGGGAAAAGAAGCAATTGTTGAAAGTACAGATGGTAAGTTTGAACCATTTGTTGTTCATTATGCTGAAACATTTATAATACCAGCAAATGTTGGTGAGTATACAATTCGTCCATATGGATTAAGTGAGCATGAAGAAATAAAAGTAATTAAAGCATATGTAAGGTAGGTGTTGAGAGTGAAACTAAACCATTCAAAAGAGGCAATCCCTCTTTATCTTCAGATTAAGAATCATTTAAAGGAAAAAATTGAGAATAAAGATTATAAAATCAATGATGTAATCCCTGGCGAATTAGAATTAGAAAAAGTTTATAATGTGAGCAGAATAACTGTTCGCCAAGCCATTCTTGAGTTGGAGAAGGAAGGTTATGTTTCCAGAGCACGTGGGAAAGGTACAACAGTTATTTATAATGATAAGATCAATGAGTTTTTATACGAAATCAAATCTTTTACCAAAGAAATGACTGATCGTGGGCTGACTCCTTCAACCAAATCTGTCAATATGAGTAAAGTAGAGGCGGATAAAGATATCGCAAAAGTATTTAAAATCAATGAAGGTGATGAAGTATATTTACTTCACCGTGTTCGTTGTGGTGATGGTGAGCCGATTGTAGTGTTTCACACATATTTGAGCAGTAAACATGATTTACCTATGAACAAAGAATCTTATATGGGTTCAATGTATGATGTATTAGGTGAAGCAGGTATTAAACGACCAGTTCGTGTATGTGAAACATTTGAAGCAATTTTGGCGAGTGAAGAAGTTGCAAAAGAACTTGAAGTTGAAGCTGGTAGTCCAGTATTCTTTCGAGTACGTAGATCTTACGATACCAATGATGATATCGTAGAATATACGTTTTGTTATTACAGAGGAGATAAGTATACTTATTCTATTGAACTAGACAATAGGGGGTAAACGATGGATACAAATAAGTTAGATGAAAGAAGTTTAGCTAAGTATTTTGATCATACATTATTATTTGCATATTCAAGTGAGGAAGACTTTAAAGAATTTGTAAATGATGCAATAAAAATGGAAGTAAAGATGTTGGCAATTAATTCTTGTCAGGTAAAACGATGCAAAGAATTATTAGGTGATCACAAAGGTATCAATGTTGGTGCTGCAATTGGTTTTCCTTTAGGACAAACAACAATTGAAGTAAAAGCATTTGAAACAAAGAAAGCTATTGAAGATGGTAGTGATGAGATTGACTATGTGATTAATGTTGGGAAACTAAAAGATAAAGATTATGATTACATCAAAAAAGAGATGGAAGTTATCGTAGATATTTGTCGGAAGCATAATGTTACCAGCAAAGTAATCTTTGAAAATTGTTATCTTGAGAAGGATGAAATTGTGAAAATGAGTCAAATCGCAAAGGAAGTAAAACCGGATTTTATTAAAACATCAACCGGATTTGGAACAGGTGGAGCAACCTTGGAGGATGTGAAACTGATGCTGGATACAGTAGATGGTGAAGTAAAGGTAAAAGCAGCTGGTGGTATTCGTGATTGGCCAACATGCAAAGCAATGATTGAACTTGGTGTAGAAAGAATAGGAACTAGATCAAGTGCAGCGATATTGGAAGGATTTAAACAGGAAAGGGGTTTGTAAAGATGAAGAAAGTAGCGATTACAGGTGCAAATGGATATTTGGCATCTTTGATTCAAAAGTACAATGAAACAAAATTTGAGTTTATACCAATTACCAGAGAGATGATTGATCTTGAACAGCCACAGCAGGTAAAGGAGTATTTTGAAAACTTAGATTTTGATATTGTATTTCATACTGCAGCAAATGCCAACACAGCATTTGGTGAAGAGCATCCTGAGCTAAGTAGAAAAATTAATACAGAATCAGCAGTCGTGATTGCGGATGTATGTAATGCGAGAGATAAGCGAATGATGTTTATTTCAACGGAGCAATGTTTTAATGGACATACGAAACCGGGACCATTCAAAGAAGAGGATGAATTAATTAGTGTTACCAATTATGGGAAACAAAAAGCAGAAGTAGATGAGTATCTGCAAAAGCATAACAAGAATTTTGTAACGCTTCGTTTGTCTTGGATGATGGGAATGGCACAGCCACAGATTCATCCAAGCCCAAATATTATTAAGAATACGTTGGATGCAATTATGAAGCAGACACCAGAGAAATTTACCGTAAATGAAGTTCGTGGAATGACCTATGCACAAAATCTTGCAAATCAGTTTGAACAAATTACAGACTTACCTACAGGTGTATATCATTTTTCAAATGTGAATATAATGAATACTTATGATGCAGCGGTATATGTAGCAAATGCATTTGGTTTTCCAGAAGATGTAATTGCGAAGTATATCTTACCAAATCATGAACGTTATGCGGATCGTTTCCGTGATTATCGTCTTGATAACAGTAAAATTAAACAACATGGAATCAAACTGGGAACATTTGAAGAAGATGTAGAACAGTGTTTAAAAGATTACGGTTGGAAATAACAAATTCAAGTCAGAAGGATTCATTTTTCTGACTTCTTTTTATTTTTAATTATGATACAAAATGAATGAATTTGGAATATTTTGAACGAAAATGATTGACTGTTAAGCAATTCGATATTATAGTATAAATATAAGGATTTATACTATAATTCCTATCTGTTAGGAGGTACAACATTGAAAACAACAGATGAACGAAAACGAGCGATTTTAGAAAGTTTTAAAGGTGGTTTAATTGTATCCTGTCAGGTTCAACATGATGATCCAATCTATACGGATGATATTGTGGTAAAGATGGCAGAAGCAGCGAAATGGGCAGGTGCCGTGGGTATTCGTGCAAATTCTCCTGATCAGATCAAAGCAATCAAAGATAAGGTAGATTTACCAATGATTGGATTATATAAAATATGGCATGATGATACAGATGTATTTATTACGCCTACCATAGAATCAGCAAAACAAGTATGGGAAGCAGGGGCAGAAATTATTGCTTTGGATTGTACATCGCAAATAACTCATGAAGGTACACAGGCATGGGATTTAATTAAAGAATTGAAAAAGGAAATTCCTGAAGCAATTATCTTCGCGGATGTTTCCACTTATGAAGAGGCAAGAAGAGCGATTGATAATGGTGCTGATATTGTTGCGCCAACATTATATGGATATACAAAAGAAACGCAACATATCGAAGAACCAGATATGCGTGAATTTGCGAAGATGTGTCGTGATTTCAAAGATGAAGCATATGTGATGATGGAAGGACACATCTATACACCAGAAGATGCAATGAAATGTATTTTCTTAGGTGCGCATAGTGTTGTTGTAGGATCTGCAATCACAAGACCACACTTAACAGCGAAACGCTTTGTGGATTTACTTGGAGGATATCAAGATAACTGGAGAGATGCTGAAAAGGCAAAACATTAATAATTACTGGGAGGTAATGTATGTTAGACAAAATTAAAGGAAAATTAGTAGTATCTTGTCAGGCTTTGCCTGATGAACCATTACATTCTTCATTCATTATGGGTAGAATGGCACTAGCAGCCAAACAAGCCGGTGCAGCAGGGATTCGAGCACAAAGTAAACAAGATATCGATGAGATTAAAAAGGTCGTAGATTTGCCTGTAATCGGTATTGTGAAGCGTAACTATGATGACAGTGATATCTATATTACGGCAACTAAAAAAGAAGTAGATGAACTACTTACTACAGGATGTGAAATGATTGCTTTGGATGCAACTGATCGTCCTCGCCCTCATGGAGAAAAAATTGAAGACTTGGTCAATTACATCCATGAGAATGGAGTACTGGCAATGGCAGACTGCAGTACATATGAAGAATGCTTAGAAGCTGAACGAATTGGATTTGATTGTGTATCTACAACCCTATGTGGATATACTCCATACAGTAAGAAAATAGATGGACCAAACTTTGAATTAATGAAACGTTTAATTGATGTATTAAAGACACCTTTGATTGCTGAAGGTAAAATCAATACACCAGAAGACTTAAAGAAAGTTATGGACTTAGGAGCATACAGTGCGGTTGTTGGTGGTGCAATTACCAGACCTCAGCAAATCGCAAAAACATTTATTGATGTATTATAAAATGAGCCGTTGGTTACAAACCAACGGCTTTCTTACTACTTATAACACAAACAATACAACCAATAATGATTACACCAATACTAACTATTAAATCAATAATGTCATACGTTTGCATATTCAGATATGCACTGGTAAGCAGATAGGTCGCAAAACGAATGATACCAGACAGCATAATTACTATACCAAATGAAAAATACACATCCTTCTTCTTTACTGCGATTATATAATAAATAATCCAACAGCTACCTACTACTAGTATACAGAGTGGAAGTGCTAATGGTAACATCCAACCTGAAGTATTTGTAAGTACTTCTATTATATAGAGAAATGGAAGAATCGACCAAGTAAGATTTATCAGTACTAATTTTATCCAATTCTTTTGTATCAATAATGGAGGAACGATAAGAAGACATCCATAGACAATTCCAACCACAGCATATACTGACCAGGTAAACTCTCCTGCCTCATAGTAATCAGCTACCAAACATACAACACTAACAAATATAGATAAACCTAATAATGCGAAACCTGCTATCTTTAAAATTTTAGGTGTATATTCTTTTGGCACCTGTTTATAGAAAGAAGAATGCAAGGAGCGTTCTGGCTCTTCACTCTTATTCCCATGAAGCAAATCATTGATGGAAATATCAAATAAATCTGCCAATGCAGTTAAGTTTTCTATATCAGGAATTCCATTTCCACATTCCCATTTTGAAAT
Organism: Breznakia pachnodae; assembly: GCF_030814225.1. Classification (GTDB taxonomy): domain Bacteria; phylum Bacillota_I; class Bacilli_A; order Erysipelotrichales; family Erysipelotrichaceae; genus Breznakia; species Breznakia pachnodae. The sequence goes on from NZ_JAUSUR010000003.1 coordinate 327,387, forward strand.
TGCTTTATCACTTACATGTAATTTATTAGCCAACTCTTTTTGAGTCATATTATTCTCTTTTCGTAATTGCTGGATTAATATCCCAATATTTTCATTCAAATCTTCATCACCTCTACTCGTATTCTATCAACTTCTAAACAATAGCACAATCTACGAATCGTAGAGTATCATAAATGCTTGTCAAATAGTTAGTTTTATGCAATATTGTAAAGGTATGAAAATAAATAGTAATTGAGTAATTACTATAATATTTAACACTATGAAATGAAATATAGAAAGTGGAGGGACTATATGGAATTCAGTATGATACTTATTTTTCAAATTTTAATTTACATATTTATTGTATATGCTCTGTATCGTGCATTTACAGCAAGTAAAAGAAAAAGAAAAGATATTAGTGAAGAAGCAACGATAATAAAAAAAGAATATTTTAGAGTATCAGGATTAGATTTGGGTTATCCGAAATACGATGATTCTTTTGAAGTTACATTTCAACTGAAAAATAAAGAAAGAACATTTGTTGTTAGTCAGTTTGAATACGAACTATTAGATGAAGGCGATCAAGGAATATTATGTCATGATCGCTATAAGATTATTTCTTTTGGAGATAAACTAAAAAGACCTGAAGATAGTTAATAGAAAGAGGATATTTAAATGTATAAAGATGATGAAGGATATATAATATGTCCTGCTTGTGATTGGAATGGCAGGTTTATGAAATATAGAATTAAAAATTCTAATAGGGATCTATATATGTGTGATGAGTGCAACGCTATTGCAGATACACTTGATGATTTGGATAAAAATATTTTTATTGGAAACATATCTGAATATTTTTTTGGTGATAGTAAGATTACTAAAAGATATGATAAATGGCATCGAATAGGATATATAAAATCATTTGAAATGGAGCAGTTAGAGTATCATATAGAAGAAATTTATCCTGAGTTGAGAGTTAAATACTTCTTTAAGACTGTTCACAAAGATAATTCAGAAGTTAATGATATTTTTTGATGAGATGATGATTGTGTATAAACAGAGGGGGGAATAAGATGAAAAGACTAATATTAGTATATATTGCAGCGCTATTGCTCAGTACTATATATTGTAAACCAGTGGAGGGGAAAGTTATAACGACATTCATAAACTCTATACTGAATACAATTTTATATGTTGGAATATGGTATGTTCTTGTAAAGTGGGAATCCTCAAGGGATGAGAAGTCATGGAGAAAGAAATTATCATATTATTTTTTGATTCCGCTTGGTGTAGTAACTCTGCTCGAAATACTTTTTTTAATTTTAGATCGAAATTTTGGTAATTTTGCAATCGTACTTCCTGCAATGGCTTATACTTATTTAACAATCAATGGTAATAAATACTTTGCATAAAAGTCTGTTCGTTAATTGGATACAAATAATAAAAGAGGCCTTCATTATGATTGCCTCTTGTTTTATATTAGTCCTTTTTTTCTATCTCTACTACTTCCTTAGTAATTAATTCTAATGGAAATGTACCATTACTGAGTTCATCGATATCTTTGGTAAAGTCATCAGTTGATCGTAAGACATAGGTGACTTTTTCTTCGTACTGTTTATCCAAAACAATGATATTGTTCTGGGAAATGTAGTAATCTAATTTTCCAATAAAGGAATAATCAAATGTAATCTGGAAACGGAAAGTATCACACTTTTGTGTAATAACTGCATGTTTTAATGCTTCGCTGGTACTTTTTGAGTAAGCACGAATCAAACCACCAGCACCTAACTTGATTCCACCAAAGTAACGTACAACAATTGCAATAGTATCATTCATATCATTCTTTCTCAGGCATTCTAAGATAGGAACACCAGCAGTTCCGCTAGGTTCTCCATTATCATTGCTTCTTTGTATTTCATCGTGCTCACCAATTAAAAAGGCATAACAGTGATGAGTAGCGTTAGGATGTAACTTCTTTATCTGCAGAAGATACTCTTTTGCTTCTTCTTCACTGAATACACGATTTACATAACAAATGAACTTTGATTTATCAATAATGATGGTATGATTGCTTTCTTCTTTTACTCTGTACATAAGATCTCCTTCCTATATTCTATATAATTATGGAAATATATTCAATTTTTTTCGGAATTAGCGAACCAAAATGCGATTGAGTGAATCTTATATACAGGGGGCTTATAATGTGGAGATAGTTAATTTGTTGTTGAAACCGAATGTATTTCCCTACTTGTTTCTGCTTTTAGCATTAGTAATAATGTGCGGACTCATCTTTTTTGCGTTCAAAGAGTGGCAATTAAAAAGGGCGGTTTTAAAGGAAGAAACGACAATCTTGGGCGAAGATGTATCGATAAGTGATTCTGTTGTGGAGAAGGGTAAAGATCTTCATAATTATGTAAATACGATATTTCAGTCAAAAAAGTCCGAAGATGTGGAAAAACATAATGATCAAGGAGAACTAGAGAAGATGGAACATAACAATTATGAAAATGATGATTACAATGGAATTCAAGTAGAAGATGTAAAGGATGACATGTTATCAAGTGGGCAGAAAGAAAAAACAATTTTTTCTACTACTACAGTGATCGAAGGAAATGTAAGAGTGGATTCTCCACTTATCGTAAAAGGAACGGTTACTGGAGATATTATAAGCAGTAGTGTCGTAGAGATATCTAATGGAGCAGTTATTGAAGGGAATATTCAAGCTAGTAATATTGAAATTGACCATGCCAAAATAACTGGAGATATGGTTGTGAGTGAGCGAGTATATGTAGGAACTGACACACACATCAAAGGATCAATCAGATCGAAGACGATGATTGTGGAAGGTGATATCGAAGGGGATGTTTACGCCAGCGAAGAAACAAAACTAGCGCATAATGCGAAAGTTTTGGGTAATATATATACACCATTAATTGACATCGATCGTGGAGCGAAGATGTCTGGTAGAATTATTAATGATGAACTAAAAAATAATATTGATTAATTGAAAAGCCGAAAAGGCTTTTTATTTTGCCAAATGATGGTATATTCAAACAAAAAAGTGTATTATAATTAGGATGAGAGGTTAAATATATGGCTAACTATTTAATTGTAACGGATACGACAAGTGCAATGAATTTAGAAATTGCAGAGAAACATGGTATTGAACTGGTACCATTAAGTGTTGTAATCAGTGGTAAAGAGTTTAAAGATTTAATTGATATTAGTAATGAAGTATTATATGAAAAATTACGAGATGGCTTAGTTCCAACAACCAGTCAACCAAGTACTGGGTATATTATGGAAAAGATGGAAAAGTGGAAAGAAGAGAATTATGATGCAATCATTATTCTGACTTGTTCCAGTGATCTAAGTGGAACCAATGCCAACTTCCATATGGTGAAAGAACAGTTGGGTATGGACAATGTTTATGTTGTTGATACACGAAGTGTTGGAGCACCTATTTTGGATGGTGCAATACGTGCAAAAGAAATGGCTGATGAAGGTGCCAGTGTTCAGGACATTTTATTGATGTTGGACAAGAAATACCAAAATCAGTTTTCATTCTTGTTTCCAGAGACATTAACGCAGTTAAAGAAAGGTGGAAGAATTTCTCCAATTGCAGCGAATATGGCTTCGCTTTTAAAAATTAAGCCACTTTTGTATTTAAAAGAAGATGGTAGTGTTGTTGATAAGTTTGGGTTTGCTAGAACAGAAGGTAAAATTGTTCAGTTAATCATTGATAAATTCAAAGATTTGAATGTAAACTCGCTTACAAATAAAATTTATATTTCGCATGCTGACAACTTACGAGGAGCACAGAAAGTTGAGCAGTTGTGTAAGGCATTGTTTGATAATATCGATTGTGAAATAGTAGAGCTTCCTTCGGTACTGACATGTCATGGGGGATTAGGCTGTATAGCAGTGCAGTCGACATTAAAGATCTAAGAGGAGAACTATATATGAAAATAGCAGTTATAACCGATAGCGGGAGTGGAATGAACAAAGAGCAGGCGGAAGAATTAGGACTTCATTTCCTGCCCCTTCAAATTGTTGAAGGTGAACAAGTATATCTAGATGGATTTGATGTTACTTGTGCAGAAGTATTTGATATGATTCGCGAAGAAAAATTATTGAAGACTTCATTACCACCAGTAGGAATGGTGGAAGAATTATTTAAAAAATTAAAAGATGAAGGTTATGAACATGGGATTTTTGTTCCACTAACAAGTGGACTTTCAAGTACGATGCAAAATGTAAAAATGATTGCTGATAACAGTGATTTTGATCTTACATGTATTGAGTGTTTTACAACTTGTCACATTCAACACTATGTTGCTACTAGTGCAAAACGTCTTGTGGATGAAGGTGTTGAATTAGAGGAAATTGTTGCTCGTTTAAATGACAGTATTGCTCACAGTAATACGTTAATTATTCCTGATGATCTGGATCATCTGAAAAGAGGTGGTCGTCTTACTCCATTAGCAGCAGCTTTGGGTGGAATGTTGAAGATTAAACCAGTACTGAAACTGAACGAGTCAAGTGAAGGTAAAATCGATACATTTGCAAAAGTAAGAACGATGAGCAAAGCGATGAAGATGGCAGTTGATACATTTGTGGATGAAGGTATTGATGAAAACTATGAATTAGTTGTGCTTCATACGGATGCACCAGAAAGTGCAGAGGAATTAAAGGAAATGTATTTTAGTAAATATCCAGGAAACAATACAACCTTTGGTTATATTGGACCAGTAATTTCCGTACATACGGGAATTGGATGTCTTGGATTACAATATATTAAAAAAGTTTAAAAAGGAGGATTAGTTATGAAAGTTGCTTTTGTTACTGACAGTGGTACAGGACTGAGCGTAAAAGAAGTAGAGGCATTGGGTTGTTATAGTGTTCCATTACAGATCTCTTATGACGATGTTTCCTTGCTTGAAAATGAGGATATCAATGTTGATGGTGTCTATAAATTAATGCAAGAAGGAAAGATGTTAAAAACATCTTTGGCACCAGTTGGAAAAATAGAAGAGTTATTTACTAGATTAAAAGATGAAGGATATGAAAAGATTTTTGCGGTTCCAATTTGTAGTGGATTAAGTGGAACGATTGATGCTATGCAGATGGTGGCAAAACAAGTAGGAATCGATTTCGATTACTTTGATAACCATGTAACAGCAATGGTAGAAAAATACATGGTTGTTCGTGCAAAAAACTTATATGAAGAAGGAAAAACGCTTGATGAAATCAAAGTGATATTATCAGAAATTTGTGATACTACAAATACATTGTTAATTCCTAATGATTTACATCATTTAAAAAGAGGTGGACGTTTAACTCCGCTTGCTGCAACATTAGGTGGACTTCTAAAGATTAAACCAATTTTAGAAATCAATAAAAAGACCAATGGTAAGATAGATGTATTAGACAAAGTAAGAACAATGTCTAGAGCACTAGATCGTACCGTTGAAATTATGAAGAAAGAAATTCTTGATGGTGGAACAGGGTACAGTATTACGGTTGCTCATGTAGTTGCCGAAGAAGCAGGTAAAGGGTTAATTGAAAAATATCAAGAAGTATTTCCAAATGCAAAATATGATTTGATTAAGCTTGTAAGTGTTGTTGGTGTGCATACAGGACTTGGATGTCTTGCAGTACAATATTATAAACAGTTATAAGTTGGTCAAATCAATTATCATCGTTTACTAAATAGGCTATAATTTTATTATAGAGAGGTATAGAGCTATGAAAGACCGTGTCGATAATTTAGTAACAATGATTGATGGCTACGCAATGAGTGGAGGTCATCACCTAAATGTGAATGTATTTACCAGAGAGACACTTCTTGATGCACAAAAGCATCCGGAGAAGTATCCACAACTTACAATTCGCGTTTCAGGATATGCAGTAAACTTTAATAAATTGTCTAAAGAACAACAGGATGATGTTATAAAAAGGACAATGCACAAAGGAATGTAATACAATGGAAACTGTGAGAAATTGCAGTTTCCTTTTTTGGTGGTTGTAATTATCTATCTATGATATAATATAAATGATTTGGCACTAGATGGCGGGTTAGTGCGGGGGCGAGCATGAATAAACAAGTGAATCGGAGAATTGAAACAGCGTATATCCAAAGGCTGAAAGATGGCGATAAAGCAGCCTTCAGAAAGATATACGAGTTTTATAAGGACTCCATCTATTATTTTGCATTAAAAATTGTCAAGAACAGGGCAGATGCAGAAGAGATACTTCAAGAGACATTTACTGTGGTTTACCAAAGTATTGGAACATTAAAGTCGAATGATGCTTTTCATTCTTGGATTTTTTCGATTGCGTTTAATTTTACACAATCAATGTATCGTAAGAAAGCAAAGCATAATGAGTCTGACGTCGGAATTGATGTAGAAGATTTATTTTGGATTGATAATGAACAAAGAACAATGGTAGAACGCAAAGAAATGTACGATGATGTAAAAACAGAATTAAGAAAATTGCCAGAAAAGTTTAAAGATGTTGGAATGATGAAATATTTTGAAGATCTTACGATTGACGAGATTGCACAGGAATTAGATATTCCAAGTGGAACAGTGAAAACAAGATTACAAAAAATTCGATCAGTTATTCAACCGAAGTTAGTAGAAAAGGGTTACTTTAGTGAAGGTTAACCCTTTCTTTTTGTAAAAATTAAATTAAGAATAATTCTTAATTTGGTCTTGAAATTGAAAAGAGATATGATATAATAAGAATGGTTCTTAGTTTGGAGGTAACGTTATGGCGTACAAACATTCAAAGCAAAGGGATCAGATTTTGGATTATATGAAGAGTTTATCAGATAAGCATGTTAGTGCTGAAGATATTCACCAACATTTTAATCGAGGTGATAAGAAAATATCTTTGGCTACAATTTATCGTAATCTGGGAATTCTGGAAGATATGAAAGAAATCAAAAAGATATCTTTGCCAAATGAAAGCAGTATATATGATAAGACGTGTGAACCACACTATCATTTCTATTGCGAAAAATGTAAAAAGTTGTATGATTTAGATGTACCCTACAAACTGGGATTACATGATGAAGTTAGTGATGATTCTGTTATTGGAGTAATAGACAGTCACGAAATCACATTTAAAGGAGTCTGCAAACACTGCACGAGTAATGGGAGGTAGCAAAAATGGACTTAAAAGGATCAAAAACTGAAAAGAATTTATTAGATGCATTTGCTGGAGAATCAATGGCGAGAAATAAGTATACTTACTTCGCTCATAAAGCACAAGAAGAAGGTATGGAACAAATCGCTGACATTTTCTTAGAAACAGCAAGAAATGAACAAGAACATGCTAAATTATGGTTCGCAGCATTACAAGGTGGAGAAATCCATACAACTGCTGATAACTTGAAGCAAGCTGCTGAAGGTGAAAACTACGAGTGGACTGACATGTATAAACACATGGCTGAAACTGCTAAAGAAGAAGGATTCACTAAGATTGCATTCCAAATGGAACAAGTAGCTAAGATTGAAAAAGGACATGAAGAAAGATACTTAGAACTTCTTAAAAATGTAGAAGAAGGAAAAGTATTCAAGAAAGATGAAGATACAGTTTGGGTATGTGCTATTTGTGGATACCACCACACTGGATTAGAAGCACCAAAAGTTTGTCCAGTTTGTGGATTCTCACAAGCTCAATTTGCTCCAGAAGAAGCAAAATTTACAAACAAATAAGGAGTCTTAGACCACTATTTAAGTGGTCTTTTTTAATTTTCATGACATTTTTGGTCTAATATATTTACAAATTAGTTATAAAGTATTACTATATAAATGTGATAAGTTATAATCGAGACTTATTATGCTAAGTTATGAAAATATTGGATCGCCCTCCAAAAGCCCTTTGTAACTTATAAAAAGGTCATCTTCGCCGATGACCTTTTTCTATTTCGCTAATTTATCTATTACCATTTTTAACTCTTCCATTTTCTCTTTTTGGAAGGTCTCATCATTTGATGAGAAACTGTCACTGACACATCCATCAATATGAGCAACTAGGATTTCTTTGCTGGCTTTATTTAAAATGGCTTGACTGGCAAGAATTTGATTCACAATATCAATACAATACTTGTCATCTTCAATCATTTTAAGAACCCCATCAATTTGTCCTTTCGCTGTTTTTAATAAACGTTCAACCTGTTTTCTGTCTGCTTTCATTATGCACCTTCTTTGATTGAAGTTACTTCATAACCAGCATCATCAACAGCTGATGTAAGCACTGCATCGTCAACAGGTTGATCCATTGTTACTGTTGCGGTTTTGTTGTCTAAATCAACTACTGCAGTTACTCCATCTAATTTGTTTAAAGCATCTTCTACTCGTTTTTGGCAATGTCCACATGACATTCCTTCTACTATCATAACTTTTTTCATCTTTGCTCCTCCTTTAGAAATAGTTACTTCTACGCGTTCGTGTGTTTGTTCTGTTATTTCACTTGTCTGATGTTCAGGTTTGAAAAAGCGTAAACGTAGTGCATTTGATACTACGAACAATGATGATAAACTCATTGCTGCTGATCCAAACATTGGGTTTAGTTTAAATCCAAATGCAGGGTAGAATACACCAGCTGCAATTGGAATACCAATAATATTATAAATAAATGCCCAGAATAAATTTTGTTTAATATTATGTAATGTTGCTTTTGATAACTTAATTGTAGTTACAACATCTAATAAGTCACTGTGCATCAATACAATGTCTGCACTTTCAATCGCAATATCAGTACCTGCACCAATGGCAATACCGATATCTGCTCTGGCAAGTGCTGGAGCATCATTGATACCATCCCCAACCATTGCAACTTTCTTACCACTATCTTTGATAGAACGAATATATTGTTCTTTATCTTGTGGTAATACATCAGAGATAATTGATGTAAGTCCAAGTTGTTTTCCGATTGCAGTTGCTGTTTTATTGTTGTCACCACTTAGTAATACAACTTCTTTGTTCATTTTTAATAGTTGTTGAATTGCTGCTTTACTGTTTGCTTTAATCTTATCAGCTAAAGCGATAATTCCTAGAACTTCATTATCTTTGGTAAAGAATAATGGTGTTTTTCCATCATCTGCAAGATTGCTGATGACTTGTTCAAATGATTGAATATCAATCTTATGTTCATCCATCATTTTTTGGTTACCAGCTAAATAAGTCGAATTGTCTCGTTTCGCTACAATACCTTGTCCAGGTACTTGGGTAAACTCATCCATCTTTACTGCGGATAATCCCTGCTCACTTGCTTTTGCTACAATAGCAGTAGCTAAAGGATGTTCTGAAGCATGTTCAATATCTAATGCAATTTGTAGTAATGAAGTTTCATCACCACTGTTTATATAAATATCACTAACAGTTGGTTTTCCTTGTGTTACTGTTCCTGTTTTATCTAATACAATAACTTCGATTGATTGCATAGTTTCTAAACTTTCTGCATTTTTAAATAAGATTCCATTTTCTGCACCTTTACCAGTACCAACCATAATAGCTGTTGGTGTAGCTAGTCCAAGAGCGCAAGGACAACTAATAATTAATACGGCAATACCAATTGATAATGAGAAACTAGTTGAGTATCCCATTAATAACCATGTGGCAGTTGCTACAATTGCAATTGCAATTACAATTGGCACGAATACTCCACTAACTTTATCTGCAAGTTTGGCGATTGGTGCTTTACTAGAGTTAGCATCTTCTACTAACTGAATGATTTGAGCCAGAGTTGTATCTTCACCTACTCGTGTCGCTTTCATCTTAAAGAATCCTGAGACACTGATCGTTCCACCAGTTACTTTTGCTTGTACACTTTTTTCTACTGGCATACTTTCACCAGTAATTGCTGCTTCATCAATGGTTGAATTACCTTCAACAATCACTCCATCAACAGGAACACTGCTACCACTACGTACAACTAGGATATCACCTTTTTGTACCGTTTCTAGTGGAACTTCCTGTTCTACTCCATCTACTTCAATAATTGCTGTCTTTGGTGCCAAGTTCATTAACTTCTCAATTGAATCATTGGTCTTACCCTTTGAACGTGATTCCAGATACTTACCTACGGTAATCAGAGTAACGATAGTTGCTGCTGACTCAAAGTATAAATCCATATGATACATTTCTACTAAATGCCAGTCCTGATAAGCAAGTCCCTGTCCCATCTGTAAGATTGCATAAACTCCATAGACAATCGCTGCAGTTGATCCAATTGCAATTAACGTATCCATCGTTGGTGCTAAATGAATTAAAGTTTTAAATCCATTAATAAAGTATGAACGATTCAAATAAACAATTACCAATGTAATTAAGAACTGACTCATCGCAAAGTTAATACTATTATGTAATCCACTCAGAAATGATGGTAGAGGAATTCCAATCATATGTCCCATTGCGATATACATAAGTACAATTAATAAAATTACAGATGTCCATAAACGTTTCTTAATTGAATCTGTATCCTTATGTAATTTATTTTCGATTGTTGCTGCTGTTTTAGTTACACCCTGTTGAGAGATTCCATATCCAGCTTTTTCAACTGCCTGTTTGATATCATCTGCAGATGTTGTAGCTTCATCATATTCAATCTGCAATACATTCTGCATTAAATTGACATTTGCTTCTTTTGTACCCGAAAGTTTATTTACAGCCTTTTCCACATGATTTGCACATGCTGAACAGGTCATACCGGTTATATCAAATTTTTGTTTCATATATCCTCCTACACCCTGTGGGGGTATCTAAAGTATAGTCCCATTGTCGAAATAAGTCAATGGGAATGATGAAAGTTGTTTTTATACTTCAAATTGTTTGGAGGTCTAGTGTATAATAGTGCTAGGAGGAAGGTGTATGCTGAAAGTTGTGATTGTTGAACAGGAAAAAATTGCAAAGGATGTAATTTTTTTATTACGCAATGTTTTAAATGATGAGTTTACATTTACTTATTATGAAAGAATTATTGATCTGGTGAAAGATCCAGTAAAAGATTATGATGTGATTATTTTGAATGAAGCATACAATAATATTCGAATTACCAGTGCACTGGAGTTTGATAAAACAAATAGCGTCTTTATTTATCTTTGTCATGAGGGATATGCAAATATGAATAATTCTTATGGACGTGTATTTAGTATTCATAGGATGAATGTTGAAAGTGAACTAATGGAAATTAAAGATTTGATTAATTCCAGATTAAGAAAACACCAGGAATATCTGTTCTCTTATAATGGGATTACATTAAAGTTAAAATTTCATGATATATATTATATAGAAAAAGAAGATAAGAATTTAATTTACTATACGAAAAAAGGTGAGTTCTATGAACGTGGAAGTATGAGTAATAAAGCTAAGGAATTTAGTATTTATGACTTTGTTCGTATCAATAGTGGAATCTTAGTAAATTATGAATATATATTTAAAATAGAAGGCGATGAATTGGAACTTCATAATCATGAACGTTTACCAATTTCAAGATCTAGAAAACCAAAGTTACTGGAGTTTATTCGCTCTAAAACCAATCTTTCCAAATAACATGCAAATCTTGCCACCCCCCTTAACAACTTTATTATTCTATATATAATGTAATTAGAAAGAAGTAGAAAGTGAAGGTGGTAAAGAGAAAAAGTTTATCATTTAATCAATAGAAAGAAAGGACTGAGACCAATGGGAACGTAAGTTAGGTTGAATGAAAAAGATTGTAAAATGATAAGATAAAGCAATAGGAATATATAATTAGGATGTTATGTAGGCTTTATCCTCTGTATTTTATAAGGTGAATATACTCAACAAGTAAAAGGAGTTTTGGAGTATTACGATATTATTACATTAATGACTATAAGTATAGCAAGAAGAAAAAAACGATAATGAAAAATGATAATAATAAATATTTTATCTAAGAGTAGTAATTGAGAAAGGAAATACAAAGGAAGATCAAGAGATAAAATTTAAAGTAAGAAACAAATAAAAGCAGAAAGAACTGCTACGAATTCTTGAGATAGAATTTATATATAGAAGGAGAATAATTTGGAAAATTCAAATAGTTGATAGGGCTCGTTATTGAAGATGAAATAATGGGCCCTATTTTTTTGTTTAAGGTTATATCATATTGTATGTTTTATGATATAATGTTAAACATAAGCGAGGTTATGATGGAAGATAAAAAAAATCAGTTTTTAGAAAATTTAAAGAATCATAATCTGGAATTAAACGAACATCAAAAACAACAGTTTGAAACATATGCAGAAATGCTGATTGAATGGAACCAAAAGATGAATCTTACGGCAATTGCGAAGAAAGAAGATATCTATGAAAAACATTTCTTAGATTGTATTTTAATGTCGTATGCAATTGATATGAAAGGTTCCATGTGTGATGTAGGTAGTGGTGCAGGATTTCCCAGTATTCCACTAAAGATCGTATATCCACACTTAAAGGTGTGGATTGTAGAGCCTTTGCAGAAACGATGTACGTTTCTTAATGCACTTGTGAAAGAGCTGGGATTAAGTGATGTAGTTGTAGTTAATGCAAGAGCAGAGGATTATGTAAAAGAAAAAAGAGAATATTATGATATTGTGAGTGCCAGAGCAGTCGCAAATCTTACTATGCTATCGGAGTTATGTATTCCTTTGGTAAAAGTAGGGGGAGTGTTCGTTGCGATGAAAGGACCCAATATCGATATAGAATTAGAGGAAGCGCAGTCGGCTTTAAAGGTTCTTAAAGGAGAAGTTGAGGCAATCGACTATCAGGATTTGAATGGTCAAATCAGAAATAATCTGGTGATCAGAAAGGTTGGCAGTACTCCAAAGAAGTATCCTAGAGCCTTTGGTCAGATTAAAAAGAATCCATTAAGGAGTAAGTAGGAATGAATGAAGTAAAGCAAATCAACATTAATGATATTGAAATCAACCCATATCAGCCAAGAGCCTTTTTTGATGAGGAATCAATAGCGGAACTGGCAAGTTCAATTGAAGAGAATGGGTTAGTGCAACCAATTACAGTAAGAAGTAAAGGGATGCGTTATGAACTGATTGCAGGAGAACGTAGATTAAGAGCATGTAAGTATCTGAATTATGAAGCAGTACCTGCTTATATTATTTCTTCTAGTGACAGTGAGAGTATGTATATGGCTGTTATTGAGAATGTACAGCGTGAGGATTTGAGTGCAATTGAAGAAGCAAAAGCATATTTAAGAATTATGCAATTAAATAATATGACACAGGGAGAACTGGCTCATAAGATTGGGAAATCGCAACCGGCGATTGCCAATAAGATTCGTTTATTGAATTTGAATATTAATGTTCAAAATGCAATTGAATCAAAATTAGTCAGTGAGCGTCATGCGAGAGCAATGTTGAACTTAGAGGCAGAAGAACAAAATGAATTGCTTTCAAAGATTATTAAAAATAAATGGACAGTAGCACAGACAGAAGCTGCCATTAAAAATAAGGATGAAAAAGAAAAGAAACCAAGAAATGTGGAAAAAGGATATTCTAGAAATATTCAGATTGGTGTGAATACACTGAAGAAAGCATGTGAAATGGTGGAAAAGAGTGGGCTTGGAATTACATTTCAGGAAACCAGTGATGATGAATATGTAACCGTAGAAATAAAGATAAAGAAGTAGAGGGTGTAATTTATGGCAAAAATAATCGCAATATCAAATCAAAAAGGTGGAGTTGGGAAAACTACAACATCAATTAACCTAGCTAGTGGGCTTGGTTATTTAGGTAAGAAAGTATTACTTGTGGATTTTGATCCTCAGGGAAATGCTACCCAAGGAATTGGTGCCAGTGATGCGAACAGTAAATTAAGTGTATATAATTTAATCATGGAAGACTATGAAGTAAATCAGATTAAGAAGAAGATTCAGAATCCACCACTTGATATTGTCCCTGCCAATATTTCTTTAGCTGGTGCGGATTTACAGATGGCACAATATGATACAGGTAAAGAAGAATTATTAAAAGTGAAGTTAGACAAGGTAAGAGATCAATATGATTTTATTATTATTGATTGTCCTCCTTCGTTGGGACTTTTGAATACCAATGCATTAACAGCAGCAGATTCAGTTATTATTCCAGTACAGTGTGAATATTATGCACTGGAAGGGTTAATGCAGTTGTTGCTTACAATTCGCTTAGTACAACAGTTATTCAATGAAAAACTTGAAATCGAAGGTGTTGTATTAACGATGTTTGATGCAAGAACAAAACTTTCTTTGGAAGTTCAACAAGAAGTACGTAAACATTTTAAAGAAAAAGTGTATAAATCGTTTATTCCTAGAAATGTTCGTCTTTCTGAATCTCCTTCAAGAGGAATGTCAATTTTTGAATATGATGTTCGCTGTGAAGGGGCAAAAGCTTATGCTGGTTTAGCAGCAGAAGTAGAAAAAGCTAACCGGGAGGAAAAAGAATAATGAGTAATCAAAAACTAGGAAAAGGATTGTCTGCAATTTTTGGTGAAAATGTTGATGATATTTTAGAAGATATCCAGCAAGGCAAAGTAGAAGGTGTCAGTGATACGACATTAATTGATGTGAAGAAGATCAAACCGAATCCTTACCAACCTCGTAAAGAGTTTGATAAGGCTGCGTTAGAAGAGTTATCACAATCAATTGCTACACATGGAGTATTTACACCAATACTTGTAAAAGAAGCAGTAAAGGGATATGAGTTAGTTGCAGGGGAGCGTCGTCTTCGTGCATCGAAACTAGCTGGATTAAAAGAAATTCCTGCAATCATTGTTGAGTTTAATGACCAACAAATGATGGAAATTTCACTGCTAGAAAATATTCAACGTGAAGATTTGAATGTAATTGAAGAAGCAATTGCTTTATCAAACCTTATTGAAAAGTTAGGATATACACAAGAGCAGTTAGCAAAGCAAATTGGAAAGTCTCGTGAGTATGTAACTAACACGCTTCGTTTATTAAAACTACCAGATAAGGTACAACAATATGTTGTAAACAAAAAGCTTACAATGGGACATGCAAGAGCATTGTTAGCACTTGATGACAAAGAAGATATTCTGTTAGTTGCAAAACAGGCAATTAATGAAAAGTTAAGTGTACGTGCAGTTGAAAAACTGGTAAAAGATGCAAAAAATCCTTATGTGAATAAAAAGAAAAAAGAAGATAAAACATCTGCATATGACGGTGTTGTAAAAGTAATGCAAGAAAAACTGCAGACAAAAGTTGTCGTTGATGACACACAAATCAATATCAAATATCAAGGTGTAGATGATTTAAATCGTATCTTAGAAATCTTAGGATTACTGGAAGAGGAAGAGTAGTCAGTAAAACTGATGAAAGCAATTTATAAAGTAATAACTGTTGCCACTATAATTCTTGTAGTGGCAATTATTGTATTCTGTCTCTGGCGATTTGAAAAAAGAGACTACACGAAAACATTTGATGTAGAAAATGATATTGAGAACGTAGAAACAATTCATGTAGCTACCTACAACGTAAAGATATTAAATAACGGAAATGATTTAGATAAAGCAATTAATGACTTAAAACCATTAGACCTGGATATTATCTGTTTACAGGAAGTGGATAAAAATTCACTTCGTTCAAAAGATATAGATATGGTAAAAGAGATTGCAGATGGTCTGGGAATGGACTACTACTATTTTTATAAATCAATGTGGTTATTAGATGGTCATTATGGTTTGGGGATTATCAGTAAGTATCCAATACAGGAAGTATCTTCACAAGAACTTCCAACTGATTTATTTTCAGAACCTAGAGTATTAGCGAAAGCTGAAATAGTAGTAGGAGATGAAATTATTAATGTATATAATACACATCTGACATGGAAATCATGGAATTATCATACCGATCAGATAGCATATATAAAGGAACATATTGAACGAGAGAATACTATACTGATGGGTGACTTCAATGCTTATTGGGATGAAAACAAAGAAACAGTTTTAGACTTGAATCAAATGAATCATGATCTAAATCCTTATATTACATTTCGAGGTGTTGCATCTCCAGATAATATCTTTTATACAGACGATTTTGAAATGATTGAATCAGGAATGGTTGAAACTAGTTTTTCAGATCATAATTCATTGAATTGTGTATTGAGAATAGTAAAAGAATAATGCATTTTATGGAGGGAATAAAATGAGTGATGAACAAATTGAGTCTATGGTAGATAACTATTTTATAAAATCTATGATAATTACAATAGCAGGGTATACTTTATACGGAATTATCTGTATAACTTATGTATTTATATTGTATCAAACAAATAATAAATCTTTGCTTTTTCTTATGCCTTTTATAATTATGGCATTTCTCTTGGTATTAATATTGATTGCAACGTTTATTTCAATGCAATTACCAATGTTTATTAAAATAATTGATGAGGATTGCGATTATGAATCGTATAAAAAAGCTCTTACATATGGATATGAAAAGAATGGATTTCCTAAGCCCGCAAGAGAGATTATGCTTCAATATTATGTTGATTGTTGTGTGATTGGAGGTAATGTAGGAAGAGTTAGGAATTTTTTTGATGATGAACAGTATCAGAATTTGATGCGAAAGAATATTTTTCAAAAAGAATGGATAAACTTTAGAATTGCGATTATTGAAAATGACGATGAACAATTGGAAAAATCTTATCAGTTGCTAAATGATTTTATAAGTAAAAAAAATAATTCTCGATTTCAACAAATTAAAAAGATTTTAGATATAAAATATGCAGAATATAATCACGAGTATGAAACAGCTATTCAAATAATTGAAGAAACAAAAGCATTTTCAAAATCAGATGAGATTGATTTTAATATGAGAAAGGGAAGCTGTTTATATAAATTAGGAAGATGTTCTGACGCCAAAAGCTATTTAGAATTTGTTTTGGAAAATGGTAATACACTTCCACAAGTTAAAGAAGCAAAAGCGATATTGTTAGAATTAAATTAGGAAGAATAGTTTTACTTTATGGAGGAACTAGAATGAGTGATGAACAAATTAAATCCATGATGGATTCATATTTTATAAAATCTAGAATTGTTGATTTTGCAGGACCTATAGTTTTTATGGCTGCAGTAATTTTTATTTCATCTATATTGCTTTCTTCGCCTAGCGAAATTAATAAATTTATTTTTATTTTTGTCTATCTTATCGCTAATGCGATATTATTTTATTCAGTCAATAAAATAAAACTTAAATTGATTGCTCCAATTAATGCAGTATTAGAAGATGATTGTGATTTTGAGTCTTACAAAAAACTTATTAAGTATGGATATCAAGAGTATTATGATGTGAATATTATTAGGAAGATAATGATTCACGCATATATTAGAATTTGCGATCTTGATAAGGACTCAGAAAAGATTAAAGAATTAATGAATGATAATGTTTTCATAAGATTTAATAAAAGAAACAAGATTTACTTGAATTACTTAGATCTCATAATAGCGTGGCACGAAAAGAATGAATTGAAATTTTCAGTATCTTATCAATGCTTAATTGATAAGATAAGAAAAAAAAGAGGAAGTAAATTTGAGAAATTAAAAAAGGAATTAGATTTTTTATATTTTGCATATGATGGTGATTATAAACAAGCACTTGACATCTTGAATGATACAAAATTAGAGACAAATATTTCGCAAGTGCTTATAGCTTTTAATAAAGGTTTAAGTTTAAATAAATTAGAAAGAAATGATGAAGCAATTGAACAATTAAATTATGTTATAGAGAATGGTAATACATTACCTCAGGTCGAAAGAGCCAAGAAATTATTATTAGAGATAAGTGAATAAACTCAAATTTGGAGGTCAAGTATGAGTGATGAACAAATAGAAGCATTATTAAAAAAGAACTTTCAAGGGTTAGCAAATGTTAAAAGAAATATTTGGTTGGTTGTATTTTTGATGTGTGTTGTGATTTTATATGTTGCAACTCAAGTGAAAGGAAGTCTCATATTAATAATACTCATAGCTTTGTCTCTTTTTATAGTTGTGAAATTAATTAATAATCTATATATTAAAAAATTAAATAAACAGTGGAAAAAAATCGAAAAAATACTATATGATGATTGTGATAGTGAGTTGTTTTATCGAATCTTAGCATTCGCATATGATAATTATTCCCAATCAAAAATTGTAAGGTTAATAATTATAAGTAATTATCTCCAAGCTTGTTTAGCGCAACGAATGAGCAATAAGGCAAAAGAATTATTGAAAGATCCGTTTTTTGTTGAGAGAGTTCTTTTGAAAAATCCTGCTACTGCAGCATATACAAATATGGAAATAGCTGCTATTGATAATGATTCTAAACTGTTTGAAAGTAATTATCAGAAACTAATGGATATGGTTAGTAATAATGATGAGAAGGCGGAAGCTATTTTGAAAATGGTAAATATTGATTATTTGTTTTATAAAGGAAACTATAAACAGTTCTTGGATATTCTTCCGAAAACCGAAACAGATACACAATATGCGAAAGTTACTGTATCATATATGAAGGGTTATGCGCTTTTTCAGTTAAGAGATTATAAAGAAGCAAAAGTTAATTTTGAATATGTTATTGAATATGGAAATACATTACCAATTGTGGAAATGGCAAAACAATTATTAATGAAAATAGATTAATATATGGAGGTTACTTATGAAGGATGAGCAAATAAAGCAAATAATAAATACTTATTATAAGAAGTCAAAACGAACTACTACAATTGTTGGAATTGTAATGTTCTTTATTATATTTCCTCCAGCAATTTTATTGCCAGGATTTATTCCAGAAGATTTCTCAGGAAGAATAGTTGTAATTGCAATTTGTTATATTGTGGTTTTGGTTATTGGAGTGGTTGTTGAAAACAAGATTCGCACATCTTTAACAAACCGTGCAATGTTTCCAGTTACTTCAGTGCTAAATGATCAGTGTGACAGTAAATCTTACCTGAAACTGACAACTGAAGGCTGTCAGAGACGAGAGTATGCTAGAAATGCAAAGAATTTTATGGTTACTTTATGTATAGGGGCAAATCGTATTGAAAATAATCTGAAAAAAGCAAAAGAATTATTTAATGATGCTGAATATCAAAGATATTTAAGACGTGATAAAATTACTGCTGCTTTATTTAATTTTCGATTTGCTATTGATGAAAACAATAATGATGATGTGGAGTTGTATCACTCTAATTTGTTGACATTGATGAAAGGGAAGCAACCTCAATTGGCTAAGAAGGTAGAATTGGATTATACAATTTATAAAAAAGATTATGAAAAAGCTTTATTATTGATGGATGAATTTCCTAATTCTACAAAGTATCGTGAAGTAACACATGCGTATTTAAAAGGGAAATGTCTTTATGAATTAAAACGTAAAGATGAAGCAAAAGTATTCTTTGAAGAAGTAGTTGAAAATGGAAATACACTTCCATATGTAGAGGAGTCAAAAAAGTATTTAAAGCGAATTGGATAATGAAGGATAGACGGTGTTCTATTCTTTTTTCTTGTAATGAAACAACATTGTGACACCTATATATGAATGGTATAATTTAAGTATCATAATGGAGAGTCACAGAGGAGGAAACAGGATGGATTTAATAAGAGTAAATAATGAGAATATTGAAGTGGAACATATTTGTTGTGCAATTTCCAACAACGATGATGTTCAGGTAAAGTCAAAGAAGTCTTGGTTAAAGGAACAGTTTGATAATGGACTTGTTTTTTTGAAGTGTGATGTAAGAGGAAAATGTTTTATTGAGTATCTTCCTGCTGAATATGCGTGGGTACCTGTTGATGCAGATGGTTATATGTTTATTAACTGTTTGTGGGTATCAGGAAAATATAAGGGAATGGGTTACTCAAATCTATTGTTGGAAGAATGTATAAGAGATAGTAAAGAAAAAGGGAAGAAGGGATTAGTAATTTTATCTTCGGCAAAGAAGATGGGATTTCTTTCAGATCCAAAATTCATGAAATATAAAGGATTTGAAAGTGTAGATAGTGCGCAACCATATTTTGAGCTATTATATTTACCATTTGATAAAGCAGCTGAAAAGCCTAAATTTAAAGAGTCATTAAAAGAAGCAAATAAAAAGGAAATGCCTTCAGGGTTTGTAATGTATTATACAAATCAGTGTCCATTTACTGCAAAATATGTTCCTATCTTAAAAGAGTATGCAAAAAATCGTGGTGTTGATATCGAAGTGGTTCATATTGAATCAAAAGAACAGGCAGATAAAGCACCAATTCCATTTACAACATTCTCTTTATTCTATAATGGAGAATTAGTATCTCATGAAATATTGTCAGAGAAGAAACTTGAGAAAATACTTGAAAGTAAAGGATATTAAATATTAATAAATTGTAGAAGTGATGGTCGTAATGATTGTCACTTTTATTATTTTAAAGCTATTTTGATAACATTATATTTAAGGTAAATAGTTTCTAGTTTGTGTAAGGCTACAATTAAATGAATTTGTGCTATCATACTTGTATGGAAAGTAAATAGTTAGTAATTGGAAGGTGGTAATAAGATGAAAATAGCAGTGTTAGCCGCTTCTGGAAAACAAGGAAGAAAACTAGTGGAGGAAGCGCACAATCGAGGTTTGGATGTAACCGCATTTGTTCGTAATGAAAAGAAACAGGTGGAAAATGTTCCAAATATCGTAAAGGATATATTTGATTTAACTTATGATGATATTAAGGATTTTGATGTTATCATTGATGCATTTGGTGCATGGGGTGATGAGAATGTAATTCAACATCAGACATCATTAAAGCATCTAGTGTATTTATTGAAAGGAAAACCAAATCGTTTATTGATTGTTGGTGGAGCAGGAAGTTTATATGTTGACTCCAATCGAAGAGTTCGTCTGATTGATACTCCTGATTTCCCAGAGAGTGGAAAATCACTTGCTGCAAGTATGGCAAAGGCATTTAATCGATTAAGCACACACAAGGATGTGAACTGGACGTATGTTAGTCCTTCTATGATATTTGATGCAGATGGAAAACGTACAGGAGAGTACCAGTTAGGTAGTGATGAATTGTTGAAGAATGCAGATGGTAAGAGTTATATCAGTTATGCTGATTATGCAGTTGCAATGATAGATGAAGCTGAGAATGGAAATCACATTAAAGAAAGAATAACCGTAGGGTCAAAATAAAGATCATTCAATAGCGAATGATCTTCTTTTTATATATTTTACAGTATCATCTAATCCATGTTCACTTAAGTAAGTTAGTAAATGCATAATTAGTTTATCAGTGTTGGGGTGAATCAACACATGATTTCTACCATTTAAATAATAAATCAATGCACTGTCATCACGATAATTCTCTTTTTGGTATATTCTGGACGCAACCACACGGTCACAAAACATTTCGATAACATAGTTCTCTGGCATATCCAAAGGCTTGATTCCATTAGGTCCATTGTCTAACCAATATTCCCAGTGATGTTTATTTCTACCTTTATGGTGTAACCACCCAAGTGAGTATCCTTTTACTTCTTTTTCTTTATCAATAGGACTTCTATTTCCTTGGAAATATTTTACTCCAGAAAGAAATTCTACAGGAGAATATTTTGATAAGTCATGGAGTAATCCCTGTTTGTATAAACCACAGCGAAAACATAGAGCAGTAACCTGAATTTTATGTTTAGTGATTGTTGAAAAATGACCCCATAATTTATTCATAAATGCTCCTTTCAAACAGTGCTATTTTATCATTTATTCACTTCGAAATAAAGTAGTATGAAAAAAGAAAAATATGATATAGAATAAAGGTAAGAAAGTTGGAGGTAAAAATGAAATACTTACAATTAAAAGATGATTTAAAAGTATCTCAATTAGCATTTGGATGTATGCGTATTGCAGGTATGAGTGTTGAAGAATTAGAAGATTTAGTAAAAGTTTCTTTGGACCAAGGTATTAATTTCTATGATCATGCAGATATCTATGGTGGAGGAAAAAGTGAAGAATTGTTTGGAGAAGTTTTAAAACGCAATCCTGATATGCGTGAGAAAATGGTAATTCAAACGAAATGTGCAATTCGCAGAGATAAAGTAGGTTACTTTGACTTTAGTAAAGAACACATTATTAACTCAGTTGATGAAAGTCTAAAAAGACTACAAACTGACTATATTGATATTCTGTTATTGCACCGTCCAGATACATTAATGGAACCAAGTGAAGTTGCAGAAGCTTTTAATGAATTAGAAGCAAGTGGAAAAGTAAAATACTTTGGTGTTTCTAATATGAATTCGATGCAAATGGAATTACTGCAAAGTGGAGTAAAACAAAAGTTATTGTTTAACCAATTACAGTTCAGTCCAATCCATGCTGGAATGGTAACAAATGGATTGTTTGCAAATATGAAGGAAGCACAAGCAGTAGATCATGATGGATCAATTTTAGAATACTGTAGACTTAAAGGTGTAACAATTCAACCTTGGTCAATTATGCAAGCTTCTTGGGAAGAAGGAACATTCCTTGATAACCCAGACTATAAAGAATTTAATGACTGCCTGCAAGAATTTGCTGATCAATATAATGTAAGTAAAACAGCAATTGTAATTGCCTGGATCTTACGTCACCCAGCAAATATGCAACCAATCTTTGGAACAACAAAAAGCAAACACTTAATTGAAATGTGTGCTGGTTGTGATATTGAATTATCAAGAGCAGACTGGTATTACATTTATACAAAGGCAATTGGCAGAATGCTACCTTAAACTCATTCAGACGAATGAGTTTTTTAATCGTCTCAGTAGGAAAAGAAGTGCTTATACAATAAAATAATAGTTGTATAGTAATTTCAAAGGAGGAAAGGAAATGAAATATTTAAAACTAGGAGATGATTTACATGCATCTCAATTAATTTATGGAGTTATGCGAACGGCAGACTTAAGTGTAGAAGAAATGGAAGAACTTGTGAAGACTGCTCTTGATGAAGGAGTGAATTTCTTTGATCACGCAGATATTTATGGTGCACCAGATGATGGAGCATGTGAGCAATTGTTTGGTGAAGTATTGAAACGTCATCCAGAATATCGTAAAAAGATGATTCTTCAGACAAAGTGTGGAATTATGCATGGGTCATATGATTTTAGTAAGAAACACATCTTAGAGTCCGTAGACAAGAGTTTAGAGCGACTACAGACTGATTATATTGATATCTTATTATTGCATCGCCCAGATGCGTTATATGAGCCAGAAGAGATTGCGGAAGCATTTGATGAACTTGAACGAGCAGGTAAGGTAAGACACTTCGGTGTTTCCAATATGCCACCAATGCAAATTGATTATCTGCAAAGTAAGCTGAATCAGAAATTGATTGTAAACCAGTTGCACTTTAATCCAGCACATGCAGGAATGTTAGGCCCAACACTGTTTATGAATACACCAGAAGAACCAGCATATGATCGTGATGGATATATTATTGATTACACAAGACTGCATAATATTACAATTCAGGCCTGGTCAATTTTTCAGCCAACATCAAAAGATGGTACTTATTTAGATAATCCTAAATATCAAGAATTAAATGATTGTCTGGAAAAGTATGCAAAGAAGTATAATGTTGAAAAAAGTGCAATTGTAGTTGCATGGATTATGCGCCATCCAGCTCATATTCAACCAATTTTTGGTACAACTAAAGTGGAGCACTTAAAACAGCTTGCGAAAGGTGTTGATATTGAACTGGACCGATTGGAATGGTATGATATCTACAATCACGCAGTACAGGAAGTACAGTAAACTTACTCGAAAATGAGTAAGTTTTTCTTTTTGAAACTTTTTAACTACTTAGATAGTTTTATTAGTGATAGCAATTAGAAAGAATTTCTGTCATACTTAAGAAGTTATTTAAGGAGGGAAAAAATGATAAAGATTAATAATCTATTGGTTAAGTATAAAAACTTAACTGCACTTGAAGTTCGTGAATTAGAATTTCAAGATGGAATTGCTTACGGTATTGTTGGAGAGAACGGTGCTGGTAAGACAACAATGTTTAAAAGTATTACAAATATCATTACAAATTATGATGGTGAAATTTACATTGATGATCAATTGGTCAAAAAACAAAACGAAGTATTAGCTAGTGTAGGTATCGTCCTTGATGGAATGTCAGTATATGCTGATCGTACAGGATGGTTCAACATTCGTTATTTTGCAGGATTAAGAAACTGCTATGATGAAGCTTATGCGATTGAACTAGCACAAGAGTTGGATATTTATGGTGTATTGGATAAGAAAGTAAAAACATATTCTTATGGGATGCAGAAGAAACTAATTCTGTTGATAGCAATTTTAAGTAAACCAAAGTATCTGATTTTAGATGAGCCATTTAGAGGTTTGGATTTTGAAACCGTAAAGTGGTTTAAAGAATACTTATTAAAACTTAGAGATACAGGAACAACACTACTGATTTCAAGTCATGTTCGTAATGACTTAGAAACACTATGTCAGAAAGTACATGTAATCAGTAGAGGTCGTATTGTAGACTTCTTGGACTTAGAAGAAGAAAGCAAAGCAATGATTCGACTAATTGATACTACAAACAACCAAAGAGCAACACAGATTATGCGTGATATGGAATTTGTATTTGATGAAAAAGATGGAAAAATCAGAGCAAGTATTGAACAAGGCAACTGGCAAGAGGTTCGTAATGCAATACAGGCGGAAGGAATTGAAATCATTGAGTTATCAAAAACAAGTAGTCTAGATGGGAGAATGAATTAATATGAGTGCAAAATTAATATTTAAGATGGAGTTTTATAAGTTCCTTAATGATAAAAAGTATTTGATTATTGCAATCGTTCTTGGGGTTGCAAACTTCCTGTTGACGCTTTCTTTGGTAGATAAAATGAATTCTAGTTATTATGGTTACTATGGTTCTTCATCATCTACAGCATCCAGTTTGCTTGGAATGTCAGCGATTATGTCCGTAATCTTCTTGTTTATTTATCCGTTCCATGCACTTGCAATTGATTATAAAAACAATGTAATGGCATTAATGATGGCATCAGGAGTAAATCGTACGAAATTGTATTTTTCAAAAATTGGTGCTACTTTAGTAAGTGCATTCTTACTATTACTGATTGTAGTAGTAATTCCAGTCTTACTTCTTTCATTAAGATATGGTTCTCTATCTGATTTTGGAGAAATATTTGAATCTCTGTTATGGGGATTTGACTACATGGGAGTATCATCAATTCTTTATTTCATTTATATGATTTTAAGTTATTTATCAGTGATTGTAATTATAAATATGGTAGTTATCTTTACCAAAGGATCTTCAGCAAAATCAGTATTACTTTTCTTTGGAATACAGATTGCAATGAGTATTCTAACATCATCGATTTTAAATTCATTCTTTGATTCGTATTGGATGGATGCAAATGATTTAATTATAAATAACATTATTATTTATTCAATTATGATTGTTGGATTTGGATTGTTGTCACTACGACAATTAAAAACACAGAATTTATAAAAAGAGAGCGTTCAGTCGATGAACGCTCTTTACTATTCCTGAATATTTATGATAGCTATTTTACATCCTTCTTCATGATCGAAGTAACCTACGATTGCTTTTCCATAAAGACAAAAGTAGCTCATATCACTAATGTTGATAGAAGAATTATTTTTGGTTGTTAGTTCGCTTTCTATTTTCATTGTTGTAGTATCTAAATTAAAGTAACTTTCATCTTGTTGAATGATAAGATGGGTATCATCAATAAACGCGAGAGAATAACCAAAATCAGAATCTTCATCAAATGAATAAGTAGATATTTTATTCAAAGAAGTTTTATCAAATAAATTAATTGTCAGATCATCATTATCGATGCAAACAAATTTTGTACTGTCATTATTGTTGAAGGTAGGACAAACATAGCATTCATTTCTTAGTCGCTTCATACTAATATCATTATTTTCATAACATATAAAGTAAAGAATACAGCCGTCCTGACCAGCCATTAATTCCAGAATGATTTCATTACTGTTTGGCACAGTACCTAATGAAACATCACTTCGATACAATTCATCCTCAATTGTTTTCGTGAATAGACTTGTTAGGTTGTCATCAAATACTTCAATGGATAAATGATTATCATCAATGCGTCGAATTGCATACAAGTAATCTTTGTAATATAAACCAATATAACTTCCATCAACATTTTTGATTTCATCTCCACTTTGGTTATATAGGTGTAATTTGTTATCATCGCCTGAAATGTATATAAGTTCACCATTTTTATGAATAGCAGTATTTCCTACACGTTTGTATGGAAATGTGATTTCACTAATTACATTAATATCTTTATCAACAATATAACAGTTCGATTCTCTTGTATTAAAAACATAGAAATCCTGTATTGCGGTATTATTAAATAATTCAATTCTGATAGGAAAGATTGTTTCCTTTGTTATTGTACAGTCCATAAGATACCTCTTTCCTTTAATTATAATAAAAAAATCAGTTCACGAAAACTGATTTTTAGGTTAATTTATTTTTCTGCGATTTGTCTTGCTACAAATACACCACTAGCACTTGCGTGTGATAATGAGTGAGTAACTCCACTACAATCTCCAATTACATATAAACCTTTGTGTTCGGTTTCAAGGTTTTTATTTACATCTACCTGAAGGTTATAGAATTTAACTTCCACTCCATATAGTAATGTATCATCACTTGCAGTACCTGGAGCAATCTTATCAAGTGCATAAATCATTTCAATAATGTCATCCATCTGACGTTTTGGAATAACTAAACTTAAGTCTCCAGGAGTTGCAGTTAAACTTGGTGTTACAAATCCACCTTCAATTCTTGAAGGAGTACTTCTTTGACCACGAATCAAATCACCAAAGCGCTGTACTAATACTCCACCACCAAGCATATTTGATAACTTGGCAATACTTTCACCATACTCATTGCTGTCTTTAAATGGTTCTGAGAAATGGTTTGATACCAGTAAGGCGAAGTTTGTGTTATCGCTAAACTTGCTTTCATCTTCATAGCTATGACCATTTACTGTGATAATTCCATTGGTGTTTTCGTTTACAACAATCCCTTTCGGATTCATACAGAACGTACGAACTTTATCTTGGAATTTCTTTGTACGGTATACAATTTTACTTTCATATACTTCATCAGTAATAGTTTCAAAAATTGCTGCAGGTATTTCTACACGGACTCCAATATCAACACGATTTGATTTCGTTTCAATATCCAAGTTGTCACAAATCTTCTGCATCCATTTTGATCCGCTTCTACCAGTTGATACAATTACTTGTTTTCCTAAATACACTTCATCTTTTACATATACTTCATAAGGATCATTAGCGACAATGTTATCCACTTGTTTATGGAATTTAAAGTCAACTTGATCTTTTAGTAGTTCATATAAGTTTTCTAAAATAATATAGTTTAAATCTGTTCCTAAATGACGTACGGATGCATCAAGTAAGTGAAGGTCATTTTCCAGACATTTCTTTTTCAAAGCAGAATTTGCTGTTGAAAACTTTCTGGCATTACTTCCACCATGTTTCATATTGATTTCATCTACATAGTTCATTAGTTCAAGTGCTTCTTTCTTGCCGACGTATTCATGAAGGTTACCACCAAATTCATTTGTGATATTGTATTTCCCATCAGAGAAGGCTCCCGCTCCTCCAAAACCATTCATGATTGCACAAGATTTACAGTTGATACAAGATTTTATTTTTTTACCATCGATAGGGCAGTTACGTTGCGCTAAAGGGGTTCCACTTTCTAAAACCAGTATTTTTAAATCTTTATTCAGTTTTACTAATTCATAAGCGGAGAAGATACCACCTGGGCCTGCTCCTATAATAATTACATCATATTGCATAACAATCACCATCCTATTAAAGTATAGGTATTTTATATAAAAAGGCAAGAATTATTTTATGTATTTATTTGTGGTATAATAATAGAAATATATAATGGAGTAAAAAATATGTTGAATGACAGTATAGCAGCGATATCAACCGCCCTCCAGCAGGGAGCAATTAGTATTGTTCGAATCAGTGGAGATGAAGCATTTGATATAGCAGAAAGAATTTTAACTATTTCAATTAAAGATAAACCAACACATACCATTCATTACGGCTTTGTAGTAGATCCATTAAGTGGAGATAGCGTAGATGAAGTAATGGTAAGTGTTTTTAAAGCGCCTAAAACATTTACGGGAGAAAATATGGTAGAGATTAACTGCCATGGAGGAACTTATGTAACCAAAGAAGTCCTTCGTTTGTGTCTGGAGAATGGTGCAAGAATGGCAAATCGTGGTGAATTCTCACAGCGTGCCTTTCTGAATGGTAAGATGGATTTAACCAAAGCAGAAGCAATTCATGACATGGTAATGGCAATGGATAAGAACAATGCCAGAATGGCGGCGAATGCGCTTCAGGGAAGTGTTAGAAAAGTAATGGATCCTTTACTTGAGAAGTTACTTGATATTATTGCGAACATTGAAGTGAATATCGATTATCCTGAATATGACGATGTGGAAATGTTAAGTGTAGAAACCGTAATTCCAAAATGTAAATCATTACTTAAAGATATGGATGAAGTCTTACGAAAAGCAAATAGTGGTAAGGTATTAAAAGAAGGAATT
Organism: Breznakia pachnodae; assembly: GCF_030814225.1. GTDB lineage: Bacteria > Bacillota_I > Bacilli_A > Erysipelotrichales > Erysipelotrichaceae > Breznakia > Breznakia pachnodae. The sequence goes on from NZ_JAUSUR010000003.1 coordinate 356,013, forward strand.
AAGACAGCAATTATTGGGAAACCAAATGTTGGTAAATCGAGTCTTTTGAATGCCTTATTAGAAGAAGATAAAGCAATTGTATCGGATATTGAAGGTACAACCAGAGATATGGTAGAAGGAAGTGTACGTTTGGATAATGTTACGCTTCATTTGATTGATACAGCTGGAATTCGTAATAGTGAAGATGTGATTGAAAAAATTGGAATTGAAAAAAGTAAACAGATTCTAGAAGAAGCGGAATTAGTAATCGTATTATTTGATGGAAGTCAGCCTCTGGATAATTTAGATAAAGAATTATTAAGTATCACAGAGGACAAAGACCGTCTGCTTGTTTATAATAAGAAAGACATAAAAAGATATGAAGGTATCAACATTAGTGCCAAAGATGAAGATATCGATGAACTGATGAATGCCTTAAATAAAAAGTATGATGAGTATCATGAAGCATATCAGGTACCAATGTTGCAGAACGAGCGACAACTTGCACTAATGCAGAACGCAAGACAGGCACTTATTCGTGCAGTGGATGCACTGGAAGCCGAGATGGAATTAGATTTAGTAACAATTGATTTACAAAGTGCATATTATGCACTTAAGGAAATTTTAGGTGAAGTAAGCAAAGATGATTTGCTGGATACATTATTCTCTAAGTTCTGTTTAGGAAAGTAGCTTATTATGATTCGATTAAAAGAAATTGACTGGAATAATTTCTGGGATGTTGTAAATATAAAAGTGAAAGATAATCAGGTTGATTATCTACCTCCTGTGTCGGTATTTATGGCACAGTCTTATGTGAATTTGAAAAATGGAGATCCAGATGTAAGTCTGGCAATTTACAATAATGATTTATTGATTGGATTTACCAAGATTGTGTATATTCCAAAAGATGGGGAACCATACAAATTAGATAAAACATCTTATATGATTGATGCAGTAGCTATAGATGAAAAGTTTCAGGGACTAGGATATGGTAAACTAGCATTTAATGAAATTATAAGTTTTATAAAAAAGAAACCATTTGGTGATGCAGAAACCATATCGCTTGTATGTAAAGAAGAGAATGTAAATGCGACTAGAATGTATGAAAAGAATGGCTTTGTGAAGAATAAAAAAACTTCAGATACAAAATATTTATTTTTAAGAGATATAGATTAAGGAGAGGACTATGGACTATACATTGATAGATACACATGCCCATCTGACGATGGATCGTTTGTATGTAAGAATTGATGAGGTAATTGAAAGTGCCAAAGAAGTAGGATTCGATAAGGTTGTAGTGATTTGTACAAACTTAGAAGAATTCTATCGTGCCAGAGATTATCAGAAAAAAGAACCAATGATTGATATTGCTTTAGGATTTCATCCTGGCGATGTGCAAGATGTGAAAGAATCTGATTTAGTTGAATTAGAACGAGCACTAAAAGATCATGAAGTAATTGCAGTTGGTGAAATAGGATTAGATTATCATTATGAAGGTTATGTGGAAGCAGACCAAAAGAAACTATTTATTGATCAGATTGAACTGGCAAATAAATATGGATATCCAATTCTTATTCATATGCGTGATGCAACAAAAGATACGCTAGATATTATTAAGGAACATTGTAAGACGAAGTTCTTAATGCATTGTTTTAGTGGAAGCAAAGAAACAGCAACTATTGTTATTAAGATGGGTGGTTATATTTCATTTGCTGGCCCAATAACATTTAAGAATGCTAGAGGATTATTAGAAGTACCTGCGGTTGTTCCAACGGATCGCATATTTGTAGAGAGTGATGCACCGTTTCTGACACCACATCCATTTCGTGGAAAAGAAAATGAATCAAAGTATGTAGCTTATACATTTGAAAAAGTGGCAGAACTTCTTGATGTAGATAAGAAGGCACTTGCAGATCAGATGCAGTTGAATTTTAAAGAGTTTTTCAAGTTGTAAGGGTATTCATTCAAAAAAACATTGACAAGTTTTTCAAAACGTAATAGACTACTAACATACAAAAGCAAAGAGGCTTTACATACATTGATATGTAAAGCCTTTTTTGTTTTTTCATGATGCACAAAGGCGTGGTTTACCTAATGGTAAGCTACGTCTTTTGGCATTTGTGTGGAAAGAGAGGAACTAATTTTATGGATGGTGTATTTTCGTCAGTAGACACGATTTGGGTGTTGCTTGGAGCAACCCTGGTATTCTTCATGCAGGCAGGATTTGCGATGGTAGAGTCTGGATTTACCAGAGCAAAGAATGCAGGGAACATTATTATGAAGAACTTAATGGATTTTGCAATAGGAACAATAATCTTCTGGATTGTTGGATTTGGTTTAATGTTTGGAGAGGACATTGCAGGTTTTGTAGGAAGTTTTGATTTCTTTATTCAGGGAAATTATGATTCTACATTTCCAACCTTTGTATTTGTAATATTTCAGACAGTATTCTGTGCAACTGCTGCAACGATTGTATCAGGTGCTATGGCAGAGCGTACAAAGTTCTCAGCATACTGTTTGTATTCCCTAATTATCAGTGCTGTTATTTACCCAATATCAGGACACTGGATTTGGGGTGGTGGATGGTTAGCGGAAGCTGGCTTCCATGATTTCGCAGGATCAACTGCAGTGCATATGGTTGGAGGTGTAGCTGCATTGGTTGGAGCTAAAATCTTAGGACCACGTATTGGGAAGTATGATAAGAAAGGAAAACCAAGAGCAATTCCAGGGCACTCATTAGCACTTGGGGCACTGGGTGTATTTATCTTATGGTTCTGTTGGTTTGGATTCAATGGTTGTTCAACAGTATCAATGACAGGGGATGCATCACTAATAAGTGCAGGTAATATCTTTGTAAATACAAACTTAGCAGCAGCAAGTGCTACCGTAGTTGCAATGTTAGTTACTTGGTTTATCTATAAGAAACCGGATGTATCAATGACCCTTAATGGATCACTAGCTGGATTGGTTGCCATTACAGCAGGGTGTGATTTAGTAGATCCATTTGGAGCTGCAATCATTGGGGCATTAGCTGGTGGAATCATGATCTTTGCTGTTTGGTTTATTGATCATGTATTAAAGATTGATGATCCTGTTGGCGCGATTGCCGTACATGGTTTCTGTGGAGCTTCAGGAACAATCTTTGTAGGATTGTTTGCAGTAGAAGGTGGTCTATTCTATGGTGGAGGAACTTCAATGCTTCTGACACAGTTAATGGGGGTAGGAGCAGTTCTCATTTGGGTTGTTTGTACAATGACCATTGTCTTCCTTGTAATCAAGAAAACAATTGGACTACGTGTCAGTGAACATGAGGAACTTGTTGGTCTGGATTTAGAAGAACATGGATTACAATCTGCGTATGGTGGATTTGTATTTGAAAATGAATATATTGGTGGAGCAACAGATGTAGATATTCCAGAACCTGCTGTACCTTTAGAAGATGCGGTTCCAGTAGAGGTGCATAGCAAAAAGATACGCGATAAGGAAAAAGCAGAAGGAAAGATGACCAAGGTAGTAATTGTCACTAACCCAGAACGCTTTGATGCATTAAAGACAGCAATGGATCGAATCGGTGTAATGGGAATGACTGTCACAAGGGTTCTGGGATGTGGAACCCAGAGAGGTCAGATAGAGTACTATCGTGGTGCAGAAGTGGATATGGAATTACTTCCAAAACTAAAAGCAGAAATTGTTGTTAGTGCAGTGCCAGTAGAGTTGGTTGTGGAAACAGCGAAAAAGACACTGTATACAGGAAATATTGGAGATGGTAAAATCTTTATTTACGATGTTGAGAATGTAATCAAAATAAGAACTGGTGAAGAGGGTGTTGACGCACTTAAAAATGAGGATTAATATTAGGCATGGATAACAAAGGTTATCCATGCTTTTTAAAGGGAAATAATTCCCACAGAAAATAATACATGATATAATAGACGAAATGGAGAGCAGAATATGATACTAGAATGTCAGGAGTGTAAGAAACCAATAGGGTATAAAGGTAAGAAGGCATTTTCACATATTAATTGTGAACATTGTGGTACTACTTATGAAATGAAACCTTCATCTTGGCGTATTTATATGTTGTTTCCATTTATCTCAGTAGGAATTAGTGTATTTCTGAGTGTGAATTTTATTACGACAGAAGATATATTTATTAAAGCAATCTTTATATTTTCTGTATCCTATATATTATATTATCTCTTATGTGTGTTTATGATTAAGATAAATATGATTCAATATATAAAGAGGTAGGAGGTTCTATGGCAGAGAAAGTACAAACATCAAAAAAGACAATGAAAGAACAAATGAAAGTTCGTTCTTCAGATTATAATCAATATGGCCGTTATTTGGCACAAGACTTTACATATGGAACACTTTGGTTACGATTTATCGGGCAGCTTGGTGACTTTGTTGTTATGCTGTTACCAATGATTCTGTGGGTAGATTTATTTTTACTTGTTGCAAATGGTTATTTAAGTATTGATTTATTATATAGCTTTATGCCAGTAACCTTGGTATTGATTCTTATTTTTACGGTTGTAGGAAATACCTATCTTTCGGTAATGAGTAAAGGTCAGTCATTTGGTAAACTTGGCCTTCGTACAAAAGTTGTAAATAGTGATAATACACAGGCAGATCGAATGACTCTGCTAATACGTGAAGCAGTGGGAAAAGAGATACCACTTATCCTATTATATATATTTACTGGATTATGGGGTGTTCTAGGGTTTTTGGTAGTAAATGGACTAGTTGTATTGATTGACCCTAAGCATCGCAGTATTATTGATTTCTTACTAAAGACAAAAGTAGTTATGTTAAGTGAGATGGGGCGTAAGCCAATTGATGAAAGAATCAAAGAAGAAGTTGTTGTAGAGCAACCAAAGGCTGAGAATACAATTGATTTAAAACTAGTATCGTCATTTTCTCATGATGGAGAGTATGGTGTGGAAGATTTATTGAAACAGGCAAAAGAGGTAGGATTAAAAACTATTTCGATCTGTGATCATAATAGTGTAAAAGCAAATCTGATTGCACAGCGAGTTTCGTCATTCTATGATATTGAATATATCCCAGGTATTAACATTGATTGTCAATACAACGGAAAACCACTTCGTTTACTTGGATACTTTATTAATTCTAATGATGAACGATTTGTCAGTGTTGAATATGAAAACCTAGCAAAAGAAAAAGCAGTGTCACTTCGTCGAATTCAGTTGTTTGAAGAAGCTACTGGACTGATGATTGACAGTGAGCAAATTATTAAGCACAGTCGTTTCCAAGTGATATCACCAGAAATGATTGCAAGGCATGTATTAACGAATGTAAATTATAAGGATCATAAATTACTTCAACCTTATTTGAAAGGTGAAAAGAAAAATTATCCGATTCGTAATTTTGTAGATGATTTCTTCGCAGAAGGGGAAATTGCATATGTTCCAATTGTGCATCCAGCAATTGAAGATATGTTATCGATTATTAAGGCTAGTGGTGGAGTTGCTGTTTTGGCACACCCAATGTATTACTTTAAGGATGAACCTGAATTATTAAATGAAGTTCTGGATTTAGGGATTGAAGCAATTGAAATCTTTAACCCTAGACATTCTAATAAAGATAAACAATACTTATTAAGTCTTGCGAAACAACGTAAACTTTATGTTACTGCAGGTAGTGAGTATCATGGAGAAAGTAAGAAACAATTTATTCTTGGTAAAACAACTTGTCCAGTAGATGGTGAGGTTGTAGTACAAGAATTTATTGATAAATATAAGAAAGTAGATGAAGTTGATCAAGGTGATGAACCAACAATGGATTTGAAATCACATAAATAAACCTTATACAGATGAGAAATCCTAAGCATAATGTGTAAACAGTGCTTAGGATTTTCTTTTGCATAAGGTAATAGTATAGTAAGAGAATAATAAAAATAACCAGTATTTATCGTGTTATTAAGAGATTATACAAAGTAAAAAAATCATACATTAGTTTGACGTTCAAAGCATCTCATATGAAATATGTGAAAATTTGGGATAAGGTTGAGTCAGACATTTGAATGTGATAAAATTACGATTGTAAAATCTGAAAAAAAATTAGAGGAGTGAGAAAATGGATTCCAAGAAAACATTAATCAAACGAATCAATGATTTTAGGATTAAAGGGATAAATAAAATCAATGACACAAAAAGCTATCTAGCACCTAGATTTAACAAAGGGCTAGAAGTAATGATTAAGTTTGCAAGAGCTTGTTGTTCTAAAGCTTATGCAGCTTACAAAGAATTAGAACCTGTATTAGTAGGAATTGCATCATCATGCTTAATTAAAGCAGGAGTTGCATATAGAGAATTAGAACCAGTATTTGTAAATGCTGCTACTACATTCTTATCTACAATGAAAACAGGAGCTACAAACTTAGTAGAATTAGTTGAAAGTAAATTTGGGAAGATTCACTTTGACTTCCGTCACTTTGTTATGACAACAAGTGCCGCAGTAGTTGTATTCGCATTAACTTTTACAGTTACTGGAATGGGACGTTCTAAGGTAAGTGCTGAGGTGTTAGAAACACCAGAAGTAGAAGCTTACAATAATGAAGTAATTGAAGTCAATTATGGAGATGACAGTGCAATCGTTGATGTAGCGAAAGAAATTCTTGCAGATGATGCAGGAAGTGTATACGATGCAAAACCTATTACATTAGCAAATGGTAATGAAGGTTATGAAATCGGTAACTACGTAGTAAGCGTAGATCGTGAAGCAACAAAAGAATTGAAAGACGATCAAATCACACTTACTGTTCAAACAAAAGAAACTTTCGATAAGGAAGACTTTGGTAAAGTTGTTGTAAATGATACAGCAGCAGATATCACAAAAGAAAATGGAACTGTACATACATATGTAATTGATGTTAAATATGTAGATACACAAGCACCAGTTATTAACTTGACTCAAAGTGAAGTTGAAATTGATGATGTTGATTATTTAAACAGATACTCATTTGTTGAATCAATCAGCGACAACTATGATGGTGCAATTGAAGCTTTCGATGTTGTAGGTGAAGTACCTGAAAAAGACGAATTACGTTGGGAACCAGGAGAGTATACAATTAAGTATACTGCTAAGGATTCAAGCGGAAACGTTGGAGAAGCATCTTTGAAAGTTAAAATTAATGCAACTGAAGATGAAGAAGATGAAACTGAAGAAATTAAAGACGCACTATCAAACTCTGAGAGTGGTTCAAGTTCAGACTCAAGTTCTGACACTGGTTCATCAGTACAAGCTCCTCAAGCTTCAACAACGGCAGGAATTGTATATGCAGCAGCAATGAATCAACTTGGGGTTTACCAAGATTGTACAATGCTAGTTACTAATTCATTAGCAGCAGCTGGAATTTACCACCATGGTTGGCCAGCAAGTTACTTAGGATTAGGAACAGTTATATCTGCATCTGAAGCAGTACCTGGAGATATCATCTACTATGCAGATGGTGGAACAGGATGGGCACACGTTGCGGTATACGCAGGTGGTGGACAAGCAATTCATGGTGGTTACTTAGGAAACCAAACAGTAGTTGCATCTGCTTACATGGGCTCAGGTCCAGTATTTATTAGATTACCATAGTAAATGAAGAAGTATGACTTAAATGTTGTACTTCTTTTTTTTATTACAGCATAATCTTACACTAAGAAAGGATTCTGATTCAGAGTCTTTATTTAGTATAAAACAGACAATAATAGTTGTGTGAAAGGTCACCGTAGAAGATTGGTATTAAATTTGTATTAAGATTGCAAAAATAATGAACTAAATGCAATCTTATAACGACTAAATATTGAAGGGCGGTTATTTTCTGTAACACATACTTTTTGATTAGTGACATATTGGCTCTATGTCATTGTTATAGAATTATAATTGCTTTAAGAAAGTAGATATTTTCGGAGGGCAAAAGAATTATGAAAAGATTAAAGAAACTACTTAATACGACTGGGCGTCGTTTCTTAGTAGCTTTGATTTGTGGTTTTTTGCTGCTTGGAGTTTACCAAGCGGGTAATAACCATATTTCAGGTGAAGAAACAATAACTCAAAGTGATGATGTTGTTCAACAAGAACAGCCACAAGCAAGAGATAATCAATATCTCGACAGTTATTTGATTCGGTATACTGGAATCCGTTTTGGCGGTGTTGAGAATAAAACGGGTGCTCCTATTACGATTCAAAGTGGAGCATCGATATCGGCATCAGTTGCATTTACTTTGAATACAGAAGACGGTACTACTACATCCAGTGGTATTGTTGAAAAAGGCAGAATAGCATTTCGTTTTAAAATACCTAGTTATGTAACAATTGGAACCAATACAGGTATTATTGATTACAGAGAAGGATCTGAAAATGACCCGAATGGTGTGTATGATAATGGAGATTATCGCTACTATTGGGGATTTTTAAGTGAAGACTTAGTTGTTGGTTCTGGGTCTACGGCTTCCGTTTCATTAACACCATATTTAAATGGAGTTACTGATGATGAAACAACAGTAGCAATAGAAGTGGAAGCATTTGATTTCTATAATAATCAATTGAAGCAGGTTGGTGTAATTGACAGTAGTAATGAAACTGCACTGAAAAATACAATAATTGCCAATACTGACCAATTTTCATGGAAAAGTGCAACTGTCACTCCTTCTTATACAACAAGTAGTAATGGTCCATCAAACGCAATGTTAAATGATTTAACATTTACATTAGCTGCATCTTCTGCGACAACTTCCACTACAACAGGTGTTGGTTATGCAAAACAGATAACTTATGAGAGTACATTTCAGTTACCAGTGGATGGCGATGGAAACCCATATATTGAAATAAGTAAAGCTAACTTTTTTGATGTGAATGGTACACAATTGTCAGATTCGGAAATCTCAATTGATACTGAAAACAATACTTTTACAGTAAGGCATATAGTAGTGAATCCAGATGAGTCAAAAGAGTTTATGGATACAGGATGGAAGTTTGTGATTAAAGGTGCAACAATTGATAAGACAAATACTGATTTGCAGGATGTTGAAGCAAACAAGTCAAAGACTTTCTCAATTACAGCTGTGGGCGGATCACATCAAATTGATCCAGCTGTGAAGATGGATGTAACAGTTGCTAATCCATATGTAATTGGACAAAACACAATGAATGCAGTTGTAATTACGTATACAGTACCGAAAGTACAAGTTGGTGATGAATCTTATAAAGAACCAATTAAGTATATTTCAAAAATTAATCAATCATCACAAATCAATGGAACTGATGATGGTGGAAAACCATATAAAGTTATGCCTGGTGATTTGATTACTTATCAGTTAGCAGCAGAACATATTAAAAACATCCAAAGTACGGATGATATGAATGGTGGAATAATTGAAAAGATTTCCTATAAAGAAGTTGAAAGCACAAATTTTGATATTAATCAGTTGATCCCTCAACAAATTAATGCGGGAACATGGACTAATTTTACTACAGGTAAGATTACTATAACGATTGAATACAATGATGGTTTACCAACAGATACTTTAGAAATCACTCCAGCTACTGCAAGCGGATCTAGAGAAATTAAAATTGATGATACAAAGCGCAGTAAAGTGAAGAGCTTTGAAATTAAGTATGAAGATGTGAATTCAGGATTCCAGATTGATACAGGTCCATTGGTGACTTATTTGGTAAAAGACCAAAAAGATATTCGTAAAAATGGAATGGTTATTTCAAACTCAGTAGAGTCTACTTATAAAAATACGTCTTCTCAAGAAATTAATAAAACAAAAACATCGAATGTAGTTGATGTAATTTATAACAGTATCTCAATGAGTGACGAAGGAATCTACGAACATAATAAAACTGGATTGAATTTAGGTGGCGCTACAACCCGTACTTTCCCTGTTGAGAATGACGTATTACTATTTGTGATTGAACTTAAAAACACAGAAGGAACACCTTTAAAGATAGATGAAGTAGCTGATATATATACAAATCAATATTTAGCGCCATATAATGGAGATACTACTACCGTTGGTGGTGCAAATCCAATTGATGGACGCTATATTAATGCTTCAAATATGATGAACCTTACATATTGGGAGAGCGATCCATTAGTTAATGGAAACAACCCAGTAACTAATAATGGTGTGAGTGTTTCAGCAGAGGGTTCAGATGAATTATCAATTAAGTTTACTAATGATGTAGTGATTCCAGCAGGAGAAACTTATTATCTGACTTATACAATGTCAGCAACAAGTAATATTCATACAAATGCAACTATTGGGAATACCTTCCAATCGTTCTATGAAGATAATCTAGTTGGAGAAGGTGCGTTCTATTGGGGACCACAAACTTCAGGAACAGGATTTACATCATTAAAGAATCACTATAATGTAACTGGTCCAGATGGGCTAATTGATGCAGTGAAACCTTATGCAGGTGATGTAATAGTATACAAAGCAACAATTAATAATATTACAGATACCGATTGGGGTCCTGGAATGAGTGTTACTGACACATTCTCAAATAATTTGACTCCATGGTCAACTGATCAGGGTTTTAATACAACAGGAACATATGGAAAGAAGCTAAATCTAAACACAACAATGAATTTAGGTGTGGCAGTAGATGAGTCAACAGGAGCAACTGTTGGAACAATTACAGCAACTGTAACTGGAAACAATGAATTTAAGATTGATTTAGGTAACACTAAAATAGAAAGTGGTGGAAAATTAGTTTTATATTACACAATGAAAGTAACAGATGATGTAAAAGCAGGTGATAAATTAGTCAATACTTATACGGTTTATTCTGATGATGATTCACAGTTAACAAGAGGGCAAGATATTTGGGAAGTAAATGCTCAACAAAATTATGAAGGTATCGTATCACTTACAAAAGGAGCTGCAGAACAAGCGTCTAATAATGAAAAACATTCTTCAGACCGTTTACGTGATAGTGATATTATTGAGTATACAGTAGCTGTATCAAATTTGAGAATTCGCAATGATGATGGAGTTACATTCCAAACAATTCAAGATACATTACCAGAAAATATGGAATATGTTGATGGGTCATTAAAAATTAAATTTCAATTATTAGAACGTAAGTATGATAAGAACAATGAAAATAATCCAGATACTGAGATTGTTAAAACAGAGCAATTAGATTTACCTGATGATGCAAAAGATTATACAGTATCAAATAGTAATGGGGTTCTTAAAGTTGCATTTGATAATCCAGTTGTATTGAATGATCGTTATTATACAAATGATTATGAACATATAAATGAATATCAATATGTTATTACCTATAAGTTAAAAGTAAATACAGATGATATTCCTGAAACAACAAGATTAAAAGAACAAACAAATACAGTAAAAGTGTTCTATCAAAATGAAATGACTAAAATAAAATCATTAAATGGTACACTTGCTGCAGATACATCAAATGAAGATGGAAATTCAACTACGCAAACATCTCATAAAGGTAGTGCAAAAGTAACACTATTAAATGATAACTATGTATATGGTGGAATTGAAAAAAATTCACTTGTTGATATTGAAGGAAAAGCAACAGGTACCAATATTGCAAATGCAAATGTAAATGTTGATATGAAAACAAATCGTATTTATAATGTGAATATTTATAACTATGGTGCGAAAAGTTTACCAATTGATAAAGTGATTGATATCCTGCCACAGTATGAAACGATTGTTGATGGAAGTATGATATTGATTGAGGATCCAAATGATCCTACAACTACAAAAGAATTGTCATTTACAACTGAAAAAGTAATTATAGATGGTGTTAACTACCAAATGATAACAATGGATGAAGACTTTGAAGTGGCATCAAATGGTGCAGCAAATGCATATTACCAAATTCGTTATGAAACAACGATTGATCGTACTTCTGTAAAGAACGTTCTTACAGAAACACAGACTAATTCAATTTCTGGACTTAAAAATCAAGTGTCATTCTATCTTCAAAAAAGTGATGGAAAAGAAGCAAAAATGATTATCACTGATAATAAAGGGAAAATCATGGATGATGCTGGTTCAGAAGTAAAAGACAACTGGGATAATAATGATGAAACTACAAAACGTTATCAAGCGGATTATGCTGTCATCGATAGTGCAAACTATATTAGTCCATTAATTGATATTAAGGGACAAACGGTTACCAAAGCAATGAGTAGTAATGTTGAAACATATAAAGACTATAGTACTACAACACCAGTAGAACCTGCAGAAATGGTTGCGTGGACAATTCGTATTGGAAATGGAAACCAGACTGATACACAAACGATTAAGGCAGGGTCAAAAGTCTATGTAGTATTACCAGATGGTTTGGATTATCAAGGATTTGGACAAGATGCATCAGGAAATGAGTCAGTTCCAGGGTACCTGGATGAAGATTCATTTAGCAAAGTTACAGATGCATATGGAAATACTGTACTTTCATGGCAGGTAAATAAAACATATGACAAAAATAAAAATGATTTATTTAGAATTCGTACAAAAACAAAAGCATTTACATATACTACATATTCTGTGAAAGGATACTTTGTACCTTTACAAGATGCTGATCAAGAGTTTTATGATCAACAATTGATGAGTAGTACAGAATATAAAACCACTTATATGTATTCAATTGCAAATGAATTTGAACTACTTAGCAAAGTAGATCCGAGTTATACAAGTAAAACTCATTATGTAAGTGATAGTACTTACATGGATGTTTATGGTGAACTTGGTGTTGCTGCAATGCTTACAGAAACCGATACAGTGGGTGGAACGAAAGTTACTACTCGTGATGATGATAGAGTCATGGATGTTGCTGACAAGACTGATACGGTACGCTACACAATGCGTTTAGAATCAGTGCAAGGTTCAGCAACAATGAAAGATATTGTCTTTGTGGATCGTTTACCTTCAGTAGATGATACACGGAATCTGGGATTAAAGTCTAGGGGAAGTGAAGCAAACGCTCGTTTGGTTGGTGATGGTAGCTTTGTTGTTCGCTATAAAGCAAATGGGACAGCAGCAGTAACAACATTAGATGATACGCAATATCGTGTAGAATATTTCTTTGGTTCTGTAAATGAACAGTTTTATGGTGATGACTATAAAGATGTTATTGTAAGTGACCGCTGGTTAGATAAAAATCAAATTGCTAGTGATGGCTTAGATTATATAAATGCAACAGCTATTCGTGTGGTAATTACTGATGATGCAGTAGAAGTTAAAGGATTAGGAAACATTGAAGTTGATTATGATGTAAAACTTCATGAATACTACATTGGTGGTAGACAGGTTATCAATACCTTTGGATACCGTACAGTAGTTGGTGCTGATACAGAACTGATTGCAGAAGTACTTCCAGTTGCCTATAAAACAGAAATTCTAAAAGACCGTGTTCAGATTAAGAAATATTTGAATGACAGTAGTGAAACACCAGAGGATACTTCGTTTGAAGTTCGTCTAACTGGTAGGAATACATCAACAGATGAAATAGAATATGATGAAATTCATACCGTTACAGCGGATACTCAAGATGGTGATCGCTGGACTGGTGATACTTGGGTTTATGAACTTCCATTTGGCTTAGAGTATAGTATTGAAGAAGTTCAAAATCCTAATTTTAAAACACCAGTATATGCAAAACCGGATATTAGTGTTTCAAGTGATGGAACAACAGAATGGATCTTTAAGCTTACAAATGAAAGAGATCCAAGAATTCTTGAAGCAGAAAAAATTTGGTTAGATGCAAATGGTGAAGAATTAAAAGATGAAAGTTTAATGAGTGCAGTAAACGTGGAACTATATCCTGCCGATAAAGATGGCAACATTACTGGTGATAGTATTGAAACAATTGTTCTCGATGAAGATAATAATTGGAAAGCATCATTTAGTGGTGTGAATCGATATGACAGTGATGGTAAGGAACTGTACTATACAATTAAAGAGGTTGATGTTGAAGGATATACTGGTGAATTTGTATTAGATGAAGATGTATTTACACTTACAAATACGCTAATTCCTGGAGATGTTGAATTACAGAAAGTGAGTGATAAGGAAGATGCCAGTCTGGAAGGCGCACAATTTGAATTGTACGATGCGAAAGATAATGTCATCGGAGAATACACTACAGATAAGAATGGATTGATTCAAGTAGATGAATTGACTCCTGGTAGCTACTACTTTGTAGAAACGAAAGCACTAGAAAGCCATGTTCTCGATGAAACTCCAGTTGAATTTGTGATTGAATTCAACCCACAAGAAACAGTTAACGTTTCTATGCTGAATACATATAAAGCACCTGTAGTGGATCCAGAGGAACCGAAAGAGCCGGAGGAAGAAGATACATCCAAACCAAATAAGAAACCAGAAAGTAATGATAAAGAAACTGTGAAAGACACGGTGAAAACTGGAGATGATACAAATCTGACATATCTAGTAGTTATGTTTGGAGTATCTTTATCATTAATCGTTGGTTTAAAGAAATACAAAAAAACACATTAAAATACAATATAATAAAACACATTGAAAATAGCTATAAAGTTTTATGACTTTATAGCTATTTATTATATATGCTTGAAAGAAATGCTTCTGCTTTCACTTTTCTGGATAAAATTATGATATTATATTTTTGGTAGATTAACACAATAAAGTAATTAATAATAGAAAGGTAGAATTATATGGATGAATTGAATATAGAAAATTTAGATGAATTATATGAGTTCTTACTATATGAGTCAGAATTATCGAAAAGTGAATTAGGTAAACACAAAGCTACAACAGTAAATTTGATTAATCAGTTTGGTATTAACGAAGACAGCGAACAACTTTTTTCATTATTATGTTTACTGCTAAATAAACAAGAATTAGAGGAAATAGTAAATAAAGAATATTTTGATGATAATGAAGAGTTCTTCTATACTCTTCAAACTACATATAAAGAGTTATACATATCGTCAAAGGAAAGTGGTTATGCAAGTAAAGAATTGTTGAAAGATTTTTTATTAACACTAGCAAATGTATGCGATGTACTAGGTTATGGTGTGCATTTGAATGGTTTGATTACAATCACTAGAGCAAGTGAAATTGATAATCATGAAGGTATTTCATTAGAGTGGTATCAATCGAATTCAGTGTTTGATGAAGAAGACTTTGGTTACTATGATGGAATTGAAAATAACGAAAATCATTATAATGAATTATGGAATGAGTTAACTGAAGAGTTGAAACAAGAATTGAAGGCATAGAAATAAATAGATAATGCTAATTAGTTAAGCAATACAAATAATTAGGGGAAACAAGATTAATTATTTAATAATGGCTACTGATTAAAAATGGTTTGTTCGAATGAACGTAAGTATAACCGTGAGAAAAAATAAGGAGGGAATTTATGTCAACATTAGTTTTTGCTTGTCCAGGTTGTGGGTCAAACATTAAACATGAAGATGATGGTAAGGATTATACATGTCCATACTGTAAGAGGGTATTAACGTTTGATGAAATTAAAAGGTTAAGTGAAGATAAAATAAACGCCAATAAGGAAAAGGCGATTAGTGATTTAGAAAAGGAAATGAGTAATACAAGTGTCATTTATACTTGTAAGAATTGTGGTGCTGAGATTACAACAAATGAAAATACAGCAGCTACGTTTTGTTTGTATTGTCATTCATCAAATGTTATTCAATCAAGACTAGTTGAAGTATATACACCAGATAAAATTATTCCATTTAAAATTAATGAACAAGATGCAAAAGAAGCATTTAATAAATGGACCAGTACAATTAAGTTTTTACCTGATGATTTTGTTAGTGAAGATCATATTGATAAAATAAGAGGACTGTATGCGCCATTCTGGTTGTTTGATATAAATGCTGATTTTGAATTGCATGCAAGGGTAAGCGAGATAACAACAAGAACGACTGGTAATTATCGTTATCGTAAAGAAAGTATTTATGAAATAAATCAGGCAGGTAATATGTTATATGAAACAGTTCCAGTAGATGCATCATTGGCTCTAGAAGATGAAACGATGGCATTGCTAGAACCATATGACTATAATGAATTGGTTGATTTTGAAGTTGCTTATTTGATTGGTAATTATGCGGAGAAGTATGATGAAAATCAAGATGATTTGTATAAAGGGATTGAACCGGATTTATATAGTAATGTAAATATAAGAATGAAAGGTTCAGTAAATAAATATAGTAATGTTAGAATCAATAAAGAAGAAAGTAAAATTAATGTAGATGATGCTAAGTATGCATTTTTCCCAGTTTGGTTTTTAAATTATCATTATGAAAATAAAGACTATAAATTTACGATTAATGGGCAGACGGGAAAAGTTGTAGGTGAATTTCCTATTGATAAAATCAAACAGAGAAATTATATGCTGAAGAATACGCTTATCGCCTTTGTTGTATTTGTTGCTATTATTAGTGGATTAGTGTTTGGAGGGATTCTATAATGAAGAAGATAATATTATCATTATTGATCCTATTTAGTTTTACGAATATGGTAACTGCAGATGAAACTGCAGTTTATGATGAAGCAAACCTGTTACAGGAAAATCAGATTGTAGAATTAGAGAATAAGATTTCTTCAATTGAAAATGAATATGGTATCGATATTGTTTTATTAACAATCAATGATGCTGAAGGGAAAAGTGCTCAAGTATATGCAGAGGATTATTTGGATGCTTTATACTATGATGGTGTGGTAAGCGATGATAGTATGATTTTATTATTGGATATGGATAATCGAGAAATATATGCAAGTTATACAGGGGAAGCAATTCGATATTTTACGGATAATCGACAAGATGATATTTTAGATGTTATATATGATTATGTTGCAGATGGAAATTATTATGAAATGTTTAATCAGTATTTATCTGAAGTAGATTACTATTTAGATGCAGGTATTCCTAGTGGACAATATACAGTGTATGAGAAGAATTTTAGTGAGAAGATGATGACGATTGCCACATATTCTATTTTTGCATTAATTCTTGCACTGATTATTGGTTTTATATCAATGAAAACAGCAACGAAAAAGGGAAGACATTACTCTAAGGAAGTGCTGGCAAAAAACAGAGCTCCACTTACAGTAAATTATTTCCGAGATGAGAAGGTATTGGTTGATACAAAGGAAACTAGGACGATAATAAGTACTGGAAGTAGTGGGAGAAGTGGTGGTTCACGAAGCAGTGGTTCACGAAGTAGTTCACATCGTTCCAGTAGTGGAAGAAGTCATAGTGGAGGAGGTAGACGTTTTTAAATGTCTGCTTCTTTTTTATATAAAAAAGAAGAACTAATCGTTCTTCTTGCGGTTATCTAGAAATAATTTAATTCGTTCTAAAGCAATTTTGATTTCGTCGATACTATATGCATAGGATACACGAATGAATCCTTCTCCAGAATTACCAAATGCAGTTCCGGGTACACAAGCAACTTTCTGGTCCTTTAGTAACTCTTCACAGAATTCCTCTGAAGTTAATCCAGTAGGACGAATATCTGGAAAGATATAGAAAGCTCCTTTTGGCAGATGGGTTGGTAAACCAAGTTTATTGAATCCATCCACAATATAGTTTCTTCTAGCTTTATATGCATCACGCATCTTGGCTACTTCATGATCACCATTCTTCATTCCTTCTATTGCAGCGTACTGCGACATAATAGGAGCACACATGATGGTGTACTGGTGAATCTTGGTAACAGCAGCAACAAGCGTTGCATCACCTAATACGTACCCTAAACGCCAACCAGTCATCGCAAATGCTTTACTGCATCCACTGATAATCAACACCTGGTTTTTTATTTCTTCAAAGCATGCCAATGAAGCATGTTTTTCACCATAAATTAAATCAGAATAAATCTCATCACTAATAACAATTAATTCATGTTCTTTAATAATTGGAACTAACTCAGCGTAATCTTCATGGCTCATTGTCCCACCAGTTGGATTTGAAGGATAGTTTAATAATAAGATTTTTGTTTTGTCACTAATTGCACCAAGTAAATCCTCTTTTGTGATTTTGAACTCATTTTCACTTTTTAGGTTAATGTATTTACATACACCACCACCTAAAATGACGGCAGGTTCATAAGCTACATAACAAGGATTTGGTATGATTACTTCATCTCCAGGATTCAACAGTGCACGAAAGCAGTTGTCAATTCCTTCACTACCTCCAACCGTTACAAGTATTTCCGTATTTGGATCATAACTTAAGTTGTAATGACGCTTCTGATATCTGCTGATTTCTTCTCTTAGTTCAATAAGTCCTGCATTTTCAGTGTAGGTTGTTTTACCTGACTCAATTGCATAAATTGCTGCTTCTCTGACATTCCATGGAGTATCAAAATCTGGTTCACCAACTCCAAGTGAGATTGCACCTTCTACCTGTTTAGCAACATCAAAGAATTTTCTGATGCCGCTTGGTTTAATTGTCTGTACTAATGTACTTAAATATTTTGATGTATCAATCATGGTGTAATCAACAACCTTTCACTAGGTTTCTCATCTTCTGCCAGGATGATACCATTTGCTTTATATGTCTGTAATACAAATAATGTGGTAGTTGATGTAACTCCATCAATACAAGCCAGTTTTGTTGCGACAAAGTTCGCAACTTCTTTCATTGTTCTACCATGAATAATAATAATGAAATCATTTTTACCACTAGTTAGGTACATTGATTCTACTTCAGGGTATTTATAGATTTTTCTTGCTACATAATCATAACCACTATCACGTTTTGGTGGTGCATCCACATAAATAATAGAAGTAACTATCTCTTCGTGGGTTTTATCCCAGTTAATAATTGTGTGGTAACCACAAATGATTTTTTCTTTTTCGAAGGCGGCGACTTTATCCAAAATAACTTGTTCATCTGTTTGCAAGATGATAGCTAAATCTTTTGGTTCATATTTAGCATTGTTTTCTAATAGATTTAATAATTCAATGTCTTTCATAATTTTTGCCTCCGTTTTAATTGGTTATATTGTACCTCTTTGAAAACAATTAGTAAATATTTTTTAAGGTTTAGGAAGTAGATGGTATTTCGTGAAGTATAGATTGGTGATCATATGAAATGTAAACGTTGTAATAATTCAGATAAAGATAAGTTTTATAAATGGAATGGAAGTTGGTATTGTCGTAACTGTATAAGGTTTGGAAAAGTGGAAGTAAATCAGGAAATTATTCCACCTGATTTAACAAGTAATCAGATTGATACTTCTTATGTCTTGGACTACGAGTTAACAAATGAGCAGCAGGAGCTGATGGAAGAGATAGACAGTCGAATTCATGAGAAACCGATGCTTATTTATGCTGCATGTGGGGCAGGGAAAACTGAAACCACAATGGAGCAGATATCAAACTATATTCGCGAAGGAAAGAAGGTAGGATATGCAATATCACGTCGTCAGGTGGTGTTAGAGATTGCAGAACGTCTTTCTCATGCCTTTAAAGAAGTAAAGGTGACTCCGGTGTGTGCTGGCTATACAACAGAAGTGGATGGCGACATTATTGTATGCACAATGCATCAGTTACATCGTTATCATCAGACGTTTGATTTACTCATCATGGATGAGATTGATGCTTTCCCATATGAAGGAAATGTTATATTACAGTCGCTTGCACAGAATGCCTGCAGAGGAGAACTGTTACTGTTAACAGCAACACCAAATGAACAACTTAAGGAACAGGTACGAAAGAACGAAATCAATCAGGTAACGCTATTTAAAAGACATCACGGGCATCCATTGGTTGTGCCTAAAATTTTGTGTATGCCAAAAGTAGTGCAGTATCTGTTTTTGATGTATCTGTGTTTAAAACATAAAGATAAAAAGTGGATAATCTTTCTGCCAACGATTGCACAGGTTCAACAAGTCTTTCATGCAATGAAGTATTTATGTAAATGTTCCAATATTACATCTAAAAGTGAAGACAAGGAACAAGTAATGGAGGATTTGCGATGTGGAAAGATTCAAGTTGTATTTGCCACAACTATTTTAGAAAGAGGGATTACGATTGCAGGTGTGAATGTATGCATCGTAGGGGCAGAGCATCAGGTATATAAAGAATCGAGCTTGATTCAAATGGTGGGCAGAGTAGGAAGGAAAAGAGAATATCCAAGTGGTTATGCTTATATACTTGCAAGCAAAAAAACAAAGGAGATGAAACAATGTGTTCAAACTATAAAATGGATGAATCAAGATCATTCAAATGTCTGATTTGTTTTGAAGATATTCAAAATGGTATCTCATTTTTTGATTATTTTAAACGACCGGATTGTATTTGTGGAAATTGTCGACAGAAGTTTGTGATTTTGAATAAAGAAGTGAAAGTAAATGGATTATCCATTTATGCACTATATGAATATGATGATTATTTAGAAGATCTTATGTTTACATTTAAAGAAAATAAGGATGTAGCATTACACCCGATTTTTCTATATCCATATCAAAAATTATTGAGAAAGAAATATCGAAAAGAAACCATTGTTTTTGCTCCTTCTTCATTGAAAAAAGAAATGGAAAGAGGGTTTCAGACATTGCCTTTGCTATTTCAGGGGATAAAGTTACCAACAATACAGTTATTTGAAAAAGAGAAGGACTATAAACAATCTTCAAAGCCCTTTCTGAGGCGTAAAGATATTAAGGGAGTCATTCATTTGCGTAAGAGTGTAGAGATGCCTGAGCGAATGGTGCTGGTGGATGATATGTGTACAAGTGGAGAAACCTTAAAACGAATGTATGAGTTAGTGAAACATAAAGAAAAGGTAAAAATCTTTACGATTGCAATCAATAAAAAACTTCTCGAATGAGAAGTTACTTTTTGATGAATGCTTGATTGTATGGGATTTCTATTCCTTCTTTATCAAAGCGTTTCTTAATTGAAAAACGAAGGTCCGATAGCATTTCAAATCCTTTAAAACTATTTTCAGAGTTTACAGTGCAACGAAGCATCATCGCATATTGGCTGAACTCGATACAACGAACTACAATGGGTTTTACACCTGTAGAGATTTCCAGTGGAGTACGAGTGTCTACGAAGTCAGGATGTGCCATACATTCTTCTTCAATGATTTTAGTGGCTAAATCGATATCGGAATCATAAGATACTGGAACTAGGAAATAGTTTCCTTTAGTTGAATCAATCAGGGTTGCATTTTCGATGGTTGCCTGATTAATCTGATTATTAGGAACGATAATACGATTATTTTCATAGGTGCGAATGATGGTATGACGTAACGTGATTTCTTCTACAAACCCAATTAACTGTTCACCATTGATTTTAATTAAGTCACCAACAATAAATGGTTTGGATGCAACAACCATAATTCCACTTAACAGATTTCCTATGGTATCCTGTGCTGCAATACCAGCAATTAATGCAATAATACCAGAACTGGCAATAATTCCCTGAGCGATACTTGAGAAGATATGAAATCTTGATAATATGATTAATACTAAGATAATCCAGAAAAGCCCACGTACAATGTTTAGGATACTTTTCTGGTTGTCTAAATGTCTTGTTTTCATAAAACGTTTTACAAATACAAAACAGATATAAAAGAATAAGGCAAAACTTGCAATAACAATAGCGGAACCAAACAGTCCATCAATTAAGACGTTATCGCCAAAGGTTGTCCAGTCAAAATTTTCCATAGAAGAATCCTCCTTTTATGAAATATTATACTATAACTGTTTACTTAAACAAGGGAAGTTCACAGAAAATTATGTGAATAAACAGTTTTATAATTGTTTTGATTTGAATGCATAGGATTTTCTATTTAATTGGATAATAAATAGAATGAGCTACTTTATGAAAGTGAAATCCCCCCCAAAAAAATGAATCAGATTATTGGATAATATGAATGCAAGATATTTATCCTGTAAGTGGTGGGAAGGAGAGGAAAGCGATTACAAAATGGGTTAGTCAATGAAGTTAAAAAGTAGTTTCATCCCATAGATAGTAGGGTTTATCAGTGAAAAACTTCACAATATCATTTTCTAACAAATTGTGGAAAAATTTGTGTTTTTCATTAATAAATAGTACAATATGAATATGTAGTATAGTTATTGCATAGAAAGGTCATAGGTTATTAGGTTAATGCAAGGAAAAGTAAAGATGTTTAACCCTGAAAAGGGTTTTGGTTTCATTACAATTGAAGATGGTAGTGATGTGTTCTTCCACTATTCACAATTAATGATGGAAGGATTCAAAACAATTGAATCTGATACAGAAGTTGAATTTGAAGTAATTGAAACTGATCGTGGATTACAAGCTCAGGATATTAAACCAATCGCTTAGTTCACTAATAAGAGTAAGGTGTGTGTCTTACTCTTTTTTTGTGTTTTTTTGAAGTGTGCTTTTCTGAGATAAAATATAGTTTTTCTAATATAAATGAGGTATAATAGAAAAAGATTGTGGAGGTAAGAATATGAGCATTCTAAATCGTTTGTTTAATGGAGATACGAAACGTGTGTCAAAACTAGAAAAGGTCGCTGAAAAAGTTGGTGCCCTTGGTCCAGAAATGGAGAAGTTAAGTGATGAAGCGTTAAAAAATAAGACTGCAGAATTTCAAAAGAGATATCAGGAAGGGGAAACGTTAGATGACTTAATGGTAGAAGCTTTTGCGACATCTCGTGAAGCTGCGAAAAGAGTTATTGGCGAATATCCTTACCCAGTACAAATTATGGGTGCTGCAGTTATGCATGGTGGAGATATTGCGGAAATGAAGACTGGGGAAGGGAAAACCCTAACTTCAACAATGGCAGTATATTTAAATGCCCTTTCTGGAGAAGGTGTACACGTTGTAACGGTCAATGAATATCTGGCTGCTCGTGATGCTGAATGGATGGGTCAAATCTATCAGTTCTTGGGATTAAGCGTAGGTGTTAATATGCGTGCCCTTACAGCATCTGAAAAACGTGCTGCATATGCATGTGACATTATGTATACAACAAACTCAGAGTTAGGATTTGACTATCTGAGAGATAACATGGTTACTGATAAAAAAGACCGTGTTATGCGTGGTTTAAAAACGGCACTTGTCGATGAGGTCGATTCAATTCTGGTCGATGAATCAAGAACACCACTGATTATTTCAGGGGGAGCAAAAAAGACAGCGAACTTATATCAGACAGCTGATCGCTTTGTGAAGTCTTTAAAACCAAGTGATTATGAAATTGATGAAAAGACACGTCAAGTACGTTTAACTGAAAGTGGAGTTGGTCGTGCAGAGCGTTCTTATAAAGTAAAGAACTTATATGATGTAGAACACAGTCAGTTAGTTCACCATATTACTATGGCATTACGTGCAAACTACATAATGCAAAGAGATGTTGAATATGTAGTTGCTGATGATGAAATTGTAATCGTTGACCAATTTACTGGTCGTTTAATGAAAGGTCGTGCGTATTCTGATGGATTGCATCAAGCAATTGAAGCAAAAGAAGGCGTTAAGATCAAAGAAGAAACATCAACACTTGCAACAATTACATACCAAAACTTCTTCCGTTTATACGATAAGTTGTGTGGTATGACAGGGACTGCAAAGACTGAGGAAGAAGAATTCCTTTCAATCTATAACATGCGTGTTATTGAGATTCCTACAAACCGCCCAGTGGTACGTGTGGATCATCCAGATGCAATCTTTGCAACTCCTGAATATAAATTCTTGGCACTTGTGGAAGAAGTAAAAGCTTTACATGAAAAAGGACAACCAGTATTGGTTGGTACAATTTCGGTAGAAGTATCAGAACACATTGCACAGATGCTGAAAAAAGAAAGAATTAAACATGAAGTATTAAATGCAAAGAATCACGAACGTGAAGCGGATATCATTAAGAAAGCTGGGCAAGTTGGAGCGGTAACAATTGCAACCAACATGGCTGGTCGTGGTACCGATATTAAGCTTTCTGCTGAATCAAAAGTATTAGGTGGATTAGCAGTACTTGGTAGTGAACGTCATGAATCACGTCGTATTGATAATCAGTTACGTGGACGTTCAGGTCGTCAAGGTGACCCTGGGTTCTCACGTTTCTATGTATCTTTAAAAGATAGTCTGATGATTCGTTTTGGTAAAGAAACATTACTAGATAGTGCATTCTCATCTTTAGAAGGTGAAGCAATTGAATCAAAGATGGTTTCAAAAGCAATTGGAAATGCGCAAAAACGAGTGGAAGGTCAAAACTTCGATGTTCGTAAACAATTACTTGAATATGATGATGTATTACGTCAACAACGTGAAATCATTTATGATTTACGTAATCATATTTTAGATAATGAAGATGTACATGATATCGTAAAAGATATGTTTACAAGAGTTACAGATGCAGTTGTAAATGCTAATGTAGATGGTAATGGTGAAGTAGATCCTCAATCACTTGCAAAAGGATTTGAAGTGTTAGGATTTGAAGAAGGAAGTATCAAACCGGAAGCATTTATTGGACAGGCAAATGAAGAAGTAAAAGAAAAAGCATTTAATTATGCTTGGGATTTCTATGATTCTAAATTAGAAGGAATCAGAGAACAATATGCTAAATTTGAACGTAATGTTGTACTTCGTACAATTGACCGTAACTGGATTGATCATATTGATACAATGAGTAAACTTCGTGATGGTATTCACTTACGTAGTTATGCACAAGGAAATCCACTTCAACAATACGTTCAAGAAGGATTTGATATGTTTGATGATATGTCACAAAATATTGCCAGAGAAATCGTATTCTTTGCAATTAAAATAAAGATTGAAAGAAAAGAGGCATAGTTATGGAATTATATGAGATTAAAGCTCATTTAAAGGACTATAGTGAGAAGCTGAAACAGCTTGGTGATTCACTTTGACTTATCTGCTAAGAAAAGTCAAATCGAAGAATTGGAGAAAGAACAGGTTGCAGAAGGGTTCTGGGATGATTATAAAAAGGCTCAGAGTACCGTGCGCGAACTGAAACTATTAAAGGATTATGTGGAAACATATAATCGCTTAAATGGAGAATATGAGAATCTTGAGGAAGTGTTTGAAATGCTGAATCAGGATGCTGATAGTGAATTACAGGAAATATTTGAGGAGGACTTTACGTCATTTGAGGCTTCATTAGAAGACTTTGAAATCAAGGTCCTTCTTTCTCATGAATATGATCAGTCCAATTGTCTTTTGGAACTTCATCCAGGAGCAGGGGGAACCGAATCATGTGACTGGTGTGAAATGTTATATCGTATGTATACAAAGTATGCAGAAACAAAAGGGTTTAAAGTTAGTGTGATGGATTACTTACCAGGTGAAGTTGCTGGTATAAAATCGGTTACTGTATTAATTGAAGGTCCAATGGCATATGGTTATCTGAAGAGTGAAAAGGGAGTGCATCGTTTAGTGCGTATCTCACCATTTGACTCTGGAGGAAGAAGACATACATCGTTTGCATCGGTAGATGTAATTCCTGAATTTAATGAGACAACAGAATTAGAAGTAGACGATAAAGATTTAGAGGTTGAAACAATGCGTTCCAGCGGGGCAGGTGGACAGCATGTCAATAAGACCGATTCAGCCGTAAGGGTAACCCACATCCCTACTGGTATCAGCGTGAAGTGTCAAAGTGGACGTTCACAACATGATAACAAAGACAAAGCAATGATGCTGCTTAAGAGTAAGCTGTATCAGTTGCAGGTGGAAGAACAGATGAAGAAAGTGGCAGAAATCAAGGGAGAACAGAAACTGATCGAATGGGGATCACAAATTCGTTCTTATGTATTTCAGCCTTATAAATTAGTAAAAGATAATCGTACAGAATATGAAACAACAGATGTACAGGGTGTAATGGATGGAAAGCTGGATAATTTTATCTTTGCTTATCTGAAAACACTGGTAAAGTAGGAGGCGTATGGAAAAGAAAGAGTTTGTGAAAGATATAATATTTGTTGTGGTAGGAAACCTCATTTTAGCAGCAGGTGTTTCATTCTTTTTAGTACCAAACTCAATCTTATCAGGTGGAGTTGCTGGGATTGCGATTGCAATAGAACCAGTTGTACATATCCATCCCAATACGATGATTACAATATTAACTGTTATTCTGTTTCTGGTCGGCGCGGTGTTTCTTGGTAAAGGTTTTATGTTTAAAACTGCCTTGTCGAGTGTAATATATCCGATATTTGTTTCTGTACTAACAAATTTTGCCGATGTGATTGAAATAACCAGTGACCCAATTCTTGCTTCCATTTATGGTGGAGTATTTGTTGGTGTTGGATTAGGAATTGTGTTTCGAACTGGAGCATCTACAGGTGGAATGGATATCCCACCACTTATTATTCATAAATATACCCATATTCCAGTACATACATTAGTATTGGCAGTTGATGCATTAACAGTGCTGTTGGGAATGTTGATTCATGGTATAGAGCCTGCATTAATTGGACTTATTTCAGTTTGGGTTTCTTCGGTGATGGTGAATAAGGCGATGATGTTTGGATTGCATGAAGCACAATCAATTATGATTATTAGTGAAAAGCATAAGGAAATTCTGGAAGAGATTTCCAAACAATTGGATCGTGGTGCTACTATCTTAGAAGGACAAGGTGGTTACACCAATGAAAAACGTCCGGTACTGATGGTTGTTATCTTTAGAAAGCAATTTCCAGTATTGAATCGGATTGTGGAACATATTGATCCAAATGCATTTGTAATTGTACATGATGTAAATGAAGTACAGGGCGAAGGATTTACCTATAGCGAAACCTAGAGGCAATATGCATATATAAATTATAAAATATATGTATATGTTATGGATGTTCGTTGAGGTTTTATAAGTAGTTTGTTATAATAACTAAAGTAGGAGTGATTGCTATGATAGATTTGATGGGTGTGTCAAAAACATATAAGAATGGTGTTCATGCAATAAAAAACATGACTCTTCATATTGATGAAGGGGAGTTTGTATATATAATAGGGCCAACAGGATCAGGAAAATCAACGTTTATTAAATTAATCGATGGTGAAGAAATTCCTGACAGTGGTACAGTAATTGTGGCTGGTACTGATGTTGGAAAGTTAAAATTTAAAAAAGTTCCGTATTATCGACGTAATATCGGGGTTGTTTTCCAAGACTATCGTCTTTTGCCAAATCTAACGATTTTTGAGAATATCGCATTTGCGTTAGAAGCGATTGGACAAGATAAAGCAACGATCCGTAAACGTGTCAGAGAAGTATTGGAACTTGTTTCTTTAGAAGAGAAGGCACGTAGTTTTCCACGTGAATTAAGTGGAGGACAGCAACAAAGAGCAACCATTGGTCGTGCAATAGCGAATAAACCAAAAGTATTGGTTGCGGATGAACCTACAGGGAACTTAGACCCTGAGAAGTCAAATGAAATTATGCGTCTTTTAGAGAAAATTAACGAAGAAGAAAAAACAACAGTTGTGATGGTAACCCATGACAGCACTCTTGTAGACGAATTTAAAAAGCGTACGATTGCGCTTGAAGAAGGTTATGTAGTTGCTGATATGATGAAGGGTGGCTATATCAAACATGAGTAAATTTTTAAGAACTCTACCAGTACATTTTCGTAGAGCTTTTTATAATATTAAGCGTAATTTCGCCAGTACATTGTCAAGTGCATTTGCAGTTATGATTACTTCGACTTTGATTTCGGTCTTTTTGATATGTGCATTTAATGTTGATTCGTTTGCACAACGAATTGAAGATACAATTCGTATTGCTGTGCGAATAGAAGACAATGCTGATAAAGATAAAATTAAAACTGAACTGGAAGATATGAAGTATGTTTACGAAGTAAATTATTCAAGCAAAGAAGAACAGTTGGAAGACTTTATCAATAGTGATCAAGGTGGCGAAAAATATCGGATGTTTGAAGATGATAATCCAATGTATGCTACATATTTTGTGGATATAAGCGATCCAAACCAGTTTGAATCAGTGGCAACTGCTGCTGATAAATTAGAAGGTGTAAAAGATACATCTTATGGTGGAACTGCTTCTAGAGATATTGTTAATATTTTTAATAATGTACGTATTGGTGGTGCTGCTTTAGTAGGAGCATTATCGCTACTGGCAATTTTCCTGATTTCAAATACGATAAAAATTAATATTAATAATCGTAAAGATGAAATTGGAATTATGCGTAATGTAGGAGCCAGCAACTGGTTTATCAAGATACCATTCCTAATTGAAGGAATGCTGATTGGAGTCATTGGTTCGATTATTCCAATATTGGCTACAATCTTTGGATACGGTTTCTTATATAGTTATGCAGGTGGACAGTTCTTTACATCAATTCTTAAGTTGTATGCACCCGCTCCATTTGTTTATCAGATTAGTTTAGTATTATTGGGAGTAGGTATTGTTGTAGGATTACTTGGTAGTTTACTTTCAGTAAATAAGTATTTGAAATGGAAACGTTAGAAGCATATTTGAGTGATGGTTCTAAGTTTGTTATAATATTGTAGATAATTAATTAAATGAATTTAACGAGATGAAAGGTCAGGACAGTTACATGATTACATTTTTCAAATCATTACCTTTTCATATAAAAACAGCAATGAATAGTATTCGCAGAAACCTAGGAAATGCTGTTTCAAGTGTATTCGCAGTAACGGTGACATTGATACTGATCATGCTGTTTGCTGTGGTTGCTTTAAACGTAAGCGGGTTTACAGTGAATATTGAGGATAATGTGCAAATTTTTGCGAGAGTGGATAACATTAATGACAACCATGAACAACTGCAGGAGCAAATAGAAGATATTGCTCATGTAGATAAAGTTGTCTATTCTGATGCAGATGAACAATTAGAGAAAGTAATGAGCAATGGTGAAGGGTTAGTAAGTATTGAAAATGAAAACCCACTACCAGCTGCATTCTATATTGATGTAGATCAAGGTAAGAATGTAGAAGCGGTTACTGATAAAATAGAGTCAATGGATGGAATTATGGATGCCAGTTATGGTGGTGATACTATTACTGAGATGATTAACAGTTTTAATTCACTTCGAGTATATGGTGGTATATTTGTAGGAATCATTTCACTTCTGTCAGTATTCCTGATTTCCAACACGATTCGAGTGAATATTTTCAGTCGTCGTAATGAGATTGCGATTATGAGAAATGTAGGAGCAAGTAACTGGTTTATTAAAGTCCCATTTTTGATTGAAGGGATGTTTATTGGAATCATTGGATCAATTGTTCCAATTCTGGTTACCATATTTGGATATGGTTTCTTGTATGATAGTTTAGGTGGACAATTCTTTACTGCCATGTTTAAACTACGTGCACCAATGCCATTTGTTATGCAAATTAGCGGTGTATTACTAGGTGTAGGTGTTATAGTAGGGTTAGTAGGAAGTTTTATATCGATTAATAAACATTTAAAGTGGAAACGTTAATTGAAAAGAGTATAGAGAGGTATTTATGAAGAAAATGAAGAGATTTAGTATAGTGGCCGTTGCCTTGGTACTTATGCTTACTGCTGTGTTATATAAAGGTAGTGAAGTAGAAGCGAATGATTTTGAAGGTAATGAATCTTACTGGACCGATGTTTGTTCTCAATACATAACAGATGCAAGTCTGAAGCAGACATGTAATGAGTACAAATCTTACTTACAAAATAAAGCAAATGAGAAGCTGGATGAAGCTTCAAAAGTGCAAAGTCAGGTTGATGAAGTAGAAGGTGATTTAGCTGCTTTAGGTGAACTTGCTTATTCATATAAAGATCAGATTGCACAGGTTGAATCTGAAATCAGTGCAAAGGAAGCATCAATTGCAGAATTGGATGCAAGTATTGCAGCTGTAAATGAAGAAATAAGAGTACAAGAAGAAAAGATTGCTCAACGTAAAGAGAGTATTAAAAGCCGTATGGTTGATCTTCAATATTCAATGAACTCAAACGAATATATTAATTATATTATGGGTGCTGAGGATTTAGTTGATTTCATTCAACGTTCTGAAAGTATCGGAACATTTACTGAATATGACAATACAAAGATGGATGAGTTAAATGATGAAATTGCAGTTCTTGCAGATCAAAGAGAAGAACAGCAACGGATGCAAGAAACGCAAGAAGCTGAAAAAGCTGTTCTTGAACAAGAAAAAGAACGTGTATCAGCAATGAATGACGAAAATGAGAAATTGCTAGCTACACTTGAAACTAAGAAAACAGAACTTGCAGGGCAACAGGCAGCAGCGAGTGATGCTGCATCAGCTTACTCTAGTTTGATGCCATCTGAGGCGGTTTATATACCACCTTCAGTTGGTCAAGAAGGTGGAGGAAATGCTGGAAATGCGGCAAATTCTGGAGAAATTAACTTCTATAGTGATTGGTATAAATCTCCATATAATATTATTAGTAATGTAAACTTAACTGGTCAATGTACATGGTTTGTACATGGACGTGTTGGTGAGAAGTCTAATGGTGCTTATCGTAATTCGATTCCAACAGGGAATGCAAATACATGGTATGCTGCAGCAGGTCTTCCAAAAGGGTCAGAGCCAAGATCTAATTCACTTATTGTCTGGGGTAATGGTTCTTATGGACATGTGGCTTATGTAGAGTCATACGATAGTGCAACAGGAACAATTCGAATCACTGAAGGGAATGTAAATGCACCTAATGGTGGTTTAGGATATGGTACTAGCCTTGCAACAGCAATTGCATACACTAACGATATGACATTACCATATAGTTCATTAACTTCATCACGTGGAGCACCAATTGGATTTATTTATCTATAAAGTGAAAGCGACGCAAGTCGCTTTTCGTTTGGATTTATATATTAGATAAGACCAAAACCTTTCAATATTCTAATTAAATTATATTTAATTAATACAATTTGTCATACAAATCAGTAGCAAATGTAATGGAATTGATGTTATAGTGGAATTAGTAAGTAATACTATATTGACTAATAAATATTTGAGATGGTAGCGTTAATGAAAAAAGTATGAAGAGGTATTTATGAAAAAAATGAAGAGATTTAGTATCGTGGCTGTTGCCTTGGTACTTATGCTCACTGCTATACTATATAAGGGTGGTGGAGTAGAAGCTAATGATTTTGAAGGTAATGAGGCACATTGGACTGGTGTTTGTTCTCAATACATAACAGATGCAAGTCTAAAGCAGTCATGTAATGAGTACAAATCCTACTTACAAAATAAAGCAAACGAGAAGCTGGATGAAGCTTCAAAAGTGCAAAGTCAAGTAGATGAAGTGAAAGATGATTTAGCTGCTTTAGGTGAACTCGCTTATTCCTATAAGGATCAGATTACCCAAGTGGAATCTGACATCAGTGCAAAAGAAGCATCAATTGCAGAATTGGATGCAAGTATTGCAGCTGTTAATGAAGAAATAAGAGTGCAAGAAGAAAAGATTGGTCAACGTAAAGAGAGTATTAAAAGTCGTATGGTTGATCTTCAATATTCAATGAACTCAAATGAATATATTAATTATATTATGGGTGCTGAAGATTTGGTTGATTTCATTCAGCGTTCTGAGAGTATTGGAACATTTACCGAATATGACAATAAAAAGATGGCTGAGTTAAGTGATGAAATTGCAGTTCTTGCAGATCAAAGAGAAGAACAGCAACGGATGCAGGAAACACAAGAAGCTGAAAAAGCCGTTCTTGAACAAGAAAGAGAACGTGTAGTTGCAATGAACGAAGAAAATGAAAAGTTGCTAGCTACTCTAGAAACTAAAAAAAGTGAACTTGCTGGCCAACAGACAGCAGCGAGTAATGCAGCATCAGCATACACAGATTTAGTACCAACACCACCAATGGATTTACCACCAGAAGTTAGTGGAAATAATGGAAACAGTGGAAATAACGGAAACAACGACAATGGCGGAAGCAATGAAAACGGTGGAAGCAACGAAAATAGTGGAAACAGTGGAAACAGTGGAGGAACTGCAGGAAATGCAGCGAATTCAGGAGAAATTAACTTTAATAGTATCTATTATTCTTCTCCATATAATCCTATCAGCAATGTGGCTTTGACAGGACAATGTACATGGTTTGTCCATGGTCGTGCTGGTGAGAAGTTTAATGGAGCTTATCGTTATTCAATTCCAACAGGGCATGCAGGTACATGGTATGCAGCAGCAAATCTTCCAAAAGGATCAGAGCCAAGAGCTAATTCGATTATTGTTTGGGGTGGAGGTTCTTATGGTCACGTTGCTTATGTAGAGTCATATGATAGCGCAACGGGAACAATTCGAATAACCGAAGGTAATGTAAATTCGGGAGGAGCTTTGGGTTATGGTGCTAGTCTTTCTCTGGCTATTCAATACACAAACGATATGACATTGTCATATAATGGATTAGTATCATCTCGCGGTACACCAGTTGGATTTATTTATCTATAAAATGAAAGCGGCGAAAGTCGCTTTTCGTTTGGATTTTTATTATTGGTAAGGTGTGTTACAATACTCATAGAAGGATATGGTGAAGTATGAATGAGATGTATAAAACTTATCTGGATGGATTCCATTTAGTCACAATAACACGAAGAAAAGATACCATAACGGATAAACCAGTTCGTTATTATTTAGAAGACCAGGACAACGCACAAATTGAGTTGACAGTGAAGAATACAGAGGAAACACTTGATACATTTACGTATCAGTGTGAGCTGTATGAAACAATTGTTTTTGGTCATCATTATGAAACAGTAAATGAGATGGGTAGAAGAACTCCCCTGATTTTTCGTGATGTTGTGAAGAGTGAAGTCTTTGATAAATTGTTTTATTACCCAGGAAATGATTTAGGATATACCTATGATGAAACAGGAACAATGTTTAAGTTATGGGCGCCAACAGCATATAGTGTTGCACTTGAACTAACATTCGCAAATCATACCTCACCATTACCAATGAAACGTTCAAGTTTTGGTGTGTATGAAATAGAAGTTCTGCAAGATTTAAAAGATGTACGTTACAACTTTTTAGTTGGCGTGAACGGTGAACTGCATCGTTGTCTGGACCCATATGGAAAAAGTGTAGATACTAACTCAAAACATAATATTGTAGTAAAAGTTGAAAAACCAGAATTAAATAATGAACAATTGCCAATGCTTAATTCTTACTGTGATGCAATTATTTATGAGGCAAGTATTCGTGATTTTACGCCTGAACAAACAATTGCAGCGTTTACCAAAGAACGCGAAGATGGAAGTGGATTTACCCATCTTTGTGATTTAGGAATTACCCATGTGCAATTGATGCCAGTACTGGACTTTGCCAGTGTAGATGACAGCAGACCAAAAGAATTTTATAACTGGGGTTATGATGTAAATGCATGGATGGCTCTGGAAAATACATATAGCAGTAATCAATACAATCCTGAGCAGGTAATATATGATTTGCAGAAGTTAGTAAGCGACTGTCATGAAAAAGGCATTCGTGTATCCTTAGATGTAGTATTTAATCATGTGTTTGAACTAGACACATCAGCACTCCAACAAAGTGTTCCTTATTATTATTTTCA
The DNA here is from genome assembly GCF_030814225.1 of Breznakia pachnodae. Taxonomy (GTDB): domain Bacteria; phylum Bacillota_I; class Bacilli_A; order Erysipelotrichales; family Erysipelotrichaceae; genus Breznakia; species Breznakia pachnodae. The sequence goes on from NZ_JAUSUR010000003.1 coordinate 389,522, forward strand.
GTTAGATGAAAATAATAATTATTCAAATGCTACGATGTGTGGAAATGATGTCGATTCTACACGTAAAATGTGTTCAAAACTAATTGTAGATGCATGTGTTTATTTACTTGAATATTTTGATATTGATGGTTTACGCTTTGATTTAATGGGAATTTTAGATATAGATACATTAAATAAAATAGTAAGTGAAATGAAATCAAGAAAAGCTGACTTTATGGTTTATGGTGAAGGATGGAATATGCCTTCAACCTTAGCAGTAGAGAAGCGAGCAAGTTTACAAAACAACCAACGGATGCCAGAAGTGGCACACTTCTCAGATGTGTTTAGAGATACAATTAAAGGTCATCAGATGAAAAATTATCTGGAGTATGGTTATGCTCTTGGCAATACGGATTTGATGTTTAAAGCAATGAATACACTAAGTGCAAGTGTTGGTGACTTTGGCTTTGAACGAGTGTTTACTTATCCAACCAATGTTATTAATTATGTAGAGTGTCATGACAATATGACTTCTTGGGATCAGATTGATGTTGCTATTAATGATAGTGAAGAAATTAAAAAGAAATATCATAAACTGATGTTGGCAATGGTGCTGTTGGCACAAGGGATTCCATTCCTTCATAGTGGACAGGAATTTATGAGGACTAAACATGGGAAAAATGATACCTATAATGCTGGAGATGAAATTAATCATTTAGATTATGAGAGAATGAAAGAACATCAGGATGTAGTTCAATATTGCAAGGATTTAATTGCAATACGTAAACAATACAGTTTATTTCGTATGAGCACACCTGAAGAAGTTTATCAGATTCATTATGAACATATCGATGATAAAGTGATTTCCTATATCTTAGGGTATGGTGATGAACAATTAGAAGTAATTTTTAATCCAACAAGAAATAGTTATGTTAAACAATATGAGGATGAAAGAAAAATAATTTTCTTAAATGGAATATGTGAAGATAAGTATGGAAAAGAGTTTCCTATTTCACCATTAGATGTTATAATTTTATCCAAAAAAGAGGAGAATTAATATGGTTAGAAAAAAAGATATTGTTGTCAGTGTTTTGTTAAGTATATTCACATGTGGAATTTATACTTTATATTGGACAGCAACAATTACAAATGATGTGGCAGATATCTTACGTGACAGTAGATATCGTACTGGAGGAACAGTTGTATTACTGACAATTTTTACTTGTGGTATTTATCGTATCTATTGGACATATGTAACTAGTAGAGACATTTACTACGCAGAACAAGACTTAGGAATGCGTACAAGTGATAATACAGTTCTTAATGTAATTTTAGGAATATTTACGGCAACGATTATTCCTATGGTAATTATGCAAAAATCAATAAACGATATAAGTGATGAATTATACAACGCTTAAGAAATTAGGTTTTGTAGCAATTGTTGGATTTCTCTTACTATTTGTAGTGGACACTTTTTGTCCAATTGAAAATATTATAGGAATTCCATGTCCTGGATGTGGTATGAGTAGTGCATTTTATCATCTGATACATTTAGATTTAAACAGTGCAATGTTCTTTCATCCATTAATTATTCCATGTTTACTTTATTTTGTGGGAATTGGAATTGCATATTTGCGTTATCAAAGTTTTAATAATAAACCAGTAAAAATACTTACAATAATATTTATGGTTGCTCTAGTTGTGGTATATGTATATCGAATGATTACAATATTCCCAGAGTATCCAATGATGTATAATAATGATAGTTTACTCGGAAGAATTATAGAGTTTATAAATTAAAAATACGATTTCTGTTTGATACAGGAATCGTATTTTTTTAACAACATTGCCAATCGTAATAAACATTTTCAAAGTTTAAATTAATTAAATCTTCTTTAGAAATTATAAATGTACAGTTTCCACTGTCACCAAACATAATTCCACAAGTATCATCCACATCAAGTTGAAGTAAGAGGTCATATTTATTTTCGTCATAATATTCTGGTGGTGATTGAACAAACAGTGGATATCCATTCACTCGGGAACCCTCAGCATAGCATACATCATAGAGAGCATTCCACTCATCTTTAGACACTTTGTCAAAGAATCGGTCATGGAATGTATCACATTCAGTTGATATTAACATTTCTCTTTGAGTGAATATCATTTTTCCTTCGTGATTAAATGGAGTATGACCAACATACTGGTCTTCATAAGGGTTTCTAGAAATTGCCTGGAGTGTGCTTTTCTTGTATTCAGGAATATATCTTACCGTACATTTATCATCATATCCTAGACAATCATTGTCTTCAATATAAAACTGTAGTAATCCTTTGGATGGAAAATTAGGAAGCGATGGCATTTCTTCAAGATTTAATTGTGCTAAAAACATCATTGGTTTTTTATTTGCTCCAATAGGATAATCATTCATGTTTTCTAAATATGGGCATCCACCACATTTACTATCCCAAGGCAGCGTAGTCCTTTTCTCGAATGTGATTTCATTTGATAAACGAAGTGTAGATTCTAGAAAGTGAGAATGCTTGTTTAGAATTTCAGGTAATTTCATAATTGGTCTCCTAGTATATTGTATTTGATGATATTAGTATATCATCAAATACATAGAAAAAGACGACTTCTTATGGAAATCGTCTCTTAATTATATAATTTCAATAAATCGTACTTCACCTTTTTTTAATGGTAAGAATACATGATCATGATTTAAAATCGAAGGAATTGTTTTCTTTTTGGTAGAATAGATATCCTTTAATTTTGTAAACTGGCGATCAAAACGTTGTTTTAATGGTTCCAGGTTTCCATAAATTTCATGGTCATGTTCCAAGTCAGTGTTGGCAACTACTAATAGAATTCGATCTTTTTTTACTAAGTAACTTCCTAATGCGTAAGTATCTTCGTTACGGAAGATAGCGGCCATGTTCTTTGACTTGCTATGCAATTCTTTGATGTAATCATGACGTAAGTCTTTTAAGTCAATTAACATATTACGAAGTGTTGGATCATAATCATTATAAGTGAAGTAGAAAGGATCAAACAATGCTAGTTTATTGTAGCGTGGATCACTTTCTGGTAAGTTATAACGTTCACTCTCATCACAATCCAGACCTAAGTTCATTGGTTGGATTTCAAATAGTTCCTGTCCTGAGTTCAGGAAGGCTACAGTATTGGGGAAGAACAGATTCATAGCTGTAAGCATGATATTCAAATCTTTCTTTCCTGGTTTTGAAGTAACGCGACAAGTGTCGTGTGATTCACTATATCCAAACACTGGACAAGCCAGTGTTGGAACTTTTGCATAGAATGTTTTTAACTTCCCTTGCTGGATTCTGCTTTCTTCACTAAATCCATTTCCAATGATGACGTTATATCCTTTTTTCTTGGATGCAGCAGCTTTACCAATATCAAGTTCTTCATCAATAAAACAGATATTAGGGTCATAATCCCTTGCTTTACTTATAATCTGCTGTACCAGCGGTAACGGTAGTGCGTGTCCCATATCGATACGCACACCGTCAATACCAAATGTTTTCTGGTAGTAAGGAACAATGTTTGCTATTTGGTCCCATAACTTCTGATTGGGCTTCTGACAAGGATACAGACTTGATTTCGCACTGTCAAACAATAGGTATGGTGCATGGTCATTTGCCACATGACAGCTCGCTAAATCGTTGTTATCAAGATACATTCGCAGATAAGTTACATCACTCCATACTGGTTGTGGGTCATTGATCCAATCGGAGAATGCAGGTGCTACTACTAAATTAAATTCTTCCTTGATTGCATCAAGCAGAGATGTATTCTCTTCTTTGCAACGTTTCACTAATTCTTTATATTTTTTTTCATCTAATGTTTTAGGATCATATTGGAAATACTTCAAGAACTCTCTTGTCTGTTCTTGGGTATAGACAACTTCCATGTGTTTTTTAGTAGCAGGAATTAATTTTTCCAACATATCGTAATATGGTAGTGCATATTCCTGTTCTTTATCCGCTTGAATCCAATAGAACCAATCTGGATGTTTTTCAATCCAAACACTATCACGTGCACTGGTTCTAGGAATAATATCCATAATGACACGAATATCATAGAAGTGACAAGCTTCAAAGAATGCTTTCGCCTGTTCTTCCAGAGTCATTTCATCCAGCATTGGGTCGTAAAGATTTTCATCCAATGCCATTGGATTAGAAATAGCATAAGAAGAACCAAAGTCACCTTTTTTATATGCTTCACTCGTTTTAAAGAATGGAAGCAAATATAAAGTATCAATTCCCATCTCCTTAAGATAAGGCAAGATAAAAATTTGTTTTAGGAAGGTTCCACTTTCTTTAAATCCATCATGGTTAGTCACTTCCATTACTTTATTTTGGTCATGGTCATAACTACTGCTGGTACGAACCATAGAAGAATAAACAAATGCCTTTTTAATCCAGTTACCACCATTCTTCTTTTCATCGTGCAGTAATGAGATTGGCTGCAGATAATTTCTAGTTGATCTACGTTTATAAATATACTGTAATCCACTTGCATAGAAATCATAAGGATTTATCTGCAAGTTATGTTTTGATACTTCTTTAGAATCTTGATATGGAAAAAACTGAAACATATCAGGAACTATATAACTTATGCCCTCCTGGAATGTATCTTTTTTCTTTTCTAAATTCTTAATTGCTTTCTTAATAAATTTCATAAATACCTCGCCTAGATAATTATAGGATATTGTTCCTATAAAATAAACTAAAATATGATATAATTTCAACTGATGGGGGTGTTTGTATGGATATTGAAAAAATAGTGAATGAAGAGAAGCAGAAGGACTATTTTAAACAACTAGCTAGATTTGTTAATAGCCGATATATCAATTCTACCGTATATCCACCAAAAGAAAAGTTATTTGCTTGTTTAAAAACATGTGATATGAATGATGTGAAAGTAGTTATTCTTGGACAAGATCCATATCACCAAAGAGGACAGGCGATGGGTCTTTCTTTTTCGGTGCCTAGAGGAATTAAGGTGCCACCTAGCTTAGTAAATATCTATCAGGAATTACATGATGATATTGGAATGGATATTCCAATACATGGAGATTTAACTGCTTGGGCAAAACAAGGAGTACTATTACTTAACACTGTGCTCAGTGTAGAAGACAGTAATCCCAATTGTCATCGAGGTAAAGGATGGGAAATATTTACTGATCGTATTATGAGTGAATTAAATAATTATGATAAACCACTTGTATTCTTATTGTGGGGAAAACCAGCACAAGAGAAAGCAAGACTGATAACGAATCCAAAACATTTATTATTAAAGACTGTGCATCCATCACCATTGAGTGCATATCGTGGATTTTTTGGATGTCGACATTTTTCACAGGCAAATGCCTTTTTGAAACAGAATGGAAGAACACCAATAGATTGGAGAATAGAAGCGTGAGATTTAATAGTTCCTATGAAGTGATTGAAAAGATTGAAATAAAGAAACGTAATGGTATTGAGTTAAAAGCTTTCAAAGCGTTTATGGATTCAATTGGCAATCCACAATTAAAATTAAAATGTATTCATGTCGGTGGGACAAATGGAAAAGGGAGTACAACCAATGCTCTTCGCAGTGTCCTTCAACAGAATTATAAAGTGGGTACATTTACATCACCATATTTAGAGACGCATCATGATCGTATTCGTATCGATGATGTTTTTATTGATGATCAGAGTATTGTTGATTATGCAAATGAATATTATGATGCATGGCTAGAATATGGATTAAGTATGTTTGAAATTGATATGTTTATTGCAGTTCAGTACTTTATTGATCACAATGTTGATATTGCAGTATTTGAAGTAGGTCTTGGAGGAAATCAGGATGCTACTAATATTATTGATCCAATGGTAAGTGTTATAACTAATATTGGACTTGATCATATGGAGTTTTTAGGAAATACGTATACATCGATTGCAACTGCAAAAGCAGGAATTATCAAAGAAGGAAAAGCACTGATTACAGCTGAAAAGCGAGAAGAGTGTTTATCTGTGTTTAGAACTACTTGTGAAGAAAAACATGCACAAATGATTCAGTGTAGTGAACTTAGTGATATTTATGTTGATGATGTTCTTCACTTTACTTATCGTGGTTTAAAAATAAAACAAAATACAATTGCGAAATATCAGGCATACAACTCTGCGATTGCGATTGAAACATTATTTTATTTAAGAGAAAATAATTATATTGAATGTAGTGATACGGAAATTAAAAAAGGAATTTATAATGCAGTATGGAAAGGACGTTTTGAGGTTGTCAGCAAACATCCTTTGGTGATTGTTGATGGCGCTCATAATGAAGAAGGAATGCGTGCACTAGTTGACTCGTGTGCAGATTATGATAATATTAGAATATTGTTTAGCGCATTAGCAGATAAACCTTATCATAAAATGCTGAAGCAACTATATCGTTTAACGGATGATATTACGGTGTGTGAATTTGATTTTCCACGTGCTGCTAAAGCTGAAGTGATTGCAGAAGGATTTGATGTAAACATCATTCATGACTACAAAAAAGCAATTGATACATTAGTAAATGAAGATAAGACTTTGCTGATTTGTGGTTCTCTGTATTTTATTTCTGATGTGAGAGACTATTTTCTGAAGAAAGGAGAGTCTACTCTTTAAGTAGAAGTTTTAGAATGTACGCGTTTTTAAAACGCGGAATTTACGCCTGTGGAGTGCACGCACGTTTGAAGCAGGAATTCTATTGCTCATAGTGAGTAGCAATTATTGAAATGTCAATGAATGCAATTATTAGTCAAGTAGTATGTTTTTTATGTTTAGCAGGATTATTTGGATATGTATTTAAGAAATATCCATTAAAGCCAACGATTAAAAATCTGGTATTAGCATCGCTCTTTGTATTATTAGCGGTTATCCTAAATGCCATATCGGTGATGATTCCCTTGTTTGGGGTTCCATCCGTTAAATTATCGTTTGCTTTATTACCATTGATGATCGCTGGAGCTGTCTTATCGCCAAGTTGGTCATATCTGGTAGGATTAATATTTGATCTGGTAGGTCTAATGATTACACCTACATCGTTTCCGTTTTTAGGATTTACCCTAAGTCATGTGTTAGTGTCAACACTGCCATCGCTGTGGTATAAGCGAAATGTGAAACTAAAACCACAGAATATTTATCGTCTAATCAATATCAGTTTTATTGTGTTAGGATTGATTGCTTCTGCATATGTAGTTCAGGTAGATACCATACAGATCAGTGAACAGAGTTATGAAATTACAATGATTATGAAATTAGCTGTTATTGCCTTTATTACTGCAGCGATTCTAATTATCTTCCTTATCTTATATTATTTAAGAAAGAAGATGAATCAGGAGGTCGCTGAAGATCTGGCAAAATGGATAGTTGTCGCACTACTTTGTGAAGTGTTGTACAGTATGATACTGACACCACTCTGGTTGGATGTAATGTATGGAATTCCATGGTGGATTTCAACATTCATTCGAATTGTAAAAGCATGTGTGATGATACCACTCAATATCATTGTTGGATATAGTGTACTTAAAATAGTAAGAAGAGTTTATCATTAATAAAATAAGGAAGTCCAATTTGGACTTCCTTTTATACACCTTCAATTACGTTTAATAATTTTACAAATTCACAGATACCTTTTTCCATCATTTCAAAATCAATGTTTTCACCATGTTCTTTTTGATAATGCTTATATCTTTGTTCCAGCATTTTTAATATGCTTTTTACTGTAGCTTCCCCTTTTTCAGTAAGGATTAAATTTACTACACGAACATCTTCATTGTTGCGTTTACGGACAATGAAACCTAACTCTTCGGATTTTCGACAAAGTGTAGATGCATTTGTCTGTTGAATATCAAACGCTTTTGTTACACTACCAACACTCGTTAGACTTCCTGAGTAGATTCCCATTATTAATGCCATTTGATTTGTGCTTAAATCCTCAGTCCCAGCAATTCTCGACATGAGTTTAGAAAGCTGTACACGCATTTCCTGTCCACCAGTAATTAAATCTTTCCAACCGTGCTTTTGTGTTTTTATCATTTTACTTAACTCCTTCAACCTATTTGTAATACAATTTATCACTACTATTATCATATCACGTAATTAAGTAAAATGCGTGATTTTTCTGTGACAGTTTTTTAATGTTTTATGTGAAACAAAATATTAAAGATAAGAGAACTTAATAGATAGAATTGTTAAAAATCATGTTGAAATATTAACTGCTTCTGTCACTCATTGTTTGATAATAAATTCACATGTTAGAATGTTATTTTTCCCTTTTGTTAAAGGGGAAATGAGAGTATAATAAGTATGGTTAGTTATAAAGGAAAAGAGGTAATTAGATGTTAACATGTATGCTTGATAAGATTAATGGTAAGAATGTGCGTATTGTATTCCCGGAAGGAACAGATGATCGAATTCTGGAAGCAGCATTAAGACTGCACAAAGAAGAGATTTTAGTTCCTGTTTTGTTAGGAAACAAGGATGAAGTTAAGGCAAAGGCTGATGAACTAGGATTTAATATTGAAGGGATTGAAATTGTAGATCCACTGACGTATGAAAATATTGATGATATGGTTCAAAAAATGGTTGTTCTTAGAAAAGGGAAAATGGATGCAGACCAATGTCGAGAAGCATTAAAGAAAACAAACTACTTTGGAACAATGCTTGTAGCAGAAGGACTTGCTGATGGTCTTGTTGGAGGAGCTACGTATTCAACTGCGGATACAGTACGTCCAGCACTTCAGTTAGTAAAAACAAAACCTACATCAAACATTGTATCAAGTGCATTTATTATGGCACGTGGACAAGAAAAATATGTAATGGGTGATTGTGCAATCAACATTATGCCAAGTGAAGATGACTTGGTGGAAATTGCAATTGAAACAGCAAACACAGCTAGAGTGTTTGGGGTAGAACCAATTGTAGGGATGTTGTCATACTCAACACTAGGATCTGGTAAAGGTGAAGCAGTTGATAAGGTTAGAAATGCAACAGAACGTTTAAAAACAATGAAAGTTGATTTTGCAGTAGATGGAGAATTCCAGTTTGATGCAGCAATCTCACCAACAGTTGCTCAAACCAAAGCAAAGGATTCAGATGTTGCAGGTAAATGTAATACATTTATCTTCCCAAATATTGAAGCAGGAAATATTGGATATAAAATTGCACAACGTCTGGGAGGTTTTGAAGCATGTGGACCAATCCTTCAGGGATTGAATGCTCCAATCAATGATTTAAGCCGTGGATGTAATGCAGAAGAGGTATATAAAGTAGCAATTATTACAGCTGCTCAAAAATTTATTTAAGTTTTAAGAACTTCAGAATTTTCTGAAGTTTTTTGCTGTTTAATGATAAATTGATATTACTTAAGGTTTGTGATACATTTTGAAGGAAGATATAAAAGAGGTATATTAATGAAAACAAAATGGTCTCATCACTTATATTCATATTTAAATAAACAGGATAGTGTTAATTGGAATGTTAGTTTTACGATTAATAATGAAGAATTATATGTGAATACTTCAGAGCGTATTCTTAAAACAATTGAAACAGCAGATAATAAAATAGCACATGTGTTTTCTGGTGAATATGTAGTAAAAAAAATTCATCTGAATATTACAGATGGTAAAATAATAACTATTGATAAAAAAGTAAGCTCTTCTATTAATCGAAAAACAACTAAAATAATATCTCCTGATTCCAAGCATTATTACTTTGATGAGTATGATGTGTTTATGTCTGCAAAGTGGACAATGTCTTGCCGAAACGTAAAGACAGATGAAATCATATGGAATCGAAATATTCGACATTGGCTATATACAGAGGTAGAACATAAAAGTGGAATTTTATATTTTAGTACACAAGGGAATGGAGGTCTTTTCTATGCATTGTGTTTGGCGACAGGGGAGATACTATTTTCTTATTCAAATAGTGCTGTTGAATACTATTGGATAAAAGATAACATTTTAATATGTGATAAAAATCAATATTGGATTCTAATTGATAAACAAAATGGATTCGTAATTGATAAATGTCCAGTACCAGGAGATTTGTTATATGTAAATGATAATTATATTTATCTTTTATATAAAAAGTATAATCGTTCAAATAGAACGTATGAGTCAAATTTATGTTGTATAGAATTATAATATGTATAAGAAAATATCTTTAAAATTTAAAAAGATATTTTTTTTGTTTTTTTGTGAACGATTTAGAAAAAAAATACGACTAATGTTTGGAAACAAGGCAAACTACCAAGAAAAATATGGTACTTTTTTCACTACTACATAGGGTCATTGCAGAAAATTCCATTTATTGACCGAAAACGACATGATTTCATTTGAGTGCGTGGCAATTGTAGTGAGAACGTAGTATATTTAAGGTAGATATTAAACGCACGAAGGGGGAAGACACATGAGAGCTAATAATATGATTGCAATGATTCTGGCTGGTGGTAGAGGTTCAAGACTTCACGCACTAACGGATAAAGTTGCAAAGCCTGCAGTTCACTTTGGTGGGAAGTATCGTATCATCGATTTTCCATTAAGTAACTGTGCCAATTCCAACATTGATATTGTTGGAGTTCTGACTCAATACGAGTCAATTTTACTGAATGCCTATGCTAGTCAGGGGCAACGTTGGGGGTTAGATACCTTCGATAGTGGGGTATATGTATTACCACCACGAGAAAAAGCAGATTCTGATTTAGACGTGTATCGTGGTACTGCTGATGCGATTACACAAAACATTGATTTTCTTGATCAATATAATCCAGAATATGTTTTAATTTTATCCGGTGACCATATCTACAAAATGAACTATGAAGAAATGCTTCGTTATCACCGTAAGATGAAAGCAGATGCAACAATTGCGGTTTTAGAAGTAGATATAAAGGAAGCCAGTCGTTTTGGAATCATGAATACCGACAGTGAACAACGAATTGTTGAGTTTGAAGAAAAACCAGAAAAGCCAAAAAGTAATCTGGCAAGTATGGGGATTTACATCTTTGATTGGAAACTACTACGTAAGAAACTGATTGATGATGCGAAAGACAAACAGTCAAGTCATGATTTTGGAAAGGATATCATTCCAAACTTATTGGATGAACATAAGCGTCTATATGCTTATACATACAATGGATATTGGAAGGATGTAGGAACCATTGATTCCCTATGGGAAGCAAATATGGATCTGCTCTACAAGAATGATGAAATAAATTTAAATGATCCAGACTGGAAAATTTATACGGAGGATACTCCTTCGGTTCCACAATACATCAGTGAAACTGGTGAAGTTATTCACTCTTATGTAAATCAGGGGTGTATGATTGAAGGAAAAGTAGAACGTTCAGTTTTATTCAATGGAGTAAAAGTTGGCGTTGGCGCAAAAGTAACGGATGCTGTATTAATGCCAGGTGTTGAGATTGGTGAGAATGCAGTGGTAAATCGTTGCATTATTGCAGAAGGAGTAAAAGTTGGTGCGAATACAAAGGCAGGAAATGCAAAAGCAGAGCATATTGAGCTTATTTCCCAAAATGTAAAAAGTGACAATAAAAAGAAGAAAGGGGGAGTGAACAATGTGTAATGCATTTGGAGTGCTTGTTTTCTCAGGAAGCAATGTTCATATCGATGGGTTGGAAGACTATCGTTCAGTTGGTTCTATCTCGCTGTTAGGGAGATATCGTATTATTGATATTCCGTTATCAAATATGACGAACTCAGGAATTGAAACGATTCAGATGTATGTAAATCGTAGTCCTAGAAGTATTATTGATCATGTTGGAACTGGTAGACATTACAATATTAACACCAAAAGAGGTGCATTGAATATTATGTTTGGTCCTGATCGATCATTATCAAAGTTCTACTTAAATGATATTGCTTCATTTAACTATAACCGAGCTGCAATTGAAGCGATGAACCAGAAGTATGTGGTAGTAACAACGAACTTTATGTTGTATAGTGTAGACTTTAATGATGTGATTGAAGAACATCGTCAGACAGGTGCTGATATCAGTGTACTCTACAAGAGTGTAGATGATGCGAAAACTAATTTTATTAATTGTGATACATTGCATTTAAATAAGCAAAAAGGTGTATTGTCGATTGATCGTAATCAGGGAAATACCAAAACAAAAAATATTTCATTAGAAACATATGTAATGAGTAAAGATATTTTCTTGGCAATGATTGATCAGGCAGTTCATACAAGTTCATTATATTGGATGCGTGATATTCTAAATGATGCAGCTAGTTACTTAGATATTCGTGGTTACCAATATCGTGGATACCTTGCAGCAATCAATTCATTTGAATCTTATTATCGCTGCAATATGGAGTTATTAAATCCAAAAGTTCGTTCTCGCTTATTTAAGGAAGAATGGCCAATTTACACAAAGACAAATGATTCTTCGCCTACTCATTATTTTGAGACAGGTAGTGCAACTAGTTCTATCGTATCGAATGGATGTTGTATTGAAGGTCGTATTGAAAATAGTGTAATCGGACGTGGATGCTTTATTAAAAAGGGCGCGATTGTTAAAAATAGTATCATTTTCCCAGGTAGTGTTATTGGAGAAGATGTAAAATTGAATAATGTAGTTGTCGACAAACGTGTTGAAATTAATCAGGTGAAGGATGTAAAAGGAACAGATGAACATCCGGCATATGTTCGACGAAACGATCGGATTTAGGTGGTGATGCTATGAAACAAATATTATTTGTAGCAGCAGAAGGATTACCGTATGTGAAAAGTGGTGGTCTTGCAGATGTGATTGGATCTTTACCAAAAGCCTTGCAGCATCAAGGTGCAGAGGTAAGAGTCATTATCCCCCTATATCTGCAGATAGCTAAGAAGCATCGTAAGGAGTTTAAATTCGTAGTTGAGTATACCGTTAATATTAATTATCAGGAAGTACCTGTTAGAGTATATCAGGGTGAACATCAAGGTATTACCTATTACTTTGTGGAACACCAGGGATACTTTGAAAGGGGTGTTTTATACGGCTACGATGATGATGGCGAACGCTTTGCATATTTCCAGAAAGCAGTACTAGAATTACTTAATCAGTTGGATTATTTTCCTGATATTCTTCACTGTCATGACTGGCATACAGGAATGATTCCGGTAATGTGCAAAGAGAATTATCAAAATGATAAACGTTATCATAATATCTATCATGTGTATACGATTCATAATCTTGCTTATCAGGGGAATTTCTCTCGTGATATGCTAGACAGTTGTTTAGGTTTAGATATGAGTTTATATGACAATGGAAATGTTCGCTTTGATACAGGTATCAGTTTTATGAAGAGTGGAATCGTCTATGCGGATCAGGTGACAACAGTATCGCCAAATTATGCGCAGGAAATTCTGACTTCTGAGTATGGTGAACATCTGGAGCATGTACTTCAGATGCGGGCGCATAATTTAACTGGTATTGTAAATGGTATTGATACCGATGAATGGAATCCAAAAGATGATAAGTTTATTCCTTGTCACTACAATAAAGTAAGTGTGTTCAAGTGTAAGAGTGAAAACAAACTTGCTCTGCAAAAAGAGTTAGGCTTAAAACAGGATAAAGATATATTCTTACTTGGTTTAGTTACCAGACTTACAGATCAAAAAGGTCTTAACTTAGTTCTTGAACAAATGAAGTGGATGATTGAAGCAAATATGCAGGTAGTGATTCTTGGTAGTGGTGATGGTTATATTGAAGATGAATTCAGAGCAGTAGAGGCTGGTAATAAAGGGAAGTTTGTATTCTATTGTGGATATAATGAAATTCTAGCTCATCAGATTTATGCAGCTTCTGATGGATTCTTAATGCCATCAAGATTTGAACCATGTGGAATATCACAGTTAATCTCACTTCGTTATGGTACGCTTCCTCTAGTTCGTGAAACTGGTGGATTAAAAGATACCGTTATTCCATATAATGAATTTACTGGTGAAGGTACTGGTTTCTCATTTGCTAATTTCAGTGGCTGGGAAATGATGGAGTGTATTCATCGAGCACTGTATGTTTACTATGAAAAACCGAAAGCTTTTCGTCAGTTGATGAGACAGGCAATGAATGTTGATGTCAGCTGGGAAGTAAGTGCAAAAGAGTATATGCAACTCTATAATCAAAAATAAATTATAAAGAATGAAAAGACATCGTGAGTTACTGAAACAAGCGATGTCTTTTTCAGTAACAAGAAAATGTATTTTCATTCGATAAACAGTTGACTTCATGAATTAAAGTTTTATAATATATACAATTAAATCATGAGAAAAACGTAAGGAGGATTATCATTTATGGCATTTTATTTTAAAGAACCATCACGCACATTCAGTGAATACTTATTAGTTCCAGGTTACTCATCACCAGAGTGTACACCAGACAAGGTTTCACTAAAAACCCCACTTGTGAAATTCAAAAAGGGTGAGCAACCAGCAATTACGATGAACATTCCAATGGTGAGTGCAATTATGCAATCAGTATCTGGTGAGCGAATGGCAGTTGCGCTTGCAAAAGAAGGAGGAATCTCTTTCATTTACGGTTCGCAGACGATCGAAGAAGAAGCAGAGATGATTCATAGAGTAAAATTGACAAAAGCAGGATTTGTTCCTAGTGATTCAAATATCAGACCAACCGACACATTAAGAGATGTTGTTGCACTTAAGAAGAGCACAGGGCATGGTACAATCGCAGTTACTGATGATGGTACAGCAGAAGGTAAAATGGTTGGAATGGTCACTACACGTGACTACCGTGTGTCTAGAATGAGTTTAGATACAAAAGTTTCTGAATTTATGACACCATATGAAAAGTTAATCTATGGAAAAGATGGAATTAGCTTATCAGAAGCAAATGATATTATCTGGGATAACAAGTTAAATGCGTTACCAATCATAGATGATAAACAACGTTTAAAATATTTTGTATTTAGAAAAGATTATGATTCTCATAAAGAAAATCCAAATGAATTATTGGATGACCAAAAACGTTACATTGTAGGAGCTGGTATTAACACCAGAGACTACGCAGAGCGTGTTCCTGCATTACTTGCAGCTGGAGCAGATGTATTATGTATTGATTCAAGTGAAGGGTTCTCAGAATGGCAGAAACTAACAATTGAATGGATTCGTGAAAACTATGGAGATACAGTAAAAGTTGGAGCAGGAAACATTGTCGACAGAGATGGATTCCGCTTTCTGGCAGATGCTGGTGCTGACTTTATTAAAGTTGGTATTGGTGGTGGTAGTATTTGTATCACTCGTGAACAAAAAGGAATTGGACGTGGACAGGCAACTGCATTACAGGAAGTTGCTGCAGCACGTGATGAATACTATGAAGAAACAGGAATTTATGTTCCTATCTGTAGTGATGGAGGAATTGTTCATGATTACCACATGACACTTGCATTAGCTATGGGATCAGATTTCTTGATGTTAGGACGTTACTTCTCAAGATTCGATGAAAGTCCAACAAAGAAAATTAATATGAATGGTACTTATATGAAAGAGTACTGGGGAGAAGGAAGTGCACGTGCACGTAACTGGCAACGTTATGACGTTGGTGGTGAAGGTGAACTTTCATTTGTGGAAGGTGTAGATTCTTACGTTCCTTACGCAGGTCCATTAAAAGATAACATTGGCTTATCATTAAGCAAAGTTAGACATACAATGTGTAACTGTGGTGCATTAAGTATTCCTGAAATGCAGGAAAAAGCAAAAATTACGCTTGTATCTTCTACTAGTATTGTAGAGGGCGGGGCTCATGATGTAGTTGTTAAAGAGAACAATTACGACCAAAATAAATAATTCAATTTAGAGCTGACAAATAAGTTGGCTCTTTTTTTGAACTCTTTTTTAAATTTTTACGACTAATTTACGTAATTGACTTGACCTTTTTTAGACAACTGAGGTCATTCTAGTGAAAGAGAAAGACAAGGAGTATCGAATGGGCAGAAAAATAGATCCAAAATATGTAAAAGCACTGCAGGAAGGCGAGACTGGGGCTTTTAGTGAAATCTATGAATTTTATAAGCAGCCACTGTTTTACTTTATCTTATCAAAAGTAAAAAATGTATCGGATGCTGAAGAAGTGTTACAGGAAACTTTTATTAAAGTGTATCGACACATTCATTCTTTAAAATCAACAGATTCTTTTCATGGTTGGATTTTTTCAATTGCCTATAATGAAGCAAATCGCAGTTTTACAAAAAAACGTGATTTAACAAGTGATGATGAGGAATACAACATAGAAGAAGCAGTCGTCGCAAATGATAACCCATCATCTGACATCTACAAGAAAGAAGTGCTAACAGCAATTACAGAAGAACTAGCAAAGCTATCACCCAAATATCGGGAAACAGCTGAGATGCGATATCTGGCTGGTTTATCAATCAAAGAAATAGCACAACAGTTAGATGTTGCACCAGGAGTTATTAAAAGTCGCTTATACAATGTACGTTCAACGGTAAAACCACGATTAAAAGAACGTGGTTATGAAACCAGATACTTCTCTTTTGCAGGAATACCTTTATTATTACTGTTGATGAGACAGGTGTGGAAAAACGATACAGTTTCTAAAAACTGTACCAACGAGCTCTATCAGGAATTAGATATTGAGCAGAGGTCTACTACACCAAAGTTTTATCATTCCCTTCTAAACGGTAGTCTTATAAAAATAGTAATGGCTGTAATTGTCTTTTCGATTTCATTGACACTAATCTTACGAATGACATTCCCTGATAATCAAATCAGAAATTACATTCAGTTTGGTGATAACAGTATAGATACAATTATTGAAAAGTATAGAAATGGAGAACGTGATGGATTTGGAGATATTTCTTATGATCAAAACCCAACTAGAGAATCAGTTAAAGTAGAAATTGATCTTATTAAAGAGTTGGATGAGCAAGAAATCAAAATCTTATATGTAAAGACTGAACAAGAATTTGAAATAAGAAATAATCAATTACTCTTTTATGCCCAAGAAAATGGAGAATATGTAGTAGAAACATCTAACTGGAAAGAGCAAATCGTTATTTCCAATATAGATCCATACACACCTGAAGTTACAGATGCACTTAAATATAATGATAAGGTAGTATTTCGTATCTTGGATGAGCAAAACAAGATTGATTATAAGAATTCTTACTTTGAGTATAAAAATCAAACCTATACGTTTACATCTAGCCATCAGATAGATGGTTACTTTGATGGAAAAGCAAAATTAATAATTGTAGATAATACTGGACAAAGAAAAGAGTATAACTTTGATTTTTCACTTCAGTAATCATGAAGGGTATACTGAAGAAATTAAAATTATACATAACTAGAATGTTCAAGGAGGAAAACATGAAATTGAAAAAGGGCAAATTAATTCTGTCTATGTTAGTTGCGACAATGTTATGTGCAAGTCTGTTTACAGGAATGACACAATTGTCAGCAGATGAGATTGAACAAACAGAAAATGAAGTAGAAACTATAGAAAATGAAATAGAAGAAGATGTTATAAAAGAAGAAGAATCGCAGGAAATAGAAGAGACGACTGATGAAGCAAATGTAGAGACAACAACAAACCAAACTGTAGATGCGGTTGTGCAAACAAGTGGGATTACTACTTATGCATTAACTGATCCAGCTTTTCCTGCATCTTCACAATCATTACACGATGCAATTTTGCTAAACTATTCATCAATTGATAGCGATGGAGATAATGTTATTAGTATTGGTGAAGCGAATGCTTATACAGGAACAATATCTTTGAATAACAAATCAATTACAGGAACACTAGATGGGATTGAAAATTTCATTAATATAAAACGTATTTACTTAGCAGACAACCAATTAAGTGGATCAATTCCTAGTGGAATCGGAAATCTAGGATTTATGGATATATTACATTTATATAATAATCAATTAACAGGAAGTATACCTGAATCATTAGGGAATAATACTTCATTAACACAGTTACGTTTGCAGTTTAATGAATTAACGGGAGAAATTCCTTCATCACTTGGGAATCTTACCTCTTTGTCTATTCTTTACCTACATGAAAACCAATTAAGTGGTTCAATTCCTACTACTTTAGGAAATTTATCATCACTTACTTATCTTTGGTTGTATGGTAATAATTTAACAGGAAGTATCCCTTCAGAGTTAGGGAATCTTACTTCATTAATACAATTGCAATTGAATAGAAATGATTTAACAGGAGAAATACCTGCATCTTTAGGAAATTTATCATCACTTACATATTTATCATTATCTATGAATAATCTAAGTGGAGAAATCCCTGTGGAGTTGGGGAACATGTCTTCTCTGAAAACCTTGTTTTTGTATACAAATAATCTTACAGGGAATATACCAGTTGAATTGGGTAATGTAACTACCTTGCAGGATATAAGACTTTATGGCAATCAGTTAAGTGGTGAAATACCAAGTGAATTAGGTAATCTTACAAGCCTACTGCATTTACGTTTACAATACAATAACTTATCAGGTTCAATTCCAAGTGAACTGGCAGGACTTACATCATTAACTACAATATACTTACATGAAAATAATTTATCAGGAGAAATACCTTCATCTATCAGTACGATTTCAACTTTGGAAGAACTAACGATTAATGATAATCCTAACCTTACAGGAAATATTGCAAATTTATTTAATACACATCCAGCCATAAAGATAATGATTGTAAAAGGAACTAATACTGTTCAAGATAAACCAACCGCTTCAACTTTAGAAATCTATATTGCAGATATTTTGAATGATGATAGGGATAATTTATTAGATGGAATGACACAGGCTCAAATTGATGAACAATTAACACTAATTGATTCTTTGATTCAATTAAAAAATGTTGAAGCAGGGTCAGGAACAATTTATGATGTCATAATTGAAAAATTAAGAACTGAATTAGTCGCTGCACAAAACATGGTAGAAGCAAAAGATTTAGTTGTTGATTTATTGAAACCAGATGGAACAAACCTTAACGATGGTGTTGGACAAGCAGAAGTTGATAGTGCACAAACTGCTGTAGATAAACTTCCAGCAGGAGAACTAAAAGATGAACTACAAAAAGAAATTGATACTGCACAAAATATGCTCAATGCAATTGAAGCAGTAGATAATTTATTTGACGCAGATGGAACAATTAAGGATACAGTAGTGCAAACTACAATAGATGATGCACAAGACTTGGTAGATTTATTACCATCTGGAGAATTGAAAACACAACTTCAAGATAAGATTAATGAAGCACAAAGACAACTAGACGAAAAAGATGCAAAAGCCAAAGTAGAAGATTTGTTTACTGATGGAAGTCATACAAATATAAAGGATACAACTGATCAAACTGCAATTGATAATGCTCAGGATGCAGTCGATAAACTTCCTATTGGAACAGCGAAGGATGAATTGCAAAAAGAAATTGATAAAGCACAAGATATGCTAGATGCAAAAGATGCAGTGGAAGATTTATTCAATGAAAAGAAAGATAACTTAGCTGATGGTATAACTCAGAAAGATATCGACAATGCACAAGATTTAGTGAATAAGCTTCCAAATGGAGATTTGAAAGATCAATTACAAAAAGAAATTGATAAAGCACAAGAAATGTTAGATGCGAAAAATGTGGTAAATGATTTATTGGATAAAGATGGTAATCTAAATTCTGGAGTAACCCAAGAGGATATTAATAATGCACAAGATTTAGTAAATAAGTTACCTGATGGGGAACTGAAAGATCAATTACAATTAATTATTGATGAAGCTCAGAAACAATTGGATACATCTGTTATTCAAAACCCTTCAGTAGATATACCAACGGTTGTAAAACCGTCTGTAACACCAAATACAAGCGTTACAAACAATGGTACAGTGAATACAGGAGATATGACAGATACTACTGCACTATGGATGTTACTTCTATTATCAGCAGGATATCTGACAATAAGAAAACTAAAAACAAGATAATAATGTTAAGAGGACAGTGATGTCCTTTTAATTTTGATTTTTCTCAGTCATATGATTAGTCTTCCAATTGTTGAAATGATACACTATGATTGTAAATTTGAAACATAAAGGAGAAGAACAATGAAATTTATTAAATGTGAAGAATGTGATTCGATTGCTGTTGTATTAACAGATGGAAAGTTTTGCTCAGGGGAAGAAAATGAACTTACTCCTAATACGGTAGATGCAGCTACTGAAAAACACGTACCATATGTTACTGTAGATGGAAACACTTTGAAGGTTCAAGTTGGGGAAGTGGAGCACCCAATGGTAGAAGAACACTTTATTCAATGGATTGTGGTTGAAACTAAGGATGGAATGATGATGAAGAAATTACATCCAGCAGAAAAACCATATGCAGAGTTTAATATTGAAGGTGAAGAAGTTGTTGCAGTTTATGAGTACTGTAATTTACACGGTCTTTGGAAGAAGGAAATGTAAAACTGGGATGGAAACATCCCTTTTTATTTGGACTATTCTAAATCATCTTAGAAGTCATATAAAAAGAAGCGACGTTTAATACGCTGCTTCTTTTAGTTCATTGATAATTTTGGTTACTTCATTCACATCGATATTAGAATATAAGTCATCATAGTATTCAACTAGTTTCACTTCATCGTTAGCATCGACAATAAATACTGATTTTACTAATGAACTGATTTCATAAATATAAGTACCAGTATATCTTGCAAAGTTACGAAGTTTGAAATCGGATAAGAATTTAAAGGTTTTTAATTTCTTTCCTGATCCTAAACGTTTTTGGGTATATACAGGTTCATTTGAAATCAGATAGAAATCAATATCTTCAAAGTCCGCAAAGATAATATCAAGCTTTGCAATTTCTTTCATGATTGCATGATTTCCAAATGATGGAACACTAATATATACTTTATTCTTTTTAATTGAGTGAAGATCGATTTCTTCTTCACGATTATCATTGATAATAATATTCGGTAATCTGTTTCCCACCGTAAGCGGTTCCAGATTTCGCGTATAAATCTGTTTCTTCTGCATAAAAAATCTCCTTGTTATTATTATAGTATAAATATCTAAAATATAGTAGTTTAAAAATGTGAAAATATTCTCAAAAGCCTTTAACTAACAATTGTTAAGTGTTATAATGATAACGATTTGAAAATAGGAGGCTAGTATGGCAAAGAGAACTGTAAAAGATTTAGATGTAGCAGGAAAACGCGTTATTTGTCGTGTTGACTTCAACGTCCCAAGAAAAGACGGAGTTATCACAAATGATAATCGTATTGTGCAGGCATTACCAACAATTAATTACTTAATTGAAAATAACGCAAAGGTTATTTTGATGTCTCACTTAGGTAAAATCAAGACAGAAGAAGATAAAGCTAAAAACAACATGGATGTTGTTGCGAAAGCATTAGCAGAAAAAGTAAACACAAAAGTTGTTTTCTCTTCAGTAACTAGAGGAGAAGAATTAGAAAATGCAGTAGCTAATATGAAAGATGGAGAAATCGTTCTTGTTCAAAACACACGTTACGAACCAGGAGAAACAAAAAATGATCCTGAATTAGCAAAATACTGGGCAAGTCTAGGAGACTTATTCGTAGAGGACGCATTTGGTTCTGTTCATAGAGCACATGCTTCTACAGTAGGAATTGCTTCTATCTTACCTAACGCACTTGGATTCTTAGTAGAAAAAGAAGTTACAATGTTAGGAAAAGCAGTAGACAACCCTGAAAGACCATTTGTTGCAATTATTGGTGGAGCGAAAGTTTCTGATAAAATTGCAGTAGTTGATAACTTGCTTAAGAAAGCTGACAAAGTTATTATTGGTGGAGGTATGGCTTATACTTTCATGAAAGCTATGGGTGGAGAAATCGGAACTTCTCTATTAGAAGAAGATAAAGTTGCTCTAGCAAAAGAATACTTAGACAAAGCAGGAGACAAACTTGTATTACCAGTTGATAATGTATGTGCTGACAAGTTTGCTGCTGATGCAGATATTCAAGTGTGTGAAAGTGGAAAAATTCCTGAAGGTTGGATGGGATTAGACATCGGACCTAAAACAATCGAATTATTTGAGGAAACATTACAAGGTGCAAAAACTGTTGTATGGAATGGACCTATGGGTGTATTCGAAATGGAACCTTTCGCAAAAGGTACATTAGCTGTATGTACTGCAATTTCTGAATTGCCAGGTGCTACTACTGTAATCGGTGGTGGTGATAGTGCAGCTGCTGCAATCCAATTAGGATTCGCTGACAAGTTCTCTCATATCTCTACAGGTGGAGGAGCTTCATTAGAATACATGGAAGGAAAAGAATTACCAGGTATTGCGGTAATTTCTGATAAATAAGGAGAACAAACATGAGAAAACCAATTATTGTTGGAAACTGGAAAATGAATAAAACAATCGCAGAAGCAAAAGCTTTTATTGAAGCATGTGATGCGAATGCACATGATGGAGCAACGTTTGGTGTTGCAACTTCATTTATTGCGTTGAATGATGCAAACAAGTTAGCTAAGAACTTAATCGTAGCTGCTGAAAACTGTCACTTCGAAGACAATGGAGCATTTACTGGAGAAGTATCTGTACCAATGTTGGAAGAAATCAATGTTAAATACTGTATTATTGGACACTCTGAAAGAAGAGAAATGTTTGGTGATACTGATGAAACAGTAAACAAGAAAGCAAAAAGATTAATTGATGCTGATATTACACCTATCCTTTGTATTGGTGAAACAGAAGCTCAATATGATGCTGGAGAAACTGAAAAAGTTATCCGTGATCAATTGACTGGATCTCTTGCTAACCTTTGTCCAAAATGTGTTTCAAACATGGTTATTGCTTATGAACCAATCTGGGCAATCGGAACTGGAAAAAGTGCTACTAAAGAAGATGCGCAAAACTGTTGTGCAATCGTACGTGACCAGGTAAAGGTTATGTATGGTGATGATGCTGCAAATGCTGTTAGAATTCAATACGGTGGATCAGTGAAACCTGAAAACATTGTTGAATATATGGCATGTCCAGATATTGATGGTGCTTTAATTGGTGGAGCTTCTCTAAAAGAAGATTCATTCAATGACATTATGTCAAAAGTAAAATAATTTAAATACAAAGTAATCTTGTTGAAGTAGAAAATGGTTCTCTACACACCTTGTTTATATGAGGTACCTGAGATGATGGATACACCGCCCATCCAACAATTTATTTTGAAACCTTGCCGCCTGATACTGGGTGGCTTTTTATGTGTTACAATTAGATGGTGTTATTAACTGATTGGAGAAAAGAGATGTTGAAAAGTAATCGATTAAAACATATTGGTAAAGATAGAGTTGTTATTGATAGTAATGATAGTTTTGCCTATGTATTACCATGTGATAAGTTACAACATTTAATATCTAATTTTACGATAACTTTTCCAGATGAAATTGATATTTCAGATAACTATACTGTGTTACCTCATGGAAGTGTTACATTAGTTTTCTTCAATAATGCTACTGGATTACATAGTTTATTGTTTGGCCCCACAACGCAACCAAAGGTAGTTGGAGATATGGCGAATAAATGTGATATTATTTTTATTATTGAATTTCAACCAGCAGGATTCTTTCCGTTTAGTAAGATTAAACAAAATGATTTAATAAATGAAATCTATTCATTTTCATTTATTAATCCAGTTCTTGATTTTAAGATGAAAGAGATATTTAAAAAGACTGAGACAGCAGAAGAATTACTTACAACTATGGAAGAATTATTACTACAAAATATCCAGTATAATTATCCAGTACAGCTTGCTTCTGCGATATCACTGATTACGCAAAAATCAGGAATGATTACAGCTGAAGAAGTATCATCAGTAGTTGGATATAGTAATCGTCAGTTGAATCGATTCTTTAATGAGTATCTGGGGATGAGTATGAAGGCATTTTCTAGAATTGTTAGAATTAATAATTCCTTTCGATTATTAAATAATTCAAAAGAATCACTGTCAGTAATAACTGAAAAATTAGGATACTATGATGTTTCGCATTTTGTGAAAGACTTTAAAATTGTTTGTGGTATTCGTCCAGATGAATATCGTAAAAACTTGTCCGATTATTACAGTGAAGTTTCTAAGTTTTAGTTTTATACTTACCTTACATATAAAAGAAAGGATGAAACTATAATGGAATTTAAAGGAACATTACTTGTCGTAGAAGATATAGAAAAGGCAAAAGTATTTTATCGCGATGTTTTAGATCAGAAAGTCACAATAGATTTAGGAGATCATGTAGCATTGGAGAATGGGCTTGCTTTGCAGGCAAATTATGCACAGGTTGTTGGGCAACCAATGAACACAGTTTATGGAGCGAACAACTTTCAGATATATTTTGAAGTGCAAGATATAGTAAAGTATGTGAATCGTATAAAAGAGGATGGATCAATTCATTTTGTTCATGATGTAAGAGCGTATCCTTGGGGACAACAGGCTTTTCGAATTTGTGATACAGATAAGAATGTTATTGAAATTGCAGAGGATATGAATGTTGTGATAAAAAGATATCTTGATAAAGGATTATCGGTTGAAGAAGTATCAGAAAAAACAATGTATCCAGTTGAATATATTAAAACGATAATGTAAAGAAATGCCAGTTACTATATGATTAGTAATTGGCATTTCAATTTTAATATTTTGATATGTTGTAATAAAAGTTTGAAATATTATCACGATATTCCTGAGGAGTAATTCCACATACTAATTTGAAGTCATGGGTAAAATGTGGTAAGTCATGAAATCCTGCAGTTGCGGAAATATTAGTTAAACTATTGTCAGGTTTCTTAAGTAAACGGAAGGTGTTGTTGATTCTAAGTAACCTTAAATATGACTTTGCGCTAATACCTACATATTGTTTAAAAATTCTATTTAACTGACGTTCACTGTAGTAACTGTTTTCTGATATTTCTTTTACTGTAATATCTCCACTACATTCTTTTATAAGTTTTAAAATTCGTCTTAACTCAGGATGATATTTTGGATTCATATTTGATAATAATAAATCATCTAGGTTTGTAACTATTTCGTGAATACTGTCAGCATCTTCAATTGCTTCTAATAATAACTTGCTGATAATAGGGTCAATAGCTGCAAGTGAAAGGTTTTCATCAGCTAACTCACTTTGGCTTATTTTAGTTAATGCATATAATCCAGCTGGTTTAAATTCTATCGTTACCATAATTTCCAGTTGATTCGATTGTTTACCAACAGTGTATGGTTTTGTTACAGGTCCATGTAATTCAATGTACATTCCATCCTTATCCTTTTTAATTGCAATGGTTGAACATCCACAAGGCATCACAGTAAAACTGTTGGGCATTAACTCTTTGGTTGGAAATGTAATGTTATAATTTGAAATGTATTCACTTAATTCAGAATGAGGAACAATACATATATATTCTTCTGTTTGAAGTAATATACGACTAGAATCCTCAAATTTCTTAATATCTTTTTTGAAAATCATAATCCCACTCCTATCGATTGATTAATACTCTAATTATAGCAGAAAGTATGTTTTGAAACAGTTCTAATAAATGAAAATAATTGAGTTCTTTAAATGGAATATTTTCTTTTACTATCTATAAATTTATGTTACAGTTATGAAAGACTTGAGGAGGAAAGTTTGTATATGAAAAAGTTTGGATTATTTGCCTTAGTGTTAGGGCTAATGACATTAAGTGCATGTGGAGGGTCTGATGATGAAGCCACAAAAGATGAAAAAAAGGAAGATGAAGTTGCGGATGAGCAAAAAGATACGCTAACAACATGTTCTGTAGAAAATGAAACAGGTGAATTGACAGCTGTTATTCATGATATGGATGAGAATGTTGTTAAATTTGAAGTTACTTCTACAATGAAATACAGTGATGGTATGACAAAAGAAGATGCAGAATTGAGTATTGCTGAAAGTAAAGAATCTGCACCAGAGGGTGTAATATTTGGTGGAGAAGCAAATGATGATTCTTATACAGTTGTTATGGAAATCGATTTAACTGAAATTTCAGATGAAAATTTAAAAGAACTTGAAGGTTCATTCCCAGTTGAGAATGTGAAAACAGGATCAGCAGAAGACTTTGTCAAAGGTTGGGAAGAAATGGGATTAACTTGTAAATAGAAATAAAAAAAGGAAGAATTTAATATCTTCCTTTTTAAATGTCAATTTTTGAAAATACTTCACCAATTGGTTGATTAATTACTAAGTCAGCCTGATGAGTTTCTTTGGTTGGTGTTTTGTTGATTTCAATCAGATGTTTTCCATTAAAGTTGTCAACTAACCCAGCAGCTGGATATACAACGAGTGATGTTCCACCTACAATAAGTGTATCAGCTTGTTGAATATATTCTATAGCTTTGTTTAAGTCATTTATGTTGAGGCTTTCTTCATATAATACAACGTCTGGTTTAACAATCCCATCACAAACAGTACAGTGAGGAACTCCATCACTGTTGGCAATAAATTCAGCATCATAGAACGTATGGCATTTCATACAATAATTGCGATGAATACTGCCGTGAAGTTCAATTACATTGTTAGATCCTGCCAATTGATGCAACCCATCAATATTCTGTGTAATTACTGCTTTTAATTTTCCTGTCTTTTCTAATTCTGCCAGTTTTATATGAGCAGGATTTGGTAATGCTGTTAAACAGATGACCCGGTCTTTGTAGAACCTGAAAAACTCTTCGCTAAACTCATCAAAGAAAGTACGACTAATTATGGTTTCAGGAGGGTAAGCATATTTTTGATTATACAATCCATCTTTGCTGCGAAAGTCGGGGATACCACTTTCTGTTGATACCCCAGCTCCACCAAAAAAGACAATATTATTGCTGTTTTTAATAATCTCATTTAGTTGTTCTATTGGTTGTGTTTTCATAAGTAAATCCTCTATGATTAATTATAAATCAAATTATAAAAAAATACAGCCATCTATAGTAAGTGGCTGTATTTAAGTTTATTATGCAGTGTATTTGTTCATCCAATCTGTAATTTCTTGCAGTCTGACTAAACGGTTGTTTGGTTTACCACTACGACTTAGTTCATGGTTTTCACCATGGAACAATACCATTCTTGTTTCTACACCTAAATCTACTAAAGCGGTGAAGAATTGTTTTCCTTGTTCTTCTGGACAACGATAGTCTTCATCACTATGAATGATTAATGTTGGTGTCTTCACATTCTTAATGTATTTAAGAGGTGAGTGTTCCCAAAGTTTTTCTGGAGTATCCCATACATTTCCTTTGTTTTGATCTTCAGTGAAGTGGAATCCAATATCACTTGTTCCATACATAGAAACCCAGTTACTAATACTACGTTGGGTTGCAGCACTTGCAAAACGATCCGTGTGAGTTACAATCCAATTGGTCATAAATCCACCATAACTTCCACCAGTAACGCCAACACGTTTATTGTCAATTGCTGGATACTTGTCTAAAACAACATCCGTGAATTTCATTAAGTCATCATAATCGATAGTTCCATATTTTCCAAAGATATCCATAAAGTCATTTCCTCTTCCATCACTTCCTCTTGGATTAGTGAAGAAGACAAAGTAACCTAGGTTTGCCCATGCCTGCATTTCATGGTAATACACAGTTCCATAAACCGTTTTTGGTCCACCGTGAATATCCAAGATTGCTGGATATGTCTTATTAGGGTCATAATCATAAGGTAATAGTACCCAACCTTTGAAATCAATACCATCATTTTCGAAAGTAACTTCCTGAGGTGCTGCTACATATTTACCATCTAGTGCAGTATTGGCATTTGATAGTTTTGTAACTGTACCATCATATTTATATACTTCCTGTAAATCAGTATCGTTCATTCCAACGTAATAAATTGTATCTTCATAGATATCAAAGCAATCGATACTTCCGTTGATAGAATGTGCTTTTTTTATTTCATTTCCATCATATACATATAGTGAAGCAAATTCATCCACTGTGCTTAGGAAGTAGAATTTATCACCTACTACTTTTTGTGAACGACCACCTCCATAACGACAGTCACTACCAACACTGTTCCAAGTACTCATATCTGGATTAATAAGAAACTCAACAGTTTTGCTTTCCTTATTATATAAGAAGAACTTTATGTTTTCGTTATTTCCATGTGTCACTTCTTTGTTAGCCATAAATAGAATATTGTCTTTATAGTAGAACGCACCTGCCATTGAATATTCTTTTTCTTCAACCAATTCAGTTATATCATTAGTTGTTAGATTTACTTCCCATAAACTTTCTTTTAATGTAGGTCTGGCAATTGCTTTTGATGCAACAAATAATAATTTATCGTTTGAAGGATGAATTTCAAAGTCATATACATCAATAGCTGGATCGCTTAGTGGTGTTAACTTGTCTTCCTTACTATTATAGCGATACAGACGGGTTACCTTTTTATTTGTATAGCCACCACCATTCATTACGAATGGAATTGATGTAAGAACTTCAAAACCTTTTAAGCTGTCTTTCTTCTTCAGCATCTCATCCTTTTTACCATCATCAATCAAGTGTCCATAACGCGTATCATATCCAATTAACAGAATATATTCATCATCACTTAATTTTTCAATTTTAGAAACTGGATAAGGTATTTCAAATGCTTTTACAGCTTCTCCACCAGTTAATGATAGCTTATAGAAAGAAGTGAATTCTTCTCCTTTTTCAAGACGTTCCTTCTCACTTTTCTCTCTTGCTGCAGGAAACATAATTGTATCATTATCTAAAAATACATAACCTCTTACATCATGAGAACCAGTTAGTGAAATCGTTTTATTATCGCTAATCATTTCAATATCACTTTGGTAATTATCATTATCTTTATCAGGTGTGTGTTTTACATACAACACACGATTTCCATCTTTACTAACATTTAAATTACTTAAGAATTTAAATTGCAGAAAATCATCTAATTGAATTTTATTCATTGTATTTTACTCCTATAGACCGTAGATCTTACGATACTTGTTAGTTAAGTATTCAACATAATACTTAGGGTTGAATGTTTCACCAGTAACATCCAATAATAATTCATCAAATGTTTTTGATGCACCATATTGGTGAATGTTTACTTTTAACCATTCTGAGATTTTTTCAAATTCATTATTTCTAAGAGCTGAATCAACATCTACATCTTTTTCTAATTGATTATAAAATTGAGCAGCAAATGCACTTCCTAATGCATATGTAGGGAAGTAACCAAAGTATGCTGCACCCCAGTGCATATCTTGAAGGATACCGTCTGCAGTTGTAGTTGGACGTACACCTAAATACTCTTCATATTTATCTGCCCATAATACATCTAAGTTATCGCAGTCGATTGCACCATCAAAGATTTCTTTTTCTAGTTCATAACGAATTACTATATGTAATGGGTAGGTTAGTTCGTCAGCTTCAATACGGATAAGACTTGGTGTAGATACATCCATCATTTCCATAAACGAATCTAGTGATACATCTTTCAATTGTGCAGGGAAAATTGCCTGAAATTTAGGATAGTTTGCCTCCCAGAACGCACGGTTTCTACCGATGTGGTTTTCCATTAATCTGGATTGTGATTCATGCATTGCGAATCCAATCTCAGATGAGAATGTTGTTTTCTCAAACTTAGGATCTACTTGTAATCCATATTGTGCGTGTCCATATTCATGGATTGTTGCCAGTACTGCTGACATTACATTATCAGCATGATATCTGGTTGTGATTCTTGCATCATTTCCTGAGAAGAACGATGTAAATGGATGCACACTCTCTGTTAAGTAACATTTTCTAGGATTTATATTTAAGCTTTCCTTTAATACTTCAGTGAATTTAATTTGATCCTCAACATCAAAGTTTTCAAATAAAGGTGAATTATCAATCTTTTTACCTTTTTCACCAATTTCTTTAATTAAAGGAATTAGTCCATCTTTTACTTCTTTAAAGAAAGCATCGTATTTTTCTTTGTTCATACCAACTTGGAATTGATCCAGTAAATAATCGTATGCACTACCTTCAAAGTCAAAGTATGTAAGCATATGTTTGCGTTTTTCAATTAATCCCATCAGGTGTGGTTTGAAAAGCGCGTAATCATCTTTTTCCTTTGCTTCTTCCCAAACATATTGGCTGTCAGCTACAGCTTTTTGAAAATCTACATATACTTCTTTTGGTAATTTACTAATCTGATGTAAATCACGAAGACGTAACTCAATTTCTTTCTTTTCTAAAGGATCACTTGTTTCCTTATATAATTCTTCGATTCTTTTAATGTTTTCAGGATCAGTACTATATGCAAATGCTTCTCCTGACAAAAAAGATACTACTTCATTAGAGTAAGGTACTCCATCTTTCGGTGCAACAGTTGCCTGATCAAAGTAAATTGACCCCATAGCATAAGAGTATGCACTCGTTTTATTCTTGTATTCTTCATAAAAAGTTTTTAAATCTTTCATTTCATTTTCACTCCTTATTTCCTATTTATTAAGTATATCATGTATGGAAAACTAGGGCAAAAGCAATGAAAAAATTTTCAGATTGTGTGAAAAATGTAACAAAAATGTAAAAATGTGTACAAAGTATGTTGTTTTTGTTACAAAATTAGTGTAAAATTAGGATATTCAAAAGATAAAGAAAAGAGGAGGCTTATCAAAGTGAAAAAAGTATTGACGATGTTTACTTGCTTGTTAATGGCAATGTCACTAGTGGCTTGTGATTCAAGTGAGAGCTCTGATACTCTAATTATGGGTGCAGAGAAGTTAACAGGAACATTCTCTCCATTATACTACTCAAGTAGTTACGATGGATATGTTGTTGACTTGGTTTACGATAAATTATTGGACTACGATGAAAACAATGAGTTAAGACCAGAATTAGCAAAGGAATTACCTGAATTTACTAATGAAGGAAAAACTATTACTTTCAAATTACAAGAAGGTATTAAGTTCTCAAATGGTGAAGAATTCACTGCTAATGATGTAGCGTTTACATATAGATTATTGGCTGATCCTGATTATGATGGAAGATACCAACCATATGTACAATACATTGAAGGTTATGAAGCATATAAAGCAAGTGGTAAAGTTGAAGACTTTACTGGAATTAATGTAATCGATGATTACACAATCGAATTTACATTTACAGAAGCTAGAAGTGACAACGTTCTTAACGTTGGTAACTCTGGAATCGTAAGTGAAAGTGCTTACCCTGATTACAAATTTGGAGACATGTCTTCAGTTAAAGACCAAAACAAAACTCCAATCGGAACTGGACCATACGTTCTAAGTAGCTGGGATGCATCTTCTGGAGCAGTATTCGCTAAAAATGAAGAATACTGGGGAGAAGGATTCTCAATTGAAAAAATTATCATCAAGCCAGTTGAAATGACAACTGACTGGGATGAATTGAAAGATGGAAGTGTTGATTTATTAGCAGGAATGATCGAACCTAAAAAGGTTGGACCAGCATCTGCAACTGACAACATTGAATTATCTTCATACCCACGTTCTGGTATGGGATACATTGAAATGAACTCTGTTACTGGAGCAACTCAAGATGTTGCTGTACGTAAAGCATTAGTTTATGCATTCGACCGTCAAGGATTTGTTGATTCTTACTACGAATGTGACGATTGTAAAGGTATTGATGGTGTAGGAGCTTACGTTCCTGGAACTTACCAAAACCCTGCTTCAGCTATGGGTGAAGTAGTACGTAACAATGAAGAAGTTGAAGGATTAGATACTTGGGAATACGATATTGAAAAAGCAAAAGCAACTCTTGACGAAGCTGGATGGGTTGTTGGTGATGATGGTATCCGTGTAAAAGATGGACAACGTCTTGAAATTAAAGTTCTTAGTATGAAAGACCACGATATCTTATCTAACCTTGTTCCTATGTGGCAAAAAGACTGGAAAGAAATTGGAGCTGAAGTAAGTGTAGCTACAGTTGACTTCAACACATTATTAGACAAAGTATACAACGAAGAGTCATTAAACGAATGGAACGTATTCTTCATGGCTACAAGTTGGACAAACGATGACATGGGAGGAATCTACAGTTCATTCCATTCAACACAAGCATACAGTGGTGGAGATAACACAAGCAGAATCAACGATCCTGAATTAGATGGATTATTAGATGAAGCTATGAAGACAGTTGATGATCAAGATAAAGCGATCGAATTGTACCATGATGTAGCTGTAAGACTTGGAGAACTTTGTGTAAAAGTACCAGTTTATGGAAATACTTATTTCGACTTATACGATGGTGATAAAATCGAAGGATTAAAAACAAACACATTATATCCTTGGACTTCTGCGATTCAAAACGCATCACTTAAATAATTTAAGATAAGAAGCACATTGTAGAAATGAAACAAAAGAGCAAGTTTGTCTTGCTCTTCTTTGTTTGTTTTTGGTATAATCTATAGTGATGTGCAAAAAATATAATAAGTAAACATAAAGGAGGTTATTATGCTTAGGTTTGTATTAAAGCGATTATTAAACCTTATTCCAGTTGCTTTTATAATATCAATATTGATTTTTATGACAGTAAAAGCGATGCCTGGAGATCCAGTTAACGCATATTTGGGTGCAGGGTCAAAAGTATCACCTGAAATAAGGGAAGAAATTCGCGAGAAATTAGGCTTAAATGATTCACTTCCAGAACAGTATATTAATTGGATTACTCGTTTTGGGTCAGGAGATTTAGGGGAATCATTAAAGTATAAACAGTCAGTTAGTAGTTTGATTATGGATTATGTTTGGAATACTTTTTTATTGAATGCTATTTCGCTGATTGTAGCGGTATTGGTATCAATACCAATTGGAATTCGGCAGGCAGTAAAAAAATATTCGAAATTTGATAATTTCTGGACAGTATTCTCACTCTTGGGGGTATCTGTACCAACGTTCTTCTTCGCATTATTGTTGATATTCTTCGTAGCGATGAATACGGGATTACCAATGAATGGAATGCGAGACCCAGTGCTTTCAGCATGGGGATACAGTAGTATCTTTGCAGAGATAATAGATATTGCACGACATATGTTGTTACCAGTTATTGTACTTGCGTTCAGTAGTTTCTCTACGTTCTCAAGATATGTGCGTAACTCAATGATTGATGTAATTAATCAGGACTATATTCGTACTGCAAGGTCAAAAGGTTTAAAAGAAAAGGTGGTTATCTATCGTCATGCATTTAAGAATGCATTGATTCCACTAGTAACACTATTGGGAGCTTATATCCCTTCTCTTTTCAGTGGAGCAATTATTCTTGAATCAGTTTTCTTGTGGCCAGGACTTGGTACACTGTTAATCGAATCAATTACACAACGTGACCAAAGTGTTGTTACTGCTTGTTTATTGTTCTCAGCAATCCTGATGTTATTAGGTAACTTACTTGCTGATGTGATGTACTCAGTAGTCGATCCGCGGATCAAGGCAGAATAGGAGGGACTTATGAAAAAAGATCAAGTAATCGATAATGTAGTATTAAAAGAAGAAGATCAAGAAATTTTAGGTCCTTGGCGTCTTGCGTGGAATCGTTTTAAGAAAAATAAAATTGCAATGGTAGGACTTGTTATATTTGTCATTATTATATTAGCTGTAATTTTCGTTCCTATTATAATGGGGAATGATGTTATGGATTTCGACTTCGCGGCAAAAAGTAAGGGTCCAGGAGTTGATGGACATATTTTAGGAACGGATGAACAAGGTCGTGATGTTTTATTCCGTCTGTTCTTAGGTGGAAGAATTTCAATCCTTGTAGGAGTTGTTTCAGCAATCATCACTGTAATCTTTGGGGTTACAATTGGAGGAATCGCTGGATACTATGGTGGACTTGTGGATAACTTATTAATGCGTTTTACTGAAATCGTTTATTCGTTACCATTTACACCAATGATTCTGGCATTAAGTGCTGCAATGTTATGGACTCCGGCAAATACGAAAATGATTGTAATCTCATTCTTGATAGGGATGTTGTCATGGCCGACGTTAGCACGTCTGGTTCGTGGGCAAATCTTATCATTACGTGAGCAGGAATTTATGCAAGCATGTGAATCTTTAGGAATTAGTGATAAATCAAAAATCTTTAAACATTTAGTACCGAATGTACTTTCAGTTGTAATCGTTAATGCAACGCTTACAATGGCTAGTGCAATTCTTACAGAAGCAGGACTTTCATTCTTAGGGATGGGGGTTACAGAGCCAACGCCTACATGGGGGAACTTAATGAACCTGGCGCGGCAGTCTGCTGTATTTAAAAACTTACCATGGGTTTGGATACCTGCAGGGGTAATGTGTTTCTTGACGGTAATTTCAATCAACTTAGTTGGTGAAGGATTAAGAGATGCGCTTGATCCTAAGGATGCAAGGTAGAGGTGTATTATGGCAGAACTAGTAAGAAATAAGAAATTATTAGATGTTAAAGATCTAAAAGTATATTTTTATACAGACAAAGGTACTTCAAAAGCAGTTGATGGAAATTCATTTAGAATGTATGAGAATGAAACATTGGCGATTGTTGGAGAATCTGGATGTGGTAAGAGTGTTACTGCAATGTCGATTTTAGGACTGGTTGATAAACCAGGTAAAATTGTTGAAGGCAGTCAAATTGAATACGATGGGAAAAACTTAGTTACAATGAAAGAAGATGAACTTCGTAAAGTTAGAGGAAATGAAATTTCTATGATTTTCCAGGAACCAATGACTTCACTGAATCCAGTATTTAAAATTGGAAAACAGATTACAGAAACAATTCTTCTTCATGAAGATGTAACAAAAGAAGAGGCAATGAAAAGAGCAGTTGATATGCTTGGATTAGTTGGTATCTCTAGACCGGAAAAAGTAGTAAATGATTATCCTCACCAATTATCTGGAGGGATGCGTCAGAGAGTTATGATTGCGATGGCATTGGCCTGTGATCCAAAACTGTTGATTGCTGATGAGCCGACAACGGCACTTGATGTTACAATTCAGGCACAGATTCTTTCACTTATGAATGATCTGAAGAAGAAAACAGGAACATCAATTATGTTAATTACCCATGACTTGGGAGTTGTTGCTCAAATGGCAGATAATGTAAATGTTATGTATGCTGGTAAAGTTGTTGAAACAGCACCAGTAAAGGAATTATTTAATAATCCTAAACATCCATATACAAAAGGGTTGATGCAAAGTATGCCATCACTTAATATGGATGGTAACCGATTAAATACAATTGAAGGTAATGTGCCAAATGCACTTTACTTACCAAAAGGTTGCTATTTCGCTGATCGTTGTCCTCATGTAATGGATAAATGTCGTGAAAATCAACCTCCAACATGTAAAATCAAATCTAGACATCATGTAAGTTGTTTCTTATATGAAGATGAAGATTTGAATAAGAAGGAGGTAGAGTAAGATGGCTGAAAAGAATGTAATCTTAGAAGTTAATAATCTGACGAAACACTTCCCGGTTGGAAAAGGAAGAAACAAACAGACAGTTAAGGCTGTTGATGGTGTAAGTTTTAAATTATATGAAGGTGAAACATTAGGACTGGTTGGAGAATCAGGATGTGGTAAGTCTACACTTGGACGTGCAATTATCCGTTTACATGAACCAACAAGTGGTGAAGTAATCTTTAGAGGTGAAAATGTACTTGCGAAGTCTCGTAAAGAAATGCGTAAGTTACGTGAAGATATGCAGTTTATCTTCCAAGATCCATATAGTTCATTAAATCCACGTATGAATATTTATAATATCTTAAGTGAACCATTGGTTGCTCATGGATACTTCAAACGTGGTGAAGAGTTAAAGAAAAATGTTCTAGACTTAATGGAAAAATGTGGATTGCCACCTTATTACTGTTATCGTTACCCTCACCAATTCTCTGGTGGGCAAAGACAAAGAATTGGGATTGCAAGATCACTTGCATTAAATCCTTCATTCATTATTTGTGATGAGCCTGTATCGGCACTGGATGTTTCTATCCAATCACAAATCTTGAACTTAATGATGGATTTGCAGGAAGAACAAAAAATCTCATATATCTTTATCTCACATGACTTGAGTGTTGTAAAACATATTAGTGATCGTGTAGGGGTTATGTATTTGGGTTCAATTGTAGAACTGGCTGATAAGGAACAAATCTTTAATAATCCTCAGCATCCATATACAATGTCATTGATGGCGGCGATTCCAAAACCTGATCCAAATGAAAAAATGGAAATGGAAATGATTAAGGGAGAAATTCCAAGTAATGTTAATTTACCTTCTGGATGTAAATTCCACCCTCGTTGTCCATTTGCGAAAGATATCTGTAAAGAGAAAGACCCTGAAGCAAGAGAAATCGCACCAGATCATTTTGTTAAGTGTCACTTTGCAGGTGAGTTTTAATGGCAGAAAAGCGACCAAAACCAAAATTTCGCGATTTAATGAAAAAGCGCGAAGTTGAGGAAGGAAAAGATGTAGATTTAGAGAAAGGCGACTTTCTAGCAATCTTAATTGCTGCAGCAAGTGTAATCTTGCCAGTAATTCTTGGTTTACTGCTGTTTATATTCCTGTTCATTACGGTATGGGGATGGATATTCTAAATTGTAAGTAGAAACATCATATGGTGTTTCTACTTTTTAAAAGAGGTAGTTTATGAGTATAAGTTATAAAAATGAAATACCTACAATAGAAGAACTGGAAGAATTATATCAAAGTGTTGGTTGGGAAAACTATGGAAATGGTTTGGATAAACTGCAGGCTTATAAGAATTCATTGTGTGTACTATGTGCACGTGAGGAAGGTAAGTTGGTTGGTGTAGTTCGAGTTGTTGGTGATGGTGTTTCAATAATTTATGTACAGGATGTGATTGTTCATCCAAAGTATCAGCGCAATGGTATTGGCAAAGCAATGTTTCAGAAAATGGAAATGCTGTTTGAAGATGTATATCAGAAAGTGCTGATTACAGATAATCTGAAAGAACGTAAGGATTTTTATAAATCATTGGGTTATAGTACGATTAGTGAGAATCATTGTTGTACCTTTATTAAAGTAAATTTAGAGAAGAAGCGTTAAAGTTTCTTCTTTTTTATTATTTTTGTAATATAATGGTACTAGTGAGGTGGAAAATATGAAATTTCAAGATTACCAATATGAAAGAATTAATATTGATGAATTACGTAATGAAGTAAATTCATATGTAGACAAATTAAAGAATGCAACAGAATATAATGAGTTCTTAAACGCATTTAAAGAAGTATATCGTGTATTTTCTCATGTAGATACAATGGCAACTCTTTGTGAGGTGCGTTACACGATTAATACGGAAGATGAATTCTACAGTAAGGAAAATGATTTCTGGGATGAGAATTCACCGTTTGTTCAACAATTACAGACAGATGTATCAAAGGTAGTATTAGCTAGTTCTTATAAAGAAGAATTAAAGAAAGATGTTCCACATACATATTTCTTACTATCTGAATTTGCTTTAAAAGCATTCGATGAAAAGATTATGAGTGACTTACAGGAAGAAAATAAACTAGTAAGTGATTACCAGAAGTTAATTGCTGGTGCTAAAATCGAATTTGACGGCGAAACGTACACGCTGGCAAGTCTTGGTTCGAAAATGGAGGACAAGGATGAGTCGGTGAGAAAAGGCGCTTACAAGGCTTACTGGGGCTATATGGAAGAACATGAAGCTGATATTGATAGTGTATATGATAAGTTAGTAAAACTAAGAGACAGTATTGCAAAGAAATTAGGATTTAAAAACTTTGTGGAACTGGGATACTTACGTATGAATCGTATGGATTATAACGAACGTGATGTAAGTAACTATCGTAAACAAGTATTGGAAGATGTTGTTCCTGTAGCAACAAAACTATACAATGCGCAAATGAAACGCATTGGTGTAGATAAACTGGAAGTATTCAATAATAACTTTGAGTTTGTCAGTGGAAATCCTACACCAAAACATTCAAAAGATGAAATGGTGAAGATTGCTCAAAACATGTATCATGAATTATCAGAAGAAACAGGTGAGTTCTTTGACTTTATGATTGAACATGACTTATTGGACCTAGAAGCAAAACCAGGTAAGATGGGTGGAGGATACTGTACGTATATGTCAGATTATAAATCACCATTTATC
The DNA here is from genome assembly GCF_030814225.1 of Breznakia pachnodae. GTDB lineage: Bacteria > Bacillota_I > Bacilli_A > Erysipelotrichales > Erysipelotrichaceae > Breznakia > Breznakia pachnodae. Next base: position 427,681 of record NZ_JAUSUR010000003.1, read on the forward strand.
TTCTCGAACTTCAATGGTACCAGTGGTGATGTAGATGTATTAACACATGAAGCAGGACATGCATTCCAAGTATTCTCTTCAAGATGGATTGAACCAGGAAACTGTATGTGGCCAACGCTTGAAAGTGCAGAAATTCATTCAATGAGTATGGAATTCTTTGCGTGGCCATGGATGAAGAACTTCTTTGAAGAAGATACTGATAAATACTATTACACACATTTAGGTGATGCAGTGAAATTCTTACCTTATGGAGTATTGGTTGATCACTTCCAGCATGAAGTATACAACAATGTAGATATGACTCCAGAAGAGCGTAAAGCAACTTGGAGAAGATTAGAAAAACAATACCTTCCTCATAAGAACTATGATGCAATTCCAGTGTTAGAAAAAGGAACTTGGTGGTTTAGACAACAACATATCTTTACCAACCCATTCTATTACATTGACTATACATTAGCTCAAGTATGTGCATTCCAGTTCTGGTTAAGATTACAAGAAAACGATCCTACAGCATTCCATGACTACTATGAAATTTGTAAGGCAGGTGGAACAATTTCATTTGGCCAAATCGTAGCGAAAGCAAACTTGAAGTCACCATTCCAGGATGGATGTCTAAAAGATGTAATGAAATCAATTGATACATACTTATCATCATATGATGATTCAAAATTCTAAGATGATTCAGAACTCTCGTAAGGGAGTTCTTTTATAATTCATGACAGTTCCAATATAAAAAACTAAATTCTTATATAATATAACTATGGAAAGATAAAAGGTAATGTTATGGCTGATAATATAAGAAAAGTGTTAGCTGGAATATCTAGTGTCATGCTAGTACTAATTTTGTTTGTATTCAGTGACGAGTATATAGAATATTGGTGGTTGGTCTTTGGTATTTTATTATCTGTAGAATGTTATTTGGAGTATAAGGTAAAGGATCGAATCTTTCAAAAATACCTAGCTATTTTTTTCGCAGCGGCTGCTGTTTTTGAAATTTTTATGATTCTTTTTTACTAGTGAAAATCAGAAGTATTCTTAGGCTGAATAACAGGAAATAATTACCTCCTAAATAAAGAAATCGTTTACATTTTAAAGGGGTCTAAATGAGGTTGTGAAAAAATTAATTTTTCTTTCATTTGCATAGTGTTTATGCTATACTAAGTTCGTGATATATAACACAAGGAGGAATTTAGAAAATGCCAATTATTATTGATGTTTACGCTAGAGAAGTAATCGACTCTCGTGGTAATCCTACAGTTGAAGTTGAGTTAACTACACAATCAGGTGCTTATGGACGCGCCATGGTTCCAAGTGGAGCTTCAACAGGAGAAAGAGAAGCGTTAGAATTACGTGATGGAGATAAAAGCCGTTTCGAAGGAAAAGGTGTATTAAAAGCTGTTGCTAACATTAACGACCAAATTGCTGATGCAGTTATCGGTTTAGATTGTACTGACCAAAGTCTTGTAGATAAGACAATGATCGAATTAGATGGAACACCTGACAAATCAAAATTAGGAGCAAACGCTATCCTAGGTGTATCTATGGCTTCTGCAATTGCAGCTGCTGATTACTATGGAATGCCTTTGTTTAAATACTTCGGTGGATTCAATGGTAAAACTTTACCAGTTCCAATGATGAACGTTGTTAACGGTGGGTCTCATGCAGATTCAACTGTGGACTTCCAAGAATTCATGATTATGCCAGTAGGAGCAAAAGATATTCAAGAAGCTCTTCGTATGGGTGCTGAAACATTCCACAAATTACGTGGTGTATTAAAAGCAAAAGGTTACAACACTAACGTTGGTGATGAAGGTGGATTCGCACCAAGCTGTAAAGATGGAAATGAAGAACCATTACAACTTATCGTTGCTGCTATTGAAGCTGCTGGATATGTTCCTGGTAAAGACATTTACATTGCAATGGACGTTGCTGCTAGTGAGTTCTACAATGCAGACACTAAAAACTACGACTTAGCTAAATCAGGTCAAGGTACAAGAACTACTGACGAAATGATTGATATGTATGCTGAGTGGGTAGAAAAATACCCAATCATCTCAATTGAAGATGGACTTGGTGAAAATGACTGGGATGGATGGAAAAAACTTACTGACCGTCTAGGAGCAAAAATCCAATTAGTTGGAGATGATTTATTTGTTACTAACCCAGCAATCTTAAAAGAAGGAATTGAAAAAGGAATTGCTAACTCAATCCTAATCAAAGTAAACCAAATTGGTACATTAACTGAAACTTTCGATGCTATTGAAATGGCTAAGAAAGCTGGATATACTTGTGTAGTTTCTCACCGTTCAGGAGAAACTGAAGATTCAACAATCGCTGATATCGCTGTTGGATTAAACGCTGGTCAAATCAAGACAGGATCTATGTCAAGAACTGACCGTATTGCGAAATACAACCAATTATTAAGAATTGATGACGAAATCAATAGCCGTGGAGAAGAACAAATTTCTGTTTACCCACAACTATCAGCATTCTATAACATTAAAAAATAATAAATGTTAACTTTAAGGAGTATCACAAAATTGTGGTGCTCTTTTTTTTATGCTGTTACTGTTTTTTTATTACAAATTGTCTAATGTGTAGAGGTGGAAAGAATCAATAAAGTGAAATCATTTTATTTTAAATGAACGTTTATATAATTTTTAACGACTAACTATAGAGCGAATATGTAACCTATTTATACTTAGGGGAGTCAAACTAATGGTTAAGTAGGAGTTTGGAGGGCGCAAACTATGAAAACGGAACGTATAAATAATGATGTTGTCAGTAGGTTTCAAAAGGGGAGTCATGAGGCTTTTGAAGAGGTTTACAGACACTATAAAAACACACTGTATTTTTTTGCATACACTTTTGTGAATAATCAGGCTGATGCAGAGGAAATTGTGCAAGAATCATTTATTAAGATTTATCGGAATATTAAATCTTTAAATAATCTTGATGCATTTCATTCTTGGATTTTTATGATTACAGCAAATACAGCAAAATCAATACGTAACAAGAAATCAAGAATACTGATTGTAGATGATGATATGTATATGGAAGAGGTGGTAACAGGTAGTGCAAATCCAGTTGAGGATTATGAAAACAAAGAGATTGTAGAACTGGTGAAAAATGAAATAAACCAATTACCACTAATTTATATTCAAACGGCGACTCTGCGATATTTAGAAGGATTATCGTTGAATGAAATATCAGAAGTATTAGATGTAAAAGTGGGAACAATAAAGAATCGTTTGAATCGAATTCGTGGCTCTTTACAATCTGGTCTTAAAAGTAAAGGGATGGATCCAACAAAATACTTGTCACTTGGATTGTCTCCTTTTGTCGTACAAGCATTTGAAATGATGGAGTCACAGACCCCAATGAATGTTGCTGCAAGTGATGCGGTATATACGAATATCTTAGCATCTACCCAAAACAAAACTAGTGTCCTTTCATCAACAATGACAAAGGTATTGCTGGCAATATGTCTAGGTGGTAGTGGGTATGCACTATATGCAAACTTGGCAACAACAGAAGCTGATGAACCAGTAACAATTACTCAAATTGATTATAGCAATGAATATACTAGTGATACTGTTCCAGTTGAAATAACACTAACTAATTCAGTGGATGATGAGGATATTAAAATTCAAAAAGATGGAAAAGATATTGAATTTTATAACAAGAATACAACCATCGTATTTGAAGCTAAAGAAAATGGTGCTTATTCAATACAGGTTGAAGATGAAGTTGAGATGATTAATATCAGTGGAATTGATATGGAAGAACCAATACTAAATGATGTTGTTTATGAAAATGGAATTCTTATTCTTGATGCAGATGATGAATTAAGTGGTCTATCATTTGAAGATTCATATGTAGAGTATAATGGCACAAAGTATCAACTTGATGGAACGATGAAAGTCACAGGAGATTTTGATGGAACAGTTTATGTTCACTTATGCGATTTCCTAGGAAATAGTGCTACTTATGAAATGAATATTTCTAAGGAGCGAGTGGAATGAAACAAACAGTAATGATAAAAGCAGTAATTGCTGCATTGTTGCTGGGGTTATTTACTTTTTCATATCAAACAGTGTTAGAAGCTAATACGTTTGAGGTGAAATGTAAAAGTAAAATTTATATGATTGAAGATGGGACGACTAAAGAATTGGATGGTAATGATACAAACTTACAACAGGGAGATACTTTGCGTTTTAGTTTTTGGTTATCAAGTGAAAGTGGTGATGTACCTGTAAAGATTATTTTTAATGAACTTACAGGAGTGGATTCGTTTTCATCGATAATAGTGAATGGAGATCGTTTAGAAAATACAAAATCAATTGATTCTTATTTACTTACTGGTAATGAAGTTAGGATTGATGTTGAAGGAATCTATTCAGGTATTGATATTAGTAATATAAAATCTGAGTTATCAGTTACATCATTAGATAATAAACAAGATGGAAATCATTCTTTTGGGTTTTCATATTTTAGTATGCAGAGTCCAATTGTTCAATCCAAAAAGTATACAGTGAATTTTTATGGTGTTCATTCAACTATTATTGAATCAAAACAAGTTGAAAAAAATGAAACTGTAATTGAACCAAAATATGAACTGGTTGGATATGATGTTCTTGGATTTAATGAAAAAACAGATGGTAGTGGAGATTACTTTAATAATGGTTTTATTGGTAAAGACAGTGATTGGTTTGTGGTGGTAAAACCGAAAGAGTTTGTTGTTTCTTATTATGTAGATGGTGAGTTATATAAGGCAAGTAAGTTGTTTTATAACGAAGATGCATTTTATATAGAACCACCGCAAAAGGAAGGGTATGAATTTGTAGAGTGGTTTGGAAATCTTCATAATATTAAAAATAATGTAAGTCTACATGCAGTTTATAAACATATTGAAACACAGGAGTACTATATTTCAGAGCAAGCAGAAGCAATTGAAATGGAAGAGAATTATATATCGACCATTGATTATAAAAAAATTAAATCAGATAAAAAGACAAATCAAGGAAAGAGTCTAGAAGAGTATTATATATCAGTAAGCAAAGGTGAGGATATTAGCTATGTAAATAATTCGGATTTATTGGTACAGGTTGAAACTGCTTTGAAAGGTGGGTTGAAATCGCCACTTGGAATTGGGTTGTTTTTACTACTGATTTTATTAATAATTATTTTCTTTTATAAAATTGTAACAAAATCAAAACGACTTAAGTCTAACTTATGATTGTTGGAAAAAATGATTTTCACGATTTAAGGAGGGCAAAATGAAAAGAGTAAAACTAACAAAGTTGTGGAAACTTAGTTTAGCGTTATTTATTTCGTTAGCGAGTATCGGAACCCTAATAAATTCAATGGATTTATTAGCTAGTGAAGAATTCGATATAAATGAAACAATAACAATGAATGAAGAGAGTACACAAGCAACGATTACTTTGGATGTAAGTAATATAGATGAAAAATATACAATCCAAAGTATTCAAAATCCAGATGGTTCAGTTATGGATGTTGTAAATGATCCATCCTATATGGTTAAGGAGAATGGTTTATATACATTTGTAGTTAGCTATATAGATACTACTTCTGAAGAAGTGGAAGAGTTAATCTACAACAAAGAGGTAGAAGTTACTCAAATAGGAGTAGATGAACAGAAAGAAGAAATGAAAACTACTGATAAAGTAGAGTCAAAACAACCGAAAACAGTAACAAATCCAAGTGGGGATAGTCTAACGGTTGAATTTGAAAAAGATGGGGCTGCTAATGTTGATTGGTCAGATGCATCACAAGTTGACTGGAATTTCTATGGTACAGAAAAAGTTGTTATTACAGCAGTTTTTTCTGGAAAAGGAAATGATAAAGTTAGAGAAATTGATATTGATATACCTGATGGATATCAGATAATTGGTTACTCAGCTAAATCTGGAACAACTTCACAAAATGGAGAATCAATTTTAACAACTACTGAAGAAGTACAACAGGCAATGGAAACTAGTGTACTTACATCACAAAATGGTGGTGCTTTTGGTAGTGAAAAAGTGGATGGATATAAAACTACTAGTAATGTTGATTATACTGAAGCTAATAAAAGTGGAAAAATTAAATATACATTTAATTCAGATGCAGATACTGTTGTATTAACATTGCAGTTAGGTATTGATAAAAAACTATATGATTATTCTGATACAAGAGAAGAGTATTCTGATGCACAAGGAACAGTAAGTGAAGGAACGTCTAATGGAAAAGTATTAGAGGATTTAAAAGTTACACAGACATCAGGCAGCCAAGTGTTAGAAGAAACAACAAATGCAAATGTTAAAAAAACGATTGAATCAATGTATTTACATACAGATGGAAGACAGGAGAATATCTATATTGATGATGATGGACTTTCTCCAAATTTTAAACCTTATGGAAAACAGATTCATTATGGTAATACCGTAAATACATTTAATATGATGGTTGATGAACTTGTAATAACTTACAATTATCCTGAAGGTGCACAGTTTGTTGGTATGCCAGAAGACACTACATTTTCAAAAGCAGCAAATATGACATATGTTGATGATCCAGTATCTAGAACACTTACAGTTACCTATACAAACTTTGTGGCAAGTGGACCAATTTATGATGTTGTTCAACCATTGTTTAAATTGGACGGAGATGTATATGGGACAGATGGAATAAAAAATCCAACTGCAACTTTTACTTCAACGATGGCTACAAAAGTATATGGTAATGAAAACTACTATATTACAAATAGTTCGTTTGTAACTAATCTAATTGATAAAGATGTTCCATTAACGATTGTAGGATATGATCAAAAAGTATATGATTATAAACTTAATGGTTATGAAGATGGCTATCAATTTTTAGGTAATTACTCGGTTACAAATCCATCTTATGTAAATAAAGAGGATATAGATTTGGAGTGGACATTTGACAGCAGTCTGGGAATTCGAATTGTAAGATTAGCATTACCTACTGGAACTAAGATTTCAGATGTGAAAATATATACGACAAAGAGTCCAAGTGGAATATCTTTAGCAGATATGAAGAGTATAAATTCAACTACTGGTGAAGGTGCAATTATAGACGCAGATAAATTAGGGTTAGATAACGATGACTATATCACAAAGGTTGAAGGTGTAATTGATTCCTATACTGCACAAGCAAACAATAACGTGGCGTGGGCTATGAAAACATTTGGATATTGTGCGTATGGAAGTATTCAAAATGGTAGTGGAGGAAGCCATACTCTTACAATTGATGGTGTAACTGCTACATCAAATATTACCACGACACCAGATCGAATAATTAATGGAGGTCCAGTAACAACGAATACATTAAAAGGAGCATATTATCCTGGTGATTCAATTTCTGTACAAACAAAATTTACAACATATATAAATACATATAATCGTTCAAAACAAGTTACTGATGATTTTCTTCAAGATCCAAATGTATATATAAGAGTACCAGAGGGGTTCTCGCTGGATGAAACTAGTCTGAAACTAACGTGGAATAATACAGATGTAACAGACGAGGCGACGTTAGTCAGTAAGTACGTAGATACTAATGATGGAGCTACTGTTTATAAATATTCATTCACTGATGAATTTAGTGTGATGGTAGGAGTTCAAACAAAAGGTGATTCAGCAGGATATAATGATAATATTAATCTTACTGTAGATTTCAACTTAAAAGTATCAGTTAATAACCAGGGTACAGCTGCAATTCCTTTGAGGGATATTGTGATGGTAGAGGGAAAAGGAAATTTTGTTGGTTATGATGGTCACCAAAATTATATTCGAACTGATGATTTTGGATTAACATCAACTGGGAATAATTTAATGGCACCAGATACAACACGAACAATTACAGTGGTAAAATTACCAGAACTTCAAGTATCTTCAGGTATTCGTGTGAAAGACTCTGGAAATAGCTTTTCTACTTATGATGGTAGCGATAGTTCAATTGCTGGATTATCTAGAAGTAAAAAAGCAGAAATAGAAATTTCTTATTTCAATAATGCACCTAATACATTTGGAACTGCAAGTATTTATTTCCCGATTCCTAAAGAAGGGAAAGATTATGGTAAATACTTTAATAATAAAGCATTAAGCGATCCGATTAATAATCCGGATTCGGCACCATTTACTTGGAGCGCAAATCTTACTGGAGAAATATCAATTCCAGGATTTACAACATATTATGCAACTGATGGATCAGAAAATACAACGGCAAATGATGGAACGGCTGATTGGGAAGCATTTGAACCAGCAAGTGGATGGAAAACATATGCACAAGTATCAAGTAATTTAGATAAAGTTGTATTTGTTAAGTTTGTAGCAAATAACCCAATCACATCAGGAGCTACAGGTTCGTTTACTTTTGAACTTGAAGTAGCCGCAGACTCACCAGTAGATGAAATTAATTACTGGAGAACATACTCAAGTGCAATTGCCCAAGGCTCTACAACACCATCATGGGTAGTGGGTTCAGTGTTGGCAGCCAGCCCATCAATTGGTGAAATTAGTGGATTGGTATTCTATGATAACAACGCAAATGGAAAATATGATATAGGGATTGATGCAATCTATACAGGTAGTGATTTAACAATAAATCTTACTGAAAAAGATGGAAAGATATCAACTACACCATTAACGATTAATAGTGATGGTACCTACTCAATTGAGCAATTGAAAGAGGGAGACTATACCATTAGTGCAATTAATAGTGATAGTGGAAATTACCATTTCTCTAAAACAACAGCAAGTACATCAAGTGTAATAGGAAGTAATGTAACTGCAAATGCTACGCATACCGAAGGTAAGTATACAGGTATGATAGTAAAAGCAGGAGATACTGAAACATATACAAATGTAGGAATTGGATTAGTTTCTAAAATTGATACTAATTACGAATTTGAAGAGCGAGTAATGAATGACTTAACACTTAGTGGAAAAGCGAAAATAGTAATATCAGGAACGCAAATTGAGCATAATGGTACACTAATAAATAATGCATTCCCACAAGAAACATTTTCAATAACACCAAATGTAGTATTGCCAGAAGGTATGTCATTTGTTGGATGGCAATTATATAGCGTAGATGGAAGTAACGTTAAAACTAAAATTGGTGATGTAATTTCAAATTCAGACCTTAAAGATACCGCAATTCCTTCTGTAGCAAATGGGTCTAGTTTGCTGGCAAAAGCAGTGGTAAGTTATGGACCAATCATTGATGCATCTAATCTTACAAAATATGTAGGAGATAGTGTCAATTTATTAGATGGTGTAACTGCTACAAATGAAAGTGGTAGTTCGATTACCCTAATTACAGGAGTGCTTGGAAATACTGAGGTAAACCATAGTATCCCAATAGCAGGAAATGAATATACAACAGCTGGAACTTATGAAGTAACTTATAAAGTTAAAGATATAACAACAGGTTCTTCTAGTACAAAGGTTCGAATTGTAAAAGTACATGAAGCACCAACAGTAACTGCAACACACCAAGAATACTTCATAAGTGATACAACGATTATGAGTTCAGTGTTGGCAGATCCAAGCGCAACTTGGAAAGAAGCACAAGCAACTGTAGGCTCAACACCATTAGTGCATACAATTAATGGGCCAGCTACTACAAAAGGTGGAGCGAATAAAATCAAAATAGAAATTAGTGGACCTAGTACTGACTTTAGTGTAACAGGCGAATATGAGGTAACATATACAGCGACGGATACAAATGGAAAAACGGGAAGTAAAACAGTTGATGTATTAATCTTATCTGATAATGCAAAACAATATGATAAGCTAACAATTGATGCACAAGGGTTTACGGTTAAGAATGCAGATGCAAAAGACTTAACTGAAACGATTGTGAAAAGCAGTACTCATGCAGGAGTAGTGGCATATCAAAAGACAGTAGATGAAAGTGATAATGTTACTGGATATACAAATATCACAAGTGATGTAACAATTAAAGCATCACAGTTAAGAGAAATTCAGGATGCTCCTATTAGTGGTGGTATCTATGATCTTACATTTACTATTGAAAAAGATGATAAAACGGTATCAATAACGGTAAAAGTGGTAGTGGAAGGTACAACAACACCAGAACCAGAGCCAACACCAGATGGAGATGAATTAGCGATTAGCGCAACATCATTTGTTCTTGAAAATAGTGAAGCAGCATTACAAAATGATGTTTCAGTAATTACAAAAGGTAATGCAACAGCAGTTCTTGTGAAGGCAGGAAATGAAATTAGCAATATTACAGTGGATTCAACACAACTAGCAGCTATAAAAAGTGTAAATGAAGGTGGAGGAATCTTTGACTTAACTTATACAGCAGAAGATCAAGGTATAACTATTTCTACAACCGTAAAAGTTATTGTTAAAGGAATTGTTACACCAGAACCAAAACCAACACCAGATGGCGATAAACTGGCAATAACAGCAAATGGATTTATCATTGAAAATGCAGATGCTTCATCTTTGAGCACAACAGATGCAAAGACAAATTCAAATGTTGTAGCATACTTAATAAATGCAAAAACTAATATAACTGATATTACAGTAGATACTGCGCAGTTAGATGCAATCAAAGCTGCACCTGAACAAGGTGGATTCTATGAACTAACATTTACTGCAAAAGATCAAGGAGTAACAAACTCAACAACAGTAATGGTTATTGTGAGAGGGACTAGTACTCCTGATCCAATCCCAACACCAGATGGCGATAAGTTGGCAATTACAGCAGAGGGATTCAGAATTAAGAATGTAGATGCTGCAAAACTTACAAGTGTAGCAGCGATTACAAAAGGAAACGCATTATCTACATTAGTAAAATCTGGTAAACCAATTACTGATATTACAGTGGATGGAACACAGTTAGCAGTGATTCAAGCAGCACCAGAAGGTGGAGGAATCTATGATTTAACGTATACTGCGAGGGATCAAGGGAAAACAATTACAACAACAATAAAAGTAGTGGTAGAAGGAATCAACACACCGGAACCAATCCCAACACCAGATGGTGATGAATTGGCAATAACGGCAGAAGGATTTACAATTGAAAATGCAGATGCATCATCATTAAGTGATACAACAGCGAAGACAAATTCAAATGTAAAATCAGTTTTAGTAAAAGCAGGGACTAATATAACTGATATTACCGTAAAAACTAGTGATATGGATGCAATCAAAGCAGCACCTGCATCAGGTGGAATTTACGATTTAACCTTCACTGCGAAAGAGCAGGGGAAAGAAATTTCGACAACCGTGAAAGTGGTTGTGAAAGGGACAACAACTCCAGAACCAAAACCAACACCAGATGGCGATGAGTTAGCTATTAGTGCACAAGGATTTACGATTACAAATGTAGAAGCAAAAATTCTAACGGATTCTTCTGCAATAAATAATGGAATTGCTAGTGCGTGGTTAGTGAAGTCTGGAAAACCAATTACAAACCTTAAAGTGGATGCAACTCAATTAACAGCAATTCATAACGTAGGAGTAGCTGGTGGAATCTATGATTTAACTTATACAGCTGAGGATCAAGGAGTCACAATTACAACAACAATAAAAGTAGTGGTAAGAGGAGTGACAACCCCAGAACCAGTCCCAACGCCAGATGGTGATGAACTGGCAATCACAGCAAAAGGATTTACAATTGAAAACGCTGCAGCATCTGGATTGGATGCAACAGTATCAATTACGAATGGAACAGCAAGCGCATGGTTAGTGAATGCAGGTACAAACGTTAGTGACCTTAGTGTAGACACAGCACAACTAGCAGCAATTAATGCAGCAGGTAAAGAAGGTGGAATTTACGATCTTACGTATACTGCAAAGAATCAAGGGGTTTCAATTACAACAACCGTGAAAGTAGTAGTAAAAGGAACAACTACACCGGATCCTAAACCAACACCAGATGGTGATAAATTAGCAATTAGTGCAAAAGGATTTATTCTAGAAAATAGTGAAGCATCAGGACTAGATAATGCTTCATCAAAAACAAAAGGTCAGGTTGAAGCGTGGTTAGTAACTGCAAAAACAGCAATTACGGATATAACAGCAAAAGCATCAGATCTTACAAAAATTCAAAATGCACCAAAATCAGGTGGAATTTATGATTTAGCATATACTGCAAAAGATCAAGGGATTGATATCACTTCGACAGTTAAGGTAGTGGTGAAAGGAACAACAACTCCAGAACCAGTCCCAACCCCAGATGGTGATAAGTTGGCAATTACAGCGCAAGGATATATTCTTGAAAATAGTGATGCGGTGTCATTAACAGATGGAACAGCAATTACAAATGGAAGTGCAAAAGCATATCTAGTAAAGACTGGAACAGCAATTACGAATATTACAGTTGATGCAACACAGTTAGCTACAATCAATAGTGTTGGTTCTGCAGGAGGAATCTATGATTTAACTTATACGGCTGAAGACCAGGGAGTAGTGATTTCTACGACTGTAAAAGTAGTGGTAAAAGGGATTAATACACCAGAACCAACTCCAACCCCAGGTGATGATATTCTTGCAATTACGGCGAATGGATTTGTCATTGAAAATGTAGATGCAAGTTCATTAACTGATACAAAAGCAATTACTACTGCAAGTGCAGAAGCATGGTTAGTAAAAGCAAATTCACAGGTAACGAATATAAGTGTTGACCAAAAAGAATTAAAAGCGATTCAAAATGCTCCAAAAGCAGGAGGAGTCTATCTGTTAACTTATACAGCAGAGGACCAAGGTGTAAGTGTTTCTACGACAGTCAACGTATTAGTGTTGCCTGCAAAAGGTGATCCTATAGGACGTGTAGCAATCGATGCATCTGGATATGTCCTTTCATATGAAGAAGCACTAGCACTAACCCAAGAACAATCAATTAAAGATGGTAAAGCAATTGGTTATGAAGTAATTGTGGATATAACTGGAAAGATTATAGATATACAAACAATTAGTGTAACTGTTGATAAAGTACAGTTGGCTGAAATCAATGCAACAAGTATTGATGGTGGAGAGTTTAAGCTTAAATACTCAACTACAAATGGTATTGATACAGCAGAAATTGAAGTAACCGTTTTAGTTAATCCTAAAGATAGTGAAATTGATAAAGATACAAATGTTGTATTAAGAGCACAAGGGTTTGTTCTTGAAAACAGTGAAGCGTCTTTATTAAATACTGAAAAAGCAATATCTTCAGCAAATGGAAATGCACTTGCATATAGAGTGGATTACACAGATGGCGAAGTAACAGGACGTACTGATTTAAGCGATAAAGTTACAATAAATACTGATGACCTTAAAGCGATTCAATCTGCACCAGTAACTGGTGGAATTTATGAATTGAAATTTACAGTGAAAGATGGTGGAATCACCGTTAATAAAACCGTCAAAGTGTTAGTAAAACCTTTGGGTAGTGTAAGTGATAGCAGTGAAAGTGTAACAATCTATGCAAATGGATTTACATTAGAGTATGATGTCGCAGCAACTTTAACTGATGCAGATTCTAAGACAAAAGGAACTGCACTTGCATATAAAGTAGAATATGATGACGATGGAGTTATTACAGATATCAAGCTAGCTACAAAAGAAATTACAGTAGATCAAACAGAACTAAAAGCAATTAACTCTGCGCCAACACAAGGTGGAATTTACGACTTAACTTATACAATTGAAGATGGTACTAATAAAGCTTCAATTACCGTGAAAGTATTTGTGAAACCAAAACATATGATTGAAGAAGATGTTCTTGTATTAGGAGCAAATGGATTCACGATAAAGAATAAAGATGCTGTATCATTAGATGCTGCAACTGCAATTCTTCAAGAGAATGGAAATGCTTCAGCGTTCAAATATGTATATGATGCAAGTGGTAACCTAATTGGTTATAGCGACATTACATCTAAGATTACAGTGGATGCTAAAGAATTGGAAGTTATCAACAAAGCACCAAAAGAAGGTGGAATCTATAATCTTACATTCTATGTCACAGATACTGTGAAAAAGGATGGGAAGGATGTAGAAGTAACTTTAGAGAAAACAGTGAAGGTAGTAGTAGAGGGTACTACAACACCTCCAGTGGTTGCTACTCCAGATGGTGATGAGCTGGCAATTCATGCTGATGATTTCACAATCAAATACACACAGGCAAATACATTGGATGATACACAAGCAACGGTACTATCAAATGTGGAAGCGTGGTTAGTGAAAGCAGGGACTCCTACAGAAGTTAGTGTAAATGTGGAAGAACTTGAAGTAATTCAAAAAACACCAAAAACTGGTGGAGTATATGATCTTACATTCTATACCCAAGTAGAAGTGGATGGAAAAGTTGTGAAGAACCAAGTTACAATTAAAGTAACAGTAATACCAGAGGAAGAAACAACTGGTAAACCATCAACTGCACCAACTACAAATGGTACAAATACTCAAACTACTGGTAATGGAGTAGATACAGGTGATATGACAAATATGAATTTATATCTTGGATTCGCATTTGTATCACTGAGTTATTTGGTGTTTAGACGTAAAAATAAAGGGGCAAAAGAGTCGTAAAAGGGAAAAGGTTAGTCGAAAAAACGAACCTTTTGGCTACTCAATGTGTCTTACATATGGAAGATACCCGCCCTTCAAAAAATCTTTCTATGAGGGATATTGGACTAAAAACAGGTTGTACAGCCTGTTTTTTGTCTTTTTAGTCAAAAGAGCTTAGCAACGTGTTAGGTGTGATTTGAAAGGTTTATGATGAAATTCTTGAAGAAATTTAAAAAGTTTCTTAGAGTGGCTTATTTGAAGTGATAGAGTCTGTTATCACCTTACAAAAGATACAAGTTTATGGTAGTATCATGAGCGATGCGATTTTTATGATTAATATTGTATTTTGGTTGACTTGTGGTATAATAATATGGCAATGAAAGGAGGATGTTGATATGTTAGATGTTTTATTAATGACTGTTGCAGTTGCTATTATCATCCTTTCGTTATTACAAGGTGGTAAATCGGATGGAATCAGTGGTGCTTTTACTGGTGGTGAAGGTTTGAATTTATTTGCCAACGTAAAAGAGAGAGGACCAGAGAAAATAATAGCAAGAATTACTTTAGCGTTAGGTATTGTTTTCTTTATATTAGTAATATTGATAAGAAGAGGCCTATAAGGTCTTTTTTTTATCAAATTAAAAAGTAAGAAATATTTAGGATAAAGTAAACGAATTGATAATAAATAAGTATGAGAAAAAAAGAAAGGGGGAAAAGTATATGGATTATATGAATCTAATAATGGACATGATTCATTCAACGAAATATCGTGGTTTGGATGTGGATGGATTTAAACAAGCTTTTTCTATAGAAACAAGTAAAGAATTAACCGCACTTATGAAATCACTTAATCAACTAGAGAATGAATACATTATTATTCAAAATGAAAAGAATCAGTATTTCCCTTTAGAGAAATTAGGATATTTTGTAGGTGAATTAAGAAAGAACCCAAAAGGATTTGGGTTTGTTGAAAATGGTGAACTAAGTGTATATGCCAATCGTTATGAAATTGCCAAACTAATGGATGGTGATGAAGTATTAGCGAGAATTATTCACAACCCTGATGGTAGTGCTGAGTGTGAGATTATTAAGGTAATATCACATTCCAAACATACTGTAATTGGGGTAATCAAGAAACGTAACAATCGTACTTGGTTTTTACCAGATACACCAATGCCGGATCAGAAGTTTAAAATTATAAACTTAAAAGATTTTAAATTGGTGAATGATACCAAAGTTCAGTTATATATTGAAAAGTTTGGAAAGACATTAGAATGTAAGATATTACAGATTCTTGGACATAAATACGATCCGGGAATTGACATTTTAAGTATTCTGTTAGAACATGATATTGAACCAGCATTTCCTAAGGTTGTATTGAACGAAGCCAATGCAGTTAGTGAAACTATCTCTGAAGCGGAAAAAGTTGGACGTGTAGATTTTACACAGGAATTAACGATTACAATTGATGGTGCAGATTCTAAGGATTTAGATGATGCAATCAGTATCAAGAAGAAGGGAAGAAATTATGAGCTTGGAGTTCATATTGCTGATGTGTCTCACTATGTAAGACCAGGAACAGCAATTGATAAAGAAGCTTATAAACGTAGTACGAGTGTCTATGTAGTAGACAGAGTGGTACCAATGCTTCCACATATTCTTTCGAATGGTATTTGTAGTCTGAATGAAAATGTGGAACGATTGACCTTATCTTGTGTGATGGAAATCAACCTAGTTGGTGAAGTTGTTGACTATAAGATTGTGCCATCTTTTATTAAAACAAGAAGAAGGATGACCTATACCGATGTGAATCGAATCATTGAAGGTGATATTAAAACACGTAAGAAGTTTAAAGAAATACTTGAGATGGTTGAAGATGGATTAACGTTATCAAAGATTTTACGTAAGCGAAAAGAAAAACTTGGTGAAATTGATTTTGATAAGAAAGAAAGCAAGATTATTGTTAATAGTAAAGGTAAAGTAAAAGATATCGTTTTACGTGAACGTAAAGAAGCGGAGCGAATGATTGAAGACTTTATGATTGCAGCGAATGAATGTGTGGCAAGTCATACCAAACATCTGCAGTCACCAAGTATCTATCGTATCCATGAAACACCAGATCCTAAGAAGATGAGAGAATTTGCTTCTCTATCAAGTGCTCTAGGGTTTCCACTGAAAGCAGATGTACAACACGTATATCCTAAGCAGTTACAGGAATTACTGAGCAAGGCAAAAGGTGCGGATTCGTTTGACGTATTATCTACGTATATGTTACGTAGTATGCAGAAAGCACGCTATGATCGAAATTGTCTAGGACACTTTGGATTGGGACTGGAAGAGTATACACACTTCACATCACCAATTCGTCGTTATCCAGACTTGATTGTACATCGGATGTTACGTAAGTATTATTTCAATAATGTAACGGATTTGGAAGAAATACATAAAGATGAAGAGTTTATTGAAGAAGCTGGAGAACATACATCAAAACAGGAGCGCAATGCAATTGAAGCAGAACGTGATGTGGATGATATGAAAAAATGTGAATACATGGAAGATTATATCGGACATAAGTTCAATGGTGTAGTGTCCTCAGTTACTCGATTTGGAATGTTTATAGAATTAGAGAATACAATTGAAGGTTTAGTGCATGTTACCAGTTTAAAGAATGATTATTATCACTATGACGAGCAGGCGAAAGCGCTTGTTGGTGAAAATACTGCACATATTTATAAGATGGGACAGAAAGTTGTTGTGAAGGTTGTTGATGCATCAAAGTTTAGAAAACAGATAGATTTTGAAATCGTTAACGGAAAGGAATAACAATGAAAAAGATATTTCTATTATTACTGGCATTTACTTTAGTTGCATGTTCTTCTAGTGAAGATACTGCAGATAACACAAAAGATGATTCTAAAAAGGATGAAACCAAACAGGAAGAAGAAGTAAAGGAAGATGAAATTGTTGATATTTCTTTTTCGGCTGTAGGTGATAACCTGATTCATGGTGCAATTCCTTACTATAATCAAACTGCTGATTTACAGTATACATTTGATTATATTTATGAGCCATATAAAGCACTGAATGAAGGTGTTGATATTTCTTATATCAACCAAGAAACAATTTGTGCAGGACAGGAGCTTGAGTTGTCAAGTTATCCAACCTTCAATGGGCCATACGAGATTTTAGATGCAGTACATAGCGCTGGTTTTAACTGGTTGTCTACTTCTAGTAATCATACAATGGATCGTGGAGAACAGGGAATCTTAAATCAGTTGAATTATTTGTCGAAGTATCCTGACTTAACGGTTACAGGAACCCAGGCATCAGCGGATGAAGGAAGAACCAGAATCAAAGAAGTAAATGGTGTAAAAGTAGGAATGGTTGGTTATACCTATGGATTGAATGGATTTGAAGTTCCAGAAGGTAAAGATTATCTGGTAAACTTAATTGATAAAGATTTAATCAAAGAAGATATGGAATTACTAAATGAACAAAGTGATATTCAGATTGTCAGTATGCACTGGGGTGAGGAATATCAGTTTGAACCTAGTACAGAGCAAGAAGAGTTAGCACAATATTTGAGTGATCTTGGTGTTGATGTTATTATTGGAGGGCATCCTCATGTAATTCAACCAATGGATTATCTTGAAGGTAAAGATGGAAATCAAACACTTGTTATGTACTCACTAGGTAATTTCTTATCAGCACAAGATGAGAATTATCGAATGCTGGGTGGAAATGCAAGATGGAATATTTCCTACAACAAAACAACAGATGAGTTTGAATTCAAAGATGTAGAATTTTGGCCAACAATAACGTTGATTAAAAATAACTATGCATATTACCAAGTATATCCATTAAAAGATTATACGGATGAAATGGGTAATGAGCATACATTGCATGTAACTAAAAATCAGGATTTATCAAGACAATATTTTATTGATCTAGTAAATTCAGTTATGAATGATAAAGTAGAAATTGTATATTAGAAGGAGGTAACGATGCGAAAGGTAATAACCTATAATCGAAAAGCAAAACATGATTATTTTATCGAAGATACTTTCGAAGCAGGTTTGGTACTGCATGGTACAGAAATTAAATCTATTCGCAAAGGATCAATCCAACTAAAAGAATCATTTATTACGTTTATTAATGGCGAAGCATTCATTAAGAATATGTATATCCCTCAGTATGAGTTTGGAAATCAATTTAATCATGATGAAGTAAGAGAACGTAAGTTACTTTTACATAAACATGAAATTAAAAAACTCCAGCAAAAAACAAGATTACAAGGATACACAGTAGTTCCACTTTCACTTTACTTGAGTAAAGGAAAAGCAAAGATGGAAATAGCTCTTGCAAAAGGAAAAGATTTGCATGATAAACGTAATGTGGAGAAAGAGCGAGACGCAACACGAATGATGCAGAAAGCTCTAAAAAGATCATATTAATATGCTATAATAGTTTCTGTTATAGCATACCTATGGGGCTGTAAAGGTTTCGACAGGAATACGTTTGGTATTAACTGCAGTCGTGTGACCCACGTAAATCGTCAATCCAATTTAACTGGAAAAACTAAATTATCAAGCTTCTTTGGTGGAAACCAAAGTGTAGCTTTCGCTGCTTAATTTAACCTAAAAACTGGTTTGCAGCCTGATGTTGTTGCGTAGCTTTCCGTTTCAATATCTAGTACAGATGAAAGATAAGGCAGTGTGCTGATCTAGAGCACTGCTCGAAAACTTAATAGATCACATTAATAGATTATCGGTGTTTATAACGTACTATTAATTATAAGAATAAACTAAACTGTAGAGGTTAATACGTGGGACTGTTTTTGGACAGGGGTTCGACTCCCCTCAGCTCCACCATAAAGTAAAAAAAGCAATCAGTGCACTTAATGCATTGATTGCTTTTGTTATCTTTCGATTAATTGAAACTTAATGATTTGACTTCCTTGGTTGTTTTATCATAATCAACATCTATATTTGCTGTATCACTTGTTAAATTAATGATAGTTTTACCACTATCGAACACGGAAGTATCTGATTTGAACCAATCATTTAAAGTGGACTCATCGATTTCCATAACATCAACACCATTGTACTCAGCAAAGCCACTATTAACATACCTATAGTCAAATCTAATGTTCTTAATAGTTCCTGATTGAATCGCCTGTTGATATTCTTCATTAATGTCAGCTTGATTTCCAAACCAGTCAGTAGTGACAGAAATTGATACGGTAGATTTACCATCAGTATATTTCAAAGTGAATGTTACAGTGTTCATTTTTGTGCTAATAGTTCCTTGATTAAACGAACTTTCATTTAAAGTTAGATGTCCTAATGATTCGACAGTATCAGAACCATCAAAAGCGATATCTTCACCGGCCAATGTGACAGTTGTTGGTAGTTCTATTGCTTCTTCATCTTTTTCTTTTTCTGCAGCTTCATTGTTTGAAGTGCCAGTACTGCAGGCACTAAATAATAGTGCAATAAATAATAAACTAATAATCTTTTTCATTTACTTATATCCTCGTCTCCAGATTATATTATAAATGACCTGGTGTAATTTAGAAAGGAATATTTTTAATGTGAAATAATTCTTTTGAATTTATTAGGAATTTTTTCAACTAAAGTAAAACTACTATTGGAGGAATCTTCTATGAAAGAAGTAACTCTTTGTGTAGATGGTGAACGGAGGATGTTATGTACGAGATTATTCTTGTACTATGCTTGTTGGTTATTATAATCAAGCATAATAATTAATTGATAGTAAGCCATCTACACAATAAAAGGCACATTGTAACAAGCAATGTGCCTTTCTTGGCTGATAGTAAGCCACTGTCAATATTATAACTTAGTGGAATCAATAATTCAATAGATGTAGGATTTCTTAACATCGTACATGGGAATGAAAAGTTATATAGTGAATGCATTCAAACTATATAACTATTTTGTTACTTTTCTTGCTAGAATTCACTGTACTTTCAAGTATGAAATGTTATACTCAATAGTATGTGGATATGATTGGTAAGAGGAAGTAAGAATAAGGAATAGTATAGTGAGGTAGAAGATGAAGAAGACAAAGATTATATGCACAATTGGGCCGAAAACAGAAAGTCCAAAGATGCTTAGAGAATTGGTTAATGCAGGAATGAATATCGCAAGAATAAATTTTTCTTATGGTGATAATGAAGAACATATAAGAAGGATTAATGATATTAGAGAAATGAATAGAGAATTAAACTCGGGGATTGGAATTTTAGTAGATACTAGAGGACCTGAAATTCGTTTAGGTGATTTTGAAAATGCCTTTGAAACATATAGTAAAGGTGAAGAAGTTACAATTGTGAAAGAGAAGATATTGGGAACACATGAGAAGTTTTATATTCATCGTCCAGAACTATTTGATGTTGTATCTGTAGGTGATGTTATTTTGATCAATGAAGGAATCGTGAAGTTAACTGTTATTGATAAAAACGATAAAGAGTTGAGATGCAGATTTGAAAATCCAAGTACAATTGAAGGAAAGATGAGATGTAATATTCCAAACATTGAATTGGATTTACCATTTCTTTCTGCGGATGATGAGAGTGACATTCGCTTTAGTTGCGAAATGAAAGTAGACTATATTGCAGTATCATTTACTAGAACGAAAGAAGATGTTTTAACAATTCGTAAAATATTGGCAGAAGAGAACTGTGAAGATATTCAAATAATTGCGAAAATTGAAAATCAAGAAGGTTATGATAACCTTGATGAGATACTAGAAGTGGCTGATGGTATTACAGTTGCACGTGGAGAATTAGGAATGGCTGTATCAGTTGAAAATGTTCCTATTTATCAAGAACGAATGATTACAAGAGCAAATGCTTTAGGTAAGCCAGTAATAACAGCATCACATATGATGGAAAGTATGCAGCATAATCCTAGTCCTACTAGAGCTGAAACAAGTGATGTTGCTAATGCGATTTTGGAGGGTACTGATGCAATTATGCTTTCTGGAGAAAGTGCCATTGGTATGTATCCAATTGAAGCAGTAAAGACAATGGTGATGATTACAGAAATCAATTGATACAAGTAAACAAACGGGGGATGATGCCATTGGAATATCGGTAGCGAATACAGTTTTGGTTTTAGATGTAGCAGCAATTGTAGTGTTTACGGCAAGTGGAACCAGTGCAAAACGAATTGCGAAATTCAGACCTGCATGTCCCGTGTATGCGGCAACGTTTGATGATCGAACAAGAGATAGTTTAGCAATCCATTGGGGTGTAACATCAGTTGTTGTTGAAAAGTTCGATGAAGTAGATAAGGAAACAAAGTTGGCAAGAGATATTGCATTAAGCCATGGATGTAAAAAGGGTGATGAAATTATTATTGTTACTGGCTATCCTTTTGGGTCAAATGCAACGAATTCTATGAGAATAATAGAAGTATAATAACGATAGAAATGTTAAAATGACAGTAATGGAGGTAACCAGATATGAAAGACTTATATGAGAAATTTGCATATGATTATGATGAGTTTGGTGCCATTGAAGAATATTTAGGTGATGAGAAACGTTTTTTTGAAGAAGTGTTTCAACAATATAAAGTGAGTAATGTGCTTGATTGTGCCTGTGGAACTGGACAACATTTATTAATGTTATTACAGTCTGGATTCCATGTTGCTGGATCGGACTACTCCAAATCAATGATTGAAGTTGCCAAAAGAAATTTAGATGGTTATGGATATAAACCAAAACTGAAACAATGCGATTTCAGATATCTGGAAAAGGTGTTTGATGAAACCTATGATGCAGTTATCTGCC
This sequence comes from Breznakia pachnodae, assembly GCF_030814225.1. Taxonomy (GTDB): domain Bacteria; phylum Bacillota_I; class Bacilli_A; order Erysipelotrichales; family Erysipelotrichaceae; genus Breznakia; species Breznakia pachnodae. The sequence goes on from NZ_JAUSUR010000003.1 coordinate 450,061, forward strand.
TTACCAATTCATTACCTCATTTGCATAGTGATGAAGATCTTGTTACTGCACTAATATCAATGAGGAAACGAATAAGAGAAGGTGGAATCCTAGTTTTAAGTTCTGGAACGACTCATGCTACATTGCAATACCCACCTATTGAAGTGGTAGTAAATCGACAAGATTTTTCTCGCGTGTTTGTAAAGGAACATGATGAACAATTTCAAACAATTCACATTGTAGATTTATTTCATGATGAACATCATGTAGAAAGTAATCAATATGATATTAAATATCGGTTATTGTTGGATGAAGATTATAAAAAGTTACTACAGGAAGCAGGATATAAAAAGATAAATATCTATGGTGATTATAGTCAAAATCCATATGATAAGAATAGTATGAAGTTAATTATAGTAGCTGAAGTATAGAAGGTAAAAGGGAGAACTTATGAATGCATTTATATTACTGATACCACTTATACTTATAAGATATGGACTTCCATATTTTTTAGATAAGAAAGCTTTGGTACGTGCAGCACACTATCCACCTTTTGATAATGATAAGAAAATATTCTTATCATTATATCAACTTGCTACGATAGTGTTATTGATCATTCCATTCTTTTTGAAAATTCAACCTGTATCAGCAATCACATATGTGGGATATGGAATTTATGGTTTAGGAATTTTAATTCTAATTCTTTCAACTATTAACTTTGCAAAACCAAATAGTAATAATTTAAATACAAATGGATTGTATCGTTTTTCAAGAAATCCAATGTATGTAGGTTACTTTGTGTATTTCTTGGGTTGTGCATTAATTACACATTCTATTTTGATGTTTGTGGTATTAGTTATATTTCAGGTTTCATGCCATTGGCTTATTTTAGCTGAGGAGAAGTGGTGTCTCAATCATTTTGGTGATGAATATAGGAATTACATGAAAAGTGTAAGGAGATATTTGTAAATAATATAGAAATTGTATGGTGGAATCTATCATACTTTTTTATTTTCATTGGGTCTTATGGTATTATATATTTAATGGAATATACTGTTAATTAGAAGATGGAACTATTAATAGGAGGGTAGACAAAATGGAGGAAATAAAAAAGATTTTAGATGAAGTGGTTGAAACACTTTCTTCGGTAAATGGAGTGCAGGCAATTGTACTTGGTGGATCAAGGGCACGGGGTACAGACACAGTGGATTCTGATATTGATATTGGGATTTACTATGATGCAGATAAATTAGATATACCTGCACTAAATGTTGCTGCAAGTAAAATGGATGATACTCATGGTGAAGATTTGATTGCATTACCTGGTGAATGGGGTGAGTGGGTCAATGCTGGTGGTTGGTTAATGATTGACAACTATCATGTTGACTTTATTTTGCGTGATATGAATCGAGTGGAAACGATTGTGAAAGAAAGCCAGGAAGGAATTGTAACCCCACATTATCAGACAGGGCACCCACATGCTTATATGAGTGTGATGTATCGAGGAGAATTGGCAATCAGTAAAATTCTTTGGGATGCGAATGGTAGAGTAAGTGAATTGCAGAAAGTAGCAATGGATTATCCATTTGATTTGAAAGTGAAACTTATTGAGTCATTTATATTTGAGGCAAGGTTTTCTTATATGTTTATTGAGAATAATGTAAATAGAGATGATATTTATTATGTAACAGCACATATTGTTCGAGTGATCTCTGCTTTGAATCAAGTGTTGTTTGCATTAAATGAAGAGTACTGTTTGAATGAGAAAAAGGCCGTTCGTATGATTGAGACATTTCCAATAAAACCAGTGCGATACAAAGACAAAGTGGATGAGATATTCAGAGATGTTGGTATGAATGTAGGTAATGCATCATTACGACTAAAGAAGCTTATTGATGAAGTGACATTATTATTTTAGATAAAACTACAAAACTGGAAGTTTGCTTTTAAGGTAAACTTCTTTTTCTTACTGATATTTCCAATCTGAATACAGAATTATACAGATGCATTGTTTCAAAATTCATTTATTATATAATAAAATCAGACTAGAGTTTTAGGATTGTGATAGGTGAAAAAAGGAGAAACATATGAAAAAGAATGGATATGTGAAGTATGGAAGAGATTCGATAGCTGTAGTTCGTACTGGTGAAATTATTAAACTTGATACTATAAAGAAAGCAGAAGTGAGAGTTCTAACACTCCAAGAAGTGACTGGTAATGAAAGCGAGAAGGTAAATGTTTTTCTGAATATTGAAAGAACGGATTCTACTCCTACAATCATTCGGCTAAACTTAAAACCATTGGTAAAGGATACTCATGATTTTCATGAGTATATTCGAGAAGCTCAAGAAATTACTAATGATATAATAGAATGCAAAAAAGCCTCAATTTGATTTGAGGTTTTTTGTTGACAAAGAAAAACAATTACCTTTTTTAGGTAACTGTTCCGGTAAACATATACGATATCCCTGTTCTATCTTGCTTCCTTTGTTTACACCTTGATTCTATTCCAAATATCAAAATGTGTAAATCGTTTTATTGGAAAGTGGAATTATTGGGTTCATATATGGAAGAATCAATCCTAATAAAACAATTAGTATTTATTTGCTATTTTTCAAGGAAATAATGACTACGTATATTGATTGAATTTTTTTCTTTCTTATAAGCATATCTTGCGATAAACGTTCTTGCTGCAAGTATTGCAATTGCAGTAATGATAGCTACAGTGATAAATGAAATAAACAATAGATTGTCATCATAAATATCAACAGCAACCATTGCATAGATTATAAAATTTATGAAGATTAGTGCAAGGATTGCAATTAGACTATAGGCAATAATACTGTATTTCTTTGGATGCGTAATAATAAACTCGTTATCACAGTATGGACACTTTGGTGTCGTAAATGTATATTTATAAGTTAAGTAGTTCTCAATTGTGATATCCCCTTCACAATTGGGACAAGGTATATTCTTCTTTTCCATCTTTCGTCCTAACCTCCCTGAGTAAAGCAATTATACCATATGGAATATCAATACAATTGAATAGACAAATGAGAAGTATAATGGTATGACGCAAAAAGAAACAAAATGAATGATTATGAAACATATTGATTGACTATGACCGAAAGTGGTGGTATATTGAAAATGGATAAGGATTGACATAGAGGTGAACAAAATGGCAAGAATCAATATAGAAGGATCACAGAATGTAGAAGTAAGTGTTAGGATTCCAAGTGAGAAAACGCCACAGGAACAATTAACAATTATGGAGGCTTATACGCAGGCACATAAGGATGGTGCGAAGTTAGATAAAGCACAAAGAGAGATTAATTGTCTGAAGACAATTTTCCCTACTTTATTTCGTTCTGTTGAAGATGATGACTTATTGGCAGGACGATTGGATTTTTTACCAATCGGTTTTGGTAGCGTTACAAGTATTGGTGGAGTGGGTCACTATTGTGTGTTTCATAAGTTACGTGCGTTCAAAGATGAACTAAGTAGTGATGAAGAAAAGAAACGTGTAGATGAGTTGTATCATTACTGGGAAGATCATGATGTGAAAGCTATTTATTGCCAGGATGTTTTAAATGATACAACGACAGGACGCTTTATTGATTGTCATTATCCTTTTATGGCAACCGCTCGATTAAGTGGAATGATGCTGAATTATCGTAAACTGTTAGATAATGGAATCAATGGTCTAATCGATATTATGCATAAGCAAAAGCGAACAGCATTTATGCAGTCATCTATCGAAAGTATACAGTTATTAAAAGAAGTAATAGAGCGTCAAAAAGAACTAGTGAAAGATGCAATGAATAATGCAGATGGACAACGTCAAAAAGATCTGCAGTTAATGTATGATGATTTGGGTTTTATCAAAGAACGAAAACCAGAGACATTTCATCAGGCACTACAATTGTTTTGGATTTATGCGTTATGTGCAGGAGTCATCAACTATGGCCGAATGGATATTGTGTTAGGACCATATCTGAAACGAGATATTGATAATGGATTGATTGATGAAGATGAAGCATATCGTTATCTGAAATCATTATGGCTGATGATTGAAAACAGAAGAACGACAGTGAATGGAAGAATTATAGTTGGTGGTTATGGTAGAGAAGATGAGGAAGCATGTGATTTGTTTGCGAAAATCTGTCTTCGTGTCTGTAAGGATACACGCTATGTAGAGCCACAGTTTACTCTAAGATTAACTAAAGATACACCAGAATACATTAAGGAAATGGCATATGATTGTATCGCATCAGGGGCTACATATCCAACTTTATATAATGATGAAGTAAATGTACCTGCAGTAGAATATGCTATGCGAGTAGATCGTAAGACTGCTGAGCAATACATTCCCTTTGGATGTGGTGAATATGTTATTCAAGGAAAAAGTGTAGGGACACCAAATACCTTGTTGAACCTTTTGAAAATCCAGCAGATGGTATTAAATGAAGGTAGAGATCCAATGGATGGAATTGTGAAGTCAGGTCCAGTAACTATTCCTAAAGTTTCAGAGTACAAAACGTTTGATGAGTTCTATACTAAATATAAAGAACTATTAGAGTACTACTATGATTTAAGTGTAAAAGCACAAATGCATAGTTATACAGTTATGAATGAACAAGTTTCATTCTTATTCAACAGTATTTTAATGGACGATTGTATTGGTAGAGGGAAAGCATTACTTGATGGTGGTGTAGAGATTCTTGGTGGTACCAATGAAACATATGGAAATATTAATACTTCAGATGCACTTTATGCAATTAAGAAATTAGTGTTTGATGAAAAGAAATATACATTGGAAGAATTAAATACAGCAGCATTACATAATTTTGAAGGATACGAAAAAATTCAGCGAGATTTATGGAATGTTCCTAAATATGGAAATGATGATAGTGAATGCGATGAGTTGGCAAATGACTTATATGAGCATGTCGCTAAGGGGATCCGTCAGCGTGGAATTGAAAATGGCATGGGGTATTATCTGATTGTAATTAGTAATAATCAGACCAATACGGATTGGGGGCATGAAACCGCAGCATCACTTGATGGAAGAAGAGCAGGTGTCTATATGAATCCTGCCAACAACCCTCAAGGGGGAGCAGCGAAGAATGGACCTACAGCAACCTTAAATTCATTATCAAAATTCAATGCGAAATATCATGGAGGTAGTGTACAAAATATTAAGTTTACACCAAGAATGATGCATGATGATAAAGTAAAAGTACAGGCATTATTTGATACCTATTTCAAAAGAGGTGGTTGTCAGTTGATGGTAACTGTTGTAGATCATGGAATTTTGGAAGATGCACAAAAGCATCCAGAGAAATATCCGGATCTGATTGTAAGAGTAGCAGGGTATAGTGCAGTATTTGTGAATCTTACAAAAGATATTCAAGAAGAACTGTTAAGTAGGGAATTGTATGATTAACGTATTTAATATAGAACGATTTGCTACACATGATGGCGATGGAATACGTACGGTTGTATTTCTGAAAGGCTGTCCACTTCATTGCCCATGGTGTGCCAATCCGGAATCATGGGATCCTAATCCACAACTATTGTATGATAAAAAGAAGTGTATCAAATGTCGAGAATGTGAGAAACATTGTAAGAGTGGTGCAATCTATTTTAAAGATAATGAATTTCATTATGATAAAAACAAAGGTGACTTATGTAAGGAGAGTATTGAGAATTGTCCTACTGGTGCATTATCAATTGCAGGTGAACCAATGAGTGTAGAAGAAATTGTGTATGTAGTAATGAAGGATATTGATTATTATGAAAACAGTAATGGGGGAGTTACAATTTCTGGGGGAGAACCTTTTACTCAATATGAAGGGTTACTTGCATTATTAAAAGCATTCAAAGATAAGGGTTTAAATACTGCAGTAGAAACAACAGGACATTGTGATTCAGAACAGTTCAAAACAGTTGAACCATATGTGGATACTTTCTTATTTGATATCAAACACTTAAATTCTCCTTTATTAAAAAAGACAACGGGAATCGATAAGGATAGGGTAATGGCAAACTTCCAATATATCGCAAATACCTGTCCAAACAAGATAGTAATTCGTGTACCCGTTATTCCAGGTTTTAATTATGATGATACATTCTTAAATGAAGTTATCATGTTGGGAAAAGAAAATAAAGTAAGAGAGATTAATTTGCTGCCTTACCATACGCTTGGAAAAAGTAAATGGGATCAGGTGATGAAAAACTATTATTCAGATCAGAAGATGTTAGATAAAAAAGCATTGGAGAAATATAAAACAATTGGACAAGAGATGGGAGTGTATGTGAAAATAGGAGGGTAATCACAACGACTATAAGTGAGGTATCTATGTTATCAAAAGAACGTAAATTTCGAATTATGAATATACTAAATGAACAGACATTTGTGACAGTTAGTGAACTGACCAAAAAGTTAAATGCATCACGTTCTTCTATTAATCGTGATCTGATTGATTTAGAGAAACAGGATTTGCTGCAACGTGAACGCGGAGGTGCTACGCTAAAAGATGCAATGAGTATGGTGTCGGAGCTGAATGAAAAACCAGTGTTTGATAAAGAGAATATTAATGCAGAGGCAAAAAAATCAATTTGTGATTGTGCCGCATTAAATATCAAGGATGGTGACTGTATCTTTATTGATTCAGGAACAACACCTGCATATCTGCTTCCACATCTAGCAAAGAAGAAGATTCAGATTGTTACTTCCAGTATTTATCTGATTCGCAAATTACCAGCTTCATTTCAAGGGGATATCTATTTGTTAGGTGGTGCATTTGATCGAAAGTATGATATGTCACTGGGACCAATTACTTTGGAAATTATAAATCAGTTTAATTTTGATCATGCATTTCTAAGTTCGAATGGGATAAATTTAGAAAATGGAGAAGTCTATATTTTTGATTTTGCTGTAGGTGCAGTTAAAAAAGAAATCATGAAACGATGCCATAGAAATTATTTATTGGTAGATGATTCAAAGTTTACAATCAAAGCCGTATGTACATGGGCATCAATTAAGGATTTTACGAAAGTATATGTAAATGCTGTTCCCAAAGAAGTAGAGTGTCCTGATAATTTTATTATATGTAATGAAACATAAGTAGAAATGTTTATGTTAGAATAGAGGCATAGGTCAATTTTGACCTATGCTTTTTTAGGGGGATTATATGCTTGATATAGAATGTTTAATATTTGATATGGATGGTTTAATGTTTGACAGTGAAAGAATAGCAACAATTTCACTGCGAGAAGCTGGAAAGAAATTTGGTTATGAAATCAAAGATGAAGTTCGAAATCAGTTACTTGGAAGAAATAAAAATGATGGAATTCGAGTGATGAAGAATACTTATGGAGAAGATTTTCCTGTAGAAGAAGTATTTAAGTATAGTATGGTTGTACGTGACCAATATATAAAAGATAATGGGTTGCCAATAAAAGAAGGGCTCATGGAATTGTTAAATTATGCCAAGGCCAAAAAGATTAAGATGGTAGTTGCATCATCATCCAGTCGTGATGTAATTAAAGCGAATTTGTCGCTCACCAATACTACATCCTATTTTGATGATATTATTGGTGGTGATGAAGTAGTAAATAGTAAACCAAATCCGGAAATATTTTTAAAAGCATGTGAAAAGTGTGGAGCAACTGCTGATAAGTCACTTGTGTTGGAAGATTCAGAGAGTGGAATATTAGCTGCGAAAAATGCAGGGATTAAGGTTATCTGTATTCCTGATATAATTACTCATCCTAAAGAAATAAATGATATAGCTTATAAAGTACTGAATAATTTAGAAGAAGTAATAGAGGAAATTAAATAGATTTTCTCTTTTTTAAAATTTGGAGGAATGAAGCATGAATAAATGGTTTACAGTAGAAACAATTGATGATTACACATATGCAATTAGTGAATACAAGCATTGGGAACAGGTGCATAGTTATCTGCTGGTTGGTAAGACAAAAGCAATACTGATTGATACTGGATTAGGTGTAGTTAATATCAGAGAAGTAGTGGATTCACTTACATCGCTTCCTGTTTTGGTAGTGACAACACATGTGCACTGGGATCATATAGGAGGGCATCAGCATTTTAAGAATATAGCAGTACATAAAGATGATGCAGAGTGGTTAAGTAAGTTTCCATTACCACAGCAACAAGTACAGAAAGATATGATGAAAGAAGATTGTGAGTTTCCTGAATCTTTTAAAATAGAAGATTATAAACCATACCAGGGAGGTGCTTCGAAACTGTTAGAAGATGGAGAAGTAATTGTATTTGATAATCGAGAATTAGTTATTATTCATACTCCTGGTCATTCCCCAGGTCATATTTGTCTATTTGAAAAGGCAAGTGGATATTTGTTTAGTGGCGATCTATTATATAAGGGTTATCTGGATATGTTTTATCCATCAACGAATCCAATAGACTTTTATGCATCAGTAAAGAAGTTAAGAGATTTTCCAGTTAAGAAGATTTATCCAGCGCATTATGAGATAGGATTGGATTCACAGTTTATTGAAGAAGTAATAAAAGAGTTTCAAAAATTAGAAGCAGAAAATAAGTTGTATCAAGGCTCAGGAGTTTATACATTTAATAATTTTGGATTTCATATGTAAGGTACAAATTCTTGTGTTCTATTGACAAAATTGGCATTTCATGTTATTTATATAATATAAATAGAAAGAAAATATTATATTAACTATTTCATTTATTCTTTACTGTAACTGTGGATCTGATGCATGGATGGCAAGGCAATGTATTGTTGGAGGGAAAGGGATTAGACAGGCGAATAACAAAATTGGATAGAACATCTTTGGATACTATCGATATAACTTGCTTTGGATATGCAGCAGCTGCCAACAGTTCCCATAAATAAATTTATTTCCTGAACTCACTTTTACGTAACTGTGTACTCGCGAGTGATCGAATAAATTGTATTCACTTCATTATAAAGAGGCTGAAAAATATCCGAACATTATATTTGATGATATACTGATTTGACTCATGAGTATATCAATAGTGTCGAATTGATCTGCAGTTACAGGGTGTTGTGAAAAATGCATAAGTTAATCAATGTTATCAATTAAGTGACACTCGTCACATAAAAATAACATTTTTCTTTTGGAAACGCTTGCATTCGCTTTTTTACTGTGATATTATTTGTACGTAAGTTGGATAGTGATTGTTTTACAAGCTAAACCTGTTTACTAATAAAATGTGTTTTTCATGTTTTTTAGTGGATAGGTTTTTATTATTTAGAAAGAGGATCATGTAATGAAAATAGAAAAAATCTTGAATAATAATGTGGTTGTAATTCACGATGAAAAAGGATTAGATAAAATTGTAATGGGGTGTGGTTTAGCTTTTAAGAAAAAAGTTGGAGATAGCGTAGATCCAGCTATGATAGATAAAGAGTTTTTTATGGCAAACCCTGATATGAACAATCGATTTCAGGAATTGATTGTAGACATTCCTTTGGAGTATGTTGAACTGGGTGAAGAAATCGTGACCTTTGCTAAAACCCATTTAGGTAGAAAACTAAATGATTCGATATATATTTCAATCGTTGATCATATGTATACTGCAATTATTCGATTTCAGGATGGTATTGCAGTCAAAAATGCGTTATTATGGGATACAAAGAGATTTTATCCTGATGAGTATGAAGTTGGAAAACGTGCATTGGATATGATCGAGGATAAGTTTGGTGTTCGATTACCTGCAGATGAAGCAGGGTTTATAGCTCTTCATGTGGTAAATGCACAGATGGAAGAAGATATTGAAGATGTTTATGAAATAACGCAGGTTATGCAGGAAGTCTCAAATATCGTCAAGTATTATTTCAATGTGGAGTTTGATGAGGATTCGGTATATTTCTATCGTTTTATTACTCATTTGAAATTTTTTGCCCAACGATTAATTCATAAGAATACATATACAGGTGGTCAAGAAGATGATCTTCTGGAAGTGATTAAAGTGAAATACAAGAATGCATATGAATGTGTCCTTAAAATCACTAAGTTTATTGCTGAGAAGTATGATTATGTATTATCGAATGAAGAACAGTTATACCTTACGATCCATATAGAAAGGGTAATCTATAAGAGTGATAAGTAATGAGTAAAAAAGTAGTGTTTTTAGATGTAGATGGAACGTTGTGTCTGGATGATGCAACAACGGTTCCACAAAGTGCAATGGATGCTTGTGTAGAAGCAAGAAAAAATGGGCATAAATTATATTTATGTACAGGAAGATCAAAGCCAGAGATTTTCTCTCATATATTAGAAATTGGTTTTGATGGGATTATTGGTGCCGGTGGAGGATTTTGTGAACACGAAGGAAAAATGGTGTTTCATAAACAGGTAACTGAAAATCAATTACAACATGCAGTTAGTTTCTTCCATAACCATAATATTTCTTATTATTTAGAAAGTAATGGTGGGTTATATGGAGCGTTGGACTGCGTGCCAATCCTAAAGCGCTTAATGTATGGTGATTTAAGTGAAGAAGAAATGGATAAAGCTTACAAAGCGAAACCACATCCATTTATATCAACACTGAAAGATGGAAATGCAGTCAAATATCCTGAGGAAGTTAACAAGATTTGTTTCTTGGGAAATGACAAGATTCCATTTGAAGAAATCAAAGATGAATTTAAAGATGAGTTTGAAGTCATTCACTGTACAGTACCAATATTTGGTGATAACAGCGGGGAACTTGCAGTTGCTGGAGTAAATAAGGCAAATGCAATTGAAGCTTTATTAAACTATCTGAATATCGGACGTGAACATACGCTCGCTATTGGAGATGGTTTAAATGATTTGGAGATGTTTACATATTGCAATACAGGTATTGCAATGGGCAATGCAGAACAGCAATTGAAAGATGTTGCGGATGATATTACTGCAAGGCATGATGAAGATGGTATTTATAAAGCGTTTCAAAAATATGGTTTGATTTAGTGAGAGGAGGATTACAATAATTTCAAACGCTTTACAAAAATAAATTGGATGGTGACATTAAGTTGGCCAAACCTTCAGATTTCATATAAAACTATTTAGTACAGAAAGATGGAGGTAATTAAAATGGGAAAATATGAACAATTGGCGAAGGATATCGTCGCAGAAGTTGGTGGAAAAGAAAACATCAACAGTTTAACACACTGTATTACAAGACTTCGTTTTAAATTAAAAGACGAAAGTATTGCGAACACAGAAAAATTAAAAAACATGGAAGGTGTAGTTACTGTAATGCAATCAGGTGGACAATACCAAGTAGTTATTGGAAACCACGTATCACATGTATACGATGATGTATTAGCATATACAGGATTATCTACTGAATCATCAAATGATGGTGGAGGAGGAAGTTTCTTCGACCGTGTAATTGATGTTCTTAGTGGAACATTCCAACCATTCCTAGGTGTATTATGTGCCTGTGGGATGATGCAAGGGGTAAATGCTCTATGTACATTCTTAGGGATTTATGACAATACAACAGGTATTTATATCTTCTTAAACGCAGTTGGGAACTCAGTATTTACGTATTTACCACTTTTCGTAGGATATAATGCTGCGAAAAAATTTGGTTTAAAACCAATGATCGGTTTAGCTATTGGGGCATCATTATGTATGCCAGCGATTCAAGCGGATACATTATCAGCAGCAGCTGAAGGTGTAGCACCATTTAGCTTATTTGGATTAGATTCTTATGTGAAACTTCTAGGTATCCCTTGGGTAGCACAAAACTATACAAGTGGAGCGATGCCAGCATTATTTATTGTAATGTTTGCAGCACAAGTACAAAAATTGGCAGTGAAGATTGTTCCTGAAATTATTCAAACATTCTTTGTACCTTTCTTTGTATTAATCATTTCAATGTTCGTAGGATTCTTAGTAATTGGACCAGTAATGGGATTATTGATGGAATACTTAATGCAAGGATTTGAATGGTTAATGGATTTCTCACCACTAATTTATGGTGGGGTTCTTGGATTAGTATGGCAAGTACTTGTAATCTTTGGATTACACTGGAGTGTCGTACCTCTTCACATTATTTCAATTTCAACTTTAGGATACAGTTCAATTCTTATTGGTACATTCGGAGCAAGTTTCGCACAAACTGGTGCAATTACTGCAATGTGGTTAAAAGCGAAAAACCCTGTATACAAGCAAGTTGGTCCTGGTGCAATTATTTCAGGAGTATTTGGAGTTACAGAACCAGCAATTTACGGTATGTCATTACCAGCTAAAAAACCTTTCGCATTCTCAATGGTAGGAGCGATGATTGGTGGAGCTATCATGGCCGGAGGAAGTGCAATTGCATATACTTCTGGTGGACTTGGAATCTTCGGTGTAGTTAACTATATTACTCCTGATGGAGATGCAGCTGGAATGTGGGTAGCAATCATTGCTGTTGCAGTTTCAACATTAATCGGATTCTTATTGACATTCTTCTTCTGGAAAGATGAATACCAAGAATCAACAGTAGTAATCGATGAAGAGCCATTAGTTAAAAAAAAACAATCAGTAGCTAGTCCTATCAAAGGAACAGTAATGCCATTATCTTCAGTAAACGATGATGCATTTGCACAAGGAGCTTTAGGTAAAGGTATTGCAATTGAACCTAGTGAAGGAAAAGTAGTTGCACCATTTGATGGAACAGTTACAACATTATTCCCTACAAAACATGCAATAGGATTTGTATCAGATGATGGTATGGAATTATTAATTCATATTGGAATGGATACAGTGCAATTAGAAGGAAAACACTTCGAAGCACATGTTGCACAAGGTGATAAAGTTAAACAAGGACAAACAATTGTTACATTCGATATGGATGCAATTAAAGAAGCTGGCTTTAGTTTGATAACTCCAGTTGTAGTAGTTAACACAAAAGATTATTTAGACTTAGTGGAAACACAAGAAACTGAAATCAAACGTGGAGACGAAATTATAATTGGATTAGTATAAGAGACGAATCGAAAGCATTAGAGGTTTCTAATGTTTTCGTTTTTTTTCAAAGGAAAGAGAGGTTAACATGGGTTTTAAAAAAGATTTTTTATGGGGAGGAGCAACAGCTGCGAACCAATACGAAGGTGGTTATTTATCTGGTGGTAAAGGACTTTCAACATTAGATGCAATTGCAGGTGGAAGTCACGAGAAGCCAAGAATGATTACGTACAAGACAAAAGAGGGAAAGTTAGAAACAGGTTGGAGCAGAGGTTCATTACCAGAAGGAGCTACAGGATACATCGATCCTGAGTTGTTCTATCCTAGTCATGAAGCTACTGATTTTTATCATCATTATAAAGAAGATATCGCATTATTTGCGAAGATGGGATTTAAGTGTTTTCGTTTATCAATTTCGTGGGCAAGAATTTGTCCAAAGGGAACAGATGAACTAAATGAAGAAGGATTGCAGTTCTATGATAATGTGTTTGATGAACTGTTGAAATATGGAATTGAACCAGTGGTTACAATGAATCACTTTGACACACCAATGTATTTAGCGGATAATTATGATGGTTGGTCTGATCGAAAACTAATTGATTATTTCTTATTTTTTGCGGAAACAATTTTTACTCGTTACAAAGATAAAGTAAAGTATTGGATGACATTCAATGAAATTAACTTCTTGAGAAACTGGACTACAATCGGTGTTCATACAGCAGATGATCAACACAAGTATCAGGCTGCTCACCACTTGTTTGTAGCAAGTGCTAAGACGGTACAATTGGGTCACAAAATCAATCCTGATTTCCAAATTGGAATGATGGTTGCTTATATTCCAAGTTATCCAATGTCATGTCGTCCTGAAGATGTAATGGAATCTGTTTCATTTAACCGTGAACAGGAATTCTATATGGATGTTCAGGTAAAAGGATACTATCCAGCACAAAAACTAAAAGCTTTTGAGAGAACAGGAGTTGTAATCAAAAAAGAAGAAGGTGATGATGAAATCATCGCTGCTGGAACCGTTGACTATATTGGATTCAGTTATTATATGTCAACAGTATCAAGTGCAAATCCAGAGAATGTAAAACTGATTGGTGGAAACCAACAGCCAGCTGTTAAGAATCCATACTTGGAAGAATCAGCTTGGGGTTGGGCAGTGGATCCTTTAGGATTACGTATTTCTTTATGTAAGTTATACGATCGCTACAATGTTCCATTATTTGTAGTAGAAAATGGATTTGGTGCAGAAGATAAGATTGAAGCAGATGGTTCAATTATTGATGATTACCGTATTGATTACTTCAAGAAACATGTGGCAGCGATGAAAGATGCTGTTGATTTGGATGGAGTAGATTTAATGGGATATACACCTTGGGGATGTATTGACTTAGTTTCTGCAGGAACTGGAGAAATGAAGAAACGTTATGGTTTCATTTATGTTGAAAGATATGATGATGGAACTGGTGATTTCTCTAGAAGAGAGAAGAAATCATTCAATTGGTATAAACAGGTTATTGAATCAAATGGTGAAAATTTAGACTAACGACGTAAAGTACAGATAAGGAAGGAGTTAATTATGAGTAGATTTCCAGAAGGTTTTTTATGGGGAGGAGCAACAGCTGCGAACCAATGTGAAGGTGGTTATAATGAAGGAGGAAGAGGTCTAGCAAATGTAGATGTGATTCCTCATGGAAAAGATAGATTTGCAGTAATGCTTGGAGATAAAAAAATGTTTGATTTTGATAATGAACATTATTATCCAGCACAAACAGGTATTGATATGTATCATCACTACAAAGAAGATATTGCTTTGTTTGGTGAAATGGGTTTTAAAACATATCGTTTATCAATTGCTTGGACTCGTATTTTTCCAAATGGTGATGAAGCAGAGCCAAATGAAGAAGGATTAAAGTTCTATGAAGATTTATTTAAAGAGTGTCATAAACATGGGATCGAACCATTAGTTACAATTACACACTTTGACTGCCCAATGTATTTGATTGAAAAATACGGTGGATGGAAGAACAGAAAACTAATTAGTTTGTACGAAAACTTATGTAATGTAATTTTCAGAAGATACAAAGGATTAGTAAAATACTGGTTAACGTTTAACGAAATCAATATGATTCTTCACTTACCATTTATGGGTGCAGGATTATACTTTGAAGAAGGTGAAAATAAAGAACAAGCAATGTATACAGCAGCTCACCATGAGTTGGTTGCAAGTGCATTAGCTACTAAGATTGCACATGAAGTAGATCCAAACAATATGGTTGGATGTATGCTGGCTGCTGGAGAAACGTATCCATACTCTTGTAATCCTAAAGATGTATGGAAAGCAGCAGAAGCAAATAGAGATAACTATTTCTTCATTGATGTACAATCAAGAGGAGCATATCCTGCGTATGCATTACTTGACTTAGAAAGAAAAGGAATCAAGATTCCTTTTGAAGATGGAGATAAAGAAGTACTGAAAAAATATACAGTAGACTTTATTTCATTCTCATACTATTCATCAAGATGTGCAAGTGCAGATCCAAAAATGGAAACTGCAGGAAATGTATTTGCATCAGTTAAAAATCCTCACTTACAAGCAAGTGAATGGGGATGGCAAATTGATCCATTAGGACTTAGAATTACCTTAAACAATCTATATGATCGTTACCAAAAACCATTATTTATCGTAGAAAATGGTTTAGGTGCTAAGGATACTCCTGATGCAGATGGATATGTAGAAGATGATTACAGAATTGATTACCTAAGAGAACACGTGAAGGCAATGGGTGATGCTGTTGAACTAGATGGTGTTGAATTATTAGGATATACAATGTGGGGATGTATTGACTTAGTCAGTGCAAGTACTGGTGAAATGAGTAAGCGTTATGGATTCATTTATGTCGACAGAGATGATGAAGGAAATGGAACATTAAAACGTAGCAAAAAGAAAAGTTTTGACTGGTATAAAAAAGTTATAGCAACAAATGGGGAAGAACTAGATTAATTTCTAGTTTTTCCTTTTTTAATGGAAAAAAGACTTGACTGTATAGTTCCTATACAGTTTATGATAGTAGTATAGCGAAATAAAAGGAGATGCAACATGAAAAAATTAAAAATTGCAACGATTGGTGGAGGAAGTAGTTACACTCCAGAATTAATTGAAGGATTTATTAAACGTAAAGATGTACTGCCAATTAAAGAAATTTGGTTAGTCGATATTGAAGAAGGAAAAGAAAAATTAGAAATCGTAGGTGCGATGGCACAACGTATGGTGAAAGCTGCAGGTTTGGACTGGGAAGTTCATTTAACACTTGATCGCAGAGAAGCATTAAAAGATGCCGACTTTGTATCTACTCAATTCAGAGTTGGTTTATTAGATGCACGTATCAAAGATGAAAGAATTCCATTAAGCCATGGTATTCTTGGTCAAGAAACAAATGGTGCAGGAGGGATGTTTAAAGCATTCCGTACAATTCCAGTTATCTTAGGAATCGTAGAAGATATGAAAGAATTATGTCCGGATGCATGGTTAGTAAACTTTACCAATCCATCAGGAATGGTTACAGAAGCAGTTATGCGTTATGGAAACTGGAACAAAGTAGTTGGTTTATGTAATGTGCCTATTGTATGTCGTAAGATTGCAGCTGGTGGATTAAACACTACTGAAGACCAATTAACATTTAAGTTTGCAGGATTGAACCACTTCCACTGGCACCGTGTATGGGACCGTGAAGGAAATGAACAAACACAATACTTATTAGACAATATTTACGCTACTGAAGATGGTATGAGTGTGGCAATGGGTAATGTAATGTCAGGTTTAGGAAAAGGAGAAAAAGATGAAGCAATGAGTGATTCGGGAGTTAAGAACATTCCAATGATTTCATTCCTAAAAGATCAAGTAAAAGATTTACATATCATTCCATGTATGTACCACAGATATTACTACATTACAGATGATATGCTTCAAGAAGAAATTGAGTCATACAAAGAAGGTAAAACAAGAGCAGAAGAAGTAAAACGTACAGAAGCTCGTTTGTTTGAACTATACAAAGATCCTAACTTGGACTACAAACCAGAAGAATTAGGACAACGTGGTGGTACTTACTACTCAGATGCAGCATGTGAACTTATTTCAGCAATTCACAATGACTCAAGAGTAGAAATGGTAGTATCAACAAAAAACAATGGTGCAGTTCCTGATTTACCAAGTGACTGTGTAGTAGAAGTAAATGCAGTTATCCGTTCAAGTGGTCCTCAACCAATTTCTTGGGGAAGATTTGAACCATCAACAAGAGGATTGTTGGAACTAATGAAAGATATGGAGCTTACTACAATTGAAGCTGCATATACTGGTAACTATGGAAAAGCATTACAAGCATTTACAATTAACCCACTTGTACCAAGTGGAAAAATCGCAAAAACATTATTAGATGAAATGTTAGTAGCACATAAAAAACACTTACCTCAATTCAAAGATAAAATCGCTGAATTAGAAGCTGAAGGAGTTACTTACAATGGGTAATTTTCCGAAAGGATTTTTATGGGGAGGAGCAACTGCTGCAAACCAATGTGAAGGTGGATATTTAGAAGGTGGAAAAGGCCTTTCTGATCCTGATATTTGTACAGGTGGAAATCATACAACAAGTAAACGTATTACACCAGTTCTGGAAGAAGGAACATTCTATCCATCGCATGAAGCAATTGATCACTATCATCGTTATAAAGAAGATATTGGATTGTTTGCAGAGATGGGATTCAAAACATATCGTTTTTCAATTAACTGGACTAGAATCTTTCCAACTGGTGAAGAAAGTGAACCAAATGAAGAAGGTTTAAAGTTCTATGAAAATTTAATTGATGAATGTTTGAAATACAATATTGAACCACTTGTTACGATTTCTCATTATGAATTGCCATATGAGTTAACTAGAAAATACAATGGTTGGACATCACGTCTATTGATTGATTTATATGTAAAATACTGTGAGGTACTGTTCAATCGTTTCAAAGGAAAAGTAAAATACTGGCTAACATTTAATGAAATTAACTGTGGAACAATGCCACTAGGTAATTTTCTTTCATTAGGAATTTTGAATGATGGTACGAAAGACTTTATGAATCAGGTAGATGTACCACAACTTCGTTTCCAAGGATTACACCACCAATTTGTAGCAAGTGCAAAAGTAGTAAAAATGGGACATGAAATTGACCCTAACTACCAAATTGGATGTATGATTGCATACTCCACAAGTTATCCATTAACTTGTAATCCTGATGATGTTTTATTAACACAAGAAAGAAATCGTGTTATGAATCACTTCTGTGGTGATGTTCAGGTGCGTGGAGAATATCCAAGTTATATGAATCGTTATTTTGAAGAGAATAATATCACGATTAAGAAGGAAGCTGGAGATGATGAGATCTTAAAAGATGGATGTGTGGATTATTATACATTTAGTTACTATATGTCTACATGTCAGACTGCAGATCCAGAAAAATTAACTGCTGGTAATCTTACAGGCGGAGCTGCTAACCCGTACTTAAAAGCAAGTGACTGGGGATGGCAAATTGATCCAAAAGGATTACGTTATACATTAAATGAAATTTATGATCGTTACCGTATTCCGTTGATGGTTGTAGAAAATGGATTGGGTGCTTATGACAAGATTGAAGATGATGGAAGTATCAATGATGACTACCGTATTGATTATCTTCGTGAACACATTGAACAAATGGGTGAAGCACTAAAAGATGGAGTAGACCTTATTGGTTATACGCCTTGGGGTTGTATTGACTTAGTAAGTGCATCTACTGGAGAAATGGCAAAACGTTATGGATTTATCTATGTTGAAAAATACGATGATGGAAGCGGAGACTTTGCTAGAAGAAAGAAAAAATCATTTGACTGGTATAAAGAAGTTATTGCCTCAAATGGTGAAAAACTATAGAAGGAGAACGTAAATGAATACATTTCCAAAAGGATTTTTATGGGGAGGAGCGACAGCTGCGAACCAATGTGAAGGTGGTTATAGAGAAGGTGGTAAGGGGTTATCAATTTCTGATATCTGTACTGGTGGATCTAGAACTCAAGCAAAAAGAATTACTCCAGAATTAGAAGAAGGTACATTCTATCCATCTCATGAAGCGGTTGATATGTACCATCACTATAAAGAAGATATCGCAATGTTTGCGGAAATGGGATTTAATGTTTACCGTTTCTCAATTGCATGGTCACGTATTTTCCCTAATGGAGATGACTGTGAACCAAATGAAGAAGGTCTGAAATTCTATGACAGTATGATTGATGAATGTTTGAAACACAACATTGAACCATTGATCACAATCTCTCACTATGAATTACCATATAACTTAACCAAAGAATATGGTGGATGGGCAAACCGCAAACTAATTGATTTCTTTATGAACTACTGTACTGCTATTTTCAAGCGTTACAAAGGTAAAGTAAAATATTGGCTAACATTTAATGAAATCAATGGAGCGATGGGTAAACTTGGTGGTTTCCTTTCATTAGGTATTCTTAATGAAGGAACAAAAGATTTTATGAACCAAGAAGATGATCCTCAAAAAAGATTTCAGGGATTGCACCACCAATTTGTGGCGAGTGCTAAAGCGGTTCAATTAGCTCATGAATTAGATTCTAACTACCAAGTTGGAAACATGATTATTTATGCAACAACGTATCCACTGACTTGTAAGCCAGAGGATGCAATTGCTGCACAAAAACAAAATCAAAATTTTAACTACTACTGTACAGATGTACAAGTTAAGGGACAATATCCTACATTCGCACAACGCGTTTGGGATGACAACAATGTGAAAATTGATATTGCTGATGGTGATTTAGAAACTATTAAGAATGGAACAGTAGACTTTATTTCATTCTCATACTATATGTCAAGTTGTACATCAGCTGATCCTGCTAAACAAGGAGAAGGAAACTTGTTAGGTGGAACACCAAACCCTTACTTGGAAGCGAGTGAGTGGGGATGGCAAATTGACCCTCAAGGATTACGTTATGCGTTAATTGATCTATATGACAGATACCGTGTTCCATTAATGGTTGTTGAAAATGGATTAGGTGCAATTGATAAAATTGAAGAAGATGGTTCAATCAATGATGATTACCGTATTGATTACTTACGTAAACATATTGAAGCAATGAAAGAAGCAATCCAAGATGGTGTGGACTTACGTGCATTTACCCCTTGGGGATGTATTGACTTAGTAAGTGCTTCAACAGGTGAGATGGCAAAACGTTATGGATTCATATATGTTGAAAAATATGATGATGGAAGTGGAGATTTTGCTAGAAGAAAGAAAAAATCATTTGATTGGTATAAAGAAGTTATTGCTTCTAATGGAGAAAAACTATAATCATTTCTATATCAAATACAAGAAACAGGGAAACCTGTTTTTTGTTTTGGTGTTTATAAGAAAGTTATGTTAGGGTAATTTATCAATAAAAACACTTGGTCATTTCGGGCATAGCCTTTATAATAGTAACGTGGTAAGTTTTTATTGTATTTTATGTAATAGCACTAAATAGGATAAAAGTTTATGATGAGGGGGATTCTATGTTTGATCGTTTTTTTAGCGGATTACAGCGAATTGGAAGAAGTTTTATGTTGCCTATTGCTATACTACCAGTAGCAGGGTTATTTTTAGGTATTGGTGAATCATTGACGAATACGGCAATGATTGAAGCATACAATCTGCAAGGTATTTTAGGTGATGGAACCTTTTTAAATATTCTTTTTACCATCTTTCAAAAAGCTGGGAATATTGTTTTCAGTAATTTACCAATTATTTTCGCAGTAGGTGTGGCAATTGGGATGTCAAAAAAAGAGAAGGCAGTAGCGGCATTAGCCGCAGTAATTGCTTTTTTTATTATGCACCAGTCAATATCAATACTGCTTGAAATCAATGGTCAGATTGTAGATGGTCAAGTTGCTGATTTTGTAACGGATGGAACTATTTCATCCGTATGTGGAATACTATCATTGGAGTTAGGTGTGTTTGGTGGAATTATCGTTGGTTTAGGAGTTGCATTCCTACATAATCATTTTTATAAAATACAGTTGCCTGAAGTATTATCGTTCTTCAGTGGAACTCATTTCGTGCCAATTATATGTTCGATTGTTTATTTATTTGTAGGTGTTTTACTATACTTCTTATGGCCCAACATACAAAGTTGGATTTATACATTCAGTGATATTATTCAAAAGAGTGGATATCTAGGAACCTTATTGTTTGGATTAATCAAACGGATGTTATTACCATTTGGTCTGCATCATGTGTTCTATCTTCCATTTTGGCAAACTGGTCTTGGTGGAAGTATGATGATTGGTGGAGAACTGATTCAAGGTGGACAAAATATCTTCTTTGCGCAACTGGCATCACCAGATGTGGTACAATTTAGTTCAGATGCTACACGCTTCTTTTCAGGAGAATTCATCTTTATGATTTTCGGTTTACCTGGTGCTGCACTTGCAATGTATCGATGTGCTGATCCAAAGAAAAAGAAACGGGTTGGTGGATTATTGCTTTCGGCAGCAGTTACATCCATGTTGACAGGAATTACAGAACCAATTGAGTTTTCATTCTTATTCGCTGCTCCAATATTGTTTGTAGTTCATGTGGTACTGGCAGGTTCTGCTTATATGATTGCTCATATTTTAAATGTAGCTGTTGGATTAACCTTCTCTGGAGGAGTTATTGACCTATTCTTATTTGGAATTTTACAGGGAAATGCGAAAACGAATTGGTTATGGATACCAATTGTTGGGATTATTTATTTCTTCTTATACTATTTTATCTTTACATTCCTGATTAAGAAGTTTAATCTAAAAACACCAGGAAGAGAAGACGATGAAGTAAAACTGTATACAAAAAAAGATTATCTTGAACAAAAAGATGAAAAGAAGAAAACCGAGAGAGAAACAATTCTCGGAGTGGATGATTTATCCAGTGATATCGCAGAAGGTCTAGGTGGGGCAAAAAACATTTTGGATGTAGATTGTTGTACATCCAGATTAAGAGCCACACTGGCTGATGTAGAGCTTGTGGATGAGGAAAAAATTAAGCAGACAGGTTCAGCAAGAATCTTTAAGCGTGGAAAAGGAATTCAGATTACTTATGGTCCACAGGTGTTAATAATTAAGTCAAATCTAGAAGACTATCTGGAGAAGATGTCACAGATAGATTCATAAGGAAATATAAGTTATAATAGAAGTACTATGGGAGGAAAAGATATTGATAAATTCACAAAAATATTGGGTAGTTAAGTCTTTGAACCATAATGGAATTCTGGCAAAAACAGATCAGGGAAAAGAAGTGATTTTGCTTGGAAAAGGAATTGGTTTTGGCTTAAAACCTGACCAGGAAATTAGTGGGTTGGAT
This sequence comes from Breznakia pachnodae, assembly GCF_030814225.1. Taxonomy (GTDB): domain Bacteria; phylum Bacillota_I; class Bacilli_A; order Erysipelotrichales; family Erysipelotrichaceae; genus Breznakia; species Breznakia pachnodae. The sequence goes on from NZ_JAUSUR010000003.1 coordinate 472,444, forward strand.
AAAAATGTAAAGTGTTATGGTTTGGAAAATGATGATGAATCACTACATGATATTGTCAAGGATTCAGATCCTATTTTTCTTGAAATAACCAGTGAAATTATAGCGGAAGCAGAAAAAGTATTTCAAAATTTTGATACAAATATTCTAATTCCTCTAGCAGATCATATTGCTTTCTCAATTGAAAGAATTAAGGGGAATACCAACATTACCAACCCTTTAACTGATGATATAAAACTGTTATTTAAAGAAGAATATAAGGTTGCTGAAAATGCTCGCAGAATCATTGAAGAAAAAATTGGTTTTACAATCAGTGATGATGAAATAGGTTATATTTCACTGCATGTTCATTGTGGTGTAACTCAAGAAAAACCAGTACAATCAATGCAGTTTGCTCAGATTGTTCACCAGACAGTATCGATGGTAGAGGAGGCATTTGATATTACGATTGATGATGATTCTGTATCATATATTCGCTTGTTGAATCATATAAAGTTTTTATTGGTTCGACTGGAACGAGATGAAGAAGTGATGATTAGTATTAGTGACTATACAGAAAAAGAGTTTCCTGAATCCTTTGCGATATCAGAAAAAGTATGTGCTTATATTTCTTCACTCTTAAGAGTAGAATTATCCAGTGAAGAAAAGGGATATCTTGCTTTACATATCGAGAAGGTACGACATGCATTAATTGATGCGTGATAAAATTTCGTGCTTGGATGTTGACAGGAATCGCTTACAATGTTATTATGAGTCCGACAAAAGAATAATGCATAGTGTGTAATTGTAGACTATCATGTTATTACAAGCATAAACTTGCAGATGAATATGTTTTTTAGACATTTTTATTTGTGCAGTTTATGCTTTTTTGTTTTGTTGGGTGTAGAGTGATGGCAAACAATAACAATTGTTAGCTGGAAGATCGGGAGGTCGATAAAAGGGAAGCGGAAAGGAAGTAGTGTTTGGTGATTACTGTGATAAGGGATAAATCATAATTGAAGAATTACAGTAATCACATTATATGTTTATAAAAAATATTAAATACATAGAGATATATTACATTACAATAATCTGGTTGGGATGCATGCAAAACATTTCTAGAATTAATAATAGAAAATATTTATTGTGATTGATGTATTGATGTATGTATATAAATATTTCTTATAACAAGGATTGTTTAAGATTTATTATAGAAAGGATGGATGTACAAAATGGTAGGAATTATCCTAGCGTCGCATGGCGGTTTGGCTGAAGGTGTGTTGAATTCAGGTGAAATGATTTTTGGACAACAAGAAAACATTAAAGCAGTATCATTGGAACCAAGTGAAGGTCCTGAAAACATTAAAGAAAAAATGGAAACAGCGATCAAAACATTTGAAAACCAGGATGAAGTATTATTTCTTGTTGATTTATGGGGAGGAACCCCATTCAATCAGGCAAATGGTTTAATCAAAGGACATGACAACTGGGTCATTGTTACAGGTTTAAATTTGCCGATGTTAATTGAAACATTCTCTGCAATAATGTCAATGGAAAAGGCGAAAGAAATAGCAACACATATTCTAAGTGTTGCAAGAGATGGAGTGAAAGTTGCTCCAGCTGAGTTAGAGCCAAAAGAAACAAAAGTATCAAATACAAATAATCAAAAAGGGAAAGCATTACCAGAAGGAACAGTTGTTGGTGATGGACACATTAAGTATGTGTTAGCTCGTATTGATTCACGTTTATTACATGGTCAGGTAGCAACTGCATGGACAAAAGAAACACAACCAAGTCGTATTATTGTTGTTTCTGATGAAGTTGCGAAAGACACTCTTCGTAAAGAGTTAATTGAACAGGCGGCTCCTCCGGGAGTAAAAGCGAATGTAGTACCTGTAGATAAAATGATTCAGGTTGCAAAAGATCCACGTTTTGGAAATACAAAGGCAATGTTATTGTTTGAAAATCCTCAAGATGTACTTCGTGCAGTTGAAGGTGGAGTAGACTTAAGTGTTGTTAATGTTGGATCAATGGCACATTCAGTTGGTAAAGTTGCAGTTAATAAAGTTATCTCTTTAGGAAAAGAAGATATCCAAACATTTGATCAACTAGAAGCAAAAGGAATCAAGTTTGATGTACGTAAAGTACCAGCTGATTCAAAAGAGAATATGGATGAAATTATTAATAAAGCAAAAAAATCATTTGCAAATTCATAAGAATAAGGAGGTATTATAATGTCGATTATCACAATTATTTTAATAGTTATCGTAGCATTCCTAGCTGGAATGGAAGGGATTCTTGATGAATTCCAATTCCACCAACCACTAGTGGCATGTACGTTAATTGGATTAGTATCTGGACAATTAGAAGCAGGAATTATTTTAGGAGGAACGCTTCAAATGATCGCTCTTGGATGGGCAAACATTGGAGCAGCAGTAGCTCCGGATGCAGCACTGGCATCGGTTGCATCTGCCATCATTCTGGTCCTTGGTGGACAAGGAGTAGATGGTGTTAGTACTGCAATCGCAGTTGCAATTCCATTAGCAGTAGCTGGATTATTCTTAACAATGATTGCACGTACAATTGCAGTTCCTATCGTTCATAGAATGGATGCTGCAGCAGCAAATGCAGAATTTGGAAAAGTAGAATTATGGCACATATTAGCAATCTGTATGCAAGGATTACGTATTGCAATTCCTGCAGCAGCATTACTTTTCATTCCTTCAGATACAGTAGCGAATTTCTTGAATTCGATGCCTGCATGGTTAACTGATGGTATGTCAATTGGTGGAGGAATGGTTGTAGCTGTTGGTTATGCAATGGTTATTAACATGATGGCAACAAAACAAGTTTGGCCATTCTTCGCAATTGGATTCTGTTTGGCAGCTGTTACTCAATTAACATTAATTGCTCTTGGAGTTATCGCAGTTGCATTAGCATTCTTATATTTAGACTTGTCAAGCAAAGGTGGCTCTGGTGGTGGTAACAACAACATCGGTGATCCATTAGATGACATTCTAAATGATTATTAGACTTGAAGGAGGAAAATGAAATGGCTGACAAAATTAGTTTAAGTAAAAAGGATAGATTATCAGTAGCATGGCGTTCTACGTTCCTTCAAGGTTCATGGAACTACGAGCGTATGCAAAATGGTGGTTGGGTTTATGCAATGATTCCAGCTATCAAAAAATTATATACAAATAAAGATGACCAAGTAGCTGCGCTACAACGTCACTTAGAATTCTTTAATACGCACCCTTATGTTGCATCACCAATTATTGGTGTTACATTGGCATTAGAGGAAGACCGTGCAAATGGTGCTCCTGTTGATGATGTTGCAATTCAAGGGGTAAAAGTTGGTATGATGGGGCCACTTGCTGGAGTTGGAGATCCAGTGTTCTGGTTTACCCTTCGTCCAATGCTTGGAGCGTTAGGTGCTTCACTGGCAATGTCTGGAAATATTCTAGGACCAATTATTTTCTTTGCAGTATGGAATATTGTTCGTTGGGCATTCATGTGGTATACGCAAGAGTTTGGATATACTGCAGGTACAAAGATTACACAAGACCTTTCAGGAGGTTTACTACAAAAAGTAACACAAGGAGCTTCTATCCTGGGAATGTTTGTTCTAGGGGCTCTGGTACAACGATGGGTATCAATTAGTTTCCAACCAGTCGTATCAACAGTTACCTTAAGTGAAGGTGCTTACATTGACTGGAGCAGTCTGCCATCAGGAGTTGATGGTATTAGAGAAGCTCTTACACAGTTCTCTTCTGGACTGGCATTATCAGCAGATAAAGTTACAACTTTACAAGATAACTTGGATTCATTAATTCCAGGATTAGCTGCATTGTTGTTAACATTATTATGTATGTGGTTACTTAAGAAAAAAGTATCACCAATCGTGATTATCATTGGATTATTCATTGTTGGTATTGGTGGACACGTAATCGGTTTACTATAATTATCAAGCTCGGATTACTTCCGAGCTTATACCTAATTTTGAAAGGAGAACACAACTATGGTTCAATCAATTAATACAAAAGTAGATATGGTAGTAGATGCAACTTCTTATATAGGATTTACTAGCTATGGAAAAATCATGATTGGTGATAAAGGATTTGAATTCTATGATGATCGTGATGCAAATAACTATATTCAGATTCCATGGAAAGAAGTAGACTATGTAATTGCATCCGTTCTATTTAAAGGAAAGTGGATTCCACGTTATGCAATAAAGACAAAAGCAAATGGAACCTATACGTTTTCATCAAAGAAACCAAAGGTGATGTTGCGTGCAATCAACAAGTATGTTGATTCTGATCATATTGTACGTTCTTTAGGCTTCTTAGATGTAGTTAAAAGAGGTTTCAAAATGAAGTTCAAAAAGAAGTCAGTAGAAGCCTAGTTGAGTTTTTAGTTGAAAATCTCAACTAAAGGCATTGACAAATATGAAAGCGCTTGCTATTATAATGACATGGATTGTAACTCTTCGAGGCATTACCTGACAAAATAGTTTTTTGTTTGTGGTTGCAAGGGAGAGTTTTTTTATTATTAAAGGAGTAAGGAAGAAAATGTTTAATATTTTTAAGAAAAAAGAAAAAGAAATCGACGAAAAACTATATTCACCAGTGAGTGGTGAAATGATAAGCATTGAGGATGTTCCAGATAAAGTATTCAACTCAAAGATGATGGGTGATGGAGTTGGATTCAAGTACGAAGGTGCTGAAGTAGTTGCTCCTTGTGATGGAACGCTGACAATGATTGCAAACACAAAACATGCATTTGGAATTACAATGGAAAATGGTGCTGAAGTTCTAATTCACATTGGATTAGATACAGTTGAGTTTCAAGGAGAAGGATTCGAAATTCTTACACCGCAAGGTTCCAAAGTAAAGAAGGGAACTCCAATCATTCGAATTGACCATGATTTCATGAAAGAAAAAGGAGTAGATTTAACAACTCCTCTAGTAATAACAAATACAGCAAGTTATGATATTACACCTTTGAAAGAAATTGGTAAAGTAACGGTAGGAGATGCAATCTTTGAATTAAAGCAGAAGTAACGAAAGCGGGGAATCAGCTACATGGAAGTAATTAAAAAGATAAACAACAATGTTGCTGTCTGTATTGATGACAATGGTCGTGAATTAATTGCTTTTGGAAGAGGGATTGGGTTTGGCGAAATGCCATATGAGTTAGATGATTTAAATCTAATCGATCGAACGTATTATGGAGTAGATTCTCAATACTTTGGTTTACTGAATGAACTACCCGAGAATATATTTGATGTTACAATGAGAATTGTAGAATATGCAAGAAGTAAAATTACTTGTGAGTTGAGTCCTAATATATTATTTACATTAGCGGATCATATTAACTTTGCAATTGAACGATATAAAAAGAATATTATGATAAAGTCACCATTGTTTTACGATATTGAGAATTTGTATGAAACAGAAATAGATGTCGCAAGACAGGCAGTAAAACTTATACAAAGTGAACTGAAAGTTCATTTGCCAGAAGGTGAAGTTACCAGTATTGCACTGAATTTAATCAATGCGGAAGAACAGTGTTGTATTCCTGGTGGTGATTATGATAGTGATGAAGTAATTGATGATGTAACGAAGATTATTGAAAAGAAAACTGGTCGTGTAATCGATCGAAGAAGTTTTAACTTTTCAAGGTTTGCTACACATCTGCAATATTTATTAAAACGTAAGGAAACAAATCGACCTGTTTCAAGTGAAAATATGCGAATGTTTGAAACGATGAAAGATGGTTTTCCACAAACGTATGATTGTGTATTGGATATTCTCGATTATTTTCGAGAGAAGATTCAGTGGAATCCAAATGATGAAGAATTATTATACTTGATGTTACATATAAATCGTTTATGTACAAGAGAGGATTGTAACCAATAGTTTGGGCATTACCTCAGTACAGAAATACAGTTATCCTGTTTTTCTAGTGCTGGGGTTTTTATTTTGGCAAATACAATACAAACGCGCGAGTATTGTTTGCATATATAGGTAAAACAAGGAGAAAATATATGGCTAAGAAAGAAAGATATGATGTATTAGCAGATAAAGTTTTAGAGTATATAGGCGGTAAAGAAAACATTAGTTTCTTTACTCACTGTATAACAAGGTTGCGTTTTAATTTAAAAGATCAAAGTAAAGTTGACGTAGAAGCAATTGAAAAAGTCGATGGAGTCATTGGCACACAATGGCAAAGTGGACAACTGCAGATTATTATTGGTCAGGCAGTTGGTGATGCTTATGCATTGATTTGTGAGAAAGCTGGTTTAGATGAACAAGAATCAGTAAATGAAAATTTAGATGGAGAAAAAACAAAATTTAGTATTGGCAAAATATTTGATGCAATCTCAGGATGTGTTACGCCATTAATTCCACTTCTAATTGGAGCAGGAATGGTGAAAGTAATCGTACTTCTAGGTGAAATGAGTGGACTTATTGAAGTAGGTACCAGTACACATACTGTTCTAACTTTTGTAGGAGATTCAGGATTCTATTTTCTGCCAGTTTTTATAGGTGCAACAGCTGCACGTAAATTTGGTGCAAATATGGGACTTGGAATGCTTGTTGGAGCAATGTTAATTCATCCAACATTTATTGAAAATGTAACTGCAGGGGAAAGTCTGTCGTTATTTGGATTACCAATTCACTCAGCATCTTACAGTAGCACAATCTTCCCGACGATTATGGCAGTATTTGTAATGGCGTATGTGGAGAAATTCTTTGCTAAGATATCACCTGATGCAGTACGTTCAATTACTGAACCATTACTTACTCTAGTTGTGATGGTTCCATTAACATTATGTCTGATTGCACCAATTGGATCAGTATTAGGTGTATACTTCTCAGATGCAATTGTTTGGTTATTTGAAACAACCGGATTCCTTGGGGTTGCAGTACTATCAGCAGTATTCCCATTTGTGGTTATGACAGGAATGCATACAGCATTCACTCCTTATATGTTACAGACACTTGCAACTCTTGGATATGAACCAATTATTTGTTTAGCCAATGTAATAAGTAACTTTAATCAAGGTGCAGCTTGTGCAGCAGTAGCAATTCGTTCAAAAGATGTTCAACTGAAATCAACAGCTGCATCCTGCGCGATAACAGCAATTGTTGGAGGAGTAACAGAACCAGCAATGTATGGTGTTAATCTAAAATTAAAGAAACCAATGTATGGGGCAATGATCGGAAGTTTCTTCGGAGCTGGATTTGCTGGAATAATGGGAGTATATGCTTATGCTTTCCCAGGTAGTGGTGGAATATTTGCACTTCCTGTATTTGTTAGTTCAAATGGAATGACTTTGATCTGGATGATCGTAGGTAGTTTAATTGGTGTTGTTGTGACATTCATTGCGACATTAGTTTTATATAAAGATGAAGAAAAAATAGCTTAATATATAGAAAGGAGATGCTATTATGAGTTTTTCAAAAGATTTTTTATGGGGTGGTGCTACGGCAGCCAACCAATGTGAAGGTGCTTACTTAGATGATGGAAAAGGATTGAATACTGCAGATGTAATGACTGCAGGAGATGCAAAGACAGAACGCCAAATAACAGATGGAGTTATTGAAGGTAAGAATTATCCAAGTCATGTTGCAATTGACCATTATCATTATTTTAAAGAAGATATTGCTTTGTTTGCAGAAATGGGGTTTAAGACATACCGTATGTCAATTTCATGGGGAAGAATTTTCCCTAATGGCGATGATGCAGAACCAAATGAAGCAGGTTTAAAACATTATGACGAAGTGTTTGATGAATGTTTAAAATATGGTATTGAACCATTAGTAACATTAAGTCATTATGAAACACCATTAAATTTATTAAAATATGGAACTTGGACAAATCGTAAAGTTGTAGATTTCTTTGTGAAGTATTGTGAAACAGTATTTAACCGTTACAATGGAAAAGTAAAATATTGGCTTACATTCAATGAAATCAACAGTATGTCAATGTCGCCATGGATGGCTGGAGGGGTTAGTCTTGATGCAGATGAACAAACAAGAATGACAGCAGCTTACCACCAGTTTATCGCAAGTGCAAAAGCAGTTAAAATGGCACATGAACTCAATCCAGAAATGAAAGTTGGAATGATGTATGGTGGATTGTTCTCGTATGCAAATACATGTGACCCTAAAGATGTAATGGCAAACGATAAGTTTATGAAGGAAATGTTGTTCTATCCTGATGTACAATGTCGTGGATATTATCCTGCATACAAACTAAAAGAGTTTGAGCGCAAAGGTATAACATTACCTAAACTAGATGGTGATGATGAGATCTTATTAGAAGGAAAAGTAGATTTCTTATCATATAGTTACTATTTCTCAATGGTTTGTGGTCAAGAAACAAAGGGCTTCTCAGTTGACTGTGGAAGCATGAATACTGGATATTCTAATCCATACTTACCAACAACTGATTGGGGATGGACGATTGATCCAATGGGATTACGTTACTCATTAAATTTATTCTATGATCGTTACCAACTTCCATTGATGATTGTTGAAAATGGACTAGGCGCATATGATAAGGTGGAAGATGATGGAAGTATTCATGATCCATACCGTATTGATTACTTGAGAGAACATATTGCTGAAATGAAAAAAGCAGTAGAGATTGATGGAGTTGAATTACTTGGATATACACCTTGGGGTTGTATAGATATTGTAAGTGCAGGAACTGGAGAAATGAAGAAACGTTATGGATTTATCTATGTTGATGTAGATGATGAAGGTAATGGAACATTTAATCGTTCTCGTAAAGATTCTTTCTACTGGTATAAAAAAGTTATTGAAACGAATGGTGAAAATTTAGACTAGAAGACAAGCGAAAGCTTGTTTTCTTTTAGCTTAACTTTTGTTTAATATTTATAATTTTGTTATATTATAAATAGGAGATTGATACTATGGAAGATATTATGCTAATAGTTTTTATAGTAGTTGCAATAATTGCATTACTAATTGCTTTTTGGAATGCTCGCTATCGTTTGCCAAAATCGGCATTTGAACCACATGTATATATTGATGAAGAAGAACCAAGAATTGAGTTCTTTAATTTTCATGAGTCTAGAAATTCAGAGATGAAAAAATTCTATAAAGAATACTATGTAGGACTTGTTATTGCATATAATGACAGAAATTTTGTAGTTACTAAAATTGATAAAGTTTTAAACTCAAATGCAAAAAGTCCAAAACGAAATATGAAGATGGTAGTATATTTGAAGGAAAAAGAATTGGCTGATTAGAGCCAATTCTTTTCATAATAGATTTCTTTTTTTATTTTGTCTTCTTGTTCATCGCCTTGTAGTGTTTTGATAATTAATAATGCAAAATCAATAACTGCAGCAACACTTCGGCCAGTAATTAATTTACCATCAATTGCTGTATACGTATCCAGATAAGTACCACCAAAACTTTCATTCATGCTAGTAAAACAAGTATAAATCTTGTTCTCTAGATATCCCATTCTTCCTAAAATGGTAGGAGCAGCACAAATTGCAGCCACATATTTATCTTTTCTAAAGAAGTGATGAATGATTTCTTTCACATCTTCATTTTCTTCTAGTGTACGGTAGTGTGGTCCACCAGGTAAGAATAAACAATCATAATTATTAAAATCCAAATCTTGGATATTTTTTAATTCAGTAATCTTTGTTTCATATTTTCCAGTCGCATCATACCCATTTAATGAATAAACATCCACAGTTAAACCAGAACGACGTAATAATGCGACTGTTCCAATTGCTTCAACCTCTTCAAATCCATCGCTGACAATGCATAAAATTTTCATAGGCTACCTCCTCGTTTTTCTTATTATATCACGAATGAAATTCTGATTTAAATCATACACTTATATTTCCTTGGAAATAGGAAAACTAATAAATCAAAGTCAATAAGATTATGATATAATTGATAAGGAATGTTCCCGTGGCGCAATTGGATAGCGTATTTGATTCCGATTCAAAAGGTTGCAGGTTCGAGTCCTGTCGGGAACGCCAATCACGCCTCCGTAGTTAAATGGATATAACAAGCCCCTCCTAAGGGCTAATTGTGAGTTCGATTCTCGCCGGGGGTACCATTAAAAAATAAGCTGAAAACCTTTAATATTAAGGGATTCAGCTTTTTGTTATCATATTACTATTTTCGGTTATCATGAAATTGATTTACGTACACTAACTTCTTTAGAAATTAATTTATCTATATGTTCCGCATTCTCATTTGTCAGTTGAAAGAGCATTCCATCATTACGACATTTTTTATGTGTGTCACCATTTAAGGCATAAACAAATCCTCGAACACAAACAGGACTACAAGCATTAGGATCCATCAGTCTTATACAATCACGAGATTCTATCATTTTCGTTTGCATATTGGTAGGCAGGGAAGTAATTATATCCCTGTCTTTACAAGCATTATCTCCATAAATGCGTGCTAAAATACCAGCTTTACGAAATACCCAATTCATAACTGATTTCTTCTTCAGTTGGTATGTAACAGTATATCCACTTTTTGCTTTCTTGATTACAAGGTCACAGCCTTGTTCAATAAGTTTTTGATTAAGTTTTTCAACAAATACTTGGTGCTCTGGTGCAACTGTTGAAAGAAACTCATTGAATGAATTCATTTCTTTTGCCATAGTACTCCCTTCTTAAAGTTTATTTTATTAATATAATTATAGTATAGAAGTTTTAAGGTTACTATACAAGTTGTTATTTTTTATGGATATTATATAAAAAACACTACTTAAATCTAACAAGATTACAGTAATGCTAATATATGTCGTTCTTTTAAAAAAGAATTTTTAATTATTATTTGGAAGAGTTTGCATAAGTGCAAAGAAGTATTCAGCTTTACCAGTATTGAAATAATTATACCAAGCATCCAATGTATCTGGTTGAAAAACACCTAAGTGCTCAATAATTTGTTTTGATAGTAATAATCCTCCAGTTGAACTAGCAGTAATAAGGTTATTGTCGGCTACAGATGGTTCATCTATGTATAGACTTTGTCCTTTATAAGTAGGAGATACCATGTCAAGAAATCCTACTCCATTACTAGTGTGTGAACGATTATCTAACAAACCATGATTTGCAAGTGCAGCAGTGGCACCACAAATTGCACCTACCATTCCACCAGTTGAAAGAAGCTCACTTGCTTTTTCAATAATAGCAGCATGTTTTGGATCATTCCATGTATCTGCACCTGGCAGTAATAATACACTTGACTCATTCACAATAATATCATCAATTGTACAGTCTGGTGTGATTGTCATTCCTCCCATAGTAGTAATTGATTCTTTAGAATAACTAACTATCTTTAATTCCACAACTGGCGCATCCTTCTTAAAAAAACGACCTGTATTTAATTCTGAAGTAACATGTCCCAGTTCCCAATCAGCTAAAGTATCTAGAACGTAAACGTAAATTGTAAACATATAATTTCCTCCTGTTTATAGTCACAGTATATCATGCAATTGTTGACACCATTATGTCAGCAATATATAATTTAATAAAAGAAATTTTGAAAGGTGAATATTCGATGAGAGTTGATAGAATGATTAGCATTATAATGACGTTACTTGATAAGAAACGTATAAGTGCGCAACAACTAGCAGATATGTATGAAGTTTCCTTACGTACCATCTATCGTGATATTGATGCGATTGATCTTGCAGGTATTCCAATTCGTTCAACGCCAGGAGTGGGTGGTGGATTTGAAATCATGCCAAAATATAAGGTTGATAAGAATGTCTTTTCAACTGCTGATCTTTCAACTATTTTAATGGGACTTTCAGGAGTTTCTAGTATGATGCAGGGGGATGAAATGAAACATGCACTAGCAAAGGTGAAGAGTTTTATTCCTGAAGATAGTGCAAAAGATATCGAACTTAAAGTAAATCAGATACATATTGATTTAAATTCATGGATGGGTAATAAAAGTATCCAACAATATTTGGAAATTATTAAAGTAGCGCTAGAAGAGAAAAAGCTTCTTTCATTTGAATATGCGAATCAACATGGAATTATGACTACACGAACGATTGAACCATATCAACTTGTATTAAAAAGTAATCATTGGTATTGTCATGGATATTGCTTAAAAAGAAAAGATTTTCGTTTGTTTCGATTATCACGTATGTCAAATTTAAAAATGAAAAAGAAAGTTTTTATAGCACGTGCGTATCAAAAACCTCAACTAGATTTTACGGGTACCTTAGAAACGATGCAGACTAAGATTAAAATACGTATTCATAAATCGATTATGGATCGAGTACTTGATTATTGTCCTTATGAAGATTTTACCTTGGATGGTGAGCATTATATCGTTAATTTTCCTTTTATAGAAAATGATTATTACTTTGATATTCTTTTAGGGTTTGGAACTAAATGTGAATGTCTAGAACCATTACATATTCGTAATGAAATGAAGCAAAAAATTAATAGTATGGCTACCATATATGAAAGTTAAATAGCTGGAAAATATTGCTGGGTTCTTATGAGAACTCAGTTTTCTTTTTGTGTAATTAATAAAAAGTTTATTTCATATTGTGCAGAAAGAGGAAAGAACGTATAGTTATAGTAGATAAACTAAATGGAGGTGTAATGAATGGAAGTAAAAAAGCATGTATTTATGAAAGATATGACATGGCCAGAATTAGAAGAACGATTTAAGAATACTGATATTGCATTAATCCCTGCAGGTCAAACTGAGCAGCATGGGAAGCATTTACCAATTGATGTAGATAATATCATTTGTACTGGAATAGCTGAACGTGTGGCTCTTGCAACCTATGATACGGCAAAACCAGTAGTAGCACCAACGATCCCTTTTGGATATGCAGATATTCCATATTTTCGTGATTTCCCAGGAACATTTTCTCTGCGTGCTGAGACATTAGTTGATGTATATTATGATGTTTGTATGTCACTAATTCGTCAAGGAGTAAAGAAGATAATTTTTATTAATGGGCATTATCCAAATCCACCATTCATTGATGAAGCAGTACGTAGAGCAATCAAAGCAACAGGAGCTTTCTTTGCCGTATGTAATTTCTTTGTTGTACCAGGTGAGGAAGTGAATGCGATATTTGAAGAAATGGGAAGAGAACCAGTCTGGGGTCATGCGTGTTTAATAGAAACATCTGTTTCCCAAGTATTTGGTGCTGAAGTAAGACATGATTTGGTAGAAGGTAATATCCCTGGACCATTTGTCGCTGAACTGAAAGACTTTGTACCAATTGCACCTGCTGGAATCAGTATTCAGTCTTATGAGTATGAACCTACTGCAAAAGGTCAGTGGAATGTTCCTAATGCACCAGGACCTCAAGGTGATCCAAGCGGATATAGTGATGAAATTGGTGAACGTGTAATAAAAGCAACAGTTGATCCAATTGCTAAATTAATCAATGATATTAAAGAGATGAAAGTAGAAATAAAAAAAGAATTTTTTGATCCAGATTTAAGAAAATTCTAATTATAAAAAGCTTACAGAATGATTTGTTATTCTGTAAGCTTTTTGCTAGTATCTATATAAAATTGATTCTAAGGTTAATCGAGATTAGATCCATTAGATTCAATCACTTGTTTATACCAATAGAAACTTTTTTTCTTGTATCGATTGAATGAACCAACACCATAGTCATCTGCATCAACATAAATAAAGCCATAGCGTTTCGACATCTCTGATGTAGACATACTGATAATGTCAATTGGACCCCACACAGTATATCCAATTAAATCTACACCATTATTTACTGCTGCTCTCATTTCTCTAATATGACTTCGTAAATAATCGACTCTTTGAATATCTTCAATACTATTGTTTTCATTTAAGGATTCTTTTAAGCCAATACCATTTTCGGCAACAAGAAGAGGTAACTGATATCTATCATATAACTTTTCTAAAGTTATTCGCAATCCTACAGGATCTATTTGCCATCCCCATTCATTGCTTTGTAAATAATTATTCTTAACCCCACTTACTAAGTTTCCAGTTGTTAATTCAGTATTTTCATCAATTTCATATTTTGATAATACTGTCATATAGTAACTGAAAGAAACATAATCTATGGTATTATTTCTTAATAATTCATCATCAGTATCCTCGTAGTTAATATGAATATTATTTTCTTTGAAAAAAGCATTCATATAACTAGGATAATATCCTCTAGCCAATACATCTGTAAAGAAAAGATTTTTTTGATCATCTATAACGGATTGCAAAACATCAAGTGGATTACAGGTAGCTGGATAACCTTCTCGGCGCGCTAACATTCCTCCCATTTTCGCTGTTGGCGAAATTTTTTTCATAACTTTTTTTGCTATTGCACTAGCTAAAAATAAGTGGTGAATAACTTGGTATAAATCATTTTCTTTATTTTTAATAAAGTCTTTTGGCACAGCACCTCCAACATAAAAACTATGTTGAATAACATTAATTTCATTAAATGCCATCCAATATTCGACATAATCTTTGAATTCATAAATAACAGTTTCACAATATCTTTCAAAGAACACAAGCAGTTCTCTATTGATCCATCCCCCATACTTAATTGCAAGATGAACTGGTGTTTCGTAATGAGAAAGGGTTACGATGGGTTTTATTTTATTTTTTTTAAGTGTCTTAAAAATATTTCTGTAAAACTCAAGACCTTCTTTATTAGGTTCTGTCTCATCACCTTTGGGATAAATACGAGACCATGATACAGATAATCTTAATGTTTTAAATCCCATTTCTGCTAGCAATGCAATATCTTCCTCATATCTTTCATAAAAATGATTTCCCCATCTTTTAGGATAATATCCATCTTTATCGTTAAGTCTATCTTCTATTTCGGCAATTGTTAATTCATCAAATGCTTCATATGTTGAATAGTTTTGGTTTTGATTATATGGTGCAGTGTCAGCAATTGAAGCACCACGACCTCCTTGATTCCAAAAACCTTCTGATTGATTGGCTGCAATAGCACCACCCCATAAAAAATCTTTAGGGAAAATTGTTTTTTTTGACATATAATTTACCTCCCTACTGTCAGTTCTCATGATAGTGGATGTCTATCATTTAATCAATGAATTTTGGGTCATGGTGCAAATGTTGTAACCTGAATGAAAAAGGGTGCAAATATTGTCACTCTGATATTATGGAATAAAGGTATGATATACACATAAAGAGATCGCTCTTTATGTTGAAATGTGTAAGTTAAAAAATAGAAAACAAATTTAAAAGGGGGTTTATACTATGAATTTTGAACTTATATCAAAGGAATTATTAGATATCATCGATAGTAGAAATATTGATAATATTACTCACTGTGCTACTAGGCTGAGAGTTAATGTGAAAAATATTAACGAGATTGATACAACTAGAATTGAAAAAGTAGAAGGAGTTTTAGGAATTGTGAAACAAGGGAATACTTTACAGATTATTTTCGGGCCAAATGTTCAACAAGTGTATGATTCATTTACATTATTATATGGAGCAGATAACCCAGAAATAAAAACATCAGATAGAAACAATAATTCTAAAAGTAAAGAGAATTTATTTTCAAGAGCATTAAGTTTCTTAGCAGCAGCTTTTCTACCAACAATGCCAATTGTTGTAGCAACTGGTTTAATTTCTGCAATTTTAAATATTTTAGTCTTAACAATCGGTTTATCAACGGAGTCACCTACTTACACATTAATCAATGCGATTGCAAGTACAGGTTTTTATTTCCTACCATTATATGTAGGGTATGGATGTGCTAAACAACTGAATATTAATCCAATATACGGAATTTTCTTAGGCGCAGTATTGTTGAATCAAAGTATTAATGGTGTAGAAAACTTAAATCTATTTGGGTTACCAGTTGTAGCTACTACGTATTCTTATACAGCACTACCAGTTTTATTAGGTGTAATTATAATGGCTCAAACACATAAATTTATTTATAACAAAATACCAAGTTATCTTAAAGATGTATTGATACCATTAATCGTTATAGCTGTTGGAACACTTGCAACTTTATTGATTGTTGGTCCATTAGGAGTTATTTTAGGGGATTGGATGACAGATGGATTTGTATTTATTCATGATAAAATAGGGTGGCTTGCTCTTGGGCTTGTTGGTGCCTTATTTGGCTTTACAGTTCTTACAGGAACAAACAAAGCATTGGTTCCAATAATGGTTACATCATTAGCAACACAAGGATATGATACATTTCTAATTCCAGCAATGTTAGGGACAAATATTGCAATTGCTACAGCAACATTAGCGGTTGCTTATCTTGAAAAAGATCCAATTAAAAAAGGAACACAGCTGTCTGCAGGGGTTACTGGACTTATGGGAATTTCTGAACCATCTTTATTTGGTGTATTAATTAATGATAGAAAAGCCTTGTATGGTTCTATGATTGGAGGAGCAGTTGGGGGTATTTTGGCTGGTATTACAAATTTAGCACAGAATTCAATTGTCTCTGGTATTCCAGGATTACCAACAATGGTAATTTCAATACCACCATACAGTGGTCTAACAAATATGTACTGGGGAATTGCAGTAATTGTAGTTTCAGGGGCTGTAGGATTCTTAGCAACAATTTTCTTGAAGAAAAGAGGGCAATCGTAATTATATAAAAAAGAAACTGCCATATAAAATTGTGGCAGTTTTCCTTTGGTTATTCCTCTTTGCTATCTTTTTCCCCTCTATATAGAGTGGCATATTCATAGTAGAGGAAATCAAAAAATAGATTTGTTGCATATTTTCTGTTTACAACTTCCTTTTTTATTGTTTCATTAGAAATTTGGTCTGTATAGTTATATAAAATATCATCAGTCAAACGTATGATATCAGTGAATACAGGATGATTATATTGAGTATTTAGAGTTACTAAATAAATAGGGCAGTTAATAGTCTCTAACTCAGCCACAATGGTATTGGCTAACACAGCACTTGATGAGGCAACGATTACAATATCATTATGCTTAATATCAATTTCTTTGCTTTTCTCAAAGTTAATAACAATATCCCAAAAGGAATTAAACTGTAGAAATTGCATTTGCATATCTTCTACCATTCTTGTAGTTGATGTGGATGTTAACCAATATATATTATTAGAATGATACATCATATTTGCTAAGTTTTTAATTCTATCAAGAATATGCGATTTGTTGTTTTTAAAGAATGACTGAATTTCACTGATTTGGTGAATATGTTCATCAACATAATTTTCTCTGTCTAATTCTTTTTCAAACATACTAATATCATAAGGAACAGTGAATTCGTTTTTGAAATCTAAAAAACTTTCGTGATCCAGTTTTAAAAAGAATCTTCTAACCGTTGCTCTTGATACATGACATTCTTCAGATACATCATAAATATTAATATTTTTAATGTTGTTAAATCTTTGTAAAAAATATTTAGATAATATTTTCTCAGTTGAGTGTAGAGGGGATTCGTTATATAAGCGCAACAACAATAAAAAAGTACCATATCTTTCTACAGACATAAATCTATCCTTTCTTGAATGCTTTATCATCTATTGTTAAACATTCTATTTCTTTCATCTTTATCTTATCAAAACTTTGTTCTTATTCATATGTTTGTGAATAGGAAAAATAGCAAATATTATTTGAATGTTTGCTATTTCTTTCTTTCCTTATTCAATTTTGTTATTGCTTTAGTTTTTTGATATATTCCTGAAACCAATAAAAACTATCTTTCTTATATCGTTTATTACTCCCAGTTCCGTTGTTATTCAAATCTACATAAATATACCCATATCTTTTTTCCATTTCTCCTGTACTATCACTAACCAGATCAATTGGCCCCCAAGATGTATAGGCTAAAATATCTATTCCATCATTTGCTGCCTCAATGACTGCATCAATATGCTCTTTCAAATAGTTAATTCGATTTATATCATGAATTTTCCCATCTATAAATTGATCATAGTTACCGTACCCATTTTCTGCTATCATAATAGGTTTTTGATAAATCTGCCAGTATTCATTTAACGCATATCGTAATCCAGTAGGATCAATTGCCCAATTCCAAGGAGTAGTCTTTAGATAAGGATTTTGTTTCCTATTACCACTTTCATCATAAGTATGAGTGAAGTAATAACTAATTGCTAAGAAATCGGCTGTGTTATATTTTAAGAGAGATTTTTCTTCCTCTGTAACTTTGATATCAATATTGTTATCTTTAAAATATCTATAAATATATTTTGGGTAAATACCTCGAAGCAAAACATCTAAAAAGAAATAATTCCTTAGTTGATTTAATTGTGCAGCTTTAAAAACGGTTTTTGGATTACATGAATCGGCATATTGTAAATCACTAACATTCATAACTCCAATTTTGTTATTTGTGTTTATCTGATGTGCTAGTTTTGTTACTTTTGCACTTGCTATAAATTGATTATGTATTGCTTGGTATCGTGCTTGTTGCCAATTATCATGTTCTCCTTTTACTAAGCCTAAACTTGCAAAATCACCATGACTAACACCATCTTCTTCAAAAATTTCAATCATATTAATTTGGTTGAAAGGAATCCAGTAGTGTACTTTGTTGTTATACCTTTTAAATAAAATTTCAGCATAACTAACAAAGAAATCAATAAGTTTTTGATCAGTCCACCCTTTATAATTAAGAACTAGATTTATTGGCATTTCATAATGTGATATTGTAACAATTGGTTCCATTCCATTAGTTATGATTTCGTCTATTAAACTATCATAAAAATTTAATCCTTCCTCATTAGGCTCTTCGTCATCTCCATTTGGAAAAATTCTAGTCCATGCAATTGAAAATCTGAAACACGTAAATCCCATTTCTTTTAATAATGCAATATCTTGCTTATATGTATGATAGAAATCTATAGCTTTACGTCTTGGAAAATAAGATGATGTATCCTTCATCAATTTTATAATTTCTGCTTTTGTATGTCCCATTCCATAAAATCTAGATGTATCAATTTCTTTGGGTTTTGGTTTTATATCCGCAATACTTATTCCTTTTCCACCTAAATTATATGCTCCTTCTGTTTGGTTTGCAGCAATTGCACCACCCCATAGTATTTTATCTTTTGCCATAGTTGATCCTTTCTGTTGAATTCTTATATCTTTTTGTATTATATAGATTTTATCGAATATCTGCGTAACACTATTTGTAACATGTAGTTTAAGAAGTGTGATTTTGAGTTAAGGATACATAAAAGCCAGGAGCTCTATTTAAGATCCTGGCTTATAACACTTCTTGATTCGAATATGATACAACTTATTTATATTTATTTTGTAGGTTTTTAACTATTTCAACTAAAAGCTTAATGGTATTTTGAATATCTTCTTTCGTTGTTTCTGGATTAATAGAACAAACCCGCAAAACCGTTTTTCCATTGAGTGAGGTTGTTAGAATACCTACATACCCACTATCAAGAATTGCTTTGGATATTGCTTTATTAAACTCATCAACTTGTTGCTTATTAGCATTTACAGGAACATATCGGAAATTTAAAATTGCCAGATGAGCAGATGAAATGATTTCCCAATTATCATATGTTTTTAACTCATTTTCCATATATTCAACCAGTTGTATACTGTGTTCAATTCCTTCACTGATGTTATCAATACCTAATGTTTGCAAAGTTAACCATAGCTTTAAACTTCTTGCAGGACGTGTTAGTTCTGGACCAAAGTCCCAGTAGTTGATTTGTTCATTATTTGTTTGCGCATCTTTCAAATATTCTGGATGGGTTGAAAACATACTAATCAAATGATTCTTTTCTCTTATAAGTATTGTGCTGCAGCTATATGTCTGCAGTAGCCATTTATGAGCATCCCAACTAATACTGTCTGAACGTGATATTCCATCTAATAGATGTCTATATTTATCTGATACCAAAACTGTTGCACCATATGCTCCATCTACATGAAACCATAATCCATACTTATCACAAATATCTGCTATTGAATGTAAAGGGTCAACACTACCTGTATTGGTTGTTCCTGAAGTTGCAATGACTGCAAAGGGAATGAAACCCTTTGCCTTATCCTCACAAATGATTGTTTCAAGTGAATCAACATCTAATTGATAGTTTTCATTTGTAGGAACTTTACGTATCTGATCTTCTCGAAATCCTATTATCTTTAAACCTTTCGCAACTGATGAATGTGTCTGATCAGATACATAAGCAATACCTTTCGGATACTCATCCTCGGCAAGTTTAACATTTCTAGCGGTTGTTAAAGCGGTAAGGTTTGCCATAGAACCACCAGAAACGAAAAGCCCACCAGAGGTATCAGGATAGCCTGCTAGTTTACACATCCACTCGATTATTTTGCTTTCAATACAGCTGGCACTTGGACTTTGTAGCCAACTTCCTCCATGAGGGTTAAAAGCACTTGTCATTATTTCTCCAGCCCAAGACAGTAAAGAAACTGGACTAGGAATAAAAGCAAAGCACCTTGGATGTTGCATATATGCCTGATTACTATAAACTAAATTTTGCATTTCCTGCATTACTTCATTTATATCTCTACTTTCTGAAGCAAATGGTATTTCTTTTAATTTTGATATTTTATCGTTATTCATATCTGGAAAGACTTTTTTGGAGTCAATGTTATTTTGAAAATTATTGTAGTAATTAACAAAATTTAAGATACTTTCAAATATTAATTCATTATTCATCAATGTTAGCTCCTTTTTTATTATTGAAGTTACTTCATTTGTAGTTTATCATTAAAGTGTAGATTAGTTAAATTCATAGATTTTATGATATTCATTAAAATTAATAATAAGAGGTGAATGATGGAAATAAGAAATATTAAATCATTTCTAAAAGTTACAGAATTACAGAGTTTTACGAAAGCTGCACAGCAATTAGGATATTCTCAATCTGCTATAACTGTGCAAATAAAACAACTGGAAAATGAGTTAGGTGTACAGTTATTTGAACGAATTGGAAAGCAAATAAAGCTAACAAACTATGGTCATAACTTTTTTCAACAAGCCATGGTTATTCTTAGAGATATTGAAATGGCGAAAGAAGTAGTGCATATGAATGAACAACCTGTAGGTACATTACATATTGGAGTAATAGATTCTTTATCTACAAGTGTATTGCCTAATATCCTTATTAATTACCAAAAACAGTATCCATTGGTAAAAACAACAATTAAAACTGGAGTAAACGCGGAAATGTTCGATTTGGTAAAAAGAAATGAAATTGACTTAATATACTTTTTAGATAAAAAACTATATTATCCTGAATGGATTAAAGTAGTTGAAAGAGCAGAACCAATTGTGTTTGTTACATCTACTGAACATACTTTTGCTAAGAATAAGAGTATAACATTAGATATGATTTTAAATGAATCACTTATTCTAACAGAGCGTGGACTTAGTTATCGATATGATCTGGAGCAATACCTTGCTTCTAAAGGAAAGGAACTCAAACCAGTCTTGGAAATAGGAAATACAGATATAATTATTAAACTGCTTCTTGATAACTTGGGGATTTCTTTTTTACCTTATTATGTAGTACATGATTTAGTGAAACAGAGGAAACTAAAGATTTTGGAAGTTAAGGAAATTAAAGTAGAAATGTGGAGCCAACTTGTTTATCACAAAAATAAGTTATTAACACCTCAAATGAAATCATTCATCGAAACTCTAAAAGAAAGTATTTAATATTATATATTACTGTTTATAACTAAAATAACTGCACTTAATAGTGCAGTTATTAGTTTGATAGACTTCTAATCTTATAATAAGCCAAAATGTTCACACGCTTTGTAGATACCGTCATTATCAACCGTATCTGTTATATGAGTAGCAATTGCTTTTAAATCATTTACTGCATTTCCCATAGCAACTGAATGAGAAACAGCACCAAACATTTCTAAATCATTTTCTTCATCGCCAAAAACAATTGCCTCAGTTTTATCAAAATTGAAGATTTCTAAGACCTTTTCAATACCTGTTGCTTTTGACACTTCTTTTGGAATAATATTTATGATAATAGGTCCCACCATTTTTGCTTTTAACTCTTTAGAAGAAAGGCTAATTTTATTTTTAACATCTTCTCCTAAAACTGCAATTTCATATGTTTCATATTGTTTGATTTTATCAATATCATATCCAATCGCTTCTTCTTTTGTTTTAAGTCTTTTTCTCATGTTATCTGACACTTTAATAACAACATTACCTTCAGTAGTTTCTAACATAATTGCAATGTCTTCGATATCAATAATATCATCTAATACACTTGTTATTTGATCTAAAGTAAGAATCCTTTTAAAAACCTCTTCTCCCTCATGTGTTACACTTAAACCATTTGCTGATATGTAACTGTCCATTTCTAATATCTCTACAATATCTGCAATTGATTTCTTACCTCTTCCTGTTGCAATCATTGGGATTATACCATTTTCTTTTAGTTTCTTAATTGCAAGTTTAGTTGATGCGGGAATTCTATCATCAATACTTTTAGTCATATCAGTATTACTGGCCAATGTGCCATCAATATCAAAAAATGCTATTTTTATTTGTGATTTCATTTTATTTGTCCCTCTCTATAATTATCTTTTAAACGGAAATGATATGCTATATTACTATTATTTTACGTTTATAAGTTTGACTAGTCAAGAAACTACGACAATAACAAATCCTTGACTCTTCCTTTAGGTAAGCGTTTATAATATTACTATGAGAAATAAGTGAGGGAGACTATATAATGAGTAATTTAATTAAAATTAGGGATGTATCAAGTAAGTATGACATAACAGCACGTACATTACGATATTATGAGGATATGGGACTATTGAATAGTACAAGAAGTGAAGATGTAGCATATAGAATGTATGATGAAACTGCAATTAGACGTCTAGAACAAATTCTTATCTTACGTAAACTAAATATTAGTATAAAAGATATTCAACGCATTTTCAAAGCTTCTGGTTCAGATGTAGTGTTAGATGTGTTAGGGAAAAAGGTAGAAAATATTGATGAAGAAGTATCTCTTCTACATGAACTGAAAAATATTGTATTGGACTTTATAAGAGAAATAGAAAGTGTAAATTTTACGGATAATGCAGATATAAAGCAATTGTATGATAAAGCGAAAGAGATAGAGACTCAGTTTGTAAGTGTTGATTATATTGGCAAACCTTCTAAAGTGAATCGATTACTAGAAATAACAGAGAAATTGGATAAGAAAGTACCAGATGTAATGGTAGTTAGAGTACCTGCATTTAAAGCTATATCGTCTGGTGATCAGACATGGATGGATATATTTAAAAAAGGTGGTTATATGTTTCAGTTATGGCAATATTATCCTTTATATAAACAAGTGATGTTTGATTGTGTTGATTTTATATTACCTAAAAATGATAAAGCAGAGATGATCTGTGCGCTTAAGGATGATACCACAATTGAAGACATCAGTCCTTTATCAATAACTGATTTTCCAGGTGGATTATATGCGATGGCAGTGAGTATTGATGAAGATGATGAAAGTATTCAAAAAGTGCATGATAAGATTAACAGATGGATAGAAAATACGAATTTTGAATTAGATGATAGTAGAGATTTCATGTTTAATATGCCTTTCTTAGATGAAGAAAATAATTTCAATAATGATATTGAAAAAGGATTGGGATATAAACAAATGCAACGCTATGTACCAATAAAGTTAAAGGAAGAATAGTATTGCTTCCTATGGTATGATAAATGTAGAGAATTATTTACGAGGTGAACGATGCGAAAGACATTAACAGAGTTAGCTGAATACTTACAAACGATTTTGGTTCCTGAAACGGACGAAAAGTATTCGATTCATTCAGATTATCAAAGTATCTTTGATGAAGAAACATTAAGAAAAGGTATTTGTGGATATAGAACTTTTTTGAATCATCTCTTTAAAGAACTATCACTCTGTGGAGATATGTATGACAGTCATAAAAAGGTTGCACATGAATATGAGAATCGTACGACACTTTCAGGATACTATCCGTTTCTTCACGCTATAAATAATCTATTGATTAGAATAGGTTATTATGGTGTACTCGATAAAAGTAATTCATATTTAATTTGCGAAAGTAATATATTTAATGAGAAAATACCTGTTTCGAAAACAATGGAATGCTTACATTTCTTAAATGATTGTGGCATAGAGTTTGTTGGTATTGATTTAGATGAAAAGAAACCTAACTTATCAGAGATAGAAACTATAAAAGTTTCATATTCTGATAATCCAGTTATGTTAATTGGAATGAAAGTGATGGCAATCGCAGAAGTTGACCACAGAACCCTTATAAATCAGGATGTATTTTTACGATGTGACTATAGTGTATTAAAAAGTAATGAGACAGATGTGATTACAATCATAAGAAACACAATAAGAACATTACCAGTCGATATTCAAAACTTTGTATTACAACTGCATCAACGTTATTTGGATAAAGGAATGAAATGTGTTGTAGAGATAAAGGGATTTCATGTATATGTTAAATATATGTATAAAAGAAAAGAACTATGGGGAATAAATGCATCCCTCAACAATGGTTTTCATATAAATGTGAAAACCCAAAAGATGGATCAGTATGATGATGTTATTGAAACATTCCCTCCATTTCTAAGGAAGATAATTAAGGAAGGGTATGGATGTGGAAGAAAGATAGAAGCAATTGGTCATTGCAATGGAGGTTGTAGAGGGATGACAATACCATTAGATTCTACTGTGTTAAATATGAGTAATGGTATAAAGAAGTGGTTTGACGCAGAACTAGAATATTTATAATGTAGAATAGTAAACTGAAGTCTTTTTGATAGTGAAGATTTCAGTTTTTTATTGTTTCATTAAAGCGCATATTTCTCTTTCAATTTTCTTGCATTTAATCTTTTGAGGACTATAATATCCTATGAACAGAAAGTTATGAAAGGAGTGGTGTCGTATGAGTTTATTGATGCCAAGTAAAGAAGAAATGGAAGTTTATGTTGCAAACATTGGAATAATGCCTAAACATAACTATCTTATTGTTTATCGTAAAATGAAGGATTCTACAAAGTCTTTTCTTAAACACTTTGCTAGATCAGCAAGTGTTATTACTAGGGGTAATGAAAAACCATATTACCTTATAGTTACTAAAAATGAGTTAATATTACAGGAAATGAAAAAGCATAGTGAGATGATAAAATTCCTAAGAGAGGACTTAAAGGAATTTATGGTTAGTGATGGAGAAGGGGAAACGAAAGTAATTGAATTTAATTATAGCGGAGAGACTTACTCTTTTATTGCTCATAAGGATTCAATTGATCGAGTGCGATATGTTGCAGATAATCTGCAATACTTAGATCAGCATCACTGGTTGGAAGAAATTGAACTATAAAAAAAAGTACTACTTTTTATTGAGTAGTACTTTTTTTATAGTTTATTGATAGTATTTGAACTCGGAAAATAATTTTTTAGTATCATTTACATCTTTTTGTATTTCCTCTAGATTGTCTAGAGCAAGTTTAATAAAAATACTATCAACGATTAACATTTGTAGAATTAGAGAAGTTTGTGAAGCTAATCGTAGATTATTTTCAATATTCGTAGTTAATAATGTTACGGTTGAATGCTTGTTTGTAATTTCGTTTCCATATTGAGTAATAATAATTGATTTCGCATTTTTTTCATTTGCTATTTGAAGACAGTGATGAGCATGTACAGATTTACCAAGTGTTGAGAATACAATTAACAAATCATCTTCAGTAATATTTGTAATGCTTTCTAGAGATAAGTGAAAATCCTGATAAAAAATAGTTGGTATATTTAAACGCATGAACTTAATTTGTAGATCTGTAGCAATAACGCTACTTGCACCAACAGCAACAATATAAATATTTTTTTTATTTTCATGAGCAGTTCGAATTAAATCAATTGCTTTATCGAAGTCATCATTGTTTAATGTTTCGCAAGTATTCTTTATTGATTGAATTGTTGTTTCAGAGACTTTTTGAAATATTGCTAATGAAGAATCATATTGTGATATATCATCAATTGAATTAACTTCCATATTAGGTGTAAGGCTTTTAGCTAATTCAATTTTAAAGTCTGAATATCCTTTTAATCCTAATTCTCTACATAATCTAACAACTGTGGGTTCACTGACTTCACAGTCTTTTGCCAGTTCTTTAATTGACATAGATAAAATATTTTCTCTGTATAATAATATATAATTTGCTACCTTTGCTTCTGCATTTGTTAAATGTGGTAGTAATGCTTCTAATTTTATTAATAGGCTGTTCATAAAAATAATCCTCCTAATTAGCATAATATAGTTAAAAGTACAACTTGTCAATATCTATTTGTAGTAAAACTACAATTATTATTAAAACTATTGTAATTTAACTACACATGATGTATAATCCACGTATAAGAATTCTTATGTAACGATATTAAATTGAATTTTATTTCATGGTTTTTTATTATGCAGTCTGACACAATCTAGTGTTAATCATGCATTATAAGTAAATAAAATTATAGGTATTTAGACTTAGAAACTTTAATTTAATTAGGAGGATAAGATGTCAAACAAGAAACTAAATGTAGCAGTGGTAGGAGCTGGAATATATGGAGTTAATCATATCCATGCATATTTAGATAATGAGCATGCAAATTTATTGGCAGTTTGCGATTTTAATGAAGAGATTCGAAAAAGAGTAGAAAAAGAGTTTGGAGTGAAAACATATAGTAGTGTAGATGAAATGCTAGAAAAAGAAAATCTAGATGCTATTTCAGTGGCTACTCCAGATGCATTTCATTTAGATCCAACGATTGCTGCAATAAAAAAAGGTTTACATGTATTAGTAGAAAAACCACTTGCAACTACAGTGGAGGATGCTAAAAAAATTGTAGAAGCTGCTAAAGAATACAATGTACGAGTTGCTGTAGATTACCATAAGCGATGGGATCCAGCAGCAATAAATGTTAGAAATGAATTAAGAAAAGCAGATACTGGGAAAATAATTCGTGGATATATGAGTATGGATGATGTTATTGATGTACCAACAAAATGGTTTAGCTGGTCAGATAAATCATCACCAGTTCATTTTTTGGGAACTCATTGTTTTGATCAAATTAGATGGTACACTGGGTGTGAAGTGAAAAGTGTTTATGCAGTCGGTTGTAAACGCTTATTGAAGTCAAAAGGAATTGATACTTATGACTCAATCCAAACTTTAGTAGAGATGGAAGATGATAGTTATTGGACTGTTGAAAACTCGTGGGTATTTCCATCAGGGTTCCCTAAAAACAATGGTGGAAGAACTGAGATACTATGTGATAACACGTTGTTCCGTCTTGATTCTCAAAACAGAGGATCTGAGATTTTCACAAATGAAAAAGGAAAAACACCAAATTCTTATTTCATAATTGAAAATAATGGAAGACCATATGGATTTGGTATTCAACCAATTAATGATTTCGTATCATGTATATTAAATGATTTACCATTCATTGCAGATGCAAATGATGGATTACAGGCTGAGTTGATTGCGGATGCAGTACATAGAAGCCTAGAAATAGGAAAACCAGTAGTTATAGAAAAATAAAGATTTTAGAGGGTGAATAGAATTGACCAGAGAGGATAATAAAATGTTGAAATTGAAATATGGAGTTGTGAGCACTGCATCTATTGTGCCAAGGTTTATAAATGCATTAAATGAAAGTGGAACAGGGGAAGTGATTGCAATAGCTTCACGTACCTTAGAAAAAGCAGAAGAGAAAGCAAGAGAATGGAACATAGCGAAAAGTTATGGAAGCTATAATGAAATGTTTAGTGATGAAGAGATTGATGTTATTTATGTAGCAACAATTAACAGTGAACACTATACTTATGCATTGGCAGCGCTGCAGCATGGAAAGCATGTTGTATGTGAAAAACCATTTACGTTAAAAAAATCAGAAGCAGAACATCTGTTTAAGGTGGCGAAGGAAAACAATCTCTTTATTGTTGAAGCTCAAAAAGTAGTTTTCTTACCAGTAATGAAAGATATTAAAAATATTATTGTATCTGGTAAACTTGGAAAAATTCATTTAATTGATATGACTAGTTCTTCAGGAAGTGGATATAATCGATGGCTTCATTCACTAGAAAATGGTGGAGGCTCGCTTTATGGAAATGCTAGTTATGGAATTCATTTATTACGATACTTATTTGATTGTGATTATGATGACTATATGGCATTTTGTACAAAGGGTTCTTCTTCAATTGATGAGCAATGTGTTTTAAACTTGAGACTAAAGAACGATATTTTAGCAGTTAGTAAAATTTCAACAAATATTGATGCAATAAATAAAGCTTATATTTATGGGGAGAATGGGTATATTGAAATTGAGAATTATTGGAAGGCAAGAAGTGCAATTGTTCATTACAATGACAAAGAGCCTGAAGTTATCAATTATCCATGTGAATATGAATTAGTTTATGAAGTTTCACATTTTAATGAATGTATTCTTAGTGGTCAATTACAAAGTCCAATTATGAATGAAAATATGACAGTTCATAGTGTTGAAATGTTGGAAAATATTCAAAATAGTTGGAAAAAATAAGTTTCTAAGGTCTTTTGGGGAACAAAATATTACAAATCGTTCATTATACACATAGAAATGAATACGGGAGGAAGTAATGCCGAATATTGTATTAGTAAGAATAGATAATCGTCTGATTCATGGACAAGTTGCTACGCAATGGTGTGGAGTAGTGAATGCAAATTTACTGCTAGTTGCGAATGATGCAGTTGCTCATGATGATTTCAGACAAGGTTTATTAGATATGGCAGCACCTGCGTATGCACAGACTCGTTATTTCACCATTCAAAAAACAATTGAGATTATCAACAAAGCAAGCGAAACTCAAAGAATTGCTTTGATTGTAGAGACACCAATTGATGCTTTGAAATTAGTTGAAGGAGGAGTGCCAATAAAGAAAATAAATATTGGTAACATGCATATGGCAGAAGGAAAACGTCAAGTTGCAACATCGGTTGCGGTAGATGATGCAGATCTTGATGCATTTCGAAAAATGCAAGAATTGGGTATTGAACTAGAAATAAAAAGAGTACCTGATATTGCTTCAGAAGATATCAATAAGTTATTTAAATAATAAAAAGTTATAATCGGAAGAAATTATTAATGGAGGTAATTATGGCTGATTTTAATATTATAGAAGTCTTGTTGCTTGCAGTAGTGACATTTATACTAGCAATTGATCAGTTCTCATTTACAGAATTGCTTTATAGACCAATCGTGGCATGTACACTCATTGGATTGGTTTTAGGTGATGCAAATATAGGGCTTGTAGTAGGGGGAACATACGAATTAATAATGATTGGTAATATGCCAATTGGAGGAGCACAACCACCGAATGCAGTTATCGGAGGTGTTATGGCAGTTATATTCGCAGTGAAGTCAGGAATCGCAGTAAACGCAGCAATTGGGTTGGCAATTCCATTCTCACTGTTTGGACAATATGCAGTTACATTAACATTTACACTGATGTCAGGACTTATGGTAAAAGCGGATAAAGCAGCTGCAGAAGCTGACCCAGATGGAATTGTGAAGATTAATCTTCTGTCAATGGCAATCTTAGGAGGATTATTTGTAGTGATTGCGTTATTAGGTTACTTTGGTGGAGCAGCATTTGGTACAAAACTTACGGAACTATCTGAAGACTTTGGATGGTTAATGGGAGGATTAGATGCAGCTGGAGGAATGATGCGTTATGTAGGATTTGCTACATTGATGAAAATAATGATTTCAAGCAGATTATGGGGATTCTATTTTATGGGATTCGTTATGGCTGTTATCTTGGGACAACTACCAGCATTGGGAGGTTCAAAGTTATTACTGATTGCAGTAATAGCAGTAGGAATTGCAATCTATGATTTCCAAAGTAAAATATCACAAAAGCAAGCAGTTGCAGAAAGTGGAGGTGACGCAAATGGAATCTAAAGAAATGTTACAATATAATGATTTAACACCTGCACAACCACTTGATCAAAAAACTTTAAATAAGATGGCGATTCGATCAATGTTTCTTCAGGCATCTTTCAACTATGAAAGATTTCAAGCAGCAGGTTGGTTATATAGTATTCTTCCAGGATTGGAAAAAATTCATACAAACAAAGAAGATTTAGCTGCATCAATGACACATAATATGGAGTTCTTAAATGTTATGCCATTTCTACCTACGTTGTTAATGGGAATTGTATTGTCAATGGAACAGCAAAAAGCTGACATTAATACAATTCGTTCTGTAAGAGTTGCAACAATGGGACCACTAGCAGGAATTGGCGATTCACTTATCTGGTTTACATTGGTTCCAATTACAGCAGCTATTACTGCTAACATGGCAATCAATGGATCATTCTTAGGACCAATTCTGTTCTTTGTAATCATGTTTACAATTCAAATGGTAATGCGTTTTGGTTTGATGAACTGGTCTTATTCAATTGGTGAAAAGGCAGTTACAACATTAACTAAGAGTGGAAAAGAATTTACAAATTCTGCATCGATTCTTGGAATTATAATTGTAGGTGCACTTACGGCAAGCTTTGGTGGTACATCAATGAAAGTTGTTATTGAAAATGGAGATTCTCCAGTTGATTTTCAAGCAATTTTAGATAATATCTTACCAGGATTTATTCCTTTAGTTTTAACACTAATGTGTTTCTGGTTAATTAAAAAGAAAAACTTCAGTGCAGTAAAATGTATTGGGTTACTATTAGTATTAGGAATTGTAGGAGCAGTCTTTGGAATATGGTCTGGAGATTATGCACCACTTGTTAGTTGGTATTAAATATTATAAAAGCTTTACTCTCATTTGAAAGTAAAGCTTTTTCTACAATTTATTTATTAATTTGTGATAGATAACAAGCATATCTTTTTCTCTTACTACATTATCTAAGTTATCTACATTTATCCATTTAACTCCTGATGTTTCATCTTCATTTACGATTAGTTGTTCCTTTTCATCTACTATAAATAAGTAGGTAAGATTCAGATGTAAATGAGCTGGTACCCAAGAGCCTCGTTTTATGTGTTGAAATACTGGTGCAATCTCAAGTGAGAAGATTTCTGGAAAAGCCTCAATATAGTTTTTAATTCCACTTTCTTCTTCCAACTCTTTTTTAGCTACTTCAAAACAGTTTGGATTACCATCATTATGACCACCCATCCAACTCCATGACTGATAGATGTTGTGATAAATCATTAACACTTTAGTTTTATCTTGATTCATTACCCAACATGAAGAAGTGATATGATATAGTAATTGTTTTCTTAATAAGATATCAGGATCATCCAGTAGTGATAGAATCGTTTTTTTATCCAGTTCTTCTAATTCATCGGTTGGTTGATAAGATAAGATATCTTGTTTTAACTGATTAATTCCACTTGTCATAGTGCCTCTCCTTGTTTGTGCATATGTATCCATTATATAAGATATAGAGCTTTTATTCTACCATGTAAACAAAAAGATTCACTCCTTAAACAGAAATGAATCTCCTTTTTATTATTTAACTATTTTTTAAGCGATTCTAAATTTGGTAATGGAGGAAGTGGACTGTTTTCTTGAAGAATCCATGCAATTAATCCTTTAGGAAGTGCAAGTGAATCAAGAATTTCAGGAGATACTTGAGTTGTAATCTCATTACTTCTTCCTTCTTTTATTTTTGCAGCAAAGTGAGGTTCAATAAGTGAAGCTCTACCAATTGCAACTAGGTCACCATGATCAAGTGCTTTGTTGGCATCTTCTTCGCTAAAGATACCAGATACAATAATTACTGCTGCTCTATTATTTACTAATTCTTTAAAGATTTGACCAAATGATTTATCACTGTTTGCAGGTTTTTCATCATAACTAGCAAATACTGAGATATGAACATAATCCAATCCTTCATCAACAATCTTTTCAATTAATTGTTTTGATTCACTAACATCATATCCTACATTATCACCATGAATTTCTTCTGGGCAGAAACGATATCCAACAATGAAATCATCTTTTGCATACTCTTTCACAACACGTTTTACTTCTTTTAAAATTTCTAGAGAGAAACGCATACGATTTTCTAAAGAGCCTCCCCACTGGTCTGTTCTGTGATTTGAGAATTTAGAGAAGAATTGTTGAAGCAGATAGTGATTTGCACCATGTATTTCTACTCCATCAAAACCAGCATCAATTGCTCTTTTTGCAGCCTCTCCAAACGATGTAATAATTCGTTTGATTTCCTCTTCAGTTAATTCACGAGGTATATATGGTAAGAATGAGAATTCAATTGCACTTGGTGCCACAACTTCATGAAATAAGTTGTATCCACCAACAGCTTCTCTACCACCATGGTATAACTGCATTATTGCTTTATTTCCTTTTTCTTTCATTGTAGCAGCTAGTTTTGTAAGTCCAGCAACTTCTTCATCTTTAGAGGCACCTATCTGATTATCAAAACCTCTACCGCCATCTTCTACTGCAACAGCACCTGTGATAATCATTGCAGCTACATCACTACGTATTCTAAAGTAGTTTAAATCTTCATCTGTCACTTGTCCACCCTTCGTTGAACCTTGAGCAACCATTGGAGCCATTACAATACGATTATCCAAGACAGCACCACTATTAAACGTATATCCATCTTTAACATTTGACATATTATGTCCTCCTTTTACTTAACTTCATGGTATACCTCAATGGTAGGGATGTAAAGAAATTAACTCATAAATTGATAGCAATAAAAAACCTGAAGTTCCTATGAGAATCTCAGGTTAAATATAGTTTATATAGTTTTTTTCTATTTCAATATTCTTTTCATAATCAGGAATACCGTTTTTAATAATGTTTATGTTTTCATCAATGTGTTCATCCATGTTGAATGTATGGCCTAGCCAGATATAATCAAATGGAGAATAAAAGCTAAGAAAATCAGACTTTCTGAGAATGGAATCTAACTCTTTGCATCCATAATACTTTATTATTTTATCTACAAAGTTTTGATTAAAACCTTCTTCTTGCGTATGTAATAAACATATAAAATCAATATCTTGGTCATAAATTGCAATATCTCCAAAATCGACGATACCACAAATTTCATTAGTTTCTATATCAAAAAATACATTGCTTGCACCAAAGTCAGTATAGACCAAACTTTTTGTATAGGTAAATTCACAATTTAATATTTTTTCATACATAGTGTCAATCTGATTTCTTACAAATTCATTTAATTTAGGATATGCAGCTTCTTTAACTGCTTCATATTCTTTTCTGCATTTCTCTTTCTTATCAACTTCTAAGCCTTCAATAGGTGTTTGTAGTTTAATACCATGCAATGATTTAAAGAATGCAGCTAATTCTTTCGCAAGTCGCTCTTTTACTTCTTCATCTAAGGTATTAAATATTTCTGGTGTTATTTCTGTTCCTTCTATTTTTTCATAACCTACAAATTTCATCGTATTTTCTTTTTCACAGGTAAATATGATAGCTGGAACTTTAATTGGTAACTGATCTCTGATTTCGAGAAGTACCTTTGCTTCTTTGTATAAATTTCTAGCTGCTAATTCATGTTTTGGAAATTTGAATACATACTCATTATTTATTAGATAGGCATCACTGTCATATCCTGATCCTAGTGATGTAATAGATGTAATTATATAATCTGGATATTGAGAAGTTATTAGTTTTTTAATTTCTATTTTATTCATATTATTTGTGTAGCTGCTCTTGTAGAAAAACAGTTGTCCTTTCTTTTGCTTCCTCTGTAGATGCATTATTATAATTAGGTGAATGTAAATCCATAAATCCATGTTTTCCTTCTATAATAATTACTGTTGTATTCTTTTTTGAATTAAGTTCTTTTGAAATAGTATTAGGATTAAAAGATACTTCTTCTTTTGCGAATATAAGGAGTGTAGGACACTCAGGATTAATATTCAAATGGTCTCTTATGCGAGAACCACAATATCCTATGATACAATCAAACACTTCAATTTCAGATAATAGCCATGCAAGGGTTGCACCTACACTATATCCAATAACAGTAATTGTCTGATATTGATTTTTTAATTGAAGTCCTAATTCTTTGATCTGATGAAAAGAATCTTCAAATACTTCTTCACTAAAATTTATATATGCTTTCTCTTGTTCGTTATAAGTATATGCAGACTTTCTGTTAATTAGATTAGGGCAAAATACATCATAACCCATTTTAAAATAATCATCACATGTAGTTTGAATGTGTTGATTGATACCGTATATCTCATGCAAGATAATAACTGCATGAGTATTTCCGTTTTGTAGTTTCATCTTTTCCCTCTCTAATTTATATATCTATACTAACATAGAATTGGTTTCTTTCGTTGATTTATTGATATTTAAAAGTGTTGTTGAGTCATTAAAAATGATACCGTATAATGAAGAATATAAAGAGAATATCTATAAAGGAGTGTTTGTTATGAAGCAATATGAAGGTAAAAATGAATATGTGAATAGAATCAATAAAGTTCAAAATTATATAGAAAGAAATATCACAAAAACATTTACTCTTGAAGAGTTATCTGAAGTGGCAGGTTTCTCGAAATATCACTTTCATCGTATTTTTAAGGCAATCACTCATGAATCATTACTTCAATATGTAAACCGCATTAAATTAGAAGTATCAACAGGATTATTAAGTCATCGCCAGGATATGAGCATAACGGATATCGCATACTATCTTGGGTTTAGTGATTCCGCAGTATATTCAAGAAGTTTTAAACAGTATTATGATGTAAGTCCAAGTAACTATAGAGATGATTATCGCAAGAATTGCAAAGACCAGTATAATATTTCTCGATACAATAAGGATGTATCAGATAAGTTGAATCAAAGCGTATCCAAACAGGAAATTGAAGGTAAGGTTGAAATTATTACGATGGATAGTATAAAGGTTGCATATCTTCGTTTTACTGGGGCATACATTGAATTGTCTAAGCAACTTCCCAAGTTGATGGAGCAGTTGTTTATAAATGCATACAATCAAAATCTTCTTATAGAAGGAGAGACGAAAGTGCTTTGTATTTATCATGATAATCCAGAGTTTACAAACCCAGATGATTTGAAGACAAGTATATGTATTACTCTTCCTGATGGAGCAGTGGTTGATGAGAATAGTGAACTGAGTGTTATGGAAATACCAGCTGGTGAGTATATGGTGGGACATTTCTATATTCGACAAGATCAGTTTAGTGCGATGTGGGATTATATATATGAAGAATGGCTTACAAACAGTGGCTATGTACCAAGTGATAATGCACCATTTGAAGTGTATATGAATGATTATCGAAATGATAAACATGGGATACATTTAGTAGATATTTATTTACCAGTTCAACCATTCGCATTTTAATTCAACTCTTATCTGCTATACATCAATATAATAAAGAGGTGAATAATGAAAGAGATAAAAATAAAAGGAGCAAAATTACATAATTTAAAAGATATTGATATTTGTATTCCTAAGAACCAATTGATTGTTGCAACCGGTGTGAGTGGAAGTGGGAAGTCAAGTTTGGCTTTTGATATTATTTTTGAAGAAGGACGAAAACAATATTTACAATCACTAGGTGCACTAACAACAATTGATGATACTTATAAGTTTGATTCAATTGAAGGAATTGGACCTACGATTGCTGTACAGCAGAATACCATTCGACAAAGTAACCCTAGGTCTACTGTAGGAACCAGAACAGGAATACTTACAATGCTTGCACTGCTTTACTCAGGAGAAGGAAAGGTGAACGAAGGTTCTGATTTTGAAGCAGATGAACATTTTAATCCTAGTTTCTTCACTTATAATTCTCCGAGTGGAATGTGTATGAAATGTTCTGGAAAAGGCGCATATTATGAAATTGATATCAATAATCTGATTAAGGATGAACAAATGACCTTATCAGATGTTTTTAAACATGCAGAAGTGACACCTGGATATATGAATGTACTAAAGAGAAGATTCAATGAATACTTTGATATGCCATTTATAAAACTTCCAGAGGAAGTAAAAAATGAAGCAATCTATGGGCGATATGAGAATGGTAAGAACAGTTATGCACTTCTAAGAGCATATGGAAATCGACATCAAAAAGGAGAGGCTGTAGATGATGTTTATTCTCTGTATACTTGTGATGAGTGCAATGGGTATCGGGTTGCAGAGGAAGCAAGAAGTGTTTGTATTGCAGACAAGCATATTGGAGAATTGTGTTTGATGACTCTTTCCGATTTATATCGCTTTCTTCATACAAAAGTAAAACTTTATTTATCTACTCAGATAGGTAAGAATTTAGTGATAGATATTTTAAATAAATTAAATCACTTAATAAATGCAAAGTTAGGTTATCTTACATTATATCGTGAAATGTCTACGCTAAGTGGTGGTGAATTACAAAGACTGTTTCTAAATGAACACTTGGATACAAAGATGGATTCATTAATTTACGTATTAGATGAGCCAACAGCAGGACTACATGCTTCAGAGAAGGAGACTATTGTTTCGTCAGTAAAGCAACTAAAGGAAATAGGGAATACGGTAATTGTTGTTGAGCACGACAAAGGTATGATTCAGGCAGCAGAACATATTATTGATATTGGGCCAAGAGCAGGCAAGTATGGTGGAGAAATTGTTTATCAGGGTGACATAAGTGGATTATTAAAGTCAGAGTCATCAATAACAGGAATGTATTTGTCTGGAAAAAAGGAGATTCCATTAAGGGATACTTCTAGATATGATAAAGATGGTTATGAACTAACACTTCATCATGCGAAAACGAATAATTTAAAGGATATTACTATATCTTTTCCACTACATTCTATCGTTGGAATTGCTGGTAAATCAGGTAGTGGAAAGAGTTCACTGATATCAGATACATTATTACCACTACTACGTAATAATTTTAAATATCAGATAGAAGAAAATCCTATTGATTCTACTGTAAAGATGGATTCGAAGGGTTTGGATGGTATGGAATATATTTCTGGGTTTGCAGAGATTTCACAGTCTCCAATAGGAAGAAACAGTAATTCGAATCCTGCAACCTATATTGGTATTTGGGATAAAATAAGAAGTATATTTGCGAATCAGAAAGAAGGTTATACCGCAAGTCATTTTTCTTTCAATTCCAAAGGAGCATGTGAAGAATGTAATGGAAGTGGTTACGAAAGAATCTGGATAGGAACACAGATGAGTATTAACAAGACTTGTCCAAAATGTCATGGAAAAAGATTCAATGAAGATGCTTTATCGATTCAATATAAAGATAAAAATATCTTTGATGTATTAGCGATGAGTGTAGATGAAGCAGTTTTATTTTTTGATGACCATCCAGCAATCTTGAACACATTAACGATTCTTCAACAAATTGGAATGGGATATATAACACTAGGACAACCTACTCCGACATTAAGTGGAGGAGAATCTCAAAGAATTAAATTAGCAAAGGAAATTGGAAAAAAGAGAAAAGGTAATATTCTTTATATTCTTGATGAACCAACAACTGGATTAAGTCAATATGACATATCTAAATTAGTTACTCTATTAGATCAACTTGTGGAAAAGGGAAATTCAATTATCGTGATTGAACATGATATTGATGTATTAAAAATCTGTGATTATCTGATTGAGTTAGGACCAGAAGGTGGTAATGATGGTGGATATGTTATTGCGAAAGGAACACCAGAAGAGTTAAAGAAAAATTCGAAATCAATTACTGGGAGGTATCTGTGATGAATAGAACAAACCAGATATTATCATTTGATCCAATTAACCCAAGTGATGTGGGAATGAGAGAAGATACACTCTTAGAAATGGATAGAATAATTCCAAGCCAGTTTAAGAATCTTAATGGAATTATTATTGTACGTTCAAACAAAACGATATTTGAACGTTATTATAATGGTTATGATATTGATGATACCTGTCATATTGCATCAGTAACTAAAAGTGTTTTATCAGCACTGATTGGGATTGCAGTAGACAAAGGTTATATAAAAGATTTGGATCAAAGGGTGTTAGATTTCTTTCCAGAATATAAGTGCTCACCTGCTGAAGTGCAGAAGCAGGCAGTAACTATTCGTAACTTGCTTACGATGAGAGCACCCTATATCTTTAAACCGCTTCAGGAGCCAATGGAAAAAATGGTAAGAAGAAAAGACTGGATTACCTTTTCACTTGATATGATGGGAAAGAATGGAAAGATAGGTGAATTCAAATATGCAAATAGTAGTGCGAATTTACTTTCTGCAATCTTAATTCGAACAACAGGAAAAAGTGCAAGAGAGTTTGCTAATGAATATTTATTTAAAGAAATAGGAATAAAGGAAATTCCAGATAACCCAAATCAGACATTTGATTATGAAGGATTATTTGGTAAGGATTTAAAAGGATGGGCAAAAGATCCTTCAGGTAATTCTACAGGTGGATGGGGATTAAAATTAACGACAAGAGATATGGCGAGATTTGGTTCTCTTTATATCAACAATGGAATGATAAATAATAAGCAGATTATTTCTAAAGATTGGATTCAAGCGTCAATAGAAGGAATACCATTAGAGAAAGATATTCATGTAGTATTTCAACGCTATGGTTATTTATGGTGTATCTATGAAAAGGATGGACTCTTTGCTTATATGGCATTGGGGGATGGGGGAAATATGATTTGTTGTATTCCTGAGTATGAACTAGTGGTAGCAATTGCATCAGATACGATGCGTAAGCCAAGAGATCGTTGGGAGCTAGTTGAGAATTATATTCTACCTTCCATAATCAAATAAAAAAAGAAAAGTTCATGAGCACAGTATAAAATGTGTCATGAACTTTTTGCGTATATAAGATATGATTATCCACTAAAAGATGAAAATGTATATTCATATAAATCAGAACGATAATAAGAGCAAGTGTAATGTGCAGGAGTACCATCATCTAAGTAACGAATAGAAATACTATTTAAAATAGCCTTACTTTTTGTTTGTAGTAACTCTGCTTGTTCTTCTGTTGCTTCTACTGCTTTTAATCTGGTAAAGAAACTTTCAATGTTTAAACCAATCTTCTTTGCATAATCCTCTAGTGATTCTACAATTGCATTTAAATCTAAGTTTGGAAAATACTTCATTGGCATATAACTTTCTTGAATTGCAATTGGTGTTCCATTTCCTGTACGTAAACGGCATAGAAAGTATAACGATTCACTAGGATCAATTTTTAGTTCATTTGCGATATCTGGAACATCACTACCTTTGATTGTTTTAAACTCCAGCAACTGACTTCCAGGGATCATTCCAATATTTCTCATATCTTCTGTAAAACTTAATTTCTTTTGAATATTTCTGGTTACTGGCTTTGATGCCACAAATGAACCCTTGCCAGGCATTCGATCAATAATACCTTGAATTGCAAGGTCAGATAATGCATTGTGAATCGTTTGCCTTCCAAAGTTGAATTTCTTAACCAGTTCAGCTTCCGATGGTATTTGGTCTCCTACTTTAAAATTACCATTGGTAATTTCTGATAATAAGTAATTGATAATGATACTCTTCTTAGATGACTGTTTTTCTTTCTTTTCCATGTCTCCTCCTAAATAGTTATATATAGATGTACAATAATTGAATAATTATATGTACTATTCATAAATGTATGATTATATAGATTTATAATAAATCAATAATTCTATAACTGTATCTTCTTTGAATGAAAATAAGTGATTGCCTTTGATGTGGAAAGATTTTTTATCTATGGAAAGACGCAAATTATCCTTTATATAAGCAATCATTTAATATGTTCTCATATATCTAAGTATAGAAGAAAAATGATATTTAATCAATATAGATAAGGTATTATTAGTAATATTTAATAGATAATAATGTATCAATAAGTGTTGTAATTGCAACTATTATATTTATGCAAAACCATCAAATGTACGAAATATTACGAAATGTATGGACATTTAAAAAATCTTGTGATATTTTAAATATATAAACAGTGATTAATTGCAATTAAAACTGATTAGTGGACAAAGTCCATGCTTTAAGAAAGGAGCATATATGAATTTTTTTACGATTCTAATTATTAGTTTGATCACAGGTTTGGCATATTTACAACGTAGAGCTTTAGGGGATTGTCAATTAGAGAGACCATTAGTATTAGGACCAGTAGTTGGGTTAATACTTGGTGACTTTATGACAGGTCTTCAAGTTGGAGCATCACTTGAATTAGTATTCATGGGTGCACAGGCAATTGGAGGATCAGTTCCTTCAAATGTGGCAATTGGTAGTGCTTTAGGGACAACAGTAGCAATTACAAGTGGAACTGGTTTAGAGGGTGCAATGGCAATTGCAGTACCAGTAGCAGTAGTGGCTAGTACATTTGAAATGTTTGCGAAAACAATCTGTGCATTTACGGTACATATTGCAGACAAGTATGCAAATGATGATAATTCAAGAGGCATCAGTATGATGATGCATTTAGGGAACTTTATTCATTTCCTTGCATATTTTGTGCCAACATTTTTGGCATTATATTTTGGAGCAAGTTACGTAACCGAATTGATGAATGCAGTACCAGATAATATTATGGCTGGTATTCAGGCAGTAGGAAACTTATTACCTGCACTTGGATTTGGATTACTATTAAACAACTTAGCAACAAAACAATTTATTCCGTATTTCTTTATTGGATTTGCGATTGCAGCTTATGTACCAGCATTTGGAGTTATGGGAATCGCCTTCCTAGGTATTGCATATGTTAGTTTATACGCATTAAGCGATCGAAACGAGGAGGAGAACTAATATGAGTAACGAAGTAGGATTATCAAAAAAAGATTTAATGAAGTTATTTGTTCGTTCTAATGCAGTACAATCTTCATTTAACTTCGAACGTATGCAGGCACTAGGGTTTGAATGGGCTTTATTACCTGTTCTAAATAAATTATACGCAGATGATAAAGAAGCAAGAATACAAGCATATCAAAGACATTTAAATTACTTTAACTCACACCCTTGGACATGTGGACCAATCTTTGGGATTGTGGCTTCTATGGAAGAGCGAAAAGCACAAGGTGAAGATGTAAGTGAAGAAAATATTCAAGCAGTAAAAGGAGCGTTGATGGGACCTCTTGCTGGAATTGGAGATTCATTATTCTGGGGAACAGTACGTCCGATTTTCGCAGGTATCTGTGCTTCATTAGCGTTAGCGGGTAATTCATTTGCACCAATTATCTTTGTATTAGGATTAAATGCAATTCACTTTGGTTTCCAATACTGGGGTGTAATGAATGGATATAAATTCTCTGATACATTCATGCAAAAAATGGAAAGCATGAAAATCAAGAGATGGATGACAGCAGCAACAATTTTAGGGTTAATTGTTGTTGGTGGATTAAGTGCTACTTGGCTGAATATTTCGACTCCACTTGTTTACTCAGTGGGAGAAACTTCAGTTAGTGTGCAAGATACATTGAATATGATATTACCTAAATTATTAGCACTAATTTCTACACTGGCAGTATATACACTGCTTAGAAAAGGAAAGAGTTCTACATGGGTAATGATGTCAATAATTATAGTGGGATTCGTTTTAGGTTTCTTTGGAATATTAGCATAAAAAGGAGATACATATGAAATTTACCTTAGTAAGAATTGATGATCGTCTAATTCATGGACAAGTTGCACTTGGATGGACTAGATCAAAAGGAATTGAATGCATTTTAGCTGTAGATGATGAAACATCTAAAGATAGCTTCAGAGTTTCTTTATTAAAGATGGCAACTCCTACGGGAGTAAAGTCATTCATTATTGATCAAGATACAGCAATTGAAAAAATTAACAGTGGTTCTTTTGATAATAAGAGAACAATGTTACTTGTGAAAAGCACAAAAACACTATTGGATTTAATTAACAAAGGAATATCAATTGATGAAGTAAATGTAGGTAATTTACGAAATGATGCGGGGAATAAGCTATTAAACTATGTTTATGTAAATGATGAAGAAATAGCTGATTTTAAAGAAATGAGGAATCAAAATGTTAGCTTTTTTGCGCAGTCTCTTCCGGACCAACAAATCACAGACTTTAACTCTATCATTGACAAAATTTAGAAGGAGGAATTTAAATGGTTTTTGATGTTTTAAATCAACCATATGGAAAGAGCAGATACAGTGTTAGTGCAAATAAAGGAATGGTTTGTAGCAGTAATCCATTAGCTTCTTCTGCTGGATTAGAAATATTAAAAAAAGGAGGAAATGCAGTAGATGCAGCAATCGCAACAGCAGCAGTGCTTACGATTGTAGAACCTACGAGTAATGGATTAGGTGGAGATGCTTATGCAATTGTTTGGATGAAGAATAAACTTTATGGTTTAAATGCTTCTGGATATTCACCAAAGTCTATGACAATTGAAAAACTTAAAGAACAAGGGTATACAGAAATGCCAAAGCATGGATGGATACCAGTAACAATACCAGGACAACCAAAGGCTTGGGCAGCATTGATCAAAAAATTTGGAAACTTAGAATTGATTGATGTATTACAACCAGCAATACGATATGCACAAGAGGGATTCCCGTTATCACCAGTTGTGTCATTCCTTTGGGAAAAATATGTAAAGAAGAATAGTGAAGAATTTAAGGATAATCCGATTTTCGCAGAATGGTTTAAAGTTTTTACGAAAGAGGGAAAATCGTATAAATTTGGAGATATTGTTAAATTTCCAGATCATGCAAAATCGCTAAGGTTAATTGGAGAAAGTTATTCTGATGAATTCTATAATGGTGAGATTGCCAATAGAATAGTGGAACAAAGTAAAAAGCATGGTGGTTATATTGAGTTGGATGATCTTAGAGAATACAATGTGGAATGGGTTAATCCTATATCTCTCAATTATCGTGGATATGATGTTTGGGAATTACCACCAAATGGACAAGGTATTGTAACACTGATGTCTTTGAACATATTGAAGAACTTTCCTTTAGAAGAGAAAGAAGATGTAGATACTTATCATCATCAGTTTGAAGCGATAAAACTTGCATTTGCGGATGCATTATCGACAGTTACTGATTTGGATGCAATGAAGATTGATTTCCATAAATACTTAAAAGATATTTATGGTGAATCACGTTCAAGTGAGATTGCAGACTATGCAAAAGATCCTGCACCTTTAAAACAACCAACAAGTGGAACTGTTTACCTGTGTACAGCTGATAAAGATGGAAATATGGTATCTTATATTCAAAGTAATTATATGGACTTTGGATCAGGTATTGTTGTTGAAGACTATGGTATTGCTCTTCAAAATAGAGGGTTTGATTTCTCTTTAAATCCAGAAGATGCAAATGCTTTGTCACCAAGAAAAAGAAGTTATCATACTATTATTCCAGGATTCTTAACCAAAGATGATAAAGCAGTTGGTCCATTTGGAGTAATGGGTGGATATATGCAACCACAGGGACATCTTCAATTGATGATGAACTATGTTGATTTTCATTTAAATCCACAAATGTGTATAGACTCACCAAGATGGCAATGGAAAGATGGGAAACACTTTCTAGTAGAGCCAAACTTCAATAAAGATATTATTGAAAAATTAAGGGAAAAAGGACACGATATAGAAGTGTCTGAGAACTGTTTCTCATTTGGAAGAGCACAAATGATTGTTAAGCTAGAGAATGATGTTTATGTAGGTGCAACTGAATCAAGAACAGATGGT
Source organism: Breznakia pachnodae (assembly GCF_030814225.1). Classification (GTDB taxonomy): domain Bacteria; phylum Bacillota_I; class Bacilli_A; order Erysipelotrichales; family Erysipelotrichaceae; genus Breznakia; species Breznakia pachnodae. Next base: position 516,204 of record NZ_JAUSUR010000003.1, read on the forward strand.
AGTATCTGTTGTTATTAGTTGTATATAGATAATATAGAAAACTAGAAATCTTAGGGGAAAAACAGTGAAAAATTACACGAAAGGTTATTTGTTTATGTCGATGCTAACTTTCATTGGTGGTTTTTTAGATGTATATACGTTTATTACTAGAGGTGGAGTATTTGCGAATACACAAACTACAAATCTAGCAAGGTTAGGATATAATATTGCTACTCAGCAGTTCGCGGATTGTATCCAGTTTATCTTACCAATTATCTCATGTATCATTGGGGGAATTGTATCTACGATACTGATGAAAAAAGGAAAAGATGAATTACATAAGAATCTGCTGATTCTTGAAATACTAATTCTTGTGAGTATTGGCTTTATAACAAATCAAGAATATGATTTAGTAATCAATAGTGTATTATCGTTCATAACCAGTTTTCAGTTAAATCTATTTAGAAAATATGGAAGTCTTGCACACAATACAACGATATCAACAGGTAACCTAAGACAAGTAGGAGAGCTGATTGGAAACTTTATACTAAGCAAAAAGAAGTCAGAAAGAATTCTGTCTATGAAGTATGCATCATTAGTATTTATGTTTGTAGTTGGTGCAGCCATGTCAGTATTTCTAACAGCTATCTTCTCTGAAAAGAGTATTTGGTTTTGTGGAGTGATATTAATTATACTTATTGTGATAGGAACGTATGTTGATTATAAACAAGATGATAAAGAATATAGTATTCAAGTATAATATTAAAAAGACATAAGAAACAAAGAATTTATAGACCATGTAGAACGAGAACATCTGCATGGTTTTCTTTTGTGTATCTAAGTCCGAAAACAGCGAGTTTTTATGATTGTCCTATGGTATACTCTTAGTAGAGGAACTAGAAAATGACACAAAAGAACAACGGCTTCTATGAAGCATTTAAATCAAAAGACCCAAGATTTGATGGCAGATTCTTTGTTGGTGTATCATCCACAGGAATTTATTGTCGACCTGTATGTAAGGCAAAACTCCCGAAAGAAGAGAATTGTACATTTTATGATACTTCTGCTGAAGCTGAGGCCAATGGATATCGTCCATGTCTAATCTGTAGACCAGAGTTGGCACCAGGAACATCTACAACAGATGCAATTCAATCGCTTTCTTATCGTGCTTCTAAAATGTTGGAAGAGACTTGTAGTAGTGGGCAAAGCGTAGAAGAGATTGCGCAGTATCTGGATTGTAGTGATCGTCATCTAAGAAGAGTATTCGCATCACAATACCATGTATCACCAATACAATATCTACAGACATGCAGGTTACTGTTGGCAAAAACTTTATTGACGGATACAAAACTATCAATTTTGGATGTTGCTATGGCATCTGGATTTGGAAGTCTGCGAAGATTTAATGATGTATTCAAAGAACACTACAAACTGACCCCTACAGGATTTCGAAAGAATGCGAAAACAAAAGAACTTCAACCTGAAGATATAACGGTAGCCTTAGGGTATCGACCTCCATATAACTGGGATGAAATGCTAACCTTTTTGTCAGCTCGTGCAATCCCAGGAGTTGAAGTTATTAAAAATCAGACATATTATCGTACTGCATCTTTTATATCAGATAATAAACGTATCAAAGGAACAATTGCAGTTAGTAATGATTCCAAGCGTAATGTTTTAAAAGTAACGGTTGATGTTTCATTATTACCAGTATTACCACAAGTGCTTTCCAGAGTTCGACATTTATTTGATTTATCATGTGAACCACAAATTATTCATGAAAAGTTGTCAGTGATGAATAAGTTAAATCCTGATTACTGTCATTTAGGAACAAGACTACCTGGTAGCTTTGAACCATTTGAAATGTGTGTAAGAGCAATTCTAGGTCAGCAAATAACTGTAAAAGCAGCAAGAACTTTAGCAGGAAGAATGGTGGATACGTTTGGAACACCAATCGAAACTAATATTGATGGATTGACCCATATCTTTCCAACTCCAGACAAAATTATATCTTTAGAAGATAATATTGAAGAGCATCTAGGTTTATTGGGAATTATTAAGACTAGGTCTAATACAATACTGGCATTGGCTCATGCATTTGAAGACAGAAGCATTGATTTTTATCATCCTGCAAGTCCACAAGAAGAAATAGAAAAACTAATAGAGTTGCCAGGAATTGGAATGTGGTCAGCTCAGTATATTGCAATGAGAGCAATGGGATGGACGGATGCGTTTCCTCATACTGATCTTGGAGTTATGAAAGCACTTGACACGCTAAAGTCAAAAGAGATTTTAGAAGCAGCAGAGATGTGGCGGCCGTGGCGAGGATATGCAACAATAAATTTATGGAATTATGAAACCAGAAAGGAACCAAAGAAATGATATACAATACATATTATGACTCACCAATTGGTAAACTAATGTTGGCTAGTGATGGTGATAGTATCATAGGATTATGGATGGAAGGTCAAAAGTATTATGGTGGAAGTGTAAAGGGAGAAATGAAAGATGATGATACACTATCAATATTCATCAAAGCAAAAGATTGGTTAAAGAGATACTTTAATGGAGAGAAACCTGGTATTAATGAATTATCATTATCACCAATCGGTAGTGATTTCCGCCAGGAAGTGTGGCAAATGCTGTGTTCCATTCCATATGGAGAATTAATGACCTATGGTGACATAGCAAAAGCAATTGCCAAGAGAAAAGGAAAGGAAACAATGTCAGCACAAGCTGTAGGTGGTGCAGTGGGACATAATCCAATCTCTATCATTATTCCGTGTCATCGTGTAGTTGGTACAAATGGAAGTCTTACAGGTTTTGCTGGAGGAATTGATAAAAAAATAAAACTATTGGAACTTGAAAAGACAGATATGTCGAACTTACATAAACCAATAAAAGGAACAGCATTATAAAAATAAGTAGCATCATAGTATGTTACTTTTTTAATGCAAAATTATGTGAAAATAAATTATTGGTAAAAAAAGTGAACGGTATTGACACTAAATGCGACATATTTCTATAGGGTCAAATCCTATTGAAGGAGAAAAGATTATTATGAATAGTAAAAAAGTATCTTTAAAAAAATGGTCAGGAAAATTTACAAAGGCATTACTTATTGCATTAACTGCAATTTTAAGTACATCAGTACTAACAACCTTTGTGTTTTCGAATGACGAAACAACAATAACTGGACAAACATCAGAAGATGGTACAGTTTCAATAAATTTAATAGATTATCCAAAGGAGTATTCTAGTTATAGAGCACCGTTAACAATATTTAATGATTCAATTGCACAAACAATTGCACAACATCCTACTACCTATCAAGACAGTTATCGAGAATATATAATTACTACTTATCCAGAAGTGGATATTAAAAAATTAGATGATTTTGTAAGTACAATTAATGGATATAATGCAGATTTAAAAAGTGAATTTGAAACATTTCAAACAATTTATGATAACCAGGGATATGTTGATGCTTACTTATTAAGTGAAGAGTTAACGGCAAGTTATAATTATAATAGTTCAAAGTACAATTATATTGCCTCATTTATCAATACATATGGTGATGAATATAACCAAGAGATTAATGATTTTATTGTGTCATTTTTAGATGATTCTGTTTATTATGTAGGATTTATGGGATACCTCGATTTGGGGTATACAATAGGTAACGATTATGAAAATCAAAAAGCAATTATTTCTAGTGCTTATGATGAAGTATATCAACAAGTTTCTTATTTAAGTGATGATCCGGATGAAAGAAATAAGGTGGTAGCAGATATTATTCAAGATTCAGTAATGGATTGGGTTTATGAAGTTGATATAGATTATTTTAAAGCATACCAAGCACAAGTAAGATTATACTTACAAAATACCAAAGAATTAGGATATGTATATGACACAGATAACAATGTAATTGATTATAGTTGGAATGTAGTAAATAGTAGGGAAATTATACTTGGTGATTTTTTGGCTGATCCTTATATTGGAGGTAGCTTATCACCAGAGTTTCTATCAGCTAATTTAAATGCTGATGGAACTGATTTTATATCACCTGAAGAAGTATATGAAACACCATTTATTCAAACAATTATTCAACAAAGTGTGAAAGATATAATCACTCCATCTGATAGTACAGATACAGCTTTCTATGAGAAAGAAAACTATGTTGAATCTACATATAATGCTATCATTGGTCAATACTATGCAATGAGTATGCCAGGTGCGTATTCACAACCAATTTTACAAGCTTATAATTGGCATTTTGTGTATAAAGCAAGAGACGAATATTATTCAGAACATCAAAAATTACCTGAATTAACAACATGGATTCCTGAAGGACAAACAATAACTGAATATGACCAATACAGGTTACTTAATTATATTAAACTCCCATCTATTGATTTAGAAAAAGAGAGTATAGAAACAGTGACACGTACGGTTCATTATGTATTTGAAGATGGCACAATTGCTTCTCCAGATGTAGTACAAAGTGCAAATTTTAATGTTGTAAAAGAGTTAATCAGTGGCAGAGAAATTGTTGATTCAGAGTCACAAATATTAGCTTCGATAGAAAATCCAACTGTAGATTATGTTCAATCAGATGTAACAGTTTTGCAACCTAATGAAAGTGTAAAAGAAGTAGAAGTCACAAGAAACTCAACAAATGAAGAAATAACAATTGTGTATCCTTTAGAATTTACATTGAATGTTATATACGTAGATGAAGAAGGTACCCAAATTACGGAAAGCGATAGTATTAGTGGAAGGTGGAATACACAATATGATGTAACAGCTATAGAAATTGAAGGTTATGAATTGGTTCAAGTTCCAACGAATGCATCAGGAGTATTTGGGGATAATAGAGAACAAATTACCTTTGTTTATAAAAAGGTAATTAAACAAGATTTAGAAAAGCCAGATGATAAAATAGATGTAAAGCCCACACCAGATGAATCAGAATCGGATTCATCTTCATCAAAAGAGAGTGAAACAGATTCTTCTAAACCAACCGTTTCTACACCAGGCACATCATCTACAATTAATGCAGCAGACTCTCCAAAAACAGGAGATGCTACAATGGCAACAACTTGGATGATACTAATTGGCTCATCAATAATATTAGTAACTTATGTAATTAGTAGAAAAAGAAAATCAGAAAAGTAATTAAACAAGAAAAGACGAGTGCAATCATTATCGATTGACACTCGTTTTTTCCATTTGAATAGAAGTGAGTATTTATATTCTTGTTTCTAGTGTATCCTGCATTAACAGATAGCTGTATTGCCTTACTTCATATGTACATAATTTCATATCATTATTTATATCTGGATTGATATTTTTTAATTGCTGATTACTTAGACATACATAATCAACTCCATAGATATCCATATCCTCTAATCTACATGCTACATTTCTGACACCTACAAAATCAACTAAAATCTTTTTACCAAGAGAATGAGCAATCAATAAAGCATTACGAATTACTTCGTCATCAGCAACAGCAAGAACACTTACAATATCTGCGCCTTCATCAAATGCAACTTTCGCATTTAAGAAATCTTCATCACTGATTTTTAAATCCATCATAAGTTTTGAATTAGAATGTTTTTCTTTGGTTTCCTTCGCCCAGTTGGCTCCATAGATTGATGGAGACATCCCAACGTTAATAATCGCAGATTCTTTATTATCTGAATCCATACACAGCAAGTCTTTAATAATTAAATTTTTCATAACTGATCTCTCCTTTGTCACCTTTAGCATATCAAATAAAAACATGAAAACAAGGGGTTTGCGAAAGCAGAAAGAAATATTGTTGAAACAAAAAGAATAATGCTTTTGATTGTGGGAATATAGAAAAAAGAAACCCAAATATTTAAATTTAGATTTCTATGATTTTTCTAATATTCACTCTTTTTTTATCCTCTACTTTTAGTTTAGTAGTTACAAATACATCAAATTGATCAAATGCTGCATATTGAAAATATGCAGTTTTTTGAAACTTTGAAGCATCACTCACAAGAATCTTACGTTTACTTTTCTTCATAACACTTTGGTTAATAGCAAGTTCATCAGAATCAATATTGGCAGGACCATCTAGATTCATGCAACCATCCATTCCTAATACACATAAATCAAAGTAGATAGAGTTCAGAACTTGTAGTGCAAAATCACCAATTGTTCGCTTACCACTCACTGAGTAATCTCCACCAATAATAATTAATCGATGTTTGGTATCTTGTAAAGTGTTTACTAATTCTAAAGAATTTGTAACAATCGTCAAATTTCTCTTTAGTTTCAACAACTTTCCTAAATAGAGTGCTGTACTACTTGGGTCTAAATAAACTACATCATCATCTTTGATTTGTTCAAGGGTCTTCTCTGCAATCTTTCGTTTATCATGTACTCTTTCTTTAGTTCTGATATCCATTGGAATATCAATAATAGAATCCCGTATTTTAGCACCACCATGATAACGATATAAAAATCCTCTATCTTCTAAAAAGGTTAGGTCGGCACGAATCGTCTCTAATGAAACATTTAATGCTTCTGCTAAATATTCAACTTTTACATCTTGTTTTTCCTGAAGAATTGCTTGAATCTCAAGTCTTCGAATATCGTTTTTTCTAGACATAGGGCCTCCACAATTAATTATGTATTTCTTACTATAAGTATACTATATCTTTTAGTTTTTCGAAAACAAAGTGGTCTTCATACATCCATAAAAAATATTCAAAAAACAATGAGCAAACAAAAAAGTCGAGGCGTCCTACTTAATAGGGTCTAGTGTGTATATACAAATAATATTGAAATATGCTTTCCATAAGATATAGAAAGTTTTGATAGAATGAACGCCATTTTGAAATGGAGCGTCTAATCAAATGGGTAGGAAAGCTATGTGTTTTGGAAGGAGGGCAAAAAGTATAATGAGTAGACTCAATGAGATTTCAGAAGAAGTGATTTTAAGGGCGATGAATGGAGATACCGAAGCTTTTACAGAACTATATAAAGCTTATTATAAACGAGTATATTTTATGAGTGCTCAATTTTTTAGAAATAGTGAATTAGCAAAAGATGTTGTACAAGAAGTATTTATAAAGGTGTACAAACAAATAGAGAATTTAAAAACACCAAAAGCATTTAGTTCATGGATACATGTAATAACTTATCATGAGTGCCAGAATAAGGCGCGAAGAAAGAAATTCAAAATGTATGAATTGAGTGAAGATGAAAAGATAGAAGATTTTCCTAATGTAAATGAGGTAGATGTAGTTGATCAGGTAGAGAATGAAAGAGTCAAGGAAATCATAATGGAGTCTTTAGAAAAGTTAAGTGATCCGTTAAAGGAAGTAGCGATACTTAGATTTTTTGAAGAACTAAAAACGCAAGAAATTGCTGATATTCTTGAGGTACCAAGATCTACTGTTTCAACAAGAATTATCAAAATTAAAAAAGTACTTAGCTCAGATTTAGAAAGAAAAGGTGTACAGCGTAACTTTGGAATTGCTATATTGTCGCCAACGCTGCTTCATGAAGTATATGGGATTTTGTCAAAAAAATATTCTATAGACGAAACCGCTGCAAATGAAATACTACAGGCAATACTAGCAGGCGGTAGTATTGTAACAGCTGGAGGAATTGCTATAGCAACAAAAATACTTCTTGGAGGGTTAACTGGAGCTGCGATCATTGGTGGAGTTTGGATGGTGAATCAGGAAGAAGAACCAAAACCAGATACGCAGATAGAATGGATTTCTCTACCGAGCATAGAACCAATCGAAGAAGAGACAGCTAAGATAAAAGATATTACATTTGATTCTACATGGACAAGTAGTTCAGTACATATAAATGTTGAAACTACAAATAATAACTATGACAAAATTTTGATTAATGATTCAGAAACATTAGATGTTATTGATAATGGAAACTATATTATTAAACTTTTAAAGGAAGATGATATTTTAGATGAAAGGGAAATTACAATATCTAATATTGATCGAAATAGCCCTGTGGCAACAGGCGAAGAATTAGGCAATGATTATCTTATTTACTTAAAAGAAGACATATCAGGAATAAATAAAAATAGTATTGAATATTACAAAAACGGAATGTTTACAGATGATTATACATTTGATGAGATTAGTAATACATTAACTATCAAAAATGAAAAATCATCGGTTCATGAACTTTATGTAAGTGATAATGCGGGAAATTTATTAACAATTACATTAAAGGTAGTGGAGTAATTGTTTTTGAAAATTGGAGGAAAAAAATGAAGAAGGATTCAAAAAAAATAAAGAAAACAAGTGCATTGTTTCTAGTGTTAGCTATCCTAATGGGGGCGTTAATACCTAGTTTGAATATTGATATTGGTGCTGTAAACTCATCAGATTATGGAGTGGCAGTATCTGCAAGAGCTTCAACAACAAGTTATCAGACATTTACAAATCCAAGAAACTCTACCTCACCAGGTGAGTTTATGGTGTATTTGGATGTAACGATTGAAGAAGAGGGGGTTAGCGGAGGATACATTGATGTTCCTTTAACTTATCAGACACCAAGTACATATACAGATCCAGGTGTTGGTGATTTCTTTATATATAATCAAAGTAAGACAGAAGCTGCATTTGGTAATTATGTAGATTCATCATCGATTGAAAATATAGATGGTGTTGATGTAATTCGAATATATTTAAATGACAATCTAATGCAGGGATCACAGACATTAGTTTTATATTTTGATTTTAATACAGCATATGATGGAAAGGTGGCGTTTGGTGAAACTCTATGGAATATCAATGCCACATCATATGCAAATGATGATAGTGATATAACACAGAAGTCAGATGAAGCTACTACGATAACAGTTAAATCAAGTGGTAGTAACTCTTTAACTGCAGGTGCAACGAATTTATCTCATCCGTCAGGGGAATGGGCAGAAGGTACAATTAATCAAAGACTAAGTTGGTCATATCAACAATCATATGAAAATTTAATGAATGACTCAGGTACTAACTATCTGTATTTTGATGTTCCTAAAGGCTCAACAGTTACAAATGCTAGTTCAAATTCATTTGTTTATAATTCAACATATACAGAAACTGGAACAGGAGTTGAATATGATCGTTATATAAAAACAGTTACTTCCACAACTGGCTGGAATAGTTTAAATTTTAATGGAAATACTGGTTATAAATTTCTACAAATTGATTTTTCAATTATTGTGCCAACTGGTTATGTCACAGGAGATAGTTTTACAATTAAGCGTGGAATTAATTTAGATTTAATTAATACAGGTGTAGTTACAAAAGAAGGCTCAGTTACTTATAATGTTGTAGATGAAAAAGATTGGGATTTCTATGCTCCAACTGCCCTAGGACATTCTACAGGAGGAACACTTATTTATACACATGTAGATGTTGGTGATGGAATGACTGATCATTATGCAGTTGCAACCTCAGGAAAGGCTCAAACATATGTTAGTTTGGGTTGGACTGCATATAACCACAGTTCTTCATTCAAAAATACAGGAACTACAAAAACAGTTGAAGGCACAAGTTTGGTTCTAGAAAACAACAATACAGAATCAGCTAAAATTAATTTTGGTAAAGTTCGAGTAGTTGCATTTAGAAAAGATAATAGTAAGACATGGAATCAATATAAATTGACTTATTATTTTGATGATGGAAGCACACATGTTGAAACAGTTACACCAACAACAACAGGAAACTCACAAACATTGGAATTTACCCCACCTACACAAAGTTGGGATACTAAATATATTACTAAAATTGTAGTAGATGCAATGGGAAATGATGCAAGTGATGAAAATAACAAAGGTGATTTGTTATCTGGGAATGGTTTTTCTTTAGGATATATAGCAAAGTCCTGGCCTGATAAAAAGTGGCCAGACGGAACGATTATTACTGAGTCAGAAGGAGTTCCAATTGACGCTGTATATTCATGGTTTAGTGAAGACAGGATAACGGTTAATACTCGTGAGAACACATCAAAAGTAGCTAATTATTATGTTGTAGATGAATCAATCTATCCTACAGTCTCAATCTCAGGAAATAGTTTAACAGGAAGATTTCCTAGTGATACTTTAGATATGATTATATCAGCTAAAGTGGATGTAAGTAGAGGACCAGATACAAAATGGGACAGTCCTTATATTGCGGCAAGAATACCTAAAGAATTAGAATTGGTGAGTGGAACTGGAACGACGCTTACAGATACAGTAACAACTACTAACTATGGAGTAACTGTAACGTTGGTAAGTAGTGACACAAAGTATAATTATTATGCATTTCAAAGTGAATCTGGGTATAGTGCTCCTACAACAAAGGATGCATCATCATTTACAATTCCATTTCAACTTAAAATAAAAGATGGAACATCAGTAGGAACCTATAGTATTGATTCAGTAGTAATGACAAGTTATGGAACAAGTGGTGAACTTAAGAAATCATTTGATGTTATTGATGTATTAGATAAGAATAATTTACCAAGTGAACAAAGTCTTAGTTCATATGGATTAAGTAATGGTGATAACTATCATTATGCAACAAATGCTTGTGATATTACAGTAGTTAGAAAAAGTGATATGCAGGCAAATACACATATTAAGTCATCACTTACAAATGATACTTATGTGACTTCATCGATTGTAGCAGCTGAGCACAACACAGATGTAACTATGAAATTATCAATTACAAATAATGGAAACGTGGATCTAAAGGATTTAAAACTCTATGATGTATTACCACAAGATGGAGATTCAAGGGGGTCAAGTGGTGGAACGACATTAAAGTCAGTAAGTGTATCAGGTGCTTCACCAACAATATATTACACTGATTCAACTACTCCTGCAGCACTAGGAACAGCACTGCAAGGATTTGTTACAACTGGTTGGAGTACAAATGCTGCTGATGCAACAGGAGCCACAGCGTTCTATGTAGACTTTGGAAGCCTGATTGTTGAGCCAGGGGATACAATTGAAGTGATTCTTACATTTGCAGTGCCGGGACCAGTAGGTACTGACCAAACTGCTTACAATCAATTTGCTTATAGTGCAAAGACAACTTCCAATGATGGACAAATTGACTTGGTAGCACCAATAAAAGGATTTACTACAGAAAGTAAAACAATACAATATGAAAAGAATACTCCAAGTACAATTGTAAGTGGAAGTGAGGTAGAAAACTTTCCTGAATATGCATTTGTTACGAAAACAGGAAATGATGATGAAACAGCAACGATTACCTCAACTATTCCAACATTAACTGGATATACATTCAAGGAATGGAATACAAAGGCAAATGGAACTGGTGATTCATATGAAGATGGTGATACAGAAAGTTTTGGAACAGAATCAACACTTACATTCTATGCAATTTGGACTGCAAATGAATATGCGATTAATTATGATTTAGATGATGGAATTCATCTTGGAAATCCAACTACTTATACATTTGGTACTGGTGTATCTTCGTTCACGGATGCATGGAAACTAAATCATCGCTTTGATGGTTGGTATACAGATGCAAGTTTTACAACTAAAATTACAGATATTTCAAATACTTCAACTGGAGTTGTAAATCTTTATGCGAAATTTGTGCCTCAATATACAGTTACTTATGATGGAAAGAATAATACATCAGGAGCTGTGCCTACAGATATAACGAAGTACGAAACAGATGATACGATTACGGTACAGGATAATACAGGTGACTTAAAGCGAACTGGATATACTTTCAAAGGCTGGACAACTACTTCTGATGGAAGTGGAACAGTTTACAATGTTGGAGATACGATTACAGTTACGAATGCAAATGTTACACTATATGCAAAATGGCAGGCTAATGAATATGATATTACTTACGAGCTAGACGGTGGAACTAATGATTCTTCTAATCCATCAAAATATACATATGCAGTAGGAGTTACTTCATTTGAAAATCCAACGAAAGATAATTTCCGTTTTGATGGATGGTATGATGATGACGATTTTGCAACTGCAACCAAGATCACATATATTTCTACTACAAAAGCAGGAGAAGTAACGCTTTATGCAAAATGGGTAAAACAATACAATGTGAGTTATGATGATAATGATTCTACATCAGGAACAGTACCAGTGGATGCAACAAAGTATGAAACTGGAAACAGTGTAACAGTAAAAGGAAATACTGGGACTCTAGAGAAAACTGGACATACGTTCAAAGGCTGGACAACAGCGAGTGATGGAAGTGGAACGGTTTATGAAGCAGGAAATACCATTACGATAGCTAGTTCCAATATAACATTATATGCAAAATGGGAAGCAAATAAGTATGATGTTATCTATGAATTGGATGGAGGAACAAATGATTTAGCAAACCCAATAAAATATACATACGGTGTTGGTGTAACATCTTTTGAGGAGCCTACAAAAACAGGATACACATTTAAAGGATGGTATGATACAGCAACATTCGATAGTGAAATCACAGATATTTCTGAAACGCAATTAGGAACAGTATCGTTATATGCAAAGTGGGAAGTAAATAAATATGACATTATCTATGAGTTAGATGGAGGAGTAAATGATTCAGCAAATCCTGCTAAATACACATATGGAATTGGAGTAACATCATTTGAAGAACCTACAAAGGAAGGTCATACATTTAAAGGATGGTATGATACAGCAACATTTGATAATGAGATTATAGATATTTCTATAACCCAATTAGGTGCAGTAACCCTATACACAAAATGGGAAGTAAATGATTATGATGTTATTTATGAATTGGATGGTGGAGATAACCACACTAATAATCCGTCGACCTATACATATGGGGTCGGAGTTACAGCATTTGAGGAAGCAACAAAAGAAGGACACACATTCAAAGGATGGCATGACAGTGTGGCATGTGATAACGAGATAACAGATATTTCAAGCACAAAAACAGGAACGGTAACCCTATATGCAAAATGGGAAGTAAATGATTATACCATTAATTATCATTTAGATGGTGGTAACAACAGTAATAACAATCCATCATCTTATACTTATGGAATAGGTGTATCATCATTTGAAGAGGCAACTAGAGAAGGATATACGTTCCTTGGTTGGTATGATAGTGCTTTAATAGCAGGAACATTAGTTACGGATATTTCTGATACCTCAATTGGTGAAGTGGATCTGTATGCAAAATGGGTTCCTAACAAATATGCAATAAATTACGAGTTAGATGGTGGTGTAAATCATAAGGATAATCCAAATGAATATACATATGGTGTAGGAGTTATATCGTTTAATAATCCAACAAAAGAGGGTTATGTCTTTGATGGGTGGTATACAGTTGCAAGGACATCAACACCAATTACAAGTATCTTAGATACATCAATTGGAGATGTTACATTGTATGCAAGATGGACACCAAGTACAAGTGTGATTTATAAAGTAGAACACTATAAAGAACAAAAAGATGGATCATATGAATTAGCAGATACAGATACACTAAAAGGAACAACAGGTTCAATTGTGACTGCTAATGCGAAAACATATGAGGGTTATAAATTAGATAAGGAAGTACAAGAAACAATTGAGTCTGGTGAAGTTGCAGCAGATGGAACATTAGTTCTTAAACTTTACTACAAACAAGACAAAGGTTTAACAATGACAACTAAACCAAGTGTTGCTGCTAGACCGAGCACAGGAGTAGGTGTTGATACAGCAGATATGACAAATCCAATTGTATATATTGGAATGATGTTAGTATCGTTACTGAGCTTATTCTATGTAGCGAATAGAAGAAAAGAATTGAAAAAATAGTATTGTAAAAATAATGATTAATTAAGGACTGACGTTTGTATATTACAGGTGTCAGTTCTTTAAATTTTTAGTATTTAATAAACATAATTACCACTTAATCGAGGTAATTATATGGTTGGAAAGAGTAAGCATTTAGTCTTAATATGAATAAGAGAAAAAGGAGATGAAAATGCAAAAAAAATTTGAGCAAATTAACAAAGAATCTAATATTAGTGATTTAGGGGTATCACAATATGATATTCCTTACTCTAATAAATCAGAAAAGAATAAGTTAGATTTATATTTTCCAGCTGAAAAAAAGAAAAAATATCCATTATTGGTATTTATTCATAGTGGAGGTTTTTTCAAATCCGACAAGTCTAGACATATAGCAAATGTTCTAAATGGCTTATTATTTGGATATGCTGTTTCGAGTATTAATTATCGCTTAAATGATGAAACTAGATATCAGGGGAGTAGAGAAGATGTAATTGAAGCGTTAAATTATTTAGGCAGTATGGAAAATATTGATGAAAATAAGATTATTCTTTGGGGTGAATCTTATGGATCATATTTAGCTTTAGATATTGTAGTTAATCATAGCGATACACTTAATTTTAGTCCAGCTGGAATAATAGATATGTACTGTGTAACCGATTTATTAGATTTCCATTATTATAAAGTTAAGAACGGACAAGAGTTAATGGTTCGAGGAAGAGAAAATGATTATAACACTTTTGGTGATGATTTAGAGAAAGGGATTAAGGAGTCAGCTTTCCTAGATTCTATTGATGGAAATGAACCACCCATTTTTATTATTCACAGCAAAGATGATGGAATCATACCTATAAAATATTCATATGCATTAGAAGCAACTTTAAAAGAAAAAGGAAATAAATATGAAGCACATTATGTTGAAGGATTAGAGCATGGAATTGATAATTATAATACTGCACAATATAACTCGTTAATATTCAATTTTATATTTAAGCAAATAAATGATTAGTAAAGCTATTGTATTAAAATACTAATCATAGAGTATTTAGATGATAAGCTATAAAATTTCATTATTGAAAAATCCCACTAATCGAAAGATTTAGTGGGGTTTTCATAGTGATTTAACCTAATGAAATTCTAAAAGTAATGAAAAGATTATATTAGCTTTCTTCGCTGTAATTCATAATAAATTCCATCATCATCTACACTTTCACAAATTGATGTTGCATATTGTTTCACATCATCATTTGTATTTCCCATCACAACTGATTCGTTGCAAATATTAAGCATTTCAATATCGTTCATACTATCGCCAAATCCAATAGTATCATCCATATTTAATCCAAGATAATCTACTAGTTTGCAAATTGCTGTTCCTTTATTAGTATTGTTATACATCAGGTCACCACTTAAATTTGAGAAAGTCGGATTAACTACAATAGTAAAGTAATCAGATAATTTCTCTGATGCTTTCTCTAATTGCATTGTGTTATCACAAGAATAGCTTATTTTAAGAACAGGCTCATTATTGTACTGATTCATTGGTAGTGTATTGCTTTCTCTTAGAAACTGCTGAATTCTATTGTGTTTAGCTATGTCATTATCATCATGAAATATATTTGAAATCATTTTTTCTTTAATATAATCAACGTTTTCACACTCATGATCATAAGCAATATCATATTCATCAAACACGTTTCTTACCATTTTTACAACTTCAGGATTCAAAGGAGATGAATCAATAACCTCACTTCCATAGACAATATATGCTCCAGCACTTGTAATAAAACCATCAAAACCAACATCTAGAATATTATCAATATAATTATGGCTTCTCCCAGTGCATAAAAAGGCTAAATGACCTTTTCTTCTTGCCAGCTTAATAGCTTGGCGAACTTTTGGAGACACACGATTATTACTATTAACCAAAGTACCATCAATATCAAAAAATAAAATTTTCATACTACACCTCACATGCAAATTATAAGGTAATGAAAAAAATATTATATCGCCAAAGTTACCTTATATCATGTGGAATTTATAGATATGGAAGAAGAAAACCTTTAGATATAATCTATAAGTAGAAAGTGAGGTTAATATGAACTTAGAAACAAGAATTAAAATGAATGATGGTAATCTTATACCTATGGTTGGATATGGAACTATTCGCGTTCCAGACGAAGCTATAGTAACTGCATTGGAAGTTGGATATCGTTATCTAGATACAGCATCTATGTATAAATATAATGAAATTGGTGTTGGGAAAGCGATTGATTCTAAAATTGTTCCACGAAATGAATTGTTTGTATGTACAAAGCTATGGACAAATGATATTCGAGAGGGAAGAACAAGAGAAGCTTTCTTTGAAAGTTTGAAAAAGTTAAAAACTGAATATATTGATTTGTATTTAATTCATTTTCCAGCAGAAGGCTATGTACAGGCTTGGAAAGAAATGGAAAAGCTCCAAAAAGAAGGATATATTAAATCTATAGGAGTATCTAATTTTAGAAAAAGTCACATGCAAAATTTACTTGCTCAAACAACAGTGGTGCCTGCTATTAACGAAATGGAAGTAAATCCAGGATTTCAAGATATTGAAGCATTAAACTTTTGTAAAGAGCATGGCATCACAGTAATTGCTTCTGCTCCATTAGGAGAAGGACGCTATGTTCAGATGGATGAATTAAAATCATTGGCTAAGAAATACGATAAGAGTATTCCGCAAGTAATTTTACGCTGGTTACTACAAAAAGGAATACTTGTAGTTCCAAAATCAACAAAAGAAGAGAGAATAATTGATAATGCTAATTTATTTGATTTTACTCTTACAGCAGAAGAGTTAATTTTTATTGACAGTTTGAATAAAAATGAAAGGTCATATGCTGACCCGGATAATTTCGATTTTTAAGATATTTAAATAATTCCTCTAAGAGTTTCTAGTATAGTACAAGTTAGTAAAATTATATATGGTTTTGGGTATTATAAAATAATATATCAATGCATCAAGTACTATTATATTCGCTATACTAGAATGCTCTATTGGAAATAACTAAATAGTTGTTTTTTATATGTTAATTAATATTTATATGAAGATTCTTAATAATAGATAATGCTGAAAAATATCAGTTTTACAGCAGTCTACAATTTATGTTCACAAAGTTTTTAGCTACAAATTATTTTAATTAATGTTTTGGGGAACTTCATGTTGAAATAAGTGAATAAAATAAAAAGAAACAGATAATGTTTAGTTTATTTGAAAAGTAAATTTTTACAATTAGTAAGGAGAAGTAGATGTATGTTAAATGAAAAGTTTTTATGGGGAGGTGCATTAGCAGCTCATCAATTTGAAGGAGGTGTAGTAAACACGTCAAAAGGATTCAGTGTTGCAGATGTAATGACGGCAGGATCACATGATGTACCCCGAAAAATAACTGATGATGTTGTAGATGGAAATTATTACCCAAATCATATAGGTATAGATTTCTACAATAATTATAAAGAAGATATTGCATTATTTGCGGAAATGGGATTTAAGTGTTTTAGAACATCAATTGCATGGACAAGGATATTTCCTCTAGGAGATGAAGAAGAACCAAATGAAGAAGGATTAAAGTTTTATGATGATGTATTTGATGAGTTACTTAAATATAATATTGAACCAGTTATAACTTTGTCGCATTTTGAAATGCCGTTTCATCTTGCAAAGAATTATGGTGGATTCATGAATCGTAAAGTCATTGATTTTTTTGTAAAATTTGCAGAAGTTTGTTTTAAACGATACAAGTACAAAGTTAAGTATTGGATGACATTTAATGAAATTAATAATCAGATGAATTATAAAAGTAATCTTTTTGGATGGACAAATGCAGGAGTTCATTTTAATGAGTATCCCAACCCTGAATTAGCAATGTATCAATGTGCTCATTATCAGCTTGTAGCTAGTGCGAAGGCGGTACAGGTTGGAAAGAGTATAAATCCAAGTTTTGAAATTGGAAATATGATTGCAATGGTTCCTTACTATCCATATTCATGTAACCCCTCAGATATGGTATTGTCAGTTCAAGAAATGCATAATCGATGGTTCTTTTGCGATGTTCAATGTAGAGGGCATTATCCTGCTTATTCATTAAAACTATTTGAGAGAAAAGGATATAAATTAGATATTAGTGAGGAAGATAAAAGTGATCTAAAAAAAGGATGTGTAGACTATATTGGATTATCTTACTACATGAGCAATACAGTAAGTTCAGAAGCCAAAAATGATTTAAAGAAATCTGTAGATGGAAGTAGTGCATATACAACTAAAAATCCATATATAAAAGTTACTGACTGGGGATGGGGGATTGATCCTGAAGGATTGAGATATGCTCTTAATATTATGTATGAGCGTTACGAAAAACCATTGTTTATTGTTGAAAATGGGTTTGGTGCTATTGATATTAAAGAAGAAGATGGCTCATGTCATGATTTTCATCGAATTGAATATCTAAGAGAACACATAAAAGAAATGAAGAAGGCAGTAGAAGAAGATGGTGTAGAGTTAATGGGATATACAGTATGGGGATGTATTGACTGTGTTTCATTTACAACTGGAGAAATGAAAAAAAGATATGGAATGATTTATGTTGATAGAAATAACGATGGAAGTGGGACATTGAAAAGAAGTACAAAAGATTCCTTTTATTGGTATAAGCAAGTAATTGAGTCAAATGGCGAACTACTTTAATGAATATTTGATTGTAATAAAATAACGCAGGTTATAGAAGGAGCATAGTATGGCAAAGAAGAAAAATGAAAAATGTCCAAATTGTGGGAAAATTATTAATAGTGAAGATAGAAAATGTATAAACTGTGATAGTTCCATAGGTATGAAATGGTATAAATTTATTATTTGGTTTCAATTGATTGTTTTATGTATATATTTTACATGGTTGGGAGTTTCATTCCTAAGAGGAACAATTTATGGAGGAACAAATGGTATAGCTGCTTCTGTAGCATTTTATAAATCTTATCCATTATTGAAAATAATCGATAATATACAGGGCGGAATATTAATATTACTAGCAATAGTATCTTTAGTAGTTCGTGATTGGTTGGTCAAAAGAAAAAAGAATGGGCCAAAAAGATATTTAATTTTATTAGTTGTAGTAGCCATTGAACCAATTCTTTATAGTTATGCAGTGGCTATTGCTACTCAGGCTAATTTAGAAGGCTATACAATTTCAACAATGTATATGTCTATAATTTTCTTCTTTGTTTCCTTAATTTACTTTAAAAATAGAGCAAAATATTTTAATCAGTAATAAATTCAAAATTTCAATACTGATTGTATGTATAGTCTAAAGACAAGAATTATCATTTTAATGAATTAACGATATGGAGGATACACTATGAATAAGACGTTAATTAGAAAAACTTTTCATGATGGAGATGGAATTTTAAGAATGGTACCAAATTTTATTCCTGTTAAATTTGGAATTTCTGGACATCGATTGAAAATTCATCCAAATGATTATTATAAATTTGGAACAGATGCAGGAACAATTATGGAGCGTTGGTTATGTGCGGTAAATGGTACAAGATCAAAAAATTCAAAATCACCTAATCAGGGATGTAGTTATTTTATTACTGAAGATGGACAAAAAATACTTTTTAAAGATGCAATAAATGAACTGAAAGATGAACTTATTGGATCTGAACTACAAAGGAAATATGGAACATTTCCAGTTTTTTCAAAGTTTTTTGATTATGAAAATCCATTATATTTCCATTTTCATCCAGAAACTAAGTATGCAAAAGATGTAGGATGTGAAGCCAAACCAGAATGTTATTATTTTCCACCACAATTGAATCCAACTTCTGGTAAAAGGGCATCTACTTATTTTGGATTTAATCCAAGTGTTACAAGAGAAGACATAAAATATGTAATTGAAAATTTTAATAATTTCGATACAAAAGTAACAAAATACTCTAGAGCATATGATTTAGAAGTAGGAACCGGTTGGTATATTCCTGCAGGTGTTTTGCATGCACCTGGCTCTTTATTAACTTATGAGCCACAATGGGGAACTGATTTGAATTGCGTATTAGAAAATGTTGTTTGTGGTGAAACTTTCTCAAAAAAATACCTAACTGATATTGTCCCAGAAGATTGTGACGATGAAGTAGAATATGTTTTAAATGCAATTGATTGGGAAAAGAATTATGATGAAGGATTTAAAGAAAAATATTTTAGACCTCCTGTTGAATTACCAAAAATTCAAGAAGGGTTAACTGAGAAATGGATTTGCTATGGAAACGACTATATGAATGCCAAAGAGGTTACACTTCAACCAAAAACAAAAGTTATTCTAAATGATGAAGCAGCATATGGTGCAGTACTTGTTCAAGGATTTGGAACGTTTGGAAGTTTCAACGCTGAAGCAGTAAACATGATGCGCGTTGGTGATCAAACAAATGACGAGTATTTTGTATCAAAAGATAAAGCAAAGAAAGGTGTATTGATTGTCAATAACTCCAATGTTGAACCAATGGTAATACTTCAACACTTTGGACCTGATAATACATTTTATGTGGAATAGGTGGTAATACCTATTCTACATAAAAGACAATGGAAAGAAGAAAAATGAATCAATTTTATATTTTAGGAATCGACCAAAGCACCCAAGGAACGAAAGGTGTTATTGTAAATGAGAATGGTTTAATTGTAGAAAGTGGATATATATCCCATCAACAAATTGTTAATGAAAAAGGATGGATTTCTCATAACCCAGAAGAAATCTATCAAAATGTTTTAGAAATATGTAGGCAGATTATTACTGATTCAGGAATAGATACATCAAAGTTACTATGCTTGTCATTGACGAATCAAAGAGAGACTACAATTGCTTGGTCAAAACGTAGTGGTCAATCTTTATGCGATGCGATTGTCTGGCAATGTTCCAGAGCTGCAGAAATCTGTAAAAAATATGAAGCCTATGAAAATGAGGTTTATAGCAAAACAGGATTAACTCTTTCACCATATTATCCTGCATCAAAAATAGTATGGATGTTGGAAAATGTAGATATTATAAAAAGAGCGAAAGAAAAGAATGATTTGGCTTTTGGAACAATGGATAGTTATTTAATGTATAACCTAACAAATGGTAAGTCTTATAAAACAGATTATTCTAATGCTAGTAGGACACAGTTGTTTAATTTGAAAACTTTGAAATGGGACACTGATATATGTAATGTATTTGGTATTCAACA
The DNA here is from genome assembly GCF_030814225.1 of Breznakia pachnodae. GTDB lineage: Bacteria > Bacillota_I > Bacilli_A > Erysipelotrichales > Erysipelotrichaceae > Breznakia > Breznakia pachnodae. The sequence goes on from NZ_JAUSUR010000003.1 coordinate 537,241, forward strand.
AGCATCTCTACCAGAAGTATGTGATAGTGATTCAATTTTTGGCTTTACTGATTTGAATGGAATATTAGATAAAGAAATTCCTATTTGCGGAGTTTTAGGAGATTCGCACGCAGCCTTGTTTGGGCATGGTTGTCATAAAGCAGGAAGTATTAAAGCAACATATGGAACAGGTTCTTCGGTTATGTTAAATACTGGAACTCGTTATATAACAAGCAAACATGGATTATCTACATCATTAGCCTGGAAAATAAATGGAAAGCCAACGTATGTACTAGAAGGTAATATTAATTATACCGGTGCGGTTATTTCTTGGATAAAAGATAATTTAAACTTGATAGAATCAACAGACGAAATTGATTCTGTTGTAAAAAAAGCCAATAAAGATGATACTACATACATTGTTCCTGCTTTTACAGGTTTGGGGGCACCACATTGGAAGAGTAATGCAAAAGCACTGATTTGTGGTATGAGTAGTCAAACTACGAAAAATGAAATTGTAAAAGCTACATGTGAAAGTATCGCGTATCAAGTAAATGATATTATTGAATCTATGCGACAAGAGACAAATATTGAAATAAAATCATTATATGTAGATGGTGGAGTATCAAAAAACCAATACATTATGCAGTTTCAAAGCGATATATCAGAGGTTGATTTGCATATTCCAAATATTCAAGAGTTATCACTTCTAGGTGTTATTTATCTAGCTGGTATTTCTTATAATGTATGGGACTATGATAAAGTTAAAAGTTTTATAACATATGATGACCTTACTTATTTATTAGATAAAGATTTAAGAGAAGAAAAATTAAATGGCTGGAAAGAAGCTATAAGTATGACATTGAAAGGATGTTAGATTATGAATGTTGAAAAGAGCAAAGAGTTATTATCACTTGCATCAAGTATCCGTGAGAAAACAGTGAAAATTGTAATTGATGGGAATGGTGGTCATATAGGTGGTGATTTATCAGAAATTGATATTTTAGTTAGTTTATTTGAGTATATGAAACATGATCCAAAAAAACCACAGTGGTCACAGCGAGATTATTTTATTTTAAGTAAAGGACATGCTGCGGAAGCATACTATGCGGTATTACAGCAGTATGGTTATTTAACACAAGAAGACCTAGATACATTTGGAAAGTTTGGCAGCAAGCTGGGAGGCCATCCAACCAAGAAGTTACTAGGTGTTGAAGCAAACACCGGATCACTTGGACATGGGTTAGGTATAGGCACAGGAATGGCATTAGGTTTGAAAATGAATGGACAAGAGAATCGTGTTTTTGTGCTTACTGGAGATGGTGAATTAGCAGAGGGAAGTAATTGGGAGGCAGCTATGGCTGCATCAGCATATAAATTATCAAATCTTACTTGGATTATTGATAGAAATCATCTTCAGATTAGTGGGAATACAGAGGAAGTAATGCCTTTGGAAAACTTAGTAGAAAAAGTTGAATCTTTTGGATTTCATGTCATTGATATAGATGGTCATAATTTTGAACAAATATTTATTGCGTTAGATACCTGTATCGAAAATAAACCTGTTTGTATAATTGCCAATACAGTGAAAGGAAAAGGGTTATACTGTGCAGAAAATAATGTGGAATGGCATCATAAAACTCCATCATTAGAACAGTATGAGCAACTTAAAAAAGATATGAAAGACTTAGTAGAAAGAGGGGATCAATAATGAATAAAGAATCATTAAGGAGTGCTTTTGCAGATACAATTTTAAAAAAAGCACAGTCTGACAAAGAAATTATAGTTGTATGTTCGGATTCGCGTGGCTCTGGATTAGTTACTGATTTTGCAAATGAATTACCCTCACAATTTGTAGAAATAGGAATTGCTGAACAGAATGCAGTTACTGTTTCAGGGGGATTAGCAAGTATAGGTAAGAAAGTCTATACTGTTGGTCCTGCTAGTTTTTATAGTATGCGTTCTGCTGAGCAAATAAAAGTAGATTTGGCATACTCAAAAAATAACGTAAAAATCATTGGGATTAGTGGTGGAATTAGCTATGGAGCACTTGGTTCAACTCATCATTCATTACAGGACTATGCTCTAATGCGTGCAATCCCGGATTTATTAGTTCTATCTCCCTCAGATTCTAATCAGATGAAATCACTGGTTGATGAGTTGTTATTAACGACTGTTCCAGCATATGTTAGAATCGGAAGAGAAGCAGTGCCAGTTATTTATCCAGAAGATATTAAAATTAAAATTGGAAAGGCAATTAAATGGTTTGATGGAAAAGATATAGGAATTATTGCATCCGGGCAAATGGTGCACAGAGCAATAGAAGCGGCAGAACTATTGAAAAAGGATAATATTTCTGCAACTGTTTTAGACATGTTTACAATAAAACCATTAGATAAGGAAACAATTATTGAATTGGCAAAATCATGTGGATGTATTTTAACCGTTGAAGAGCATTCGATATATGGTGGTCTTGGATCAGCAGTTTCAGAAGTTGTTGTTGAAAACTACCCTGTTCCGATGAAAATAATAGGGTTCACAGATGATGATATTCCAAATGGATCAGATACAGAAGTATTTGAATCATTTGGAATGGATGCAAATGGAATTGTAATGACAGCAAAAACTTTGATTTCAAAAAGATAAATACATAAAAAAATAATATCTAACATGTTTAGTCATAAATTAAATCTAGGTATTGTAAAATGGAAGTGGAAGATATTATATCAATTGCTAATTGAATTATAGATAGTACACAAAAATAGAAGAAGTGTAAAGGAGATACAACTTATGACAGAACTTGAGAAACTTGAAGTCGGGATAGAATACTGTTTTTTTGATGATGAAATATCCAAAAGAAAAGAAGATGCATTGATTAAATGTAGGAAATTTAACTCTATAGATCCAGATAAGTATAGTGAACAACTTAATGCAATAAAAGAAATATTAGGTTCAGCTAGTGGTAATGTATATATTCAGCCTAACTTTAACTGTGACTATGGAAAGAATATTCATGTTGGTAAAGATTTTATTGCTAATTATAATGTAACAATTTTAGATATTGCTCCTGTGGTAATAGGAGATTATTGTATGATTGGACCAAATACATTAATTACAACAGTTGGACACCCAATATCTGCAAAAGGAAGACGTGAGAAAAAAGCACAAGGAAAAAAGATAGTAATAGGTGATAATGTTTGGATAGGTGGAAATTGCACAATTCTTCCAGATGTTAGTATTGGAAATAATGTTGTTGTTGCTGCAGGAGCTGTAGTAACAAAAAGTGTTCCAGATAATTGTATTGTTGGAGGAATACCAGCAAAAATCATAAAGTACATAGAAGACGAATCTTGATAACTCATATTTTTTAATAAAAGTGTCTTAAAGAGATTTTATTTAGAAATAAAGAACTACAATTCATTTAGCTTATTTGGTATTTGGCTAACTGAATTGTAGTTTCTTTTTTATAGTAATTAATTTTTTATTTATGGTAATGGTTTATCACATGCTGTGTATAAGTCATACCATTCTTGTCGTGTTAATTCAAAATTAAAGGCTTCTAGGGAATCTTTGATATGTGCTGGATTCGTTGTTCCAATAATTGGCATGATATTAGCTGGATGTTTTAATATCCAGGCAAGAGCGATAGCGTTTTTATTGGTATTATATTTCTCACATAACGTATCCATTACTTTATTTAGTTTTTCATATTCTGGATTATTAATAAATGTACCATTTGTACCTTGTGCAACACTATAGGCTTGCAGGCAAATATCATTGTAACGACAATAATCTAAGATGCCAGAAGTAAATGGTGTTCCATGAATATTGTTAGTATTAACACTGACTTGTTCATCGATCATTAATGAGTGTGCAATACTAAACTGCATTTGTGAGAATACAATAGGCACAGAACAATACTTCTGAATTAATGCAGTTTGTACAGGAGTGAAGTTTGACACTCCGAAATATAACACTTTTCCTGTTGCACGTAACGTCTCAAATGCTTCAGCGATTTGCTTAGGGTCATATAGAGGGTCAGGCTTATGTAATAGTAAAACATCAATGTAATTCGTTTGCAGTCGTTCTAAAGATTCATCAACACATTTAAGTATATAGTCTTTAGAAGCATCGTAACATAGTCCTTCAGATGTTGAAACAACACCACATTTTGTTTGTAGAATCATTTTCTTTCTTAGTTCAGGACACTTAGCTATAACTTTTCCAATCAATTCTTCGGATAAGCCATGCCCATAAATATCAGCAGTATCAATAACATTAATTCCTAAATCTAAAGCTGTTTTAAGTAACAACTCTACTTCTTCGACTGATTTACCAACATAGATTTTATTTCCGTTGGCATCTTTTTCTTTTCTCTGGATTCTCATTGTACCTAATGAAATTTGTGAAAATTTCAGACTGGAACCCGGAATTGTAATATATTTCATATAAATCTCCTTTTCTAACTATAATTTAAACATTTTATAAAAAACGATTAAGGGACAAAATTACCGTTGCTGATATGGTAATTGTAGAAATGGAAGAAATCTCAGACTGTTCTATAATATGGGTGTATACAAAATATTGGCCAATTGATTTGAAGAGATTTTAAATTATAGTATATAGTTTGTGGAAGATAGCGAACAAGTGTAAGATTAATATTGTAAGAGAGGTAACTTGTATGCTAACGAAGAAGGAATTAAAAATTCTAAAGCAATTTAGCAATTGTAATTATGTGAAAAGTCGAGAATTGGAAGAACTTCTTGATGTAAGTAATAAAACAGCACGTAAGATGATTTCGCAATTAAGTGACAAAATCAAGTTTTATGGAGCTGTTATTGAATCGAAACCTGGAAAGGGATATATACTTGAAGTTCGTGACGAAGAGCTGTTTAATAAAATTTTTGATGAAAAAGAAATAGTCTTTGTAGATTCTGAATCAAGATGGGAATATCTGGTTAAATTATTTATTGAATCAGATACATACCTTAAGATCGACGATTTAGCAGAAGATTTGTATGTATCACGTAAAGTGATTAGTAATTCAATTAAAACAGCTGAAGAATTTCTAAATATCTATAACCTCTACTTAATAAGAAAACCCCATTATGGAATTCAGTTAACAGGAGAAGAATACGATAAAAGAAGATGAAAAGTTAGTTACAATTATTAACTACATATTTATAAAATACAATATAACGATGTCTATGCCAGCGAAAGAATCATTCACAATAAATCTTCAATATAGTATTGATCGACTTACTGATGATCATACAATTAACATTAATGATGAGTTAACTCAATTTAAGAATGAAAAATTCTTTAAGGATTCTCTGTTTATTGCAGGAGAATTATCAAAAATGTTGGAAGATGAATTTGATGTAATATTTCCATATGAAGAAATATATCTGATAGCATTAAATATTACAGATAAAAAATTCTATGAAGCTAGTACAGGAAATATAGTTATTGATGGAGAAATCACTCGATTAGTAGAAGATATTTTATTAAGTATTAAAAATACATATCGACTGGATTTTGAAAATGATTTAGATATATTTACAATGTTGGTTAAACACATGATTCCGTTAAAAATAAGGGTGATAAATGGTGAGGAATTAACGAATCCATTATTAGAAGATATACAAAATCAATATCCTTTTGCGATGACAATTGCTAAGGGGATCAATCCTATTATTGAAAAATACTTCTTGAAGAGAATAAGTGTTGATGAATTATCCTATATCGCAGTTGCTATTCAGTTAGCAATTGAAAAGGGAATGAAGAGGGATCGACGAAAGAAAAATGTATTAATTGTATGTTTTTCAGGGAATATTAGTTCACGATTATTTGAATATCGTTTTCAAGAAATGTTTAAAGATAGTATAGGTACATCAAAGATTTGTAATTATACAGATTTGATAAATTATGATTTTACAAATATTGATTATGTATTTGCAACAGTTCCAATTGATATTGATTTACCGATTCCGGTTTATCAAGTTACTGATCAGATTTTGTCGCAACAAGTATCTGAAGAGATACAAACGATGCTAGATTTAAGTAGTAGTCCATTATCAAATAAATTCTCCCCTAATTTATTCTTTACTCATGTTAGAGGGAAAAGCAAGGAAGAGTTATTGAAGATGATGTGTGACAAGTCAAAATTGGAAAAACATGTACGAGACAATTTCTATGAATTAGTACTCAAACGAGAGTCGATGTTACAGACAACTTATGGGAACTTAGTAGCATTGCCTCATCCATATGAAACAGCCTCAAAAGAAACATTCGTTTGTGTGGCATTACTGGACGAAGCAATTCTTTGGGGTAAAGAAAAAGTGAGAGCAGTATTTCTGGTAGCGATATCAGATAATAAAAATGAGGAGTTTGAAGGTTTCTATGATGAATTCTTTGGGTTTGTATTGGACAAGGATAACATTACTAGTTTACTGGACAATCAATCATTTGAAAATTTATTACGACTAATAAAATAGTAAAATAAGGAGATAAAGTATGAAAAATAAATTTAAAGAGAAGCTTGATTCATTCTTAGCGTGGATTGGAGGAGAAGTCCATTTACTCGCTATGCGTGATTCATTGATGTCAATGATTCCATTCTTAGCATTATCTGGGATTGCAACATTCTTTGCTTATGTATTATTAGACACTTCATTTGTAACGGATTCGTTGGATCCAACAACGATTGCAAATATTCAATCATTCTTTGTTCGAATTGGAAATGGATGTATGAACTTAATGGCAGTAATGCTAGTAGTTATGATTCCATATTTCTTAGGACGTCAAAAGGGATTTAATAATCCAATTATCTTAGGAGTAACTGGGTTATCAATGTTCATGATTTTCAATCCATTGGATGGAGGAACAGGGTATTTTGGTACACAAGGTGTACTGCTTTCTATGATTATTGGATTAACATCTGCTGAATTATTCATGCGTTTAGCAAAAATTGAAAAGTTGAAAATCAATGTTGGAGATAATGTTCCTCAAGCAGTAAAAGATGCATTTAATTCATTACTAATCATCTTAATTCTTATTGTGGTGTACGCTTTAGCTGCAACTACATTATCCGTTGCAACAGGTTTAGAAGCAATTGAATTAATTAGTGATGTATTACAAAAACCATTAGTTGGTATTGGTGCTACATTACCAGGAGCAATTATATATACAATTATTCAAACATTGCTATTCGCTGTTGGGATCCATCCAGGAGCAATTGTTGCACCTATTGAAGCAGTATTTATTACCGCTGGATTAGAAGGTCATATTGTTAACTATACATTTGTTACAACATTTGGACAAATGGGAGGAACAGGTGCCTGTGCTGGATTAGTAGTTGTATTAATATTCTTAGCGAAAAGAAAAGAGTTTAGAACACTTGGGAAATTAGCCGTTGTATCAGATGCATTTAATATTAATGAACCAATAACTTTTGGGGTTCCTATTGCATTTAATCCTATATTAATTGTTCCGTATGTATTAGTACCACTTGTAAATATTGTATTGGCATATTTTGCAACAGTTGCTGGATTGATTGCGGTTTACTCTAATACCGTAACATGGTCAACTCCAATTTTCTTAAAGAGTATAGTGGGAGCGAATGGAGATATTCGAAATGTTATTATGGAACTTGTTTGTCTGGTTATCGATATCTTCATTTGGTGGTTCTTTATGAGAATATATGAAAAACAACTGGATAGCCAAGAAGCAATCGCTATTGAAAACTAATTAAACTGAACCAATACATTGGAAAGAAAGGTAAATATTTATGATTAATTTTGTTATATGTTGTTCACAAGGTATGTCATCAAGTGCATTAATGAAAAAAATGAAAGATTATGTTAGTGAGCAAAATTTAGATATTGATGTTAAAGCATCAACTGTAGATCGTATTTTATCAAATGATGTTGCGTTTGACATATTAATGTTAGGACCTCAAATTCGTTTTGAAAGAACTAAAATTAAAAATGTGTTCCCTGATAAAATTGTGGAGATTATTCCTATGAAAGCTTATGGAAGACTTGATGGAGCTGAAGTGATTAAAACCGGATTAAAACTTCTAGAAGATAATGGAAAATAATTGCACTAATTTTGAAGAACTTACAATGAATCTAATTGTCAATGGTGGTGCCGCAAAATCCGGTTATATTGAGGCGATTCGCCTTGCAAAAGGTGGAAACTTTGACGATATTCAAGACTTGTGGAATGAGTCAAATCAAGCAGTCGAGATAGCACACAAAACTCATTTTGAAATGCTTAATTCTGGATTGGAAGCTGGAACTGCAATGGAAAAGCTATTGTTAATTCATGCGGAAGATCAATTAAACAGTGCAGAAATCTTTAAGGTTATCTCGGAAGAAATGGTTGATTTATATAAAATTATTGAAGCTCTCAAATAATTTACCTAGACATACGAAGATGTATAGTGTTCATTTAGTGCTAATAATTTCTAGTAGGGATAAGTACGCTTATCCCTACTTTACTTAAAAAGATGAAAGGAACTTATTTATGAAAATTGGTATTGCAGGATCAGGAATGATCGTAAGTTATGTATTAGATGTTTGGAAGAATTTTGAAGATATTGAGGTAACAGCAATTTGGTGTAGAGAACAAAATATTGATACAGCATCTGATATAGCAAAAGAGTATAGTATTGCAAATGTGTATACAGATTATAATGAGTTTTTAAATGATGACAGCTTTGACTTTGTATATATTGGATTAGTCAATTCTCTTCATTATGAATACTCGAAGGCAGCATTGAATGCTAGGAAGAGTGTTGTTTGTGAAAAACCTTTTACCTCTACTGGTGAGCAAGCCAAAGAACTATTGGAATGTGCCAAGCAGAATAATGTATTTGTTTTTGAATCATGTTTACCATGGTATTCGGATAACTATGAAGAAGTTAAACGTTTATTACCAGAGATAGGAGAAGTTAAATTAATTGAGTGTAGTTTTTCTCAATACTCGAGAAGATATGAAAGTTATTTAAATGGAGATATTCTACCTGTTTTTGATCCAAGTTTGGATGGTGGAGCTTTATATGATTTAGGAGTCTATAGTGTGCATTTCATTATGGGGTTAGTTGGAATTCCTAAAGATGTACAATATTTTCCGAACATAGGATTTAATGGAATTGATACATCAGGTGTATTAGTAATGAATTACGATGGGTTTAAAGGTGTATGTATGACTGCAAAAGATTGTTCTGCACCAAGTAGATGTGTCATTGAAGGAAATAAAGGTTGTATTGTAATAGATTCACATCCAGGGGAGATAAAGAATATTACATTACGAATGAATGGAGAATCTCCTGTGAATAAAGACATCATAGAATTTAGTGAAGGATTCAAATATATATATGAAAAAATCATTGCAATTACGAAGGCAAATGATTATAAAAAATGTTATGAAATGATGGATAAAGTAATTGACGTAATGAACGTAATGGAAGATGCAAGAAAAGGTGCTGGAATTAAGTTTTCATGCGATTAGAGGAGGAAGAGATGAGAAAAGTATTATTAGTTGGTGGTAAAGGGAATATTTCATTTCCAATAGCCAGAATGTTAGCAAAAGATAAAGATGTAGAACTATACTTAATAGAAAGAACAGATACGGATGATGACTTGGGTGACCATGTTCATAGGCTTGCTGCAGATGTGTTCAATGAAAAGAATAAAGTGAAACAGTGGATTGAAGATATTAGTTTCGATTGTGTAGTGAATTTTGTAATTATGAATAAAGAAGCAGCAGAAAATAGTGTAGAATTATTTGCCAACAAAACAAAGCAGTTTATTTTCATTAGTACTGTATGTGTGCTAAATCATCAGATTTCATGCAATGTCGATGAAACAATGGAAAAAGGCAATGCATATTATCAATATGGAAAAAATAAAGAAGAATGTGAGAAATATTTTTTAGAACAATATGAGAAAGGATTCCCATTGACGATTGTACGTCCAACACAAACATATTCTGGACCAAGAATACCTTTAAGTACAAAAGGAAAGTCATGTTGGAGTGTTATTTCCAGAATGATGAAAGGTAAAGAAGTAATCATTCACGGAGATGGACAAAGTGTATGGGCAAGTACACATGCAGATGATTTTGCTCCGTTGTTTTATCCATTAATTGGTAATCCTGAAACAATTGGTGAAGTGTATCATGTAATGAATCCGGAATCTATGACTTGGGATATGATTTATCAGGAATTAGCTGATTTATTAAATGTTGAATATAAACCTGTATATATAAGTGAATACTTGTTAGATCACAGCGAAACTTATTCATGGAAACAATCAATTCATGGTGATAAGCATTTCTCAAATATTTTCGATATATCAAAAGCAAAAAGGTTTTGTCCGGATTACACACCTAAAATTGATATAAGAACAGGTTTACAAATGTATTTAGATTTTATGGAATCGCATCCGGAAATGAAAGTAGAAGATCCACAATTTGATGAGTGGAGTGACAAGGTAATAGAGAAGTATAAGAAATTGACAGAAGAATTTGTACAAGATATTTAATAAGAACATATATAAGTTTTTAGGAGGAGTATGCAAAAAGATATATTTATTGTGACGTATGGAAAAGAAAAAGATAAAGGAAATCATATTGTTAAACTTATAATAAATCTAGATAATGGGTCATTGAAAAATTCACAGACTATTGATTTAGATGGAAAAGCAAATATGGTTGTTGAAACAGAAGATAGCTTAATAACCTCAGTAGAAAATGCAAATGGTGGAAGCCTTGAATTTTATAATAAGAAAACTATGAAATTAACAAAAAAATATCAATGTGATTATTTTTACTCATATGGACAAGTTATTGGTAACAAACTGCTTCTAGCTAGTTATTCAAAAGGTGTAGACAGTGTTTTTGATATTAAGAAAGGAATAATGGTTAAAAGTCTAACGCATGCTAGAGATGGCATACAGGCTTCTGGTAGGTCTCATTATATTCGTAAATTAAGTGATGGAAGAGTAATATCTGTAGATAATGCATTCCAACAATTATATATTTATAAAAACGATAATTTAGATTTAGACAAAATTATTGATTTACCAATGGAACCTTTGATGAATATTCGCTTAATGTCATTCACGTTAGATGAGAAGTGGGCATATTTAAACACTGAAAAATCTGGAGAAGTTATTGTTTTAAACACAGATAAGTTTGAAATTGTTGAAAGATATACCTTATCATCAAATCCAGAATTTGCTTCTGGGGGTAATGTAATAAGTTTAGATGGAAAATATGAATGTGTATCAATGAGAGGTGAAGAAAGTATCTATGTTTACAATATAAGGGATGATGGAAGTTTAAATTTTAGTAGTAAATTCGGTTGTGGAGAAACACCACGAGATTTGGCAGTAATTAGTGATTATTTACTTGTGAGCTGCACAGATGAAAGTTTAATTGAAGTACATAAGTTTAAAGGTGAATCAATAGAAAAGATAGCTGAATTAGATGTGTATAGACCAATTACATTTGCATTAGGTAAAAGTAAGTAACTGTTTAAAAATAAAATTAAGAGAGGAAGAAGAAATGCAAAAGATGCCAGATTATTTTTATAATTATCCTTTTGTTAAAGGAGATCGAAGACCATGTGTTCAAAAACAAGAGGAACTAAAAAAGTTTTTATATACTGATTATTTGCCCGAACAAAGTGATCTGAACTGGTTAGTTGCGAGTACAGATGACCTTACTGTTGGTGAGTATCAACTATCTCCTGGGTCACACTTTGATCCAGCAGACGTTCACGCAGGTGATGAAATTTATTATGTATTGATAGGTGAAGTTACAATGTTTCAACCTGAAAGTGGACAAGTCATGGTGGTAAAAAAAGGAGAAGGAATTCTAATGCCAAAAGGATGTCCTCATATTGGGTATAATTTCGGCGACACTGAAGCAAGAATGCTCTATGCGATCGCTCCAAAAATTTGGAATGAAGATGGTCCGCCATCTGAATATACTGGAATTTTAAAAACCTATAAGCATAAAGAAAGGGAAGTAAAATGCCAATGATATCAGAACTGGGGAAATTTCCGATTGATGGTCCTAAGTCTAGAGAAATGAAAAAGTTTTATAAACTTAATGATGAAGATAGTATTAAGATGATTAGCGGAAAACATACTCCTGTGTTACTTTCCATTTGGGCAAGTAATGACGTAATGCAGTTTGGCACGATAAAGGTATTAACTGGTGGTGTTGGTCCTCAACAAACAGAATATGATATTCATGCAGGTGATGCCGTTTTCTATTCTTTATCAGGAACAATGACATTTTATATTCCGAATCGCCAAGAAACGCATCTTGTTGAAGAGGGCGATTTTATGTTTATTCCAGCAAATGAACGGTACAAAATTATTAATTATACAGGAAAGACAATTGAGGCAGTTTTTATAATTGCACCTCAATTCTAAATATGAATATATTAGAGAGAAAGAGTTACTATTTGAATATTAAGAATGTGAGGATAAAATAATGAATATTGTAATCATTGGATGCGGTTATATTGCTAATCGAGTAGCAGAAGGAATTCAATACTCTGAAGCCGAATTATATGGAGTAGCTTCAAGAAGGAAAGAAAAAGCTTTAGTATTTGCGGAGAAGTATAAAATCAAATGCTTTTCTTTAGAAGAATGCATGAATGATGAAAATGTTGACTTGGCCTATATCGCTACACCTAACCCAACACATTATGAGCTAACAAAATTAGCTCTTATAAATCGTAAACATGTAATATGTGAGAAACCTTTTGTTTCAAGTACAAAAGAAGTTCATGATTTGTTTTGCATTGCAAAAGAAAATAATTGTTTTCTAATGGAAGCGCACAAAACATGTTTTACGACTCTAAATAAGTTAATAAAAAATAGAGTTAAGGAATTAGGTAAAATAAAAGAAATTCGAGCAAGTTTTATTACACCACCTAATCCTAATATGAAGGATTGGAATGTTGATGAGTTTATGGGAGGCAGTTTTTATGATCTTGGAGTTTATGCTCTATGTTTTGTTAACTTATATGCTGATACCCCAATAATGAAATCTACATTTGAAATAGAAATGTATAAAAATAATAAATGTGATTCTGAATGTAAATGTGATGTATTATACAATAATGGAATATCAGCCCATTTAGTTTCAAGTTGGCATGGTAAAGATAAAAACTTTGGAGTTGGATTGATAATTGGAGAAAATGGATTTATAGAAATTCAGAATTATTGGAAAAGCACAAAAGCAAAAATATCAATTAATGGAAAAGATGAAGTTGTATCTGTTGAACAAAAAAGTGATTTTACAGGAGAAATCAATCATGCTTACCAATGTATTAAGAATGGATTAATTGAAAGTCCAATAATGTCTGAATTTTTTATCAGTCAAATTATAGATGTTTTAGAAGCAATGAAAAAATACAGAAGTAAGATTTAATAAGATAATATAATAAAAAAACTTATAAGTTCAAATATCGGTTTAATAACAAATTTGTGTAGTGAGTACAGGATTAATAAGTTATTAGGTATTTGAACTTTTATATAATTAAGGAGATCGACTATGAAAATTAATCAATCAAAGCTTTCCAATCAAATAATTCTTCCAGATATAGGATTAGGAACGTGGAATATGGCAGATGATAATACAACAATAAAGATAATAAAAGAAGCATTAGAATTAGGGTATCGCTTAATCGATTGTTCACCAAGCTATCAAAACCAAAATAGTATTGGTAGAGCTATAGCTGAGAGTTCTATTAACCGTAGTCAGATTTACATTACTAGTAAACTGCGAAATTCTGAACGAGGTCGTGAAAATGTTAATTTAGCATGTGATAGAATATTAAGCGAACTTAACTTAGATTATTTAGATTTATATTTAATACACTGGCCAGCATCAAAAAAAGATTATAAAAATTGGGAAGAAATAAATCAGGAAACTTGGTTAGGAATGATTGATTTATATAAATGTGGGAAAGTTAAAGCAATTGGGGTTTCAAATTTTATGCCACATCATTTAAAATCATTAATGAAATATGAAGTTATCCCAATGGTAAATCAAATTGAATTTCATCCAGGACAAATGGAAAATGATACTTTAATATTTTGTAGAGAAAATGAGATATTGGTAGAAGCATATAGTCCATTAGGAAATGGCGCAATGCTACAAAATGATGAGTTAATTCAAATTTCAAATAAATATAAAAAATCAGTTGCTCAATTATGTTTAAGATGGGCACAACAAAATGGAACTATCCCAATTCCTAGAGCATCAAATAGTAAACAGTTAAAAGAGAATATAGATATTTTTGATTTTCAAATAAGTAATGATGATATGAAAATTATTAATGAAATGAATTATTTCGCAGGTTCAGGACAACATCCTGATAAAGTAGATTTTTAATAATAAGGGGGATTGAAATGTTTAATATAGTAGCAAGAGAAGAATTGAATCCAACTGTAACAAAATTAGTAGTAGATGCACCATTTATCGCTAAAAAAGCAAAAGCTGGACA